>NZ_JAPEPM010000002.1:0-2130588 GCF_026340105.1 Streptomyces sp. NBC_01433 | reverse complement strand
GGCGCGCGGCAAGCTTCGGATCTATTTGGGTGCGGCACCCGGTGTCGGTAAGACGTACGCGATGTTGTCGGAGGCTCATCGTCGGGTGGAGCGGGGTACGGACTGTGTGGTGGCGTTCGTGGAGCATCATGGGCGGCCGCGTACGGAGGTGATGCTGCACGGTCTGGAGCAGGTGCGGCGCAGGGAGATCGAGTACCGTTCGGCGGTTTTCACGGAGATGGATGTGGATGCTGTTCTGGAGCGGGCTCCGGTGGTGGCGTTGGTGGATGAGCTGGCTCATACGAATGTGCCGGGTTCGCGTCATGCGAAGCGGTGGCAGGACGTGGAGGAGCTGCTGCGGGCGGGTATCGATGTGATATCGACGGTGAATATCCAGCATCTGGAGTCGCTGGGTGATGTGGTGGAGTCGATCACGGGGGTGCGGCAGCGGGAGACGGTGCCGGACGAGGTGGTGCGGCGGGCGGATCAGATCGAGCTGGTGGACATGTCGCCGCAGGCGTTGCGGCGGCGGATGGCGCACGGGAATATTTATCAGCCGGACAAGCTGGATGCGGCGTTGTCGAATTATTTCCGTCCGGGGAATCTGACGGCTCTGCGTGAGCTGGCGTTGTTGTGGGTCGCGGACCGGGTCGATGAGTATTTGCAGCAGTACCGGGGTGAGCACAACATCCGTTCGACGTGGCAGGCGCGTGAGCGGATCGTGGTGGGGCTGACGGGTGGTCCGGAGGGCCGTACGCTGATCCGTCGTGCGTCGCGGATGGCGGCGAAGGGGTCGGGCAGTGAGATTCTGGCGGTGTATATCGCGCGGAGTGATGGTCTGACGGCGGCGTCGCCGAAGGAGCTCACGGTCCAGCGGACGCTGGTGGAGGATCTGGGGGGGACGTTCCATCATGTGATCGGTGATGACATACCCGCGGCTCTTCTGGAGTTCGCGCGGGGTGTGAATGCGACGCAGATCGTTCTGGGTTCCAGCCGGCGCAAGACGTGGCAGTACATCTACGGTCCCGGTGTCGGTTCGACCGTCGCGCGTGATTCCGGTCCTGACCTCGATGTCCACATCGTCACCCATGAAGAGGTCGCCAAGGGCCGTGGTCTGCCCATCGCGCGCGGCGCCCGTCTGGGCCGCGCCCGCATCATCTGGGGCTGGCTCGTCGGCGTCGCCGGACCCGCCCTCCTCTCGCTGCTGCTGACCAGCCTGGAGAACGGTCCCGGCCTCGCCAACGACGTCCTGCTCTTCCTCTTCCTGACCGTCGCCGCGGCCCTGCTCGGCGGGCTGCGCCCCGCCCTCGCCTCGGCCGCCGTCGGCTCGATGCTCCTGAACTACTGGTTCACCCCGCCCACGCACACCCTCACCGTGCAGGACCCGGAGAACTTCGTCGCGATCGTGATCTTCTTCGCGGTCGCGGTGGCGGTCGCCTCCGTGGTGGATCTGGCGGCCCGCCGCACCCATCAGGCGGCCCGGCTGCGTGCCGAGTCGGAGATCCTCTCCTTCCTCGCGGGCAGCGTCCTGCGCGGCGAGACCACCCTGGACGCCCTGCTGGACCGGGTCCGCGAGACCTTCGCCATGGAGTCCGTCGCCCTGCTGGAGCGGAAGAGCGACGTCGACCCGTGGACCTGCGCCGGGTCCGTCGGCCCGGCCCCGGTCGTCCGCCCAGAGGACGCCGACGTGGACATGCCGGTCGGCGACCACATGGCGCTCGCACTGTCCGGCCGGGTGCTGCCCGCCGAGGACCGGCGCGTGCTCGGCGCGTTCGCCGCGCAGGCCGCCGTCGTCCTGGACCGCCAGCGCCTGGTCTGGGAGGCCGAGGAGGCCCGCCGGCTCGCCGAGGGGAACCGCATACGCACCGCCCTGCTCGCCGCCGTCAGCCATGATCTGCGTACCCCGCTGGCCGCCATCAAGGCCGCCGTCAGCTCGCTTCGCTCCGACGATGTCGCCTGGTCGGAGGAGGACGAGGCCGAACTCCTCGAAGGCATCGAGGACGGCGCCGACCGCCTCGACCACCTGGTCGGCAACCTCCTGGACATGTCCCGCCTCCAGACCGGCACCGTCACCCCGCTGATCCGCGAGATCGATCTGGACGAGGTCGTGCCCATGGCACTCGGCGGCGTCCCCGAGGGCAGCGTCGACCTCGACATCCCCGAGACGCTGCCGATGGTCGCCGTCGACCCCGGGCTGCTGGAGCGGGCCGTCGCCAACATCGTCGAGAACGCCGTCAAGTACAGCCCCGACGGGAAACCCGTCGCCGTGGCAGCCAGCGCCCTTGGTGAACGCGTCGAGCTACGGGTCGCCGACCGGGGCCGCGGGGTCCCGGACGAGGGCAAGGAACGGATCTTCGAGCCCTTCCAGCGGTACGGCGACGCCCCGCGCGGCGCCGGAGTCGGCCTCGGCCTCGCCGTCGCCCGCGGCTTCGTGGAAGCCATGGGCGGCACACTCGACGCCGAGGACACCCCCGGCGGCGGCCTGACCATGGTGCTCACCCTGAAGGCGGCACCGGGATACGTTGCGGTCAGCCCCGATCTTCCTGCCCCGGTCACCTCGTGACGGCAGCCCCGATTCCGTACAGCACACACTCTCCGAACAGCAGAAAGGCAGGTCCGCGATGACCAGGGTGCTTGTGGTCGACGACGAGCCGCAGATCGTACGCGCCCTCGTGATCAATCTGAAGGCGCGCAAGTACGAGGTGGACGCGGCCCCCGACGGGGCGACCGCCCTCCAGCTCGCCGCCGCCCGCCACCCCGATGTCGTCGTCCTCGACCTCGGGCTGCCCGACATGGACGGTGTCGAGGTGATCAAGGGGCTGCGCGGCTGGACCCGGGTACCGATCCTGGTGCTCTCCGCCCGCCACACGTCCGACGAGAAGGTCGAGGCCCTGGACGCCGGGGCCGACGACTACGTCACCAAGCCGTTCGGCATGGATGAACTGCTGGCCAGGCTGCGTGCCTCCGTACGCCGTGCCGAACCCGTCGGCCAGGACGGCGCCGACGATGTCGTGATCGTCGAGACCGAGGGCTTCACGGTCGACCTGGCGGCGAAGAAGGTCCACCGCGAGGGCCGTGACGTACGGCTCACCCCCACCGAATGGCACCTGCTGGAGGTCCTCGTCCGCAACAGCGGCCGCCTGGTCAGCCAGAAGCAGCTGCTCCAGGAGGTGTGGGGCCCCTCGTACGGCACCGAGACCAACTACCTGCGGGTCTACATGGCCCAGCTGCGCCGCAAGCTGGAGGCCGACCCCTCGCACCCCCGGCACTTCGTCACCGAGCCGGGCATGGGATACCGCTTCGAGCGCGGCTGACGGGGGGACCGGGGGCGGGCCGACGACGGGGCTGACGACGGGGCCGAGGGCGGGCTGACGACGGGGCCGGGGGCGGATACCGCTCGGAGCGTGGCGCCGACAATCGGCATTGCCGACAACCTGCGGCACCGATTCCGGTCACCCGTACGAGTGATCCTCCCCGTCCCCCGCTCGTACCACAGGGGACCGGTACCCTTCGGGTATGAGTGCCGTTCCTCGATTCGAGAAGGCCGGGAAGGCGGAAAAGCCCTCCGGCCGCTTCCGCCGCATGCTCGACCGGCTGTCCAGCTCCCAGCAGGACCTGGAGTCGGAGGAGCTGCAGGAGGACACGCAGGCGTCGGGGTGCACGCGTATCTCCGAATGCTCGGACCGCCAGATCGTGAAGGTGGCTGGTACGTTGCGGACCGTCACCCTGCGTCCGCGTGCCGGAGTGCCCGCCCTGGAGGCGGAGCTCTTCGACGGCACCGCGCCGCTGGACGTGGTCTGGCTGGGCCGGCGCTCGATCGTCGGCATCGAGCCCGGCCGCAGGCTCATCGTCTCGGGCCGCCTCGCCATGAGTCACGGGCGCCGGGTGCTGTTCAACCCCACATACGAACTCCGACCGCTCGGCAAGGAGTAGCCGGTGACGTCTCTTGACAAGCCGACGTCCGAAACGGACCAGCCCCATCGCACCGAAGAGCAGGAAGCCGAAGCGAAAGCGGTCACCGAGGCCGCGCTCTTCGAGGCTTTCGGCGGCGTGCGCGGCATGGTGGAGACAGTCCTGCCCGGACTGCTCTTCGTCACGATCTTCACCATCAACAAGAATCTGCACGTCTCGGCCATCGCGGCTCTGGCCGTGTCCCTCGCGCTCGTCGCCGTACGGCTGATCCGCAAGGACACCGTCAAGCACGCCTTCAGCGGCGTCTTCGGCGTGGCCTTCGGTGTGGTCTTCGCGATGATGACGGGCAACGCCAAGGACTTCTACCTGCCGGGCATGGTCTACACGCTCGGCCTGGCGCTCGCCTACCTCATCACGACCCTCGCCGGAGTTCCGCTGATCGGCCTGATCCTGGGCCCGGTCTTCAAGGAGAACCTCTCCTGGCGCACCAGGAACCCCGGCCGCAAGAAGGCGTACGCCAAGGCCAGCTACGCCTGGGGTCTGATCCTGCTCGCCAAGTGCGCGATCCTCTTCCCGCTCTACTGGTGGGCCGACACCGCCCAGCTGGGCTGGGTGCTGGTCGCGCTGAAGATCCCGCCGTTCCTGCTCGCCGTCTACCTGACCTGGGTCTTCCTGGCCAAGGCGCCGCCGCCCATCGACGTCTTCGCCGAGATGGAGGCGGAGGAGCAGGCCGAGAAGGCCCGCAAGGCGCAGGCGGCTTCAGCCCGTAACTACGAGGGCTGACCGCCACCGGCAGACGACGTTGAAGGGCCCGGAACCGTGACTCACGGTTCCGGGCCCTTCACCTGTGTACGGTGCCTGTGGTGTCGCCTCGGTCCGGCTCAGTCGTCCTCGGGATCGCGGCGGACCGACAGCAGGTCCTCCAGCTGCTCCTCGCGCGCCTGGGCGGCCACGAACAGCAGCTCGTCACCGGCCTCCAGGGTCTCCTCGGTGCTCGGAGTCAGTACGCGCGTACCGCGGATGATGGTGACCAGCGAGGTGTCCTCCGGCCATGCGACATCCCCGACCTGGGTGCCGGCCAGCGCCGACTCGGGCGGCAGCGTCAGCTCGACCAGGTTCGCGTCGCCGTGGCTGAAGCGCAGCAGCCGGACCAGATCGCCGACGCTCACCGCCTCCTCGACCAGGGCCGACATCAGGCGCGGTGTGGAGACCGCGACATCGACGCCCCAGGACTCGTTGAACAGCCACTCGTTCTTCGGGTTGTTCACCCGGGCGACGACCCGCGGAACGCCGTACTCGGTCTTCGCGAGCAGCGAGACGACCAGGTTGACCTTGTCGTCGCCGGTCGCGGCGATGACGACGTTGCAGCGCTGCAGGGCAGCCTCGTCCAGCGAGGTGATCTCACAGGCGTCCGCGAGCAGCCACTCGGCCATCGGGACCCGCTCCACCGAGATGGCGGTCGGCGCCTTGTCGATCAGCAGCACCTCGTGCCCGTTCTCCAGGAGCTCGGCCGCGATGGAACGGCCCACCGCGCCGGCCCCGGCAATCGATACGCGCATCAGTGACCGCCTTCCTCGGGACCCTCGGCAAAGGCCGCTTCGACCTTGGCGATCTCGTCCGTACGCATCATCACGTGGACCAGGTCGCCCTCCTGCAGGACGGTCTGCGACGTCGGCAGTATGGCTTCACCCAAACGGGTGAGGAAGGCCACACGGACGCCCGTCTCCTCCTGGAGTGTGCTGATCTTGTGGCCGATCCAGGACGGCGTCGTGTGCACCTCGGCGAGCTGCACACCACCGCTGGGGTCGCGCCACAGCGGCTCGGCGCCCGAAGGCAGCAGCCGTCGCAGCATCTGGTCCGCGGTCCAGCGGACCGTGGCCACGGTGGGGATACCGAGACGCTGGTAGACCTCGGCACGCCGGGGGTCGTAGATCCGGGCCGCGACGTTCTCGATGCTGAACATCTCGCGGGCCACCCGGGCGGCGATGATGTTCGAGTTGTCGCCGCTGCTCACCGCGGCGAACGCCCCGGCCTCCTCGATGCCCGCCTCGCGGAGGGTGTCCTGGTCGAAGCCGACCCCGGTGACCCGACGGCCGCCGAATCCGGACCCGAGGCGGCGGAACGCCGTGGGGTCCTGGTCGATCACCGCGACCGTGTGCCCCTGCTGCTCCAGAGTCTGCGCGAGAGCGGCTCCGACTCGCCCGCAGCCCATGATGACGATGTGCACCTTGCGCCTACCTCGCAGTCCTGGTCGTCCGGCTGACCTGCGAAAACACCCTGCTCACACTTCTCTCTCAGCTTGCCGGGCAAACAACGGGGCAACCGCCTTCGGCGTTCCCAGGGGATGAGCTTATGCGGCCATGCATCCAAAGCCTCATCCGAGTGTGCGTTCGGCGCGACGCTCCAGCAAAGGAGAGGTAAAGGGAACGGGATCGTCCGCTCGGCGCCTCACCCCGGCCCGCGCGATCGCCGTCAGTGACTCCCGTCCCGCGCCCCCCCGACCCGGCTGGTCAGTGCGGCGACGGCTCACCCGGTACGCGGCCCTCGCCCCGTCCGCCCGAACCCCTGCCGCACGCACCCTTCCGGCCAGGACAGCAGACATCTAACATGTCAGTTCATGGAGACCCTTCGCCCGGTCCGTCGGACACTGCTGCGGGACACCGCGTACGAAGCCATCCGCGACGCCATCGTCCGCGGGGACATCCCACCCGGAGCCCCCGTCCGCGACGCCGACCTCGCCGAACGCCTCGGCCTCTCCCGCGCCCCGGTCCGCGAGGCCCTGTCCCGGCTGATCGGGGAGGGGCTCGTCGAGAGCAAGCCGCAGAGCTACACCCGGGTGACGAGGCTCGTGCCGCGCGACGTCCGGGATGCCGCCGCCGTCGTCCAGGCCATGCAGGTACTGGCCGCCCGCGGCGCTGTGCCGCGTCTCACGGATCGCGACATCGCGGCGATGCGCGAGGCGAACACGCGCTTCAGGGCGGCGACCCGCGGTGGCGATGTCGCCGCCGCGCTGCGTGCCGACGACGAACTGCACGACACCCTCGTCACCGCCTGCGGCAACCGCGCGGTCGCCGCCACCATCGAGCGCTACACCCCGCTGATCCGCCGCCTGGAGTGGCGCCGGTTCGGCACGGCCAGTGCGGCGCACGGATCGGCGGAACTCCACGACCGCCTCATCGATGCCTGCGCGGAAGGCGACGCGGAGGCGGCGGCGCGGATCACGACGGAGATCTGGAGTGCGCTGGAAGGGCTGGCGGACGAGGAGGAGAACGCCACCGCCCAGGAGGCATGAGCGCCAGGACCGTCCCTCCCCGTTCCCAGCCCCCCGCCCTCCCCCCTTCCCGTCCCCGTCCCCCTCTCCGTGTCCCATCGCCCTCCGATCACGACCCCAGGAGCCCCCTATGACGACCGCCCCCCTTCCCGCCCTTCCCACCGCCCTCTCCGCCCCGCACCGCTACCCCCTCCTCTTCGGCCCCTCGCCGACGCACCGCCTGGACCGGCTCACCGAGCACCTCGGCGGTGCCGAACTCTGGGCCAAGCGCGAGGACTGCAACTCCCCGATCGCCTACGGCGGCAACAAGACCCGCAAGCTCGAATACCTCGTCGCCGACGCGCTGGCCAAGGGCTGCGACACCCTCGTCTCCATAGGCGGCGTCCAGTCCAACCACACCCGTCAGGTGGCCGCCGTAGCCGCTCGCGCGGGTCTGAAGTGCGTGCTCATCCAGGAGAGCTGGGTCGAGTGGCCCGATGCCGTGTACGACAAGGTCGGCAACATCCTGATCAGCCGGCTCGCCGGAGCCGACATCCGCCTCGTCCGCGCCGGATTCGGCATCGGCGTCAAGGACAGCTGGGAGCAGGCGCTGCGCGAGGTCGAGGAGCGTGGCGGCCGCCCGTACGCCATCCCGGCCGGCGCCTCCGACCACCCGCTGGGCGGGCTCGGCTTCGCCAACTGGGCGTACGAGGTCGTCGAGCAGGAACGCGCGCTGGGCGCCTTCTTCGACACGGTCGTCGTCTGCTCGGTGACCGGCTCCACCCAGGCCGGCATGGTCGCGGGCTTCGCCGCCATCGAGGAGGCGGGCGGCCGTCCCCGCCGCGTGCTGGGTATCGACGCCTCCGCCGAACCGGCCCGTACCCGCGAACAGATCGCCAGGATCGCGGGTGCCACCGCCTCGCTCATCGGTGTACGGCGCGCACTCACCGTGGCCGACATCGAACTGGACGAGCGGTACCACGCCGGTACGTACGGCATCCCCGACGACACCACGCTCGACGCGATGCGGCTGGCCGCCCGTACCGAGGGCATGGTCACCGACCCGGTCTACGAGGGGAAGTCGATGGCGGGCATGGCTGACCTCGTGGGGCGCGGCGAGATCGGCCGCGAGTCCACCGTGCTGTACGCCCATCTGGGTGGCCAGCCGGCACTGAACGGTTACAGCGCGTTGTTCTCGTAAGGGCGGGCGCAAGGATTGCGTTAAGGAATGTGTGAGCTTTCCCGCTGATCGCAGAAGAATGCGAGGCCACGGCGTTTGGGCGGCGGTGACCCCGCTGTCCAGCGCTTACGATCCTCTGCGTGTCCAAACTGACCGACGTGCCCAAACGGATCCTGATCGGCCGGGCGCTGCGCAGCGACAAGCTGGGAGAAACGCTCCTCCCCAAGCGCATCGCGCTTCCCGTCTTCGCATCCGACCCGCTGTCCTCGGTGGCGTACGCACCGGGAGAAGTCCTCCTGGTGCTGTCCATCGCGGGCGTGTCGGCCTATCACTTCAGCCCGTGGATCGCGCTCGCTGTCGTGGTCCTGATGTTCACGGTCGTCGCCTCGTACCGGCAGAACGTGCACGCGTATCCGAGCGGCGGTGGTGACTACGAGGTCGCCAACACCAACCTCGGCCCCAAGGCGGGTCTGACCGTCGCCAGTGCCCTGCTGGTCGACTACGTGCTGACCGTCGCCGTGTCGATCTCCTCGGGCGTCGAGAACCTCGGCTCCGCGATCCCGTTCGTCGTGGAGCACAAGACGCTCAGCGCCATCGTGGCCATCGTGCTGCTGACGCTGATGAATCTGCGCGGCGTCAAGGAGTCCGGAAAGCTCTTCGCCATCCCCACGTACCTCTTCGTGGCGGGTGTCTTCATCATGATCCTCTGGGGCGCGTTCCGGGGGCTGGTCCTCGGCGACTCGATGAACGCCCCGACCGCGGACTACGAGATCAGGCCCGAGCACCAGGGGCTGGCCGGCTTCGCCCTGGTCTTCCTGCTGTTGCGCGCGTTCTCCTCCGGCTGTGCGGCGCTGACCGGTGTCGAGGCGATCAGCAACGGTGTGCCCGCCTTCCGCAAGCCCAAGAGCAAGAACGCCGCGACCACCCTGGCGGCGATGGGCCTGCTGGCCGTCACCATGTTCTGCGGCATCATCGGGCTGGCCATGGCCACCGATGTGAAGATGGCCGAGAACCCGGCGAAGGACCTGATCCACAACGGTGCGGCGGTCGGTGAGAGCTTCGTCCAGGACCCGGTGATCTCCCAGGTCGCGGCCGCCGTCTTCGGTGACGGATCGTTCTTCTTCATCATCCTCGCCGCCGCCACCGCGCTGGTCCTGTTCCTGGCCGCGAACACCGCGTACAACGGTTTCCCGCTGCTCGGCTCGATCCTCGCCCAGGACCGCTACCTGCCGCGCCAGCTGCACACCCGCGGGGACCGGCTCGCCTTCTCCAACGGCATCGTGCTGCTGGCGGGCGCCGCCATACTGCTCGTCTGGATCTACGGGGCGGACTCCACGCGCCTCATCCAGCTCTACATCGTCGGCGTCTTCGTCTCCTTCACCCTCAGCCAGACCGGCATGGTGCGGCACTGGAACCGTCATCTGCGGACCGAGAAGGACCCGGCCAAGCGGCGCCGCATGATCCGCTCCCGCGCGATCAACACGTTCGGCGCCTTCTTCACCGGCCTGGTGCTCGTGGTCGTCCTGGCCACCAAGTTCACCCACGGTGCCTGGGTCGCGCTGCTCGGCATGGTGATCTTCTACGGGACGATGACCGCGATCCGCAGGCACTACGACCGGGTCGCCGAGGAGATCGCCGCCGACGAGACGCCCTCGGACGAGAGCGTCCGGCCCTCCCGGGTCCACTCGATCGTCCTGGTCTCCAAGCTCCACCGCCCCACGCTGCGTGCCCTGGCGTACGCCAAACTGATGCGCACCGACCAACTGGAGGCGCTGTCCATCAGCGTCGACGCGGCCGAGACGAAGGCGCTCAAGGAGGACTGGGAGCGGCGGGGCATCAACGTACCGCTGAAGATCCTCGACTCCCCGTACCGCGAGGTGACCCGCCCGGTCATCGAGTACGTGAAGGGCCTGCGCCGGGAGAGCCCGCGCGACGTGGTCAGTGTCTACATCCCGGAGTACGTCGTCGGTCACTGGTACGAGCACCTGCTGCACAACCAGAGCGCCCTGCGCCTGAAGGGCCGGCTGCTGTTCACCCCCGGGGTGATGGTGACGTCGGTGCCGTACCAGCTGGAGTCGTCCGAGGCCGCGAAGAAGCGGGCCAGGAAGCGTGCGGACTGGAACGCTCCGGGTTCGGTGCGGCGGGGGCCGGTGGAGCGCAGGCAGAAGGAGCCCACCACCAAGGGCTGACGCTCCGGCCGGTGAATGTGGTAAGCGGCCGGACGCCACCCACGTAGACTGGTGGGCTGTTGTCCGGCCGCACGTCCGGCCGTTTGCCCTTTTGAGCTCTGGAGCCTCCCCTCATGCAGAACGAATCCACGTCGTCGCTGGTCGGGGAGGAGTACGAGGTCGAGGTCGGGCCCGTCGCACACGGCGGTCACTGCATCGCCCGTACCGCCGAGGGCCAGGTGCTCTTCGTACGGCACACGCTCCCCGGCGAGAAGATCGTCGCCAAGGTCACCGAGGGCGAGAGCGACTCCCGCTTCCTGCGCGCCGACGCCGTACGGATCATCGAGGCGTCCAAGGACCGCGTCGAGGCCCCGTGCCCGTACGCGGGGCCCGGCAAGTGCGGCGGCTGCGACTGGCAGCACGCCAAGCCCGGCGCCCAGCGTCGGCTCAAGGGCGAGGTGATCACCGAGCAGCTCCAGCGCCTCGCGGGCCTCACCCCCGAGGAGGCCGGCTGGGACGGCACGGTCGTGCCGGCCGAGGGCGACAAGCTCCCCAAGGGCGAGGTGCCCGCCTGGCGCACCCGCGTCCAGTACGCGATCGACGAGGACGGCCACGCCGGGCTGCGCAAGCACCGTTCGCACGACGTCCAGCCGATCGACCACTGCATGATCGCCGCCCCCGGTGTCTCCGAGCTCGGCATCGAGAAGCGCGAGTGGCCGACGCTGGCCGCGGTGGAGGCCATCGCCGCCACCGGCTCCCACGACCGCCAGGTCATCCTCACCCCGAAGCCCGGCGGCCGGCTGCCCCTGGTCGAGCTCGACAAGCCGGTCTCCGTGCTGCGCGTCGAGGAGCACGACGGTGGCGTGCACCGCGTCCACGGCCGCGCCTTCGTCCGCGAGCGCGCCGACGACCGCACCTACCGCGTCGGCTCCGGCGGCTTCTGGCAGGTCCACCCCCAGGCCGCGTACACCCTGGTCAAGGCCGTCATGCAGGGCCTGATGCCGCGCAAGGGCGAGACGGCCCTCGACCTGTACTGCGGCGTCGGCCTCTTCGCGGGCTCCATCGCCGAACGCGTCGGCGAGAACGGCGCGGTCCTCGGCATCGAGTCCGGCAAGCGCGCGGCGGAGGACGCCCGCCACAACCTCAAGGACCTCGAACGCGTCCGGATCGAGCACGGCAAGGTCGACCAGATCCTGCCCCGCACCGGCATCACCGAGGCCGACCTGATCGTCCTCGACCCGCCCCGCGCGGGCGCCGGCAAGCAGGTCGTCAAGCACCTCGCAGCCCTCGGCGCCCGCCGCATCGCGTACGTCGCCTGCGACCCGGCGGCCCTGGCCCGCGACCTGGCGTACTTCCGGGACGGCGGCTACACGGTACGGACGCTGCGGGCGTTCGACCTGTTCCCGATGACGCACCATGTGGAGTGCGTGGCGATCCTGGAGCCGGTTAAGAAGGACGACTGAGCTGCGGTTTTGGTTGATGTGCGTAATGTGCATGGCGGGCGTTGCAGGCGACATCTTGACGCTGAAATGACGCTCCACGAGGCGTTTTGACGCTCGTTCTGATGGCCCGCCAGGTCCGTTGCGCTGCTGGTCAGACAGTCTCCTGGCTGCACATGTGTGGCAGGGTGCCGGGAATTCCGGGGAGTCCAGCGATCCTTCTCGGCCACCTGCGCACAGTGCCGGTAGCTCCTTCGTGTGTGCGGCACCAGCGAGGATCCGCGCGGGACTGCATCCCACATGGCGTAGGAACTGTCCGCGAGGTTGTGGGCGACGGCGGTATCAACGACCTGCCAACGCGTCAGGTGTTGGCAGGGTCCGGCACCGCGATGGGCGCTTCTGGTTCTTCCCTACTACGCCGGTAGTAGGGGGGGCGGTATCGATCTGTTTCGCCAACCGAGAGGGCGAAGGTTAGGTTTGTCGGCTGTGCCAGCTGACACCCTGATTGATGAGGACGACGCCTCCCATACCGATCAGATCCGCATCGGCGTTGTCCACGGTGGGAATCACTGTGGGACGTACGGCTGTGTGCGCGTATCCGTTCCTCTCTTGCCGCTGGGCCGCTTCCGGCGTGAATCGCGGGTACTCCGCCCCGAAACGGCCGGGAGGGTCGGCGCGGCAAGGCTTCCGGGCGTGCGAAGCGACAGGGAGGCGTACCTCCGGACGGCGCTGGCTCGCCATTGCGCGGAGGATGAACTACGCAGAGCCATAGAAGAGACCCCTGCGGCGGCGGGTATCCTTCTTGCTGTTCTGGACAGGGTGGCCAACGAGTCCATTCGCTACGAAACCGCCAAGGTGAGCACGGTCTCCGCAGCTGCTGGGATTCCTGGATTCATCGCCCTGCCCGCCACGGTACCGGCCGATGTGGCCCAATATTTCGCCCACATGCTGCGCATCGCGCAGAAGCTCGCCGGGTACCTCGGCGTTGAGATGACGAAGCAGACCTTCGTCAAGTCCGTCTCGAAGGCCATTCCCCTCGTCGGGGCTGCAGTGTCCGGCGGGCTCACCTTCGCGACCTTCCGCCCCATGTCCAGAAGGCTCAAGACGCATCTCTCCGGCCTGGAACTCGCCAAGCCTGCCCGCCAGGTCATCACGGGGAAGTCATTCAGGACGAGGACTCCCCGACCACAGACGAGGCGCAGATCCCGCAGCCGGGCTGTGGAGGGCGTGTCTTGAGGCGTTGGTAGGTGGCGGATCAGGCCGTGGACGAGGGCGAACAAGCGTCGTCAAGTTCACTGCGATCCCGCCGTGGCTGTGCGGTCGCCATTCCGGCGCACGGGTCTTGAATCTCGGGGTTCGAGCGTCGTGGGTCCCTCTCTCAGTTGTTCGGGGACCCGGGAGGGTTTCGGGCCGGCGCTTGAGCTTCGGGTCCCGAGGTCAAGGTTCGGGCCCCGAGATTCGAGCCGTGTTGTTCGTCCGGGAGGGAGGAGAGCTTTTGGGAAACCTCCTCCCTGCCACCCCGCCATAGCCAGCAAGGAAAATTAGTCGCGAGCGAGTTGCAGCAGAGAGCTGCCCCTGTTCGCGGTCCCCTCAACGAAGCGACCCGACGCGGTGTTCGGCGCACCGGTCGGGGTCTGACCCGAGGTCGATCAGGTGAGGTCTCGCGAGGGATCGGCCCTGCGACACTGTCCACGTTCGTGCCATCCTGCGGCTGTGCAGCGCCCGTCCAGCCGGATCAGACGCCGGAGAGCGTCGCCGCCAGCGACTGGAACCAGGCGCCGTGGGAGAACGGCTCCGGCGGGCCCACCTCCATGCCGAGTTCGGCGGCAGCCAGGGCGTAGTCCCCCTCGTCCAAGGGAAGGGCGAGCAACTCGTGCAGTTCACCCACGAGGCGGGCGACCAACTGCGGGTTTGTGGTGTCAGCGTAGTCGGTGACTGCGGCGTCGTGGCCGAGGAACTCGTCGACGACGTCCTGCGAGAACCAGCCCCCCAGCAGTTGCGCGGTCTCCGGAAAACGCGCGCGCCACTCCCAGTGAGTCTGCGGGGACGACGGCTGCGGGACGTCGCCCTCCTCGATGCTCCTCTTCAGGTGGTCGGCCAGCACTATCAGCCAGTCGCCGATGTCCGACTGTGGCTTTCCGGTGTCCGGGATCGAGTAGAACTCACCCAGCTCCTGCCGGACGCGGCCCGGAGGATTGCGGCTGTACTCCCGCAGTTGGCGCTCCGCCTCCGCGACGGCAGAGGGGCGGGTGTGCCAGGTGTGACGGAGATACGCGTCCAGGGCGCGACTGCGCCGCTCCGGGGAGTCGTCGGCCGACTGACCCAGATACGCGCGCATCACCTGGTCCAGCTCACCGTACCGCCGGTCGTGTTCGAGGGGCTTCATGGACATGTGCGTGCGACCCCTACAGGTAGAACGGGACGGTCGTCTGGACGACGAAGCCGAGCGGACTCGTCGCCTCGCGGCGCAGCACCACGCGCGCCGCGCGCACGTCGACGGGGCCGCGCCCGGCCAGCAGGTCGCCCTCCAGTTGGACCCGGCCCACGGGCTCCGCACGGGACGGCCAGGCTGCCTCGACGGTGAGGCGGACCCGGGTGTTCTGGGCTAGCCAGCGGTGGACGGCCTGTTCGTTGGCGGTCACCACCTGCTGGGTGGCCCACTGGGCGGTCTCCCGGTCGGGATAGGAGGCGGAACGGGTTAGCACGGGGGTATCCTCTCAAATCACCTCGTCAGGAGCCGGGCTCCTACGGGTGGCAGGCGGTTCAGTAGTCGGCGAAGTTCCAGAACATGCCCACCTCGGTGTCCGAGACGACGATCAGGCCGTAGTCCTCCGAGTACACGCTAAGCGGGCTGTACGCCCAGCTCGACGATGTGAAGTCAAGCGTGCCGCTCACGTGACCGGGCTTGTTGACGTTGGTGTGAAAACTGGCAGTGTCCCCGTAGCGCGCGAGGATCGTGCGCGCCATCGCCCGAAGCTCCTCCTCGCCTTCGGCGAAGCGACTCAGGTTGGACAGGGTGCAGCGGTCGTCCGTAAGGGCGAGGAGCAGGTTCTCGGCACTGTCCCGATCGATCTCCTGGAGACGCCTCGCGATGTACTCCGGCGGGTGGGCGACGAAGGGATACGTGGGGGACGCCTCGCGCTCCGGGTTCTGAGCCGCGTCATCGAGACGGGCCCAGCCGCGGGGGTCCGGGGCCCGTGCCATCAGAGCGAGGGCGTCGAGGACCCAGTTCTCGTGGCGACGCGGGCCCGTGGCGTCGTACGGGTACGCGTCCTCGTACAAGTGGCGTACCGCGGCTTCCCAGGACGTCTGGTCGACGGACATGTGGTGCTGGCCTTTCTCGGCTTTCGCTAGGGCTTGGAGGGCATCGACGTCATGACGGTGAACGGAGGGTTGCGGCTGCTGTCGTAGCGGATACGGGTGTCGACGCCGCTCACGTCGTACGCCTGGGCTTTCAGACCCCCCTGCTTGTACCCGGACAGCGGGTCGTTGGGGTCCACCGGCTGCTTGCTCACGCTGCGGCCGCTGGTCTCGCCGCTCGGCACCGTGTCGTAGAACGACTTGACGTCGCCGTCGGAGGCCGGCGGAGGCCCCTTGACCCATGCCTCGATGGCGGCCTTGTTCGTGTTGAGGTTGCGCTCGGTCAGTTCCTCGGCGCGTTGGTAGTTCGGGAAAGCGGAGGAGCCGCTGGGAATCGGCTTGCCGTGTGGCCAGGCCGCCGTTGGGCCGCCCGACTGCTGGTCACGCAGGCGCTGCGCCAGCTGCTCGTCCGTCTTGCCGACGTGCTTGTCCAAAGTATGGCCGTTCGCCATGTATTCGTTGGCGGCGAGGTTCAGGTCGTAGTTGCCGTTCGAATCGACCTTCAGCCAGACCTTCGAGTCCTTGAAATCCTCCAGGGCCCGGGTACCGAAGCCGTGCGAACGGGCAACGCCGGCCTCGAACTTGGGTGCGCTCCGAAATGCCTCGTCCAGCGGCTCCCTCAGCGCCTCCATGCGAGTGGTCAGGCCTCCCAGGATGCCGGTGTACTTGTCGACGATCCCGTTCAGCTTGCTCGTGTCGATGTTCAGTACCGTCTTGACGTCGAACGACAGGATCAGGCCCGCGCCCTTGCCGATCACGGAGGTGACGGTGCCGAGGATGCTCTTGGGGTCCTTGGGCTTGGCGAGGTCCTCGATGATCTCCTTGGCGGCTTTCCACATGGCGCGGTGGAGCTCGTCCGCGACATCGCGGTTGAGGTCGACGGCGGCCTCGGCGTACTCGCGCAGGATGGTGGCGATTTTGTCCGCAGTGTCCTTCAGCACGGCCAGGACCGGCTCACTGCCCGTGGGGACCCGGGGTGTGCCCGGACCTGAGTTGGCGGTCTGCCCCCACTGGTAGCCGTGCCGCTGCTGCCCCCAGGCCGTCCCTCCCCACAGAGCGCTGCAGAAGGTCCGCATCGCGGCTTCCCAGTCCGCCTGCTGGTGGTTGGTGATGGCACCCACCGCCTGGGTGAGCTGGCCCGCCCCCAATGACGCGGTGATGGATACGTTCATCCAGTTGTGACAGAGCGAGTTGAGGTAGTGCTGCTGCGGGAAGGGGTGGACGTCCGCCACCCTTCCGATCCGGAACACGTTCTTGCACAGTGGCTGGAGGACGTCCCGGACGATTTCGGGTATGCCCTCCATCAGGCCGCGCAGGATGTCGTCGCCGCCGTCGTCGTCGCCCCACTTGATATCGGGTACCGAGTCGAAGTTCGGGGCCTTGTCGATGACCGCGGGCCGTGGGCGCTGCTCGGCCGTCATTCCCGGCTTGGGGTGGGCCGCCAGGTCTGCCCTGGTGTACGCGTTGGCCGTCTCAGTGAACCCGACTGCGACACCACCGACGCTGAGCACAGACCGGCCCCAGACCTCCAGCCAGCGATTGCCGATCGTCTTGTACGCCCGGGCGAACCTCTCGGCCTCGGTGCCGGCACCTCCTGCGTCGGGGTACTTACCCAGCTCCTCGAGAAGCGTCTTGGCACCCCGTACCAGGAAGTCCTGCTGCGCGGCGACCCGACCGGAGACCGACCAGAGGTCGCTCGGCTTGACGTCGATGGTGCCGCTACCACCCGGCGACTGGGCGGGTGAGGAGGTGCCGGCCATCAGGCACCGCCTCCCCAGCCTTCGAGTACGGACCTGTTGGCCGCGGCGTAGTTCAGGTGCCCCTTCACCACGACCTCATGGAGCCAGGCCTGGGTTGCCTTGAGGTCGCCGGCGGAGTGGCTCCACTTGTCCAGCTCGTCGATGAACGCTTCACGTGCCTCACCGTCCCAGCTCAGCACTGCTTTGGCGGACCGCTCGTACAACGTGTCCAGCTTCTCGTTCAGGACGCGGAGGATGCCCTCCAGATCACCCGAAAGCTGCTGCAAGGTAGCGAAATTGACGGTGATGCGGTCTTCGTTCGGCACGGTGATGATCCCCCTAGTACTCCAGCTGTAGATCGTGATCTCGCTGGGTGTCGCTGAGCACTTCGGTTGGCGAGGGCCGGTGCTCAACCTCAGCCTGATTGGGGTTGTGATCGGCGCGCTGCCAGGCAGGCCCTACTCGTTCGCGCCATGCCCGGGTGGCCACCCGATGACGCCTTCCGCTTGAACATTACGCAGGGACGCTCCCTCGAACCGGGCCCCGGTGACGTCGGTCAGCCCGAGCGGGGGCATGCCGGTGTTCACGCTTCCGAGCCTGGTGTCGGTCAGATCGGTGTCGCGCAGGTCAGCACCCCGTAGATCGCATCCGGCCAGGCTGACCTCGCGCAGTGAGGCCCCACGCAGGTCTGCACCGCTGAAGTCGCAGAACTTAAACCAGCACCCGTCCAGGGTGGCGTGGCGTAGATCGGCCCCCATGAACGAGCAGCGGGTGAACCGCAGCTGCAACGTGCGAGCGGAAGCAAGGTTCTGGCCGGTGAAGTCCTCACCGTTCACGGCCGCATAGCGGTGAAGCGCGGCAAGTCGTTGTCTCGCGGTCAGTGGCGTGGTCATGTGCGCCAGCGTGTCAGGCGGGTCGGTGGCCGTCGCCCTCATTTCCGACAGTTCGCCGCCCGCGAGCCAATCACGCAGGTCCGGGCTGGTCCGGAAACGGGTGCGGCCACCGGTGATCATCGGTGTGTGAAGACAGAAGATCAGACGGTGGCCGCAGGTCACAGCATAGATCCCGTCCGTTGGCGGGAGGCGTTCGAGGTGGCCATGGGCCGGATCGCGGGCCGGTTCGCCCGGGTCGAAACCCGCCTTCGGGCCGGGCGGTTGGTGAAGGGCCTGCTGTCTGACCTGCCGCGCAAGAACTGCTGGACGATCGCGGAGTGGGCCGGGGAAGCGACCCCGCACGGCATGCAGCACCTGCTGTGCCGGGCCTCCTGGGACGCCGACGCGGTCCGCGACGACGTGCGCGAATACGTCGTCGAGCACCTCCACGACGAGGCCGCGGTGCTGGTCGTCGACGAAACCGGTGACCTGAAGAAGGGCACCCACACCGTCGGGGTTCAGCGCCAGTACACCGGCACGGCTGGGCGGATCGAGAACTCCCAGGTCGCCGTCTACCTCTTCTACGCCGGCGCCCGGGGACACGCCGCGGTGGACCGGGAGCTGTACCTCCCGCGCTCCTGGACGTGCGACCCGGAACGCTGCCGGGCCGCGGGGCTCAGCGAGGACACCGTCTTCGCGACCAAGCCGGAACTGGCCAGAATGATGATCGAACGGTTCCTGGACGCCGGGCACCATGTGGGCTGGGTCACCGGGGACGAGGTCTACGGCGGCAACCCGAAGCTGCGAGCCGCCCTGGAGGAACGTGGCCTGGGCTATGTGCTCGCGGTGGCTTGCTCGGCTGAAATGACCACCGGTGCAGGCACGTTCCGCGCCGATGCCCTGGTGAAGAAGGTGCCCGAGCGGGCCTGGCAGAAGCTCTCGGCCGGACGTGGCGCGAAGGGACAGCGCTTCTACGACTGGGCTGTCATCGATCTTGCCGACCCGGCGCCGGGCCACCGCCAGCTGCTGGTCCGCCGCAACCGCACCACCGGTGAACTCGCCTACTACCGCTGCTACTCACCCGAACCGGTGCCGCTGACCACCCTGGTGAAGGTCGCCGGCTCCAGATGGCGGGTGGAGGAGACCTTTCAGAGTGAGAAAGGGCTGGCCGGCCTGGATGAGCACCAGGTCCGCCGCTACCCCTCCTGGAGCCGCTGGGTCACCCTCGCGATGCTCGCCCACGCCTTCCTGGCCGTGGTCCGCGCCGACGAACACGCCCGACGGCCCACCCCCGACGGCCTGGTCCCGCTGTCCTGCAACGAGATCCAGCGCCTGTTCATCACCCTCGTCGTCCAGCCTCTCCACGACGCGGCCCACCGGCTCGGCTGGTCCGACTGGCGCCGCCGCCATCAGGAGCGATCACGCACCAGCCATTACCGGCGACAAGCCGCATCCCAGACTTGAAGATCACGATCTACAGCTGGAGTACTAGTTGACCACCAACAAGTTGCAGAGCCATCTGGGCCCGCACCTGGTTGCGAAGGGGTTCTTCGCTGATGTTGTCGGATAGCACACCGGCGGCCTTCAGCCGGCGGTCGAACCGGCCGTCATCACGGAGCATCACGCCTTGCGCACCCATGTCTCGACGCGTGCGGTTGGACTGCAGGAAGAAGACTCCTGCCAGAAGATCGATGACTGCTCCAGCGGTCTGCGTCACGATCGCTGCGTACCGGCTGCCGTTGCTGTCGGCGTGCACGATTGCCAGTCCGACCCCAGTCAGAAGAACCGCTGAACCGACCATGCCGAAGACAATGCTGACGAAGAAGCTGACCTTGGCCTGGGCGAGTCCGTGGGAGTAGATCTGGGTCAGCGTCGACGACTGCGCGTCCGGGCCCAGGAGCGGTGCGGTATTGCCGTCCTTGGCACCTGCGTGAGACGCCCCGGGCTGGATGTAGACCCGCGACTCAGCGCCATAGACGTGGACGTGGGGAAGGTCGGGATCTTCTACGTGGCGACGTGCACTTTCTGCCTCGCTGGCGAAGGAGCGGCTCGCTGCCCATAGCAACGACAAGATCACCCCGGATACTCCGAGGAGGACGGAAGCGGTCGTGGTAGCGGTATCAAGCCAAGCACGCTTCTCAAGGTCGTCGTAGGAGGGGCCGTTGGCCTTTAGGAATGCCCAAGAAGCGAAGGCGACCACCACCGACAGCACAATCCCGAGGGCGGCAACCAGTGGCGTGCGCACTCTACGCACGAGTCGTTCCGTGGTCGCAGGTGAAGGAGACGGGGCTTCTTCACCTGTCTCTGGTTCTGTCCCGGCCAAAGTCTGTTGTGCCTTTCTCGGAGATGCACTGCACGCATTGTGCGGGCCGACGGACACTGATTCTGCGGTTTCCGACCGGTCTCCGCCATACCAATGTTCGCTTCGTTGCCCGTGCTTCCTCCTGGGGGGCGAGGCCGAGGAGGCTGGCCTCAAGGCGGTCACGGGTGTCATGGTCAAGGGCCAGCAGTTCCGAAGTACGGCCGGGCGGCTCTGGCCCGGACAGCGTGGTTCGACGGCAAGAGGCGGCGCCGGCTGGGCCGCCGTCGAAGGGCGACTGCCTGCCTGAGCAGCGCTTCCGATCCTCAAGACTTGCCCGCCCCGGCCACCCCGTGCAACTCGTTCGGCAGAGCCGGCGACACGAACGGCGCCGAAGGAGCGGAACACCTCGCGGTAGCGTCGTCGTTGAGGTCGACGGAGAGGAACCCCGCAGCATGCCGCAGCCCACGGACCCCGCCCACCACGAGACCCCGCGCGGGCTCATCCTGGACTTCGCCGGAGTCCTGACCGGGGACCCCCGCCCCGTGCACCGCGCCTGGTGCGAGTCCGAAGGGCTCCTCGCGGAAGCATGGCGGGCGACGCTCAACGACCACCCCGAGGGGCGGCGGCTGTACACCGCCCTGGAGATCGGCCACATCGGCCAGGCCGAGTGGAACGAGGGGACTGCCGCCCTGCTCGGCGCGCACGTTGCGCCGGAGAACCTGATGGGACGCGCCTGGGCGAACGTACCGCCAGCCCGGCGCATGGCCGCGCTCGCCCGCGCCGCAAAGGACGCCGGATACCGGCTGGCGCTCCTGTCGAACAGCTTCGGACTGGAGCCGTTCAACCCTTATGCACATGCGGGTATTTGGGACCTGTTCGACGTCCACGTGGTTTCGGAAGTGGTCGGTCTCGCGAAGCCCGACCCGGCGATCTACCAGCTCACCCTGGACCGCCTCGGCCTGCCGGGGCCGGCCTGCTTTTTCGTCGACGACCACCCGGTCAACCTTCCGCCCGCTGAGTCCCTCGGCATCACTACCGTCCTCGCGACGACTGAGAACGAGACAGTCGACGAGCTGGAGCGGCTCCTCGGGGTAAACGCAGCCCTCACCCTGTAGGCACATTCCAGCCGCCCCGCCAACTCGCCCTCACCCAAAGGGTGCGCACACCTGTGGTGAAGTGGGTACGGTCCAAGCCTGGCTTGAACGGCCCGGGGAGTGACTGCCATGCAATGGTCGGAATACACCACCGCTGAACGCCTCAAGACCCTCCGCAGCGGGATGACGCAGGAGCAGCTGGCGGAGGCCGCCGACGTATCGGTCGGTGTCGTGCGGAAGCTGGAACGTGGCGGCACCGCTTCTCTTCCCTCCCTGCTGGCCATCGCTTCCACGCTCGGCACCGACATCGCGGTACTCCTCGGGCAGCAGGCACCTCGCCGCTCGATGAATCGTGACGAGCGGGCGGCCTTGCGAACTCTCTCGGCTGCCACGCACGACGCCGCGATCGGCATCCTCTCCGGCTCCGAGCCTGGCACCGTCGCGGAGCTGCGTGCCGTCGTCCAGCACGCGGACACCGCCTACTGGGCAGGCCGGTACACCGAACTCGGCACCCTGCTGCCGGAGGCCCGTGCTCGGTACGACGCCGCTGGCATCGACGAGAGAGAAGCCGCAGCCGGCCTGCTGGCTGACGCCTTCCAGACTGCGGGCATGGCCGCGAACGTCTGGGGATCGCGGGACCTCGCCTACGCCGCCCTCACGTACGGGCGCCAGATCGCTGTCCAGGCCGGGGACGACCTGCGTGAGGCGCACCTCGCCGCCACGACGGCGTGGGTGAACCTCCGTGACGGGCGTACGGCGCAGGGCTTCGCGCTCGCCGCCGCCCGAGCGGAGCGGATCGAGCCCAGGATGTCCGAGCATGACCCCGACCGTCTGTCGGTGTACGGGCAGCTCGTCACCAATGCAGCCGTGGCCGCGTCGCGGGGCGGTGCTTCCGCCGACACGGCACGCGAGTATCTGTCCCAGGCCCACGCGGTCGGCGCCCGCCTCGGCAGCGAGTACGCGCGCGGCAGCCATGCCCAGCCATACGGTCCGCTGTACGCCGCCACCCAGGCCATGAGCATCGCCGTCGCCCTGGGCGATACGGCGGGGGCGCTGCGGCTCATGGACACCGTCCGCCTGGACGAGACGGTCCCGCTCGCGACCCGAGCCCGCTACGGACTCGACGTCGCCCTGACCCATGTGGAGTGCCGCCGGTGGGACCGGGCTGCCGACACTCTGGAGGAGGTCTCCACCATGGCACCGGGATGGGTTCAGCACCAGATGCTGCCCGGGGTGATCATCTCGCGGCTGGCAGGTGTGTCCGTGGGCCGACTTCGCGGCCTCGCGCACGCGGCCGGCGTCCCTTTGGGTGTGCGCTGACCACCCACCATCACGCCCCGTGGTAGTTCGACGGTCAGGCGTTCACCGACTGCCACGCCCCGTGGCAGTCCGAACGCCGCTTGCGGGCTCTGCAGGTACGGGGTGTGACAGCTCGACCGGTCCCCAACCTCACCTGTAGTCACGGCCCGTGCCTGTTGAGCGATGGGTCCTCCCAGCACGCTTAGAGCATGCCGAACTCCTCGTCCGGCGGCCTCGGACACGTTCCCGTCGCCGTCTACTCCTGCGCTGTCGAGCCGCCTGCAGTACGCGAGGCCGAACTTCGCGCTCGCCACTACTCCGACGCACGCCACTGGCACGTCGCCGGTGTCTGGTCCGACGACGACCCCACCGTGCCCCTGGACACCCGGTTGGGCTGGTCGGCCATCACGGGGGCTCTGTCGTCCGGCCTGGTTCGCGGCATCGTCGTCGCCGGAGCCACACACGTCGCCGACGACGCCGCCCAGTTCGCCGCACTCGGCGTCCTCATCCGCGATCGTGGCGGATTCCTGGCCGAGGCGACGAACAGTCCTTCCCGCCACACGCCCGGCCAGCACAACCGTCGCCGGATCCTCTTCGAGGCGGCGGCCGGCTGGACGCCGTGGGGGCGCCTCGTCCCTGCGAGCGTCCAGTGAGTCGCGTACGTGCGGAGATCGGCGATCTCGTCCGGGACGGCGCCGGACCGCAGGCGATCGTGACCGACATCAAGCAAGGGCGGACCTGGGTCCTGCGTCGACCGGCTGGCGGCATGTCGCACCAGTGGGAGACCGACGACCCCGACTCCCTTCACGTACTGGAGACCCGCACGTCCCGGTTGGAGCGCCAGCGAGACGAGTAGTGAGCGCCCCCACAGACATTCCATCCCTGCCTCTGGAAGGCGAATCCGCTGTGTACGCATTCGGCTTATGCCTCGACCAGCGCTACCTCGTCCCCGGCCTGGCCGCCATCACCGCCCTCGCCGACAGCCTCACTCCCCGAGCCCGCCGGGACGTGGCGCTGCGCGTACTCACCCTCGACCTGGCTCCGTCCGAGGCCGTGCTCCTCTCGCATCTGGCGCGACGGGTCGGCTTCCGCTCGTTCGACCTGGCCCACCGCTCCCCGCTGCGTACCGCGCGGATGGCGGACTCCTCCTACATCAGCGTCGCCACCTACCTGCGGTTCGAGTTCACCGCCGCGTTCGTCCGACGCCCGTATCTGATCTACCTCGACGCCGACACTCTCGTGCGAGGCGACCTGAGTGCACCGCTGAACGACTTGTGCCTGGGGGACGTGGGCGCTGTGCGGGACGAGTTCGGCCCGTCCGTGGGCGATAGCCACGCCTTGCCGGGTGCCGCAGAACGCTGGCCTCACTTGAAGGGCAGGCCGTACTACAACGCCGGCCTGCTGTGGGCCCACGTCGTCGACCTGCCGCGGGTACGTCGAGGAGTCGGCCACGCGCTGGTCCGGCTGCGCCGGCACATCCATCACAACGACCAGGACGCCCTGAACCTCTGGCTCCTCCACGCTGGCCGCGTTCGACCGGTCGGCCCCGGATACAACCGCTTCGAGCTCGGCCGGTTCCTCGAACGCGGCAACTGGGCCCGACGCGTCGTCGCCCGCTCCCCGCTCCCCGACTCCTCCGCACCCCTCATCCACTTCGTAGGTCCCGAAAAGCCATGGCAGGCCGACTGCCCCCGCACCGAGGAAGTCCGGGAGTACTGCACGCACTTGCGACGCACCATGCACCACGTCCGCGCCCTGGGCTTCGCCCCCGAGCAACCGGAGCTCCGATGACCGCCTCACCCCTCGCCGCGCCCATCCCGCCGATGGTCTCGCGTGCCTGCAACCTGCTGCTGGGAAGCCCCGTCAGAACCGCCGAACGCCTGGTAACCGGCTCCCGTACCGCCGTCTACCGAGTCGCCCTCCCCGTCGGCTCGAATGTGATCGTGAAGCTCTACTCCCACACCGCACGCCGGAACGCCCTCACCGAAGCCACAGCGATTCGTGCGGTCTCGGCCGCCGTGCCCGTACCGCGGGTACTCGGCTACGGCACCACCTCCAGTGCCGGCGCCACCGCGCTGGTCACCTCCGACTTGGGCCCCGGCACCCTCGGCTCCGCCGTGCGCTCGGGGAGCGTCCCGCGCCTCCAGGCACTAAGGGACCTCGGCACGCTCCTCGGCCGCATGCACGGGGCACCTGTTTCCACCACCGCTCCTCGGCGTCCCGTGATCGAGACAGTCGCCTCCCTGAGTCGACGCTGCCCCTCCGACGTACTCGACCGGCTCGCACGCGCCCTCGCCATCGTCACCGACCCCCTCGACGAGGCGTCCCTCGTGTGGTGCCACGGCGACCCCCACCTCGACAACGTGGTCCTCTTCGGAACCCGGCAATCCCGTCACCTGGTCGACTTCACCGACTCCGCGCCAGGACGCCGGGAGGCGGACCTGGCACACGCCCTCGTCATGACGGACGCCCACTCGCAATGGGACCGACACGCCCTTCTCGGCGCCTATCCACATGCCCTGAACGACACCCACCTCGCGGCTTGGTCGGCCTTCCTCACCGTGAGCTGCTGGACCCATGCCAGACCCGGCAACCACCGGACCATCTGGTCCAACCGGTTGGCCGAACTGTCCCGTCGGACACCCCACTTGTTCAGGCCCCACCAGGGGCGCTCCCACGCACCGCACGCGAGAAGGAGAGTCCGATGACCGGCACCGCCCCTGGCCTGACGGTAGTCATCCCCGCTCACAACGAAGCTGCCTACCTACCCCGCTATCTCCCCACCGTCCTCATGGCCCTCGCCCACTGGGAGGCCGCGAGCGGTGAGCGGGGTGAAGTCATCGTGGTCGACAACGCCTCCACCGATGCCACCGCCGACATGGCCGCCACATTCGGGGTCCGCGTGGTCAGCGAGCCGGTCCGCAGCATCGGCCGGGTACGCAATGCCGGCGCGAACGCTGCGCACAGCCCCCGGCTGTTCTTCACAGACGCCGATGTCGCCCTGCCCGCCGAAGCGATCAGTGCGGCAGCATCCGCGCTGGACGCCGGAGCCGTCGGCGGAGCAATCCCGCCCCTCTACACGCCGGACCGGCTCGGGGCGCGGCTGCTGTGCGCGTACTGGGACCACTACCGCGCCCGCCATGGCGGAGCGCAGGGAGTCGCCCAGTTCGCCACCGCCGCCGCGTTCAAGGCTATCGGCGGATACCGCGAGGACCTGCTCATGAGCGAGGACGTCGACCTCTTTGCCCGCCTGACCGCCCACGGCCTCATCACCGCCGCACCGGTCAAGATCCTGGACGACCTGCGGGTACGCCCCTCCACCCGCCGCTACGACCAGTGGTCAAGCCTCCGAATGCTGTGGTGGCAGAACCCGGTCACCGCCCGCCTTCGGCTCAGCTCCCCGCGCATGTGGCGCCACTGGTACGAGACCACCGTCCGATGAGTCACGAGCCCCGGATGAACGGCACGACCGCCCTCACCGACACGTCCGCACCGTCGGTTCCCATGCCGGTACCGGACGCGATGGGGATCTACACGTTCCCCGACGACCTCGACCACGCCCACCACCAGTGGACCCACCAGCTCTTCACCCGCCACCGTGCCCACGACCACAGGGTCATCGAGCTGATGGCCCCGCACAGCGGCTGGCCCTACTTCATCGAGCTGCGCCGCCCGACCGGCCGCCCCGTTCTCGCGCTCGAACCGCACCACGACGACTTCGCGCTGTCGGCTTCCGGGACCTTCCTCGCCCACCCCCGCCCGCTCACCGTGGCCACGGTCTTCACCCGCTCCACCAGCGTCCACCCGTCGCTGGAAGACGCCTACAGCACGGAATCGGCGGTCTCGCGCCTGCGCGATCGAGAAGGTGCCGCCGCCCTGGCCCCGTTCGCCGCAACCCGCCTCGCCCTCGGCCACAAGGACGCGGAGCCTCCGTACCGCCCCTACGACGAAGGCCGCCTCGCGCAGATCACGGAAGAACTCCGCGCGATCGTCGCCGCCCATCCGGACGCCGAACTCCTCGCCCCCGCCGCCGCCACCCGCCACCCCGACCACCTGCTGGTGCACGACGCCGCTGTCCGCCTCGGATGCCGGTGGTTCTGGGAGGACCTGGCGTTCTGGTCCACCTACGCTCTCGCGGGCTGCGACCAGCATCTCTTCCGCTCCCGAACGCGGGCCGCGCTCGTGCCTTCGCTGGTCGACATCACCTCGGTGGTCCTCGATAAGTGCACCGTCCTGCGGATGCACGGCTCACAGATGTACCCAGCCCGGAAGATGTACCGGCCCATCCGGCACGCCGCCGCCGACCTCCCGAACAGTTCGGGCACGTACGTGGAGCGCTTCTACCGGACGGAGTCGCTGTGAAGGTCATCGCGATCGAAGGACCCTCCTACGCCGGAAAGTCGACGGCGGTACGTCACTTGCGCAGGCGCGGCTACGGGGAGCGAGCCTACATCGCGGACTGCTACGTCAAGCAGATCGGCCGTCGGGACGCCGTGCCCCCGGCGCGCACCGCGTCCGTCGCCGAACAGGTCGCCGCCTTCGAGACGTTCATGGCCGTCGAGGAGGCTCGCGTCCACACGGCACTCACTGCCGCGAAGCCCGTGGTGATCCTCGACCGCTCTGTGGACACCCTCCTCGCTCACGCGCACGCCGTCGACGTCCTGTTCGGCTACGCCGTCCAGCACCAGCTACGCGACCGGCTCCAGGTGCTCCCCCACCTGCGACCCGATCACACGCTCTACCTCGACGTGCCCGCCGAGGTGCTCGGCCTGCGCCGCAAAACCGCAGGGCACATGGCCACCGAGCCCGACTATTTCCTGCACGAGCCCGCCTTCCTCACGCACACCCGCGACTACTTCCTCGCCCGCGCACAGCCTCCTGTTTCCCAAGAGGTCACCGTGATCCCTGCCGACACCAGCCCGTGCGGCATCGCTCAGGCAGTGGAAGCCCTCGTCTCGTTCTGGACCAGGTGACCCGCCCATGCCCAGTGCCCTCTTCGCCTGGCGCCGCACACCACCACCACTCCTCATCGGAGGCGCCGAAGTTACGCAGCAACTCCTGGCCGAAGAACTCGCGGTCGCCGGCTGGCAGGTCATCTACCTGGGCTCTCACCAGGCGCCCTGGGACCAGACCACACAACTCCCCCAGCTACGAAGCCTGCTCGATGCACGTCAGACCCCATACGAGGAGACCAAGGGGGTACTCCGCTACCGCTGGAACGGAGTGGACTGCATCGCCTCACCACAGCTTCAGATCGGCACCGCCCTGCACGAGCTGCTGGCCGGCCTGCACCCCGATGTCGTGTTCACCTCTCAAGAGGGCGCGGCCGACCTCGCCGAACAGGCCCGACCTTCTGCACTCGTCGCAGGCATCCTGCACTCCGTATCGAAGACCGGCCTCGGAGTCCTGGCCAAACGCCCCCAATACGGCCTGGCCGTTTCGAAGTTCGTACTCAGCCAAGCACGCCACCACCTCGGCACGCGTCTCGCCGTCTTCCACCCACCGTTCGTGCAGCCCTCGCAGGGTACGAACGTGCAGCGGACGGAGTCGGTGCTGATGGTCAACCCGATCCCGGCGAAGGGTTCCGCCCTCCTGCACAAGGTCATCCGCATGATGCCCGAACAGCACTTCACGCTGGTCGAAGGCTGGTGGCACAACGCCGAAGATTTCGCGGCCTACCCGAACGTGGCCTACGTCCCTCGCACCTACGACATGGACGCTCTCTACCGAAGCCATCGCCTGCTGCTGGTGCCATCCACGGTGGAGGACGCGTTCCCCCGGGTGATCGTCGAAGCCGCGCTGCACGGCACCCCCAGCATCGGCAGCGACAGAGGCGGCATCCCGGAAGCCATCGGCCCACACGGAATCGTCCTGCCTCACAGCGCAGGACCACGAGACTGGGCGAACGCCATCAACACCGCCGAACATCACGCCCTCGGCCAGCAAGCCCAAGACCACGCGGCACGCCTTACCCGCCCCAAACTGCCAGAGCTCGAAGCCCTCGGGATCTACCCTGCGGCGAGCGCGTCCTCGACCTGATCGAGCCGCTCCGTCCACCAGTGCAGCAGCACCTCGTCCGCCGTGAAGAGATCGTCGAACGAGGAATCACCGCGGTCGTAGTGGAACTCCAGCTGCCAGAAGTCCGTCATCCGCTTCCACCACAACCGGCGCGCACCATCCACCAGCGCCGACGCCTCCAGCGGCACCACCGACCCGTAGCCACGGACGAATGCCGATACCCGCCCGAGGTCGAACACCCCGTCCACACCGAACTGCACCTGGGCCGTCCGCACGACCTCCTCGGCGTACGGACGAACACCGACCCGGTCCCAGTCAAGGATGGCGACCAAATCACCGCCCGCCCACAGCAGATTCCGGTACTGGACATCACCGTGCGTCCACCCGTGGCGGCCCGCAGGGGTCTCGCCCTGTGGCCGGTCGTCGGCGTGCCTACCAATCAGCACACGCCGCTGCTCCAGGGCGAGCGACGCCGCTGAGTCGAACGTGCTGCCAATCCCCTTATCTCTCACGGCTCCAGACAGCCGCTCCGACTTCTCCACCCCCCGCTCCGGCGTCGTCACGTCAGCGGTCACCGTTTCGGGCACTACGGGCAGCAGATCCCGATCGCAGGCCCGGCCGAGGCCCTCGTGGAGGTGCCCCAGGCGAGCGCCCAAGGAGGTGGCCTGGGACAGGCTGAGGTCGATACCCCGGAGGTGTGTGCCAGCTGCCCACGGGAACAGGCACCAGACACCGCCATCGACCTCAGCCACCAGGGAGCCGGAGCCGGTGGGGACGGGAGGACTGACCGGGACACCATCGGCAGCCAGCGAGGCCAGTACCCCAAGGTTGCGAGCCAGCCGATCAAGCGACACATCGGTGACCCGCTTGAGTGCGAACACCCCGGCCAGGGCGTCAACCTTCCAGTTCGCGTTCATCAGCCCGTCGGCAAGGTAGCGCTTTTCCTGCACTTCTCCGAGGCCGAAAGCGCTGGTCAGCTCGGCGAGGACGCTGATCGGAATCTCAGTCCTATCCGTCACGGTCGAATCAGTCACCTAAAGCACGATACGCGGGGCCGGGCCCCCCAGGCAGCAGCTTCACCGCGCGACCACCCGACCCGCCCTCGACGGCGCGGTGGCGAGCTGCGGGCGGAAGGCGGGAGGACCCACTGTGGCTGCGGCGGTCGGCTCCACGTTTAGCCTCTCCCCGCTTCGGCTCCCGCGTCGAGCAATATCAGGGGCCACTCGTTTCAATTCCGGGCAGCATCACAGCATGCCCAGGTTGCCAGCGAGCGTACGGCCCCCTGATCACGCTCGCCCCCGAACTGGGCAGGACACGCTCCACCAAGCTGGATTTGGCCAGCGAGAGCTTCATCCCTCACTACCAATAGATGGCAACAAACTCCGAGTCAAGGTACCTCTCATCGGCTGTCGTATGTGCTGATGGTTCTGACGTCGGCGAGGTATGCAGTGTGACAGCGCCACCAGGAGTCGCTCCGATGAGCTGCCAGGCATGACTCCTTTCTCTCACAGCGTCATCAGAATCGACTGAAACAGAAAATCGATTTTCCAACTCCTGGACAATAAGGCGAAATGCCCTGCGGCTATCAGTGAAAGAAATCAATAGTCCGCTGTTTTCGTGAGCCAGCACTTCAATCCGACCCCTCGCATCTTCGTCGAGGGTAATTCCGCATCGCCCGGCGATCAGCTCCCCGTACAAAATTAGTACGCGCACTCTTATATCCGTGAGCTCTTCGGAAGATCTGTCCTCAGCCAGAGCACTCAAAGCACCAGAACTGAACCTATCAATCTCATTGCCCAATTCTGGAAGAATCTCTTTCAGAACATCGGCGAGTTTGATGGGAGTCCATCGCAACTGGATTCCCGTAACACCGATTCTACAGAGGGCCGACACTGACGCATCAGAAAACAGAACCCGCCGGATATCTTTCCAATAAAGAGACTGTTCGGTAACTCCTACCAAAAAAAGAGATTTCCGCGTGCTCCTCACATCGTCAGCGAGGCCTGATTCCATTTTTTTATGGATAACATACTCAACGCCGGCAAGCGTGAAAACTGCATAGTCGACCACTTCACACTTGAGTGGTACAAGGCCCGCCATAAGCCCCTCAAGAATACCGTTGAGAGCCTGCGCCTCCTCCATGTCCTCAGGATTGATCGAAGCAGCCAAATGTGGATTGCTAACCAGATCTGCCATAGTGGAGATTATGGAACTCACGCGATACGTCGGGTCCGCTCGCAGTTTCACCTTCACTTCAACAAGTTCCCCACGGGTTAGTCTATCTTGGTCAAGTACCCAAGGCTGGGTCATGTAGCTGGCTGGCCGAGCGGACATCTCGGCGGCCATCTTCGACCAAGTGGGCGGTTGCCCCAGGGCAACCTCTGGCCTAATCATTCTCGTATTTACGCTCTTCTCGTAGGCATGCAGATCCTTAAATGTGGCCTGAATGGTTGCCTTTCGCAGAACCTGCGAATCTTTACTCTGAGTGGCTTCAAATCGTGACCCAAGCTTGGACTTGACAACCTTGGCGTCGACGTCGACTCCGCTATTCACTTCAGACTTAATGGAGTTGGACAGAGTTTCACTGTATTCGCTCGGCAATGCACCAAGGCGGGACGAAAGAAGGCTCGTCACACTAACTTCGTCTAGATATACAAATTCACGAAGAACTGGGCCCGACCTGTGAAGCCCGGCACGTCTCCTGCGATTCTGAAACCACTGCCTAATCCGAGTAAACATCATTCGCCCTTTCTTGCCGCCCAGGACTCTTGCTCAAATTAATCCGATGCAATGCAACCCGCTCATATCCACAGATGTAGTCATCCGCAAAAATTGCGTCTCTGGATTCCGCTACGGCCAACAATGCGGCTTCACTCCAAATTGCGGAAAGCTCCGCCGGGGACCAGCCAGCAGTTTTTTCGGCAATATAAGGATGCGGTAGGTCCTGCCCCTTATTCAGGCGTTTAGCGGAAGCCTCAAGGATCTGCCGACGATCCTCCAGGCTAGGCATCGGGAAGTTGATCTCCCAGTCGAACCTTCCAGGACGACGCAAAGCAGCATCTAGATCCTGCGGGCGGTTAGTCGTTGCAATGACAACAACATTAGTATCAGCAGTAAACCCATCCATAGCAGATAGGAGCTGCCCCACGATCCGACGTGAGGCTTCATGCGTGTCTTCGCTACGTTGTGACGCGAGACTGTCCATCTCATCGAAGAAGACGATGGCTCTTTCCTGAGTTGCAGCATCCTCAAAAATCTTGCGAATAAGCTCTTCGCTCTGCCCATACCATTTACTGAGGACTTCTGGTCCACTAATCTCATAGAACTCCGCATTCGCGCGGTTCGCGATAATCTTGGCAAGCATTGTCTTCCCGGTGCCAGGCGGGCCAGTAAATAGAACCCCTTTGATTGGGCGGGCACCGATTTTTTTCAAGGCGTCATGATGCTCAAGAGGAATTTCGATTAGCTCTTTCGCCCTATTTATGATCTCAGAATAGCCGCCAAAGTCGTCAAAAGTAAGCGCCCCATCGGGCGAAATCTTGAATTGCTCCACCGTGACGCTATCGACGGCAGGGAGGTCGATATAACGAACAGGGTCTTCTGAGATCACCTCCACGATTCCTCGCGATTCAAGTCCTTTTACCGTGTTCCCCTCTCTCAAGTCCACGTCGAGTGGCTCGTCTAGAACCTTGAGGCGGCCGCCGATATCGATGACAACTTGCCCTGGCAGCAGCAAGCGGACAACGCCCACCCAGGGGTCCTCGTCCCAGAGTTCATTAGGAGCAAAGTTGATGTCGCTATTCTCGACATCTATAAATACGATGTCCCCCCGATTTAGATTAAACCCTTCAGGGGAGGTACATGTTGCGATATTGCCGTTACGCAACTCAAGGAATGCCGTGGTTTGATCTTCGCTTACGTGCTTGACTCTGGCTACCGTCTGTGGAGGATAAATCTCTGCATCCATCGGCAAAGCATAGGTGCTGCGTGCCCCCTGCGGCCTGCCCTTCATGGATTGGCTAAAAGAAATCAGCGGTAGCGGTATGCGCCCCAAACGAGCCCATACCGCTACCGCCGGATAACCCAGCAACGACGAGGCGGCGCCAAAGATGACGCGGACACGTCCAGAGTGCAGGCGGTCGTCCGACAGGTTGAGCCGTCGGGCTCGCTCACCCCGCTGGTCAAGCAGCTGGAAGGCGTCGGTCTGGGCCGGCGTGAGCGAAGCACGCCGGACGAGCGCTCCGTCCTGGTGCGGCTGACTGGAGAAGGTGCCGCTCTACACGACAAGGCCCTTAAGGCTCCGCCCCGCTTTGCGAAGGCGACGAGATCCGAGCTGACGGAGATCGCGGAACTGCACGAGAGCCTCGACCAGCTCACGGCAAGCGCAAGGGAAGCCCGTTCCACGACGTGCCAGTGGGGGCGGTAAACAACGGTCGACAAGGGGCAGACGAAGCAGTGGCCGTGCTGCTCCTCGTATACGGAGCTCGGGCGATCGTCGAGCTGCGCCGTCGATAACTGTGGCCGCGGTTGGCAACGGCGCCAGATTGAACCTCTTCCAACCTGACGGGTGGTTGGGCCGGCAGCCCCGGCGGCGGGCATGAAGAAAGCTCCTGGTAGACGGGTTCACGACCAAGATCACCAGTCCGCCAGGAGCCTTCGCGTGCTTGTCTACCCGTCCGGCATCGATCTGTCCAGCCGCACTCTGCGGCATCTCTCCGGTCTTCTCGCAGGTCACCGCCGTCGGATCGGTTCACGCTGGCGGCGCCTGACCTGCGGCGGACAGGCCATGCTCGTCCTGGCCCACCTACGCTGCGGCGACACCTACGCCCGTCTCGCCGCAGGCTTCCGCATCGGGATCGCCACGGCCTACCGCTACATACGCGAGGCCGTCGACCTCCTGGCCGCTCTCGCGCCCACGCTGGAACAGGCCATGACGACCGTCCGCAAGAAGGCGTACGTGATCCTTGGCGGCACCGTACTGCCGATCGACCGCATCGCCGCCGACCGGCCGTACTACTCGGGGAAGAAGAAGCATCACGGGATGAACGTGCAAGTCCTCGCCGATCCCGCCGGACGCCTGATCTGGGCTTCGGACGCACTGCCGGGAGCCACACACGACCTGACCGCGGCGCGGGTCCACGGCATTCCCGCCGCCCTCGCCGCAGACGACATCAAGTGCTGGGCCGACAAGGCGTATCAGGGTGCCGGCCCTGCGATCCGTGTCCCGATCCGTGGCAAGCACCTGCGCGGCTGGCGCCGACGTCACAACCGCGATCACGCCAAGATCCGCAGCCTCGGCGAACGCGCCATGGCCATCCTCAAGTCCTGGCGGCTCCTGCGGAAACTTCGCTGCAGCACCACCCGGATCACCGCCGCCGTCCGAGCCGTCGTCGCCCTCGAACTCGCCACCTGATCAAGATGGAAAAGGCTCATTATGAACCCCTGGATGCGATTCAAGGTTAGGGCTGCCGCGCCGTTCCTGCGGGCCCCGGCGTCGGCCAGGCCCCCCCCTCGACCGTGCCCATGCAGTGAGCCCCCACTCCTGACATGCGTGAGCGATGCGTGAGCGGACGGTCCGGCACAAGGCGTCACGAGCAGGACCGAGTACGAAGCCGCGTGGCGCTGACCAGGCCGGACAGCGCCACACGGCATGCTCAGGCACCCCCCGGCAAGGATTCGATCCCACTCCTAAAGCGGGTGTCGCAGGTTCGAATCCTGCCAGGGGCACAGTGGTAAACAGCAGGTGAGAGCACGTAAGCGGCCCTCCGATCGATGAGATCGGGGGGCCGTTTTCATCGCCTAGGCCACATCCCCACGGGAAGCGCCCTGATTCGCCACCCGTTCGAGTGATGGATTCCGTGCCCCCGCCACGTAGGCTGCTGGGCAGGGAGGGGCAGGCGCGTCTCCCCACGCGCGCCTGAGACGCGCCTCCCGAAAGTCTGTGGCGTACCGGCGGGGAGGCCGGTCCCACAGAAGAAGCAAAGCCCCCGCCGGAGCTTAGGTTCAAGGGGCCGTCGCAACACCGCTTGGCTTTAGACGGTGAGTAGATCACGTAGACGCTCGGCTGGGGTATCCCAGCCGAGCGTCTTGCGTGGGCGGCTGTTGATCCCGGATCCCGGATCCCGGATCCCGGATCCCGGATCCCGGATCCCGGATCCCGGATCCCGGCCGTCGGTGTCCGCTGCGGACGGGCACCCGGCTACCCGCCCCTCTCCGGCCATCGGCGTCAGGAGTGTGTGAAGACTGGGGCCGCGGCCGTATGGAAGCCGCCAGGAGTGCTCGTCATCGGGCTGTGCTGTTCCCACGCTGTCCTCAGTTGGTCCGACGGAGGAACGAGCGAAAATGTCCATCGACATGGGTAGACCGAGCACGGCAGGGCACGGCCCGAGCAAGGAGGAGCCTCCCGACACCGGCGCACCGAAGCCCGCGGCCGGGGACCGGCACCGGCTGACCGCGCTCCAGGGGCTCTCCGCCCTGTCCCTCGACGCGATGGCGTCCGTGGCCTACGGGCCCGAGTCGATCGTGCTCGTCCTGGCCGCGGCCGGGGCGTACGGAATGGGCTTCACGCTTCCCGTCACGCTCGCGATCGCCGCGCTGCTGGCCGTACTGGTCGCCTCGTACCGGCAGGTCATCGCCGCTTTCCCGGACGGTGGCGGCTCGTACGCCGTTGCCAGGAAGCACCTCGGCCGGCGCACCAGCCTGGTCGCCGCCGGCTCCCTGATCCTCGACTACGTCCTCAACGTCGCCGTGTCGGTCACCGCGGGCGTCGCCGCCCTGACCTCGGCCTTCCCGCAGCTGTACGGGGAGCGGGTCTGGATCTGCCTGGCCGTCCTGGTGCTCGTCACCGCCGTGAACCTGCGGGGCGTCGTCGACTCGGCCAAGGCGTTCCTCGTGCCGACCGCCCTCTTCGTCGGCTCGATCCTCGCGATGATCGCGGTGGGGCTCTTCCGGGACGGCCCGGTGAGCACCGCCTCCGCCGACGGCCATGCCTCCGCGCTGGGCGAAGGGGCCACCGCCGTCGGTGCGTTGCTGCTCCTGAAGGCCTTCGCGGCCGGCTGCTCGGCGCTGACCGGTGTCGAGGCGGTGGCCAACGCCGTGCCGTCCTTCCGGGCCCCCGCCGCCCGCCGCGCCCAGCGCACCGAGGTGGCGCTCGGCGTACTCCTCGGGGTCATGCTGATCGGGCTCTCCGTGCTGATCGGACGCTTCCATCTCCAGCCGGTCGAGGGCGTGACCGTACTCGCCCAGCTCGCGGACGCGTCCTTCGGACACAACATCGCTTTCTACGTCGTCCAGTTCGCCACCATGGTGCTGCTGGCGCTGGCCGCGAACACCTCCTTCGGCGGGCTGCCCGTCCTGATGAGCCTGCTGGCCAGGGACAACTACCTGCCGCACGTCTTCGCCCTCAAGGCCGACCGTCAGGTGCACCGGCACGGGGTCCTCGCCCTGGCGGCCGTTTCCGCCGCCCTGCTGGCCTTCTCGGGCGGCGACACCAACACCCTCGTACCGCTCTTCGCGATCGGTGTGTTCGTCGGCTTCACGATCTGCCAGGTCGGGATGGTCCGGCACTGGTACGAGCAACGCCCCGCACGCTGGCGGGCCAAGGCCGCCCTCAACGCCCTGGGTGCCCTGCTCACCGGTGTCTCGGCGGTCGTCGTCACCGCCACCAAGTTCACCGAGGGCGCCTGGCTGATCGTCCTCGCCCTGCCGCTGCTGGTCCTCGGCTTCGAGAGGATCCACCGCAGTTACGCCCGGATCGGTGCCCGCCTGGAACTGGGCCGCATCCCGCAGCCGCCGCGACAGGAGCACTCGGTCGTCGTCGTGCCCGTCTCCGGACTGTCGAAGCTGACCTGCCGTGCCCTGTCCGCCGCCCGTTCCCTCGGCGAGGAGGTCCTCGCCGTCACGGTCACCCACCCCGCCCCGGAGGACCGGAAGGCGGCCGAAGCGCTGCGCCGTGACTGGGAGTTGTGGAACCCGGGCGTCGAGCTGATCGAGATCGAGGCCCCCACCCGCTCGCTCGGGCGCCCGGTGTCCGCGTATGTGGGGGAGCTCGCCCGGTCGCACCCCGGCGCCCAGGTGACCGTCCTCATTCCCGAGACCGAACCGGCCAGGCTCTGGGAGCGGCTGCTGCAGAATCAGCGCGGCGCCGTCGTCGCCCATGCCGTGCGCCGCGACACCGACGCCGTGATCTGCCGGCTCCGATTCCGCGTCACTCCCTGACTGATGCCGACCCGTGGTCCCGAAGGCCCGTGGTCCCGAAGGCCCGTGGTCCCGTCGGCCCGTGGTGGCGTCGGCCCGTGGTGCCGTCGGGGTGCGCGCCACGTTCCGACGGGCGCGTGCCGACGTCCCGACGGCGGTCCGACGATCCTGTGCGTCTCGTCAGGGGGACGCCAACTCACCTCGCCCGTCAGGGCATTCACCCGGACCGGGCCGTGGTTGCCCTGCCCGAACCCAGCAGAAGGTTCCGCCATGCCTCCCGCCGCCACCCGGCACGTCCCCTCGAACCCCGGGGCCCCTCCGCACGCCCCGGGCACCCCGGACGTCCGGCCGCCCCGCACCCGCGTCCGCCCGGCGAACCCGCTGGAGACCGAGCGGCTCGCGGCCTCGGCCGTGGAGGCTGTACGAAAGCTCCATCCGCGCGCCCTGGCCGGAAAGCCCGTCCTGTTCGTCGTCGCCGTCGGCTCCGTACTCACCACCGCGTCGGCACTCGTCCACCCGTCCGTCTTCACCTGGGTGATCAGCGTCTGGCTCTGGCTGACGGTGATCTTCGCCAACTTCGCGGAGGCGGTCGCCGAGGGGCGCGGCCGGGCCCAGGCGGAGTCCCTGCGCAGGGCGCGCACAGAAACCGTCGCGCTGCGGCTGGATCACTGGACGTACGGGATGAATCTGCGCCGCGCGGAGACGGAGGCGGTGACTCCCGGCGAGCTGCGGCCCTTCGACTTCGTGGTCGTCGAGGCGGGTCAGTCGATCCCCGCCGACGGCGATGTGGTCGACGGAGCCGCCATGGTGGACGAATCCGCCGTCACGGGCGAATCGGCGCCGGTGCTCCGGGAGTCGGGCGGGGACCGTTCCGGCGTCACCGGCGGTACGACCGTCCTGTCGGACTCGATCGTCGTACGGGTCACCTCGCACCCCGGGCACAGCTTCATCGACCGCATGATCGCCCTGGTCGAGGGTGCCTCCCGGCAGAAGACCCCGAACGAGATCGCCCTCAACATCCTGCTGGCAGCCCTGACCGTCATCTTCATCCTGGTGGTCGTCAGCCTGCAGCCGATGGCCGGATACGCCGGAGCCGCGCAGTCCACCACGGTCCTGGTCGCCCTTCTCGTCACGCTCATCCCGACCACCATCGGTGCTCTGCTCTCGGCGATCGGCATCGCGGGCATGGACCGGCTGGTCCGGCGGAACGTCATCGCGATGAGCGGCCGCGCGGTGGAGGCGGCCGGAGACGTGGACACGCTGCTGCTCGACAAGACGGGCACCATCACCCTCGGCAACCGTGAGGCGACCGACTTCATCCCGCTGCCGGGCATCGAGTCGCTGAAACTGGCGGACGCCGCCCAGCTGTCCTCCCTCTCCGACGGGACCCCGGAAGGCCGGTCCGTGGTGGCCCTGGCCCAGCGGCACGGTCTTCGGCCGCCGGGCGAAGGCGAGTTGAGCAACCCGAGGTTTGTCGAGTTCAGCGCCCGCACCCGGATGAGCGGCGTCAACCTGACCTGGGACAACGGCGCGGGCTGTGCCATCCGCAAGGGTGCGGCGGCGCAAGTGGCCGACTGGGTGACGATGCGCGGCGGCACAGTGCCGCCCGAGGCCGCGGAATGGTCCGCGTCCGTGTCCGCCTCCGGGGCGACGCCTCTGCTGGTCGCCGTCCATGACTGGGACGGTCCCCGCGTCCTCGGGATCATCCGCCTCAAGGACGTGGTCAAGGAGGGGATCCGGGAGCGCTTCGCGGAGCTGCGGAGCATGGGCATCCGCACGGTCATGGTGACCGGGGACAACGAGCTGACCGCGCGGGCGGTCGCGGCCGAGGCAGGTGTGGACGAATATCTCGCCGAGGCGACGCCCGAGGACAAGATGGCTCTGATCAAGCGGGAGCAGGCGGGGGGCAAGCTGGTCGCGATGACGGGTGACGGGACGAACGATGCTCCGGCTCTGGCTCAGGCGGATGTCGGTGTGGCGATGAACACCGGTACCTCGGCCGCGAAGGAGGCCGGGAACATGGTGGACCTGGACTCCAATCCGACCAAGCTGATCGAGATCGTGGAGATCGGCAAGCAGCTCCTGATCACCCGTGGCGCACTCACCACGTTCTCCATCACCAATGACGTCGCGAAGTACTTCGCGATCATCCCGGCCATGTTCGCGTCTGCGTACCCGGATCTGGAGGCGCTGAACGTCATGGGCCTGCACAGTCCGACCTCGGCCATCACCGCGGCGATCATCTTCAACGCGCTGATCATCATCGCGCTGATCCCGCTCGCCCTGCGCGGAGTCCGCTACCGGCCCGCCTCGGCGCACGACCTGCTGCGCCGCAACCTCGCCGTGTACGGGCTGGGCGGCCTCATCCTGCCGTTCGTCGGTATCAAGCTCATCGACGCTCTGGTCTCCGCCGTCCCCGGTCTTGGCTGAGGCCCGTCCCGCCTGGGCCGAAGCCTGTCCCGCCCGGGCCGAAGCACGTTCCCGGACTGGGGTGCTGCCAGCCCCGCCCCTGTCCCCCTTCCTCTCTCCCGCCCCCGAGGTGGCTCACATGATCGAACTCCAGCCCGCCCGTCTGCCCGACCTCGCCCACTGGTTCCCCGTCGGAGCACCGGGCGTCGCGGCCCTCGCCGAGCATGTGCGCGCCACGGGCAGCGGGCGCTGGTGGGCCGACCGGGCCGTCGACCCGCGGGTCGTGGCCGTCTCGTCCGGCAACCACGCGCTGCTGCGCGGCGACCCGCGGGCGCTCGCTCCGACGGCGCTCGCCCCGCTGGCCTCCCTGTGCGTCCAGGCCCCCGCCCGCTTCCTGCCGGTCCTGAGCACGGCCTTCACGTGCCTCGACCCGGGGGAGCGGATGGACTACGTCCACCACGCCTCCGCGCTTCCGGCACGCCCACCGCGCGGAGTGGCCGTACGGCGGCTCGTGGCGGAGGACGCGATGGCGTTGGCCGGACTCGGCGGTGCCGCGCGGCGCGTCCACTCGACCTGGGGAGGCCCTTACTCGCTGGCCGCGTCCGGGGTCGCCTGGGGCGCCTTTCACCGGGGCCGGTTGCTCGCGGTGGCGTCTACGTACGTCCTGGGCAGCCGTTACGAGGACGTGGCCGTCCTCTCGCATCCCGACCGGCGGCAGCACCTCGCGCTCGCCTGTGTCACGGCGCTCTGCGCGGACATCGCCGCCCGTGGACGTATCCCCACCTGGACCCGTTCCCGCGACGACCGCCACGGCCGCCTGCTCGCCTGGCGGGCCGGTTTCCGGCTTGAACGCGAGTACGTCGAGTACGCCACCGGCGACCCCGTCCGCGCCGAGGAGGCGTCAGGACCGGCTCGCGCACGCGCCTGAACGAGCGCGCCGCACCGCGTACGTGGTGCGGCGCCCTCGGCACGCTCGATGCCCTCGACGCGGTCGCATCGAGGGTCAGAAGCGCACACCCCACATGAACGGCATGCCACTGCGCGCGATCGATTCGTAGCGGACCTGGGCGCCCGGTTTGGGTGCGTGAAGGATCTGGCCGTTGCCGGCGTAGAAGCCGACATGGCTCAGGTCGGTGCGCATGATGATGAGGTCGCCGGGCTTGAGGGCGCTCAGTGAGTCGATGCGGGTTCCCGCGTTCGCCTGGGCCTGCGAGGTGCGGGGTATGGAGACGCCGGCCTGCTTGAAGGCCCAGGAGGTCAGGCCCGAACAGTCGAACGAGCCGGGCCCGGTCGCGCCCCACACGTACGGCATGCCGACGCGGCTCTTGGCGGCCGCGAAGGCCGAGGAGGTACGTCCGGAGGCGCTGGCCTCGTTTCCCAGGACGGCGCGGTCGCTGTCGCGGTTGGCGCGCTCCTCCTTGGCGGCGACCTTGGCCCGCTCCTCGGCGGTAAGGGTGTTGAGGAGCTGCTGGGCCTTGGTGAGCTTGCCCTGGATCTCCTTCTTCTGGCGCCCCATCTCGGCGCGTACGTTCTCCAGGTCCCCGAGCTTCTCCGCTGCCTGGGTGCGCTGCTGCCGCAGGACGCGCTGCCTGCTCTCGTACGCCCGGAGAACGCTGATCTGACGGTCACTCAGCCGGTCCATGAGGGATGCCTGATCCAGATAGGCATCGGGGTCGGACGAGAGCATCAACTGAACGGAGGGGGTTATTCCGCCGCCGCGGTACTGAGCGGCGGCTATCGTGCCGACCCGGTCGCGCAAGGTGTTGAGTGCCTCCTGTTTGCGGGCCGCCGTGTCCTGGAGGTCGGCGACCTGCTTCTGGAGGGTGTCGGCCTTCTCCTTCGCGCCGTTGTACTTCTCCGTCGTCTGCGTGGCCTCCTCGTAGAGGCGATCGACCTGTGCCTGGACGCCCTTCTTGTTCGGGTCCGGCAGTGGATCGGCCGACGCGGGCTGTGCCGAGAGGGCGACGGCCGCGGCGGCGGTGGCCGTCAGCACGCTCGTGTACGCCTGGTGGGGCGGCTTGGGACGGCGGTGGGACGCCACGATGGGGCCAACTCCTTCTTCCTCGGCTGCCTCCCTGCCGCAGCCGGGGCGGCGGATGCGGTGCGGTACGGCGCTGTGCTGCGGATACGGCTGTGCTGCGGATACGGACGGCTCCCGGCGAGGTAGCGGGTTCGCCGGATCCGGAGTTCCCGGAAGCCATTAAAATACTAAGCGTGTTAGCACTTGGTTTCCAAGTGTGGTCGGGTGTCGACGGCGCCGTATATCGCTTCCTGATGGCGCGACAAGGTATCGGTCTGTCTCCCGGCCGTCGAGATACTACTAAGTTGCTTGGCTGACTGGGTGGGCGGGGAGGTGTGTGCACCGTGCGCGCGTCGGGGTGCGGTCCGGTGGGCGGCAGGCTCCGGCCGTGGCGGCGGCGAGACTACGATGAGCGGACACCGAAGCCCGGACGGCGCGCTTCCGGAGGGCGAGGGGAGCGTTCGTGCGGCAGCTGGGTGAGCTGGAGGCGGAGATCATGCACCGCCTGTGGGCCTGGGGGCGGCCCGCGACCGCCCGTGATGTCCTGACCGACCTCAACAAGAAGCGCCCCATCGCCTACAGCACGGTCAAGACCGTCGCCGACATCCTCTACGGCAAGGGCATGCTGCGGCGCGAGAAGGAGGGGCGGGCCTGGATCTACGAGCCCACCTGCACGCGCCAGCAGTACACCGCGGCCCTGATGCAGCAGGCCCTCGGCAGTAATCCCGACCCCGCGGGCGCGCTGCTGAGCTTCGTGGAGCAGATGTCGCCCGACGAGGCCGACGCCCTGCGCGCCGCTCTGCGTACGGCCAAGAGGCGGGCCGACGGATGACCGCGGCCGTGGCGCTGGCCGGATACGCCCTCCTGGCCGGAGTCGTGGCGCCGGCCGTTCTGTCGCGGGCGCGGTGGCCCCACCGGGCTCCGGCGGTCGGGGTCCTGGCCTGGCAGGGGCTGATGGTGACGTTCGTCGTCTCCACCGCCCTGGCGGTCTATCACCTGGTCGTCCGCGAACACCATGTGCACGACGGTTTCCTCGGGTTGCTGAGCGCGTGCGGACTCGCTCCTGACGCCCCGACCGCCCCAACCGCCACGACCGCCACGACCGCCCTGACCGGCGACTCCTCGCCTTTCGGCGCCGCTGCCGCTCTGTTGGCCCCGGCGGCGATCGTGCTGCTCCCCTCGGCCTGGCTCGTCCGCACGGTGGCGCGGACCCGCCGTGCCCGTCGCCGTCACCTCGATCTGCTCACCCTGGTCGGCCGTCCGGCTCCCGAGTACGGCGCCACCGTCGTGGAGCACGGCGTCCCGGCCGTCTACTGCCTGCCGGGACGCTCCTGCCGCGTGGTGGTCACCCGGGGCGCGCTGGACGTGCTCTCGGAAGAGCAGCTGCGCGCCGTGCTGGAGCATGAGCGCGGTCACCTCGTGGGCCGCCATCATCTGCTGCACATGGAGACGGAGGCGTTCGCGCTCGCCTTCCCCGGGCTGCCCCTCGCCCGGCACGCCAAGGAACAGACGGCTCTCCTGCTGGAGATGGCCGCGGACGACCGGGCCCTGCGCTCCCACCCCCGGGAGGTGCTGGCCGCCGCGATGTGCGAGGTCGCCGGTGGCCAAGCCCCTCGCGCCGCGCTCGGTGCGGCGGGTGCGGGGGGCGCGGGAGCGCTGATCCGGCTGCGGCGGGTCCTCGCTCCGCAGCCGGAACCCCACCGGGTGACGTGGCTCGGAATCGTGGCCGCGTCGGTTCTCGCCCCGCTGCTGCCGCTGTTTCTCGCGTGCGGGCCTGCGGTCTGACCGTTCCGGCAGGTCTGACCGTTCCGGCAGGTCTGACCGTTCCGGCAGGTCTCACCAGTCCGGCCGGTTCGGCCGGGCGCGGCCGTGTGTACGCGGTTGGTGGGGTGCCGTTGACACGCCCCGCCCCTCCCTCGATACTTCGATGAACATAGAACACTCGAATCATCAGTGGATTCCCCGCAGGCTCCCGATGATTGACGAAGTGTGGGGCGAGAGGAAGACATGAAGCGTCATGGAGTGACGATCCCGCTCAATTCCGTGCCGCTGTCGGGCCATCGGCGGATCGTCGAGGAGCTGCCCGATCTCGGCTACACCGATGCCTGGACGGGGGAGGCGGCCGGGTACGACGGCTTCACGCCGCTGGCTCTCGCGGCGGCCTGGGCGCCGTCGTTGCGGGTGGGTACGGCCGTGGTTCCCGTGCAGACCAGGGGGCCCGCCCTGCTGGCCATGACGGTGGCGACACTGGCCGAGGCGGCGCCGGGGCGGGTCGCCGTGGGGGTCGGCTCGTCGGGCCCGCCGTTCGTCACGCGCATCAACGGCATCCCCTTCGAGCACCCCTATCGCCATGTCCGGGACACCGTACGGTTCTTGAAGGCGGCACTGGCGGGGAAGTCGGTGCGGGGCGTCTTCGACTCGTTCACCATCGAGGACTACCGGCCCGCCCTGCGCCCCGATCCCGTGCCGCCCGTGCTGATCGGGGCGCTGCGGCCGCAGATGCTGCGCCTGGCGGCCCGGGAGGCGGACGGTCTCGTCACCAACTTCCTCGCGGTGGAGGATGTCCGGCCGGTGCTGGCGGCGATGGGTCCGGAAGGGGCCGGCAAGGAAGTGGTCGCCCGGCTCTTCGTCTGTCCGACCTCGGACACCGCGTACGCGCGGGCGCGAGGCCGGGCGATGCTGGGGCCGATCCTCAACGCGCGTACGTACTCGGCGTTCCACGGCTGGCTGGGGCGCGACGAGGAGTTGGCCGCCTCCCGTCGCGCGTGGGCTCGCGGGGACTTCCGGGGTGCCTGCGAGGCGGTGCCCGACGCGCTCGTGGATGCCCTGCTGGTGCACGGCAAGCCCGGCGAGTGCCGGGAGCAGGTGGCCCGCTATGCCGATGCCGGGGTGACCACTCCCTTGCTCGCGGTGCTCCCTGCCCCGGAGTTCGGCGCCGGGCCGGACGGGATGCTGTCGGCGCTGCGGGCGCTGGCCCCGGTGGACTGACGGTGTGCTCGGCCCGAAGGGGTGCGCGGCCAGACGATGTGCGCGGTCCGAAGGTGCCCTGAGGCAGCGGCTGTTCGTGGACCTGACGGTGCCCTGGCGCGGCGGCTGCTCGTGGACCTGACGGTGCCCCTGGCTCAAGGTGGCTGCGGCTCTTGTTGGGTGACGCGGTTGATTCTATAGTTCTATTTATTGCGAACTTTCAAACCAGCCAGGTCCGGCTCAGTCGCCGGGCCCGGCTCGTCAGGAGGCGAAGTGTCCCGCATCAAGACCGAGGTGGACCCGGCGGAGGTAGGGCTGAGTCCCGACCGTCTCCGCCGGATCGACGACTATCTGTCCGCCTACGTGGACGACGGACGGCTGCCCGGCTGGCAGCTCGCCGTGACCCGGAACGGCCGCGTCGCCCATCTCGCCGAATACGGCTCACGGGACGTGGAGAACGGCCTCCCGTCCCACGGGGACACCCTCTACCGGGCCTGGTCGATGACCAAACCGGTCACCTCGGTGGCCGCCATGATCCTGGTCGAGGAAGGCGCGATCGGACTCCAGGACCCGGTCTCCCGGTACATCCCCGCCTTCGCCGACGTACGCGTCTACCAGCGGGGCCCGGTGGACCGGCCGGTGACCGTGCCCGCCGCCGAACCCATCCGCGTACGCCATCTGCTGAGCCACACCTCCGGACTCACCTACGGCTTCCACCGCGCCCACCCCGTGGACGAGATCTACACGAAGAACGGCTACGAATGGGCCACCCCGCCCGGCCTCGACCTCGCCGCCTGCTGTGAGCAGTGGGCCACCTTCCCCCTGCTCTTCGAACCGGGCAGCGCCTGGAACTACGGGGTGTCCAGCGACGTACTCGGCAGGGTCGTCGAAGTCGCCTCGGGCCGGAGCCTGGAGGACTTCTTCGCCCGGCGCATCCTGGAACCTCTGGGGATGGAGGACACGGGCTTCTTCGTACCGCCGGAGAAGGCCGACCGGCTCGCCGCGTTCTACACCGCCGACCCCGCCACCGGCCGGGCCGTCCGTAACGACGGACTCGGGGCCGGGGCACTGCACCGGCCCGCCGCGCTCTCCGGCAGCGCCGGACTGGTGACGACCCTCGCGGACTACCACCGCTTCACGCAGATGCTGCTGGGGGAGGGGATCTTCGAAGGGCAGCGCGTCCTCGGGCCGCGCACCCTGCGCCACATGCTGCGCAACCACCTGCCCGGTGGTGCCGATCTCCAGAGCGTCGGGCGCCCCGTCTTCTCCGAGATGCCGACCGCCGGAGTCGGCTTCGGGCTCGGATTCGCCGTGGTCGAGGACCCTGCGCAAGCCGGTGTCGTGGCGGGTCCGGGGGAGTACGGGTGGCACAGCGCCGCAGGAACGGTCTTCTGGGTCGACCCGAAGGAGCGGCTCACCGCGCTGTTCTTCACCCAGCTGATGCCCTCCAGCGCCCACCCGCTGCACGGGCGGCTCAGGCAGCTCGTCAACCAGGCCATCGTCGACTGACGGGCCGGACGCCCGGCGGCGGTGGCGCCCCTGCGGACGGGCGGCCGTCCGGCGGGTCAGTTCACGTCGAGGATCTTGCCCACCAGGCGGGCCAGGGTCCTGCGCTCGGCAGCGGTCAGAGCCTCGAACGCCCGGTCGAGCAGGTGCGGGACACCGTTCTCCGCCTCTTCGAGCGCCGGTCCCGCCTCAGGTGTCAGCGTCACGGCATAGGCCCGGCGATCCCGGGGGTGCCGCTCACGCCGGACCAGGCCGGAGTCCTCCAGGCCGTCGATACAGCCGACCATCACGCTCCGGTCGATCCGCAGCTGCTCGCTCAGCTCCTGCTGCGAACAGGGGCCGACATCGTTCAGCATTTTCAGTACGAGGTGCTGGGCCACGGTGAGGTGGTGGCCGGACAGCTCCTCGTCGATCGTCCGGGCCACCAGCGTGGTCGCACGGCACATCGCGATGTCCGGACGCTCCTGCGCCAGCTTGGAGAAGTACTGACCCCGTCCCCCGTCCTCCGGCTGCCGGCTGGGCGAAGCGAGGCGGGAAGGCTGCGTGGCGGTCATGGCGGTTCCTCCTGTGGTCCTGGACGGCGGGCCATCCGGGCGCATTCCAGATTGTCCATCCCCAGAACGTTTTCCCTCCCCAGTCTAGCGTCGACTCCCGGAAGCCGACGGAACGGAAGGTTCTCCATGTGCAACCCCCAGACCATCGCCGCCTCGGTTCCGCCGGAATCCGGCCGCCCCTCCGGGCAGAGCCCCGACGGGGCACGGCAGAACGCCCCCGCGGCTCCGCGGGTGACGCTGCCCACCGGCACGGTCCGTGACCTCACCCATGTCGTCGGCCCCGACTGGCCGGTCTTCGACCTCTACGTCCGGCCGATGGAGATCAGGCCGCTGGCCAACCTCGCCGAGCACGAGTACAACGCCCTGGAGCTCACGTACAACGAGCACATCGGCACCCACATCGACGCGCCCCTCCACTTCGACGACGACGGTCTGTCCGTCGAACGGATTCCGGTGGAGACCCTCGTGGCTCCGCTCGCCGTCGTCCGGGTCGGGGAGCGCGCGGCCCGCGACCATGTCACCGAGCTGACCGTGGACGACCTCCTCGCCTGGGAGAGCCGCAACGGCAGGATCCCCGACCGTGCCCTCCTCGCCGTGGACAACGACTGGGCCGTACGCATCAACACCCCCGGCGCCTTCCTGAACTTCGACGAGAAGGAAGGGCTCTACCGCTTCCCGGGGATCTCCGTGGAAGCCGCCGCCTTCCTTGTCGAGGAGCGTTCCGTGGTCGGCGTGGGTACCGACTCGCCCAGCCTGGACCCCGGCTCCCGCCCCGCCGACCCGTACACCCACCGGGTGCTGCTCCCCGCGGGCAAGTACGGCGTCGAGTGCCTGGCGGGCCTGGACACCGTGCCCGACGTCGGCGCCGTCGCCGTCGTCGGAGCTCCCCGCCACGCGGGCGGCACCGGCGGACCGGCCAGGGTGCTGGCCTTCCTGTGATCCGCCCGCAGCCGATCCGCCTGCCGCTGATCCGCCTTCCTGTGAACCGCCCGCAGCCGAACCGCTTGCCGCTGATCCGCCTGCCGCTCACCACCGACCACCGGACCGTCCCGTCCTCGTCCCGCACACGTCCCGACGTCAAGGAGACCCAGGTATGAGCACCTCGCCCGCCCCCGATGCCACCACGACCGCCGAACGCTGGGAATGGAACCAGGAGCGCTACCGGGATGGCGTCTTCAGCCATGCCGTCGCCACCGAACGTGAACGGCTGAGCCTCCTGGAGTCCGTACTCGACCACCACACCCGCGCCCGCTTCGAAAGCCTCGGCCTGACCACCGGCCACCGCGTGCTGGAGGTCGGCGGCGGTGGTGGATCCGTCGCCCGCTGGCTCGCCGGCCGCGGCGCCGAGGTGACCGTCACCGACCTCGACACGACCTTCCTCGACGAGCTCGGCGAGGAGGGGGTCCGGGTGCTGCGCCACGACGTCTACACCGAGGACTTCCCGCCCGGCTCCTTCGACTTCATTCACGCCCGGTACGTCGTGATCCATCTGCCCGACCCCGAGAAGGCGCTGGCCAGGCTTGTCGAATGGCTGGCGCCCGGCGGTGTGCTGGTGCTGGAGGAGCCCGCGTTCTTCCCGATCAAGGACTCCCCGCACCCGGCGTACCAGAAGGTGATGCGCGCCTTCCGCGCCCACCTGGAGAGCGCGGTCGGTACGGATACGGAGTGGGCGCGCACCTTCCCCGTACCGTTCGAGGGCAAGGGCCTGGCCAAGATCGGCTACGACGCGCGGTTCCAGCAGATCAAGGGCGGCGACGACGAGGCCCGCTGGTGGCAGCTGACCCTGGAGCAGACCCGGGAGGCGGTCGTCGCCGAAGGACTGGCCACGGACGACGACTTCGCCGCCGCCTACGCGGAGCTGGCCGACCCGGGGTTCCAGGACCTCTCCCTGGCGGTCTTCACCGCGTGGGGCATCAAGGAGTCCGGAGCCTGACCTGACCCCGCCGCAGCACGAAGGAGCGCCGGACAGGCTGACCTCGGCCCGTCCGGCGCTCCCGTGTGTGGCAGACCCCTCAGCCCGTCCGGCTCGGCCGGGTGCGGGGTCCTGTCACCACTCCACGGGCAGGGACTTCGGCCGCAGGGTCAGCAGTCCGCCCAGCCATTCCACGTCCTCGGCGGGGACGGCGAGCCGCAGCGAGGGCAGCCTCTTGGCCAGGACCCCGAAGGCCACCTGGAGCTCCATCCGGGCCACCCCGACGCCGGGGCAGTAGTGGGTGCCATGACCGAACGCCGCGTGCACCGCGTCGGTGCGGGTGATGTCCAGTTCGTCGGGGCGCGAGACATGGCGGGTGTCGCGGCCCGCCGCGTGCATCACCGGAATGACGCCCTCGCCGGGCGCGATCGTGGTGCCCGCGAGTTCCAGTTCCTCGGTCGCGATGCGCATGAAGCCGATCTCCGACGGCGGTGCGTAGCGCAGCAGTTCCTCGGTGGCCCCGGGCACCAGGTCCGGGTTCTCGCTCAGCAGGCGCCACTGGTCGGGGTGGCGCAGCAGCTGGTAGAGCGCGCGGACGATGGCGCTGACCGTCGTGTCGTGCCCGGCCACCAGCAGGTTGATGCCGAGCCAGACCAGCTCCCGCTCGCCGAGGCGGTCGTTGTCGTCGCGGGCGGTGATCAGGGCGCTGAGCAGGTCGTCGCTGGGCGCTTCCCGGCGCCGGGCGATCAGTCCGGCGACGTAGGCGGCCGACTCGGAGCGCGCGGCGAGACGTTCCTCGGGGGTGTGGGCGGTGATGCTGACCAGCCGGTCCGTCCACTCCTGGAGGCGTTCACGGTCCTCGACGGGTGCCCCGACCATCTCGCAGATGACCCAGACGGGCAGGACGGCGGCGAAGTCGTGGTGCAGATCGGCGGGGCGCGGGCCAGCCTCCAGCCGGTCGATGAGCTCATGGGCGATCTCCTCGACCCTGGCCCGCCACTTCTCCGCCTTGCGCGGGGTGAAGGCGGGCGCGATGAGCCGGCGCAGCCTGGCGTGGTCCTCGCCCTCCTGGTTGAGGAGGTTGTAGGGGTTGTCGGAGAAGTCCTCGCCCTTGACCGTACGCACGGCTCCCGGTTCGCGCAGGGCCGCGCGGGAGAGCCTGCGGTCGGCCATGGCGGCCACGACCTCGTCGTAGCCCGTGACCATCAGGGCGGTGTCCCCGCTGGGCAACTGGACCCGGGTGACGGGGCACTTGGCGCGCAGTTCCTCGTACTCCTGCGGCGGCTCGGCGAACGGCCTCACGGGGAAGGGATATTGGGGCAGGGTCAGGGGCTGGTCGGTCACGGGGACTGCCTCTCTGCTGCGGGTCGGGTCGGCCTGTGGGGTCGGTCTGTGGGGTCGGTCTGTGTGTGGGGGGCGGGGCGGTCTGCGGGGCGGTTCTCCGTGGCGCCCGGTCGGCTCGGGATCAGGAGGGCGGGCTGCCGCCGGAGAGGGCGGGCGCGGGGGTGGCGGGCGGCGGAGCGGTCGGTGGGGCGGGTGGGGCGGCCGGGCCGGATCCCGACCGTCCCAGGAGCCTCATCGCGGGCCGTTCCACCAGGACGTGCAGCGCCCAGGAGAGCGCCAGGGACAGCGCGAACGCGGCGACGAGCAGGGCCAGGGCCGCCGGGGTGGACCAGGTCCGCCCCTCCCCGAGCAGCCGGTGACCGTGCTGGAGCAGCAGCCGGTGCGTGAGGTAGAAGGCGAAGGACCACTCGCCGAGCCGGATCAGGAGCGGGCTCGCCAGGAACGAGCGGCGCCCGCCGGTGTCGGCGCGGGCGACCGCCACGACGAGCAGGCCGATCGGGACGACCGTCGCGCTGGTCAGCCCGTGGAGGAAGGGGAGCCGCAGGGAGACCGCGTAACCGATGGCCAGCAGGATCACGGCAGTCGGCACTCCGACGGTGATGCGGCGGCCGGTCAGCAGCATGCGGGCGAGGAGGATGCCGAAGCCGAACTCCAGGGCCCGGCCGACCGGGAGGACGTAGACGAACCAGAACTGCTCCTGCGAACCCGTGCCGAAGGGGAGTGCCTCACCGGCCGGCAGCAGTTCGGAGAGCCACGGCAGGGTGGGTACGGCCACGGCGGTGCCGGCCGCCCAGAGCCACAGCCGTTCGGGCCTGATCCGCAGGACGGCGCGGATCAGAAAGGGAAAGGCGAGGTAGAAGAACACCTCGCAGGAGAGCGACCAGCTGACGTCGTTGAGGCTGGAGAAGACGTCACGGTCGGGAACCCAGGTCTGGACGAGGAAGAAGTTGGGGACCGCCGCGCGGGCTTCGGCCGGTGTGCCCGCCGAGGCGAGCAGAAGCAGGGCCGCGCCCCAGGTCAGCAGGTGCAGCGGATAGACCTTCGCGGCGCGGCGCCGCCAGAAGCGGGGTGCCGTGTCCTCCTTTCGGGACGACCAGGTGAGGACGAATCCGCTGAGGACGAAGAAGAAGCTGACCCCCAGCCAGCCCGCGTTCGCCACCACGTCCGCGTACGCCCTGTTGATCCCGTCATCGGCGAAGGGCGACTCCAGTGAGGCGTGGAAGGCGAAGACGAGGAGGACGGCGACGAAGCGCAGTCCGGTGAGTGAGGGAAGACGTGACCGGTCGTCGGACCGGGGTGGTGCCGTGGGCATGTGCGCTCCGGATGTGGGACACCGTGAACTTTTATAGTTCGTCAACAATCGAAGCATAGGGATGCCTCCGTTCGCCCACAAGGTCGAACAGCTTGCGTTCCGTCAAGATTGTTTGCTGCCAGACGGTATGGCTGCTACGTTCGTGGAAAATAATCGGCTAGCAGACAGTTGTCTGCCGGATCGAATGGCGGCAAACGATGTCGGACCCACAGTCGGCCTCGCGTCCATCCGGAACACTGGGCGCCCGCAAGGGACTTGCCCTCCTTGTGCTCTGCGCGCAGCTGTTCCTGGACTCCATGGACGTCTCGTTGATGGGCGTGGCCCTGCCCGAACTGAAGGACGACCTGGGGCTGAGCCCGGAAGAACTGCAATGGATCATCTCCGGCTACGCGGTCGCGTACGGAGGTTTCCTGCTGCTCGGCGGCCGGGCCGCCGACCTGTTCGGCAGGCGCCGGATGTTCTTCTGGGGCACCGCGGTGTTCGCCGTGGCCAGCCTGGCGGGCGGATTCGTCTCGGACGGCGGGCTGTTGATCGTCAGCCGGGTCATCAAGGGAATCGCGGCGGCGTTCATCGCCCCGGCAGCCCTGTCGATCATCATGACGACGTTCAAGGAAGGCCCCGAGCGCAACCGGGCGGTGGGCATCTTCTCCCTCACCGGCGCCAGCGGCTACGCGGCCGGGCTCGTGCTCTCGGGTGTGCTCACCCAGCTGAACTGGCGGCTCACGTTCTTCGTCCCCTTCGTCATCGCCGCCCTGGTCTTCGCGGCCGTCCGGTACGCGGTGTCCCCCGACGAGCCCCGTACCGGCGACCGTCCCGGATTCGACGCCTTCGGAGCGCTGACCGCGACCAGCGGTGTGCTGCTCCTGGTCTTCGCGCTCACCCGCGCCCCCGAGGTGGGCTGGGGCTCGGCGGTGACCGTACTGTCCCTGGTCGCGGCGGTGGCACTGCTCGTCGCGTTCGTGGTCATCCAGAGCCGCCGCAGCGAGCCGCTGGTCCAGCTCTCCATCTTCCGCTCGCGCACCCTGTCGACGGCCAACATCATCGGCCTGACCTGGGCCTGCGCCACGATCGGCTGGCAGTTCGTCGCCCTGCTCTACCTCCAGCAGGTCCTCGGCTACAACGCCCTGGGCGCCGGGACGGCGATCGTCCCGATGGCCGCGGCGATCCTCGTCACCGTGAACCTGACCCCGCGCATCATCAACCGCTGGGGCCTGCGGGTTCCGGCCGTCGTCGGTCTGCTGCTCCAGGGGCTGGGCATCCTGCTGTTCCTGCGGGCGGGTGAGCACAGCAGTTACGTCGCGGTCCTGCTGCCCGCGCTCGTCCTGCACGGCATCGGCAACGGCCTGAGCTTCCCGAGCTTCAACATCGCCGGTGTCAGCGGCGTCGCCGACGAGCAGCAGGGCCTCGCGACCTCGCTGATCCAGTCGGCGCTGCAACTCGGCGGTGGCCTCGGCGTCGCCGTGGCGGCGGCCGTGCTGGCCTCCGGCGGAGCGGACGGCGGACTCACCTCGTACCACCACGCCTTCCTGGCCGTGGGCATCTTCTCGCTAGTCGGCGCGCTGGCCGCCGCACTGGGTCTCGGTCCGGCCAGGAGCGCCGGTGGCGGAGCGGCGGCCACGGAAGAGGACGCCGGTGATGGGGGTGCGACTGCCTTTACGGACAAGGCTGTTGATACGGACCAGGCTGTTGATACGGACCAGGCTGTTGGTTCGGGCGAGGGCGCCGTCACGGGTGAGGGTGGCAGCCCCGCCGTGCTGGAGGGCGACCGCGCATGACCACCGGCGCCGGTACCACCCGCACCACGGACACGGGGGCGGAAACGCTCGCCCCCGACGATCCGCGCCTGTCCTGGGACGGCATCGGCGGCTGGAGCGGTGACTCCGGCCGCCGGCTGCCCCTGCGGATGCCGGTGGAGCGGCTCGCCACGGCGATGTCGGCCAACTTCTCCCGGATCGCGCTGACCACCGCGGGAGTACGTTTCGCGGTCCGTACCGACGCCGCCGATCTCACGCTGGACGTGGAGAACGATCCCGGCGGCTCGCCGCTGGACATCCGGGTCGACGGCACCCTGGTCCACCGATGGACCGGTGGCCCCGGCAGGCAGCGGGTCACGTTCCCGCTGCCCGCCGCGGGGCCGGGCCCGGCCGAGGTCGAGGTCTGGCTCCCGCACCTGGGCATCACCCGGATCGGCGCCGTCTCCTTCCGCGGTCACCGGTCCCTGCGGGCGGCGGACCGCGGAGGGCCCCGCTGGGTCGCGTACGGGAGTTCACTCACCCAGTGCATGTACGCGGCGGGGCCCTCCGAGACCTGGCCCGCCCTGGTCGCGGCGGGCCGGGGGTGGCGGCTGCGCAACCTGGGGTTCGCCGGGGAGGCGTACCTCGACCCGGTCGTCGCGCGGGCGGTCCGGGACGCGCCGGCCGAGGTGATCACGCTGGAGCTGGGCATCAACGCCTACATCCGGGGGGCGTTCACCGCGCGGAGCTGGGGCCCGGCCGTCTGCGGCTTCATCGACACGATCCGCGACGGCCATCCGGACACGCCCGTCGTCGTGCTCACCCCGCTGTCGTCGCCCGACCGTGAGAAGGCCGTCAACAGCGCCGGGCTGACGCTGGAGGACACCCGCGCGATCACCGAGGAGGCGGTGCGGGTCCTCCAGCGCCTGGGGGACCCCGCACTCCACCCGGTGGACGGGCTCGCGCTCGCCCCCGTCGCGGACGCCGCGCGTCTCTACGCCGACGGCCTCCATCCCACCGCCGAGGGCGAACACGTCCTCGCCGAACGGATCGGCGCCGCGCTCGGCGCGATCCCCCTGTAGCGGGTCGCGCTCAGTCAGTGAAGCCGATCCGGGCCAGGACGCCCCAGCGGCCGTCCTGCCGGGTGAGGACGTAGAGCGACTCGAAGGAGCCGAGCGGCTTGTCCTCGCTGTCGTAGCGGGCGAACCTGACCTGGGCGTGCACCTGATCGGGGGACGTCTGGATCAGGTCGACCCGTTCCCAGCCGCTGCGGTCCCAGCCGGTCGCCAGCAACTGCCCCACCTCGGGCGTCGAGTTCTCGATGTAGATCTCGGGCGTCTCCCAGACGGTGACCGCGCCGTCGTGGACCCGGACGTGCGGATAGTGGAGGGTCTTCGCCCAGTCGGGCACGGAGCGGCTGTTGAGGGCGTCGAGGAAGGCGTCGAGCGCGGCGCGGGCCTCCCGGGCGGCGGGAACGGGTGCGGAGGCGTGGGCGGGGACGGGTGCGGAGGTGTGGGCGGATGCGGACTCGGGGATGGGTGCGGTCGCGTGGACGGACATGGAGGACCCTCTCTGTTCAGACCGTGGCGCGGTGGGTTCCGCTGGCACGGGCGACTGCCTGTATACGGTTTTTCATTCCGAGTTTTCGGAGGATGTTGGACACATGGAATTTGACGGTCTTCTGGCTCAGGGAGAAGACGTCGGCAATCTCCGCATTTGAATCCCCGGAGGCCATCAGGGCGAATATCTCCCGCTCCCGTCCGGTGAGTGTCTCCATGTGCGGCCAGATTTCCGAAGCGGGCTTCGGGAGGTAGGGGAGAATGCCGTCGATGACTTGGAGTGCTATGCCGTGCGGCAGGAATGCTTCATTCCGGAAAACCACCCTCACTGCGGTGACGAGTTCGTCCAGCGGGGCGTCGTGGCAGACGAAGCCCCGGACGTCCGCCTGGAGGTAGGCGAAGATCCGGTCGATCCCGGGGTCCCGCATCACGACGATGATCTTCGGTCCGCGGGCGCCGGACCCCTGCGGGAACCGATGTACCAGATCGGCGACCGCATCGGCCACCGGAACAGCCGGGACGTCCTCCAGCAGCGCCACGTCGGGACAGTCCGCCGGCCCGTCGTCCGCCGGCAGGATCTCCAGACCGGGTGTCCGGCCCAGGGCCGTGGCGAGGCCGGCGGTGAACAGCGAACGGCAGCCGAGGGCCAGGACCCGGATGGTCCCGTGCCGCCCGCGGTCCGTATCGGTATGCGGCATCCAAGCCTCCGGATCGTTGACGACGTGGACCGTGCCAGGGCGAGAATATTGCCGGAGTAATCCGAATCTCAAAGGTTCCGGGCAAGAAATAAACTTGTAACGATGTTCACAGCGCGGTGACAGTTCGGCGGTCCACGCCGATGGTCCGGGTCGGCCCCGGTCCCCGGACCTGGGACAACCAGGTCCGACGGCAGAAGAAATTCGGCACTCCCATCGCGAAGTATTGGGGCGCAATCGAAAAGCCCCCGCTTCCCTGGAGTTCCGAAGGTGAATGACTGGACCGACCCCGCCCGCATCGCGCTGGACGGCGCTTCCCTGACCCTTCACGACGTGGTGCGGCTGGCCCGCCCCGCGTCACGGGAGCCCGCGGTCCGTGCCGTCCTGCACCCCGGTGCCGTCACGGCCGCCGAGCGCAGTGTGCGGCTGCGCGACCGGCTCATGGCCGAGCGAAAACCGATCTACGGGGTCACCACCGGGTTCGGCGACAGCGTCACGAACCAGATCAGCCCCGAGCGTGCCGCACAGCTCCAGCACAACCTGATCCGCTACCACCTCAACGGGGTCGGCCCGAACGCACCGGCCGACGTCGTCCGCGCGACGCTCCTCATCCGCGCCAACTGCCTGGCGCGCGGCAACTCCGGCATCCGCCCGCTGGTGATCGACCGGCTCCTGGACCATCTGAACGCCGACATCGTCCCCCTGGTCCCCGAGCGCGGATCACTCGGCGCCAGCGGCGACCTGGTGCCGCTGTGCTACGTCGCCGCCACCCTCCTGGGAGAGGGCGACGCCGAGGTCGGCAAACACGTCCTGCCGGTCGCCGACGCCCAGCGCGAGGCCGGGATCTCCCCGGTCGTCCTGGAGGCGAAGGAGGGCCTGGCCCTCATCAACGGCACCGCCTTCACCACCGCCTTCGCCGTGCTCGCCGCGCACGACGCGGCCCGGATCGTCACCGCCGCCGAGATCACCACCGCCTTCGTCAGCGAGGCGCTCCTGGGCAACGCCTCCCACTTCGCCGACTTCCTCCACCGGGCCAAGCCCCACCCCGGGCAGGTCGCCAGCGCCGCCCACCTGCGGCGGCTCCTCGACGGATCGCGGCTCTCCACCACGTACGAACAGATCCTGGCCGAGACCACGTCGCTGGAGGGCAGCGACTACCGCGAGCTGGACCGGCGTATCCAGGACCACTACTCCGTACGCTGCGCCCCGCATGTGATCGGAGTGCTCCGCGACACCCTGTCCTGGGTGGACCCCTGGCTCACCACCGAGGTCAACGCCTCCACGGACAACCCGCTGTTCTCCGTCGACGAGGAACGGCCGCACCACGGCGGCAACTTCTACGCGGGCCATGTCGGCCAGGCCATGGACAGCCTGAAGATCGCCACGGCCAACGTCGCCGACCTGCTCGACCGGCAGCTCGCCCTGATCATCGACCCGAAGTTCAGCGGCGGGCTCCCCGCCAATCTCGTACCGCCCGAACTCAGCGCCGAGGCCGGGCTGCACCACGGATTCAAGGGCATGCAGATCGCCGCGTCCGCCGTCACCGCCGAAGCGCTCAAGACGGCGCTCCCCGCCACCGTGTTCTCCCGGTCCACCGAGGCGCACAACCAGGACAAGGTCAGCATGGCCACGACCGCCGCCCGGGACGCCCGCACGGTCAACGAACTCACCGGCCAGGTCACGGCGATCACCCTGCTCGCGGCCGCCCAGGCCATCGATCTGCGGGGACTGGACCGGGCCGCACCCTGGACCCGCGAGGTGCACGCCCTGATCCGCTCGCACGTGCCGTACGCCGACCGCGACCGCCGGATGGACCAGGACATCGCGGTCGTCGCCCGCCTCATATCCGACGGAAGCCTGGCCCGCGCCGCCGGGGCCGCTGACGAGAGGGACACCCATGCTGTTGCTTCGTGACACGACGACCACCCGTGAACTGGCCGACGCGGTACGCGACCACACCGCCCTGGTCCGCGACAGCCACGCCGGACACCCCGACCAAGCCTCCCTGGGACGGAAGTTCACCGCCACCCTCCGGGCGGCCGCCGGCTCCGGTCTCTACGCGGACACCCTCGGGCCCGCCCTGGTGGCGAAGGCCGCCGGGACGGAACCGGAGCGGGCCATCGGCGACCTCCTCACCCAGCTGCCCTTCCTGCCCAAGAAGGCCCTCAGCGAGGGCGGACACCGGGCCTTCACCCGCGGCCTGTCGGAATTCCTGCACTACTACGAGTCCTCGGGCACGACCGGGAACCCCGTCGCCGCGCCCAAGGCCCTGGACGACCTCGTCGCCAACACCATCAACATCGGTGAGCTGTGGGCCCGGATCCTCTCCCCGGCCGACCGGGCCCTCATCCTGATCAACGCGCCGTTCGCCCCGGCCGCGTACCAGTTCGAGAAGGTCCTCGAATACCTCCAGGTCCTCTCGCTGCGCCCCTGGGTGGACAACATCACCGGCGACTACACCCGGGTGCTCAGACTCACCCGCGAGCTGGGCGTCAACGTCTTCGTCGGGCCCCCGTCCCGGCTGCTGGAGATGATCCAGTTCGCCTACCGCAACGACGAGCCGGTCCCGGCCTTCGAGAAGCTGTTCCTGATGGCCGAGCAGACCGGCCCCGCCTTCGTCCGCCACCTGGAACGCCTCACCGGCGCCCGTGCCTATGTCGCCGCGTACGGCTCGTCCGAGACCGGCACCACCGCCGTCACCTGCGAACACCGCAACCTGCACCTCCAGACCCAGAGTTACGTCCTGGAGCTGGACGACGCATCGGGTACCCGCCGCGTCGACGGCCGCCCCGACCGGGGCGAACTCGTCGTCACCACCCTCGACATCCTCGCCAGGCCCCTGCTGCGCTACCGCACCGGCGACCTCGTGGAGATCACCGGAACCGACTGCCCCTGCGGCGTGGCCACCCCTCTGCTGCGCACCCTCGGACGGTCCCAGGACCTCATCACCCTGGAGGGCAACGGCATCCGGCAGAACGACTTCGAGTCCGCGATCTGGGCCGACGACGGGAACGGCGACGCGGGTGATACGGGCGACGCGGGCGAAACGGCCGCGACGGCTGAGCAGGCCGGGGTCGGGACCGACGCCGACGGCCCACGGGTCACCGCCCCCCGGCCCGGGACGACACACGTCCTGAACTACATGCTCGTCATCCGCGACCGCACCATCCTGTGCCTGGCGACGACCACAGGCGAGGCGGACGCGGGTTGGACCGAGGCCACCACCCGCCGTATCGCCGGACTCTTCCCCGGCTACGAACTCGCCCTGCGCCCGGTCGAGAAGCTGCCCCCGCTCGCTTCGCTCGGCCAGTACCTCGGCTGGAAGCTCTCCCGGGTGCTCGACCTCAACGACGACCGCAACTGGGACCGGCTGCCCGCCCCGATCAGAGGGGTCGTCGAGACGACCCTCGCCGAGTACGCGTCCACCACCCAGAGCTGAGGAGACCGATCATGTGTGGCATAGCAGGGTGGCTGGACCGGGAACGCGACCTGACCCGCGAGACGGAGACCGTACGCCGCATGGCGGACACGCTGGCCCGCCGCGGACCCGACGACTCCGGGGTCTGGGCCGCGCCCAGGATCGGCCTCGGACACCGCCGGCTCGCCGTGACCGACCCCGAGCACGGCCAACAGCCCATGACCGCTACCGGCCCGGACGACGGGCGCGACACCGCGGTGGTCTCCTTCAGCGGGGAGATCCACAACCACCGAGAACTGCGCGCCGAACTCCGCTCCCGGGGGCACCGCTTCCGTACCGCCTCCGACACCGAGGTCATCCTCGCCGCCCACCGGGAATGGGGGGCCGAAGCGATCACCCGCTTCGCCGGAATGTTCGCGTACGCCCTCTGGGACATCGGCACACAGACCCTCTACCTCGGCCGCGACCCGCTCGGCATCAAACCGCTGTACTACGCGGAACACGCCACCGGAGTCGTCTTCGGCTCCGAACCCAAAGCGCTCTTCGCCTCCGGACTCGTGCGGCCCGAGGTCGATGCCGAAGGGCTGGTGGACGTCTTCACCGTCGCCGCCAAGCGCCCCGGCGACGCCGTCTACCGCACGATCCGCCAGGTCCTGCCCGGTCACATCCTGCGCTTCGACCACAACGGTGCCACCTCGCACCGCTACTGGCAGCTCGTCACCGCACCGCACGAGGACGACCAGGAGACGACCGTGGCCACCGTCCGGTCCCTGCTGGACCGGATCGTCGCGGAGCAGACCGTCGCCGACGTGCCCCTGGGCGCACTGCTGTCCGGCGGCATCGACTCCAGCGCCATCACCGCGATCGGCGCGTCCGCCATGGCCGCCGAAGGGCTCGGCACCCTCGCCACCTACTCCGTCGACTTCGCCGGAAGCGAGGACGACTTCACCGCCGACGCCCTGCACGTCTCCCGCGACGCCCCCTTCGTCCGGGCCGTCGTCGACCACGTCGGCACCAAGCACCAGGAAGTACTGGTCGAACCCGCCTCCCTGCTCTCCGAGTCCGGCATCGCGCTGCGCGCCCGCGACTACCCCGGTGTGGGCGACCTGGACGTCTCGCTGTACCTCCTGTTCCGGGAGGTGCGCCGGCACCTCACCGTCGCGCTGTCCGGAGAGGGCGCGGACGACGCCTTCGGCGGCTACCCCTGGTTCGCGAGCGAGGCCGAGCGGCCCAGCGGCGGCTTTCCCTGGTCGGCCGGGGTCAAGGACCGCAACGCCGTACTGTCGCCGCGGCTGCGCCCCCATCTGGACCTGCACGAACGGCTGGAGAGCCGCTATCGCGAGGCCCTGGACGAAGTCCCCCATCTCGACGGCGAGAGCGGAGTCGACCGCCGGATGCGCGAGGTCTACTACCTCCAGCACACCCGGTTCCTGCCCTTCCTCCTCGACCGGAAGGACCGCATGAGCATGGCCAACGGCCTGGAGGTCCGCGTCCCCTACTGCGACCACCGCCTGGTCGAGTACGTGTGGAACGTGCCCTGGCAGCTGAAGCGGCTCGGCGGCCGGGAGAAGGGACTCCTGCGCGCCGCCGTCGAGGACGCCCTGCCCACCGAGGTCGTCCACCGCCCCAAGAGCGGCTTCCCCGTCGGGCAGAGCCCCGAGTATCTGGAGTCCGTACGCACCGCGGTCTCCGACATGATCGAGGACCCGGGCTCGCCCGCGATGGAACTGCTGGACGCGGACACCCTGCGCGCCATGGTCAGGAACCAGGACTGGGTCAACGGCACCTTCACCCCGCCGCCGATCCTGCCGCGCGCCCTCCAGCTCAACGAATGGCTCACCGCATACGACGTACAGGTGGTCCTGTGAACGCGCCCCGCCGATCGGCGGGGGGCTGAGGTGCGGGCCGCGGTCCCCGGTTCCGCAGCGACCGGGCAGCAGCCCGCGTATCCCGACCCCGAGGCCCTGAACGGCGTGCTCGCGGAGCTCGCCGCGTATCCGCCGCTCGTCTTCGCGGGCGAGTGCGATCAGTTGCGCGACCGCCTCGCGGCCGTGGCCCGCGGGGAGGCGTTCCTGCTTCAGGGGGGCGACTGCGCCGAGGTGTTCGACCGGGTCTCGGCGGAGTACGTGCAGGGCACCCTGCAGACGATGCTCCAGATGAGCGCCGTGCTCACCTACGCCGCTTCGGTGCCGGTGGTCAAGATCGGCAGGATCGCCGGCCAGTACGCCAAGCCCCGTTCCAGCCCGACCGAGACCCGGGACGGGGTGACGCTGCCCTCCTACCGGGGCGACGCGGTGAACGGCCTCGCCTTCACCGAGGAGGCCCGTACCCCCGATCCGGAACGGCTCAGGCGGATGTACCGGGCGTCCGCGTCGACGCTGAACCTGGTGCGCGCGTTCACCACCGGTGGCTACGCCGATCCGAGTCGGGTCCACACCTGGAACCGGGAGTTCGTGAAGTCCTCGCCGTCCGGGCGGCGTTACGAGGCACTGGCCCGGGAGATCGACAAGGCGCTGGCCTTCATGAAGGCGTGCGGCACGGACCCGGAGCAGCTCAGGGCGGTGGAGTTCTACTCCTCGCACGAGGGGCTGCTGCTGGACTACGAGACGGCGCTGACCCGTACCGACGAGCGCACGGGGGAGCTGTACGACACCTCCGGGCACATGATCTGGATCGGTGAGCGCACCCGCGCGCTCGACGGTGCGCACATCGAGTTCGCCTCGAAGATCCGCAACCCCGTCGGCGTCAAGCTCGGCCCGTCGACGGACGTCGACGAGGTGCTCGCGTATCTCGACCGGCTCGATCCGGAGCGTGAACCGGGCCGGCTGACGTTCATCGTCCGGATGGGGGCGGCGAAGGTCCGTGACCTGCTGCCCGGACTGGTGGAGAAGGTCACGGCCTCCGGAGCCCGCCCGGTATGGGTGACGGACCCGATGCACGGCAACACCTTCGAGGCGGCCTCCGGCCACAAGACGCGTCGCTTCGACGATGTGCTGGACGAGGTGAGGGGCTTCTTCGAGGTGCACCGCAGCCTGGGTACGCACCCGGGCGGCATCCACGTCGAGCTGACCGGTGACGATGTCACCGAGTGCGTCGGCGGCGGCCACGAGATCTTCGTGGACGATCTGCACCGGCGGTACGAGACGGCGTGCGACCCGCGGCTGAACCGCGGCCAGTCCCTCGATCTGGCCTTCCGGGTGGCCGAGTTCACCAGGAAGGGAGGGACGCCGCCGACCACCTGAGCGCGGACTCCGGCCCAGACCTGAGCGCCGGACTCAGCGCGCGAGCGTGCTGCCGTCCGCGAGCGCCACGTCCAGGAGTCCGGGGAACCGGGCGTCGAGGTCCTCGCGGCGCAGCGACATATAGCGGTGGGTGCCCTCGATGCGGGTGTGTGTGACGCCCGCGTCGCGGAGCACCTTCAGATGGTGGGAGAGCGTCGACTTGGAGAGCGGGATGTCCAGGGTGCCGCAGGACTGCTCGTCGATGCCGACCAGGCTGCGGACGATCGAGAGCCGGGTCGGATCGCTCAGCGCGTGGAAGACCGCGGTGAGTTCGATGTCGGACCGGGCGGGGTGGCTGAGGGTGCGCACGGGCCCTCTCCTCTCGCTCTCCCCGGACCGGGAGGGGTACGGGGGCACCTGCCTGCCGATGGCTCGTAGGCTTCGTTCGTAGGTTTGCACATCATCGAAATAACGGCAACCGTGCGGAAGCCCCGCGTCCACCGGCGCCCCGCCCGTCACCGGCGCGCCCCCACGCCCGGCGCGCCCCCACCCACCCCCGGCGCTTACGCCGCTACCAGCTGTCCCAGTGCGCGACCTCGTCGGCGTCGACCCGCGGTCCGGGCCGGAAGTCGGTGCCGATCGTGTGGGCCACCGGGATCAGCGCGGTCTGCAGAACGGTCTCGTAGGGCACTCCGAGCAATTCGGCCGCCTCGCGCTCGTAGTGCAGATGAGGCGTGGTCCACGCCGTGCCGAGCCCGCGCGAGCGGGCGGCCAGCATGAACTGCCAGACGGCCGGGAGGATCGACCCCCAGGTGTTGGCCTGCCCGACGTGCGAGTCGATCTCGTGACGGCCCTGGACCCGGATGCACGGGACGAGCAGCACGGGGACCTCGTGCAGATGCTCGAAGAGGTGCTGGGCGCTGTCCATGATCCGGTGGCCGCGCGCCAGATCACCGCGGTTCACCCCGTCCCGGACGACCTGCTGACGGGGACGCGCCAGCCCCAGCCGGTAGAGGTCCGCGAGGGCGGCGCGCTTGGCCGGGTCCGTCACGAAGACGAAGTCCCAGCGCTGCCGGTTGCGCCCGGTGGGTGCCTGGGTGGCCAGTTCGAGGCATTCCTCGATCAGTTTCCGTTCCACGGGCCGGGTCAGGTCGAGCCGCTTGCGGACGGCCCGGGTGGTGGTGAGTACTTCGTCGGCGGTCAGGTCGAGCGGGGGCATGGAACTCCATCCGTGGTACGGGTGACGTGGTCGCGGATCATGAGGGTCGAGGGAGGGCCGGGAGACGCGGTACGGCTGCCAGCAGCTGACGGGTGTACGGGTGCCGGGGCATGCCCAGCACCTCGGCGACGGGGCCCTGTTCGACGATGTCGCCGTCGCGCATCACCAGGACCCGGTCGCTGACCTGCCGCACCACCGCCAGGTCGTGCGAGATGAACAGCATCGCCAGGCCGTACGCCGCGCGGAGCGACGCCAGCAGCTCCAGCACCTGGGCCTGCACCGTCACATCGAGCGCGGAGACCGGCTCGTCGCAGACCAGCAGCCGCGGTGAGGTGGCCAGCGCACGGGCGATCGCCACACGCTGACGCTGGCCTCCCGACAGCCGGGCCGGCCGCCGCTCCAGCACGGCCGTGTCGAGGCCGACCTGTTCGAGGAGTTCGGCCGCCCGCTCCCGGCGCCGCGCGCCGCGCGCCGGACCGGCCACGGACAGCGCCTCGTCGAGGAGGCGCCGCACGGTGAACCGGGGATCGAACGAGCCGAGCGGGTCCTGGTGGACGAGCTGGACGCCCCGGCGCAGCGGACGGCGCCGCCGTTCGTCCAGCGCGCTCCACGGGCCGCCGTCCAGCCGGACCTCGCCGGCGTCGGGCGCCAGCAGCCCCATCACCATGGCGGCGAGCGTGCTCTTCCCGGAACCCGACTCGCCCACGACGCCCAGCGTTTCGCCGTGCCCGAGCGTGAAGTCCAGGTCCCGGACCGCCGTGCGGACGCCACCGTCCGGGGAGCGGTACCGCTTCACCAGCCCGTGCGCCGACAACAGGACCGCACCGGCCCCCGGCACGGACGGCGGTGTCGAGTTCGCCGCTCCTGATCGCGGCAGCGGCGCGTCCTCGGCCCCGGACCCCGGCGGCGGCGCGTCCTCGACCTCCGCCGCCTGCCGTCGTTCCTGCGCCGGTACGGCGTCGAGTGCCGGGACGGAGGAGATCAGGGTGCGTGTGTACGGGTGCCGAGGGGCTCCGAGCACCTGACCGGCCGGGCCGGTCTCCACCACCCGCCCCTGCGTCATCACCGCGATGCGGTCGGCGAGCTGGGCGACCACCGCGAGATCGTGGCTGATGAGCAGCAGGGCGGTCCCGGACTCCTTGAGCTCCCGCAGGAGTTCCAGTACCCGGGCCTGGACCGTGACATCCAGCGCGGTGGTGGGCTCGTCCGCGATCAGCACCCGTGGCCCGCCCGCCATGGCCGAGGCGATCAGGGCACGTTGGCGCAGCCCGCCGGAGAGCTGGTGCGGATACTGCCGGGCCCGCAGCTCCGGTTCCGGGACCCCGACGTCGCCGAGCAGCCCGGTGACCCGCTCCGCCACCTCGCCGCGCCGGGCCAGCCGGTGGACCAGCAGCGGCTCGGCGACCTCGGCCCCCACCCGCCGCAGCGGGTCGAGTGCCGAGAGCGCGTCCTGGGAGACGAGCCCCACCACCCGGCCGCGTACCGTGCGCCACTCGCGTTCGCGGAAGCCGGTGGCGTCACGGCCGTCGACCTGGAGCCCTTCGCTGTGGACGGTCGACTCCGGTCCGGCGAGGCCGATCAGGGCCCTGGCCGTCACACTCTTGCCGGAGCCCGACTCGCCCACCAGCGCCAGGCATTCACCGGGAGCCAGGGTGAGTGAGACGTCGTGCACCACCGTCCGGCGTCGGCGTCCGTGGCCGAAGGCGACGGTCAGGCCGCGCACGGCCAGCGCGGCGGCTGCGGGTTCAGGTCCGTCCGGCGGGGGGAGCGCCGGTGAGCCCCCGCCGTGCTTCGGGGGGAGCGCCGGGTTCTTCGGGGGAGCGGTCATGCTCCGGGCCTGCCTTCCAGTCCGATGTGCAGGTGCCGCCCGACGACGGTGACGGCGACCACCGACAGGGTGATCGCCGCGCCGGGGAACACCGCGATCCACCACGCGCTCTGCAACGCGTCCCGGCCCTGGGCGAGCATCGCCCCCCACTCCGGGGTGGGGGCCTTGGGGCCGAGGCCGAGGAAGCTGAGCGCGGAGCCGGAGATGATCGCCGTACCGACGCCGAGCGTCGCGGGAACGACCAGCGGGCCGAGGGTGTTGGGCAGGACGTGCCGCAGCACCACGGTGCGGCGGCGCAGCCCGAGCCCGATGGCGGAGCGGATGTACTCCGCCCTGCGGACCACCTGGGCCTGCCCCCGTATCAGCCGGGCGTATCCCGGCACCGAGGCGACCGCGATGGCCAGCGCCGCGTTGACCGAGCTGGGGCCCACCACGGCGATCACCAGGAGGGCGAGCAGCAGTTCGGGCAGCGCCAGCATGATGTCCATGCCGCGCATCGCCGCCTGGTCGGCGAACCGTCCGAGCAGCGCTGCGGGCAGACCGATCAGCAGGCCCACCAGCACCCCGAGCGCGGTCGCCCCGACGCCCAGCAGCAGGGAGTGACGCGCCCCGTGGATCACCCGGGCGTACACGTCCCGGCCCAGTTGGTCCGTGCCGAACCAGTGCTCGGCGCCGGGCGGCAGCAGCGCCGCGACCGGATCGGCGTCCGTGGGCGAGGCCCCCGCCAGCAGTCCGGGGCTGACGCAGGCGACGGCGGCGACCGCCAGGACGGCCGCGGAGAGCAGCAGGCCGGGCCGGAACCCGGCTAGCCGCTCCCGCAGGTGGCCGGTGGCGGGCCGGACCAGGACGCCGCCGGTCGGCCGGGCGCTCATACGGGGCTCCTGAGGCGCGGATCGGCCCAGAGACAGACCAGATCCGCGATCGCGTTGACGACGAGATAGACGGTGGCGGACAGCAGGACGAGGCCCACGACCACCGGGATGTCCCGGCCGGAGATCGCGTCCAGCGCCACCCGGCCGAGGCCCGGACGGGCGAACACGGTCTCCACCAGCACCGTTCCGCCGAGCAGCCCGCCCGCCAGCCAGCCGCTGAGCGTGACGGCGGGTACGGCGGCGTGCCGCAGCGCGTGCCGCAGCCGCAGCGCGGTGCCGCCCAGCCCCCGGGAGCGGGCGGTGAGCGCGAACGGCTGGTGCAGCGCTGCCTCCAATCCCTCCCGGAGCACCTGGGCGAGCAGGGAGCCGAACGGCACCGCGAGCGTGACGGCGGGCAGCACCAGCGAACGCCAGTCGCCCGCTCCGGCCACCGGAAACACGTTCAGCCGGAACGAGAAGACGGTGAGCAGCACGATGCCGAGCCAGAACGCCGGGGTGGAGACGGCCACGAGTTCCGCCCCGGAGACGGCGCCGCGCACCCGGCGCCGCCGCCCCGCCGTCGCCGTGGCCGTGACCAGCGCGGCCACCACCAGGAGGGCAAGGGCGCTGAGCGCCAACTCGGCGGTGTCGCCGATCTGTTCGCCGATGATGACGGAGACGGACTGCTGTTGCTGGTACGAGCTTCCCAGGTCGCCCGTGACCAGTCGCCCGAGGAACGACACGTACTGCACGGCCAGGGGGTCGTCCAGGTGGTACTCGTGCCGGATCTGCTCGCGCAGCGCCGCCGAATCGGTGGCGGAGGCGCCGAGCAGGGTCGTCACCGGGTCGCCGGGGACGAGGTGGAGCACCAGGAACGTCAGACTCGCCGCGCCCCACAGCACCAGCACGGCGCCGACGGCCCGGTGGAGCAGCCAGCGGCCGGCCGGGGGGAGGCGGCCGCTCACTTCGTGTTCTTCCAGACACCGGCGAACTGCGGCCACGCGTTGGCGTCGAAGGTCAGGCCCCGGGCGGCCGCGGTGGTGCCGATCGAGGTGACCGGGACGTACAGGGGCAGGACGGTGCCGTGGTCGACCGCCCAGCGCTCGACCTTGGCGTACGACGTCTCGCGCGTGGCGGGCTCCTCCTCGGCCGCGCCCGCGCGCAGCCAGCTGTCGACCTGCCGGTCGTCGGTGTGGGAGACGTTCTGCCCGCCCGCGGAGGGCAGGTTGGTGGAGAGGTAGAAGCCCGCGAGGATCGCCGGGTCGGCGCGTACCCAGGCGTTGTCCCACACGTCGTAGTCGCCCTTGCCGTACCGCTCGAAGTAGGCGCCGGTCTCGACCGGGTCGCGGACCAGGTCGATGCCGTTCTTCTTCAGCTCCGCCTGTACCGCCTCGGCCAGCACATCGCGCTGGTCGCGGACGAGGGCGCCGATGAACGGCCAGTGCAGCGCGAGGCGTTCACCGCCCTTGGTGCGATAGCCCTTCGCGTCCCGCCCGGTCCAGCCCGCCCGGTCCAGGAGGGTGGCCGCGGCGGCCGGGTCGTGGCGGACGGCGCCCTTGATGGACTCGTCGTACGCGGCGGGGGTGGTGGGGCTCAGCGGGCTCCAGGCGCGCTCGTACTCGCCCCGGTAGATGCTGCGGATCAGCGCGTCCACGTCGACGGACTGCTGGAAGGCGCGCCGGACCCGTTCGTCGCGCAGCGGTCCGCGGTCGGTGTTGAGGTACAGGGAGTAGGAGGCGCCGGGTGACTGCTGCTTGGTCAGGCGCAGCGAGGTATCGCGCCGCACCGCCTTCGCCGAGGTCACGGGCACCGCCGCGGCGTCCACCTGACCACTGGTCAGGGCTCCGGCCCGGACCGAGTCCTCGGGCAGGAACCGGATCACGAGCTTGTCGACGAGCGGCGGACCCTGGTGGGCGGCGCCCTGCGGGGACCACGCGTAGTCCTTGTTACGGGTGAACTCGGCCCGGTCGTTCTTGACGTACCGCTCCGAGCGGTACGGGCCGGTACCCACGGAGTACTTCCCGCCCGCGCAGAGCTGGTCCTTGAACTTCTTGAGGGACGTGGGCGAGGCGATGCCCAGGTAGGGGGTGCTCGCGGCCTGGAGGAAGGGGATGTTGGGCTCGGAGAACGTGATCCTGATGCTGTGCTCGCCGAGCACCTCGCTGCCGCTGTACGGGCCGAGCAGGGCGGAGGCGTACAGGGACTTGGTGGCGGGGGCCTTGATGTGTTCGAGGTTGGCCTTGACGGCGGCCGCGTCGAACGGGGTTCCGTCGTGGAAGGTGACGTCGTCGCGCAGCTGGAACGTGTAGCTGCGGGCGTCGGCGGAGACCTCCCAGGAGGTGGCGAGCCAGGGGTGGAGCCTGCCCTTGGCGTCGAGTTGGACGAGCGAGTCGAACACATTGCGCTGGACGACGGCGGCGATGTCCCCCGGGCTGGTGTGCGGGTCGAGGCAGGAGGTGCCGACGGCGGCGGCGTAGGTGAACGTGCCCCCGCGTACGGGGTCGCCCCCCTTTCCGGCGCCCTGGCTCCCGCCGCCACCGCAGGCGGTGAGCGAGAGGAGCAGGGCTGTCGTGGTTGCGGCGACGGCCGCGGCGGGTCGTGTCGGCATGAACCTCTCCATACATGTGCGAAAACGCGGGGGTAGGCGGGTGTGCGGGCGAGTGCTGAGCCGTGTGGCGGATGAACGGACGGGGCCGAGGACGCCCGTGTGGGGTCGGGCGTCCGCGGGAGGTCGGGCGTCCGTGTGGGGTGGGGCGTCCGTGAGGGGTCGGGCGAGGCTCAGGCCGCCGTGCCCTGACCGCACAGATGCGCGGCGTGGACGACGGCCTGGATGCGGTTGCGCATGCCGAGCTTGCGCAGGATGTTCGAGACGTGGAACTTCACGGTCTTGCTGCTCAGGCCGCAGATCTCGGCGATCTCCGCGTTGGACCGCCCGGCCGCGAGTAGGGCGTGGATCTCCCTCTCCCGGACGGTCAGCGGCGTGGTGGGACCGGCCGGTGGGGACACGTCTTCGGGTCCGTGGGGGAGCGCGGTGTCGATGACGCGGCGGGCCGCGTCATGGGTGAGGAAGGCTTCGCCCCGGGCGGTGGCCCGGACTGCGGCGAGCAGGACTTCCGGTACGGCGTCGACAGTGACGAACGACCGGGCGCCGAGCCGGAGGTAGCCGAAGACGCGGTCGGTGCGGCCGTTCTCCATGACGATCAGCGCACGGGTGGCGCGCGTCTCGCCGGGAGAACGCAGGGCGGGTCCGACGGCTTCGTCGACCGGGACGGTGGGGACGTCCTCGATCAGGACCACGTCGGGGAGGGGGGTGCGAGGTGCGGCGTCCGCCGCGGCGGGGCGGGCCGTGAGGATCTCGAACCCTGGGTCCTCCTGGAGTAATGCCGTCATGCCGGCGGTGAGCAATGACGGTCGGCCGGGGGCCAGTACGCGGATCGCACTTCGCCCCCGAGGCGGTGCATCGAAGTGCAACATGAGGCTCGACGGTACGAAATTTTCGTCTGTCAGTCAATCATCTAGTGAAAGATTAAATGTTGCGTGATTGTGTCGTGTCTCTACATCTGCGGGACACGCGCCGTCGGACCCTGCTATCGGCACCGAACCCCGGGCGGCGTCGATCGCGGGCCGGGGGGGTGGGGGCCGGGAGGGAGTGGTCGCGGGGCAGGTGAGGGGCGGTCGGGGCGCGCTCAACGCATTAGCTTAGGCTTGCCTTACTCTCACTCGTTCGCCAATCATGAGGAACACCAATGCTCGGGTTCACCCGTGTGCGTCGTCACACCCTTGCCGCTTCGGCCACCGCCGTCGCTCTCGCACTCGCCCTCGGTGGCTGCTCCTCGGACGGCGACAGCGACAAGGACCCGGCGAAGTCCTCGGCGAAGAGCGGCGGAGCCTTCCCCGTCTCGATCAAGAGCTCGCTCGGCACCGCGAAGATCGAGGACAGGCCCGAGCGCGTCGTCACGCTCGGCCAGGGGTCCGCGGAGACCGCCATCGCGCTCGGCCACACCCCGGTGGGCATCGAGAGCTACGAGTGGGGCAGCGACAAGTCCGGCTACCTGCCGTGGATCAACGAGGCCGTCAAGAAGTCGGGCGACAAGCTGCCCAAGCAGTTCACCGGCGGTGAGGACATCGACTTCGAGGCCATCACCGAGCTGGAGCCCGACGTGATCCTCGCCCCGTGGTCGGGCATCACGCAGAAGCAGTACGACATCCTCAAGGACATCGCGCCCACCGTCGCCTACCCCGACAAGGCGTGGAGCACCGACTGGGACCAGCAGATCGACATCATCGGCAAGGCGCTCGGCCGGACCGAGGACGCCTCCGGTCTGAAGACGACGATCGAGAAGCAGCTCGCCGACGCCGCGGCCACCCGGCCGAACTACAAGAACGTCACGTTCTCGTACGTCTACACCTCCGGCCCCGGCACCCTCGGTGTCTTCAAGCCCGGGGAGCAGCGCGTCAAGATGGTCTCCTCGCTCGGCCTGACCGTCGACCCCGTCGTGAACACCTTCAAGGAGACCGAAGGCACCGACTCGGCGCTCATCGGCCTGGAGAACGCCGAGAAGCTCAAGGACAGCGACCTCGTCTTCACGTTCTACACGGACGACAAGACCCGTAAGGAGATCGAGGGGCAGCCGCTGTACGGCGCGATCCCCGCGGTCAAGAAGGGCGCCGTCGTCGCGAGCGACGACAACTCCTTCGTCACGGCCTCCTCGATCATCAACCCGCTGACCGTCCCGTGGACGATCGAGCGCTACCTGCCGATCATCGACAAGGCCGTCGCCACCGCGGGCAAGTAGGGCACCGGGGCACCCCGCACACCCATGGCAACCACCGCGGTCGCACCGCCGAGCGGCGCCGGTACCTCGCGTACCGGTGCCGCTCGGCTGGCGTTCCTCCTGCTCCTGGGGCTCGCCGCCCTGACGCTCGCCCTGTGCGCGAGCGTCATGTTCGGCAGCCGCAGCACCTCGCTCGGCGATGTCATCGACGTGCTCACCGGCACCGCCGACCCCAACGTCACCACGATCATCGAGAGCCGCTATCCGCGCACCGCGCTCGGTGTCCTGGCCGGACTCTGCCTCGCCGTCGCGGGCACCCTCATGCAGGGCGTCTCCCGCAACCCGCTGGCGGAACCGGGCCTGCTCGGCATCAACGCGGGCGCGTCCGCGAGCATCGTCGCCGCGACCGCCTGGTTCGGCGCGTCCGGCTCCACCGACACCATGTGGTGGGCGCTCCCCGGGGCGCTGGTCGCCGGGGTGCTCGTCCATGTCATCGGTTCCGCCGGTACCGGAACGAGCGTGGTGCGACTGGTGCTGGCCGGTGCCGTCCTCTCCGCCGTGCTGATGGCGTTCATCCAGGCGGTGACCCTCAGCAAGCCGCAGGTGTTCGACAGCTACCGCTACTGGGTCGTCGGAGCGCTCGGTGGCCGTGACTTCGACGTCCTCTGGTCCGTGTTCCCGTTCGCCGCGGTCGGCTTCCTCCTCGCCCTGGCGCTGGGTCCCGGCCTCAACGCGCTCGCGCTCGGTGACGCGATGGCCGTCTCGCTCGGCTCGAACCCGGCCCGGATCCGTGGCGGCGGCCTGCTGGCCGCCACCCTGCTGAGCGCCGCCGCGACCGCGGCCGTCGGCCCGATCGCCTTCGTCGGCCTCGCGGTGCCGCATGTCGTACGAGCCCTGGTCGGCATCGACTTCCGGGTCCAGATCGTGTTCTCCGCGCTCGCGGGGCCCACGCTGCTGCTCCTCGCCGATGTGGTGGGACGGGTCGTCATGCGGCCCACCGAACTCATGGTCGGCGTGGTGACCGCGTTCATCGGCGCGCCCGCACTGCTCATCGCCGTACGCCGGATGAGGGGCACCGCATGACCACCACCCCGGAATCCACCACGAGCGCCGTGCCGGGCCCCGTGCCGGGCCCCGCATCGCGGTTCGCCCCGCCCAAGGGCTTCCTCACGATCGGCCGCCATGTGGCGATTCCCGTGCGGCGGGTCTCCGTCGTCGCCGCGGCCGTGCTTCTCGTCCTGATCGTCGTGGCCGCCGTCGCGACCCTGTCCATGGGGCGGCTGGGCGTCGACCTGGCGGACCTGCCCGCCGCGCTGACCGGTGACGCCGGGGGCAAGAACCGTTTCGTACTGAACCGGCTGCGCGGCCCCCGGCTGACCGTCGCCCTCGGTACCGGCGCCGCGCTCGGACTGTCCGGCGCGCTGTTCCAGTCAGTCACCCGCAACCCGCTGGGCAGCCCCGACGTGATCGGCCTGGCGGCCGGTGCGGGGGCGGGTGCCGCCATCTCCGCGCTGATGTTCCCCGACACGGTCCCGGTGGCCGTCGGCGCCCTCGTCGGAGCGATCCTCGCGATGGCCCTCGTGTACGTGTCCACCGGCACCGGCTTCCGCAATCCGGCGCGGCTCGTCGTGGCCGGGATCGGGGTCGCCGCGATCGGCGCCGCCATCACCCAGTACGTCGTGTACGCGATGGAGCGGGACAAGGCGTCCGTCCTCACCGCCTACGTCAACGGCAGCCTGGCCGCCCGCTCCTGGAGCGACGCGACCACCATCTGGCTGGTCCTGCTCGTGGTGGCCCCGCTGACGGCCCTGATCGGCCGGCGGCTGGACATCGGCGAGATGGGCGACGACCTCGCCGAAGGTCTGGGATCCGAGCCGAAGCGGACGAAGACGGTCGCCGTCGTCCTCGCGATCGTGCTCTCCGCCGCGTCCGTCAGCGTGGCCGGGCCCGTCGCCTTCATCGCCCTGACGGCACCCCAGATCGCCAAGCGCGTCACCCGTGTGTCCGGCCCCCACCTGCTGCTGTCCGCCCTGACCGGCTCGCTGCTGCTCGTGGCGGCCGATCTCTGCGCCCAGCAACTCCCGCTGTTCGAGGACCTGCCGGTCGGCATCTACACGATGGCGATCGGGGGCGCGTACCTCGGGTATCTGCTGGTCCGTGAATGGCGCAGGGGAGTGCTGTAATGGCGTCCGCCGACCGCGGCGACTGGTCTCGTACAGGTTCGTCGGCCATACTGCGCGCCGTGGAGCAGAGCATAGATTCGAACACGAAACCCGAGTTCGCCGCGGGGACCGACCCGGCGTACATCCCCGGCCTGACGGCCCCTTCCGCGGCTCGGACGGAGGACAAGAAGCCGACGTCGGACGACGATCCCGCAGGCGTGGACGTGGACGTGGACGTGGACGCGCACACGGACACGGATGCGGACGTGGACGGAGAAGCGGACGCGGATACGTCACCGGAGGCGTCCGCCGCCGGTGAGGAACCCGAGCCCGCGGCGGAGGACGGGGCCGAAGAAGGGGCCGTCTTCGAGGTCAGCGACCGCCGCGGATCGATCCGGGTGGACCGCGAGGGCGTCCGGTTCCGGCTGGACGACCAGGAGGCCGAGTTCCTGTGGGACGAGATCGGCGCGGTCGAGGTCAAGACCGCCCGCTTCGCCCGCCGGTTCACCGTCACCGTGCATCTGTCGACGCGCCGTTGGTTCAACGCCGAGGTCGAGGCGGAGAGCAGGACCCGGCTCAAGGAGTGGCCGGGCGAGCTCGACACCGTTCTGGACGCCTACTTCGAAGAGTCCTGAGCGACGGGCTCCGGCTCCGATCGGCTGTCACGCACGGCCGTCACGCACGGCCGTCACGCACGGCCGTCACGCCCGTGCGTGACAGCCGTGCTGGGGGCTGCCCCCGCCCGGTTGCCGCACCCGGCCGCCGTGCCGGTCTGCCGTGCCGCTCGCCCGAGGACGGCCCCGCACCCCTGTGCGGAGCCGACGGCCGGGGTGGGCGGCCGGGGCAGGGGTCACGGGGTGCGGCGGTGCCGGGCGCGTTTGCGGCCCCGGAGGCGTACGGCCACGTAACCGATCACGGCGAGCAGCACCACGGCAAGCACGACCTTGGACACGACGCCGACGTACGTCTCCACCAGGTGCCACCGGTCCCCGAGCCAGTAGCCCGCCATCACCAGGACCGTGTTCCACAGCAGGCTGCCCGCCGTCGTCAGCGCGACGAACGTGGGCAGGGGCATGCGCTCGACGCCCGCGGGCACGGAGATCAGGCTCCGGAAGACCGGCACCATGCGCCCGAGGAAGACCGCCTTGGTGCCGTGCCGGGCGAACCACTGCTCCGTACGCTCCAGGTCGGAGACCTTGACCAGGGGCAGCTTCGCCCAGAATCTGTGCATCCGCTCACGGCCGAAGACCAGCCCGATCCCGTACAGGACGACCGCGCCGACGACCGAGCCGAGCGTGGTCCAGAACAGCGCGGACGCCAGGCTCAGCACTCCCTGCGACGCGGCGAATCCGGTCAGCGGGAGGATGATCTCGCTGGGCAGCGGCGGGAACAGGTTCTCCAGCGCGATGGCCAGACCGGCACCCGGCCCGCCGAGGGTGGCGACCAGGCCGGCGGCCCAGCCCGCGATGCCGCCCAAGGGCTCCTGCGCGGCAGCTGACAGTACGAGGTCCATGTACGGGCTCTCCAGGGTGACGGTCGGGGGCTCGCGGGACATCGCCCGCGACATACCGTCAACGTGAGGAACCGCAGATCAGTGCCGGTACGGAGTCTTCCGTCGAAGCACCCTGCGGTTTCCCGCTCCCCTGCCGAGGGGGCGCGGGAAACCGCGGGACGTCACGCGTGGCCGGGGGCGGGCGCGGTCGATCGCGGTCGGTAGCGGGGACCGGCGTCGCTCCCCGGGACTCATGCCTCGTCGAGGACCACCGAACGGGACAGGTGGCGCGGCAGGTCCGGGTCGAGACCGCGCGCCGCGGCCCGTGCGATCGCCAGCCGCTGTACGCGTACGAGATCGGCCAGCGGGTCCAGGTCGCTCCGCACCCAGCGGGCGCCCGTGGCGAGCACCTGCTCCGCCAGGCCCTCCGGCGCGGTGCCGAACATCCAGGTCGCCGTACCGGCGGTGGCGATGCTGATGGGGCCGTGGCGGTACTCCATGGCCGGGTACGACTCGGTCCAGGACAGCGACGCCTCCTTCATCTTCAGCGCCGCCTCGTTGGCGAGCCCGACCGTCCAGCCCTGGCCCAGGAACGAGAACTGGGTGCAGTCCACCAGCCCTTCCGGCAGCGGCTCGGCGAGCGCGGTCTCCGCGTCCCGCACCGCGTCCTCGGTGTGCAGCCCGAGGTGGGCGCGGAGCAGGGTGAGGACGGTGGTGGCGAAGCGCGTCTGGACGACGGACCGCTCGTCGGCGAATTCGAGGACGACGACATCGTCGGCCGCCGACATCACCGGGGTCTCGGGATCGGCGGTGATGGCCACCGTGCGGGTCGTGCCGCGCAGCCGGGTCAGCAGTTCCAGCACCTCGGTCGTGGTTCCCGAGCGGGTGAGGGCGACGACCCGGTCGTAGGAGCGGCCGAAGGGGAACTCCGAGGCGGCGAAGGCGTCCGACTCGCCCTGGCCGGAGGTCTCGCGCAGCGAGGCGTATGCCTGCGCCATGTAGAACGAGGTTCCGCAGCCGACGACCGCGATGCGTTCGCCCGTCGCGGGCAGGGCTGCCGCGTGGTCTCCGGCCAGCTTCGCGGCACGGCGCCAGCAGTCGGGCTGGCTGGCTGTCTCGGTCTCTACATACGACACGTCTGCACTCCGCTCGGGCGTGGTGAATGAAGCATTGAATGTTTGATTCTGCACGTTACATGCGCCTATCGAGCAAGAACAAGCATGGAGTGGGGGGTGAATCGGTGGCCCGTGTCCTGCCGGAGTCCTGTGCGACGCTTGCGTCTGTCCGGCCACCGGTGACCGCGTCCCGGTCTCCGCGTTCCCGGGGAGCGCGGGTGCTCGCGCCGGACGGTGAAGGAGACGTGCTCTTGTCCAGGGATGCCCGCTGGGACGCTTTGCTGGAACTGGTCGGCAAGAACGGCCGGGTGGAGGTCGACGACGCCGCGGCGACGCTGGACGTGTCGGCCGCGACGATCCGCCGCGACCTCGACCAGCTCGCCGAGCAGCAGCTGCTCACCCGGACCAGGGGCGGAGCGGTCGCGCACGGTGTCGCCTACGAGCTGGCGCTGCGCTACAAGGCGGGCCGCCGCGCCCCGGAGAAGCAGGCGATCGGCCGCGCCGTGTCCGACCTGGTCGCGGTCGGCGAGGTGGTCGGCCTGACCGGCGGTACGACGGTGACCGAGGTGGCCAGGGCGCTGGCCGTGCGCCCCGACATCGTCGGTGAGGCGGGGGCGGCGGCCGGGCAGCCGACCCTGACCGTGGTGACGAACGCGCTGAACATCGCGGGCGAGCTGGCGATGCGGCCGCAGATCAAGATGGTCGTGACCGGGGGCGTGGCCAGGCCGCAGTCGTACGAGCTGACCGGCCCGCTGGCCGTCGGCGTGATGAACGAGATCACCCTGGACACCGCCGTGCTGGGCGTCAATGCGATCGACATCGAGCGCGGGGCGTACGTCCATCACGAGGGCGAGGCCAGCGTCAACCGGCTGCTCGCGGAGCGGGCGCAGCGGGTGGTGGTGGCGGCCGACTCCTCGAAGATCGGCAAGCGGGCGTTCGCGCGCGTCTGCGATCTCGGCCTGGTCGACGTACTGGTCACCGACTCCGGTATCACGCCGGAGGCGAGGGTCCGGTTCATCGAGGCGGGCGTCGACGTCATCGCCGTCTGAGCCGTGCTCCGTGCTCGCGGTTCGTGCTGCGGTTCGTTCGGGCGGTCCGTGCTCGCGCGCTCTGTGTGTGAGTGGCGTTGATGCGGCGGTTTTCAGCCATGCTCGGTGGGTAGTCGGCTGAATCCGGTTCGGTCGTCGTCGGCTGGGCAACTGTCGTGCGGGCTCGCGAAATCGGGTGACACCGCCTGACTGGTCCGAAAAGTTCCCGGCGCGGCCGAGGTAAGTCGACTCCGGAACGTCACCGTCGGCCGCCATAGATGGTGCAAAAGGGTCGGAATGTGGGTGAGGGAGGGGTGATTTTGCGCCAGTCGGCCTGCTCGTTGGCCGAGTCCGAACACGTGGCCGGATGGCTGTCGGCATAATCGCGTCCATGTCGATCACGGGTGGGGATGTCGTTGATCTGGGCCGGGGCCTGTACGCCTGGCTGCCGCCGAAACGCGGCTGGGGGCTGGCCAACTGCGGTCTCCTCGTGTCGCAGCGCGGCGCGCTGTGGGTCGACACCCCTTACGACCGGTTGCTGGCCGGGCAGTTCCTGGCGGAGAGCGTCAAACGGCTGCCCGACGGGGTCTCCATCGATCGGGTGATCGTCACCCATGCCAACGGGGACCACTTCTGGGGCGCGGGAGTGCTTCCGGACGCCGAGATCATCGCGACGCGCGAGGCCAGGGAACACATCCACTACGAGCCCACCCCGCAACAGCAGCACGCGCTGGTGACGGGCGGCGATCCGGCCACCCCGCTCGGCGCCTACCTCGCCCGCCACTTCGGCCCGTTCGACTGGTCGGCCACCGAACCCGTGCGGCCGACCACGTACTTCACCGGGGAACTGGAACTGACCCTCGGGGACTACCCGGTCCAGGTGTCCGCCCTGCCGCCCGCCCACACCACGGGCGACCTGATCGTGCACCTGCCCGTGCAGCGCGCCGTGTTCAGCGGCGACGTGATCTTCTCCGCCACTCCTCGGCAGCCGGGCGACCACCCGGTGCACTGGGCGGGCCCGCTGAGCAATGTGATCGCGGCCTGCGAACGGGTGCTCGCGACCGGCGCCGAGATCATCGTTCCGGGCCATGGACCGGTGCTCGACGCGGCCGGGGTGCGGGAGCACATCGTCTACCTGGAGTACGTACGCGAGCGCGCCCACGCCTTCCACGTGGCGGGCGTGCCCGCGCCGGAGGCGGCCCGCCGGGTGATCGGCGAGGGCCGGTACCCGGAACTCGGCCTGCCGGAGCGGCTGGTGGTCACCATCGGGAGCGAGTACCGGCATCTGGACGGCTCCGAACTGCCCGGTGTGCTCCAGGTGATGACCGAGGTGGCCGTGCTGGCGCAGGAGGTCGAGGAGGCGCGTACGGGCGGTGGGCTCCGCCGCACCGGAGCTGGGGAGTCCGCTTTCGAGCCGGTCGGCAGGACGGAGTGAGTACCGCCCCGGGAGCCCGCCGGGCGCGTACGACCGCCGCCGTCACCGGCCTCATCACGCTCACCACCACCCGCCACCGTCCGGTGCGCGGGACCCGCCCGACACGAAAGACGCGGTGACCGGCGTGGGATGGATCGTGGCGCTGATCGCCGTCGCCTGGGCCGTGACGGCGGTGATCCGGGGACAGCAGTCGGCCCGTGACGCCTATGCGGCCGCGGCCCGTGCCGAGCTGGCGGACCGGCAGGCGAAGGCCGCCGAGGCCCGTACCCTCGCGCTCACCGACGAGATACGCCAGCTCGCCGAGAGGCGGATACCCGCCGCCGCGACCGCCCTGTCCCACCCCACCGCGTCCGTGCCGGGACTGCGGGAGGCCGCCGGGATCGACGGTGACGCCGCCCGTCTGCTGACCGAGGCCGTACAGGCGGCCCGTGCGGCGGTCGTCGAGGAACGGCAACGCGTCGACGCCGCCGCGAGAGCCGCGATGCGCGGCACCTCGGCCAAGATTCAGTCACTGCTCAACCAGTCCCAGCAACTGCTCCACGAAATGCAGCACGAGTACGACGACCCGCGCATCCTGCAACTCGACTTCCGCAACGAACTGGCACTGCGCCGCACCCAGGCCACCGCCGTGCTCTGCGACGCCTGGCCGGGACTCGCCCGGCAGAACTCCCCGCTCGTGGAGGTCGTGCTCGGCGCCCAGTCCCGGGTCGCGGGCTACGAGCGCATCCGGATCGCCAACCACCTGCGCGACGAACGGCTCGCCGTCGTCGCCCGCGCCGCCGAACCCCTCGCGATCGTCCTCGCGGAGCTGCTGGCCAACGCGGCGGCGTACTCGCACCCGGACACCGAGGTACCGGTCACCGTCCAGCAGACCCCGGGGCGCGGCGCCCTGGTGCTGGTCGACGACGCCGGGATCGGTATGGACGACGACGCGCTCCAGCGGGCCCGCGCGCTGCTGGCCGGGCCGTCCGAGGTGCTGCTCACGGAGTTGGGGGACCCGCCGCAGACCGGGTTCGCCGTGGCCGGCCGGCTGGTCGCGCGGTACGGCTTCAGCTGTCACATCGAGTCCTCGCCGTACGGGGGGATGCGCACCATGCTCCGCATCCCGGCCCATCTGCTCACCGTGATGGAGGAGGGCCGCGCCTTGTCGGCGCTCGCACCGAAGCCGGTACACGCCCACCCGCGGCCGACGCGGGCGGCGGGCGCACCGGATGCGGCGGGCGCACCGGATGCGTCGGGCGCATCGGAGGCATTGGGTGCACCGGAGGCGCTGGGGCAGCCCGATCCGGCGGTTCCCGAACCCCGGCCCGCCATGACCCCGACCGCCACGGTGCCCCGCACGGAGCCCGACACGGAGCCCCCTACCGAACCCCGCACCGAGCTGCCCACCCGCCGTCGACGGGCCCGCCGCCCGGCCGTCCCCGACACGGCGAGCGCGCACCGTCCGGCGGCGGAGGAGCCCGCGCCCCGTACCCCCGAACAGGCCGGAGCGTCCTGGACGGCTCTCCAGCAGGGCACCGTCAGCGGTCGCCGGGCCGAAGCCGCCGCGCCGGACGGCCCCGGAGCCCCGGCCTCCACGCCCGCAGCACCAGTACTCGCACCAGCACCCGCATCGCCATCGGATGACCAAGGAGACGACGAGACGTGAGCGCCCCTACTCCCACCACCGGTGACCTCGCCTGGGTGCTGACCCCGCTGCTGGAACTGCCCGGCGTCCAGCATGCGGTGGTCGCCACCGGCGACGGGCTCGTCGAAGGCGCCTCCGAGGGTCTCGACCGGGCGTCCGCCGAGCGCGTGGCCGCCATGACGGCCACCGTGCACGCGGCGGCGCGTGCCTTCACCACCGCCTTCACCGAGGCGGAGAAACCCCGGCTGGCGCAGACCGTCGTGGAGTCCGAACTGGGCTTCGCCATCGTCGTCCCCGCGGGCCGGAACACCACCCTCGCCCTCTTCGCGGCACCCGACGCGCACCTCGGCAACATCGCGTACCAAATGCAGGTGCAAGTCACCGCGCTGACCCGGGCGATGAACGCCCCCACCCGCCAACCGGACGCTGCCGCCCGGCCATGACCCCCGGCCCAGGACGCCGTCTGATCCCCGCCTATCTGGTCACCGGTGGCCGTTCCGCGCCCACCGGCCCCGCGCTCGACCGGCTCGCCGTGCTCGTGCGTACCGACTCGGCGCTGCCCCCGGACGCCGGATCCGAACAGCGCAGGCTGTGCGAGCTGCTGGAACCGGGCGCACTCACCGTCGTCGAGTGCGCCGCCCACCTGGAACTGCCGGTCAGCGCCACGGTCTTCCTGGCCGCGGACCTCGCTGCCGCCGGACATCTGCACACCCGACCTCCGATCCCCAGCGCCGGGGAGATCGACCGGTCGCTCGTCGAGAGGCTGCTCGTTGGACTCCGCTCCCTCCACTGACCGGACCGGCATCGGCTACTTGCCGAGTGCCGCCCAGACCCTGATGAAACTCGTGGTCACGGGTCCCTTCGGCGTGGGCAAGACGACCCTGATCCGCACCCTGTCGGAGATTCCGACGCTGCACACCGAGGAGGCGATGACGCAGTCCAGCACCGCGCTCGACGACACCGCGGGCCTCCCGGACAAGACCACGACGACGGTCGCCGTCGACTTCGGCCGGCTGACCGTCCCCGACGACCTGGTGCTCTACATGTTCGGCACCCCCGGGCAGGAGCGTTTCTTCCCGCTCTGGGCGGACATCGCACGCGGTGCTCTCGGCGCCCTCGTCCTGGTCGACACCCGTCGGCTCGAAGACTCCTTCGCGGTGATGGACATGGTGGAGGAGCACGGCCTGGCGTACGCCGTCGCCGTCAATCGCTTCCCGGACGCCCCCGCCCACACCGACGAGGTCCTGCGCAAACACCTCGACCTCGCTCCCGAGACACCGCTGGTGCAGTGCGACGCCCGCGAACGACGTGGCTCGATCGACGCGCTGATCGCCCTGGCCGAGCACGCCCTGACCCGCCTGCCCGAGCCGCCGCCCGCACCTCAGGCCCTGGCCACATCCCAGCCCCCGTCCGCGTCACCGTCCCCGTCTCCTCCCCTGCCCCGGGACCCGTCATGACCGTCTCCCCGCCGGGCGCCTCGCGCCGCTCGCCCCTCCAGCCGCTCGCGCTGTACGGCCCCGACTTCGCCGCCGACCCGCACGACCACTACCGCAGGCTCCGCGCACAGGGCCCCCTCGCCCGGGTCGTCATCGCCCCCGGCATCGACGCGATGCTCGTCACGGACTACCAGGCCGCCGTCGACCTGGTGCGCGACACCGACACCTTCACCAAGGACCCCCGCGCCTGGCAGGAGACCGTCCCCGCGGACTCACCGGTCCTGCCCGTGCTCGGCCACCGGCCCACCGCGCTCTTCAGCGACGGAGCCGTGCACACCCGCTACCGCGACGCCATCAACGACAGCGTGGCCCTGATCGAACCCCATATCCTGCGGGCCGAGGTCACCCGGGTCGCCCAGCAGCTCATCGGCGAGTTCTCGGCGACGGGCAGCGGCGACCTGGTCGCCCAGTACGCCCAACGGCTGCCCCTGCACGTGTTCACCACCTGGTTCGGCGTGCCGCCCGGGGAAGGCGAGCGCATCGTCAACGGCGTCGGCGGGATGATGAACTCCGCCGCGGACGCCGCCGCCGCGTACGCCGATCTCGTCGGTGTCGTCACCGACCTCGTCGCGGCCCGGCGCGCCCGTCCCGGCCGTGACCTCACCTCGTACCTCCTCGCGCACCCGGCGGGTCTCGACAACGACGAGACAGTGCGTCAGATCACACTCCTCATGAGCGCGGGGCACGACCCCACGACCAATCTGATCGGCAACGCGCTGCTCCACATGCTCACCGACGCGCGCTACTCCGGTTCGCTGCACGGCGGCGCGATGACGGCTCACGAGGCGATCGACGAAATCCTGTGGCAGGACCCCCCGCTGGCCAATCTGGGCGCCCACTACCCCCGTCGCGACACCGAGTTCCACGGCGTCGCCCTGCGTGCCGGACAGCTGCTCCTGGTCTCCTTCGCCGCCGCCAACACCCAGTCCCCGCCCACCCGTTCGGACGCCGGGGTGCGTTCCGGCGCCAGCGCGCATCTGGCCTGGTCGACCGGGCCGCACCGGTGTCCGGCGAAGCAGCCCGCCCTCCTGATCGCGATGACCGCGATCGAGCAGCTGACCAGTCAGCTCTGCGACCTGGAACTGGCCACCGAGGCCGCCGAGCTGATGTGGCGGCCCGGACCGTTCCACCGCGCGCTGGTCCACCTGCCGGTCCGTTTCACTCCGCTCGATCCCGGTCTTCGCCGTGTCGGTGGTACGCCGAACGGGTGAGGGACGAGAGGATTGCCGGATGAACAATGAGCGCGGCCGGCGCAAACCCAACCGGCGCACGGACGGGGTGGCCCTGTGAGCAGGTACGACAGGTACGACAGGTACGACGCCACCGACGAACAGTGGGAGGGGCTCGCCCAGGTCGTACCGCTGCGGGGCCGCAACGAGTGGCCTTCCAGAGTCGACCACCGCACGGCCCCGGACGAGCGCGCCGCCGAACAGCGACGGCTCGTCGTGCTGCGGGTACAGGTCTTCGCGGACGCACGCGAGGTCGCCGAGTACCTGGTCGCACAGGTTCCGGTGCTGCTCGACCTGACGGCGGCCGAATCCGATGTGGCCAAACGGATTCTGGACTTCAGCAGCGGCGTCGTCTTCGGACTCGGCAGCGGTATGCACCGCGTCGACCGGAACGTCTTCCTGCTGGCGCCGGTCGGTATGGAGGTCGAAGGGGTCACGCCCGCGGGTCTCCCTCAATCGTAGGAAGGTCACGGGGTAATACGGTTCGGCCGGCGGAGCCGTGCGTACGGTCCGCCCATGACAGCCATCAGTTCGCTGCCCGGCCCGGACCCTTCGCTCCCCGCCCCTGCGGGCACGGCCCGTCCGGCCCGCCCGAGAACCGGGGGCGCGGCGGGCACGGCCCGCCCGGCACCCGCGGGCACAGCCCGCACCGACAGCCCCCCGCGCCCCGTCCGCCCGGCGGTCACCGAGTTACGGCTCGCCGCCTTCGCCTCGCACCGCCGCGCGGTCCTTCCGATGGGGCCGGTGACGCTCGTCACCGGGGGAGCGGGCACCGGCAAGACGACCGCGCTGCGGGCGTACGAGGCGCTGGCGCGGCTCGGGGCCGGTGACCCGCTGGACGAGGTCTTCCCCGATCCGGTCGCCTGTGTGCCCGAGCGGGCCGGTCCGGACGCACAGGGGCGGCGCGGGTTCCGGCTCGGCTGCACCGTGGACGGCCCGGCCGGACCGGTCCGGCTGGAGGTGGCGGTCCAGGCCGAGCCCACGCTCCGCGTCGTCGGGGAACGGCTGACCGGGGGCGGCGAGACCCTGATGGCCACCGCGCTGCGCGATCCGCGCCGCCCGATGGTCCAGGCCGCCTGGCACACGGCGGGCCTGGTTCCGGTGACCCGGGCTCCGCTGCCGGACGACCGGCTCGCGACGGCGCTGCTGCCGTTGCGGGTCGCGGGCACCACGGAGGGGCAGTTGCAGGTGCTGGCCGCCGCCGAGCAGGTGGTGGTGGCCCTGAGGTCGGCCTTCGTCTGTGATCCGCAGCCGCAGCTGATGCGGGTGCCGGTGCCGGTGGGTCCTGGGCACCTGCGGCCGGACTGCGGCAATCTCGCCGAGGTCCTGGCCCGGACGCACGCCCTGGGCGGGTACCGGCACGCCAGGCTGGTCGCCGCGGCCGACGCCGGGTGCGCCGGTCCGGTGACGGGCCTGTACGCGGAAGAGCTGGGGGACGGGACGGTACGGGCCTGGGTGGGGCGCGACGCGGCACACCGCACGCCCATGGGCCGGCTCGGCGACGGTGAACTCAGGTATCTGGCCCATGCCCTGGTCCTGCTGAACGGCCCTCAGGTGCTGGAGGCGGACGCTCCGGCGGAGGTGCCGCAGGCGATGCGGGCACTCACGGTGCTGGCCGACGGGCTGGACCGGAATCTGGGCGGGCGGCAGTTGCGGGAGCTGCTGGCACTGGCCTCGTCGAGCTGCGGTGACGGGCACATCCGGCTGTTGGGGACGGTCACGGACACCTCGGCGGCAGGGGCCTTCGGGACGGCCGGGGTGACAGTGGTAGACCTGGGACCGTGACGGAACTCGATGTGGCAGAACTCCAGCGGCGACTGGCCGCCTTCGCGGCGGCACGGGACTGGGGGCAGTATCACACCCCGAAGAATCTGGCGGCCGCGCTGAGCGTCGAGGCCTCCGAACTGCTGGAGATCTTCCAGTGGCTGACGCCCGAGCAGTCGGCGCGGGTGATGGAGGAGCCGGACTCGGCGCATCGGGTGGCGGACGAGGTCGCGGATGTTCTCGCCTATCTGCTCCAGTTCTGCGAGGTGTTGGGCATCGATGCGCTGGCGGCGCTGGCGGCCAAGATGGACCGGAATGAGAAACGCTTCCCGGTTCGGGACACCGCAGAACCCACAAAATGTCACTCTTCGGAGTGATCATTTTATCCACAGTCGACTTTGTGTCCACAGATTTCCGAATTCCTCTGGCCTTACGGTGCCGTCCACCTCACTGTGGGTAATGGATGAGGTGAGCGGGTTTTCGTACGGACGGGGGAATGGCATGGAAGCGGAGCGGCTCATTGAGATCGGTCGGCGTGCTCTGGCGGAGAGCCGGGGCGCGCTGAACATCATGGCGGAGGCCTGGCAGGCCCAGGCGTTGGCCCGGACGGTCGGCGGCAGGCTGGCGCAGGGCGGTCCGATGGAGTTACGGGGCGACGCGCGGGGCCTCAGCGAGATCGGCGGACAGGGGTTCTCGGTGCTCGACCACCCGATGGTGCTCGCCGGAGGCACCCGGGCCTCGCAGCTCTCCGAAGTCACCGATGTGCGAGGGGTCCTGGCGGGGCTGGCGCTGCTGCTCGGCGAGGCCGGGATCGCGTTGGTCGGGGTGGCCTGTGACACCGGGGAGGACGGGCTGTACTGGCAGTGCATCGAGGCCATAGACGCCGCGGACGAGTCGATGGACCGGGTGCACGGAATGCTGAGACGGCTGGCGGCGGGGGAGCGTGAGAAGGAACGCGAGCGGGAGGGGAAGCGGGACAGCCCGTACGGGGTGCTCCACGGCCCGGCGGGATCGGCGGCGGGCTTCTGAGGGGGAGCGGACCCTGAGGAGGGGTGCTCGTGACGAGGGGCGGCACTGTGAGGGGGGTCATCCTGGCCGGGTGGAGTGCGCCGGTCGTGAGCCGGGGGCCGGGACGGTTGTGCGCCGGGCCATGAGAGGAGGACCGGCGTCCGACGGGGCAGGATGGATGCATGGATCTTCGAATCTTCACCGAGCCCCAGCAAGGGGCGAGCTACGACACGCTGCTCACCGTCGCCAAGGCCGCCGAGGACCTCGGCTTCGACGCCTTCTACCGCTCGGACCACTATCTCCACATGGGCTCCGGAGACGGGCTGCCCGGTCCGACCGACGCATGGATCACCCTCGCCGGACTGGCGCGTGAGACCAAGCGGATCCGGCTGGGCACGCTGATGACGGCGGGCACGTTCCGACTGCCCGGGGTGCTGGCCATCCAGGTCGCCCAGGTCGACCAGATGTCCGGTGGCCGGGTCGAGCTGGGCCTGGGCGCAGGCTGGTTCGAGGAGGAGCACAAGGCGTACGGCATTCCCTTCCCGAAGGAGAAGTTCGGCCGGCTGGAGGAGCAGCTGGCGATCGTCACCGGCCTGTGGGCGACGGAGACCGGCAAGACCTTCAGCTATGACGGCACGTACTACCAGCTCACCGACTCGCCCGCACTGCCCAAGCCGGCCCAGGCCAAGGTGCCGGTCCTGATCGGCGGGCACGGCGCTACCCGCACCCCGCGGCTGGCCGCGCAGTACGCCGACGAGTTCAACATCCCCTTCGCCTCGCTGGAGGACAGCGAGAAGCAGTTCGGGCGGGTCAGGGAGGCGGCCAGGGCGGCGGGCCGCCGGCCGGAGGACCTGGTGTACTCCAACGCACTGGTGGTCTGCACCGGCAAGGACGACGCGGAAGTAGCGCGACGCGCGTCGGCCATCGGGCGGGACGTGGAGGAGCTGAAGGCGAACGGGCTGGCTGGCTCGCCCGCCGAAGTGGTCGACAAGATCGGTCAGTACGGTGCGATCGGCGCATCCCGCGTCTACCTCCAGGTCCTGGACCTGGACGACCTGGACCACCTGGAACTGATCTCCTCGCAGGTCCAGTCCCAGCTGAACTGAGCCGAGCTGAACTGAGCGCTGAGTTGAGCGCCGAGCCGAACCGAACCGGTTGCCTCGGGCCCGTCCCGATCTCGCCCGTCCCGTCCCGACGTGCCCGTCCCGAGTCGTTCCGGTCCCGGAGAAGAAGGAGTGGTACCTGTGCAGTCCACGCGGTCGGGTGAGAGCCACCCGTCGGCCCGCACTCTCCCGGCCGCCCTCGCCGGGGGGACCGTCCTTCTCGACGGCGGTCTCTCCAACCAACTGGAGGCGCAGGGCTGCGATCTGTCCGACGCCCTGTGGTCGGCCAGGCTGCTGGCCGACGCGCCCGAGCAGATCGAGGCCGCGCACCTGGCGTATGTGCGGGCGGGTGCGCAGGTGCTCATCACCGCCAGCTATCAGGCGACGTTCGAAGGGTTTCGGCGGTACGGGATCGGGCGGGCCCGAGCCGAGGAGCTGCTGGCCCGCAGTGTGCGGCTGGCCGACGCGGCCGGTGACGCGGCTCGGCGGGAGAGTCCCGGGCGGGAGATCTGGGTCGCCGCCTCGGTCGGACCGTACGGGGCCATGCTCGCGGACGGCAGCGAGTACCGGGGGCGCTACGGGCTCTCCGTCCGGGAGCTGGCGGACTTCCATCGTCCCCGGGTGGCCGCGCTGGCCGCCGCCGGACCCGATGTACTGGCCCTGGAGACGGTGCCGGACCTGGACGAGGCCGAGGCGCTGCTGCGGGTGACCGAGGAGTACGGGCTGCCGGTGTGGCTCTCGTACAGCGTCGAGGGTGACCGGACCCGGGCCGGGCAGCCGCTCCAGGAGGCGTTCGCGCTCGCCGCGGGGCGGGACCAGGTGGTGGCGGTCGGGGTCAACTGCTGCGATCCGGGGGATGTGGAGCGGGCGGTCGAGATCGCGGCGGCGGTGACGGGCAAGCCGGTGGTCGCGTATCCCAACAGCGGGGAGCGATGGGATGCCGGGGGCCGTGGCTGGATGGGGGAGAGCACCTTCGACCCGGAGCGGGTGCGGTCCTGGACCACGGCCGGGGCCCGGCTGGTCGGTGGCTGCTGCCGGGTGGGGCCCGACCGCATCGCCGAGCTGGCCGGCCTGCTGGAGCGGTGACGGCACCTACCGGAGGAACGACCGATCGGAGGAAGCACCGATCGGAGGAGAGGCCGTACGCGCCGCAGTGGTGAACGGCCTTGCCGGGGCGGGGAAATTGCCTGGTGGGGCACGGAGGAGAGGACCATACTCGGACAGGTGTTCCTGACAATCAGTACGACCGGCACCCCGGAACGACCCGCCACCGACCTCGGCTTCCTGCTGCACAAGCATCCCGACAAGGCGCAGTCGTTCTCCACCTCGTACGGCACCGCGCACGTCTTCTACCCCGAGGCGTCCGCCGAGCGCTGCACGGCCGCGCTGTTGCTGGAGGTGGACCCGGTGGCGCTGGTGCGGCGCGGAAAGGGCAAGGGCCGGGGCGGCGCGCCCGACGCGGCGCTCGCGCAGTACGTCAACGACCGCCCCTACGCGGCGTCCTCACTCCTGTCCGTGGCCATGTCCACGGTCTTCAAGTCCGCCCTGAGCGGGGCCTGCCGGGCCATGCCCGCGCGGGCCGAGGCGCCCCTGCCGCTGCGCGTCGAGGTGCCCGCCCTGCCCGCGCGCGGCGGTGCGGAGCTGGTCCACAAGCTCTTCGGGCCGCTCGGCTGGACGACGGTGGACGCCGTGGCCGTACCGCTGGACGAGGAGTTCCCCCAGTGGGGCGACTCGCGCTACGTACGGCTCGTGCTGGAGGGAGAGCTGCGGCTCTCGGACGCGCTGCGCCAGCTGTACGTCCTGCTGCCGGTGCTCGACGACGCCAAGCACTACTGGGTCGCCCCGGACGAGGTGGACAAGCTGCTGCGGGCCGGTGCGGGCTGGCTGGCCGACCACCCCGAGCGGCACCTGATCACCAGCCGCTATCTGGCCCGTCGCTGGAACCTGACCCGCCAGGCCGCACAGGCACTCGAACTGGTGCGGCTGGCCGAGTCGGACGACCTCGACGTGGACAACGTCGACAACGCGGTGGACGAGACCACGGACACCGAGGAGAAGCCGGTGCCGCTCGCCGCACAGCGGCGTACGGCGATCCTCGAAGCGCTGCGCACGGCGGGGGCGAGCCGGGTGCTCGACCTGGGCTGCGGTCAGGGCCAGTTGGTGCAGGCGCTGCTCAAGGACACGCGCTTCACGGAGATCGTCGGCGTCGATGTGTCGATGCGCGCCCTCACCATCGCCTCGCGACGGCTGAAACTGGACAGGATGGGGGAGCGGCAGTCCGACCGGGTCACCCTCCGGCAGGGCTCGCTGACCTACACCGACAAGCGGCTCCGGGGCTATGACGCGGCGGTGCTCAGTGAGGTCATCGAGCACCTGGATCTGCCTCGGCTGCCCGCGCTGGAGTACGCGGTGTTCGGCTCGGCCCGCCCCCGGACCGTCCTGGTGACCACGCCGAACGTCGAGTACAACGTCCGCTGGGACACCCTCCCGGCCGGGCACGTACGTCATGGCGACCACCGTTTCGAGTGGACCAGGGCCGAATTCCGGGACTGGGCCGAGAAGGTCGCCCGGCGGCACGGCTACACGGTCGCGTTCGCGCCCGTCGGGCCCGACGACCCCGAGGTCGGTCCGCCCACGCAGCTGGCCGTCTTCACGACGACCGCGACCGACGGCAACAAGACCGACGGCAACAAGACCGGCAGCAGCGAGTCCGAGAACGACGAGACCGGCAGCGGCGAGACCGAGAACAACGAGACCGAGCGCATCAGCAGCGACAACAAGAAGGAGGCGGAAGCCGCATGACCAGCACCTCTCGCACCCTGCCGGTGACCGACCTCTCCCTCGTCGTCCTCATCGGCCCCAGTGGCTCCGGCAAGTCCACCTTCGCCCGCAAGCACTTCAAGCCCACCGAGATCATCTCCTCGGACTTCTGCCGCGGCCTCGTCGCCGACGACGAGAACGACCAGAGCGCCAGCCGCGACGCCTTCGAGGTGCTGCACTTCATCGCGGGCAAGCGCCTCGCGGCGGGGAGGCTGACCGTCATCGACGCCACCAGCGTCCAGCCGGAGAGCCGCAAGCAGCTCGTGCAGCTGGCCCGGGAGCACGACGTCCTGCCCATCGCCATCGTGCTCGACCTCCCCGAAGAGGTCTGCGTCGCGCGCAACGCGGACCGGCCCGACCGCGCCGACATGCCCCGGCACGTCATCCAGCGCCACCGCCGCGAGCTGCGGCGTTCGCTGCGCGGCCTGGAGCGCGAGGGCTTCCGCAAGGTGCACATCCTGCGCGGCGAGGAGGAGGCCGAGCACGCCGAGGTGGTGCTGGAGCGCCGCTACAACGACCTGCGCCACCTCACCGGCCCCTTCGACATCATCGGTGACATCCACGGCTGCCGCTCCGAGCTGGACACCCTGCTCGGCAAGCTCGGTTACGTCGACGGCGCGCACCCCGAAGGCCGTACGGCGGTCTTCGTCGGTGACCTCGTCGACCGGGGACCCGACAGCCCCGGTGTGCTGCGCCGCGTCATGTCCATGGTGTCGGCCGGCCAGGCCCTCTGCGTACCGGGCAACCATGAGAACAAGCTCGGCCGTTACCTCAAGGGCCGGGCCGTCCAGCACACCCACGGTCTCGCCGAGACCATCGAGCAGCTCGACCGCGAGGACGCCGAGCACCCGGAATTCCGGGAACAGGTCAGGGAGTTCATCGACGGGCTCGTCAGCCACTACGTCCTGGACGGGGGCAAGCTCGTCGTCTGCCACGCCGGGCTGCCCGAGAAGTACCACGGGCGCACCTCCGGGCGGGTCCGCTCGCACGCGCTGTACGGGGAAACCACCGGCGAGACCGATGAGTTCGGCCTGCCCGTGCGCTACCCGTGGGCGGAGGACTACCGGGGCCGGGCCACCGTGGTCTACGGCCACACCCCCGTGCCCAGCACCTCCTGGATCAACAACACCATCTGCCTGGACACCGGTGCCGTCTTCGGCGGACGGATGACCGCGCTGCGCTGGCCCGAGCGCGAACTGGTCGACGTACCGGCCGAGAAGGTCTGGTACGAGCCGGTCAAGCCGCTCACCACACAGGCGCCCGGCGGCCGGGAGGGCCGCCCGCTGGACCTCGCCGATGTGCAGGGCCGCCGGACCGTGGAGACCCGGCACATGGCCCGCGTCTCCGTGCGCGAGGAGAACGCGGCGGCCGCGCTGGAGGTCATGAGCCGGTTCGCCGTCGACCCGCGCCTGCTCGGCTACCTCCCGCCGACCATGGCGCCGACCGCCACCTCCCACGAGGAGGGCTATCTGGAGCACCCGGCCGAGGCGTTCGCCCAGTACCGGGCGGACGGCGTCGCCAAGGTCGTGTGCGAGGAGAAGCACATGGGCTCCCGGGCCGTGGCCCTGGTCTGCCGCGACGCCGAAGCCGCACGGGAACGGTTCGGCGTCGACGGCCCGACCGGTGCGCTGTACACCCGTACCGGACGGCCGTTCCTGGACGACGAGGCGCTCACCGAGACGGTTCTCGGCCGGCTGCGCGATGCCGTGACCGCCGCCGGGCTCTGGGCGGAGTGGGAGACCGACTGGGTGCTGCTCGACGCCGAGCTGATGCCGTGGTCGTTCAAGGCCGCCGGGCTGCTGCGCTCGCAGTACGCCGCCGTCGGCGCCGCGTCCGGTGCCGTCCTCCCCGGCGCGCTGGCCGCCCTGGACGCCGCGGCGGGACGCGGCATCGACGTCGCGGACCTCGCCGGGCGGCAGCGCGGACGCGCCGAGGACGCGGCCGCGTTCACCCGGGCGTACCGGCGCTACTGCTGGGGCACCGAGGGACTGGACGGGGTGCGCCTCGCGCCGTTCCAGATCCTGGCCGTGCAGGGCCGCTCGCTCGCCTCCGTACCGCACGACGAGCAGCTGGCCTGGCTGGACCGGCTGGTCGAGCACGACCCGACCGGGCTGCTCCAGGTCACCCGCCGGCTCGTCGTCGACACCGGCGACGACGCCTCGGTCCGCTCCGGCATCGACTGGTGGCTGGAGATGACCGGGCGCGGTGGCGAGGGCATGGTCGTCAAGCCGCTCGGCGCGCTCGTCCGGGACGGGAAGAACCGCCTCGTGCAGCCCGGCGTCAAGGTGCGGGGCAGGGAGTATCTCCGGATCATCTACGGCCCCGAGTACACCCGACCGGAGAATCTGGAGCGGCTGCGCTCCCGTTTCCTCGGCCACAAGCGGTCGCTGGCGCTGCGGGAGTACGCCCTGGGCCTGGAGGCCCTGGACCGGCTGGCCGACGGCGAGCCGCTGTGGCGGGTGCACGAGGCGGTCTTCGCGGTTCTCGCCCTGGAGTCGGAACCGGTGGACCCCCGCCTCTAGACGCGCCTCCAGACGCGCCTCTGGACCCCCCTCCGGACTGCCTCCGGACGCGTTCCTGAAGCCGGGGTGTCGGCCCGGCTTCAGGAACGCGTTGGCGATTCGCCGGGTGAACCGCGCTCCGCGCGGTGAGGATGGAGGCATGGGATTCCACGTCGACTCCGAGGCCGGGCGGCTGCGCCGCGTCATACTGCACCGCCCCGATCTGGAGCTGAAGCGGCTCACCCCCAGCAACAAGAAGGCACTGCTCTTCGACGATGTGCTGTGGGTGCGCCGAGCCAGGCAGGAGCACGACGGGTTCGCCGATGTGCTGCGCGAGCGCGGGGTGGCGGTGCATCTGTTCGGCGATCTGCTCCAGGAGTCCCTGGACATTCCGGCGGCCCGGCGGCTCGTCCTCGACCGGGTCTTCGACGAGAAGGAGTACGGCCCGCTCGCCACCGAGCATCTGCGGGCCGCCTTCGAGGAGCTGTCCTCCGCCGAGCTGGCCGAGGCGCTGGTCGGCGGGATGACCAAGCGGGAGTTCCTGGCGCGGCACAGCGAGCCGACCTCCGTCCGCTTCCACGTCATGGATCTGGACGACTTCCTGCTCGGCCCGCTGCCCAACCATCTCTTCACCCGTGACACCTCGGCCTGGATCTACGACGGGGTGTCCATCAACGCGATGCGCTGGCCGGCCCGGCAGCGCGAGACCGTCCACTTCGAGGCGATCTACCGCCACCACCCGCTCTTCACCGGTCCCGAGGCGGGCGCCTTCCACCACTGGTCGGAAGGGCAGGACGACTACCCCTCCACGATCGAGGGCGGCGACGTGCTGGTCATCGGCCGCGGCGCCGTACTGATCGGGATGAGCGAGCGCACGACACCGCAGGCCGTGGAGATGCTGGCCCGGGGACTCTTCGACGCCGGGTCCGCGCGGACGATCGTGGCGCTCGACATGCCCAAGCGCCGCGCGTTCATGCACCTGGACACGGTGATGACGATGGTCGACGGCGACACGTTCACCCAGTACGCGGGGCTCGGGATGCTCCGCTCGTACACGATCGAGCCCGGCGCCGGCCCCCGTGAGCTGAAGGTCACCGATCATCCGCCCGAGCACATGCACCGGGCCATCGCCGCCGCGCTGGGCCTCGACTCGATCAGGGTCCTTACCGCCACCCAGGACGTCCACGCGGCCGAGCGCGAGCAGTGGGACGACGGCTGCAATGTGCTGGCCGTCGAGCCGGGCGTCGTCGTCGCGTACGAGCGCAACGCCACCACCAACACCCATCTGCGCAAGCAGGGCATCGAGGTCATCGAGATCCGCGGCAGCGAACTGGGCCGGGGGCGGGGCGGCCCGCGCTGTATGAGCTGCCCGGTGGAACGGGATCCTGTATAGCGATGCAATGCGTCGTATAGACTTCCAGGGTTACTCAGACTTCCAGGATTTCCGTACGACGCGATCCTCGCCCGACCCAGGAGCAGTCATCATGGCCATAGATCTCGCAGGCCGCCACTTCCTCAAGGAGCTGGACTTCACGGCCGAGGAGTTCCGCGGCCTGATTTCCCTGGCCGCCGAGCTCAAGGCGGCCAAGAAGGCGGGCGACGAGGTCCAGCGGCTGCGGGGCAAGAACATCGCGCTGATCTTCGAGAAGACCTCCACCCGCACCCGCTGCGCCTTCGAGGTCGCCGCCGCGGATCAGGGCGCGTCCACCACGTACCTCGACCCCTCCGGTTCGCAGATGGGGCACAAGGAGTCGACGAAGGACACCGCCCGCGTCCTCGGCCGGATGTTCGACGGCATCGAGTACCGGGGTGACAGCCAGCAGACCGTCGAGGACCTGGCCGCCCACGGCGGCGTCCCCGTCTTCAACGGGCTCACCGACGACTGGCACCCCACGCAGATGCTCGCCGATGTGCTCACGATGACCGAGCACAGCGACAAGCCGCTGGACCGGATCACGTTCGCCTACCTCGGTGACGCCCGCCTCAACATGGGCAACTCCTACCTGATCACCGGTGCGCTGCTCGGCATGGACGTGCGGATCGTGGCCCCCGAGGCCTACTGGCCGAACGCGGACATCGTCGCCCGCGCGCGGGAGCTGGCCGGGGAGAGCGGTGCTTCGGTCACCCTCACCGAGGACATCACCGAGGGCGTCCAGGGGTGCGACTTCATCGCCACCGACGTCTGGGTCTCCATGGGGGAGCCCAAGGAGGTCTGGGCGGAGCGCATCGCGGCCCTCTGGCCGTACGCCGTGACCATGGACGTCCTGCGGTCCACCGGCAATGCCGACGTGAAGTTCCTGCACTGCCTCCCGGCCTTCCACGACCTCGGCACCAAGGTCGGCCGGGAGATCCACGCCGCCCACGGGCTGAGCGAGCTGGAGGTCAGCGACGAGGTCTTCGAGTCCGCGCACTCGGTCGTGTTCGACGAGGCGGAGAACCGGATGCACACGATCAAGGCCGTTCTGGTGGCCACGCTCTCGGGCGGCCGGTAGACGCGCACCGCATGGCCATGCGCCCGATTGGGTGAATATGCGCAGGGGTGGCTACGATGTCGCCGCTTGGTGGGGTTCGAGCTCGCACGCTCGGACCCCATTGCCATGTGCCGCACCGGAGTCCCCACGGCTCCGCGCACGGGCTCCCCCCACACGCGTCACCTGCACCACCAGAGAAGAGACACCCCGCATGAGTTCCGGTCTGCGCCGTAAAAGCCCCGATCAGCTGGTAGCCGAGTCCGGCGCCGACCTGGAGGGGAACGGCCTCAGTCGCACCATGGGCCTGTTCCAGCTGGTCTGCTTCGGGGTCGGCGCCATCGTCGGTACCGGCATCTTCGTCGGGCTCTCCGACAGCGTCTCCAAGGCCGGACCGGCCGTCGTGCTGTCCTTCGTCCTCGCCGCCGTCACCTGCATCTTCACCGCCTTCTCCTTCGCCGAGCTGGGCGGCGCCATCCCGGTCTCCGGCAGCTCGTACTCCTTCGCCTACGCCGCTCTGGGCGAGCGCACCGCGTTCCTGGTCGGCTGGTGCCTGCTGCTGGAGTACGGCGTCTCGGTCTCCGCCGTCGCGGTCGGCTGGAGCCAGTACGTCAACGAACTGCTCAACAGCCTCATCGGCTGGGAACTGCCCGCCGTACTGTCCTCAGGACCCGGCGACGGCGGTGCGGTCAATCTGCCCGCGATCGTGGTGATCATGATGGCCGCCACCCTGCTGGTGCGCGGCGTCCGGGAGAGCGCCACCGCGACGGCGGCGATGGCGGTCCTCAAGATCGGCATCCTGGCCGCCTTCTGCGCGATCGCCTTCAGCGCGTTCGAGGACGGGAACCTCACGCCGTTCGCGGGCGAGGGCCTGGGCGGGATCACCGCCGGCGCGTCGCTGGCGTTCTTCTCGTACATCGGTTTCGACGCCATCACCACTGCGGGCGAGGAGGTCAAGAACCCCCGCCGGAACATCCCGATCGCCATCATGATCTGCATCGGTGTCGTGACCCTGCTCTACTGCGCGGTGGCGGTCTCGGCCATCGGCGCGCTGGGCGCCGACGCGGTCTCCGACCAGCCGGCCGCGCTCTCGCTGATCGTCAACCAGGTCACCGATTCCACCGTGGGCGGCGGGATCATCGCCTTCGGCGCGGTCGTCGCGATCGCGTCCGTGGTGCTCGCGGTCATGTACGGGCAGACCCGCGTCCTGATGTCGATGTCCCGTGACGGGCTGATCCCGCGCGTCTTCGAACGCGTCTCGCCCAGGACCCGTACCCCCGTCGCCAACACCTGGATCGTGGCCACCGTCTTCGCGGTCCCGGCGGCCTTCTCTTCGCTGGACGTCGTCGTGAACCTGACGACCATCGGCACGCTGGCCACCATGGTCGCGGTGAATGTCGCGGTCGTGGTGCTCCGTCGGCGCGAGCCGGAGCTGAAGCGCAGCTTCCGGGTGCCGCTCCACCCCGTGAGCCCCGTGCTGGGCGTCGCCTTCTGCCTGTATCTGATGTACGGGACGGGCTGGCGGACCTGGGCGCAGTTCGCGGTCTTCCTGGCGGCCGGTTCGCTGCTGTACGCCTGCTACGGGCGCAGCCGCTCGCGGCTGGCCGGCTCAGGAGCGACGGTCAGCTCAGGGGCGACGGGCCCGGCTGGGCCGGCAGCCCCGGGAGGGTGAACCAGACCGCCTTGCCGTGCTCCGTGGTGCGGTGACCGCAGGCGGAGCTGAGGGTGCGGATCAGGAGCAGGCCGCGGCCGTGTTCCTGCCACGGGTCGGGCTCGGAGCCGGGCCGCGGACGGGACAGGTCGCCCGGCGGGGCCGGGTCGCGGTCGTGGACCTCGACCTGGCAGCCGCTCGGCAGGAGCTCCACCACCAGCTCGATCGGGTCGTGGCCGCGGGTGTGCTCGACGGCGTTGGCGACGAGCTCGGCGGTGAGGAGTTCGGCGGTGTCGCTGTCGGCCGGGGCGTCGATGTCCGACAGCGCGGTGCGGATGAGGGCGCGGGCGATCGGTACGGCGGCCGTGGAGTGCGGCAGGGTGATGCGCCAGGAGGCGGGGACTGGGACGTCGGGCGGCACGGCAGGTTTCCGTTTCGGGAGCGTGACTTCCTCGGAGCGGTACTTCTCGGGCCCGGACGTCCCGGGCCCGGATGTCCCGGAGCGAGACTTCCTGTTTTCAACCTTACGAACCGAAAGGGCAAGGACATAGGGGCGGTCGACCGGTACAAACGGGACCTTCGGCACCAACAGTCTCATGGCCGGGGTATTGCGTGCTCGTGACGGTAGTCACGTACGGATGATAGTTTCGAAGACGGAACGAGACCCGCGCAGTGCCATCCAGCAGCCCGACGGCTGAAGGGGACCGCCGCCATGAGCCCTTTTCCCAGCTCCGCCCCACGCACGGAGGACTGGCGCCATCTGCGGCTGACCAGACACGACGGTGTGGCCACCGTCACTCTCGCCCGGCCGGAAAAACTCAACGCGCTCACCTTCGGTGCCTACGCCGATCTGCGTGACCTCCTCGCCGAACTGTCCACGGAACGCTCCGTGCGCGCCCTCGTGCTCGCCGGTGAGGGGCGCGGGTTCTGCTCCGGCGGCGATGTCGACGAGATCATCGGCGCCACCCTCGCGATGGACACCGCGCAGCTCCTCGACTTCAACAGGATGACCGGACAGGTCGTACGGGCCCTGCGCGAGTGCCCCTTCCCGGTCGTCGCGGCCGTGCACGGGGTCGCCGCGGGCGCCGGTGCCGTCCTGGCGCTGGCCGCCGACTTCCGGATCGCCGACCCGTCCGCCCGCTTCGCCTTCCTTTTCACCCGCGTGGGCCTCTCCGGCGGCGACATGGGTGCCGCCTACCTGCTGCCGCGCGTCGTCGGCCTCGGCCACGCCACCCGGCTGCTGATGCTCGGCGAAGCGGTCCGCGCACCCGAAGCGGAACGTATCGGACTGATCAGCGAACTGGCCGAGGAGGGGCAGGCCGACGCGCGCGCGGCGGCCCTCGCCCGCCGCCTCGCCGACGGACCCGCCCTCGCGCTCGCCCAGACCAAGGCCCTGCTCACCGCCGAACTCGACATGCCGCTGGCCGCCGCCGTCGAAATGGACGCCGCGACCCAGGCCCTGCTGATGCACGGCGAGGACTACGCCGAATTCCATGCCGCCTTCACCGAGAAGCGGCCGCCGAAGTGGCAGGGGCGGTAGCGCCGTGGCGGCCGCCGTCCGGCGGATCGCGGTCATCGGTGGCGGGCCCGGCGGGCTCTACGCCGCGGCCCTCCTCAAACGGCTCGACCCGCGACGCGACATCACCGTCTGGGAACGCAACGCCCCCGACGACACCTTCGGCTTCGGCGTCGTCCTCTCCGACGAGACCCTCGGCGGCATCGAGCACGCCGACCCCGCGGTGTACCGGGACCTGAGCGAGGAATTCGTCCGCTGGGACACCATCGACATCGTCCACCGGGGCCGCACCCACACCTCGGGCGGCCACGGCTTCGCGGCACTGGGCCGACGCCGCCTCCTGGAGATCCTGCACGCCCGCTGCGCGTCCCTCGGCGTGCGCCTCCGCTTCCGCACCCAGGCGCCGCCCGCCGCCGAACTCGCCACCCGCTACGACCTGGTCATCGCCGCCGACGGGGTGCACAGCGCCACCCGCGAGGCCGGCGCCGACGCCTTCGGCCCGCACCTCACCACGCACCGCAACCGCTACATCTGGCTCGCCGCCGACTTCGCCCTGGACGCCTTCCGCTTCGAGATCGCCGAGACCGAGCACGGCGTGCAGCAACTGCACGCCTACCCCTTCTCGGCCGACGCCTCCACCGCCATCGTCGAGATGCGCGAAGAGGTCTGGCGGGCCGCCGGACTCGACACGGCCGACCCCGCCGAGTCCACCGCACACTGCGCCAAGACCTTCGCCGACGCCCTGGACGGCAGGCCCCTGCGTACCAACAACTCCTCCTGGCTCACCTTCCGTACCGTCGTCAACAGCCGCTGGTCGCACGGCAACACGGTCCTCATCGGGGACGCCGCCCACACCGCGCACTTCTCCATCGGCTCCGGCACCAAACTGGCCGTCGAGGACGCCCTCGCGCTCGCCGCCTGCATCGAGGAACAGCCCGACCTGCCCACCGCCCTGGCCGCGTACGAGACCGAGCGCCGCCCCGTCGTCGCCTCCACCCAGCGCGCCGCCGCGGCCAGCCTGCGCTGGTTCGAGGAGCTGGCCACCTATGTGGACCAACCGCCCCGCCGCTTCGCGTTCAACCTGCTCACCCGCAGCCGCCGCGTCACCCACGACAACCTGCGGCTGCGCGACGCCTCGTTCACCGCGGCCGTCGAGGAGGAGTTCGGCTGCCCGCCCGGCACCCCGCCGATGTTCACCCCGCTGCGGCTGCGCGGCCTCGAACTGCGCAACCGCGTCGTCGTCTCGCCCATGGACATGTACTCCGCCGTCGACGGCGTCCCCGGCGACTTCCACCTCGTCCACCTGGGCGCACGCGCGCTCGGCGGCGCCGGACTCACCATGACCGAGATGGTGTGCGTCAGCCCCGAGGGCCGGATCACCCCCGGCTGCGCCGGTCTCTACACCGACGAACAGGCCACCGCCTGGACCCGGATCACCGACTTCGTGCACACCTCCGCGCCCGGCGCCGCGATCGGAGTCCAGCTCGGTCACTCCGGCCGCAAGGGCTCCACGAAGCTCATGTGGGAGGGCATCGACCAGCCGCTCGACGAGGGCAACTGGCCGGTCTCCGCCGCCTCCCCGATCCCGTACGCACCGGGCGTCAACCAGACCCCCCGGGCCCTGGACCGGGCCGGACTCGACGCGATCCGCGAACAGTTCACCGCCGCCGCCCGGCGCGCCGCCCACTGCGGGTTCGACCTCCTCGAACTCCACTGCGCGCACGGCTATCTGCTCTCCGGGTTCCTCTCCCCGCTCACCAACCACCGCACCGACGCCTACGGCGGGCCGACCGAGAACCGGCTCCGCTTCCCCCTGGAGGTCTTCGACGCGGTCCGCGCCGTCTGGCCGGACGACCGGCCCATGACCGTCCGGATCTCCGCCACCGACTGGGCCGAGGGCGGCACCAGCACCGAGGACGCCCTCACCGTCGCCCGCGCCTTCGCCGTACACGGCGCCGACGCCATCGACGTCTCCACCGGCCAGGTCGTCTCCGGCGAACGCCCCGAGTTCGGCCGCTCCTACCAGACCCCGTACGCCGACCGCATCCGCAACACCGTGGACGTGCCCGTCATCGCGGTCGGCGCCATCTCCTCCTGGGACGACGTCAACTCGCTGCTGCTCGCGGGCCGCGCCGACCTCTGCGCGCTGGCCCGCCCGCATCTGTACGACCCGCACTGGACGCTGCACGCCGCCGCCGACCAGGGCTACAGCGGTACGGGCGCGCCCTGGCCCCTCCCGTACCGTGCGGGCAGCCGGCCCCCGCCGACCGGCCGCACGGACGCACCGAAGCCGAGGCTCACGCTGGACTGACCCGGCGCCGTCCCCTGCTCCCGTCCCCGGCCCCGTCCCCTCGTCGGCGGCCCGGCGGCGGCCCCGTTCAACGCCGCTCCTCCGCACTGATCAACAGCCGGTCCGACACCGGCTCGAACCCGATGCGCCGGTACACCCCGTTGCTCGTCGGATTCGCCAGGTTCGTGAACAGCAGGACCTCCGCCGCGCCCGCCGCCCGCGCCGCCCGGCCGACCTCGGCCGTCACCGCGGCCGCGTAACCGCGACCCCGGTGTTCCGCCGGGGTGTACACCGCCGCCACCCGGACCGCACCCGCGATCAGCGGCGAGATACCCGCCATCGACACCGGGACGCCGTCTTTCTCCCAGAGGGTCAGCCCGCCGTCCGCCGTCCGCTCGTCCACGAGCCGCTCGGCATGGGTGCCCGGCTGACCGACCTGCTCCGCGAACGCCAGATGCCAGGCCACGAGCAGGTCCCGGTCGGCGGCGGTGGCCGCCCTGGCCCGGCCCGGCGGCGCGGGTGACGGCGGGACCAACTCGCCCAGCCGGTAAAGCCGCTGCTCCATGTCGACCCGGTGGCCCGGCCACCCGGCGGCCAGGGCCTCGGCACTCGCCCGGTCCGCGTTGATGCTCGTCGGGCCCAGGGCGTCGGCCAGCGGACCGATCGCCTCCGGTGCCACCCGGCCCAGCATCGGCGGGTACGGCGGCGTCCACACCAGCGTCCCCGCCACCTCATCGTCCGCCCCGCGCCACCAGCCGAGCACCGGGTCCCCCTCGCCGTAGGCCTGCGGGCCCCGGCGCCGCAGCGTCGCCGTGACGGTCAGCACCAGGTTGTTGTCGGCGGGGTGCGCGGACAGCGAAGCACCGGCCGCGTCCAGGAACGCGTCTACGTCATCCGTGAAGGTCCAGGTCATGCCTCATCCTGCCGGGCACGCGGACCGCGCGGCACCCGGATTTCGCGCGGCGGCGGGCCAACCGCCCGCACGCCCCTCGGATCACCGGCATGTACGCCCATCGGGTCACCGCCCACCGCCCGTACGCCCCGCCTCGGGGCGCCGGATCACCGCCGTACGAACAACTCCCCGGAGTCCCGCAGCCGCTCGTGCAGCAGCCCGAAGACCTCCGCCGAGCGGCCCCCCGGCCACTCCTTCGGCAACAGCTCCTCCGGCAGCCCCGGGTCCGCGTACGGCAGCCGACGCCACGAGTCCAGCGCCGGAAGATAGTCGCGGTACGCCTCCCGCGGATCAGGCGCGCCGGTCTCCCGCGACCGGTCCTCCCAGGCGCGTAGCACCGGTTCGTGCCGCTGGAGGAAGTCCACGTGGAGCCGGGCGACGGCGTCCAGGTCCCACCAGCGCGCCACCGACTCCCGCGTCACGGCGAAACCGAGGTGTTCCCCGCGGAACAGCTCCACATACGGGGCGAGTTCCAGCCGTTCCAGGGTGTGCCGGGTCTCCTCGTACAGCGCGGCCGGCGCGATCCACACCCCCGGCGCCACCGTGCCGAAGCCCAGCCGGGACAGCCGCGAGCGCAGCAAGTGCCGCTTGTGGCGCTCCGCTTCGGGTACGGAGAACACCGCGAGCACCCAGCCGTCGGCGAGCCGGGGTGCCGGATGCCGGTAGATCCGCCGGTCACCGTCGTCCAGCAGCTGGCGGGCGTCGGCCGACAGCGCGTATCCGGCCGCGCCCCCGGCCGTACGGGCCGGGACCAGCAGCTCGCGGCGTTTGAGCCGGGACACGGAGGAGCGTACGGACGGGGCGTCGACCCCGACGGCGTCCAGCAGCCGGATCAGCTCGGCCACCGGCAGCGGGGCATTGCCCAGGGCGCGACCGTAGGCACCGTAGAGGGTGACGATCAGGGAACGGGGGGTGTGCAGCTCGGCCACGTGATCACTCTAGGGCCCGGGAGCCGGGCGGGGCGGACCCGTCGCGCAGCCGGAACCGCTGGAGCTTGCCGGTCGCGGTGCGCGGCAGGGCCGCCGCGAACGAGAAGACGCGCGGGCACTTGTGCGGGGCCAGCGTGCCCTTCATATAGGCGCGCAGGGAGTCCGCCGACAGCGTGGAACCCTCCCGCAGGACCACGTGCGCCACCACGATCTGGCCGCGCAGGGCGTCGTCCCGGCCCACCACGGCGGCCTCCGTCACCTCCGGATGGCGCAGCAGGGCCTCCTCCACCTCGGGGCCCGCGATGTTGTAGCCGGAGGAGATGATCATGTCGTCGGCGCGGGCGATGTAGCGGAAGTAGCCGTCCGGGTCGCGGACATAGGTGTCGCCGGTCATGTTCCAGCCGTCGCGCACGTACTGCGTCTGCCGGGGGTCCGCGAGATAGCGGCAGCCGACGGGGCCGCGGACGGCGAGCAGGCCCGGTTCGCCGTCGGGCAGTTCCTCGCCGTCCTGGTCGACCACGCGCGCCTGCCAGCCCGGTACCGGGACCCCGGTGGTGCCGGGGCGGATGGCCTCGTCGGCGGCCGAGATGAAGATGTGCAGCAGTTCGGTGGCCCCGATGCCGTTGATGATGCGCAGCCCGGTCCGCTCGTACCAGGACTGCCAGGTGCCGGCGGGCAGGTTCTCCCCGGCCGACACACAGCGGCGCAGCGCGGACAGGTCGTGGCCGTCGAGCCGGTCGAGCATCGTGCGGTACGCGGTCGGCGCGGTGAACAGCACGGAGACCCGGTGCCGGGCGAGCGCGGGCAGCAGCTGTCCGGGGCCCGACTGCTCCAGCAGCAGCGACGAGGCCCCCACCCGCAGCGGAAAGATCACCAGCCCGCCGAGTCCGAAGGTGAAGCCCAGCGGCGGGCTTCCGGCGAACACGTCGTCGGCGACGGGGCGCAGCACATGGCGGGAGAAGGTGTCCGCGACGGCCAGGACATCGCGGTGGAAGTGCATACAGCCCTTGGGCCGCCCGGTGGTCCCCGAGGTGAACGCGATCAGCGCGACATCGTCGGCGGCGGTGTCCACCGGCTCGTACGGGCCGGGGCGGGCCTCGGCGAGACGGGTCAGATCATCCGGCGCGTCCCCTCCGTACAGAGTGATCCGCACCTCCGTGACCTGTGCCTTCAGCAGATCGTCGGCGGACCGCGCATCGCACAGCGCGTGGCTCACCCCGGCCAGTGCGCAGATGGTGGCCAGCTCCTGGGAACGGGCCTGCGCCAGTACGGTGACGGCGACAGCGCCCGCCTTCATCACCGCGAGCCAGCAGGCGGCCAGCCAGGGCGTGGTGGGGCCGCGCAGCAGCACCCGGTTGCCGGGGAGGACGCCCAGATCGCTGGTCAGGACATGGGCGATCCGGTCCACCCGGTCCCGCAGTTCGCCGTAGCTCCAGACCGTGCCGTCGCCGGTGCGGAAGGCGGGGCGGTCGGGGCCCAGATGGCCGATGGTGGCGTCGAGCAGCTCGTACCCGCAGTTCAGCCGGTCGGGGTAGCTCAGCTCGTTGCGGTCGAAGACCAACTCGGGCCACTGGTCGGGCGGCGGGAGATGGTCGCGGGAAAAGGTGTCGGTGTGCCCGCTCGCGGCGCGGGCGCGGGAAGTGGACACATGCGTACTCGGCGAGGAATTCGGCTCCATCGAGGATCGCCCCCTTGTCGCTTCTGGAGCGTATCGTTTGAGTGACGGTAGTCAACGGTCCGCGATAAGACGTGACAAGAGAGGCGCCGGTATGACGGCATTCTCCCTCGATCCGGCACAAACCGCCTGGTGTGAAGAGCTGCGCACCCTCGCCGATCAGCAGCTGCGCCCGCTCGCCGAGAAGGGCGACCCCGGCCACGTCAACCGCCCGCTCCTCGCCGCCCTGGGGGAACTCGGCCTGCTCGGGCGGATGCTGGGCTCCGGCGCCCTCGACCTCTGCCTGCTCCGGGAATCCCTGGCCCGCGGCTGCACCGAGGCCGAGACCGCGCTCGCCCTCCAGGGTCTCGGCACCTCGCCGATCATCCAGGCGGGCACGCCGGCCCACCGCGCACGCTGGCTCCCCGAGGTGCGGGCGGGCCGGGCCGTCGCCGCCTTCGCGCTGAGCGAGCCGGGCGCGGGCTCCGACGCGGCGGCCCTGTCCCTCGCCGCCGAGCCCGCCGCGGACGGCTGGCGGCTGACCGGCGAGAAGTGCTGGATCTCCAACGCCCCCGAGGCCGACTTCTACACCGTCTTCGCCCGCACGACGAAGGACGCCGGGGCCCGTGGCGTCACCGCGTTCCTGGTCCCCGCCGACCGCCCCGGACTCACCGGAACGGCCCTCGACATGCTCTCCCCGCACCCCATCGGCGCCCTGGACTTCGACGGCGTACCCGTCACCGCCGACGACATGCTCGGCGAACCGGACCGGGGCTTCCGGGTCGCGATGAACACCCTCAACCTCTTCCGGCCGAGCGTCGGGGCCTTCGCCGTCGGGATGGCACGCGCCGCCCTGGACGCGACCCTGGCCCACACCGCCGTGCGGACCGCGTTCGGCGGCCCGCTGAGGGACCTCCAGTCGGTCTCCCACCAGGTCGCCGAGATGGCCACCCGCACCGAGGCCGCCCGGCTCCTGGTGTACGCGGCCGCCGCGGCCCACGACGCGGGCGAACCGGGCGTACCCCGGCGCGCGGCCATGGCAAAGCTGTACGCCACCGAGACCGCGCAGTACGTCGTCGACGCGGCGGTCCAACTGCACGGCGCCCGCGCCCTGCGCCGCGGCCACCTCCTCGAACACCTCTACCGGGAGGTCCGCGCACCCCGGATCTACGAGGGCGCCAGCGAGGTGCAGCGCACGATCATCGCCAAGGAGCTGTACGCCCGCCCGACCCCGGAGCCGCCCGCATGAGCCCTGTCCAACGGATCAACCCGGCCGAACTCTCCCCGCCCACCGGCTTCTCGCACGCCGTCACGGCCACCGGCGGTCAGCTGGTCTTCCTCGCCGGACAGACCGCCCTCGACCCGGACGGCAAGATCACCGGCAGCACCCTGCCCGAGCAGTTCGCGACGGCGCTCACCAATCTGCTCACCGCCCTGCGCGCGGCGGGCGGCGCCCCGGCGGACCTGGTCCGGGTCACCGTGTACGCCACCGATGTCGCCGACTACCGCGCCCACGCCGCCGAACTGGGCCGCGTCTGGCGGCGGCTGGCCGGGCGGGACTATCCGGCGATGGCGGTCATCGGGGCGGTCAGGCTCTGGGACGAACAGGCCCTGGTGGAACTCGACGGGATCGCCGTGCTGCCGTGAGGCCCCGAACGCGCCGGTGGGCGGGCCCGGTCGGACCGGGCCCGCCCACCGGCGGACGACCTCACGCGCGCACCGCGGATCAGTACGGCTTGACCAGCACGTGCGCGGCGCCCGGGATCCCGACCTTCAGCAGCTCGTCCTCCTCCGGCGTCGTCGCGTTGCCGGTCTCCTGCTTCAGGATCGCCCGCGACATGCCCTGCACCCACATGGCGCGCGGCCGGCGCCGGGCCTCCCAGGCGGCGAGCGCGGCGGCCACGCCGTCCTCGGCGTCCAGCGACTCGGCCAGCACCTGCGCGTCCTCGACGGCCATCGCCGCGCCCTGCGCCAGATGCGGGGTGCTCGCGTGCGCGGCGTCACCGGCCAGCACGACCCGGCCCACGTGCCACGGCTCCTCGACCGTCACCTGGGAGATCCGGGAGTACACCACGGCCCGCGGGTCGGTGACATGCCGCAGCGCCTCGGCGACCGGGCCGGTGAATCCGGCGAGCCGCTCCGCGAGCTGCTCGTGCGCCCGCTCCGGGTCCGGCCGGAAGTCCTCGGCCTCGGCGAACACCGCGCCCAGATACATCAGTTCGTCCGTGATGGGGGTCAGCAGCGCCTTGGCGGCCTGGTTGCCCGTGCTCATCACGACACCCTGGACCTCGGGCTGACGGGGCACGGTGACCCGCCAGTTGGCGAAGCCCGTGTACTCGGGGCGGAAGCGGTCGCCGTAGAGCCGGGTGCGCAGCGGCGAACCGATGCCGTCGAAGCCCACAACCAGGTCCCAGCGGGCGGCCGAGCCGTCGGACAGGGTCACGTCCACGCCGGAGCCGTCGTCGGCCAGTTCGCCGATCGTCGTACCGAAGCGGATCGGCACCCCGGCAGCGGCGGCGGCGTCGCCGAGCACCCTGGCCAGGGCGGGGCGCGGTATGCCGTTGTTGGAGGGGGCGTCGCCCATCCGCGGCTGCGGGATCTTGGCGAGCGTGGCACCGGCCGGGTCGCAGATGGTCAGCACCTCCCACTCGAACCCCGCCTTCACGCAGTCGTCGAGGACCCCGATCTCCCGCATGACATGCAGGGCGTTGGAGGGCTGGATGATGCCGACGCCGAGCGCGTCCAGCTCGTCACGCAGTTCGACGACCTCGACGGTGTGACCGCGACGGGCCAGCGCGACGGCGAGGGTCAGCCCGCCGATCCCGCCGCCGTGGATCAGTACGCGCAGGGGTGATGCCATCTCGGATCTCCGATACGAAAGGTGAGAGAGAAGAGGTACGGGGGAGGAGGGGCGGCGGTCAGCCGGCCGCCGCGGGCAGACTCATCAGGTGGTCCACCAGCGCGAGCAGCACATCGCGCCCGAACGGCCGCTCCCGGACGTCGCCGATCAGCAGCGGAACATGCGGATCGAGGTCGAGCGCGGACCGGATCTCTTCCTTGGTACGGGTGTTGTGACCGTGGAAGCAGTTGATCGCGACGACGAACGGGATGTCCCGGCTCTCGAAGAAGTCGATCGAGGCGAAACTGGTGTCGAGCCGCCGGGTGTCGGCGATCACGACGCCACCGAGCGCCCCGTTGACCAGGTCGTTCCACATGAACCAGAAGCGTTCCTGGCCCGGGGTCCCGAAGAGGTAGACCACCAGCTCGGGGCTGACCGTGATCCGCCCGAAGTCCAGGGCCACGGTGGTGGTGTCCTTCTGGCCGACACCGGCCAGATCGTCCACTCCGATGCTGGCCTTGGTCAGGTACTCCTCGGTGCGCAGCGGCGCCACTTCGCTGACGGCGCCCACCAGGGTGGTCTTTCCGACGCCGAAGCCGCCGGCTATGAGGATCTTGACGGCGCTGGGCGCGGTCTGAGGGGTTGTCATCTTGGTTCAGAGTCTCCGGAGTCCGTCACGTACAGCGGCCAGCAGGCCCATGCGGGCCCCGCCGGACGCCCGTGCCACCGACAGCGGGGCACGGGCCAGCAGCAGGCCCTGGGAGACCAGATCCGCCAGCAGGATCTTGGTCACCGAGACCGGCAGATCGAGGTCGGCGGAGACCTCGGCGACCGCGGCCGAGTGCCGGCAGCGGTCCAGGATCATGCGGTGCTCCGGCTGGAGCCTGCCCGCTCGCAGGGGTACACCGTGGATGTCCCGCGGATCGTTCGCGGTCGTCAGCACGGTGATGAGGGTGAAGTCGTCCCGCTCGGGAGCGGTCCGGCCCCGGGTGATGGTGTACGGGCGGACCATGGTGCCCGCGCCGTCCTCCTCCGGCTCCTCGTCCCAGTAGGGCGTCACACCCGCTGCCCGTCCCCGGTACCGAAGGCGTCGAAGTCACCGCGCACCGGGGCGCTGAGCTTCTGGCCGACCTGCTGGACCAGGTTGTGCATGGCCAGCGACATCACCTCGGCGTCCACCTCCTGGGAGGCGACCACGGCCAGATGGGTGCCCTGGCCCGCCGTGATGATGAAAAGCCACAGGTCGGCCAGTTCGACGATGACCTGGTGGACGGAACCACCGTTGAACAGCTGGCCGGCCCCCCGGGCGAGGCTCTGCTGGCCGGTGCAGATGGCGGCCAGCCGCTCGGCGTCGGCCCGCTCGATGGTGCGCGAATGGCTCACCACCAGTCCGTCGTCGGACAGCAGGACGGCGTTCAGCGTCTCGGCCACCGAGTCCACCAATCCGTCGAGCAGCCAGTCGAGATCCTGGAGGGTGGCCGTTGTGCGTGTCATGACCGTTCTTCTCTCGTGGGAAAGGGGGAGGCGGGAGGTACGGGCGGTGCCGGCGGCTCCTCGGTCGCGCGTGCCGCGCGCGACCTCCGCTGGAACGCCCCGATGGCGGCTCCGGCCCGACGCGGGGCCGGCCGGAGCAGCGGGTTCTCGTCCCAGCTCGGGGGCCTGGGCACGGCGGGCCGGGCTGCCGGATCGATCCGCAGCTCGTCCACCAGGCTGGCCTGGCGGACCCGGCGCGGGAGCGGGGGCTCCCCACCGGACTCCGCGAGCGCCGGTGCCGGGGGGAGGGCCGGGTGTTCCGACTGCACCGGGAGCGGGGGCGTGACGGGGTCGCGCTCCACGTACGGCTCCGGGTACGACGGCTCCGCGTACGGCTCCGGGTACGACGGCTCCGCGTAGGTCTGCGGGTACGACGGCTCGGGCGGCGCGGGATACGGGTCCTCGGCGGACGCGTACGGGTGACCCGGCACCGGGTACTGCCCGGCTGCCGTCATGTACGGCTGCTCCGGCGCGGCGTACGGGTCCTCGGCGCCGCCGTAGCGGTTCGCCTCCACCGGGAACGGGTTCCCCGGCGGCGGGTACGCGGACGCGGACTCGGCGCTCACGTACGGCTGCCCGGCCGGTCCGTACGCCTGCTCCGACGGCGCGTACGGCTCGTCGGGCGAGGCGTACGTCTCCTCGGCGGACGCGTACGGCTGCTCCGGGACGGAGTACGTGCCCTCGGCGCCGGCGTACGGCTGTGGGACCGGCGCGTACGGGTCCTGCGGGGTCGTGTACGGCTGCCCGGGGGCGGCGAACGGATCGGCCTGCGGGGGCTGCTCGGGCTGCTCGGACCGGCCCGGCAGGTCCCGCCCGTCCGGCTGCTCCGGCTGACCGGTGCGTTCGGTGCGTTCGCCGCGTTCCGCGCGGGCGGCGGCGTGGTCGACCAGGGCGGTGACCCCGGCCAGCGCCCTGCCCTGGACGCGGGTGGGCAGGGCGCCCGGAGCGGCGGTGGACGCCGCGGTCCGGCCCGGGGAGGAGGGGAGCGCGGCGACCGGCGGCACACCGACGGGACCGGCGGACGGATCGGCGACCGTCAGCTCGTCGGGGACGAGGACGACGACCCGCGTACCGCCGAAGGCGGACGGCCGGAACTCGACCCGCAGACCGTGCTGGTCCGCGAGGCGGGCGATCACATAGAGGCCGAGACGGATGTCGTCCGCGTGCGCGAGGACGTCCATCCGGGGCGGCCGGCTCATCAGCTCATTGGCCTCGGCCAGCTGCTTCTCGTCCATCCCGAGACCGCGGTCCTCGACCTCGATGGCCAGGCCCCGGCTCACCTTGGCGGCGCGGACCTCGACCGGGCTGGGCGGCCGGGAGAAGCTCAGCGCGTTCTCGATCAGCTCGGCCAGCACATGGGAGACCGGGCCGATGGCCCGCTCGGCCAGCCACGGGGTGCCGTCGAGATCCAGCACCACACGGCGGTAGTCCTGCACCTCGCCCTGCGCGGACCGCATGACGTCCAGCAGGGGTACGGGCTTGCGCCAGCGCCGGTGCGGGGCACCTCCGGCGAGGATGACGAGGTTCTCCTCGTACCGTCGCAGGCGCGCGGTGAGGTGGTCGAGGTCGAACAGCCCGTCCAGTACCTCGGGGTCCTCGTGCTTGCGCTCCAGCTCGTCCAGCTTCTTCAGCTGCTGGCCGATCAGCTGCTGGGTGCGGCGGGCGATGCGCTGGAGGAGCCGCTCGAAGCCGCGGTGCTGGTCGGCCTGTCTGACCGCGGCGTTGAGGGCGCTGGTGCGCGCCAGGTTCAGCGCGTCACCGAGCTTGGTGAGCTCGTCGGACGCACCGCCGCGGTTGTCCGGCTCGATCGCGCGGGCCTCGGCCTCGACATCGATCTTCTCGCCCTGGCCCAGCCGTTCGACGACCTCGGGGAGCGTCTTCTCCAGCTCCTCGGCCCGTTCCTGGAGACCGCCGATCCGGCGGCGCAGCGTGCGGGTGAGGCGCCAGGTGGTCACGATGACCGCGATCACGGCGGCCAGACCGATCACGGTGGTGAGCGCCATCTTGAGCAGCAGGGACATGACGGTCCCCTTGCCCTGCTCGACGACCATCGCGGTGCGGTGCTCCAGCAGCTCCACCAGCTGGGGCGTGAGGTCGTCCATCGCCTGACGCCAGGTCTTGTGCTCCGTGTCGAGGGCCACCATTCCGGCGTCGTCGGGGGTGGCGGGCCGCAGGGCCTTCTCCTCGACGGCGGTCTTGGCCTTCCACGCCTCGCTGTCGGTGATCTCCTGCCACATCGACCGCTCGTCGTCGGGCAGGTAGGGAAGGACCTTGGTGCCGTACTGGAAGGGCTGGGCGGAGACCTCCCCGCGCAGCTGCTGGAGGTCCTCGACGCTCAGCTTTCCCTTGGGCCAGCCACGGGCCAGGATCGCGTCCGAACGGGAGATCATCTCCTTGGTCCAGAACAGGTCGACGAGCGGCTGCGACAGCGTGGTCACCTTGCCGTTGTCCACATGGCTGAGCGCGGAGAACAGCTTGAGGTCCACGGCGATCAGGTCGGTGTAGTAGTCGTACACCACTGTTTGCTGCTTGTTGTCGCCCTGGTCGACCAGAGTTCGCTGGGCGGGCAGCTGTTTGATCTCTTCGCGGGCCTTGCCGACCGCGTCACGGACCTCCGCGGGAGCGTCGTCGGTGGACACGTCGGAGACCGACTGGAAGGTGTCGATCGCGTCGTCGGTGAGCCCCCGCTGACGGTCCAGGGCCTCGGTGGAACCTCCGGAGGCGGCCAGGGCTTCGGCGCTCAGCCGCCGCTCCTCCTGCAGGTTGTAGTACACGATGTTGGACGGTTGGCCGGCTTTCTCGGCCAACTGTCCCTGGGCTGCCTGGCGTTGAAAGTCGAGCAGTGTCTGTCCACTGGTGACGGCCCAGAGGGCTGCCAGTGCGACACCGGGGACGATGGCCAGTACGAGCAGGGCTGTCCGCAACGACATGGTGGTCGAGTCGGTCCGCCGAGACGCGCGCGTGCGCAGGGCATGCTCCTTGACGATGGGTGCCAGCCTCACGACTGGTCAATTCCGTTGAGAACTTCGACACATAGATATTAGTCACACTGCAAAAAAGAAAAGAAAGCGGCCTCACATGGGCAACACGGCGCGCCCACGTCATCCCCATGAATCCCGCGTCCGGCCTGCCCGAGCAGCGGTACGGTCCCGTCCGGCCGAGGCGCGGCGGGACCGGGTCCGTTCGGCGCGCGGCGGGACCCGGGCCGTCGAGTAGCGGGGCGGCGCGCCCGGGGTGAGGGTGGAGGCGTGACCAGCGAACCGCCCCCGCACCCCGCCGCCCGGTCGTACGACGGCGAGGGCATCACCGTCAGCTACGACGCCCACCGCTGCCTGCACGCCGCCGAATGCGTGCACGGGCTGCCCACCGTGTTCGAGGTCGGGCACAAGCCGTGGATCATGCCGGCCAACGCCTCCGCCGACGAGGTGGCCGACGTCATCCAGCGCTGCCCGAGCGGCGCCCTCCAGTACCACCGCACCGACGGCCTGCCGGACGAGGTCCCCGATACGCCGACCCATGTCTCCCTGCACGCCGACGGCGTACTCCATCTGCGCGGGGACCTGGAGATCGACACCCTCGAAGGCGCCCGGCGGGAGACCCGGGTGATGCTGTGCGGCTGCGGGCGCACGGGGAACGCCCCCTTCTGCGACCACGGCGGGAAGTGCGCCGACCACGTGTGAGCGTGCCCGGCACGGTGGGCGGGCAGGAGCTCGCCCGGCGCGGAAGGAAGGGCCCCCGCACGGTGGTCCGGGTTCGCGCGGCGCGCCGTACGGGTGAACCGGGTCAAGGGATATATCTGTATTTGGTGCCCTTTATTCCGGATGCTCCACGGTGACCGCGCTCATCGTCTGCCATTTCCTGCTGGCGGCCTGCGCGGGCCCGCTGGTGCACCGGCTCGGCAGCCGGGCCTTCGTCGTCCTCGCCCTGCCCCCGGCCGCCGCCACCGTCTGGGCGGCCACCCAGTGGGACATGGCGGCCTCCGGACGGTCGGTCACCTCGTCCTGGCAGTGGATCCCGGCGTACGACGTCTCCTTCGCCCTGCGCCTGGACGCCCTGGCCGAACTGATGGTGCTGCTGGCGGCCGGAGTCGGCACCCTCGTGCTCCTGTACTGCGCCTCCTACTTCGGCGACGACACTCCGCAACTGGCCCGCTTCGCCGGGAACCTGCTCGCCTTCGCGGGCGCCATGCTCGCCCTCGTCCTCGCCGACGACCTGATCTCCCTCTATGTGTTCTGGGAGCTGACCACGGTCTTCTCCTACCTGCTGATCGGCCACGGCAGCGAACGCAAGAAGAACCGCCGGTCCGCCCTCCAGGCCCTCACCGTCACCACGTTCGGCGGGCTCGCGATGCTCATCGGCTTCCTGATCCTCGGTCAGGCGGCGGGCACCTACCGGATCTCCGCCATCGTCGCCGACCCGCCCGAGCCGACCCTCGCCGTCGAGGTGGCCGTCGTCCTGGTCCTCCTCGGGGCGCTGTCGAAGTCCGCGCTCTGGCCGTTCTCCATGTGGCTGCCGAACGCCATGGCCGCACCCACCCCCGTCAGCGCCTATCTGCACGCCGCGGCCATGGTCAAGGCCGGTGTCTACCTCGTGGCGCGGCTCGCCCCCGCCTTCGCCGACATCCCGGTCTGGCGGCCGGTCGTCCTGGTGCTCGGCGCCGCGACCATGCTGCTCGGCGGCTGGCGCGCGCTGCGCCTGAACGACCTGAAACTCGTCCTCGCCTACGGAACCGTCAGCCAGCTCGGCTTCCTCACCCTGCTCGCCGGAGTGGGCAACCGGGACGCCGCGCTCGCCGCCGCCGTCATGATCTTCGCTCACGCGCTCTTCAAGGCGCCGCTGTTCCTCGTCACCGGCATCGTCGACCACGCGGCCGGAACGCGCGACCTGCGCAGACTCTCCGGCGTCGGCCGGGCGCTGCCGCACGTCGCCACCGTCGCCGTGCTCGCCGCCGCCTCCATGGCCGCGCTGCCACCCCTGCTCGGCTTCGCCGCCAAGGAAGCCGCCTTCGAAGCGCTGCTGCACGGGGACACCGCCGACCGGTGGGCGCTCGCCGCTGTCGTCGCGGGCTCGGCGCTGACCACCGCGTACACCCTCCGGTTCGTCTGGGGCGCCTTCTTCCGGAAACCCGGCGTCGAGGACACCCCCGTCCACCGCGTCGGCTGGGCCTTTCTCGCCCCGCCCGCCCTGCTCGCCCTGTGCGGACTCGTGCTGGGCCCCGGCGTCGGCTGGACCGACCGGCTGTTCGGCGCGTACGCGGCCGCCTTCCCCGCCCCCGCACACCCCTACCACCTCTCCCTCTGGCACGGCCTCGGCCTCGCCCTGCTCCTGTCGGCGGTCGCCTGGGCGGTCGGTGCCGTGCTCTTCGCCGGGCGTACGGGTGTCACCCGGCTCTCCCGCCGGATCGCCTGGCCCACCGCCGACAGCGTCTTCGGCCATCTGCTGCTGGGCCTGGAACGCCTCGCCCTCCAGGTCACCGGCTTCGTCCAGCGAGGCTCCCTGTCCGTCTACCTCGCCACCACACTCCTGGTGATGCTCGCCGGGCAGCTCGCGGTGCTGATCACCGACCGGCCCTGGAAAGGGGCGGCGGCGCCCCGGGTCTGGGACACCCCGCTCCAGGGCGCCGTCGCCGTGCTGACCTGCGCCGCGGCCCTGTTCTGCCTGACCGTGAGCCGCCGGATGAAGGCCGTCGTGCTGGCGGGGCTGACCGGATACGGGGCGGCGCTGCTCTTCGTCGTCCAGGGCGCCCCCGACCTGGCGCTCACCCAGTTCTGCGTCGAGACCGTGTCGATGATCGTGTTCGTGCTGGTGCTGCGCCGGATGCCGGTGCACTTCCAGGAGTCCGTCAGCTCATGGCGGCGTGCCGCCCGTATCCCGGTGGCGCTGGCCGCCGCGGCGACCGTCGGCGTGGTGGTGTGGGTCGCCGCCGCCGCGCGTACCGCCGAACCGGCCGGTGCCGCGATGGTCGAGGAGACCGCCCACCACGGGCTCAAGGACGTCGTCGCCACCATCCTCGTCGACCTGCGCTCCTGGGACACGATGGGGGAGTCCGCGGTGCTCGCCGCCGCCGCGATCGGCGTGACGAGCCTGATCTACCTGCACCGCCGCAGCGAAGGCTCCATGGCCCCGGAGGAACTGCGGGGCCGGACCGCCTGGTCGCTCTCCGCGCGCCCGCTGGGCGGACTGTCGCGGGGGCTCGACACCGCCCCCGAGCGGAGCTGGCTGGCGGCCGGGCAGACGCTCGCCCCCGAACACCGCTCCGTCGTCTTCGAAGTGGTGGCCCGGCTGCTGTTCCACCCGATCCTGGTGCTCTCCGTGTACCTGCTGTTCTGCGCCGAGAACATGCCGGGCGGCGGCTTCGTCGCCGGACTCGTCGCCGGACTCGCCCTCATCACCCGCTACCTGGCGGGCGGCCGCTTCGAACTCGCCCAGGCGGCCCCCCTGCAGCCCGGACTCTTCACCGGACTCGGCCTCTTCGTGTCCACCGGAGTCGCCCTGCTCGGCCTCGTGGACGGCACCGTGCTGCACGCCTGGACGTACCGCGGACATCTGCCGGTGTTCGGCGACTACCACCTGGGCACGTCCGTCCTCTTCGACTTCGGGGTCTACCTGCTGGTCCTCGGCGTCGTCCTGGACATCGTGCGGGCCCTCGGCGCCAAGATCGACCGGCAGATCGAACGGGCGGCGGGCGTACTGGCCCCGGCCGGCGGCCCCGAAGCGGGAGGCACCCCCCGATGACCGTCAGCGCCTCGCTCCTCGCCACCGCCGTGGTGCTCTGCGCGGTCGGGGGCATCCTCATGCTCACCCGGCCACTGACCCGCATCCTGCTCGGCGCAGTCATCACGGGCAACGGCATCAACCTGCTCGTCCTGTCCGCCACCGGCACGGCCGGTGCGGCACCCCTGCTCTACGGCGTACCGCTGCGCCGGGTCACCGACCCGCTGCCGCAGGCCATCGCGCTCACCGCCATCGTCATCACCCTCGCCACCACGGCGTTCCTCCTCGCCATGGCCTACCGGGGCCACCAGCTCACCGGCACCGACGAGGTGCACGACGACCTGGAGGACCGGCGCATCGTGCTGCGCGCCGAGGTGCTGGGGGAGCGGGCCCAACTGCGCGAGGAGTACCGCTCCGGGGCCGAGCCCACCCGCGAGGAACGCGACCGCTACCTGGAGGAGCGCCGCCGCCTGCGCTCCCGGCTGCGCGCCGACCGCGCCCTCCAGGCGCGGGGCCGCGACGCGTCCGGCGACCTGTGGCACGACGTCCTGGGCGCGGACCCGGAGGACTACGCGCACGACGGGCGCGGCGACGGCGACCACGACGACCGAGGAGTGACCGGATGAACGCGCTCGTCCCGCTGCCGGTGCTGCTGCCGCTCTGCGCCACCGGCCTCAGCCTCGCCTTCGGCACCCGCCTCAAACGCTTCCAGCGCTTCATCAGCGTCGCCGTGCTCTCCGCCGTCACGGCGCTCTCGGTCATCCTGATGATCGCCGCCGACACCGGGGGACCGCTCTCCGTCCACCTCGGTGACTTCGCCCCGCCGCTCGGCATCACCCTGGTCGCCGACCGGCTGACCGGGCTGATGCTCACCGTCTCCTCGTCCGTCACGCTCTGCGTGCTGGTCTACTCGCTCGGCCAGGGCATGGCCGACCGGGACGAGGAGACACCGGTGGCCGTCTTCCACCCGGCGTATCTCATCCTGGTCGCCGGGGTCTCCTGCACCTTCCTCGCCGGAGACCTCGTGAACCTCTACGTCGGCTTCGAGATCATGCTGGTCGCCAGCTTCGTCCTGCTGACCCTCGGCGGCACCGGACCCCGGATCCGGGCGGGCTCCACGTACGTGATCATCTCGCTGTTCTCCTCGATGCTGTTCCTCACCGCGATCGCCATGACGTACGCGGCGACCGGCACCGCCAACTTCGCGCAGCTGGCACAGCGCCTGGGCGAACTCCCGCTCGGCGTACAGACCCTGATCCAGGCGATGCTGCTGACCGTCTTCGCGATCAAGGCCGCCGTGTTTCCGCTCGCCGCCTGGCTCCCCGACTCCTACCCCACCGCCCCGGCCCCCGTCACCGCCGTCTTCGCGGGCCTGCTCACCAAGGTCGGCGTCTACTGCATGCTGCGCACGGAGACCCTGCTCTTCCCCGGCAACCGGCTCGGCGACCTCCTGATGGCCGCCGCACTCGCCTCGATGGTCATCGGCATCCTCGGCGCGGTCGCCCAGACCGACCTCAAGCGGCTGCTCTCCTTCACCCTGATCAGCCACATCGGCTACATGGTCTTCGGGATCGGCCTGGCCACCCGTCAGGCGTACGGCGGCGCCATCGTCTACGTCGCCCACCACATCACCGTCCAGACGACGCTGTTCCTCGTCGCCGGGCTCATCGAACGCCGCGGCGGCACCACCGAACTCACCAGGCTCGGCGGCCTCGCGAAAGCGGCCCCGGTCCTCGCGCTCCTCTTCTTCGTCCCCGCGATGAACCTCGCCGGAATTCCCCCGCTGTCCGGGTTCATCGGGAAGCTCGGGCTGATGCGGGCCGGTGTCGCCGACGGCGGGGTCTGGCCCTGGATCCTGGTCATCGGGTCGACGGCGACCAGCCTCGTCACGCTGTACGTGATGGCCAAGGTCTGGAACCTGGCGTTCTGGCGGGCCGCTCCGCCCGGCCAGGCCGCCGACGGCACCGTCCTGGAGGCCGACGACGACAACGACGACAGCGACACCGACACCGACCCGGGCCCCGACAACATCCCCGGTACCGGCGACGAGGGCATCGGGCCCCGGCACCATCCGGCCGGCCGGGTCGTCGCCGCCACCCTGCACGGACGGGCCGTCACCACCACGACCCGGCTGCCCCGCACGATGACCGCGGCCACCGCCGCCACCGTCGCGCTCGGCCTCGCCTTCACCGTGTTCGCGGGCCCCCTGACCGAGTACACCGACCGCTCGGCCGCCGAACTCCTGAAGCGGACGCCCTACATCGAGGAGGTGCTCGGCCGGTGAGACGCATCCTCACCCTGTCGTTCCGCAACGCCGACCTGCCGCCCTTCAGCTGCGAGTTCGGCGACCGCCGCGGACGCGTGCTCGACCTTCCGCTGATCGCCTGGCTCACCCTGATCTGGGTGCTGCTCTGGTCCACGCTGAGCTGGGCCAACGTACTGACGGGCGTGGTCGTCGCCGTCGCCGTCTGCCTGGCCTTCCCGCTGCCCCGCGTCGACCTCGGGCTGCGGCTGCACCTCTGGGGCATCCTGCGGCTCGTCGCCTACCTCTTCTACGACATGTACACCTCGGGCGTGAAGGTCACCCGGCAGATCTTCGCCGGGCATCCGCACCGGGCGGCCGTCATCGGCGTACCGCTGCGCTGCCGCAGCGACCTGATGCTCGCCGCGACCGCCGTCGCCGTCTCCAACGTGCCGGGCGGCGCGATCGTCGAGGTGCGCCGCGCCACCGCCACGGTCTTCCTGCACGTCCTGGACGCGGACCGGCCGGAGGAGCTCGAAGCGGCCCGGCGTTCGGTGTGGCGGCTTGAGGAGCTGACCGTACGGGCGTTCGGCACCCGCGACGAGATCGCGCGGGTGGCCGTGCCTCCCCCGACCGCACCGCCCCCGACCGCACCGCCTCCGGGCAGTGGGAGGGACGCCTCATGAGTGCACCCGAGACCGTCGACCGGGTCCTGCTGACCGCCGCCGTCGTGATGATCGTCGTCGCCGGGGCGCTGCTGCTGATCCGGATCTGGCGCGGTCCCTCCATGCTCGACCGGGCGATCTCGCTGGATGTGTGCGCCGCCCTGATCATCGCGGGCCTCGGCGCCAAGTCGGCGTTCGCCCGGGATTCGTTCTACTTCCCGATCATGCTGGTCCTGGCGTTCCTCGGCTTCACCGGTTCGGTGGGCATCGCCCGCTTCATCGCCGTACGCGACCGGCCGCTGTCCCGCCCCGTACCCCCGCCCGCCCCCGGCAGTGAGGAGGGCCGACGGTGAACGTCTGGCTCCGGATCGTCGACACGGCCGGTGCCGTGCTGCTCCTCGTCGGCGCGCTGATCTGCCTGCTCGGGGTGATCGGCATGCTGCGGCTGCCGGACGTCCTGGCACGCAGCCACGCCGCGACCAAACCGCAGACGCTCGGGATGCTGCTGGTGCTGGCCGGGGTGGCGCTGCGGCTGCGCAGCGGAATGGACCTGGCCACCCTCGCCCTGATCGGCTTCTTCCAGATGCTCACGGGCCCGGTGGCCGCGCATCTGGTGGCCCGGTCCGCGTACCGGACCGGGCAGGTCGACCACAGCGAGCTGCTCTTCGACGAACTGGACGAGCAGCTGACCCGGGAGAAGTGACGGAGGAGAAGGGCTGCACGCCCCTGGGACGCGGTCGGGTTCACGCCCCCGGCAAGCGGTCCAGGAAGCCGCTGACCGAGCTGATCCGTCCGTCCCCGTCCAGCCTGATCACATCGAACCCGGCGGCGGGCGCCGAGCCGTCCGCTTCGGAGACCAGGTCCCAGGTGAAGCGGACGAGGTCGTGATGCGCGTCCGGGGTACCGGTCAGCCGGAAGCCGAAGCCGGGGAACTGCTGATGCGCGCCGCTGATCGCGGCCACCAGACCGTCGTGCCCCCGGGCGTCGGCCAGTGGGTCGGTGTACGTGGCCTCCTCGGTGAACGCGGCGGCCACCGCCTTCTCCAGCTCCTCGGGCCCGGTGGTGTTCCAGGCGGTGAAGTAGCGCTGCACGGCGTCCTCGTGTGCGGTCATGGTGCCGGTCCTCTCGCCGGGCCCCTGGGGGCCTCTGCCGTACCGCTCCGGTGCTCCGGTGCGGTACGCACACCATGACGCGGGGGCCCGGGTGGGGTCGATTACCTCCGGAGTAAGACCGGCCGGCCCCCATCCGCCGGTCGGTCCGGGGGAGATCCCGACTCCACCCCACAAGGAGGCATGTACGTGCCATGATGCGGGCAATGCCGGACGCTGGGGGGCGTATGGGAAGCACGGGTACAGTGCTGCGCGAATTGCGCGGCGCACAGAAAACGGCCAAGGGCGTCTCGCTCTATTCGCGGTACGTGAACCGGCCGGCGGGGCGGGTGCTCGCGGCGGGGGCCCACCGGGCGGGGCTGACACCCAATCAAGTCACCTTGATCAGCGCGTTGTTCACCTTCGCGGCCATTGCCTCGGTCGCCCTGGCCGAACCCTCGTGGGGGATCGGGCTCGCCGTCTGGGCGGGGCTGGTGACCGGTTTCGCCTTCGATTCGGCCGACGGGCAGCTAGCCCGGCTCACCGGACGCGGCGGACCCGACGGTGAGTGGCTGGACCATGTCGTGGACTGCGCGAAGATGATCCTCGTCCACACCGCCGTACTGATCTCCTTCTACCGTTTCGGCGAACTGCCCAGTCACGGCTGGCTGTTGCTGCCGCTGGGCTTCCTGTTCGTCGCGGTGCTCACCTTCTGCGCCGGACTGCTGCGGGAACAGCTGGGCAGGGCCGCCGCCCGGCCGGTCCCCGCCGGTGGCGCCCCACCGGTGTCCCGGGTGCGGGCCGTGGCGCTCCTTCCCGCGGACTACGGGGTGTTCTGCCTGGTGTTCCCGCTGCTCGGCGCACCCGGGGCGTTCCGGGCCGGGTACGCCGTGCTCGCCGTTGTGCACGCCGTGTTCCTGGTGGCGTTCCTCGTCAAATGGTTCAGGGAGCTGAGAGCGCTCCGGGCTGACTGACCAGGACCTCCAGCGCGCGGCGCAACTGGGTGCTGGAGGTGTGCACGGTGTACGGGAAGTAGACGACCTCCACGCCCACTTCGGCGAAGTCCCGCTCCAGCCGCTTCCCCTTCGCCGTGCCCCGCCAGTCGTCACCCTTGAAGATGACGTCGAACCGGACCTGCTGCCAGGTCTCGACCTTGTCCGGCACCGTCTCGACGAACGCGGCGTCCACGTAGCGGACGCTGCGCACGATCTCCAGCCGTTCGGGCAGCGGGATCACCGGCTTGTGCCCCTTGGCGAGGGCGGCCATCTCGTCCGAGACGACCCCCGCGACCAGGTAGTCGCACTGACTGCGGGCGTGGCGCAGGATGTTCAGGTGTCCGACATGGAAAAGGTCGTACACCCCCGGCGCGTAACCGACTCTGTGCTGCACCATCCGTTCTCTCCCCCCACGGTGAACGTGATGTGTGGTGATGTCCAACGACCATACTGTGAAGAACACTTGTGCAACCCGTGAACGGATAAGCTCAGCAGTGGGCTGTTCCCCGAGGGGAGCGGATGCTGTTCCGGGGGGAAGGCGATCGTGTGATGTCCGCTGGCGACCAGCACAGGCCGTTCGAGAACCGCCGTCTTCTGGTGGTCTCGACCAACTACGCACCGGAGCTCACGGGCATCGGCCCGTACGCCACCCAGCTCGCCGAGCACTGGGCCGCCTCCGGTGCCAGGCTCCAGGTGCTCACCGGCATGCCGCACTACCCGTCGTGGCGCCTCGACGCCCGCTACCGGGGGGTGTGGCGGGCCACGGAGACCCGTGAGGCCGTCGTCGTCCACCGCCGGAGGCACTATGTGCCGTCCCGTCAGACGGCGTTGCGCAGAGCGGCGTTCGAGGCGAGTGTCCTCGGGCATGGGCTCCTCGCGCCGCCGCCCGGACGGCCGGACGCCGTGATCGCCCAGATGCCGAGCCTCGCGGGCGGTGTCATCGGCGCCCGGATCGCCCACCGCCACGGCGTCCCCTACCTCCCCGTCGTCCAGGACCTGATGGGCGCGGCGGCCGCGCAGAGCGGTATCCGGGGAGGCGGCCGGGCGGCAGCCGTGGCCGCTGCCGCCGAGCGCTACGCCCTGCGCGGCGCGGCACTCGTCGGGGTCATCCACGAGAGCTTCGTACCCGGCGTCAGGGCCCTCGGCGTGGACCCCGCCCGCATTCGTCTGGTGCCCAACTGGACCCATGTACAGGGCCCGACCGCCGACCGGGCGGCCACCCGGGCCCGGCTGGGCTGGGCCGAGGGCACCCCGGTCCTGCTGCACTCCGGCAACATGGGCCTCAAGCAGGGGCTTGAGGTACTGGTCGACGCGGCGCGCCGGGCACCGGACGTCCGGGTCGTGCTGATGGGCGACGGCAACCAGCGCGACGCGCTGCGCGCCCGCGCCGCCGGGCTGGCCAACCTCGACTTCCTGCCGCCCGCCGGAGCGGCGGAGTTCACCGACATCCTCGCCGCCGCCGATGTCCTCGCGGTGACCCAGCGTGCCTCGGTCCTCGATATGAGCGTCCCGTCCAAACTCACCTCCTACTTCGTCTCGGGGCGCCCGGTCGTCGCCTCCGTCGCCGACGAGGGCGGCACGGCGGACGAGGTGCGGCGCTCGGGTGCCGGAGTGCTCGTCGCCCCCGAGGCCCCGGACGCCCTGCTGGCCGCCGTACGCAAGCTCGCGGGGGACCCCGCCGCGGCGGACGCGCTCGGCGCCCATGGACCGCGCTATGTCACCCACCACCTGAGCCGGGAGGCGGGACTGGCCCGCTTCGACGCCCTGCTGGCCGAGCTCCTGGGCGACGTACGGCACGACGCGCACGAGAACACCGTGCCGGGCGACGCTTCAGGAAACACGTCCGGCAATCACCCGCCTGGCGACGACGCGCCTGGCGACGACGCGCCTGGCGACGCACCAGGTGGCGCGCACGGCAACGCTTCAGGGAACGCACAAGGGAGCCCGCCCCGATGACGCATCCGATCCGCGCCCTGGAGGAACAGGACGAACCGGCGCTGCTGCGCGACCAGTTCCGCCAACTCCTGCGCTACCGCTCGCTGCTGGCCGCCGGTGTCGTCGTCGGCCTCCTCGGCGGCGGCTACCTCGCCCTCGCCGGAGAGGACACCTACACCGCCACGGGCGAGGTCCAGGTCCGTTCCGCCACCGCCGACCCCTTCGCCACCGGCGCCTCGGCGGACAAGGGCATCAACATCGGCTCCGAGCGGCAGAACGCCGTCAGCGACACCGTCGGCACCCTGGCCGCACAAACCCTGGCCGAGCAGGGCGACCCGGTCCTCCCCGGGCAGCTGCTCTCCGGCCTCCAGGTCACCAACCCGCCCAACACCCTCACGCTCCGCTTCTCCTACACCGGCAGCACCCCCGCCCAGTCCAGTGTCCGCGCCGAGGCCCTCGCGAACGCCTACCTCGCCCACCGCAAGGCGCGCACCGAGGAAAGCATCGCGAACATGGCCATCGGCTACCGGGCCCAGCTGGAACCGCTGGAGGACAAGCGCGACCTGCTGGAACAGCAGATCGGGGCGAACGAAGCCGACGACGTGAGCAGCGCCCGCGCCAACCTCATCGTCTCCATCTCCGAACTCACGCGCAAAATCTCCGAGTTGAAAGCTTTGGACACCACCCCCGGCTATCTCAACAAGAAGCCCGTCGCCCCGACACGGCCCACCGGAGCCGGTCTGCCGCTGCTGCTCGGGCTCGGCGGCGTCCTCGGCCTCGCGCTCGGCCTGCTGCTGTCCTGGGTGCGCCTCGTCTTCGACCCGGCCGTCCGCTCCACCCGCGAACTCGTCCGCTCCCTCGGCGCCCCGCTGCTCGGCACCCTGCCCCGCGAGCGCACGGCCACGGGCACCCTGCTCGCGATCGGCCGCGGCGGCAGCAGGCTCGCCGAGGAGTACCGGGCGGTGGCGTTCCGGCTCGCCTACGACCCGGCGTTCGCCCAGCGCCGCCGTCTGCTGGTCACCGCGCCCCGCGACGACAACGCGGCGGCGGCGGCCGCAGCGGTCAACCTGGCCGCCGCCTTCGCCGAGATGGGCCGCGACGTACTCCTCGTCGAGGCCGATCTGCGCACCCCGTCGCTGGCCCGGGAACTGGACCTGGCGGCACACGGCGTACGGCCCCGCTGGGCCCACGAGGGCGGCGGCATCTGGCCCGCGGGCAGCCGCGCCAACGTCGACGTCCCCGGCTCCGGCGCCTTCGCCCTGGTGGCCGGGGCCAAGGTGGACAACGTGCCGCGTGCCCTGACCTCCGCGCCCGTCGGCCGCATCGTCGCCGAGGCCGACCGGCCCGGAGCCGTGGTCATCGTCCTCGCCCCGCCCGTCCTGTCGTACGCCGACGCGGTCGCCCTGGTGGACCGGGTGGAGGGCGTCATGGTCGTCTGCGACCCGCGCGAGGTGCACCGCAGCGACCTGGAACGCATCCGCGAGATCATCGGCGCGTCCGGCGGCTCCGTGCTCGGCGCCCTGCTGCACCCCGCCCGGGGCCGCCTCGCCCGCACGCGGCGCGCCAAACGGCAGAAGTCCGCGCGCCGCCGCACCGGCGGTGGTCCGGGCGCCCCCGTCGCCGGACCGGCGACCACCGGCGACCCCACCGAAACGCTCGGCCTGCGCGCCTACAACCTGCCCGCCGGGCGTTCATGAGGGCCCCCTCACGGGTGCCCGTGAGGACCCGTACCGCGATCGTCTGCTCGGTCGCGGACCAGGGCGTGGCGGCCCTCACCAACATCCTGGTGCTGGTGGCGGCCGCCCGGCTCTCCACCATGACCGACTTCGCCCGCTTCTCGGCGGTGTACCTCGTCTTCACCGTGCTGCTCGGCATCTCCGGCGCCCACACCGGTCAGCCCCTCGTACTGAAACGCGGCCGGAGCGACGAGATCCGCGGCGCCTGCCGCTCGGCCGTCGTCCTCACCCTGCTCGGCGCGGCGGCGCTCGGCGCGCTCCTCGCCGCGGTCTGTCTCTTCCTGCCCGGCGACACCGCCCGCGCCCTGCTGATGCTGGGCGTCGTGCTGCCCGTGGTCCTCGGCCAGGACGCCGTGCGGTACGCCTTCTCCACCCTCCAGCAGCCCCACCTCGCGCTGACGGCCGACCTGCTCCGGCTCGGCTGCGTGCTGGCCGCGCTGTCCACACAGCCGTACGGCGCCGGGGCCGCACGGCTGATCGCCGTCTGGGGGCTGTCCGCGCTGCCCGCCCTCCTGCTCTCCGTCGCCCTGCTCCACCGCGAGGTGGCCGGGACCCCGCTGAGTCTGCGCCCGCTGCTGCGGCGCGGTCACCTCGGCCGTCGCTTCGTCGTGGAGTTCGGGGTGGGCAACGCGACCGGTCAGCTCTCCGTCCTCGCTCTCGGCACGGTCGGCAACCCGCTCCTGGTGGGCGCGCTGCGCGGGGCGACCACCCTGTTCGGACCGCTGAACGTGCTGTTCACCTCGGCCACCGGCTTCGGCCCCCCGCTGCTCGGCCGGGTCGGGGACGAGCGCCGCAGGGTACGGGCCACCGCCGCGCTCGCCGCGGTCCTGGCCGCGACCGCCGCCGCCTGGGCCACCGTGCTCGCCCTGCTGCCCGACGCGGCCGGCCGCCAACTGCTGGGCGACACGTGGCCCGCGGCCTCGGCGCTGCTGCCCGCGACCGGCAGCCAGTACGTGGCGATGGCGGTGGGCACCTGTGGGCTGCTGGCCCTGCGGATGCTCGACCCCCGGACCACCCTGGCCATCCAGGTGGTGTTCTCGCTGGCCTCCGTCGCCTTCCTGACCGGCGGCTATCTGCTCGCCGGAGTGCCCGGCGCCGCCTGGGGCCTGTGCCTGGGATCGTTCTGCAAGGCCGCCGCCACCTGGACGAGGGTGTCCCGGCTGCGCCGCCGGAATCCGTCACGGCAAGCGGCCGTCAGTGCGGACCCCGTCCCTTCCGGTCCCTGAAACTGCTCACGAGCAGCAGACACAGCGCGGCGATGGCGAGCTTGCCCACGGACTGGAGCAGCGGTCCCCGCAGCAGGATGAAGGTGTACCCGGCGATGAGCGGAGCCGCGATCGCCAGGACACTGCCGGGTCCCGGCCCGTCCCGGGAGACGGCCAGCGCGTACCTGCGGTCGGTGCGGGCGGCCGCGTAGCCGATCAGGGCCAGACCACCGGCCATCCCGGCCGGACCGAAGTCCACCCAGAACTCGGTCCACAGCGGGGCCGACAGGTTGGTCATGTTCATCCCCATCCACTGCCCGACCCGGACCCCGGTGTCCTCCGGCTTGCCGCTCCACACCGCCCTGGGCACGAAGAACAGTCCGGAGCCCGCCAGTTGGCGGCCGTAGGTGTGGCCGCGCGCGTCGACCCACGAGATGGTGTTGGCGAACATCACCGTCTGGTCGTAGTCCTTGGTGGCCAGCGGCTCGAAGACGGACGCCGACTGGACGGGCCGGTACCCCTCGTCGTCGTAACGGAACCGGTCCGCGTACGGGAACAGCACCAGCGCCCCGACGACGCCCGTCGCGAGCACCGAGCGGTACATCGCGGCGCTGCTCGGGAACGCGGTGAAGAGCAGGGAGACCAGCACCGTCAGGAACCAGTAACGGGCGTTGGAGACCGGATTGTTCACGACGATGTTGAGCAGCGCCAGACCCGCCCACACCAGCACCGTCGACGGCGAGCGGCGGGCCCGGTGCGAGGTCACCAGACGCCGCGTGTAGAAGAGCAGCGCCAGCAGCGCGGGGACCGTACCGAAGCCCTTCAGGAAGGCCGAGCCCACATTCGACTCCGTGGACGCGACACCGCTGACCGCGACGGACGCGCTGATCTCCTGACGGCTGGAGAAGAAGACGGCGGGCCCGCCGAGCTTCAGCACGTAGTACGCGCTCGCCGCGAAGGCGAGCAGCACCAGCAGCCGCAGCCGCACCGGGTGCGCGGTGGCCGGGCCGGCGGCGGTACCGCGCCCGCCCGTGCGGCGCCGCAGCGGCCGCCGCGAGGCCAGCAGGGCCCCCAGGTCGAACGCGGCACAGCCCACGAGGATCATCGCGACGGCCGTCACCAGGTCCGAGCGGGGCCCGACCAGCGGGGTCGGCGTCTGCCCGATCACCGCCTGGGCGAACGGCGCCACCCCCATCGCGATGTACACGAACATCCAGAAGACGCCCTGGAGCAGCCGCCGTCGGGTGGACAGGATCATGGTGGCGAGCCGGGCACCCGCGTAACAGGTCAGCGCGAGCTGGAGCCAGTAGCCGTTGTCCCGGACCCCCGTGCCGGGCTGCGCGGCGATCACCGCGGGCAGGAAGCACACCAGACCCAGGATCAGCGGCACGGCCAGTGCCCGCGACAGCATCGCCCATGCCATGGGCCGGGCCGGGGGCCGGAGTGGCCCCGGACCGCCGCCGTGCACGGGTGCGGGCGGCGCCGATTCCTGCACGGACGTCATGCGCCCCCCGTTCCGTGGACCGGTGAACACTCTAACGAATCAGCCCACTTGGGGTGATGCGATGACTAGTCTGTGAACAGTCGGCCGAGGTCGAGGGGAACCCTGGTGAAGATCCTGCACGTTGTCACATTGCACACCCCGGACCACGCCTTCGGCGGCCCGACCCGGGTGGCGCTCAACCTGTCGAAGATCCAGCGCGCTGACGGCGACGACGCCCGCATCTTGGCCCTGGGCGACGGCTTCGGCCACGGCGAACTGCCCCGAGAGGTGGAGGGAGTTCCCGTCCACCTCTTCCAGGCGCGGCACCTGCTGCCCAGGTTCGAGGTCAGCGGCATCACCTCCGGCGCGCTGCTGCTCGCCGCCCGCCGCATGATGCGGGGCGCCGACCTCGTACACATCCATCTGATGCGCGACCTGGTGACCCTGCCCGCCGCCCTGCTCGCCCTTGCCACCCGCACCCCACTGGTCGTCCAGACGCACGGCATGGTCGACCCGACCGAGAACAAGGTCGCCCGGCTCACCGATCTGCTGGGGGTGCGGACGGTGCTGCGCCGCGCCGACGCCGTGCTGCATCTGACCGAGACCGAGCGCCTCGATGTGAACGCCGTCGCCGCGCCGGTTCCGCTCACCCGCACCGTACGGCTGGTCAACGGTGTGCGCCCGCAGGAGCGCAAGCCCGCACGGGACCCGGACCGTCCCCCGACCGTCCTCTTCCTCGCCCGGATCCAGGAACGCAAGCGGCCTGAGGACTTCGTCGCCGCGATGCCGACCGTCCTGGCGAGGTATCCCGACGCGCGCTTCGTGCTGGCGGGGCCGGACACCGGAGCCCTTCCCGGAACCCTCGAACTGGCCCGCGGGATGGGGGTGTCGGACTCCCTGGACCATGTGGGACCGCTCGGCCACGAGGAGGTCCTCGCCGCCGGGCGGCAGGCCGATGTCTATGTGCTGCCGTCGATCGAGGAGCCGCTCGGGGTCTCCGTGCTCGAAGCCATGTCCGTCGGCACGCCCGTCGTCATCACCCGCACCTGCGGTCTCGGCCCCGATGTGGCACGGGCGGGGGCGGGCCGGGTGATCGACAGCCGGGTCGGCGAGGACGCGGCCAACGCGGAGAAGGTCGCCGCGGCGATCCTCGACCTCCTGGAGCCGGGCGCCAACGAGGCCGCGGGGAAGGCGGCTTGGGAGCTGGTCGGCGAGGACTTCACCATCGGCGTCGTGACCGCCACCCTCCGGCGGACCTACGAGGACGTGGTCCGCCGGAGGACCGGCTGAACGGACACGGCTGAGACGAGACGGCTCAACCCGGTCGGTTCTCGCGTGACTTGAGCGCGATCTGCCAGCGGTAGAAGCTCATCGCCAGCGCGAAGTCGAAGCCCGCCCGCCCGTCCATGAAGCCCCGCCGGTAGAGGTACATGTACGCGAACGACACCAGCGGCTTGAACGGCGCCTTGTGGAAGAGCTGCCCCTGCCGGGACTTGACCTTCCGCACCTGCTCCTTGACGTCGGGGTGGTGCTCCAGCCACGCCTCCCAGTCCGAGTACCGGTTGTGCCGCTCGAACCAGGCGGTGACCGGATCGAGGTCCTGGTGCTCGATGGGGTTGCGGAGCGAGCCCGCGGTCGGGGCGACCGGCTGGTAGTGGCCCTCGACCTCCCCGATCCCGGGCGCGTCGAGGTCGCCGACCTCCGGGTAGTGGCAGCGGGTGCGGTCGGTCAGGGAGCGCTTGCGGATGGTGTAGCCGTGCTTCAGCCGCTTCCCGGAGAACCAGTAGCCCAGTGGTATGTCATATGCCGCGGGCTTCGGTGACGCGGGATCGGCGAAGATCTCCCGCAGCTCGGCCAGCAGTCCGGGGCTGAGCCGTTCGTCGCCGTCCAGCAGGAGAATCCAGTCCAGGTCCGTGCGGACATGGTCCAGGCACCACTGCTTCTTGCGCGGATGCCCCCCGTCCCAGGTGTACGTGACCACCTCGGCCCCGCACTCCTCGGCGATCTTCGCCGTGCCGTCGGTGCTGTGGGAGTCCACGACGACGACCGCCTCGAAGTGTCCGAGCACCGACTTCACCGCCTCGGCGATGTTCAGGCCCTCGTTCTTCGTCGGGATCGCCACGGCGATCGGCAGCTTGGTCATCCGGTCTCTCCTTCGGGCAGCCAGGCGTAGCAGCCTGTGGAGGTGAAGGTGCGGGCCGTCTTCGGGAGGGTGATCTCCACCCGCTTCCCGGAGCCGGATGTGCCCGACCCCAGGCCCTTGCCGCCCACCCCGGCGATCTGCCAGGAGCAGCTGCCGGTGGGGGAGACGGAGTGGTAGCGGCCCGGCCGCAGGGTCTTGCCGCTGTGTGTGCCGTCCGGGTAGCCGCGGGCGGCCTCCTTCACCAACTCGCGGTGCTGGGTGCATAGATGGGCGATGGCGGGCTTCGCTTCGGGGATCTCGCCGGTCACGATCGCGCCGACGGCGATCTCCCGGTCCGCCTTGACCAGATAGCCGATCCGGTCGCAGGTCTCCTGCCCGTTCTGGAGCACGGCGGCCGGGTCCATGCCCTGGGGGACCCGGTTCACCAGATACCCCTTCTGCTCCTCGGTGAAGGAACCGGTGGCCGGGGTGATCCGGTCGGCGGGCACCTTCGGCCCCTCGCTCGTCGGCCCGGTGCCGGCCCCGGTGTCGGCCCCGGACCCCGGTTCGGCCGGCGATTCGGCGGACGGGCCCGCGGCGGACGGCCCGGTGACGGCTGGCCCGGAGGCCGCGGGGCTGTGGGCACCCGCGGCCTTCGAACCGTTCCCGTCGGCGGACGAGCCGCAGGCGGCCAGCGCCGCCGTCATCACGACGACGGCGGCACCGGCCAGGAACGGATACCGCATCAGCCATTCCTCAGGGCATAGTGCGCGCTGACCTGGGAAGCGCTCAGCGCGGTCGGGTAGATGGCGGTCTCGTCGATCTGGCCGGCGAAGTAGTTGCTGGTCGGACGGTTCGGCCAGCCGGAGAGGCTGTCGCCGCCGACCCGCCAGTAGCCGGGGTAGCTCTCGTTGGCCGTGTACAGGAGGTTGGACGCGCGCAGCTTCCCGTCCACGTACAGCGTCATGCCGCCGGTGCCCTGGGTGGCGACGACATGGTGCCACTTGCCGTCGTTGTAGCCGCCGGACGTGGTGACGGTGCGGGTGCTTCCGCTGCGTACGCCGAAGACCAGCCGCCCGTCGTCGCGCATATAGACGTGCTTGTCGAACGTGGTGCTGTTCTGCATGATCTTGTTCGCGAACCCGATGATCTTCCCGCCCCGGGTGGTGGTGGTCTTGATCCAGGTCTCCGCGGAGAAGCGGGTGGGCTGCGCGTAGCGCTTGTTGCCGTACACGTACTCGTCGAGGCCGTTGAACCCGATCGCGGTGGAGTCACCGGCGATGGCGGCCGGGGTCTGCCGGTAGGCCGGACCGTTGCGCAGGAATCCGTTGCTCAGCGCGCTGCCCGTGTCGGCGGCGAAGGTCGCGGAGCCCTCGTCGTAGCGCCAGTACAGCGAGGCCCCGTCGGCCAGCACCCGCGCCGGGTAGCGCTGCGCGGCGGTCGCCACGGTGGCGGACTGCGCCGGGGACTTGGCGCTCGTGTTGGTGCCGTCGCTCGCGGTGATCCGGTACGAGTGGGTCTCGCCCGCCGCCACATCGGTGTCCGCCCAGGTGAGCTGCGGCCGGTCCCAGAACAGCGAGTACCCCGTCGTGGTGTGTACGGGGGTGCTCGCCCCGTCCTTGTAGATCCGGTAGGTCAGCTGACCGTCGTCGGCGTCGAAGCTGGCCTGCCAGTTGACGGTGATCCGGCCCGGAGCGACCGTGGAGAGACTGACGTTGGGCACCCAGGGCGCTCCGGTGTCCGGACCGTCGGAGAACCGGGTCAGGCCCTGCTGGGGCGAGCCGTTGACCGTGGTGAACTCCCCTCCGACCCACAGATAGTGGCGGCCCCCGCTGTCCGTCTGGGACATCGACCGCGGCCCCACCGGCTCCCCGATGCCGTCGTTCGTGTCCGGGAACCACGGCAGCAGCTTGGGGTCGTCGACCGACTGGGCCAGCAGATGCTTGCGCTCCTGGTCCGGGAACTCGCCCATGCTGGAGCAGTCGTGGGCGTGACTGCCGCTGTACAGCACGCCCGAGTGGATCAGCAGGGCCTGCGTCGCCCCGAGGCAGGTGTCCCGCCACCGCTGCTGGAAGTCGTCCAGGTCGATCGCGATCCTGCCGTCGAAGACACCGCCACCGGTGCCTTCGTTGGCGGTGTAGAAGCCGGTGGCGTCGGTCGTCAGGTCCTGGACCGTGGAGGTGTCCGGGATGAATCCGGGATAGCTCTTGGTGAGTGCGCCGGTGGTGGCGTCGACCACGGCCAGGGCGTGCGACTTGGTGCCGTTGACGGTGAAGAAGTCCCCGCCCAGCAGCACGTGCCGGCCGTCCGGGGTCACCTCGACCGCCCGTGCCACCTCGTCCGCGTTCGCCTTGAACGGCAGCAGATCGGCGCCCGTGGTGACGGCGGCGAACTTGTTCCGGGTCTGGCCGCCCACGCTGTTGAAGTCCCCGCCCAGATAGACGGTCCCGGCGGTGACGGCGAGCGCCCGCACGGTCGCCGAGACGGAGATCTTGAAGTCGTCGCGCGGGGTGCAGGTCGCGGTGTCGATCGCCGCGATGTTGCTGACCCCGACGCCGTTCACCGACCCGAACTGGCCTCCCGCGTAAAGGGTTTTGCCGTCCGGCGAGAGAGCCAGCGCCCGTACGGTCGCGGTCCCCGAGGACTGCGTGAACGAGAGGGTGCAGCCGGTCGGCGCGCCGGTCGCCGCGTCGAAGGCGGCGAAGTTGACCGCCGGTCGCTCGGCGGTGCCCGGCGCGGCGTCCGGCGGGCGCACGGTGGAGAAGGTGCCGCCCGTGTACACGACACCGTCCCTCGCGGCCATCGTCCAGACGATCCCGTTGGTCTGCCAGGTGGTGAGGTCGTCCGCGGTGATCGACACCGGCGGTGTCAGCGCGGCCGTCCCGGACGCGCTGACCGCGGTCGCGGTCAGGGCTCCGGCCAGCAGGCAGAGCGCGGTGGCGGCGGCCCGCACACGGCCGCGTCCCCCAGGGCTTCGCCCCGTACTTCCGTTCATCATTCAGCTCCGAAGGTGAGAACGAGCTGCGGCACCAGGGCCGCGGTTCCTGCCTCGCCCGGCCGGACGCGGAGACTGTCCGTTCCGCTGCCGGTGAGGGCGAGTGAGTGGGCGGGGCCCAGGGCCCCGCCCGGTGCGGACGCGTTCGGGTCCACCGGGTGACCGGTGGGGTCCGAGGTCGCGCCGGTGTGGGTCCCCGGCATGGACGCGGCGGGCGCCGGCCGGGTGCTGTGGGTGAGTGCCGATCCGGTCCGGGCACCGGGGTACGGCATCACGGTGTGGCTGTCGGCGGCGCCCGGTGCTCTCCCGGGCCCGCTCACCGGTCCACCCGCACGGCGGCGCCGGTGAGCTGGTCGCCCAGCTGCCGGATGTCCGCGTCCACCATGATCCGGGCCAGTTCCCGCGACCTCACGACGGGCTTCCAGCCGAGCAGTTCCTCCGCCTTGGACGCGTCCCCGATCAGTGCGTCGACCTCGCTCGGGCGCTCGTACTTCGGGTCGTAGCGCACATGCTCCCGCCAGTCGAGGCCCGCGTGCTCGAAGGCGAACTCCAGGAACTGCCGGACGCTGACCCCCTCGCCGGTGGCCACCACATAGTCGTCCGGGGCGTCGCACTGGAGCATCCGCCACATGGCGTCCACATACTCGGGGGCGTACCCCCAGTCCCGTACCGCGTCGAGATTGCCCAGATGCAGCCGGTCCTGGAGCCCGGCCCTGATCCGGGCCACCCCCCGGGTGATCTTCCGGGTCACAAAGGTCTCGCCACGGCGCGGGGACTCATGGTTGAACAGGATGCCATTGACCGCGAACATGCCATACGCCTCGCGGTAGTTGACCGTCGCCCAGTACGCGTACACCTTCGCGACGCTGTACGGGCTGCGCGGATGGAACGGGGTGCGCTCGTTCTGCGGCGGCGGGTTGGCGCCGAACATCTCGGAGGACGAGGCCTGGTAGACCCGGGTCTCGATGCCGCTGGCCCGGACCGCCTCCAGCAGCCGGACGGCACCGAGCCCGGTGACATCGCCGGTGTACAGCGGGGCGTCGAACGAGACCCGGACATGCGACTGCGCACCGAGGTTGTAGACCTCGTCGGGCCGGATGTCGCGCATCAGATTCACCAGCGCGACGCCGTCCGCCAGATCGGCGTGATGCAGCACGAACGAGCGGTCCGCCTCCTCGGGGCCCTGGTAGATGTGATCGATCCGCTCGGTGTTGAAGCTCGACGAGCGACGTATCAGCCCGTGGACCGTGTACCCCTTGTTGAGCAGCAACTCGGCCAGATACGAACCGTCCTGGCCGGTCACGCCGGTGATGAGCGCGGTCTTCGCCACGGCTCCCCCTCCTGTGTTCGCCTGCGAGGCGAGTCGTTCACCGAAATTTCGGACTTTGGAATGTTCTGTGGCAAAAGGTCTCCGCGAGGTACGGCTGCTGGCACAATCCGAGCCATGACGACCGATCTCCCCGGCCCTCCCCAGGAATCCGTCCGCCCCCTACTGCGCCCCGGCTCCCGCATATTCGTGGCGGGTCACCGCGGTCTCGTCGGCTCGGCACTGGTGCGCCGCCTCACCGCCGAAGGCCACGAGGTGCTCACCCGCGGCCGCGAACTGCTCGATCTGCGCGAGGCGGCGCCGACCGAGGCGTATCTGCGCGACATCCGTCCGGACGTCGTCGTCCTGGCCGCCGCCAAGGTGGGCGGGATCATGGCCAACAGCACGTATCCGGTGCAGTTCCTTGAGGACAACCTCCGCATCCAGCTCAGCGTGATCGCCGGAGCGCACACCGCCGGGACCCGGCGGCTGCTGTTCCTCGGCTCCTCCTGCATCTACCCCAAGCACGCCCCCCAGCCGATCCGTGAGGACTCGCTGCTCACCGGCCCGCTGGAGCCGACCAACGAGGCGTACGCCCTGGCCAAGATCGCCGGAATCACGCAGATCCAGTCGTACCGGAGGCAGTACGGCGCCGCGTACATCAGCGCCATGCCCACCAATCTCTACGGACCCGGAGACAACTTCGACCTGGAGACCTCGCACGTCCTGCCCGCGCTGATCCGCCGCTTCCACGAGGCGAAGCGGGACGACGCGCCCGAGGTCACCCTGTGGGGCTCCGGAAGCCCCCGCCGCGAATTCCTCCACGTCGACGACCTCGCCGCCGCCTGCGTACGGCTGCTGGAGACCTACGACGGCGACGAACCCGTCAACATCGGCTGCGGCCAGGACCTCACCATTCGCGAACTCGCGCAAACCGTCAGAGAGGTGACGGAATATCAGGGACGTATCGCCTGGGACACCTCGAAGCCGGACGGGACCCCGCGCAAGCTCCTCGACGTGTCCCGGCTGTCCACGCTCGGCTTCACGCCGCGGATCCCGCTGAAGGACGGCATCGCCCGCACGTACGCCTGGTGGCTCGGCCAACCGGCGCCCCTGGCCTGACCGTTCGCCCGGCCGTACGCCGCGCATCGGCATGTCCGCCCCGCTCTCAGTAGGCCCCGCGGCCGTCGGTGACGGCGCGCACCGTACGGGCGAGGAGCCCCATGTCCGTGGCCACCGACCAGTTGTCGACGTACCAGAGGTCGAGCGAGACGGTCTCCTGCCAGGACAGGTCCGACCGTCCGCTGACCTGCCACAGCCCCGTGAGGCCCGGCTTGACCGCGAGCCGCCGGTGTTCCCGCTCGTTGTAGCGGGACGCCTCCTCCGGCAGCGGCGGGCGGGGCCCCACCAGGGACATGTGCCCCATCAACACATTGATCAGCTGGGGGAGTTCATCGACGGATGTGCGGCGCAGCGCCCGGCCGATCGGCGTCACCCGCGGATCGCGGCGCATCTTGAACATCGGCCCCGCGCCCTCGTCGGCAGCGGCGAGCCGCGCCTGGCGGCTCTCCGCGTCCGCCACCATCGTGCGGAACTTCCACATGGTGAACGGCTGGTTGTGCTGACCCTGGCGGACCTGGCGGTGGAACACCGGGCCGCGCGACGACACCCGCACGCTCAGTGCCACCGCCAGCATCAGCGGAGCCAGTAACAACAGCCCGAACAGCGCGCCGCACCGGTCCAGCAGAACCTTCACCGCCGCCTGCGGGCCGCGCCGCAGCGGTGGCGAGATGTGCAGCAGCGTCAGACCGGCGACCGCGGAGGGTCTGACCCTGGCCGCCGCGATACCGGAGAGCTCCGAGAGCACACACAGGGCTATCCCCCCGTCGTGCAGCCCCCACCCCAGCCGCCGCAGCCGGTCCCCGGTCAACTGGGGCCCGGGGGCCACCAGCACCAGATCCGCCTCGTGGGCGTAGGCCCCGCCCAGCACCGTCGACACATCGTCGTCCGCCGGGCACGAGGCGAGACGCCCGGGGACCTGTACGTCGTGCTCCAGCGCCATCGGACCGACGGGTATCGCGGCGACCACGTCATACCCATGACCGGTACGGGAGGTGAGCAGCCGCGCCGCCCGGTCGACCCCCGGCGCCTCGCCGACCAGCAGGACCCGCCGCACCGGCCGCGCGGTCCGCCGTAACGGCCGCAGACCCGCGACGAGGGCGGTCAGCCCCAACCCGGGCGCCAGGGCCACGATCTCCGTCGCCGGGTCCACCGAGCCACCCGTCACCGTACGCAGCACGGCGAGCGCGCCGATGAGCAGCAGCCAGTCGCCGGGGACGCTCAGTGCCCCGCCCGGCTCGGCGCGCGGCCGGTCCGCGTACCGGCCGCGGCAGGCCCGCAGCCCGGCCCAGACCAGCCCGGCCATGACCGCGGTGCCCAGCGGCCCCGCCTGGTCACCGGCGCGCAGGAGCGGCCAGGCGGGCAGGGCGAGCCCCACGGCCTCGGTCAGGGCGAGCAGGGATGGATACCGCCTCGTCCCCCTCTTGGCCCTGGCCGGGCCGGAAAGGTCGCGCCGCACTGCCGGGGCCCGCCACGACTGCGCGGGGGCCATGGTGCGAGTCGGGGACGCGGCGGTGCGGGGGCGCGGCGCGCCCCGGAGCCCTACCGGTCCGGATGTATTGGTTTCAGGTATTTCGACATGCCCCATGGACCCCCCCAGTCACGGTCGCACCCCCATAAACGCGGCGCATCCGCCGATCCCATGGACTGACGGATGCGCCTTCGCTCGGTGCACGATATCCACACAGGTGCCGTTTCGCTGGAGTTCTCGTGAAGTTCAGACACATCGGAGGCATGGTCGCGGGATCCCATTCATGGGTGATCTCGGCTTCTGTGCACGGGTGTTGGGGTTTGAAGGATTTGAGCAAGCGCTTGCGGCCTCCCGGTGAAGGGTCCGACGGCTGGTCCAGGGGCGTCAGCGGTACGTCAGCGGTGCGTCAGTGATACTTCAGCGGAACGGCAGTCCTCCCGCTCCATGCGTTCCGGTCATACTTTTCACGCTCCTCTATCCGAGAGCGTGCTGACCGTGACGGAGTTCTCGTGCCCCCGCAGATGAAGCTGACCGCGATCACCCCGGACTGCTCCGATCCCCTGGCACTGGCCGCGTTCTACCGGCGGGCCACCGGGTTCGAGCTTCACCCCAAGTCCCATGACGACTTCGCCGGCCTCGCGCGCGAGGCCGGGCTCTGCATCGGCTTCCAGCGCGTTGACGACTATCGGCCTCCGCGGTGGCCCGGCCAGGACGCTCCGCAGCAGTTCCACTTCGACTTCGCGGTCGATGACCTGGACGAAGCCGAGGCCATGCTGCTGGAGTTGGGTGCGGGGAAGCCCGAGCACCAGCCGGACGCCGACCGGTGGCGGGTCTTCACCGACCCGGCCGGGCACCCCTTCCGCGTGACCGGAAACTGACGTCGGGACCGTTCGGCACGGTCAGTTCGTGTCGCCGCCCGGGGTCGGGGGCAAGCCGTCGAGCGGCCGGAGGAAGCGGCGCTCGTACCGCTTGATGCAGCGGGTTCTGCGCGCGAGTTCGAAGGCTTCCTGGCACTCGGGGTCGGTCATGCTGTCCTCGCGGTACTTCTCGTACCTGGCGAGGCTGGGAAAGGAGAAGAGGGCGTAGGCGATGTCGCTGTCGCCCTCGCTCGGCAGGAAGTAGCCGTGGTGCGTCCCGCCGAAGCGGTTGACGAGCACCACCCAGCGGCGACCGTATTCCTCGAAGTCCTCAAGCCTGTCGGCGTCGATCTCGTACCTGAGATGAATGGTGATCATGCCCCCATGATGCCGCCCGACTCCTTCATGCCCGGCTCCGACCCGGCACCGCCCCGGCCCCGCCCCAGCTCCGGCACTGCCACTGCCCCGGATCCGGCACTGCCCCGGATCCGGCACTGCCCCTGGCTCCGCTTCCGACCCCGGCGTCTGGCACGCAACGTCCAACGACCCTCTCCCGGTGCGGCCGTGGACGCGGGGAACGGGCGTTGTCAGTGGTCGCACGTAGGTTGCTTCATGTCCCGCCGTTCTGGCGCGGAACCCCCTTTGGCGTATGAGGAGATGGCGCGTTGTCTGATTGGGAGAGGTCGAGCACGGCACGGGTGATACCACCCGCACGGCCGCGCAAGCTCGCCAAGGTCCCGTTCGTCGAACTGGCCGACGGACGGGTGCAGGGCGTGGTGTCCAGCGGCTCGGACATCGGACGGGTCTACGTCTCGTCGGTCGCGGCCGGGACCTACGCGTTCGCCTGCAGCACCAACAACAACCGGCCCTGCGGTGGGGCGCGGGGCGCGTTCTGCAACCACATCCGGGCCATGCTCAACGAGGCGGTGCTCCAGTACGGGGCCGAACGCGTCGCCCGCTACCTCAAGGTGGAGACCGCCGACGAGGAGCTGAGCGGACCCACCATCACGGCGGGCATGAGCGCCGCTCGCCCACCGATGGGGGACTCCGGCGCCTCCGCCGCCGTCTTCAGCCGGTTCCTGCGGCACCTGGCCTACCTGGACCTCGCGCCGGACACCGCGCCGTTGCCCGAGATGCAGTGGTTCCCGCCTACCAGGGCGGTGGCGTGATGCGTACCGACCCGCTGACCGAAACCGTTGACGGGCTGGAGGAGGCCATGGAGGCCGTCGAGGCTTTCGACCGGGCCCTCGTCGCCGGTCTGCTCCGCCCGCAGTCCGGTGCGGAGGCCGGCCCGACCGCGCTCGCCCACGCCGTCGCCGGGACTCCGCTGGCCGCCAGGGTCGCCGAAGCGGCCGAGAAGGTGATGGCCGGAGCGGCGGGCGAGGACCACTTCGTCGCCCTTGCCGCCGCCCGCACGGCACTGCTGGGCTCCGTCCACGACGCGCTGATGTGCCGCGTCGACGAGGCGACCGGCCGGGCCCGCAGGGACGAGACCGCCAGGGTCCCCGAAGGACAACAGGCGGCGAACCTGCTCACCGCCGCCCGCGCGTGGCTGTCCGAACTGGCGCGCTGCGGATGGCAGGGCATCGACCACGACGTGGTCGCCGGTTCGGTGGAGATCGTCTCCGCAATGCTTCCGGACGCGGCCCTGCGCCGGCCGGCGACGCTCCTCGACGGCTTCGCCGCCGAGCTGGCCGCGTCCTGCCCCGGCGCGTCGCTCGACCGGATTCCCGTACGCCGCTGGGCCGACCTGTGGTCGCGCGGCATGCTGCTGACGCTGCCCGGCGCGGCCGGCGCACCCACGACCGGTGCGGCCACCGGCCGCCTCCTGCCCCTCGGCGTCGACACGCAGGAACACCCGACCGCCGTGCAGGCCCAGGTGCACGCGGTGTTCGAGCCCGCGGACGGTTCCGCGCCGCGTCTGGTGCGTGCGAGCGTGTCGGTGCCGAAGCCGGACACGGTGGTCGGAGCCGGTCTCTGGCAGCTGCTGCGCCCGCGCATGTCGCTCCTGGCGGCCGTCGGCGAGGGCCGCTCGATGGACCTGACCGATATGCCGGTCACCGCGGAGGGCGACCTGATCTGGAGCGACGAGCACGCCCGGCAGGGGGAGCCCGCCGACGCCTTCGCCACCGCCCGCGTGGCGCTGTCCACCGCGACCGTTTCGGCGACCGCGCCCCTGGACCGGCACCCGGCGCGCATCGCCGAACCCGTCTTCCTGGAGGGCTACACCGCTCGGAAGGACGACGACGGCACTTTGACGTTCACGCTCGCCGGGCTCGCCCTGTCCGTCGACGGCGACCGCGTTCCGACCGCCGGACCGCTGACCCCGGAAGCCGTGGCCAAGTCGAGCGCGTGCATCGGCCTGCTCCGCTGGGACGCGGGCACGTTCAGCGTTCAGCCGCTCGCCGTCGAAAGCACCGTGCGGAGGAAGGCTGTCGCGGTGCACGCCGGGGCCTGGGCCGGGGGCACGGCGGACAAGGCCGGGGTCAAGGCGGAGAAGGCCGCCACCGATGCGGCGGCGGTGCTGCGAGAGCGCGCCGGAAGGCTGTTGCGGAAATGACCGACCAGACCCCTGGGGCGACCTCCCAGGACAATCGCCGTCAGGTCATGTACTGGCGCCTGCTTGCCCAGCTCTTCGACCCGGAGGAGCAGGCGACGCTGGAATCGGCGAGCCTCGCCGTCATCGAGGACATCGGACTGCCGTCCGCTCTGCTGGACCCGCAGACCTCCATCGATTCGGTCGTACAGCGTCACCCGGAGCTTGCCGCCGAGCTCGACGGCCTGATGGTGCCCGGAGCCGGAGCCGGAGCCGGAGCCGGAGCCGGAGCCGGAGCCGCTGAGACCGCGGCCGACGGCGACGGCGATGGTGAAGGCGATGGCGGGGACGGCGATGGCGACGGACGCGACCGTGCCGCCGAGGTGCGGCGTGCCGCGCTCGTCTCGAAGGTGCTGCTCAACGTCTACCAGCCGCGTACGGGCACCGTGACCGCCGGACAGCTGTCCCGCTGGCAGTCCGACGCGGGCTGGCTGGAGCGCGCCCTCGGCTGCGGGCCCGGCGAACTGCGCGGCGGTCGGCCGGGAGGGGCGTCGGGACCGGGCGTCTCCCCGACCGGTTCCGGCGGGCGAGGTACGACGCCCGACCTCAGTCGGCTGATCCCGGAGATCGGCCCGGAGCTGGGCTCCATCGAAGCCGACCTCGTCAAGCGGATGCGGCTGCGCGAGGTGCTGGCCGACCCTCAGCTCGCCGGGCAGCTGACCCCGAGCATGTCGCTGATCGAGCAGCTGCTGCGCGACAAGGACAACCTGTCGGGTGTGGCACTGGCCAACGCCAAGGCCCTGATCCGGCGCTTCGTCGACGAGGTCGCGGAGGTGCTGCGTACGCAGGTGGAGAAGGCCACGGTCGGAGCCCTGGACCGGTCGGTCCCGCCCAAGCGGGTGTTCCGCAATCTGGACCTCGACCGCACGATCTGGAAGAACCTCACCAACTGGGACCCCGAGGAGGAACGGCTCTACGTCGACCGCCTCTTCTACCGTCACACCGTACGCAGGACGACGCCACAGCGGCTGATCGTCGTGGTCGACCAGTCGGGCTCCATGGTCGACTCGATGGTCAACTGCACCATCCTGGCCTCGATCTTCGCCGGTCTGCCCAAGGTGGACGTCCACCTGATCGCCTACGACACCCAGGCGCTCGACCTCACACCATGGGTGCACGACCCCTTCGAGACGTTGCTGCGAACCAACCTCGGGGGCGGCACCGACGGCACGGTCGCCATGGCGCTGGCCCAGCCGAAGATCGCCGAACCACGCAACACCGTCGTGGTGTGGATCTCCGACTTCTACGAATGGCAGACGGAGCCGCTGTTCGAAAGCATGGCCGCCATCCACCGCTCGGGTGCCAAGTTCATCCCCGTCGGCTCGGTGACCAGCTCGGGCCGCGCCAGCGTCAACCCGTGGTTCCGGGAGCGCTTCAAGGACCAGGGGACGCCGGTGCTCTCCGGCCACATCCGCAAGCTCGTCCACGAACTCAAGACGTTCCTCACGTAGGGCGTCCGCACCTCGCGAGCGTACGTACCCACTCACTCCCACTCACTTGGCTTCCAGCTTCCAGCTTCCAGCTTCCAGCTCCCCGAACTCAGATCCCCGTCCCCAGAACATCGAAAGGCCCAGACATGTCCGACCTGTTGCGCGCCCCCGCCGAGATCAAGTACGCCGAGGAGCTGGAGTGGCTGGAGTCCCGTGACGACGGCCCGAAGCCCTTTTCCTGGCGTCTGTCGCCCAAGATGGTCCGCCTGTTCATCCTGGGTTCCGAGCGCTCCGACGGCCTCGACCGGGAGATTCCCCAGAAGTGGTACGGCGACCGCAGCCTTGTCGAGCGGGCCATCGTCACCCTGGCCTCCGATCGCGGTCTGCTGCTCATAGGTGACCCGGGCACCGGCAAGAGCTGGCTGGCCGAGCTGCTGGCGGCCGCGATCTGCCGCGACTCCACGCTCGTCGTACAGGGCACGGCGGGCACCACCGAGGATCACATCAAGTACTCGTGGAACGTGTCCATGGTGATCGCCAAGGGCCAGTCGCGGGAGTCGATGATCCCGTCGCCGATCATGACCGCCATGGAGTCCGGCGCGATCGGCCGCTTCGAGGAGCTGACCCGTTCCACGAGCGACGTCCAGGACGCGCTGATCTCGATCCTGTCGGAGAAGTACATCTCGGTCCCGGAGATGGACAGCGACAACATCGTCTTCGCCAAGCCCGGCTTCTCCGTCATCGCCACGGCCAACAGCCGCGACCGGGGTGTCAACGACCTGTCCTCCGCGCTCAAGCGACGCTTCAACTTCGTCCGCATTCCCGTGGTGACGAACAAGAGGAGCGAGGCGGAGATCGTCCGCTTCCGTACCGAGGAGCTGCTGCGCCGGCACGAGATCGAACTGGACGTGCCGCCGACCCTGCTCGACGTGCTGCTGCAGAGCTTCGCCGATCTGCGGGCCGCGTCCGCCGCGGCCGGGAGCGACGACGAGAAGCTGGAGTCCGCGTTGTCGAGCGCCGAGCAGATCGGTGTGCTGGAGGACGCGATCCTGCACAGCAACTTCTTCGGTGAGCGCGAGCTGACGGCCCGTACGCTCGCCGCCTCGCTCGTCGGCTCGCTGGCGCGGCGCGAACCCGAGGACCTGGCCATCCTCAACAAGTACCTGCACGGCGTTGTCGAGCCGCGCAGCAAGGAGCAGGGCGGCTCCTGGCCGGAGTTCCTTGAGGGCGGCCGCGACGCGATAGCCACCCTGTCGTGAGCCCCGTGAGCCCCGTGAGCCCCGTGAGCCCCGTGAGCCCCGTGAGCCCCGTGAGCGAGGGGGCGACTTTCGAGGCATTGCGGTCGCAGCTCCAGGAAGCCGCCGCGGAGTTCGCCGACGGCCCCGACGCGCTGGAGGGCATCCTCCTCGGCCTGGTCGACGACGTCGACCGGGCGGTGCGCGAACCGCTGGAGATCTTCCCCGTCTGCCACCACTCGCCGGCCTCCGCGACGGCGATGGCCAGGCGGCTGCGGGAGAAGCGGCCCAAGGTCGTCTACCTGGAGCTGTGCGAGGACATGGCGCCGCTCCTGTCCGAGCTGCGCAACTGCAGACTCCCGGTGGCGGTACAGGCGTTCGCCGGCGAGATCGACGGCTTCCCGGCCGAATGGGCCCCGCTGTCCGTCGTCGCACCGATCACCGAGGCGTCGGCCGAGTACCAGGCGATCGCCTACGCGCTGGACACACCGGGCGTCGAGCTGGTCCTCGTCGACCGTTCCTCGGACCACGTGTTCCAGTGGCAGACGCGCGGGGCGCGCTCCGCCCGGCCCGCCGACCCGGACGCGCCGCACGCCGAGGAGGAGGCGGCGCTCCACGGCGACGCGGTCGGCGTGGAGATCGGCGACCTGCGGCCCCGTTTCGCCGAACTGGAGACGCATCTGCTGCACCACGGCAGGGTGCGGCACTGGTCGGAGTGGTGGCACCAGTACGTCGAGCTGCCGCTCGGGGACAGCGACCACGACACCTACCGACAGGTCATGCTGCTGATCGGCAGCCTCTTCCGGCGTCTGGCGCCCGGGGACCCCGACCGGGTCCGCGTGGACGAGGACCGGGAGCGCTACATGTGGACCCGGATGCGCGAACACCTCGCCGCGTCCGGCACCGACCCCGCGGACTGCCTCTACGTCTGCGGCGCGTTCCACGCCTCCAGCCGCGTGGCGGAGTTCGGCGTCCACGGCACCGGCGGCTTCGAGATCAGCCCGCCCAGCGCCACCACCTGGCAGCACGGCCTGATCCCGTCCAGCCACACGGCGATCGAGGCCCAGTTCGGCCTCGCCGCAGGCTCCGTGTCGATCGCCGCCGCCCAGTGGAGGATGAACCTCAAGCGCAGCAAGGTGAAGCCGTTCCGGCTGGCAGGACAGGCGGGCACCAAGAAGCCGGCGAAGTCCCGGAAGGGGGCCGCCGCGGCCGTCCCCGGCGCGGCGGCGGACAGCTCCACGGACAAGCTCTCCGGTTTCCTGCGACGCCCGCCCGCACTCGACCGGCTGGACGAGGCCGAACTGCTCGGCTGGTCGGTCGAGATCGTGCGCTCCGCGCGCCGCAACGGCTACCTTGCCTCCACCGCCGACGCGATCGCCGTGTTCGAGACGTCGATCCTGCTGGCCGGGATGCGGGACCGGGCCAGGCCCACGCCGTACGACTTCCAGGACGCGGCGATCACCTGCATCGAGAAGGAGACCGTGCCCGGCCGGCGCGACGTGCGCCGCCTCGTGGAGATCATGATGGGCGGCGACCGGGTCGGCCAGGTCGGTTACGACTCCCTGCCGCCGCTGGCCCGCGACGTCCACGACCGGCTGGAGCCGCTGAATCTGCAGCTCCAGCAGCGCGGTGTGCGCCGCGCGTTGCTGGACATGTCCTCCCGGCCGGAGCTCACGCACTGCTCCGACGTGCTCTGGATGCTGCGCCGCCTGATGCCGGACGGCGCCGCCCGGCCGATCATGGGGGAGCGGGAGCTCGGAAAGCGCTCGATCCAGGAGTCCTGGGACCTGGCGCTGGGCACCCACCAACGGGCGCTCATCGAGCTCGGCTACGAAGGCGTCAGCATCGAGCAGGTCCTGGAACAGCGCCTCCGGCGCACCGCCTACGCACCGAACGCGACCACCGCCACCGTCCTTGAGGCCGTCGAGGACGCGGTGCTGTACCTGCGCGGCGGACGCCTCGCCGACGAGCTGGGCACCCGCGCCCTGGAGGTGCTGGCCACCGAGCGCGGCGTCGACGGGGCGCCGGAGGTGCTGCGCCGGGTGCGCCGGCTGCTGGCGTACTACCGGATCAGCCGGCCGGTGCTTCCGTCGTGGATCGAGTCCTTCGCCAAGACGGGGTACGCGCACTACTGCACCCTGTTGCCGACCGCGTTCTCCGACGAGGAGGCGACCGCCCGTCAGGTCGCCGCGATGCTGGGCTTCCTGTTCAGCATGGAGAGCCTGGCGCTGTCGCTCGGCTGCGACCGTACCCAGCTGGAGCTGGCGTTCGCCCAGTCGCATCCGCAGGAGCCGCCCAAGGTGGCGCTGCTGTGGGCGGCGCAGGTGCAGCTCGGGCAGCTCTCCCGTACGGAACTCCGCGCACGGTGTGACGCGTTGCTGGCCAACCCCTTGGTGGTGCGGGTCTATCCGCGCTACCTCAGCGGATTCCTGCACGCGCTGGACCCGGTGCCGCAGCTGGCCGACTTCGTCGTGGAGGCGGTGTCGAACGCGTTCGCACGGCTGCCGGATCCGGTGCTGCTGCCCTGGCTGCCGACCCTGATCGGCACCCTGCGTGCGGACGGCGCCGAGCTCGCCCCGCTGCTGATCCGTGAGGCCGGACGGGTTTTTCCCGGCCGGCTCGCGGCACTGGACGCGTGGGTGCCGCCGTGGCAGGCCCTGCCGGACACGGGGGCGGCACCCCAGGCACCCGCCGGGGGCAGTCGCGCCGTGCTGCTCGCCGCCCACCCCGCGACCTGCGACACCGTGGCGGAGCTGCTCGGCTGCGACGGAACGTGGGACACCTCGGCCCCCGGCCCGTCGTCGGGCGGCGTGGCCGTCGCCGGCCGTCACCCGGACACGGCGGCGGCACTGGAGGCACTGCTGACGCACGCCTGACGCCGGACACCCTGATGCCGAGGGGGGCAGGCAGCCCCGCACGGCGGGCAGGCTCTCGGCGGCGCCCCGGAAAATCCGGGGCGCCGCCCGCTGCCCGCCGCCCGACGCTCCTGGGACTGCTGAGGGCGCGCCGGGCGGTTACAAGACACCCGCCCCGCCGTCGGCGCGTGGCCCGGCTGGCCGGAATGACACGGACGGTGGTCCGGCCTACCACACAGCCGACACCTGGGCGGGTAGCCGGTGAAGCACCGAGCCGCGTTGCGGAGCGCTGACAACACCAGTGGTGGGCCTGCCCTTTCCGGCGCACCGGCATACAGAGCTGATCTTCTCGGCGCTCCCGTGAAAGCCACCCGGCGGCGCTCCGACCGTCCTTACCGACGAATCCCTTTGGCCACCTGACGATTGTCCAAATAGTGGGGCACGTCCGAAAACGCGATCATCCTAAGGTGGAGAGGTTCCCGACTTCCTGCTCGTCGCCGACCGGGGCTGAGGAGAGTTGTCATCATGGCCATCGTCCATGTGCCCATTGTTCGCGCGCCTGTAACGTTTCCGGGGCCGGGGCATGTCCGGCACGCCTGTTGCGAGAGCTGGTCGCGGTGACCGAGACCGCAGCTTCCGGTCGTGACGCCATCGACCCGGAATCGGACAACGGCGCCGCCGCATATGACATCCGAATGGTCGGACTCCGGGAAAAGGTCTCCGGACGTGCACGGTGACCGATCGCCTGGGCTTCAGCCTTACGCAATTGCGTTATTTCGTTGTATCCGCTGAGCTCGGCAATATATCGGAGGCTGCGGAGAAGCTGTGTGCGTCACAGTCAACGGTTTCCTCGGCCGTGATGAGGCTGGAACGGCAGCTCGGTGTGCAGCTGCTGCTTCGCCATCATGCCCGCGGGGTCACCCTCACTCCCAGCGGCCGGCATCTCCTGGGGGAGGCGCGCGCGTTGCTGGGGCAGGCCCTGAGCCTCAAGGCCCAGGGTGATGCCCTGGCGAGCGACACCGCCGGCCGGCTCGACGTCGGGTTCTTCTCCTCGATCGCCCCTTTTCTGCTGCCCCTGGTCTACCGGACGACCAAGGAGCGCTATGTCGCGCTGCAGCTGAACGTCTACGAGGAATCCGCGGATCGGCTCCTGGAGTTTTTGCAGGATGGCCGATGCGAACTGGCGGTGACGTATGACTTCTTGTCGGTCGGCTCCAAGTTCCACCCTCTGGTCGATCTGCCCGTTCACGCCCTGGTGGCCGACAGCGAGCCGATCGGCAGGGCAGGCTCCATCGGTTTGGGGGAATTGGCCGACCGCCCGCTCGTCGCCTTGAATGTTCCGGCTGTCCTCCAGCGTTTCGAGGAGATGTTTGCTCGCGCCGGCGTTCGCATGCCGCAGGTGATGACGACGACGAGCATGGAGACGATGCGCGGGCTCGTGGCCGAGGGTTCCGGGTTCGCGTTGATGTATCAACGCGCCTCGAATGCGATGACGTTGGGTGGCGGGAGGGTTCGGGCGGTGGAGATCTCCGGGGATATGCCTTCTGTGTCCCTCGGCGTGGCCATGATGCCCGATCTGACTCTGAGCAGCCGAGGGAAAGCTTTCTTCGAAGTGCTGAGATCGGCAGTCTCGGTCAGCCACGAAGCGAACTCCCTCGCGTGAACCGGAAGACCCTTCGGCGTAACTGTTGAGAAGAAATCCATGTGACCGTCGAGGAGTGTCCCGTGCAGCCCACTTACCGTACGAAACGCGGTGCCGAACAGGTCGTCGTCCTCTCGGCGAGCACTCCCGAACAGCTCTCGGCGTCCGTCGACAGGCTGGCCGGGTTCCTCGACCGCCACCCCGACACCGACCTCGCCGACCTGGCTTTCACGCTCCAGGCCGGACGGGCGGCGATGACCGAGCGGTACGCGGTCGTGGTGTCGTCCACCGCGGAACTGAGGACCAGCCTGCGTACAGGCCGGGGACGCCGGGGCACCGTCGAGGCTTCCGGCGGTCTGCTCGCGCGGATCACCGGTGACAGCGCCCTGCCGGAACTGTTGGCACAGCGGTGGATCGCCGCCGGAAGGCTGTCCAGCCTCGCGGCACTGTGGGCGTCGGGCGTCGAGGTGGACTGGGAGCGCCTGCACCGGGGGGAACCACGCCGGGCTGTGTCGCTGCCGACGTACCCGTTCGCCCTCCAGCTCACCGACGTCCCACAGCTCACCGACGTCCCACAGCTCACCGACGTCCCGCCGCTCACCGACGTCCCGCAGTTCACCGACGTCCCGCGTGAGGACTCCGGCGACGACACCTCCGTCACCCCGCCTCGCCACGTCGAATCCACCGACGGCCCGCGCCCCCACCTCATCACGGGCACGGCGGGCGAACGGTGGAACCTCTCGCGCGGCCAACTGGCCATGTACCGGGACCAGCAGCGCTGGCCGGAGCCGACCGCCTTCAACCTCCCGATCCTCTTCGAGATCCACGGCGGCCTGGACGAAGCAGCCCTGGAACGGGCGATCCGCGCTCAGACGGAGATCCACCCCGTGCTGAGCGCCGTCTTCGGTGAGCGGGACGGTGTGCCGTACATGGACATCGACCCGGCCAGGGCCCCGTCGTTCGACCGGGTCGGCCTCGCGGCCACCTCACGCGTCGAGCAACTGGCCGAGCTGCGGGAGCTGGTCGACGTCCCGTTCGACCTGGCAACGGGCCCGTTGGTCCGGACACATCTGGTCTCCCTCGCCGGACGGCGTCGCCTTCTGATGATCACCGTGCACCACATCCTGATGGACGGTACGTCGACGGCGGTCCTGATCCGCACGCTCAAGGACGCCTACCGCGGCAGGGGAAGTCTCAGTCGCGCCACCTACGGCGACTTCGTCGCATGGGAAGAGGCGCTGCTCACTGGCCGACGGGCCCAGCGGCACCGGGACTATTGGGTCCGTGAGCTGGAAGGACCGCGTACGGCACTCGCGCTGCCGTACGACCGTCCGTACGACCCGAAGCGCATGCCCCGCGTGGACGTGGCGATGATCAAGCTGTCGCCGACGCTGGTCACCGCACTCGCCGACCGAGCGAAGGAACACCGGGTCAGTGTCGCCACTGTGCTGTTCGCGACGTACGTGCGGTTCCTGCACCGGCTGACCGGGCAGAGCGACCTGATCCTCGGCTTGACCGCGGCCGCCCGCTACGAGGAGCGGTTCAAGGACGTGGTCGGCCAGTTCGTGAACTGTCTGCCCATCCGCTGCGAGGTCACCGGCAGCTTTCCCGAGCTGCTCAAATCCATGCAACGCAAGGTGGTCGCCGGTATCGAGCATGGCGCCTATCCACTGCTGGAGATCACCCGCGCGCTGGGAACGGAAGGCGAACCGCTGGTACTGACGAACTTCCTGTTCCAGAACTTCGACGGAGCCGATCTGCTCACCAACGATGCCCCGGCCGGCCGGGGCGAGTTGGACCTGCGGATGTTCGACGACCTGCCCTACGCCGGAGAGTATGTGCTTTCGATGGAGTTCTATCGGGAGGGCGAAGGGTACAAGGTCTTTCTCAAATATGATGCGAACGTATTCGACGAAGCCACGGCGCGACGCATGTTGGGTGAGTGGCATTCGGTCATCGGGAATGAGCTGGGCGCGCGATAAGGAGCCATCGCGGTCGCTGCCGAGCTTCCTGGGAGGCGCTTCGGCCACGACTTAGTCCCGCACCACCGGTGTGCCGGGTCCGTCCTCCACCACGACGAACCCGGCATCGGCATCATTGAGCACTACCGCTACGCGGGCAGCTGTCAGGCCAGGGTCTTGAGCACCGCCGGGTCGTAGGGGGCGGTCGGGGCCGGCTCGCCGCGCAGCGCCTTTGCCGCCCAGTCCGGGTTGGCCAGCAGCGTCCTGCCCACCGCGACGAGGTCGAACTCGTCGCGCTCCAGACGGGCCACCAGCTCCTCGATGCCGGTCACCCCGGCCTTCGTGGTGAAGCCCTGGGTGAAGTCGCCCTCACCGTACTGCTGGTTCAGGCCGACCGAGCCGACCGTCACGGTGGCCTTGCCGCTGAGCTTGCGCACCCAGCCGGCCAGGTTGAGGCCGCTGCCGTCGAATTCGGGCTGCCAATAGCGGCGGGTGGAGGCGTGGAACGCGTCGACACCGGCGTCGGCCAACGGGGTCAGCAACTGCGCCAGCTCGTCCGGACTCTCCGCGGTACGGGCCTCGTACCGGCCGACCTTCCACTGGGACAGCCGGAAGAAGACCGGGAATCCCGGACTGACGACGGCGCGGATCGCCCGCACGATCTCGGAGCCGAAGCGGGCGCGGGAGGCCGGGGCGCCGCCGTAGCGGTCCGTACGCCGGTTGGTACCGCTCCACAGGAAGTCGTCGATCAAGTAGCCGTGCGCGCCGTGCAGTTCGACGCCGTCGAACCCGAGTCGCTCGGCGGCCGCGGCGGCATCCGCGAAGGCGGCCACCGTGTCGTCGATGTCCCGCTGGGTCATGACTTTCCCCGTCGGCGCACCGTCCAGCCCGAGCCCGGACGGCCCCTCGGCGGGTGGCTCGGCAAGGGTGCGCACCACCCCGGTGTGCCACAGCTGCGGAATGATCTTGCCGCCGGACTGGTGCACCCGCCGCGCCACGTGCGCCCAGCCGGCGAGGGCCCGCTCGCCGTAGAAGTGGGGAACGTCCTCGTACGCGCCGGCGGCGGCGCGGTTGACGTAGGTGCCCTCGGTGATGATCAGCCCGACCTGGTTGGCCGCCCGGCGGGCGTAGTACTCCGCGACGTCCGGGCCCGGCACGCCGCCGGGGGACTGCATTCTGGTCATCGGGGCCATCACGATTCGGTTGGGAAGCATGAGATCGCCCACGGTGAACGGCTCGCCCAGGCTGGCCATTGTTCCTCCCGAGTTGTCGGCACAACTTGCATAAACATTCCGTGTGCGTCTGTTTCCCCAACTGGCAAATCGCCTTCCGCTGTGTGGAAAGCGTTGTGGCCGCACGCCGGTAGCCCATGATTATCGGCCCTGCTGATCGTCACGTCCAGTCGGCGATGATGTGGCAGAGGTGCCGTTCGGCCATTGGATCGCATGATGCGATCCAATACATCGACATAATCAGCTTGACCGTGTCAGCGAGATCATTGATAGTGGTTCAAGTGATTCCGCGTCGCCATGATCGACTGGAATGAACTCCCATTCTTAATCGCAATCGAGAATTGTTTCCTCTTGCCGGTCTATGTCGCGGACAGGGTTGTTGGAAAAAGAAAGGGGGGTGGAATCCAGGATGAGTCAGAATCGCCTTGCCGCACAGATTCCCAAGGATGTGGAAGGTAAGCGGGCCGTGGTCACCGGCGGAAGCCGCGGGATCGGTGCGGCCATCGTGCAGAACTTGCTCGACGCCGGTGCCAACGTTGTCACCTCCGCCCGTAACGCGACGGAACACACCCCGTCCGGAGCGACGTTCGTGAAAGCCGACCTCAGCACGCCGGACGGTGTGCGCGCGTTCGCGGATGTCGCGCTGGAGACGCTTGGCGGAGTGGATATCGTCGTCAATAACGCGGGTGGATGCCGGGCCTTTCAGAGTGCTCTGGACATCGAGAACGACTGGCAGTACACGATGGACATCAATTTTCTCGCCGCCGTCCGGGTAAATTCCGCACTCGTTCCCTCCATGCGCGCGAGTGGAGGCGGGGTCGTCGTACACATCTCGTCCATTGCCACGATCGCGTCCTACCCGATGATCCTGCATTATGCCGCCGCCAAGTCCGCACTTGAGACATACAGCAAGGGTCTCGCGGCCGAGTTGGCGCCGCAGGGTATCCGCGTCGTCGCCCTCTCTCTGGGTAATGTGATGACACCGGGAGCGGACGAGGCGCGCGAGAAGATTGTTGATTATCTCGGCAGTGATGCGGATTCGGATGCGGATACGGATGATTGGGCCGACGAAATTCCGCTGGGGCGGCTCGGCCAGTCGCAGGACATCGCCGAGGCGGTCGGCTTCCTGGTCTCCCCGCGCGCTTCGTGGATCACCGGCAGCACTCTCGTCATCGACGGCGGGCGGATCGCCGCCCTGTGACCTGTGGCGAGGTGGTCGCCCCCGACGAACCATCGGAATCACGACCTCAGTTGGATCAGTAACCACGTATTCATCGGTAACCGTTTGCCAGGACTGGCAGGACTGGAAGGACTGACACGATGACCGCGACAGGGGAAGGGGTTCGGGCCTACCCGTTCGGTCCGATCGACCGACTCGACGTGGACCCGAAGCTGGCCGAGATCTGCGGCGAGCAGCCGGTACTGCGCGTGAGCCTGCCCTTCGGCGGCGACGCCTGGCTGGTCACGCGGCACGCGGACGTCAAGGTGGTACTGGCCGACCCCCGGTTCAGCCGCGCCGCCGCCGTGGGCGATCACGTGCCCCGCACGGTCGCCGTCGGTCTGCCCAGCACCTCCATGCTGAGCATGGACCCGCCGGAGCACAGCCGACTGCGGCGCCGGGTGGCCAACGCGTTCACCGTGCGCCGTATCGAAGCGCTGCGCCCGCGCGCCCAGGAGATCGTGGACGGCCTGGTCGACACCATGGTCGCCGCAGGGCCGTCCGCCGACCTGACCAGGACGCTGACCTGGCCGCTGCCGATCACGGTGATCTGCGAACTGCTCGGCGTGCCCGTCGCCGACCGCGACCGGTTCAACGACTGGGTGGACGGCCTGCTGATGCTGTCCGATCCGGCCCAGTCCGCGCAGGCCCGGGGCCATCTCAATGAATACCTCGCAGGTCTGATCGCCATCCGCCGCGCCGACCCCACCGACGACCTGCTCGGCGAACTGGTCACCGTACGGGAGGAAAAGGACCTGCTCGCCGAGGAGGACCTCGTCAGCCTCGGGGTCAGTCTGCTCTCCGCCGGGCAGGAGGCCACCGCCAACCAGCTCGGCAACTTCGTCTACACGCTGTTGACCAACCCCCATCTCTGGCAGGACCTCGTCGCCGATCCCGGTTTGATACCCGACGCGGTGGAGGAACTCTCCCGGATCATCCCGATCAGCGCGACCGCGGGCTTCACCCGCATCGCCACCGAGGACGTGGAACTGAGCGGGCAGATCGTTCGCGCCGGCGACGCGGTGGTCGCCGAGCTGGGACTGGCCAACCGGGACCCCGAGGTGTTCGACCACCCCGAGGAGATCGACTTCCACCGAGGGGCCGTCCCGCACCTCACCTTCGGGCACGGCGTGCACCACTGCCTCGGCGCGCAGTTGGCCAGGATGGAGTTGCGCATCGTGCTGGAGACCCTGATCCGCCGCCTGCCCGGTCTGCGCCTCGCGGTGCCGGTCGACCAGATGTCGTGGCGGACCGAACGTCTCATCCGCGGGGTGGCCGCGCTGCCGGTCACCTGGTAGCAGCACTCATCAGGAGTTGCACGGGCCACGGTGTCGATGCGGCGCGCGTCGGCACCGTGGTCTCCGTGAGCAAGGCGGTACGGCCGCACGCTCGGTCGGCACATGCGATTACGTGCTCGGCGACGTCCATACGCGCGACGCGCCGACATCACTGGGACGCTACGGGAGGGCTGTTCATGGCCGTACCACTGGACGCGATCACCGCGGCGGTGCGTGATCCGGACAAGGGGCTCGCCGAGGTCATGGCGACCGTCATGGAGGGCTACGGGGACCGGCCGGCCCTCGGTGAACGCGCCAGAGAACCTTCGACGTCGCGTCTGCTCCCGAGGTTCGACACCGTCAGCTTCCGCGAGTTGTGGGCACGCGTCCGTGCCGTCGCCGGCAAGTGGTACCACGACCCGCACTATCCGTTGGTCGCCGGTGACCGGATCTGCGTCCTGGGCTTCACCAGCATCGATTACGCGACACTCAGCCTGGCGTGCATCCACTTGGGCATCGTGTCCGTGCCCCTGCAGCCCAGCGCGCCGCTGTCCCAGTTGCGCCCGATCATCGCGGAGACCGAGCCGCGCGTCCTCGCCGCGAGCATCGAGCGCCTGGACACCGCTGTCGAAGCCGTGATCGAGGGAACCGCGATCGAGCGCCTGCTCGTGTTCGACTACCGCCCCGACGTCGCGGACCAGCGCGAAGCCTTCGCGTCCGCCCGGCGGCGCCTGGCCGAAGCCGGCAGCCAGGTCGTCATCGACACGCTGGCCGCCGTGACCGAAGCCGGAACCGGCCTGCCGCACCCTCCCTTGTTCACCGCCGAGCCGGGCGACGATCCGCTGGCCATGCTCATCTACACCTCCGGCAGCACCGGGACCCCCAAGGGGGCCATGTACACACAGCGGCTGGTCGGCACCGCGTGGTACGGATTCACCTACGGCGCGGCGGGCGGGCCCGTGGTCTGCATCCACTACATGCCGCAGAGCCACCTGGCCGGCTGCTACGCGCTGATGGGCTCGCTCGCCCGGGGCGGTGTCGGCTACTTCACCGCCAAGAGCGACCTGTCCACCCTGTTCGAGGACATCGCGCTGGTCCGCCCCACGGAGCTGACCATGGTTCCGCGCATGTGCGACATGCTCTTCCAGGAGTACCAGAGCGAACTGGACCGGCGAGCCGGCGAGCCGGGTGACGTCGAGGCGGCGGTCAAGCGGGACCTGCGGGAGAACTTCCTGGGCGGGCGCGTCACCAAGGCACTGGTCGGCACCGCCCCGCTGTCCGCCGAGATCGCGGCCTTCGTCGCGTCCTGCCTGAACGTCCACCTGTACATCGGTTTCGGCTCCACCGAAGCCGGCGGCCTGCTGCTCGACTCGGTGGTGCAGCGCCCGCCGGTGATCGACTACAAGCTCGTCGACGTACCGGAACTGGGCTACTTCGCCACGGACTCGCCGCATCCGCGCGGAGAACTGCTGCTCAAGACGGGCGCCATCATCCCCGGGTACTACAAGCGGCCCGAGGCCACCGCCGCGGTCTTCGACGAGGACGGCTACTACCGGACCGGCGACATCATGGCCGAGCTCGGACCCGACCGACTGGCCTACGTCGACCGCACCAAGGACGTACTGAAGCTTTCCCAGGGCGAGTTCGTGGCCGTCTCCCGCGTGGAGACCGCCCTGCTCGGCAGCCCCCTCGTCCGGCAGATCTTCGTGTACGGAAACAGCGAGCGCGCCCACCTCCTCGCGGTGGTGGTGCCCACCCCGGACACGCTCGACAGGGGCGGCGAGGACATCGAGTCGCTCAAGCCGCTGCTCAGCGAGTCGCTCCAGCGGATCGCCAAGGAAGCCGAGCTCAACTCGTACGAGATCCCCCGCGACTTCCTGATCGAGACCGAACCCTTCAGCGCCCGTAACGGCCTGCTCGCCGACAGCCACAAACTCCTGCGCCCCAAACTCAAGGAGCGCTACGGCGAGGCACTTGAGCGGTTGTACGCCGAACTCGCCGACGGGCAGGTCACGCAGCTGCGCGAGCTGCGCCGGTCCGGTCTTGACCGGCCGGTGCTGGAAACGGTCGGCCGGGGAGCCCAGGCACTGCTGGGCTGCCCGGACACGGACCTGCGCGCCGACGCGCACTTCACCGACCTGGGCGGGGATTCCCTGTCCGCGCTGTCCTTCTCCTACCTCATGAAGGAGATCTTCCACATCGAGGTTCCGGTCGGGGTGGTCATCAGCCCGGCCAACGACCTGGCACAGGTGGCGAGATACATCGAGGCGGAACGCGCGTCCGGGACGACGCGGCCCACGTTCGCCTCCGTACACGGCGAGAACAGTTCCGAGGTCCGCGCCGGTGATCTCACCCTGGAGAAGTTCGTCGACGCGTCGACGCTCGCCGCCGCCCCGACGCTGCCCCGCCCCGACGGTGCCGTGCGGACCGTCCTGCTGACCGGAGCCAACGGCTACCTCGGCCGGTTCCTGTGCCTGGAATGGCTGGAGCGGCTGGCGCCCGCGGGCGGCAGGCTGATCTGCGTCGTACGGGGAAGCGACGCGGCCGCGGCGGCGAAGCGGCTGGAGCGGGCCTTCGACAGCGGCGACGCCGAACTGCTCCGGCGGTACCGGGAGCTGGCCGACGGGACCCTGGAGGTCGTCGCGGGTGATCTCGGCGAACCGCACCTGGGCCTGGACGAGGGCACGTGGGACACGCTGGCCGACACCGTGGACCTGATCGTCCACCCGGCCGCCCTGGTCAACCACGTACTGCCCTACGACCAGTTGTTCGGACCCAATGTCGTAGGCACGGCCGAACTGATCCGGTTGGCGCTCACCACGCGGCTCAAGCCCGTCACCTATGTGTCCACCGTCGCCGTGCAGGCCGGCGCCGCGGCCGGGGCTCTGGACGAGGACGCCGACATCCGCGGCACCAGCCCGGTGCGGCCGATCGACCGGAGTTACGCCAACGGGTACGCGACCAGCAAGTGGGCCGGCGAGGTCCTGCTCCGGGAGGCACACGACCTGTGCGGCCTGCCGGTCGTGACCCTCCGCTCGGACATGATCCTCGCGCACAGTACGTACCAGGGGCAGCTGAACGTGCCCGACATGTTCACCCGCCTGGTGCTCAGCCTGGTCGCCACCGGTATCGCGCCGGGCTCGTTCTACCGGACCGGGACGCGCACGCACTACGACGGCCTGCCGGTCGACTTCACCGCCGAGGCCATCACCTCGCTGGGCGCGCGGGCCACCGAGGGCTACCGGACCTACAACGTCCTGAACCCGCACGACGACGGCATCTCGCTGGACACCTTCGTGGACTGGCTCATCGAGGCCGGCCACCCGATCCAGCGGATAGACGATTACGGCACTTGGCTCGCCCGCATCACGGCCGCGATCCGCGCCTTGCCGGAGAAGCAGCGCCAGCACTCGCTGCTGCCACTGCTGGACGCCCTGGCCCGGCCCGAGGAAACCGTCCCGGGCTCGGCGATCCCCGCCGAACGGTTCCACGCCGCCGTGCGGGCCGCGAAGATCGGCCCCGCCCAGGACATCCCCCACGTGTCACCGGCCCTCATCCGCAAGTACGTCACCGACTTGCGCCGGCTCGACCTGCTCTAAGGGGGACAGCCCTTGGCTGTCCCGCATTCAACGAGACACAGTGAAATGAGAATTCGATATGGAGCAGACCATCAGCGAGACGGCGATTCGGTTTCTGCGGCGTCTGGAGGTGTACGACTTCGCCGACGCCCAGGCGATGTGCACCGAAAAGGCCACCGTGTGGCAGAACGACGGCAAGGGTGAGCAGACGATCGACGAGCGACTGAGGCAGTTCAGTTCCTTTGCCGCTACGGTCGATTCGCTGCGGTTCGACGTGATCCGCCAGTTCCGGGATGCGAACGAGTTGCTCCTGCAGTACATACTTCACCTGGTCACGGCGGACGGGTCACGCAGCGAGGTCCACGCTGTGGTGCACTTCCGGTTCGAGGGCGGACTCATCGACCGGATCGAGGAGAACATCTACACCGTGCCGGAGGAAAAGGACGCCTGATCCCCCTCTCGGCGGAGGTGGAGACGGACACCTACGAAAGGGCTGCCGAGGGTGTCAACCGGCTGCGGAGAGAATCACCCTCACAGCAGGCGAACAAGGGCGGGGACGGCGCTCTTTTCGGCCGTTTGAGCGGTGGCGGCAGGTAGAGGTGTGCCATATGAGTTCTGGGTGATGTGCGTAGAGCGGCCGGTGCGGGCGTGGTGCCGTCGGCCCCGGCGGAGGTGTCCGGTAAACCAGCCGTGCTGGATTGGCGCGGACCAAAGGGCATTCGCTTTCCGTATCGCTTGAATTGCGTTGTGCTTTCGGTGGTTACACCTCCGCCGAGGCTCACACCCATGGTCCGGTCGGCGGAGGATGCCAACCGTCGCCGAACCAAGGGGAAATCAGTGACCACACCTCCACCGGCACCGCTCCGGGTCGCGCTGGTCAACGGAAGCTTCGAAGAGCCCGTCGTCACCGACTTCGAGATTCTTCCGGACGCGTCACAGACGCAGGCGGTCAAGCGCGTACCGGGCTGGCGCACCACCTCGACCGATCACATGATCGAGCTGTGGCGTTCCGGCTTCAACGGCGTTCCGGCCGCGCACGGCTCCCAGTTCGCCGAGCTGAACGCGCGCCAGGTCGCCACGCTCTACCAGGACCTGCCGACCACCCCCGGCGCGAAGCTGTACTGGAGGCTGTACCACCGCGGACGGCTGGGCCAGGACACCATGGCACTGGACATCGGTACACCGGGCTCCGCCGTCGAGCAGCGACGCTGCACCGACGGCAACAGCGCCTGGGGCTACTACACGGGCACCTACATCGTCCCGGCAGGCCAGACGATGACCCGGTTCGCGTTCCGTTCCGTCTCCGCCGCCGGCGGCAACCAAAGCATCGGGAACTTCCTGGACGGCGTCTTCTTCGGTACCGCTCCCTATGTGGTGCTCACCAAGACCGCCATCCCCGTGGGACCGCTGGAGGTGGGGGACGTCCTCACCTACCGGATCACGGCCAGGAACGAAGGCGGCGGCGCGGCCGAAGCTCTCGTCCTGACCGACGTCATCCCCGTCGGTACGACATACCTGCCCGGATCCCTCCGCATCGTCGACGGTCCCAACGCCGGGCCGAAGAGCGACCGGGCCGGCGATGACCAGGCCTCCTTCGACGCCCAGGGAAACAAGGTGGTCTTCCGCCTGGGCAACGGCGCTTCCGGTACGCAGGCGGGCAGCCTGCCCAACACCGAGACCCTGCCGGGCGGCACCACCGTGGAGTACCGGGTCACCATCGGCATGACCGCGGGTGGCCGGCGGGTCGTCAACAGCGCCACCGCCGCCTACGAGAACCGCCTCGGACCGACCCCCGAACCGCTGACCGCCACGTCCAACGACGCGGTCACGGAGGTCAATCCGGCTGCCGACCTGACCGTGGCGAAAGCGGCCGACGCGACCACGGTCACCGAGGGGCAGACCGTGACCTACCGGATCGCCGTCCGGAACACCGGTCCGAACCGGGCCACCGGCGTCACCGTCACCGACCGGCTCCACGACCATCTCACCTTCCTGTCCGCCAAGTCCTCACCCGGAACCTACGATCCGGCGACCGGGCAGTGGACCGTGGGTGCCCTGGCCGTCGGCGCCACCGCCACCCTCGTGCTGCGGGCCAAGGCGACCGCGTCCGGCTCGATCACCAACACCGCCACCGCCACCGCCAACGAGAAGGACCCCGACCCCACGAACAACTCCGACACCGTCACCATCTGCGTCGAACGTGCCCCCTCCTGCTGCGACCCCTGCTCCGGTCAGGAGTAACCGCCCAGGCTCTACGCCAGGTTCAGCAGCTGCTCGCCGGATCGGGTGGTCGTAGTCCGGGGTGACGTAGGAGTCGGCCCTGGCGCCGTCGATTTCCTGGCTAGTGGGTAGCGCGCAGGATGACGAGCGAACCGTCGTACGTCGGCTGCGTGCGCAGGTGGCCGAATCGCTGGTCCCAGGCCCCGGAGGCCAGGTCGCTGCGCAGTGTCCCGTCGAAGCGTTCCCGCACCTCGTCGTCGATGAAGCTCCACGCGGAGCAGGCTTGGCGGGCGGCGGGATCCAGGAGCATCTCGGGGCGGCCGTAGTACGCCTCGTCGAAGCCGTCGGTGCAGTCCAGCGGGATCGGAACGGTCCGGATGGTGCCGGTGCCGCCGAGCGCGGCGGCCAGGTCCTCGACGGGAGGGTGGCGGCGGGCCTCGATGTCGAGGACCTCGGGTGCGTACGCGTACAGCCAGAAGTCGCGTACGAGATCCGGGGCGCGGGTCAGGACGACGACCGGGCCGTGGGTGACGCGTCTGATCTCGCGCAGACCGGCTCCGGGGTCGCGCCACTGGTGGACGCTGAAGAGGGCCATCGCTCCGTCGAACTCCCCGTCCGCGAAGGGCAGGTTCTCCGCGACGGCATCGATGGCCCGGGTGAGCCGTGCGGGGCGCCGGGCGCGCGGGGGCCCGGACGGTTCGACCGCTGTCACCGTGTGGGCGGCGCTCTCGTGGGACCCGGCTCCCGCGCCGACATTGAGGACGTTGTCGGCGCCGCCCAGTGCCTCGGCGATGAACTGGGCGATACGGAGGTCGGGCCGCCGGCGGGTGGAGCGGCCGGAGCCGATGGCGCCATGGCCGATGTCTACGGCGCGGATGTCCCGGGCGCTGCCGTCACCGCACGTCGAGCTCGTGGTCATGCACGGCTCCTTCCGCTTCCGGGTACCGGACGCACCCTCATTCATCCTGCGTCCGCGAGGGCTATGCCGTAAAGCGGATGGCAAATGCTCGTTCCATCGACCAAACACCCCACAGATGCGGTTCTGGAGGATGTGTCCTCCCGTCCGAGGTCCGAGGGGGGCGGGGATCCGATCAGAGAACCACGGCGGTGACTTCGGTGGCCTTCACGCTCGTCCACACCGGCACTCCGTCGGCCAGGCCGAGTTCGGCGGCGGACTGCGGGGTGATCTCGGCGACGAGATCCGGTGCCCGCTCCGAAACGATCAGGACCCGGAGCCGGCTCCCGCTGGCGGTGATCTCCCGTACGGTCCCGGACCAGACGTTGCGGGGGCTGCCGGTGGGCCTGTCGCGGTGTACGGAGACGGCTTCCGGGGCGATGACCGCGAGCGCGGGCGTGCCCGTCGGCAGGGGGTCGGCGAGGATGAGGCGGCCTCCGCCCCGGAGCTGGAGCCCGTCGTCGGTGGCGGTGCCGGGCCAGGCGTTGCGGCCGAGCATGCGGGCGACCCAGGGGGAGCGGGGGTGGCGGGTGACGTCGGCGGGCGGGGCGTCCTGGAGGGCGCGCCCACCGTCGAGGACGAGGACCCGGTCGGCGAGCGCGATGGCCTCGACGGGGTCGTGGGTGACGATCAGGCATACGCCGCCGAAGCCGTCGAGATGGCGGCGGAGGGTGTGCCGCACCTGGGTGCGGGTCGTCTGGTCGAGGGCGGCGAGCGGTTCGTCGAGCACGAGCAGCCGGGGACGGGCGGCCAGCGCACGGGCGAGCGCGACGCGCTGGGCCTGGCCTCCGGAGATCTGCGTCGGTCTGCGGTGCGCGAGATGGCCGACGCCGAGACGGTCCAGCCACTCCTGGGCGCTGCGACGGGCCTCGGCGCGCGGGACACCGTGGGCGCGAAGCCCGTACGCGGTGTTGGCCAACGCGTTCATGTGCGGAAAGAGGGCACCGTCCTGCGGCACCCAGGCCACGCCCCTGCGGTGCGGGGGGAGTGCGGTGACGTCGGTGTCGCCGAGCCGGAGTTCGGCGTGGGCGCGCGGGGTGAGGCCGAGCAGCGCGCGCAGCAGGGTGGTCTTGCCCGCGCCGTTGGGGCCGACGACGGCGATGGTGGTTCCGGCGTCCGCGTCGAGCGTGAGGTTGTTGAATCCGGTCACTGTGGCGTGGAGCGGCCAGCTCCCCCGGCCGCCGTCGAGCTGGGGCGCGACCGACGCGGTGGCGTACGTGTCCTGAGGGGCGGAGCCGGATTCGTCCGCCGGAACGTGTGTCTCGGCGGCGGCCCTGTCCGGGGTGCCGGTCCAGCGTCCGCGCAGGGCGATGAGGACGACCATGGCGATGGCGAGGAGGAACAGGGAGACCGAGGTGGCGGCTTCCGGGTCGTCCTGGAGCAGCAGGTAGACCTGGAGGGGCAGGGTCTGGGTGGTACCGGGGAGGTTGCCCGCGAAGGTGATGGTCGCGCCGAACTCACCGAGTGCGCGCGCCCAGGTGAGCGCGGCGCCCGCGGCGAGTCCGGGGGCGACCATCGGCAGGGTGACGGTGAGGAACACCCGTACCGGCGAAGCTCCCAGGGAGGCCGCGGTCTCCTCGTAGCGGGGGCGCAGTCCGCCGAGTGCTCCTTCGAGGCTGATGATCAGGAACGGCATCGCGACGAACGTCGCGGCGAGGACGGCGCCGGAGGTGTGGAAGGGCAGCGTGATGCCGAACGTGTCCTCCAGCCACGGCCCGAGCAGTCCGCGGCGGCCGAAGGCCAGCAGGAGGGCGACACCGCCGACGGTGGGCGGCAGCACCATCGGCAGCAGCACGAGGGTCCGGACGAACGCCTTGCCGGGGAAGTCGACCCGGGCCAGCAGCCAGGCCAGGGGAACACCCAGGACGAGGGAGAGGCCCAGCGCCCAGGCGGAGACGATCAGGGACAGCTTCAGCGCCTCGGTCGTCCCGGGACTCGTGAGGTGAGCGCCCAGCTCGGCCCATGAGGTGCGGGCGAGGATCCCGATCAGTGGCAGCAGCAGGAAGGCGATGGCCAGCAGCGCGGGGATCGCCAGGGCTATCGGCGCGCGGGGGCCGGTGGCGCGGCGGCGAAGGCGTCTCATCGAAGGGTCCCTGATGCTCGAAGTGCCGTGCGGGCGGCCCGGCCCCGAACCGGGCCGCCCGCACGGGTCGGTGGCCTGTTACGGCTTCTGGAAGCCGGCGGCGGCGAGGATCTTCTGGGCCTCGGGGGTGGACAGCCACGCCACGAACGCGGTCGCGGCCTCGCTGTGCTTCGAGGTCTTCAGGGTCGCCGCCGGGTAGGAGGCGACGGCGTTCTGCGCGTCCGGGATGTCGATCGCCTCGACCTTGTCGGTGGCCGTGGCGGCGTCCGTCTTGTAGACGAGACCCGCGTCGGCCTCGCCGAGTTCGACCTTGCTGAGGACGGCGCGGACGTTGGGCTCCTGGGAGACCGGCTTCACGTCGATCTTCTGTGCGTCCAGGATCTGCTGGCTGTAGCGCCCGACCGGAACCTCGGGCGCGGCGAGTACCACCTTCAGCTTCGGGTCCGCGAGGTCCTTCAGATTCTCGACCTTCTCCGGGTTGCCCTTGCCCGTGGCGATCACCAGGCGGTTCTTCGCGATGACGGTCGGCGCCCCGGTGTCGGACTTCAGCCCGTCCATCGTCTTGGTGTCCGCGGTGACCAGAGCGTCGGCAGGTGCGCCCTGCTTGACCTGGGCGGCGAGCTCCTGCGAACCGGCGAAGGAGAACGTCACCCTGGTTCCGGGGTGTTCCTTCTCGTAGGCCGCACCGGCCGTCTTGAAGACATCGGTGAGCGAGGAGGCGGCCAGCACCGTCAGGTCGGCCTTCGGCGCCCCCGAGGCCGAGCCGGTGGCCTTGTCGCCCGAGTCCTTCTTGTCGTCGTCGCTGCCACAGGCGGCCAGCGGAACGAGGAGAGCGGCCGTGAGGATCGCGGCCGCGGTACGCCGTCCGGTGAAGGTGAGGGACATGAGGGTGGGACTCCTTGGGGACGCGGTCGGCTGGTGCCGCCCGAGCGGATGATGGTGAGCCGCGCCGGGGACGGGCGACGCCGCTGGGTGGAGCGGTGGATCAGGTGCGATCGATGTGCACGCTGGTCGACTTGACGCGGGCGGTGGCCTGCATGCCGACCTCCAGCCCCAGTTCTTCGACCGCCTCCCGGGTCAGGAGCGAGACGAGGCGGTGCGGGCCGGCCTGGATCTCCACCTGGGCCGCGACGTCGCCGAGTTTGACGGCGGTGACGATGCCGGGAAAGGCGTTGCGGGCCGAGGTGTAGGACGCGTCGTCCTCACCGGTGCCCCCCTGGGCGACTTCGATGGAGAACGCGGCCAGGTCCCTGCCGTCGATGAGGCGGCGACCGCTCTCCTCGCGGTGGGTCGCGACCCGTCCGGCATCCGCCCAGCGGCGGGCTGTGTCGGGGCTGACGCCGAGCAGACGAGCGGCCTGCCCGATGGTGTAGGACTGCATGTGCGACACGTTAGAGGAACTGGGCTCGTATTTACAAAGCTTAATGCGAACCTCCATGGTAAATGCGCCGCCATCTGGAGGATGGTCCGAAAGCGGGGGCGATCCGGTCGGGCCGTGGCCGCGCATTCGTGGTCTCCGCTGTCTCGCGTGGCGTTCCGGACCGCCCTCGCATCTGTGACGGACAGACCTTGGCAGCCGTCCGATCTTCAGTCGGGCCGCGCGTCCTGTCCCGCCTCCGGCCACACGCCGACCAGTACACGGGTGATGGCACTGACGTACCGAGCCCCGCACCGGTCGACGGGCACCACCAGCTGGCTCCCGGCCAGGTCCAGATCCTCGCCGTCCATCCGGGTGGCCAGGAGGACCGGGGCGTTCCCGAAATCGGCGTCGATCTCCGCCCAGGCCAGCACCGTGCGGTGCCCGTCCCCACCGGACACCGCGAGGACGAAGCGGGAACGGTCCTTGCGCCGACGGACGTCGAACAGCGGCCGCGCGTCAAGGACCACCTCACGCAGCAGGGGCCCTTCGAACCGGTGCCGCCGGGCACCGCTGGTGGCGCAGTCGAAGACCACCTCGGCCCGGTGCTGCTCCCATCCGGCCCGTAGCTCACCCACCGTCAGCGTCGCGGGACGGGCGACATCTCCGAGCACGGTCAACGAGGCGAGCCGCGCCGGAGACGTACGGGGCTGCGCACTGAGTCGGCTCATGGGAATCCCCCAGTCGAACGGCCCGCGGGGCGGCTGTCAGAAGGTATGCCCCGCGGCTGTCCCATGGAACCGTGCGTGCGAGGCCATGCGCCTTCCTTACCTGGCTTCTGGGAATCAGCAGAGGAAATCTCCCTCACATCTGGCCGACAGTGCCCGTGGCCCGTGGCCCGCCGGCAGATCAGCCACTGGCGGATCAGTCGGCGGCGGTCCCCGCGCGCCGGTCCAGGGCGAGCCAGACACGGTCGCGGGTCAGGGGAAGTTCGGTGAACCGGATGCCGGTGGCGTCCCGAAGAGCGTTCGCGAACGCCGGCGCGACCGGGTTGAAGGGGCTCTCGCTCATCGACTTCGCCCCGAGCGGCCCGATCGCGTCGGAGGTCTCCACGAAGTGCACCTCGGTACGGGGGATGTCGGCGTACTGGGGGAGCCGGTACTGGCGGAACGCGGTGGTGGTGACTTCGCCGCGATCGTTCAGACGGACGTTCTCGAAGAGCGTGGCACCCAGCGCCTGCGCGATACCGCCCTCGACCTGGCCCCGGCACTGCATCGGGTTCATCACCTTGCCCGCGTCCGCCGCGTGCACACTGCGCAGCACCCTGATCTCACCGGTCCCCGGGTCCACGGCCAGCCGGAACCACTGCGCGTTGAAGGCGACGGAACGCGGCGTACCGCCGAAATGTCCGTCCGCCGCGAGTTCCTGACCGGCTGTCCGCGCCGCCGCGTACAGCTCCTTCAGCGGGACGCGCTGATGACGGCACTCGACGGCGTCCTCCAGGAGGCGGCACCCCTCGCGGGCCGCGCCGAGGTGCCCCGCCGCGAAGTCCAGGATCTTCTCCGTGAGGGCCTGGGAGGCGCGCAGGGTCGCTTTGCCGGCCACCACGGTTCCCGTCGATCCGAACGCCCCGGTGTCGTGCTTCACGACGTCGGTATCGGACTGGCGCACGGTGATCCGGTCGACCGTGGTCCCCAGTTCTCCGGCCGCGATCTGGCGGTGGACCGTGGTGGTGCCGTTGCCGAACTCCGCGGTTCCCACGGCCAGGTCGTAGGTACCGTCCGCCCGGAGACCGATCCGGGCATCGGCGATGTGGCCCCCGGGCGGCCCGGTCGCGATCATGGACAGCGCGGCCCCTTCACCCACGAGCCAGCCCTGGGGCGCCACCTCCGCGGTTTCGCCCCGCGCCCCGCGCACGACGGCCAGGCACTCGTCGAGTCCGTAGCTGGCGATGTGCAGGTCCTCCTCCTCGCCGCCCGGACCGATCATGGCTTCGCCGGGACCGATGATGTTGCGCTCCCGGAACACCAGGGGATCCATGCCGAGCAGCCGGGCCAGTTCGTCCATCACCGACTCCATGGCGAAGACGACCTGCCCGAGCCCGTATCCACGAAAGGCGCCCGCCGGTACCGCGTGGGTGTAGACGGAATACCCGTCGGCCTTCTTGTGCGGAGCGCGGTAGACGGCCAGCGACTCACCGACACTGTGGAACATCACCGCCGGGCCGTGATTGCCGTACGCCCCGGTGTTGGACACCACGCGCAGCTGGATCGCGGTCAGGGTGCCGTTCTTCCGGGCACCGGCCTTCACCCGGACGGTGAACGGGTGCCGGGTGGTGGCTCCGTAGAACTGCTCGGCACGGGTGTACTCCAGTTTCACGGGCCGGTGCAGACGCATCGCGGCGAGTACGACGATGTCCTCGACGATCATTTCCTGCTTGCCGCCGAAACCGCCGCCCACCCGCCCCGCCAGCACCCGGACCTTCTCCATGGGCAGATCGAACAGGGCGCACAGGGCCCGGCGGGTGAGGAACGGGGTCTGTGTGCTGGAGCGCACGACGATGCGCTCGGCCCCCTCCTCCGTCTCCTCGAACCAGGCCACGGCGCCGTGCGTCTCCAGGCTCGCGTGCTGGACCCGCTGGGTACGGAACGTCTCCTCGTACACCACGTCCGCCTCGGCGAAGCCCTCCTCCACCGATCCGATCTCCCCGTGCACCTCACCCACGACGTTGTCCCTCGGCCGGGAGATACGTGCGGTTTCGGCGTCCTTGGCGTGCACGACCGGTGCACCGGGAAGCATCGCCTCCTCCGGGTCGAGGACCGCGGGCAGCACCTCGTACGTCACCTCGACGCGCCGGCAGGCTTCCTCGGCCGCCGCCTCGCTGTCGGCGACGACCGCGGCCACCCGCTGGCCGACATGGCGCACGGTGTCGTCGAGGAGCCGGGTGTCGTCCGGGTCCTCGGTGGGGTGCTCGTGCCGGGCACTCGAATAGTGCCGTTCAGGGGCGTCGTGGTGGGTGAGGACCAGTCGCACCCCCGGTACGCGCAGTGCGGCGGCCGTGTCGATGGCGGTGATACGGGCGTGCGGGTGCGGGGAGCGCAGCAGCTTCATGTGCAGCAGACCGGGCACGTCGATGTCGAAGGTGTACCGGGCCGTTCCGGTGACCACCTGCGGGCCCGCCGGCGCGGGAAGGTTCCGGCCCACCGCGGCACCCGCGCACGGAGCCTCGACGTGCTTCACCCCGCGTACGGCGTCCTCGATGGCGCGGTATCCGGTGCAGCGGCACAGATTCCCCTTGAAGGCGCGCGGCAGGTCATCGAGCTGCTCGTCGTCCAGCGCCGCGGTGGTCATCAGATATCCGGCCGTGCAGAAGCCGCACTGGAACCCCTGGGCATCGAGGAACTTCCGCTGCACCGGGTGGAGTTCACCGTCGGAGGCCAGACCTTCGACGGTAGTCACCGACCGGCCCGCGGCGCGGAGGGCGGGGAAGAGGCAGCTGTGCACGGGCCTGCCGTCCACATGGACCGTGCAGGCCCCGCAGTCACCCGCGTCGCATCCCTTCTTCACGCCGAACCAGCCGCGCTCGCGCAGATAGGTCCGCAGACACTGGCCCGGCCGCGGTTCGGCGTCGAAAGGCCGCTCGTTGACGTGGATCCCGAAGCTCATCGGTCGCCCCTCGTGGTCAGCTCGCGGCGGATCTCCTCGGCCAGGCGGAAGGCCATATGGCGCCGCCAGGCGGGCAGTCCGTGGATGTCGTCGAACCAGTCGGCGTCGCCGATGGCCCCTTCGAGGGCGCCCCTCAGCTCCCGCGCGTCCGGTGGCAACGGGAACCAGAGGCGGAAGGGGCGAACCGTGGCCGCGGTCACCGTCACGGACAGCGAGCCGTCCACCGGGTCGAGCACCCCGATGACCAGGGCGGCGGACCGGCCCAGACCGTACAGGGACGCCTGGCGGAAGGCGGTGCGCGAGGCCATGGCGCGGGCCGGCAGCGTGATGGAGCGCAGCAACTCGCCCTCGCCCAGGTCCTTCAGCCCGGCACCGACGACGAAGTCCGCCACCCGCGGGCGGCGGAGCGAACCGTCCTGCGCCTGGAGCAGGCACTCGCCGTCGAGCGCGGCGGTGAGCGAGATCATCGGACCGGCCGGCAGGCCGTTGCAGAGGTTCCCGCCGACCGTGGCCATGTTCCAGATCTTGAACGAGGCCAGGAACGCGCGGCAGCACTGTTCGAACAGCGGAGCCGCCCGTGCTCCGCACTCGCGTCCGTAGCGGGACAGCTCCGCGACGGTGCAGGTCGCGGCGATCTCCACCGAACCGCCGGGGAGGTGCCGGACCGGCTCCCAGCCCATCCTGCTCAGATCCACCAGTCGCCGCAGGTGCGGCTGGGGCTCGGAGAACAGATAGGTGCCGCCCGCGAGCCAGGCGTCGCCAGGCCGCCAGGGTGCGCGGATCCGGGCATCACGTACATCCCGCACGGTATTGAGATCCATCGTGCACTCCGCTCCGGCCGTTGCGTTTTCGGCCACCGACGGTCTCAGTGAAGCAACGGGACGACCCCGCGCACGACTGGTGCGCCACACGAAAAAGCACGAGCCCCCGCCTCCCGTGCTGGAGGATCAACCAAGAGATGTATCGCTTGCATCACCTGGCATTTACGATGACTCAACTCGTATTTGCCTCGTGAATGTGAGATGGCGGGTGCAGCTCGTCAGCCGCGCAAGGAGCAAGACATGCACGTCGAAAACCTCCTCCAGCTCGAAGCTCTCGACCTCACTCTGGTGTGGGGCGACAGCCGGCTCCTGGCCCGGGAGATCAGCGGGGTCACCGCCACCGACCTGGAGGACCCCACCCGCTTTCTCCAGCGGGGCGAGGTCGTCCTCAGCGGCCTGGTCTGGTGGAACCCCACCGACCACCCCGAGAAGGCGGACCGGTTCGTCGCGGCGCTCCAGTCGGCCGGGGCCGCGGCCCTCCTCGCCGGCGAGGAAACGCACGGCACCGTCCCCGATGTCCTCACCGACTCCTGCCGCGCACGCGGCATCGCGCTCATCGCCGTGCCCGCGCACACCAGCTTCCGGGCCATCACCGAGGCGGTCTACCTCAGACAGTGGGGCGACCTCAGCCGCCGCCCCGCCCACCACCACGCCCTGCCCGAGAACGTACGCAGGGAACTCAGCTCGCTCCTGGCGGCCGACGCGGACCTGGACACGCTGCTCGACCGCGCTTTCGCCCACCTGGGAACCCCGGCCTGCTACGTCCTCAGCGCCACCGGCCGAACCCTCGCGCGCACATCGTCCACCGCGCCCCTGACGGCGGAACAGGGCGTGGAGCGCCTGCGGAGTCCCACCGGAGTCACGCTGCGCGTCGAAACGGACGGCTCCCCCTACGCGGTCCGACACCTCCACCTGCCCGGCACCGAAGAGGCCCCGCCGCGTGTCCTGCACGAGATAGCCGACGTCCTCGCCCAGCACCAGCACCGCGGCACGCGCGGCGAGAACGCGGCACGCGACAGGGCCCGCACCCTCATCTCGTCGATCGACGCCCCGGGGACGGACGCCACATCACTGGGGCGCGCACTCCAGGGCTGCGGCCTGCCCGCCCACGGCCCGTACCACGTCATCACGGCGCGCTCGGCCCACGACGACGCCCGCGCGGCGGCGGACGCCCTGTCCGAGGCGCTGCGCCACCACCCTGACCGCCCCTTCGCCGTGGGCGAATCCGAGGGAGGCGAAGCCGTGGCGGTCGTCCGGGGCGAACCCGGCACGGAAGGAGACCGACTCCGGACCGTGTGGCCGCTCCTGCGGTCCTGCCGCCCCACCGCACCACTCCACGGCGGTACGGGAGCGGTCGCCGCGGAGCCCGGGGGTCTTCGCGGCAGCCTCGCACAAGCCCGTTACGCGCGGGCCGCGGCCCACACGACCGCACCCGCGGCGGCCGGGCTGACCTCCGTGGACGACCTCACCACCCTGCCCGCCCTCCTCGCCGGAGTCCCGCTGCCCGTACGCGAGGTATTCAGCGCCCGCACCCTGGGCCCGCTCGTCGACGGAGACAGCGCCTCGCAGCGCATGCTCCTGGAAACCCTCGAAGTCTTCCTCGCCCACAACGGCTCCTGGGCGCGCACCGCCGAAGCCCTCCATCTGCACGTCAACACCGTCCACTACCGAGTCCGGCGTATCGAAACGCTCACCGGCCGCGACCTTTCGCGCCTCGACCACAAACTCGACCTGCGAGCGGCTCTGCTCTGCCGTTGACCGCGTCGGACGCGGCTCAGCCCTGGCTTCCCGGGCGGTCGATGTGCACGTTCGTCGACTTGACCCGTGCCGTCGCCAGGACCCCTACTTCCAGGCCGAGTTCCTCCACGGACTCGCGGCTGATCAGCGATACCAGCCGGTGCGGCCCCGACTGGATCTCCACCTGAGCCACGATGTCGTCGACCGTCACGGCGGTGACGATGCCGGCGAACGAGTTCCGCACCGACGTCAGAACCCCACCGGGCACCGGATGCAGACCCGCCGCCCGCTCCGTGGCGAAGCCCGCCAGGCTGACGCCGTCGATCATCCGGTTCCCCGACCCGCCCCGGTCCATCACGAGGTGACCGCCGTCCGCCCATCGGCGAACGGTTTCCGGACTCACAGCCAGCAGCTCCGCGGCCTGGCCAATGCTGTACGAAGGCACCCCGGCACTCTAGGCCAACGAGGACGGGCGCGGGCCGTCGGCGCGATCTTCGCGCGTCCAGGCTGACAACGCCGGTTGGAGTGCGGCGACCGACACGGACGCCGAGCGGGATCACCCGCCTCAAGGCCGATGACCGACACCGCCCAAAGTTCCGCGCGCTCACCCACCCGCGGGTGCCGCAGCTCACCGAGGGAGGTGCGGTCCAACTCCTGGCAGTGCCTCTGACCAGCGGCAAGGTAATAAATCCGACAGCGACTGCGCTGGGCTCGAACGCCGGGCAGCACGCTGCCCCGGGGCTTCATCACACACCGGATCGCTCCCGTCATGGCCTGTGGCTGTGCTGACGCACCGCCCGGCGCGCTTCGTGCTGCCCTTCTCACCCCTGCCGCGTCTGCTCTACGCCTGGGCCTGGATCGGCGTCCTCGCGGTCACTCTCGTACCGGGCACGGCCTCCCTCCTGAACAGGCTGGACGGGACAGCCGTTCCTCTCCCACGTACCTGCCGGCTGGACTCCGGCCCCGTGAGCATCCTCTCCGTTCCGGAAGCGCAGCTGAACACGCTGCTCTTCGCCCCCTTCGGCCTCCTCGGAGTCATCGCTCTCCGACGGCCGATCACCGTCCTGGTCACAGGTATCTGCGGCGCCGCCCTGATAGAGGCTAGCCATCGGCCTCGGCCGCAGTTCGATGCGCTGGACCTGTACGCCAACGCGGCGGGAACCGCCATCGGTGTCGGCCTCGGATGCCTCGCGCTCCTCACAGCGAGGCGCGGGCCCGCGCGGCGTACTGGTCAGGGCGGTTCTTCGCCGCGACCTCTTCGCGGACCGACTCCTCAGCAGTCCGGCGGGCCCGAAACCGATACCCCGCACGCAGAAAGTATCTTCCGCTTGGACCGAAAGAACCCCTCGTCAGGAATCATCGCCCCTGCTCAGAAGGAGCCTTTCCTATTTCCACCCAGATTCCGGAATCAGCTTTGACGAAACGGCGGGGCTAAGGGCTGTCCCGTAATCCCCGGCGGGCGCGCGACAACAGCTACGGCACTTCGCGGCGTTGTCGGAACGCCCGAATACATCCCGTATGCGAGCGTCCTTCCGCCTCGCGGCGCACCGCGTCCGGCAGGTGTTTTCGCCTATCCGGGCAGCATCCGGACCAGCCCCAACCAAAACGGCGAGGTCAGCAGTATTGAGGGATCGCCAGGCGCGTTTCACTGAATCGACCGAGCGTGCGCGACGCGGTCGACGGCGAGCATAGGAAGGGGAGTTCACCCATTGCGGGGCGGGCGTGATGTGCGTAGCATCGCGGACGCACTCCAAGATCACAGGCACCATTGCCCCGGCTGGTCGGCCCGCCGGTCGGGCGACTTCGCATCAGGGAGGACGCAGCGTGAAACACCCGGCCCAACCAGTGTCTCCGGACATAGTCGTCAAGGATTCCACAGACGGCGAGAAGACGCTTTACATCAATGGTTCACAGGCCATGCAGGAGTGGGAAGCTCCGCTTATGCGGCGTTCGGCGGAGTTACTGTGCCGGGAAGGCGGCACATACCTCGAATGCGGTCTCGGATTCGGCCTGTCCGCGCTCGCCATTGCTCGGCAGCCGAAGACCGAGAGGCACACCGTCGTCGAGGCATACGACGAGGTCATCAAGGAGTTCAAGAAGGCTACTCCGGACCTGCCCGGCAACATGGAAATCGTCCACGCGGACTTCTTCGAGTACATCGAGTCGATACCGACCGACAGTGTCGACGGCATCATGTTCGATCCGTGGCTGCCCCGGGAGATCCGGGACGACGCCGACTGGTGGGTGCGCTTGATCAAGGAGCAGATCACCCGCGTACTCAAGCCCGGCGGCTACTTCATGTCGTTCTTCGTCACTGAGCCGACCATCGACCCACGCTGGGAACCCCATTTCGACCAGGTACTCATCGAACGGCACGCCTTCGAGGGTTACGCCACAACCAGCTACCTGATGGGCAAGCTGAGCGGCGCCGCATACCTGCAGTGCTACATCAACAACGCGAAGAACTGACAAGGGGACGGCATGGCTCAGCATTTCACCGGCGTGGCCGGGGATGTCCGGGTGCAGATCGGCGGCAAGGCGAAGTACCGGGTGCTCGCGATTGCCTGGGACGATGAGAAGAACTTGCAGCGCTACCTCATCATCGGTAACGAGCGCCCCATCTGGGTGCCCGAGACGGACATCGAGGCGATACACCCACAGCCCTCGACGGACTGACGACACCCCGGCAGCGGGGGCCGCGGGTCCCCCGGCCCCCGCTGCCCCCGCGGTCCCGGCAAAGGACGCGAGCATGTGATGTATCACTGCGCCGTCGCCTCACCCGCGACTACGGGCCCGCCCCCCCACTGACCCAAGCCATGATCTGTGCCACGACAGTCGACCCGATCTACTGGCGACTCGACCGGGAGCGCGGCCCGAACGAGCCCACGCGAAACCGGGAGACCGAACCAAACGTCTCCCGGTGGGGCGAAGTGCTCTTTCGGGACGCGTGGTACGAGTCCCGAGCCTGTCGCTACCTCCTGCGACTGACCCTGCCCTCGTCCCACACCGGCTCCGATGTCTCGCGCACCTTGCCATCCTCCGCAAAGAGCAGGTACCGGTCGAAAGAACGCGCGAACCAGCGGTCGTGGGTCACTGCGACGACCGTGCCCTGGAAGGCCGCGAGTCCGTCCTGCAGCGCCTGCGCACTCTCCAGGTCCAGGTTATCGGTCGGCTCGTCCAGCAAGAGGGCGGTGGCACCTTCGAGTTCCAGCAACAGAATTTGAAAACGAGCCTGCTGACCGCCGGAAAGCCGGTCGAAGGGCAATTCGCACCGTGTGCTCAGCTCGTAGCGGCGCAGCGCCGACATGGCCGCACCGCGATCCTTCGCGTGCTCTTTCCACAGGATGTCGAGAAGCTTTCGGCCCACCAGTTCCGGGTGGGAGTGCGTCTGTGCGAAGTGTCCGGGCACCACGCGGGCCCCGAGTTTCCACGCTCCGGAGTGAGCGACGTCGTCGCCGGCGAGCAGCCGCAGAAAGTGCGACTTTCCCGACCCATTGGAACCGAGCACCCCGACCCGGTCACCGTAGAATATCTCCAGGTCGAACGGCCGCATCAAGTCGGTGAGTTCGAGCTGCTCGCAGGTAATGGCCCGAACTCCGGTACGGCCGCCGCCGAGTCGCATCGTGATCTCCTGCGGGCGCGGCGGCTCCGGTGGTGGCCCGATCTCCTCGAACTTCCTCAGTCGCGTCTGTGCGGCGTGGTAACGCGATGCCATCAGATCGCTGCGCTTGGCGTACTGCTGCATGTCCAGTACCAGCCGCTTGAGCTGGGCGTGCTTCTCGTCCCAGCGCCGCCGTAGTTCCTCGAATCGCTCGAAGCGCTCCGTGCGTGCCTCGGCGTACGTACCGAAGCCGCCGCCGTGTACCCACACGTCGCTGCCGACCGCTCCTGGGTCGACGCACACGATCTTCTCGGCGGACCGGGACAGCAGTTCACGGTCGTGGCTGACGAACAGCACGGTCTTGCGGGTATCGGCGAGTTGCTGCTCCAGCCAGCGCTTGCCCGGGACGTCCAGGTAGTTGTCCGGTTCGTCGAGCAGCAGCACTTCGTCCGTACCGCGCAGCAGCACTTCCAGGACCAGGCGCTTCTGCTCGCCACCGGACAGGGTTCGCACCTCACGCCATCGGGCCTGCTCGTACGGCACCCCGAGCGCCTCGGTGGTGCACACGTCCCACAGGGTCTCGGCCTCGTACCCGCGTACGTCGCCCCAGTCGCTGAGCGCCTGCGCGTACCGCATTTGGGCCGGTTCGTCGTCACTGGCCAGGATGGCCAGCTCGGCCTCGTCCATCGCCTCGGCCGCGGCACGGATTCGGGGCTGTGAGACCGACACCAGCAGGTCCCGTACGGTCCGCTCGTCCTGCACCGATCCGATGAACTGCGGCATCACCCCGAGTCCGCCACTGACCGTCAGCGTGCCACCGTGCGGCTTCAGTTCACCCGCGAGCAGCCGTTGCAGAGTGGTCTTGCCGGCGCCGTTGGCGCCGACCAGGGCCATCACGGCGCCCTCGGGCACTCGGAATGACGCATCGCCGAACAGGATCCGTCCATCAGGCAGGTAGTACTCTAAGTGCGAAGCTTCGAGATGTCCCATGCGGAACAGTTTGCCACCGCCAACTGCCTCTGCCGAACGGGTTTCGGACGTATTGGACTCCGGTTGACACCCTCGCGGCCAGGACATTAAGTTCGGCTGATCCGGCGCGGGTCGGGAGTAAATCCGGGTAATTCCGACGTTGGGGGCGCTCACCCAGTGGGGATCACGGCACAGGCTCATTCGGGATCCAACCCAAGCATTGGTGAGTTGGTCCGTTCCGCCGCCTTCAAGTGGCCGGCTGCCGTAGCTGTCGAATACCCCGAACAGGGCGAGCGGCTGACGTACGCCCAATTGGAATCACGGGCGGATCAGCTGGCCGCATTCCTCATATCCAAAGGCATCGGCCGCGGCCACCGCGTGGCAGTCTGCCTGTCACCCGGTGTCGACCTGGTCGTCGCCGTCCTTGCCATTGTCCGTGCCGGCGCCGCATATGTGCCGGTGGACCCCGAACAGCCGTCGGCGCGGCAGCGGTGGCTCATCGATGACTGCTCCGCGCGCGCCGTCGTCGCCGATCCCCGCACCGCGGCAAACGTCGCGGAGTCCGGTGTCCCGGTCGTTGTGCCACGTGATTTACCCGACGAGCCGGCCCGGTGGTCACACCCGGTTCCGGAGGCGCGGGCCGATGGTGACGACCCCGCGTGCGTCTATTACACATCCGGCACCACAGGCACCCCCAAAGGCGTGGTTATCCCGCACCGCGCCATGGTCGACCTTGTCCGGTCCGCCGACTTGGTGGACTTCGGCCCGAACGACCGCGTGGGGCAGACCTCCAACCCGGCTTTCGACGCCGCGACCTTCGAGATCTGGGGAGCGCTCAGTCACGGGGCGCGGCTGGTCGGTCTGGGTCGGCAAACGATCACTGACCCGCTCGCCCTCGAACAGGCGATCTGTGCCCACGGCCTGACCATCCTGTTCCTGACGACCTCGCTGTTCCATCAGCTCGCCCGGATCAGGCCCACCCTGTTCGCATCGCTGCACACTCTCGTCACCGGTGGTGAAGCGCTCGACCCACGCAGGGTTCGCGAGGTGCTCACCGCCGATCCGCCGCGTCGGCTGGTCAACGGGTACGGTCCCACCGAGTGCACCACCTTCGCCTGTTCCTACACGGTCGGTGGGCTCTCCGACCTCTCCCCGGCCGACCGCACCGTGCCCATCGGACGGCCGATCGGCACGACCGTGGCGCACGTCCTGGACGCCGACGGGCGCCCGGTCTCCGCCGGTGGCACCGGCGAACTGTGGCTGGGCGGGCCCGGACTCGCGCTCGGCTATCTGGACCGCCCCGAGCTGACCCGGGCCCGTTTCGTCGAGGACCCCCTCGGGGACGGCGGCGGCACGCTGTACCGCACCGGCGACCAGGTGTCCGTACGTCCCGACGGCACGCTGGTGTTCCTCGGCCGAGACGACGGCCAGGTCAAGCTGCGCGGCTTCCGGATCGAACTCGACGAGGTCGTGGCCGCCCTCACCGCGGACCCGGCCGTCGTCGACGCGGTGGCATGGGTGCACGAGCCCGAGGACGGCGAACGGCGGCTTGCCTCGCAGGTGATACCCGTACCCAGCGGCGCGCCCGCTCCCGACCTGGGCGATCTCCTGCGTGCTCGGCTGCGACAGGAACTGCCCGACTACATGGTCCCGGCCACGGTGGACGTCGTCGAGACCTTCCCCCTCACCCCGAACGGCAAGCTGGACCGCAAGGCGCTGCGCCCCCGGCCACCGCGGCCGAGCGCACGTGGCACCGCTCCCCGGACACCGGCCGAAGCCGTCCTGTGCGACCTGTTCGCCGACATTCTGTCCCTGCCTCGGTACACCGTCTCGGCGGACGCGAACTTCTTCGACCTGGGGGGCAGTTCTCTCACCGGCACACAACTGGTGTCCCGGGTACGGGTCATGTTCGGCGGTGACCTCGGCGGACGCGTCCTGTACGAGGCCCCCACACCTGCGGCAATGGCCGACCATCTGAGGCGGGCTACCCCGCCGACGCACACGGAAAACACCGGCGCTCCGACGCGATGGCCCCTGGACGGATCAGCGGGGACGGCGGGCGGAACGGCCGGCCCGGTGCGCCTGACCGGTGGACCGGATCTGCACCGCACCCTGAACCGCTATGCCGCCGAGCAGGGCAGCACGCCCGTACTCGTGTCGCAGGCCGCCCTGGCCGCCACGCTCAGCCGACTCGGAGCCGGGTCGGGAGTGGTCCTGAACAGCGCCGTTCCCGGCGGGGTGATGACGATCGCGGCGGACACCTCGGGCGACCCGACCTTCACCGAACTGGTCTCACGGGTACGGCAGTCGGGCCTGGCCGCCTATCTCCACACGGTCCCACGCCCAGAGGGCCTGTCCGGCGGTGTGTCGCTCGCCATGGGGCCGCCGTCCGCGGCGGGCGATGAGGACGGAGACCCGACAGATCCCGCAGACACCGATCAGGAGGGCGGGTCGGCGGGCGCGGACGTACGCCTGCTGCTGACGGAGCGGCAGGGCGAGTCCGGAGCACCTCTGGGGATCGACGTGGTCGCGCTCGGTGGGCTGGGCACATCGGAGCTGGCGGAATACTGGCTGGCCCTGCTGACCTCGGCGCTGGAGACACCGGGCGACCCGGTCAGCCGCCTGCGCGTCAGCCTCGCGGAATCACTGTCCGGCAGCCCACGGGCGGTGCACAGCGAGGACCGGTCCCTGGAAGCCACCGTGCCCGCCCTCTTCACGGCACAAGTCCGGCGCACCCCGCAGGCCCCGGCGCTCGTCCTGCCGGACCGCACGATCGACTACGCCGAACTCGACGCTCGCGCCGACGCGCTGGCCCGCGCGCTGGCCGCCCGCGAGGTGGCTCCCGGTGCGGTCGTCGCCTCCGCGCTCACGGCACCGGGCGCGTGGGCCGTCACCCTCCTGACCCTGGCCAGGACCGGCGCCATCCACGCGCTGGGAACCTGGGACGATCCGGACGCAATCCACCGGGCGCCGGCCGCGAGCCGCCCCCTGGTCCTGGTCACGGACCAGCGGGGATTGCCGGTACCCGCCGACCTTCCCGTCCTGCTCGCCCAGGACTTGGAGGGCCTCACCGGCCTTACGGGCCTTGGTGCTTCGGAAGCGGAGAGAGCTGATCCGGCCTCGCCCGGTGACGTCCCCGTAACCCCACCGGCGCCGCCTTCGGTCGACCTGGCCGCCGCTGATCCGGTGTTCCTGTCCTTCCCGGGCGGAGCCGGCGCGGGAGCGTCATCCGATACGGACGAGGCCATGGCCTGTCTGCACGGTGCCCGGATCGTCGCCGACGCTGCCGCACGCCGTACCGAAGACGGCACCGCAGGTCTGCGGACCGGCTGGCTGCCCGGCGCCGAACCACCGGGGCTCGCCGTCGCCGTGGAAGTGCTGGGTGTGCTCGCCTCCGGCGGCGCCCTTGTCCTACCGGGCCTCCGGCCTCCCGGGACCTGGCTCGCCGACTACGCCGTGCGGGACGTACTCGGCCCCGAAGCGGCTCTCGCGGACCTCATCCGGGGCGACCGCGCCGGAGTGCGCTCGCTGGTCTCGTACAGCGCTTCCTACGAGCCGGGCACCACACTGCTCGACGCTCTGGGTGACCTGAGGCTCACTCACCGCGGGGGTCCCGGCGAGGCCCAGCTCGTCCGCGTCCACGAGCCCGGGATCGGACCTTCGGCGGCGTGCGTGAACGAAGCGTGCGTGCTGGACGCGACACTGCGCCCGGCACCGCGTGGTGTATGGGGCGCGTTGTACGTGACGGGTGAGGCGATCGCCCGCGGCTATCCGGGCCGGCCGGAGGCGAGCGGCAGCCGGTTCGTGCCGGATCCGTCCGGGCCGGCCGGCAGCCGGATGTGGCGGGCCCTGCGCACGGCCAGGTGGACGGCGGACGGTCGGCTGGAGACCGTCGGCGAGAGCTGGCCGCACGACCCGTTCGAGCAGGAATACGGCACCTACCTCGTACTGGCCACGGGGCGCGGCACCCGAGCCCTGTGGCCTGCCGACCTGCCGCTGCCAGGAGGGTGGGCACAGGTGCACCCCGAGGACATCAGGGAACTGTGCCTGGACCACATCGCCGAGCATGCGGGTCCCGGCGGCGACCTTCTCGCCTGAAGACCGACGCAGGACCCACTTGGCAGCTGGAGAGGACCGTATGACGACCCATACCGAAAGCCCCGCCGTGTTCACGTCGTGCGCGACGCTGGAGGAATGCTCCGAAGCCACTGCCCGGTTCCTCGCGGACCGTGGGGGAAGGGTGCCGGTGCCGGTGTGGACCGGTCCGCGCGCCGACCTCGTGGACGGGATGGCCCTGGCCGAGGAGGTCTATGACGGGCGTCGTACCCCGCTGGTGTGTACCACCGGGGTGTTCGTCGGCGTGCTACCGCCCGCGGTGATGGACCTGGCCCGGCCGCTCGCCACCGCCTGGGTCTCCACACCGGACGAACTCCCCGCCGACGGCGCTGTCCTGATCGTCGGCACCTACCAGGACCTGGACGGCGACAGTCTGCACAAGCTGATCGAGCGGGCCCACCGGGAGCGGCGCGGGCTGCATGTGCTCACCGGGCGCGACGTGCATTCGGTGAGCTGGATGATCGCCAAGCAGTATGGGAGGCCCGTTCCGCACGGCCGGGTGGGGGTGTTCTCGGAACTGGACACACTGCCTCCGGTCGGCGACGCGGCCTGGCACGGTGCCGAGGAAGTGGCCCACCAGGACGTCCAGGCCCTTGCCTTGAAGCAGGTGTGGCGGCGCGTGCTGTTCCACGGGCATGGCAAGGACGACCAGCTCAACCTGGGTCAGTACACCCTGTGCGGGCTGAGCCCGGTCAGGGCTACGGCGCCCGGCGCGCAGGGGCCACGGTGCGCGTACGGCCTGGGCTGTCCGAAGCCGGAGGACAAGCTGATCCCGGCGAACGCGATACGGACCGCCGAGATCGTCATGAGCGGCTGCTACAGCGGCCCCCTCGCGGGACACTCTGTCTACGATCCGAAGTACGTTCTCCTGCTGAACGCCATCGACGGCCCGCCACAGACGGTGCTGGCCGCGCTCTCCGCCTGCGATGCCGGCCGCCCCGAGACGGCCGCGTGGCTCACCACCGAGCCCGGCCGGGACGGTGGCACCGCGCTGGCCCTCAACCGGCGGCTCGCCGACATCAACCCCTACCCGGCGTTCCTGCAGGTCGGCCTGGAGCCATCCGCGGCGTGGGACACGACTGCGCGCCCCGCGGCCGTCGGTGGTCAGCCCGCCGGACCTCAGGGGTCCGCTGCCGATGACGACACGGCGCTGCCGTTGCGTCTGCTCGGGACCCGGCTGTCCGGCTACCTCGGCAGCGGCCTGCTGGGCGGTGACCACCCCCTTCAGCGCCGGCTCCAGCAGTTCAGCGACCGGCTGCTGATATACACCGCGCGCACCAACAGCCCGCCCGCGGGGGGTGAGACGCCGACCGGCCGGGAGCTGGCGGCCGAGCTGGCCTCGCTCGACCTGGCGCTCGCGCAGCGGCTGGCCCGGGACAGTTCCGATCCGCTGCTCGACTTCCCCACCTACTTCGGCGTGCGCAGTACGGCGCGGGAACCCGCCGAATCGGCTCAGGTCTGCGCCTGCGGCCGACCGCTGCTCGTCCATCTGCGGCGCGGCACGTTGCCCGTGATCACCGACACGGTGCAGGCCGTCTGTCCGCGCTGCGGCGACGTGCTGAATTCGTACGCCGAAGCGCCGGAGCTGCGAGTGGAGGCCGCGGGCGACGCGGTCGTCGGTACTCGGCTGCCCGTGACGGTCGAGGTCATCGCCCACCGGGCCGGCACGGTGAATGTCGGCGTCACGCTGCCGTCCTATCTCGACGCGCGAGTCCAGCCGCTGATGCGGCGCGTCGTGGTGCGGCCGGGTCAGGCCACGCGCACCGAACTGGCACTGGACCTCGCGCCGGAGGCGGCCCCGCAGGCTTACTACTTCACCGTCTTCGCCGTGCACGATCTCGGCCTCGCCGCCGCGCGCGTCCAGTTCGGCCTGCACGGGGCCGATCCGGCGGGCTGACCGGGAGCCCGCATCGACGGTGGCGGCCGGGGCCTTCCTCCGGTGGACGCGCGGGCGTCGGGCTATGCCTGCTCGGCCGGTTCTGTCTCCATGACAAAGTTGTCCAGGATGTTGTGCATCCGCCGGGTTACCTCGTCAGCCGTCGGGCCCTCGACATGCACGTAACCCGACGAGGCGTACGAGGCCCGCGGCGGCACGAGGACGTCGCCGACCCCCACCTTCAGCCGGGCACCCATCACGCCGGGCAGGGTCAGCAGTTCCTCCCGGGCGGTGATGCGCGTGACCCGGCCGGCGCGGGTGGGCAGCAGCAGGTCGCCGACCGCACGATCTTCGGTGTAGCCGAGGTCGGGCATACGGCCGATGTACGTGTCCAGGATCGCGCGATGCATGTCGAAGCCGTACGCCAGGCCGTGGTTGGCCGGCACCTCACAGCCCGATATGCGCGCGGCGACCTCCCCTATGCGCAGGCCGCCGTCCTCGGTGATGAAGCACTCGCCGTGGAAGTAGCCGTGGTCCAGACCGAGTCCATCGACCAGTTCCTGGCACACCGCAGTGGCGTCGAACGGCTGAGGCTCGCTTCGCGCATAGGTGATGTTCGCGTTGATCGCCCCGTCCAGCACCGTGAGGATGGGCGCCGGGTTGAGGGACAGATAGGCGTCCAGCACCTTTCCCTCCAGCACGAGCGCGCACAGCTGGTATTCGGTGCCACGTAGGAACTCTTCCACCATCCAGCCGCGACCGGGGTCCAGGTCGGGCACGCCGGCCAGATCCGCCTCGCTGTCCAGCCGATAGGTGTCGATGCACGCGAAGGAGTCCATCGGCTTGAGCACCGTGGGCCAACCGTGCTCGGCGGCGAACTCCCCTGCCTCCGCCACCGATCGCACCACGCGGTACCGGGCGGCGCCCAGTCCGATCTCCGCGAACCGATCCTTCATCGCCGGCTTGTTGCGCACCCAGGCGACTTGCTCGCGGGTCAAGTGGGGCAGGCCCACGAGCTCCGCGAACGGCTGTGCCGTCTCCTGCAGCGGCTCCTGGGGGTTGCAGAAGTACGTGGGTGCCTCGGGCAATTTCCGCGCCCACTCCAGGTAGCGTTCGGCTTCGCCCTCCAGGTTGTCGACCTGGGCGACAAAAGCGGGCAGGTGGGTGGTGCGCCGCAGGTACTCCGGCGGCAGTTCCGCCAGCGCGGTGGACAGCCGCAGCAGGACGATCGAGACGTCGTCGCGGGCGAGGGCGTTGTCGACGAAGGTGGATGGCCTTCCATCCACCAGCAGCACGACGGGCCGGTGGTCACTGGCGTGCGCGGGGGTCGTGGTCATGCCGGGGCTCCAAACTGGTGGCAGGAGAGTGCACAGGGGCGCTTCGCGTGCGGTTGGCGTGGGGCGGAGCAGACGGCCTGCTGACACCGGGTGCGGTGTCAGCAGCGGGGAGAGGCTGACGCTGTCGCGCGGCGGCCTCAGCGGACGATGCGGTCGGCGGCGCTGCTCCGGCCGGGACGGGTGCGGCGCAGGTCGGTGACGACGTTCACGCGCTTGAGCCAACGGTCCAGGCCGTCGTAGCGGGGCACGAACGGGCGCCGGCCGTGGACGACAGTGCGGTTGTCGAGGAAGCACACGTCCCCGGGGTTGATGGGGATGTCATAGAGGTTGTGGTCGATGTGCTCGACAAGGAGGGCCAGCGCGCTCTCGGCTTCGGCGTCCCCGTCGAGGGCGGTGGTGAAGTCGCGGTCTATACGCAGCACCGGACTGTCCGGATGGCCGCTGAGCACCGGCACCGGTTGTGGTCCCGCGCCCTGCCCGGGGTCCGTGTGTGAATCGTCGGGGCGGATCACGAAACGCGGCTGGGCCAGTACGCGGGCGGCGGCGGGTGCGAGACGGGGCACGTCGACGTAGGACACGGTCGTGGGCGTCGAGTCCGGGTTGCGGAGCGCCATAAGGCCCACGTGGTCGGCCCTGTGCGGGGAGAAGGCGTCCTCGGTATGCCAGCCCAATTCGCGTTCGCTACACCCGCTGACCAGGGACTTCTCCATGCCGGGGACGGGCAGCACGTCGGTGACCAGGCGGCCGTCCTGCTGGCTCGACCAGCCGATCAGGTCGCCCAGCAGAGCGGAATAGAGCACGAGCAGGCACGCGGATATCCGGCTCTCCTCGGTGTCGGCCCGATCCCAATGCCTGGGGGTGGGGCCGAGCGACTCGGCCCCACGATTACCGCGGATGATGAAGGCGTGCTTGGTGTCGTCGCCACGGGCCCGAACCGACGCCCTCAGCAGCGCATCGGGCAGCCGCGCCGCCGCGACGGGGGCCTCGGCGAGCAGCCCGGGGGAGTCGGGGGTGCCGTGGCGCCGTAACAGGGCCGCGGCCAGGGCCTCGGCCGTCCGGGCGTCGCCGGGCGACAGCTCGTGGAGGTGGAGGACATCGGGGCTCGGCCGGTCCTCGCGGTCCCGGTCGGCGGTGAGCCTTGGCGTCGTGGTGGTGGTCATGCTTCTCCTCCCGTGTCGATGTCCGAGCCTGCCGGGGCCGACTCGGCTTCCCGTTGGTCGGTACGAATGAGCTGGGCGCCGATCCGGTGGCGGACCAGGAAGGCCACCGCGGCCCCGGCGCCCGCGAGCACGGTGGCCGCGGCCAGGGCGGCGCGAGGGCTGTGCGAGTTGACCAGCACCCCGGCGAGCTGGCCGCCGATGGCGCTGCCGCCGATGTTCGCGGTCATCACCCAGGTAAAGGTCTCCACCGTGGTCCCGGGCGGTGCCACCCGCCCGATCAGCTCGTACTCGATGGCACTCAGTGGCGCAATGACGAAGCCGACGACGACCAGCGCCACCCCCATCGACCAGTCGCCCCAGGCCAGGACGGGGAGGACGGTGGTGATCGCCAGGGCCGCCATGCACAGCGCCAGCAGTCTCTGCTGGGGCCGCTCGAAGGACCTGCTGCCGTACCAAAGGCCGCCGAGCATCCCGCCGACGCCCCAGACGGCGAAGAGCACACCCGCGCTCTCCGCCGACCCCTCGCGTACCGCGAACGCCGGCAGAGCGATGTTGTAGACGCCCAGGCTGGTGGCGCCCAGCCCGAGGACGGCGAGCAGTGCCAGCAGGTTCGGCGAGCGCAGCGGCTCACCGAGCCCGCGCCTGCCGGGTTTCTCGCCCTCCGAGCCGTGCTGCTCACCGGTTTTGCGGAGCAGATTGGTCGTGGCCAGCCCCGCCGCCCCGACTCCGGCCATGACGCCGCCGACGATCAGGGCCGCCGCCGGGGAGCCCACCAGGAGGACCGCGCTGACGACCAGCGGTCCGCCGATGACGAAGACCTCGCCGAGCACCGCCTCCACCGAGTAGGCCGTGGTGCGTTCGGCCTCCCGCATCGGCAATGTGCTCCACATCGCCCGGATGGATTGGCTGACCGGCGGAGTGGCGCCGCCGGCCACGAAAAGCAGCACATACTGCAGCCAGCGCTGATCGGGGTAGACGGCGACGAATCCAATCAGCGCCATCGGGTGCACGACCGCGGTGAGCACCAGCAGCGGCCGGTGGCCGTACGCGTCCATCGCGCGGGCGATGAGCAGGCTGAGCAGAGCGGTGCCGATCGTATAGACCGCGAGCAGCGTTCCGGCCGACTTGTAGCTCTCGCCCTCGCCCGTGACGAACAGGACCAGGGCCAGACTGACCAGGTACAGCGGCAAGCGGCCAAGGACGCTCCACAGGACGGGCGCCAGCTTGTGTGGATCGCGCAGGAAGTCGGTGAAACGCGAGGCTTCTGGGAACACGGAGTACTCAGCTCACTTTGGTGATCGATACGTTCAGGCGCGGTGTCAACGCCCGCGCAGGGTCTACAGCAGAGTCAGCACTGAGGCCAACTCCTTTGCATAGGTATCCTGCTCGGCCTTGTCGAGTTCCGGGGCGAGCGGGATACACAGAGTGCGGCTCAGCAGATCCCGGGTCCCGGCGAAACCGTCCCTGCTGAGCGGGCGATAGCGCTCCGAGCCGTCGTCGAGGTTCCAGGGAAAGCCGTCGGAGTAGATCGAGGCACGGCCCTTGAGCACCGGGTGCTCGGGCAGGAAGTAGCGGTCGAGCGTCCAGCCGGGCAGGCCGCGGTCGGTGAGCGCGGCCAGCGCGCGGTCGCGCAGCTCGCCGGAGTCGAACTGCACCCGGACGCTGACCTTCACGTCACCCTCGGTGCGGGGCACCACCCGCATGTCCGGGCGGCCCGGCAGTTGCTCGACCGCGAGAGCGTAGTGCCGCTCCAGACTCGCCAGGATCTCGTCCAGGTGCCGGAACTGCTGCAACTGAACCGAGGCGACCGCTTCGTTGGAGCAGAGATTCTCGCCGTAGAACGAGCCCTCCCGCCACGCCGGGTACTGGCCGTGTGCGCGGTCCGATCCGTGGTCACTGTAGGAGCGCAGCCGCACCCAGTCCTCCTGGTCACGGGCGGTCAGCAGCCCGCCCTCCCCGGAGGTGAGCACTTTGGCGTGGTGGAAGGAGAAGGTGCCGGCCCAGCCCACCGTCCCGGCGTGCCGCCCGTCGCGGTGGCGGCCCCCCATGGCCTGTGCCGTGTCCTCGATCACATAGGGCACGCCCTCCGGCAACGGGCCCACCATGCCTTCCATATGGGCGACCACCACTCGCTCGGCATCCGGCGGCAGGAGGGAAGCGTCCAGGCCGAAGCGCTCGTCCACGTCGACCGGCACCGGTATCAGTCCGCACGACAGCACGCTGCCCGCTACGGCCACGAAGGTGACGGCCGGTATGTGGACCGGGGTGCCCGCGGCGGGACGGGTGCCGACCAGGGCCAGCCGCAGCGCCTGAGTTCCGTTGTGGGTGGCCAGCGCGTGTCCGGCTCCCAGGCGCTCCTCGACGGCACGCTCGAAGCGGCTCGACACACTCTCGCCCGAGGTGATGTAGCGGAAGAGCGCCTTGTCCTCGAACGCCTCGCGCAGCTCGGGTACTTCCGCCCAGCTCAGGTAGTTGGCCCCGTAGGGCAGCTTTCGCAACATCACTCTCCGATGATTCGGCGGTCAATGGTGGGGTGTTCGCGGCGGTCCGGGCGGATGGTGCTCCCTCATGGGCAGTGACCGCATCGACTACATGGGTACGAGGAGCAGTTGGCGGACCTGCCGGGCAACCTGCTGCGCACCGCGTCGGTCGTCCCCGGCGAGCTCCAGTACGTCGTCCAGCCGCGCCGCGAGCAGGTTCGGCGTCGCGATCAGGTCGCGTATCCGCCGGGCGTCGTGCGGTGCGCCGGCGGTCGGGTCGAGGGCGGGCACGACGACGTCCACGTCACCCAAGGCGCGCAGCACCGCCTGCTGGGCGACACCCAGGGGCGGGAGGGTGGCGAGCGGGATCCGGGCCGTGTGCGCCTGGGCGACCGCGGCCAGCAGCGGCGAGGAGACCAGCAGTGACGCCTGTGTCAGCAGACGGTCCGCCGCCGCGCCGACGCCGGTCAACGGCTCCACTCCGGGCAGCAGTTTCACCATGGTGGCGAGTAGATTCGCGCCGGGCGGGCGCCCGGCGAGTACCAGACCGCGCACGGGGACCGCGGCGCCTTCCAGTGTGGCGAGCGCATGCCGCAGCATCCCGGCCGCCGCAGTGTCCATGTTCCGGTTTTCGTCGTCGAGCCCGGCGGGCAGGGCCAGTTGGAGTACGGCGCCGTCGCCGCGGGATCTCACGGCCCTCGGCGGGGCCATGGTGACGACCACATCGGCCCTGGCGTCGTGCAGGGCCGAACGGGCGGCCGGCCGCGTGGCCGGGCTCCCGTCCGAACTCATATCCGGGCCGGACCCTGCTTCCGGCGCCGGAGCCGGCAGCCAGCGCGGACGGTGCAGCAGGCATATGCGGCTGGCCGGCCATCCGCCCGTGGGCACCGTACCGGAGGTAGCGACGAACACCGAGGGGATGCCGTCCTTCTCCAGGCGCTCGGCCAGATCCTTGTCGCCGCAGACCAGTGCGGCCCTGGCCGGGGGGCCGGGCGGCTGTTCGCCGACCGGGACCATCTCGAAACCGTCGAGATGGGCGCAGATCCAGCTCAGCAGCGTCTGTGCGTCGGCGTCGTCGTGGGACGCGGCGACGAGCAGTCGGTGCTGCGGCGGTTGCGGTGCGGTGATCCGGTGTGTCATGGGGCCTCCGATGCCTGAGGGGGTGATGCCGTGCGGCGGCCGGAGGGGTCAGTAGCTCCAATCGGGCACCCGGCCGAGCCGGGCGAGGTCATCGCTGTAACCGGCGGCCGTGGCTGAACAGCCGTCGCACATGGTGGGGCCGTTGACTTTGAAGGCGTCGGCGTGTGCGCGGAACGCGGGGTTGTCCAACAGGACGCGGCCCGACGGGTCGCGCAGCGCGGCGCCGCCCGGTCCGGACTCGTCCTCCCGGTGCGGCAGGCAGCTACAGGCGTACGTACGCCCGTACTTGCCGTCCAGGTAGATGACGTCGTCGGTGACCAGGCACAGTGGCAGAGAGGCGCGCGGGGTCACCGACTCCTCGAAGTACGCGACCTGTTCCTCCGGGGTGTCGCCGTAGAAGCGCTTGCCGAGCGGGACCAGCAGCTGAGCGGGCTGCGCGGTGTAGATGGGGTCGCAGGTCGTGACGACGTGGGCGGGGTCCTGGTAGCGCACCTCGCGGCCGAGCTTGATCGCCGACAACTCCCACTGCTGCACGCCCAGTTCGGTCAGCCGGGCCTGCAAGTCCGGCATCTCCGTGTAGTTGTGGGGTCCGACGACGCTGTTGACCCGCGGGATGATGCCCAGGTCCCGGGCGAGACCGAGCCCCTCGACGGCGGCGTCGAACATGCCGGGAGACCGCCGGTAGACGTCGTGGGTGGCTCCCGAGGAGCCGTCCAGGCTTACGACGACCTGGGCGAGGCCGGCTTCGGCCAGTCGCCCCACGTACCGGGGCAGCAGCTGACCGTTGGTGATCAGCGACATGCGCATCCCGTGCTCGGTGCCCAACCGCACCAGGTCGATCACGTCCCGGTGCATCAGGGGCTCGCCGCCGGTGAACCGGACGTACCCCACCCCGGCCTCGGCCGCCTGGGGCAGCAGCTCCGCGAAGTCGTCGGTGCTGAAACGGTATTCGTCGCGGGAGAGCGCGAACTCACACATGAAGCAGTCGGCGTTGCACGCTTCAAGGATGCGAATGAACAGGTACCTCGAACGGTCCGGCATGATGCGCTCCAACCTTGTCGCAGCTGTGATGGTGGTCGTTCCGGCGGCTACCGTGAGGTGCCGGCCGCGCGCTGCGATGCAAGCGCGATTACCGCCTCCGCCACCCGGTCGGCGCCGTCGTAGGAGGCCGCGACCGGGCTGAATGAGGAGGCGCCGTCCGCAGTGCACGCCAGTCCCTTCGCCAGCGGCTCGGCCAGTGAGGCGGCGACCCGGGCGCGCCCGGCGGCGGTCGAGGCCGCGGCGGCGATACGGGTGCGGATCCGGGTGACGGCGTGGTCCTCGCCCTCCCGGTGCCAGGCGGTGATCTCCGCGCGGGACATCACATGTGTGGGCCAGGGCACCCGCAGCGCGTCCTGGCAGCGCTCCGCGACCAAGTCGCCGTTGAGCACCTGGCTGAGGTTCTGCGGCGGCAGCAGTAGGGCGCCGCGCCCCATGGCGGCCAATTCGAGGATGCTGGTCAGGCCGGGCGAGCTGACGACGTGCCCGGCACTCGCGATGAGTTCGATGAAGTCGCCGTGACTCAGGGAGCGGGCCTCCACCGTCATGTTCGGGGGCGCTGCCGGCAGCGCGTCAGGTCCGACGTTGCCGGTGACAACGGTCCGCCGTACCCCGCGCGCCGCGAGCGCGTCGAGAGCGGGCGGCAGTGCGAGGTGGAGGTAGGAGGGGTCGTCCGTGCCGGTGAACGGGGAGTGCAGCCCGCCGACGTTGACCACCGCCAGGCCGTCGTCCCGTGTGGTTCGCCGCGCGGCCCCGGTCGCGGTCGGTCGCGCCGATTCCCTGGCCTCGCGAACGGCGCCCGGCACGATGGGCGGTACCCAGGACAGGTGGCGCACCCCGCCCAGAACGCCGGCGGCGGTCGGCGGAAGGGGGAGCGTGCTCTGCGCGCAGTACAGCGCGACCTCGGTCGGCATCGGGTCGTGCTCGGTCCACAGGAACGGCAGGCTGTCGACGTACACCACCGGGCAATCGGCTTCCTGCAGCGCGGTGGCCAGGGCCGGATCGAGGACCACCAGGGCGAGGTCGGGGTTGGTCTCCTCGACGAGTGCCCGCATGGCGGCCCGGTCGGTGGGGTCCGCGTGCCGCCACTCCGTCACGGATCGGTCGCCCAGCACCGGACGGCCGAGGACGGTGCCGAGGCCGATCACCGTGGCCGCCGTGCGGGCGCACAGCGACTCAAGGATGCTCGACAGCTTTCCGGCGCTGCCCCAGCCGAAGTCCACCCCCGAGACGAGGATCCGGAGTCGGCCGGCCACGGCCTCAGGCGACACGGGGGGCCGTGAGCTCGCCTGCTTCGTAGCCGTAGGGGAGCGAGGTCTTGGGGTATCCGGCGACGGGACCGTCCGCCGGCCGGCGGGCCGGCGCGGCGGCCGCGGCCTCGACCTCCGCGACGAGGTCATCGAGTATGTCGGCGGTCAATTCCCGAGGGCACGGTCGCACCACGGTGTGGGTGACCTCGCCCAGCCCGGTGACCAGCGCGGGCAGTTGGGTCGTCCCGGTGAGCAGTACCAACGGACGGCCCAGCGCCGACGCCCAGCCAAGTTCCGTCATCACCCCGGGCGATGGAGGATCTCCCAGCACGACGCACAGCACGTCGGCCCGCTGCACCGCGAGGAAGTCCGCCGGCGTGCACACTTCGGGCGCCAGCCACCCCTCACCCCAGTCCTCGTTCTGGTGGGCATTGAACACCGCGTGTCCGCGGTTCAGGAATGCCTGCCGAATGCTGTTTAAGAATTCTTTGCGTTCCGGGATGACTGTCCCTCTTGTCCAGTCCATCCACTGCGTATAGGGCGCAGCCAGAAAGATCCGTGACATCAGTACATACCCCGATCGTTGAGATGGACGCCTGAGGGAATCGGTCGGCAAGTCGCCGGAGCGGGGTAAAACTTGTTCGGCTGTATGCTTGCTGGTTCGGCTAAATGATTTCCCCGTGCTCCGCTGTTACGGATAGACAATCTTTCCACCGGGCTCTTATTTAAGGAAGGCGGGCATGCCATCATGATCCTGCAATGTAGGATCATGAAGGAAGAATCAATGTGCAAAAATACGGAAATACTGGACAGGGTTTCCCTTCCGCAGGTGTGTGAACGGGGCTTGGAGACTTACCGGGAGGCGCTGACCCTCGGGCAGGTATCGGGTGAAATTCCGTCGTGCCTGCGTGCGCTGGGCCTGTTGCGTCCATTACCGGAATCCCCGGATGCTTTCATTCCGATTCCCCCGGGTATCGCAGCCGACCTTCTTATCCGCCCGCACGAACAGCAGATCGCCCGGCAGCGGGAGATTATGACGGGTATCCGTTCGCGCGTTGCCACCACCCAGGCGGTGTATCAGCGATTCCACTCGGCGGCCGGCGCGCCCATAGAGGCGTACGTGGGGCGCAACGTGATTCAGGCCGCGGTCGAGACCGCCGTTCGCGAGTGCCGGGAGGAGCTGCTGACAGCGCAGCCCGGTCGTGCGGACACCCTGGAGTCGCCCTGGGGGGTGATAGCGCCTGATCTGCGCCCGGGTGTGCGTCGGCGCGCACTGTGCCGGCACACGGTGCGCTCCCACGGCCCCAGCCTCGCCTACCTGGAGCGCCTTGCCGCGGCGGGTGCCGAGGTGCGTACCGTGGAGGACATCTCCGACTGCCTCATCATCTGCGACCAGAAGGTGGCGTTCATCCCGGGCGACGAGGCGCGCACCACCAGCGCCGTCGCCATCCGCCACCCCGGCGCCGTACAGCACCTGGTGAGGGTCTTCACCTCGACGTGGGGCCGGGCGGAACCCATTGGGCCGCTGTCCGCGCACGAGCGGCCGCCGCAGCTCACCGACGACGTACGGCGGGCCGTACTGCGTCTGATGGTGGACGGCTATACGGACGGCGCCATCGCGGCTCGGCTGGGGATGAGCGCCCGCACCGTGGCCACCCACATCAAGAAGACGGCAGACGACCTCGGCAGCCGCAGCCGGGCCCAACTCGCCTACCGCATCGCCCGCTCCGACCTTCTGGTCCAGGACGGCGTGGGCCAACGCGGTTAGCCCGGCCCGATCCTCACCCCAACGATACGGAAGGCAGACACATGCTGTTCGACCGGGCCGCTTGGCTGGATTCCTGGAACGCCCCACACTCCATGTCCGACTTAGTCTTCCGGGCCTTGTTCGCGATCATCCTCGGCGTCGCAACGACCGGACCGCTCAGAGAGCTCAACACCGCCACCAGCTGGCGGGCCGGCACGATCGGGGCTCGTATCGGCGACTTCCTGACTCCCGCCTGGGCGCGTATCGCACTGTTCTGCGCGGTGTTGCTGTCCGGCGGCGCCTTCGCGGCGAACGTGCTCGCGCCGGTCGCCGTCGCCGTCATGACCGCGGGTTTCCTGCTCCTGGCGACGGTCTATCTGTCGCAGGAGTTCGCTGGGTACGTCACCGAAGAGGACGACGGAAGCCGCCACTTCAAGGTTCACCACCACCTGCACCTGCTGGGGATGGCGGCGCTGGCGATCACGGCCACCGGGCTGTGTGCCGCCGCGGCGGGGTACGACGCCACGTCGCACCGGACCACCGTGTGGATGGCGCAGGGGCTGTGGGGGACGATCCCCGCGCACTACTTCGTGTCGGCCGTTTCCAAGATACGCAAGCGCGGTCTGCGCTGGCCCGATCCGCGGCTCTTCCCCTTCTACGTCACGCTCTTCGCCCGCTTCGAGGCCGGCGACGGCAAGGCGGTGAGGCAAACCGGCCCAGGCTGGGCCCTGGCCCGTCGGCCGCGCTGGGGTGTCGTGACCCTGTGGGCCGCGCTGCTGCTGGAACTGGCGACCCCGTTGGCGCTCCTGGGTACGGCGCCCCGCGCCGTGATCTGCGTGAGCCTGCTGCTGTTCCACCTCAGTTCGCTGTGGGTTCTGTCGGTCGACTTCCGGGAGAACGCCATGCTGGTGGCGCTGGCCGTGCTGCCGTTCCCGTTCGTCGGCGGTGCCTGGACGGACCTCGGCCCGCAGATCCCGGCGGTCGTCGTGTTCGCCGTCGCGACCGTGCTGTCCCTCGCCTTCGACGACCGGGTCTACCCCTTCTCCAACCTTCCGATGTTCGCCGCCGCCTACCGGCCCTCGCCCGTCGTCACACTGCGTTCCCCTGACGGCTCCGAGATCTACCCCACCCCCGACGTCGCCAACTGCTCCACCTCCGGCCTGTCCCGGGAGTACTCGGCCGCCGAGTCGTCCTCCGAGGCACTGGATGCCTTCGTCACCCAGGTCGGCCGGAGAAACGCCGCCGCCCCCTTATCGCTGCCCGAAGGCGCCACACTCTGGGTGGAGATTGTCGACGTCGACCCCGCGGGTACGGTCCACACGTCGCAGCGCAGGTTGTGCTCTCTGCTCCCGTCGGCCGCGGGCGACCGCTGAGCGGGCCGATCGATGAAGCCCGCGAAGCCCGAGTCATTGGCTTTATTTCCCTAATAGGGAGTTCCGTCAATCCCTGGTTGAGGCACTGCGGGCGCATGCCGACCAGGACGTGGCGACTGCTGCGCCGTGCGGTCGTACAGGCGGAATGGGGCATTCTACGGAGGTCGCCGGGTGAATGGACGGCGAACTTTTCGAGTGCAATGCGGGCCTTGAGTCCGGTGCGGGGGCGGGCGCCCCTGAGACGAGCGCCCAGGGTGCGAAACGCATGGGAAATTCCGGGGGTGTCGGGTGTCCACTGCCGCTTGCTGAGCGGAATGCGGGAATCCTGATAGCCCTTAGACCAGTTCCTGGAGCACCGGACCGCGGGAGATACCCGTGAGTTCGTCCGACTGTGTCTTCTCGCAGGTTTCCACGATGGGCCGGACATAGCGAGGGGGATTCCTCCGGACTGGACGTGGGCCGGCATCACGTAGAGGGTCTGATGGCGAACAGGGTTCACCTTCGGACGGCCGGTCGGGACGCCCCGGGAAGCGCGTAGCGCACCAGGGGCTCGATCTCCGTCGGCGGAGCCCCCGACACCCCGGGACCGACCGCCGTGAACCGGCCCGCCGGGACCTCTTCGCCCCTCGGGCGGCGGGGCATCCTCGCCCCCGCCACCCGGCCGCACCGCGATGTCCGAATGCCGCCGGTCATGGGGTCCGCGAGCGCCGATCCTGGAGGCGTCCACTCGTATCGGAGAAGGAACATGAGCCGCAGCACACACCCGCATCAGCCCAGCACGCTCACCGGCCGCGTCGCCGACATCGACCGGGACGCCCTCGCCGCGGAGTTGGACGAACACGGCAGCGCCCTCGCCGGGCAACTCCTCACTCCAGGGCAGTGCCGTGAGATCGCCGCCCTGTACGACGACGCCGAGCGCTTCCGGGCCACGGTCGACATGGCCCGCTACCGCTTCGGCTCCGGTCAGTACCGCTACTTCACCCATGAGCTGCCGGAGCCCGTACGGGAGTTGCGCGAGGCGTTCTACCCGCGGTTGCTGCCCATCGCCCGCGACTGGGCCGACAGGCTCGGCCGGAGCGCGCCGTGGCCGGACACGCTGGGCGAGTGGATCGGCATGTGCCACGAGGCCGGACAGAACAAGTCCGCACAGATCCTGCTGCGTTACGGTCCGGGGGACTGGAACGCGTTGCACCGGGACGTCTTCGGGGACCTGGTCTTCCCGCTCCAGGTCGTCGTCGGACTGGACGCCCCCGGCACCGATTTCACGGGCGGTGAGTTCCTGATGACCGAGCAGCGGCCGCGCGCCCAGTCCCGGGGGTCGTCCACCACCCTGGAGCAGGGGCACGCGCTGGTCTTCACCACCCGGGACCGGCCCGTCGCCTCCCGGCGCGGCTGGTCCGCCGGACCGATGCGGCACGGGGTGAGCACGGTCCGTTCCGGCGCCAGGCACACGCTGGGCCTCGTCTTCCACGACGCCAAGTGAACGGCCGCGACCCCGGGGCGGGGCGACGCGTCGCCGCCCCGCCGGACCGGGGGGCCGCCCGCGGGCGGCCGTCGCCCAGGCTCCGCCCGCCCGGCCTGTCCGGCGCCGTCCCCGGGCCGCACACCGAGGCGGAACTCGGCGCGCTCATCGGCCTGTTGACGCGGTCGCTCTCCCGGGCCGGGGCCGGAACCGGCGCGATCGCCGTCGGCCACGGCCGGGACGCGCCCTCCCGGGCCGCCGCGGACGCCTTCGTCACGGCGTGGCAGGCGCGCGGCGGGGACGTCCTGACCCGGACCGACTGGCCCGAGGAGGCTGCCTCCTGGCTGCGGCCCGCGGGCCGACTGACGGCCCAGAGCCCCGACGCCTGGGTGCTGGCCGGGGCCCCGCTGGGCATCGCGCAGCTCGTCCGGCGTCTCGCCCACTCCACCGCATGGGATCCGGCCCGCACCTTCGGCTTCGCCTCGCTCGACCTGCCCGGTCTCCTGGAGCTGGCCGGGGCGGACGCCGTGGACGGACTGCGGTGCGTCCGCGGCGACGGAACCGCCTGGATCGCCCGCCGCGACGGGATCATCGCCCTGCCGGGCCCGCACACGACGTCGCCCCATCCGGGCTGACCGACCGGCGTCAGGCGGACAGCCGCTGACGCCGGTACTCGGCGGCGGCGTGCGGGTGCAGGAGCGCCGGGCCCGGCGCATCGTCCTCGGCAGACAGGAACCGGCCCAGCTCGCCCCGGCCGCTGATCCGGAGCTTGCGGTAGCAGTGGGTGAGGTGCGATTCGACGTTGCGCAGGCTCACTTGGAGCAACCGGGCGATGTCCCGGTTGCTCATGCCCTGCGAGGCCAGTTTGGCGACCTGGCGTTCCGAGGGGGTCAGCAGCGCCTCGGCGGACGCCTTGCGGGGGTCCGGCCTGCCGCCCGCGTCGCGCAGCGCCTTCTGCACCAGCTCCACCAGACCGTCCGCGCCCAAGGCGATGCTCACCTCATTGGCCCGGTGCAGCAGCTCGCGGGCCCGGGCGGTGGATCCGCTCAGCTGGTACGCGTACCCGGTCGCGTACAGGGACTGCGCGTACAGCAGCGGGGCCTCCTCCATGTCGAGGAGCTCGACCGCGCGGCGGGCGAGCCTGAGCACGTCACCGACGGGGGACACGGCGGCCAGCGTGAGCAGAGCCCTGCCCTGGGCGAACGGTGCTCCCCACCGCAGGGCGAGATCGGCCTCCTGCTGGGCCAGCCGGCGGGCTTCGGGCAGGTTGCCGAGGCCGACGCAGATCAGCGCCTTGGTCGAACGCCAGGGCAGGACCGCGGGGTTGGTGATCCCCCGGCGGCCCAGCTCCTGCTCGCAGTACGTGACGAGGGTCAGGGCCTGTCTGGTGTGGCCCAGCCGGCCGAGGGCGCGGGCGGCGCTGTGCGCGAGGTGCAGATGCCACCAGGGGGCCGACTGCCCGGCCTGCGGCACCTGGACCTCCAGCAGCTCGCCGGCCTCGGTGAGCTGGTCCTTCTCCACGGCCACGTCGATCAGCACGCTACGGGCGAGGGCGCCCATGTGGTAGTGGTCCGCGCCGATGCGCCGCAGCGCGGTGAGCGCCAGCCGGGCATCGTGCCCGGCCTCCGTGAGCAGGCCCCGGTGCATGTGCAGCAGGGCGCGGACGGCCCGTGCCTCGGCGATGCGGGTCACGGCGCCTTCCTTGACCGCGAGCCGCACCTCCGCGTCGATGTGGCTCTGGGCCTCGTCGAAGTCACCCGCCCAGATCAGCCCGAGCAGCGCGTAGTACCAGGAGGGCGAGCCGTAGGGGGTGCGGGGGGTGGCGAGACATGTGCGGCTGAGCCTGCGCGCCGCCGAGGCCGACTTGCCGTACGCGGTGCGGCGCAGGATGACGGTCTCCAGGCGATCCAGCCCCCTCGGCGCGTCGGCACACCCGCCGTCGTCCATACAGATGTGGGCCAGGTGCCGGCTCAGCCGGGCCGCGGCGGCGGCGTCCTGGTCCGCCACGCGGTCGTGCGCGCCGTTGAGCACCTGACGGGCCTTCCGCGGGTCGCCGAGGCGGATCAGGGTGTTGGCGAGCCGGTGCGAACGGGAGGCCAGCTCCCGGTGACCGGGACTGAGTCCGAGCAGCGCGTACTGGGCCGGTACGGACCTGGGGAGGTCCAGTTCGAGGAGGGCCTGTACGCGGAGTTCGGCGACGCGCGTGGCCAGGTGGTCCGGGACGCCGTGGCGCTCCACGGTGTCGATGTGCTGGAGGGCCGTGCGCGCGTCGCGCGGCAGCAGCTCCTCGGCGGCGTCCAGCAGCAGGGTGGCCATCCACGGTTCGTCCAGGGCGGCCGCCTGCACGAGGTGCGGGGTGATGTCGCCGGGGCTGAATCCACGGTTGTGCAGACATCGGGCGGTCTGCTGGTGGAACATGGCGCGGTGCGAGCGCGGGATGTCGAGGTAGAGGAGCCGCGCGATGATGGGGTGGCGGAAGGCGAGACTCGTCGGGTGCAGGATGCCGCACTCGGCCAGCTGCTCCAGATTGAGGGACGCCTCCTCCACGGACAGGGAGCAGAGCTCCGCGACGAGTTCGGCGTTCACGGCGGAGCCGCCGACGACGCTGGCGGCGTGCGCGACGCGCAGACCGTCGCGGTGCAGTCGGCGCAGCAGGCACAGCACGCGGTCCTTGACCGCCCGGAGCCGTATCGGCAGGTCCCCCGCCGAGTCGCACCGGACGCCGTCGCCGGACTGCTCCGTGCTGGGGGTGGCGAGTATTTGCTGGGTCAGCAGATACGGGTTTCCGCCGCTGTCGGCGATGAGGGTTTCGGCGGGGCCGGGGACGCAGCTGGCGAGCGCGTCGACCAGACGGGACGCGGAACTCGGGCTGAGGTCCTCCAGGCGCAGATGCCGGTCGGGGCGGATGCTCTCCATGAACTCGACCAGAAGATGCTGATCGCTGGCCGGTTCACCCCGGCGTTGGCTCGCCAGCAACACCACGCGGATGTTCTCGATGCGGCGCAAGAGAAATCCCAGCCATAAGAGGGAATCCCGGTCGACGCACTGAATGCAATCCACCGTCACCAGAATCGGGATCCGCTCCGATGTCGTACTCATTACCTTGTACAGATCGGAGAGCTGCAGATATTGGGGATCGACCTGCGCCGGGTGATGCGATGTGCCCTGTTCGGGCGGGGCCGGGAGAGGTCCCGCGTTTTCCAGACAGCTGAACAGCTGATGAACGATACCCATCGAAAAACGGCGTTCCGTGGGGGCGGCGGTGGCTGAAAGTACCAGCATGCCCCGCTGTCGGGCCTGCTCCTCGGCCCACCGGAGCAGGGTGGTCTTCCCGGTCCCGATAATGCCCTCCACCAGGGCGGATGCCCCCTCGCCCGCCAGCGCGGAGTCGAGCATCTCCTCGATTATCCGGAATTCTTCACTCCGTTCGAACAACTCCCTGGACACCGCTTGTATCCCCCTGTTCGACAGCAATGATGAAAGCGTGGAGACCACCCTTATCCGGCCTTTCGGGCCGGGCCGAGCCGGGTGAACGCTGTACACGTGCTATCTGGACGCTAACACGCCAGGCGTTCGCACAGCCGTCGGAGATACGGTCTTCGGCCAGCACAAGATGATGCTTCGGTCGATTCTGCGGATCCACCGTATTGAGAAGCGATCATTCCGCACGGGTACGGTCGGCCGGGCCGTGCGGGGGCCTGGCACGGTCGGTGTCCGTCACCCCGGAGGTCGTAGTCGTCCCGGCGAACCGAAAGGGTGGCAGCGCATGTCCACGAAGATCGAAGAGCCAGGCACACAACAGCTTTCGGCCTTCCAGGCCGGGCTGCTGGCGGAGGTGCGACGGAGGCCCGGCACCGGGGTGTACGTCGATCACGTGCTGATCGGGTTCACCGGCACCCTCCACCCGTACGTGCTCGCCGAGGCCTGGCGGTACATGACGCGGCGCCACTTCGCGCTGCGCGCCGGGATACGGGACCGCGCCGACGGCTCCGCCGAGTACGGGGACGGTGGCCGGCCGTCGTGGGGAGCGGTGGACTGGAGAGCCACCCGGGAGCCCGTACGGGAAGCCCGGCTGCGGGAGCGGCTGGACCGCGAACGGGCCCACGGACTCCCGCTGGACGGCACACCGTTGAACCGGACCCTGCTCGTGCGGTGCGGCGAACAGGACTGGACCCTCGCCTGGCGGTTCTCGCGCCTGGTGGTGGACCGGTGGTCGGCCGCCGTCGTGGTCGCCGAACTCTGCGAGACCTACCGGGCGTTGCTCACGGGCCGATGTCCGGGGCCGGCGGCGGCACCCCGGCACCCCGGCGAGCTGACCGGCCGGCCCGCCCTCACACGCGTCCCGGCGGCCCGCGCCGGGAGCGTGCCGGTACCGGATCCGGTACCGCCGACGCCGGCTTCCCCGCCCCCGCCGGACCATGAGCGACCGCCCCACCACACGACGCCCTTCGGCGCCGTGGACCTGCGCCTGGACGCGTCGGCCACGGCGGTACGCCGGATGTGCCGTACGCACGGGATCGTCCCCGCCGCCGTGCTCCACGCCGCGTGGCTGATGCTGCAGCCCTCCGGAGCCGGCCGCCCTCGCCCGACGTGCGACGCCGTCCTCCCCGGCCGTCCGGCCGGACGGCCAGGGACCTGGAGCGCCGTCGGGTCGAGAGAGACCGCGGTGGCGCTGCCGCCCCGACCGGACGAGTCCCGGCCGCTGCTGCCGTGGCTGTGCGAGCTGAGCGGCCGGCTGACGGACGCCGTCGACCCGGCCCACGGCGTCGCGGGGTCCGGGACCGCGGACAGCGCCGTGTTCGCGGGTGAGGCGGAGCTGCCCCGGCCCGACCTGCTCGACCTGCGTCTCCAGGTCACCGGAGCGGACTACGACGCGAGGCCGCACCACGCCCTCGCCCTGCACCTCCTGCCCGGCCAGGACCTGCCGCTGCGCCTCACCTACGACCGGACCCGGACCTCCCGCTCCACGGCCGAACGGCTCGCGGCCCGGCTGCGGGATCTGGTGGGCGCCCTCGCCGGTGCCTCGCCCCGGACCACGGCGGCCGGACTCGGGGCGGGTGTGTGATGACGGATATGTCGGTGCGCCTGTTCTGTCTGCCGTACGCCGGGGCCTCGGCCCGGATGTACGAGCCCTGGGCGCGGCAGCTGGCCCCGTCGGTCGTGGTCACGCCGGTCGAACTGCCGGGCCGGGGCTCCCGGGGCCACGAGCGTCCGGCCGCCGGAGCGGAAGCCCTGCTGCGGGATCTGACCGGGTTCGTGACGCGGCTCTGCGACCGGCCGTTCGCCCTGTTCGGACACGGGCTCGGCGCGCTGCTGGCGTACGAGATCGCGGCCCGCCTGGAATGGCGCCACGACCGGGTCGCCGAGCGGCTCTACGTGTCCGGGCAGGGAGCGCCCCGCCCGGGGGCCGGGACGCAGGAGCTGAGCCGGCTGCCGCACGAGCCGTTTCTGGACCGGGTGCGGGAGCTCTACGGATCGGCCCGCAGGACCTTCGCCGATCCGGAGGCGATCGGGAGGGTACTGCCGCTGATGCGGGCCGACTTCGCCATCGCCGAGGCCTACCGGGCCCGCACCGAGGACGTGCTGCACTGCCCGGTCACCGCCCTCGGCGGCCGGGGCGACGCGTCGGCGGACCGGGCGCGGCTCGCGGGCTGGCGGGCGCACACCCGGCGGCACTGCCGCGTGCGGATCCTCCCCGGCGACCACCTGTTTCCGCACACGGCGGGGGAGCAGGTGATCGACATGCTCGCCGCGGACCTCAGTGGGCCGGCCGGCTTCCGTCCCGGGGGCGGGCCCGTACGTGCATACGCTCCCCTTGCCGCCCGAACAGGCTGAGCACCTCGACGGGGCCCTCCCCGGTGGTGCCGAACCAGTGCGGCAGCCGGGTGTCGAACTCGGCGGCCTCGCCGGGGCCCAGCGCGAGATCGTGGTCGGCCAGCAGGAGACGGAGCGTGCCGGAGAGGACGTACAGCCACTCGTAGCCCTCGTGGTTGCACAGATCGGGCGTCTTCCGGCTGGCCGGCAGCACCATCTTGAACGCCTGGAGCGGACCTGGCTGGCGGGTCAGCGGCAGCACCGTGTTGCCGTTGACGCTGCGGGGCGAGGGCCTGATCCGCGGATCGCCGACCTCCGGGGCGCCCACCAGCTCGTCCAGGGGGACCTGGTGGGCCTGGGCGATGGGCAGCAGCAGCTCCAGGCTGGGCCGGCGCTGGCCGGACTCCAGCCGGGACAGGGTGCTCTTGGAGATCCCGGTCGCCTCGGCGATCGCGGTGAGTGACACACCGCGCTGCGTGCGCAGTCGGCGTAACCGGGGGCCCACCTCGTCGAGGACCTGGGAGATGGCAGGTGATTGCTTCATATCGCCCATTCCACCGGGTCGTTGCGGAAACGGCAACAAACGTTGTCCCGCGCAGGGCGGCGATCGCACCCTGTACCAGGTGCTGACAGCGGGAGCAGGCACAGGCGGAAAGAGTGAGATGAGAGGGGCGAGCATGTCCGAGAACGGATCGCGGAACGGGTTCACGCACGAGGACGGCATCGACGTCGTCGTGATCGGGGCCGGGGCCGGAGGGCTCAACGCGGCGCTGGTCCTGGCACGGGCGCGCCGCCGGGTGGTCGTCGTGGACTCGGGGGCGCCGCGCAACGCTCCCTCCGCGCACATGCAGGGTTTCCTGTCCCGGGACGGGATGGCGCCGAGTGCGCTCCTGGAGACCGGCCGGGCCGAAGTGGCCGGATACGGCGCGGAGTTCATACAGGGCGAGGTCGACGACGTGGAGCGCGCGGGCGAGGACGCCGCGCCGCGCTTCACCGTGCGGCTGGTCGGCGGCGTGACGCTGTCCACCCGCCGCGTGATCGTGGCCACCGGCCTGCGCGACGAACTGCCGGACATCCCCGGGGTCCGGGAGCGGTGGGGGAAGGACCTGCTCCACTGCCCGTACTGCCACGGTTACGAGGTCAGCGACCAGCCGCTCGGCGTGCTCGGGACCAGCCCGGGGGCCGTCCGGCACGCGCTGCTGCTGCGCCAGTGGTCCGACGACGTCGTGCTGTTCCGGCACGGACTGGAGCTGACCGACGACGAGCGGACGGCCCTGGCCGCCCGGCAGGTGCCCGTCGTCGAAGGGACCGTCAAGCGGCTCGTGGTGGAGGACGACCGGCTGCGCGGGGTCGAACTGGCCGAGGACAGCGGGGTCGCCCGCAGCACGGTCTTCGTCGTGCCGCGCATGGTGCCGCGCGACGGACTGCTGACGGCGCTCGGCTGCGAGCGCGGAACCGACGGGTGGATCGCCACCGACCGCTCCGGCCTCACCAGCGTGCCCGGCGTGTGGGCGGTCGGCAACGTCGTGGACCCCCGCGCCCTCGTGGTCAGTTCGGCCGGCATGGGATCCGCCGCCGCGTTCGCCCTCAACCACCAACTGGTCGACGAGGACGTCGAGCTGGCCGTCCGGGCCGCTGCGCGGACAGCCGCCTGACGGGACCGCACGGTCATGTCCACCGAGTTACCGACGCCCGACCGGGCCCCGAGGAGAGACCTGCGATGGACCCCACCCAGCCACTGACCGAACCCACTCCGCCCCCGGGAGCGCCGACGGCCGGACCGGTGGACTCCGGCAACGGCCGCGGGGGCGAGGGCCGACCCTCCGGCAAGGACACCGGGTCCCCGGCCGGACTCGCGTTCGCGATGCTCGCCGTCGTCCAGGCGACGCTGATCTTCACCATCACCCTGATCGCGGTGCCGCTGCCCGCGATCGGCCAGGAGTTCGACCTGAGCGCGGCGGACCTGGTCCTGGTCAACGCCGCGTACGGGCTGCCCTACAGCGGTCTGCTGCTGTTCGGCGGCCGGCTCGCCGACCGGTACGGCGGCCGGCCGATGTTCGTGCTGGGACTGGTGCTGTTCGGCCTGGCGTCCGCGACGGCCGCCTTGGCGCCCACGTTCGAGGCGTTGGTCGCCGTCCGGTTCAGCCAGGGCGTCGGCGCGGCTCTCACCGCACCGGCGGCCCTGGCGGTGCTGCGCGCGGTCTTCCGCGAACCCGCGGCCTTCGGCCGGGCCATGGCGAGCTGGGGCGGCGTGTCCGTCCTCGGCGCCGCCATCGGTACGCTGACCTCGGGCGCCGTCACCACGTGGGTGTCCTGGCGCTGGATGTTCGCCGTTCCCGTGCTCGTCGCCGCGGTGGCGCTCCTCATGACCCGCCGACTGCTGCCCGCCGATCCCGCCGACGCCTCGGCCACCCGGCCGGGACTCGACCCGGCCGGGGCCCTGCTCGCCACGCTGGGCATCTCGATCGGCAGCTACGGCCTGATCCTCAGCGGCGACCACCCGTGGAGCTCGCCCCGGGTCCTCGTGCCGATCGCGATCGGGGCCGCCCTGCTCGTCCTGTTCCTGCTGGTCGAGCGGCGCGTGCGGGATCCGCTGCTGCCGCCCGGTTTCACCGTGGAGCCCCGTCGGCTGGTGGGCCTCGTCGGCATCCTGCTGGCGGCGGCGGGCACCGGCCTGGTGACCTTCCTGCTCTCGCTCTACCTCCAGCAGCAGCAGGACTGGTCCACCCTGGCGACGACCGGCGCGTTCGTACCCTTCACCCTCGCCCTGATCGTGGCCAACCAGCTGGCCGGCCGGGCGGTCGGCCGGTACGGCGCGGGGGGCGTCACCGTCGCCGGACTGGTGGCCGGCGCCGTCGGACTGGCGCTGCTCACCGGGATCGGCCCCGACACCTCGTTCGGCCTCGGGCTGATGCCCGGCGCCGTCCTGCTGGCGGCCGGTACGTCCTTCATCTTCTCCGGCTCGGCCGTGCTGACCACCACGAACGTGCCCGCCCACCAGGCCGGGCTGGCGGGCGGCGTGATGAACACCGCCATGGAGCTGGGGCCCACGGTGGGTCTGGCCGCCCTGATGGCGGTGGCGGCGACCCGGGCCGAGGTGGTCGTCGGCTACTCCTGGGCGTTCGGCGCCGGGGCCGTCGTCTACCTGGTCGCCGCGCTCGCGGCGACCAGGGTGGTCCGCCGCCGCGGCAGCGCGTAGCCCACGACGACGCCGAGCGTGCCGTCCCCCGCGGGGACGGCACGCTCGGCGTTCGGGCCGGCTTCCACCGGCGCCGGTCAGGCCTTGCCGGGCGGGGACTGGCCCCAGCCCCAGACCGGAACGGTCTCCCGCCGCGACGGCGGCGCGTCGGGCTGCGAATTCCCCATGGCCCGGCGCGAACCCCATTCGATATACGCGACGAATGCCGACCTGAATTCTGAGTCGGAGGGCAGATCGACTTCGTCGGCGGCCTCCAGCATCAACGTCACCCAGCGCTGCCGCTGTTCCGGCTGGATCGCCCGGCCGCGGTGGCTCTTCAGCATGCGCCGGAACCCGCCGAGTTCTTCGGTGTACGTCGCGGGCCCACCGAAGACCTCGCCGAGCCAGGTCGCCACGTGCTGCGGATGATCGTCGGTCATGTACTGGAAGAGCGGGGCCAGGAGTTCGTCCTTCCGCACCCGTCGGTAGAACTCCTCGGTGAGCCGTTCCAGCGTTTTCGCGCCGCCGACCCACTCGTACATCGTCGGAATCTCCTCCGACATCACGACACCTCCGGTGGTCAGTGAATTGCCGCGGCGTCTCGGGACGCCGCGGGGTCCTTCGTCTCCCCGGCGACGGTCAGCCGGCCCGCGACATGGACAGCAGCTCGCCCACGAGTTCCGCCACCTGCTCGGGGGAGGGCAGTGACGGATGGCTGGAGCGGCTGCCCGTACCGGGATCGAACCCCTCGTGCCAGACGGGCTCCGGCACCACGCAGCCGTCCTCCCGCAACTGGGCCACATTGCGCCGCACGGCCGGTTTCTCCCACATGCGCGCGCCCATGACCGGGAAGAACACCACGGGGAAGTCGGCGGCGAGGATCACCGTGCCGAGGCGGTTGGGGGCGGCCCCCGCAGCGGCCATGGCGAGCGTGTTCGCCGTGGCCGGCAGCACCACCAGGATGTCGTGGTCGCCCGCGAGCCGGGACGGTTTGTCGGTCGGCCAGTCGACGGGCGACTCCCCGCTGACCACCCGCTCCGCGAACAGCGCCGCCGTCTGGGGCGGCAGGAACGAAGCGGCGGCCGGCGTGAGCAGCACGGTGCAGGTGGCGTCCAGCCGCTCACGCAGTACGCCGAGATACGACGGCAGCGACGGCGTCGCAATGGAACCGGTGGCGGCGACGAGTATGCGTTTTCCGCTTGGCGGTGAGGGGGTCCGATTTTCCATGGCGAAATCATGGGTGGAATTCCTGAACGGGTCAACACCGTTGTGTTTCAGGTCTCTTGACCATTCGGTGGTGCCGAAGGGGCCCTTCGGTCAGTTCTGCGGTGGCACCGTATTGATGCTTCGTGCGGCGGTCCGGGACGGTATCGGGGTTGTTACCTCGACGCACGTGGTGAAGAGAGGCGTGGAATTCATGGAAGACCTTGTAGCCGAGTTGCTGAATCGTCGTGTCAACCTCCGCTTCGACGGAGAACGGATCAGCACCGACGCTCCGGACGGCGCCCTGCCCCCGCATCTGCGCGACGGGATCGCCGCTCACCACGACCGCCTGAACTCGCTGGCCGGAGGCCGGCCCCACCCGCGGGACCTGCCCCGCGCCGAACCGCGTCCGAAGGACCGCCACGAGGCGTTCCCGCTGACCGACATCCAGCAGGGATACCTGATCGGCCGTCACAAGGGCCTGGAGCTCGGCGGGGTCTCCAGCCACTACCTCTTCGAGTTCGACGGACCCGCCCTGGACGTCCCGCGCCTCACCGCCGCCCTCGGCAGGGTCGTGGAACGCCACGACATGCTCCGCGCGGTGACCGGTGCCGACGGCGACCAGCGGGTCCTCGACGAGACACCTCCGTACGAGATAGCCGCCACCGACCTGCGCATGGCGTCCGAGGCGGAACGGGCCGGGGCACTGGAACGTATCCGCGCCGAGCTGGAGGACCAGGTACTGCCCGGCGACCGCTGGCCGCTGTTCGACATCCGGGCCACGCATCTGCCCGGAAACCGCACCCGTCTGCACATCAGCGTCGACCTGCTCTTCGTCGACGTCCGCAGCCTCCTGCTCGTGCTCGCGGAGTGGCGGCGCTTCTACGATGACCCCGCCTGGTCCCCGGTCCCGCTCGGATACACCTTCCGCGATCACGTCCTCGCCGAGAACGAGCTCCGCGACGGCCCGGTCGGCCGCCGCGCCGCCGAGTACTGGACAGCGCGCCTCGACGAGCTCCCCCCGGCCCCCGACCTGCCGCTGGCCGTCGCCCCCGAGCAGATCGGCCGGCCCTCCTTCGTCCGGCGCCGCGCCGTCCTGCCCCAGGACCGCTGGGCCGCCCTGTCCGCCACCGCCCGCCGGCACGGCCTCACCCCCTCGAACCTGCTGCTCGCCGCCTACGGCGAGGTGTTGCGCACCTGGTCGCGGCGCCAGGAGTTCACCCTCACGCTCACCCTGCTCAACCGGTTGCCGCTGCACCCGCAGGCCGACGGCATCGTGGGCAACTTCCTCTCCCCGAACCTGCTCACCGTCGACGGCCGGTCCGACGAGACGTTCGGCCGGCGGGCCGCCCGGTTGCAGAGCCGACTGCTCGCCGACCTCGCGCACTCCGCGTACGGGGGAGTGCGGGTCCTGCGCGAACTGACCCGCCGCCAGGGCGACGGGCGCAACGTGTCCATGCCGGTGGTCTTCACCAGCACCGTCGACGGCGGCGAGGACGACGCCAAGGGCGACCCGCTGAGCGCCTTCGGCGAGCTGGCGCACGGCGCGAGCCAGACCCCCCAGGTATGGCTGGAGAACCAGGTCTTCGAGGAGGACGGCGCCCTCACCGTCAACTGGAACGCGGTCGACGGGCTGTTCGCCGACGACACGCTCGACGCCATGTTCCACGCCTACCGGACCCTCCTGGACCGGCTGACCGACGACGAGACGCTCTGGGACAGCACCGGCGGCGCCGTGCCGCTGCCGACGGCCGAGCTCGCCGAGCGCCGGGCGGCCAACGCGACCACCGCCGACATCCCGCCGCGCCGCCTCCACGAACTGGTGCACGAAGCCGCCCTCCGCCGCCCCGACGCCGTCGCCGTGATCGCCGACGGGACCGAGGTCACCTACCGGACGCTCCAGGAGAACGCGCACCGGATCGCCCGCCGGCTGCGCTCGGAGGGCTGCGCGGAGCCGAACACGCTCGTGGCCGTCTCCATGCGGCCGGGCGCCGCGCAGATCGCCGCCCTGCTGGGCGTCCTGCACGCGGGCGCCGCGTACGTCGCCATCGACCCGGAGCTGCCCGACGAGCGCCGCCACTCCCTGCTGCACCGATGTCGGGCCAAGGCCGTCGTCACGGAAGCGGAACTGGGTGAATCCCTCACGTGGCCCGAGGGCATCCAGGTCATCACCCCCGAGGACCCGGCCACGCTGCGGTGCGGCACCGGATCGCTGGAGAGCCGGCAGGGCGTGGACGATCTCGCGTACGTGATCTTCACGTCCGGGTCCACGGGCGAGCCGAAGGGGGTGATGATCTCGCACCGCAGTGCCGCGAACACCGTGCAGGACATCAACGCGCGCTTCGAGGTGACCGAGCGGGACCGGGTCCTGGCCCTCGCCCCGGCCGGGTTCGACCTCTCCGTCTACGACTTCTTCGGCATCCTGGGCGCGGGCGGATGCGTGGTCGTCCCCTCCGCCGGACGCGGCAACGACGTCGCCCACTGGACGGAGCTGCTGGACCGGCACGGGGTCACCGTCTGGAACAGCGTGCCCGCGCCGATGCGGCTGTGGACCGAGTCCCTCGCGGACTCCGCCGAGCGGGACGGCGCCGGACACGGTCGAAGTCTGCGGCTGGCTCTGCTGAGCGGCGACTGGATCCCCGTCGCGCTGCCCGGCCAGATCAGCCGGCGCGTCCCGGGCATGCGGACGATCAGCCTGGGCGGGGCGACCGAGGGCTCCATCTGGTCGGTGTGCTATCCGATCGGGGAGGTCCCGGCCGACTGGACGAGCATCCCGTACGGCAAACCGCTGGCCAACCAGACCCTGCACGTCCTCAACGCCTGGATGGAGCCGTCCCCGAGGGGAGTGACGGGCGACATCTACATCGGCGGCATCGGCGTGGCCCAGGGCTACTGGAGCGACCCGGTGCGCACGGCCGAGCGGTTCATCGAGCACCCGGTGACCGGCGAACCGCTCTACCGGACCGGCGACCTCGGCCGGTACCTGCCGGGCGGGGACATCGAGATCCTCGGCCGCGAGGACTTCCAGGTGAAGATCAACGGCTATCGCGTCGAACTCGGCGAGATCGAGGCCGCCCTGGGCCGGCTGCCGGGCATGCGGCAGGTCATGGTCACCGCCCCGGCCCACCCCCGTACCGGACAGCGGCAGTTGACCGCCCACCTCGTCGGCGACGACGCGGCGGTGCTCGAACCTGTCGCCCTGCGCACCGCGATGGAGGAGGTGCTGCCGGGCTACATGGTGCCCTCGCACTACCTCACCCGCGACGCACTGCCGCTGACCGCGAACGGGAAGATCGACCGGGACGCGCTGGCGCTGCCCTGGAGCGACGGTGACGAGACCCAGGGGCGGACCGCGCCGCGCAGCGCCATCGAGGAGCGGCTCTTCGCGCTGTGGGCGGAGCTGCTGGGGCACAGCGAGTTCGGCGTGGAGGACGGCTTCTTCGACATGGGCGGCGACTCGCTGCACGCCGTGAGGATCATCGCCCGGCTGCGCGCCGACTTCGGCATCGATGAGGACACCGAACAGCAGGTCATCGAGGGGCTGTTCATGAACGCGACGATCGCGGACTTCACCGAGATGGTCCTCCCGTTCCAGGCGGCGACCGCGTGAGCGGCACGGCACACGGCCCCGCGGACGCGACCGGCGGCACCGACTGGGACCATCTGGTGGTCGGCGCGGGCTCGGCGGGATCCGTCACGGCCGCGCGGCTGGCCGCCGCCGGGGCGCGGGTGCTGCTGGTGGAGGCGGGCGACGACCAGCCGGAAGGGGGAGCGGAGACCAACCCCCTCCGGGACGCGAACCGCCTCATCCTGGAAGGCTTCAACTGGGACCACCGGGCCAACCTCCGCTCCAGCACCCGGTGGGACGAACTGGTGGGCGCCGACGGCGCGTCCGGATCCAGCGGAGGGGAGCGGCGGACCCGCGCCCTGTGGACCCGGTTCCCCTACCAGCTGGGCAAGGTCGTCGGAGGGTCGTCCGCGGTGAACGGGGCGATCGCGATGCGCCCGTTGCGCAGGGACTTCGACGCCTGGGCGGCGCTCGGCAACCCGGACTGGACCTGGGAGCAGGTCCTGCCGTACTACCGCCGGATCGAGAGCGACGCGGACTTCCCCGGCGACGCGGCGCACGGCGACCGCGGCGCGATTCCGGTACGCCGGCCCGGCCCCGCGAACCTGCATGAGCTGGAGGTCGCGTTCCGTGACGCGTGCCTGCGGATGGGCGTCGAGGACCTGCCCGATCTGAACGGCGGCGGCGAGCGCGGAGTCGGTCCGGTGCCGGCCAACGCCGTCGACGGCGAGCGGGTCGACGCGGCGACCGCGTACCTCACCGACGTGCGGAAACTGCCCGAACTGGAACTGCGGACCGGCTGCCGGGTGACCCGGGTGCTCTTCGAGGGCCGGCGCGCCGTCGGAGCGGAGCTGGTGGGGAAGGACGGCCACCGGTCCACGGTGCGGGCCCGGAACGTGATCCTGTGCGCGGGCGCGGTCGGCACACCGGTCGTCCTCCAGCGTTCGGGCGTCGGCGACGCCCGGCTGATGGCCGCCCTCGGTGTTCCCCCGGTCGTCGATCTGCCCGGAGTGGGCGAGAACCTCGCCGACCACCCCTCGGTGGTCATCTGGTCCCTGCCCGAGCCGGGCGTGTGCAAGCCCGGTATGCCGTGGCGGCAGATCGCGGCGCGGATGTCCAGCGGGTACGACGACGACGTCGACGTCCAGGTGGGGCTGCTGAACAACGTGGAGTCCACGACGATCCCCGGGTTCGTCGACCGGCTCGGCTCGCCGATGGCGGTGGGCCTGTCGGTCATGCTGATGCGCCCGGAGTCACGGGGCCGGGTCTTCGCCGAGAGCGCCGACCCGGACACCCCGCCCGTCATCGAGCTGGGCATGGGCACGGTCGAGAGGGACGTGGACCGGCTCATGCACGGTGTGCGCAAGGCCTGGGGCATCCTGGGGGCGCCCGGTATCGCCGAGCGGCTGGAGCGGACGCAGTTCTGGACCGACCGGATGATCGGCAACGAGGTCGTGCTCCGCAACGCGGTGCGCAACATCATGAACCCCGGCTGGCACGCGGTCGGTTCGGCCCGCATGGGACCGCCGTCCGACCGGATGTCCGTGGTCGACCAGCGCGGCCGGGTCCATGGCGTCGAAGGGCTGCGGGTGGTCGACGCGTCCGTCTTCCCGTCGGTGCCGAGCGTCCCGACCAATCTGACCACGCTGATGCTCGCCGACCGCATCGGCGACGACATCGTCGCCGCGTTCACGGAAGGAGTACGGGCATGAGCCGCGCGACACCGCCGCCGAAGGCCCCGGTCCGGCTCTACTGCTTCCCGCACGCCGGCGCCAGTTCGCTGGTGTACCGGGGATGGCGGGCGCCCCAGGGCGTGCCCCTGGAGATCGTGGGCGTCGACCAGCCGGGGCGCGGGCCCCGGGCCCGGGACGCCCGCGTCACCCACTACCCGGAGCTGGTCGCCGCCATGGCCGGCCAGGTGGCGGCCGATCTGCTGGCGGCCCGCCAGGAGCGGCCGGGACTGCGCTGGGCCACCTTCGGCCACAGCTTCGGCGCGACGCTCAGCCTGTCGGTGGGCGCGGCGGTCGCGCGGACACTCGGCGAGCCGCCCGAGCGGTCCGTGCTGTCGGCGGCGCTGCCGCCCCGGCTCCAGCCGGACACCGTCATCGGCGACCTCGACGACGACGCGCTGCTGGCCAAGATGGTCGCCGACGGCGGCACGGCGTCCGCACTGCTGTCCAACAGCACGATGACGCGGCTCCTGGTCCGGATGATGCGCGAGGACGAGGAGATCCGGTGCCAGTTCGGCCGGGAGACGTCCACCCTGCGCGTCGACCACCCGCTGGTCCTGGTCGCCGCGCGGGACGACCCCCATGTGACACCCGGTCAGATGGCCGGATGGGCGGAGCACAGCACCGCACCCAGTCACCGCGTCGAGATCCCCGGCGGCCACTTCGCGGCGGTGCTCGAACCGGAGCGGGTCCTCGCTCTGGCAGCCGAAGGCACGGCCCGGACCCCCGATGGGCGACCGGACCGGAAAGGGGAATCGCTGACATGCGCGAGCGGCCCGAGGTGACGCCGCACTACGGTGCGGAGCACGAGGACTTCCGGAAGATGGTCCGTACGTTCCTGGAGCGCGAGGCCGTCCCGTACCACGACCGGTGGGAGAAGGAAGGGATCGTCGACCGCGGCCTGTGGCGGAAGGCCGGCGCCGCCGGACTCCTCGGCATGGACGCGCCGACCGAGTACGGCGGCGGGGGCGAACCCGACTTCCGCTACCCGGCCGTCTTCGCGGAGGAGCTCATCAGGGCCAGGGTCACCGTGCCCGGCTTCGTGGCCCACAACGACGTGGTGGCCTCCTACATCGCCGGCCGGACGACACCGGAGCAGCGTCGGCGCTGGCTGCCCGGACTGTGCTCCGGCGAACTCGTCGCGGCCATCGCGATCAGCGAACCGGATGCCGGATCCAATGTGGCCGACATCCGCACCACGGCCGTCCGGGACGGGGACCACTACGTCCTGAACGGCCAGAAGACCTTCATCACCAACGGCGAGAACGCCGACGTCGTCCTGGTGGCGGCGCGCACCGCTCCGCAGCGCGGCGGGCAGGGCCTGAGCCTGTTCGTCGTGGAGCGGGGTGCCACCGGCTTCGCCCGGGGGCGCCGGCTGGAGAAGCTCGGCTGGAGCGCCAGCGACACCTGCGAGCTGTTCTTCGACGAGTGCCGCATTCCCGCGGGCAACCTGGTCGGCAAGGAGAACGCCGGCATGGCCTACCTCATGACCGGTCTGCCGCGCGAACGGCTGAGCATCGCCACGGTCGCGGTCGCCGCCTGCGAACGGATGCTGGAGGACGCCCTGGAGTACGCGCGGCGGCGGCAGGCGTTCGGGCAGGCCATCGGAAGCTTCCAGCACAACCGGTTCCAGCTGGCGACGATGGACACCGAGGTCACCATCGCCCGCGTCTTCCTCGACCACTGCGTCAGCCGGCTCAACGCGGGCCGGCTGTCGGCCACCGACGCGGCGAAGGCCAAGTGGTGGACCACGGAACTCCAGGTGGAGATATCCAACCGGGCGCTCCAACTGCACGGTGGCTACGGCTACCTGAAGGAGAGCCCGATCTCCCGGGAGTGGGCCAACAGCCGGGTCCAGACGATCTACGGCGGCACCACCGAGATCATGAAGGAGATGATCGGGCGTTCCCTCGGCCTGTGAGCACCGCTCCCCGCCCACTTCCGCGCATCCAGCCCGGCCCAGTAGAGCCCAGTCGGACCAGAAGGGACCACCGCTTCATGAACCCCCATGACGAACTCACCGTTTCCACCGCCACCCTGGAGGACTGGTACCGGGTGGCGGAATGGGCGGACGGGGAGGGCTGGAACGTCGGCAACGGCGACGTGGCCTGCTTCCACCCCACCGACCCCGCCGGCTTCTTCATCGGCCGTCTCGACGGACGGCCCGTCGCGGCCGTCTCCATCGTCAACTACTCCGACCGGTACGCCGTCCTCGGCCACTACCTGACCGACCCGGAATTCCGCGGCCGGGGCCACGGCCTGGCGACCTGGAACGCGGCCTTCCCGCACGCCGGGAACCGCACGGTCGGCCTGGACGCGATGCCCGCCCAGCAGGCCAACTACGAGACGCACGGGTTCAAGGCGGTGCATGACACCGTGCACTACGCCGGGCGTCCGGCACGGCCGGCCGGACTCGTCCCGGGGACCGTACGGGTCACCCCCGAGCACACCGAGGCCCTGGCCGCGTACGACCGCGGCTGCTTCCCCGCCGACCGGAGCGGATTCGTCGCCCGGTGGCTCACCTCCCCGGGCCGGACCGCCCGCGCCCGGCTGCGCGACGGCGCCGTCGCCGGGTACGGAGTGATCCGTCCGGCCGGTCGCGGCCACCGCATCGGACCGCTCTTCGCGGATACCCCGCAGGACGCCGCCGCGTTGTTCGACAGCCTGGTCAGCCATCTCGGCCCGGACGAGGAGGTGTCCCTCGACATCCCGGGCACCCACACCGCGTCGGCCGACCTGCTGGCGTCCCGGGGCCTGGAGGCGCGGTTCCACACGGTGCGCATGTACACCGGGCCGGTACCCGAGACCGCCGAAGAGCGGGTGTTCGCCACCACCACCCTCGAACTGGGCTGAGGGATATCCGCAGGAGCGGGGCCGGACACCCCCGGCACGTCTCCCACACGGGCCGGGGCCTCGATTCTTCGCGAGGCCCCGGTTCCGGCCCTCGTCGATTCCGTGGCCGTGCCGCGCCCGCCGCACGGCCTCAGCCGCTAACCCCGCCTTGCGACGGCCCGCCCTGGAGTCTTCATGGACATCGGAATATTAGGCCCCCTCCTGGTGTCTGCCGGCGATCCCCCCGAGAGCGTCGAACTGGCTCCGAAGCCCCGCACCGTCCTCGCCCTGCTCGTGGCGAACGCCGGCCGGCTCATCCCGGTGTCCTCCCTGGTGCGGGAGGTGTGGAACGGCTTCCCGCCCGCCAGCGCCCTGCGCAACATCCAGACGTATGTCTTCCAGTCGCGGAAGGTACTGACACACATCACGGGCATGCCGTTGCGCGTGGTGGGCCAGGAGCTGCTCCTCACCCGGCCCGGCGGATACATGTTCAGCGACTCCGTCGCCCGGTTCGACCACCGCCGCTATCTGGAGCTGGCCGAGCACGGCCGGACCATCGCGCGGACCGGTTCCGTCGGAGAGGGCGTCGAGACCTTCTCGCGGGCCCTCGCCCTGTGGAGGGGATCCGCCCTCGTCGACACCGTCACCGGCCCCTCGCTGGAGGCTCAGCGGCGTCACCTGGAGGAATCCCGGCTCGGCGTTGTGGAGACCCTCTGCGCCAACCGCATCAGCCTGGGGCACTATCACGAGGCGCTGTCCGATCTGTCGGTCTCGGTGTCCGAACACCCCCTGCACGAGGGCCTGCACCTGCAGTACATGCGGGTGCTGGACATCATCGGCGCCAGGGCCCAGGCGCTGGAGGTGTTCAACCGGCTGCGGTTCAACCTGGTGGCGGAACTCGGCATCGAGCCCGGTGCTCCGGTGCAGCGGCTCCAGCAACGCATCCTCAATGCCACGGACACGGACACCGACACAGACCGCACGGCACCGCACCCGCCGACCGGCATGATGACACCGGTGGTGCGCTGAGGGCTGTCCCGTCGGTCGGACCAGGGCCTTTCGTTCGGATCGGGCCGGATCCGGACGCGAGGCCCTGCGTGTCGTGCGGGCGGTGCCGGCGCAGGCGCGGGCGCGGCGGCAGGGCGTCAGCTCCTGGGCCGCCCGCTGCGGGTCAGCGCCCGGCCGGCCGTGCGGTCCGCGAGCAGCAGGCGATCGAGACCCTGCGCCCGGTCACCGCGGTCGGCGGCGGGATCGATCCGGCCGAGGATGCGCAGCGCGCCTCCGGCCGGGTCGAAGGCGGCCCGGTCCCGGGTGCAGAGCCAGCCGGGACCGTCCGGCGGCCCGTCGGCCACGAAGCGGGCGGGAGGCGGCTCCTCGGAGAGGTAGGGGGTGTGCTCCAGACGTACCTGCAACTCCTCTCCGATGAGCCGCACCCGTCGCCCGGGGACGACCGGGCCCACCGATCCGGGGCCGTACCAACCGGTGGGGTCGGCCGCGACGATCCCGGACTCCGTGGTGCCGTACGCCTGCCCGATGCGCACGCCGTAGCGATCGGCGAACCGGGCGTACACCCGGTCCGCCAGCCGGTCACCGCCCGACACGGCGCGGCGGAGCCCCGGCACCCGCACCGGGCGGTCGCCCAGGGCGAGTTCCGTGAAGTGGGCGGTCGTGCCGAGGATCGTGTCGGCGCCCGACCGGATGGCGGTGCGCAGGACGGCGGGGCGGGCCGAGCGGGGAGCGAAGACGGTCACGGCGCCCACGTCCATGTTGTGCAGCAGCCCACCGACCAGGCTGAAGGAGTGCGTGACCGGTCCGAGCACGAGGACCCGTGCTCCCGCCCCCGGCATTCCGTGGACGCGCCGGAAGACATCGAGCTCGGCCAGCAGCGAAGGGCCCGTGCGGCCCACGGCCTTGGCGAAGCCGGTGCTTCCCGAGGTGAAGTGGACGAGGCAGTGGTCCTGCGCGGCGGGGAGCCCGCGGCGCATACGGCGCACGAGGATCTCGCACTCGTCGTGGAAGGCCCGGCGACCGTGGCCGTTCCCGCTGAAGGTGACGTGGTACTGCGGACGTCGGCTGTCCAGCAGCCGGGCCAGCTCGATGCCGCGTATCTCCTGCCCGATCAGCATCACCTGGGCGCCCAGCGACCACAGGGCCAGTGTCGACCGCAGTTGCGAGAAGCTGGGCGTGCCCTGGAGCGCGACGGTGGTGCCGGAACGGATGCCGTGCGCGGCGAACAACCCTCTGAGCCTGCTCGCCTGGGTACGCAGAAGTCCGTAGGTCACCGCGTGGTCGCCTTCGGCCCAGACGGCCCGGGAGGGGTGCCGCGCGAGCAGTTCCGCTCCCCACCAGTCGGGCTCACCACCGGATGCATGACGCATGGCGTGCTCACTCCCCACTCGTTGTCAGGACTGTGCCCCACTGAGAAACACCGCGGCGCGGTGAAGGGTTGCATCCAGGCCGGCCGGGGCACTCGGCCGGTGTCGGACCGGTCCTCCGGATCCCTCAGACGGCGAGGGGGCGACAGCTACGGCACGCCCGGTAGCCCGCTCGGCGGGCTGCCGAGGCGCTGGGGAAGGGCTGTTGATGCCGCGGGGTGATCCGGCGGGCGTGGGCGCAGGTGGGATGGCAGTAGACATGGGTGGTCCGGCTGCCCAGGAAGACGGCTCCCTCCTGCGACAGGCCGGCCAGCCGCTCCATGTCGATGTGCTCGGCGGCCCGCAGCGCCCGGCCCGTGCTGGGCGGGTAGGAGACGTCGCACGGCGAGCCGTGCTCGTCGGTGATCCGATGGGAGGGGATCAGCAGGGTCACCGGGTTGGCGGCGAGTGCCCGGGTGACGGCCTCGGGCCGGGGCCCCACCCCGGCCTCCCTGGCGACCCAGCTGACCGGACGCAGCTGCCCCTTGGGAACGGTGCGCACGGCTTCCAGCACCGCGCGGTGCTCCTCGTCCACGGAACCCAGGTCGATGGGGAGGGACTTGGCCCGGCCGGTGCGCACCGCGGGACGCAGCCCCGGCAGGGCGGTGTCCGAGCGGATGGCCGTACGACGGGTCCGGGACCAGTGGATCTCTTCGAACATCTCGGTGCTGACGACCATGGTCTCCATCATGGCGCCGGTGACCGCGTGTGGGCTGAAGGCCACGTAGAGCCCTCCGGCTCCCGTCTCCAGCCGTACGTATCTGTCGTAGCGTTCGACGGAGATACCCACATGCCTCAGCACCCGCAGCCCGTAGTCCACCGGTGCTGAGGTGGTGAGGGCGGCCAGCGCGCTCTCCAGGTCGTGCTGCGGGGAGGCAGCGCCCTCGTCGTTCGTCGTCACTTCGACACCTCCCTCGGGGGCGGGTCCTCGGTGGCCATCAGCTGACGCAGGCTACCGATACCACGGGACACCTGTGCTTTGACCGTTCCTACCGGGCAGCCCTGCGCTTCGGCGATTTCCTGGTAACTCAGGCCGACGATGTGCCGGAGCACGACGGCGACCCTCGGATTCTCCGGTAACTCCGTCAGCGCCGACACGAGCCGGTGTCTGTCGAAGGCCGTGTCGGCACGTTCGTCGGGACCGGGGCTACGGTCGGGCCAGGCCTGGCAGACGTCCTCGACCGGGGTGGCCGACACCGGGCGGCGCACGCCGGAACGGACGTGGTTGCGCCAGGCGTTGGCCGCGATGGTCATCAGCCAGGCACGCGGCCGCAATTCGCGGCGGCGTTGCGGCGAATAGCCCTGCAGCGCCGTATAGGCGCGCAGGAAGGTGTCCTGCCCCAGGTCGTCCGCCTCGGTGGCGGATCCGGTCACCCGGAGCAGGAACGCGCGGACCGCCGTGGCGTGGACCCGCACCAGCTCCGTGAAGCCGTCGTCGAGATCCACTGCCAGGCGTGCTGTCACCTGCTCGGCCATGTCATCCATCACCCATCAGAACACCACGGGGCCGCAGAGGGTTGCAGCGATACGTCGGGGCCCACCGGGATCCGCGGGGGGCTCACCGGGATCCGCAGGGGTTCACCGGGACCCGCCGGGATTCACCGGGATCCGCGGGGGTTCACCGGGATCCGCGGGGATTCACGCTGATTCACCCGGACCGGACGGGTTCCGCCACCGCGGGTGCACCTGCCGGGACGCAACTGCCGGGACCGCGCGTGCAACTGCCCGGCGTCGGCCGGTGTTCCACCCACTGCAAGCCAGCGCATGGCAGACGAATCGAAAGGAAGACCATGTCCGACGTGGAGGAGAGGGCCGGCGCACCAGCCGTGGCCGCGACCGAGCAAGATGGCATGACCAGCCGTCAAAAAGTGGCCTTGGCAGTGCTGTTGGGCGCCCAGTTCATGCTCGCCGCCGATTTCTCCATCCTGACCGTCTCCCTGCCGGTGATCGGGGATTCGCTGGGTTTCTCGCTCGACTCGCTGCAGTGGATCACCACGGCCTTCGCCCTGCCCGCCGCCGGGTTCACGCTGCTGTTCGGGCGGATCGCCGACCTGGCGGGGCGGCGCAAGATGTTCCTCGTCGGGATCGTGCTCCTGGCTCTCGCCTCCCTGGTCGGCGGGCTGGCGAATTCCCCGGAGGTCCTGCTGGCCGCGCGCGTGGCCCAGGGTGTGGCCACGGCCATCTCGGTGCCGTCGGCGCTGTCGCTGATGACCACGACGTTCCCCGAGGGGCCGTTGCGCCAGAAGGCGCTCGGGCTGAACGGGGCGCTGGTGGGCGCCGGGTTCAGCGCGGGCGCGCTGCTGGGCGGTGTGCTGACCGAGAGCCTGAGCTGGCGCTGGTCCTTCCTGATCAACGTTCCGGTGGTCGTGCTCCTCGTCATCGGCACGCTGACCGTCATTCCGGAGGGCCGGGCGGCCACCCGCACGCGCCTGGACGTGCCGGGCGCGATCACCGTCACGGGTGGTCTGCTGGCGCTGGTCTTCGGCATCACCACCGCCGGGCACGAAGGCTGGGGCGCGTCCTCCGTCTACGTGTGGCTCGCGGTGGCCGCAGTGCTCCTGGTCTCCTTCTGGTTCATCGAGCTGAAGAGCGACAACCCGCTCGCGCCGGTGAGGGTGCTGAAGCGCGGCTCCGTGCTGTGGGGCAACTTCGGCGGCTTCGCCACGATCGCCATGGCCACGGCGACCTCCTTCACCGCGACGCTGTACATGCAGAAGGTGCTGGGCTTCTCCGCGTTCACGACGGGCGTGGCGATCGGCCTGCCCGGCATCGCGATCATCGTGGCCGGGACCATCGCGCCCAGGCTGCTGGCCCGGCTCGGGGCTCCGGCGGTCCTCTCGCTCGCCCTGGTCGTCCAGTCCCTCGGCTTCGCGGTGCTGCTGGGACTGAACGACAGCGACATGGGCGTGGTCCTGGTCTTCGTCGGACTCGCCGTCGGGTTCTTCGCCCACGCCTACGCCATCGTGGCGTACATGGTCAGCGCCACCTCGGGGCTGCCCGACGAGGAGCAGGGACTCGCCACCGGTCTGACGACGATGAGCATGCAGATCGCCATCACTCTGGGCATTCCGGTGATCAGCGCGGTGATCTCGGCCCGCACATCGGCGCTGGAGAAGACCGGTTCGGCAACCGACGCCGTCCTGGGCGGCGTACGGGCGGGTGTGCTCGTCGACGCGCTCTTCCTGCTCCTCGCGGCCGCGGTCGTGTGGGTGTTCCTGGCGCGCAGGGCCCGCGCCGAGAAGAGCGGTGCGTGATGCCGGCGCTCACGGGCAAAGTGGCCGTGGTGACCGGAGCCAGCCGGGGCATCGGCCGGGCGACGGCTGAGCGGCTGGCTGCGCGCGGCGCCGTGGTGGCCGTCCACTACGCCTCCGACCGGGCGGCGGCCCGGGAGGTCGTCGAGTCCATCCGCGTCGCGGGAGGCAAGGCTTTCGCGGTGCAGGCGGAATTCTCCTCGCCGGACGGACCGGCCGAACTCTGGGAGGCATTCGACGCCTCCATCGGTTCGCACACGGACGGCGGTGAAGCGCGGGTCGACATTCTCGTGAACAACGCGGCGACCCTGGTCCGCGGATCGCTGGAAGAGGCCAAACCCGACGACTACGAGCGCATGATGGCGGTCAATATCAGAGCACCCTTCTTTCTCATCCAACAGGCGCTCGGACGATTGCGCGATGGGTCCCGCATCATTAATGTGTCGTCTGCCGTCACGCGTATGACCTTCCCCGGAACGGCCGTCTACGGCCTCACCAAGGGCGCACTGAACACGCTCACGCTCGGCCTGGCACAGGAGCTCGGCGGGCGGGGTATCACGGTCAACGCGGTTTCTCCCGGCCCCCTGGACACCGACGCCAACGCGGATTGGCTGCGCGGCAACGCCCAGGCACAGCAGCAGGTCTCCGAGCAGTCGGCGCTGGGGAGGGTGGGGCAGGCGGGTGACGTCGCCGATGTCATCTCCTACCTCGCGACCGACGAGGCGCGGTGGATCACCGGCCAGGTCATCGACGCGAGTGGCGGCACACGGCTCTGAACTTCGGCAGGCGCGGCGCTCTGTTCGCCCGTCTCGATGAAAGGGAGGCCCAGGATGGCTGTCAGCCAGGGAGAAGTCTACGAGAACCCCCGGTGCCGCGAGCGTGTGGTGATCCGTACGCCCGCGGCGGAGACCGGCGGGATGCGGACCGTCATGGATGTGTATGTGCAGCCCGGCGGCGCCGTGTCCGGGGCGCACGTCCACCCCCTGAGCGAGGAGCGGTTCACGCTGGTCCGCGGGCGGGTCGCGTTCTCCGTCGACGGCCGGGAAGTGGTCCTGGACCGGCCGGGACAGACCATCCTGATACCCGCCGGTGCCAAGCACCGCTGGTGGAACGCCGGCGGGGACGAGTCCCGGCACGTATGTGAACTGATAGGACGGGCCGACCGGTTCGAGAAGCTGGTGCTGCGTCAGCTCTTCGGGCTGGCGCAGGACGGCAAGACCACGCCGGACGGGATGCCCCGTCTGCTCCAGCAGGCCGTGACCACCCTGGAGTTCGAGGACGTCCTGCGCTTCACCTCGCCCGCCTGGCCGGTCCAGCGCGTGCTGTTCGGGGTCCTCGCCCCGATCGCGAAGCTCCTCGGTTACCAGGGCTGCAACCCCGAGTACATGGAACGCAAACCCAGCGAGATCACCGAACTGGAGCCGCTGCCCGACGAGGTGGCCGCCTGGCATTGCTGAGTGCGTAGGAAGAGGGAGAAGAAGGGGGCGGTCCTGTCCGTCGCCCCCTTCTTTTCTGTGCCCTCCGGCAACCGGAAATCCGGCGCTGGGATCACATCCCGGCAGCCGAAGCGCGTCGGAATCCATGATTCCTGATGCCTGTAGAAATTCTGGGATGATCCTGGTGCGGATACTGCCAGGATCGCCCCATGAGACCGACATTGGTATCCGAAGCACTTCACGAATACATCGTGGAGAACAGCCTCCCGGTCGACGACGCACAGCTCGGTCTGATGGAACGCACGACTACGGTCGGCGACCGGGCCCGTATGCGGATCGGAACTCCCCAGGGAACCTTCTTCACGTTCCTCGCGCAAATGATGTCCGCGCGCAAGGCCATTGAAGTCGGCACGTTCACCGGCTATTCGGCGCTCAGCATCGCCCGCGGGCTGCCGGCCGACGGTCACCTCCTCACCTGTGACGTGAACGAGGAGTGGACGGCCATCGCCCAGGACGCGTGGAAGGAAGCCGGCGTCGCCGACCGGATCGAACTGCGGCTCGGGCCGGCGCTGGACACCCTGCGCTCGCTGCCGACGGATCCCGAGTGGGACCTGGCCTTCATCGACGCGGACAAGGCGAACTACACCGCCTACTACGAGGAGCTCGTGCCGCGGATGCGTCCGGGCGGGGTGATCCTCGTCGACAACGTCCTGTGGTTCTCGACCGTGGTCGACGACCCCGAGGGCGAGGGCGCGCCCATGCGCGCGTTCAACGCCCATGTCGCCGCCGACCCGCGCGTGGAGGCGGTCATCCTGTCGATCGGCGACGGAGTGACGGTGGTCCGCAAGAAGGCACAGGACCCGGGCCGGCCGTAGATCCCCCACTCGTCGCACAAGGGAGTGCCTGATGAGAACGTCCTCCACCGGAAAGTCCCTGCGCCTGGCCCGGCTGTCCCGCCACCAGGACGGGCGCTACCTCTTCGTCCCGCTCGACCACTCGGTGTCCGACGGTCCGATCACCGCGGCCGGCGCCTTCGACGGGCTGATCCGTGATGTCGTCGCGGGCGGTGCCGACGGCATCGTGGTCCACAAGGGCCGGGCCCGCGCGATCGCGCCCGAACGGCTCGCGGGCTGCTCGCTCCTGGTCCATCTCAGCGCCAGCACCGCGCACGGCCCCGACGTCAACGCCAAGGTCCTGGTCGGGGACGTCGAGGATGCCATCCGGCTCGGTGCCGACGCGGTGAGCGTGCACGTGAACATCGGCTCCGACACCGAGGCCGAGCAGCTGGCGGATCTCGGCGCGGTCGCCGCCGCGTGCGACCGCTGGGGCATGCCCCTGCTGGCCATGATCTACCCGCGTGGCCCCCGGGTCACCGACCCCTACGACCCCGTCCTGATCTCCCACGTGGTCAACATCGCCGCCGATCTCGGCGTGGACATCGTCAAGACCGTGCTCGCCTCGCCGGTCGAGCGCATGGCCGAGGTCGTCGAGAGCTCCCCGCTGCCGATCATCGTGGCGGGCGGCGGCGACAGTACGTCCAGTCTGGCCGGCCTCGCGGCCGTCGCGCTCTCCGCCGGATGCAGCGGACTGGCCGTGGGACGGCGCGTGTTCGGCTCTCCCAACCCCCGCGCGACCGTGCGGGAACTCGCGCAGATCCTGCACGGACCCAGCAGTCCCCCCGTACCCGAACCCTCCTTGCGAATGGCAGGTGCTCTGTGAAGCTCAGCTGGATCGACATCCGCTCCGTCGGATCGGCCAAGGAAGCGATCGTGGAGGAGGCGATCCACGCGCGTGTGGACGGCATCCTCGCCTCGGACCCGGCGGACCTGGAAGGTCTGCCGCCCACCGTACGCAAGATCCTCTTCCCCCAGGGGCAGCCGCTGCCCGCGGACTTCGGCTCCGCCGACATCGTCGTCGTCGAGCCGGGCAAGCACGGCGAACCCTCCGAACTGGCCCTGCTGCACCCCGACACCGAGTTCGGCCGGTACGTCGAGATCATCGACGCGGACACCCTGGAGGACGCCTGCCGGTCCGCCCGTACGGACCGCTGGAGCCTGCTGTACTTCCGCGATCCCACCAAGATCCCGCTGGAGATCGTGATCGCCGCCGCCGCACGGTCCGAGGGCAGCCTCGTCACGGTCGCCCAGGACGTGGAGGAGGCCGAGATCATCTTCGGTGTCCTGGAACTGGGCTCGGACGGCGTCCTGATGGCCCCGGCGGCCGTGGGCGACGCGACCGCCCTGCGGCGGGCCGCGGAAGCCGGTGTGGATGACGTGCAGCTCGTCGAGCTGGAGGTCACCTCCACCGCACACGTCGGGATGGGAGACCGGGCGTGCGTGGACACCGCCACGTATTTCCGGGAGGACGAAGGGATCCTGGTCGGCTCGACGTCCAAGGGCATGATCCTGTGCGTCAGTGAGACGCACCCGCTGCCCTACATGCCCACCCGGCCCTTCCGGGTCAACGCCGGCGCCATCCACTCGTACACCCTGGGGCAGAACGAGCGCACCAACTACCTGAGCGAGCTGAAGGCCGGCAGCAGGGTCACCGCAGTGGACATCCACGGCAAGACGCGGCTGGTGACGGTCGGCAGGGTGAAGATCGAGAGCCGTCCGCTGATCCTGATCGAGGCCACGGCTCCCGACGGCCGCACCGCCAACCTGATCCTCCAGGACGACTGGCACGTCCGGGTCCTCGGACCGGGCGGCAAGGTCCTCAACAGCACCGAGCTGAAGCCCGGCGACAAGGTCCTGGGCTATCTGCCCTCCGAGGACCGCCACGTCGGCTACCCGATCAACGAGTTCTGCCTGGAGAAGTGAGCGAGGAGACGGAGAACGACGCGGCGGCGGCCGGACACGGCCGCCGCCCGACACCGACCGGGCACCGGCCGCCGTACCACGAGAGAGGCACACGCATGAACATCCTCCGGACCCAGCGGTCCGCCGCGCAACGCCTGCGTCTGACGCTCGACCGGCAGTTGGGCGCCGGAAACTTCTTCTGGCACGCCTGGCGCGTCGCCACCGACCGGGACCGGCCGCTGCTCTTCCACCCCGATGTCACCTCCGACACCTGGGACGAGGGCGAGCTGCCCGGATACTCCCTCAACGACCTGCGGATCACCGTGATCCGGTACGCGCACTGGTACCGCGCCCACGGAGTGCTCCCGCACACCCACGTCGGCGTCCACACCCGGAACGGCCTGTACGGACTGCTGCACCACATAGCGATCACCAGCCTCGGCGCGGTCGCCGTGCACTGCAATCCCAAGATGCCCGTCGACACCGCCGCCGCATACTTCCGGCGCACCCGCACGACCGTGCTCGTCGGCGACGCGGACCTGCTCGCCGGGTGCGTCGGGGCCTGGGAGCGGTCGGGCACGGCCCCGCACAAGAGGATCCTGACCGAGGACATCCGCCGCCTCGACGAGACGGCGCCGCGGCCTTCGGGTCCGCTGCCCGGATTTCCGTACGCCCACCGGGGCGACGACCTCGTGATGATCTCGCACTCCTCGGGGACCACGGGCCGGCCCAAGGCCCCCGTCTTCACCCACGCCTCCTTCTTCGACGGCAAGCGCGAACGGCTGTGGACCTTCCCGTCCCTGACGTCGGACCGGATGCTCACCGCCCTGCCGCACAGTCACTCCGCGGGCATCAGCTATCTGAGCCTGGCCCTGCTGCTGGGCATCCCCACCCTGGTCCTCGACGGCGCGGACGGGACGTCGGTCGCGCGCGCCGTCAACCGCTTCCGCCCGACCTTCGTCCTCGGCTTTCCGCTGACCCTGGCGGAGATCGACGTCGCCGAGGTCACCCCGTACGCCGCCCAGTCCATCCACACCTGGAACGGGATGGGCGACGCCTCGCACGAGCGGCACATCCGGCCGCTGACCGCGCTCGGCATGCGGCGCGAGGGACGCCGCCGGGTCGCGGGCTCGCGGTACGTCGACGGGCTGGGCTCCTCCGAGATGGGCATGGTCCTCTTCCGTACCGTCTACACGCCGGCGACCACCGAGTACGGCCGGCTCATCGGCCTCCCGGTCAAGGCCGTGCGCGACGCGGCGGTCCTCGACGAGCGGGGCAGGCCGCTGCCCGACGGGCAGGCCGGACTCCTCGGCGTGCGCACGCCGAGCGTGACCCCCGGCTACTGGGACGACCCGTCACTGAGCCGGGACTCCCTCAGCAACGGCTACTTCCTGACCGGTGACGTGGTCCGCCGGGACACCGACGGCCGCTGGTACCACCTGGACCGCACCCCCGACGTGATCCACACCGAGGGCGGCCCCGTCTACAGCCTCCCCCTGGAGGAGTCGGTGCTGCTGACCACACAGGCCCTGGACGCGGCCGTCGTCGCCGTCGAGGACCCCGACAGCCCGGGGGCGTCGCGCCCGGCCGCCGTGGTGCTGTTCGGCGACGACGTGCCGCGCTCCGCGCGGGACCTGCTGGACCTGTGCAACGTCGAGCTGGAGGGGAAGGGACTCGCCCCGCTCGCCGCCCTCGTCGTGGCGGCGGACCGCACCGCGCTGCCGGTGGGCCCCACCGGCAAGATCCTCAAGCGCCTGCTGCGCGAGGAGCACGGCCCGGTCCTGCGCCGCCCCGCCGGGGGCCCCGTGGCACACCACCACACCGCACCGCCCGCTGTTCGCGCCCCGGAACCCGCCGGCGCCGGACAGGACGCCCGCCACGGGACGGCCTGACACCCAGCGACGCACCCCGCCGGACGGCCTGAAACCCAGCGACGCACCCCGCCGGACGATCTGACACCCAGCGACGCACCCCGTCGGACGGCCTGAAACCCAGCGACGCACCCCGCCGGACGATCTGACACCCGAAAGGATCCGACCCGTGCCCGACGTGCATCCCACGCGCCGCGTGGTGGACCTCCTCACCGGCGCCTGGCAGGCCCAGGCGCTCCACGCGGCCGCCGTACTCGGCCTGCCCGACCACATCCACCGCGGCCGCAGCACGCCCGCGGAACTCGCCGACGCGACCGGCTGCGAGAAGGACGGCATCGAACGACTGATGCGCCTGCTGACCGCCATGGGCGTCTTCACCGGCGGGAGCGACGAGGGCTACCGGCTCACCGAGGTCGGCGACCTGCTCCGCACCGACCACGACCGTTCCATGCGGGACATGGCCGTCATCTACGGCGAGGAGTTCCACCGGGCCTGGGGCGCGGTGGTCCCCGCAGTCCGCACCGGCGTCTCCGGGTTCCGGCACGCCTTCGGCGTCACCCTCGGCGAACACCTGGCGGCCGACCCCGAAGCCGCCGCGGGGTTCCAGCGGGCGATGAACGCGGGCAACGTCTTCTTCCAGGACGTCCTGGAAGCCCACGACTTCGCGGCCGACCACACCGTCGTCGACGTCGCCGGCGGGGGCGGCATGCTGCTCTCCACGATCCTCGCCGCCCACCCGACGCTGCGCGGCGTGCTGCTCGACCTGCCGCACGTCGTCCCGGTCGCCGACGCCCACCTGACGCGGGAGCTCGGTACCGGCCGGCACCGCACGGTCGCCGGAGACATCTTCGAGAGCGTTCCCGGCGGCGGAGACGTCTACCTGCTGTCACGGATCCTCCAGGACTGGGACGACGAGCACTGCCTGCGTCTGCTGACCTCGATCCGGCGCGCGATGCCCGCCTCGGCCCGGCTGCTGATCGTGGAGCGCGTCATCCCGACCGACGGCTCGGCACTGCTGCCGCTCCTGTGGGATCTGCACCTGCTGATGGCGGCCGGCGGCCGGGAGCGGACGCTCGACGGCTACCGGTCGCTGCTCGACGGCGCGGGCCTGGGCCTGGAATCCGTACGGGAGATGTCCCTGGAGACCAGCCTGCTGACCGCGGTCCCGGCGAAGGAGCACCGGTGAACGCGAACCCCCGGCCCGACCACCACGTCCCGGTGCTGATCGTCGGCGGTGGAGGTTCCGGGCTGACCGCCTCCCTGGCCCTGTCCGACCTCGGCGTCGGCTCGCTGCTGGTCGAGCGCCACCCGTCCACGTCCGTCCAGCCCAAGGCGCACATCCTCAACGCCCGGACCATGGAGATATTCGCGCACCACGGCGTCGCCGAGGACGTCTACCGCGAGGGATCGCCGCCCGAGAACTGCGGGGCGATGGTGTGGCTCTCCAGCCTCGGCGGGGACGAACCGTACGACCGGCAGGTGCTCCACCGCACCAGCGCCTACGGCGGCGGGGAACTGGCCGAACGCTACGCCCTGGCCTCGGCCCAGCCGCACGCCAACCTCGGCCAGCGCTGGCTCGAACCCCTGCTGCGCCGGCACGCGGAGAAGCGCGCGCCCGGCGGCCTGCTCTTCCACCACGAGCTGACCGCCCTCGACGAGGACCCCGACGGGGTGACCGCCACCGTCCTGGACCGGGGGAGCGGGCGGACCTCCACCGTGCGCGCGGCGTACGTGGTCGCGGCGGACGGCGGCAAGACGATCGGCCGGCTGCGTGGCATCCCCATGGAGGGCACCCCGACCTTCCTGGAGTGGATCAACCTCCATGTCAGGGCGGACTTCTCGCCGTTCATCCCGTACGACGACGCGGTCGTCAACCGGGTCTCCAGCCTCTCGGAGGACGGCACGCTGGAGCACTGCGGGGTGGTGCCGATGGGGCCCGACCGGTGGGGCCGCCACTCGCGGGAGTGGACGCTGATGTTCTCCCGGCCGCCGGGGGCCGAGGGCGCGGCGGCACTCGACGACGAGACGATCGTCACGATGGTGCGGCGTACGCTCAAGCTGCCCGACGGCCACCCGATGGACGTCGAGAGCATCAGCCGCTGGCCCGTGGAGGGCACCGTCGCCCGGCGGTTCCGCTCGGGACGCGTCTTCCTGGTCGGCGACGCCGCCCACCGCCACCCCCCGTCGGGAGCCCTGGGGCTGAACACCGGGGTGCAGGACGCCCACAACCTGGCGTGGAAGCTGGCGCTGGTCCTGGACGGAGCGGCGGACGACGCGCTGCTGGACACCTACGAGTCCGAGCGCCGTCCGGTGGCCCGGCGCGTCGTCGAACGCGCCCTGTTCTCGCTCTTCAACCAGATCGCGTTCACCGCCGGCACGGGCGTGGTGCACGGCGCCCACCCGGACTGGAACCGCGCCCAGATGACCGCGCTGTTCTCCGACACCCCGGACGGCGAGACCCGCCGGGCCGTTCTGCGCGAGTACTTCGACACCAACCGCATCACCACCGCCCACCTGGGCCTGGAGATGGGGTACGACTACGCCGGAGCGGACTCCGTCACCCCCGACGGGACCCCGCGCCCCCGGCAGGACCCGCTGGGGCTGCACTACCCGCAGACGGCCCGGCCCGGCTCCCGGCTGCCGCACGCCTGGCTCGTCGAGGACGGCAGGCGGACCGCCACCCACCGGCTGCACCGCGCGCCCGGCTCGTTCCTGCTGCTCGCGGGAGACCGGGGCGCTGCGTGGGTGGAGGCCGCCCGACTGCTGTCACGACGGCACGGCGTCAGGATCGACGCGTACGCCGTGGGCGCCGAGGGCGCTCCGGCCGACGCCGAAGGCCGGTGGAAGGAGTTGCGGGGCCACGACGAGGACGGCGTGGTCCTGGTCCGCCCGGACGGGTTCGTGACGATGCGCGGGCACTCCGCGTGCGCCGACCCCCTGCGGGCGGTGGAGGAGGCGCTCCTGACGGCGCTCGGCCGGGGCCGGGAGGTCTCCGCGGGCCGGAGCCCGCAACCGGTCTGCGCCCGGCCGGGACCGCGCACCGAGGAGGGCGACGCCGGATGAACGGCCCCACCCGTACACCCGTCGCGATCGTCGGCGGCGGCCCCGTCGGCCTGATGCTGGCGCTCCTGCTGGACCGCCACGGCGTACCCTCCACCGTGTTCGACGGCGCGCAGGCCCCGCACGGGACGCCCCGCGGCAACACCCACAACGCCCGGACCATGGAGCACTACCGGCGGCTGGGCATCGCCACCCCGATACGCGCCCTCGGGCTGCCGGGCGAACACCCCGCCGACATCGCCTACTTCACCCGGTACAACGGCCACGAGCTGTCCCGGCTCCCGCTGCCCTCACGGAATACGAGGATGCGTCAGGTCGGCCGGGCCCCCGCGACCGACCAGTCCCCGGAACCGGTGCACCGCGCCAACCAGATGTACGTCGAACGCTTCCTCGCCGAGCACGTCCGCACCCGGCCGAACATCACCCTGCGTCTCGGCCGGACGGTCACCGGCCTCAAGCAGGCGGCCGACCGGGTGACCCTGCGCACCGAGGACGCCGCCGGACGCGTCCACGACGTCGCCGCGAGCTACGCCGTCGGGTGCGACGGGGGCCGCAGCTTCGTGCGGCGATCCCTCGGCGTCCACTACGAAGGCCCCGGCTCCCTCGACCAGGAGGTGCTGGGCCGCCGGGCGACCGCCGCCCACCTGCGGCTCCCCACGTTCCACCGGGACGTCATGAAGGGGACCAGGGCCTGGAGCTACTGGGCGCTCAACAGCGAGCTGGTGATGAACCTGATCGCGCTGAACGGAGAGGACGAGTTCTTCCTGCTGACCAGCTCGGCGGACCCGGACCGCACCGGCCCCGGCCCGCTCGCCGACCTGGTGCGGCGGGCGGCGGGCACGCCCCTGCCGGTCGAGGTGCTCGGTCACCGCCCGTGGACGCCCGGGGCGGCACTCGTCGCCCAGCGGTTCACCGTCGGCCGGGTCCTGCTCGCCGGGGACGCCGCGCACCTGTTCACGCCCAACGGCGGATTCGGGATGAACACCGGCGTCGACGACGTGGCCAACCTCGCCTGGAAACTCGCCGGTGTCCTCCAGGGCTGGGGCGGGCCCGGCCTGCTGGCCTCGTACGAGAGTGAGCGCCGGCCGATCGCCCGCCGCAACACCACCGCGGCCCGCGAACTGAACGCCGGGCTCGGGGCCGTCGAACGGCCCCCGGCGCTGGAGGAGGACGGCCCGGCAGGGACGGCGGCGAGAGACCGGACCGGAGACCTGCTGCGGTGCTACGGGGAGCGGACCCACTCCCTGGGCGTGCAGCTCGGCGCCCGCTACGACGGCTCGCCGCTGGTGGCCGAGGACGGTGAGCCGCCCGCCGACTCGTGGGGCACCTACACCCCCTCCGGCGTGCCCGGCGGCCGTGCGCCGCACCTGTGGCTGGACGCGTGGCACGGACAGGGGAGTTCGCTGTTCGACCGGTTCGGCACGGGCTGGACCCTGCTGCGGCTGGGCGGGCGCGCACCGGACAGCAAGCCGCTGGAGGCGGCGGCGCATGCCCGCGGGATGCCTCTGACGCTCCTGGACGTCGACGTCGCCGACGGACGGGACCTGTACGGACGCGATCTGGTCCTGGTCCGGCCCGACCAGCACATCGCGTGGCGCGGCAACCGGCCGCCCACCGACCCGGAGGAGCTCATGGCCAGGGTGACCGGATCGCTGTCCAGGACAAGAGGTGCGGCATGAGCGGCGCCACGGCGTTGGAGATCGGCATCGTCGGGGCCGGTCCGCGCGGACTGTCGGTGCTGGAGCGGATCTGCGCCAATGAGCGCGTGTCCGCCGCGCACCGCCCGGTGGTGATCCATCTCGTGGATCCGTATCCGCCGGGCGCGGGCCGGGTCTGGCGCACGGACCAGTCACGGCTGCTGCTGATGAACACGGTGGCCTCGCAGGTGACGGTGTACACCGACGCGTCGGTGGAGGTGGACGGGCCGGTCGAGCCCGGCCCCAGCCTGTACGCGTGGGCGCGCACCGCCGGTTCGGCGGCGAGGGACCGGCAGGCGCGGGCGGAGGCGCGGGAACTGACTCCGGACGCCTACCCGACCCGGGCCCTGTACGGCCGCTATCTGCGGGACGTCTTCGAGCGGGTGCGGGCGAACGCGCCCGCGCACTGCACCGTCGTCGAACACCGCACCCGTGCCGTCGCGCTGGCCGACGACGGGCCGCTGCCCGGCGGTCCCCAGACGCTCGTCCTCGCCGACGGGAGCCGCCTGACAGGCCTGGACGCGGTCGTCCTCTCCCAGGGCCATCTGCCCGCGCGGCCCTCGCAGGAGGACGCCGCGTGGTCGCGGACGGCCCTGGCGCACGGCCTGTCGCACTACCCGCCCGCCAACCCGGCCGATCTCGACCTGTCCGAGGTGAAACCCGGGCTGCCGGTGCTGATCAGGGGACTGGGCCTGAACTTCTTCGACCACATGGCGCTCCTCACCCGCGGCCGGGGCGGCTCCTTCGTCCGCCGCGGCGAACGGCTCGTCTACCTGCCGTCCGGCCAGGAGCCCAAGGTGTACGCCGGATCGCGCCGCGGCGTGCCGTACCACGCCCGGGGCGAGAACCAGAAGGGGGCTTTCGGCCGGTACGAGCCGCGGCTGCTGGACACGGACACCATCGGGGCGCTGCGCCGACGGGTGGCCGACGGGGAGCGGGTGCGCTTCGCCGCCGACTTGTGGCCGCTGATCGCCAAGGAGGTGGAGTGCGTCTATTACGAGACCCTGTTGGTTTCCCGGGGACGGGCCGAGCACACACCGGCGTTCGCCGCCTCCTATCTGACGGCCTCCGCCGCGACCGCCGCCGACCTGCTCGACGCCCACGGGATCGAGGACGCCGCCCGCTGGGACTGGGACGCCCTGGCCAGGCCCGCGGGGGGCCTGCGCTTCCCCGGCCGGGCGGCCTGGCGCCACTGGCTCCTCGGCCGCCTGGAGCAGGACATGCGCGAGGCGCGGGCGGGCAACGTCGGCAGCCCGCTGAAGGCCGCCCTCGACGTGCTGCGCGATCTGCGCAACGAGATCCGCCTGGCCGTCGACCACGGCGGGCTGGAGGGCAACTCCTACCGCGACGAACTCCAGGGCTGGTACACCCCGTTGAACGCCTATCTGTCGATCGGGCCGCCCCTCTCGCGCATCGAGGAGCTGCACGCGCTGATCGAGGCGGGCGTCGTGGAGATCCTCGGGCCCGGCCTGAGGGTCGACATCGACCTGCACGGCGGCCGTGCGGCGTTCATCGCCCGGTCCCCGTCGGTGGACGCCGAGCCCGTCCAGGCGTCCGTGCTGATCGAGGCCCGGCTCCCGGAGCCCGATCTGCGGCGGACCGGGGACGCGCTGCTGACCCATCTCGTGACGACTCGTCAGGTCACCCCGTACCGGTTGGAGGGCGCCCGCGGCACCGCCTACGAGTCGGGGGGCCTCGCGGTCACCGAGCGGCCCTACCGGACCGTGGACGCCCGCGGCCGGGTCCATCCGCGCCGCTTCGCCTACGGCGTGCCCACCGAGGCCGTGCACTGGGTGACGGCCGCCGGGATCCGGCCGGGCGTGAACTCGGTGACGCTCGGCGACTCGGACGCCATCGCCCGCGCCCTGCTGGCACTCGCCCCCTCCCGAGCCGTGTCCCCGGACGCGGCCCCCGGCAACGGCCTGATGGAGGTGGCGACATGACGGGGGCGGGGCATCGGTTCGACGGCGGACCGGATGCCGGACTGCTCTCGCCCGTCCGGGTCGGCACGCCCGTCGAGGAGGCCGTAGGCGAGAGCGCCTGGCTCCAGGCCATGCTCGACGCGGAGGTCGCGCTCGCGCGGGCCCAGGCGCGGCTGGGTACGGTGCCGGAGGCGGCCGCCGAGGCGATCGCCCGCGCCGCCCGCGCCGAGCGGTTCGATCCGAGGGCGTTGGCCCTGGCCGCGCGGGAGACCGCCAACCCGGTCGTCGGCCTCGTCCGCGCCCTGACCGCGGCGGTGGCTGCCGAGAACCGGGACGCGGCGGAGTACGTGCACCGCGGATCGACCAGTCAGGACGTCCTGGACACCGGCGCGATGCTGGTGTGCCGGCGCGCGCTGGACCTCGTCCACTCCGACCTGGTGCGCACCGCCGGGGCCCTGGCGACGCTCGCCGACGAGCACCGGGACACCGCCATGGCGGGCCGCACCCTCGCCCTGCACGCCGTACCCACCACCTTCGGGCTCAAGGCGGCGGGCTGGCGCGGCCTGGTGCTGGACGCCGCGGCCCGGATCGCGACCGCGAACCGGGCCCTGCCCGTCTCCCTCGGCGGCGCCGCCGGAACGCTGGCCGGGTACCTCCAGTACGCCGACGGCGCGGGCCCCGACGACTATCCGGACCGCCTCCTGGAAGCCTTCGCCGCCGAGACCGGACTGGCCCGTCCCGTGCTGCCGTGGCACGCCCTGCGCACCCCGGTCGCGGACGTGGCGGCGGCACTCGCCTTCACCGCGGGCGCCCTCGGGAAGTTCGCCGTCGACGTCCAGGTGCTGGCCCGCACCGAGATCGCCGAGGCCGCCGAACCGGACGTGGCCGGCCGCGGCGGCTCCTCCGCGATGCCGCACAAGCGCAACCCGGTGCTGTCCACGCTGATCCGCAGCGCGTCTCTGCAAGTCCCGTCCATGGCTAGTGCGCTGACACAGTGTCTGGTCACGGAGGACGAGCGCTCGGCGGGCGTCTGGCATGCCGAGTGGCTGCTCCTGCGCGAGTGCCTGCGGCTGGCCGGCGGAGCCGCCCGGACCGCCGCCGAACTGGCCGACGGCCTGACGGTCCGGCCCGAACGCATGCTGCGAAACCTGAACATGACGAACAGTCAGGTCGTTACGGAGCGGCTGGCCGCCGTCCTGGCGCCACGCCTCGGCCGCACCCGGTCCAGGGAACTCCTGACCGCCGCCTCGGTCACCGCCGACCGGCGGGGCCGCCCCCTGGCCGAGGTGCTGCGGGAACTGCCGGACGTGACCGCGCACCTCACCGGCGCGGAGCTGACCCGACTGCTCGACCCCACCACCTACACCGGGGCCGCGCGGGCGTTGGTCGCCCGAGCGCTCGCCGCACCCGAACCCCACGCCGCACCCGAACCCCTCGCCGCACCCGGGCGGTCCACCGTGCCCGAACCGTCCGCCGATTAGCCGGAGGAGCTGTGATGTCCCGTCGTCTGTTCACCTCGGAGTCCGTGACCGAGGGCCACCCCGACAAGATCGCCGACCGGATCAGCGACACGGTCCTCGACGCCCTGCTGCGCGAGGACCCCACCTCCCGGGTGGCGCTGGAGACCCTGATCACCACCGGGCAGGTCCACATCGCGGGGGAGGTCACCACGCGCGCCCACGTCCCCATCGCCCGCCTCGTGCGCGAGGCCATCCTGGCCATCGGCTACGACTCCTCCGACAAGGGCTTCGACGGCGCGTCCTGCGGGGTGTCGCTCTCCATCGGCGCACAGTCGCCCGACATCGCGCAGGGCGTCGACGGCGCCTACGGGACACGCGCGGGAAGCGGTGCCGCCCGGGGCGAGGACGACGCGCTGGACCGGCAGGGCGCCGGGGACCAGGGCCTGATGTTCGGCTACGCGACCGATGAGACGCCGACCCTGATGCCGCTCCCCATCGAGCTGGCCCACCGCTTGTCGCGCCGGCTGTCCGCCGCCCGGCGCGACGGCTCGATCCCCTATCTGCGGCCCGACGGCAAGACCCAGGTCACCATTGAGTACGAGGGCAGCCGGCCGGTGCGGCTGGACACCGTCGTCGTCTCCTCGCAGCACGCGCCCGGCACGGACCTGGACAAGCTGCTCGCGCCCGACATCCGCGAGTTCGTCGTCGAGCACGTGCTGCGCGAGGTGGCCCAGGACGGCATCAAGCTCGATACCGAGGACTACCGGCTGCTGGTCAACCCCACCGGCCGCTTCGAGATCGGCGGGCCGATGGGCGACGCCGGACTCACCGGCCGCAAGATCATCATCGATACGTACGGGGGCATGGCCCGGCACGGCGGCGGGGCCTTCTCCGGCAAGGACCCCTCCAAGGTGGACCGTTCGGCCGCCTACGCGATGCGCTGGGTCGCCAAGAACGTCGTCGCCGCCGGCCTCGCCCGCCGATGCGAGGTGCAGGTCGCCTACGCGATCGGCAGGGCCGAGCCGGTGGGCCTGTTCATCGAGACCTTCGGCACCGCGTCCGTACCGGCCGACGCCATCGAGAGGGCCGTCACCGAGGTGTTCGACCTCCGCCCCGCCGCGATCATCCGCGACCTCGACCTGCTCCGCCCGATCTACGCCCGGACGGCGGCGTACGGCCACTTCGGCCGCGAGCTGCCCGACTTCACCTGGGAGCGCACCGACCGGGTGGACGCGCTGCGCCGGGCCGCCGGCCTCTGACCACCCGCCGTACGGCCGAGGAGGCCCCATGCGCATCACAGTCACCGGTTCGATAGCCACCGACCACCTGACGGTCTTCCCCGGCCGCTTCCGCGACCAGCTGCTCCCCGACCGGCTCGACCACGTCTCCCTGTCCTTCCTGGCCGACACCCTCGACGTCCGGCGCGGCGGCGCCGCCGCCAACATCGCGACCGGCCTCGCCCGGCTCGGGCAGAGGCCGGTCCTCGTCGGGGCCGCGGGCAAGGACTTCGCGGAGTACGCCGCCTGGCTGGAGAGCGCCGGGGTGGACACCGGATCGGTGCGGGTCAGCGAGACCCTGCACACGGCCCGCTTCCTGTGCACCACCGACGCCGACCACCGCCAGATCGCGACCTTCTACGCCGGTGCGATGGCCGAGGCCCGGCATATCTCGCTGGCCGCCGTCGCCCGACGCGTGGGAACCCCCGACCTGGTGGTGGTCGCGCCTAACGACTCCGCGGCCATGCTCCGGCACACCGCGGAGTGCCGGGCACTGGGGATCTCCTTCGTCGCCGACCCCTCGCAGCAGCTCGCCTGGCTCGACAGGGAGGAGACCCGCCGGCTCGTCGTCGGCGCCCGCTACCTCTTCACCAACGCCTACGAAGCCGCCTTCCTCCTGGAGCGCACCGGCTGGACCCGGGACGAGGTCCTCACCCGGGTCGGCGCGTGGATCACCACGCACGGCGCCGACGGCGCGGAGATCGCCCGGCAGGGCGAGCCGGCGGAACGCGTGCCGGCGCTGCGTACACCGGACGCCGTCGACCCGGCCGGTGTGGGCGACGCACTGCGGTCCGGCTTCCTCGCCGCCGTCGCCCGGAACCTGCCGCCCGGCACCGCCCTCCGGCTGGGCTGCGCACTGGCCACGATCGTCCTGGAGTCGGCCGGCACCCAGGAGTACAAGGTCGTGCCCACGGACCTGCTGAGCCGCGTCCTCGACGCCTACGGGCCCGGCGAGGCCGCCGCACTGGAGCCGCTCCTCGGGGAGCTGCCGTGACCGCCCCCGCTCCAGCCCCCGCCCCCGCACCAGCGCCTCCCGTCCCCGCCGGGCACCGGGCACCGCGGGGACGGGAGGAGAGCGGCCCCTCGTTCTCGTTCGAGTTCTTCCCGCCGCGGACGGAGGCGGGAACCAGGACGCTGTGGCAGACGATCCGCCGCGTCGAGGCTCTCTCGCCCACCTTCGTCTCGGTCACCTACGGCGCCGGCGGATCCTCCCGGGACCGCACCGTCGAGGTCATCCGGCGGATCGTCGCGGAGACCACGCTGCGCCCCGTCGCCCATCTCACCGCGGTCGGCCACTCGGTGGCGGAACTGCGCCGGATCATCGGGGAGTACGCGGCGGCGGGCGTACGCGACGTCCTGGCTCTGCGGGGCGATCCGCCGGGCGACCCGACGGCGCCGTGGCACCCCCACCCCGAGGGGTTCAGCCACGCCCACGAACTCGTCTCGCTGGTACGGCGGCTGGGCGACTTCCGGGTGGGCGTCGCCGCATTCCCCGAAAAGCACCCGCGCTCACCCGACTGGGAGAGCGACATACGGCACTTCGTCGCCAAGTGCCGGGCCGGCGCCGACTACGCCGTCACCCAGATGTTCTTCGACGCCGAGGACTACCTGCGGCTGCGGGACCGGATCGCGGCGGCGGGCTGTGACATCCCGGTCGTTCCGGCGATCATGCCCGCCACCGACGTTCAGCAGATCCGGCGGTTCGCCGAGCTGTCCGGCGCGACCTTCCCCCCGGCGCTCGCCGAGCGCCTTCGGGCAGCCTGCGACGACCCCGCCGAAGGCCACCGCGTAGGGGTCGCGCACGCCACCGCGATGGCCGACCGGCTGCTCGCCGAGGGAGCTCCCGGACTGCACTACATCACCCTCAACCGGTCCGCCGCGACACTGGAGATCCACCGGAACGTACGGAGCACACGCGGGTGACCCGCGCGGACCCTCTTCGTTGACCCTGCGGCGGCCGTCCGGCCACCGAAGGGTCAACGAAGGGCGCTCCCATGAACACCACCGAGACCGGCCCGGCGGAGGTCGTCACCCGGTTCTACGCCGCCGAGTCCGACTTCGTCGCGGCCGGCGGCCCGGGGCGGGCCGACTTCGCGGACATCGCGGCGTGCCTCGACCCGGACGTCGTACTCCACCAGGCCCCCGGCCTGCCGTACTCCGGCGACTGGCACGGCCCCGAGGGCATCGAACGGTTCATGGCGGTCATGGGGGAGTGCTGGAAGGCGGTCGAGGTCCTGGACCAGCGCCGCCTCGTCGACGGCCGGGATGTCGTCGTGACCAGCGAGGTACGGTTCGTGGCGCGCGATACCGGCCGGGCGTTGGAGACGACCATCGTCCAGCTGATCCGTGTCCGGGACGGCCGGATCGAGGAGTTCCGGCCCTTCTACTGGGACCCGGCCGCGGTACGCGGGGCCCTGGAGCCCGCCTGACAGGGATCCCCCATGATGCTGAGGATCCTCGTGGAGACCGGCGCCGGTCTCGGCCCGCGCCAGGGCGAGGCGTTCGGGCTCAGTGCTTCGGTCTCGTCGACGCCTCGTGACATCAGGACGCAGGTCGCCAACCTGCCTCAGGCGAAGGATGGTTACTGGCTGCCTCCGTCCTCGGGCCAGGAGAGAAAGGAGTGGATCGCACGATCCGTGAGCAGGCCGACGCACCTTGGGGGCTGCGCCCCATCTCGCCGGAGAATCTGCCGTACCGTCTCGGCGGCAGCCCCGACGAGACCTCCTTCGGCCCCATCGCGATCCAGGTCCGACGAGGTGCTGAAGTGCTCGGTTATGATCCGGACAATCTGACCGAACACCAGCGCGCCGTCGTCGAGGAGTCCCTCCAGGACCCCGGGCAGAACATCTTCATCGCGTCCGAATACCTGGCGCAGCTCAAAGCGGAGAGTGAGTTCGCCAACGTGCCCGCAGAGGAGATGACGTCCGCCCAGTACCGAGAACTTGCCGCGCGGTACAACGGCGGGCCCTACTGGGAGGACGACAAGGCCCAGGCGTACGGCCGGGGATTCAACAATGACCTCGATAACGCCGGGAAAGCACTGCGCTGATGTCCGAGCAGTTCGAAACCACGCGTGCGCCCGGGGACGACAGTGGCTGCCTTCGATGGGTCATGGCTGTACCGCTGACACTCCTCTACGCCATCGCGGCATTCTGTTGCTATACGGCGCTGATCACTCGCCCTTCGGGGAGCTGGGACCAGGACGCGTACGGTGCGATCACGCTGATGTGTTTTCTCGCCATCGTGGTCAGCGGCCTCGGACTGCTCGTCACGGTCGTCCCTCCCACGGTCCGGCGCGCGATGGGCCCTTGGTGGCTTGCGCCGCCGCTGATGCTCAGTGCGATCGCGGCGGCCCGGTGGGTTTTGGGAGCCTGACGGCTGTCCCATCACAGGACAGCCGTCAGGCCGGCCGGGACCACCTGGCGCTGACCCGCGCTCCGGAGGCCGCCCTACGGATCGAGGTGTCCGATGCGCGCGGTGAGCGGCGGTCGTCCGCACCGGGCAGTCTCGGCCGGTCCGGGCCCGCCGCGGAATCGGGCCGCGTCGAGCAGCGGGTGCGGCGCCACATCGTTCCGCACCTCGGAGCACTCCCCCTGAACGCCGTGGGCACCGACGTCCTCCGGAGCTGGAAGAAGCGGCTGGAACAGGAACTCGGGCCCGCCTCCGTCCGCCTCGTCCGGGCCACGCTGTCCAGCGTGCTCCAGGCCGCTGCCGAGAACCGCCGGCTCGCACGCAATCCGTGCCGTGCGAAGACCGTCCGGCCGTCGGCCGCTGCTCCGAGCAGACTGGAGGCATGGCCTCAGGACCACGTGCTGACAGTCCGCGCCGCCCTCCCGGACCGCCACCGGATCCTCGTGGGGACCGGCGCCGGTCTCGGCCAGCGCCAGGGCGAGGCGTCCGGGCTCAGCCTGGACGACTTCGACTTCAACTTCGACTTCGAAGAGGGAGTCGCCCACATCCGCCGCCATCGACGCCCTGTTTCAGCTAGCCGAGAAGGGAGCCAGGGACCGCTCCCGGGCCCCAAAGTCCCAGGGAAGTCCCACAGACCCCGTCACACCCCATCTGGCCCGTGTCTTCGCAGGTCAGAAAGGGTGCGACGGGGCGGTATGTCAGATGTCGCGAAAGATCTCGATCTGTGCGCCCACCGAGTTCAGCCGCTCGGCCAGATCCTCGTAACCGCGGTTGATGACATAGACGTTGCGCAGCACGGACGTGCCCTCCGCCGCCATCATCGCGAGCAGCACCACCACCGCGGGCCGCAGGGCGGGCGGGCACATCATCTCGGCGGCGCGCCAGCGGGTCGGGCCCTCGACCAGGACCCGGTGCGGGTCGAGGAGTTGCAGGCGGCCGCCCAGCCGGTTGAGGTCGGTGAGGTAGATCGCCCGGTTGTCGTAGACCCAGTCGTGGATCAGGGTCTGGCCGTGGGCGCTGGCCGCGATGGCCGCGAAGAACGGCACGTTGTCGATGTTGAGACCGGGGAACGGCATCGGATGGATCTTGTCGATCGGGGCCTCCAGCTTGGAGGGCCGCACGGTCAGGTCCACCAGCCGGGTGCGGCCGTTGTCGGCGGCGTACTCCGCCGTCCGGTCGCAGTCGACGCCCATCTCCTCCAGCACCGCGAGCTCGATCTCCAGGAACTCGATCGGCACCCGGCGGATGGTGAGTTCGGACTCCGTCACCACGGCGGCGGCCAGCAGGCTCATCGCCTCGACCGGGTCCTCGGAGGGGGAGTAGTCCACATCCACGTCGATGTTCGGCACACCGTGCACGGTCAGCGTCGTCGTACCGACGCCGTCGACCCGTACGCCCAGCGCCTCCAGGAAGAAGCACAGGTCCTGGACCATGTAGTTGGACGAGGCGTTGCGGATGACGGTCGTGCCGTCGTGGCGGGCGGCGGCCAGCAGGGCGTTCTCGGTGACCGTGTCGCCGCGTTCGGTCAGCACGATGGGCCGGCCGGGCGTGACCGAGTGGTCGATCTGGGCGTGGTAGAGCCCTTCGGTGGCCGCGATCTCCAGCCCGAACCGGCGAAGCGCGATCATGTGCGGCTCGATGGTGCGCGTGCCCAGGTCGCAGCCGCCCGCGTACGGGAGCTTGAACTGGTCCATACGGTGCAGCAGCGGACCGAGGAACATGATGATGGAGCGGGTCCGGCGCGCGGCGTCGGCGTCGATGGCTTCCATGTCGAGCTGGGCCGGCGGGATGATCTCCAGGTCCACGCCGTCGTTGATCCAACGGGTGCGGACCCCGATGGAGTTCAGCACCTCCAGCAGCCGGAAGACCTCTTCGATGCGGGCCACGCGGCGCAGCACGGTGCGGCCCTTGTTGAGCAGCGTGGCGCAGAGCAGCGCGACGCACGCGTTCTTGCTGGTTTTCACATCGATGGCGCCGGAGAGGCGACGGCCGCCGACGACCCGCAGATGCATGGGTCCGGCGTATCCGAGCGAGACGATCTCGCTGTCGAGGGCTTCACCGATACGGGCGATCATCTCAAGGCTGATGTTCTGATTGCCGCGCTCGATGCGGTTGACGGCGCTCTGACTGGTGGCGAGCGCCTCGGCCAGCTGCGTCTGCGTCCAGCCCCGGTGCTGACGGGCGTCACGGATGAGCTTGCCGATGCGTACGAGGTAATCGTCTGACATGGCGGCAGGTTATCTCAAATATGAGATGAAGATCGCGCGGGGGTGTGGTGTTCGGGTGACGGCCGGCTTGCCGTCGCGAGCGTGTGTACGCGCGTTCGCCCCTGAACTCCGGTCCGTGCCCATCGTCCTGGCGGTGCTTCGGCCCGGCCCCCGGTGCGCGTCCGTTCGGGTGTCCGGCGGCGGCGCTCCGCCGACCCGCTCCGGCCGCGCTTCGTCGGCGGCACTCGCGGCGTTCCTCGCGTGAGCCGGTCGCCCCGGTGAACCGGCCCGGCGGGACGGCCGGGCGATCACCCGGCCGGGCGCCGCACGGCGCCGCTCGGGACTGGACACGAATGGACGGCGCCGCCCGGGCATGACCGAGCGGCGGCGATGTACTAGAGTTATCTCGACATCGAGATATCTGCCGAGGCGCACCGCAGCCGCCGCACGGTAAGGGTTACCTAACTAAGCCTTACCTTAGCGGACGGTCGGGGCCGTAGGCGGCACCACGCGGCGCCGGCCGCCAATGAGGCGCGGCGCGGTAGTACGCGCACATTGAAGAAGGAGACTGTCGTGTCGGCGAACAGCTTCGACGCCCGCAGCACGCTGCGCGTGGGCGACGAGTCGTACGAGATCTTCAAGCTGGACAAGGTGGAGGGCTCCGCGCGCCTCCCTTACAGCCTGAAGGTGCTGCTGGAGAACCTGCTCCGCACCGAGGACGGCGCGAACATCACCGCCGACCACATCCGGGCGCTGGGTGGATGGGACTCGCAGGCCCAGCCCAGCCAGGAGATCCAGTTCACGCCGGCCCGCGTGATCATGCAGGACTTCACCGGCGTCCCCTGCGTCGTGGACCTCGCCACCATGCGTGAGGCCGTGAAGGAGCTCGGCGGCGACCCGGCGAAGATCAACCCGCTGGCCCCGGCCGAGCTGGTCATCGACCACTCCGTCATCGCCGACAAGTTCGGCACCAACGACGCGTTCGCCCAGAACGTCGAGCTGGAGTACGGCCGCAACAAGGAGCGCTACCAGTTCCTGCGCTGGGGCCAGACCGCCTTCGACGAGTTCAAGGTCGTCCCCCCGGGCACCGGCATCGTCCACCAGGTCAACATCGAGCACCTGGCCCGCACCGTCATGGTCCGCGGCGGCCAGGCGTACCCCGACACCCTCGTCGGCACCGACTCGCACACCACGATGGTCAACGGCCTCGGCGTGCTGGGCTGGGGCGTCGGCGGCATCGAGGCCGAGGCCGCGATGCTCGGCCAGCCGGTCTCCATGCTCATCCCGCGCGTCGTCGGCTTCAAGCTGACCGGCGAGCTCCCGGCCGGCACCACCGCCACCGACCTCGTGCTGACCATCACCGAGATGCTCCGCAAGCACGGCGTCGTCGGCAAGTTCGTCGAGTTCTACGGTGAGGGCGTCGCCGCCACCTCCCTCGCGAACCGCGCCACCATCGGCAACATGTCGCCGGAGTTCGGCTCCACCGCCGCGATCTTCCCGATCGACGGCGAGACCCTGAAGTACCTGCGCCTGACCGGCCGCGACGAGCAGCAGGTCGCGCTCGTCGAGGCGTACGCCAAGGAGCAGGGCCTCTGGCTGGACCCGTCCGCCGAGCCCGACTTCTCCGAGAAGCTGGAGCTCGACCTCTCCACGGTCGTCCCCTCCATCGCCGGCCCGAAGCGCCCGCAGGACCGCATCGTCCTCGCCAACGCCAAGGCGCAGTTCGCCCAGGACGTGCGCAACTACGTCTCGGACGACGAGGAGTCGGGCAAGGAGTCCTTCCCGGCCTCCGACTCCCCGGCCGCCGCCAACGGTGTGCCGTCGCGCCCGACCACGGTCACGGCCCCCGACGGTTCGACGTACGAGATCGACCACGGCGCCGTCACCGTCGCCGCGATCACCTCCTGCACCAACACCTCGAACCCGTACGTCATGGTCGCCGCGGCGCTCGTGGCGAAGAAGGCCGTCGAGAAGGGCCTGACCCGCAAGCCCTGGGTCAAGACGACTCTGGCGCCGGGTTCGAAGGTCGTCACCGACTACTTCGACAAGGCGGGCCTGACCCCGTACCTCGACAAGGTCGGCTTCAACCTCGTCGGCTACGGCTGCACCACCTGCATCGGCAACTCCGGCCCGCTGCCGGAAGAGGTCTCCAAGGCGGTCAACGAGCACGACCTGGCCGTGACCTCGGTGCTCTCCGGCAACCGTAACTTCGAGGGCCGGATCAACCCCGACGTCAAGATGAACTACCTGGCCTCCCCGCCGCTGGTCGTCGCGTACGCCATCGCCGGTTCGATGAAGGTCGACATCACCAAGGACGCCCTGGGCATCGACCAGGACGGCAAGCCGGTCTACCTCGCGGACATCTGGCCCTCCGAGGCCGAGGTCAACGACGTCGTCGCCAACTCCATCGGCGAGGACATGTTCAACAAGTCCTACAAGGACGTCTTCGCGGGCGACGCCCAGTGGCAGGCGCTGTCGATCCCGACCGGCAACACCTTCGAGTGGGACTCCGAGTCCACCTACGTGCGCAAGCCCCCGTACTTCGAGGGCATGACGATGGAGACGACCCCGGTCGAGGACATCGCCGGCGCCCGTGTCCTGGCCAAGCTGGGCGACTCGGTCACCACCGACCACATCTCCCCGGCCGGTGCGATCAAGGCCGACACCCCGGCCGGCAAGTACCTCACGGAGCACGGCATCGAGCGCCGCGACTTCAACTCCTACGGCTCGCGCCGCGGTAACCACGAGGTCATGATCCGCGGCACGTTCGCGAACATCCGCCTGCGCAACCAGATCGCCCCGGGCACGGAGGGCGGCTTCACCCGCGACTTCACCCGGGCGGACGGGCCGGTGTCGTTCATCTACGACGCCTCGCAGAACTACCAGGCCGCGGGCACCCCGCTGGTCATCCTGGCGGGCAAGGAGTACGGCTCCGGCTCGTCGCGCGACTGGGCGGCCAAGGGCACCGCGCTCCTGGGCGTCAAGGCCGTCATCGCCGAGTCCTACGAGCGCATCCACCGCTCGAACCTCATCGGCATGGGCGTCCTCCCGCTCCAGTTCCCCGAGGGCGCGACCGCCGAGTCGCTCGGCCTCACCGGCGAGGAGACCTTCTCCTTCACCGGCGTCACCGAGCTGAACAACGGCACCACGCCGCGCACGGTCAAGGTCACCACCGACACGGGTGTGGAGTTCGACGGCGTCGTCCGTATCGACACCCCCGGCGAGGCGGACTACTACCGCAACGGCGGCATCCTGCAGTACGTGCTCCGCAGCCTGATCCGCAAGTAGGCGGCAGAGCCGAAGGGCCGCACCCCCACCGGGGTGCGGCCCTTCCGCGTATCTGGGAGCATTCCGGGCGCAGCGGCCCTCAGCCGACCGAAACCGTCCGCGTCACCTCGGTGATCCGGCACTCCGTGCCGCGCGGCACATCGCCGAGGCCCTGCGCTTTCTTCTTCGCCACCTTGCCGGCGTCCAGTGCGAGCACCGCCGCGATGCCGTCCGCGACCCGGGTGCCGTCCTTGTCCACGAACTCGACGGTCACGACGTAGTCCGCCGGGCTCCCGGAACCGTTGACCACCCTCAGCTCGGCGGCGGGCCACTTCGTCAGGGAATCCACCGTGCACTTCGTGATCTTGACGTCCTCCTCGGGAGCCGTACCGGTGGCGCTGGGCTCCGCGGTCGGATCCTCACCGGCGAGTGCCTCGGGGGACGGTGTCCCGGCCGACCGGGCGGGCAGGCTCTCCAGCGACTCGGGGGCCACCCGGTCCATCGCCGTGTAGACGAGCGCCGCGACGGCCGTCGCGGCCAGCAGCCCGCCGCCGACGGAGAGCGAGACGATCAGCCCGGTACGTTGCCCGCGCGGCGGCGACGGTGGCCATGGCGACGGAGATGGCGACGGCGGCGGCGGAAAACTGTCCGACAAGAGGTCCCCCCACGGGAAAACGACCGAAACACGTGTACGAGCCATACGGTACGTGGGCCTGGCGGACCGCCGGACCGCCGGATGTCGCGGTCGCCGCAGTCGCCGCGGAATGCCATCGTGGCTCCGCGGGTTCGCACCCCCGAAGACAGTGGCATCGGCACAGAGGGCGGAACCACCATGGGCGAGCTGATCCTGATCCGGCACGGCGAGACCGCGTGGTCCCGCTCCGGACAGCACACGAGCTACACCGACATGCCCCTGACGGACGTCGGCGAGCGCCAGGCCCGCGCGCTGGCCCCGCTGCTGGCCGGACGGAGCATCACGCTCACCCTGGTCAGCCCGTCCGTACGGGCCCGCCGGACCGCCGAGCTGGCCGGGCTCGCCGCGCCCAGGGTCACCCCGGAGCTGCACGAGTGGGACTACGGCGGGTACGAGGGCGTGACGACGCTGGAGATCCAGCGCACCCGCCCGGTCTGGAACCTGTGGACCGACGGGGTCGACCCCGGAACGGACGAGCACCCGGGGGAGAGCCCGGCAGAGGTCGGCGCGCGGGCCGACCGTGTCCTCGCGGGCGTGCGGGCCGCCGCCGAACGGACCGGGGACGGGGACATCGCGCTCGTCGCGCACTCCCACTTCCTGCGCGTGTTCATCGCCCGCTACCTCGGGCTGACCCCGGCGGAGGGGCGTCTCTTCCAGCTCGCGACGGGCGCGGTCTCCCGGCTCGGCAGGGAGCACGGGCAGCCGGTCGTCACGGCGCTGAACCTGGCCCTTCCCGAAGAGCTGTCGGCGGGCGTCGCCGCGGATGCCTCCTGACGCAGCGATACCTCCTGACGCGGACGATGCCTGCTGAGGCAGGGCGATGCCTCCTGACGCGGGGGAACGGCGAAGCGGCCGGTACCTCGTGCGAGGTACCGGCCGTCATCCGTCCCAGGTGACGGCTCATGCCGCTTTGAGACCGGTGAGGTGGGCGAAGACGACCACATTCGCCGAGTAGCCGTTCTTCTTGTCGAAGCGCCCACCGCACGTCAGCAAACGCAACTCCGGGCGTCCGGTCGGGCCGTACACCTTGTCGTCGGGGAACTCTTCCTTCTTGTACGTCTTCACGGCGTCCACGGTGAAGACCGCGGTCCTGCGGTCGGCCCGCCGGACCTTGACGATGTCCCCGCGGTGCAGCGCGTTCAGGTTGAGGAAGATGGCCGGGCCGGTACGGGTGTCCCGGTGGCCGACGATCAGGGCGGTTCCCTTCTCGCCGGGGGCCGGGCCGTCCCGGTACCACCCGACCTCCTTGGGCCTGCTCATGGGCGGGGCGTCCAGCCGGTTCTTCTTGTCGAGGCCGAGACGGGTGACCGGCGCCTCGATCACGATGGCGGGGACGGCCAGCTTCACCGGCGCCGACGGCGGCAGTGGCGCGTGTGATGCCGGGACGTTCGCCATCGACCGCACCGGTTCCCGCCTGACCGGCGACCCGCCGCCCGCGGCGTCCGAGCCGTGGGCGGCGCTGGACGATGCGTCGTCGGACGAGTCGCCGCTCGCCCAGACGACGCCGGTCACCAGCGAGGCGGTCGCGCACAGCGTCATGGTGAGACGGCATGCGCGACTCGGTCCCCGTCGCCGTCGGCGGTGGGGGGCGCTACGCTGCGCCACTGGCGCGGCGGCGTGCTGCCCGGCGGACCAGGATCAGCCCGGTCACTCCGGCCGCACCGGCCGCCAGTGCCGTGGTCGCCCCGAAGGCCGAACCGTTGTCCGAGCTGACGTTCTCCATGGCCGGTACGCCACCGCCGCCGGCGGGGACCGCACCGGAGGGCCGGTGGTGGTCCTTGTCCTCACCGGACCAGGACGAGCCCTCCTTGTGGCCCTCGCCGCCCTGGTTGCCCGGACGCCCCTGGCTGTTGCCGTTGCGGGAGCAGTCGATGGTGAAGGTCTTCTGCTTCAGGCCGACCGGGACCGTCCACTGGAGCTGGTAGGTGCCGTCCGGCAGCAGGTACTCCTGGCTGACGGCCTTGCCCTGGTTGAGTGCGAGGGAACCGATCAGGGTGTCCCCCGGAGGCACGGTCGGTGGCTGCGCGATGATCGTGAACGGGACCACCGGGAGCGTCTCGAAGTTGGCCGCGACCAGCTTGAACGCACAGACCGGGGCACCTTCGCGGTTGTTGCCGCGCTGCTGACCGATGGACTGGACGCTCAGGTCGCCGCTGTCGCCCGGAGCCGCGAACGCCGCGGGCGCTCCGGCCAGGATGAGTCCGGCGGCGGCGACGGCTGCGGCGACCGCCGTACCGGTGCGAACGCCGCGTGAGCGGATGGAGGCAGAGATGGGCATGGGGGCTCCTTCAAGCCGAGATGATTGTCGTACTGATCACCTGATCGCCCAAGAGATGTCATAAAAAGTCATAAAAACAGATAAAGACACAAACGAAAACGCGGAAGTACCCTGACCAGCCCACACGAGGCGTGGGTTGTCCGGGGGACAAGCCCCCCCGGGCGGCCACCCCAAGCCGGCCACCTCACGCCGGCCACCCCAAGCGGACGGGGCCACCCCAAGCGATCGAGACACGACAACCGGACGAGCGCCACGACAAGCGAACGGGCCACCCGCACGTGCGGATGGCCCGTCCTCGCTCCGTCGCCCCCGGAGACCGTCACCGGTCGCGGGGGGCGGCCTCAGCCGAGCAGCTCCACCTCCGCGAGGGTCGCCGCGCCGTCGAGCACCAGCCGGTACTTCGTGTACGCGCCCGGCCGGTCCACCGAGAACACCCGGGTCTGCTTGTCCCAGGCGAACGACTGGCCGGTCCGCCGGTCGAGGTCGGTCCACTTCGCGCCGTCGGAGGAGCCCCGCAGGACCCAGCCCGTCGGCGCCTTGCCCGCCGCTCCCGACGTCAGCGTGTACTGGAGCCCCTTCGTCGCCGCGCCCACCGGCAGGTCGACCGACCCGACCGTCGCCGAGGTCGCCGAGGTGTTGTCGAAGAGGGCGCCGTCGCCCTTCAGCAGGTCACCCTTCGGGGACGGGACCTTGTCGTCCTCGGTGATGGACACCGGGGCCGCGTTCTTGCCGGTGCCCCAGGCGGACGGCTTCGCGCCCATGTCGAACTCCAGGGTGCCGCCCTTGGCCAGCAGGTCGTGGGGGAGCGAAGTGGACGTCCACTTCCTGCCGTTGACCTTCAAGCCTTGAACGTAGATGTTCTTCGCGCTGTTCTTCGGCGCCTTGACCACCAGCGTGCGGCCGTTCTCCAGGTGCACGGTCGTCTTCGTGAAGAGCGGCGACCCGATCGCGTACTCGCCACTGCCCATCACCAGCGGGTAGAAGCCGAGCGAGGAGAACAGGAACCAGGCCGACTGCTCGCCGTTGTCCTCGTCGCCGTGGTAGCCCTGCCCGATCTCGCTGCCCGTGTAGAGGCGGCCCAGGACCTCGCGCACCTTCTCCTGGGTCTTGAAGGGCTGGGAGGCCGCGTTGTACATGTACGTGGCGTGGTGGGCGACCTGGTTGCTGTGGCCGTACTGGCCCATCCGTACGTCACGCGCCTCCGTCATCTCGTGGATGACGCCGCCGTACGAGCCGACGAACTCCGGTCCGGCCGTCTCCGGCGTGGAGAAGTACGTGTCCAGCTTCTTGCCCAGACCGTCCCGCCCGCCGTACAGGTTCGCCAGGCCCCGGCTGTCCTGCGGGGCGGTGAAGGCGTAGCCCCAGCCGTTGGTCTCGGTGTAGTCGTAGCCCCAGACACGCGGGTCGTACTTCTCGGACGGGAGCCGCCAGTCGCCCTTGGCGTCCTTGCCCTGGAAGAAGCCGGCCTTGTCGTCGAAGAGCTTGACGTAGTTGCGGGCGCGGTTGAGGAAGTACGCGGACTCCTCCTTGTACCGCTCCTTCTTCGTCTTCTTGTAGAGCGCCTTGCCCATCTGGGCTATCCCGTAGTCATTGAGGTAGCCCTCCAGCGACCAGGACAGGCCCTCGTGCGTGGCGGTGTCGGCGTACCCGGTGAAGACCGAGGTCTCCATGCCCTTGCGGCCGACGCCCGAGGACGGCGGGGCCACCGTGGCGTTCTTGACCGCCGCGTCGTACGCCGCCGCCGCGTCGAACTTCACGCCCTTGACGTACGCGTCGGCGAACGCCACGTCGGAGCTGGTGCCGGTCATCAGGTCCGCGTACCCCGGCGAGGACCAGCGCGAGATCCAGCCGCCGTCCTTGTACTGCTGGACGAAGCCGTCCACCATCTCGCCCGCCTTCTTCGGGGAGAGGAACGAGTAGGCGGGCCAGGTCGTGCGATAGGTGTCCCAGAAGCCGTTGTTGACGTACACCTTGCCGTCGACGATCTTCGCGCCGGTGTGCGTCGGGGTGTCGGTGCCGGTCCGCGGGGAGAAGGGGCTGGCGTACTTGCTCTTCCCGTCGACCTGCTCGAAGCCCGAGTTCGGGTACAGGTACAGCCGGTAGAGGCTGGAGTAGAGCGTCGTCAGCTGGTCGGCGTCGGCGCCCTCGACCTCCACCTTGCCCAGGATGCCGTCCCACGCCTTCCGCGCCCGGTCCTGGACCCGCTCGAAGGAGGTGGACGCCGGAAGCTCCATGGCGAGGTTCTTCTTCGCCTGGTCGAGGCTGATCAGCGAGGTGGCCAGACGCAGGCCGACCGTACGATCCTTGCCCGCGTCGAAGCGGAAGAAGCCGGTGACGTCGTCACCGCCGCCGCCCTTGAGTCTTCCGCTGTCGGTGACCGGCGCGTCGAAGGCGCCGTACACGAAGAGCCGGGTCGCTCCCGTCGAGCCGCCGCTCCTGACGTCCGAATAGCCGGAGAAGGAACCGGACTTCGCGTCGAGCGTCAGACCGCCGTCGTTCGACACATTGTCGAAGACGATGCTCGCGTCGTTGCCGGGATACGTGAACCGCATCCGCGCGGCGTGGTCGGTCGGCGTCATCTCGGCCTTGAGGCCGTTCTCGAACGTCACCCCGTAGTAGTGCGGCTTCGCGGTCTCGTTCTCGTGGCGGAACGGCAGCGCGCGGGCCGTACGGGAGGCGTCCGGGGTGCCCGCCTTCGCCGAGGGCATCATCTGGAAGGTCTGGCGGTCGCCCATCCACGGGCTCGGCTCATGGCTGGCGCTGAAGGCCTGGAGCGTGGGCAGGTTGTCCTCGTTGTTGCCGCGCGCGTAGTCGTACAGCCAGCTCGTGGAGCCGGCGTTGGTCACCGGCGTCCAGAAGTTGAAGCCGTGCGGGACGGCGGTCGCCGGGATGTTGTTGCCGCGCGAGAAGCCGCCGCTGGAGTTCGTGCCGCGGGTCGTCAGCGCGTAGTCCGACAGATGCGCCTCGCGCTTCTCCGGCGCCTTCGGGGCGATCACGAGGTCGTCGATCCAGCCCTGGAACTTCGCCGTGCCCTTGGGGGAGTCGTACGCCACCAGAATCCGGTCGACGGTCTTTCCCGCCGCTACCGTCCCGATGCGCGAGGCGACCTTGTTCCACTGGTTGACGTAGAGGCGCTTGGCGTCCGCCTGGCCTCCCGGGGTCAGCGGACCGCCATGGCTGTCGGTGGCCTTCAGCTCGCTCAGGTACGTACCGTCGGTGAAGGCCAGATCCACCGCGACATGCGTCGCCGGGTAGGCGAGGTCCGTCTCGCTCATCTGCGGGTACACCAGGTAGGAGAGCTCGGTGTCCTTGGTGACGGCCGTGTTCACGTCGAAGACCTTGTTGTACGAGTACGCCCGGCCGTCCGCCTTGTGCGTACCCGCGTACCGCAGAGCCCTCTTCCCCGTGAATCCCGCACCCGACTTCGCGGTGGGCGAGCCGGAGGGGCCGCGGTCGGCCTGGGTGCGCATGTCGTCGGGCGCCGGGGTGGAGGTGTCGCCGTCGGAGAACTGGACGTCCGCGAGCTGGGTCGCGTCCGGGGCGCCGTTGTTCTTCGTGATCTCCAGCCGGAAGTGCTGGTACGCCTTGTCGGCCGTGAAGTCGTACGACGTGGTCTGGAGGCGCTTCGCGAAGGTCTGGCCGGTCCGGGTGTCCAGATCCGTCCAGGACGTGCCGTCCGTGGAGCCCTTCAGGGTCCAGTCCTTCGGGTCCCGCTCGTCGTGATCGTTGGCCGAGGTCAGGGCGTACGTCACGACCTTGACGGGTTCGGCCAGATCGAACTCGATCCAGCCGGACGGTTTGAACGACAGCCACTTGGTGCCGGGTTCACCGTCGGTCAGGTTCTCCTTGACCTCGCCGCCGCCGGTGTTCTCGTCGCTGGCGCGCAGGTCCGTCACCTTGTCGGTGACATTGCCCGGTATCCCCGCGGAGAATCCGCCGTCGATCCCTGACGCCTTTTTGCTGCCGTCCGGGCCCTCTTCGACGGTATTGCGCCAGTCCGGCTGCTTCTCGTCCGATTCGAAGGAGGAGCTGAACGTCCGCTCACCCGAGGGCTTTTGGGACGGTCCGGCCGGTTGCGCGGCGGCGGCGGTGGGGGCCGCCACCACCAGGGCGAGAGATGCCGCAATGACGGCGGCCGAGCGGCTTTGTCTCTTTCGAGAGCCTTGGTGGAGACCACGTGGTGGCTGCATGCCGAGCCATTCCTCCCCGGAAGCGTGCTGGACAACGTTGTCATAGCATGATGCAAGGTCCAGTAGGGAGCCAAGTGGTCCGATGTGTCAAGGGTGTTGCGCGGGATCGCCCAGGCGAATCGACCGTAATGCGGAAAAAGGTGCCCCTGGATCGGGACGCACGGTGCCGAGGTATCCAAGAGGTCTCAACTCGGGAAAGACTGCCGCCAAAACACGTACTCGATCTTGCTCAGTTGGCAACAAGTGGACTATACCTGTCGGCACCCGCGCAGCCGTTTCACACGGTCGCACGGCAGGGGGCGGGGGGAAGTCCGCGGGGCGCCGGAGGCGTTCGCGCTGTACGGTCTTCTCCCGATACCCCGCTGCACGCAATGCCCGTACATATCTGTATGACCCAAGCGCAACTGACCGCGGTGGCGGGGCCCTTCGCCTGAGGCGAATCACTATGGGTGACCGGTACACCGCCTGAGTCCTGTAGAAGGCGAGGACTTGAGCATGGGATCCACCTCCGCCCACAACAATGAGGGCCTTGGCCGTCGCGATCTGATCAAGCGGTCTGCCGCACTCGGCGTGATCGCTGTTCCGACGATGGGTTTCCTGTCCGCCTGCGCGAGCGGCGACAGCGGAAGCGACGACAAGGTCGAAAAGGGCACGAAGACCGCCAAGAATCCGCTGGCGGTCAATGAGAGCGCCCCCCTCGAACTGGTCATCTTCGACGGTGGATACGGAACGAAGTACGCCGAGGACGCTCAGGCGTCCTTCGAGAAGGCCTTCCCCAAGGCGAAGGTCAAGTTCTCCAAGACGCAGAAGATCCAGTCGGTACTGCAGCCGCGCTTCAACGGTGGCACCCCGCCGGACCTGATCGACAACTCCGGTGCCCAGCAGATGGACATGGGCGTCCTGGTCGGCAAGAAGCAGCTCGCCGACCTCACCCCGCTGCTCGACGCGCCCTCCATCGACGACCCGGCCAAGAAGGTCCGTGACACGCTGCGTCCGGGCATCGTCGAGATGGGCCAGTTCGACGGCGACCCGTGCTGGATCCTCTACTACGCGTACACCGTCTACGGCGTCTGGTACTCCCAGACGGCGCTGGACAAGCTCGACGCGCAGTACCCGGAGAACTGGGACGACATGCTCGCGCTGTGCGCGAAGGCCAAGAAGAAGGGGATCGCGGGCTGGACCTACCCCGGCAAGCACCCCTACTACCTGCCCTTCTCGCTCTACCCGTTCATCGCCAAGATCGGCGGTGTCGAGGTCCTCGACGCGATCGACAACCTGGAGCCGAAGGCCTGGGAGCACCCCGCCGTCAAGGCGGCCTTCGACGCGTACTACGAGCTCTTCGCCAAGGGCTACATCCTCAAGGGCACCCCGGGCCTGGACCACCGCGGTTCGCAGGGCGCCTGGGCCCGCGGCAAGGCGCTGTTCATCCCGAACGGCTCCTGGGTCGAGAACGAGGAAGCGGCGATCATCCCCAAGGACTTCAAGCTGTCCGTGGGCGCTCCCTCCAGCCTCGACTCCTCGGACGTGCTGCCGTTCGGCACCATGTGGGCATCCGGCGGCGAGCCCTTCATCGTTCCGGCGAAGGCGAAGAACCCCGAGGGCGGCATGGAGCAGCTGCGCATCCTGCTCAGCGAGGAGTCCTCCAAGTCCTTCACCACCAGCAGCAAGTCCCTGTCCGCCTTCAACGGCGGCACCGACGGCCTGCAGCTGTCGGACGGCCTCACGTCGGGCCTCGCCGCCCTGGAGAAGGCCGGCACCAATGTGGTCAACCCCCGCCTGCAGGACTGGTACGTGAAGCTCCAGAAGGAGCAGATCGGTGTCGCCGCACTCGGCGAGATGATGGCCGGCCGCGCCAACCCGGCCGAGACCATCAAGAAGATCCAGGGATACGCCGACGCGGCGGCCAAGGACCAGTCCATCAAGCACTACAAGCACCAGTGACAACCCGTCACCAGCGGCGGCAGCGCAGGAAGGTCGGAGTCGGTAACGATGCAACACGGTAAATACCGGTTCATAGTCGGGTTCTTGGTGGTGCCGATGGCGTTGTACGTCATCTTCGTCATCTGGCCGTTCATCCAGTCCATCTACTACTCGTTCACGGACTGGACGGGCCTGAGCCCCGACTTCAAGATGATCGGCTTCGGCAACTACACCAAGATGCTGAACGACGACGTCTTCTGGAAATCCCTTCAGCACAGTGTGCTGCTGGCAGTGCTGCTGCCGCTGGTGACGCTGGGGCTCGCGCTCTTCTTCGCCTTCATGCTCAACGTGGGCGGGCGGCGCCGCAGGGGCGCCGCCATCGCCGGCGTGCGCGGCTCGGGCTTCTACAAGATCGCGTACTTCTTCCCGCAGGTGCTCTCGATCGCGATCGTGGCCATCCTGTTCCAGTTCGCCTTCGACCCCGCCCAGGGCATGATCAACGGCACGCTCAAGGCGTTCGGTTTCGAGGACGTGCCGGACTGGCTGGGCGATCCGAAGCTGGCCCTGTGGTGCATCGCCGCGGTCCTCGTCTGGTGCACGGTCGGCTTCTTCGTGGTGCTGTTCTCGGCGGGCATGGCCTCCATCCCCAAGGACTTCTACGAGGCGGCCCTGCTGGACGGCGCGAGCCGTTTCACGACCTTCTTCCGGATCACGCTGCCGCTGCTGTGGGACACGGTCCAGTCCGGCTGGGTCTACATGGGCATCCTGGCGCTGGGTGCCGAGGGTTTTGCCGTCGTGCACATCATGAGTGTCGGTCCCGGCGGGCCCGACTACTCGACCACCGTCCTGCCGCTGTACGTGTACCAAGCGGCGTTCCGTGACGGACAGGCGGGCTACGCGACCACGATCGGTGTCGCCCTGCTCATCGTGACGCTGGCGTTCGCGGCCATCGTGATGCGCGTGGGCCGGCGCGAGCGGCTGGAGTTCTGATGAAGACCACTGACACCCCTCCCTCCGGCCCCTCGGACGCCTCCGGTCCTTCCGGCGCCTCCGGTCCTTCCGCTCCCGGTTCGCCGGGTGTACCGAAGCAGCGCACCGGTGGCGTCCGCAAGGGCGCCGCGGCCCCGGGGAAGAAGGCTGAGGGCCAGGTCCTCAACGTCTTCTCGCACGGGATGCTGATCCTCTGGGCCTTCATGGTCATCCTGCCCCTGTTCTGGGCCGTGATGTCCTCCTTCAAGACCGACACGGCCATCTTCAACTCCCCCTGGGAGCTGCCCGACTCGCTGGACTTCTCCAGTTGGGGCAGGGCCTGGAACCAGGCCAACATGAGCGAGTACTTCCTCAACACCATCCTGGTGGTGGGAGGGTCGCTCGTCGGCACGCTGGTCTTCGGTTCGATGGCCGCCTATGTGCTCGCCCGCTTCGAGTTCCCCGGCAACCGGTTCATTTACTTCTTGTTCGTCGGCGGGATGAGCTTCCCGGTCATGCTGGCGCTGGTGCCGTTGTTCTACGTCATGGACAACATGGGGCTGCTGAACACGATCCACGGGCTGATTCTCGTGTACATCGCGTACTCGCTGCCCTTCACCGTGTTCTTCCTGACCTCGTTCTTCCGTACGCTGCCGACATCGATCGCGGAAGCGTCGATCATCGACGGTGCCTCTCACACCCGTACGTTCTTCCAGGTCATGCTGCCGATGGCCAAACCCGGACTGATCAGCGTCGGTATCTTCAATTTCCTGGGGCAGTGGAACCAGTACATGCTGCCGACGGTGCTGAACACCGACCCGGACAAGCGGGTGCTCGCCCAGGGACTGGTCGAACTGGCTGCCAGCCAGGGATACAAGAGTGACTATTCCGGTCTCTTCGCCGGTCTGGTGATCGCGATGCTTCCCGTGCTGGCGGCGTACATCATTTTCCAGCGCCAGGTCGTCTCGGGCATGACGGCGGGTGCGCTCAAGTAATTCGGCTCCGGTCGGCCTGATTCGGCCCCGGCCGCTTTTCCAGGTGAATGCCCCGGTGGATGTGTCCGCCGGGGCATTCGCGCGCTCCGCTCCGACCTCTCCGGCCGTGGACCGTGCCCCGCGTCGGCGGCGGCTCCAGGCCCTGTGCGCTCAGGTCTTGACGGGAGGTACCCCCGAACGTTCAGCTTAGAGTTCACATGTTGGAGAAAGCCGGGGCCTCATCGGTGCGGTCCCGGCCGGGACGGCCTTCCGCGCCGTCCGCCAAGGGCAGGAGTGGATGAGTCGATGGAGACTCCCGGGTCGCAGACGTCTCTGCATCGGGCCAACCTTGAGCGGGTCGTACGAGCCGTACGGATGGCCGGGTCGCTCACCCAGGCGGAGATCGCCAGAAGCACCGGCCTCTCCGCGGCTACCGTCTCCAATATCGTCCGCGAACTGAAGGAGGGCGGCACGGTCGAGGTGACCCCCACCTCGGCGGGCGGCCGCCGGGCCCGCAGCGTCTCGCTCAGCGGGGACGCGGGCATCGTCGTCGGCGTCGATTTCGGCCACACCCATCTGCGGGTGGCCGTCGGCAACCTGGCCCACCAGGTGCTGGCCGAGGAGTCCGAGCCGCTGGACGTCGACGCCTCGTCGGCGCAGGGCTTCGGACGGGCGGAAGTGCTGGTCAGGCGGCTGATCGAGACCACCGGGGTCAGCCCGGAGAAGGTGATCGGCGTCGGTCTCGGTGTCCCGGGACCCATCGACGTCGAGTCCGGCACGCTGGGCTCCACCTCGATCCTGCCGGGCTGGACGGGTATCAACCCGAGCGACGAGCTCGCCGGGCGGCTCGGAGTGCCGGTGTACGTCGACAACGACGCCAATCTCGGGGCGCTGGGCGAGCTGGTCTGGGGGAGCGGGCGAGGGGTCCGGGACCTCGCGTACATCAAGGTCGCCAGCGGCGTCGGTGCCGGTCTGGTGATCGACGGCACCATCTACCGGGGGCCCGGCGGTACGGCCGGCGAGATCGGGCACATCACCCTGGACGAGTCGGGCCCGGTGTGCCGCTGCGGTAACCGCGGGTGCCTGGAGACCTTCACGGCCGCCCGGTATGTGCTGCCCCTGCTCCAGCCCAGCCACGGCCCCGATCTCACCATGGAACGGGTGGTCCAGCTGGCCCGCGAGGGCGATCCGGGCTGCCGCCGGGTGATCGGGGACGTGGGGCGGCACATCGGCAGTGGGGTGGCCAATCTGTGCAACCTGCTCAACCCCAGCCGGGTGGTGCTCGGCGGCTCCCTGGCGGAGGCCGGGGAACTGGTCCTCGGGCCCATCCGTGACTCGGTGTCCCGGTACGCCATCCCCAGCGCGGCGCGGCAGCTCTCGGTGCTGCCCGGCGCGCTCGGCGGGCGGGCGGAGGTACTGGGGGCGCTGGCCCTGGTGCTGAGTGAGATGGGGGATTCAACCCTTTTGGAGAGCACCCTGCCTGCGGCCACCCCTGTCTTCACTTAGATAACGAATGGCACCGTTGTCATCTCGTTAAGGATTTACTCCTTGACGCTGACGTTGCGGCCGAGTTGACTTCCTGCCACCTCGGCCGCGACGTTGCGGCCACGTCAGGGAGGCAAACCCCCATGATCGCAATGACGCGACGCATCGTCATAGGCACGGCCGCTCTCTCCATGGCGGTCTCCCTCGCCGCCTGTGGCAAGGCGGGCGACGACGCGGAGTCCGGCAGTGGCGGCGACAGCAAGACCATCGGTCTCCTGCTGCCGGAGAACAAGACCACGCGCTACGAGACGTTCGACCGCCCCATCATGGAGGCGAAGATCAAGGAACTGTGCGACGACTGCGAGGTCAAGTACAACAACGCCGCACAGGACACCGAGACCCAGAAGAAGCAGTTCGACGCGCTGGTCACGCAGGGTGTGAAGGTCATCATCCTGGACTCCGTCGACTACAAGGCCACCAAGTCCTGGGTGCAGCAGGCGGAGAAGAAGGGCGTCAAGGTCGTCGCGTACGACCGGCTCGCCGAGGGGCCGATCTCCGCGTACGTCTCGTACGACAACGAGAAGATCGGCCGCCTGCAGGGTGAGGCCCTGGTCAAGGCGCTCGGCGCCAAGGCCAAGGAGAGCAACGTTGTCATGATCAACGGCTCGCCCACCGACCCGAACGCCCCGCTCTTCAAGAAGGGCGCCCACAGCGTCCTGGACACCCAGGTCAAGAAGGTCGTCTACGAGCAGGACATCCCGGACTGGTCGCCGGACGAGGCGAACAAGAAGATGGGTGCCGCCATCGACTCGCTGGGCAAGTCGGGCTTCCAGGGCGTCTACTCCGCCAACGACAGCATGGCCGGCGGCATCATCACCGCGTTGGACAAGCAGGGCATCAAGATCCCCGTCGGCGGTCAGGACGCCGAACTGGCCGGTCTGCAGCGAGTCCTGAAGGGTGATCAGTCCTTCACGATCTACAAGCAGATCAAGCCCGAGGCCGAGACCACCGCCGAGATCGCCGTCAAGCTCCTCAAGGGCGAGAAGATCGACGACCTGACCCCGGTCAAGGTCGACAGCCTCACGGGCGAGTTCAAGGGCATCCCGGCCAAGCTGTACGACGCGCAGATCGTGACCAAGGACAACGTCGCCTCCACGATCATCGCCGACAAGGTCTACCAGGCCGCGGAGATCTGCACGGCCGAGTACAAGGCGGCCTGCGAGGCGGCCGGCATCAAGTAGGGCCTCCGCCAAGGAAGGTCCGGGGCCCGCGGGATCACGTCAAGCACTCCTGCGGGCAGGCGCCTTCGGGCGCCCCCGAGCCGGTCCGGCACCCGCCCCGTCAACGCCCCGCGAAGCGGGGGCGGGCGCCGGGCTCCTCTCGCACACCCCCCAGCTCAGCAGCACCATCCCCGCCGGTCAGGCGGCGAAGGAGATGATTCACGTGTCCGCTACGCCCGTGCTGGCGTTGCGCGGAATCTCCAAGCGGTTCGGCGCCGTTCAGGCGCTCACCGATGTGGACCTGGAGATTCACCCCGGCGAAGTGGTCGCCCTGGTCGGCGACAACGGCGCCGGCAAGTCGACCCTCGTCAAGACCATTTCGGGCGTCCACCCGATCGACGAAGGCGCCATCGAGTGGGAGGGGCGGACGGTCCGGGTCAACCGGCCGAACGACGCCCAGGAGCTCGGAGTCGCCACCGTCTACCAGGACTTGGCCCTCTGCGACAACCTCGATGTCGTCGCCAACCTCTTCCTCGGCAGCGAACTGCGCAAGCTCTCCGTACTCGACGAGATCGCGATGGAGAAGCGCGCCAAGGAACTCCTGGACACGCTCTCCATCCGGATACCGAGCGTCCGGATCCCGGTCGCCTCGCTCTCCGGCGGACAGCGCCAGGTCGTGGCCATCGCGCGCGCCCTGATCGGCGACCCCAAGGTCGTCATCCTGGACGAGCCGACCGCGGCACTCGGCGTCGAGCAGACCGCCCAGGTCCTCGACCTCGTCGAGCGGCTGCGCGAGCGCGGCCACGGCGTCATTCTCATCAGCCACAACATGGCCGACGTGCGCGCCGTCGCGAACAAGGTCGCGGTGCTCCGACTGGGCCGCAACAACGGCGTCTTCGACGTCGCGAGCACCTCCCACGAAGAGATCATCGCCGCGATCACCGGCGCCACGGACAATGCCGTCACGCGTCGCCAGGCACGCACCGCCACGAACACGGCCACGAAGGAGGACGCGAAGTGAGCGACCTCGCCAAGACCCCCGGACCTTCCACCGAGAAGCCCGCCGCCGAGGAGCCCGCGAAGGGCGCCCCCGCGACGGCACCGGCGGCCGAGCAGTCGGCGGCCCCCATCCCCGCCGTCGACCCGCGCCTCCTCGTCCGCGAGGAGGGCTTCAAGGGCTACTGGTCGGAGTTCACCCGCAAGGTGCGCGGCGGCGAACTCGGCTCGCTGCCGGTCTTCGTCGGTCTGATCGTCATCGCGATCGTCTTCCAGCTCCAGAACAGCAACTTCCTCTCCGCCAGCTCCGTCGCCAATATCGCTGTCTACAGCTCCGGCCTCGGCATCATGGCTGTCGGCATCGTCTTCGTGCTGCTGCTCGGCGAGATCGATCTCTCGGTCGGCTCCGTCGCCGGTGTCGGCGCGGCCGTCTGGGCCGTGCTCAACGTGAACAACGGCTGGAACGAATGGCTGGCGATCATCGTCGCCGTGCTCTCCGGAATGGCCCTCGGCGCGCTGCACGGCTTCTTCTTCGCCAAGATCGGGGTACCGGCCTTCGTCGTCACCCTGGCGGGCTTCCTCGGCTGGAGCGGACTCCAGGACTGGATGATGGGCGGGGAGGGCTCGATCAACACGCCGTCCGGCAGTGCCGTCGAGAACCTGACCAACTACTTCTTCGAGGACAAGGCCGCGGGCTACGGACTGGCCCTGGTCGCCGTCCTCGCGTACGCCGCCTCGCTCCTGGTGGACAGCAAGCGCCGCAGGGCCGCGAACCTGCCCGCACGCCCCACCGGCGAGGTCGTGCTGCGGACCGCCGTCGTCACGATCCTGTGCTTCGTCGTCGCGTACGTCCTGAACGAGCCCTCCGGTGCCCGCGGCCTGCCGCTCGCCCTGGTGCTCTTCCTCGCCGTCCTGATCATCGCGGACTTCGTCGCCCGCCGTACGGCCTTCGGCCGCCAGGTCTTCGCGGTCGGCGGCAACCCCGAGGCGGCGCGCCGCGCCGGTATCAACGTCGACCGGATCCGGATCACGGTCTTCGCGCTGTCCGGCACGTTGGGCGCCTTCGGCGGACTCTTCATCGCCAGCCTCTCCGGCGGCGCCACCAAGAGCGTCGGCGCCGGCAACACGCTGATGCTGGTCATCGCGGCCGCCGTCATCGGCGGCACCAGCCTCTTCGGCGGCCGGGGCAAGGTCTGGTCCGCGCTGCTCGGCATGATCGTGATCCAGTCGATCCAGCAGGGCCTGAACATGATCGGCATGGCCAACGCCGTTCAGTACATGATCACCGGCGCGGTTCTCCTCGCCGCCGTGGTCATCGACTCGGTCTCCCGCCGCACCCAGAAGACCGCGGGCCGCGCCTGACGCCACCTGCACCGGACCGTGCCCGGCGCCCCTCATCGGGTGCCGGGCACCGTCGCGTATCGGCCGGTGGTGTGACAGCACACCCCCGCCCGATGCCCGCGACGGCGGGCGGAACATTAGACTCATCGGATCGGCACGCTCGACCAGCTCAACGCAAGGAGGCACGGGTGGACCTGCTGACCCGCATCGAGGGACCGCGCGATTTGGACCGGCTCAGCCTCGACCAGCTGGAGCAGCTCGCCGGGGAGATCCGTACCTTCCTCGTCGACGCAGTGTCCAAGACCGGCGGTCACCTGGGCCCCAACCTGGGCGTGGTCGAACTGACCATCGCCCTGCACCGGGTCTTCGAGTCGCCCCGGGACAAGGTCCTCTTCGACACCGGCCACCAGAGCTATGTGCACAAGCTGCTCACCGGCCGCCAGGACTTCTCGAAGCTCAAGAGCAAGGGCGGACTCTCCGGGTACCCCTCCCGCGCGGAGTCCGAGCACGACATCATCGAGAACTCGCACGCCTCGACGGTGCTGGGCTGGGCCGACGGCCTTGCCAAGGCCAACGAGGTACTGGCCAAGGACGACCATGTCGTCGCGGTCATCGGCGACGGCGCGCTCACCGGCGGTATGGCCTGGGAGGCGCTGAACAACATCGCCGCCGCCAAGGACCGCCCGCTCGTCATCGTGGTCAACGACAACGAGCGCTCGTACGCCCCGACCATCGGCGGCCTCGCGAACCACCTCGCCACGCTGCGTACCACCGACGGTTACGAACGGTTCCTGGCCCGCGGCAAGGACCTGCTGGAGCGCACTCCCGTCCTCGGCAGGCCGCTGTACGAGACCCTGCACGGTGCCAAGAAGGGCCTCAAGGACTTCATCGCCCCGCAGGGCATGTTCGAGGACCTCGGCCTGAAGTACGTCGGCCCGATCGACGGCCACGACATCGAGGCGCTGGAGTCCGCGCTCCAGCGCGCCAAGCGCTTCGGCGGCCCCGTCATCGTCCACTGCCTCACCGAGAAGGGCCGCGGCTACACCCCGGCCCTCCAGGACGAGGCCGACCGCTTCCACGCCGTCGGCAAGATCCACCCGGACACCGGCCTGCCCATCTCCAGCTCCGGCCTGGACTGGACCTCGGTCTTCGGCGAGGAGATGGTCAAGCTCGGCAAGGAGCGCAAGGACATCGTCGCGATCACCGCGGCCATGCTCCAGCCGGTCGGCCTCGGCAAGTTCGAGGAGGCGTTCCCGGACCGGATCTACGACGTCGGCATCGCCGAGCAGCACGGCGCGGTCTCCGCTGCGGGCCTCGCCACCGGCGGGCTGCACCCCGTCTTCGCGGTGTACGCCACCTTCCTGAACCGCGCCTTCGACCAGGTCCTGATGGACGTCGCCCTGCACAAGTGCGGGGTCACCTTCGTCCTGGACCGGGCCGGAGTCACCGGTACGGACGGCGCCTCGCACAACGGCATGTGGGACATGTCGATCCTCCAGTGCGTCCCCACGCTCCGGATCGCCGCCCCGCGCGACGCCGACCAGGTCCGCGCCCAGCTGCGCGAGGCCGTGGACGTCGACGACGCGCCGACCGTGGTCCGCTTCTCCAAGGGCGCGGTCGGCCCGGCCGTCAAGGCCGTCGGCAGGGCCGGTGGCATGGACATCCTGCGCGAGCCCGGCACGGACCGGCCGGACGTCCTGCTGGTCTCCGTCGGCGCGCTCGCCCCGATGTGCCTGGAGATCGCCGACCTGCTGGGTGCCCAGGGCATCTCCACCACCGTGGTCGACCCCCGCTGGGTCAAGCCGGTCGACGAGGCGCTGCCCCCGCTCGCCGAGCGGCACCGGGTCGTCGTCACCGTCGAGGACAACAGCCGGGCCGGCGGCGTCGGCTCCGCCATCGCCCAGGCGCTGCGCGACGCGGGGGTCGACGTACCCCTGCGGGACTTCGGCATTCCGCCGGTCTTCCTCGACCACGCCTCCCGCAAGGAGGTCATGGCCGAGATCGGGCTGACCGCGCCGGACATCGCCCGCCAGGTCACCGGTCTGGTCGCCAAGCTCGACGGCGGGTACGAGAGCCGCGCCGTGGAGCCCGCCCGCGACTGACCCGTACGGCCAATGGGCCGGTCGGACCACCCTGTACGGGTGACCCGACCGGCCCATTCGCGTGAAACGGCGCCCGTGCCGCGCTGCCCGGCCGGTGGTGTCCCAATCATGGCGTTCACGACAACCGCGTGGAGGTACGCAGGTGAGCGCGCAGCAGGACACACCACCCAGCGGGAACGGGCTGTTCAGGACCAAGACGGTCGAACAGTCGATCCGCGACACCGAAGAGCCGGAGCACGCGCTCAAGAAGTCCCTCTCCGCGCTGGACCTCACGGTCTTCGGCGTGGGCGTGGTCATCGGCACCGGCATCTTCGTGCTGACGGGCAAGGTGGCCAAGGAGTCGGCGGGCCCCGCCACCGCCATCGCGTTCGTGATCGCGGGCGTCGTCTGCGCCCTCGCCGCGCTCTGTTACGCCGAATTCGCCTCCACCGTCCCGGTGGCCGGATCCGCGTACACCTTCTCGTACGCCTCACTGGGCGAACTGGTGGCCTGGATCATCGGCTGGGACCTGGTGCTGGAATTCGCCCTGGGCACGGCGGTGGTGGCGGTCGGCTGGTCCGGCTACGTCCGCTCGCTCCTGGGCAACATCGGCTGGACGCTCCCCGACGCGCTCTCCGGGACCGACGCGTCGAACGGGTTCGGCTTCGACATCCTGGCGTTCGCCCTGGTCCTGGTGCTGACCGTCATCCTGGTGCTCGGCATGAAGCTGTCGGCCCGGGTCACCACGGTCGTGGTCGCGATCAAGGTGGCGGTGGTCCTCATCGTGATCGTCGCGGGCAGCTTCTTCATCAAGGCCGCCAACTACACACCGTTCATCCCGAAGGCCGAACCGCAGCCCTCCGGTTCGGACCTGACCGCCCCGCTGGTCCAGCTGATGTTCGGTTACACGCCCACGAACTTCGGCGTCATGGGAATCTTCACCGCCGCCTCCGTCGTCTTCTTCGCCTTCATCGGCTTCGACGTCGTGGCCACCGCGGCGGAGGAGACCAGGGTTCCGCAGCGGGACATGCCGCGCGGCATCCTCGGCTCACTCGTCATCTGCACGGTGCTCTACGTCGCCGTGTCCATCGTGGTGACCGGCATGCAGAACTACACCCAGCTCTCGGTGAGCGCCCCGCTCGCGGATGCCTTCAAGGCCGTCGGACGCCCCTTCTACGCCGGGGCGATCAGCTTCGGCGCGGCCATCGGCCTCACCACGGTCTGCATGATCCTGCTGCTCGGCCAGACCCGGGTGTTCTTCGCGATGAGCCGCGACGGACTGCTCCCGCGGTTCTTCTCCAAGACGCACCCGCGCTTCCACACCCCGTACCGTCCGACGATCCTGCTCGGCGTGATCATCGCGATCGTCGCCGGGTTCACCAGCATCGACGAACTGGCGACCCTGGTGAACATCGGCACGCTCTTCGCGTTCGTCGTCGTGGCCCTCGGCGTGATCGTCCTGCGCCGTACCCGCCCCGACCTGCCCCGTGCCTTCCGCACCCCGTGGGTGCCGGCGCTCCCGATCGTCTCGGTGGCCGCCTCGGTGTGGCTGATGCTCAATCTGCCCGCGGAGACCTGGCTGCGGTTCGGGATCTGGATGGTGATCGGCGTGATCATCTACCTCGCGTACGGGCGCAAGCACAGCCGGATGTCGACCGGGCGCTGAAGCGTCCATCGGTTCCGGACCGTTGGCGTCGAGCAGGGCCTGGGTCCGGGTGCGCAGGGCGGTTCGGACCGAGGCGGGGGTCAGGACGTTCAGGGGGGTCGCCAGGCGGAGCAGATACGTGGCCAGTTCTTCGGGGGTGGAGCCACCGATGGTGACGAGCGTGGCGTGGGTGCCGTCGGCCTCATGCGTGCCGAGGTTGCGGGGGACGAGGAGCAGCGCCCGGTCCAGGGGCAGGGGGACACGGACCGTGGTGTAGAGCGGGTAGCCGCTGGTGAGCATGCGGGAGACCAGGAGCGCGGCGTCGGGCGGGTCGACGAGGGCGGCAGGCCGGCCGGTCGGGTGGGCCTCGGTGACGCGGTCGGCGCGGAAGGTGCGCCACTGGGCCCGCGTGATGTCCAGGGCGACCAGGTACCAGCGGTGGCCCGTGCGCACCAGGCGGTGGGGGGCGACGTCCCGGACCGTGGCCCGGTCCTGCCGGTCGCGGTAGGAGAGCCGGACGCGCTCACCCCGTCGGCAGGCGGTGGCCAGTTCCAGCAGCACATCGGGGCGGACCAGGCGTTCGTCGGACCGGGGGGTGTGGACGAACGCGGCGTCCAGTGCGACCAGCCGGTCCGCGATGTGCGCGGGCAGCAGTCTTCGGAGTTTCAGGAGGGCCGAGAGCGCTGCTTGGTCGGTGCCGAGGACACCGCTGAGGGCCGCCTCGCGCAGGGCGACGGCCACGGCGAGCGACTCCTCGTCGTCCAGGCTGAGCGGCGGCACCTTGCTGCCCCGGCCGCTGAGCCGGTACCCGCCCCAGGGGCCGGGGTCGGAGTCGATGGCGTACCCGAGTTCGCGCAGTTTGGCGATGTCCCGGCGGACGGTGCGTGCGGTGACGTCCAGACGTTCGGCCAGTTCGCTGTTGGTCCACGACGGGCGGGTGGAGAGCAGCGAGACCAGCCGCAGGAGTCGCGCGGAAGTGCTGATCACACGCCGGAGCGTAGGGCACGGCACGATCAGGACCGAAGCTGTCCTGGTCCCGTCGTAGCGTCCGGTCCGTGCGGAAGACGTCGGTTCCGGTTCCGGTCCGGGCTTCCCCGCATCCCCCATTCGTGTTCGAGAATCGAGGAACGTCATGGCCGTCAGGGATCTGGACGACTTCACAGCGCTGGAGCCGTTCTTCCGCATCGTCGGGGAAGGGCTCGACGGTCTGGTCGACGGGGAACATTTCTTCGACTGGTTCACCGAGGACGCCGTCACCGAGTACGTGGTCACCGTGCCGGACTACCCGAGGCGGATCGAGGGCCGGGACGCCCTGGCCGCGCTGTATCGCGGGTACGGGGACACGATGGTCGCGGAGAGCGCCGACGGCCTCGCCGTCCACCACGACCGCGAGACCTCGGTCGTCGTCCTTGAGTACGTGGTGCACGGTCGCGCGGTCGGCACGGGACGGGCGTACGACAACCACTTCGTCTCCGTGATCACCATCCGGGACCGCAGGATCACGCACTGGCGGGACTACCTCGACCCGCTGGCCGTCCTCGACGCCCTCGGAGTCGCCTTCCCGGTGCGTCCCCGCAGGGGGCCTGGCTCACGGCGCGAATGAGGCGCCCGGCGGGTTCCGCACCACGCTTCGGGGCCACTCGTCCGGCCGTGTCCCGGCCGAGCTCAGTCGCCGCGGTGCGGGGGCAGCGGGCGTACCGTACGCGGGCCCACGCACCGCGCCCCGTACGCCTCGACCCGCTGCCGCAGCCCGCGGTCGGCGGTGACGACGACACAGGGGCGGCTCCCCGCCGCGGCGACCAGCTCGGTGATCCGGTCGTCACCGCTGCCGTCCGCCGTCTCGACGCGTACGCCCGGCACCGCCTCGGCGCCCCGGGCCGCGCCCTCGACGACCAGGACGAGTTCGACGGGGCCGGGATGTCCGGGCAGGCCGGTCCCGGCGTACGGGACCAGGGAGTCGCGCAGCCGCTCGGCCGCCCCGCGCCGGTCCCGCCACCAGCCGTCCGGGACGGAACCGACCACGTTCGCGGCGTCGACGATGACCAGTACGGGTTCGTTCGGCATCCCGGCAGCGTGTCACGGCGCCGGAGCGCCTGGCTCCGTCAGCCGCCGGTCGCGGGGGACTTCTTGGCCGACTTGGGGATGGCGGTGTCCGAGCGGATCGCCTTCCACAGCTCACCGGCCTGCGGCTCGGCGGCCACGACCCGGTTGGGGTCCTTCTTGTCGTACGCCACCGGGAGCATGATCGTCTCCATCGTGGCCGGGTCGACGCCGTTCATCGAGCGGGCGAAGTCCCCGAGCGACGTCAGCGAGGCCAGTCCGGAGTCGGTGGTCAGGGACTTGGTGGCCGAGTTGGCGATCTTGTACGACTTCGACGGACTGCCCAGCAGGTCCTGCGACTTGACCTCGCTCAGCAGGGCCAGCAGGAACTGCTGCTGGAGGCCGATGCGGCCGAGGTCGCTGCCGTCGCCGATGCCGTGCCGGGTGCGTACGTAGGCGAGGGACTCGGTGCCGTCGAGCTTGTGCGGACCGGCGGTGAGGTTCAGGCCGGAGGACTTGTCGTGGATGTCCTGGGGGACATCGACGGTGACGCCGCCGATGGCATCGACCAGGTCCTTGAACCCGGCGAAGTTGATCTCCAGATAGTGGTCGATCCGGACGCCGGACATCTTCTCGACGGTCTTGACCACACAGGCCGGTCCGAGCTGGGAGTAGACCGAGTTGAACATCACCCGGTCCGCCGACGAGGTCGTGGAGCCGTCGGACTTGGCGCACTCGGGCCGGGTCACCAGCGTGTCACGCGGGATGGACACCGCGACGGCCTTCGTCCGCCCCTCGGGGATGTGGACCACCATCGCCGTGTCGGAACGGGCGCCGCTCACGTTGCCGCCGCCGCCCAGTTCCTTGTTCTCCGCCCCGGCCCGCGAGTCGGAGCCGAGGACCAGCAGGTTCTGTCCGGCTGTGGGCAGTTTCTCCGGGCGGTCCTCGCCGAGCGCCTTGTCGATGTCGACGCCCGTGATGTTCCCGTCGAGCCGGCTGTACAGCCAGTAGACGGTGCCACCGCCCGCGAGCAGCAGGACGAGCAGCACACCGAGCGTGATCTTGAGGCCGCGTCGGCGTTTCCGTTCCTTCTTGCGGCCCCGCGGTGTCCGGCCGTCGCCGTGAGGTGCGGTCCCCGGGCCTTCGTGAGGGGCCGGTGTCATGGCGTCGTGGGTCATCCCGCTCAAGTCCTCAAATCTCAATGCCCGGTGCGGGCGGTGAAGTGCGTGGGACTCGGGTGGGGGGTGTGACCGGTCCGTGAATGCATGACTGACCGTGCACTATAGAACAGTCGATCGTGTGAAAGTGTGTTCCGATAGCCGAAAATTCATCTCATGGGTAGATCGAACTACTATTCGCCCCATGGCTTGGTTGATCACAGGTGGGGCAGGGTTCATCGGGGCGCACGCGGTGCGCGCGATGCGCGAGGCGGGTGAGCCCGTCGTGGTGTTCGACGACCTCTCGACGGGCGACCGTTCGCGTCTCCCCCCGGACGTGCCCTTCGTCCGGGGGACGACCCTCGACGGGGATCATCTGCGGCGCACGATGCGGGAGTTCTCCGTCCGGGGGATCGTGCATCTCGCGGCGAAGAAGCAGGTGGCCGAGTCCGTCGCACGCCCGCTGTACTACTACCGCGAGAATGTCCAGGGCCTCCAGAGCCTCCTCGACGCCTCCGTGGACAGCGGGGTGCGCGCCTTCCTCTTCTCGTCGTCGGCCGCCGTGTACGGCATGCCCGATGTGAGGCTGGTGGCGGAGGACACACCGTGCGCCCCGATCAACCCTTACGGCGAGACCAAGCTCGCCGGTGAGTGGATGGTCCGCGCGGCGGGCGGCGCGCACGGCATCGCCACCGCCTCGATGCGCTACTTCAACGTCGCGGGCACGGCCACGCCCGACCTCGCGGACACCGGGGTCTTCAACCTCGTCCCCATGGTCTTCGAGAAGCTGACCGAGGGTGCGGCCCCCGTGGTGTTCGGCGACGACTACGACACCGCGGACGGCACCTGCGTACGCGACTTCATCCACGTCGAGGACATCGCGTCGGCCCACCTCGCGGCCGCGCTCGCCCTGATGGACCGGGGCCCCGGTACGGATCTGACGGTCAACATCGGCCGGGGCGAAGGCGTCTCGGTGCGGGAGATGATCGACCTGATCGGCGAGGTGACCGGGTACGGGCCCGACGCGGCCCCCGTCGCGGCAGCCCGCAGGGCGGGCGACCCGGCCCGGGTCGTCGCGTCCGCGGACCGCATCCGCCATGAGCTCGGCTGGTCCGCCCGGCACGACGTGCGCGAGATGGTGGCGTCGGCCTGGGAGGGCTGGTGCCGTCGGCACCCGCACGCACGCCGTCCGGCCGTGTGACGAACGGCCTCCGCACAAACGTTTCTGCCGATGTCTATGATGTCTCGGTCCTGAGCCCCCGCCCGTTGGACGGGGCCTGATGCCCTGGGAGGGGTACGTCACGCCATGCGAAGTGCCCCCCTGCGCGAAGACCGGCCGACGGACTCGTCGGGTTCTGCCGGGACGGGACTCGGCCAGGTCCTCGGCGGACCCTGGCTGCTGACCGGTCACGACGGCAGGCTGACCGCCTACGTCCATGTCGACGGCGCGGTCCTGCGCTGGACCGAGGCGACTCCCGGCTCGCGTCACTGGGCGGGCCCCGAGGCCATCCCCGCCAAGGGCATCGACCACCTCACAGTGGTCCAGGGGCGCGACCGCTACGCCCACCTGGTGGGACGCCGGGTGCGGCCGCGCGCCGACGACTGGTCGACGGTCGACATCATGCACGCCACCCAGTACCAGACCGGCCGGCCCGTGACGCAATGGCGGTCGCTGGGAAACCCGTTCAAGGAAGTCCGCCGGGCGGTGGAGGTCGGGGCCCCGGAAGCGGCCGTTGCCACAGACGGCGCGCTGTACGTCTGTGTCCCGACGGGCCTGGGCGCACTCTCGCTGCGCCGGGAGGACAAGCACGGCCAGTGGGAGGCGTGGCGGAATCTCCCGGTCGCCGGTGTCACCGACCGGCCCGCGCCCGCGGCGGTGTCCACGGGGCTGGTGGAGATACTCGTTCCCGTACGCACAGGGGCGCTCCACCTGCGCCAGACGGAGCCGGGGGGAGCCCTGGTTCCCGGAGCCGAGGTGGGGGTGATCCCCCTGCCGGGGTCGGTGACCGCGCTGGAGACGGCCCCGGGCCGGCTCACCTACTACCTGAGCGACGCGCGCGGCGCCGGTGCGGTCGCCGTCCGGGCCGGGCAGTGGCCCGTACCGCTGGGCGGCGAGCCGGGAGACGGGCGCGTCAGTGCGCTGCGCACGACACTGGACGGACTCGACTGCACGGTGCTGGCCGTCCGGGGCGCGTCCGGAACCGTGGGCCTCGGTGTCTGTACCACCGAGGGGGAGCAGGCCGGCGTCTGGTGGACGGACACCGCGATGAGCTGCGCCGGAGACCCCGCGCTCGTGTGCGACGGACAGGGAAGGCTGGCCGTGGCCGCCATCGGCGCGGACCGTCGTCTGGCCCTCGCGCGGCAGCAGGACGGTCAGGGCCTGACCCTCAGCGACTGGTACCGGATATGAGCGCCATCGGGTCGCGTGAGCCTCGGAAGGACGGCCGGACATGAGCGCCACGCCGTCGCGTGAACCTCGGAAGGACGGGAAGACATGGCCCGCGGGACGCAAGGCGGTCCGGTGAGGAAGCCGCAGACCGGCCCGGCCGGGGCCGCGGACTCCCAGCGGGTGGTGATCATCGTCGCGGGCCCGCTCGATGCCGTGCCCCTGGTCGCGGCCGAGGAGGCCGGGACCGAGATCGGCGTCCTGTGCGCCGACGAGGGGAACAAGGAGGAGCGCGCCGCCCTGGAGCGGGCGCTCGCCGAAGCGGCCCGGCGCGGGTGTCACCTCGCGGGCGGTCCCCGTTACGCCGACGCGAGTGGCGACGGCGGCCGGGACGGACTCCTGCGGGAGCTGCGCGCGCTGAGTCCCCGCTGGATACGCCTGTCGGACCCCGATCCGATCCGGGTGGGGTACGACGACGAGCAGGACAGGCCGGTGCACGAGGAGCCCCCGCGGCGTGCCGCCGCCGCGCTGGACGGGCTGGCCGCCGCGCGGGCGTATCAGCTGGAGTCCGGCCTCCCGGTGTTCGCCGACTGCCGTCGCGCGGGGGCGCACGAGACGCTGGGTGCCGCCGCGGCGTCGCGCTATCCCCGTACGGCCGACTGGCTCACCGAGGGGTTCGACGGCCGGCTGTCCGCCTTCCTCCCGTCAGCGGCCGGTGTGGTGCGGTGGGTTCAGACCGAGCCGGGCGGGAGTGCCTGGGAGGGTCCCGAACTGCTGCCCGGCCCGAGGCTGATGCCCGGTCTCACGGTCGTCCGTGATCTCCAGGGCTTCGTCCACCTCCTCGCGCTGCGCCGGACCGGACGCAAGGACGGCGGTGACGACGTGGAGATCGTCCATGCCGTCCAGTACCGCACCGGGCAGCCGCTCACTCCGTGGCGTTCGCTGGGGTCCGCGAACCACGGTCATCGGTACAAGAGCCGGGAAGGCGGATTCCCGGTGGCCGGCTTCGACGGCGCGGGCAATTTCTTCGTCTTCACGCGCAACTTCGGACAGAGCGTCAGCTGTCGTCAGCAGTCTCCCGACGGAACGTGGGGACCGTGGCGGCATCTGGGCGGAGTCCGCGTCGCGGACGATCTGATCACGGTGACGACGGCGCGCGGAGAGGTCGAACTGCTGGCCCGCGCGCGCGACTCCGACGCGGTGGTGCGCTGGTTCCGCTCCGGGCCGGAGGGCACCTGGACCGAGGACCGGGGCGTGCCCTTCTCGCCCTGCCCGCGGTCCATGGCGGCGGGCCCGGAAGCGGGCACCGTCCTGTTCCGGGACCTGCGGACGAACGAGCCCGGCATGTGGTGGCCGGGGGCCGCGGCCCCGGTACCCCTCGGTGGCGCGGACGGCACCGGGCCGATCGGCGGCGTCCGTGGGGTCGAGGTGAATGGCTGGAACTACGCGCTCCTCGTCCGTTCGGGGCCGGGCGGTACGGCGGTGGCGGGGGCGTACGCCGAAGGGCGACCGGACGCCGGGGTGTGGTGGAACGAGGCGGGCGCGAAATCGCCTCTCACGCCCGCCGCTGTCCGTTCCCGTACCGGAATGGTCACATTGGGCGTGTTCACAGCCGGGGCACAGTTGGCGATTGCCCACCGAGAGTCACTGAACAGCGGCTTCGAGTTCGGTTCCTGGCACACAGTGTGACGCTCCTTGATCGGCGGTGATCCTGGAGGGTCTCTATCGGCGATGACACTGGCCGAAAATGGTTAAGTTCTTGATAAAGTCGATGAACCTTTCATGTGAAGGACCCGTGGGTACCTCGTGAACATGGGGGTCCCTCGTGTTTGCCCGTGCATGAACGAGGACTGTTCGCCGCTGTTCTCGTGACTGAGGGGTTATGGCCAAGCTGTCTCTGCGTGCTGTCCAGAAACTGACATGCAAGAAGCGTGACGCTTGGTGGACGGTGGTGCTGGTCGACCCCGTCGCGACCCGCATGCTCATCGTCATGGCGCGGTTCAACTTCATCACGCCGAACGGCGTCACCTGGGCGGCGCTCTTCGTCGGCCTCGGTTCCGCGGGGTTCTTCCTCAAGGGCGACGGTCTGTCCCTCGCCATCGGGGCGGCGCTGTACCACCTGAGCTTCATCCTTGACTGCATCGACGGGAAGCTCGCCCGGCTCAAGGGCAACGGCACGGTGTTCGGCGGCTGGCTCGACTACGTCTTCGACCGTATCCGGGTGCTCTTCTGTGCCCTGGCGCTCATGGGTGGGCAGTACCTGCGGACCGATGACGAAAGGTTTCTTCTCGCTGCGCTGATGGTTGTTTTCCTCGACATGCTCCGCTATGTGGACGCTCTTCAGATCTACAAGATGCGCATGTCGATGCGCGCCAAGATCGAGAAGGTCACCAACGAGCAGCGGCGGGCCGAACCCGCCGCCGCGGAAGCCGCAGAAGCCCCGGCAGCTCCGGCAGTTCTGGCAGTCCCGGCGGCCGAGCCCGAGGCGCCGAAGGTCCAGTTCATGGAGGACCTGCTGCGCGAGAACCCCGAGGCCGACGCCGAACTGCTCAAGGAACAGACCGGCACCGGACAGGTCGTCGACCTCCACGCCCAGTTCCGCCACCGCTTCCCCTGGTACCTGAGGGTCAGAAGGGCGCTGCTGCGCAGCCGCATCAGGCCGCATCTCATCAGCGGCATCGAGTTCCAGATGTTCGTCTTCATCATCGGCCCGCTGATCGGCCACATCCTGATGACCACTCTGGTGTCGGCGGTGCTGATGGGCATCTTCGAGCTGATCATCATGTACAAGTTCTGGCTCTCCACCCGCGACTTCACCGCCGTCATGGCCGGTCTGAACGTGCCGGCCCCGAGCGCGGCCGGGACCATCGCCCCCCATCTCCACCGCGGGCGCCACCGCCACGGCCGGGCGGTGCCGGCCCGGACGTTCGCCGACGAGGAGCTGCTGAACCCGCAGCCCGACGACGACCCCGGCTTCCGGCCGTACCCCCAGCCGTATCCCCAGACCTACCCCGAGCCCTACGCCCAGGCCCACCCCGAGCCCTACGCCCAGACCTACCCGGCCCCCGCGACGCAGGGCCACCGGCCGCCGTACGGGCACGAGTACCAGCAGCCGGGCGACCGGGGCCACGACCACCAGAGCCGTCACCACCCACAGGTACAGCCGCTGTACGCGGCCCCCCACACCCACCAGCCGCAGCACCACGGTCACCCCGGCGAGTGAGGGAGCTTCGCGTGAGTTACGAACAGGACACCCCTGACGTCTGGGTGACCGTCGTCATCCCCGCCTACAACGCGGCGACGACGATCGGGAAGGCGCTCCAGTCGGCCGTCAACCAGACGTACGAACTGGTCGAGGTGGTCATCGTCGACGACGCCTCGACGGACAACACGCTCGACGTCGTGAAGAGCTTCGCCGGAAACAACAGCCGCGTCCGCGTGCTGCGCAGGCCCACGAACAGCGGTGGCGTCGGCGCGCCCCGCAACCTGGGCATCGCACAGGCCGCAGGCCGGTACGTGCTGTTCCTCGACGCCGACGACGAACTTCCGCCCCGCGCCTGCGAGCTGCTGCTGGCCGGAGCGCTGGAGACCGGCAGCGACATCACCGCGGGCAAGGCGGTCCGGGTCAACCGTGCCACCGGCGAGAGCGAGGGCTGGGCCCCGGAGGTGTACGCGATGGCGCGCACCGTGCCCGGCCTCGTGGAGTTCCCGCTGCTGCTCTCGGACCCGATCGCGGCGGCGAAGATGTACCGGGTGGATTTCCTGCGGGACGCCGGTGTCCGGTTCCCCGAGGGCGTCTTCTACGAGGACACCTACTTCTCCACCGTCGCGGGCTGCCTGGCGGACGGGATCACCGTCATCACCGACCCGGTGTACCGGTGGATGTGGGAGTCCGAGGGCGGATCCATCACCGGCCGCACCGGAGAACTGCGCAGCATCACGGACCGGGTCGCCGTGCACCGGGCCACCGACGCGTTCCTCCTGGACCGGGGGCTGTGGCAGCTCAAGGTCCGCAAGGACTCGAAGTTCCTCGCGCACGACCTGCGCCTGTACATGCGGGCGCTCGCGGAGGGCGACCCGGAGTTCCAGCAGGGCTTCGCCGAGATCGCGGGCAACTACCTCTTCTCGATCAGCGACGAGGCTTTCGAACTGTGCGACCCGGTCGACCGGGTGCGGGCCTACCTCGTCATGTACCAGGAGATCGAGGCGGCGCTGACGACCCTCGACTACGCGCAACGCAAGAGCGTGCTGTCGTCCTTCCTCGTGGAGGAGGAGGGACGGGTTTTCTGGTCGGGGGACCATCTGCACCTGCCGGACGCCCGGCGCATGCTCGATGTGACGGAGCTGGGCCTGTCGCGGGCCAAGCTCTCCAACGAACCGCTCTTCGCCCAGCTCGACGCATGGTCCATGACGGACGCGTCGAAGCTCCGCTTCCAGGGCCGGCTGGTCAACCGGTTCGGGCGGATCGAGCGCGGACACGACCTCAAGCTCACCCTGGCCGTACGCAACCGGCACTCCAAGAAGGACATCACGGCACCCGTCCCGGGCGTCGAGGTCGATGAGCGGTTCGTCTCCTTCGGCGGCTCGGTCGACCTCGCGGCCATGCTCGGCGAGGAGTTCTCGGATGGCACCGTCTGGAATGTGTCCGTCGTCGTCGAGTGGAACCGTGCCCGGTCACGGTCGCCCCTCAACGTGCGTGACGTCGACCTCGGCGGGCTCGGCTTCGCGTCGGACGGTGAGGAGTTCGAGGGCTACCGCACCGTCAGCGGAAATCTCGCCCTGCGCGGGGCGACGGCCGGACGCCGGACCTTCGAGTCCGCCCAGAACGACCCCGACGCGCCCTGGATGTGGTGGCGCGACCGGCTCCACAGGCCGTTCGCGACCCTTGAACATCCCTTCGAGATGGCCGTCGTCGTGCCCTGTTACAACGTCGCCGCCTACCTGGACGACTGCCTCGGCTCGATCGCGGCCCAGGAGGGTTTCGCCGCCACGCAGGTCATCCTGGTCGATGACGGCGCGACCGACGAGACCCCGCGGATCCTCGACGACTTCGCGCGCCTCTACGCCAACGTGACCGTGGTCCACCAGCCGAACGGCGGGCTCGGAAACGCCCGGAACAACGGTCTCGACCGCGTCACCGCGCCGTACGTCACCTTCCTGGACTCCGACGACATCCTGGGCGAGCAGGCCCTGTCCCTGATGCTCCAGGCCGCGTGGCGGGACGGGTCCGAGGTGGTCGTCGGGGATCTGGTGAACTTCCCGGACCGGCCGTACGGCCCGTGGAAGCAGTACTTCGGCAAGGGCGACCGCCGCATCGACGACTTCGCCGACGTACCCGACCTGATCTTCAGCGGATCCGCCTGCAACAAGGTCTTCAGCACCGGCCTGCTGCGCCGCCTGGGAGTGCGCTTCGGCGAAGGAGTCCACTTCGAGGACTCCTGGGTGACCCTGCCGGGCATGCTGCGGGCGAACGCCATCAGCATCGTGGACCGCCCGGTCTACTACTACCGCGGGCGCCCCGACGGCTCCTCCATCATGGACTCCCTGTGGAGCAAGCCGGCGAACTACCGCGACCACCTGCGGCTCAACCACTTCCTGCTGGACTACACCGCCACCGAGCGGTCCGACATCAGACGCATGTTCCAGCGCTACGCGACCCGCACCTACAAGGGCTTCCTGTGCAACGCCCGCAATGTGATGGGCCGTACGCAGCTGGAGGAGATGTTCCCCGACATCTCCCGGCACTACGCCCAGATCCCCGACGAGGTCATCCTCGAATACGCCACCAACCCCGCGCAGCAGCTCGACCACTACGCGGCCAAGAGCGGCAACTTCGAGCTCTTCCGGGACCCGGCACCCGTACTGGAGCAGGCACCCCTGGTGCTGGAGATCGACGACGACGGCTTCCACCGCAGCTACGCGGGCGGTGCCAGGAACACCCGGGCCGCCCGGGTCAACGACCCCAACGTCGTGGTGGAGTCCGTCCGTACCCGAGGCGATGTGCTGGTCGTGGAGGGCTGCCTGTCCTTCCCCGGGATGGACATCAGCGGCCCGATGCTCAACCCGCTGGCGTTCGTCTACCAGACGGCGAACGCCAAGATCAGTGTGCCGCTGCGCCAGGTCGCCCGGCGCGATCTGTGGAACGCCCGCAACGGCCGCGACCTGTACGCGGGCTGGTACGCCGAGATACCGCTCGCCGATCTGGTGCGCGGGGGATTCGGCGTCGGCGACTTCCGGCTGCGCGTCCAACGGGTGGACGGCTCCCGCCAGCGCAATGTCGTGATGAAGGCGCGGCTGCCGCTGCACCGGCTCAAGGGACCGGGGAGGATCGGACGCCACCCCTACATGCTCACCATCGGCGGTCAGGACGCCCTGCACCTGCGGCTCGTCGACCGGAAGATCCGCCACCGGGTCAAGCACGCCCTGTGGCGGACGGTCCGCGAGATCCGCATCCTCAAGACCCGCAACCCCGGCTGGCGGATGCGGCTGGCGTACTGGCTGACCTACCCGTTCCTCAACTCCCGCGAGATCTGGCTCATCGGCGAGCGGACCGACACGGCGCAGGACAACTCGTACCACTTCTTCAAGTGGATGCGGACCCACCGCAAGCGCCGCAGGGCCTACTACGTCATCGACGGGAAGGCCGCCGACCACGCCAAGGTCGCCCGCTACGGCCGAGTGATCAAGCTGGGTTCGTTCAAGCACCGGATGTACCTGCTGCACGCGACCAAGCTCATCGGCTCGTACGACTCCGAGTCCTACCTGGTGCCCGAGGGCTACCGGAAGGTGCTCTTCCTGCACCGGTTCGGTGAGCTGCTGAAGTACCAGCGGGTGTTCCTGCAGCACGGGATCATCTACAACGACGTGACCTCCGGCGTGGACCAGCGGATCACCAGCTACGACATGATCGTGACCACCGGACGTCAGGAACGCGAGTACCTGGCCCTGGAGGCCGGTTTCGGCGAACGCGCGGTGCTGGCGGGGCTGCCCCGCTTCGACGCGCTGCGCAGGGAGCCGAGGCAGCGCCCGCGCATTCTGCTCATGCCCACCTGGCGGCAGTGGATCGTGACCGCCTCGTACAAGAAGTCCACCGGGCCCGCCAAGACGGCCTTCACCCAGTCCGAGTACTTCCGCTTCTACCGGTCGCTGCTCTCCGACCGGCGGCTCATCGACGCCCTCGAACGCTTCGGTGTCGACCTGGAGTTCTTCCCCCACTACGAGATCCGGCCCTACCTCCACAACTTCCGGATCGACGCCGCCGCCATCGAGGTCGCCGACCCGAAGACCCGCAACGTCCAGGAGGCCATGAAGGAGTGCTCCCTCATGGTGACGGACTACTCGTCGGTGTTCTTCGACGTGGCGTACATGGGCATCCCGCTCGTCCACGTCCCCTTCGACGAGGAGGACTTCTACGGACGGCACTACAAGCGGGGCTACTTCAACCTGTCGCAGGACGGCTTCGGGCCGGTCTGCCGCACCGTCGACCAGGCGGTCGACGAGATCATCGCGGCGATGGCCCGGCAGTTCACCGTCGAGAGCCCCTACCGGGAACGCGCCGAGCACTTCTTCGCGCACCGCGGCGACGGAAACTGTGAACGCGTGTACCGGGCGATCGACGCCCTGGGAGACGCGAACGCCGCCGACCTCGGTCCTTCGGGGCCGGTCGGAGTCCTGTCGGCACCGGATCCGCGGCAGGACCGGGAGCCGGACCCGCTGCCCACCGCCGACGGAATGGACCTCCACGGGGCGAGCCCCGTGCCGCGGGACGGAGGCTGGGAGCGTGCTGTCTGACGGGGAAGCGGGCACACCGCGGCCTCCCCGGATCTTCCTGGCGGGCGACTCGGCGGCGGCGGCCCGGGAAGCGAGCAGGGCGCCCGTGACCGGCTGGGGCCAGGTGCTCCACCTCTTCATCAGCCCGGACGTGGAGATCGTCAACTGCTCCCGGGCGGGTGCGAGCGCCCGTACGTTCACCGAGCGCGGTCGTCTCGAATGGATCCTGGCGAACATCGGGGCCGGGGACTATCTGCTCACCTCCTTCGGGATCAATGACGCGAAGCCGCAGGAGTGGCTCCGCACGGAGGCGTACGGGGACTTCCCGCGGCACCTGAGGAAGTTCGTGGACGGCGCGCGCGAGCGCAACGCCCATCCGGTTCTGATCAGCCCGCCCGAAAGCGACACCCACGACGCGCACGGCAATCTGCCGAGAAGCATCACGGAGTATCCGATGGCGATGCGCGACCTCGCCGTCGAATGCGGCGTTCCCTACGTCAACCTCTACGACCGGACGCACAGCTGGTGGAGCGAGCTGGGACCGGAGGGCGTACGCCCCTTCTTCGTCCATCTGGAGCCGCGGGAACACCCCAACCATCCCGAGGGCTTTCACGATCCGGGACACCTGATGCCGGCCGGTGCCCTCGCGTGCGCACGCTACGTCGTCCACACGCTGGTGGCCGAGCAGATCATTCCGTCCCACTGGGCCATCAACCTCGACCGCCCCGAATTCCCGCCGGAGTGGGTGACCTGGCTCGACGACGCGTCACATCACGAGCTGACGAGGGCGCGCACCCTGGGCCCGGGCCGAGGGGCCGACAGATCATGACGACCTTCACCCTGGCCACCCTGCGCAGTGTCCAGCAGGACGATCCGTCGATCGTCTGCGGACTGGAACTCCGCGCCGACCGGGACCCCGGTGAACCGGTCCGGCCGGGCGAACGCATCGACTGCGAGTGGATCCTCACCCCGCAGGGCGACGGAACACGCTATTACGGCTATCTCATGGCCGACTCGTTCGCGCGGGTCGCCGTGATGGAGAGCATGGCGGGCATGAGCCTGCTGCCCTCCGGAGACCGGTACGCGACCTCGACCGGACCCGGTGTCGAGCGGGTGGCGAGGTTCACGCTGCGGGTGAACGACTACGCGTCCCCCGACGCCTTCCTCGTCCCGGTGCTGAGGGCGGGAATCATCGCCGACGGCGGCAAGGGCCTCACCTCGACGACCTTCTCGCTGAAGGACCGCGGCTACCGGATCGCCCCGGTGCCGCCGCAGGGGCGGGCCCTGGTGCTGCTGCCGGGACACCGCGGCGTCCTCAAGGACCTCGCCGACGGACTGGGCGAGGACGTGCGCCTGATCGGCGTCGGCCCCGCCAGACACGGGCTGACCGGTGTCGAACCGGACGGCACGGTGACGTACGACCCGTTCCGGGGCCACCTCGGGTACGACTGGTTCGACTACGTACTGGAGGCCGGTCCCGGCCACCTGGTGACGGGCCGTGTGACGGTCCATGTCGGCGAACCCGGCACCCCGCGCGGGGGGCTGCGGGAGAGGACACCGGGAAGGTGAGGCCGCGGTACGAACGCCTGTCACGGTGGTGCGCGGTGTTGCTGGCGGCCACCGCGGCGCTCTCCGGCTGCTCGGGCGGCGACGCGGCCCGGCCCGCCCGGCCACCGGTTCCCGGCCCGGCGGGCGGAGTCTGCGAACAGGACGCTCCGTGCGGGGTGACCACCGGACGTACGACCCACCGGCTGGCGGACGGACGCCCGGTCCAGGTCACCGCACTCACGATCGCCCCCACCGCGCACGTCACCGTGAGAGCGGTCGCCGCCCACCACCTGACGACCACGGAGACCGTCAGCCGGATGGCGAGCCGGGCGGGTGCCGTCGCCGCGGTGAACGGTTCCTTCTTCGACACCCCGGCGTCCCCCGCCTTCAGCGGCTACGCGGGCGATCCGCTCGGCATCAGGGTGGTCGACGGCGAGCTGCTGAGCGAGGCGGCCGACGGCCGCACCGCGCTGATTCTTCCCGGTCGGCGGGGCGGCCGGGCCCGCGTCGACGAGGTACGTTCCGCCCTCACGCTGTCGGCCGCCGACGGCGCGACGCGCGAACTGGACGGGATCAACCGGGTACCGGGAAGGATCGTCGGCTGCGGCGGGACAGGTGGCGACCGGTCGGAGGCCACCGGCCTTCCCGAGTCACGGCCCCGCCACAACCAGCTGTGTGTCGACGACAGCGAAGTCGTCGCGTTCACCCCGCGCTGGGGCGAACACACGCCGCCCGGTGAGCCGGGCAGCACCGAAGCGGTACTGACGGCGGACGGGCGGGTGAGCGAAGTGCGCAGCCCCGCGGGGGGAGTGATACCCCGTGACGGTTCCACGCTGGCAGGTGTGGGAGCGGGCGCCGACTGGCTGCGGGCACACGCCGGCCCCGGACAGCGGATCGCCCGGCAGACGGCGGTGACGGATCGGACGGGGCGCGACATCCTCGCACCCGGCGTGTCCGTGATGGGCGCGGGCCCCGCTCTGCTGCGTGGAGGAGCGGTCCGGATCAACGCCGCCGCCAACGGAGTCAGCGCCGCCTCCGTGGACGCGCGACACCCTCGGACGGTCGCCGGGGTGAAGGCCGACGGGACCCTGCTCCTCGTGGTGTTCGACGGACGCAGCGCGCGGAGCGCCGGTGTCACGCTGCGCGAAGCGGCGGAGATCCTGCGGGAACTCGGAGCGGTGGACGGGCTGAACCTCGACGGCGGCGGCTCCAGCACGATGGTGGTCGGCGGCGAGGTCGTCAACCGTCCCTCCGAGCCGGGCGCGCCCGGCGGGCAACGCCGGCGGAAGGTCGCCGACGCGATCGCCGTCATCCCCCGGAGCTGAGCCGGCCGACCGGAAGCGGGCCGCCGGGGCGAGGCCGGTGGAGACGCGGGTGCGGCCGGGGAGACGGAAGCCGGGCGTCGAGCGGCCGAGGAGACGGAAGCCCGGTGAGGTGAACGGCGGGGGAGACGCGAGCGGGCCGCACCGGATCCCTCCCGTGCGGCCCGCCCTGCCCGTTCCCCAGGTGTTACGCCGGGACGCTCGCCACGCCCGGTGCCAGGAACTTCTTGCCGTTCACCCGCTCCGAGACGCCCGCCCGGTCCAGGTACGGCGTGATGCCGCCCAGGTGGAAGGGCCAGCCCGCGCCGGTGATCAGGCAGAGGTCGATGTCCTGGGCCTCGGCGACGACGCCCTCGTCCAGCATCAGGCCGATCTCCTGCGCCACCGCGTCCAGGACGCGGTCGCGGGTCTGCTCCTCGGACAGGACGACATCGCCCTGCTTCAGGAGGGCGGCGACCTCCGGGTCCAGCTCCGGCTTTCCGGAGTCGTACACGTAGAAGCCCCGCTTGCCCGCCTTGACCACGGCGGCCAGGTTCCCGGAGACCGTGAAGCGCTCCGGGAAGGCGCGGTTCAGGGTCTCGGAGACATGCAGGCCGATGGCCGGGCCGACCAGCTCCAGGAGCACCAGCGGGGACATCGGCAGGCCGAGCGGCTCGACGGCCTTCTCGGCGACCTCGACCGGGGTGCCCTCGTCGATGACGTTCTGGATCTCGCCCATGAAGCGGGTGAGGATGCGGTTGACGACGAACGCCGGGGCGTCCTTCACCAGGACCGCGGTCTTCTTCAGCTTGCGGGCCACACCGAACGCCGTGGCCAGCGCCGCGTCGTCGGTCCGCTCACCGCGGACGATCTCCAGCAGCGGCAGGATCGCGACCGGGTTGAAGAAGTGGAAGCCGACGACCCGCTCGGGGTGCTTCAGCTTCGACGCCATCTCCGTCACCGACAGCGAGGAGGTGTTGGTGGCGAGGATCGCGTGCGCCGGGGCGACCGCCTCGACCTCCGCGAACACCTGCTGCTTGACACCGATCTCCTCGAAGACGGCCTCGATGATGAAGTCGGCGTCGGAGAAGCCCTCGGCCTTGTCCAGCACACCGGAGACCAGGCCCTTGTAGCGGTTGGCCTTGTCCTGGTTGACGCGGCCCTTGCCGAGCAGCTTGTCGATCTCGGCGTGGACATAGCCCACACCCTTGTCGACGCGCGCCTGGTCGATGTCCGTGAGGACGACCGGGACCTCCAGGCGGCGCAGGAACAGCAGGGCGAGCTGCGAGGCCATCAGGCCCGCTCCCACGACGCCGACCTTGGTGACCGGGCGGGCCAGCGACTTGTCCGGAGCACCGGCCGGGCGCTTGGCGCGCTTCTGGACCAGGTTGAAGGCGTAGATCCCGGAGCGCAGCTCGCCGCCCATGATCAGGTCCGCGAGGGCCTGGTCCTCGGCGTCGAAACCGGCGCCCAGGTCGCCGTCCTTGGCCGCGGCGATGATCTCCAGCGCGCGGTACGCGGCCGGGGCGGCGCCGTGCACCTTGGAGTCGGCGATCGCCCTGCCACGGGCCACGGCCCGGTCCCAGGCGTCCCCGCGGTCGACGTCGGGGCGCTCCACCGTGACCGTGCCGTTGAGCACGTCGGCGGTCCAGATCAGCGACTGCTCCAGGAAGTCCGCACCCTCGAAGAGCGCGTCCGCGATCCCCAGTTCGAAGACCTGCTTGCCCTTGAGCTGACGGTTCTGGTTCAGCGAGTTCTCGATGATCACCGAGACCGCACGGTCGGCACCGATCAGGTTCGGCAGCAGCGCGCAGCCGCCCCAGCCCGGCACCAGACCGAGGAAGACCTCGGGCAGCGAGAAGGCCGGGAGCGCCTTGGAGACCGTGCGGTACGAGCAGTGCAGACCGACCTCGACACCGCCGCCCATCGCCGCGCCGTTGTAGTACGCGAACGTCGGGACCGCGAGGGAGGAGAGCCGGCGGAAGACGTCGTGGCCGCCCTTGCCGATGGCCAGCGCGTCCTCGTGACGGCCCAGCAGCTCGACCCCCTTGAGGTCGGCGCCGACGGCGAAGATGAACGGCTTGCCGGTGATGCCGATACCGGTGATCGTGCCCTCGGCGGCCTCCTTCTCGACCTGGTCGACGGCGGCGTCCAGGTTCGCCAGCGACTGCGGTCCGAAGGTGGTCGGCTTGGTGTGGTCCAGGCCGTTGTCCAGGGTGATCAGCGCGAACCTGCCCGCACCCGCGGGGAGGTCGAGGTGGCGTACGTGCGCCTGCGTGACGACTTCACCGGGGAACAGCTGGGCCGCACCCTTCAGAAGCTCAGTGGTGGAGCTCACTTGCTGCCTCCGGCTGCGTTCTCGAAGTGGGGGTTCTCCCAGACGACCGTGGCGCCCATGCCGAAGCCGACGCACATGGTGGTCACGCCGTAGCGGACCTCCGGCTGCTCCTCGAACTGGCGGGCCAGCTGCGTCATCAGACGCACACCCGAGGAGGCGAGCGGGTGACCGTAGGCGATGGCGCCGCCGTACTGGTTGACGCGCGCGTCGTCGTCGGCGATGCCGTAGTGCTCCAGGAAGGCGAGCACCTGCACGGCGAACGCCTCGTTGATCTCGAACAGGCCGATGTCGTCGATCGACAGACCGGCCTTGGCCAGCGCCTTCTCGGTCGCCGGGATCGGGCCGTAGCCCATGACCTCCGGCTCGACGCCCGCGAAGGCGTACGACACGAGGCGCATCTTCACCGGGAGGCCCAGCTCGCGGGCGACGTCCTCGGCGGCGAGCAGCGAGGCGGTGGCGCCGTCGTTGAGCCCCGCGGCGTTACCGGCCGTCACGCGGCCGTGGGCGCGGAACGGGGTCTTCAGACCGGCCAGGGACTCCATCGTGGTGCCCGGACGCATCGGCTCGTCGGCGGTGACCAGGCCCCAGCCCGTCTCGCCCGCCTCGGCGTTCGTGCGGCGCACGGAGACCGGTACCAGGTCCTGCTGGATCTTGCCGTTGGCGTACGCCTTGGCGGCCTTCTCCTGCGAACGCACCGCGTACTCGTCGGCGCGCTGCTTGGTGATCGTGGGGTACCGGTCGTGCAGGTTCTCCGCGGTCATGCCCATGAACAGGGCGGACTCGTCGACCAGCTTCTCCGATACGAAGCGCGGGTTCGGGTCCACGCCCTCACCCATCGGGTGGCGGCCCATGTGCTCGACACCACCGGCGACGACGACGTCGTACGCGCCGAAGGCGATGGAGCCGGCCGTCGAGGTGACGGCGGTCAGGGCGCCCGCGCACATGCGGTCGATCGAGTAGCCGGGGACGGACGTCGGCAGACCGGCCAGGATTCCGGCGGTCCGGCCCAGCGTCAGGCCCTGGTCGCCGATCTGGGTGGTCGCGGCGATGGCGACCTCGTCGATCTTGGCGGGGTCCAGATCCGGGTTGCGGCGCAGCAGCTCCCGGATGGCCTTCACGACGAGATCATCGGCGCGGGTCTCGTGGTAGATGCCCTTCGGGCCCGCTTTGCCGAACGGGGTGCGGACGCCGTCGACGAAGACGACATCCCGGATGGTACGAGGCACGATGGCTCTCCTCCAGGGTGCGGGGTGGCACTGCTGCGGGGCGCGCCCACAAGCGCGCCGCCTGCCCTCATGCTACTTGCGGGTAACCAGACTGCCCACCCCCCGGGGCCGGAGCGTCGAAGGTCACACCGGTCGGGCGGACGGCACACGGGCGCCGGAGCCCCGTTCGGCGGACGGCGGGAGCGCGTGCAACCTGGCGTGAATTCGACCCTCCGGGATGAGCGTTCCGGCCGCGGATCCGTGGTCCGCGGCGCCCGGACGACAACCGCGCCCCGGGAAGCCGTGCCCCCGCGGGGCCGACCCGCCCGGAAACCGGCCTCCGGAAGAGCCCTCCGCGGCCACCGAACACAGCACCCCCGGCCGGGGGCCGGGGGTGCTGTGGAGAAAGGTTCGGGCGCGGGGGTCAGACGGTGGCGTCCAGCGCCCGGAGCAGGATCGGTCCCACCTGCTCGATCTGCCAGTGCCGCGCCCCGTACCCGGCGAGCGCGTCCTCGACGGCGCCCGGGGTGTGGCTCTTGGGCGGCTCCCAGCACACCCGGCGCACGGTGTCCGGGGTGATCAGATTCTCCTGGGGCATGTGCAGCCGCTCCGCCAGCTCCGACACCGCGGCACGCGCCGCCGAGAGCCGGGCTGCGGCCTCCGGGTCCTTGTCCACCCAGGAGCGCGGCGGCGGCGGCCCGGCCACCTGCTGGCCGGGCTGCGGCAGCTCGGCGTCCGGCAGGGCCTTGGCCCGGTCCACGGCCGCCTGCCACTGCTCCAGCTGCCGACGGCCCATGCGGTGGCCGAATCCGGGCAGTGCGGTCAGGGCCTGCAGGGTGGCCGGAAGCGCCAGGGCCGCTTCGACGATCGCACCGTCGCCGAGCACCTTGCCGGGTGAGATGTCACGGCGCTGGGCGACCTGGTCGCGGGTGTTCCACAGCTCCCGTACGACCGCCATCTGACGGCGGCGGCGGACCTTGTGCATGCCCGACGTGCGGCGCCAGGGGTCCTTGCGCGGGGGAGCGGGCGGCGCCGAGGCGATCGCGTCGAACTCCTCCCGGGCCCACTCCAGCTTGCCCTGGCGGTCCAGCTCCTCCTCCAGGGCGTCACGCAGGTCGATCAGCAGCTCGACGTCGAGGGCGGCGTAGCGCAGCCAGGGGTCGGGCAGCGGGCGGGTGGACCAGTCGACCGCGGAGTGGCCCTTCTCCAGCGCGAAACCCAGCACGCTCTCGACCATCGCGCCGAGGCCCACACGCGGGAAGCCCGCGAGCCGTCCGGCGAGCTCCGTGTCGAAGAGCCCGGTGGGGATCATGCCTATTTCGCGCAGACAGGGCAGGTCCTGGGTGGCGGCGTGCAGGATCCACTCGCTGCCGGTCAGGGCGTCGCCCAGGGCCGTCAGGTCCGGACAGCCGACCGGGTCGATCAGCGCACTGCCCGCGCCCGCCCGGCGCAGCTGGACGAGGTAGGCGCGCTGGCCGTAGCGGTAGCCGGAGGCGCGCTCGGCATCGACGGCCACGGGGCCGGTGCCCGCGGCGAAGGCCGCGACCACCTCGGCGAGGGCGTCGTCGGACGCCACCACCGGGGGGATGCCCTCGCGCGGTTCGAGCAAGGGGATCGGCGCCGGGGCGACGTCGTCCGGGGGGGCGCCCCCGGTGGTTCGCAGTGAAGTGTCTGCTGCGGTCTCTTGGGCGTCGGTCACCTGTCAAGGGTATCTGTGTATGCACGGCGCCCGTCGACGGAACCTTCCGTCGACGGGCGCCGATGCACGTATTCCAGCCGAGGGCGCATCTGTGCACGTCCCGGCGGGCGAGGGGTCAGTGGATGATGCCCGTCCGCAGGGCGACGGCGACCATTCCTGCGCGGTCTCCGGTGCCGAGCTTGCGGGCGATGCGGGCGAGGTGGGATTTGACGGTGAGGGCGGAGAGACCCATCGAGACGCCGATGGCCTTGTTGGACTGGCCTTCGGCGACCAGGCGGAGCACCTCCACCTCACGGCCGGACAGTTCGCGGTAGCCGCCCGGGTGGCTCGGGGAACCGGGGGGCCGGCGGTGCATACGGGCGGCATTGGCGCCGATCGGTGCGACGCCGGGGCGGGTGGGGTGGCCGATGTTGGTGCGCGTACCGGTGACGACGTAGCCCTTCACGCCGCCCGCGAGGGCGTTGCGAACGGCGCCGATGTCATCGGCGGCGGAGAGGGCGAGACCGTTGGGCCAGCCTGCGGCCCGGGTCTCGGAGAGCAGGGTCAGCCCGGAACCGTCGGGCAGGTGGACGTCGGCAACACAGATGTCGCGCGGGTTGCCGACGCGGGGGCGTGCCTCCGCGATGGACGACGCCTCGATGACGTCACGTACTCCGAGTGCCCACAGATGGCGGGTGACGGTGGAACGGACGCGCGGGTCGGCCACGACGACCATGGCCGTCGGCTTGTTCGGGCGGTAGGCGACCAGGCTTGCGGGCTGCTCGAGGAGAACGGACACCAGGCCTCCTGGGGAGTGGCGGGACGGGCCGGCTCGGGGATGAAGCCGGGGCGAACCGTGCTTGAAGGGTCATTGACCTCTTCGGCAGCAGACCCGTCCTCCTTTAGAGGAAGATCACGATTTGGTGAGTAACAATTCGGGCAAATAGGACATGCGATCGATTGTACGAAAAGAGAGTCGGTAAATGAACGAACTCATGTGACAGAGCGTCACGGAATCTGGGGTCCGCGGCGCTGCGGCAGTGTCACCACCGCCGCGTCCGCCGGACCCGAGGGCGGCAGACCCGCGATCTGACACAGCAGATCGCCCCACGCCATCAGGTGTGACCCCGCGTCCGGCACTCCGCCCCGGCCTTCGCGCGGTGTCCACGACGCCCTGATCTCGATCTGCGTCGCGGGACGGCGCGTGGCCAGCGCACCGAAGTAGTGCGATCCGGCGCGCGTCACGGTTCCGCCCGCCTCGCCGTACGACAGGCCGCGCGCCTCCAGCGCACCCGTCAGCCAGGACCAGCACACCTCGGGCAGCAGCGGATCGGCCGCCATCTCCGGCTCCAGCTCCGCCCGCACGAGCGTCACCAGCCGGAACGTGCCCTGCCAGGCGTCGTGCCCCGACGGATCGTGCAGCAGCACCAGACGGCCGTCGGCGAGATCGTCCTCGCCGTCGACGACCGCCGCCTCCAGCGCGTACGCGTGCGGGGCCAGCCGCTGGGGCGGCCGGGTCGGCTCCACCTCCAGCTCCGGGCGGAGCCGCGCGGAGCGCAGTGCGTCGACCGCCGACCGGAACGCGGGCGGGACGGAACTACCGTCCGCACTGTCCTTGCTGTCAGCGCCATCGGATTGATCGGAGAACTGTCCCTGAGCCGGAGCCATGCCGGGAAGAGTAGGCGGAACCGGAGCCCGGCGCAGGGAGGGACACCCGTGCGGGGCCGGGCTCCTTCCGCGTGCGTGCGAAGATTCTGTGTGTGAGTGCCAACGACCGCCCTTCGGGCCAGCAGACGAAGACCTCCGCCACCCATGGGTCGGCGTTCCTCAAGGCATGCCGACGCGAGCCCGTGCCGCACACCCCGGTCTGGTTCATGCGTCAGGCGGGCCGCTCGCTGCCCGAGTACCTGAAGGTCCGTGAGGGCATCGCGATGCTCGACTCCTGCATGATGCCGGAGCTGGTCACCGAGATCACGCTGCAGCCCGTGCGGCGCCACAAGGTCGACGCCGCGATCTACTTCAGCGACATCGTCGTCCCGCTCAAGGCCATCGGGATCGACCTCGACATCAAGCCCGGCGTCGGCCCGGTCATCGCCGAGCCGATCCGCACCCGCGCCGATCTCGCCCGGCTGCGCGACCTCACCCCCGAGGACGTCCCGTACGTCACCGAGGCCATCGGGATGCTCACCGCCGAGCTGGGTGCCACCCCGCTCATCGGCTTCGCCGGGGCGCCGTTCACGCTCGCCAGCTATCTGGTCGAGGGCGGCCCGTCCCGCAACCACGAGCGCACCAAGGCCATGATGTACGGCGACCCGCAGCTCTGGGCCGATCTGCTCGACCGGCTCGCGGAGATCACCGGCGCCTTCCTGGAGGTCCAGATCCGCGCGGGTGCCTCGGCGGTCCAGCTCTTCGACTCCTGGGTGGGCGCCCTGGCCCCCGCCGACTACCGCCGCTCGGTGCTGCCCGCCTCGGCGAAGGTCTTCGACGCGATCGCCCCGCACGGTGTCCCGCGCATCCACTTCGGCGTCGGCACCGGCGAACTGCTCGGCCTGATGGGCGAGGCGGGCGCGGATGTCGTCGGCGTCGACTGGCGGGTCCCGCTGGACGAGGCCGCACGCCGTGTCGGTCCGGGCAAGGCGCTCCAGGGCAACCTCGACCCGGCGGTGCTGTTCGCGCCGACCCCCGCGGTGGAGGAGAAGACCCGCGAGGTGCTCGACGCGGCCGCGGGCCTGGAGGGCCACATCTTCAACCTGGGCCACGGTGTGATGCCGTCGATGGACCCCGACGCGCTGACCCGGCTCGTGGAGTACGTACACACGCAGACCGCCCGGTAGGGCCTTCCCCGGCGCCCTCGGACCCTCGGGAAGGCCCCTGGGCGCCCCTTCGTCGCGCGGGCGGGGCCCGGCGGACGTTGTAAGTGCGTCACGCCGGGCCCCGCCCGTCCCGCGTCGCTCAGGCGGTTCCCGCCGCGCGCACCGCCGCGCTCGCCTTGCGGGCGGCCACCAGGATCGGGTCCCAGACCGGGGAGAACGGCGGGGCGTACCCCAGGTCGAGCGCCGTCATCTGATCGACCGTCATACCGGCCGTCAGCGCCACCGCCGCGATGTCCACACGCTTGGCCGCCCCGTCCCGGCCCACGATCTGCACGCCGAGCAGCCGTCCCGTGCGGTACTCCGCGAGCATCTTCACCGTCATCGGCCGCGCCCCCGGGTAGTAGCCCGCCCGGCCCGTCGACTCGATCGTCGCCGTGACGTACCGCAGGCCCACCGCCCTCGCGTCCTTCTCGCGCAGCCCGGTCCTGGCGATCTCCAGATCGCAGACCTTGCTCACCGCCGTACCGACCACGCCCGGAAACGTTCCGTAGCCGCCGCCGACGTTGGACCCGATGATCTGACCGTGCTTGTTGGCATGGGTGCCCAGCGCGATATGACGGGTGCGGCCCGCCACCAGGTCCAGGACCTCCACGCAGTCGCCGCCCGCCCAGATGTTGTCGTGGCCCACGACCCGCATCGACAGATCCGTCAGCAGACCGCCGTGCGGGCCGAGCGGCAGGCCCGCGGCCCCGGCCAGCGCGGTCTCCGGCGCGACACCGATGCCGAGCACCACCACATCCGCCGGGTAGGTCCCCGCGTCCGTCGCCACCGCGCTCACCCGGCCGTCCGGACCCGTGAGGATCTTGGTGACCGCCGCCCCGTTGACCGTCGTGATGCCCAGTCCGTCCATCGCGTCATGGACGAGCGCGCCCATGTCCGGATCGAGCGTCGCCATCGGCTGCTCGCCCCGGTTGAGCACCGTCACCTCGAAGCCGCGCTTCAGCATCGCCTCCGCCATCTCGACGCCGATGTACCCCGCGCCCACGACGACCGCGCGCCGCCCGGTGGCCCGGTCCAGGGAGTCCAGGAGCGCCTGGCCGTCGTCCAGGGTCTGCACCCCGTGGACTCCGGCCGCGTCCATGCCGGGCAGCGCCGGGCGCACCGGCCGGGCCCCGGTGGCGATCACCAGCTTGTCGAAGCCCGTCCAGTACGTCTCGCCGCTCTCCCGGTCCACCGCCCGCACCCGCCGCCCGGCGACGTCGATCTCCGTCACCTCGGTGCGCGTCCGCAGATCGATGGCGCGTTCCCGGTGTTCCTCGGGCGTGCGGGCGATCAGGTCGTCGCGCCGCTCCACGTCGCCGCCGACCCAGTACGGGATGCCGCAGGCGGAGTACGAGGTGAAGTGGCCGCGCTCGAAGGCGACGATGCTCAGTTCGTCCGGCCCCTTGAGCCTGCGGGCCTGCGACGCGGCGGACATGCCCGCCGCGTCGCCGCCGATGACCACTAGTCGCGTCGCTGTCATGCCGGGTCCCTTCACCGTTTCCGGGGGCCCACGCTACGGCGCTCAGGGGGTCGGCGCGGTCTCCGTGTCCGGTGTCGTGGCCGGTGCGGGCTCAGCCCGGTCCAGGGCCGCGCCGCGGCGGGACCGGCGGCCGTGCAGCCGCCGCCGGACCACCGCCAGCACCGCGACGACGGCCAGGAACGGGGCCGCCGCGCCGAGCGCCATCGCGATCCACCGGAGCGTCGTCACGAACGCGTCCCAGCCGCCGCCCAGCGCGTCCAGGAACCCCGGCCCGTCGTCCTCCGCCTCCTCGGCCGCCCCCTCCGGCTCGGTGAGGTCCAGGGTGATCGTCGCCAGCGAGGTGCGGTCCTTCAGGCTCGCCTGCTGGGCGAGCAACGACTCCAGCGAAGCCTGACGCGTGCTCAGCTCGCCTTCCAGCGTCACCACGTCGCTGAGCTTCTCGGCCTTGTCCATCAGCACCCGGACCCGCGCCACGCTCGCCCGCTGGGTGGCGATCCGGCTCTCCACGTCGACCACCTCGTCGGTGACGTCCTTCGCGTTCGACGAGCGGGACAGCAGCTTCCCGGACCCCGCGAGCTTCCGCAGTACCGCCTGGTACTGGTCCTGCGGGACGCGCAGCACGAGGTGCGAGACCTCGTGGGTGTCGTCGACCCGCTCGGTGCTCTCGTTCGCCACCAGGCCGCCACTGTCCTCCGTGGTGCCGCGGGCCGCCGCGACGGCCTTCGGGACGCTCTTCACCTCGACGGACAGGGTGGCCGTGCGGATGACATGGGTGGCGGCGGCCCCCGCCTTCGGTGCGGCGGAGGCGCCCTCGGCGGGCTTGACGCCGTCCGCGGACTTCGCGCCGTACGCGGCCGCATCGCCTCCGGCCGTGTCCGGTGCCCGCTTTCCCGCCGCGCTGGTGCCGGAGGAGCTGTCGTCGCCCGCGGCGCCGCAGCCGCCTACGGCGAGCAGGGCGACGAGCGCCCCGGTGGCGAGGACCGCGCGGGAACGGCGCGTGCCCGTACGAGAGGTGTTTCTCGCGGTTTTCATAACTGGTCCCCCCAGGACGATGGTTGATGGTGCCGGTTCGACGTACGGACCCCCTGCGCGGGTTGCCTGTCAGCGGTTTCGAAGTGGTCACGGTCATGACTCGGTACGGGTTTGAGAGAGTGGACCCATGCAGCGTTCTCATCAGCGCGTGAACACGCGTACGGGCCATGTCGTCGTCATCGGCGGTGGCATCGCCGGTCTGGCCGCCGCCCACCGGCTGGTCCTGGCCGGACTGCGGGTCACGCTCCTGGAGGCGACGGAGCGGGTCGGCGGCAAACTCATGACCGGGGAGATCGCGGGCACCCGGGTCGATCTCGGCGCTGAGTCGATGCTCGCGCGGCGCCCCGAGGCGGTCGGCCTGGCCCGTGCCGTCGGCCTCGGTGACCGTCTCCAGCCGCCCGCCACCGCCACCGCCTCGGTATGGACGCGCGGCGCGCTGCGGCCGATGCCCAAGGGCCATGTCATGGGCGTGCCGGGCGACCCGGCGGCGCTCAGCGGGGTGCTCTCCCCGGAGGGCCTCGCCAGGATCGCCCAGGAGCGCGACCTCACCCCGACCGCCGTCGGCGACGATGTCGCGGTCGGCAGCTATGTCGCCGACCGGCTCGGCCGCGAGGTCGTGGACCGGCTCGTGGAACCGCTGCTCGGCGGGGTGTACGCGGGTGACGCCTACCGGATCTCGATGAGGGCCGCCGTACCGCAGCTCTTCGAGGTGGTGAAGGAGGGCGGGTCCCTGCTCGACGGGGTGCGGCGCGTCCAGGAGCGGGCCGCCGCCCGGCAGCGGACCGGACCCGTCTTCCAGGGCATCGACGGCGGCGTCGGCACCCTTCCGGACGCCGTCGCCGCAGCCGTACGTGCCGGGGGCGGCGAGATCCTCACCGCGACCCCGGTCCTCGGGCTGACCCGTACCGACGAGGGCTGGAACGTCCGCACCGACACCCGGGTGATCACCGCCGACGGCATCGTCCTGGCCACCCCCGCCTGGTCCGCCTCCACGCTCCTGGCCGCCGAGTCCCCGGCCGCCTCCGCCGAACTGGCCGGAGTCGAGTACGCGTCGATGGCCCTGGTCACCCTGGCGTTCCGGCGCTTCGACACCGAGGCGACCGGCGCGCTGCACGGGCGCTCGGGCTTCCTCGTCCCGCCGGTCGACGGCCGCACGATCAAGGCGTCCACCTTCTCCAGCAACAAGTGGCAGTGGGTGGCCGACGCGGCGCCCGGCCTCTTCGTCCTGCGTACCTCCGTCGGCCGTTACGGCGAGGAGGACCATCTGCACCGTGAGGACGACGAACTGGTCGATGTGTCGCTGCGCGACCTCGCCGAGGCGACCGGACTGGCCGCGAAGCCCGTCGACACCGAGGTCACCCGGTGGATCGGCGGCCTTCCGCAGTACCCGGTCGGCCATCTCGACCGGGTCGCCCGCATCCGCGACGAGGTCGCGAAGCTGCCGGGGCTGCGGGTCTGCGGGGCGGTGTACGACGGAGTCGGCATCCCCGCCTGCGTCGCGAGCGCGCACCGGGCCGCGGCCGAGCTCGCCCACGACCTGACGGGAGAAGGCGCGGGAGAGGGCACAGCGGCGGTCACGGGAACGGTCACGGACGGGAGCGCGGGAGAGGACGCCGGGGCGATCACGGGAGAGATCATCGCCACGTCGACCCTGGTTCGGGGCACTCGGAGCGAGGCGGGACAATAGCCGTATGAGTGCTCCTGAGACTGCGACATCAAGCAAGGGTCCGAACGCCGGCAAGAAGGCCAAGGACCTCAACGAGGTCATCCGCTACACGCTGTGGTCCGTCTTCAAGCTGCGCGACGTGCTGCCCCTGGACCGCGCGGGCTACGCCGAGGAGGTCCAGGAGCTGTTCGACCAGCTGGGGGCCAAGGACATCACCGTGCGGGGCACGTACGACGTGTCCGGTCTGCGGGCCGACGCCGACCTCATGATCTGGTGGCACGCCGAGACCGCCGATGAGCTCCAGGAGGCGTACAACCTCTTCCGGCGCACCAAGCTGGGCCGCGCGGTGGAGCCGGTCTGGTCGAACATGGCGCTGCACCGCCCCGCCGAATTCAACAAGTCGCACGTTCCGGCGTTCCTGGCCGACGAGACGCCGCGCGACTACATCAGCGTCTATCCCTTCGTGCGCTCCTACGACTGGTACCTGCTGCCGGACGAGGACCGCCGTCGCATGCTCGCGGACCACGGCAAGATGGCCCGCGGCTACCCCGACGTCCGCGCCAACACCGTCGCCTCCTTCTCGCTCGGCGACTACGAGTGGGTCCTCGCCTTCGAGGCCGACGAGCTGTACCGCATCGTCGACCTGATGCGTCACCTGCGGGCCTCCGAGGCGCGGCTGCACGTCCGCGAAGAGGTGCCGTTCTACACGGGGCGCAGGAAGTCCATCGCAGACCTGGTGGCCGGGCTCGCATAGCCAGCGTTTCCCGACCACCCCAACCCGGAAGATCAGGCGACGGGCACCGGCACCGCGTGTGCCGCCCGCCGTTCCAGCGACACCGGGTTCGGCTCCGGGTTCGCCGCAGGTTTTCTGCCTGCGGCGAGCCCGGACCGGCGAGGCGGCGAACAGCCGCCGCCGTCGAGCAGTGACCGGGCGGGGCTCAGGCGTTCATCGGGCGGCCCGTCAGAGCCGCCCGCAGCGCCGGGTCCCGCACGGCACGGACGCCGCGTACCGCCACCGCGGCCAGCAGTTCGCGATCCGCGCCCCGCACCGGGGCGGGCAGCGAGTCCAGCCACCGCTGCCCGGTGGGGGAGGCCCACGGGCTGTACGGATGGTTCTCGATCCTGGCGATGGCGAGACAGCCCAGGGTCAGTACGAGCGGCAGCCCGAACCAGGCCAGCACCGGACCGCCGTACCCCGGCTCCCGGCCCGGGATCAGTACGGCGGCGGCGCCCATCGCCACCACGAGCACCGCCGAACCGCGCACCGCCCGCACCGCCGACGCGATGCCCGTACGGGTTCCGGGCGGCACGGCCAGGCCCGCGGCGACCAGCCGGTCGGCCAGCGTACGTACGGCGTCGGCTGCGGCCGCCGCGGCCCGTATCGGCGCTATCCGGGACTGCCCCTCCGGGCCGATGGCACGGATCACGGTCCGCTCGACCTCGTCCAGGCCCTCCGGATCGACGACGGTCGCCCAGCCGGTGTGGGCGAGCAGCAGCCGTCGCCGCAGATGCAGGGAGACCAGCGCCAGATCGGCGACCCGGTGCGGGCCGCCGGCCAGGAACGCCGTCTCGTACAGGTTCAGTTCATGACGTGCGGGTTCCCGCGCGACGTCGGCCGGCGGCTGCGCGGCCGCGGCGGAGGCGAGACAGAGCCGGACACAGGAGATCGCCGCCGCGCCCCACGCGACCAGCAGAAACATGACCCAGAGCATGCCGGATTTCTATGCGAGGCAGGCGGCCGGGCGCCATGCCCTGTTCAGTATGCGGACGGGTGCCTGTCCGACGGGTGGTCAGGAGCTGCTGCCGCAGCTGGAGCCGCCTGAGCTGCCGCCGCAACTCGATCCGCTGCTGCTGCCGCAGCTGGACCCGGAACCGCAACTGGACCCGGACCCGGAACCGCAGCTCGAACCCGAACTGCAGCCTCCGCCACCGCCGCTGTGCCCGCCGCCCCCGGTCGAGCCCCCGCAGCTCGCACCGCTGGGGCTCGCACCGGCACACCACGCCGTCGCAACGAGGACATCCGAGGTGCCGGAGGAGTGGGACGAGGCACCGGCACCGGAAGCGGTACGGAACGACGCCGACCGCCGGTTGCCGGTACGGAACCGAGCAGCCGCCATCAACTGCCCCTGGAGTACGGGATCGGGCAGCGCGCCCAGTCCCAGCGTGGCCACCAGATGGGCCGGGTCCCGCACGGTGGCGTGGGCGGAGCGGTGGCCATGTATGGCCCGTAGCCCCGCCTTCGTGATCCGGATACGGGTGGCCGACGCTACGAGCAGGCCGATCAGGCCGCCGATCAGGATCGCGGGCAGCATCTTGACGATGAACGGGAACGGAATGTCCGCGTAGCCGTCGTGCGTCGCGTACTGGACGAACGTCAGGATCAGGGAGACCGGAAGAGCCACCAGGCAGCTCAGCCCCTGGATCAGCCCCCAGCGGCGGCGCGGCCGGCTCTCCCCGGGGGAGACCAGCAGCCCACGGGCGGCGAGTCCGTCCCCGACCTCCTGCACCGCCGGATGCCGCATCACCGCTTCCCGCAGTGTGTGCAGCGCCCCGCTCGGCGCGTCGGCCAGCGACGAGAGCACGGCCCGCTCGACCGGGTCACGGGCCTCCGGCCGCTGTACGGCGACGATGCCGGGGCCGCCGATGATCAGGCGTCCGTCCGAGTACAGGGCGGTCAGCGCGGTGTCCACCACCCTGGCCGGGCCGCCGTTCAGGAAGGCCGCCTCGTACAGGTCGTGAACGAAGACATCCGAGTCCGTGGGGCGCCTGCGGACGCGGTCACGCGCGGTCTTCGTGAGCAGCAGCACCGAGGAGACGGCCACCGCGAGGGACAGCAGCAGAGCCAACGCGTTCATGGCGGATCACTTCCCCACGAGGGCGGCACGGGCCGCCCGGACCAGACGGGTCGTACGACGCGGCGGGCGAGGGGCCGCCCGGTCCTGCCACCAGTGGGTCAGCCGCCGCCTGGCCGCCGCGTCCGCCGGCCGGCCCGCGATCAGCAGCTGCTCCGCGAAGTCGAGGGCGTCACGGCGGTATCCGGCGGACATGGGCCGGGTCATGGCGTACGCGAGGTAGGTGTCCCGGTAGTCGTCGCCGAGGATCTCCGGCAGCTCCGGCGCGACCTTGGCGACCACCCCCGCCCGCTTGGCGGCCAGCGCCCGGCTCTGCACGCCCAGGCGCCGTTGGTCGAAGCCCTCGGGTGCGGGAGTGCCCGCGACGAGTGCCGAGAGCAGCGCGGTCTGGGCGACGGCGGAGCGTTCCCGGACCGCCGGGGCACAGACGGCGCGCACCACCGGCCGAGGGGCCGACGGGGCGTCCGGATCCTTCGCGGCAGCCGGGACGTCCACGGTCGTCGCTGTCGTCGCCGTCTTCAACGCCACCGTGTCCGGCGCGGCTGCCGCCTTCAGGGTGGCGCGGATCGTGGTCAGCTCGTCCGCCAGCTGCGTCGCGGGCGGGAAGTCGTCATCACGCTCCAGCAGCACACCGGGCGGGTCGACCCGTGAGCGCAGCTCGGTCAGTACGTCCAGGACGGGCCGCGTCACGGGATGGGCGTGCGTGTCGTGCCAGACGCCGTCCTTCTCGACGCCACCCGCCACGTGTACGTACGCGATGGCCTCCACCGGCAGCTCGTCGAGCGCCTTCGCGGGGTCCTCGCCGCGGTTGACGCGGTTGGTGTGCAGATTGGCCACATCGATCAGCAGCCGTACCCCGGTGCGCTCGACCAGCTCCGCCAGGAACTGCCCCTCCGTCAGTTCCTCGCCCGGCCAGGAGATCAGCGCCGCGATGTTCTCCAGGGCCAGCGGCACGGGCAGCGAGTCCTGGGCGATCCGCACGTTCTCGCACAGCACCTCCAACGCGTCCCAGGTCCGCGGCACCGGCAGCAGATGGCCCGCCTCCAGCCTCGGCGACGCGGTGAGCGGCCCCCCGGCCCGTACGAACGCGATGTGCTCCGTCACCAGCGGCGTACCGAGCAGCTCCGCCCGCGCGGCAAGGTCCGCGAGCCGCCCCGCGTCCGGGCGGTCGGCGCCCCCCAGGCCCAGCGAGACGCCGTGCGGCACGACGGTGACGCCGCGCTCCCGCAGCCGTACCAGGGAGTCGGGCAGATGGTCGGCGCAGATGTTCTCCGCCACCGCCTCGACCCAGTCGATGCCCGGCAGCGCCTCCACGGCGTCGGCGATCTCAGGCCGCCAGCCGATACCGATTCCCAGTCTCATGGTGTCCCCCTTGTCCATCCCGTGCAGGGGTGATGGCCCCGGCAGGCGGTGGTGAATCCGAACACAGGGACGTTCAGAGGTCGATTTGAGGTTCCCCGCCCCAGCGCTCCGGTGCCGCCGCACCACCGCGGGGTGGTACGGGCTGTGCGGGTGGTACGGGCTGTGTGGGTGGTACGGGCGGTGCGGGTGGTACGGGCTGTGTGGGTGGTACGGGCGGTGCGGGTGGTACGGGCTGTGTGGGTGGTGCGGGTGGTGCGGGGGAGGGACAGCCCCGGTGAATCAGCGGCGCAGCGCCGGATGGTCGGCGACCACCGTGCAGGACCCAGGGGCGATCTCGGTGAACCCGGCGTCGCGCACCACCGGCAGTCCGCTCACGGTCAGCCGACGCCAGCGCTCCGCGTCGGCGGTGGCCACGGCGAGCGGGAAACCGGCCTCGCGCCACGCCTTGCGCTCCGTGTCCGACAGCTCCCACCAGGCGAGCTGCGCCCCGTGCCCGGTCTGCGCCATGGTCTTGCCCGCCGACATGTCCAGCTCCGGGTTGAGCCACAGCACCGGACCCGTCGTGTCGGGTGCGGCCGGGGGCTCCGGGTCGTCCAGGTCGGTGCCCGACACCTGGAGCTTGGCCAGCTCCTTGGGCCAGCCGTCCAGAGGCACCGGCGGGAACACCCGTACCTCGGCGCCCTCGCCCGTCACCGTGATCCCGGGCAGCGCGGACGCCTTGCGCCACTCCGCGCCGCGCGCCCGGCGCACCACCTTGCGGATCCGGGCGTCCTGCCAGTCCCGCATCTCCTGCGCCCACTCGCCCTCGCCCAGGGAGCGCTCGTCGGACAGGATCGTGAGCACCGCGCGGGCGGCCGTCCGCAGGGCGTCGGTACGGGCCGGCGGGTCCGTCTTCTCCAGATGCAGCACGATCGGCAGCACGAACTGCGGTGCCTCGTCACGGGAGGTCGGCTCGGTCCGGAACGGGCTGTCCGGGGCGGTCGTGGCGGGTTCGGTCGCGGGGGTGTCGTTGCTGCTCACCCGTCCCAGTCTGCCAGGCTCTCCGCGCCGGGTTTCCGGCGGATGAATCACGCTTCTTGGCGGAATGACATGCTCCGGGTGAGGATGCTGCGCATGAAGAGCGACCTCTTTTCCAGCGAGCACATGGCCCAGCAGGCCACCGCCCCCGGTATGACCGTGCAGAACGCCAAATCGATCAAGTACGCCGTCAACGGGGAGATGCACGCCCGCCAGGGATCGATGATCGCCTACCGCGGCAACCTGCAGTTCGAGCGCAAGGGCCAGGGCCTGGGCGGCATGCTCAAGCGCGCGGTCACCGGCGAGGGGCTGCCGCTCATGGCGGTCCGCGGCCAGGGCGAGGCATGGTTCGCCCACGAGGCGGCCAACTGCTTCATCGTGGAGATGGAGCAGGGCGACGTCCTGACCATCAACGGCCGCAACGTCCTCTGTTTCGACGCCGGCCTGACGTACGAGATCAAGACCGTGAAGGGCGCCGGGATGACCGGCGGCGGCCTCTTCAACAGCGTCTTCAGCGGCTACGGCAAACTGGGCCTGATGTGCGAGGGCCACCCCATAGTCATCCCCGTCACCGGGCAGCAGCCGGTGTACGTGGACACGGACGCGGTCGTCGGATGGAGCGAGCAGCTCTCCACCTCGCTGCACCGCTCGCAGAGCTTCGGCTCCATGGTGCGCGGCGGCTCCGGCGAGGCGGTGCAGCTGATGCTCCAGGGCGAAGGGTTCGTGATCGTACGGCCCAGCGAGCTCAAGCCCGAGAAGACGGCCAACTGAGACCGGCCGGCACATGGGGGGCGGTCCGAACCTGAGAGGCGTCGGACGCCGTTACGGCCTCGGCGGACCCTGGGTGCTGCGCGGAGTCGATCTCGACCTGCCCGCGCGGAACCTGGTCCGCGTCGAGGGCGCGAACGGCACCGGCAAGTCCACCCTGTTGAGGCTGCTCGCCGGAATCGACGCCCCCACCGAGGGCCGGATCACCGGACAGCGTCCGCGTACGGCCTACGTCCCCGAGCGCTTCCCGGCGGCGCTGCCCTTCACCGCGGCCGGCTACCTCGTCCATCTCGGCCGCGTCCACGGCCGGCGCACCGCCGAGGCCGCCGCCCGCGCCGAGACCTGGCTGACGCGGTTCGGTGCCACCGGGCACGCCCGTACCCCGCTCGCCGAACTCTCCAAGGGCACCGGCCAGAAGGTCGCCGTCGCGCCCAGGCACTGCTCGCCGAACCCGACCTGCTGGTCCTGGACGAGGCATGGACCGGGCTCGACACCGCGGCCCGCGACGAACTGGACCGGGCCGTCGCCGAACGCGTCGGCGCGGGCGCCACCGTCGTGTTCGTCGACCACGACCCGCGCCGGCTCGCCGCCTCGGTGGACCTCACGCTCAGGCTGGCCGGGAACACCGTCGTACCGGTCACGGACCCGGCCGACCTTGACCGCACCCGACCGCGCGTCCTGATCGAGGCCACCGGGCCCTCCGGCGCCCCGCTCCCCGCCGGACTGCCCGGCGCGCCCACCCGCGAACCGGCCCCGGCACCGCCGGAACCGTGCGGCTCACCGTCGGGGCCGCGCACTCCGACGCCCTGCTGCGGGTGCTCCTCACGGCCCACCCGCCCTGGCACGTCCGGCAGGTGGCGACCGACCCCGACCCGGACCCCGACCTCGACCCGGACCCCGCCATCACCCCCACCCCCACCTCCCGCCCCGATGCACGATGACCGTGCTGCTCCGCTACCAGACCGCGTTGCTCCTGCGCTCGCAGTGCTGGCTCGCCCCTGTCCTCCTCTACGCGGCCACCCTCGGCATCGGCGTGCGGAGCGGGCAGCCCGTGCTGGACTCGCTCGGATGGACGGCGGCCGTACTGCTTCCGGTGGCCGCCTGGTTCGTCCAGCTCTGCGCCACCCAGGAGCCGGACGCGGCCCGGACCGTCGCGGCGGCGGCCGCCGGACCCGGGCGGGTCCAGCTGGCCTCGCTGCTCACCGCCACGGGGTGCGCGGCGGCCCTCGGCACCGTGGCCGCCGTGGGCGTCACCCTGGTCAGCGCGCCGGTCACCAACGACCGCACCATCGGCACCCTTCCGTCCGCCGCACTCGCGGGACTGCTCGCCGTCCTCTGCTGCGCCCTGCTGGGAGCGGCTGTCGGCGCGCTCTGCACCCGGCCGCTGCCGAACCGCCGGGGCCGGTCCGTCGCGGCCACCGTTCTCGGCGTCCTGCTCGCCCTGGTCACCAGCGGCTCACCGGCGAAGTACGCGGTGACCTCGCTGGTCTCCGGATCGCGTACCGGCTCGGTTCCCGTGCCCGGCCTGCCGCTGCTCGGGGCGGCGGTTCTCGCGGCGGCGGTGGCCCTCTTCGTCTGCCGGTCGGCCGCGCGGCGCGGGTGACTAGGGGCGCGTGCCCCGCAGATCCCCGGCGGGCGCGGGCGGCCCGTACGCTCGTCCCCATGGACGATGCGTACTGCGAGACTCCCGCCCCGGCCTCCGTACGGGCGCCCGGCCCGGCCGCCATGGGCCCTCCGTATGCCGAGTGCGTGCTGTGCCGCGAGCCGACGGAGTACCCGGAGCCGACCCGCGGCATCACCCTGTGCCCGGTCTGCGAGTGGCAGGAAGCGGGCCGCACGGCCTGCTCCGGCTGATCGCCGCCCTGCCCATCCGGGCCCCCGGCCCCTGTGCGGGTTCAGCCCCGCATCAGCTCGGAGACCTTCACGAAGCGGTAGCCGCGCCTGAGCAGCTCCGGCACGACCTGCCGTACGGCCTCCTCGGTGACCGGTGCCGCGCTGCGCGTGCAGTGCATCACGACCAGCGACCCCGGCCGCACCCCGTTCAGTACCTGCTCGGCCACCGCGTCCGCGTCCGTGGCGAACGCGTCGCCGCTGATGACGTCCCACTGCACCGCCGTCACCTTCGCCGGTGCCAGGGCGCGCAGCGACGCGTCGTCGTAACAGCCGCCGGGGAAGCGGAAGTACGGCACCACATTGCGCGCCCCGGCCTTCCGGAACGCGGCGAAGGCCTGTTCCACATCGCCGAGCATCCCGTCCCGGTCCACCACCGGCAGGCCGTAGCAGGGCGAGGCGAAGGCATGGTGGCTGTACGAGTGGTTGGCGATCTCGAACAGCGCGTCCGTGCCGATGGACCGCGCCTGTTCCGGGTACTCCTCGGCCCAGCGCCCGGTCATGAAGACGGTCGAGGGGACCTTCAGCCGGCGCAGCAGCGCGATCAGCGGCGGGTTGTCGAACTGCTCGCCCGCCGCTGCCCGCGATCCCTGATCGGCCGTCATGTCGGCGTCGAAGGTGAGTGCCACGACCTTGTCACCTCGACCGCGGGGCAGCCCCCGTTCGAAGACCGGTGTCCGCCCGGCCGGACCCGGCGCGAGGGTGGGCGGTTTTGAGGGAGCCGTCGGGGGCGCGATCGAGGAGGCCCTCGATGGGGCGTGCACCAGGTCCGCCTTCGCGCCGGAGCCCGAAGGGGTCCCACAACCGGCGAGTACTCCCCCTAGAAGGGTCAGAGCGGCCAAACGCGTAACTTTCCGTTCAAATAGGGTCACTGACGGAAAGTAGCTGATGTGATGATCAGGAGATGTTCACGGCGCTCCGGATGCCCCGTTCGGCCGACGCCACCTGCTCCGGCAGCTGCGCATCTGCCTGCTCCGGCAGTTCCGTATCCACCTGCTCCGGCGGCTCCCCACCCGCCTTCGGTGTCCCACGCCCCCAAGAGGTGTGGTGGAACAACAGATTGAGCAGGAACGCCGTGAACGCGGCGCTCGTGATGCCGCTGCCCACCACGATCTGCGCCCAGGACGGGAAGCCGTCGTAGATGCCCTCGGAGACCTCGGGCAGCAGCCCCGCCCCCAGCGCCACCGCCGCGATCGTCATGTTGTGCCCCTGGTCCAGGTCGACCCGGCGCAGGGTGTTGACGCCGACCATGGTCACGGTGGCGAACAGGACCAGACCGGCCGCGCCCACCACGGGGCCGGGCAGCGCGGCCACCAGTTCGCCGAGCCGGGGGATCAGTCCGAGCAGCACCAGCATGCCGCCCGCCACCGCCGTGACGTAGCGGCTGGAGACCCTCGTCAGCCGGATCAGGCCGATGTTCTGGGTGAAGACGGTGTCCATGAAGGAGTTCATGGTGCCGCCGAGCACACCGGACAGCCCGTCCGCGGCGAGTCCGCGTGCCAGGTCCTTGTCCGTGACGGGGCGTCCGGTGGCCTCGCCCACCGCCTCATCGTGGCGGTCGACTCGGTGAAGATCACCAGCATCACCACGCACATGGAGATCACCGCGGACGGCGGGAACTCGGGCGCCCCGAAGTGGAACGGGGCGGCCAGCCCCACCCAGTCGGCGTCGGACACCCCGGAGAAGTCGGTCAGGTCCAGCGGGATCGCGGCCACCGTGCCGACGACGAGCGCGACCAGGATGCCGATCTGTCCGGCGAAGCCGCGGGCGAAGCGGGCGAACAGCACGATGAAGACGATGACCCCGGCGGCCAGCGCCAGCCGGGTCGTCGAGGCGTGGTCCGCCGCCTCCGGATCGTTGCCGGTGATCATTCCGGCGGCCACCCCGATCAGGGACAGCCCGACGACCGTGATCACCACCCCGCTGACGAGCGGCGGGAAGAACCGCACCAGCCGGGCGAACGGCACGGCGATCAACAGCCCGAAGAGCCCGGCGGCGAGCATCGACCCGTATACCGCCCGCATGCCGTACTCGCCCGCTATCAGGATCATCGGCGTCACCGAGGCGAAGGTCGCGCCGGTCACGATCGGCAGCCTGATGCCGAAGACCTTGCCGATGCCGAGGCTCTGGACCAGGGTGATCAGACCGGCGACGAGCAGATCCGCGTTGATCAGCAGACCGATCGTGGAGGTGGGGAGTCCGGCCGCCGCCCCGAAGACCAGCGGCACCGTGACGCAGCCGGTGTACATGATCAGTACATGCTGGAAGCCGAAGGCCGCCAGCTTCCCCAGGGGCGGGCGGCGGTCGACGGGATGCGTGTCCCGAGCCTGCGGTGAATCGTCCATGCCATGCCCTCCGTGCTGGTCCCAGCGGTGGAGAGCATTGAGCCAGGCGTTCTTTGAGGGCGTGCGGCCGTTCGATTACGCCGCTGTTACGGGGGTGGCGCGGGCGATCCGCACCACCCCCGATGAGGGCTCAGCCGGTCAGGACCACCCTTGATGAGGGCTCAGCTGGTCAGCGCCATGGTCCGGTCACCGCGAACGTCGTGCCCGGCGTATAGCAGTTGACGAACATCGTCCCGCCGTCCGGGGAGAAGGTGACGCCCGCGAACTCGCCCCACTCCGGCTCCTCCGGCGTCCCGATGTTCTGCCGGCCGCGCGCCATGGCGTACACCTCACCGCCTCGCGTCACCCCGAGGACGTGCTGTGCGCCACCCCCGTCCTCACACACCATCAGCCCGCCGTCCGAGGCCAGGCAGATGTTGTCCGGGGACTCGCCGGGCAGCTGGATGTCGGTGTCGGGACCGAAGACGACGACCAGCGTGAGCCGGCGCTTCTTCGGCTCGTACCGCCACACCTGGCCGAAGTGGTCGGCCGCGGAGCCCTCCGAGTGGCGGGCGAAGCTGGAGACGAAGTAGACGGACGAGCCGCCCCAGTAACAGCCCTCCAGCTTCTGGGCGTGGGTGATGCCCTTCGGCCCGAAGTCCTGGAGCCGGATCGGGGTCTCGGCGGCCAGCGGATCGGGTACGGGAACCCACTCGACCCGGTCGAAGCTGGCACCCGTCTCCTGGACGGCGGAGAGATCGGCCAGTCCCGGCACCCGCATGGCCTCCAGCGCGCCGCCGGCCCGCAGCGAGCCGGTGCCGCCGAGCGGCTTCTCGGGCAGGAAGCGGTAGAAGAGCCCGAACGGCTTGTCGAACGCGTCCTCCGTCTCGTACACGACCCCGTTCTTCGGATCGATCGCGATGGCCTCGTGCTGGAAACGGCCCATCGCGGTCAGCGGAACGGCCCCGGTGCGGTGCGGATCGGCGCCGTCCACCTCGAAGATGAAGCCGTGGTCCTTGGTGTACCCGTTGGTCCCGGCCTTGTCCTCGGTCTCCTCGCAGGTCAGCCAGGTGTTCCAGGGAGTGGGGCCGCCCGCGCAGTTCACCGCCGTACCGGCGATGGCGACGCGCTCGCCCAGCACTCTGTTACGGCTGTCCAGCTCCAGGGCCGTACAGCCGCCCTTGCCCACCGGGTCGTAGGTGAGGCCCTCGACGGTCGGGACGCCGATCTTGCCGGTGACCTTGTTCTCGTGGTTGCGGACGAGATGGACGCGGCCGTGACGGCCCGCGAAGGCGGCCATCCCGTCGTGGCGGCTGGGTACCCGGCCCTCGCCGGAGCGCATCGGGTCGCCCTCCCGTGACAGCACCCGGTAGCGGAAGCCCTTCGGCAGATCGAGCAGGCCGTCCGGGTCGGTGACCAGGGGCCCGTAGCCGCTGTGCCCCCGTGCGGCGGCGGTGCCCGCGAAGAGTTCGGAGAAGGCCCCGGCGAAGGCGATCGAGGCGGCGGTCGCGCCGCTGCCGGCCAGGACCTGTCGTCGTGTGGCGAGTCGTCGTGGTGCTGAGGACATGAGGCAACTCCCTGTTGGCGGACAGGTGAAGTGACTCGCATGTGTGTACCACGCGTGATGCCCCACGGGAACCAGGCGGGCCACCGTGCCCGTGGTGTCCCCGGTGGCATGGGCGATTCCGGTGACACCGGGGGCGGCGGACGGCCTGCGGGGGCCTGGAGGGTCTGGAGGGTTTGGGGGGAGAGAGTCCCGGGACCTGTCGGCCCCGGGAGACCCACCCACCGGCCGCACGGGGCGGCCACGACGGCGACGACCGTCAGGCCGGGGCCGCAGTGTGAGCGACCGTCAGGCCAAGGCGACCGTCAGGCCGGGATCGCCGTGACGGAGCGACTGTCAGACAGGGGCCGCCGCGACGGAGAGACCGTCAGCCGGGGCCGCCGCCGTGTGAGCGACCGTCAGGCCAGCGAAGCCGTGAGGGTGATCGTCGTGCCCGTCAGCGCCTGGCTGACCGGGCAGTTCGCCTTGGCGTCCTCGGCCGCCTTCACGAAGCCCGCCTCGTCCAGACCGGGCACCTCGCCCTCGACCGTGAGGTGGATACCGGTGATGCCGGTACCGGGCTGGAAGGTGACCTCGGCCTTGGTGTTCAGCCGGGTCGGCGGGGTACCGGCCGTGGCGAGACCGTTGGACAGCGCCATCGAGAAGCAGCTGGAGTGCGCGGCCGCGATGAGCTCCTCGGGGCTCGTCCTGCCGTTCGCCTTCTCCGCGCGCGACGGCCAGGAGACCTCGTACTCGCCGATGCCGGAGGAGTCGAAGGTGACGACGCCCTTGCCCTCGATCAGGTTGCCTTCCCAGACCGTGTGCGCCTGACGCGTGGTAGCCATGCTGGATCCCTTCAAACAGTGTGCGCGGTTGTACGGGACGTACGAGGCACGCCCTTGTACCTCTCGGGTGTTACGCCCCCGAACCTACTGCGCCACCAGCCCCTTCGCGTCACGCGCCAGTGCTGTCAGCCGGGAGATTGCCCGGAAGTACTTCTTCCGGTACCCGCCGTTCAGCATCTCCTCGCTGAACAGCCGGTCGAACGGCCGGCCGGAGGCGAGCACCGGCACCTCCCGGTCGTACAGCCGGTCCGCGAGCACCACCAGGCGCAGCGCCGTCGACTGGTCGGGCACCGGCTGGACATCGGTGAGGCAGACCGCGGTGAGCCCGTCGGTCAGCGCGCCGTACCGGCTCGGATGGACCCGGGCCAGATGGTCGAGCAGCCCGGGGAAGTCGTCGAGGGCGGCGCCCGGCGTGGCGTACGCCGCCGCGGTGACCTGCTCGTCCGAGTAGGGCGGCGGGGCCTCGGGCAGCCCCCGGTGCCGGTAGTCCTCGCCGTCGATGCGCAGCGGGCGGAAGTGCGAGGACAGGCCCTGGATCTCGCGCAGGAAGTCGGCGGAGGCGAAACGGCCCTCGCCGAGCTTGCCCGGCAGCGTGTTGGAGGTCGCGGCCAGCGCCACCCCGGCCTCGACCAGCCTGCTGAGCAGCGAGGACACCAGCACCGTGTCACCCGGGTCGTCCAGCTCGAACTCGTCGATGCACAGCAGCCGGTGCCCACTGAGCGTCCGCACGGTCTGCTGGAAGCCCAGCGCGCCCACGAGGTTGGTCAGCTCCACGAACGTACCGAACGCCTTCAGCGACGGGGCGGCGGGCGTGGCGTGCCAGAGCGAGGCCAGCAGATGGGTCTTGCCGACGCCGTAACCACCGTCGAGGTACACCCCGCGCGGTCCGGTCGGCGCCGCGGGCCTCCTGCTGAACCACTTGCGCTTCCCCGCCCCCGTGGCGTGCGCCCCGCCGAGCCCGGCGGCGAACCCGGCGAGCACGGTGACCGCCTCGGTCTGACTCGGCTGGTTCGGGTCGGGTACGTACGTATCGAAGCGCACCGAGTCGAAGCGCGGCGGTGGCACCATCTCCGCGACCAGACGGTCGGCGGGGACGTGCGGCTCGCGGGCGCACAGGGACAGCGGGGCCGTTTCAGCTATGGGGCTCGGCCCCGGAACGGCGGTGGATGACGACACAACGGTCCACCTTAAGCGTCATGCCAGACTGCACGGCATGCGAAGCCTGTTCCCTGTGACGGACCTGACAACCGGCGCGACGGCCCCGACGACCCGGGCGACGGACCCGACGGCCACCGGCGCGAACGCCGGGAGCGGCGATCACGACCACGCCCGCGCCCACGCCCGCGATCACGCCGGGGACCGTGAGTGGACCCTCGACGAGCTGGCCGACGCCTACGCCTATCCCGAGCAGGACGGCCCCTGGCTGCGCGCCAACATGGTCTCCACGCTCGACGGGGCCGCCCAGCACGACGGCCGCTCGCAGGGCATCTCCTGCGCCTCGGACATGCGGATCTTCGGCACTCTGCGGGGGCTGGCCGATGTGGTGATCGCCGGTGCGGAAACGGTACGCCTGGAGGGCTACCGGCCCGCGCGCGCCAGGGACGCCTTCGCGGCGCGGCGGGCGGCCGCCGGGCAGGGCCCCGCGCCCGCGATCGCCGTGGTGACCGGAAGCCTGGACCTGGACTTCTCGCTGCCGCTCTTCACCGAGCCGCTGGTGCCGACCCTGGTGGTGACCGGTGCCGGGGCCCCGCCCGCCCGCATCGACGCGGCCCGGAAGGCGGGCGCCGAGGTGGTGATCGCGGGGGAGGGCACCCGGGTGGACCCCGTCAGGGCCGTACGCGAACTGGCGGACCGCGGTCTGACCCGGCAGCTCACGGAGGGCGGGCCGCGGCTGCTCGGGCAGTTCGTGGCGGCGGGCGTACTGGACGAGATGTGTCTGACGCTCTCCCCGATGCTCACCGCGGGGGATGCCCAGCGGATCGCGGGCGGCCCCTCGGTGGCGGTGCCGGAACGATTCGCCCTGGCGTCGCTCCTGGAAGAGGCCGGGTTCCTCTTCACTCGCTACCGTCGGATCTGACACTTAGCGGAATTTGTCGTTCCGCTTTGCTCCGGGTGGGCACACTTACTCCAGCAGACCCCGTGGGAACGCGGGGAAGGATGGTTTCAGCAGCGACCGTCGACGGTCGATGAGACGAAGTGGAAGGGCGCCTGTCGTGTTCACAAGCGTTTTGATGATCGAGAAGCCCCTCACTCCCGAGGACGTGGACTTCGTCACCACCCTCCACGGGGAGGAGCGGATCTCGTTCGTCGTCCTGATGCAGCCGCGCGGCGACCAGGCCGACGTACTGCTGCGCGCGATCGACGACGTGGCCATGGGGGAACTGAAGGACGCGACGCGCGAGGGAGAGGAACCGGAAGGCAGGAACGCCCGGGAGCCCGCCGAACTGGCCCTCGAATTCTCGCTCCGGGCCCTGCGCGAGGCCGGTTCCGAAGCGGTCGGACAGGTGATCGAGGACCACCCCCTGGACAAACTGAAGTCCGTGGTGGACGACGCGAGGGCGGACGAGGTCATCGTGCTGACCGCCCCGCACTACGTGGAGGAGTTCTTCCACCGGGACTGGGCCTCCCGGGCCCGTCACAAGGTCGGCGTACCGGTGCTCAAGCTCTTCGCGCACAGCGAATAGGCTGGGGGGCCGTTACTCGCGCCGGGCCCGCACCGGGCTCGCGCCGAATTCGTACCGACCCTGGGAGACACGCGCATGGCACCCGGTATTCCTGCCGCCATGGAACGGCCGCACTTCATCGGCATCGGCGGCGCCGGAATGTCGGGCATCGCGAAGATCCTCGCCCAGCGCGGCGCGAAGGTGGCGGGCAGTGACTCCAAGGAGTCGCCCACCGCCGAGGCCCTGCGCGCGCTGGGGGCGACCGTCCACATCGGGCACGCCGCCACTCATCTGGCGGACGACGCGTCCTGCGTGGTCGTCTCCAGCGCCATCCGCGCCGACAACCCCGAGCTGGTCCGCGCCGCCGAGCTGTCCATCCCGGTGGTGCACCGGTCCGACGCGCTGGCCGCCCTGATGGAGGGCCTGCGCGCCATCGCGGTGGCGGGCACCCACGGCAAGACGACCACCACGTCGATGCTCGCCGTCGCCCTGTCCGAGCTGTCCCTCGACCCCTCGTACGCCATCGGCGGCGATCTGGAGGGCCCCGGCACCAACGCCACGCACGGCGAGGGGGACATCTTCGTCGCCGAGGCGGACGAGAGCGACCGCAGCTTCCAGAAGTACGACCCCGAGGTCGCGATCGTCCTCAATGTCGAGCTGGACCACCACGCGAACTACGCGTCGATGGACGAGATCTACGAGTCCTTCGAGACCTTCGTCGGCAAGGTCGTCCCCGGCGGCACGCTGGTGATCGCCGCCGACCAGGCCGGCGCGGTCGAGCTGACCCGGCGGGTCCGTGACCTCTCCTCGCTGAACGTCGTCACCTACGGCGAGTCCGAGGGCGCCGACGTCCGCGTCCACAAGGTCACCCCGCGCGGTCTGACCAGCGAGCTCACGGTCGTCCTGAACGGGAAGTACCTCACGTTCACCGTCTCCGTTCCCGGCCGCCACTACGCCCACAACGCGGTCGCCGCGCTCGCCGCCGGGGTCGCCCTCGGTATCCCGGCCCACAACCTCGCGTCGGCCATCGGCAAGTACACCGGGGTCAAGCGCCGCCTCCAGCTCAAGGGCGAGGTGGCGGGCGTCCAGGTCATCGACAGCTACGCGCACCACCCCACCGAGATGACCGCCGACCTGGAAGCCATGCGCGGCGCCGCCGTGGACGCCCGCCTCCTGGTCGTCTTCCAGCCCCACCTCTTCTCCCGCACCCAGGAGCTGGGCACCGAGATGGGCCAGGCCCTGGCGCTGGCCGACGCGTCCGTCGTCCTGGACATCTACCCGGCCCGCGAGGACCCGATCCCCGGCATCACCAGCGCCCTGATCATCGACGCGGCGAGGGCGGCGGGCGCCGACGTGGCCGCCGTCCACGACAAGACCACGATTCCCGAGATCGTCGCGGGAATGGCGAAGCCCGGCGATCTCGTTCTCACCATGGGAGCGGGCGATGTCACCGACCTCGGCCCGCAGATCCTGGACCACCTGTCGAGCTGAGGAGCGGGACGTGTCGTACGACGTCGACAAGCCGGACGAACAGTGGCGGGCGGAGCTCTCGTCAGCCGAGTACGCGGTGCTGCGCCAGGCCGGCACCGAGCCCGCGTTCGTGGGCGAGTACACCGACACCAAAACGGCGGGCGTCTACTCCTGCCGGGCCTGTGGGGCGGAGCTGTTCCGCTCCGACACCAAATTCGAGTCGCACTGCGGCTGGCCGTCCTTCTACGACCCGAAGGACACCGACGCGGTCGAGCTGATCCAGGACAGTAGCCACGGCATGGTCCGCACCGAGGTGCGCTGCGCCCGCTGCGGCTCGCACCTGGGCCATGTCTTCGAGGGCGAGGGCTACCCGACCCCCACGGACCAGCGCTACTGCATCAACTCGATCTCGCTGAGACTGGCGCCGGACGACGACAACGGGAGCTGAGTCCGGACCGACCCGGCCTCTCGGCGAGTCGAGCGTGAGGCCGGCTCACGGGCGTCGGCGCTTCGGAGGGATCGGGCCGGCGATGACGTCCTTGCCCAGATGCTCTTTGACCAGATAGACGAGTTCCGACCCCTCGATCAGCTGTAGGCGGCCGTGTGAGGCGGCGAAGGCGTGACTGGCGCGACCGAACCACGAGGTCGTGATCAGGATTCCCTTCGCCGCTCGCTTGTGCTCTACGACACCGGCAAGCGCCTGGACCGACTCGACGCCCACGAGCTTCGCGTAGCGCTTGGCCTGGATGACGCACTCACCGTTGAAGACGGGGTCCTTGCTGATCGCCACGGCATCCACGCCCTCGTCCTTGGAGGCTTGGGTGTTCCAGGCTTCCATGCCGATGGCTTCGAAGAGCTGCCGTACCAAGTGCTCGAACTCGGTAGGTGTCAGCTGGGTCAACACAGGGCGGCTGTCGAGACCGGCAACGACGTCCATGCTGTCCATCAACCGGTATTTCGTCAGGTCGAATTCGATGATGGGACGGACCGCTTCAAGGTGGTACGGATTCGGAGAGACCAGGGCGTTGAGATGCTGAAGGCACGCTCTGGGGTCCACCTGGCTGAGCCTGAGCTTCGCGAACTGCTCCCGCTCCGTGCTGAGGGTGATCAGACAGGGGGTGACTTCCTGTCCGGTCGCGCGGTCCACCGTGGAGACGTGCCCGTTGAGCACGATGCCGTCCACGATCCTCTCCGTGTCACATGCGAAGACCTCATGGACCGTGCGCAGGGCGCACTGGGCGAGGACTGAGGCGTAGAGCTCCTTTCGCTCCTTCTCCGGGCGTGGCAGGGCTTTCGTCTCGTCCTTGGACTTCACATAGGTGTAGCCGCGGGCCGTGGGCACGATGTCCTCAGTCGGGAGCTGGATTTCGACGAGGACGCTGCTGTCAGCAGGACGGAAGGCCACTCGGTATCGAGAGGGGAACCCCGTGGGGTGGGTGCTGGCCTCCAGGGCCTGGCCGAGAAACCACTCGACGCCCGCAGGGTCGCCGCTGAGATAGGCGGTACGGCGTTGCTCGAGTTCTTCGTTGAACTTTCTGACCTTGCGGGCGGCGGCCTCCTGTGCGGCGTCGTGCTCGGCCTTTTTCCGCTGGAGTTTCTTGCGGTGCTCGGCTTCTGCCTGGCGGTGGCGTTCCTCGGCCTGCTGGAATCTCTCCCGTTCCTGGCTCAGTTGCTGTTCGTACCGCCGTCGACCGCCGAAGAAAGTTGACAGCCCACTGGGCTCCGGCGGGGCGAACTCCTCCCAGCGGGGAGTGGGGCCTGGGCCGGGCCAGTGGCTGGCGTCGAACCGCTGCGGCCGGTGGACACGCTGCAGGCGGTTGAATGTGAGGTGAGAGCTGGACACTACGGAGTCGTGGAGCAGTTGTCGGAGTTGGTCGGCCTCGTGCTCGACTCCGGTGGTCCGGTCGGCTGCGAGCTGGTTCTGCCTGCCGACGTAAGCTTGCTGCCGCTCGCGCTCCTGGCGTTTGCGTTCGGCTTCGGCGGCTCGCTGCTGCCGTGTGTACTCACGCTCCTGCCGGAGCTGTTCACGGCTGGCCGCCGCCTGTTGGCGTTCCCATTCCTGGGTCCAATTGGTCCTGCGGCGCTGCGTCACCGCACCTCCCCTGTGCTGACTGCGGCGAGAAGATCCTACGTGCTGTGAGCGCGTGTGAACCAGCGGTTGTGCTGGTGAGAGCCGACGGTTCGCCGGGGCGGGCAAGGAGCGACAAGTTCGAGTGGTTGGGTCGGGGACGGACGGGCATCGACCGATTCCGGTGCGCAGCCCATGATTACGGCGTTGTACTGATGCCTCAGCCCGCGTAGCCGCCGGGAGAAGGCTTCGAGGCCGACGATGAGGGAATCCAGAGCCGATTGGTCGAGCTCCGAACTGTTTTCCATTGCCGTGACCCACAACGTGGGTTGTTCCTGTCGGGCCTCCTCGTTGCGCCCAGGGTGAGTTGGAAGGACACCAAGAGGACGCCGGAGGTCAGATCGGCGGCGTCCGGAGCGAGCAAGCGGATGGGAGCACTGAGGCGAATGCCGGTGGCTTCGGCGCGCGATTCGCGTGCGCGCCAACCGGGGGCCCTCGGACTCGGCCGGCCGCAGGGACAGGACGGTGCTGCTGGACATGATGTCTCTTTCGAGTCGGAGGGTTCTCGTATCCGCAGCCTTTGCGCTTTCGGCAGGGAAAGTACCGGTACTCATAAACCAGGTACGTGCCCTGGCCGACTGGTTCAGGCTGATGCTCGCCGAACCACAGGTCCAGTGCGGGTTGCTGAGCGCTCCTGCTGAGTGGAATGCGACTACCTCTCGATCCCTGCGATGCATATGCTGCGATGATCCACCGAGGGAATGGGGGCGGTGCCGGATGGGCACGGGGCCGGGTGTCTCAAGTCGAGCGCAGCAACACCGCGCGCAGGAGCGGAGGGGGGACGGGAGTTGGCAGGCGTCGGCGCACGCCGCTGCGGCTGAGCGCTGGGGGAAGGCGGACGGCTGGGAGATACAGGTGGCGGGCCACTTCCTGGCCCTCACTCAACTGCATTGGTACCTGCTGGTGGACCGGCAGTGGCCACGACGGGCTGGAGGGTGGCCTCGTGCGGAGGCCGCCGACATGGTGCTCGTCGGCCCGGGGGGAATCTTTGTCGTCGACGTCAGCGGCCGGTCTGGGCTGGCAGACCTGCACGGCGGGACCAATGCCCTGCAGGCGATGAACAGAGTGGTGGCGAAATCAGCGGGAGAGCTCGGGCTGACCCCCGTCGCGGTGCGCTCCGTCGTGGTCTTCACCCGGATCAGCGCGGATGAACCGAACGGCCATATCCGTCTCCTGGACGCACGGAACGTGCTGTCAGCACTGATCGCTGAGCGGCAGCGACTCAACCCGGCGCAGGCCAGAGCAATTGCAGAGCACCTCGCGCGAGCTTTTCCCGGGTACGAGCTCGTCCGCATCGACGAGGAGCGGACGATGGCGCCCGAGGGACAGAAGACAGACGGACTGTCCACGTCGGACTTCGTCAAGGACGAGGTGTTGCAGGCCGCACAGCGTGGTCCCATCGAGAACTGGATGACCTTTCTCGCTCCCGACCAGCTCTCCCTGGTCCGTAGGAACTGGAACGGTCCGGCACGCATCAGCGGCCCGGCCGGCACGGGCAAGACGGTGGTGGCGCTGCACCGCGCCGCTCACCTGGCGCAGGGCACGGACCGACGGATCCTGTACGTCACGTTCGCCAAAAACCTTCCGCGGGTGCAGCAGACCTTTCTGCGCACGATGGCCCCGTACGTCTGCGACCGCGTGGACTTTCGTAGCCTGCATGGATTCGCCTTGGAGTTCCTCCGGCAGCAGGACGTCGAGGTACGGCTCGACCGCGCCAAGGCCGAGACCCAGTTCAGCCGCGCCTGGGTCAAGGCGGGCAGGGACGGCCGCCTGAACGAACTCGTTCCGGACTCCCACTATTGGGACCAGGAGATCCAGTACGTGATCAAGGGCCGAGGCATCACCGACTTCGATACGTACGCAGATCTCACCCGCCGCGGCCGAGGACGTGGCACCGTTCCTCAGTTTAAGGACCGGGAGGCCGTCTGGGAGCTCTTCGAGACCTACGAAAAGCTCAGGACCCAGGCTCGTGTCCACGACTTCCAGGACGTGCTGACGATGGCGCTGGCGAAGCTGCGGGACGGAGCCGCCGAGTCCGCGCCGTATGCGTCCGTCATTGTCGACGAGGCACAGGACCTGCCGCAGGTCGCGGTCCAGATGCTGCACGCACTGGTGGACGACGCCCCCAACGGGCTCTTGCTCGTCGGAGACGGTCAACAGGCCGTCTATCCGGGAGGGTTCCGGCTCACTGATGCCGGTGTCGAGGTCAGAGGCGACCGGGGTCAAGTACTGCGCACCAACTACCGCAACGCACCACAGATCCTCTCCACCGCGCTGGAGATCGTGGCGGACGTTGCTTTCGACGACCTCGACGACACCTCAGGGAAGGGCGAGCGGGAGATCGAGCTGACCTGCCACGACGGGGTGGTTACCAAGGTCGACCGGGTCGGTGTTGAGGAGCACGACCACGAACTCGTACGAGCTCTGAAGGCCAACGGTGACCACGCGGGTTCCGCCGTGCTCTGCTTCACTCGATACGCTTTCGGGCACTACAAGCGGCTCCTGGAGGGCAACGGAATTCCCGTGTGCCTGCTGGAGGATTACGACGGGACCGCGACTGAGGCGGTGAAACTCGGTACCTACACACGGGCCAAGGGGCTCGACTTCAAGCATGTTTTCCTGCCCCGATACACCGATTCCCTGAACAGACCCACGAGCAGCCTTGCCGCCGGGGGCAGTGAGGCGGCTGCCCGCGAGCGGTACAACTTGGTGAGCACACAGTTGTATGTGGCCATGACGCGGGCCCGCGACAGTTTGTGGCTGGGCACCGTCCAGCCGTCGGCCTCCGCTCGGTGACCAGGCTCCCGGACGTCGAGGGCGGAAGATGTCAGCCGGGGGCGGGGCAGGGCCCGGGGGTAACCGGGCAGTGGTCCAGTGCATAGTCCTGCTGCGTGCCTTCGATGAAGGCGCGGTTTTGCGCGAAGGAGGGCGCGAGCCGCCGGGCGATCGGCAGAATCGTGACCTCGACGGCCCCAGCAGCACGGAGAGCCGCAGCAGCGGACTGTGCGTGTCCGCCCCGTACCCAGGTGTCCTCCAGCACGCACACATGACGGCCGGTGACTCCGCCGGGATCGGCGACGGTGAAATGCCGAGGGTCGAGTGTTCTGCGCACCTGGTCAGGCACGTGCAGCGAGGGAATCAAGGGGGCAGGCCGCCAGGAACGGGGCAGGTGCGCCGTGAGTGCGTCGAGCGGGTGCGGGCCGGGGCGTCCGCGCAGGGACGGCACCGTCGTGAGCCGGGAGACCGGCTGCCGGGATGCCGCATCGAGGCAATCGACGTGCCGCAGACCGAATGCCGTCACGAGCAGGGAAAGCCGCTGCCACGCATCGGTGGCGAAGCGCTCCTCGTCGGAGGTGAGCGCCTTGTACCGGTGCATGTCGAGGTTGGACTGCTCTCCGTCGACCGAGTACGTCAGCGGTACGACCCGGTCGGCCAGCTGCCAACCCTCCCGCTTCGCACCCAACGCATGATGGTGGCACTGCCAGCACATGGCGAACCCGGGTCGGCCCAGAGGCGCGAGACAGACGCGGCAGGTCAGGCGGGCGTCCCGGACGGGACTGCGCATCACGGAGCCGAGACGATTCCGGAACAGGGCGTGCAACGAGGCCGAAGAAGTCGTGTCGGTCATCGTGCATCGGCCAACGAGTCGTACGGCCGACGCGGATCCTGCGGGCGGTCGATGATCTCGCGCAGCGTGCGCAGGGCATCGTCCACATCCTGCGCGACATGGACGTCGGAGAATCGGAGGAAGTGCCGGGCCCAAGAGACGCGGTCCAGCACCGGCCGCATCAGGAGAACGGGACGGCCGTGCTCGACGGCCTCCCGCGCCTGGATCCGGGCGCCGCTGTGTTCGCCCGCTTCCACGACCACCGTTGCCGCCGCGTAGCCGACCATGGTCGCGTTGCGCGCGGGGAACGTGGTGCGTTCGTGCGGGGTGTCCGGCCAGAACTGGGACAGTACCGCCCCTGCTGCGGCAACCTCGCTGTGCAGGCGCCGGTTCTCCTCCGGGTAGGCGTGCCGGATGCCGGTTCCGATGATTCCGACGGTACGGCCATTGGCCGCTAGCGCCCCGCGGTGTGCCGACGCGTCGATTCCGGAGGCCAGCCCGCTGACCACGGTGATTCCGTTCCGGGCGAGCCCGTGGGCGAGGCGGCCGGCCGTGCGCAGTCCGCTCGGAGAGGCGGCACGGGAACCCACGACGGCGACGGACACCTCCTGTGGGGCCATCGTTCCCCGCCCGAACAGAACAGCCGGCATGTCGTGCGTCGTGCGCAGTCGGGCCGGGAAGTCGGCATCATCGAAAGTCAGGACGGTGATGCCGGTGCGCTCCCAGGCCGTGATGTGTTCCTGAGCGGTACGGAGGGCGTTCTCCACCGGATCGCCGAGCAGGGTCGGCTGCCCCAGTTGCGTACGCAGAACTGCGAGACTGCTTCCGGCTCCGACGGCCCGCCGGGTGAGCAGGCGCTGGCTGCTCCGTGACGGGGCGTGGCCGAGCAGTGCGACCCAAGCCGTGCGTTCCCGGTGATCCGAATCGACCATGAACCGACCCTACCGTTGTGCTCCGGAGGCCGACAGCCCACGCGTACTCGGCTCCCGTGAACGTCGGATCCATGTGGACCACTGGCTCACCGCGGAAGTGTCCGACGGGGTCGTGCACTTCTTCTACTGGCAGGAGAGGGGGTACGAGATCGGCGCCGAGCACCTCAGCGTCGTCGAGAAGCGGATCGCCGAGCTCCTCGCTCAGCCTGCCAGCGTCTCGTTGCCGCCCTGGACCATCGAAATGTGCGAGGCGGGTGAGAAGTGCGGGAAGTCTGGGAAGCATAAGAGGCACAATGCACATGACGAGGACTGGTACAACAAGAAGGTCGTCGAGCAGGACGGTTACGTGCTGCTCGACAAGAACAACCCCTCTTCGTCCAAGGGCGCGTCGGGATCGAGACGGTTCGTTTCGATCTTGAGGCCCGGAAGGACTTCCTCTCCAAGGTGGATGACCTTGCCCCCGAGTATCAGTCGGACAGATCATGCAGCTCACCGACGCTCCTCTTCGGGATCTTGCTCAAGGGCGGGGTGCAGCTCACTCCCGACTCGTTGTTCGCCTTCGCTAGGATTTCTCTCCTGCATACGGCGACGGCGCTTCAGGGAATGGGAGCTCGCCTTGAAATCGTCGCGATTTCCCGGACGGCGGGGGCCCGGGTGGCGGACGCAGCTATGGGCTGAGTTGGCGGGCGGATGCCCTTGGCTTCGGCGGCGATCTAGCTCTGCATGGGAATCTGCGCGGAGCAGCGGTCGGAGTCCGGGCATCCTGCGGTGGAGCGCTTTCCGGCCCTGATCAGTATCGCGCAGCAGTGGGTTGAGGGGCCTACGGAACTGTGCTTCGGCCGCGGCGAGATTGGGTGTGTTGTCGACACCTTGCGGATTGGAGCTGTGGATGCGGTCCGTGGGGCGTACGGGGCACGGCTGGCCGTCCTTCTACGACCCGAAGGACACCGACGCGGTCGAGCTGATCCAGGACAGCAGCCACGGCATGGTCCGCACCGAGGTGCGCTGCGCCCGCTGCGGCTCGCACCTGGGCCATGTCTTCGAGGGCGAGGGCTACCCGACCCCCACGGACCAGCGCTACTGCATCAACTCGATCTCGCTGACACTGGCGCCGGACGAGAGCTGACGCCTTCCGACAGTCGAAACCGCCGGGGCCGGATCATTCCTCCTCGGCGGTTTCCGCCGTTTCGGAGCGCAGCAGCGGGTGGATGACACCCGGAAACACCCGCGCCCGGACGACCTCCTGCGCCGACCCGCCCTGGACCACCGTCTCGGCGACGCCCCACGGGCGGCCCGCAAGACGCACGGTCAAGGTGTACGAGGACGAGCAGCCGGTGCACTCGTACCGGTCGGCCCAGGTCTCCACGTCCGTGACGCTGCCCGGGTACCGCTTCACATGCAGGTGCCAGGCATGGCAGTGGCCGCACTTCTCTCCGGGCTCACAGGTCCCGCCGCACGGACACGGTACGTCGAGAGAGTCCGCGGGCCGCCAGCGCTGCACGAGCACCGCTTCACGGGTGGCGCCCATGTCCTTCATGGCCTTGAGATTGCGGGCGGCGACGTTGTACGACTCGCCGGTGGCGGCCATCCGGTCCCGGATCACGTCCTTGCGTCCGCGGTTGGTCGTCATGCTGCTCCTCCTGGGGTTCACGCAGCCCGCCAGGAGGCCCACGAGATCGGTACTCCTAAAGGTACCCGTATCCGCCGTGCGCCCCGCCCCGGAGCGATTCCGGAACGGGGCGCCCGTGGACATACCCCGCACGACGCCAGTCCCGGTCGACGCCCTACCGGTACGTCATGGCCCGCTCTCGGGGTTCGCGTCAGTGCCGGGTCATGCGCACTTGAGTTTGTCCTTGGTGAACGTCATGAACTTCTCCAGCAACTTCGGCATCGTCTGGCGTTCGTTCTTGTCGGGCGATGCGCGCACCTCGATGCGTAGCTCCAGATACTTTCCGAGGGAGGGGCCCGAATTGGCGGTGGGTTTGCACGCGAAGTAGGTCGCAGCACCATTGTCTCGGACGATACCCTTCTCGCCCACATCGATGGGATCGGGATCAGCGGGGTCCCACGAGCTCCATTCGATGAGATCCTTCGTATCCTCAAGGCGTGCTACCGCATCGAATCCCTGGTTTCCATCGATATACACGCGACAACTCGCCTGTCGCACTCGCTCAGAAAAGTGAAAAGAATCCATCCGCAGTGTGGCCTTGTCCCCAGCGGGAAGAAGTGGAGATACCTCCTTGGGCGTGAAGGCGCCCCAACAGAACTTCTTCGGTAGTTTGGGTACGGACTTGGTCTCGCCTTCGGAGCACCCGGCTGTGACCGTAGCCAGGATCATGGATGCGGAGGTAATTGCCATGGCCTTCGCGATCTTACGCATGGATGACATGTCCTTATCGAGAGGTCGAGGCCACCAGGTCGCGGCCGGTGGAATGCGCAGCCGCTGTGGCTGTGGAGGCGGTCCCTTGGTGGTCCCTGTATTCGTCCGGAGTCATTCCCGCTGCCTTTCCCGCAGCCGCTACAGCGTTTGCGGATGCTGTCTTGGCTGCTCCTTCGGCCTGAACGTAGCCCGAGCCTGATTCGATACGTGCCGCATCCGATTTATCATCTTCCGCGCTTTTCACTACGGCGTCAGCGACGTCTTCCTGGATCCAGGTCACCACGTCGCCCCCCACAGGAATCATCTCGAGGTACTTGCCCCCTACGAGGTCAATGACGCGATTCGTCCACTTGGCGTTATCTGCCACGCCCTCGCTGTACTCCGACTCCTCATGCGTCTTGAGTTCGTGAACCGCGTGCGCTCTCGCCTCGGTCATTATTCCCGCGATCTCACCCCCAGGGTGAACGGCATTCCTCACCGCGTCTCCCATATCGACGTGTCGTTCGGGATGCTGGAAGGCGTCGCTCACGAGCGCCGTCGTGTATGCCTGCTGGGCATGTGAGATCGCGCCGTACGCCTGGGGGTCCTGGGCGACCGATCCGAGGAAGCGGGCCATCAGGGCCTTGTCGAAGTCGGCGGGCACTCCGATCGGTTTGATCTGGCCGGCCGCGTTCTCGGCGGTGGCCTGGAGGTCCGGCATGTATTCGGCGGCCATGGCGCCGAACTGCGGGGCGAGGGCGCTCAGCGGGCCGGGTGGGTCGCCCGCCTTGGCCGACACCAGTTCAGGATTCGTGCCGATCTTCTCGACGACCTTCTCCATGACCTGACTCATGTCTTTGGTGTGCCGCACCGGCGGAGCGTCGTCGTCACCGGGTACGCGTCCCGTGACGGCCGCTTCCAAGGCATTGCCCATGGCCGTCTGGCCGGGGGTGGACTCGCCGCCGACAGCGGTGTCGTACCAGTCCGACGTCGCATTTTTGTCGAGCATGTAATCGACCACGCTCTCTGCCTTCTTGCCCCCGGTCTCCTTGTCCGAGAGGGTGACGATGCCGTCCTTGTTGGTGTCGTCACGCATGTTCTCGTTGAAGAGCTCCGAAGACGCCCCGGGGTTCTTGCTCAGCGCTTCCATGAGGCCGGTGACCGGATTGAATCCCCGGCCGCCCTCGCTGTCGAGGTTGATGGCCATGTTCTGGTCGTACGGCAGGTTCTCGGACCAGATCTGCGGGTTCTTCTTGTCCATGGCGATCATGTCGCGGCCGACCGAGGTCAGGAACTGCTTGTCGTACGTGCCTTCCCGCAGGAGCGATCCCAGGGCCTGGTAGCCGTACACCTTGGTGTTGACCCCGGCGAAGCCCGAAACGTCGATCTCCTTGCGGCCCGCCTTCATGAGCTGGGTGGTCCAGGTCGCGTCCAGATGGTTCGGTATCGACGGGGTGGTGGCGAGGCCGAGCATCGCGCCCATGTCGTTCTGGATGTTGCGGACCATGGCGGCCCTGTCCTGGCCGGCGGGGCCGAGCGACGTGGCGTCCAGCGACATCCGCGTGTACGCCTCAAGGGTCCCTTCCGCCCCCAGCTTCCGGTAGAAGCCGGTGGCGAATTCCGGATCGTCGCGGTTGTCGTCGATGATCTCTTCGAGCTTCCTCAGCGCCTCGACGTTGCGGGCGGTGCCGCCCTCCCCCGTCGCCTGCTTCGTCAACGCCGCCGCGCGGTCCACCTGCTCCGCGTCGAGGCTGGAGTACTTGGGGGCGCTGAAGTCGTGCTCGTCCTTCACATTGGCTTCAAGGGCCAGCTTCAGGGATTCGTCCGCGTCGGAGCAGTCCTCGACGATGCGGTCGATCTTCGTCTGCCAGGAGGTGACAGCGGCCTTCTGCTTGCGCAGGGCCTCCGAGTAGTCCGGATCGTGGCGTGCCGCCGTGTCGGTCTCCAGGTCGTGCTGGGGCGATACCTTGCCCGTCGCGCTCACGACGACACCTGCCGCAGGAGCATCGTTGTCCCTGATCCTGACCAGTTCGTCCTGGGCGAACTTGAACGATGTGTGTGCATCCGCAAGGAGCAACTTGATGCCCCGGGCCTGCGCCGCCGCGTCCTCGAACTCTTTGGCGGTCTTGGCGATGAAGGACTTGGTGACGCCCGCGTTGACGCCTTCCCACTCCGCCTTGTCCGCCTTGGCCTTCATCCCGGTTCGGGCATCTTCGGCAAGCTGCTCCAGCTTGGACAGCATTGCGGCCCAGTCGTCGGCAGCCGCCTTCATCTTCCCGACCGGCGCGTTGACGACGTCGTCGAATTGCAGCACGTATCCCCCCGGCGGCCGCTTGGTGACGGATGAGCGCGTCGCCGCCGAGCGACAGCTTATCGAGGCATCGCGATCACCGTACGCATATGCAATGTCTCAGCCGCCATGCCCACACATTTCCGGCCAGGCTCAGCCCCGGCGGACGCGTCCCGCGATGCGTCGGCCGAGGCGGCCGAAGGTGCTGGAGCGGTTCCAGTCGCGGAAGGCGTCGGCCCGGCCGCTGCTTCCGGCGTGGCCGACCGCTGCCTCGATCCGTGCGACGTCGGCCGGGGACTGGGCGCGCACGGCGGGGCGCAGTACCTCGTTGAGGAGGGCGGAGGCGGTCGTGGTCCAGGAGCGGCCCGCGTGCGGGTAGGAGGTCCAGACGTTGAAGCAGTCCGCGGCGTAGGCGGGTTCGGACCTCAGGCGTCGGCCGACGGGCTCCGCGCGGGCCGCCCGGTCGTAGGCCGCGACGAGGCCGCCGTCATCGCTGTGGACGAAGGCGTACAGCTCCGCCTCGGGCCGGTCCGGGGCCAGGAGCTGGTCGGTCAGGGCCCCGAACGCGCGGTCCCGGACCGCCGGTTCCACGGGTTCGGCCAGTGCGCACAACGACCGGGCCCGCTCCGCCCAGCCGGGCTCGGCGGTTCCGGACCGTATCTCGCGGGCGAAGTCCAGGAGCAGCAGAGCCCCGCGTACCCGGCCCCCGATCTCCTGCGGGAAGCCGCGCAGCAGGTCATGGGCGAACGCGGCGGCGTCCTCCTCGTCGGCGGGCGCCCCCAGCGCCGCATCGACCAGGCACGACCACGTACCGGCCGCACGGTGCGAGTCCGACGTGGCCGCGTCCAGCAGCAGGCGGGCCTCACCGACAGTCGGGGCGCGGTCCCCCCACACCAGGCCCACAGCGGTCCGCAGCACCAACGGCTCGGCGAACGGCGACATCCCGGCCGCCCGCAGCACCCGGTGCCACACGGCCGCCCGGTCCCCGCCGAGGGTCGCCCGTGCCCCGCCCGCCTCGGCGCACATCCGCAGGTGCGGCAACGCCTGCGACCCGGTGAACGGCAGCGCCACCCGCTCCAGCAGCCGTTCCACCGCCCCCGGGTCGTCCGGCGCGATCCGGTCCAGGGCGCCGAGCAACGCCGTACGGACGTCGAACTGCTCGTCCAGCAGTTCCAGCAGGGTGGGCGCGAACTCCTGGGACCCCTCATCGGTCAGCAACGCGGGAGCCAGCCGACGTACGACGGTGGGCAGCAGCTCCGCGCAGTCCACGTCGAGCAGCCGGGCGACCCGCAGCAGCTGCACGGTCCGTGCCACATCGCCACCGGAACCCGTACCGGCGGCGGACAGTTCGGCCAGGATCTCCGGGCCGAGCGCGATGGCGATGGCCTCGCCCTCCGGCCCGGCGAAGGCGGCACGGCGGGGAAGTTCCACCGAGCCGTTCCCGCCGCGCACCGCTTCGGTGACCAGCATCGCGGCCAGCGGCGCGGTCGTGCTGACGGGAGCACGGCCGTCCAGAGCGCCGAACAGCCGCCCCACCGCGTCGAACTCGGGGCCGGTGCGGCCATCGACCTCCGGCGCGGTCAGCGCTTCCACCAGCTGCCGGGTGCGCCCGGCGTCCAGGGCGTAGGGCCGCTCGGCGGTCCAATCGGCGGCAGCGGCACGCTCGTTGGGGCCGAGAGCTATGCCAGCGCACAGGGCGATCACGGCAGGCGGACCGGCGGCGAAGGGCTCACCGGGCAGCTCGCTCGCCTCCCGGAACAGCTCCGGCGCCCGACTCCGCCAGATCCGGGCGGCGGTCTCCGCCCAGGCATCGTCCGTGACCACCGGCGGGCGCGACCCGGAACACGTGTGCACGCGAAATCCGTCGTCACCCAACTCCCGCGCGTCCTGCGGCAGCATGCCCACGACGCGGTGCGGGGCGGCACCCGGCCGCCGGGTATACGTGGTGAACGTCAGCTGTTCCGCGCTCTCGCTCGGCAGCGCGGCCCCGGCCAGCGCGACCCACCGGGCGATATCGGCGCTCTGCCGCTCCACGAGGACGACCGGCGGCGATCCCGGCCCCTCCTCGCTCACCCGGCGCAGATCGGAGAAGACGGCGGCCAGCCACGGCGTGCGGGAGACGGCGAAGTCGCCCAGCCCCTCGCGTACGGCCCCGGGGCCCGGCGGCAGGGCGCTGAGCGGGTCGGGTATCGCGCCGCCGGGCGTCACGGACACCCAGCGGGGGGACCGCCACGCCTCGATCGGCTGCCGGTCGCCCGGCAGCCGCGCCCCTGCGGGCAGATGCACCGCGTGCGCGTGGAACCGTACGGGAGCGGAGCCCGTACCCCGTACCGGCACCGTGCGGCAGACCAGCCGGCTTCCGTCGGACAGGGGGGTGCAGCTGAAGGACTGGGGCAGCGAGCGCAGTTCGTCGTCGGTCGGCAGATAGGGCGCCTCGCCCGGAAGCTCGTACCCGAGATACGGCTCGATCTCCGTGAGCAGGGCCGCCGGAATCCCGGACCCCACGGAGGTGAACCGGCCGCTCGCGCCCTCGTCCCCCGGCGCGGCAGAGGTGTAGTGCAACTGTTCAAGGCTCATCTGTCAGCCCTCATCGTCCCTGCCGCGACCGGTCCCCGTGCCCACCACCCATCCCGCGACCGGGTCGGGGGGAAGTCCGCAGCCGCGTGGGGGCGACGCTATCAAGGGAACAGGGCAGCGGACTGCCGCCGCTGCCCGGACCCGGCCCGCCCACCTGACCGTGGATCAGCCCTGTGCGGCGTACGCGACGAAGGTCGTCCAGGTGAGTGAGGAGAGGGCGAGCTGTGGGCCCTCGGTGATCTTGGAGTCCCGGACGTGCACGGTGCCGGGGCAGGTGGCGACCTCGACACAGGAATCGCCGTCGCCACCGCTGTGGCTGGACTTGTGCCAGGTGGCGGCGACCTCCACGCAGTCGTCACCGGAACTGCCGCTGTAGCTGGACTTGCGCCAGGAGAGGGCGACCTCGACGCAGGAATCACCGGAGCCGCTGCTGTAACTGCTCTTGAACCAGGACAGGTCTGTGATGGTCATAGCGCTCCTCGCATCTGCTGCAGCAGGCTCAGGGAGTACTCCAGGGAGTGAGCCTGTGAACGCATCCTGGCATATCGCATGAGGTAGATGCTGACCACCTTGGGGTCGGACATGAGTTGCCCGCTCTCCTGACCCTCGGAGTAGCCGAACCAGCGGTGGTCCGGGGTCTCGCAGAGCTGCATGGGGCCGTGCAAGCCCGCATGATCATGACGTACCAGTGGCATGAGCTGAATCTCGATGTTGCGCCGATCGGCCAGTTCGACGACATGGTCGATGAGTTCACGGGTGACCTCCGGTCCGCCCGTATGCCGCCGGAACAGGTGCTCTTCGACGATGAAGCTGTAGGCGGTGTTGGGCCGCTCGTGCAGCAACCGCTGCCGTTGCGTCCGGGCCGCCATTTGGGCCACGATCTGCTCGTCGTCCAGCGGCGGGAGCTGGTTGACGAACAGCGTCCGGGCGTACGCCTCCGTCTGCAACAGTCCCGGAATCAACCGGCATTCATACGTGTTGAGGCTGAGCGCCTCCGCCTCCAGTCGCGCCCACAGCCGGAACCAGCTGGCCAGCCCCGGACGCCGTGCGAGATGTTTGGCCGCTGCCCTGATCACGCCGAACGCGTCCAGTACCTCTTCCGCCCGGTCCACGAACGCCGACGGCGGGAAGCGGCGGCCCTGCTCGATGGAGGCGATGGTCGGCACCGAATACCGCACCAGCGGCGCGAACTGCTCCTGGGTCAGTCCGGCCCGTTTGCGGAACGCCTTGACGACCTCCCCGAACGCCTTGAGGCTGTCGGTGGCTTCCGGTTCCCCGCCTCCGCCCGTGGCCCCGCCGGTCATTCCACCCGTACCGCCCGCGATGTCCGTCATACCCGTTCACCTCTCGCGCCTGTCCCCAACCGCCCCCAACTCGATGGAGCCATCGTCACGTTGCGTGATCCGTACTGTCCACCGTGTGCACCCGTACGCTGACGGAGCGTACGGGTCCCGGATCTGGGCAGAGCGCGTGACGGGATGTCATGGTCACGGGATTCTCGTCAGGACGCGCAGGTGTCCGACGAGTGCGTGGACGTCCCGCGCGGCGATGGCTTCGGCGGCCGGTTCGGGGGTGGGATCGGGGCCGCCGGAGGGGGCGGTGCGGCAGGCGCGGCAGAGTCCGTCGGGGAGGGCTTCGGGGCGGCCGGGCACTCCGCACCGGGTGCACTCGACCATGGTCCGGCGTGCCGGTTCCGGTGAGGTGGCAGGGGAGACGGCTGTCGTAGCGGTGGTGGGCAGGTGGGGCGGCATCTTGTCGCGCAGGCGACGGCGGACGAAACCTCGCGGGACGTCGACCACGGCGGGGAGGCCGGAGGTGAGGGCGTGGAGGAGGTAGTCCGTACCCACGCCTCGTGCCAGCCAGGCGGCGGCCAGTTCCTCCAGCGACGCGCAGTCGGCGGCGGAGAGGGCGAGACGGGGATCGGTACGGCCGAGCCGGGCGAGGGCGAGGTAGGCGGGGGAGGGGGAGAGGGATTCCGGGGCGGGGGAGGTGGGGGAGTTGCTGTCAGAGGTGTGGGCGGCTTGGGGTCCGGCTGCGGGCGGGGCTTCCTGAGCGGGCGTCGGGGGCGGAGGGACTTCCTCGATCGGCCTCGGGGGAGCGGCCTCGGGAGTGCTCTCGTCGGAGAGGTACGCGGTCCACCACTCGTTGTCACGGGCGGTGCGGGACCAGAACGTACGGAAGACCCAGCGGACCTGCTCGCCCTCACCCACCGGGCGCCGGACCCTGCGCAGGTGGCCCGCGACCGAGAGCGCGGTGAGGGCGGTGCTGATGGCCTGCTGACCGTAGAGGGGGAGCTGTTTGGCGAGGGTCTTCACGTTCATCGCGGCGCCGTCCGGCAGCCGGTCGACGAAGGCGGCGATGTAGCGCTCCCGTTCGGGCAGCAACAGGAAGTCATCGGCGCGGCGGGGGGCCTGGCCGGGGGTGGATCGCTTGCCGTAACCGGGCTTGGCCATCGGGTTCGGGGGCGCGGATGCGGGCGCGGGCAGCGCGACGTTAAGCTTCTCTGAAGCCACGAGATCACTTTTCCTGATCTTGGGGTGAGACCCCGGCCGGTGCGCTAACACCGAGTCGGGGTCGTTTGGTTGTGTCGGCACCGTAAGCAGGCACGATGAGGCACCGCAAGTCGGTCCGGATTAGTCGTACTTGCTCGCCGAGTCGGGTAGGGAGGGTGGGGTGGTTCTTCCCCAACCCCCTTTTTTCTACCTTCGGTTGTAGAAGGAGCTCGAAGCTCGGATCCCGTGTCCCGACGCCCGCGTCCCGGGTCCCGAGCTTCGGGGGATGCGCGGGGATGCGTACACACGAAAGAGTGAGGGAGCCGTTCCCGAACCTCGCATCCCGAGCTTCGGGCCCCGAGCGTCGGGCGGTGGTGCCCGATGGCCGCGCCGCAACCACCGTACGACTACGGTTTGTTACGCCCAATGCTTACCGTGCGTACTCGGGTGTCCGCTGCTCAGTCCGGTCGGCCGCCTGCGGTGTGCGCTCGATACCGCCCCGGTGTGGTGCCGAACTCCCCCTCGAAGGCGTGGGAGAGGGCGTACGGGCTGCTGTAGCCGACTCGTCCCGCGATGGTGGCCGGTGTGTCCCGGGTGTCGCGAAGCATGGTGGCGGCAAGGATCACGCGCCACCACGTGCGGCACGCCATCGGGGGGCGCCCGACCAGGGCGGTGAACCGGCGCGCCAGGGTGGGACGGGAGACGCCCGCCTACGCGGCCAGGCGGTTATTGCTCCACGGCGCCGCCGGTTCCGAGCGCAGCGCCCGCAGGGCGGCGGCCGTCACCGGGTCGCCCAGTGCGCCGGGCCAGACTTCGCCGGTGGTCTCGGTCATCCAGGAGCGGATCATGTAGACGAGGAGGAGGTCGAGCAGGTTAGGGAGCGCCACGCAGGAGCCGGGCCGCATCTCGTCCAGCTCACCGGCGAGCAGGTCGGTCGCGGCACGGAGTCCGAGGTGGCTGCCCACTCGGTTGGGAACATGGACGACCTCGGGCAGCTCTGCCATCAGCGGGTGCATGCGGCTGCAGTCGAGCCAGTACTTGCCGCAGAGCATCTCTGTCCCGTCGTGATCGGGCCGGGCTCGCGGCCGTGTCTCCACAAGCCATTGCTCGAAGGGCACCGCCTTCTCCTCGGCCGCCGCCGCGTCGAGGGGAGAATCGGCAATCGCCTGGCCCGTGCCGTGAGGCAGCAGCACCGCGTCACCCACGCCGAGACGTGTGGGGGTGCCGCCGTCGGTCAGCAGCCAGCAACCGCCCTTCAGGACGACGTAGAAGCCCGCGCCGTCGTACGGGTCCAGCCGCGCGCACCAGCTCCCGCTCATCCGCACCCGGTGGGACCAGGGGGCCCGAGGTGCGCGGCAGAGATCGCGTCGCTCACCACGTCCGTCCGTCCAGGTATCCAGTACTGTGACCGGGATGGCCCACCGTGATCGGAAGGCGGCTCGGGGGACGAGCGCACGCGGAACGGCTGGTATTACTGGGGTATGCAGGAAGAGACCGCACGCTCCGCGATCGACACGTTCATCTCCGCGTTCAACGCCTCGGACGACAGCTATGTGACTGACCTGCTTTCCCAGGCCCTGACCTCAGACGTGGTCTTCTGGGGGCCGTTGGGCCGCAGCGAAGGAATCGCGGCGGTCGAGCGGTTCGTGCTGGACATCCGGCGCCACCCGGCGGGGACCGGCACGATGGTGCGCTGCTCAGCGGTGGACATGCCTGACGAGTGGGCCCGGTACCAGTGGGTCTTCACCACGCCGGATGGAGGCCCCCGCCTGGCGGGAACGGACGTCGTCCATCTGCGGCGGAGCCTCATCGACCAGGTCATCGTCTTCGCGGGGGAGATCGAGCCGTCCGCCTCCTGAGCCGTCCTTCCGTCGCTGTCCTTCTCCTGAACTTGCCCCCTTCGGCGCTCGGAGGCTGCGGTTCGCAGTTGGTCAGGCTGCGGTGTTGAGGGGGCGTCCGCCCCGGCGGATGCCCTTTCGCTGCGGATGCGGGCACGTTCCTTGCGTTGGGCGGCGAGTACGTCGGGGTGGCGGGCGTTGGCCGGGGTGAACTGCCGCAGCGGGCCGAAGTGGGCCTCGATCGGGTTGGCCCCGGAAGCGTAGGTCGGGGTGAAGCACAGCTCGACCTTGTTCTTCTTCGCCCAGCGGCGGATGTCCGCCCCGGTGTGGGAGGAGAGGTTGTCCAGGATGATGTGGATCGGCGCCGCCAACACCCTGGCCGCGCTCAAGTCGATCCGCACCACCCGACCCGACGACGCCAGGCTCAGCCACCGCGCCTCCAGGGACTGGCTGGCGCCGGACCACTGGGAGCCGGCCAGTGACGTGGCGGTGCTTGCTCCGCAGAGCTGGGTGCTGTGCGGCGGTGGGCGTACCGTCCTGGTCGACACCGGAGCGGGCAACGGGCGCGAGCGGCCGGGCATGGGATCGTTCCACCACTCTCGGAGTGATTTCTTCGGCCTCCTGGCGAGGGCCGGTGTTCACCCGCAGGATGTCGACGTCGTCGTCAACACCCACCTCCACGTCGATCACGTCGGCTGGAACACCGTCGACGCGGACGGGCAGCGGGTTCGACGTTCCCCAACGCCCAGTACCTCATTCCGGCCACCGACGACTTCCATCACGGTCCGGACGACGCGTACGGGAACGGTGCGCAGGAGGTCGACCGCCTCATCTACGAAGACAGCATCGCGCCCATCCACCAGGCCGGGCAGGACGTGCTGTGGGACGGTCTTCACCGCATCGACGAACACCTCACCCCGGAGTCCGCGCCCGGACACACTCCCGGCTCGTCCGTGCTGCGACTCGCATCCGGGAGCGATCGGGCGGTCTTCGTCGGAGATCTGCTGCACAGCCCGGTGCGGATTCTCGATCCCTGCTGCGACAGCAACGCCTGCCCGGCCCCGGAACAAGCGGTGACCAGTCGCCGTCGGATTCTCAGGCGCGCGGCCGATGAACGGGAACTGCTCGTCCCCGCGCACTTCGGTGGTGCGGGTGCCCTGGAAGTCCGACGGGACGGTGCTGGATTCGTGCTCGGCCCCTGGGCAACAGCCGGCCCGAAGAAGCACACGTCCGCCTTCGAGCGAGCCTCGGGCCCCACCCCGTTCACCGCCCGTGAGGTCTTCGACGAGTCGGCGGACGGCGCGACCGTCGCCACCCGGCTCGGCCCGTGGGAGTCCGCGGGCCGAGCCGGGTGGATGGGCCGGGAGGAACGTCAGGTGGCGAGGGTGGTCACCGGCTCCAGGCCGTAGGTGTGGGCGTAGCCGTTCTCGGTGCCCACGAGCAGGTCCACGACATCGAAGTAGCGGTCCCAGAAGGGTGTTTCGCGCAGTGCGTCGATCAGCAGTCGGTAGGCGTCGTGGTCGTCCGCCTCCCAGACCCAGATGTCGGTGACCCGCGCCGAGTAGAACTCCGTGTCGTAGAAGCGGGAGCGGACGCCGTGGGTGCGGGCCTCGATCACCGGGACGACCTGGGTGGTGAAGGCATGGACGCGTTCGGGCACGGTCATCGCCAGCCACTCGGGCGTGGTCTTCACCAGCATGAACGCGGTGACCGGCGGTTCGGTTCGGTCAGCGGGCATCGACTGCCTCCGGTGCGATGAGAACGGCGGGCTTGAGGGTCTGCGCGCACCACTGCGCGAATCCGGTGGCCGGGCCCGCCTGCGGCGAGCGGTCGACGCCCGAATCCAGGCCCCGGTCCTTGGCGCGCTTCATGTCGACCATGCCCTCGACGAACGCCTCGTTGAGGCCGTGACCGAGCAGGTCGGACCGGAACTCGTCGAGCGGTCGGCGCCGGTAGCGGACCGGACGGCCCAGCTCCTCGGTCATGATGCGGGCCAGGTCGTCGGGCGACAGGTCCTGCGGTCCGAGCACCGGAACGCTGCCGACGCCGGTCCAGGAGCGGTCCAGCAGCAGCCCGGCAGCCGTCGCGGCGATGTCGGCGACGGCCACCAGCGGAGCCGGACGGTCCGCGGCGACGGTGTCGGTGAAGACGCCGTTGTCGCGGATCGAGCCGGCCTCCTCCAGCAGGTTCTCGAAGAAGGACGGGTTGGCCAGGGCGCGGTAGGCGACGCCGGAGTCGGCGATCAGGTCGTCCATGGCCAGGGAGGCGGTGACCAGTCCGGCTTGTGCGGCCTGCGGGGTGCCCCGGCCCAGCGCCGAGACGCCGACGACATGGCCGACGCCGTGGGCGGCGAACGCCCGCGCGGCCGGGCGGGTGAAGCCGCTGTACGCCTCGTCGGGCGTGACCGAGGCATCCGGCGGCACCAGCCAGAAAACGGCGTCGGCCCCGGCGAAGGCGCGCTCGACGGTCGCGGCATCGCCGTGCGAGCCGACGACCACCTCGACCCGTCCGCGCACGGCCTCGGGGAGCCGCGCGGGATCACGGACCACGACGCGCAACTCCTCTCCGTGTGCGGGCGCGGCCTCGACCAGCAGCGACAGCAGCCGTTGGCCGATGTTCCCCGTGGGGGCGGTAATGACGATCATGAAAACCTCGTGGTCTGTGTCGGATCGGTACGGCCCCTTCATCGTGATGACCCCCACCGCATTGCCACAATGGGAACTTCAGCAACCAATCATTGCCCGAAACGGAATAATGCCGATGAGCAGCCCAGTCCCGAACCTCGACGCCAACCTCGACGCCAACCTCGCCGTCGCCCTCGACGCCCTGCTGACCGAGCAGAGCGTCACCCGTGCCGCCGCGCGGCTGCGCACCTCCCCCGCGGCGATGAGCCGCACCCTGGCCCGGCTGCGCCGGGTGCTCCAGGATCCGCTGCTGGTGCGGGCAGGACAGGCGATGGTGCCCACACCCCGCGCCGAGGAGCTGCGGGACGAGGCCGCCGCGGTGGTGCGCCGACTGGAGGCATTGCTCACCCCGAGCGGCGGGATCGACCCCGCCGCACTGCGGCGCACCTTCACCGTCCAGGCCTCGGACCTGGTCGGCGCGGCGCTGGCGCCGGGACTGCTCGGGCTGGCCCGCCGCCGGGCGCCGGGCGTCTCGCTGCGGGTGCTGGCCGAGGAGTGGGAGGCGGGCCCCGCACTGCGCGAAGGCCGGATCGATCTGGAGATCGGGGCCATCGACCACGTCGACCCGGAGACCCGCGTCGAAGAGCTGGTCACGCTGCGGATGGCGGCGGGCGTCAGGGCCGGGCACCCGCTCGCCGAAGGAACGCTGACGCCCGCCGGGCTGGCCGCGGCCGAGCACGTGGTGGTCAGCCGCCGGGGACGCTTCACCGGCCCGCTGGACGCGGCCCTGGCCGAGCAGGGGCTCAGCAGAAAGGTCAGCGCCGTCCTGCCCGGACATCTGGCGGCGATGGCGCTGGCCGCAGCTGGTGACATGGTCTGCCTGGTGCCGACCGCGCTGCCCGGCGAGCCCCCCTCACCCCTCAACGACGCGGCGCACGCGCTGGGACTGCGCCTGCTGGACATCCCGCTGCCGCTCCCACCACTGACGATGGGCATGGCCTGGCACCCCCGCCACACCGCCGACGGGGCCCACCAGTGGCTGCGTGGCGCCGTACGCCGGGTACTCCGTCCGGCCCGGGAGGAATAGAGAACAGGACCACGGCGCGGGTCCGCGCATGCCCTGGCGCCCGGACATGTGCCCGGCCTCGACCCGGCGCCCGGACACGGGCCCGGCCGGACCGTGGCCGGAAGCGCGGCGGCGTCGAAGGGTCTCCCGGGCGTGCCCGTACGCCGTCATCCGCCGCTCGGTGTACCGCGGCCGTACTCGTACGCCGACCTCGCGTACGCCCTTCCGATCTGGTGATGCAGGACGCGGCGGCGTCACGCTCGTCGCATGGAAGCAGCCCCGACCACCCCCCACTCGGTGACCGCTCGCGAGTTCACCCAGCGCTTCAGCTCCACCCCGCGAGGAGCCCGCCTGGCCCGGCGCCTGGCCCTTGAGGCGCTGGACAGTTGGGGCATCCCGTACGCCGGTGACGTATCCGACACCGCGGCCCTGCTGGTCGCCGAGCTGGCGGCCAACGCCGCGACACACGGCCGCGTGCCCGGCCGCGACTTCGAGGTGACCCTGATCCTCACCTCGTCCGGGCCCGCTCGCGGCACGCTGCGGATCGAGGTCTCCGACACCCGGGGCGAACGCCGCCCACCCGGCCCCGGACACCTCGCGTCGCCCTCGGCCGACGCCAACACGGGCCGAGGGCTGATCCTGGTCGAGGCGCTGGCCGACCGGTGGGAGGTGATCGACCGCGTCCCGCCCGGCAAGACGGTCCGCGCGGAACTGGACCTGCTGTACTGACGCCCGTTGCCCGTTGCCCGTTCCCTGTTCCGCGTTGCCTGTTGCCTGTTGCCTGTTGCCCGTTCCCCGTTCCCCGTTCCCTGTGGCCCGTGACCGTGCGGGCCCTGTCAGACTGGTCCCCGGATCAGGCGCAGACAGGGAATGAGGAGGTCGCGGCCATGGTCGGTGACCAGCGGGACAGCCGGGCCGGACTGACGGTTCCGGTTCCGGTTCCGGAGTACGTTCAGGGGCGTCGGCTGGGACGACGTACCACGGGCCCTCTCGGCTGGGCCCTGATCGCCCTCGCCATGCTCACGCTCCTGGTACTGGCACCGCTGTTCGGCGCGGGCTGACCGACCCCTGAGGCGCCGACCGCAATCGAGGTCACGTCGGTCAGGCGGCGGACCCGAGTTCCTTGTGCGTTCGCCGTACGAACTCGACAACGACGGGCTCACGGCGCCAGGGGTCGAGGGCGGCCGTGAACTCGCGGACGTAGTCGAGTGCGCGGCTGGACCGGACGCGGGCGAGGATGTCGACGGATCGGTTGCCGAGTTCGATGCCGTGGTCGAGGTCCCGGGCCTGAAGGTGCGCGGTCGCGACGATGGAGAGACGCATGCCGACGGACCGGGTGAAGGTCCCGGGCGGCATCGCGGCAGCCTGACCGTTCCAGGCGAGGGAAGCCTTGGGGTTCTTGAGGTCCCGGAAGATCTCGGCGGCATCGGCGGACAGGCGGGAGTGCGCGTAGAAGTCGATCCACGCGGGCTCGTCTCCGCTGTCCCTCTTTGCCCGCGTCAACAGGTCCTCGGAGGCGGCCAGGGCACGCGAGGCGGCCCGCGGGTCGCGTGCGCGGGCGTGCGCGCGGGCCTCGATCAGCCTGGTGAACGCCAGCACCCTCGGTGCCGCCCGGCCTTTCGCCCGGTTGAAGGCACCCTGGGCCATGTCCACGGCCTCGGACACGAACCCGCGCATGAGGGACTGCAGAGCCATGGTCGTCAGCACATAGCAGCCCAGCTGAACGTCCCCGCCGGCGCGGGCGAGGCGGAGGGCCTGGATGAAATGCCGCTGAGCGGCCTCATGCCGACCGACATCGAACGCCGTCCAGCCCGCCAGCCGCGACAACTCCGCTGCTACGGAGAACAGTTCGCGTCCGATTTCGTCGGAGAAGGAGCCGCTCAGCAGCGGGGCCGCCCGGTGGTCGAGGCAGTCGGTCACCGAGTTGGCCTTCCAGCTTCCGCCGCCGTACTTGGAGTCCCACCGCCTCGCGTCATCGGCGGCCTCACGCAGCTCGTCGAGATCGGCGCGGCCGACCTGCTTTCCACCGTGATGACCGGCGGTCTCGTCCGCCGGAGTGATGAGCCAGCGGGTGACGGGCGTAGTGAAGGCGGAGGCGGCGAAGCCGGATCCTGCGAGGAAGTCGCGGCGGTTCACGGAACTCCAGAACGAAGTGGCGACGCGGACGGCGTCGGCGGGGTCTCGCGGAAAATCCAACCCCACATCCGTGTCGATTGTCTCCGCCTCGCGCATACCGATGTCCGCAAGGCTGACGGGCCGCCCCAGCCTCTCGGCGATGGCCTGCGCCAAGAACCTCGGTACGGGCCACTTCGGCGTCATCCCACGGCGGCACCAGTTGGCCACGGAGGTGTGCGAGTAATCCGTATCCAACCCGTCGGCGTGGGCCAGTTGGTTGATGCGCAGAGCCAGGGACTTGTGGCTCGCGCCGCAGGCTTCGATGAGCCGGGCCAGGTCCGTATGGGGCGGACGGGCCCGGCGGACGGTCGATGCCACGACCTTCTCCCTTGCGGTGTGCCGGTGTGCCGGTGTGCCGGTGTGCCGGTTGCGGAACGCGAGGAATCGGTGCCGCGCCGGAGCGCTCGGTCGCACTTCGGCGGGCGACGAGATGCGTACGCGTTCCGCATGGTGGGTCACCGAGGCTATGGCCTCGTAGCCGCCGATGAACCGCGACCGCGAGTTGTGAGCCCCCCTGCGAGCCCTGCCGCGTACTGCTTCCGGCGGCTGTGATCAAGGCCCGGACCCCTGCGGAACGGGGCCGATCACCTCTTTTTTCTTTCTTGAAGGGACACCTGCTCCATGAAGCTCACTGTCGTCGGTTGCGGATACCTCGGTGCCACCCACGCCGCCTGCATGGCCGAACTCGGCCACGAAGTCCTCGGTGTGGATTCCGACATGGACAAGGTCGCTGTCCTCAACTCCGGCAGGGCCCCGTTCTTCGAACGCGATCTCGACGGCCTGCTGGCCGAGCACACCCGGAGCGGCAGGTTGCGGTTCACGGGGTCCTACGCGGAGGCGGCTGCCTTCGGCGACCTGCACTTCATCGGCGTCGGCACCCCTCAGCAGCCCGGCGGGCACGCCTACGACCTCACTCATCTCTTCTCTGCGATCCGTCAACTCGCCGCCCATCTGACGGGCCCGGCCGTGGTCGCGGTGAAATCCACTGTCCCCGTCGGCACCGCACCCCGCGTGCGTGACCTTCTGCGCGATCTCTCGCCCGCGGGGGACGCCATCGAGGTGGCCTGGAACCCGGAGTTCCTGCGTGAGTCGCACGCTGTCGAGGACACCCTCCGCCCTGACCGGCTGGTCCTGGGATTCGACGCCGCGCACTCCTGGGCGGAGGCCGTACTGCGGCAGTGCTTCACGAGGATCATCGAAGCGGGGACGCCGACCCTCGTCACCGACTGGGCCACCGCCGAACTGGCGAAGGCATCCGCGAACGCCTTTCTCGCGACGAAGATCTCGTTCATCAACGCGATGGCCGAGGTCTGCGAGGCCGCAGGCGCCGATGTCGGCCGGCTCGCCGACATCCTCGGCCAGGACGTCCGCATCGGCCGTCACGGCATGTCGCCCGGCCTGGGCTTCGGTGGCGGCTGCCTGCCCAAGGACGTCCGCGGCTTCGTGACATGTGCGGACGAGCTCGGCGTCGGCCGGGCCCTGACCATCCTCCGAGAGGTCGACGCGATCAATGACCGGTGCCGCGAGCACATGGTCGCCCTGGCCCGCGAACAGTGCGGCGGCGACGTCGGCGGAAAGCGGATCACCGTATGGGGTGCCGCCTTCAAGCCCGGGACCGACGACATCCGCGACTCGCCCGCCCTCGCCGTGGCCCAGAAGCTCCACGAGCTCGGCGCAACCGTCACCGTCGCCGACCCCAAGGCCCTGGACAACGCTCGCAAGCTCCACCCCGAACTCGACTACGCGGACGACCCGGTCGCCGCCGCTCAGGACGCAGACCTTCTGCTGCACCTGACCGAATGGCCGCAGTTCGCCCACATCGCCCCGCGTCCGCTGGCCTCCCGCGTCACCACCGCGAAGGTCATCGACGGGCGCGGCACCCTCGATGCCGACGACTGGCGCGAGGCCGGGTGGACCGTTCGTACTTTCGGGCGGCCGTGAACCGGGTGCTTCCCCTGTGGGGATAGCTACGGCGATGGCTATGGCGAGGGCTATGGCGACGGCTCGCCCCGGGATGCCGTTCCGTGTGGCGTCGGTAGTTCCTTGCCCAGGCGGGCGAGGGGGGAGAAGGCCATCAGCAGGGGGGACGTGAACAGCCCGGTCGCGGTCAGCAGCAGGCCCGTGCGCAATCCCCACCGGGCGGCCAGAAAGCCGCCGAGCAGTGAGCCGAGCGGGGTCAGCCCCATGCCGACGAAATCGATCGTCGCGACGACGCGTCCCTGCATCCGGATGGGCGTGATGGACTGCCGGACGGCCGTGACCATGACATCGACCAGCTGACTGAACACGCCGAACACGAAGTTGACCGTCATGAGCAGAGAGACCGTCGCGGGATCCGAGCCGCTCAGCGCGGGTACGCACAGCATCACGCCATCGCCGAGCGCGGCCGAGGAGACCAGCACCACGCCGTAGCCGAACTTCCGCGGCAGTCTGGCGGCCAGGACCGAACCCATGAGCGCACCCGGTCCCATCGCCGCGAGCACCAGGCCCACGGCCGATCCCGGCAGGTGCAGCGTGTGGGACAGGAAGAGCGGATAGACCGTCATCAGGCCCGCGAAGAAGAACTGGAAACTCGCCGAGCACACGCCCACGGTCCGCAACGAGGCGTCTTTGTAGACGAATTGGAGGCCCTCCTGGATCTGCCGTCCTACGCGCGCGGGTCGCTCGATGTCTTGAGGCAGGGGTTCGGGTCGCCGGATCCGCCTGATCGAGAGGAACGACAGGGCGAAGAAGAACGTGCTCGCCAGGACGGCGACCGGTGCCGAGATCAGTGACACCATCGCGCCGCCGAGCGCGGGACCGCCGATCTGTGCTGCCGATCTGCTGCCCTCAAGCGCGCTGTTGCCCTGCATCAACTGATCGCGTTCCACCAGGCGTACGAGCGAGGCCTGGTAGGCCACATCGAAGAACACCGTGAGTACGCCGACGAGGAACGCGACGATGAGCAGCATCGGAATCCCGAGCACGCCCAGCAGCCAGGCGACCGGAATGGCGGCGGGCAGGACCGCGCGGCCGAAGTCGGCCCACACCATCACGTCGCGGGACCGTCGGCGGTCCACCCACACGCCGACGAAGAGCGAGAACAGCAGGATCGGCACCTGCTGCACCGCGCGCAGGGCACCGAGTTGCCCGGCGTCGGCGTTGAGCGCCACCACGGCGACGAGCGGCAGAATGACCTGGGCGGCTTGCGCTCCGAGCTGTGAGGCGGTCTGGCCCGCCCAGAGTCTGCGGAAGTCGGCGTCACGCCACAGGCCGGGGCGGGCAGGTGAGTCGGACGGCATAGGTACAGGCGTGGGCACGGGCACAGGGGACCCCTTGAGCTGCTGAGAGCTGAACGAAGAAGCCCGCCACTCGGCGCACGCCGGATGGGCCCGTGTACGCACGCCGGTACGTGGGGCGGGGAAGGTTCGCTGTGCCGCAGATCAAGGGCAGCACGCGATGACAGGCCGGTCGCGGCCTACAGCGTCAACGCGCGCTCGGGTAACCGGGCATCTCAGCTCCTCGGGGCCATGCTCTGTTCCGCTCCGCAGGCTACCCAGCGGCCGTGCGGGGCGGAAGGCATTGACGGCGACGGCCCGTCACCCGTGAAATGTCACGTGTGACGGGCCTGGCGGGGCGTCACACGTGACATTTCAGGTGTGACGGATCTGGCGGGGCGTGCCGCAGGGTTACGTCAGCGGCTCAACCCAGACGTTGCGGTAGCGCACCTTGCTGCCGTGGTCCTGGAGGCGGATCGCCCCCGCCGTCGGACCCTCGGCCGCGCCGCCGCCCGTCGTCCCGTCGATCGCCACGTCGTCGTGGACCTTCTTGCCGTTCCACACCACGGTGACGCGGGCGTCGGCGGTCTTCCTGCCCTCCGCGTCGAAACGGGCCGCGCGGAAGGCGATGTCGTACGTCTGCCAGGTCTCCGGCGCCGTCGCGGCGTTCACGTCCGGGGCCTTCTTCGTGTAGATCGCCCCGGCCTCGTTGTCGGCGAGCGTGGTGTCACCGTACGAGTCGAGGATCTGGACCTCGTACCGCTCCTGGAGGTACACGCCGCTGTTGGCGCGGTTCTGGCCGGTCACGTCCGGCGGGAGGTTCGGGAGCCAGAATTCGACGTGTGCCCTGAAGTCCTGGAAACCCTGCTTCGTGCGGATGTCGCCGCCGGAGACCTCCATCGAACCGTCACCGGTCACCGGCCACCCCGCCGCCCGGCCGTCCGGGTGCTGCCAGGCCGCCTGGCTCGATCCGTCGAACAGGGGGACGCGGGCGCCCTTGGGATGGACGGTGATCAGGTCGAGGTTGACATGGCCGGTGTCGCCGCCGTCGTACCGGTAGGTGACGGTGTTCGTTCCGGCGCGCAGGGGCAGCGGTTCGTTCCGCGTCGACCAGGTGTCCCAGTCGACGGTGGACAGCAGGCTCGTCTGCCGGACCTTGGCGCCGTTGACGTACACGCTCAGGCTCTTGGTGCCGGTGAACGGGTTCGGCCCGTTGGAGTAGCGCAGGCCGACGTCGTACGTCCCCGCCTTCGCCGCGCCGACCTCGAAGGTGGTCGACGCGCCCTCGGCGCCGAACTTGTCGACGAATCCGCTGCCGGAGTAGCCGGGGTGGTCGGTGTTGAAGCCCGCCCCGCCCGTCAGCGTCGCCTCCTCCGCCTCGTACTGGGTGGCCGGGGGCTGCTTGCCGGGGAGGGAGTTGAGCGTGTACCACGCCTCCGTGCTCCACAGGGGCTCGCCGCTCGCCGAGCTGAAGGGGCGCGGGGAGCGTACGTGCACCACGCGGTTCGCCTTCAGGCCGGGGATGTCGAGGGTGACCTTCTTGCGGTCCGGCGACAGCGTGGCCGACCGTACGGACAGGGTTTCCTCGCCCGCCTTGGGACCGCCGTAACTCGGGGTCGGTACGTAGTGCCACTGCTGGACCCGGTAGCTCTGGGCCAGCTTGGCCGCCGTCTCCGCCGAGAGCGGCTGGGTGTACTCCAGCTCGAACCCGCCCGGCTTCGCCCGCATCGCCAGGATGTCGAACGCCTTGTCGCCGCTGGGCGAGAGCTTCTGGAGCCCGTACGTCAGCTTGCCCTCCTGGCCCCAGTTGCCGCCCGCGCCCAGGCCACCGGCGTAGATCGCGCCGTCCGGGCCCATGCTGATCCGGTTCACTCCGGCTTCCAGGCCCTGGGTGAAGCGGAAGACCGCGCCCTGGTACTCGCCCTTGACCTTCTCCAGGTACGCGCGCTGGATACCTCCGTACGTCACGTCACCGAAGAGCATCTGCCCGGCGAACCTGCCCTTGGTCAGCTGGAGCGGGGTGCTGGGCGAGTTCGCTATCTCGTTCTGCGGCAGCCACAGCACCGGCTTGGTCACCGGCTTCGCGTCGAACGGGCCGTCCGGGTTCGTGTAGTGGTTGAAGAAGCGGTCCTGCTTGATGTGCAGGAGCTTCGACGACGGCAGCCAGCCGCCCTGGTTGTCCAGGACGAACATGTCACCCTTCGGCCCCCACCCGATGCCGTTCGGGGTGCGCAGGCCACCGGCGATGTATGACACCTCACCGGTCTTCCGGTTCACCTTGATCGTGGAGCCGCGGTTCTTCGCGGGCTGCGGATCGGTGGTCGCGCCGCCGTAGTTGATGGCGACCGACAGGTTGAGGTAGAAGAAGCCCTTCTTGTACAGCAGTCCGAAGGCGAACTCGTGGAAGTTTCCGCCGTAGGGCCAGGTCGCGACGGTCCGCTGCTTGTCGATGAGGTCGTCGCCGTCGGTGTCGCTCAGCTCGGTCAGCTCATGCTTCTGGGACACGTACAGCTTGCCGTCGACGGCCTTGATGCCCATCGGCTCCTTGAGGCCGCCGATGATCTTCTTGGTCGTCACCCTGCCGGGATCGGTGTTCCCCCGCACGTTGTCGAGAAGATGGACCTCGCCCGCGGTGTTGTTGCTGCCGCCCCAGGTGGTGACGGCCAGCCGGCCGTCCGGCAGCCAGTCCATCGCGGTGACCTGCGGCTCGAAGCCCGGGGGACGGAGATCGGTGAGCGCGTAGTCCGGGTGCACCGCGTTCAGGGGCAGGCCGTCGCCCGGCGAGTCGAGGACGCCCTCGCACTCCTTGCGGCCCGGCGCCGTGACCCGTACGACGTCGGCGTCCGTGCTCAGTACCGAGTTCGGTACGACCGCGAAGTCCGAGGCGCCCGGAGGCTTCCACGCCAGGGTGATCTGCTGACCACCGGTGCGGTCGAAGTGATCGATGCGCAGCGAGTGGTAGCCCGCCTCCAGGGTGACCGTGCCGTCCTTGGGGTCCGCGCCGTGCAGACCGTCGTGATCGATGACCGGGCTGCCGTCGATGAGCAGCCGTGATCCGTCGTCGCTGGTCAGCCGGAAGGTGTACGCGCCGGTCTGCGGGACGTCGATGTTGCCGGTCACCTGGGTGACGAAGCGGTCCTCGAAGCCGAAGTCCCCGGCCGCACTCCAGTCGATCGTGGGCATCAGCTTGTCGACGTTCGGGGTCTGCCCGGTCTTGATGTCGCACAACTTGCTGAGCGGCACCTGTACGTCGAAGACGCGCAGTGTGACACCGGGTTCCTGCGGCGGGATCTCGGCCGGGACCGCAGGTTCGGCGGCGGCCGGTGACACGTCGGCGGTCACCGGTGGCATGTCACGGGCGGTCGATGACACGTCAGGCGCGACCGGTGACATGTCACCGGCGCTCGATTCACCGGTGCTCGATGACATGTCAGCCGCGGTCGATGACACGCCACCGGTGGCCGATGGCCCGTCGGCGGCGGCGGGCGACGAGGCGAAGCCGCCGACGAGGAACGAGAGGACGAGCAGCCCCGCCAGGCGACTGCGCAAGCGGTGGTACAGCCGTGGATTCATCCTGCCTCCTGGCCCCCCGGGACGAGGAGCGTGTAGTGGCGATGGGTGCGGGTCACCCGTGAGCGTCCGGGTGATCGTTCGATCAGTGCGTTCCTGTGGCGCCGTACCTGAGCGAAACTCCGACGGTTGCGCCGGACAGAGTAGGAGGCTTCTGCTCGTGCCGTCCATGCTTTGTCACCACAGTGTTCAAAGTCCGGGGTGGGGAAGTGCCGGGAGGGGAGCGGAGGCCCTAGGTTGAGGCCATGACCGAAGTGCTGCTTTCCGCGGGTGTGGTGGAGTACGAGGACACGGGTGGCGACGGGCCGGTGGTGGTCCTTCTGCACGGCGTCGCCATGGACGGCTCGCTGTGGCGCCATGTCGTCGGCGAACTCCGCTCCGGCTTCCGGTGCATCGTGCCGACCCTCCCGCTCGGCGGTCACCGTCGGCCCATGCGCACCGATGCCGACCTGTCGGTCCTCGGGGTGGCCCGGATCGTCGCGGAGTTCCTCGACGCACTCGAACTCCAGGACGTCACCCTGGTCATGAGCGACTGGGGCGGGGCACAGGCCCTCGTCGCGGACGGACGGGACCGGCGGATCGGGAAGCTGGTGATCACGTCGTGCGAGGCGTTCGACAACTTCCCGCCCGGACTGCCCGGCGGCAATCTGTACGCCGCGGCCAAGGTGCCCGGAGGTCTGATGGCCGCCTTCGCCCTGCTGAAACTCAAGCCGATGCGACGGCTGCCCGTCACCTGGGGTTGGATGAGCAAGCGGCCCGTTCCGCATGAGGTGATGGACGCCTGGTTCCGGCCGTTGTGGTCGTCGCGGGAGATCCGGCGCGACCTGCGCACCTACGTCCTCGGAGTGCCACCGAAGACGGAACTCCTGCGTTGGGCCGAGAAGTTGCGCACGTTCGACCGGCCCGCCCTCGTCGTATGGGCGGCCGAGGACAAGGTCATGCCACCGGAGCACGGGCGTCGGCTGGCGAACCTCCTTCCGAAGGGGAGGCTGGTGGAGGTGGCCGACAGCTACACGCTCATTCCGGAGGATCAGCCCGTCGTACTCGCCGCGCACATCCGGACTTTCCTGGAGGGTGACGGCGGGGCGTGAACGCCGTCACGGCTCCGGATCCGCCCTGTCTCCGTAACGTTCCTGTCCCCGAGTCCTGATGGTGCAACAGTTCGGTACCACCCCGGACGACGCTGCCACGCGATCGTATGATCGCTGCGGTGTCGATGAGGTGAGGGTGGTAACTCGTGCTATTTCACGGGCCGTTACACGGATTCCGGTACGGAGCTCCCCTGCTGCTTCTGCCCCTGCTGCTGGCAGGGTGCTCCGGCGGTGGCGACCCCGAGGGAGACGCGCGGGGGCAGGGCTCACCCGGCGTACCGGCACCCGGATCACCGTCCGCGCCCTCATCCGACCCCGACCCCGACCCCGCGCCCTCATCCGCACTCGTCGACGCCGACCCCGCCAGGCTGCCGAAGAACCGGAGCGCCGCCCTCGCCCTCATCGGCAAGGTCATCGCCGAGCCCGACAGCTTCGGCCCCGGGGTGGTGAAGCGGAGCCCGTACGAGAGCGACCCGGCCACCTGGCCCGTCCTGGGGACCGACTGCGTCTGGGCGCGGCAGAAGCCCGCGGGCAACGTCCTGGCCACCGTCACCCGCAATTTCGAGGTGCCCGCGGTGAAGGGCAGGGGCCCGGTCCGGCTGGCGGCCGTCGTCACCGTGCACCGGACCCGTCAGGACGCGCGGTGGGAGATGGCCGAGTCGCTGGAGGAGACGATGCGCTGCCCCACTCAGCAGTTGCGGCAAGGGGAACTCATCGGCTCGATGATCTCCGCCGCGCTGCTCCAGGGCGAGAGCGCGCAGAGCAACTCCGAGGACGCGCTGAACGAGACGGGACAGTTCCGGAGCGAGGAGCTCGGCGGTCCGTACCCCTACGCCTGGCAGCAGGCGCAGACCCTTCAGTTCACCGTCGCCGTGACCGGCAAGGGGGCGAAGGGGCGTACGGAGAAGGAGCTCGGCGACCTGGTCGCCCAGGCGCAGGGCGCCATGCTGGTCCGGCTCCAATCCGCCGTCGAGAAGCAGAGCTGAGGCACCCCTGATGGACGAACTGAGGCCGTCGGACCCGTCGCACATCGGCGGGCACCGGCTCCTGGGCCGCCTCGGAGCGGGCGGCATGGGCGTCGTCTACCTGGGGCGCACGGAAGCGGGGGCGCTCGCCGCCATCAAGGTGATCCTGCCCGAGTACGCCGGGGACGACGACTTCCGTACCCGCTTCCGCCGTGAGGTCGCGGCGGCCCGCAGCGTGCACAGCCCGTGGGCGGTCCCCGTCACCGGAGCGGAGACCGAAGGTGAACGCCCCTGGCTGGCCACGGAGTTCGTGCCCGGACCCGCGCTCTCGGACGCCGTGGCCCGGCGCGGCCCGCTGCCCGTCCGCAGCGTCAGGGTGCTCGGCCGGCTGCTCTCCCGCGCCCTGACCGCCGTACACGAGGCCGGACTTGTCCACCGCGACGTCAAGCCGGGCAATGTCCTGCTCACCGCCGACGGTCCGCGCCTCATCGACTTCGGCATCGCGCGGGCCGCCGACGCCACCGCGCTGACCACCACCGACCTCGTGGTCGGCACCCCCGGCTTCCTCTCGCCCGAGCAGGCCACCGGGGGCGGCACCACCGCCGGACCCGCGAGCGACGTCTTCTCGCTCGGCTGCCTCCTCGCGTACGCGGCCACCGGGCGGCCCCCGTTCGGCAGCGGGGCCGTGGACGCCCTGCTCTACCGCACCGTGCACGACGAACCGGACCTCGGTGGGATCGGCGACGCCGAACTGCGCGCCCTGCTGACCGCCTGCCTGGCCAAGGACCCGGGGGAGCGGCCGACGGCGGCACAGCTCGACGCGCGCATCGCCGAGGACGTACCGGGCAGGTCGGTCGAGTGGCTGCCCGAGGACGTCGTACGGCTGATCGCCGACCGGTCCGCCGCGATGCTCGCGCTGCCGGGCATCGACGCCACCGCGGCCGAGGAGCCCGTGGCGCCGGCCCGTCCCGACAGACGACGCTTTCTCCTCCTCACCTCCATCGCGGCGGTGGGTCTCGCCGGAGCCGCCTACGCCGCCGTGCAGGTGGCGGGCGAGGACACCGAGGACGCCCCGAAGAGGGGCGATTCCGGCGAGCGGGACTGGATCATCGGTGTGCACGCCGACCTGACGGGTCCTCAAGCAGCGTGGGGGAAGGCCCAGGAACGAGGCGTCCGGCTCGCCGTCGAACGGTTCAACTCCCGTGGGAGCAAGCCCTTCACGCTCACCGTGAAGGCACTGGACGACCGGGGGGACGCCGCCCGCTCGGCACGTGTCGCGGAGCTGTTCGCGCGCGACCGCGACGTACTCGCGGTGATCGGCCCGACCGGTGACGCCGCGACCGGCGCGGCGCTGCCCGCGTACGACGAGGCGATGCTGGCGGTGCTCACGGTGTCGTCGTTGGCGATGGCCTACGCCCCCAGGTCCAAGAAGTCCTTCTTTCAGGCGGCACCGTCCTGGGGCGCGCTGTCCGCGCCGATCGTCAACCGGCTCCTCCTGCGCCCCGACGTCGAACGCCTCGGTGTCCTCATGGACCGCTCCGGCGGGCAGTCCGCCTACCAGGTGGGCTACGCGACCAACCTGATGACCCCCACCCTCACCACCGGGACCACCTATCCGCGCGTGGTGCCCGCCGGGACGAGGGACCTCGCGCCGGTGATCGAGGACATGCTCACGCACAAGAGCGACGCGATCTTCTACGCGGGTGACGCGGCCGGAGCCGCCCGCACGGCCGTCGCGCTCGCCAGAACCTCGTACAAGGGGCCGTGCATCGCCCAGCACACCGTCATGGGACCGGACTTCCTCGCGGCGGCCGGAGCCGCCGCCACCGGGTGGGAGTTCATCTCCCCGTACACGGACGCGTCCGCGCCCGCCGCCAAGGAGTTCACCGCCGCGCACCGCGAACGCTTCGCCGCCGAGCCCGCGCCGTGGGCCGCCGAGGCGTACGACGTGGCCGGGCTGGTCGTGGAGGCGCTGGTCACCCTCGCCGTCGCCGACGGGGAGAAGGCGACGGGGAAGCCGGACGGGAGGGAGGGGAGCGAAGGGTCCGAGGGGAAGAAGGAATCGGGGAAGCCGGAGGAGGCCGGAGGGAAGAAGGCGTCGGGCGACACCGGCGCTTCGCCGGAAGCCCGCCGTGCCGTGCGGCCCGGCCGGGCCGCTGTCGTCGCGGAGATCGCCGCCTCACCGTACGAGGGAATCTCCCGCACCTACGCCTTCGACAAGAAGCAGGCGCTGGTGGGCCAGGACGCCCACCTCTACCGCGTCGAGAACGGCCGCTACCGCTATCTCGGCGCGGCCCCGAAGCCCACGACCTGACATGAAGCCGCTCACCTCGGACGACCCGCGCGTCATCGGCGAGTACCGCACCCTCGTCCGGCTCGGCGCGGGCGGCATGGGCGTGGTGTACCTGGCCAGGTCACCGGGCGGCGCGCTCGCCGCGGTGAAGGTGATCCGCGCCGAGCACGCCGCCGACCCCGGCTTCCGGGCCCGTTTCCGCCGTGAGGCCGAGGCCGCCGCGCGGATCACCGGCCCGTGGGTGGTCCCGGTCACCGGCGCCGAGACGGAGGCCCGGGAACCGTGGCTGGCCACCGAGTTCGTGCCCGGCCCCTCGCTCGCCGAGATGATCGGGGCACAGGGCGCACTGCCCGCCGCCACCGTGCGCGCACTCGGCGCCCGGCTCGCGGCGGCCCTCGTCGCGGTGCACGGGGCGGGGCTCGTCCACCGCGACGTCAAACCCGGCAATGTGCTCCTCGCCCTCGACGGGCCCCGGCTCATCGACTTCGGCATCGCGCGCCACGAGGGCGCCACCGCGCTCACCGCGACCGGCGCGGTGATCGGCACGCCCGGCTACCTCGCCCCCGAACAGGCGTCGGCCGGGCCCGTCGGACCGGCGTGCGACGTCTTCTCGCTCGGCTGCGTCCTGGTGTACGCGGCCACCGGGCGGCGGCCGTTCGGCGAGGGCGCGGCGGCGGGAGTCCTGTTCCGTACGGTGCACGAGGAGCCGGACCTGCGCGGCCTGCCGCCAGGACTGCGCGCCCTCACCGCCGCCTGCCTCGCCAAGGACCCGGCCGCCCGGCCGACCGCCGACCAGGTGCGCCGGGCGCTGGCCGACGAGGCGTATCCGGGTCAGGCGCGCCCGGACCCTTCGCATCCGGACCCGGCGGAGGCGGACCGCTGGATGCCCGCGGGGCTGCCCGCGCTGATCGCCGAACGCTCGGCCGCCGCTCTCGCGCTGCCCGACCCCGAGACCCCGCCCGCCCAGGTGGCATCCGGCACCGGGGCGGCACCCGGCCCCTCCCGGCGCCGTCTGCTCACCGCCTCGGCGGCCGGAGCCGTCCTCCTCGCGGGCGGTGGCACCGCCGCCTGGATCGCCCGGCGGCGCGACACCACGAACGTCCCGTCGACGAGGACCGCGAACCCACCCACGTACACGCTCGGCCTGCACGTCGACCTCACCGGACCCGGCCGCGCCACAGGCCTCGCCCATCAGCGGGGCGTCCAGTTGGCCGTCGCGGACCACAACTCCCGTACTGACGTGGCCTTCCGCCTCGTCCTGCGCACCGAGGACGACGCCGGGGACGCGGCCCGCGCGCGCCGCGCAGCCGACCGGCTGACCGGCGACTCCCGTGTGCTGGCCGTCATCGGGCCCACCGGCGACGTGATCGCGGAGGACATCGTCACCCGGTACACGAAGGCACGGCTGGCCATGGTCGTCGTCGCGGCGGGCTCCACCACCGCCGAGTTCTTCCCCCACCAGGTCCTGTACTTCACCCGGGCCTTCGACGACAGCCTCAGCGTGGGCCTCAGCAGCTACCTGATCCACACGCGTCCCGCCGAGCGGATCCATCTCATCGCGGACGCCGCCGACCCGCGGCGCAGCTGGGGCATCCGCAAGAACTTCCCCGACGCACCCGTCGAGGGAGCCACCCTCACCACCCACAGCGTCACCGCCGGGCAGGGCTTCGGCCCGGCGGCGCGGGCGGTTGCCGGCGCGAAGGCGGACGCCGTGGTGTACGCGGGCGGCTCGCCCACCCGGGCAGCGCGCTGCGCGACCGCCCTCGACGCCGCCGGGTTCACCGGCACTCGCGTCAGTGCCGGTCCCGTCCTCGCGCCCGCCTTCCTGAAGGAGGCGGGGAAGGCTGCCGAAGGATGGGTCTTCGCCGAGGCGTACGCCGACCCCCGGGAGCTCCCCGCCGCGAAGAAGTTCACCGCCGCGCACCGGAAGCGCTACGGGGCGCCGCCCGCCACCTGGTCCGCCGAGGCGTACGACGCCGTCGGACTGATCGCCGCTGCCGCCGAGGCCACCAGCGCCGCCGGAGCGGACCGGGGCGGGATCGCCCAGCGGCTGTTCCGCACCGAGTACCGGGGCATCGTCCGCGACCTCACCTTCCTCGACACCCGAGCGGTGCGGATGGACAACGGGATCTTCCTCTACCGGATCGTGGCAGGGCGGCCCACGTTTCTGGGCCCGTACGGCGAGGTCTGAAGGCGAGGTGTGAAGCGGAGCTGCGGACGCGCTTAAGAAAACCTCGATGGACCTGAGGCGCGGGGTGCGGCAGATTTCTCCGTGACGGCAGCGGCAGGGCGATGGGCGGTGGCCACCGACGTGCGCCCCGGTCCGTGTCCGGCCCAGCGCCGCTCCGCCGTCCCTCTCGACCTCCCCGGGCCGCAGGCTGCCTCGATGCTGCCCCGGCCCGGGGCATCCACCACCGCGTACCACGTGCAGGGAGCCGCAGCCGTGAAGGCACTCGTGAAGCAGAAGGCCGAGCCCGGTCTGTGGCTGATGGACGTTCCGGAGCCGGAGATCGGCCCGGGCGACGTACTCATCAAGGTCCTGCGTACCGGCATCTGCGGCACCGACCTGCACATCCGGGCCTACGACGGCTGGGCGCAGCAGGCGGTGCGCACCCCGCTCGTCCTGGGCCACGAGTTCGTCGGCGAGGTCGCCGAGCTCGGCGCCGACGTCGCCGACATCAAGGTCGGCGACCTGGTGAGCGGCGAGGGCCACCTGGTCTGCGGGAAGTGCCGCAACTGTCTCGCCGGACGCCGCCACCTCTGCCGCTCCACCCTCGGGCTCGGCGTCGGCCGCGACGGGGCGTTCGCCGAGTACGTCGCGCTGCCCGCCGCCAACGTGTGGGTGCACCGGGTCCCCGTCGACCTGGACATCGCCGCGATCTTCGACCCGTTCGGCAACGCGGTGCACACCGCGCTGTCCTTCCCGCTGGTCGGCGAGGACGTCCTGATCACCGGCGCGGGCCCCATCGGGATCATGGCCGCGGCCGTCGCCCGGCATGCCGGCGCCCGCAACGTCGTCATCACCGACGTCAGCGAGGCCCGCCTGGAACTGGCCCGCAAGGTCGGTGTCAGCCTGGCCCTCAACGTCGGCGAGGAGACCGTCGCCGACGGGCAGCGCCACCTCGGACTGCGGGAGGGCTTCGACATCGGACTGGAGATGTCCGGCCGCCCCGAGGCGATGCGCGACATGATCGCGAACATGACGCACGGCGGCCGGATCGCGATGCTCGGACTGCCGTCCGAGGAGTTCGCCGTCGACTGGTCCCGCGTCGTCACCTCGATGATCACGATCAAGGGCATCTACGGCCGGGAGATGTACGAGACCTGGTACGCCATGTCCGTACTGCTGGAGGGCGGTCTCGACCTCGCCCCCGTGATCACCGGACGGTACGACTACCGCGACTTCGAAGCGGCCTTCGACGACGCCGCGAGCGGTCTCGGCGGCAAGGTCATCCTCGACTGGACCTCCTGAACCCTAAGGACTCACGCATGTTCGACTCCGTACGCGACGACCTGCGCACCACCCTCGACGAGATCAGGGCCGCCGGGCTGCACAAGCCCGAGCGCGTGATCGGCACCCCGCAGTCCGCCACCGTGGCCGTCACCTCCGGCGGCCGTCCCGGTGAGGTGCTCAACTTCTGCGCCAACAACTACCTGGGCCTCGCCGACCACCCCGAGGTCGTCGCCGCCGCCCACGAGGCGCTGGACCGCTGGGGCTACGGGCTGGCCTCGGTCCGCTTCATCTGCGGCACCCAGGAGGTCCACAAGGAGCTGGAGCAGCGGCTTTCGTCGTTCCTCGGCCAGGAGGACACGATCCTCTACTCCTCCTGCTTCGACGCCAACGGCGGCGTGTTCGAGACCCTGCTCGGCCCCGAGGACGCGGTCATCTCCGACGCCCTCAACCACGCCTCGATCATCGACGGCATCCGCCTCTCCAAGGCCAAGCGCTTCCGCTACGCCAACCGCGACATGGCCGACCTGGAGCAGCAGCTCAAGGAGGCGTCCGGGGCCCGTCGCCGGCTCGTCGTCACCGACGGCGTGTTCTCCATGGACGGATACGTCGCCCCGCTGCGCGAGATCTGCGACCTGGCCGACCGCTACGACGCCATGGTGATGGTCGACGACTCGCACGCCGTCGGCTTCGTCGGCCCCGGCGGGCGCGGCACCCCCGAACTGCACGGCGTCATGGACCGCGTCGACATCATCACGGGCACCCTCGGCAAGGCGCTCGGCGGTGCGTCCGGCGGCTATGTCGCGGCCCGCGCCGAGATCGTCGCGCTGCTGCGCCAGCGCTCGCGCCCGTACCTCTTCTCCAACTCCCTCGCCCCGGTCATCGCCGCCGCCTCCCTCAAAGTCATCGACCTGCTGGAGTCCGCCGGTGACCTGCGCGAGCAGCTGAACGCCAACACCGCGCTCTTCCGTACCCGGATGACCGAGGAGGGCTTCGACATCCTGCCCGGCGACCACGCCATCGCCCCCGTCATGATCGGGGACGCGGCGAAGGCAGGCCGGATGGCGGAACTGCTCCTGGAGCGCGGTGTGTACGTGATCGGGTTCTCGTACCCGGTCGTCCCCGACGGCGCGGCCCGCATCCGCGTCCAGCTCTCGGCGGCGCACTCCACCGACGACGTGAACCGTGCCGTGGACGCGTTCGTCGACGCGCGGGCGGCGCTCGGCGAGTAGGGGTACCGGAGCCCCGGGCCGGGACGCCGGGCCGGGGCTCATGGCCCGGGCGTCGGGCCTCGGTGGCGTCCGCACCCCCGGGGCCCGGTTCGGGATGTCCGGGAAGTCCCACGCGACCTGGGACAATAGGCGCATGATCGATGCACGGCGGCTGCGAATCCTGCGTGCGGTGGCGGACCACCGTACGGTGACCGCAGCCGCCGCCGCGCTGTATCTGACGCCCTCCGCCGTCTCCCAGCAGCTCGCCGCCCTGGAGCAGGAGACCGGCCACCGGCTCGTCGAACGCGGCGCGCGCGGTGCGCGGCTCACCGCGCCGGGGGAGATCCTGCTGACCCACACCAACGCGGTGCTGGCCCAGCTGGAGCGGGCCGAGGCGGAACTCGCCGCGTACAGCGCGGGTGTCGCCGGTACGGTCACGGTCGCCGCGTTCGCCACCGGCATCGGCCTGGTCCTGGCCCCCGCGCTCCGCGAGCTGTCCCGCACCGCCCCCGGTATCCGGGTCCGCGTCCAGGACGCCGAGGGCGACGCGAGCGTACCGATGGTGCTGGACCGGCAGGTCGATGTGGCGGTCGCCGTCGAATACCGGGGCGCGCCCGCCGAGGACGACCTGCGGCTGACGCGGGTGCCGCTCTACTCGGAGCCGTTCGACGCGGTGCTGCCGGTGGGGCACCGGCTGGCCGGTCAGGAACAGGTGGCGGTCGCCGACCTCGCGAAGGACCCGTGGATCGGCCCGTACCCGGGCAACCCCTGCCACGATGTGGTGGTCCTGGCCTGTGAGTTCGCCGGTTTCGAGCCGATGCTCGAACACTCCTCGGACGACTTCCGCGCGGTGGTCGCGCTGGCCGGGGCGGGCGCCGGGGTGGCACTCGTCCCGAGGTCGGCGCTGCGGGGGACGGAACTGAGCGGGGTGGTCGTCCGCCCCGTACAGGGCAGCGCCCCGACGCGACGCGTCTTCGCCGCGGTACGGCAGGGGGCGGAGGGCCACCCGCTGATCAGCCCGGTCCTGGACGCGCTGGGAGCGGTGTCGGTCCGGGACACCTGACGGGCGTCGCAGACGCCGGCGCGCCGGGCGGCCTGAACCTCAAGCCCGCCCGGCGCCCGTGCGCGTCGTTTCGCCGCAGCCGCAGCCGCAGCCGCAGCCGCAGCCGCAGCCGCAGCCGCAGCCGCAGCCGCAGCCGCAGCCCCCGCTTCCGCCCCGGTCTCAGCCCTTGCGCCGCTTGAGGACGAAGCGGCCACCGGACGACCCCGGCAGCACCGTCGCCGCCAGCGCGGCCACCGTGACCGCCGCCGCCAGCACCCCGTACTGCGCGGGCGGCATGTACGGCGCCGAACCCGTCACCGACACGGCGAACGCGGTGAGCGGGACCGCCGCGACCACCGTGCCGATCACCAGCCCCGCGACCGTCACCAGACCGGTCTCCAGCACCAGCATCCGCCGCAGCTGCCCGCGTCCCGTACCGACCATCCGGAGCAGCCGGAACTCTTCGCGCCGACCGGTCGTGATCAGGGCGAGCGTGCTGATCACGGACAGCAGCGCGAAGCCGCCGATCACACCCACCCCGATGATGACCATGGCGTTGTCCTCGTCCGACACGGCCGGAGCGATCCGTACGTCGTTCGCCGTCGCGGGCCGGACCAGCACCCCGCTGTACGGCGCCAGCGCCTTCCGTACGGCAGCGGAGGCCGCGGCACCGGAATGCGGTTCGGTCCCGATCAGGAGACTCGCGTCGCGCGCCGCCGAGACATGCGGGGCCAGTGCCTCGCGCGGGAGCATGAACTCGCCGAGACCCAGGGAGCGTTCGTACACAGCGACCACCCGGAGCTTCGCCTTCGTGCCGTCCCCCAGCCGCAGTTCCACCGTGTCGCCGGTGCCGACATCGAGGCTGTCCGCCCGCTCCGCGCCGACCGCGACCGCGCCCCGGCCGGTGAGCCGCTCCAGGTCGCCCGACGTGACCTCGGGGTCGAGGGTGCCGGACAGCTGGGAGGCCGTCACGCCCAGCACGGGCAGGCTGCTCAGCTTCGGTTCGCCGACCTCGCGGTGGGTGAGGACGACGCTGGAGCGCAGCACGCCCGTCGCCGCCGTGACGCCCGGCGCTTCACGGACCGCTTGCGCCGCCCCGGCCGGCAGCCCGCCCGGCGCCGTCGCCACCAGGTCCGCCCGCAGCGCGGCGGCGGCCTGCCGGTCGGCTGCCCGCTCCATCGTCGTACCGGCAGCCAGTTGTACGCAGACGAAGGCGACCACCAGCACGATCGGGGTGAGCGCCACACCGAGCCGCCGGGTGTGCGCGGAGGCGGTCCGCGCGGCCAGGAAGCCGGAGACCCCGCCGGCCTTGCGTACCGGAGTGCCGAGCACCCGCATCGCGATCCGCGCGATCCACGGACCCAGCAACGCCACCGCGATGACCAGCGAGGTCGCCGCGCCCGACGCCGCGGCCGCCGCGGCCTGGCCGCTCTGCGACGTGGCGAGACCGGCCGAACCGACTCCCGAGAAGACCAGGACCAGGCCGGTGATCGTACGGAAGCGGCCCGGCTCGCTCGGTTCGGGGGAGCTCGCCGCCCCCAGGGCCGCGGCGGGCCGCAGCTTCGTGATGCCCCGGGCGGCCAGCATCGCCACCGGCCGTACGAGCACGGTGAGGATCAGCGCGGCGGCCCCGGCCGCAGCGACCGGCAGCCACACGGGTACCGGCAGCGGCAGCGCGTCCGTTGTCAGCAGCGACCGCATCGCGAGACCCAGCGGTACGGCTCCGATGCCCCCCAGCACCGCGGCGGTGGCGGACACCCGGCCCGCCTCCCGGCCGATCGCCGACCTGAGCTGGCGCGGCGTCGCCCCGACCGCCCGCAGCAGGGCCAGTTCACCGGACCGCTGATGGATCGCCTGGGACAGCGTGGAGCCGATCACCAGGAGCGCCACCATCAGCACGGTGCCGCCGATCGACCCCAGCAGGGCCAGCTGATCGCCGCGCCCGCCGAGCGCGCCCAACTGCTCCGCCTCGCCCCGCTCCGTACCGGTCAGGACCCGCACCGCGCGGTCGGAACCGGCGGCGGCACGCTCGGGGAGCGCCCTGTTCACCGAGTCCCGCACGGTATTGGCCGGGACGCCCTCCTTCGCGACGATCCCGATCGCGTCGACGGTGTTCGGATGCCCGGCGAGCGCGGTCAGCCGCCGCTCGGTGAAGAACACGGCCGGGGCGCCCTTGCCCCGGCGTCCCGCGTCGGCGACACCGGTGAGGGTGTAGGGCTTGGCCGCCCCGTCGACCTGGAGCTTCACCGTGTCGCCCGGCCCGCTTCCGGCCGGTGCCAGCGCCGCGTCCAGGACCACGTCGGTCGCGGCCTTCGGGGCCCGGCCCTCGGTCAGCTCGTACGGGGTCAGCACCGCGGAGGGCCAGGAGCGGCCGACCGCGGGTGTCCCGCCGCCCACGGTCACCTGCACGGAGTCGTCCGCGACGGCACGGGCGACCCCGTCGGCCCCTGCCGCCTTCGCCAGCAGGGACCGGTCGAGCCGGGCCCGTTCCGACAGGTACGCCGTCGCGGTCTTCGGTTCACTGCCCCAGGGCTTCGCGGTGTACGACACCTTCTGGTCGGCGGCCACCACCGCGTCGGCGCCCGCGTACCGGTCGACCGGCGGCGTGGCCACCAGCAGCGAACCGAGAACGAACGCGAACGCGCCGATCAGCGCCGCCGCGGCGGCCGTCGCCGCGATCACCGCCGCCCAGGCCCGGCGATGGGCGGGCAGCGAGCGCCGGGCGAGGAACGCGGACGCCCGCCGCGACCCGTGCCGTACGGCCGGCGGATCGCGCGGGTCCTTCCTCCTGTCGCGCGCGGTCCTCGTGCCGCGCACGGTTCTCGTGTCGCGCGCGGTCCCGGGCTCGCGCGGCCCCGACCGCTTTCTGCCGCGCGCGGTCGCGGGCCCATGGGAACCCGTGTTCACGCTGTCATGTGCGGTCCCGGGCTCGTGGGAGCCCGTGCTTTCGCTGTCGTGTACGGCCCTGTTCATCGCAGCCGCCCGCCGTCCATCGTCAGGACGTTGTCCGCCCAGCTCGCCGCGACGGGGTCGTGGGTGACCATGACGACCGTCCGGCCGTCGACCCGTACCGCGTCCCGCAACAGCCCCAGCACCAGCGTCGCCGACTCCGGGTCCAGGGACGCCGTGGGCTCGTCCGCGAAGATCACGTCCGGGTCCGTGACCAGCGCCCTGGCCACCGCCACCCGCTGCTGCTGCCCGCCCGAAAGCGTCGCGGGTCCGTCACCGCCGCGCCCCGCCAGCCCGACCCGGGCCAGCAGGTTCCGGCCTCGGGCCAGTACCTCCGTACCGGCCGGATCGGCGCCCGCCAGCACCAGCGGCAGCACCACGTTCTCCTCGATGGAGAGCGAGGACACCAGGTTGAGGGCGTGCGACTGGAAGACGAAACCGATCCGGTCCCGGCGCAGCCGGGTCAGCGCCGCCTCGGAGAGCGAGCCGAGATCGGTGCCGCCGATCCGTACCGTCCCCGAGGTCGGCCGGTCCAGCCCCGCCGCGCACTGGAGGAACGTGCTCTTGCCCGACCCCGAGGGACCCACCACCGCGGTGAAACTGCCGACCGGGACCGCACAGCTGACCATGTCCAGGGCCGTCGCCTCCCGGCCGCTGCCACGTCGCCCGTAGCGTCGGCTCACCGACTCCAGGCTGAGCGCGGCCGCCTGTGTCGTCATGACCGTGTTCACCGTTGCCTTCACCGTTCTTTCCGTCTTCCTCGTACCGCTTGACCTGCATAAACGCTATGCGGCGGAAGATCCGGCGGCGAGGGTGCGCACTACCGGACCGAGGGTGCAGCCTGCTACACCCCCGGTCGGGGGGCCGCCCCACTCACACGGTGGGCCGGCCCCCGTAACGTGACCTGTCATGAGCTCCGATCCCGCCTCGCTGACGGCCGCCATCCGGCGTGCGTGGGAAGCGTCGCACTATCTCTTCATCGGCATCGCCGTCTCGATACTCACCTATCTGAGCGCGTTCCTGGTGGTGGCCGTCCTGATGTTCGCCGCAGTGATCATCGGGCTGCCCGCGCTGCCGGAGGCCGCCAAGCTGCTCCGCAGATTCGCCGAGTTCGAGCGCCGCAGGGCGGCCGCCCGGCTCGGTGTCGCGTTCCGGCCGACGCAGTATCTGCCGCTGGACGGCGGGGAACTGTCCGAGCGGGTCAGGCGCGTGCTCACCGACTCCGCGACCTGGCGCGACGTGCTGTGGCTGCCCATGCAGACCCTCCTGGGCATGGGCGTGGGCTACCTCACGATGGTGCTGTGGCCGATCGCGCTGCTCGTGGACGGGGCCGTGCTGTCGCTCGCACGCCTCCTGGACCGGCGCAGGGCCGACGAGTACGGCACCCCGTTGCCCGAACGGCCCGGATGGGTGCTGCGCTGGTTCCCCGTGCTCGCCGATCTTTCGGCGACCTGGACCCGGTCCCTGCTCGCCTCCGCACCGTCCGACACGCTCTCCGAACGGATCGCCCAGCTGACCGAGAGCCGGGCCGGGGCCGTCGCGGCCCACGGTGCCGAACTGCGTCGCATCGAACGGGATCTGCACGACGGAGCGCAGGCCAGGATCGTCGCCCTGTCGATGCGGATCGGACTGGCCAAGCAGCTCATCGACCGCGATCCCGACGCTGCCCGCACCCGGCTGGACGAGGCCCAGGACGGTGCCGACGAGGCGCTCGCCGAGCTCCGGCACGTGGTGCGCGGCATCCACCCGCCCATCCTGACGGACCGCGGACTGGCCGGTGCGGTACGGGCGTTGGCCGCCGATGTGGCGGTCCCCGTCGAGGCGGACCTGGACAGCGTCGAGGACGGGCGGCGGCTGCCCGCCGCGATCGAGGCGGCGGCGTACTTCGTGGTCGCCGAGGCGTTCACCAACATCAGCAAGCACAGTGGTGCCACGGCGGCGCGGGTCCGGATCGACCGGGGCCCCGACACCCTGCGGGTGGTCATCGGCGACGATGGGCACGGCGGCGCGAACGAACGTGCCGGCAGCGGGCTGGTGGGAATCCGGCGGCGGGTCGCCGCCCTGGACGGCACCACCCGGATCAGCAGCCCCATCGGGGGGCCGACGGACATCGAAGTGGAGCTGCCGTGCGGATTGTGATCGCCGAGGACAACGCCCTGCTGAGGGAGGGGCTGATCCTCCTCCTCACCAGCTCGGGCCACGAGGTGGTGGCCGATGCGGCGGCGGGCCCCGAGGTGCTGCCCGCACTCCTCGAACACCGCCCGGACGTGGCCGTGCTCGACGTACGGCTGCCGCCGTCCTTCCGCGACGAGGGACTGCGCGCCGCCCTCGCCGCCCGCGCCGAACTGCCGGACCTGCCGATCCTGGTCCTCTCGCAGTACGTCGAGGAGATGTACGCCGCCGAGCTGCTCTCCCAGGGCGCCCGGGGCATCGGCTATCTGCTCAAGGACCGGGTGGGCCGGGTCGACCAGTTCCTCCAGGCCCTGGAGCGGGTGGCGGCCGGAGGGACCGCCCTCGACCCGGAGGTGGTCTCCCAGCTGCTCACCCGGAAGTCCTCGGCGGGCCCCATCCAAAGCCTCACCGCCCGGGAGCGCGAAGTCCTGGAGCACATGGCCCAGGGCCAGGCGAACGCGACGATCGCCGCCGAACTGGTCGTCAGTGAACGCGCGGTGAGCAAGCACATCGGCTCGATCTTCGCCAAGCTCGGCCTGGAACCGGACGACGGTACGGTGCACCGCCGGGTGCTGGCGGTACTGGCGTACCTGGAGAGCAAGGGGACGAACTGAGGCGCGCGTTCCCGGTGGGCCCACGCGGGTCCCCGCCGGGTTTGCGCGGGTCCCTGCCGTTCAAGCGGGTCCCTGCCGTTCAGGCGGGCTCACGTCGGCTCACGCGGTCCCACCTTTTACGCAGGTCCCCACCGGCTCACGCAGGTCCTCACCGGCTCACGCGGGCTGCAACAGGTCCCAGCGGTTCCCGTACAGGTCCTCGAAGACCGCCACCGAGCCGTACACCTCGTGCCGGGGCTCCTCCAGGAACCGCACCCCGGCCGCCCGCATCCGCGCATGGTCGCCCGTGAAGTCCTCGGTGTGCAGGAAGAACCCGACCCGGCCACCCGTCTGCGCCCCCACGCTCGCGCTCTGGGCCTCGTCCTTGGCGCGGGCCAGCAGCAGGCCCGTACCGGCGGCGGTGCCGCGCGGGCGCACCACCACCCAGCGGGAGCCGTCGCCCCGGTCCGTGTCCTCCACCAGCTCGAACCCGAGGGCGTCGCGGTAGAAGCCGATCGCTTCGTCGTAGTCGTGGACGACCAGAGTGACCAGGGCGATGAGGGACATGAACGGTTCCTTCCGGGTGAGCGACATGGTAGTTATACGTAACACTAACGCTCCTGCTCCCCGTCCCCGCACAATTCCCGCATGGACACGAGCGACCTCACCGAGCTGACGGCCCGCGCCGGGCGCCTCGCCGTTCCCGGCCACCGCCGCATCCTCGGCATCGCGGGACCACCCGGAGCCGGGAAGTCCACCCTGGCCGCGCACCTCGTGGACGCACTCGAAGGGCACGCCGTTCTCGTCCCCATGGACGGCTTCCACCTCGCCCGAGCGGAACTGGACCGGCTCGGCCGCGCGGGCCGCAAGGGCGCCCCCGACACCTTCGACGCCGCCGGGTACGCGGCGCTCCTGCGCCGCCTGCGCGACCCCGACGCCACCGGGCCCGTCTACGCGCCCGCCTTCGACCGCGCCCTGGAGGAGCCCGTCGCCGGGTCCCTGCCGGTCCCGCCGGGCGTCCCGCTGGTCGTCACCGAGGGGAACTACCTCCTCCACGACGACGAGGCATGGGCGCCGGTGCGCGGGCTGCTCGACGAGGTGTGGTTCCTGGACCTCGACCCCGAGGAGCGGGTACGCAGACTCGTGGAGCGGCATGTGCGGTTCGGCAAGCCCCGCCCGTACGCCGAGCGCTGGGTGGCCGGCTCCGACGAGACGAACGCCCGCCTGGTCGACCGCGGCCGGGACCGGGCCGACCTCCTCGTACGGCTGCGCCCGGCGCCCCGGCCCGGTCCGGGTGCCACGCTCCGACCCCGCTAGCGCGGCACCCGGCGGGCGGGCAGGATGCTGTGTGCCGCACCGCGCCGCCAGGAGGTCCCGCATGTCCAGCCCGAACCAGCCCGTCCCCTTCACCGCCGACGACTACCGGGCCCGGATGACCCGCGCCGCCGAGGCGGCCGAGGCCGCCGGGCTCGCCGGTGTCCTCGTCGCGCCCGGCCCCGATCTGGTCCACCTCACCGGCTACCAGCCGGTCAGCACCGAACGGCTCACCCTCCTCGTCCTCAAGGCGGGGCAGGACCCGGTCCTCGTCGTCCCGACTCTGGAGGCGCCGGACGCCGAACACGCCGTCGGCGCCCCGGCCCTCACCCTGCGCGACTGGACCGACGGCAAGGACCCGTACGAGGTGACCGCCCCGCTGCTGGACACCGGTGGGCGGTACGGGATCAGCGACAACGCCTGGGCGATGCATCTGCTCGGCCTGCAGCAGATCCTCCCCACCACGTCCTACACCTCCCTCACAGAGGCCCTCCCGATGCTCCGCGCCGTCAAGGACGCGCACGAGCTGGACCGCCTCGCCGCGGCGGGCGCCGCCGCCGACGCCACGTACGGCGAGATCCTGAAGGTGCGCTTCTCCGGCCGCACGGAGACCGACGTGGCCGCCGATCTGGCCGCTCTCCTCAAGCGGTTCGGGCACTCCCAGGTCGACTTCACCGTCGTCGGCTCCGGGCCCAACGGAGCCAACCCGCACCACGAGGCGGGCGACCGCACCATCGAGCGCGGCGACATGGTGGTCCTCGACTTCGGCGGGCTCAAGCACGGCTACGGCTCCGACACCTCACGTACGGTCCATGTCGGCGAACCCACCGCCGAGGAGCAGCGGGTGCACGACATCGTCCGGGAGGCGCAGAAGGCGGGCTGCGCCGCGGTGCGCCCCGGTGCCGCCTGTCAGGACATCGACCGGGCGGCGCGGGCGGTGATCACCGAGTTCGGCTACGGCGAGCGCTTCATCCACCGCACCGGGCACGGCATCGGGGTCACCACCCACGAACCGCCCTACATGATCGAGGGCGAGGAGCGGCCGCTGGTCCCCGGCATGTGTTTCTCCGTGGAGCCGGGCATCTACCTCCCCGGCCGGTTCGGCGTCCGGATCGAGGACATCGTGACGGTCACCGAGGACGGCGGGCGACGGCTGAACACGACGTCGCGCGAGCTGGCGATCGTCGAGTAGCACCGAGCGCGCCCAGCATCGAGAACGGCGGGCCGCCCCCCGAAACCGGCCCCCCGAAACCGGCCCCCCGAAACCGGCCCGCCGTTCCCCCGCCACCCCGAACCCGGCCCGCCGCTCCCGCAGTCCCCGTCCGGCCGGCCGCTCAGTCCTGCGGCTCGCGGTCCCGGAAGCGGTGGAGCACGTCGTACGGGTAGGGGAGCGGGCGGGCGCTCGCCGTGTCCAGCCGGTCCGTCTGCTCCGGCGTCAGCTCCCATCCCACCGCGCCGAGATTGTCGGTCAGTTGCTCGGCGTTGCGGGCGCCGACGATCGGCGCGGTGACGGTTGACCGGCCGAGCAGCCAGCGCAGCGCCACCTGCGCCGGGGTGTGCCCGGCCTCCTCCGCGACCGCGACCAGCGCCTCCACGACCCGCCAGGTCTCCTCGTTGTCCCGCTCCCGCCATGCCTCACGGCCCAACTCCTCCTGGTAGCGGGCCTCGCGGGTGCCGGGGGCCGCGGTCGTCATGCCGCGCCGGTACTTCCCGGTCAGCCATCCGCCCTGGAGCGGGCTCCAGGGAATGATGCCGACCCCCTCCGCCCGGCTCACCGGGACGAGCTCCCACTCCACTTCGCGGGCGAGCAGGTTGTAGAGGGGCTGGAGGCTCACGTAGCGCTCCCAGCCGTTGCGGTCGGCCAGGTCCTGCGCGCGCTGGAGCTGGGAGGCGGAGACATTGCTCGCGCCGAGGTAGCGCACCTTCCCGGCCTTCACCAGGGTGTCGAGCGTGGCGAGGGTCTCCTCAAGAGGTGTCGTCGCGTCCCACACATGGGTCTGATAGAGGTCGATGTAGTCCGTGCCGAGCCGCCGCAGGCTCGCCTCCACGGCCGCCACGATGTGCTTGCGGCTCAGCCCGCCCGCGTTGGGCGCCTCGCCCATCGTCCCGAACACCTTGGTGGCGATGACGAGATCGTCGCGCCTGCGGCCCTTCAGCCAGCGGCCGATGATCTCCTCGGATACGCCCCGCTGGTAGACGTCGGCGGTGTCGATGAACGTGCCGCCCGCCCCGGTGAAGGTGTCGAGGACGCGATGCGCACTCGCCTCGTCGGTGTCCTGGCCGAACGTCATGGCCCCCAGGCACAGTTCACTGACCCGCAGTCCGGACCGGCCGAGGTATCGCTGCTTCATAGTGTTCCCTCCGTGTGTTCCCCCCCCCGCGACGTGAAACGCTAGGTGTTGAAGTGCACGCGAAGACAAGGGAATGCGCGCGAAGTTGGCCGAGCGGACCATGAACCGACGGGTCTGCCCGGATCATCCGCGTCGCGCCCGCCCCGGATCCCCTCAGTCGTCCGCCAGTACCACGCACGACTCCGGCGGCAGGTGCAGCAGGCCGTCGGCGGCCGGTGCCAGGACCGGTTCCCAGGCCGCCAGTACCCGTGCGCCGCCGCCCCGGTTGCGGCCGCCGCCCAGCGGGATCGTGGCGGGCCTGTCCGCCAGGTTCACCGCGATCCGCAGATCACCCCTGCGGTACGCCAGCCAGCGGGCGTTCTCGTCGTACGCGACCTTCACCGTGGCCAGGTCCGGGTCATGGAGGTCGGACATGGCCCGGCGCAGCGCGATCAGTTCGACGTACCAGGCCTGTACACGCGCGTGCGGCTCGCGCTCCGGCTCGCTCCAGTCGAGGCAGGAGCGGTCGCGGGTCGCCGGGTCCTGCGGGTCGGGGACCTCCTCCCCGGTCCAGCCGTGTGCCGTGAACTCCCGCCGTCTGCCGTCGCGTACGGCTCGCGCGAGCGCGGGGTCGGTGTGGTCGGTGAAGAACTGCCACGGCGTACGGGCCCCCCACTCCTCGCCCATGAACAGCATCGGGGTGAAGGGGCCGGTGAGCACCAGGGTCGCGGCGCACGCCTGGAGGCCGGGGGAGAGGGCGGCGGCGAGCCGGTCGCCCAGGGCCCGGTTGCCGATCTGGTCATGGGTCTGGGCGTACCCGACGAAGCGGTGGGCCGCGCTCCGGGTGACGTCGACGGGGCGGCCGTGCGTACGGCCCCGGAAGCTGGAATACGTTCCGTTGTGGAAGAAGCCGCTGGTCACCGTCTTGGCCAGGGCGGCGAGCGGGGCCTGCGCGAAGTCGGCGTAGTAGCCCTGGGACTCGCCCGTGAGCGCCGTGTGCAGGGCGTGGTGGAAGTCGTCGTTCCACTGGGCGTGCAGCCCGATGCCGCCCGCCTCGCGCGGGGTGGTGGTGCGCGGGTCGCAGAGGTCCGACTCGGCGATCAGGGCGAGCGGCCGGCCGGCCTCCGACGCGAGCGCGTCGACGGCCGAGGACAGCTCCTCCAGGAAGGTGAGCGCCCGGGTATCGGCGAGCGCGTGCACCGCGTCCAGGCGCAGTCCGTCGAGCCGGTAGTCCCGCAGCCAGGCGAGCGCGCTGCCCAGCAGGTACGCGCGGACCTCGTCCGAGCCCGGGGCGTCGAGGTTCACCGCCGCGCCCCAGGGCGTGTGGTGGGTATCGGTGAAGTACGGGCCGAAGGCAGGGAGGTAGTTGCCGGACGGCCCGAGGTGGTTGTGGACCACGTCCAGGATCACCCCGAGCCCCAGCTCGTGCGCCGTGTCGACAAAACGCTTCAGCCCGGCCGGGCCGCCGTACGGTTCGTGCACGGCCCACAGTGACACCCCTTCGTACCCCCAGCCATGGGTGCCGGGGAAGGGACAGACGGGCATCAGCGACACATGGGTGACACCCAGTCCGGCGAGGTGCCCGAGCCGTTCGGCGGCGGCGTCGAAGGTCCCCGCGTCGGTGTACGTACCGATGTGCAGCTCGTACAGGACGGAACCCGGCAGTCCGCGCCCCGCCCAGCCGCTGCGCCAGACGTACGCCTCCTGGTCGACGACCGCGCTCATGCCGTCCGGGCCGTCCGGCTGACGGCGGGATCGCGGATCGGGGAGCACGGGGCCCCCGTCCACCGCGAAGCCGTAGCGGTCGCCGTCCACCGCTTCCGCCTCGGCCCGCCACCAGCCCGCCCGCTCCGGATCGCGCTCCATGGCATGCCGCGCCCCTGCCCCGGCGTCCGCTTCCTTACCTGCTCCCGCCGCCGCGCTCGACAGCCGGAGCTCGACCGACTCCGCATCCGGGGCCCATACCTCGAACTGCATTCACCACTCCTCGTCCATGAACAGGTCGCCCGAAGGCGGCTCCATGATCGGCGGAAGTCGCGCTCACGGCCCCGGAACACTAGAGCGAGCCCGTTACTGGCGATTAGGGTCTGGTTCTGATCATTGCCCTGCCAGGTTCTGCTCATACGTACGGCTGCTGGAGGCCGAGATGACCGTCCCGATGTTCCCTCCGGGCTTCCTCTGGGGAGCCTCTGCCTCCGCTTTTCAGACCGAGGGGGCCGTCGACACCGCCGGCAAGGGCCCCTCCGGCTGGGACGCCTTCGCCGCGCTGCCGGGCCGGATCAAGGACGGCACCGACACCACCCGCGGCACCGGCTTCCACGAGCGCTACCGCGAGGACGTCGCCCTGCTCGCGGGGCTGGGGGCGGACGCCTTCCGGTTCTCCGTCAGCTGGCCCCGCGTCGTGCCGGGAGGCAGCGGAGCGGTCAACCCGGAGGGGCTCGACTTCTACGACCGGCTGGTCGACGAACTCTGCGCCCACGGCATCACCCCGGCCCCCACCCTCTACCACTGGGACACCCCGCTGCCCCTGGACGAGGCGGGCGGCTGGCTCGACCGGGACACCGCCTACCGCTTCGCCGAGTACGCGGGCATCGTCGCCGAACGCCTCGCCGACCGCGTACCCATGTGGATCACCATCAACGAACCCGCCGAAGTCACCCTGCTGGGCTACGCGCTCGGCGAGCACGCCCCCGGGCGCACCCTCCTCTTCGACGCGCTGCCCGCCGCCCACCACCAGCTGCTCGCCCACGGTCTCGCCGTCCGCGCGCTGCGCGCGGCGGGCGCCGACAACATCGGCGCCGCCCTCTCGCACGCCCCCGTCTGGACGGCCGGGGACAGCGAGGAGGACCGCTTCGGCGCGGAGCTGTACGACACGCTCACCAACTGGCTGTTCGCCGATCCGATCCTCACCGGCCGCTACCCCGACGAGAACTTCGCGGCCCTGATGCCGGGCCCGGTGGCGGACGACCTGAAAGTCATCTCGGCGCCGCTCGACTGGTACGGCGTCAACTACTACAACCCCACCCTCGTCGGTGCTCCCAAGCCGGAAGCCCTCGACTCCTTCTCCGGCTTCGGCATGCCCGCCGAACTCCCCTTCGGCATCCGGGAGATCGAGGGCTACGAGAAGACCGACTTCGGCTGGCCCGTCGTCCCCGAAGGGCTGGGCGAGACACTCACCCGGCTGCGCGAGCGCTTCGGCGACCGGCTCCCGCCGCTCTACATCACGGAGAACGGCTGCGCGATCGACGAGCCCCTCGCCGACCACCGCCGTATCGACTACCTCGAAGGCCACCTCACCGCCCTGCGCGCCGCCATCGACACGGGGATCGATGTGCGCGGCTACTTCACCTGGTCGCTCACCGACAACATCGAATGGACCGAGGGCGTCGCCAAGCGCTTCGGGCTCGTCCACGTCGACTACGAGACGATGCGCCGGACCCCGAAGGCGTCCTACGACTGGTACCGCGACCTGATCCGCGCACAGAAGAGCTGAACAGGGGCCGACGACGGCTCGACGCGGGTCCCGCCGTACGCGGGTCCCGCGTACGGGCGGGACCGCTCGGCGAGGACGTGACGGCCCCGCCGAGCGGCTACCCCGCGCCCCGTCGAGTGCCTACTGCCGTGCCTCGTCGGCCGACGTGCCGGCGAGGCCGTCGGGACTCACACCAGATGGACGCGTTCCTGCGTGATGCGATGACCGGCGCGGGCGAACGCGACCGCCATCGGCAGGTTCCCCCGGTCGGTCGCGCCCGCGATGAACTCGGCGCCCCGCTCGGCCAGGAAGTGCGTGCACTCCACGAGCAGGTCGTAGCCGTAGCCGTGGCCACGCGCCTCGGGGACGACCCCGATGAAGCCGACGCACGGCCCCGACGGGTTGTGCGCGGGCACGTGGATGCCCGCCACCGCGCCGTCCGCCGTGTACGCCAGCTGCCACCAGGAACGCGGCGAGGGGCACCAGTGGAAGAAGTCCAGCTCCTCCTGGGCCGCCGCCTCAAGACCGCCGGGCCCCTCGATCGCCTTACGGGCGTGGGCGTCCAGCGTGACCGAGTGGACCCGGCGCAGGACCTCCAGGATCACGGCGTCGTCGGGCTCCGGACGGAAGGTGAGCCGCCCGGGGCGCTCGGGCAGGCCGTCGTCCGGGGTCCAGAGATAGCGGTAGCGCTCGACCAGCGGCTTCAGGCCGCTCGCCGTGGCGGCGGCGATCCGGGCCTCCGCGGCGGCCGTGACCGCGGGGACCTCCCGCCAGTCCGCGGGCAGGATCAGTTCGTACTCGACGTGGAACGGGGCGCGGCGCAGGAGTTCGGCACCCGCCTCGTCCTCGCCGTCCGCGAAGTCGAACCAGTTCAGCAGGACGGGCTCGGTGTCCTCGGGCCCCGCCCACCAGGCGGCCCTGGCCACCACGGTGCCGTCGCGCAGGGCGACCCAGGTCCACTCGGGGCGGTACTCACCGCCGCTGAGCACCGTGGCGTACCGGTGGCCGAACGCGGCACGGCCGACAAGATCGCTGTCCTGCAGGGAATCGAAAAGCTTGGCGTCGCTCTCGCTGAGCGCGCGGATGACCAGATCGGTCATGGAAATGTCCTCCGGGGACGAAACGCCGCGCGCCCGGTCAGACGGAGTCCGACACCGCCCTGCGGACGGGACGGGAGCGCGGGAATGAGGTGCTACGGATGGTGGTGCTGTTGCTCGTACGCACTTTTCTCGCCTCCTTCCACGACTTCGCACGATCGGGTCCGACGTTGCGCGGTGACACTAACCCGGCGCCGGACGGCCCGTCCACCGATTAACGACGGGGGCGTCGGGAGCCGCGAGCCGGTGGTCCCGCCCCTCGGTCCCCGAACTTGTCGTCAGTTCCAGACCATGTTGAACGAGCGCTCGAAGTTCACGTACCCCAGGCGCTCGAAGGACTTCGCCATCGGCACATTGTCGAGGTCCGTCGCAGCCCTGATCCGGTCCACGCCCTGCGCGGCGAGCACCCGGGTGCCCTCCGCGAGGATGTCGTCGATGTAGCCGTGCCCGCGGTGCACCGGTACGACGCCGATGTACGCGATGATCGGGTTGTAGTTGTTGCGGGCCGGGATGACGAATCCGACCGGCTCACCGCTGGGCAGCTCGGCCACCCGCCACCAGTCCTGCGGGCTCCGGTAGCCCGCCAGTTCCTCGTCGTAGTGCTTCTCCGCCGCCTCGCGGGCGCTCAGCCCGGACGCCAGGTCCGCCCGGCCGTGCGCGTCGAGGGTGCCCTCCATCACGGGCGTCATCAGCGCGACAAGATCCTCGCGCCCGGAGATCCGCCGGAACACCAGCCGGCCATGGTCCTCGGGGACCGGCGTCCCGGTCCGCCACTCCAGACGCAGCCGCTCCACCAGCATCCGGGCGCCGGTGCGTTCCATCACCCTGATCCGGGCCTCGACGACATCCCGCGCCGCCGGGTCCTCGTGCCAGTCGGGCGGCACGAAGCGGCCGTACTCGGGCCGCGCCGCGCCCGGCGGCAGGACCGCCGCCGTCGCCGCCCCCAGCAACCGCTCCCCGATCTCGCCGCGCTCCGGCTCCGGCAGGGTGTCGTCCAGGTCGAAGAAGTCCAGCGCCAGCGGCTGCCCGCCCTCCTCCGAGGTCCACCAGGCGGCACGGGCCACGACGCGTTCGCCGCGCAGGGCCACCCACATCCACTCGGGGCGGCGGCGGCCGGTGGCCAGGTCGTCCGCCAGCTCGTGGTCCAGGACGTAGGACAGGCGGCGGAACAGGTCGAGTTCCCGCGGTCCCGCCAGCGGACGAACAGTCAATTCCCGTGGTGCAAGGGTCACAAAGTCTCCTCGTGGCATGTAGGCCGCAGACAGTAACAACGGCTTCCGGCCAGCAGCACCGCAGGTCAGCAGGCGAGTAAAGCGGGGTTCTTCTGGACACCCCGGGCCGGTCGGCCCGACAATCGACTCTGTGACGTCCTCCTTCGAGTTCCACACGTATCCCGCGCGGCTGTCGGACGCCCAGCGCGACCGTGTCCTCGGCGTGCTCAGAGAGGGTGCCGCACAGGGCAAGCTCTCCCACGACACCTTCATGCGACGCATGGAACTGGCCCTCGTCGCCCGCGGCCCCGAGGAACTGGCGGTGCTCACCTCCGACCTGGACTCCGGCGGCCGCTGGACCCAGAGCCTGGTCCGGGCCGTGGGCGGTCTGTCGGCCTTCCCGGGGCGGATGCGCCGGGCCTGGCAGACCGAACGGCTGCCGAAGCTGCTGCTGCCCGCGCCCGGCCCGCATCCGCTGCTCATCGGCCGCGATCCGGCCAACGGACTCCGGCTCAACCACGAGACCGTGTCCCGGCTGCACGCCGAACTCACCGTGCAGGGCAGCCGGTGGGTGCTGCGCGACCTCGGCTCGACGAACGGCACATGCGTCAACGGCCAGCGCCTCGTCGGATCGGTCCCGGTACGCGACGGGGACCAGGTGAGCTTCGGCCGGATGAGTTTCCGGCTGACCACCCCGACGCTCCGGCCACCGGCCTGACCCGGCCACCGGCCTGACCCAGCTGCCGGGCCCCTGGTCCCGGCCCCGCACCCCGCACCCGCACCCGATCCCAGCACCCGCCTCGGCACCCCACACCCCGCCCCGCCCCGTCACCCGAACGGTCGTACGCCCACTGCGGTGAGCCCCCGGTGGTGGTCGGCTGAGGGCACCCGCGTCGGACAGCGACGCACCGACCCCGGGGGTACGGATGCCGGTCGACGGACCCAAGCGCCTGCCCGCGGCCCGCGCCCCAAGGAGGCCGGGCGGGCCCCCCGGCCTCCTTTCGCCCGGCGCGGCCACCGATCCCTACCGGCTCCGGCTCTACCGCGTCCTGCGCGAGGACTTCCCGCTCTGCTACGACGAGGAGCTCGGCGCCTGGCTGCTCAGCAGGTACGCCGATGTGGCCGCCGCGCTCACCGATCCCCGGTTCGCCGGCTGTCCGCACGACGGCGCGCCCCTCGGCGGCCCCGCCCCGCTCGGACTCTGCCGGGGCGCCATCGGCTGCGCCTCCCGGGACGAAGGACCGCCGCGGTCCGCGGTGCGGGCGAGCGCCGCCCACCGCAAGGCCGTCGAGCGGACCGCGTACGTCCTCGCCCGCCGAATAGCGGGCCGTCAACAGGCCGACCTGGTCGAGGAGTTCTGCCGCTGGCTCCCCGCCGGTGCCGCGGCCGCCGCGGCCGGGCCCACCGCGCCGGACCTCATCCGGCTCCCACGCACCGCCCCCCACCTACGGCTCACCCACCCCGCCGCCACCGCCACCGACTGTGCCGGGCACACCGCCCTGCGCGAGACGGCCCTCGCCTCGTTCCTGGCCAATCTGCTGGACGACGCCGACCTGCTGGCCGCCGTACGCGCCGAACCCGGCCTGATCGCACGGGCCTGGACGGAGACGCTGCGCCGCGATCCGCCCGTCCAGATCGTCCTGCGACGCACCCGCACCGACGTCCGCGTCAGCGGCGGCACGCTCCCCGCCGGGGCGCCCGTCGCCTGCCTGATCGGCGCGGCGGCCCGCGACCCGGACAGGTTCGACGCCCCCGACCGCTTCGACCCGTTCCGCGCCGACCCGGGCAGTCTCACCACCGGTCCCGCGGGCTGCCCCGCCGTGGTGCTGGGCCGCCTCGAAGCCGAGTACGGACTGCGTGCCCTGCTGGACGCCATGCCCGGCCTCCGCTGGGCGGACGGCTTCCGCCCCGTCGGCGCCGGGCTGCTCACCCGCGGTCCGAGGTCCCTTCTCGTACGGCCCTCCTGAGCAGCGCCACCGGCCGCTCGGCGAACAGCTCGTCCACCGCGACCGTGCCGCCGGAGAACTCCCGGCCCGGCGACAGGACGTCCTGCCAAGGACCCGCGTCCGGCAGGGCCAGCACCGTCCCCCGCCAGCCGCCCTCCTCCGCCAGCCGCAATGACAGCCGGGTCACCGCCGTGACCACCTCGCCCGACCGGCAGAACGCCACACAGTGCGCGGCGGCCGAACCGCGCGCGGTCAGCGGGGCGTACGTCCCCGACTCCCCGAACACCTCCGGCCGCGCCCGCCGCAGCGCCAGCGCCGCCACCGTGAGTGCCGCCTTCTCGTCGGAGACGTCCGTGCCGTCGGCGGTGCTGCCGGCGGCGTCGGCAGCACCGCCGGGGCGCCGGAACGGCCGCCGGTTGTCCGGGTCGACCAGCGCGATGTACTCACGCTCGGTGCCCTGATACAGATCGGGCACCCCTGGCATCGTCAGATGGACCAGCGCCGCCCCCAGCACATTGGCCCGCACGAACGGCCCGAGCGTGCGCGCGAACCGGGTCACCAGCGTCCGCGCCGCCCCGGTGGCGCTGCCCGGACCGGCCGCGACGAAGTCCGTCACAGCCCGTTCGTACCCCGGATCCGGCTCGGTCCAGCTCGTGACGAGTCCCGCCTCCCGCACGGCTTTGAGCAGCGCCGGCTCCAGCCGCCCCGCCATCTCCCCGGCCGGCAGCACCGCGCAGCCGTACGACGACTGCCAGGCCTGCCAGGCCAGCTGGGGGTCCGGCGCCGCCACCGTCGTCGCCCGCGTCAGCTGCGCCACCAGCGAGGACCATCGCTCGGGGCACTCCGTGAGCACCGCGATCCGGGCCCGTACGTCCGCACTGCGCTTGGTGTCGTGGGTGGTCAGCACCGTGCCGGTGGACGGCCAGTCCCGGGCCAGCCGTGCGCAGAACGCGTGGAACTCCTCGGGCGCCACGGCGGGCTGCCCCGGATCGCCGCCCACCTCGGTCGCGGAGATCAGCGGGACGTAGCGGTAGAACGCGGTGTCCTCGACCGACTTGGCGTGCAGGGCCGACGCCGTCTGCGCGAACCTGGCGCAGAACGCCGCCTGTTCCGGCCCCGCGCCGAGCCGTCCCAGCGCCAGGTCCCGCACCACGTCGACGGCCGCCGCCTCCTCCGGCACGGAGAAGACCGCCTTCGCGTCCCGCACCGCCTCGTCCGGAAGGGCCGACGCGGCGACCTCCGTGAGCGGACCGCCCGCCGTGACGTACGGGCGGTAGACCGGGATCCGGACGAGCAGTTCGCGTACGGCGGCGCGCAGCGCCCACGGGGCATGGTCGCGCAGGGCGGGGTCCGCGGCGCAGACCGAGACCGCCAGCCGGGTCAGCCAGGCGGTCTCGGCGGCCAGTTCATGGGTCACCACGCGGTACGCGGCACGGCGCACGGTGGCCTTCCAGTAGCCGCCGCGGTCGCCCGGCGGGACCGCGAAGTCCCGGTAGCGGCCGAGCAGCTCCGCGGCGCCCGACGGGTCGGTGAACAGCCCGTCGATCCGGTGCAGCGCGTCGTACCCCGTCGTCCCGGCGACCGCCCAGCCCGCGGGCAGCGGTTCGGAGCCGGTGAGGATCTTCTCCACCACCGTCCACCGGCCGTCGGTGGCCCCGTGGAGCCGTTCCAGATAGGCCGCCGGGTCGGCGAGCCCGTCCGGGTGGTCGACGCGCAGCCCGTCGAGCACGCCCTCCCGGAGCAGTTCGAGCACCTTGGCGTGGGTGGCGTCGAAGACCTCGGGGTGCTCGACGCGGACCCCGATCAGCTCGGACACGGTGAAGAAGCGCCGGTAGTTCAGCTCGGTACGCGCCAGCCGCCACCAGCCGAGCCGGTAGTGCTGGGCGTCCAGCAGTTCGGGCAGTGCCAGCGCCGCTGTGCCCTCGCGCAGCGGGAACTCCTGCTCGCCGTGGCGCAGCACGTCCCCGTCCACCGAGAACCCGTCGAGTTCATCGCCGACGCGCCCGGCGAGGACCGGCAGCAGCACCTTGCCGCCGTCCGCCGTCCAGTCGATGTCGAACCAGCGGGCGTACGGGGACGTCGGGCCCTCGCGCAGGACCTCCCACAGTGCCCGGTTGTGGCGGGGCGCGGCCGCCATGTGGTTGGGCACGATGTCCAGGATCAGCCCGAGCCCGTGCTCCCGGGCCGTGGCGGCGAGCCGCCGCAGCCCCTCCTCACCGCCCAGCTCGGCCCGGACCCGGCTGTGGTCGACGACGTCGTAGCCGTGCCGGGAACCGGGTACGGCCTCCAGGACGGGCGACAGATGCAGATGGGAGACACCGAGCGCGGCGAGATACGGCACCGCGTCTTCGGCGGCCGAGAAGGGGAAGTCCGGCTGGAGCTGGAGCCGGTACGTGGCGGTGGGCGTCATGCGAACGTACGTACCCAGCCGGAAGCGGTCTGTGTCACGGTCGCAGGGAGCATCACCCGTTCTTGTCCTCCGTGCTCCGGGAGGATCACTCGCTCCTGTCCTCCGTGCTCCCGGAGCATCACCCGTTCCTGTCCTGCGCGCTCCGGGAGGTCCTCGCGATCACGCCGGGCGTTTCAGCACCGTCAGGCTCCGCCCGATCAGCGTCACCCGCTCACCCGCCGACACCTTCGGCCCCGTACCGGGCGGCACACCGTCCGTACGCGCGGTGTCGACCACCACCTGCCACTGCCGCCCGTGGTTCACCGGAACGGCGAAGTCCAGGGTGTCGGCGCCCGCGTTGAACATCAGCAGGAACGAGTCGTCGGAGATCCGCTCGCCGCGCGGCCCCGGCTCCGAGATCGCATGGCCGTTCAGGAAGACCGTCATGGCCTTCGCGTGCGCCGCCTGCCAGTCCCGCTGCGTCATCTCCGCCCCCTCGGGGGTGAACCAGGCGATGTCGGAGAGTTCGTCGTGGGTGCCCTCCACCGGCCGTCCGTGGAAGAACCGGCGGCGCCGGAAGACCGGATGGTCGCGGCGCAGCCACACCATGGCCCGCGTGAACTCCAGCAGTCCGTCGCCGGGCCGCCCCGCCCCCTCCTCGCCGTCGTCGGAGGCGGCACCGCCGGGATCGGGCCAGTGCACCCAGGACAGCTCGTTGTCCTGGCAGTACGCGTTGTTGTTGCCCCGCTGGGTACGGGCGAACTCGTCCCCGTGGCTCAGCATCGGCACGCCCTGCGACAGCATCAGCGTGGCGATGAAGTTCCGCATCTGCCGCAGACGCAGTTCCAGAACCTCCGGATCGTCGCTCTCGCCCTCCGCGCCGCAGTTCCAGGACCGGTTGTGGCTCTCACCGTCCCGGTTGCTCTCGCCGTTCGCCTCGTTCCGCTTCTCGTTGTACGAGACCAGGTCGTGCAGCGTGAACCCGTCGTGGCAGGTGGTGAAGTTGATCGAGGCGAGCGGTCGCCGCCCGTCGTCCTGATAGAGGTCCGACGAGCCCGTGAGCCGCCCCGCGAACTCCGCCAGGGTGCGCGGCTCGCCCCGCCACAGATCCCGCACCGTGTCGCGGTACTTGCCGTTCCACTCGGTCCACAGCGGCGGGAAGTTCCCCACCTGGTACCCGCCCTCACCGACGTCCCACGGCTCCGCGATCAACTTCACCTGACTGACCACGGGGTCCTGCTGCACCAGATCGAAGAACGACGACAGCCGGTCCACCTCGTGGAACTGCCGTGCCAGGGTCGCGGCCAGATCGAACCGGAACCCGTCCACATGCATCTCGGTCACCCAGTACCGCAGCGAGTCCATGATCATCTGGAGCACGTGCGGGGACCGCATCAGCAGGGAGTTCCCGGTCCCCGTGGTGTCCATGTAGTACCGCTGATCGTCCGTGAGGCGGTAGTACGAGGCGTTGTCGAGGCCCCGGAAGGACAGCGTCGGACCGAGGTGGTTCCCCTCGGCCGTGTGGTTGTAGACCACGTCGAGGATGACCTCGATACCCGCCTGATGCAGCGCCCGTACGGCCTGCTTGAACTCCAGCACCTGCTCACCGCGGTCGCCCCAGGAGGCGTACGCGTTGTGCGGGGCGAAGAAGCCGATGGTGTTGTAGCCCCAGTAGTTGGCCAGCCCCGCGTCCGCCAGCCGGTGGTCCTGGACGAACTGGTGAACCGGCATCAGTTCGATCGCGGTGACCCCCAGTTCCGTCAGATGGGCGATCACCTCCGGGTGCGCCAGCCCCGCGTACGTACCGCGCAGCTCCTCGGGCAGCCCCGGATGGAGCATCGTCAGGCCCTTCACATGGGCCTCGTAGATCACCGTGCGGTGGTAGTCCGTACGGGGCCGCCGGTCGTCGCCCCAGTCGAAGTACGGATTGACCACGACCGAGCTCATGGTGTGCGGCGCCGAGTCGAGGTCGTTGCGCGCGTCGGGCCGGCCGAACGGATACCCGTACACCTCCTCGCCCCACGCGATCCTCCCGGCGACGGCCCGCGCGTACGGATCGAGCAGCAGCTTCGCCGAATTGCACCGCTGCCCGTGCTGCGGCTCGTAGGGCCCGTGCACCCTGAAGCCGTAGCGCTGCCCCGGCATCACCCCGGGCAGATAGGCATGGCGGACGAAGGCGTCGGTCTCGCGCAGTTCCACCGCCGTCTCGGAACCGTCGTCGTGCAGCAGGCACAACTCGATTCGGTCGGCGGCCTCGGAGAAGACCGCGAAGTTGGTCCCGGCGCCGTCGTACGTGGCACCGAGCGGATACGCCTGTCCCGGCCAGACCTGCATAGATAGGACTCTTCCACTTCTGATCCGGGTGCGATGGGCTTCTTGAGCCCGATACTCCCCGAAAGAGGCGCGCGCACCTAGTACGTCGACCGGTGCGGTCCGGTGCGGTCCGGCCAGGTCGGCGTACCCCGGCGCACCCACCGGCAGCACCGGTCAACTTCGGACACCTCGATGCCGCCCCGGACGGAAATCCGCCACGACGTCCGGGGCCGCAGCCCGGTATACGGCGTGCCGTGGGGTGGTTAATCACTATGAATCCGCTCACTCCACCCAATCTTGCCGGTGGGAACGAGCCTGTCCCATAGGGGAGTTGAGAAAGCAGCCTGTGCATCCGGCTGCACCGGCTCCCGCTCCCGGAGTACCCTTCCTTGATCGTTGGGTGGGGGAGTGGAAGGCGGTACGCGGGTGAGCTCGGGAGGGTTCGAGCTGCCCCCAGGTGACGCAGGTCACGAGGGGGAAGCGACCGATGCCCAGCCCGGGGCGGTGTCCCTTGCGCAGCCCCTGGAGATCGGTGCCGAACTCGACTGGGGAGCCGACGCCTGGAGCGAGGTGCGCACCCGTGCGCAGCGGGCCGGGCGGGCCTATATCTGGCTGAATCTCGTGGAACAGCGGCTTCGGGCCGTCGTCGCCGCGGTGCTCCGGCCCATCTACGAACCGGTGCACGGCGAGGACTGGGTGGTGGCCGCGGCCGGACCGGCCGGACAGGAGTGGGTGCAGCGCGCCGTCGCCGTCCGCGAGGTCTCGCGCCGCAAGGGCTATCTGCTCGACCCGGCCGACGACAACGTCCTCAGCTTCCTCACCCTGCCGCAGCTGCGCGAGCTGATGGTCCAGCACTGGCCCTGCTTCGAGCCCTATTTCGACGACCGCCGCGATGTCGAGCTGGCTCTGGACGAGCTGGAGGTGGCCCGCAATGTGGTCTCCCGCAACCGCGCGCTGAACGAGGCGGTCCTCGCCCAGGCGGAACGGGCCTCCGCGCGGCTCCTCGACATCCTCGGCAGCGGGGCCGCGGTCCCGTCCGCCGACCGGCTGCCCGTCGACGCCGTCGAGGAACTGGTCGGCGACCGGTACGCCGATGTGGTCTCCGTCCACCCCGACCGGGTGCGGCTCCAGCGCCAGCTGCCCGCCGAGGACCTCTTCGGCGGGGCGCGGCGCCTGGACGCCATCGGCATAGGGCTCAACCTGCTCGTGCAGAACTTCTCCGGCCGCCGGCTGGTCCGGCTCGCCGAATCGGGCTGCCGGGTCCGGCTGCTCTTCATCAACCCGGCCAGCAGCGCGGTCAAGCGCCGTGAGCGGGAACTGGGCCTGAAGAAGGGCGAGCTGAGCCGCTCGGTGGAGATGAACATCCTCCATATGCGCCGGGTGCGGTCCAAGCTCCGCGACCCGGGCGCCTTCCAGATCCAGGTCTTCGACGAGACCCCGCGCTTCACCGCCTATCTGGTGGACGGCGACGGACCGGACGCGGTCGGGGTCGTCCAGACCTATCTGCGGCGGGCCCGCGGGATAGAGGCGCCCGTGCTCGTCCTGCGCGGCGGCGGGCGCGCGGTGGTCCGGGTGGGGCAGGACAGCGAGCACGGGCTGTTCGAGACCTACCGTGAGGAGTTCGAGTCCGTGTGGACGGACTCGCGGCCGGTCTCCTGACGAGCCGCCCGGTGCGGGTTTGTCAGTGGTGCGTGGGAGGGTGTTCATCACCTGGGGGAGAGCACCACGAAGGAGGTACGGAATGAGCTGGCACCGGGAGCCGCTGGTCGGCTTCGACCTGGAGACGACGGGCACGGAACCGCTGGAGGCCCGGATCGTGACCGCCGCGGTCGTCGCGGTCCACGGCGGCGACGGCGAGCCGGCCCGACGACGGGCCTGGCTGGCGGATCCGGGCATCCGGATTCCCGCGCAGGCTTCCGCGATCCACGGCATCAGCAGCGAGCGGGCGGCGGCGGAGGGCCGCCCGGTGCGCGAGGTGGCGGACGAGATCGCCGAGACCCTCGTGGGGTACTGGCGCGAGGGGGTCCCGGTCGTCGCGTACAACGCGACGTTCGATCTGACGCTGCTGACGGCCGAGTTGCGGCGGCACGGACTGCCCTCCCTCGGCGACCGGCTGGGCGGCGGCGAGATCGGTCCGGTCATCGACCCGTACACGATCGACCGCGCCGTCGACCGCTACCGCAAGGGCAAGCGCACCCTCGAAGCGGTCTGCGTCGAGTACGGGGTGGTGCACGGCGGCGCCCATGACGCGGGGGCGGACGCGCTGGCCGCGGTACGTGTGGCGTACGCCATAGCCGAGCGGCACGGCTCGGTGGCCGCGCTCACGCCGGGCGAACTGCACGAGCGTCAGATCGAGTGGTACGCCGTGTGGGCGGCCGATTTCGAGCAGTTCCTCCGGCGCAAGGGCAACGCAGACGCGGTGATCGACGGCCACTGGCCCCTGCGGGAACCGGCGACGGCGCGCTCGTCCGGCGCCACGGCCGGGTCGGGCGCGTCGGGCGCGTCGGGCCGGTCCGGCATATCGGGCCCGTCCGGCGACTGAGGCCACCCGCGCCGGCCCGGCGACCGAGCCCCCTCCCGAGCCGTTCCGGCGACCGGGAGCGAAGGCCCCACTCCCGCCCGGAAGTGAAGGCCCCACTCCCGCCCGGGAAGTGAAGGTCCCGCTCCTGCCCGGAGCGAAGGAGGCTCCGCTCTCAGAACGGGTACCAGCGCACCTCGGGGTCACCGTCGCGCAAGGACGCCACCCTCCGCCGGAACTCGGCGAGGGCCTTCGGGTTGGCCGGAGCGTGCTGGGAGACCCAGGCACAGCTGGCGGTCTCCCGGGCCCCCCGCAGCACCGCGCAGCCGTCCCACTCCCGTACGTCCCATCCGTAGGCCGCGGTGAAGGCGTCGTACGCCTGCGCGGGCAGGCCGTAGCGGTCCCGGGACAGGGCTAGGACGACCAGGTCGTGTTCCCGCAGATCGGTGGAGAACGTCTCCAGGTCGACCAGCACGGGGCCGTCCGGGCCGACGTGGACGTTACGGGGGAGGGCGTCGCCATGGATCGGCCCCGGCGGCAGATGCGGGACCAGTGCGGCCGCGGCCGCCGCGAAACCGTCGCGGCGCTCGCGCAGATAATCGGCGTCGGCCGGATCGATCGTGCCGCCCGCGAGCCGCAGCCAGCGCTCGACGCCGCCGAGCAGCTCACGGCGCGGCAGGGTCAGGCCGTTCGGGGAGGGCAGCGCGTGCACGAGCGAGAGCAACGGCGCGAGGTCCCGCGGCTCGGCGGGGCGCACGGCGTCGGGGAGCCGGTGCCACAGCGTCACGGGGTGGCCCTCGACCAGGCGCGCCTTCGGCTCGGCCGCCCGCACGGCGGGCACGCCGGACGCGGCGAGCCACTGGGCGACCGCCACTTCCCGGTCGGCGCGGCCCCGTAGCTCCGGGTGCGTCGTGGCGTCCCGGCCGACCTTGACCACCAGGTCGCCGACGGCGAACACCGCGTTCTCGCCGAGCGCGAGCAGTTCCGCACCGCCGGACAGCCCGGCAGCGGTCAGCACCTCGCGCGCACGCATCTCGTTCATGGCTCCGATTTTCGCATCCGTGCAGGCCGCCTTGACGAACGGACGGGCCGTCAGCACGATAACGGGGGCCGCTGGACGGCCAGAACGGGATGAATCCCATCCAAATAATCAAAGAGGTCAAATTCGTGACATTGCCGACCGCAGCGAAGCGGTCCGGTCCACGCGGCCCGCGTGGCGGACAGGGCGGACGTGGCGGACAGGGCGGCCAGGACAGCCGGGCCGGACGGGCCGCCCGGGACCGGGCCACCTGGTTCCTGGTGCTGCCCGCGCTCATCCCGATCCTGATCCTCAGCGTCGGACCGCTGCTCTACGGCATCGCGCTGGCCTTCACCGACGCGCAGTCGGGCCGCACCCGGTCCACGCAGTGGATCGGCGCGCTCAACTTCCAGGACCTGCTGCACGACACCTTGTTCTGGGACTCGTTCAGGATCGGCCTGCTGTGGGCGGTCGGCGTCACCGTCCCGCAGTTCTTCCTGGCGCTCGGCCTCGCCCTCCTGCTCAACGAGAAACTGCGGATGCGCTGGCTGGCGAGAGCGCTGGCGATCATCCCCTGGGCCATGCCCGAGGTCGTCGTCGGCATCATGTGGCGCCTCGTCTACAACCCCGACGCGGGCATCCTCAACGAGACCCTCCGCGATCTGGGGCTCGGCGACGGCCGTGACTGGCTGACCGGACTGGCCACCGCGCTGCCCGCCGTGATCCTGGTCGGCATCTGGGCGGGCATGCCGCAGACAACGGTCGCCCTGCTGGCCGGTCTGCAGAACACCCCGCAGGAACTCCACGAGGCCGCCGCCCTCGACGGCGCGGGCGCCTGGTGCCGGTTCCGTACCGTCACCTGGCCCGCCCTGAAGCCGGTCGCGCTCTCCATCACCGCCCTCAACTTCATCTGGAACTTCAACTCCTTCGCCCTGGTCTACGTCCTGACCAGCGGCGGCCCCGGCGGCCGCACCCGGCTGCCGATGCTCTTCGCCTACGAAGAGGCATTCCGCTACGGACAGTTCGGCTACGCCGCCGCGATGGGCTGTGTGATGGTCGCGGTGATCTCCGTGATCCTCGCCTGCTACCTCGCGGGCCGGCTCAGGGGAGGCGAGGACACATGAGCCTCCGTACCGGCAGGTCCGCGCGCGCCTGGCAGTACGTGGCGCTCCTGGCCTATCTGATCTTCCTGGCGTTCCCGTTCCTCTGGCTGATCTCCACGGCCTTCAAGCCCGCCCGCGAACTGGGCTCGCTGCACCCCACCTGGATTCCCGAGAATCCGACCCTGGACAACTTCCGGCAGGCATTCGACGAACAGCCGCTGCTCCAGGCCGCCGCCAACTCCCTGTTCGCCGCCCTCTGCGCCGCCCTGATCGCGGTCGTCATCGCGACCCCCATGGCCTATGTGATGGCCCGCCACCGGGGCCGGCTGTCGACCGCGGCGACCGGCTGGGTCGTGATCAGCCAGGCGTTCCCGTTCGTCCTGGTGATCATTCCGCTGTTCCTGATCCTCAAGCACCTGCATCTGATCAACACCCTGTGGGGGCTGATCATGGTGTACGTCGTGTGGTCGCTGCCCTTCGCCCTGTGGATGCTGGCCGGTTATGTGCGGGCCGTGCCGCCCGAGCTGGAGGAGGCCGCCGCCGTCGACGGGGCGGGCAGGCCGCGGATACTCGTCTCGGTCGTCGCCCCGCTGCTCGCCCCCGGGATCGTCGCCACCGCCCTCTTCGCGTTCATCACCGCGTGGAACGAGTTCTTCTTCGCGCTCGTCCTGCTCAAGACACCGGAGAGGCAGACCTTGCCGGTCGTACTCACCCACTTCCTCGGCGCGGAGGGCGTGGCCGACCTCGGGCCGCTCGCCGCCGCCGCGTTCCTCGCCACCCTCCCCTCCCTCGTCCTCTTCGCCATCATCCAGAAGCGGATCACGGGCGGCATGACGGCCGGGGCGGTGAAGAGCTGATGCGCGCGCTCCGCCGGACGGCCACCGCCGCGGCCACCGCCCTGGCCCTGCTCCTCACCGGCTGCTCCGGCGGCGGTGACGGGACGGACGCGGACGGCACGATCAGGCTGAGCTTCCAGTCGCTGGCCTGGCAGAAGGAGTCCGTCGACGCCAACAGGCAACTGGTGAAGGAGTGGAACGCGGCCCACCCCGACATCCAGGTGGACTACGTCCAGGGCAGCTGGGACAACGTCCACGACCAGCTGCTCACCTCCTTCGAGGGTGGCGAGGCGCCGGACATCATCCATGACGCCTCCGACGACCTCGCCGACTTCGCGTACGGGGGCTATCTCGCCGATCTGCGCACGCTGCTGCCCGAGCGGCTGACCACGGACATCCCGGAGCGGTCCTGGCGGACCGCGACCTTCGACGGCGGTGTGTACGGCGTCCCGTTCCTCCAGGAACCCAAGGTCCTGATCGCCAACACCAGGATCCTCAAGGCGTCCGGGGTCCGCGTCCCGACCCCCGGCGAGCCATGGAGCTGGGCGGAGTTCCGCCAGGTCACCAAGAAGCTGACGGGCAAGGGCACGTACGGCGTCGCCTGGCCGCTGAAGGAACCGGTCTCCGTCACCCTCAACCTGGGACTCTCGGCCGGGGGGCAGCTCTTCCACCGCGCTGCGGACGGGAAGGTCACCATCCGGTTCGACGAGGGCGACCGCGTGGTCCCCGGAACCATCCACGACCAGGTCAACACCGACCGCAGTGCCGCCCGTACGGCACTCGGCATGGGGGGATCGGACACCCTGCCCGGATTCTTCGGCGGCAAGTACGCGATGGTGCCGCTGGGGTTCTCGTACCGCCAACAGGTCGTCGAGCAGGCCCCCGAGGGCTTCGAGTGGACCGTCCTGCCCGCCCCGGCGGGCAGCGCCGGCCCGCTCCAGGGGGTGAGCCCGCAGACGCTCTCGGTCGCCGAGGACAGCCCGCACAAGAAGGAAGCCGTGCGGTTCATCGACTTCCTGCTCCAGCCGCGGAACATGGTGCGGCTGGCCAAGGGCGACTGGATGCTCCCCACCGGCACCGAGGCGCTGGCCGATCCCGCCCTGCACACCGCCGAGAACGGCTGGGCGACCGGCACCGCGCTCGCCGAGGGGCTGCGCCCGGCACCCGCGCAGTCCGTGCGCGGCTACCCCGAGTGGAAGGACAAGGTGGCGACCCCCGCGCTCCAGGAGTACTACAGCGGGGCGATCGACACCGGCGAGCTGAAGAAACGCCTGGTCGAGGACGGTAACCGGGTCCTGGCCCGCTACCAGCGCTGAGCGAGGCGCCGGATATCGCATTGCACGAGACGTATCGTCTCGCTTAGGGTGACCGGCGTGACGGAATCTCCGCGTGCCCACATCGCCATGTTCTCCATCGCCGCCCACGGGCACGTGAACCCGAGCCTCGAAGTCATCCGGGAGCTCGTCGTCCGTGGGCACCGCGTCAGTTACGCCATTCCGGCCTCCTTCGCCGAGAAGGTCGCCACCACCGGGGCCGAACCGGTGATCTACACCTCGGTCCTGCCGACGGACGACGACCCCGACGCCTGGGGCACCGAACCGATCGACCACTTCGAACCCTTCCTCGCGGACGCCGTCCAGGCGCTCCCGCAGCTGGCCGCGTCCTTCGAGGGCGACGAACCCGACCTCGTACTGCACGACATCACCTCCTATCCGGCCCGGGTCCTCGCCCACCGCTGGGGGGTCCCCGCGGTCTCCCTCTGGCCCAACTACGTTCCCTGGGAGGGGTACGGGGAGGAGATCGGCGAGGCCGTGACCGCCGAGGTCAAGCGCACCGAGCGGGGCCGGGCGTACTACGCCCGCTTCGCGGCCTGGCTCACGGAGAACGGTCTCGGGGATGTCTCCTCCGACGACTTCGTGGCCCGCCCGCGCCGTGCGGTCGTCCTGATCCCCGAGGTGCTCCAGCCCCATGCCGACCGGGTGGACAAGGGCGTGTACACCTTCGTCGGCGCATGCCGGGGCGAGCGCGCCGACCAGGGGGAGTGGCGGCGCCCGGCCGGTGCCGAGAAGGTGCTGCTGGTCTCGCTCGGCTCGTCGTTCACCAAGCAGCCCGCCTTCTACCGGGAGTGCGTCGAGGCGTTCGGTGATCTGCCCGGCTGGCACGTGGTGCTCCAGATCGGCGCCCATGTCGACCCGGCCGAACTCGGCGACGTACCCGCGAATGTGGAGGTGCGGTCCTGGGTTCCGCAGCTGGCCGTGCTGAAGCGGGCGGACGCCTTCATCACCCACGCGGGGGCGGGCGGCAGCCAGGAGGGGCTCGCCACCGGTACGCCGATGGTCGCGGTCCCGCAGGCCGTCGACCAGTTCGGCAACGCCGACACGCTCCAGGCGCTCGGCGTGGCCCGCCACCTCCCGATGGAGGAGGCCGACGCGCAGACCCTGCGCGCCGCCGTGCTGGCCCTGGTGGACGACCCCGAGGTGGTGGCCAGGGCCGCGGAGGTGCGGGAGCGCATGGCCCGGGAGGGTGGCACGCGGCACGCGGCGGACTTCATCGAGGCCGAACTGCCCGCCTGAGCGTTGCGGTTCGGCCGACAGTGATCGGATTCGAACGACACGTGGGCCGGGGCGGAGCCGCTCGTGGCGCCCCGGCCTCGACCCCGGCCCCCCGGCCGCGGAGACCAGCCCCGGCCTCGACCCCGGCCCCGGAAACCGGCGCCTCCATGGACCGCGGAGGCGCCGGTTTCCGCATCTTCACGTGCGTTCCGGTGACTTCACACAGCGGCGCGTGATCTTCACCCGGCATCCCCCGCCTTCATGGACGTTCGCGGACCTTCGCGCAACGGGCGGTGTCTTCACCCGTGGCCGAGGAGTGAACGGCCGTTTTCGGGGCCGGGTGGGAGGCGCGTCGGGAGCGTCGGGTTCAAGCCATCTCGGCCGGCCCACCCATGCCCCGACCAGGCAGCTTCCCCGCAGTGCCGGAGGGACGTCGTGCCCGGTGATGGCAGCGCAAGACCTCGGTCCGGCATACCCGTTGGCGGCAGGCGTCCGACAAACCCCTGTGGCCGATTTCTTATGGCAAAGCTTTGTTGAGCAAGCCGCAGCCGCTGAAGGGTCTTGATCTGCGCGCGTCAATCGGTCAGGGTTTCGAGCCAGCCCCCGGAGATCTTCCGGCCGAGGGTCAATCCCCCCACAAAGAATGACGAGGAGATCCCTCTTCATGACCATGAAGCAGCGCACTCGCCGGATCAAGCTGACCGCCGCGATAACCGCAGTGGCGGCAGCGGCCGGAGTCACCCTTCTGAACACCTCGCTCGCCGGAGCCGCACCGGCTCCCGCGATGGGTACGGTCTACGGCGCTGACGCGGCGACCGCCGTCTCCGGCAGCTACATCGTGATGCTGGACGGCAAGGCGGACAAGGCGGAGCTCGCCAAGGAGTACGGCGGCAAGCTCAAGCGGAACTACTCCTCCGCCATCAACGGCTTCTCCGCCAGCGGCCTTTCGCTGACCGAGGCCAAGCGGCTCGCGGCCGACCCGGCCGTCTCCAAGGTGGTGCAGAACAAGAAGTTCCACATCGACGCCACCCAGGACAACCCGCCGTCGTGGGGCCTGGACCGGATCGACCAGACCGAGACCACGGGCGACAAGGCGTACACCTACCCGGACGCGGCGGGCGAGGGCGTCACCGCGTACGTCATCGACACCGGTGTCCGTGTCACCCACAGCGACTTCGAGGGCCGGGCCACCTCGGGCTTCGACGCCGTGGACAACGACGACGACGCCAACGACGGCAACGGACACGGCACCCACGTGGCCGGGACCATCGCCGGTGCCTCGTACGGTGTCGCCAAGAAGGCCAACATCGTGGCCGTCCGCGTCCTGGACGACTCCGGCTCGGGCACCACCGAGCAGGTCGTCGCCGGCATCGACTGGGTCACCGAGAACCACCAGGGCCCGTCCGTCGCCAACATGAGCCTCGGCGGCGGCGCCGACGAGGCCCTCGACGCGGCCGTCCAGAAGGCCATCGCCTCCGGTGTCACCTTCGCGGTGGCCGCGGGCAACGACTCCAGCGACGCCGGCGAGGGCTCGCCCTCCCGCGTCCCCGAGGCCATCACCGTCGCCTCGTCCACCGTGGACGACGAGCAGTCGTCGTTCTCCAACTACGGCCCCGTCGTGGACATCTACGCCCCGGGCTCGGACATCACGTCCGCCTGGAACGACAGCGACGACGGCTCGAACACCATCTCCGGTACGTCGATGGCCACCCCGCACGTCGTCGGTGCCGCCGCCGTCTACCTGGGCGGACACCAGGACGCCACCCCGGAGGAGGTCGCCACGGCGCTCACCGAGGGAGCCACCCCGGACGCCATCACCAACGCGACCGAGGGAACGGCGAACAAGCTGCTGAAGGTCGTCGAGTAGTCACCTGCCCGACCGGCAGCCGGGCGGTGGCGCGCACGAGCCACCGCCCGGCACCCGCACGTACCGCGGCCGCCGCGCCCTCCCCCACGGGGCGCGGCGGCCGCGCGGCTCGGATAGATCGTCCTATGGTGTGCCTATGACCATGAAGTACGCGGCGCTGCTGCGCGGGATCAATGTGAGCGGCCACAAGAAGGTCCCGATGGCGGAACTGCGCACCGTGCTCGGCGAGCTGGGGCACGGGGACATCGCCACCTACCTGCAGAGCGGCAACGCCGTCTTCAGCAGCGACAACGACGACGAGGAAGCGCTCGCCGCCACCCTGGAAGAAGCCATCGAGCGGCGGTTCGGCTTCACCGTCGGCTGCCTGGTCCGCAGCGGCTCCTATCTCGGAGCCGTCGCCGACGCCTGCCCGTTCCCGGCCGCCGAGCTGGCGGGCAGGCAACTGCACGTCACCTACTTCGGGCAGCCCGTGGACGCCGGGCGCTTCGCCTCGGTGGACGCGGAGAAATTCCTCCCCGAGGAGTTCCGGGTCGGTGACCGCGCCCTCTACCTGTACGCTCCCGACGGACTCGGCCGCTCCAAACTGGCCGCTGCTCTGTCGAGGCCCGCCCTGAACAAGGGCCTCACCGCCACCAGTCGCAACTGGAACACCGTCGAAAAACTCGTGGAGATGACACGTGTCTGAGCCGTCGCCCGCCGTGGCCGCAGCCATCGAAGGCGAGCTTCGCCTCCTGGACCCGGTGGTACGGGCCTCCGAGGATCACCTGGCCGCCCTGCTGCACCCCGAGTTCCGGGAGATCGGCACCAGCGGCCGCCTCTGGAACCGGGAAACGATCATCGCCGCGCTCACCGCGGACGACGCCCCGAGCCCCGGACCACTCACCGCGTCCCGGATGCGGGGAGTCCAGCTCTCCACCGACCTGGTGCATCTCACCTTCGACACCGAGTCCAAGGGCCTGCGCTCCCACCGCAGTTCACTGTGGCGGCTGACCGAGGCAGGCTGGCTGCTCTACTTCCATCAGGCCACCCCGTTCATCGACGACCCGTTCGCCGAGATCTGAGCCCTCAGCCGCGACCGACGCGCTGCGCCCGTGCGGTCCACCGGCCGTCCGTACGGGCGATCCGCACCGGGTGCCCGAAGCAGCCGCTCACCTGATCCGTGGTCAGCACATCGTCGGCCGGTCCCAAGGCCACGCACCGCCCACCACGCAGCAGCATCGCGTGCGTGGTCGAGGCGGGCAGCTCCTCCAGATGATGCGTGACCAGCACGGTCGCCAGTTCCGGGTGCTCCTCGCGCAGCGTGTCCAGGCTGTCCAGCAGCTGTTCACGCGCGGCGAGGTCGAGACCGGTCGCCGGCTCGTCGAGCAGCAGCAGCCGGGGCCGCGGCATCAGGGCGCGGGCGATGAGCGTACGGCCCCGCTCGCCCTGGGACAGCGAGGGCCAGCGCGACTCCTCCTTGCCGCCCATGCCCAGCGTGTCCAGCAGCCGGTCGGCCGCGGCCCGCTGCTCCGCGCTCACGGACCGCCGGGGCACCGGCTGGACCGAGTTCGTCAGCCCGGTGAGTACCACCTCGCGCACCGAGAGCGGGGACCGCAGCGGATGGCGCGGATCGACGTGTCCGAGCAGCGTGCGCAGCTCCCGCAGATCGACCTGCCCCAGCGTGCGGCCCAGCACCCGCACCGAACCGCGGGTGGGATGGGTGCGGGCCCCGAGCAGCCCGAGGAGCGTGCTCTTCCCCGCACCGTTGGCACCGAGCAGGGCCCAGTGCTCACCGCCGCGCACGGTCAGCGAGACCGAGTCGAGCAGGACGTTGCCGTCCCGGACGAGGGTGACGTCGTCGGCGTGGATCACCGGCACCGGCAGGGGTGCGGGGGCATCCGGGGCGGTGGCCGGGGCGGGGACGGTGGAGGTCACGGTGGAGCCCTTTCGTACGGGTGCGAGCGCCTCCGGGCGGTTCACGTCGGCTGAGGTTTCCGCCGGTGGACGGGCATACGTGTGCCCCGTATCGGGCGGGCGCGGGGAGAGCGGTGCGGTGCGACGACCGGGCGGGGGCGGTCCGCCCCCGGGTGGCACCGGGCCGTTCGGCGTGGGGTGGCCGAACCGGTGGGCCGATCCTATCGCCCGCTCCCGGCGGCCCCGGTGCGGGGCGAGGGGCGGCTCCGGTGCGAGGCGGGGCGAGGCAGGGCAAAGCGGCCCCGGTGCGATGCGAGGGGCGGCAGGGCAAAGCGGCTCCGGTCTCCCGGCCGCTACGCGCTGAGCGCCACCCGTCGTGGGGCCCGCGCCTCGTCGTAGCGTCGTACCAGCAGTCGCGCCAACTCCGGTGCCGGGCCGAGCACATCGGCCAGCACATCGGCTCCGGCCAGCTCCGCGCCCGCGGCGATGCGGTCCGGCAGCCGGCCGGGCGCGATGATGTACGGGGCCACCGCCACCCGTCGCACGCCCTCGGCGCGCAGGGCCCTTACCGCGTCCTCGGTCCGCGGCCGGTCCGGAGAGATGGCGGAGGCGAACGCAGGCCGCACGGCGCACCAACCGGTGTGCCGCAGCTCCCGCGCGATTTCAGCGATCACTGCGATCGCCTCCGGGTCTGTGGAGCCCGCCGAGGCCAGGACGAGCCCGGTCGAGCCTCTGTCGCCGGGGGAGACCCCGGCCTCGTGCAGTCGGTGTTCCAGGGCCGCGTTCAGCAGGGGCGACGGGCCGAGGACCTCGGCCTGCCGGATGCCGAGCCGCGGCAGCCCGGTCCGGGCCTCGCGCAGGACCGCCGGGATGTCGGTCTTGGCGTGGAAGGCCCGGGTGAGCAGGAGGGGGAGGGCGACGACCTCGTCCACCCCCTCCGCGGCCAGGCGTTCCAGCACCCTGGGCACGGACGGGGCGTTGAACTCCAGGAAGCCGGTCTCCACGCGCAGTCCGGGCCGCAGCGCCCGGACCCGCGCGGTGAGCGCGTGCACGGTCGCGGCGTGCCGCGGGTCGCGGCTGCCGTGGGCGATGACGAGGAGGACTGGCGTGGACATGGGCGTACTCGGTTCTCTCGGTTCTCTCGGTTCTTCTGAGTTCTTCGCGCGGTGTCAGTTCTTGACGAGGAGGCCGCGGCTGCGCAGCACCCACCGCTCCAGCGGACTGAAGATCAGCAGGTCGATCGCGATGCCGACGAACAGGATGAGGAGGATCGAGAGGAAGATCCCCGGCATGTCGAAGTTGTTGCGGCCGTTCTCCAGCAACTGGCCCAGGCCCAGGCCGAGATCGGGGGACGAGGCGATGATCTCGGCGGCCATCAGCGAACGCCAGGAGAACGCCCAGCCCTGCTTCAGGCCCGCGAGATAGCCGGGCAGTGCGGCGGGCAGCACGATGTGCCAGGTACCGCGCAGTCCGGTCGCGCCGAGCGTGCGGCCCGCGCGCAGGAACAGCGGCGGCACCTGGTCGACCCCGGAGACCAGACCGTTGGCGATCGACGGGACGGCGCCCAGCAGGATCACCGCGTACATCATCTTGTCGTTCAGCCCGAGCCAGATGACGGCCGGGGCCACCCACGCCACCGAGGGCAGTGACTGGAGCCCGGACAGGATCGGGCCGATCGCGGCCCGGACGAACCGCACCCGGGCGACCAGCAGACCCAGCGGCGTACCGATGGCCACGGCCAGGACGAAGCCGAGCAGCCCGCGCGACACACTGGTCCAGACGACCTCCAGCAAGGTCCCCTGATACCACATGTCGACCGCGCTGTCCCACACCGCGGACGGCGGCGGCAGCTTGTAGTCCTCGGTGACCTGCGCCTGGACCAGCAGCTGCCAGATCACCACGACCAGGGCCACCGCGAGGACGGGCGGCAGGACCTTGTGCAGCAGGACCTCGCGCACCGGGGTCCGGCGGACCTGGACGGCGTCCAGCGCGTCGAGCCCGGCCTCCAGACCGGCCAGGTCGTCCGTCCTCGCGCCCGGCGGCCCGGCCGGCGCGTCCTTCCGGACCGGGTCGGACGTGATGTCAGTGCTGGCCATGTCGGCGGATCTCCCCACGCAGTTGTTCGGTGATCTCGACGGACAGTTCCGCCACCGCCTTGTCCTCGATCCGGCGCGGCTGCTCGATGTCGACGGTCCACTCCCGGGCGATCCGGCCCGGCCGGGACGACAGCAGGACGACGCGCTGCGCCAGCCGAACCGCCTCGCGCACGTTGTGGGTGACAAAGAGGACCGAGGCGTTCGTCTCACGCCAGATCCGGGTCAGCTCGTCGTGCAGCACATCGCGGGTGATGGCGTCGAGAGCGGCGAACGGCTCGTCCATCAGCAGAAGTTGGCTGTCCTGGGCGAGCGCGCGGGCCATCGCCACCCGCTGGCGCATACCGCCCGAGAGTTCGTGCACCCGCTTGCCGTACGCCCCGCCGAGCCGTACGAGTTCGAGCAGCCGCTCCGCCTCCGTGCGGCGGTCCTGCTTGGGGACCCCGCGCAGCCGCAGGGCCAGTTCGATGTTCTTGCCCGCGGTCAGCCACGGGAAGAGGGCGTGCTCCTGGAACATCAGGGCGGGCCGCCCGCCGGGGGTCTCGATGGACCCCGCGGTCGGGCGGTCGAGTCCGGCCACCAGGTTCAGCAGCGTCGACTTTCCGCACCCGGAGGCCCCCAGGAGGGTGACGAACTCACCAGGAGCGACATCGAGCGTGATGTCGTCCAGGACGAGCTGCTGACCCGTGGGTCCGGCGAAGGACTTCGAGACGTGCGCGATACGAGCGGCGTGCTCGACCGTCACGCGGTCCTCGGCCTTGGTGAGGGTGGTGGTCGCCATGGTCGTCACCTCCTGGGAATCCTGCGGATCCCGGCAGTCCTGATACGGATGGGCGGGCGGGCTACTTGACGCCGAGACCGGCGTCACTGACCGCGGGCTGCCCCTCGGCCTTGAGGATCCTGTTCAGCGGCCCCAGGTCGTAGATGCCGTTGAGGTCCGGCTTCTCCAGCAGGCCCGCCTTCACCGCGTGCTCCGCCTGCGCGTCGAGCGTCGCCGCCAGCGGGTCATTGGTGATCTGGATGGACTTCCACGCCGGGTCGAGGATCTCGGGAGCCAGCGGCTTGCCGCTCAGGGACTCCAGCGCCTTGTTCGCGGACGCCTTGGCCAGGTCCGGATTGGCGTTGATCCACTTGTTGGTGTTCACCGAGCCGCGCAGTACCGCCTCGACGACATCGGGGTGCTCGCTGAGGAACTTCTGCGACACGATGATGTTCGTGATCACGAACTTGTCGTCGGGCCACAGCGTCGACTCGTCGAGCAGCACCTTCGCGCCCTCGGAGACCAGCTTGGACGCGGTCGGCTCCGGTACCCAGGCGCCGTCCAGTGAACCGGACTTGTAGGCGTCCGGCGTCACCTTGTTGTCCGAGCGGACCACGGAGACGTCGCCCTTGCCGCTCTGGGCGTCGACCTTCCAGCCCTTCTCGGATATCCAGTTGAGGAACGCCACGTCCTGCGTGTTGCCGAGCTGCGGGGTGGCGATCTTCTTGCCCTTGAGGTCGTCAAGGGTCTTGATCTTCTTCGGGTTGACGACCAGCTTCACCCCGCCGGAGGCCGAACCGCCGATGATCCGCAGGCCCTTGCCCTGGGACTTGGCGTAGCCGTTGATCGAGGGGGAGGGGCCGATGAAGCCGATGTCGATCGATCCCGCGTTGAGCGCCTCGATCTCGGACGGGCCCGCGTTGAACGTCGAGGGCACGACCTTCGTACCGCCGAGCTCCTTCTGGATGGTGCCTTCCTGGATACCGACCAGGGCGGTCGCGTGCGTGAGGTTCGGGAAGTAGCCGATCTTCACGGTGTCCGCGGAGAGCTTCTTGCCACCGGCGGAGACGTTCGCCTTCTTGGCGTCGTCGTCCTTCGACTCGGAACCGTAGCCGCAGGAGGTGAGCGCCACGGCGAGCAGCGGCAGGGCGGCGACAGCGGCGAGGCCGCGGGAGACGGTGGTACGTGCGGCAGGCACGGGAGGTTTTCCTCTCGTAGGCCCGGTGCTCACGTCCCCCGGAAGTCGGGGGAGGCGGCCGGGAGGTCGGCGGTTCTTCGTCTGAACTGGCGATACGGGTCGAGCGGGCGGTGCGGTTGGGGCAGGCGGGCGCGCAGGCAGTGCGCGTACGTCATCACGCACATCGCCCGACCCCTCCCTGGCCGCTGCCGAGGGCGCCGCTGCCGACGCGGCCGCCCTCCTTCGCGAAGGTCGAGAAGACGTCGATACCCATCAGAAGTCCCATTCCGCTTCGTCGTTCGCGGGGCCCTCGCCGGCGGCGGGCTCCGCGACCGCGGCGAACGAGGCGCCCGCCATGCCGGCCGAGAGCGTGGTGCCGTCCGCCGGGTCGATCAGGAGGAACGAGCCGGTGCGCCGGGAGTCCGCGTACGCGTCGAGCGCGAGCGGCTCGGCGGTGCGCACGACGACGCGGCCGATGTCGTTGGCGACCAGCCGGCCCGGGGCCGGGTGCTGGGAGAGGTCGTCCAGGGTCAGCCGGGACGGGATGTCCTGGACGATCGCCTTCACCGTGCGGGTGGTGTGCTTGAGCAGCACCCGCTGGCCCACCGAGAGCGGCTGGTCGGCCACATGGCAGACGGTCGCCTCGACGTCCCTCGTGACCGTCGGCGCGTCGTCGGCCGGCGCGAGCAGATCACCGCGCGAGACGTCGATGTCGTCGGCCAGCCGGATGGTCACCGACTGGGGCGCCCACGCGATGTCGACGCTCTCGCCGAGCGCGTCGATCCCGGCGATCGTCGACGTACGCCCGGAGGGCAGTACGGTGACGCTCTCGCCGACCCGGAACGCACCGGCGGCGATCTGGCCCGCGTAGCCCCGGTAGTCGGGGTGCTCCGCCGTCTGCGGCCGGATGACGTACTGCACCGGGAAGCGGGCGTGGCACGCGGTGAGGTCGTGGCTGACCGGCACGGTCTCCAGGTGCTCCAGCACGGTCGGGCCGCCGTACCAGTCCATGTTGGCCGACGGCTCCACCACGTTGTCCCCGGCCAGGGCGGAGATCGGGATCGCGGTGATCTCCGGGACGCCGAGCGAGGCGGCGTACGCGGTGAACTCCTCGGCGATCGCGGCGAACACCGGCTCCGCGTACTCGACCAGGTCCATCTTGTTGACGGCGAGCACCACATGCGGGACGCGCAGCAGCGCGGCGACGGCGGCGTGCCTGCGGGTCTGCTCGACGACACCGTTGCGCGCGTCGACCAGGACGACGGCCAGCTCGGCGGTCGAGGCGCCCGTCACCATGTTGCGGGTGTACTGCACATGGCCCGGGGTGTCGGCGAGGATGAAGCGGCGCCGGGTGGTGGCGAAGTAGCGGTAGGCGACATCGATGGTGATGCCCTGCTCGCGCTCGGCCCGCAGCCCATCGGTCAGCAGCGCCAGGTCCGGCGTCTCCTGACCCCGGTTGCGCGACGCGTGCGCGACGGCCTCCAGCTGGTCGGTGAGGACCGACTTGGAGTCGTGCAGAAGACGCCCCACGAGGGTGGACTTGCCGTCGTCGACGGACCCTGCGGTGGCGAACCGCAGCAGGGTGGTGGCCGACAACTGCTCGGTGGTGGTGCTGATGCCGGTCATTTAGAAGTACCCCTCGCGCTTACGGTCTTCCATCGCGGCCTCGGACATCTTGTCGTCGGCGCGGGTCGCGCCCCGTTCGGTGAGCCGGGACGCGGCGATCTCGGTGATCACCGAGTCCAGCGTGGTGGCGTCGGAGTCGACGGCACCGGTGCAGGACATGTCACCGACCGTGCGGTAGCGCACCAGGCGGGTCTCGGTCCGCTCGTGCTCCTTCGGACCGCCCCATCCGCCCGCCGTCAGCCACATGCCGTCGCGGTTGAAGACCTCGCGCTCATGGGCGAAATAGATCTCCGGGAGCTCGATGGACTCGCGCTCGATGTACTGCCAGACGTCCAGCTCGGTCCAGTTGGAGATCGGGAAGACCCGGACGTGCTCACCCGCGGCGTGCCGGCCGTTGTAGAGCTGCCACAGCTCGGGGCGCTGGCGGCGCGGGTCCCACTGGGAGAACTCGTCGCGCAGCGAGAAGACCCGCTCCTTGGCGCGCGCCTTCTCCTCGTCGCGGCGGCCGCCGCCGAACACGGCGTCGAAGCGGTGCTGCTGGATCGCCTCGGTCAGCGGCACGGTCTGGAGCGGGTTGCGGGTGCCGTCGGGGCGCTCGCGGAGCTTCCCGGCGTCGATGTACTCCTGTACGGAGGCCACGTGCAGCCGCAGTCCGTACTTCTCGACGGTGCGGTCGCGGTACTCAAGGACCTCGGGGAAGTTGTGCCCGGTGTCCACGTGCAGCAGCGTGAACGGCACCGGCGCGGGCGCGAACGCCTTCAGCGCCAGGTGCAGCATCAGGATCGAGTCCTTGCCGCCGGAGAACAGGATCACCGGCCGCTCGAACTCTCCCGCCACCTCACGGAAGATGTGCACCGCCTCGGACTCCAGGGAGTCCAGGTGGCTCAGCGCGTACGGATTGACGGTGCCTTCCGGCACGGTGGCGACGGTGCTCACGCCAGTCCCCTCTCGGTGAGCAGCGCGCGGAGCGCCGCTGCGGACTCCTGCACGGTCTGCTGGTGCGATTCGATCCGCAGATCCGGCGACTCGGGTGCCTCGTAGGGGTCGTCCACCCCGGTGAGCCCACTGATCTCGCCCGCCGCCTGCTTGGCGTACAGCCCCTTCACATCACGTACGGAGCACACCTCGACGGGAGTGGCGACATGTACCTCCAGGTACGTGGTGCCCTCGCTCCCGTGCCGCTTGCGGACCGCTTCCCGGCTGTCCGCGAAGGGCGCGATGACCGGGACCAGCACCTTCACGCCGTTGGCCGCCAGCAGCTCGGCGACGAAGCCGATCCGCTGGACGTTGGTGTGCCGGTCCTCGCGGGAGAAGCCGAGCCCCGCGGAGAGGAACTCCCGGATCTCGTCGCCGTCGAGCACCTCGACCCGGTGGCCCTCGCTCCTGAGCCGGCCCGCCAGTTCGTACGCGATGGTGGTCTTGCCCGCGCTCGGCAGACCGGTCAGCCAGATGGTGGCTCCCGTCTCCGTCACGCTCATCGAAGTCTCCTGATCAGTCGTCATCAGCCGTGCAGCCCGCACTCGGTCTTGCCCCGCCCGGCCCAGCGGCCGGCCCGCGCGTCCTCGCCCTCCAGCACCCGGCGGGTGCAGGGCGCGCAGCCCACGGAGGCGTATCCGTCCATCAGCAGCGGGTTGGTGAGCACACCGTGTTCCGCCACGTACGCGTCCACGTCGTCCTGGGTCCAGCGCGCGATCGGCGAGACCTTGACCTTGCGGCGCTTCTCGTCCCAGCCGACGACCGGGGTGTTCGCCCGGGTGGGGGACTCGTCGCGGCGCAGCCCGGTCGCCCAGGCGGTGTACGACGTGAGGCCGTCCTCAAGAGGCTTGACCTTGCGCAGGGCGCAGCACAGGTCGGGGTCGCGGTCGTGCAGCTTCGGCCCGTGTTCCGCGTCCTGCTCGGCCACGCTCCGCCGCGGGGTCAGCGTGATGACGTTGACGTCCATCACCGCCTCCACCGCGTCCCGGGTGCCGATGGTCTCCGGGAAGTGGTAACCGGTGTCGAGGAACACCACGTCCACGCCGGGCAGTACCCGGGAGGCGAGGTGCGCGACGACGGCGTCCTCCATGGAGGAGGTGACGCAAAAACGCGGGCCGAAGGTGTCGGTGGCCCACTTCAGGATGTCGGACGCCGAGGCGTCCTCCAGCTCGCGGCCGGCCCGTTCGGCCAGCTCCCTCAGCTCCTGGTCGGTGAGTTCGCCGGTCAGCAGAGTGCCCGTCATATCCCGTCCCCTTCCCCGTCGTTGCGCTGAAGCCCGCGGGTCAGCAGACCCAGGAACTTGAGCTGGAACGCGCGATTGCAGGAAGCACATTCCCAGGCGCCGTGCCCGGTCTCGTGCGGGCGCAGATCCTCGTCGCCGCAGTACGGGCAGTAGAACGGCGCGGCTCGCTCGCTCATGACAGCGACTCCGCACTGGCCCGTGCCGCCCAGGTCGCGAAGCGCTCGCCGTCCTCGCGCTCCTCCTGGAAACGGCCGAGCACCCGCTCGACGTAGTCGGGCAGTTCGGCCGAAGTGACCTTCAGGCCGCGGACCTTGCGGCCGAACCCGGCCTCCAGTCCGAGCGCGCCGCCGAGGTGCACCTGGTAGCCCTCCACCTGGTTGCCCGTGCTGTCGAGCATCAACTGGCCCTTGAGGCCGATGTCCGCGGTCTGGATGCGGGCGCAGGCGTTGGGGCAGCCGTTGATGTTGATGGTGAGCGGCTCCTCGAACTCCGGCAGGCGGCGCTCCAGTTCGTCGATGAGCGAGGCGCCGCGCGCCTTCGTCTCTACGATCGCCAGCTTGCAGAACTCGATCCCGGTGCAGGCCATCGTGCCGCGCCGGAACGGGGAGGGCTTCACCTGGAAGTCCAGTGCCTCCAGACCGGCGGTCAGCGACTCGATGTGCTCCTGCTCCACATCGAGGATGATCATCTTCTGCTCGACGGTGGTCCGCAGCCGGTCCGAGCCGTGGGCCGCGGCCAGATCGGCGATCTTGGCCAGTGTGGAGCCGTCCACCCGGCCGACCCTGGGGGCGAAACCGACGTAGAACCGGCCGTCCCGCTGCTGGTGGACACCGATGTGGTCGCGCCAGCGGGAGCTGGGCTGTTCGGGCGCGGGGCCGTCGATCAGCGGGCGCTTGAGGTACTCGTCCTCCAGCACCTGACGGAACTTGGCGGGCCCCCAGTCGGCCATCAGGAACTTCAGCCGGGCCCGGGTGCGCAGCCGCCGGTAGCCGTAGTCGCGGAAGATCCCGATGACACCGGCCCAGACATCGGGCACCTCGTCCAGCGGCACCCAGGCGCCGAGGCGCTCGGCGAACCGCGGGTTGGTGGAGAGACCGCCGCCGACCCAGACGTCGAAGCCGGGGCCGTGCTCCGGGTGGTCGACGCCGACGAACGCGATGTCGTTGATCTCGTGCACCACGTCCTGCACCGGCGAACCGGAGATCGCGGTCTTGAACTTGCGGGGCAGGTTGGAGAATTCCTTGCTGCCGATGTAGCGCTCGTGGATCTCGTCGACCGCGGGCGTGCCGTCGATGATCTCGTCGGCGGCGATGCCCGCCACCGGGGAGCCGATGATCACGCGGGGGCAGTCGCCGCACGCCTCGGTGGTGGAGAGCCCGACGGCCTCCAGCTTCTGCCAGATCGCCGGGACGTCCTCGATGCGGATCCAGTGCAGCTGGATGTTCTGCCGGTCGGTGATGTCGGCGGTGCCGCGTGCGTAGTCCTGCGAGATCTCGCCGATGGCGCGCAGCTGCGCGGTGGTGAGCCGGCCGCCGTCGATGCGGACGCGCATCATGAAGTAGCGGTCGTCCAGCTCCTCCGGCTCCAGGATGGCGGTCTTGCCGCCGTCGATGCCGGGCTTGCGCTGGGTGTAGAGCCCCCACCAGCGCATACGTCCACGAAGGTCGTTCGGGTCGATCGAGTCGAAGCCGCGCTTGGAGTAGATCGTCTCAATACGTGTCCGTACGTTGAGACTGTCGTCGTCCTTCTTGAACTGCTCGTTCCCGTTGAGCGGGGTGTGGTGACCCATCGCCCACTGGCCTTCGCCACGGTGGCGTCCGGCCTTGCGGCGGGGCGTGGCGGGCGCAGGCTGTTCAGGGGTGGCGGCCATGACAATACGTCCTTCGGGACTGCAGGAGGGCGGCTCTGAACGGCACACTCGCGCTGAGGCGCGGCGGTGCGCGGGGGGTTGCAGAGGTAAGGGAATCGCGGCGGTGCTGGGACTCTCAGCCCGCCGGACAGATGGCGCTGGACATGCGGCAGAGGTCGACGTGACGTCGACTCACCAAGGCAATCCCAGATCCAGACATGGCGGAAGCGTGTCACGCGCATCTCGGGCCAGTCCACCACTATCCGTCATGTGGACGAGATGGTCCCGACAGGTGAGACGCTGTGTCGCGCGTCACGCTTTCAGGAAGCGTGCGCCCCCGGCCATGGGCCCGGCGACGCCACCTCCGGCTCCTGCTCGGTCTTCGTGTCGAACAGCCGGAAGCCGCGCCGCAGATAGTTGTCCATCGCGTGCGGACCGTCCTTGGAACAGGTGTGCAGCCACACCCGCTTCGTCGCAGTCCGCTCCGGCCAGCGCTCGGCCAGGTCCCAGGCGCGGGCCACCCCGTACGAGAGCAGATGGCCACCGATGCGACGGCCCCGGAACGCCGGGATCAGCCCGAAGTACATGATCTCGACCACGCCGTCGTCCTGCGGGTCCAGCTCGATGTAACCGGCCGGGGTCCCGTTCTCGTACGCCACCCAGGTCTCGGCCCCGGGACGGTCCAGGGCCTCCTGCCACTGCGCGTACGTCATCCCGAGCCGGTCGGTCCACTGGATGTCACCGCCGACCGCGGTGTAGAGGAACCGGCTGAACTCGGGCAGCGGCACCGCCGCCCGTACGATCCGCAGATCACCCCCCGGTGCGACGGCGGGCCGCAGGTCGTCGGGCGAGGTCTGTTCCAGCGACCAGACGGTCACTTCGTTGGTGAGGGCATCGGGGTGCGTGGCGTTGCTCATGGCCGCCAGAAAACCACGAAGGGCGGTTCCGGCCCAAAGCGGGCCCACGACCCGGACGCCGGGCCCGCGACTCGGACGCCGGCCCCGCGACTCGGACGCCGGCCCCGCGCCCGGACCGGCCCCGCGCCCGGAACCGCCCCGCGCTCAGACCGCCTGGACCGGCTCGGCCGACTGCCGCGCCGCGACCACCAGCGGAGCCTTCGAGCGCGGCAGCAGATCGCCCGGATGCTCCGGGTGGATCACCTCCACCTCGACGTCCTCACCGAAGCGGTACGGGCGGTGTGCCAGCACCTCCGCCAGATGGCGCCGCATCCGGGAGATCTCGGCCCGCACCGTCACCGTCCGGGTCGGGTCGCCGAAGACGTCCAGCGCCAGCTCCGAAGCGGTGCGCCCCTCCCGGTGCAGCGCCAGCGCGTACAGCAGTTCCGCGTGCCGCGGCGACAGCCGCTGCGTCCAGGTGCCGACGGGGCTGACCACATGGATCGTGAGCCCCCGCGGCCGGCTCAGATCGAGCACCACCCGGCGCGGCGGCCCGTCCGATGACCCGTCCGCCACCTGCACCAGCCAGCCACCGGGCAGCGGCTCCACCCGGCACATGCCCAGCGACGGCAGCCACACCCGCCCCGGCCGCAACGACTTCGGCATCGGCAGCCGGTCCACCGGCGGCATCCCGGTGACCGCCGCCAGCCGGCCATGGGTGTCCACCACCAGCGCCCGGCCGCCCAGCCGGCACAGAATCGGCGCCGCCACCGCGCGCAGCCGTTCTATCGCCACCAGATGCCGCGTGCGGATCTCGCCCTCGGCGAGCCTGGCCACCGAGCCGACCAGAGCGAGCGTCGTCGGATGGAACGTGGACGCCGGGCCGCTGATGTCGACGATCCCCACGATCCGGCCGTCCCGCGGATCACGGACCGGGGCCGCCGCGCAGGTCCACGAGTGCAGAGCGCGGATGAAGTGCTCGGCCGAGTGGACCTGGATGGGAGCGCGGGCGGCGAGTGCCGTACCGATCGCGTTCGTCCCGGTCGACGCCTCCGCCCAGGCGGCGCCCTCCTCCAGACAGATGTCGTGGGCCCGGCGCATCACCGCGATGTGGCCCTGGCGCCACAGCACCCGGCCCTCGGCATCGGTGACGACCATGATCTGCTGCGCCTCGGCGATCGAGCCCAGCCCCTCGCGCAGCACCGGCAGCACCGCGCCGAGCACCGTCCCCCGGCGCCGGTGCTCGATCTCGTCCGCGTCCAGCAACTCGCTCTCCGGCGACTGCCCCGGGTCTATCCCGCTGCGCACCACCCGGTCCCACGAGGCGTCGATCTCCGCACGCGGCGCGGCCGCGGAACGGTCGCCCGCCAGCCGGGCCTCCCGCGCGGTGTGCAGCAGCCGGGCGGCCCGCCGGGCGTCCCGGGAGGTCAGCCGCGCCACCTCGACAGGCTCTGTGTCCCTCATGGGTGTCTCCCCAAATAAGGCCGAAGCCGAGGCCCAGGGGACCCCATTCCGACGCCGCCGGGGTCCGCGTACTTCGCACTCCACACAATGGTTGCAACCCTTTGCAACTCTGGTGATGTGCCGCAGACCCGTACGAGAGTGACAGGACACCGTGGGACGGGGCCTGTTTCCCCGTTGTCCGGTGTTGCACAAGCATGGAGGGTGGTGCCGTGTCGGCGCAGCGCCACCCTCCGTAGCTTTTCCCGGGAGCCTCGGGGTTACGGGGCGACGGGGCGGGCCCGCGCCACCACCGAGGCCAGATCCAGACTGTGCGGCAGCGTCCCGAAGGCCGTACCCCAGTCCCCGCCCAGCCGTGAGGCGCAGAACGCGTCGGAGACCTCCGGCGGCGCCCAGCGCACCAGCAGCGAACCCTGGAGCACCAGCGCGATCCGTTCGACGATCCGCCGGGCCCGCGCCTCCACCGCCTCCAGATCGGCCAGCTCGGTCAGCAGGTCCTTGATCGCCGCGTCCAGCCGGTGGTCGGCGCCGCGCGCCCTGCCGACCTCCTGGAGGAACGCGTTGAGGGCCTGTGGCTCGCGCTGGAGCGCCCGCAGGACGTCGAGGGCCTGCACATTGCCCGAACCCTCCCAGATCGAGTTGAGCGGAGCCTCGCGCAACAGCCGCGGCATGCCCGACTCCTCCACGTACCCATTGCCGCCCAGGCACTCCAGGGCCTCGCCGACCACCGCCGTGCAGCGCTTGGTCACCCAGTACTTGGCGGCGGGCACCGCGAGCCGCAGGAAGGCCCGCTCCTCCTCGGTGTCCGCGTCGTAGGCGGCGGCCAGCCGTACCGCGAGGACCGTCGCCGCCTCCGACTCCAGGGTCAGGTCGGCCAGGACGTTGCGCATCAGCGGCTTCTCGATCAGCAGGCCGCCGAACGCGCTGCGGTACGCGGTGTGGTGGATCGCCTGCGCCACCGCCTGCCGCATCAGCGCGGCCGAACCGACCACGCAGTCCAGCCGGGTGGCCGCCACCATCTCGATGATGGTGCGCACCCCGCGGCCCTCCTCGCCGACCCGGCGCGCCCACGTCCCGTCGAACTCGACCTCGGCGGACGCATTGGACTTATTGCCCAGTTTGTCCTTGAGGCGCTGGATACCGAACACATTTCGGGTTCCGTCCGGCAGGACGCGCGGTACGAGGAAGCAGGTCAGCCCGCCCGGTGCCTGCGCCAGCACCAGGAAACCGTCCGCCATCGGCGCGGAACAGAACCACTTGTGGCCGGTGAGCAGATACTCGCCCTCACCCGCCAACGGCTCGGCCCGCGTGGTGTTGGACCGCACGTCCGTGCCGCCCTGCTTCTCCGTCATGCCCATCCCGAAGAGCACCCCGGCCTTCTGCGCGGCGGGCCGCAGCCCCTGCTCGTACACATGCGAGGTCAGCCGCGGCTCCCACTCGGCGGCCAGCACCGGATCGGTCCGCAGCGCGGGCACCGCCGCGTGCGTCATCGACAGCGGGCAGCCGTGGCCCGCCTCGGCCTGCGTCCAGACCAGGAACCCGGCCGCGCGCCGGACATGACCGGCCGGCCGCCCCCAGGCGTCGGTGAGGCCGCCCGCGACCGCGTGGCCCAGGAGCCGGTGCCAGGACGGATGGAACTCCACTTCGTCGATACGGTGCCCGTAACGGTCATGGGTACGCAGCTTCGGCGGATTCTCGTTCGCCAGCGCACCCCATTCCTGGGCCTGTGCGGAGCCGGCGGCCCGGCCGAGCGCTTCCAGTTCCTCCCGTGCCTCGGGAAGGACTTCGGGCGCGACATGCCGCTCAACGGCCTCGGTGAGGGCGCGGTCGGCGGCGAAGACGTCATAGCCGACCAGCGGCGGAACCTGATTGGTCACTGTGTGGGTGGTGGCTGCCATGCCGATACGGTAAGGAGGTGCAGGCAGCAAATGAAACACCCGAGCGGCCACCGGGCCGACTCCACCGGGCCCGAGTCCTCTACCGCAACGTATCCAAGCGGCAGATGGCGTGGCACTTGCTCAAGGACACCGTCAACTCGTGCATCGAGTACCGCATCCTCGGACTCGCGGCCGAGGCGGCGTTCTTCACCCTGCTTTCCTTGCCGCCGCTGCTCCTCGGACTGATCGGACTGCTCGGTTACGTCGACGAGTGGACGACCACCACCACGGTCGCCTCCATCGAGCGCAACATCCTCAGCGCCGCCCAGACCGTCCTGTCCGAGCGGGGAGTCAACGACTTCGCCAAACCCCTCCTGGACGACGTCACGACGGGCGCCCGCCCCGACGTCATCTCCATCGGCTTCGCCATCGCCCTGTGGTCCGGCTCCCGGGCGGTGAACGTCTTCATCGACACCATCACCGTCATGTACGGACTCGACGGCGAGCGCGGCATCGTCAAGACCCGGCTGCTCGCCTTCCTGCTGTACGTCGTCGCGCTGCTGCTCGGCGCGGTGGTGCTGCCGCTGCTGGTGGTCGGCCCCGACCGGGTGGTGGAGTTCGTCCCCTGGGGCACCGAGGTCATCGCCGTCCTGTACTGGCCGCTCGTCATCCTGCTGACGATCGCCTTCCTCACGACGCTCTACCACGTGTCCGTACCCGTGCGCTCGCCGTGGATCGAGGACGTACCCGGAGCGCTCGTGGCGCTCGGCATGTGGGTGGTCGGCAGCTTCCTCCTGCGGATCTACCTGACCAGCACGGTCGAAGGGCCCACGATCTACGGCTCGTTGGCCGCACCCATCGCCGTCCTGCTGTGGATAGGCATCTCGGCGTTCGCGGTACTGGTGGGTGCCGCGGTCAACGCCGCCATCGACCGGGTGTGGCCCTCGCTCGCGACCGCCGCCGCCCGCGAGGCCAACGAGCTGGTCCGGGCCGCGCAGGCCGCCGAGTTCGTGGCCCGTACCCGCTCCACCTTCTGGGACGACCAGGGGGACGACGACGATGACGACGACGCGTACATGCCGTCGGAGTTCCCGGAGCGCTGGTCACGCTTCCTGCCGCCTGACGACGTGAAGTCCCGGCTGCACGCCACCTGGGAGAAGGAGCCCAAGGGAGCGAAGGACCCCAAGGACCCCAAGGACCCCAAGGACGCGGAGGCCCCGAAGGACCCCGGCGACCCCGGCGACACCGGGGAGAATCATGGGCCCCGCACCCTGTGAGGATGCGCTCCCGGCGCGACGCGTCAGCGTCGTGACCATGGGCTACGGGTACGAGGAGTGGGCGTCGCAATTCGACGGCGCGGTCGTCTGGACCTGGGACGGGCCCGCCGGACCCGCCCGCCCGGTCCTCCCGGACGGCTGCATGGACCTGATCTGGACGCCCGGACGGCTGCGCGTCGCGGGACCCGACACCCACGCGTTCGAGGTGACCGCGGCGGAACGCGGACGGTGCGCGGCGATCCGCTTCGCCCCCGGCACGGCACCCGCGCTGCTCGGCGTACCGGCCGACGAACTGCGCGACCGCCGCGTCGCCCTCGACGATCTCTGGCCCGGCGCCGAGGTCCGCAGACTCACCGAGCACATCGACCAGGACCCCGACCCCGCGGCGGCGCTGGAACGCCTCGCCCTGCGCCGGGCCGCCGACACCGGACCGCCCGACCCGCTGACGGTGTCCGTCGCCGCACAGCTGGGGCGGGGGCGATCCGTCGCCGCCACCGCGCGGTCGGTCGGGCTGGGCGCCCGCCAGCTGCACCGCCGTTCCCTCGCGGCGTTCGGCTACGGGCCCAAGACGCTGGCCCGGGTGCTGCGGCTCCAGCGGGCGCTGGCCCTCGTACGGGCGGGAACGCCGTACGCCGAGGCCGCGCACACCGCGGGCTGCACCGACCAGGCACACCTCGCGAGGGAGGTGCGGAACCTGGCAGGTACGACGCTCGGCGGCTATCTCGCCCGTACCGGCTACGAGGCGTCCGCGAACAGCGACACCCCGCAGCCGTCCGGGTCCAGCACGACCGCGTAGCGCTGCCCCCAGACGGCGTCCCAGGGCTTCAGATGCCCCTGGTGTCCGGCGCCGGTCAGATCGGCGTACACCGCGTCCACCTCCTCGGGGCTGTCGCACAGGAACGCGAGACCGAGGCGCTCCCCGCCCGCCGGCCGCTGCCGGTCCGGGTCGAACGAGCGGATGACGTCCTCGGTGTCCCACAGCAGGCGCTGCCCGCCGGGCAGGGTCACCTCGACATGGGGTGCGGAATCCGCCTCGGCCGGGATGTCGAGCCCGAGCCGGCGGTAGAAGGCGAGCGATGCGGCCAGGTCCGCGGTGATGATGCCGATCGCGTCGAGTCGTGGAGTCATGCTCCGACCGTAGGCGCGACGGCTCGCGGGGGTCTTGTACGAAACGGTCATGGCGCCCTTCGAGGTCGGCGCGCCGCGCCGCCCTACCGGGGGACCGCCCCTTCTCCGGGGCGGCCCGACGCTCACCGGACCGCGGGCCGCCCCGGAGAGGGGGCGGTCCCGCTCCGGTCAGTCGAGGCAGGCGTCGGGCGAGGTGCCCGGGTCCGTCAACGCCAGCCCCAGCCGGGCGCGTTCCGTGACCCACCGGGTCGGCCGATGGCGTGGGTCGCCGGTCGTGGCGTACAGCGACCGGGACAGCTCCAGCATCCGCCCGGCGCCGGTCCGCTCGCCCCAGGCCAACGGCCCTACGGGATAGCCGAGCCCCGTCGTCACGGCCAGATCGATATCGGCCGGGGAGGCGAGCCCGCGCTCCGCGATCGACGCGGCGACGGACACGACCGAGGCCAGCAGCCGCTGGGCGACGGATCCTGCGGTGTCCCGCACGACCGAGACGGCGTACGGCTCCGCGCCGTCGGCGGCCCGTGCCAGCACCGCGCGGGCGTCCCGCGCGGCGGCCGGATCGGACGCGGCGGTCACCGCGAGCACCCGGCGGCGGCCCACCGGAGGCAGCGGGTCCACGCCGAAGGTACGGGCGGCGGGCAGCGCGTGCGCGGCCACCGCCCCCGCGACCGTCGTCCCCCAGACCGGCACCAGCACCACGGCGCCCGCCGACGTTTCCGGGCCCGCCTCGACGACCGCGCCCGCAGCCGTCAGCGCCGCCCGCAGCGCCGTGGCCCACTCGCACGCGCCGACGATGTGCACCGGCCGGCCGGCGTCACCCGTGACCGGCGCCTCGGGGGCCGGGGCGGGCGCCCCGGGCCCGTACGCGAACCAGCCCTGTCCCGTCTTGCGGCCGTGCAGCCCGGCGGCCACCCGGTTCGGCGTGAGGTACGAGGGGCGCAGCCGGTCCTCGTAGCGGAAGCCCTGCCAGATCGAGTCGATCACCGCGGCCGTCACATCGAGGCCGGTGAGGTCCATCAGCTCGAACGGGCCCATCCGCAGGCCCAGTACGTCACGGGCGATCCGGTCGATACCGGCCGGGTCGCAGACCGACTCCTCCAGCAGCGCGAGCGCCTCGGTCACCAGGCCGCGCCCGGCGTGGTTGACCAGGAAGCCCGGGGTGTCCGCCACGGTGACCGCCCGGTGCCCGCAGCTCTCGACCAGCGCGGTGAGCGCGGGCGGGATCTCCGGGCGGGTGGCGGCACCAGGCACCACCTCCACGATCCTCATCAGCGGGACCGGATTGAAGAAGTGCAGCCCGGCGAGGCGCGAGGGGTCCTGGAGCGTCGCGGCGATCCGGGTGACCGACAGCGACGAGGTGTTGGTCGCGAAGACCGCGGATGCGGGCAGCGCGCGCTCCAGCTTGCCGAACACCTCGGCCTTGGTCGGCAGATCCTCCCGTACCGCCTCGATGACCAGCTCGACGTCCTCCCCGGCCGCCCAGGGGTCATCCAGCGGGACGAGGCGCGCCACGGCGGCGGCACGGTCCTCCGCGGACATCCGGCCCTTGGCCACGGCCCGCTCCAGCATCGACGTGACGAAGCCCAGGGCGTCCGTCACCGCCTGCGCCCGGACATCGCTCAGTTCGACGGTGTGTCCGGCACTCGCCGCCCACTGGGCGATGCCGCGTCCCATGGCTCCGGCGCCGACAATCCTGATACGCATGGCAGTTGAGGCCCTTTCAGCGGAGGTAGACACGGTCGGGGTCGACATCGTCGCGCAGGAGCCGGAGCTCCGCGGCCGTGGGGGACGGCACCGTCGTGACCGTATCGGCCACCTTGAGGTCCCAGCCGGTCGCTGCCCGGACCTGTTCGACGGTGACGTCCGGGTGGACGGCGACCAGCCGCAGCTCGTCGCCGATGCCCGCACGGGCCAGGATGCCCAGTTCGGTGATGACCCGGGTGACGCCGATGCCGAGCGGCCGGATGCCCTCGGCGAGCGCCCGGTCGGGCCCCGGAGTGGTGCAGAAGTCGAGGGTGTCGGTGAAGGAGCGCGGGCTGTGGCGGCGCATCACCACGAAGACCTCGCGGGAGCTGGCCATCACCTCGACGCCGCCGCCGGAGCCGGGCAGCCGCACCGAGGGGCTGTCCCAGTCCCCGATCACGGAGGTGTTGAGATTGCCCCACCGGTCGATCTGGGCGGCGCCCAGGAACCCGACGTCGATATGGCCGCCCTGGAGGACGCAGCCGAACAGGGCGGGCATCGACAGGACCGCCTCGGCCCCCGTGATCAGGACCGCGTCGGCGATGGTCTCCGGCAGATGGGAGGGGTGCGCGCCGCAGACCCCGGACTCGTACACGACCTCGATCTCCGGCGCGACGGTCAGATGCGCCAGCTCGGTCGCGAGCGTCGGCAGACCGATCCCGGCGAACACGGTGCGCCGTGCGACCAGTTCGCGGGAGGCGACGACGGCGAGCAGTTCGGAGGAGGTGACGGGGCGCGTGCCGTTCGTGGGTGTCGTGGTGCAGGTGCTGCCAGCTGTGCCTGTGGTGCCCGTGGTGCCTTCCGTGCCTGTGGTGCTCGTGGTGCTCGTGGTGCTCGTGCTCATGATCGGCTCCTTCTCGTGTGCCGCGCTCACAACCGCCGTCCGTAGTTCACCGGCTCGCTCAGCGCCTCGCCGACCGCGAGCCCCGCCCAGAACTCCTCGCCGAGCTTGTCCACGTACGCGGCGTGGTCGGCCGTACCGCGCACCCACTCGTCCAGCCACACCTGGAGCCGGGCCGGGTCCTTGCTGATCTGCGACCAGGCCCGGTAGAAGGCGTTGTCCCGGTCGTAGTACCCCTGCGCGAAGGAGGGGTGGGCGCCGCGCGGGCAGACCACGACCGCGTCGACCGCGTGGGCCGGTACCAGGGTGCGGTTCGGGTCCGAGCGGATCACCTCGTCGTCGACGAGCTCCTCCACGACGACGATCGCCTTGTCCGCGGCGTACACCGCCTCGGCCTGGATGCCGGTCAGCCCCCACATCTGGGTGTTGCCCCGGCGGTCGGCGCGCTGGGCGTGGATGATCGTCACGTCCGGGTTGACCGGCGGGACGACATAGATCCGTTCCGGTTCGCCGTCCGGGCCGGGATAGGGCGAGGTGACCTTGCGCAGACCGGGGTTGACCGACGGCAGGTCGCTCCCGCCGTAGGAACGCAGCGGATAGAACGGGAGCCGCTGCGATCCGGCGAGATACCGGCAGATCATCCCGTAGTGGCTGTACTCCTCGAACACCAGCGGTTCCGGGTCGGCGTTCTCGATCCGCCTGCGCAGCTCGCCCAGCGAACCGGCGGAGGAGTTGCCCACGAAGGAGGAGACCAGCCGCGAGACACAGCCCGCCGCGAGCATCTGGTCCACCACGATGTCCGCCGTCATCCGGACGACGGTGAGGTCCCGGCGGCCCTGGCGGATGATCTCGTGCCCGGCGGCGGTCGGGATGAGATGGGTGAAGCCTTCGAGACTGATGGTGCCCCCGTCATGGATGAAGGCGGCGATGGCCGCCGTCATCGACATGACCTTGTCGGTCCCGTCGATCCCGTCCGTCCGGTCCACAGTGCTCCTCGGCGTATGCGTGCGGGTCGCCCCACCGTGTCAGCGGCCATTGAACGCTGTCCAATACCGAATTAGGGTCGGATCAAGACGTCCGGGCTATGAATGGATGGGGTGGGGCGCCGGTATGGAGCTACGTCATCTGAACGCGTTCGTCGCCGTGGCCGAGGAGCTGCACTTCGGCCGGGCCGCCAAGCGGCTCCAGATGGCCCAGCCCCCGCTCAGCCAGCGGATCCGGCAGCTGGAGAAGGAGCTCGGTGTCCAGCTCTTCCGGCGCAACACCCGCTCGGTACGGCTCACCAGCGCGGGGGAGTCGTTCCTGGAACCGGTACGGACGGTCCTGGACGACCTCGACACGGCGGTACGGGCCGCCCGATCGGCAGGCCGGGGTGAGTACGGCCGGGTCACCATCGGTTTCGCCGGTGCCTCCAGCCACGAGACGCTGCCCCAGCTCACCCGCGCCGTGCGTGCCGCCCACCCCGGCCTCGAACTCGTCATGACCGGCCAGACGTACGCCAACGTCGCGCTGTCGCGGGTGGCCGACGGCACGCTCGACCTCGGGTTCGTCCGGCTGCCGGTGACCCGGCCGGGAGTGGCGTACCGGGTGATCGACGAGGAGGAGCTGCTGTGCGCCCTGCCCTCCGACCACCCGCTCGCCCAGCTGGAGACGGTGCCGATCGGAGTCCTGGCCGAGGAATCGTTCGTCTCGTTCCCGGCCAACACCGGCTCCACCGTGCGCGACGCGATGGTCGAGGCGTGCGAGGGCGCCGGGTTCAACCCGCGGGTGGTCCAGGAGGCCCCCGACTCGTACACGATCCTGGCGCTGGTCGCCGCCGGAGTCGGTGTCACCCTCACGGTCACCTCCTGCCGGCACATCCAGCAGAACGGGCTCGTCTACCGCCCCCTCGCCGGACCGCCCATCCGCCGTCAGGCGGCCCTGGCCTGGCGTGCCGACAACCCCTCCGCCGCGCTGCACGCAGTGCTCTCCGTCGCCGAGGAGGCCCTGCCGACGCCGGTGCACTGAACGGGGGCGAGGGCCCATTGAGACGGGCCACGTCTCGAACCAGGGTGAATTCGATATTGGACCGACTCAGTCGCCGGATGCGATGGTCGCCCACATACCCGCACCGTCCCCGCCGCCCCTCGCGAAAGGCCCTGCCGTGCCCGACCCGCTCGATGTCGTCATCTGCGAACCGCTGCGCACCCCCATCGGCCGCTTCGGCGGGGCGTTCGCGCAGCAGACACCGGCCTCGCTCGCCGCGCGTGTCATCGCCGAGGTCGTCGCCCGTACCGGTATCGATCCGGACCGGGTCGACGAGGTGATCCTCGGGCACGCCTACCCGTCCGCCGAGGCGCCGGCCATCGGCCGGGTCGCCGCCCTGGACGCGGGGCTTCCCGCGACCGTCACCGGCGCCCAGATCGACCGGCGCTGCGGCTCCGGCCTCCAGGCCGTCCTCGACGCGGCGATGCAGATCCGGGCCGGCTTCAGCGAGGTCGTGATCGCGGGCGGCGTCGACGTGATGAGCGCCGCCCCCTACTACACGCACGACGGGCGCTGGGGCATCAAGGGCCCCGGCCTCCAGCTCCACGACTCGCTGGCCCGGGGCAGGGTCACCGCGGGCGGCGTCAACCACCCTGTCCCCGGCGGCATGATCGAGACCGCGGAGAACCTGCGCCGGGAGTACGGGATCAGCCGCGCCGACCAGGACGCGCTGGCCCTGCGCTCGCAACAGCGCGCCGCTCGTGCCGCAGCCGAGGGGCGGTACGAGGCGGAGACCGTCCCCGTCACCGTACGGACCCGCGAGGGCGAGACGTCGGTCACCGCGGACGAGCACCCGCGTCCCGACACCACCGCCGAGCAACTCGCCGGGCTCCGACCGGTCATGGGCAAGTCCGACCCCGCGGCGACCGTCACCGCGGGCAACGCGAGCGGTCAGAACGACGCGGCCGCCGCCTGCCTGGTGACCGGCGCGGCCACCGCCGAACGCCTCGGCCTCACCCCGCTCGTCCGGCTGGTCTCGTTCGCGCGGGCGGGAGTCCCCGCCGCGACGATGGGCATCGGCCCCGTCCCGGCCACCCGCGCGGCGCTCGCCCGTGCCGGACTCACCCTGGCCGACCTCGACCTGATTGAGCTCAACGAGGCGTTCGCCGCACAAGTACTCGCCTGTACAAGGGAATTGGGCCTGGGTGACATCGACCACGAGCAACGGATCAACGTCAACGGATCCGGGATCTCGCTGGGCCACCCGGTCGGCGCCACCGGCGCCCGCATCCTCGCCACGCTCACCCGCGAACTGCACCGCCGCGAGTCCCGCTACGGGCTGGAGACGATGTGCATCGGCGGCGGCCAGGGCCTGGCCGCGGTCTTCGAGCGCATCGCACCCTGACGCACCGGGCCGGGTCTCCCCGGTGACATGTCACACGGCAGGGTGTGATGGCACATGATGCCGCGCGTCCTGCAATGTCACATGCCACGCAGCCACGCGACGACATGTCACATTGCACCTCATTCCCGCAATCTCCCTCCCCGCCGGTGCGGCATCGGGCGTCTCGGGCGACGCTCGTCCCGGCAATGCCCTCGTCCGCTTGATCGACGATGTTCACGGGAGCCACCATGAGCGCGTCCACCGCGCGAGAGCGCACCAGAGTCGCCAACCGCGCAGGAGTGGGAGCCTTCATCGGCTCGACCATCGAGTGGTTCGGCTTCATGCTGCTGCTTCTCAAGCGCCCCGACCACGACGAGCAGGCAGCCGAACGGAAGGCCGCGTCCCCGTCCACCGCCACCGCCCCCGCGACTGCCCGACCCCGCCCACCCGCAGCGATACGGAGGCCGGTCCCATGCCACCGACCCTGCACGGCATCCCGGAGATCCTCGCCCTGAACCGGGCGCGACCGCGGACCTTCGGACTGGAAAGACCCCCCGGGAACTCATCGACACCTATGCATACGTCTCCGGGGACCACCAGCGGATCCGCGCCGACCCGGAGACCCCGCACTGACCCGGAGACCCCGCACCGGCCGGGGCTACCGCGGCTCCCCGTACAAGTAGTGCCGCGTCCCCGCCAACGTGGCCTGGCACCACGCGTCCACGTCGTCCTGGTCCATCGCCGCCCAGTCGGGAGTCTCCTCCACCTGGGCTCGCCCCAGCCTGCGCCCCAGCTCCACCAAGCGGGCGCCCGCGGCGGTGCGTTCGTCTGCGTACCGCTCCAGCGCCTCGGCCGGTGACGCGGTGTCCCGCAGTGCCCGCTCCAGAGCGCGCGCGTCCTGAAGCGCCTTGACCGCGCCGCTGGCCGTGTGCGGGCGGGTGACCGCCGCCGCGTCCCCGGTCAGCAGGAACGGGGACCGTGCGGCGCGGGGAACCTGGATGTCGGCGACCGGGTGGCAGGCCATGGCGACATGCTCGCCACGCGCGACGATGTCGGCCCAGGCCGCCGGGAAGTGCTCATCGGCGATATCGCGTACGTACGTTCCGACGTCGACGCCCGGCGCGGGCGGGCGGCCGTAAATGGCGTACGCCAGCAGCAGGTCGCGGGACTCGCCGCGCCGTGTGACGTCCCCGGAACCGGCCGGGATCAGATAGAAGATCCCGTGACCGCCACGGAAGCCGAGGGTGACCCACGCCTCGCGCAGCAGCTCCAGCTCCCGCCGATGACCGGCGAGGGTGCTCAGCGCGATGGTGCCGCGCCACACCAGATACCCGGCGGGTGTCGGCCGCAGCCCGGGTGCCAGCAGCTCACGGGTCGGCGATTCGTGCCCGTCGGCTCCCACGACGATGTCGTACGACTCGTCCCCGTCCCCGGTGCGGATCACCGCCCGCCCGGACGGCGCGTGCCCGACCCCGGTCACCGGCCGCCCCCGCAGGTAACGGGCCCCGCCCGTGTTCGCGCGCAACGACCGCCACAACAGACCCCAGTTGCACGGCGTCACCGCGGAGGCATGCCGTGCGAACTCCAGCCCGGAGTACCGCCCCGGCTGCCGGGTGACCCAGACCCGGGACGCCACCGGGGTGGTCGGCATGGCCGCGTCCAGATATCCGGCCGCGACCAGTTCCTCGTGGAGGGGAGGCGGGATCACGATCCCGAAGCCCCGGTCCTGGAGTTCGCCGTCGCTGCGCTCGTACACGGTGACGTCCGCACCGGCCCGGATCCCCGCGACGGCCATCGCGCAACCGGCGATGCTGCCGCCGACCACCCCGATCCGTAAGGCTGTTGTCGCCACGTCGGTACCACCTTCGCCGGCTCGCCCTGGAGATGCTGAACCCGCACATCGTCCCATTCGACCGCTGGTCGCGGGGCCCGCCGCGGACATCGCACAGGCGCCTGCGGCGAAGGGCCTGGTCTCAGACCTCGATGCTGTTATCTCGATGCTGTTATGGGGGCGGGCTTCGGAGATCAGGCGCCTGACCGGGGCGTAGTGCTCGCCCAGTGAGCCGATGAACTCGGGGATGTCGCCCGCCCGCGCGGCGTCCACGATGCTCCGGTGGGCGGCGATCGCTTCCGTCTCTTCGGCGTGCGTGAATCAGTCCAGTTGCGGCGCGACGATCCGGTCGGCCGTGCCGCGCTTGAGGACCTCGGTGTCGCCGCTCGCACGCGAAGGGTCCGGCCGGACAGCATCAGCTGTCCGGCCGGACCCTTCGTTGACCGGACGGGCCGGTCTCAGCCCCGCGAACCGCGGGTGCGGCGCATCAGGATCGCCCCGCCGAGCAACAGCCCGGCGCTGGCACCGGCGGCCAGACCGAGGCCGGCGGAACCGGTCTCGGCGAGGTGCGCGCCCGGCTGGTTCGGCCGGGGGGTGTCGGTCGGCGGCGTGTCGACCGGGGGCTCGTTGGCGGGCGGCTCGTGCGTCGGCGGCTCGTTGACCGGAGGCTTGTCGACGGGCGGCTTGTCGACCGGGGGCTCGTCGACCGGCGGTTCATCCACCGGCGGCTCCTCCGTGGGCGGCTCTTCGGTCGGAGGGTGGTGGTGGTCCGGGCCGCTCACGTTCGCGCACTCGTTGCCGAAGGTGGGGTTGAGCAGCCCGACGACGTTGACGCCGTTGCCGCAGGCGTTGACCGGGACATCCACGGGTGCCTGGATCAGGTTCCCCGACAGGACGCCCGGGGAGTGGGCCGCCACACCCTCGGCGTCGGCTCCGCTCTTCCCGTGGTGGCCGCCGGAGTCCACGTTCTTGCAGGCGTTGCCGAACGCGGGGTTCAGCAGGGCGATCACATTGACCGTGTTGCCGCACGCGTTGACCGGGATGTGCACCGGCACCTGGACGGCGTTGCCCGAGCCGACCCCCGGCGAGCCGACAGCGGCACCCTCGGCCGAGGCATCGGCGTGCGCATAGCCGCCCGCCGCGGACAGGATGCCCGACGCCGCAGCCATGACGATCATACTTTTATTCAAGACCTGTCGCATTAATTGCCCTTCCTTAGGACACTTCGCATGGGCGATTCGCCCGCGGAATCGTCGGGCGGTGCCGCCTATTTCGCCGGGGCTGTGCACCCCGGCGGAAGTCATTTCGAAAGCTGTTAGCCGAGTGCGCGCTGGACGTCACCCATAACGACTGGAAGTTGTGGGGGAAACTTGGAAGTCAGTGGAAATTTTGTAACCATCCGAACGGATTACGAACAAACGTTCATGTCCCTGCCCTGGAGGGTGGGAGAATTGGTAGAAAGATCAAAGGTATTCGGGGGTTGGTTCCCTCGGAGCCGTCCACGTCGAGGGCGGGCGGGGGAGTCCACTCCTCACATGTTCGGCCATGAGCGCTCCGTCGAAGGGTCGCAATTTCTTCACGAATCGCCTTCACGGTGATTGTCCGTGCCGATGCCGATAGGGGGCCCGGCCGGGCGGGGATTCGTCGCACGCGCGGCCAAGGGATCACCCGGACGGGGCGGACATCGGGCGTGCCTCCGGTCAATGCGCCCCGAGCGCCAGGCATTCGGGTGAATGCAGAGAACCAATCGCCGGGCCGCGAGTTGGTCAGGGGGCTCCGGTACGGGGCAACCGGATACGAGAAGGGTTCATCGTGATCAAGAAGGTTCTGGCTACGGGCGCTGTCGCCGCCTCCATCCTCGGTCTCGGCGCGACGCAGGCCATGGCGATCGGCAACGACGGCGGCACGACCTCGATCAACGGCAACGGCGCCTCGCAGGCCTACGGCAACGCCGAGACCCACGGTGACTGGAGCCCGCAGTTCGGTCTCGTCCAGGGTTCGCTCAACAAGCCCTGCATCGGTCTGCCGCTGAAGGCCAACGCCGGTTCGCTCATCGGCCTGGTGCCGATCTCGGTTCAGGACATCAACGTCCTGTCCTCGCCGCAGAACCAGCAGTGCACCGAGAACTCCACCCAGGCCAAGGGTGACGAGGCTCTGTCGCACATCCTGTCCAGCATCCCGATCCTCTCCGGCAACGGTGCCCACAACGGCTGATCAGCCGCACCGACCAGGCCCGGACCGCCGGCGTTCCTCCACCGAGCGGACCGGGCCTGCTGCTGTACTCGCAGTCATTTGTATGTCTGCTCGTCATATGAACCTTCCCGTGGCGCGGATCGACTGATAGCTGCGTCATTCGGGCGGTTTCCGAGAATCTGCTCATTGAAGAGTTTCGATCTCGGCTGTTAATCGTTACGAATTACAGCGTCGGAGTCGCGAGCATCAGCATCACGCTCGGGCGGTACGAAAGTCGTATCGCTCCGGACTCCTTCGCAGAAAGGGACGAAAGTGAAGTACACCAAGATTGCCGCCGTCGCCGCCGGAACCCTCATGGCGCTGGGCTTCGCCGCTCCGGCCATGGCCGACGCGGGCGCCTCGGGCATCGCCGTGGGCTCCCCGGGCGTGCTGTCCGGCAACGTTGTGCAGATCCCGGTCCACATTCCGGTCAACGTCTGCGGCAACACCGTGAACGTCGTCGGTCTGCTGAACCCGAGCTTCGGCAACACCTGCGTCAACGCCTGAATGGTGACCGGCTGAGCCGATGGCCCAGCCGCGGTCGGCCCCGGATCGGTGAACACCGATCCGGGGCCTTCCTCTTTTCCTCGCGCACCTCTCGTGCGGACTTCGTTCCGGACTCATGGAGGCGGGAAAAATCTGCGGCCGCACAGTTTCCCGTTCATGGCCGGATCGTTATTCACGGCAAAGCGGCAGAAGTCACAGGTAAAGAGACCTTGTGTGCGGCACGGGAACGTGACCGAAACAGATGCCGCGCAGAAGGGAACCCGAAGTGAAGTACGCGAAGACCGCCGCGCTCGTTGCCGGTTCCATGGTCGCTCTCGGAACGGCTGCTCCCGCCTTCGCCGTTACTGACACGGCCCCCAACTTCAGCCTCGACAGCGGCCTGAACCAGGTGATGGCCAGCGCCCCGCAGGCGGTGGACCCGCTGATCGACACGGTTGGCGGAGCCGCCGAGGCGGTACACAAGGAGGGCACCGTCGGCAAGCTGGCGAACGGGGCCACCGGCGTGGCCGAGACTGCTGCTCCGCTCCTCGGCGGGGTGCCCCTCGGCGGCTGACCGTCGTACGGCGACAGTTCCCCACCGCTTCACATTCTCTCCGGTGCCCTCTTTCGTGAATTCTTCTGATTCACGGAAGAGATAAGCATCGTTCGAGTGAATGGGCACAACCAATCCCCGCCGGACTGAGTTGATCAGGACGCTCCGGATAGGCGGGCAAAAGATTATCCCACGAAGGGCTTTTCCATGATCAAGAAGATTCTGGCCTCGGCAGCCGTCGCTGCCTCGGTCGTCGGTGTCTCCGCTGCTGCGGCGCCCGCCGCCATGGCCATCGGCAACGACGGCGGTACCACGTCGATCAACGGCAACGGTGCCTCGCAGGCTTACGGCAACTCCGCCACCCACGGTGACTGGAGCCCGCAGTTCGCCCTCATCCAGGGTTCGCTCAACAAGCCCTGCATCGCCCTGCCGGCCAAGGCCAACCTCGGCTCGCTCATCGGCCTCGTGCCGATCACGGTCCAGGACCTCAACGTCCTGTCCTCGCCGCAGAACCAGCAGTGCACCGAGAACTCCACCCAGGCCAAGGGTGACGAGGCTCTGTCGCACATCCTGGACAACATCCCGATCCTCTCGGGCAACGGTGTCGGCAACAACTGAGGCCGCGTAACTCCGGACCTCCGCAGCTGAGTTCCCCGAGTTCTCGGGGAACGGCCGGGAATCCGCCTGTCCGCAGTGCCTGATCACGCGTGGGGCCAGTCCATCCGTACGGCGACCGTTCTTCGGTGGTCCGGATGCGCTGGCCCTTCGTCGTGCGCCCGGCGGGTGATTGGCCCGGATGCCGCAGCACCGGCTGACGTTCCCTCCCGGTCCGGGTAGGGCCTCTTCATGGATCAGTACGACAGACGGCAACCGCGGAGCGGGCAGCAGCCCGCGCAGGACAGCACACCGATCTACGACCGGCTCGTCGCCGAGTGGCGGGCTGCGGGACGGAACCCCGCAGCGGCCGCGCCCCATGAGCCCCCGGTGTGCCACGGCGGCGGGTTCGTCCCCGCGGCGCGTACCTCGGACGAGGTCGCCGGTACGTGACCGCGCGGCGTCGACCTTGCGCCGGATCACACCCATTTGAGTGGTACTGCGCAACCGATCTCTCCGGCGGCGGTTGTTCAGTACGTTCCACAACGGGACGCTCCGAAAGGTGAAGCTTGATGAAGAAGATGATGGCCGGCGCGGCAGTGGCTGTGTCCCTGATCGGTCTGTCCGCGGCCGCGGCCCCCACGGCCATGGCGATCGGCAACGACGGTGGCACCACGACGCTCAACGGCAATGGCGCCTCGCAGGCCTTCGGCAACAGCGTGACCAAGGGTGACTGGAGCCCGCAGAACCAGCTCGTCCAGGGCACGCTGAACAAGCTCTGCATCGGGCTGCCTGCCAAGGTCAACGTTGGTTCGCTCATCGGCCTCGTGCCGATCACGGTCCAGGACGTCAACGTCCTGTCCAACCCGCAGAACCAGCAGTGCGCCGACAACTCCACCCAGGCCAAGGGCGACGAGCCGCTGTCGCACGTCCTGGACGGCATCCCGGTCCTCTCGGGCAATGGCGTCGGCAACAACTGACACCACTGAGTGCGGGCGGCCCGGAGGTTCTTCCTCCGGGCCGCCCGTATGTGTCATCACGGCACCGCACATGACGATGCCCACCACTCCACGGGGGGTGGTGGGCATCGTCATGTGCGGGCGGAGCGGCCGAGGGCCGTCCCGTAGGGGTCAGGCCAGGGCGCGTACGGGCAGGAGGCAGTGGGCGGAAGTCCGCACGACGTCCTCGTTCGCGGCGAAGGCCCGCAACTGCTCCTCGCTGACCGGCTGTCCCGGCACCGCCTCCGGCCACGGCCGGGTGGCGAACATCCCGTACACCTGGCCCTGGGACTCGGCTGCGGCCAGCCACTCCGCGGGGACGGTGTACTGCGCCTTGAGGTGCGGCATCGTCAGGACGGCCTGCCCGGCCTGGACGAGCAGCTTCACCTGGAGGCCCGGCGTCTCGGTGGCGTCCTGGACGCCACCGCCGACCTGAAGGCCCGCGCGCGTCAGGGCCGTGCGCAATGCGGCCTCGCCGACCTCCGGGCCGTCCTGCCCGTCGCCCAGCGAGTAGGTGAGGAGGAAGGCGACATCGTGCTCCTGGTCGGGGTGTCCGCCGCTCCAGCCGATGAGGATCTGGGTGCCCAACTGGGCTTGTGTGAACGTGCCGGTGGCGGTCTGGGGTGAGGTCATGCTCGGCACCCTAACGGCCCGAGACCGGACGTTGTGCACCCGTTTCACCTGATCGAGGGAGATCTGCGGGTATCTCCGACGAATACCTCGCCGCGGCCCCCGCGAGGGCACCATCGGGCGCCGGTGGAAAACCTGTTGACGCTGCCGGGCGGGGGCGGGCTATGGTGTGCAACGTTCCGCACAGCGGGGCGACATACCGCGAGGAACCAGGAGGTGAGGACATTGATGACTGTCGTTGCGATGGGCGCTGCCCACAACCAGAAGAGCATCGTTCTCACCCCCGTGGCCACCGGCTGACCTTCTCCTGAACTCTCCCGCGCCGAGCGCGCGGTGCCGGGGCCGCCCTTGTGAAGGGTTTCCCTTGTCTTTCCCGATTCTTCCGGTTCCGTCCTCGTCGCACCCGCTGGCTCCTTACGGCTGGGACGACGACTGGGCGGCCGCCTTCGCCCCGTACGCCGAGCAGGGACTCCTGCCCGGCCGCGTGGTGCGGGTGGACCGCGGTCAGTGCGACGTGGTCACCCCCGACGGCACACTCCGTGCGGACACCGCGTTCGTGGTGCCCCGCGACCCGATGCGGATCGTCTGCACCGGGGACTGGGTCGCCCTCGACCCCGACGGCGACCCCCAGTTCGTACGGACGCTGCTGCCGCGGCGTACCGCCTTCGTCCGCTCGACGTCCTCGCAGCGTTCCGAAGGACAGGTGCTCGCCACCAACATCGATCACATCGCCATCTGCGTCTCGCTCGCGGTCGAACTCGACCTCGGGCGGCTGGAGCGCTTCCTCGCGCTCGCCATGTCCAGCTCCAGCGGTGACGCGCTGCTGGGGGACGCCGCCGCGGCCCGGCGGGCCGATCCGCAGCCGATCGTGCTGCTCACCAAGGCCGACCTGGTGCCGGACGTGACCACCCTGTACCACCTCGTCCAGGACATCGAGGCCATCGCACCCGGAGTGCAGGTACTGCCGGTCAGCTCCGCCACGGGCGAAGGGATCGATGTGTTCGCCGCCGTGGTCTCCGGCGGTACGAGCGTGCTGCTCGGGCTCTCCGGCGCGGGCAAGTCGACCCTCGCCAACACGCTGCTCGGCGACGACGTGATGGAGGTGCGGGCCGCCCGCGACGTCGACGGGAAGGGCCGGCACACCACCACGACCCGTAACCTCCTCGTCCTGCCGCACGGGGGCGTCCTCATCGACACCCCCGGACTGCGCGGAGTCGGACTGTGGGACGCGGAGTCCGGCGTCGGCCAGGTCTTCTCGGAGATCGAGGACCTGTCACGGCAGTGCCGCTTCCACGACTGCGCCCACGAGGCGGAGCCCGGCTGCGCGGTCCTCGGCGCCATCGAGGACGGGTCGCTGTCCGAGCGGCGCCTCGACAGCTACCGCAAGCTGCTGCGCGAGAACCAGCGCATCGTCGCCAAGACCGACGCGCGGGTGCGCTCCGAGCTCCGGCGGGACTGGAAGCGCAAGGGTGCCGAGGGGCGGGCGGCGATGGAGGCCAAGCGCGGCCGGGTGCGGTAGCCGCCACCGGCCGGTTCGACGTCCGAAAACCGCGAGTGCGGCAGCGGCGGCTGCCGCACACTGGACGGTGTGATGGATGAAGAGACCAGCTACGAGGCGGTGAGCAGCCGCGACGCACGGTTCGACGGAGAGTTCTTCTTCGCCGTCGTGACCACCGGCATCTACTGCCGGCCGAGCTGCCCCGCCGTCACCCCCAAGCGCGCGAACGTACGGTTCTACCCGACCGCGGCCGCCGCCCAGGGCAATGGCTTCCGGGCGTGCAGACGCTGCCGCCCGGACGCCGTACCCGGCTCCGCGGAGTGGAACGTACGCGCCGATGTGGTCGGCCGGGCCATGCGGATGATCGGCGACGGTGTGGTGGACCGGGAAGGCGTTCCCGGTCTCGCCGGCCGCCTCGGGTACAGCCCCCGGCAGGTCCAGCGCCAGCTGAACGCCGAGCTGGGCGCCGGCCCCGTCGCGCTCGCCCGTGCCCAGCGCTCGCACACCGCCCGGGTCCTGCTCCAGACCACGGCTCTGCCGGTCACCGAGATCGCCTTCGCGGCCGGATTCGCCAGTGTGCGCCAGTTCAACGAAACGATCCGCCAGATCTACGCCCGTACGCCCAGCTCCCTGCGGACCGAGGCCGGAACGGGACTGGGGGCGGGGGCGCGGGAGGGCCGCCGGGCCGGAATCCCGCTGCGGCTCGCCCACCGCGGCCCGTATGCCGCCCGGCAGGTGTTCGATCTGCTCGGAACCGCGACCGTGGCACGGATCGAGGAGATCAGCGGGCCGCCCGGCCGCCGCACCTACCGGCGCACGCTGCGGCTGCCGTACGGCGCGGGCATCGTCGCCGTCGACGAGGCGTCCCCGGGGCCCTGGCTGGAGGCCCGGATCCAGCTGACCGACCTGCGCGACCTCACCACCGCCGTACAGCGGCTGCGCCGGCTCCTCGACCTGGACGCCGATCCGTACGCCGTCGACGAGGCGCTCGGCGCCCACCCCCGGCTCGCGCCGCTCGTCGTCGCGCGGCCGGGGCTGCGCTCGCCGGGTACCGCGGACCCGGAGGAGTTCGCCGTACGGACGCTGGTGGGGCGGGCGCGGGCCGAGGAGCTGGTGGAGCGGTACGGGAAGGTGCTGGACGTACCGTGCGGCGGGCTCACCCATGTGTTTCCCGAGCCCGGGGTGCTGGCCGGCGCCGTGGAGGAACCCGCGCTGGTGGCCCTGGCGGCCGCGCTGGCCGACGGGGACGTACGGCTGGACGCCGGGGCGGACCGGGACGAGGCGGAGCGGGCGCTGCTCCGGCTGCCGGGGATGGACCCTCGGACCGCGGCGCTCATCCGGATGCGGGCGCTCGGTGACCCCGATGTGGACCTGGACGGGGCACCGGGCGACGGGGCGCGGCAGTCCTGGCGGCCGTGGCGGTCGTACGCCGTGCGTCACCTGGAGCTGGAGTACGCCACCTCGGGCCTTGCGTGACCGTGGCGCCGTCTCCGCGGTGACGGCGCAGAGGTCTGTGAGGGCGCGTCCGTGCGTGCTCAGTCCCGCTCGTCCAGGCCCCAGCTGATCACCTTCCTCGGGTGGACGCGGATCAGTTCCTCGCTGAATTGCGGGCCGAGGTCGTGCGGTCCGACGAGCAGTTCGGCCTCGCCCCTGATGTCGACGCCCCGGACCGTCCACGGATCGAGGCTCACGATGTCGTCGACGACGAGGGCCACCTTCGGGTTGGACTGGAGGTTGCGCCACTTCTTCGTCGTCGCGAGGGCGAGTCCGCCGATCAGGATCGTGCCGTCCGGCTGCGGATAGATGCCGACGGGATTGGCCTGCGGCTGGCCCGCCGGATCGACCGTCGCCATCCGTCCCAGCCGCTGGGAGGAGAGGTACGCGCGCTCGGCGTCGCTGAATTCGGTCATGGGACCAGCCTCACACGCATACCTCACCCCTGCATCGGCGTATGGACCCGCGCCCCGGGACGCGGGGCGCCGTGCCGCCGGCTCAGGTGGGCAGGCCCCAGCGCGGCGCCTCCCCGTCGGACGCGACCGGGCGGATCGTCAGGTCCGGCCGGTCGCCCCTGGCCGTGATCAGCGCGGATTCACCCTTGCGCAGCTCGATCCGTACGGTGCCCGGCGCGACCTCCTCATGACGCAGCGGCCGTCCGCGCCGGTCGCGGATCTCGACGCGCCCCTCGATGCCGTGGCGTACGACGCAGGGCGCGCCCGCCTCGCTGGTCAGCCGGAGCCAGCGGGTCCGGCCCGCCTCCCGTACCGCGCTGAGGAGGAACGCACCCTGGGTGCGGAAGTCGTGCACGGTCAGGTCCTGCCAGGCGGCGGGCAGCGCGGGGAAGACCCTGATGACGTCACCCCAGGACTGGCACACCATGTCGTGCAGCGACTGGGCGGCGGAGAGCGGGGTCTCGATGACCGGGCCCGACTCCTTGTACATGGTGTTCGCCTGGATGAACCGGCCCATGAGCTGACCGAGGTACTTCAGCGCGTCCTCGCCCTTGCCGAGCAGCGCGGACATCGACGCGGCGCCGGTGAAGGTATAGCCCTGGAGCGCGCCTTCGAAGCCGACCCAGTGGGCGAGGGACTTCTCGATCAGGGCCCGTTCCTCGGCGGTGGCGCCGGTGATCTCGTACAGCGGGTAGACCGCGAGCATGTGCGAGTAGTGGCGGTGGGACTTCGCGAACGGCACTCCGGCACCGATCATGAAACCGTCGCCGTCGACCGGATACGGGGCGAGCCTGGCCAGGACCTCCTGCCAGCGGGCGGTCAGCGGGTCGCGCACGCCGAGTTCCTTCGCGGATTCGATCAGGGTGCGGCAGCCCCAGCGGAGCAGCATCAGGTCGTAGTTGCAGTCCGGCGCGTTGACGCCGTACTCGGGCGAGAACGTCGCCGGGAGATGCAGCTTCCCGTCCGCGCCCGGCGTGACGAAGTGGAGGTAGTAGTTGACCGCCTTGCGCAGCAGCGGGAAGAGCGTGTCGCGCAGGATCGACCGGTCCATGGTGTGCCGGTAGGACAGCCAGACGTTGTGCAGCGCCCAGGTCAGATTGCCGACCTCGGGGGTGGGCGAGTCCTGGCCGGGGATGCCGACGCCGTAGCCGCCCTCGGCCACCGCGGCACCGTTGACCAGCTGGGGGTCGGTGGTACGGGGGATGCCCGCGGAGTCCGCGCGGTAGGGCGCGGACACCTCACGGGAGAGCTGGTCGCGGTATTCGCTCAGGGCGCGGGTGACCGCGTCGAGTTCGAGGTGGTTGGAGCCGTGGATCAGCCAGTACTCCAGCTGGACGTTGAGGTTCCACCAGGTGTTGGGCCAAGGGGTGGGCTCCAGCCAGGGGCCCGAGGTGGCCATCACGGGGGCGTCCTTGCGCGCCGCCGAAGCCGTCTTGTACAGCTGGATCCAGTAGAAGCGCTGCAGCGGGGCATCGGGCAGCGAGAGGAAGCTCTTCCGGTAGAACCGGTCCCACCACGCCCGGTGGGGCCGCGCCAGCAGCGCGTACGGGAGGGCCGACGCGGTCCTCACCGTACGCAGCGCCCGGTCGCGGGCCGTGGTCCGCGGGTGGGAGTGCGTGACCGTGACGTACAGCGTGCGCACCCCGCCGCGGGCGTGGTCGCGCCAGGCGGTGACGTGCTGGCCGCCCGCGAGCAGCGGCTGGACGGCCGCCGACACCTCGCCGTGCCGTTCGACGACGGCCGGGGGATTGCCGGTGTAACCCTCCGGGAGCGGCTTGAACGCGGCCCGCGGACTGATCGCGTCCGCGGGGTGGAAGACCCAGCCGAACCCCTGCTCGCCCGCGTCGGGCGTGACCTCGACGGCGAGCACATCGCTGGAGGAGTGCACGAAGGCGCGGAGCTTCAGGGTGCCCGCGGTGGTGGTGACGGTGCCTTCGAGCTCGGCCGTGCGCAGTCGCATCCACCACTCGACACCGGTGATCGTGCCGACCGGCTCCAGGGTGAAATGCCCGATCGGGAGCCGGGCGAGACCGAAGAGCGAACCGAACTCCGGGCGGTGGTCCTGGACCTCGGAGTGCTGGACGTTGAAGCGGATGGCATTGCTCTGCGCGCCGGGTTCGGCGTAGATCCCTGAGCCGAGGCTGCCGTTGCCGAGATATGGGCCCTCGTACCAGGTCTTCGGCAGCTTTCGCCAGAGCAGGTCGGCGTCGTCCAGGACGGTGCGCCAGCTGTCGGCGGGGGCGTGCACCGCGACGGGGGCGTGCGCGGTCGTGGAGTGGGGCAGCGGGGCGGCGCCGGCCGGAGCGGTGGCGGTTCCTGCCACCAGCCCGCCGCCGAGTGCGGTGCCGGTGGCGAGGACGGCCCTCCGGGACGGGGAGGAGGGCACGGGCGCGTCGGCGGAGGGACGGGACTTCGGCTGAGCGGCAACGGCGGTGGAATGGGGCTTCGGCTGCGCGGCAACGGCGGCGGCGGACGGTTCCGGTGCTGTGGGCAAGGCGTCTCCTGGCGGCTCGTACGCAGGCGTGAGCACATCAATTCATCCGAGCTATTTCTCCAGGGAAGGTAGGCAGGTGCTGTCTGTGCGTCAATAGGTGTGCAGAGATCCGATGTGTATGCGTGGCTCTGGACAGCGTTCAGCCATGAGTCCAGGCCAGGTGCGCGGAGTGGCGCGGCTCAGCTCAGGATCACCGCGCCCAGCCAGGCGCCCGCCACCAGCAGGCAGGCGAACAGCTCCACCAGTACCGAGTAGCCGGTCGCCCGCATCACCGAGCGGACCGAGGCCCAGCCCGCCCCCCGGCTGCCGAGCCGCAGCCGCTCGGCACCGTAGATCGCGCCGACGTACCCCACGATCCCGCCCACCACCGGCAGCACGAAGAACCCCACGATCGCCGCCACCCCGCCGATCAGCAGGCTCTTGCGGGGCGCCCCCGACTCACCGGGACGGCGGGGCGGCAGCAGCGGTTTCAGGGCCTGGTTCAGCAGCAGTACGACGGTTGCGCCGATCAGTACGCCCCAGGCGGCCGGCGTCTGGTCCGCCAGCGCCCACCACAGCACCGCGGCCCAGACGATCGCCTGTCCCGGCACGCCCGGCGCCAGCACACCGACCAGTCCGAGCAGCATGACCAGGCCGACGGCGACGAGCTGCCACACACTCATCTGACCAGCCTGCCGGAGGCCGCCGCGTTACGCCCGTCAGCGCAGCCCCGGCCACCTGTGCGGACCCCTGCGTGAACTCCTGTTCGGGGCCGCTTCGGGGGGCAGGTCGGGGAGCGGCTTCGGGAGCTGTTTCGGGGTCGACTCGGGGAGCAAGCTTCGGTAGCTGCTTCGCGGCCCCGGAACAGGAGTACGCGGGTCGAGGGGTTCTCAGGCGCGCGGGGTGCGGGACACCCAGCCCCGTTCGTACGCGTGCCAGCCCAGCTGGAGCCGCGTCGAGACCCCCGTCAGCTCCATCAGCCCCTTCACCCGCCGCTGTACGGTCCGCAGCCCCAGGTCCAGCTGCTTCGCCACGCTCGCGTCCGTCAGCCCGGCCAGCAGCAGCGACAGGATCTCCAGATCCGTCGGATCGGGCCCGACCTCGTCCTCCCGTACCCACCCGGACTCGCCCAGCCGCAGCGGCATGGCGTCCCGCCACACCGCTTCGAACAGCCCCATCAGCGACTCCAGCAGCCCGCTGGCATGGACGACCAGAGCGGCCGGTTCCGCACCGCGCCCGGTCAGCGGCACCATCGCCAGGCCCGCGTCGGCGACGACCAGCTTCGTCGGCACCCGGTCCACCACCCGGCACTGCTCGTCACGGCTCAGCGCGGCCGACAGCTCCAGGATCCCGGACGGCAGCGACAGCACCTCGCGCTCCACGACCACCCGGAAGGTCACCCCGCGCGTCGCCGCCCGCTCCTCGGACTCGTTGTCCATGCCGCTCACCGCGATCGGATTGCCGGTGACCAGCGCGCAGACCTCCGAGGTGGCCCCCAGCTGCAACTGATGGAAACGGTGCGCCACCGCACTCGCCCCGGTCACGACCTCCACCAGATCGTGCACCGCCGGCTCGCTCGCCTCCGCCCGGTACTCCTCCGCGAGCAGCGCCGACGCCAGCTCCGCCTGCTCCAGCTCATGCCGCTGCTGGATCAGCAGAGCTCCCAGCGCCACCCCCGGAGGCGCCGCCACCCAACGGCCGGGCCGCGCCGAGGACTGGGCCGCCAGGCCCTGCTGCTCCAGCCTGCGCAGCGCCCGTTCGGTGTCCCCTTCGGGCAGCGCCAGCCGGTGCGCGAGGTCGGAGAGCTCCGCGGCCCCCGCCGCGACGAGTGCGCGGTACGCCGCTTCCTGTCGCTCGTCGAGACCAATCGCACCCAGCATCTCCGGCCCTCCCCGGGCGTCGTGATCGCGCGCCGCCGCGCCTGCTCCGGCCGACCGGCCGTGGCGGGAAAAGGCCACGGCGTAAACCCGCCGTACACATCATCCCCCGTACGGGTGGCCCCTCTGTCAATGTGGCGCCACCGCAGTACCAACAACCTCTGGAATGTCGCCCCTTGGGCTGCTTCATTCCGGATTGACCTGGGGAGAGCGATGCGCCCGATATCGCGTACGGCACTGGGAGCGGCGACCGCCGCCGTCCTCGCCGTCACCGCGATCGCACCGTCCGTGGCGGCGCCACCGGACGACGTGACCGCGAAGAGACCGCTGACCGGCAGCGCGGCCGCCGCCGCGAAGGACGGGAAGCCGGTCACCGTGACCCTGGTCACGGGCGACAAGGTGCGGGTGAGCACCGACAGTTCGGGGGCCGCGTCCGCCGCAGCGCTGCCCCGCGAGGACGGCACCGTACCCCTGGTGCAGACCCGGCAGTCCGGCAAGGACCTGTACGTCTACCCGGACACCGCCGTCGAGTCGCTCGCCGCGGGCACGGTCGACGAAGAACTCTTCAACGTCACCGGTCTGATCCGCCAGGGTTACGACGACGCGCACTCCACGACCGTGCCGCTGATCGCCACCTACCGGGCGGACACCGCACGCAGCGCGCCGCCCACCCCGCGCGGAGCCGAGCGCGGAGCGGTCCTCGACGTCATCGACGGCGTCGCGCTCCGGGCCGACAAGAAGCGGACCGACGACTTCTGGGCGGACCTCACCGCACCCCGGTCGCGCTCCGCGGCCGGGCTCAAGAAGCTCTGGCTCGACCGCAAGGTCGAAGCCAACCTCGACAAGTCGACCAAGCAGGTCGGAGCCGACGTCGCCTGGGCGGCGGGCTACGACGGCAAGGGCACCAAGGTCGCCGTACTCGACACCGGCGCCGACGCCGAACACCCGGACCTCAAGGGCCGCATCACCGCCTCGGAGAACTTCACCGACTCCGACTCCACCGACGACCGCCAGGGCCACGGCACCCACACCCTGTCCACGGTCGGCGGCTCCGGCGCGGCGAGCGACGGGAAGAAGAAGGGAGTCGCGCCCGGCGCCGACCTCCTCGTCGGCAAGGTCCTCAACGACAGCGGGTCCGGCGCCGCCTCCTGGATCATCGCCGGAATGCAGTGGGCCGTCGACAACAAGGCCGACGTCGTCTCGATGAGCCTCGGCAGCGCGGCCCCCACCGACTGCACCGACCCGATGAGCCTGGCCGCCGAGGAACTCGGCCACAGCAAGGACACCCTGTTCGTGATCGCGGCAGGCAACATCGGCCCGACGCTGAACACCGTCTCCTCGCCCGGCTGCGCCCCCAGCGTGCTGACCGTCGGCGCCGTCGACCGCGACGACTCCACCGCGAACTTCTCCAGCCGCGGCCCGGCGATCGGCTCGCACACCCTCAAGCCCGAGATCGCCGCCCCCGGCGTCGCCATCTCGGCCGCCGCGGCGGGTGGCCGCGGACCGTACGCGTACCGGTCGATGTCCGGTACGTCGATGGCCACCCCGCATGTCGCCGGCGCCGCCGCGATCGTGAAGCAGCGCCACCCCGACTGGACAGCCCAGCAGGTCAAGGCGGCCCTGGTCTCCTCCGCGAAGAGCGCCGTCCCCGGCGACGTACGGGAGACCGGCGCCGGGCGACTCGATGTCGCGCGTGCCATCGACACGGCCGTCGTCGGATCCCCGGCCGTCCAGGGCGGCACGTTCAACTGGCCGCAGGACAGGAGCGACCGCACCACCGTCGACGTGCCCTACACCAACGTCGGCGGGAAGCCGGTCAAGCTGTCGCTGAAGGTCGCGGGCGTCACCGGGAACGACGGCTCGGCCGTCCGCTCCGAAATCGCCGAACTCGGCCGCACGTCCGTCACCGTCCCGCCCGGCGCCACCGTCCAGGTCCCCCTGGAACTCGACCCGGACGCACGCCTGGACAGCAGCCAGTACGGCGATGTCACCGGGCGCGTGCTGGCCACCGCCGACGGCGTCAAGGTCGTCACCCCCTTCTCGCTGTACGTGGCCCCCGAGACGGTCACCCTGCGCGTCAAGCTCATCGACCGCACCGGAAAGCCCGCCGACGGCGTCTCCTCGCTCGATGTCATCGGCACCGACACGGCATCCGGCGAACGCCGCTTCAACGAGGGCGCGACCGACCAGACATACCAGGTACGCCCTGGCGCGTACTTCGTCTCCAGCTTCATCGGCTCGCCCGACCCGAAGGACGCCACCGGGCAGCTGGTCGAGTCCGTCGGCTACCTCGCCAGGCCGCAGCTGAACGTCACCGAGGACACCACCGTGGTGCTGGACGCCCGCAAGGCGCACAAGCTCACGGTGAAGACCGAGGACCGGGCCACCGAGACCCGCACCACCACCCTTGCCTTCGGGCGCTCGTGGGGCGAGACCTGGCTGCACTCCGGCTCCATATCCGGCACCCGCATCGTCAAGAACTATCTGGTCGACGTCCAGGGCACCGCCCGTGACGGCGACTTCGAGTTCGACAGCTTCTGGCGCGCCTACGCCCCGCAGATCGAGAAGTTCTCCCTGGTCGGCGGACCGGCCCTGCATCCGCGCCCGGCGGGTACGGGCTCCGTCAACCTGGACGGCACCGGCCGGGCCGAGGTCGTCGACGCGGGCACCGGCACCCCCGCCGAGCTGGCGGCCGCCGGGGTCAAGGGCCGGATCGCCCTGGTGAAGGTCGCCGACGGCGCCGGTGTCACGACCCAGGCGAGCGCCGCCCGGACCGCGGGCGCCAAGGCGCTCATCGTGCACCGCCCCTCCGCGGGTGACTGGCAGCCGGGCATCGGCTACGGCACCGCTCCGCTGCCGGTCCTCGGTCTCACGTCCGACGAGGCCGCCGTCCTGACCGCCGCGCTCGCCAAGGGCCCGGCCGAGGTGTCCTGGAAGGCGACGGCGGTCAGCCCGTTCGTCTACAACCTGGCCTTCCCCGAGACGGGCCGGATCACCTCGGACCGCACGTACAAGGTCCGCGACAAGAAGCTCGGTTCGGTCACCGCCACGCACGACTCGATGGGCGTGGCCGCCGACTTCGTCGACACGCTGCTGGTCACCCGGCCGTACGGCGGCGCCTTCGCCGCCTCCGGCTTCGACACGCTCGCCACCCCCGGCAAGCGCACCGAGTACTACTCGGCGGGCGACAGCGGATGGCAGAAGATGCTCTCCTCCAGCTTCCCCTGGGGCGAGTTCATGACCGACCGGACGCGCACCTATGAGGCCGGACATAAGCGCACCGAGGAGTGGTACCGGGGTCTCCTGACGCCGGGCACCCCGCGCGACGCGGCAGGAAAGGAAGCCCTCGCCGCCGAACGGCAGGACAACGTGATCGGGGTCGCCCCCGGATTCGTGACCGACACCGAACACGCGGGGGAGCAGGGCTCGTTCGGCGACCTCGGCAGCATGCGGCTCACCAGCGGCGGCGAGGAGATCGGCAGCAGCGGCTACCCGTCCGGCGCGTTCACCGTCCCGGCGGAGGACCGCGCGTACGAACTCACCCTGTCGACCATGAAGTTCGGCCAGCCGGCGGCGGTGTGGAAGCGCTCCACGGCGACGGAGACCACCTGGAAGTTCCGCTCCGAGCGGCAGGCGGACGTCTATTCGCAGGGCATCCCGCTGCTCTTCCCCCGTTACGACGTTCCGTCGGACGGGATGAAGACCGTGCCCGCCACGGACGGCCAGAAGATCGGCCTCGGCGTCACCGGCCACGCCGGCTACACGCCTGGCAAGCTGACCGGCGCCAAGGTCTCCTTCTCGTACGACGGTGGTGAGACCTGGTCACAGGCCACCACCGGTCGGCAGGGCGGGCGTTGGACCGCGACCGTGAACCACAAGGGCGCGGCGGGCAAGGCGGTCACCCTGAAGACCGAACTGACGGACGCCAACGGCAACTCCGTCGTCCAGACCGTGAATGACGCCTATGTAGTGCGTTGATCACAGCTATGAGTCACCGTTGACATGTCACAGCGGCACGTCGTAGTGGCACGTCGTAGTGGCACGTCGCAGTGGCATGTCACATCGGCAATGTGACATCGGCGCGTCGTACCGACTGCATCGCATCGTCCGCATTGCACCGACCGGTCCGCCGGGCGTCCTTCCCGTGGGGGGTGGGGTCGCCCGGCGGACCTCATTTACGGGCCACATTTTCTGGATGACCCGTTTTCGTGCGCCCCTCGCGGTGGACAATATGGGCATGAGTCAGCAGGGGGAGACGCCCGCCGCCCACGAGGACGACTGGTGGCGCGAGCTGTACGACGAGGCCGCGCCGGACACCGGCCCGAGCAGCACGGCCGACAGTCTCGACGACCGCTTCGACTCCGTGTCGGACACGGTGACCTCAGCGGTGGTGCGCGGGGGCGACGGCGCCCCCGGGACAGGAGCCCACCGGCCCTGGGACCTCCCGCCGGAGCCGGAGCCGGAGCCGGAGCCGGAGCCGGGCCTGGGGGTGGGGGCGGGCCTGTCGCTGGAGCCGGGCCCGGAGCCGGAGGTGCCGCCGACGCCTCCTCCGCCGCCTCCGTCTCCTCCCTCTTCGCCGCCCCCGCCGCCCCCCACCGTGGCCTTTCGTGCGCCCTGGGAGCCGCGGTCCGGGCCGCCGGAGCCGCGTACTTTCGCCGCTCCCATCCCGCCGGCCCCAGCCCCCTCACCCCCGCCCGAGCCACCGCAACCGCGCCGGGCCCCCGATGCCGACGCCGATGCCGACGCCGACGAGCGGGCTCCGGCAGCCGTCCCCGCCCCTCGCCCCGTCGTCGGGTATCTCGGAGACCGGCCGCCCACCTACGACGCCGAACCCGCCGCCCTGCCCGCCTCCACCTCGCTCACGCTGGACGGGCTCGTCCCCGACACCGTGCTCGACGGCGCCCGGTACGGCACGTACACCCTGCGTGCCGCCTCCGTACGAGGGGACTCGGCACGCTTCCGCGGCGAACCCCGGCGCGATGCCCTGCTGACCGCCCGCTTCGGGACCGCCGAGAGCGCCCTCGTCCTCGTGGCGATGGCCAGCGGCGCCCGTGCCGCCGAAGGGGCGCATCTCGCGGCGGCCGACGCCTGCCGCTGGATCGGCGGCGCGGTCGGCCGCAGCCACGCGCGGCTCGCCGAGGACATAAGGGCCGGGCACCGAGGCGATCTGAAGGCGGGACTCCACCGGCTCACCGACCGCACCTACGGAAAGCTGCGCGCCCGCGCCGCCGAACTGGGTCTCGAACCGGACGAGTACACCGCGGGACTGCGCTGCCTGCTGCTTCCGGCCGACCCCGAATGCCGCACCCGGGTTTTCTTCGGCGTCGGCAGCGGCGGGCTCTTCCGGCTGCGCGACGGCGTCTGGCATGACCTCGAACCCGTCGTCGGGGAGGCGGTGGCCACCAGTACTTCGGAGGACCCCAGCACTTCGGAGGACCCCAGAACCGCGGCGGACCCGAGAATTGCGGTGGCCACCGGAACCGGGCTGGGGACCGGGACGGCCGGGCACGGTACGGCGGGCGAGGAGGGCCGGGACGGCAACCGGCTGACCATGGACCTCCAGATCACGACACCCTCGTCCCCGTCCTCGTCCCGGTCCCCGTCCCCGTCCCCGTATGCCGAGAGCCTCCCGTCGCCGCGCTCCGAGCGTTTCCGGTTCCGGGCGTCCGGGGCCCGCCCCCGGGACACGCTCCTGCTGTGCAGCGACGGGCTCGCCGAACCGTTGCGCGGTGAGCCCGCGCTCGCCGCGGAGCTCGCGGAACGCTGGGCGGACCCCGCGCCACCGGGACTGCCCGCCTTCCTCGCGGACACCCAGCTCCGGATCAAGGGGTACGCCGACGACCGTACGAGCGCGGCCGTCTGGGAGGCGTAACCCCGCGGGCCGTGGGTTGATGGACTCCGTAGACCGTCCGGCCGACGTTTCGGACTCCGGAGTCCGGACAGCCGACAGTGCACGGAGCACAGGCAGAGAGGGCGCGCACCCATGGCCAAGCAGAACGTGTCGGAGCAGTTCGTCGACATCCTCGTCAGGGCGGGGGTCAAGCGCATGTACGGCGTGGTCGGCGACAGCCTGAACCCGGTGGTCGACGCCATCCGGCGTAACGCGGCCATCGACTGGATCCAGGTCAGGCACGAGGAGGTCGCCGCCTTCGCGGCCGGTGCGGAGGCCCAGATCACCGGCAGCCTGGCCGCCTGCGCGGGATCGTGCGGCCCCGGCAATCTGCACCTCATCAACGGGCTCTACGACGCCCACCGCTCCATGGCCCCGGTGCTCGCCCTCGCCTCGCACATCCCCTCCAGCGAGATCGGGCTCGGCTACTTCCAGGAGACCCATCCGGAGCTGCTCTTCCAGGAGTGCAGCCACTACAACGAGATGATCTCCAACCCGCAGCAGATGCCACGCCTTCTCCAGACGGCCATCCAGCACGCGATCGGCCGCGGCGGGGTCAGCGTCGTCTCGATGCCCGGTGACATCGCATCGCAGCCCGCCCCCGAGAAGTCGATCGAACACGCCCTGGTCACCTCGCGCCCGTCGGTACGGCCCGGGGACGAGGAGATCGAGAAGCTCTGCCGGATGGTAGACGAGGCCAAACGGGTGACCCTGTTCTGCGGCAGCGGCACCGCGGGCGCGCACGCCGAGGTGATGGAGTTCGCGGAGCGGGTGAAGTCCCCGGTCGGCCACGCACTGCGCGGCAAGGAGTGGATCCAGTACGACAACCCGTACGACGTCGGCATGAGCGGGCTGCTCGGCTACGGTGCCGCCTACGAGGCGACCAACGAGTGCGACCTGCTCATCCTGCTCGGCACCGACTTCCCGTACAACGCCTTCCTCCCGGACGATGTGAAGATCGTGCAGGTCGATGTGCGACCCGAGCACCTGGGCCGGCGTTCCAAGCTCGATCTGGCGGTCTGGGGAGATGTGCGCGAGACGCTGCGCTGTCTGACCCCGAGGGTGAAGGCCAAGACCGACCGCAAGTTCCTCGACCGGATGCTGAAGAAGCACGCCGACGCGCTGGAGGGCGTGGTCAAGGCGTACACCCGCAAGGTCGACAAGCATGTGCCGATCCACCCGGAGTACGTCGCCTCGGTGCTGGACGAAATCGCGGACGACGATGCGGTGTTCACCGTCGATACCGGGATGTGCAACGTTTGGGCGGCCCGCTACCTCTCGCCCAACGGCAAGCGGCGGGTGATCGGTTCGTTCAGTCACGGCTCGATGGCCAACGCGCTGCCGCAGGCGATCGGCGCCCAGTTCGTCGACCGGAACCGGCAGGTCGTGTCGATGTCCGGCGACGGCGGATTCACCATGCTCATGGGCGACTTCCTCACCCTGGTCCAGTACGACCTGCCGGTGAAGATCGTTCTGTTCAACAACTCATCCCTGGGCATGGTGGAGTTGGAGATGCTGGTGGCGGGTCTGCCGTCGTTCGGTACGACGAACAAGAACCCGGACTTCGCCGCCGTCGCCCGCGCCGCCGGGGCGTACGGGGTGCGGGTGGAGAAGCCCAAACAGCTTGAAGGCGCCCTCAAGGACGCCTTCAAGCACAAGGGCCCCGCACTGGTCGACGTGGTCACCGACCCGAACGCCCTGTCCATCCCGCCGAAGATCAGCGCGGACATGGTGACCGGCTTCGCGCTCTCCGCCAGCAAGATGGTGCTGGACGGGGGAGTGGGCCGGATGCTCCAGATGGCCCGCTCCAACTTGCGTAACGTCCCCCGCCCCTGACCTCGTGGTGAGGGTCGCGGTTACGCCGGGGTCAGGCGCACCGTCAGGATCTGGAACGGCCGCAGCGTCAGTACGAGACCGTCCTCGTCGGTGTCCGCCGGGTGCAGCGGCCGCTCCAGCAGATCGGTGATCCGGGCCTGTACGACCGGGAATCCGACCCTGAGGCGAGTCTCGGCACGGCCGCCGGCCGACTCGTAGAGCCGCACGATCACGTCCCCGCTGCGGTCCTCGGCCAGCTTCACGGACTCCACGGTCACCGCTGGATGCCCGGTGTCCACGAGGGACGGAACGGCCGGTGCCACGGCCGCGCGAAGCGGCAGATTGAGCGCGAGGCCCTCCCGTACCGCATCGGTGACCTCGGCGCCGGGGGCCAGCGCGTAGCGGAATCGGTGCGTACCGAGATCTGTGGCCGGGTCCGGGCTGTGCGGGGCGCGCAGCAGCGTCAGCCGTACGGTGGTGCCGAGCCCCGACTCGTGGGGCGTCCTCGTCACGTCGTGGCCGTAGGTCGAGTCGTTGAGCAGTGCGACGCCGTAGCCGGGCTCGGCGACCCGCAGCCAGCGGTGGGCGCAGATCTCGAAACGGGCCGCGTCCCAGCCCGTGTTGTCATGCGTCGCCCGATGGACGTGGCCGAACTGGATCTCGGCCGTGGACCGTTCGGCGTGGACGTCCAACGGGAAGGCCGCCTTGAGCACCTTCTCGGACTCCTGCCAGTCCACCTCGGTCTCGATGTCGAGCTGTCGGCTTCCCGCGGCCAGCCGCAGCTCCTGAACGATCGTGGACTTCCCGAACGATCGCACCACCCGGACCGCGGCCCGCAACGGACCCTCCTCGATCAGGGAGACGGAGTCGGCGCCGGTGAGATCGGTACGGTTGTGCCGGTAGTGCCGGTCGATGTCCCAGGCGTCCCACTGGTTGGGGTGGTCCGGGTGCAGTTGGAGGAGGTTGGCGCGCAGGCCCGGGGCGAGGACGTCACGCCCCGCCACCAGATCGCGCACCGAGGCGACCAGCCCGTCCCGGTCGACGGTGATCCGGAGCAGCCCGTTGTCCAGCACGATCCCGTCGCCCGCCGCCGCGCCGCCCGTGACCGCCGTGTCGGTCGTGACCGTCGCGCCGGCCACGGTGACCGCGTCGGCCACGGCGGCCGTGACCGGGTTTTCCGGAACGGCCGAACCGTCCAGCAGCCCCGCACCCAGCCCAGGCGTCCGGGACAGCACCGCCGCGCGCCCTTCGCCCAGGTCCTGCACATGGGCACCGGACGGCAGCACCCCGGCCGCCTCCGCGTCCAGCTCGATCACCTGACACCGTTCGTACGGAGAGGAGTTGAGCGCCACGAGCCCCTCGGCCGCACCGAGCGAGGTCACCGCATCGGCCACCAGGTCCGCCAGCTCGGAGCGCACCTCCTCGTAGGTGTCACGGGCCTCTCGGTGTACCCAGGCGATCGACGAGCCGGGCAGGATGTCATGGAACTGATGCAGCAGTACGGTCTTCCACACCCGGTCCAGCGTCTCGTACGGGTAGCGGTAGCCGGGTGTGCGCAGGGCCGCCGCCGTGGCCCACAACTCGGCCTCGCGCAGGAGGTGTTCGCTGCGCCGGTTGCCCTGCTTGGTCTTGGCCTGGGTGGTGTACGTGGCCCGGTGCAACTCCAGGTACAGCTCGCCCGACCAGACCGGCGCCTGCGCCCCGTACTCCTCCTCGGCCGCCGCGAAGAAGGCGGAGGGCTTCTCGATCGACACCCGGGGTGAGCCCTCCAGGTCCCGGAGCCTGCGGGCCTTCTCCAGCATCTCGCGGGTCGGGCCGCCGCCCCCGTCGCCCCATCCGAACGGCACCAGGGAACGGGTGGCGCGCCCCTTGTCGGCGAAGTTCCGCTCGGCATGGGCGAGTTCACTCGCGTGGAACTGTGCGTTGTAGGTGTCGACCGGTGGGAAGTGGGTGAACACGCGGGTGCCGTCGATGCCCTCCCACCAGAAGGTGTGGTGCGGCATCTTGTTGTGCTGGTTCCACGACAGCTTCTGCGTGAGGAACCACCGCACCCCGGCCAGCCGGGCCAGCTGAGGGAAGGCCGCCGTGTATCCGAAGGAGTCCGGCAGCCAGATCTCCTCGGTCTCGACTCCCAGTTCCTCCTCGAAGAACCTTTTGCCGTGCACGAGTTGGCGGGCCAGCGCCTCGCCGCCGGGCATGTTGGCGTCGGACTCCACCCACATCGAGCCGACCGGCGCCCACTGCCCGTCCGCCACGGCCTGCTTGATCCGTTCCCAGATGAGCGGCTGGTGCTCCTTCACCCAGGCGTACTGCTGCGCCTGCGAACAGGCGAAGACGAGCTCCGGGTAGTCCTGCGCGAGCGCCGTGACATTGGCGAAGGTGCGGGACGCCTTGCGTACCGTCTCGCGCAGCGGCCACAGCCACGCCGAGTCGATGTGCGCGTGCCCGGCGGCCGAGACACGGTGCGCGCTCGCCGACGCGGGCCGGGACAGCGCCTCGGCCAGTTCGGCGCGGCCCGCCGCCGCCGTACCCGCCACATCGTGCAGATCGAGCGCGTCGAGCATCCGCTCCAGCGCTCGCAGGATCTCGTGTCGCCTGGAGCGGTCGGCGGGCAGCTCCCGCATCAGCTCGGACAGGACCTCGATGTCCAGGACGAGATGCCAGACCTCCTCGTCGAGTACCGCGAGGTCCGCCGACGCGAACCGGTAGAGGGGCTGGTCCCCCGCCGTCAGTACGTCACCGAGCGGAGTCGGTTCGAAGCCGTGCTCCAGCACGGCCGGGTTGGACGCCGCCTCCAGAAGCAGCGCGACCGGTTCACCGCCCGCCGCCGACGGGGCCACCGTGAGATGGCGATTGCGCGGGTGGATGCCCTTGAGCGGGACACCTGCGATGTCATACAGCATGCCCTCCGCCTGGAACCCGGGGCCCTCGCCCGAGAACCCGGGGTCGACCACCACCTCGACCCGGCGCCCCGCCCACTCGCCGGGCACCGCCCCTTCGAGCCGGAACCAGCTGGTGGACCAGGGCCTGCCCCACTCCGAACCGGCGCTGAAGGGCTCGTACGTCCGGTCGAGGGCCTCGGCCACGGGCACGGGTTCGCCCGGTGCGTGCCAGACGGACAGGGAGAGCGGGGTACGGGCCGCGTACTGGGCGGGGCGGATGAACTGGTGGAGCGCGCGTTCGAGGCGGCCCTCCACCATCGTGCGGTCGTCGTGCATCGGGTGCCTCCGGATCTGTGCGCGGAACGTCACGCGTTCACATGCCCGGTGAGGACTTCCGATAGCCCGCGAATCCCGAAATCTCCCTGCTGCACGCTCTCTTGGCACCCTCTGCGCAATGTGACATATTACTGCCGTGTTCACGAGACAGCCCCTGGATGTCGTCATCGTCGGCGCCGGCATAGTCGGTTCCGCCTGTGCCTACTACGCGGCCCGATCCGGTCTTTCCGTCGCTGTCGTCGACCGGGGGCCGGTCGCCGGAGGAACCACCGGAGCCGGTGAGGGAAACCTCCTGGTCTCCGACAAGGTGCCCGGCGCTGAGCTGGATCTCGCCCTCCTGTCCGCCGGGCTCTGGCGAGAACTGGCCGACTCCTTACCGCGGGAGATCGAGTACGAGAGCAAGGGCGGGCTGGTGGTGGCGGCCGGTGAGGAATCCTTGGCGCAGCTGACCGAGACGGCGCGCGGCCAGCGAGCGGCCGGCGTCGACGCGCGCCCGGTCACCGCGCACGGAATGGCCGAGCTCGAACCCCACCTGGCCTCCGGGATGGCCGGCGGATTCCACTACCCGCAGGACGCGCAGGTCCAACCCGCCCTGGCCGCAGCTCATTTGCTCGGCGCGGCCCGTGCCGAGGGGGCGCGGCTGCACACAGGTGAGGAGGTGACAGCCGTACTCACCGGGCCGGGAGGCGCGGTACGCGGGGTACGGACCAGCAGGCGCGAGCTGCACGCCCCCGCCGTCGTCAACGCCGCCGGGACCTGGGGCGGCGAACTGGCCGCCATGGCCGGAGTCCGGCTGCCGGTCCTGCCGCGACGCGGGTTCGTCCTGGTCACCGAGCCACTGCCACGGCTGATCCGGCACAAGGTGTACGCGGCGGAGTACGTGTCCGATGTATCCAGCGCGTCGGCGGCGCTCCAGACCTCCGCCGTGGTCGAGGGAACCCCCTCCGGGCCGGTACTCATCGGTGCCAGCAGGGAACGCGTCGGCTTCGACCGGTCGTTGTCCGTCCCGGTGCTCAGCCGACTGGCCGCTCAGGCCGCCGCCCTCTTCCCCTTCCTGGCCGACGTCCGGGTGCTGCGTGCCTACCACGGCTTCCGGCCCTATCTGCCCGACCATCTGCCCGCCATCGGCCACGACTCCCGCGCACCCGGCCTGTACCACGCCTGCGGCCACGAGGGCGCGGGGATCGGTCTCGCCCCCGCCACCGGAAAGCTCGTTGTCGCGGCGATCCGCGGCGAGGAACCCGTCCTCGACCCGGGCCCGTTCAGCCCCGACCGGTTCGGCGCCTCCGAGCCATGTCCCAGTCGATCGGAGCCCTCGTGAAACGCCTGCCCCGACGCCCGGCCGCCCGCACCCCCACCGAACTGGCCGGGGCGGTGCCCGACCCGGAGTTCACGATCGTCATCGACTCCCGCCCGATTCCCGCACTGCCCGGCCAGACCATCGCCGCCGCCCTGTGGGGGGCGGGCATCCTGAGCTGGCGGACGACCCGCGTGAACGGCAGTCCGCGCGGGGCCCTCTGCGGCATCGGGACGTGCTTCGAATGCCTGGCCACCGTCAACGGCCGCCCCAATCAACGTGCTTGCCTGCTGCCCGCCGCGCCCGGCGACGAGATCACCACACAGGAAGGGGACGGCCATGAGACGGGACTCACGAGGTGAACAGCACACGCCCGCAACGGACATGGTCCCGGACCCGCCCCTGACGTCCTGTCCGGAGGCCGGGCTTGCGGTGGTGGGCGCGGGGCCCGCCGGAATGGCGGCGGCGGTGACCGCGGCCGATCACGGCATCCTGGTCACCGTGCTGGACGCGGCGGCGCGGCCCGGCGGCCAGTTCTACCGCTCACCGGCACCCGGCCTCGGCGCCACCCGGCCGGAGGCCCTGCACCACGGCTGGGACGCGTTCACCGCGCTCGCCGCCCGGTTCGACCGGCATGTACGTCGCGGACGGATCAGCCACCTCGCACGGCATCAGGTGTGGGCCGTCGAACGGGCCGTCGAGCGGGCGGGTGAACGGGCTGGTGAACGCTGGCGGTTGCACGCGGTCACCGGTACCGAAGAAGACATCCGCACGGTGGTCGACGCGCGGAGCCTGCTCATCGCCACCGGATCACACGAGCGGCAGCTGCCGTTGCCGGGCTGGACCACACCGGGCGTCGTGGGCGCCGCCGGGGCGCAGGCCATGCTCAAATCCGGCCTGGTCCTGCCGGGCCGGCGCATCGTCGTCGCGGGCAGCGGCCCACTGCTCCAGGCGGTCGCCATCTCCCTGGCCAGGTCGGGGGCCGAGGTGCCGCTGCTCGTCGAGGCCGCGGGGTACGGGTTCTACGCGCGAGCACCCACCACGCTGGTCGCCAATCCGGCCAAGCTGGCGGAAGGAGCCCGCAACGCCGCCCAATTGGTGCGGCACGGAGTACGTGTCCTGACACACAGCGCGGTGACGGCCGTACACGGCCGTCACCGGGTGGAAGGTGTCACGGTCAGCCGTCTGGACCGTGACTGGCGTCCGGTGCCGGGTACCGGGCGCCGCCACGACTGCGACGCCGTCGCCCTCGGCCACGGGCTGGAGCCACGCACCGGACTGGCCACGTCCCTGGGCTGCGCCACCCGCGAGCGAGCCGACGGCACACATGGGGTCGTCGTGGACGCGCAGTTGCGGACCACCGTGCCAGGAGTCTGGGCCGCAGGAGAGACCGGTGGCATCGGGGGAGTTCAACTGGCCATGGTGGAAGGCGAACTGGCCGCGCTGTCAGTGGTCCGCCTGACCCGTGCGGAGGCGGCGCACCTCAGCGACGGCGGGTTGCCCCGGAGGGCGGTCGCGTTGCGGCGCGCCCGGACTCGGATGCGTGCCTTCGCCGAGGTCATGGGTGCCGCGCACCGGCCGCGTCCCGGCTGGCGACAGTGGCTGTCCGGTGACACCGAGGTCTGCCGCTGCGAGGAGGTCACCGCCGACCGGATCCTGACCTCGGTCGCGGAACTGGGTGCCGGGGACGCCCGTACGGTCAAACTCCTCACACGGGCCGGCATGGGCTGGTGTCAGGGGCAGACCTGTGGATTCGCGGTCCGGGAACTCGTCGGCCCGGCGGCGTCCGGGGCGGGCCCCGGAAGGCAGGCCCTCGCGTGCCCGGTGCTCCTGTCCGTACTCGCCGGTCAACCGCGCGCCACCGGCGCGGCGGGCGGCTCCGACGCGGCCGAAGCCGCAGGTGGGGCGGCCGCGACAGGCGGGTCGGGCACGACGGGCTGAGACCCGCGTGCCTGGCTGAAACATACGTATCGCCCTCGTTCCCTGTGACCGCGCACCGCGGCCATCAGTGACATGTCACATCTCTCAAGGAGTCTCGATGCAGACGAACCACACCCAGACGTCCCCCCGAACCCGTCCGTGGCGCGGCGTCATGGTCGCCACGCCGCTGCCGCTGAAGGAGGACCGTTCCGTCGACTTCGACGCGTTCGCCGAACACGTCGGCCGCCTCATCGAGGCAGGCTGCGACGGGGTGGTGCCCAACGGTTCGCTGGGGGAGTACCAGACGCTCACCGACGAGGAGCGCGACCGGATGGTCCGGGTGGCCGTAGAGGCGGCGGGCGACGGTGCCCGGGTCATGCCCGGAGTATCCGCCTACGGCAGCGACGAGTCACGGCGCTGGGCGGAGCAGGCCGCCGACGCGGGCGCGGGATCCGTCCTGCTCCTGCCTCCCAACGGCTACCGCTGCGACGACGCCGCGATCCGTGCCCACTACGCGGCGGTCGCCGAGGCCGGGCTGCCGGTCGTCGCCTACAACAACCCGTACGACACCAAGGTGGATCTCACCCCCCGGCTGCTGGCCCGTCTCCATCAGGAGGGCAGCATCGTGGCGGTCAAGGAGTTCAGCGGTGACGTACGCCGCGCCTACGAGATCGCGGAGGAGGCCCCCGGACTCGATGTCATCATCGGCGCGGACGACGTCCTGCTCGAACTCGCGCTGGCCGGAGCCGTCGGCTGGATCGCGGGCTGTCCCAACATGCTGCCCACGAGCTGTGTGACGTTGTACCGCGCCGCCGTGGCCGGAGACCTGGGGACCGCGTTGCCGCTCTACCGGCAGCTGCACCCGTTGCTGCGCTGGGACTCCAAGCCGGAGTTCGTCCAGGCGATCAAGGCGTCGATGGATCTGGTCGGGTGGCACGGCGGCCCCTCCAGGCCGCCGCGGTTCCCGCTGCCCGAAGCCTCCGCCGCCGCGGTGCGGGCAGCCACGGAGAAGGCGCTCGCCGAGGGCCTGAACTGACGCGCTCCCGCTCTCCTCGCGTCCGTCATCCCCCCGCACCGGCGGGGCCGTTCAAGGGGGTCCCTTGCGTACACGCCGTATCTTCCACGCCGTCGACTCGCACACCGAAGGAATGCCTACGCGGGTGATCACCGGTGGGATCGGCACCATTCCCGGTGCGACCATGGCCGAGCGGCGCCGGTACTTCCTGGAACACCAGGACGCGGTGCGCACGCTGCTGATGTACGAACCGCGCGGCCACGCCGCCATGAGCGGAGCCATACTCCAGCCGCCCACCCGGCCGGACGCGGACTTCGGCGTTCTGTACATCGAGGTGTCCGGAGCGCTGCCGATGTGCGGTCACGGCACCATCGGTGTGGCCACCGTGCTGGTGGAGACCGGCATGGTGGCCGTCACCGAACCGGTCACCACGGTCCGGCTGGACACCCCCGCCGGTTTGGTCAGCGTCGACGTCCGGGTCGAGGACGGGGCGGCGACCGCGGTCACCTTCACCAACGTGCCCGCCTTCAGCGCCGGTCTCGACCGCGAGGTCGACGTCCCCGGCCACGGAATCGTGCATTACGACCTGGCCTTCGGCGGCAACTTCTACGCCATACTCCCGCTGGCCGACCTCGGGCTTCCCTTCGACCGCGCGCGCAAGGACGACATCCTGGCGGCCGGACTCGCGGTGATGGACGCGATCAACGCCACCGACCCCCCGGTCCACCCGGCGGACCCCGATATCCGCGGCCTCAAGCATGTCCAGCTCCTCGCCCCGGGCTCGGACGCCGCGCACTCCCGGCACGCCATGGCCATCCACCCCGGCTGGTTCGACCGCTCACCCTGCGGGACGGGCACCTCCGCACGCATGGCGCAGCTGCACGCCCGCGGCCAACTGCCCCTGAACACCGACTTCGTCAACGAGTCGTTCATCGGTACCTCGTTCAGGGGGAGGCTTGTCGAGGAGACCAGTGTCGCCGGTACCCCGGCCGTCATTCCCACGGTGACGGGCCGGGCCTGGATCACCGGCACCGCGCAGTTCTTCCTGGATCCGACCGACCCCTTCCCCGCAGGTTTCCTGCTGTGAGAGTGCCGGGGGACAGGCCGTACCGTCCAGTGGGGGCGCCTGTCGACGAGGGTCGAATGAGCAACGTGACATTGTATTCTGAGGCCCCGCTCGGTGCTGGAGGAATACACATGACCCGCCTCTCATCCCTCAACACCATCTCGGCCCAGGAGCATCTGAGGGACCGGGTGGCCCACGCGCTGAGGGCGGCACTGATCGCCGGTGATCTGCGTCCGGGCACGATCTACTCCGCACCCGCGCTGGCCTCGGAGTTCGGAGTCTCCGCGACTCCGGTACGCGAGGCCATGCTCGACCTGGCCCGCGAGGGCCTGGTCGAGGCCGTACGCAACAAGGGTTTCCGGATCACCGAGTTGACCGACCAGGACCTCGACGACTTCACCGAACTCCGGGCGATGATCGAGGTGCCCACCGTCGGCAGGATCGCCGGGCTCGGCAAGTCCCGGCAGCTGGAGGCCCTGCGACCGCTGGCGCTGGACATCGTCCACGCGGCACGTCAGCACGACATCCTGGCCTACCTGGAGGCCGACCGGCGCTTCCACCTTGAGCTGCTCGGCCTGGCCGGGAACCGGCGGTTGGTCGAAGAGGTCAGCAACCTACGCAAGCGCTCACGTCTCTTCGGCCTCAACAGGCTCGCGGAGACGGGTCAGTTGATCGCGTCCGCCGAGGAGCACATCGAACTGCTCGACCTGATTGTCGCGGGAGACGCGAAGCGCGCCGAGGCATGCATGCTCGGGCATATGTCACATGTCCGGTCGCTGTGGGCCGACGGTGGAGAAGTGGGCGAGGGCGAGGGTGTCGAGCGCATCACCCACCGACGGGTGGGCCAGGGGCTGGCGGGGGCCTGAGCGAGGGTGCCTCCGCCCTTCCGGGCGAGGGCACCCGAGAGTGCTCACCGGCCATGACCGATGAGCGTCAGAGTGGGTTGAGGCGGGTCTTGAGCAGGCAGAACTCATTGCCTTCGGGGTCGGTGAGGACATGCCAATGCTCCTCACCCGTCTGGCCGATGTCGGCCGGGCGCGCACCGATCTTCAGCAGGCGTTCGAGCTCGGCGTCCTGATCGCGGTCGGTGGCGTTGACGTCGATGTGCAGCCGGGACTTCCGCTTCTCCGGCTCGTCCTGACGGCTGAGGATGATCGTCGGCTGCGGGCCGCCGAATCCTTCGCGGGGCCCGATCTCCACCATCTCGCCGTCCTCGCGATCGAGCACGACGAAGTCCAGGACCTCGCACCAGAACCGTGCCAGCACCTCAGGGTCGTGGCAACCGAGCACGAGCTCACCGATACGACATGCCATGGACGAAACCTGCTCTCAGCCTGGGAATTGCCGGGGAAGCCACACGCGAACCTCATGGGCTCCCCAGCAACGAAAACAATCCCGCGACCGTACCGGACGGGGCGAGCAGGGACGAACCGTTTTCAGGGCGGCTCTGTCCGGACAGCCGGGCAAGGCCGGTGGCCCTGCGGCAGGGGAGCCGGCTTGAGACCCGACCTGGAGGTGTTCCCTCGGCGGATCTTGCACCTGCGAGGTGTGTCTCGGCGGAGCGGCCACCTGAGGGCGCGTCTCGCCGGATCTCGCCGTGCCCGTCGGGTGTCGTAGGGGGGCGGGGGGCGGCCTCGCCGGGCCCGCGCGGGCCCCGTGCGCTCCACCGCGTCGGCGTACATGCTCGCCGTTCCGGCCGTGCGGGCCTCGTGCCCCGACGGGAGCGGCCATCGGCGGCGGTCGCGGCGGTCGCTCCCGAATCGCTTGCTATGCGGCCGAGTTGGCGCGCCGATGAATGTGGGCACTGCATCTTCCAAAGGACATGTGACATGTGCCATTGTACTGATCGCAGGGTGCAAGGTCGTGCTCATGTCACGCGGAGCCACCGTCAACTCCGCTGCTTCCAGCCCCTGTTAAACCCTCCACTGCCGCGCTCCCCGGCGCGGCGACCACTCCGCTGGGAGGCGGCACGTGAAGAACCGATCGGTTCGACCAAGATCTACCGGCGTATCCACCGGCACATCCCGCCGGACATCGGCGTCAGCTCGAATATCCACCGGGATATCCACCGTGATGCTGGCGGCCTGCCTGGGAGTAGGGCTGCTCGCGGCCCCGGCCCAGTCCGCGCCGACGCGGTCCACCGCCACCGCCACCGCCATAAAGTCCGACGCGGCAGCCCCCGTCGTCCCGGACCCGAACGGTCCCGCAGCGGCGCCCTCGACCCAGCTTGCCGAGGACCCCGAGCACGTCGGCACCACCCCGCTCAAGCCGGCGGACCGGGCACCGCAGTCCGCGTCCAAGGACGTGCTCAAGCGCGACTACGACGATTCCCGAGCCGCCGAACCGAGCCGCCGCGCGCCCTCGATGTCGGCCAAGGCCAGACTCGCCGCCAAGGCACGCGGCCTCGCCGCTCCCGCAGCGTGCAATGTCAGTGACTTCACCAGTCGTACCGGCGACGCACTGGTCCAGCAGGTGACCTCGGCCACCACCGACTGCGTCAACACGCTGTTCGGCGTCAAGGGCCAGGACGGCTATCTCGCCTTCCGTGAGGCGCAGATGGTCACCATCGCCGATGCCATGCGTGCGCGCACGGCGGCCTATCCCGGCGACAGCAGCACCGGGATGCCGCAATTGGTTCTCTTCCTCCGGGCCGGCTACTACGTGCAGTACTACGACCCGTCGACGGTCGGCAGCTACGGTCCGGCGCTCCGTACCGCGATCCAGGGCGCCCTGGACGGCTTCTTCGCCTCCTCGCACTCCTCGGACGTCACCGACGCGAACGGGGAGACCCTGTCCGAAGCGGTCATCCTGATCGACAGTGCCGAGCAGAACGACCGCTATCTGCATGTCGTCAAGCGCCTGCTCGCGGGCTACAACTCCTCGTACAACAGCTCCTGGTACATGCTCAACGCCGTCAACAATGTGTACACGGTGACATTCCGCGGACATCAGCTGCCCGCCTTCGTCGCCGCCGTCGAGGCGGATCCCAGCCTGCTGGACGCGCTGCACGACTTCGCCGCGACCCATCTGGACCTGCTGGGCACCGAGCGGTCCTACCTGGCCTCCAACGCCGGTCGTGAGCTGGGCCGCTTCCTCCAGGAGGCGTCACTGCGGGGCAAGGCGAGCCCGCTGGCCGCCTCGCTGCTGAAGAAGAGCTCCATCACCGGCCCCACCGCCGCGCTCTGGGTCGGCGTGGCGGAGATGACGGACTACTACGACCGGGCCAACTGTTCCTACTACGACACCTGTGACCTCGCCGCCCGCCTCAAGAGCGCTGTTCTGCCGGTCAAGCACACCTGCAGTGACAGCATCCAGATCCTGGCCCAGCAGATGTCCACCACCGACCTGGAGGCCAGCTGCACCAGCCTGCGCAACCAGGACGCGTACTTCCACGGCATCGCACGGGACAGCGGTCCGGTCGCCGACGACCGCAACAGCACCATCGAGGTCGTGGTCTTCGACTCCAGCGCCGACTACCAGACCTACGCCGGCGCGATCTACGGAATCGACACGAACAACGGAGGGATGTACCTGGAGGGCGACCCGGCCGCGGTGGGCAACCAGCCCCGGTTCATCGCCTACGAGGCGGAATGGGTCCGGCCGGAGTTCCAGATCTGGAACCTGAACCACGAGTACACGCACTATCTCGACGGCCGGTTCAACATGCACGGGGACTTCGCGGCGGGAGTCGCGACGCCGACCATCTGGTGGGTGGAGGGCTTCGCGGAGTACGTCTCCTACTCCTACCGCAATGTCACCTATGACAGCGCGATCACCCAGGCGGGGAACCACACCTACACCCTGCGCACGCTGTTCGACAGCACCTACGAGAACGCCGACCAGACCCGGGTCTACAACTGGGGCTATCTGGCCGCCCGCTACATGCTCCAGTCGCACCGCGCGGATGTCGACCGGCTGCTGGGTCTCTACCGCAGCGGCGACTGGAACGGCGCCCGCACGCTGCTCACCTCGACCATCGGCAGTCGATACGACGCCGACTGGAACACCTGGCTGACGGCCTGCGCCGCCGGTAACTGCGGCACCCTCACCGAGCCGCCGGTGGACCTCGGACCCGAGTGCACCGACAGTGACGTCAGGCAGCTGGCGAAGGACTGCAAGCGCAGCAGCCTGTCGGCCGTGACGGGTGACTACGCCTATCTCTACGTCTACATCCCCGCCGGCACCGCACAGCTGAAGATCACGACGGCGGGAGGCACCGGTGACGCCGACCTCTACTACAGCGCCGACGGTTGGGCGACGACCGGTAGCTACACCAGCCGGGCCACCGGCTCCGGCAACGAGCACACCCTGACCGTCCAGAACCCGAAGGCCGGTGCGCACTACATCAGCCTGCACGCGGTCAAGGGATTCGGTGGGGCCGCCGTCTCGACGCGCTTCTGACGGACGGCCGATGGCCGATGGACGATGGCCGCCGACTGAGGGCTGATGGCCACTGACCCGACGCTCCGTGGGAGGTGATCCTGCGGGCGGGAGGAGCGATGGTCGTACGAGGGCGGGGAGGTGGCAGCAGGACTGGCCGCCGCCCCGTCCGCCAGGTCCTCCCGCCCGCCAGGTCCTCCGGACCGATGGTCCGCGCCGCCGGTGGGGGAGCGACGGCGCGGACCGGTCCGGTGGGTGCGGGATCAGCAGTCGTGGTCGACCAGGTCGAAGGACGCGTAGTGGTCGCCGGTGTAGTAGTCCTCCTGGACTTCTTCACCGGTCACGATCCGCCGCGCGCCGCGGGTCGGGGAGCCGGGGGTGATGACCGTGTACTCGTGGTAGTACCCGGTGCCCTGGCTCGGCAGGACACCTTCGCGGTTCTGGAAGACGGTGCCGTCCTGGTCGTAGGGGAACGGGCCGCCCGCATCGATGAGGCCGAGGGTGTCGTGCGCCTGGGACGGCAGGTCCGAGTAGCAGATGCTCCCGACCGAGGTGGCGGTGAAGGGCGAGGCGAAGGGGGCGGCGTGGGCGGCGGAGAACGAGGAGCTGGAGAGCGGGACGGCCGGGGAGGGGGGAGTGGCGGCGTTCGCCGTCACCGGCCCCGAGGCGAAGAGGACGGACAGGAGGGCGGCGGTGCCGCCGAGCATGGTGATCCGTGGGGGGATTCGCATACCCACCATGATGACGCGCGTAGATCCCCTCTCGTCAACGCCAACTCGTGTGAATTCTGCGGAAGTTAACCGGAAGTACGTCTGTGTGACGAACGTGTTTCCCGGTAGCGGGTCGTGCGAGGGGGCGTCTCGATGCCACAGCCCTTAGGTGCCCGTTCCAGCCCTATTTCCCTATTGATGAGTCGACAAGCGTGACAGCGCTCGTGCGGGGCATGCATCCCGTGAAGGTGTTCGAGGAGTTACGGGACAAGGGGAGGTCGGTTCACTGTGCGGGCGGGGGAAATGACGAAGCGCCAGGGCGGAAGCCGAAATACCGCGGACCGGAAAACAGGAGACCTGGGTACAGGGGCGACCACCCGGCCCGACCGTATACGCCGCAGAATCGGCCATACGGACAGGTCGGCGGTGGGAGAGGTGCGCCGTGAGCTGCGGGAGTTCCTCGGTCACCGCTCCGGACGGGAGCGGATCGAAGAGGCCGAGCTGCTGCTGAGCGAGCTGGTGACGAACGCGCTGATTCACACCCGCCATGGAGCGGTGGTCACGGCCACCGTGCACCCCGGGAAACTGCGGGTGGAGGTGCGGGACTTCATGTCGGGCCTGCCCGGACCGTACGTACCGAACGCCGACGACGGTACGCACGGCAGGGGCCTCATCCTGGTGCGGAGCCTCGCCGACACCTGGGGGGTGGAGACTCAGGTGCTGGGCAAGGTGGTGTGGTTCGAGTTGAACATCGGGAAGCCCTGACCAGGCTCCCGGATTCCCAGGATCCTGAGCGCCCTCGCATCCGGCCGCCTACGCATCCGGCCGCCTACGCATTCGGGCGCCCGCATATCCGGGCGCCCACGCGTACTCAGCCGAACTGCTGCTCCAGGTCCTTGAGTTTCTGTTCCAGCGAGTCGAGCCGGGGAAGCGTCTGAGGGTCGTCCTCGCTGGTGAGGTCGCCGGTCCGGGGGTCACCCTCCGGGCGCCGCGCCTCGGGACTCTTCGAGTTCGAGCCGTTCGCGGTCGGCTTCGGGCCGTGTGCGGCTCGCAGGGATGGCCGGGGTCGCAAAGGCAGCTGACCCGGCTCTGTTATGGCAGGCTCCGCGACGGACTGCGAGCCGCCCGAGGCGGGTGCGATGGCCGGGACGTCCGTCTGGCGGCCCTCGCGGCCACCGCGCCCCCAGACACGGTTCTGCCGGTTCAGGGCCTTGATGCGGGCCCGGTCCAGCTTCTCCTGGTCCCTTCGGCGGAGCCGGTCCTGCTCCTTCTCCCGCCGGTCCTCCCGGACCTCGTCGACCGCCTCGTCGAGCGTGCGCACGCCTTCGAGGAGCATCAACGACCAGGCGCCGAAGGTCTCACGGGGCGCCCGCAGCCACCGGACGATCCGGATCTGTGGCAACGGCCGCGGTACCAGGCCCTGTTCGCGCAGCGCGGCCCGGCGGGTCTGCTTCAGCGCACGGTCGAAGAGCACCGCGGCCGAGAGCGACATTCCCGCGAAGAAGTGCGGGGCGCCCGCGTGGTCCATGCCGCGCGGCGCGTGCACCCAGTTGAACCAGGCGGCGGCACCGGCGAACGTCCACACCAGCAGCCGTGAGCCGAGCGCCGCGTCGCCGTGGCTGGCCTCGCGGACCGCCAGCACCGAGCAGAACATCGCGGCCCCGTCGAGGCCGAACGGGACGAGGTACTCCCAGCCCCCGGAGAGACTCAGGTTCTGCCGGCCGAAGCCGACGAGCCCGTGGAAGGAGAGCGCGGCGGCGACCGCCGCGCAGCAGAAGAGCAGGACGTACGAGGCGGAGGCGTAGAGCGCTTCCTTGCGCCTGCGGCGGTCCTCGCTGCGTTCCCAGTTGTCATCGGCCGCGGCCTTGCCAGCGGCGCGCTTGCCGCGCGCGACCACCGTGACCGCTGCCATGACCCCCACGAGCAGTACGGCGCCCGGAAGCAGCCAGTCAAGCGATATGTCGGTCAGTCTCATGCGCGGTCCCTTGCGTCACGTAGGGCGTTTCGGGCGCCATCGTGACGGAAATTCCGCCCCGCTCAGGGGGTTTCGGGGCAAGAGCACGCCATTGGGGTGGCTGAGGATACCTATGGGCGGAATCTGAACGAACATACATGCGAGAAGATAGGGGTGTGTTCGGATTGCATCACCCGGACGGGCGGTGTGGATCAGGAAGCGGGTGTCAGCTTCCGTACCCGGTCGGCATCGCAGGTGCGCGGGCAGGTGACGCAGGTGTCCTCGGGGCGCAGGGTATAGAAGAGGCAGCAGCTGGCCCGGTCGCGGGTCGGCAGCGATTCACCGTTGGGGCCGGTCAGTTCACGGAACCCGGCCGTGCCGACGTACGGCTTGGTGGTGCCCGGTAGCAGCAGTTCCAGTTCGGCCATCGCGCGGCGCTCCTCGCCGAGCAGATGGGCGATGTACCAGAGGCCCTCGACGATCTCGTCCGTCGCCATGCCCCACAACGCCCGCTTTCCGCGCCGCATCCGGGGCTGGAAACCTTCCAGCACCGGGCCGATGTGCTCGGCCACGGCGTCCAGCACCTCGGCCCGCAGCGCGGCCTCGTCCGGGACCACCCGGGCGCCGGGCAGCGTGGCCGCCGGATCGTCGGGCAGGCAGGCGAACTCCCGTACCCGGACGGTGAGATGGCCGAGCGCCCGCTGGAACGCGATGTCCTCCACAGGGATCCGGGGCACCCGGCGGTGCAGGAACCAGGGCACCGTCACGAGCAGACAGGCCGGCCAGGAGTAGCGGTGCAGTCCGAAACTGGCCACCACGTCGGGGCGGGCCTGCTGCCCGTAGTCCCGCAGCACCTGCGCGTTGTCCCAGGCGAGGAAGGCGTCGAGGGCCGCGCCGCCTCCGGCGAGCTCGGCCGCACCCACCCAGCCGACCCCGGAAGGAGCCGCCTCGCCGTCCGCGAGCACCTCGGCGCGCAGCCCGGGGAAGACCTCGGCCAGGCGGGTGTACGCGGCCGTCACGGGGGACGCCGCGGTACTGGTGAACAGGGCGGAGACGGTCATGCGGGGACCACCACATCGGGATCGTTGGCAGGTAAGCCTTACCTTACCCGAAATGATCGATGTTTGAACTGGGGCCTCCTCGGCCTATCGTGCACAAGGGGCATGGCGTACGCGAGCCGGGCCCGCGACTGGCCGAGGAGGTCCGGGTGGAGCAGGGCAGGGCGCGCGAGGACGTACGACCGCCGTACGTCTGCGACGCGTACGCGGGCACGCCACCGGTCGTCCGGGTGCCCGAGCAGGCGCGCGGCGAGCACACCCACAGCGAACCGCCCGCCCCCCGCGTCGTGCAGCGGCACTCGGTGCGCGGCCAGATCCTGGACGCCCTGCGCGCCGCCCTCGTCGACGGTGAGCTGGTGCCCGGACAGGTCTACTCGGCCCCGGCGCTGGGCGCCCGTTTCGGTGTCTCCGCGACGCCGGTGCGCGAGGCGATGCAGCGGCTGGCAGTCGAGGGTGCCGTCGAGGTCGTGCCGAACCGCGGCTTCCGGGTCAGTGAGCGCGGACCGCGCGAGCTGGCGGAGCTGGCCGAGGTGCGCGCCCTGATCGAGGTCCCGGTGATGCTGCGGCTGGCCCGCACCGTTCCGGCCGCCCGGTGGGGCGTGCTGCGCCCACTGGCCGATGCCACCGTCGCGGCGGCCGCGGTCGGCGACCGGGCGAGCTACGCGGAGTCCGACCGGGCCTTCCACCGCGCGGTTCTCGCGCTCTCGGGCAACGAACAGCTGGTGACGGTCGCGGACGAGCTGCACCGCCGTTCCCAGTGGCCGCCGGTCAGCCACCCCGCCACCCGCCGGGCCGGCCTGCTCGCCGACGCCGCCGAACATACGGCGCTGCTGGACGCCCTCATCGCCCAGGACCTCGCCGTCGTGCAGTCCCTCGTACGCGAGCACTTCACGGGTGCGGACGGCTGATCCGCGAGCGGGGGTGCCGCGCGGACCTTCCCGCACGGCACCTTCACCGTCACCGCCGCGACCGTACGGCCCTTCGCTCGCCCCCCAAGCACCCGCCTCAGGCACCCCGCTCCGGGCCCCCGCCATCCGGTCTGCTCCCCGGACCGGCTCAGTTCGCCTCGGCCGTCCCCGGCGACGGGGGTTCCAGGCGTGGGGCCAGCCAGGTCGGTACGCCGCCGAGCAGCCGGAAGAGCCTGCCCGCCTCGGCGCGCAACCGTGCCGCCGCCTCCGGCTCGGGTTCGGCGTCCGCGAGGGAGATGAGTGCCGGTGCCGTACCCACGAGATAGCCCAGCTCCTCCCTTATCCGCAGGGACTCCGAGAAGCCGTGCCGGGCCTCGGCCAGCTCGCCCTCCCGCAGCGCGAGCGAGGCGAGGTGCCGCCAGGTGAACGAGAGCAGCAGCTCGTCCCCCTGGGCCGTGGCACCGGCGTGCGCCCTGCGGTACGCGGCCCGCGCGGACTGCGGGGAATCGGCGATGTTCTGGGCGATCAGCCCCCGGCGGAAGTCCAGCAGCGGCCGCCCCGGAGCGGCGGGAGCAAGCAGGGCGGCCGCCCTGCTCAGCGCCACGCTGGCCTCGTCGGCCCGGTCGCGCGTCCCGAGGAGTGTCGACGCATAGGCGAGGTAACCGCGCTCACAGGCCGCCGCCCCGCGCTCGGCGTTGTCGTGCGCCAGGGCCTCGGCGGTGCGCAGCGCGTCCTCGGCGTCGGTCCAGCCCTGGCCGGTGTAGAGACATCGCTCGGTCAGCAAGGTTGTCCGCTGGAGCGCGGCGGCAGGGTCGGTCGCCGCGTGCGGTTCGAGCAGAGCGGCCGCGTCCGTCCAGCAGGCGCGTGACCGCAGCCGCCATACCGCTGTCTGGAGCGGCGGATCGTCATCGGCAGTCGTTCCGGAACCAGACATGGCGGTATGCGCCACATTGCCCTCCCCGAGCGCGCCATTGAGCTGTTGAGTGTGGGCGCATCTCAGCATGGAATGGCACGCCTGGCCAAGAGGTCCGGCCGATGTCAGGTGAAAGATTTCACAATCGGCCGGACCCCGTCGGTGCTCCGCCGGGCCCGGAAGGTCAGCTCATCCGCAGCGCGAGGAAGAAGTCGAGCTTGTCCTCCAGCCGGGAAAGGTCACGTCCCGTCAACTGCTCGATGCGGCCGACGCGGTAGCGCAACGTGTTGACGTGGAGGTGCAGCCGGGCCGCGCAGCGGGTCCAGGAACCGTCGCAGTCCAGGAACGCCTCCAGCGTCTCGATCAGCTCGGCGCGGTGGCGCCGGTCGTAGTCGCGCAGCGGGTCCAGCAGCCGGGCGGTGAAGGCCCGGCGGACGTCGTCGGGCACGAAGGGCAGCAGCAGTACGTGCGAGGCGAGCTCGTGGTGCCCGGCCGCGCAGACCCGGCCCGGACGGGCCGCCGCCACCCGGCGGGCGTGCCGGGCCTCCTCCAGGGCGCCGCGCAGCCCCTCGGCGGAATGCACGGCCGCGCTGACACCCAGTGTCAGGCGGCCGTCGTCCGCGAGCCCGGCGGAGAGCGGCTCGCGGACGGTGGCCAGGAGCACATCGGCATGCAGTGCCGGGTCGCCCCCGGCCGGTGCGTCCTCGTCGGGATCCGCCTCCGCGTCCGGGTCCGCCCCGGCACTCCCGGCACCCGCGGCGACGGCGCTTCCGGCAGCCCCGGCGGGGACGGTGGAGGACAGCGGTACGAGGGCGATGGCCTCGTCGCCGGTGTGCGCGACGGCGATCCGGTCGGCGGAGTGCGGGCCGCTGACGGCCGGGTCCACCAGGATTTCCTCCAGCAGGGCCTGGGCGACGGGACCGCTCGCGATGTCCGGGGCGGAACCGGCGGACCCCGGTCCGGCCGATGTGCCCTCGGCGGTCCAGTCGACCCGGGCCACGACGACCTGCCAGTGCGGCGCGGTTCCCAGCCCCGGCAGCAGGACCGGTGCGGCGACCCGCAGCCTGGCCGCGATCTCGGCCGGGGCGGCGCCCGCCTGGACCAGCTCCAGGACCTCCTGGGCGAGCCTGCGGCGTACCGTACGGGCCGCGTCGCGCCGGTCGCGTTCGACGGCGATCAGCTGGGTGACGCCCTGGAGCAGATCGAGCCGGGCGGCCGGCCAGTCGCTCGCGTCGGCCTCGACGGCGAGCAGCCAGTCGGAGAGCACCGACTCGCGCACATCGCGGGAGGCCGGTACGGCGCCCCGGCCGGTGTTCCGGATCGGGAACAGTGAATACGTCGTACCGCCCACGGTGGCCCGGTGCGGTCCCCGGCGTCCGGTGCGGGTCGCGACCAGATGCCGTCCGGCGAGTTCGGCCCCGACCCGGGTGGTCAGCGGCTCACCGGCCCCGGCGATCTGCCGGCCGGTGGGCGAGAGCACCCAGGCCCGAAGGTCCAGGTCGGAGGTGAGGAGATCGAGGACCACCTCGGGACCGCCGCCCGTCGGGCCCGAGGTCATCAGCCTGCGGTGCCGGTCGACGACAGCAGCCAGATCCCCGGCCCGCTCGCCCGAGACCTGGCGCACCACATGCTCGGTGATCGTTGCGAATGCCACGGTCTCGTTCACGGCGAAGAGGGGGAGGCGGTGATGCCGGCACGCCTCGACCAGGTCGCCCGGGATGTCGCCGAGTTCCGCCTCGCCCGCCGCGAGTCCGGCGACCTGGGCCCCCGCCAGAATTCGGACGAACGGCTCCGAGTCCGCCGCGTCACGGCGCCAGGCGAGACCGGTGAGGACCAGCTCTCCCCCCGAGAGGTAGCGGCTGGGGTCGCGCAGGTCGGTGGTCATGACGCCCCGGACCGCCCGGTCCAGTTCGTCCTCGCCGCCGAGCAGCCGCAGGCCCAGCGCGTCGGTGTCCAGCAGTGCGCGCAGCCGCATCTCGTTGCCGCCGTTCTTTCGGTTGAGGGAGTGAGTGAAGGAGTGAGTGGGGGAGTGAGTGGGGGAGGGATGGACCGGTCGGGGGTGGGGACCGGTCGCTTGAGGGGAGAGGTGGATCGGTCGAAGGGAGGAACCGGCCGGTTGGGTGGGGGGACGGGGCGCTGAGCGGGTGGGACGAGGGATACCGGGGATACCTGTGAATTGCGGAGAGGTTACTGATTCCCGCCATTCGTTCGAATCTACAAGACGAGGAAGGAGACCAGCCAACTCCTTCAGTGTTTCCGTGACTGCACCGGTCGGAGCCGGCCTTGTGTACTGGGCCACACACCGCGTGAACAACACATGAAGAGCCAGTCGAGGGCCGGCCGTCCCCAGCCCCAGCGAACGACCGATTGAGAAGAAGAGAGCCACTCATGGACTTCCTTCGCCCCGCCAGCTGGGAGGAGGCGCTCGCCGCCAAGGCCGAGCACCCCACGGCTGTTCCCATCGCGGGCGGCACCGATGTGATGGTCGAGATCAACTTCGACCACCGGCGGCCCGAGTATCTCCTGGACCTGAACCGCATCGGTGAGCTGTCCGAGTGGGGGGTGGGCCAGGAGAACGTACGGCTCGGCGCCTCCGTGCCGTACAGCGACATCATGGAGCACCTGCGGGCCGAGCTGCCCGGCCTGGCGCTCGCCTCGCACACCGTCGCCTCCCCGCAGATCCGCAACCGCGGCGGCGTCGGCGGCAACCTCGGCACCGCGTCGCCCGCCGGTGACGCCCACCCGGCCCTCCTCGCCGCGGGGGCCGAGGTCGAGGCCGAGTCCGTACGCGGCACCCGGATGATCCCCATCGACGCCTTCTACACCGGCGTCAAGCGCAACGCACTGGCCCCGGACGAGCTGATCCGGGCCGTACACATCAAGAAGGCCGACGGGCCGCAGCAGTACTCCAAGGTCGGCACCCGCAACGCGATGGTCATCGCCGTCTGCGCCTTCGGCCTCGCCCTGCACTCCGGGACCCGCACCGTCCGCACCGGCATCGGCTCCGCCGCCCCGACCCCGGTCCGGGCCAAGGAGGCGGAGGAGTTCCTGAACGCCGCGCTCGAAGAGGGCGGGTTCTGGGAGAGCGGCAAGATCATCACCCCGTCGCTCGCCAAGCAGTTCGCCGACCTCGCCTCCGGCGCCTGCAACCCGATCGACGACGTGCGGGGCACCGCGAAGTACCGCAGGCACGCGGTCGGCATCATGGCCCGCCGCACACTCGGCTGGACCTGGGAGCAGTACCGCGGCGCGGGCCGCACGCTTGAAGGAGCTGCATAACCATGCGAGTGAATTTCACGGTCAACGGCCGTCAGCAGGAAGCCGACGACGTCTGGGAGGGGGAGTCCCTCCTGTACGTCCTGCGCGAGCGCATGGGTCTTCCCGGTTCCAAGAACGCCTGCGAGCAGGGCGAATGCGGCTCCTGCACGGTCCGCCTGGACGGTGTGCCGGTCTGTTCCTGTCTCGTCGCCGCCGGTCAGGTCGAGGGCCGCGAGGTCGTCACCGTCGAGGGGCTCGCCGACTACGCCAAGCACCGCGCGGACGCCCACCCCGGCGGCGGCTGCGCCTCCGGTTCCTGCGGCACGACGCTCGACGCCGCCCGGCGCTGGCAGGCCGGGCCCACCGACGGGCAGAGCGGCCAAGCCGTCGAACTGTCCCCCATCCAGCAGGCGTTCATCGACGCCGGAGCCGTCCAGTGCGGCTTCTGCACCCCCGGCCTGCTCGTCGCGGCCGACGAACTGCTGGAAGCACACCCCTCCCCGTCCGACCAGGACATCCGCGAGGCCCTCTCCGGGAACCTGTGCCGCTGCACCGGTTACGAGAAGATCCTCGACGCGGTCCGCCTCGCGGCCGCCCGTCAGGAAGAGGCGGTCCGATAGCCATGGCGCTGCATCCACGAGTCGCCACCGTCCCGGCCGGCACGCCCACCAAGATCACCCAGGGTTCGCCCACCAAGGGCGGCATCGGTGAGTCCACACTGCGCCCCGACGGCATCCTGAAGGTCACCGGAGAGTTCGCGTACTCCTCCGACATGTGGCACGAGGACATGCTGTGGGGCCACACGCTCCGCTCCACCGTCGCGCACGCCGAGATCAGGTCCATCGACATCGGCGAAGCCGTCGCGACGCCCGGTGTCCACGCCGTGCTGACCTACGACGACCTGCCCGCCGCGATGAAGAACTACGGCCTGGAGATCCAGGACACCCCGGTTCTGGCGCACGGCAGGGTCCGCCACCACGGGGAGCCGGTGGCGCTGGTCGCCGCCGACCACCCGGAGACCGCCCGCCGCGCCGCCGCCAAGATCAAGATCGACTACGTCGAACTGCCGGTCATCACGGACGAGGCGTCCGCGACCGCACCCGGCGCGATCCTGATCCACGAGGGCCGCGACGACCACCACATCGGCCATGTGCCGCACCCCAACATCGTGCACCGTCAGCCGATCATCCGCGGCGACGCCGACGCGGCCGCCGCGCGGGCCGACGTCATCGTCACCGGCGACTACACCTTCGGCATGCAGGACCAGGCGTTCCTCGGCCCGGAGTCCGGGCTCGCCGTGCCCTCCGAGGACGGCGGCGTCGAACTGTACGTCGCCACCCAGTGGCTGCACTCCGACCTCCGGCAGATCGCCCCCGTCCTCGGTCTGCCCGAGGACAAGGTCCGTATGACGCTCTCCGGCGTCGGCGGTGCCTTCGGCGGCCGGGAGGACCTGTCGATGCAGATCCACGCCTGTCTGCTGGCGCTGCGCACCGGCAAGCCCGTCAAGATCGTCTACAACCGGTTCGAGTCCTTCTTCGGGCACGTCCACCGGCACCCGGCGAAGCTCCACTACGAGCACGGCGCCACCAAGGACGGCAAGCTCACGCACATGAAGTGCAGGATCGTCCTGGACGGCGGCGCCTACGCGTCGGCCTCCCCGGCGGTCGTCGGCAACGCCTCCTCGCTCGCGGTCGGCCCGTACGCCGTCGAGGACGTCGACATCGAGGCGATCGCGCTCTACACCAACAACCCGCCCTGCGGGGCCATGCGCGGCTTCGGCGCGGTCCAGGCGTGCTTCGCGTACGAGGCGCAGATGGACAAGCTGGCGGCCGAACTGGGCCTGGACCCGGTCGAGTTCCGGCAGCGCAACGCCATGGAGCAGGGCACCCTGCTGCCGACCGGCCAGCCCTGCGACTCGCCCGCCCCGGTCGCCGAACTCCTGCGCCGGGTCAAGTCCCGGCCGCTGCCGCCCGAGCGGCAGTGGCTGTCCGTCGACGCGGCGGGCAGCTCCGTCGACGTCCGCGACCTGCCCGGGGGGCTCTCCAACACCACGCACGGCGAAGGCGTCGTCCGCGGCGTCGGCTACGCGGTGGGCCTGAAGAACGTCGGCTTCTCCGAGGGCTTCGACGACTACTCCACCGCACGGGTCCGGATGGAGGTCATCAACGGCGAACCGGTCGCCACCGTGCACACCGCGATGGCCGAGGTCGGCCAGGGCGGCGTCACCGTGCACGCCCAGATCGCCCGTACCGAACTCGGCGTCAGCCAGGTCACCATCCACCCGGCCGACACCCAGGTCGGCTCGGCCGGCTCCACCTCCGCCTCCCGCCAGACCTACGTCACCGGCGGCGCCGTGAAGAACTCCTGCGAGGCCGTACGCGAACAGGTCCTGGAGCTCGGACGGCGCAGGTTCGGTACGTACCACCCGGCCTGGGCCACCGCCGAACTGCTCCTGGAGGACGGCAAGGTCGTCACCGACGGCGGCGAGGTGCTCGCCGATGTGGCCGATGTGCTCCAGGAGGATGCGATCGACGTCGAGCTGGAGTGGCGTCACCGGCCCACCGAGGCGTTCGACCTGCGTACCGGCCAGGGCAACGGCCACGTCCAGTACTCCTTCGCCGCACACCGCGCCGTCGTCGAGGTCGACACGGAACTGGGCCTGGTCAAGGTCATCGAACTGGCCTGTGCCCAGGACGTCGGCAAGGCCCTCAACCCGCTCTCCGTGGTCGGCCAGATCCAGGGCGGCTCCCTCCAGGGCATGGGCGTTGCCATCATGGAGGAGATCATCGTCGACCCGAAGACCGCGAAGGTGCGCAACCCGTCCTTCACGGACTACCTGCTGCCCACCATCCTCGACACCCCGGCCATCCCGGTCGACGTGCTCGAACTGGCCGACGAACACGCCCCGTACGGGCTCCGTGGCGTCGGCGAGGCCCCGACCCTCTCGTCCACCCCGGCCGTCCTCGCGGCGATCCGGAACGCGACGGGTCTGGAGCTCAACAGGACACCGGTGCGCCCCGAGCACCTCACCGGCACCTGAGCCGCTCCCTCCTGAACTCTCCGGGCGGTGCGACGTGCCGTGAACGTCACACCGCCCCACGTACGGCACCGCCCGGAGACACCGAGTACCGCACCGCTCGCGGTCCTTCGCACTGCCTCAGTACATCCGTACCTGCATGAACAGTTCGCCTCGGGCCGTCCCCCGGGTCGTGCCGCCCAGCGCAGTCATCCCAAATCCCGCAATCAGTTCTCTCCACGCGGGTGCCCCTGTGAACCTTGGGAGTCAGGCATCATGACCCAGCAGTCAGTGGAGCCGAAGACCGGTGCGGAGGACGCGGGCTCCGGCTCGCGCGTCCCCGCCGGAAGATCTTGGCTCGACCGGTACTTCCACATATCCGAACGAGGATCCACGGTCGCGCGCGAGGTGAGCGGCGGCGTCACGACCTTCATGGCCATGGCGTACATCCTCCTGCTCAACCCGCTGATCCTCGGCGGCAAGGACGTGGACGGCAACCTCCTCAGCCAGCCCGGACTGATCACCGCGACCGCCCTCGCGGCAGCCGCGACCACCCTCCTGATGGGTTTCGTCGGCAAGGTCCCGTTGGCGCTCGCCGCCGGACTCAGCGTCTCCGGCGTGCTGTCCTCGCAGGTCGCACCCAATATGACCTGGCCGCAGGCCATGGGCATGTGTGTGATCTACGGTGTGGTGATCTGCCTCCTGGTGGTCACCGGCCTGCGCGAAATGATCATGAACGCGATCCCGCTCGCGCTCAAGCACGGCATCACCATGGGGATCGGGCTCTTCATCGCCCTCATCGGCCTCTACAAGGCCGGCTTCGTCCACCAGGGCAAGGCGACCCTGGTGTCGCTCGGTCCCGCCGGTGAACTCTCCGGCTGGCCCGTCCTGATCTTCTGCGTGACCCTGTTGCTGATCTTCATGCTGCAGGCCCGCAACATCCCCGGGGCGATCCTGATCGGCATCGTCGTCGGCACCGTGATCGCCGTCGCCGTCAACGCGATCGCCGACGTCGACGCCAAGTCCTGGAGCAGCGGCCCGCCGGAGCTCAACGGCAGCGCGGTCTCCGCACCCGACTTCTCGCTCTTCGGGCATGTGGAGTTCGGCGGCTGGGGCGACGTCGGAGTGATGACCGTCGGAATGATCGTCTTCACCCTGGTGCTGGCGGGCTTCTTCGACGCCATGGCCACCATCATCGGTGTCGGTACGGAGGCCAAGCTCGCCGACGACAAGGGCCGCATGCCGGGCCTGTCCAAGGCGCTGTTCATCGACGGTGCGGGCGGTGCCATCGGCGGAGTCGCCGGAGGCTCCGGCCAGACCGTGTTCGTCGAGTCGGCCACCGGTGTCGGCGAGGGAGCCCGGACCGGGTTCGCCTCCGTCATCACCGGACTCTTCTTCGCCGCCTGTCTGTTCTTCACCCCGCTCACCGCGATCGTGCCGACCGAGGTGGCCTCGGCCGCCCTCGTCGTCATCGGCGCCATGATGATGCAGAACGCCCGGCACGTGGACTGGGGCGACCGTTCCGTAGCCATCCCGGTCTTCCTCACCGTGGTCCTGATGCCCTTCACGTACACCATCACCACCGGTGTCGCCGCGGGTGTCATCTCGTACGCCGCCATCAAGCTCGCCCAGGGCCGGGCCCGCGAGGTCGGGGCCTTCATGTGGGGCCTGACGGTGATCTTCATCGTGTACTTCGCGCTCAATCCGATCGAGAGCTGGCTGGGCGTCCACTGACGCCCGCCCCTCCCCACACCGCCCAAGGAGACACGACATGCTGGACATCGCCGAAGAGCTGCACCGGTGGGTCGGGCAGGGACGCGAGTTCGCTGTCGCCACCGTGGTGGCGGTCGGCGGCAGCGCGCCCCGGCAGCCGGGAGCCGCGCTCGCCGTCGACCGCGACGGCACGGCCATCGGGTCGGTCTCCGGCGGATGTGTGGAGGGCGCGGTGTACGAGCTGTGCCAACAGGCCCTCGAAGACGGCACAACCGTCCGGGAGCGGTTCGGCTACAGCGACGACGACGCCTTCGCGGTCGGTCTGACCTGCGGCGGCGTCATCGACATCCTGGTCACACCGGTGCGTGCGGACGACCCCGCACGCCCGGTGTTCGCGGCGGCGATCGCGGCCGCCGCGGAGGGGGCGGCGGCAGCGATCGCCCGGATCACCGACGGCCCCGCCGAACTCCTCGGCCGCCCGCTCCTCGTCCACCCCGACGGGTCGTACGAGGGCGGGCTCGGTGGCCATCGCGCGCTGGACCGCACGGCGGCGGCCGAGACCCGCGCGATGCTGGACGCGGGCCGCACCGGCCCGCTCACCATCGGCGCGGAGGGCTCCCGCTGCGGCCGGCCCGTCCAACTGCTCGTAGAATCGAGCGTTCCGCCGCCCCGCATGATCGTGTTCGGGGCCATCGACTTCGCCGCCGCCCTCGTGCGGGCCGGTTCCTTCCTCGGCTACCGGGTCACCGTCTGCGACGCCCGGCCGGTCTTCGCGACCCGGGCCCGTTTCCCGGACGCCGACGAGATCGTGGTCGACTGGCCGCACCGCTACCTCGCCGCCACCACGGTGGACGCGCGCACGGCGCTCTGTGTCCTCACGCACGACGCCAAGTTCGATGTCCCCCTGCTGACCGCCGCGTTGAAGCTTCCGGTGGCCTACGTCGGCGCGATGGGCTCGCGCCGCACCCACCTGGAACGCAACGAACGGCTCCGCGAGGCCGGTGTCACCGAGCGCGAACTGGCCGCGCTGCACTCGCCGATCGGCCTCGACCTCGGTGCCCGTACGCCGGAGGAGACGGCCCTGTCGATCGCCGCCGAGATCGTCGCCGTCCGGCGCGGCGGCAGCGGCGTACCGCTCACCGGCGCCCACACCCCGATCCACCACGAAGGCGGCTCCCCGCTCGCCTCGGTGGCCTGAAGCCGAGAAAGCCGGTCCTGACTCAGGCCCCGACTACGCCTCGTCTCCGGCCCTTACTCAGGCCCCGTCCCCGGCCCGAACCGGCCCCGCCGCGCCGTTCGCCGCCGGGCGGATTACCGCCACGGCGCATTCCTGCCAGCCAGGAACCGAACCGTAGTTGCGCATTTACCGGTAGATCAGCTGCATGACATTTTCCCCCTCCTCCGTTTCCGGCCGGGCGAGACCCGCCCGTACAGGACGCAGGGCGCTGCTCATAGCGACCTCCGTCGCACTCGTGAGCGGCGCCATGCTCCCCGCCGCGGGCTCCGCCACCGCCGCCCCCGGACCGCGCTCCGCCGAGAGCCGCCACGAGGCCCGGGTCCAGAGCCACGACATCACCCTGATCACCGGGGACGTGGTGCACTACGTGGACGGCCCCGGCAACCAGGACACCGTCACCGTGGACCGCCCCGACGGCGCGAGCGGTGGCGTCCACGTCCAGCAGGCGGGCGACGACCTCTTCGTGCTGCCCGACGAGGCCACCGCGCTGCTCGCGGCCGGGAAGCTCGACCGGCGGCTGTTCAATGTCCCGGCCCTGGTGCGGATGGGGTACGACGACGCGGCCACCGGCGGCATTCCGCTGATCGCCACCTATCCGGCGAGCAGGGCCAGGGCGCTGCCCGCGGCCCCGCGCGGAGCCGAGAAGGTCCGGACGCTCGACTCCATCCACGGCGCGGCGCTGAAGGCCGACAAGGACGACGCCCGCGCCTTCTGGAGCGACATCGCCCGTACGGACAAGGCGCGTTCGCTGGCCAACGGCATCGCGAAGCTGTGGCTCGACGGCCGCTCCGAGGCCCTGCTCAAGGAGTCGGTGCCGCAGGTCAACGCCCCGCAGGCGTGGGCCGCGGGCTTCGACGGCAAGGGCTCCAAGGTCGCCGTCCTGGACACCGGGATCGACGCCGACCACCCGGACGTCAAGGACCGGATACTGGAGTCCCGGAGCTTCGTGCCCGGCGAGGAGGTCGACGACAAGAACGGTCACGGTACGCATGTCGCCTCCACCATCGCCGGTTCGGGTGCCGCGTCCCAGGGCGTCAACAAGGGCGTCGCGCCGGCCGCGGACCTCCTCGTCGGCAAGGTCCTCAGCGACGAGGGATCCGGCGCCGACTCCGGCATCATCGAAGCCATGGAGTGGGCGAAGGCGGAAGGCGCCGACGTCGTCTCCATGAGCCTCGGCTCCCCGGTGCCGGACGACGGCTCCGACCCGATGTCGCAGGCCGTCGACGCCCTGTCGGCCGACGGCGGCCCGCTGTTCGTGATCGCCGCGGGCAACGCGTACGGCGCGGGCACCATCGGCTCGCCCGGCTCGGCGCAGAAGGCCCTCACCATCGCGGCCGTCGACAAGCAGGACAACCGGGCGGACTTCTCCTCCATGGGCCCGCTGGTCAACAGCCACGGTCTCAAGCCCGACCTGTCCGCCCCCGGCGTCGACATCAACGCGGCGGCCTCGCAGTCGGTCCCCGGCATCGAGGGCATGTACCAGTCGATGTCCGGTACGTCGATGGCCACCCCGCATGTCGCGGGCGCCGCGGCGATCCTGAAGCAGCGTCACCCCGACTGGTCCGGCCAGCGCATCAAGGACGCGCTGATGAGCTCGTCCAAGGCGCTGCCCGACTACACCCCGTACGAGCAGGGCACCGGCCGGCTGGATGTGAAGGCGGCGATCGACACGACGATCGAGGCCACCGGCTCCGTCGAGGTCGCCTCGTACAACTGGCCGCACAGCCCCTCCGACCCGGTCACCGAGCGGACCATCACCTACCGCAACACGGGTGACAAGGACGTCACGCTCAGCCTGGCCACCGACACGGACGCGGCCGCGTACACCCTCTCCACCTCCACGCTGACCGTCCCGGCGGGCTCCACCGCCGAGGCCGTGCTGTCGCTGGACCCCTCCGAGGTCGCGAACAACACCCAGTTCTCCGGCCAGGTCCTCGCCAAGGACGCGGCGGGCACGGTCGTCGCGCACACCGGCTTCGCGCTGAATAAGGAGCAGGAGCTCTACGACCTGACCCTGAAGCTCCGCGACCGCGCGGGCAGGCCGATGGACGGACAGGTCGTCTTCGCCGCGCTCGGCGACCCGCAGCTGGGCGTCGTCAATGTCTCCGGTGACACGACACTGCGGCTGCCCCCGGGCAACTACACGGCCTGGACCGCCGCGGAGATCGACGGCGACCGGGCCGACTCGAAGGGCATCGCGTTCCTCGCGGCCCCCGAGACGATCCTGGACAAGGCCACCACCGTCACCCTCGACGCCTCGAAGGCCCACAAGGTCAGCGTGCGGACGCCGAAGGAGACCGAGACCCGCCAGCTGCGATATGACATGGCACGCACCGCCCCGGACGGCACCGTCCAGCGCGACGCGTACCAGATCCCGCTGATCTACGACCAGTTGTGGGCGAGCCCGACCAAGAAGGTCACCCAGGGCGGCTTCAGCTTCCTGACGCGCTGGCGCCAGGGCGAGGAGCTGATCGACCTGACGGCCGACGGCCATGACGTCCCGGCCTTCGTGCAGGGCGGCTCCGTCGTCGCCGAGGACAGCGAGCAGAAGCTGACCGGTGTCTTCGCCGGCAACGGCGCCGCGGCCGACTACCGGGGCGTGAACGCCAAGGGCAAGGCCGTCGTGGTCAACCGCAGCGACGCGGTCACCCCCGCCGAGCGGCTGGCGGGCGCGCTGGCGGCGGGCGCCAAGGCGCTCTTCGTCGTCAACGACGGCCGTGGGGTCGCGATGGAGTCCTACGTCCCGTACGGCGAGCAGACCACCATCCCGGTCGCCTCGGTGCGGAAGACCGCGGGCGGGACGCTGATCAAGGCGGCGCAGCGCGGCAAGAAGCTCTCCGTCGACCAGAAGAAGTTCGCGAGCTACGTCTACGACCTGGTCGACCGCCACGACGGCGCGATCCCCGACCGCTCGCTGGCCTTCGCCCCGTCGGCCCGTCAGCTGGCGAAGGTGGAGAACACCTTCTACGGCCACCGGACGGCGCTGGGCGCCGGATACCGCTACGACATCCCGGAATACGGCCCCGGCCTCGGCTTCGAGGAGTACGAGAAGTTCCCGGGCACCCGCACCGAGTGGGTCACCCCGCTGCCGGGCGACTCCTTCTGGTACGAGAACCACTCGGTGCTCAACGCCGACACCTCCGGTACGGCGCACGAGATGCGCAGCACGGACCTGGACTACAAGGCCGGCCGGACCTATCGCGACGACTGGTTCGCACCGGTGACCGGCCCCCGTCTCGGCACCGGCTACTGGGGTCCGTTCCGCACCGCGTACAACGACATCCAGTTCAACATCACGCCGTGGACCGACTCGGGCGAGGGTCACTCCGGCTCGATGCCGGAGGACGAGTACGACACCACCTCGTACGGCTTCTACCAGGGCGACACGTTGATCAAGAAGGGACCGGGCCGGGCCGGATACGCCTGGGACCTGTCGGCGGAGAAGCTGCCGTACCGCCTGGTCATCGACTCCGTCCGGGACGCCGGGACCTGGAAGACCTCGATCCGTACGCACACCGAGTGGAACTTCGTCTCGGGCGCCCTGGACGGGAACGGCCCGGATCAGGCCGACATCCCGCTCCTTCAGCTGGACTACGCCGTGGACACCGACCTGGCCGGTGACGTCAAGGCCGGCAAGTGGACCGAGGTCGGTCTGGAGGCCGGCACCCAGGCGTGGCTGGACGGCGCGGTGAAGGCGACGAAGGCCACGCTGTCCGTCAGCTATGACGAGGGCAAGTCATGGAGCGCGGCAGAGCTGCGCAAGGGCTCGTCGGGCACGTGGACCGCGAAGTTCAGGACGCCCAGGAAGGGTGCCGACTCGGTTTCGCTCAAGGTGCGCGCCGAGGGCCCCGGCGGTCTGGCCGTCGACCAGGAGATCATCAAGGCGTTCGGCCTGAAGTGACCTGCTGAGAGAACCATTTGAGGTGGTTCCGCAGCCCCGGCGGGGGCTGCGGGACCACCTCTCTTTACGTTTTCTTGAAGATCGAAATTTGTCTACTTTGCCCGTATATGGCGGTCGATAACCCCAGAAAGGGACTTTTTGCGGTGTGGAGCGAGTTGCCACGGGCCTACTCGGAGGCTTATAAGAGGAACGTGGTCGAGGCGATTCCGGGAATTCCGGGGACTGCCGCCATGGAGGTTTCCCATGTTTCTTACTCCGTCCGACACGGAGAAATTGCTGCTGAGCGTCGCCGGAATGGTCGCCCGGGACCGGCGTGAGCGCGGCGTCCGCCTCAACTACCCCGAGGCCGTCGCCCTGCTCGCCTGCTGGGCCATGGAACGCGCCCGCGAGGGCGCCCTCGTCAGCGACCTCATGACCGCGGGCCGCACCGTCCTGACCCGCGCCGACGTGCTCGAAGGCGTCCCCGAGATGCTGCACGACGTTCAGGTCGAGGCGACCTTCCCCGACGGGCGCAAGCTCGTCACGATCACCTCGCCGATCCCGTGATCCCCGGTGAGATCCGGACCGGATCCGGCGTACTGAAAATCAACGACACGCTTACCAAATTGCAGCTCACCGTAGTAAATGACGGCGACCGGCCCATTCAGGTCGGCTCGCACCTGCATTTCTCCGACGCGAATCCGGCGCTTTCCTTCGACCGCGGTACGGCCGAGGGATTCCGCCTCGACATTCCGTCAGGTACATCGCTGCGTTTCGAACCCGGGGTCGGCGCCGACGTCACCCTCGTCGAACTCGGCGGACGCCGGCACGTGCCCGGCATCGTGGTGCCCGGCACCCGCGTCCCCGGCACCCGAACCGTACAGACGGAGACCGTGTGACATGGCACAGATGACCCGCGCCGCCTACGCGGCGCTCTACGGACCCACCACCGGGGACCGCGTCCGGCTCGCCGACACCGATCTGTGGATCGAGGTGGAGGAGGACCGCTGCTTCGGCGGCGACGAGGCCGTGTTCGGCGGCGGCAAGTCCATCCGCGAGTCGATGGCCCAGGCCACCACCTCACGCGCCGACGGCGCCCTCGACCTCGTCATCACCAACGTCGTCGTCCTCGACCACTGGGGCATCGTCAAGACCGACATCGGCGTCCGGGCCGGCCGGATCGTCGCCCTGGGCCGCTCGGGCAACCCCGACATCAGCGACGGCGTCCACCCCGACCTGGTCATCGGCCCCGGCACCGACGTGGTCTCCGGCGAGGGGCGCATCCTCACCGCCGGAGCCGTCGACACCCACGTCCACTTCCTGATGCCGGAAACCCTCCACGAGGCCCTCGCCACCGGCACCACCACCGTGATCGGCGGCGGCACCGGAGCCACCGAGGCGTCCAAGGCCACCACCGTCACCCCCGGCGCGTGGAACCTCGCGATGATGCACCGGTCCCTGGACCGCGTCCCGCTCAACATCATGCTGTTCGGCAAGGGTTCCACCGTCGGCGAGGACGCCCTGCGCGAGGCCGCCCTCGGTGGCGCCGGAGGCTACAAGGTCCACGAGGACTGGGGCGCCACCCCCGCCGCGATCGACGCCGCGCTGAAGGCGGCCGACGCCTACGGCCTCCAGGTCGCCCTGCACGCCGACAGCCTCAACGAGGTCGGCTACGTCGAGGGAACCCTCGACGCTATCGCGGGACGCGGCATCCACGTCTTCCACGCCGAGGGCGCGGGAGGCGGCCACGCACCCGACATCATCACCGTCGCGTCGCACCCCAACGTGCTGCCCGCGTCCACCAATCCGACGCTCCCGCACACCGTCAACACCGTCGCCGAACACCTCGACATGCTGATGGTCTGCCACCACCTCAACCCGCGCGTCCCCGAGGACCTGGCCTTCGCCGAGTCCCGCATCCGCGCCACCACCATCGCCGCCGAGGACGTCCTGCACGACATCGGCGCCCTCTCCATCACCTCCTCCGACGCCCAGGCCATGGGTCGCATCGGTGAAGTCGTCTGCCGCACCTGGCAGGTCGCCCACGTGATGAAGCAGCGCTTCGGCGACCGGGGCTCCGCACTCCCCGCCGACAACGAGCGCGCCCGCCGCTACGTCGCCAAGTACACGATCTGCCCCGCCGTCGCCCACGGCATCGACCATGTCGTCGGCTCCGTCGAACCGGGCAAGCTCGCCGACCTCGTGCTCTGGGACCCCGCCTTCTTCGGCATCCGCCCGGCGGCCGTGATCAAGGGCGGCATGGTGGTGTACGCCCCCCTCGGCGACGCCAACGCGGCCATCCCCACCACCCAGCCGGTGCTGCTCCGCGCCACCGCGGCGGCCGGCGCCGCCCCCCATCTGTCGGTCAGCTTCGTCGCCCCCGCCGCGCTGGAGGACGGGCTCGCCGAACGCCTGGGCCTGGAACGGGAACTGGTCGCCGTACGCCCCACCCGCCACCTCACCAAGGCGGACCTGCCGAACAACACGGCGCTCCCGGCCATCGACGTGGACCCGGAGACCTTCGCCATCCGCGTCGACGGGGAGCTCGTCGAGCCCGCCCCCGCCGCCGAACTGCCGCTGACCCAGCGGTACAGCATGTTCTGATGGGTGCGCTCGCCCGGCTCCTGCTGGCCGACGGACGTCTCCCGGTCGGCGCGTACACCTACAGCGCGGGCCTCGAACCGGCCGTCGCCGCGGGGCTCACCCGGGACCGCCTCCCCGCACTCCTGCGGGCCCGGCTGCACACCACCGCGGTCACCGAGGCGGCCGCCGCCGTCCTCGCCCTGCGCGCCGCCGGGCAGGCCCCGGTGGACTACGGGCCCGTACAGCACGCGCTCGCGGCCCGCACCCCGGTAGCACCGCTGCGTGCGGCGTCCGCCACGCTCGGCCGGGGGGTGCACCGCCTCGCGCGGCGGCTGGCCCCGGACCACCCGGCGGTCACCGCCCTGTCCACGGTCCGGCCACGCCCGCTGCGGCCCGTCACGCTCGGCGCACTCGGCGCCGTCATGAAGGTGTCCGAGGACGAACTGGCCCAGGCGGTCGTCTACGACGAACTCCAGACCATCACCTCGGCCGCCCTCAAACTGCTGCCCGGCGACCCGCTCGACTCGGTCGCCTGGATCCTCGCCGCCGAGCCGGACGCCGCCGCCGCGGTGGCCGCCGCCCTCGCCGTACGGACCCCGGGTGAACTGCCCGCCCCCACGGCCCTGCTCACCGAACAGTGGGCACTCGAACACGACCGACGCGAACGGAGACTTTTCCTTGCCTGACAACCACGCCCACGCCCACGCTCCGACCCACGCCCCCACCGGCGACCACGACGACCGGACCAACCCCCACTTCCACGAGCCCCTGAACCAGCCCCGCGCCCTGCGGCTCGGCGTGGCCGGCCCGGTCGGCACCGGCAAGAGCTCCATCCTGGCCACGCTCTGCCGCGAACTCGCCGGGGAACTGTCCATGGCCGTCGTCACCAACGACATCTACACCGACGAGGACGCCCGCTTCCTCCGCTCGGCGGGCGTCCTGCCCACCGAACGCATCCGCGCCGTCGAGACCGGGGCGTGCCCGCACACCGCGATCCGCGACGACGTCAGCGCCAACCTCGACGCCGTCGAGGACCTGGAGGAGGCGTACGGGCCGCTCGACCTGGTCCTCGTGGAGAGCGGCGGCGACAACCTGACGGCCACCTTCAGCCCCGCCCTGGCCGACGCGCAGCTCTTCTGCATCGATGTCGCGGGCGGCGGCGACGTGGCCCGCAAGGGCGGCCCCGGAATCACCGGCGCGGACCTCCTGATCATCAACAAGACCGACCTCGCGCCGTACGTGGAGGTCGACGTGGCCGCCATGGTCGCCGACGCCGAGGCGGCCCGCGACGGCCTCCCCGTGCTGGCCCTGTCCAAGAAGGACCCGGTCTCGGTCGCCGAACTGGCCGACTGGGTACGCGCGTTGCTGGTCCGTCACCGCTCGGGCACCCACATCCCCACCGACCCGGGCCCGATGGCACCGCACAGCCACGCCCACCCGTGAGTCACCGGACGGGGGGCGCCGCCGAGCCGACCGTGCTCACCGTCGAGCGCGACGACACGGGCCGCCACCTCGCCCGGGACCTCACACCCGGTGCCTTCCTGGCCCCCCGCCCGCTCCTCCCGGACCCGGACGCCCTGCACATCGCCCTCGTCGGCACCCGGGCCGGTCTTCTGGCGGGCGACGACCTCGCGCTGCACATCACGGTAGGCCCGGGGGCCAGGCTGCGCCTCGTCGAACCGTCCGGCCTCGTCGCGTACGACCATCGCGGCGGTACGTCGACGTGGCGGGCCCGGATCGAGATCGCGGAAGGCGGCGAACTGCACTGGGACGCCCGCCCGTTCGTGATCTCGGCCGGGGCTGACGTGGAGCGTGCCATGGACGTGACCCTGGCCGCCGGTGCCCGGATGCTGTGGCGCGAGACCCTGGTGCTGGGCCGCACCGGCGAACGCGGCGGGAGCCTGCGCGCGCGGACACACGCCACGTACGACGGCCGGGAGCTGCTGGTCGAGGACCTGGATCTGCGCGACGCGGAGATCCGCGAACTGCCCGGTCTCCTCGGCCCGAACCGCGTCATCGGCTCCGTCACCGCCCTCGGTACCGTCCCCGCGGCGACGCCGCACCCCTACCGCACGGACCTGGCGGGCCCCGGAGCGCAGGTGCGGCTGCTGGACACGGTGGCCCCGGCGGTGGAGGCCGAGCTGACGGCCGTCTGGGAGGCCTGGCGGGCCGCACCGCCCGGGGACGCGTGAGGACCCCGGACCCGGCGCGGGCGCGCGAGGACCCCGGACCCGCCCCGGACCGTCGAAGTGGAACCGGGGGTACCGCCTGACGGGGCGGGAGGACCGGTGCGGTTGGATGGCCGCATGAGCGTTCATGACGTGGCCCGCAGGCTGCCGGACATACCCGTCCTCACCGACCTCTGCCGCTCGATGGCGATGCTGGACGCCGTCCTGTGCCCGGAATGGGACCACCGGTGGCACAGCTACGACACGCGGTGGTCCGCGTCGGAGGCCATGGCCTCCATGCGGGACGGGTCGGGCAACGAGTACTCCCTCGTGCTCTCGCCCGCCGGTGCCTACCTCCGCGGGTTCGACCACGAATCACCGATGAGCCCCTACGTCGACGACGCGCCCTGGCCCGGCGTGCTCGACGACGTCCCGCCGGTCTTCCGGCCGTACGTCGAAGAGCCCTCGTTCACGGACGAGCACGGTATGCCCGTCGTCACCGCGTGCCTCTGGAGGCAGCACGGCGACGACCGGTGGCACGCGGGCGCCATCGACTTCCCGGAGGACGGCGAGGAATCCGACGGCGCGGACTGGCTCTTCCAACTTCTCGTCGCGGGAAGCCCGGAGAGCTACCGGGAGTGGGCCGAGGACTACTTCGAGACGACGGTGGACCTCGACGCGGTACGCCATGTCTTCGCACTGCGCCCGCTGACCGACGAGGTCGTCGTGGCGCTGAACCCCGAGCGGCTGCCCGCGGACCTCGCTGAGGACATCGAGGACATCGGCTACCCGGTCACCTCCACCGGCCTGCCGGCCTGAGTCCGGCGGGCGAGAACCGTCGCACCGATCAGGACGGGGACCGCCGAGAGGGTGAAGCACACGGCCAGGGGCAGGCGGCCCACCAGCAGCCCCGCCCCGGCCGTGCCCACCGAGATCCCCGCGTTGAGCGCGGTGTTGACCCAGGCACCGGCCCGGGTCCGGCTGTCGTTCCCGACGGACTCGTCGGCGAGCAGATAGGCGGTGGTCAGGGCCGGGGCCACGAACAGCCCGGCCACCGCGACCATCCCCACCAGCACCGGAACGTTCGGCGAGAGCCCGGCTACGATCAGCGCCGCCCCCAGCGCACCGCTGAACACCCCCAGCCGCACCCGGTTGGACAGGCGCCACGGGACGGCGCCGTGGACGAGGCCGCCGACCGCGCTGCCCGCAGAGAGGGCTGCCAGCACCCAGGCCACCGCCGAGCCCTGGTGGCGCTGCTCGGTGAACGCCACCACGAGCAGATCCAGCCCACCGAGGCACAGCCCCACCCCGCCCATCATCAGCACGGCGTGCCGCAGCCCGCCCACGCGGCCCAGGAGGGTCCGGCCGTCGCCCGGCACGACGGCGGAATCAGGTCCGGGCGGGCGCGCGCCGATGTCCCGGACGGCCGGGCAGTACGCCAGCGCGAGCGTCCCGGTCAGCACCAGCCCGGCGCTGATGGCCACGCCCGCCGCGGGCGTGGCGAACTCGACCAGCATCCCGACCAGCAACGGCCCGCCGACGAGCAGCAGTTCCTCCGCCACGGCGTCCAGGCTGTAGGCGCGGCGCAGCAGCTCGCGATCCGGTACGAGGCGGCTCCACACGGTGCGCATGACGGGCCCGAGCGGTGGCGTGCAGAGCCCGGCGGCCAGCGCCAGCGCTCCCAGCCGCGGCCCGGACGCGCCGGGCTGCCAGGTGGCCTGGGCCAGCAGGACCAGCACCGACGCGTACGCGCCGGCCATCCAGGGCAGCGCCCTGCGCGGACCGTAGCGGTCGATGAGCGCGGCACGGGCGGGCGAGAGCAGCACGCTCGCGGTGCCGAACAGGGCCATCACGAGCCCCGCCACGGAATAGGAGCCGGTGGTGTTCTTGACCGCCAGCAGCAGCGCGAGGGGCACCATTCCGTAGCTGAGCCGCCCCAGCAGCGCCGCACCGAAGGCGCTCGGTGCGTGACGGGTGCGCAGGACGGTGGCGTACGAAGGGGGAGACGATGACATGAGGACGTTCCTCGGAGAGGCGGCGCGTGGTCCGGGCGCCGAAACGTACGGGGACACGGAAGTACCGCACCCACGAAGCGGGGGCGGTCAGCGCGGTGTCCTACGCACGGAGGAGGAACATGGGCGCCACTGTAGCGGGGCCCGGACAGGCGTACGGCCGGTAAACGTACTTTCCCTCCGGACCCGCGGAGGGCCGGGGCGTACCCGCAGGTCTCCCGGCCCCGTACCCGCAGATCAGCCCCGGCCCGTACCCGCAGGTCCGCCCCGGCCCGTACCCGTCGGTCCCCCAGGACCTCGTCCCCGCAGGCCCCCGGCCCTGCCCGCTACTTCCTGCGCTCCCGGCGGGACCTGGCCCGCTTCTCCATCGCCTTGCGGCGCTCGACGGTGTACTTCGACCAGTCGCCCCGGTGGCGGTCGCACCGGGAGGCACCCAGCATCGCCAGCCGTCGGCACCGGGTCCCCTTCATCGTCGGTGCTCCGCAGATGGACTGAGTACGAGCCATGCTGAACCGCCCCCTGAGCTGGTTCGACGTATGCCGGACCCGCTCAGAATCGCCCGGCCCGGCAGACGGGCGACAGGCGTACGGAGGTCGCTTCCGCGGCAGTCCGGGCGCACCCGCCTCACACTCCGGCGGAACCGCCCCCACGGCACCCGCGCGCCCCCGCCCCCGCAAGGAGCACCCGCCGGGAACGCCCGTCAGGGCGGGACGTCCCGGCGGGGGACCGCGTCGCCCATGTACGAGCCGAGCAGGGACTCGCCTCGCCCGCGAAGGCCGGGGCCGGGACCGTGGTGGTGGCTGAGCGCCGGTGTTGCCGGGGCTGCACCGCGGTCCGCGCGCGCCGCGGGTGCGGGGGCCTCTCCGGGTGCCGGGGCGTTCCGGTGGCGGACCGGCACCCGGAACGCCCGTGCCGGTCAGAGCCCCGCTTGCAGCGCCGCCCAGGTGGCGGGCCCGACGCTCCCGTCGGCGGTGAGCTTCCGGGCGGTCTGGTAGCCGCGCACCGCCGTGTCGGTGGTGGGGCCGAAGCTCCCGTCGATACCCGGCGTGGAGCCCAGCGCCGCCGTCAGACTCCGCTGGAGCCGCTTCACGGCGTCGCCGGAGCCGCCCCGGGTGAGCGTCGGAGTGGTCCCGGCCGACAGCAGCGCGGTCCAGGTCCTCGGGCCGACCGCGCCGTCGGCGGTGAGCTTCCGGGCGCCCTGGAACGCCTGGACGGCGCTCTTCGTGGCGGGGCCGAAGTTCCCGTCCACGGTGCCCGGCTCGTACCCCTGCTCCTTCAGCAGGTTCTGGACGGCCTTGACCTGCGCGCCCGTCGAACCCTGCTGCTGGGTCGTGTACGAGGGGAAGTTCAGCCCGTCGCCGCTGGTGCCGCCGCCGGGGGAGCCGCCGACGAGCTGCATGTAGTAGGTCCAGTTCCAGTTGACGCCCGGGTCCGTGTGGTCGTTGCCGGGGGCCTCGCTGTGGCCGATGATGTGCGACCGGTCCTTCGGGATCCCGTACCGGTCGCACAGATAGCTGGTCAGCGCGGCCGAGGAGCGGTACATCGAGTTGGTGAACCACGACGGGTCGTCGATATAGCCCTCGTGCTCGATGCCGAGTGACGAGGCGTTGGCGCTCTTGGCGTGGTACGCCGTGTCGCTGTCGCGCACCATCTGGGTGACCTGGCCGTCCGAGGAGCGGATCACGTAGTGGGAGCTGACCTTGGACGTCGCGTTCTGGAACCAGCTGATGGAACCCGCGTACGAACCCTGGGTGACATGGACGACCACCTTGTCGACCGTCGCCGACCGCCCGGACGCGAAGTTGTTCGCGTGGGCGGGCACCCAGAGCGCCGAGGGGTAGTCCGGGCTCTGCGCGGTCACATCCGCCGGGGACAGGGAGCCCTTGCGCGGGGCGACCGGGCGGGAGGTGACCGTGACCTCCTCGCCGCCGGGCACCGTCGTCCGCAGCCCCTCGGCCAGGAACGTGTAGACCGCGTCGGCGTAGAGGGTGGCGGCGGTGTCCCGGGCCCCGCTGTACCGGGCGACCGCCGGGTACCAGGTGTCGAGGTCGCGGCGCTCGGCACGGTCGAGGCCCAGGGCGTCGGCATGGGCGCGCAGCACGGCCGCGCCGCCCCGGATGTTGGCCTCGGTGTCCCGGCGCAGCCGCGAGAGAGGCTCGCCGGTCAGCGCCGCGGCCCTCTCCAGCGAGCGGTTGGCGGGGTTGCTCACCAGGTGCATCACGCCGTAGCCGTTCGCCTGGCTGGGCGCTCCGGCGTGTCCGTCCAGATGCGTCTCGCCGTAGCCGATGGCGGCCAGCAGGTCGCGCGGTACGTCGAACTCCTCGGCGGCCCGCGCGAAGGCCCGGTTCATCGGGTCGGAGGCGACGGCCGACGCGGCGGCGGAGTCGGCGGAGGCTGCGGCGGAGTCGTGGTCGGCGGAGGCGGCGGCGATGGCCGGGTGGCCGGTCGCGACGAGGGCCGTGACGGTGAGGGCCGCCAGAACGGATGCGCGGCCTCTGGTGCGCGCGGCGGTGGGTCGGGGCATGGGGGTGCTCCCTGCTCTATGGGTCTCAAGTGCCCGGTGGGGGCCCTGTGGGGGAGAGAAAGGGCCTTCGGGCCCGGGTGGGGTGGGCCGAGGGCCGTTGAGCCCGCACAGATTATCGAGATGAATAGAGCATGACAACGACATCCCGGTGTGTCGCGGTGGTGCTTTCAACTCCTCTATAAAGCAAGGGAGTTGATGGAAGGATCACCAGCCGTCACGGTGAATGGCATCGGCCACTTGGCGGCGCCTCACCGGGCCGAAGCCGCCTCGTGGCCACCCCACCGGAACGGCGGCGAAGGTCCATGTCCTCCGGGATGCCCAGCGCCTCCTTCCGCTCCTGCTCCAGCATCAGATGCCGGATGGTGATGTTCGCCGCGAGCCCCAGCGCCCGCGCGGCCGGCGGCAGGTTCCGCAACCCCGGGCGGACACGGGAACCCTCGGCGAGCGCCTGGTACTCGGTCGAGGCCACCATCCGCCCGTACGCGGCGTCGTCCATGCCCGCCGACGCGCGCTTCCCGGTCAGCGCCTTGTGAGCCGCACGACGGGGATGTCGCGGTCGGTGCCCGCCTGGTACTGCGCGTACCGCGGGAAGAGCTCGACCAGACGCGGCCACACCCGGGCCTTGTCCGCGGCCGGCAACGTCTCGGCGATCGCCCCGAACCGCTCGGTCTCCACCCGGAGTTCGACCTCGGGATTCGCCTGGAGGTTCAGGTACCAGAGCGGAGGGCGGTCCGAGCCGCCGTTGGACGCCACGATCAGATAGTCCTCGCCGTCCCGCCCGTACATCAGCACCGTGCGCCGCACGGCCCCGCTGCGCCGCCCGACGTAGTCCATCAGCAGACACGGCACGCCGAGCTGCGTGGTGCCCTTGGTCCCGCCGGAGGACTCGTACAGCTCGGCCTGCCGGGCCACCCAGTCGGCCGGGCTGATCCGTACCGCCGCGTCGCCGTCCTGATCCGCCGTCATGTGGACTCTCCCTCTCTCGTACGGTGCGTTGCCCGCCCATCCTGGCAGCAACCCGGCCGGACCGGCGGATTCGTACACCTGGACGGCCCCCCACCGCACGGGGGAACGGGGGCCGGGGAGCGGGCCGCGAAGGCGTATAAAGGGTCCCTCCGGAGCAGCCGGCGTCCCCCGATGGCCACCTCAACCCCCACGCGGCAGGCGTCACCGCGTCCCTGAGCGGAGGAGCGCCTCAATGAGCACCTCGGAAGAGATCAGCGCCCTGCTGGTCGCGAACTTCGGTACCGACCCCCTCGCCATCCGTCCCGAGGTGCCGCTCCATCAGCTGCGCCTGGACTCCCTCGCGCTGGAGGAGCTGCGGCTCCTCATCGAGGACCGGCTGGACATCGATATGGAAGACATCACGCTGACCTCGCGGGACACGGTGGGCCGCCTGGTGGCGGCCGTGCACGACAAGGCGTCCGCGTGAGCGCCCGCCCGCGCACCGAGCCGTCGCCCGGCCGGTCCACGACGCCGTTCTCCCGTCCGCGTATCGAGCCGTTCCGCGCAGCTGTCACCGGCATCGGTCTGGTCACCGCGGCCGGAGTCGGCGCCGAGGCGGCCTGGAGCGGAGTCTCCGGGGCCGCCACCGCGCCCTCCGTCGTCCGGCGGCCCGAACTCGCCGATCTGCCCTGCGACTTCTTCTACACGATCACCGGCCTCGACACGAAGGCCGTGCTCGGCGTGGCCGCCCAGCGGCTGATGGACCGCTTCGCGCAGCTCGCCGTCATCGCCGCCCGGGAGGCCGTCGCCGACGCCGGGCTCGACCCCTCGGTCTGGGACAGCGGCCGGGTCGGCGTCGTCATCGGCTCCGCGCACGGCGGGCTCCCCTTCTACGACGAGCAGCACATCGCCCTCACCGGGCGCGGCGCCCGGCGCGTCTCCCCGAAGCTCGCCCCGCTCATCGTCGTCAACGGTGCCGCCAGCAGCGTCACCCTCGACCTCGGTATCCACGGCCCCAGCCAGGCCGTCTCCACCGCCTGCTCCTCCGGCACCGTCGCCATCGGCACTGCCCACCAGATGCTGCGCACCGGAGCGTGCGACATCGTCATCGCGGGTGGCGCCGAATCGTCCTGCACCCGGCTGCTGCTCGCCAGCGCCTGCCAGATGAAGGCCGTCTCCACCCGCCGCGAGGACCCGGAGGCCGCCTGCCGGCCCTTCGACACCCACCGCGACGGCTTCGTCGTCGGTGAGGGCGCGGGCCTCCTCGTCCTGGAGCACCCGGAGCACGCCCGCGCCCGCGGGGCCACCGTCCGCGCCCATGTCGACGGCTACGGCGCCTCCAGCGACGCCCACTCCACGGTCGCCCCGGACCCCGACGGCCTGGGCATCGAACGCGCCCTGCGCGCCGCCCTCGCGGACGCCGGGCTGTCGCCCTCGGACGTGGGCCATGTCAACGCCCACGGCACCTCGACCGTCGCCAACGACCTGATCGAGGCGACCATGCTGCACCGCGTACTGGGCGAGGGGCCGCTCGTCACCTCGACCAAGGCGATGACCGGACACACCCTCGGTGCCGCGGGCGGGATCGAGGCCGCGCTGACCGTCCTCGCCCTCCAGCACCAGCTGGTGCCGCCCACCGTCAATCTCGACGCGCCCGACCCCGCGATCCCCGTCGACGTGGTGAGCAAGGAGGCCAGGGCGGCCGTCTTCGACTGCGCGGTCAAGACCTCGCTCGGCTTCGGTGGCCACAACGCGGCGCTCGTGCTCACCAGGGCCTGACCGGGCCGTCGGGGGAGTCCGCCGTCCGGCCGTCGGGGGAGTCCGCAGTCCGGCCGTCGGGTGCAGCGGCCGGACTGCGGTCACCGTCCCGGCCGGGCGGGCCCCGACGAGCGGGCCCGCCCGGACCGGGAGCGAACCTCAGCGGCCGTGTCCGTGTCCGTGACCGTGGCCCTTGCCTCCGGCGCCGACATCCACGCGCACCACCTGCGGGTCGTGGTCGCTCGCCTGGTCGGCGAACTCCGCGTTGATGTGCACCACGTCGTAGTCGAACCGACGGATGCCGGGACTCGTCAGGATGTGGTCGAGCGTCTGCGAGTTGCCGTCGTAGACGTAGCTGTACCGCTCCTTCGCGGGCAGCGTGCTGATCAGCGGCTTGAGGACCCTGCCGCGGGTCAGCGCGTCCATCGTCGGCGAGAACGCGAAGTCGTTGAGGTCCCCGAGCGTGATGACCCGGGCCGACTTGTCCGCCTTCAGTACCGAGGTGACGAAGGTGTTGACCTCCGCCGCCTGCTGTACCCGCTTCGTCTCCGAACCGCGCGCCGGTTCCTGGTAGCGGCCGTGCAGGGGCTGGTCGCCGCCCTTGGAGGCGAAGTGGTTGCCGATGACGAAGACCGGCTTCCCGCGGAAGCGGAATTCGCCCACCAGCGGCTTGCGGCTGTCGTCCCAGGCGGCGCTCGCCGGGTTGATCCGGCCGGGGGAGACGGAGAGCTTGACGCCCTTGCGGGTGTCCACGGCGCTCACGGGGGTGGTGGCGTCGCCGCCCGCGCGGTCCACGAACGTCACGCGCTCGGGGTTGAAGAGGAAGACGTTACGGATGTTGCCGCCGGGCTCGCCGCCGTCCTTGTTGTTCTCGGGGGCGATGTAGCGCCAGGCGTAGCGCGGACCGCCCGCGGCGACGATCGCGTCGGTGAACCGCTTCAGCGTCGCCTCGGAGCCGACCGTGCCGTCGTTCTTCGCGCCGTTGTCGTCCTGGATCTCCTCCAGCGACACGACGTCGGGCGAGGCGAGGTTGACCGCGACTCCCTCGGCCAGCGTGTCGAACTTGGCCTGCTCGTCGAGTGCGTCCAGGTTCTCCACGTTGTACGTGGCGACGGCCAGTTCCTTGCGCTTCTGCTTGCGGGTGACCTCGCGCTTGAGCCCCTTGTCGGTGAGCGTGCCCAGCTCGGTGGCCTGGAGGTTGTAGCCGCCGAAGGACGCGTAGTCCAGGACGCCGGTGGTGGTGCCGGACAGCACGTCGCCCACGTCGGCCACGGGGACGGGCGAGGCGGCGTCGAGCGACATCACCTTGAGGCGGCCGGTGTTCTGGTCGTTGTACGAGGCGTAGAGCGTGCCGCCCCGCGCGGTCGGCTTCTCGCGCGGTTTGACGGTGACCCAGATCTCGTCGTACGCGGTCGTGGCTCCGGTGACGCGGGTGTCGGCGACGCGGACCCGGGTGCCTTCGAGCGACTCGTACAGGTCGAGGGCGTATGTCGCCGGGTCGAGGGTGAGCGCGTCGATCGGGCCGCCCCCGGCCGTGGGCGCGTAGGCGCCGGGCACCGAGGCGGCGTCCAGCACGACCGGCGCGGGCAGTGCGTTGCCGGAGGACAGGACGGTGGTCCTGGGCGCGGTGAGCTGGGTGAGCGACTGGGCGGTCGCGGACGGGTAGTACTCGGCGACCTTGCCGCTGACGAGCACCGAGTCGCCCACGGCCACGGCCGGTGCGGCGGAGCCCGTGTAGACGAACAGCCCCTCGCCGGTGCGGGGGTCGTCGTCCGGTGCGGTGTCCTGGATCCAGAAGCCGCGCGAGCCCGTGGTCCGTATGCCGGTGACGATGCCCGGGACTCCGTCGACGGACCGGCCGGCGAGCGGCGAGAGACGGGTGGTGCCCTGGATGTCGTGCACCCGCACGGTGCCGGGCTCGGTCGGGCCGCCGGGGTCCCCGGGGCCGGTGCCGCCGGAGGTCTCACCGGCCGCGTTGACCGGGGTCGGGGCGCCCGCGGCGAGGTCGGCGGCGTTGTCGTCGGTGTCGGCGAGCGAGGCGGCGCGGGCGACGGACGCGGTGGCGGAGGCGCCCGCCACGGGCCCGCCGCCCTCCCGTACGACCGCGGAGCCGTAGCCGACGAGGTCCACGATCCTGGTGTCGGCGGCGCAGTCGGCCGCCGTCCTGCAGGTGAGCGGGGTGGTGCCGGAGACCAGGGCGACGGTGCCGCTCGCCGCGGACATCGGGACCGTTCCGGTGGCGTCGGCGGTGGGCAGGGCCACCGTGCCGCCGGTCCCCGCGGCCTGGGCGACCAGGTAGCGGCCGCCGGGGGCGATCGCCCCGGTCAGCGCGGACACCTGCCACAGCGAACCGGCGGACGGGCTGCCCGGCAGGTACTGGACGCTGAAGCCGCCGAGGCCGAACGGCGCGGAACCGGCATTGGCCAGCTCGATGAAGTCCCGGGTGAGCGTCGCTCCCGAGTTGCCTCCGCCGCCGTACACCTCGGAGATCACGGCGGACGAGGACGGTGCCGCGAAGGCGGCGGGCAGGGCGGTCACCGAAAGAGCGACGGCGACGGCGCCGGTCAGCAGGACGGAACCGGGTCTGGATATACGCACGTGAGCTGCCCCCAACTGTGTAGTGAGGGCTGAAAACTATGCGCGTAGATGGGGCATGACAAGGCATCAGAGGTTAATTCCACGCATCGCGCCGATGTGGAACCGATGCGAGGTGGTCCCTGCGTGGCGCTCGCGGTGGTCGGCCACCGTGGGCCGCCCTGCCCGAACCCGGCCCGGTCGACAGCGCGGCCTGGCTGGGTTCACTTGCTGGAAAGGCTCCATGTGCCGTCGTTGGTGGTGGCCTCGGCGCTGAGGTCCGTCCACTGGGCGCCACTCAACTTGAAGGCGTCGAGGAGGTAGGCGGAGACCGCGTCGGCGACGAGGGTGACGCGGGCGGGGTCCTCGTCGGTGGTCTCGGCGGCCATCTCGCCGGCGAGGCCGCCGAGGGTGTGTTCACCGTCGGCGATGGTGAGCAGGCTCTTCGGGGACGGGCTGAGGTGATAGGCGTCGGTGAACCACTCCGGCCCCCGGGTGGAGAGCTGGGACCGGTCCTTGCCGCCCGCGATGATCAGGGCCGGGGTGGTCATGGTGGAGTAGTCCGGCCTCATGAACGGAAGGTGCTCGACGGCGAACGGGGTGAGGGTGTCGCCGGTTCCGGTCGCGGCGATCAGCGCGCCGGCCGAGACCGCGGAGTGGGAGAAGTTCTCTCCGGGCATGCCGTCGGCGTCGAGCACGCGCGCGCCGAGGAGCGCGCCGGCGGTCTGGGCGCCCCAGGAGTGGCCGACGATCGCGATGCGCTCACGGTCGACGCGGGTCTCCAGGCCGCCGGCCTGGAGGAGGATGTGGTCGAGGCCGTCGAGCACCGCGTGGAGGTCGGCGATCCGGACGCGCCAGATGGTGGCGAAGCGCGGGTCGTCCCACCCGAGACCGTTGCGGCGGGAGTCCAAGTGGGTGGGCTGCACGACGACGAACCCGGCCGCGGCCCACCGGTCGACGAGGGGTTCGTATCCGTCCAGGGACCACGCGTTGCCGTGGGAGAACACGATGACGGGCAGGTTCCGGCCCGTCAGCGGGGCGGTGACCTTCACCCGCAGGTCGACGCTGCGATCGGGCGCGGGAACGGTGATGGGCTTGACCGCGACGATCCGCTGGTCGATGTGGCGGGAAGACATGGAAGACCTGCACTTTCTCCACGGGTCGCTCTGCCATACTTTGGCGGAGCGTCGTTCCGCCAATTTAGCGGAACGTTGTTCCGCGAGCAAGGAGGGTCTCGTGCCGGAAGTGGTCGGAGTGCGCCAAGCGCAGGCGCAACGCACCCGCAGTGGCGTGCTGGCGGCCGCGGCGGCGGTCTTCGTGGATCAGGGCGTCCAGGCCCCCATCCGCGACATCGCCGAACGCGCGGGCGTCGGGGTCGGCACGATCTACCGGAACTTCCCGACCCGGGCGGACCTCGTCACCGCCGTCTACCGGCACCAGATCGACACCTGCGCGGCACTCGCGCCCCGGCTCCTGGAGGAATCGGCCTCCCCGTTCACCGCGCTGACCCGCTGGGTGGACGCGTTCGTGGAATTCCTGGTGACCAAACACGGCCTCGGGGCCGCGCTGGGGTCCGGTGACGCGGGACTGGAGAATCTCCACATCCTCATGCTCGACACTCTGGTCCCGGCCTGCGCGATGTTGCTCGACGCCTGCGCCGCCGCCGACGAACTCAGCCCCGGTATCACCGCCTACACGCTCATGCGCGCCATCGGAAACCTCTGCATCACGGGCCCCGACTACGACCGGGCCGACGCCAAGCACATGGTCGCCACCCTCCTCGCCGGATGCCGTCGCACGGCATAGCGACAGGACCCGGCCCACCCTCACCGCCCGCTGCGCGCAACATCGATCTCTGCCTGGAACATGCGGCCGTGGAGCCCTTCGCGCGACGGCCGGAGGTCGCCGCCACTCGTTGATGGCCGCGACAAGGGCGGTTGCCTCGGAGCGGGCCGCGAGCTTGTCGTGTCGCGTGGCGACAGCGCGCTGCCTCTTGAGGCGATTGATCCCGCACAGTGGGTGTCTCGGCATTCCGTATTCTTCCCCATCACTCCTTCTAGAGGGTCGTTTAGGGTAGTGTTCAGCCGTATGGAGAGTGCTGAGCGCGAGCTGTATTCGGTCGGTGAGGTCGCCGAGCTGCTGGGGCTGCATGTGCGGACCGTCCGGAGCTATGTCCGCGAGGGCCGGCTGAAGGCCGTCCGGATCGGCAAGCAGTACCGGATCAGCCGGGCGGACCTGGCGGCGCTGACCAGCCTCCCGGCGGATCCGGCGCTCCCGGAGGCCGCCGCCCCGCGCGGGCATGTGGAGGTGTCGAGCATCGTGCAGATCGACTCGATCGGCCCGGACGCGGCGAGCCGGTTGAGCACCCTGGTCACGGCCGGTGCGCGGTCCGGGCGGGACACGCCGGAGCCGCTCCGAATTCAGACGGTCTACGACAAGGAGCACGCCCGCATGAAGATCGTGATCCTCGGCAACGCCGCCGCCACCGCCGACCTGTTGCGTCTGGTCGACGGGGTACTGGGGCCGGGCAACGACATGTTCCTGTCCGGCGCCGAGGGGGCGGCGCACCGTGCCTGACCTTTTCGTGGAACACCATGGCGTACAGGTGCTCGTCTACGACGCGGACGGTGCGCCGATCGCCACGGTCCAGGACGCGCTGGACCACCTGGTCGGTGCCGCCTTCCAGGGCGCGGAGCTGGTCGCCGTTCCGGCGGACCGGTTCGACGACCGCTTCTTCGACCTCAGTACCGGACTCGCCGGTGAGATCTTCCAGAAGTTCGCGAACTACCGGCTGCGCCTGGCGATCGTCGGGGACATCTCACGCCATCTGAGGGGCGGTCCGGCGCTGCCCGCCCTGATCCGGGAGGCCGATCGAGGCCGGCACGTCTGGTTCGTGGCCGACCTCGACGACCTCGTCGCCCGCCTCAAGCCGTAGGCGTCACTGGCGGATGCGCTCACGGATCCAGACGCCGGCGGGCTTCAGTACCGAAGTACCGGTCCACTGGGTGCCGTTGCAGGTGCCGGTCTTGAAGACCGCACCGGAACGGTGGTCGTCGGAGTAGTTCCAGTTGGTCCACGAGATCTTCTTGCGCTTCATCAGGTCGAGGTAGCGCTGCGACATCGTGAAGTCGTCCGCGCCCTCGCCCGCGTAGTTCTGCGTCCCGAACTCCGTGACGAAAACGGGCAGTTTGTTCGAGGCTCGGTCCAGGGTGTTCAGGTACTCGTCCCGGTGCGAGGCCGCGTAGAAGTGGAACGTGTACATGATGTTCGAGGCGTTGACCGGGTTGTTGACGACCTCCTGCTCGTCCGCCCCTTCGGAGACGCCGAACGAGGACCAGGCGCGCGTGCCGACCAGGACCACCGCGTCGGGGTCCTGTGCCCGGATGACCGGGATGATCTTTTCGGCGTACGACTTGATCGTCGACCAGCTCACCCCGGAGGGCTCGTTGGCGATCTCGTAGAGCACGCCCGGGTTGTCCTTGTACTTCTTCGCCATCGCCGTGAAGAAGGTCTTCGCCCGGCTGAGGTTGAAGTTGGGGTCGCCGGGGTCGAGCATGTGCCAGTCGATTACCGCGTACATGCCCCGCGCGTGGGCCGCGTCGACGAACTTCTGCGCACGGGCGGTGAAGCCCTGCGGGTCGGTCTCGTACCCGTCCTCCTGTACGTACGTGGAGACGCGCAGCACATCGGCGCGCCAGTCCGTGGCCAGGGCGTCGAGCGAGCCGTTGGTGACGCACTGGGCGTACCACTGGGTGCCGTGCGTGCTCATGCCGTTGAGCTGGACCGCCTGGCCCGAGGCGTTACAGAGCTGGAGGCCGCAGACCTTGAGCTGGCCGTTCGCGGCGAGCGGCGTCGCGGCGGCCGGGGTGGCGGAAGCGGGGGCCGGGGAGGCTCCCGCCTGGACCGGTGACAGCAGGGCGGCGCCGAGTGCGAGGGCGGACGAGGCGAGGAGTGCTGTCCGGGCCCGGATCCGGCGTCGGGACCCGGTCGGCTGCTCGGTGGGGGGATTGGTGCGCTGGTGCATGGTGGTGCTCCCGTCGGGGGTTGGTGGAGGGGAGGCGCCATGTCGGCAAACTGAAAGTAAAGGTCCCTTCTGATTCTCGTCAACAGTGTTGGGAAACTTTCCTAACGATTAACCGGAGCGCATTGATCCGGTCGCCCCGTATGGAGGAAACGCGAGCCGCGCCCTAGGGTGCGAACCATGGCAGAGAGTGCGGCGCACCCCGGGCCGACGGGGCGCGGTGCGGGCCCGGGCCCCGATCCCGGCGGCCCCGACCCACGGCGCTGGCGAGCACTCGCCGTCTGCCTGGTGGCGGGCTTCATGACGCTGCTGGACGTATCCATCGTCAATGTCGCCCTGCCGTCGATCCGGGAAGGGCTGCACACCCCCGAGTCCGACCTCCAATGGGTGCTCTCCGGTTACGCCCTCGCCTTCGGGCTCCTGCTGATCCCCGCCGGACGCCTGGGCGACGCACGCGGGCGCCGCGCGGTGTTCCTGGCCGGGCTCGCGCTCTTCACCCTGGCGTCGGCCGCCTGCGGCGCCGCCCAGTCCAGCCGCTGGCTGGTGATCGCCCGACTGGTCCAGGGCATGGCGGGCGGTTTGATCTCCCCGCAGATCTCCGCGCTGATCCAGCAGATGTTCTCCGGCCGGGAACGGGGCCGGGCCTTCGGCATGTTCGGCACCGTCGTCGGGATCTCCACCGCCGTCGGCCCGCTGCTCGGCGGCCTGCTGATCCAAATGGCCGGGCCGGCCGACGGCTGGCGCTGGGTGTTCTACGTCAACCTCCCGCTCGGCGTCGTCTGCTTCCTGCTGGCCCGGCGGCTGCTCCCGGACACCCCGTCGGCGACCCGGGTACGGCCGCGAGACCTCGACCCGGTGGGCGTCGTGCTCCTCGGTGCGGGCGTGCTGGCCCTGCTGCTGCCGTTCGTGCAGGCCCAACAGTGGCCCGGCGACACCAAATGGCTGTTCGTGGTCCTGGCCGCCGTGCTGCTGGCGGCGTTCATCGCCTGGGAGTCACGGTGCGCGGGCCGCTCCGTCCAACCGGTCCTGGACCTCTCGCTGTTCCGGCTGCGGTCCTACTGGCTGGGCTGCCTGATGATCCTGCTGTACTTCGCGGGATTCACCTCGATCTTCTTCATCACGACCCTCTACCTCCAGTCCGGACTGGACTACACCGCCCTTCAGGCCGGGCTCGCCATCACCCCGTTCGCGCTCGGCGCGGCGGGGGCCGCTTCGGTCGGCGGCCGACTGGTCGGCCGCTTCGGCCGGCCCCTCATCGTCGTCGGCCTCGTCATGGTCGCGGTCGGACTCGCGGCCACCGCGCTCGCCGTCCATCTGGTGCCGGGGCGGTCCGTGGGCTGGGCGATGGCGGCCCCGCTGCTGTTCGCCGGTCTCGGCAGCGGCCTGGTCATCGCCCCGAACCAGACGCTGACCCTGTCCGAAGTGCCGGTGGTCCATGCCGGGAGCGCCGGGGGCAGCCTCCAGACGGGCCAGCGCGTCGGCTCCGCGATCGGGATCGCCGCCGTCGGCTCGGTCTTCTTCGCCCAGGTGAGCCCCAAGGGCTGGGCCACCGCGTACGATCACGGGCTCGTCGTCTCGGTCGCGTTCGTCCTGGCCGCGCTGATCGTGGCGCTGGCCGACGTCGGGGCCGGACGGCGGAGCGCACGACGTGCGGAAAAAGCCACGAACCCAGCGAGGAGTGCGGTATGAACGACAGCCACGAAACGGACCGGGACTCGAACACCTCGTACGGCCACAAGCCCTTCAAACGCTCCCGCAGCCACTTCGCCGACCGCATCACCGCCGACGGCCGCGACGGCTGGCCGGTCGAGACGGGCCGCTACCGGCTCGTCGTCAGCCGCGCCTGCCCGTGGGCGAGCAGGGCCCTCGTCTCACGACGCCTCCTCGGCCTGGAGAGCGCCCTCCCGCTCGCCGTCACCGACCCGATCCAGGACGACCGCAGTTGGCGCTTCACCCTCGACGAGGACGGCCGGGACCCGGTGCTGGGCATCCGGTACCTGAGCGAGGCGTACGAGGCACGCGAACACGGCTACCCCGGCGGGGTCAGCGTGCCCGCCGTCGTGGACGTACCGAGCGGCAAGCTCGTCACCAACGACTACCAGCGGATCACCCTGGACCTCGCCACCGAATGGAGCGCCCTGCACCGCCCCGGCGCCCCCGACCTCTACCCGGAGCCCCTCCGCGACGAGATGGACGAGGTGATGGAAGGGATCTACCGCGACGTCAACAACGGCGTCTACCAGGCCGGTTTCGCCGACAGCCAGGACGCCTACGACGCCGCGTACACCGATGTGTTCCGCCGCCTCGACCTCGTCTCCGCGCGCCTGGCCGACCGCCGCTACCTGGTCGGCGACACGATCACGGAGGCGGACATCCGGCTGTTCACCACCCTGGTGCGCTTCGACGCCGTCTACCACGGACACTTCAAGTGCAACCGTACGAAGATCACCGAGGACCCCGTCCTGTGGGCGTACTCCCGCGACCTCTATCAGACGCCCGGCTTCGGCGACACGGTCGACTTCGACCACATCAAGCAGCACTACTACCGGGTGCACACCGGCATCAACCCCACGGGCATCGTGCCGCTCGGACCCGACCTGTCCGGCTGGCTGACCCCGCACCACCGGGAGGAGCTGGGAGGCCGCCCGTTCGGCGACGGAACACCCCCGGGACCGGTACCGCCCGGCGAGGAAGTCCCGGCGCGCGGACGGCCCTGAGCGGAAGACGACCGTACGGTGCTTCGAGGGCGGCCGGGAGGCGCCGTACGGTGCGTCGCGGATGCCCTGAGCGGAAGACGACCGTCCGCCGTGGCGCGGACGGCGGCCCGCGTACCGTGCGCACATGGCCGCGAAGACGAATCCGCCCGACCGCCCCCCGGCGCTCTCCACGCGCGCGCTCAACCGGGCCACCCTGGAGCGCCAACTCCTGCTGCGCCGGACCGCCATGTCCGCCAAGGACGCCGTGGAGCACCTCGTCGGACTTCAGGCCCAGAACACCAGGCCGCCGTACTTCCAGCTCTTCGCCCGGCTCGAAGGCTTCGAACCCGCCGAGCTCTCCGCCCTGATGGAGTCCCGCGAGGTGGTCCGGATGGTCACCCTCCGCTCCACCATCCACACCCACACCGCGCAGGACGCCCTCACCCTGCGCCCGCTGGTCCAGGCGGCGCGCGACCGGGAGCTGAAGACCTTCCGCCGGGGCCTCGTCGGCGGGGACCTCGACCGGCTCCGGGAGATCAGCCGGAAGCTCGTCGAGGAACGGCCCCGGACCAACAGGGAACTGCGCGCGGAGCTCCTCGCCACCTGGCCGGACGCCGATCCGCAGGCCCTCTCGGTGGCCGCCCGGTGCGGCCTGCCCCTGGTCCAGGTCACCCCGCGAGGACTCTGGGACAGGAGTGGCCAGGTGGAACTGACCACCGTCGAGCACTGGCTCGGCCGGTCGTCCCGGCCCGCCCCCGCACCCGACGGCACCGTCCTGCGCTACCTCGGCGCCTTCGGGCCCGCGTCCGTGAAGGACATGCAGACGTGGGCGGGGCTGACCCGGCTGCGGGAGGTCTTCGAACGGCTGCGGCCACAACTGCGCACGTTCCGCGACGAGAACGGCGTCGAACTCTTCGACCTCCCCGACGCCCCGCGCCCCGACCCGGACACCCCGGCCCCGCCGCGCTTCCTGCCCGAGTTCGACAACGTCCTGCTCGGCCACGCCGACCGGTCCCGCGTCATCCCGCCCGCGAACAAGGGGCGCAACGGGGTGGGCAACCAGTCCTACGGAACCGTCCTCGTCGACGGGTTCCTCGCGGCCGTCTGGCGGGTCGACCGGACCGGGGACACCGCGAACCTCACGGTGCAACCGCTCGGCCGGCTCGGCCGCGCCGCACGCGACGCGGTCACCGAGGAAGCCGTACGGATGCTGTCGGTGATGTCGGAGGCGACCGCGTACGACGTCCGGTTCGCCGCCTTCGTCGACTTCGGGGGCTGAGACCGGCCGGCACACGGCAGGCGGCGCGGTCAGGGCAACAGACCCGCCCTGCGCGCCGCCACCACCGCTTCGAGCCGGGTGTGCGCCCCCAGCTTGCGCATCGCGGAACGCAGATACCCCTTCACGGTCTCCGGCCGCAGCCCCAGCCGGTCCGCCGCCGTCGCGTTCGTCGCGCCCGCCGCCACACAGGCGATGACATCCACCTCGCGAGGCGCCAGCCGTACCGTTCCGGCCGTCGGTCCCGGTGCCCCGGACGCCGAGGCGAGGCGCCCGCACACCATGAGCAACTCCTCGCGCAGGGCCGGGTCGACGATCTTCGGGGCGAGCGCCCGCAGTTCGCGATGCGCCTCGCGCACGTCCTCCCAGGCGCCCGGACCCGTGTGCGGATCGGTCACCTGCTCCTGGGTGGCCGCCAGCAGCTGCTGCACCTCGTCCCGTACCGCGAGCGCCTGTTCCACATCGCGGGCCGCGGCGACGGCGGCGTCGAACGTACGGTCCCCGAGGGTGATCGGATTCCGCAGCGCCCCGTACAACAGGCCCCGCACCCTCCGGCGTACGACGACGGGCACCGCGACCACCGAACGCAGGCCCTCCGCCGCGACGGCCGTGTCGTATTCGTGGCTGATGTGGCGCGAGGAGGCGTAATCCGTCACCGCGCACGGCCGTGACAACGCGATCGACTTGCCGCCGAGCCCGCTGCCCGCCGAGATGACCAGACCGCGCAGCGCGGTGGTCTGCGCCCCGTTCAGCTCCACGATCCGGGCGTGGCGCGCGTCGGACAGCAGCCCGCCGAAGGCCACCGGAAGCCCACTTGAGCGGCGCAGCCTCAGCAGCGCGGTGTGCATCTCGACCGCTTCGACCGGTTCGGGCATGGTGACGTCTCTCCGCCCTGTTCGTTCCACCCCCGTCCGGGGGTAGTGAGACCTGGGTCACTGTTTACATGATGTTAAGTGACCGGTCCGGTCCGCAATGAGGAGGGCACATGTCGGCAACCAGTGCGACGGAGACGTTCCGGGCCGCCCGGGACTTTCTGCTGGAGCACCGCGAGGACTACGCGAAGGCATACGAGGGTTTCCGCTGGCCCCGGTCCGATCACTTCAACTGGGCGCTCGACTGGTTCGACGCCATCGCCGAGAACAACGACCGCACCGCCCTGCACATCGTGGAGGAGGACGGGCGGCGCACCGAGGTGTCGTTCGCCCGGATGTCCGCCCGCTCCAACCAGGCCGCGAACTGGCTCAGGGCCCAGGGCGTCCGCGAGGGCGACCGCATCCTCGTCATGCTCGGCAACCAGGTCGAGCTGTGGGAGACGGCGCTGGCCGCGATGAAGCTGCGTGCCGTCGTCATCCCGGCCACCCCACTCCTGGGCCCCGTCGACCTGCGCGACCGCGTCGAGCGCGGCCGGGTCCGCCATGTGCTCGTGCGGGCGGAGGACACCGCGAAGTTCGACGAGGTGCCCGGCGACTACACCCGGCTCGCCGTCGGCGGCACGGGCGAGAGCACGGGCGGGAGCGGGAGCAAGGGTGAGGGCGGGAGCGGGAGCAAGGGCGGCGGTGTCGAGGGATGGCTGTCGTACGCGGGTGCCGACGCCCTGCCCACGACCTTCACGCCGGACCGGGAGACCGACGCCGACGAACCGCTGATGCTCTACTTCACCTCCGGCACCACCGCCCGCCCCAAGCTGGTCGAGCACACCCATGTCTCCTACCCCGTGGGCCACTTGTCGACGATGTACTGGATCGGCCTCAAGCCCGGCGATGTGCATCTGAACATCTCCTCGCCCGGCTGGGCCAAGCACGCCTGGTCGAACCTCTTCGCCCCGTGGAGCGCCGAGGCCACCGTCTTCATCTTCAACTACACCCGCTTCGACGCGGCCCGGCTGATGGCGGAGATGGACCGCTCGGCCGTCACCAGCTTCTGCGCGCCGCCCACCGTCTGGCGGATGCTCATCCAGGCCGACCTCTCCCAGCTGAAGACGCCGCCGCGTGAGGTCGTGGCGGCGGGCGAGCCGCTCAACCCCGAGGTCATCGAGACGGTCCGCCGCGAGTGGGGCGTCACCATCCGGGACGGCTTCGGCCAGACCGAGACCGCCGTCCAGGTCGCCAACACCCCCGGCCAGCTGCTGAAGGCCGGATCCATGGGGCGGCCCAGCCCCGGCTTCAAGGTCGAACTCCTCGACCCGGTCAGCGGTGAGGCCGGTGCCACCGAGGGCGAGATCTCCCTCGACCTCTCGGCCCACCCCGTCGGCCTGATGACCGGGTACCACGGCGACCCGGACCGTACCGCCGAGGCGATGGCGGGCGGCTACTACCGCACCGGCGACATCGGCGCCCGCGACGAGGACGGCTACATCACATACATCGGCCGCGCCGACGACGTCTTCAAGGCCTCCGACTACAAGATCTCGCCGTTCGAGCTGGAGAGCGCGCTGCTGGAGCACGAAGCGGTCGCCGAGGCCGCCGTCGTGCCCGCCCCGGACCCGGTCCGGCTCGCCGTGCCGAAGGCGTACATCGTGCTGGCCGAGGGCTGGGAGCCCGGACCGGAGACGGCCAGGGCACTGTTCGCGCACTCCAGGTCGGTCCTCGCCCCGTACAAGCGCATCCGCCGACTGGAGTTCGCCGAACTGCCGAAGACCGTCTCGGGCAAGATCCGCCGCATCGAGCTCCGCGAGCGCACCGCCGCCGGTACCGGCACCGAGTTCGACGAGGGGGACCTGCGATGAGCGAACCGTCCTACGCGCACGGCACCGGCACCACCGCGCTGCTCGGCGACACCATCGGCCGCAACCTCGACCGGGCCGTCGAGGCGTTCGGGTCGCGCGAGGCCCTGGTCGACGTGGCGTCCGGGCGGCGCTGGACGTACGCCGAATTCGGCGCCGACGTCCAGGAACTGGCCCGTGCCCTGATGGCCTCCGGCGTGGCCAAGGGCGACCGGGTCGGGATCTGGGCGATCAACTGCCCGGAGTGGGTGCTCGTCCAGTACGCGACGGCGCGGATCGGCGCCGTCATGGTCAACATCAACCCCGCCTACCGGGCGCACGAGCTGGAGTTCGTCCTCAACCAGTCCGGCATCTCCCTGCTGGTCGCCTCGCTCGCCCACCGCACCGGCGACTACCGGGCGCTCGTCGGCCAGGTCCGCGGCAACTGCCCCTCCCTGCGCGCCGTCCACTACATCGACGACCCGTCCTGGACGGAACTGACCGCCACCGCACAGTCCGTCACGGCCGACCAACTGGCCTCCCGTGAAGCCGAGTTGTCCTGTGACGACCCGATCAACATCCAGTACACCTCGGGCACCACCGGCTTCCCCAAGGGTGCCACGCTCTCCCATCACAACATCCTCAACAACGGGTACTCCGTCGGGGAACTGGTCGCCTACACCGAACAGGACCGGGTCTGTCTGCCGGTGCCCTTCTACCACTGCTTCGGCATGGTGATGGGCAACCTCGGCATCACCTCGCACGGCGCCTGCATCGTGATCCCCGGCCCGTCCTTCGAACCCGCCGCCGTACTCGCGGCGGTCCAGCGGGAGCGCTGCACCTCGCTCTACGGCGTCCCCACGATGTTCATCGCCGAGCTGGACCTCCCCGACTTCGCCTCGTACGACCTCTCCTCGCTGCGCACCGGAATCATGGCCGGGTCCCCCTGCCCGGTCGAGGTGATGAAGCGTGTCGTCGCCGAGATGCACATGGACGAGGTGTCCATCTGCTACGGGATGACGGAGACCTCCCCGGTCTCCACCCAGACCCGCCGCGACGACGACCTGGACCGCCGGACCGGCACGGTCGGGCGGGTGCTGCCGCACATCGAGGTCAAGGTGGTCGACCCGGTGAGCGGGGTGACCCTGCCGCGCGGTGAGGCGGGTGAACTGCGCACCCGTGGCTACAGCGTGATGCTGGGCTACTGGGAACAGCCCGACCGGACGGCCGAGGTGATCGACGAGGGCCGCTGGATGCACACCGGGGACCTCGCGGTGATGCGCGAGGACGGCTACGTCCAGATCGTCGGCCGGATCAAGGACATGATCATCCGGGGCGGTGAGAACGTGTACCCGCGGGAGGTCGAGGAGTTCCTCTACGGTCATCCGAAGATCGCCGACGTACAGGTGGTGGGGGTGCCGGACGAGAGGTACGGCGAGGAGATCCTGGCCTGTGTCATCCCCCGCGACCCGGCCGATCCGCCGACGCTGGAGGAGGTGACGGAGCACTGCCGTGAGCGGCTCGCGCACTACAAGATCCCGCGCGCGCTCAGGATTCTGGAGTCCTTCCCGATGACGGTGAGCGGGAAGGTCAGGAAGGTCGAGCTGCGCGAGACCTACGGCCGCTGAGGGGTGCTCCGGGAGGGCGCTGGGCGGGCGGCGGGGTGGGCGCGGCGACGCCGGTGCGCGGCCGTCCGTCCCGGTGGATCAGGCGGCCTCGATGATGTCGGGGCCGGTGGTCCGGGTCGCGGCCGCCCACTCGATCAGCAGTACTTCGTACTTCGCGGACTCCACGGACGACCAGACCTGACCGGCTCCGGCGTCGACGAGCGCGCGAATGGCGTCGTTGGCCTGGTCGGCCTGGCTGGCCTCGCTGGTGGACGGGGGAATGGGCCGGGCCGGGCCGGAGGGTATGGAGCGCCGGGGAGTTAAGACCATGCGCTCAGCTTACGTGCCGCCACTGACAGCGAACCCCTCGGTGCGCGTCCGGTCTTGGCGCGCCCGGACTTTCGGGGCTAGCGGCGCATGCGGACCTGCCTTCAGGGCTCGCGGCGCATGCAGACCCGCGGCCAGCGGTCCAGGCCGTGTTCCGCCTCCTCGGCCCGGATCTTGCGGAGCCCATCGGTGAGTTCGCTCTCCCTGAGGGGCCGGAAGCCGATGCGTGCGTAGTACGGGGCGTTCCACGGGACATCGGTGAAGGTGGTCAGGGTGAGCGGCGTCGGCTGCCGCTCGGCCGCCCATGCGGCGAGGTGGTCGATGAGGGCGCGGCCGATGCCGCGGCGGGCGGCGGCCGGGTCGACCGAGACCTGTTCGATGTGGAAGGCGCCGTCGACGGGATCGGCGATCAGATAGCCGGCCGGGCGGTCGTCGGTGGCCGCCACGGGATCGGTGGCGACCCGGGGATCGGTGGCTGCCAGGGGATCGGTGGCGACCCAGCAGCGCCCGGCCCGGCGGTAGCTCTCCAGGAGGGTGAGGGGCGGCGGTTCGTCGTCGGCGACGGAGGCCATGCCGAGGGCGCGGAACGGTTCGCCTGCGGCGCGCTCGATGTCCTGGAGCAGGGGGAGGTCGGCGCGTCTGGCGGGGCGGATACGCATGCGCTCAGTATGGCGAGCGACGCCGGTTGACGGTATCCGGTATCCGTAGTCCGGTATCCGTAGTCCGGTCGTGGCGGAACCGACCCGGCGGGCTCAGGCCCCGGTGCTGATCAGTTCGTCCGCGGGGCTGTTCACCGGCTGCGGTGTCCCGGTGGGATCCAGGACGAAGAGCGGAATGCCCAGGCCGTCCGCGCGCGCCCCGGCGTCCTCCGTATAGCCGGCCATGGAAAAGAAGACGCCCGCCGCCGAAGCGCTCAGGGCGTTCAGCCAGAGGCACTCCACATCGCGTGGAGTGGCCGGCCGGGTACCCACGTCGACCTGGGCGACGACCCCCGCAGCCCGCAGGTCGATCCCGGACGCGGGCCGCTTCGGGGTCTGCGTGATCTCGCGGTAGCCCAGCCATTCCAGATACAGGGCGGCCGCGCGCACCGCGTCACGGCCCGTGCGGATCGCCATCGGATGGAAGGACGGCCGCGGATGGGCGGCCGTGCGCGGCAGCGGGATGTGGGAGGGGCCGACCGCTTCGGTCCTGTCGGGGTGCGCGGCGGCGTCGGTGCCGGGCGCCGGGGTGTCCGTACGCGCGTCCGTCACCGGGCGGACCGGAACGCGCAGCACTGTCCCGCACGGGCAGCACAGTTCCGGGTGCGGCCACTGGTCCAGGCGTCCGCACCCGGCGCAGCGCACCGTCACCCAGTCGTCGTCCCAGGTGCGGTGCGTGATGGGTTCGGCCGGGGCGCCGCGCAGCAGCGGCGGGGCGGTCGGAGCGCCGCACGGGCAGGGGTAGGCCGGTGTGACGTACGCGTGGCCGCGGCCACAGGCGGGGCACCGTACCGGTACGGACTCCATGGTCGTCTCCCTCCGGTACGTCCTGCGGGGCCATCGCGTTCCGTGGCTCCACCGTCACGGGTCATCGTCCACCAAGAGCGAGGCCCTGGGGAGGGAATCGCCGTACTTCGTGGGGTCCGGTGGTCCCGCGCTCCCTTGACGGCTGGCGCACCGCGTCTTAGATTGCTTCCGTATAGCAGAACTAAACTTCCGTAATACGGAATTGGTGCTCTCAGGTGGCGCGACAGAGCCCGACTCCACCCAGCCCGAGCAGGAGCACTCAATGCCTCGTATGACCGCTGCCCGAGCGGCAGTTGAGATCCTCAAGCGCGAAGGCGTCAGCAACGCGTTCGGTGTGCCGGGTGCGGCGATCAACCCGTTCTACGCGGCACTCAAGGCGTCCGGTGGCATCCACCACACCCTGGCCCGCCACGTCGAGGGCGCCTCGCACATGGCGGAGGGGTACACCCGCGCCGAGGCGGGGAACATCGGCGTCTGCATCGGCACGTCGGGCCCGGCGGGCACCGACATGATCACCGGCCTGTACTCCGCCATCGCCGACTCCATCCCGATCCTCTGCATCACCGGCCAGGCCCCGACCGCGGTCCTGCACAAGGAGGACTTCCAGGCCGTCGACATCGCGTCGATCGCCAAGCCGGTCACCAAGGCCGCCACCACGGTGCTGGAGGCCGCCCAGGTCCCCGGCGTCTTCCAGCAGGCCTTCCACCTGATGCGCACGGGCCGGCCCGGCCCGGTCCTCATCGACCTGCCGATCGATGTGCAGCTCACCGAGATCGAGTTCGACCCCGAGCTGTACGAGCCGCTGCCGGTGCACAAGCCCGCCGCGACCCGCAGGCAGATCGAGCGGGCCGTCGAGATGCTGAACGCCTCCGAGCGCCCATTGCTCGTCGCGGGCGGCGGCATCATCAACGCCGACGCCTCCGCGCTCCTGGTGGAGTTCGCCGAGCTGACCGGCGTCCCGGTCGTCCCGACCCTGATGGGCTGGGGCATCCTCCCCGACGACCACGAGCTGAACGCCGGAATGGTCGGCCTCCAGACCTCGCACCGCTACGGCAACGCGAACTTCCTGGAGTCCGACTTCGTCCTCGGCATCGGCAACCGCTGGGCGAACCGCCACACCGGCAAGCTGGACGTCTACACCCGGGGCCGTACGTTCGTCCACGTCGACATCGAGCCCACCCAGCTGGGCAGGATCTTCGCCCCCGACCTCGGCATCGCCTCCGACGCCAAGGCCGCGCTGGAACTCTTCGTCGAGGTGGCACGCGAGCTGAAGGCCGCGGGCACGCTCAAGGACCGTTCGGCCTGGGCCGCCTCCACCCAGGAGCGCAGAGCCACGTTGCAGCGCCGGACCCACTTCGACAACGTGCCGCTCAAGCCGCAGCGCGTGTACGAGGAGATGAACCGGGCCTTCGGTCCCGAGACCCGTTACGTCACCACCATCGGGCTCTCCCAGATCGCCGGCGCGCAGATGCTGCACGTCTTCAAGCCGCGCCACTGGATCAACTGCGGCCAGGCCGGCCCGCTCGGCTGGACGATCCCGGCCGCATTGGGCGTCGCCACCGCGGACCCGGACGGCACCGTGGTCGCGCTCTCGGGCGACTACGACTTCCAGTTCATGCTGGAGGAGCTGGCCGTCGGCGCGCAGCACCGCATCCCGTACGTCCACGTCCTGGTGAACAACTCCTACCTGGGCCTCATCCGCCAGGCCCAGCGCAACTTCGACATCGACTTCCAGGTCAATCTGGAGTTCGAGAACCTCAACTCGCCGGAGCTCGGCGTCTACGGCGTCGACCACGTCAAGGTCGTCGAGGGCCTCGGCTGCAAGGCGATCCGGGTCACCGAGCCGGACCAGCTGCTGCCCGCCTTCGAGGAGGCGAAGAAGCTGGCCGCGGAGTTCCGGGTGCCGGTGGTCGTCGAGGCGATCCTGGAGCGGGTCACGAACATCGCGATGAGCGGTACGGACATCGCGTCGGTCAACGAGTTCGAGGACATCGCGACGGAGCCGTCCCACGCACCCACCGCGATCCGCCCCCTGACGGTGTCCTGACCACCCGGGAACCACCAGGGCCCCTCCCCCGAAACCTAGGGAAGGGGCCCTTCCTCATGCCCACAGGGATGCCCATACCCAGCCCGTCCGGCGCTTGAGGACGGAACCCGAGCCAGGACACGGGTCACCCCCAGCCCGTCCGGCGCTTGAGGACGGAACCGGTGTCCACAGCACGGGGCACCCACTCCAGCTCGGTCCGCTGATCGGACCAGGCCCCCCACCCAGCCCGTCCGGCGCTTGAGGACGGAACCCCGCGCCACGGCACGGGGGCACCACCTCCAGCCCGTCCGGCGATTGAGGACATGAGGAAAGGGCACGGAGCACGGGACGTACCCGTACTCCGTGCCCTCGACAGCACAGGCCCCGACAGGGACCGCGGCGCCGGCGATCGGCTCGGAACCCCGCCTCCTTCAGGTCAGAAGGCGGACCCCGCACCCGTCACCACCGCACTGGCATCGCTCGGCGACCGCGGCCTCGTCCTGCCCGCGCCGTGCGGACCCCTCATCCGGGTGCGCGGCGCGGGCAGGGTTCATGGGGGAGGGGCTCAGTCCTCGCGCAGGGCGCGGACGGCCTCCTCCACGCGCCTGCCGTAATCGGCGTCGGCGGCGTGGAAGTGGGCGAGGTTCTTCTCGATCACATCGTCACGGGTGACCTGCGAGAGGCCCCCGGCGATGTTGGTGACCAGCCGGTCCTTCTCGTCCTCGGACATCAGCCGGAACAGCTCGCCCGCCTGGAAGAAGTCGTCGTCCTTGGTGTGGGCGGGCGCCTCATGGGTGCCGGTCCAGCCCTGGACGGCGAGCGGGGCGGCGAACGCCGCGTCGGTCTGCGCCGGACCGTCGTACGAGTTGGGCTCGTAGTTCTTGTCGTGGCGCGAGCCGTTGCGGGTGGCCATCAGACCGTCGCGGCCGTAGTTGTCCGCGGCGCCCGTCCTGGGCGCGTTGACCGGGAGGTGGGTGTGGTTGACGCCCAGCCGGTAGCGGTGGGCGTCCGCGTAGGCGAACAGCCGGCCCTGGAGCATCTTGTCCGGGGAGGGACCGATGCCGGGCACGAAGTTGTTCGGGGAGAACGCGGCCTGCTCGACCTCGGCGAAGACGTTGTCCGGGTTGCGGTCCAGGACGAGCCGGCCGACCCGCTGGAGCGGGTAGTCGCTGTGCGGCCACACCTTGGTGAGGTCGAACGGGTTGAAGCGGTAGTCCGCGGCCTCGGCGGCCGGCATGACCTGCACATGCAGCGTCCAGGACGGGTTGATGCCGCGCTCGATGGCCTGGAGCAGGTCCGTCTGGTGCGAGTTGGCGTCCTTGCCGACGAGCTCAGCGGCCTGGTCGGCGGCGAGGGAGCGCACGCCCTGGTTGGTCTTGAAGTGGTACTTGACGAAGAAGGCTTCGCCCTGGGCGTTCGTCCACTGGTAGGTGTGCGAGCCGTAGCCGTTCATGTGACGGTACGAGGCGGGTATGCCCCGGTCGCCCATCAGCCAGGTGACCTGGTGCGTCGCCTCGGGGGCGTGCGCCCAGAAGTCCCAGACGTTGTCCGGCTCCTGCTTGCCCGTGAACGGGTCGCGCTTCTGCGAGTGGATGAAGTCGGGGAACTTGATCGGGTCCTTGATGAAGAACACCGGGGTGTTGTTGCCGACCAGGTCGTAATTGCCCTCGTCCGTATAGAACTTGAGGGCGAAGCCGCGCGGGTCGCGGACGGCGTCGGCGCCGCCCAGGGAGTCGGCCACCGTGGAAAAACGTATGAACGTCTCGGTGCGGCGGCCCACTTCGGAGAGGAAGTCGGCGCGGGTGAAGCCGGTGACGTCGTCGGTCACCTCGAAGTAGCCGTAGGCGCCGGAGCCGCGGGCGTGCACCACGCGCTCCGGGATGCGCTCACGGTTGAAGCGGGCGAGCTTCTCCAGGAGGTGCTGGTCCTGGAGGAGGATCGGTCCACCGACGCCGGCGGTGGCGGAGTTCTGGTTGTCGGCGACCGGGGCGCCTGACTCGGTCGTGAGCACACGCTTAGCCATATGTCGGGATTGACCTTCCGTACGGAGCTGCTGACGGCTTGAGGAGCGTAGGTTCGCCATGAACGACGCGTCAACAGTTTGTTGAAAGTGAAGTGTGAGGTTCCGGGCCGCGGCGGCGCCTGGGCGCGACAGGACAGGTGTCAGCGCCACCGCGACCCGGAGTTCATGGGCCCCGTGGCGGGGCCGGGTGTCAGACCTGCGAGCCGGAGAGGCGCTCGACGGAGCGCAGCAGGGCCGAGTGGTCCAGACCGCCGTCGCCCTGCGCGCGCAGGGAGGCGACCAGCTGGGCGACGACGGCGCCGACGGGCAGCGCGGCACCGACATTGCGGGCGGCGTCCGTGACGATGCCCATGTCCTTGTGGTGCAGATCGATCCGGAAGCCCGGCGCGAAGTCGCGCTTGAGGAAGTTGTCCTTCTTGCGGGTCAGTACGGTCGAACCGGCCAGTCCGCCGTTGAGGACGTCGAGCGCGGCGGCGAGGTCGACCCCGGACTTCTCCAGGAAGACCACGGCCTCGGCGCACGCCTGGATGTTGACCGCGACGATCAGCTGGTTGGCGGCCTTCACCGTCTGGCCGGACCCGTGCGGGCCGCAGAGCACGATCGTCCTGCCGAGCGCTTCGAGCAGGGGCTCGGCCGCGTCGAAGTCGGCCTTCTCGCCGCCGACCATGATCGACAGAACGGCCTCGATGGCGCCCGCCTCGCCGCCGGACACCGGGGCGTCCAGCACGCGAACTCCCTTGTCCAGGGCGTTCTTCGCGAGGTCCACGGAGGTCTGCGGGGTGATCGAGGACATGTCGATCAGCAGCGCGCCGCGCTTCGCGTTCTCCAGGATGCCCTCGGGGCCGTACGCGATGGCCTCGACCTGCGGGGAGGCGGGCACCATCGTGATGACGACATCGGCGTCCGCGACCGCGGCGGCGATCGAGGGGGCGCCCTTGCCGCCGGCCGCGACCAGGCGGTCGATCTTGTCCTGCTCCAGGGTGTACCCGGTGACGTCGTAGCCGGCCTTGACCAGGTTCTCGGACATGGGGGAGCCCATGATGCCGAGCCCGATCCACGCAACCTTGGGGAGGTTGTTGCTCATGAGGGTGCCTTCCTGGAAAACGGGTGTACGTGAGGGAGTTCGGCCGCCCCTACCGGGGGAGCCACCCGAAGGACTCGGCGCTGGGACGGTCGCCCGGCTTGTACTCCAGGCCGACCCGTCCCGCGTAACCGGCCCCGGTCAGCTCGTCGAGGAGCCGCTCCAGCGGGAGCGAGCCGGTGCCCGGCGCGCCGCGGCCCGGGTTGTCGGCGATCTGGACGTGGCCGGTCTTCCCGGCGTACGTCTTGATCACCTCGCTCAGGTCCTCGCCGTTCATCGACAGGTGGTAGAGGTCCAGCAGGAACTTCGCGTTCCCGAGGCCCGTCGCCGCGTTGACCCTGTCGACGATCTCGATCCCGGCCGGTGCGCTCACCAGCGGATAGAGCGGCGACTCCGGCTTGTTCAGGGTCTCGATCAGCAGGACCGCTCCGATCCGGTCGGCCGCGCGGGCGGCCAGCACCAGGTTCTCCAGGGCGAGTTCGTCCTGGACGGCAGGGTCCACGCCGTCGACGCGGTTGCCGTACAGCGCGTTGAGCGCGGTGCAGCCGACCGAGGCGGCGAACGCTGCCGCCACCTCGATATTGGCGCGGAAGCGGTCCGACTCGGCACCGGGCACGGAGAGCGCGCCGCGGTCGGGGCCGGGCAGCCGCCCCGCGTAGAAGTTCAGCCCCACCAGCTGGGTGCCGGCATCGTCGAGCGCCTTCTTGAGGGCATCGAGCTCCGCCTGCGGCGGGGTGGGGGTCTCGATCCAGGGCCACCACAGCTCGACCGCCGTGAAGCCCGCCGCGGCGGCTGCCGCGGGGCGCTCCAGGAGCGGGAGTTCCGTGAAGAGGATCGAAAGGTTCACATCGAAGCGCTGGTCCGGGTATCCCATGAGGGGTTCGGCGCTCCTTCCGTATTGCGGAAGTTAGTTTCTGCTTAACGGAAGATTGCCCGGCGGGTGGCGAGGCTGTCAAGGGGCTGCCCGAAATTCGGCCGGCCTGGGGCGCGCCCGGCCGGTGCGGGGGCCCCTTGCCGTCGGGGGCGGGGCGGGCCAGGGTGGCTGACGCATCCGAAGCAGCCGCCGCCACGCCCCCCCCACGAGGTGCCTCGCATGAATCACACCCCCACCAGCCGCCGCAGCCTCCTCGGAGCCATGCTCGCGGGCGCGGTCCTGTCCGCCGCCCCCTCGGCGCCCGCCCGCACCGCCGCCCAGGGCGGGCCCGCCCCCGCCGCCGCGCCGCCGGGCGCCCCGCGCGCCACCCGGCCGCTCCTCATCGGTACGTACACCTCGGCCGAGGGCGGCGGCACCGGAATCGGCACGGCCACGTACGACACCCTCACCGGGGCGATCGCCACCGGCCCCGTGATCACCGGGGTCGACAACCCCTCGTACCTCGCCGTGCACCCCTCGGGCGGCACCGTCTACGCCGTGGACGAGCAGGACCGGGGCGCCGTGACGGCCGTCGCGCTGTCGCCGGACGGCGCCCACCGGGTCCTCGGCAGCCGTGACACCGGTGGCGCCGGCCCCACCCATCTCTCCGTGCACCCCACCGGCACGTGGCTGCTCAGCGCGAACTACACCTCGGGCAGCGTCGCCGTGCATCCCCTCGCCGACGACGGTTCGATCGGCGAACGCACCGACCTCGTCACGCACACGTCGCCGCCGCCCGGACCGGGCCAGAACGGGCCGCACGCCCACCAGATCGTCACCTCGCCCGACGGCGGCCATGTCCTCGCCGTCGACCTGGGCAACGACACCGTGTACACGTACCGCCTGGACACGACCGCCGGGACTCTCGCCGAGGTCTCCCGCGCGGCGCTGAAACCGGGGGCAGGACCGCGCCACCTCGCCTTCCATCCGGGCGGCCGCTTCGCCTACCTGGCCTGCGAGCTGGACAACACCGCCGTCGTCTGCGGATACGACCCGGTCACCGGCACCCTCACCCCTGGAACCGGCCAGACCACCGGGACCGGCCCCGGGACCAGCTATCCGGCGCAGCTCCTGGTCACCGCCGACGGCGCCTTCGCCTACCTGGCCAACCGGGGCCACAACAGCCTCACCCGCTACGCCGTCGAGCAGGACGGGGCGGCGCTCCGGCTGCTGGACACCGTGCCCGTCGGCGGCGACTTCCCCCGCCAGATCGCCTTCTCCCCGGACGGCGCCCTGCTCTTCGCCGCCAACCAGCGCTCGTCCACCGTCACCGTCTTCCGGGTGGACCGGGCCGACGGCGCTCTGAGCGGCGCGGGCGGTCCGGTGGCGGCCCCGGTCGCGGTCTGCGTGCTGCCGCTCTGATGCCGCCGGTGACCGCCCGCCCGGCCGGTCACCAGCGGGTTATGGTCATGGCCGAGCCGCGCAGGAGTACGTCGGCGGCGAGCACACGCGAGGACATCAGGGAGGCACAGTGCGCTTGAGGGTGGAGTTCACCACCGAGCCCTTCGATCTCGACGAGGCGCCCGCTCACGCGGTGGTGGCCCGTGAGGTCATCCAGACCGCCGAACTCGACGCCGTGGACGTCGGCCCGTTCGGGAACACGGCCGAAGGGGGAGCGGACCGGGTGCTCACCGCGGTGGACTCCCTGCTGCGCAAGGCCCTGGCCTCGGGCGCCACCCGGGTCTCGCTCCAGGTCAATGTGATCGGGGAGGACGCGCAGTGACCACATCGGCGGACCGCCCGCCTCTGGACCCGGTGGATCACCCCCTGATCGCCGCGGTGAAGCCGCTCGTCGACGCCATGGGCGCCGAGCTGCTGGGGCCCGAGCAGGCGCAGACCGACGATGTGGTGCTGGCCTGGGAGGGGCGGGACGTCATCGCTGTACGTCTGCCCCAGCTCTCCGACTCGCTCGACCACATCCTCGCCGCGATGGAACGGCGGCACGGGATGCCGCTCGCCGACCTGGACCGTCGGACGAAGCAGTCCGTCGTACGAGCTCTGGAGGCACGCGGTGCCTTCTCCGTGCGGCATGGGGTGGAGACCGTGGCGGGCGCCCTGGGGGTCAGCCGCTTCACGGTCTACAACTACCTGAATAGGGAAAATGCCGCCAAGGGTGAGTAGTTGAGCGAACGCCGAGGAAGGCCGCCGTCCGGATGCCGGACGGCGGCTTTCTTCGTTCGCGATATTTCAACAAAGTGTTGACGTGATGTTGTCGAGGGCGTTAGCTATCCGCAGCCCGTACAACGCACAGCGAAAAACAGCCACGGAGGCTCCCGTGACTTCGAGCTCCATACCGGGCCTGGCCCGGTTCAACACCCTGGCGGACAGCGAGGCCACCGCCGCGCTGCACGATGTGTGCGCCAGTGCCGTCTGGGGGAGGGTCATCCTCTCCCGGCGCCCGTACGCCACAGCCGACGCCCTTTTCGCCGCGAGCGACGCCGCCATGGCCGAGCTCACCGCCGCGGATCTGGCCGAGGCGATGGCCGGTCACCCGCCGATCGGCCGCCCGGAGCCCGGGGATCCGACCTCCTCCCGCGAACAGCGGGGGATGGCCGGCGCCTCCGAGGAGCTCAAGACCGAGATGCTCGAACTGAACCTGGCCTACCAGGAACGCTTCGGACATGTCTTCCTGATCTGCGCCACCGGTGCCACCGGTGAACAGATGCGCGACGCGGTCAGGACCCGGATCGGGAACCCGCCCGAGCGGGAGCGTGAGAACGTGCGCACCGAGCTGGGCAAGATCAACCGCATCCGGCTGACCCGTCTCGTACAGGACTCTTGAGAACAAGGAGAGTGACGGTCTTGAGTACCGACACCACCGCATCGGTGTCCACGCACATCCTGGACACCAGCATCGGCCGTCCGGCCGCCTCCGTCGCCGTATCCCTCGCCGCCCGCAGTGGCGCCGACGCGGAGTACGTGACGCTCGGCGCGTCCGCCACCGATGCCGACGGGCGCTGCAAGGACCTGCCGGCACCGCCGGAGGGCACCACCCACGTACGTCTCGTATTCGACACCGAGGCGTACTTCTCCAAGAAGCAAGCCGAGGCGCAGCAGGACGCCCCCCGCGTAAGGGACAGCGGTGCGTTCTTCCCGGAGGTGGCGATCGCGTTCGCCGTCGTGCCGGGCGAGCACTATCACGTACCGCTGCTGCTCAACCCGTTCGGCTACTCCGTTTACCGAGGGAGCTAGCAGACATGCCCACGATTCTCGGCCAGAACCAGTACGGCAAAGCAGAGAACCGCGTCGTCAGGATCACGCGGGACGGCGACACCCACCACATCAAGGACCTGAACGTCTCGGTCGCCCTTTCCGGCGACATGGACGATGTGCACTACTCCGGCTCCAACGCCCATGTCCTGCCGACCGACACCACCAAGAACACGGTGTACGCGTTCGCCAAGGAGCACGGCATAGAGTCCGCCGAACAGTTCGGCATCCACCTCGCCCGGCACTTCGTGACCTCGCAGGGTCCGATCAAGGTCGCGCGGATCAGGATCGAGGAGTACGCCTGGGAGCGCATCGCGACCTCCGACGGCAACTCCCGGTTCATCGGCGCCGACGAGGTCAAGCACTCCTTCGTCCGCAAGGGCCAGGAGACCCGCACCACCCAGATCACCTACGACGGTGAGAACTGGGAGATCATCTCGGGTCTCAAGGACCTCACGGTGATGAACTCGACCAATTCCGAGTTCTGGGGCTACGTCAAGGACCAGTACACGACGCTCAAGGAGGCGTACGACCGCATCCTCGCGACCGAGGTGTCCGCCAAGTGGCGGTACAACTGGACCGGCGACGACCAGCGGATGCCGAACTGGGAGAAGTCCTACGAGCAGGCGCGCAAGCACATGCTCCAGGCCTTCGCCGAGACGTACTCCCTCTCCCTCCAGCAGACCCTGTACCAGATGGGTTCGCGCATCATCAACAGCCGCAGCGAGATCGACGAGATCCGCTTCTCGCTGCCCAACAAGCACCACTTCCTGGTGGACCTGCAGCCGTTCGGCCTCAAGAACGAGAACGAGGTCTACTTCGCGGCGGACCGGCCGTACGGCCTGATCGAGGCCACCGTGCTCCGGGACGGCATAGCGCCGAAGATCCCGGTCGACATGACCAACCTCTGACGCGGAACTGAGCCCGCCCCTGCCCGCCCACAGCCGGGCGGGGGCGGGACGTCCCGGAGGGAACACCCATGGCACAGCCTGCAACGGGGCCGGCAGAAGGCCCATGTTCCGCCCCACCGACCGCTGCCGGTAAGGCAGTTCACCCGGTGGACGAGAAGCTTCCCCCCTCGCGGCTCGTCCCCGCCGCGCTCCAGCACATCGCCGCCATGTACGCGGGCGTCGTCACCCCTCCACTGATCATCGGCCAGGCCGTCGGCCTGGACCCGGCCGGTATGACCCGGCTGATCGCGGCGAGTCTCCTCATCGCCGGACTCGCCACCGTCCTGCAGACCCTCGGCATCGGAGCCTTCGCCGGAAACCGGCTGCCGTTCGTCAACGCCGCCTCCTCCGCCGGGATCGCGCCGATGCTCGCCATCGCCGAGACCAGCGCCCCCGGACACCAACTCCCCGCGATCTACGGGGCGGTGCTCGTCGCCGGAGTCTTCTGCCTGGCCGTCGGCCCGTTCTTCGGAAGGCTCCTGCGGTTCTTCCCGCCGCTCGTCACCGGCGTCGTCATCACCCTCATCGGCGTCACCCTGATGCCGGTACCCGTCGCCTGGGCGCAGGGCGGCGACAAGAACGCCGCCGACTTCGGCGCCATGAAGTATCTGGCCCTCGCCGCCTTCACCCTGACCGTCATCCTGCTCATCCAGCGCTTCGGACGCGGCTTCCTCAAACAAGTCGCCCTGCTCGTGGGCCTGTTGGTCGGCACCCTGGCGGCGATCCCGTTCGGACTCGCCGACTTCTCCGCGCTGAAGTCCGCGCCGCTCGCCGCCCTCCCCACCCCCTTCGCCTTCGGGGCCCCCGAGTTCCGGCCCGCCGCGATCCTCTCCCTGTGCATCGTCATGCTGGTGCTGATGACGGAGTCCTCCGCAGGCATGCTCGCGCTCGGCGAGATCTGCGAGCGGCGCACCGACGGCCGCACCATCACCCGCGGACTGCGCACCGACGGCATCGCCACCCTCCTCGGCCCCGTCTTCGGAGGCTTTCCGACCAGCGCCTTCGCGCAGAACGTCGGCGTCGTCTCGCTGACCGGGGTGCGCAGCCGCTATGTCGTCGCGACGGCGGGCGGTGCCCTGCTCGTCCTGGGCGCCTTCCCCGTACTCGGCGCGGTCGTCTCGCTCGTCCCGATGCCCGTACTCGGCGGCGCCGGCATCGTCCTGTTCGGCTCGATCGCGGTGAGCGGCATCCGTACGCTCTCCGAAGCCGGTCTCGACGACAGCTCCAACATCATCCTGGTCGCGGTGGCGCTCGGCGCGGGCATCATCCCGCTCGCCGCGCCCGCCTTCTACGCGGGATTCCCCTCCTGGGCGCAGACCGTGCTCGGCTCCGGAATCAGTGCCGGAGCACTGGTCGCGGTCCTGCTCAACCTGTTCTTCCACCATCTCGGCACCCACAGCCGCAGCGCTGTGGCACTCAAATCCTCCTAGGGTCCTGCCGTGCCCACATCGCCGATGAGAGAAGAAGGAAGCATCATGGCAGCTTCGGCAGGCCCTCAGCGCATCGTCATCGAGAACTGTTCGATCGCGACCGTCGACGCCCACGACACCGAATACGCCTCGGGGTACATCGTCGTGGCGGGCAACCGCATCGAGTCCATCGGCGCGGGCAGGGCGCCGGAGGGTCTCGCCGACGTCGTGCGCCGCGTCGACGGCACCGGACATCTCGTGACGCCCGGACTGGTCAACACCCACCACCACTTCTACCAGTGGATCACCCGCGGCCTGGCGACCGACCACAACCTCTTCGACTGGCTCGTCGCGCTGTACCCGACCTGGGCGCGCATCGACGAGCCGATGGCCCGCGCCGCCGCGCAGGGGTCCCTCGCGATGATGGCCAGGGGCGGTGTCACCACCGCGATGGACCATCACTACGTCTACCCCGAGGGCTCCGGCGACCTCTCCGGCGCCATCATCGGCGCCGCCCGCGACATGGGCGTACGGTTCACCCTCGCCCGCGGCTCCATGGACCGCAGCGAGAAGGACGGCGGGCTGCCGCCGGACTTCGCGGTCGAGACCCTGGAGGGCGCGCTCACCGCCACCGAGGCGACCATCGACGCGCACCACGACGCCTCGTTCGACTCGATGACCCAGGTCGCCGTCGCACCCTGCTCGCCGTTCTCCGTGTCGACCGAACTGATGCGCCGGGGAGCCGAGTTGGCCCGCCGTCGCGGCGTACGGCTGCACACCCACGGTTCGGAGACCGTCGAGGAGGAGCAGTTCTGCAAGGAACTGTTCGGGATGGGCCCGACCGACTACTTCGAGTCGACCGGCTGGCTCGGCGACGACGTGTGGATGGCGCACTGCGTCCACATGAACGACTCCGACATCGCCGCCTTCGCCCGTACGGGAACGGGCGTCGCCCACTGCCCGTCCTCCAACGCCCGCCTCGCCGCGGGCATCGCCCGGGTCCCCGACATGCTCGCCGCGGGCGTCCCGGTCGGCCTCGGCGTCGACGGCACCGCCTCCAACGAGTCCGGCGAACTCCACACCGAGCTGCGCAACGCCCTGCTCATCAACCGCCTCGGCGCCCACCGCGAGAAGGCCCTGAACGCCCGTCAGGCACTGCGCCTGGGTACGTACGGTGGCGCCCAGGTCCTGGGCAGGGCCGGTCAGATCGGCTCGCTGGAGGTCGGCAAGCTGGCCGACCTGGTGCTCTGGAAGCTGGACACCCTGGCCCACGCCTCCATCGCCGACCCGGTGACCGCGCTCGTCTTCGGAGCCGCGGCTCCCGTCACCCTCTCCCTCGTCGACGGCAGGCCGGTCGTCGAGGGCAACCACCTCATCACGGTGGACGAGGACACGATCGCCCGCGCCACCCGCGACGAGGCCGGGCGCCTCGCGCGGATCGCCGCCGGAGCCTGACGCTCCGCGGAATCCCCCGACCGGCCGGCCGAGGGGGACGGCCCTCGGCCGGCCGCCGTGGACCCGAGCGGGGTCCACGGCACCCGGTCCGCGGGGCGCACACCCGAATGCGTGCGCCCCGCGGACCGGTGATGAGCGCTGCCCGCACGACCCCGGTACACCTCCGCCGCACCCCCCCATGAGCGCCCGCACCCTCGGCAACGCCCGCACCGGGCGTGAGGGTCGCACCACCTGTAGAGCCGCACCACCTGTGCAGAGCCGCACCACCTGTAGAGCCGCACCACCTGTGCAGAGCCGCACCACCTGTAGAGCCGCACCACCGCACCACGTCGCCCCACCTCCCTGACACCCACGTCCCCGCCGACGTGTACCCGACTGGAGGAACCGCTGTGGCCGCCAAGCCCAGGTTTCGCAAGGACGCAGTCGCAGGACCCGACCGGAAGCACCCGGTCGACGAGAAACTCCCCCCTCTGAAGATGTTCACCAGCGGCCTCCAGCACGTGGCCGCGATGTACGCCGGAGTGGTGGCCCCGCCCATGATCGTGGGGCCCGCCGTGGGTCTCAGCGCCAAGGAGACCGCCTTCCTGATGGGGGCGAGCCTGTTCACCGCCGGCATAGCCACCCTCCTGCAGACCCTCGGCTTCTGGCGCATCGGCGCCCGGCTGCCGTTCGTCAACGGCGTCTCCTTCGCCGGGGTGACCCCGATGGTGGCGATAGGCAAGGACCGCGGTCACGACGGGATCGCCGTGATCTTCGGCGCGATCATCGTCGCGAGCGTGCTCGGCTTCGTCATCGCCCCGTACTTCGGCAAGTTGGTCAGGTTCTTCCCGCCCGTCGTCACCGGCACCGTCATCACCCTGATCGGTGTCTCGCTGCTGCCGGTCGCCTTCAACTGGTCCCAGGGCGGCAACGCCACGGCCGACGACTACGGTTCGATGACCAACATCACCATGGCCGCGGCCACCCTCCTGATCGTGCTGGCGCTGCGCAAACTGCTGCGCGGATTCCTCCAGCAGATCGCGATCCTGCTCGGCCTGGTCATCGGGACCCTGATCGCCATCCCCGTCGGCATCACCGACTTCGGCGCCATCAAGGAAGCCGAACTGGTGGGATTCCCCACGCCGTTCCACTTCGGCGCCCCGCAGTTCGAGATCGCGGCGATCATCTCGATGTGCATCGTCATGCTGGTCTGCATGACCGAGTCCACCGCGGACATGCTGGCCCTCGGGAAGATCGTCGGCCGTCCGGCGGACGAGCGGACCATCGAGGGCGGTCTGCGCGCCGACACCCTGGGCAGCGCCATCAGCCCACTGTTCAACGGTTTCATGTGCAGCGCCTTCGCCCAGAACATCGGCCTGGTCGCGATGACCAAGGTCCGCAGCCGGTTCGTCGTCGCCGCGGGCGGCGGCATCCTCGTCGTGCTCGGCCTGGTCCCGGTCGCCGCATCCGTCATCGCGCTGGTTCCGCTGCCGGTGCTCGGCGGCGCGGGCATCGTCCTGTTCGGCTCGGTCGCGGCGAGCGGCATCCAGACGCTGGCCACCGCCGCGCTGGAGAAGGGCGAGAACGCGCTGATCGTGGCCGCCGCCGTGGGCATCGGCCTGATACCGATCGCCGCGCCGCGGTTCTACCACTCGTTCCCCAAGGACCTGCTGGTCGTCCTGGACTCGGGCATCTCCACCGGATGCGTCGTGGCGATCCTGCTCAACCTGGCCTTCAACCACCTGGGCCGCAGGCCCGAGGGGATGGAGGAAGAGACCAGGAGCGGTGAGCACGTGGTCCCCGCGGCGGCCGGGGCGGGCGTCCACTGAGCGACCGGTGGAGCACTGTGGCGCGTAGGGCGGCCCTCGCGGGGGTCGCCGTACGCGCCACAGGTGTTGACGACGGGGGCGGCGGAGGTCCGGTCCCGTCAGGTCAGGTTCCGTCAGGTCCGGCGCGGGTCCCGTCCGGTCCCGTCAGGTCCGGTGCGGTTGCCGGTCAGCCGATGTGGAAGCTGTCCCCGTACACCTTCCAGTCGAGCGGCGGGTCGAGGTTGACGTTGCCCTTCTTCAGGAAGACGCGCTGGGCGGTGTCGACCCGGCTGGTGTCCGAGTGGGCCTCCTCCTGCTGCATCGCCCAGACCCGGGCGTCGAGGAAGGCGTTGAGGTACGTCGTCTCGTTGCCGCCCTGCGACGGTGGCTTGGCCTTCGAGAGGGCCCGCTTGCGGATGGAGCTGAAACTGGTGCTGTCGGAGCCGTCGCCGTGCATCACGATGGCGTCGTAGTACGTGAACTGGCCCAGCGTGCCGATGCCGTCGGCCTTGCCCTGCTTGACCGCCGGGTTGAAGTACACGCGGTCGCGCTCGTCGTTCTGCGCCTGCTTGAACGCCGAGTCGGACGCCGCCTTCACCCAGTCCTTGGTGAAGTTCGGGTCGAGACCGGAGTGCGAGGGAGTGCCGTCCACCTTGCGCAGGGCGGGCAGGTACTTCGCCAGGACGTTGCCCGGCACGCGCTGGGTGTACAGCTCGACCAGGTCGAGCATGTCGCCGGTGCCGGAACAGAAGCCGATGATGCCCGCCGTGTAGCCGCGGTCGTCGTCGATGTCCTCGATGTACTTGTACTGCGACTTCCAGTCCAGCGAGGAGTTCTCCGCACTGGAGACCAGCTGCATGGCGATCTCCTTCTTCGCCGGATCGTCGAGCCCGCTCGCGGCGGCCTTCAGCGGCTGAGCGGCCTGCGCGGGCCGGTCGGCCGAAGGCTGCGCGGGGGCGTCGCCCGCGTGGGCGGCGACAGGGATGGCGGTGAGAGCCAGCCCGAGCGCCACGGCGGCGATGCCGACGGGGCGGGTGAGCCGAGTGGTGCGACGTGCGGTGCCGAGGTGGGGGTTGTGCACCTGTCCTCCAGGGGAGTTCGCCGTTCCGGAGTTCTGTTAGGAAGCTTTACTATCAGGGTGATAGGTGTGCCGTACACCCCTTCGGCACAAGTGAGTTGAGAGCCGGGCGGCTTCACGGGGAGCCATCCGCGCGGCCCTGGGGAGTCCGGACACGGAAAGGCCCCGCGCCGCGCGGAGAGCGCGCGGTGCGGGGCCGGTGGCGGACCGCGCTCAGCAGTTGAGATAGGCCACGTGGATCCAGACGCCGGTCGGTCCACCCCACAGGTCACCCATGACCCAGCTGCCTTCCTGGCCACGGACGTTGATGTTCTGGCCCCGGTTCACCGTGCCGAGCACCGCGTAGCCCGTCCCCGGACCGCCGCGGAAGTTCACCCCGTTGTCGTTGACCGTGCACACCTGCGGCGGTGCCTGGACGGACGGCGCGGTCCGGACGGCGGCGGGGACGCTCACGGCCTGGGCGGAGGGGCTCGCGGCCAGGCCGAGGCCCGCACCCAGGACCATTGCGGTCAGCAACATCTTCTTCAGCATCCTGTACTCATCCTGACGCTCCGGGGCGCACCCGTGCGCGCGCCTCCGGCCCCCTCAACGGGACGGCGTGCCCGGGGGTCACGGGTGGACGCGTCACACGCGCGGTCGGAAGAACACACAGGTCATCCGGTGCCGCAACCGGCGTGCGCGATCGCCGGGCAGCTGCTCCGCGTGCCTGGTGGTCAGGGGTTCAGCCGCCGTCGACGCGGTAGCTGTCGCCGTAGACCTTCCACCGCAACGGTGTCTCCAGCTGAAGTTTGCCTTCGCGTACGAACACCCGCTGGGCGGTCTCCACCCGGCTGGTGTCGCTGTGGGCGGCCTCCTTGCGCATGGCCGCCACCCGCGCGTCGAGGAAGGCGTCCAGATACGCCTTCTCGTCGCCGCCCTTCGAGGGCGGCCGGGCCGTCGAGAGCGCCCTTCGGCGGATCGTGGTGAAGCCGTCCTCGCCGTCGGTGTCACCGGCGCCGTGCATCACATAGGCGTCGTAGTAGATGAACTGCCCCAGCGCACCGAGCCCGTCGTCCCGCGCCCGCTCCACCGCCGGGTCGAAGTACGCGCGATCGCGCTCCACGTCCTGCGCCGCTCGGAACTCCTGGTCGTCGGCCGCCTTCGCCCAGGCTACGGTGAACGGCCGCCCCAGCCCCGCGTGCGAGGCGCTGCCCTCCACCGTGCGCAGCGCGGGCAGGAACCGCGCCAGCGGATTTCCGGGGCGCGCCGCCGTGTACCGCTCCACGACGTCCCGCAGGTCGCCGGTCCCGGAACAGAAGCCGATGATGCCCGCCGTGTAGCCGCGGCCGTCGTCTATGTCCTCGATGTACGCGTACTGCGCCCGCCAGTCCAGCGAGGAGTTCTCGGCGCTGGAGACCAGTTGCATGGCGATCCGTTTCTTCGCCGGATCACGGAGCCCGGCGTCCTCGGTGGCCGCCTCCGATCCGGTGCAGCCGGTCAGGACAGCGGTCGCCAGGAGGGGGGCGAGCAGGGTGCGGAGTATGCGTTTCACGTGCCGAGCCTGCCAGGCCGGGGGCTGGGCGCCGGAGGGTGCCCCGCGGCTGTAGCGTCTGGGGCATGGAAGATCAGTCTGTTGTGGATGTCGGCGATGTGCGGCTGGCGTACCGGACCTGGGGTGACCCGTTCGGCTCGCCGGTCGTCCTGCTGCACGGGCTCGGCGGCTCCGCCGCGAACTGGGAGGCGACCGGGAGCCTGCTCGGCGAGGAGTGGCGGGTGTTCGCCCTGGATCTGCGCGGGCACGGGGAGAGCGACTGGCCGGACGAGTACGGCCTGGACCTGATGCGGGACGACGTGCTCGGTTTCCTGGACGAGCTGGAGCTCGACCGGGTCGGCCTGGTCGGTCACGGCATGGGCGGGGTCGTCGCCCAGCTGCTGGCCGAGGAGCACTCCGACCGGGTGGAGCGGCTGGTGCTGGTGGAGACCCCCGCACCGTGGCCGGGCGATCCGGGACCGGTCGGGCGCCCCGAGGGGCCCGTGGACTACGACGAGAACGCGGTGCCCGCCGTCCGGGCCCAGGTGGCCGACCCGGACCCGGAGTGGGCGGAGGGCCTCGGCGAGATCGTCGCGCCGACGATGCTCATCTCGGGCGGCCCGGAGAGCGCGATGCCGCAGGAGCGCCTGCCCGACATGGCGTCCCTGATCCCGGACTGCCGGCTGATCACGGTCCCGGGCGGCCACCGGGTGCACGAGACCCGGGCCGACCAGGTCGCCCAGCAGATCACCGAGTTCTTCACGAGCTGACCCGGCCGGTCCGCCGGTCCCACGCGTCGACCGGCCGGCCCCGCGCCGGTCCGGTGGCGTGTGCCGGGGGCCGGAGGCACGGGGCGTTGTCAGTCCCCGGTGCCATGATCGGCGCCATGGATCTCGTACCGTTCTTCGACGACGTCGACGCGCAGCCCTGGGCCGTCTATCAGCACGCGTACGGCAGCGCCGCCGATGTGCCCGACTGCCTGCGGGCGCTCGCGGGGGACGACAAGGACGAGGCGGACGAAGCGCTCGGCGAGCTGTACGCGAGCATCCTCCACCAGGGCTCGGTGTACGAGGCGTCCGCGAAGGCGGTGCCGTTCCTGGCCCGGCTGGCCGCCGGGGGCATACGTACGGCGGACCTGCTGGCCCTCCTCGGCGGTATCGCGGAGGGCGGGACGGAATTCGACGACGACGGCGGCGATGGGGTGGGCGAGAGCGACGAGGCAGCCTGTCGCCGTGCCGTCGTCGCCCAGCTTCCCCTGCTGCTCGACTCGGCCGCCTCCGATGTTCCCGACGTACGGCAGTGCGCCGTCTGGGCCGCCGCGATGACCGGGGCGGCCGGGCGGGTGCTGCCGGTGCTCCGCGAACGGGCAGCCGTGGAGGAGGTCCCGCTCGTACGCGCCGAACTGCTCTCGGCCCTGGCGCATCTGGACCCGGCGGGAACGGTCGCCGCGGCGACGGAGGCGATCGGCCCGGACCACCCGGGGGAGCTGCGGATCGCGGCACTGCTGGCCTGCGTGGACGCCGGACTGCCCTGGGACCGGAGCCACCACGGGGCGATGCTGTCCCTGCTCCCCGCCGACGGGCTCGTCACGGAACGGCTCGACCAGTACCGCGGCGAACCCCTGCACCACATCACCGAGTCCCTGCTGCTCCGGGACACGGACGAGGACCGGGACGCGGTTTTCGCCCTGCTCGGCGCCGCGCTGGACAGTGAGTCGCCCGAGGCGTGCGGCGAAGCGGTGGGGGCGGCGGAGGCCGCCTGTCAGCTCTCCCGCAGCGCGTCGCACCGGCTGGCCGCGCCCCTGCTCGCCCTGGCCACGGGCCCCCGGGCCGCTCATGTCCCGGCCGTGCTGCCCGCCCTGAAGCTGCTCGGCGCACGCGCCGCTCCCGCGACCGCGATGCTGGCCGGGCTCGCGGCGGGCGAAGGCGATCCGGCCGACCGTGCCCTCGAAGTCCTGGTCGCGGTGGATCCGGAACGGGCCGCGCCGCTCCTCGCCCGGAATCCGGCGGAGCGGCCGCGCGCACTCGGTGCGGCATGCGGCGGATCCTTCGGGGCCGCACCGGTCCTGCCGTACGACCCCGAACTGCTCGCGTCGCTCCGCCAGTGGCTCGGCACGCTGGAGCCCGGCGGCAACGGCCCGTTCCGGCTCGCGGCACTGCTGGAGTCCTGGGGCGCGGACGCTGCCGGGGCCGTACCCGAACTGTGCGCCGCACTGCCCGGGTTCCCGCAGCTGGTGCCCAAGGTGCTGGTCGCGGTCTGCCCGCCCGAACGCCGGGAGGATGTGGCTGAGCTGCTGCGTACGGCGGCCCGCTCCGGCCCGGTGGAGGACCGCTTCGAAGCCGCGCGGGCCCTGCACGCACTGACGGGGGAGGACGCTCCGCTGCTGACCGCCGTGGCCGACCGGCTCGCGGAGGACCGCAACGGGATACGCGAGGCCGCGGTCGCCGCCGCCGGGCTGGGACCGGCCGCCGCAGGGCTCGTTCCGGCGCTGCGGGCCGCGTTCAACGCCCCCGACGCGCACCGCAACATCCCCGAGATGCAGGCGGACATCGACATCGCCGCCGCCCTGCACCGCATCACCGGCGACCTGACGGAAGCCGTGCCGGTGCTGGCCGGGGTGCTCACGGATACCGAAATGACCTGGACCCGCTGGGCGTTCGTCCACGCGACGAGGATTGCCGCCGGGCTCGGCCCGGGTGCGGCGGGCGGGCCGCTCGTTCCCGTGCTGGAGGCGCTGCTCGCGGATCCGGAGCAGGTGCCGGGTGCGGTGCTCGCCCTGCTCGCCATCGCCCCCGGGAGGCTCGACGCGCACCGGGCGGCAGGTCTGCTGCTGGACGCGGCGGAGTGCGGAACCGCCCCGGCCGAGGCCCTGGAGGCACTGGTCGCCCTCGGACCGGAGGCCGTCGGGGAGGACGCCCGTGCGCGGCTGGCCCGGCTGGCCGAACAGGACCTGAGGCTGAGGGTGTCCGGAACGCTCAGCGCGGTCACCGCCGACGAGCGGGTGCGTGAGCAGGCCCGTGCGGCGGTGCGGGTGCTGGGCGACGCGGCGGCGGGGTCCGTGACGACCGGCTGACGTCAGTCCTCCGGCCGCCGGTCCGGCTGCCAGTCGGGGCGGCGGCCACTGAGCGCGATCACCCGGTCCAGGAGCGGAGCGTCGGCCGGTACGGGGACCGGCGGGCCGAAGATCGCTCCGGCGTCCGGGGTGTTCTGCAGGGGCGTCAGCATCGCCTCGCAGGAGCGCAGATCGGCCTCGTCCGCCCGGTACGGCTGACCGGTCGACCGGGCCAGGTCCCAGCCGTGGACGATCAGCTCGTTGAGCGCGACCGCGGCGGCCACCGGGGCGGGCAGGTCCACGCCGCCCGCCCGCGTCATGCCCTCCCAGGCGGCGGGCGAGCGCCAGGCGGCCACCAGCTCGTCGAGCAGCGGCGGCAGCACCTCGCGCCAGTCGTCGCCGAGCACCAAAGGCACCGTTCCGGGAGAGACACCGGTGCTCGGCCCGAGATCCTTGCGTGCCGCGTCACGGAAGGCGGTCGTCAGCCCGACCACATGGGCGAGCAGTTCCCGTACGGCGTAGTCGGGGCAGGGGGTCGGTCCGGCCAGCCTGCGGTCCTCGATGGAGTCGAGCAGTGCGGCGATCTGCCGGGCGGCCGGTTCGAGATCGAGGGCGGGGGCGGTACTGCTGTCCATGAACACACCGTTCCGACTGTCCGGGGCCGTGAAACTCGTCGCCCTCAACCGTCCCCGGAACTCATCGTCCTCAACCGTCCCGTTCGCTGTTCCACCTGGAGCGGTGCACACCGGCACATTGCGGAACGTTCCTCTCCACCCCCTTGTCGGCGACCCCCGCACCATGGCATACAGGTCTGGACCAATTGCTGTCCGGATGGAAGGCAAGACCGTGCAACGCCCCCACGCACCTGCCGCGTTGGCCTGTTCCGCCGCCCTGCTCCTCGCCGCGCTCACCGCGTGCGGCGGCGCCGCCGAAGCGGACACGCAGAAACCGACCACCCCACGAGACGTGACCGCACAGGCCAGCAGTTCCACATCGGTGCACGTCATGTGGGAGCCCGCCTCCGACAACAAGGCGATCACCGGCTACGAGATCTACCGCAAGGGCACGAAGGTGAAGTCCGTACCGGCGGCCAAGCGGATGATCGACATCGACGGGCTGACGGCCTCGACCGCCTACACGTTCACCGTCCGGGCCCGCGACGCCGCCGGGAACCTGTCCGGGCCGAGCCCCGCCGTACCCGTGACCACGCAGCCCACCCCGCCGAAGGACGACCGGGCGCCGACCGCCCCGGTGAAGCTGCGCGGCACCGCCGACGGCAGTCGCGCCGCCACCCTGGCCTGGGGCGGCTCCACGGACGACGTGGGCGTCACCTCGTACGACATCTACCAGGAGGACTCCCGGATCCACAGTGTGCCGGGCACCGCCACCACGGCCCGGCTCACCGGGCTGCGCCCCGGCACCGTCTACACCTTCACCGTCCGGGCCCGCGACGCCTCCGACAAGTCCTCGCCGGACAGCAACGCCCTCGACCTCACCACCGCCACCGCCCCCGGCGCCCCCGCGAGCACCGCCCCCACCGGTCTTCGCACCACCACCGCGGCCGAGGGCGGCGAGTTCGCCGTCGACCTGTCCTGGGACCAGCCCGAGACGGGCGGCGAGATCCCCGCGTACCAGCTCTACCTCAACGGGAAGATGACCACCACCATCGTCTGGGGCGGCACCCCGCCCCAGGGGCGCGCGACCTACCGGCTGACGCTCGCCGACCCGGCCGGAACCCGCTACTCGGTGAAGCTGCGCGCCAAGCTCCCGGACGGCAAGTGGGGTGACTTCTCCGCCCAGCGCACCGTCGTCCTCGGGGACTGACCGTTCCTCAGGCGTGCGGGAACCCGCCCCATATGGTCCATTGATCCCGGAACCTCAGCACTGAGCACCATGAGGAACAGGGGTTGGACGATGGACCTGAGCTCCCGGGTCGACGCACTGATGGACGGACTCGTCGCGGATCTGGAACGGCTGACCGCCATTCCGTCGATCGCCTTTCCCGGCTTCCCGCCCGAGCCCGTGCGGCAGGCCCACGACCTCCTCGTGGACCTGCTGCACGGCGCGGGCGTCAAGCACATCGACCGGCTCGACCTCCCCGACACCGCGCCGGTCATCGTCGCCGAGGTCCCGCCGCCGTCCCCCGGCGCCCCGACCGTGCTGCTCTACGGCCACTACGACGTGCAGCCGCCGGGCGACGAGAGCCTGTGGCTGTCACCGCCCTTCGAACCCACCGCGGTCGAGGGCGGCCTGCGGGCCCGCGGCATCGCCGACGACAAGTCCAACATCATCGTCCACCTGGGCGTACTGAGGGCGTACGGGGGCAGGCCCCCGGTGGGGCTGAAGATCGTCCTGGAGGGGCAGGAGGAGTACGGCAGCGCCTTCGACGACTACCCGCCCACCGATCCGGACCGGTTCGCCTGCGATGCCATGGTCATCGCCGACATGGGCAACCTCCGCCCCGGCAGCCCCACGCTCACCACGGGTCTGCGCGGTGCGTCGGAGGTCGTCGTCGAGGTCCGTACCCTCGCCGAACCCCGCCACAGCGGCGAGTTCGGCGGCGCGGCCCCGGACGCCCTGCTCGCCCTGCTCAAGGCTCTCGCCACGCTCCACGACGTGCACGGCGACGTGGCCGTCGAGGGGCTGCGCCGCGAGGAGTGGAAGGGCACCACCTACACCGAGGAGGAGTTCCGCGGCCTCGCCGGAGTCCAGGACGGCATCGGGCTCATCGGCTCCGGCAGCCTCGGTGAACGCCTCTGGAGCGGACCGGCCATCACCGTCATCGGCATCGACGCCCCGAGCGTCGACCACGCGGCCTCCGCGGTCGTCCCCTACGCCAGGGCAAAGCTGAACCTCCGCTTCCACCCCGAGCAGGATCCCCAGGAGGCGCAGGGCCTGCTCGTCACCCATCTGGAGTCATTGCGCCCGTTCGGAATTCCGCTCACCGTCACCCCGGGCGACACCGGCCCCGGCTTCGAGCCCGCGACCGGCGGCCCCGCCTACCGCGCCGCCCTCACCGCGCTGCGCGAGGGCTGGGGGGCACCACCCGCGTTCGTCGCCAGCGGCGGCTCGATCCCCCTGGTCAACGGGCTGTCCAAGGCGGTGCCCGGCGCGGAGGTACTGCTCTTCGGCGCCCAGGACAGCATGTGCAACCTGCACGCGCCCAATGAGCGGGTGCTGTTCTCGGAGCTGCGGTCGGCGGTGATCGCCGAGGCCGTGTTCCTGCGGGAGTTCGCCGCAGCGCACGGCGGCGGGAGCGCCGCGTGAGCACGGACACCCGGACCGCCCCGGAGGAGAAGCCCCCGGCCGGGAGGAAGTTCGTCTTCCCCAGCGCCCTGACCATTCTCGCCCTCGTCACCCTGGCGGTCTGGGCACTGGCCTTTCTGATCCCCTCCGGCGCCTACGACCGCGACAAGGACGGTGCGCCGGTCCAGGGCACGTACCACCGGGTCCCGTCCGACCAGAGCTTCGTCGACCGTCTCAACGACCTCTTCCTCTCCCCGGTCAACGGCCTCTACGGCGTGCAGGACGAGAAGACCGGCCAGGTCGGCCCGGACCTGGCCGGCGAACTGTACGGCAGCGCGGGCGTGTTCCTCTTCGTCCTCGCGATCGGCGCGTTCATCACGATGGTGTTCGCCACCGGCGCGCTGGACCGGGGCATCGGCCGTCTCGCCCACCGGCTCCGCGACCGGGGCGCGCTGCTCATCGCGGGTGTGATGCTGGTCTTCGCGCTGCTGGGCACGGTGGAGGGCTTCGCGGAGGAGACCCTCGGCTTCTACGGTCTGATCGTGCCGCTGATGCTGGCCCTCGGCTACGACCGGATGGTGGCCACCGGCACGATCATCCTCGGCGCGGGCATCGGGGTGCTGTGCTCCACGGTCAACCCGTTCGCGACCGGGGTCGCCTCGTCCGCGGCCGACATCTCACTCGGCGACGGCATCGTGCTGCGCGCCGTCATGTGGGTCGTGCTGACCGCGGTGACCATCGCCTACGTCATCCGGTACGCGCGGCGGGTCCGCAAGGACCCCGGCCGCTCGCTCTCCGGCTTCCTGCCCGGCGACCGCGACCACACGGCGGCGGACGCGGGCGAGCCCCCTGACCTGACCTCCCTCCACAAGACGGTCCTGGTGCTGGTCGCCCTGGTCTTCACCTTCATGATCTTCTCGGTGGTGCCGTGGTCCAGCGCCATCACCGGCGACGCCGACGCCACCCCGTACGGCTTCGAACTCGGCTGGTCCTTCCCGGAGCTGGCGGCGCTCTTCCTGGTCGCGGCCGTGATCATCGGTGTCGTGGCGCGTTTCGGCGAGCAGAAGGTCAGCGCGACGATCATCCAGGGGGCGGCGGACTTCATCTCGCCCGCGCTGGTCATCGTGCTGGCCCGCGGTGTCACGGTCATCATGAACAACTCGCAGATCACCGACACCGTGCTGCACTCCATCGAGGGGCTGGTCTCGGGCACGTCCTCGGCCGTCTTCGCGGTCTTCGTCTTCATCGTCAACCTGCCGCTGGCCTTCCTGATCCCGTCGACCTCCGGCCACGCCACCCTCGCCATGCCGATCCTGGCCCCGCTCGCCGACTTCGCGGGCGTCTCGCGCGCGGTCGTGGTGACGGCCTGGCAGTCGGCGAGCGGCTGGATGAACCTGTGGGTGCCGACCACGGCCGTCACCATCGGCGGGGTGGCCCTGGCGAAGGTGGGCTACGACAAGTACCTGCGCTTCGTCTGGCCGTTGCTGGCGATCCTGTCCGTGCTGATCTGCGGGTTCGTGGCGCTGGGGGCGGTATGGACCTGAGACGGTGCGGCGGGGCGCGGTGAAGTGGGGCGGTGCGGGGCGCGGTGAACGGGCGCGACGCGGCGGGGCGCGGTGAAGTGGGGCCGAACAGCCAGGGGCGAGCCCTCTCAGACGTTCCTCGACGCGCCCGCCGTCGCCGCCAGACAGCGCTCCGCCAGCGCGGCGGGCCCCTCCGGCCCCGTCGCCGGGGCGTCGCTCGCCGCCCAGGTCTCCACCGCCACGCGCACCGCCGCTCCGGCGGTGGCGGCCGTCAGCCGGATGTCCAGGGTGCCCGCGTCGGCAGGGAGGCCGGCCCGCGCCGCGAGCACGGTGGCCAGCGTGGCTTCCGACTCGCGGCACGCGTCGTTCCACACCGACCGCAGCGCCGGGCTGTCCGCGGCCATCCTCAAGAGGGAACGCACCCACTCCAGGGACTCCGTGTTCTCCGTGTCACCGGGAGCGGCGGCCAGCGTCCGCGCCGCCGCGTACCGCAGCGAATCGGGCAGGGACAGGGCGTGCGGGGCGTCGCGCACGGCCTCCACCCACTGCCGGGAACCCACGGCGAACAGCGGGGCGACGGCCTCCTCCTTGGTCGCGCAGTAGCGGTAGAGGGTGCGCGGGGCGATGCCCGCCGCGCGGGCGATGTCCTCGGCGCGGGTGGCCCGCAGGCCGTTCTCCACGAAGAGGGCTGCCGCGGTACGGGCGATGTCCCACCGGGTCGCGGCCTTGCGCCGCTCTGTCAACGAAGCTCCTTGCATGCGAGGCAGGTTATGCCCACCGGGCCACCGGCCCACCTCGCTTGACCGGCAGAGACTGCCTGTATGACACAATCTGTCACTCAAGGCCTTGCGGTACGAGTAAAAGGTGGCAACAGCGGTGCGTCGGCGGCGGTTTCTTCTCCAGACGGCCGGGCTCGCCGGCGCCACGGCCGGATTCGGCCTCGCCGGCTGCGGCGCCGGTTCCGGCGCGACGCTCGACCTTCTCGTGGCCAGCTACGACGAGAGCGTGGGCGCCTCGCTGGGAGACCAGTGGGACAGCGTGATCGCGGCCTTCCGGAAGAAGCACCCCGACATCAAGGTCACGCTGGAGCGGGTTCCGTACAACAAGATCGACAAGAGGCTCGCGCAGCGGGTCGCGGACGGCCGGGAACCCGACATCGCGCAGTCGAACATCTTCGCCCCCTACGGTGAGGACGATCTGCTCCACACCGCGAGCGAGCTGTTCAGCATCTCGACGCAGGCCGACTTCATCCGGTCCTTCGCGGACGCGGGGACGGTTGACCGGGCGCTCTACGGGTTCCCGTTCCTGGCCAGCACGCCCCGGCTCTTCTACAACAAGGAGCTCTTCAGGCGAGCGCGCGTCGGTGACGCTCCCACGTCGTGGGACGAACTGCGCTCGGCCGCCGCCGCGCTCAAGGCGATCGGCGTGAAGACACCGTACGGACTCCAGCTGGGCCCCGAGGCCGCCGAGGACGAGGCCCTGTCCTGGATGCTCGCGGCGGGCGGCGGCTTCACGGACCTCGTGGGATACGACTTCGAGACGCAGCCCAACATCGACGCCCTGGCCTGGCTGCGCGACGAACTGGTCGCCGAGGACCTGGCGGGGGCGGCACCCGAGAAGCTCGACCGGACCGAGGCGTACGAGCGGTTCCTGCGCGGCGACATCGGGATGATGGTCGCCCACCCCGTACTGATGGGCGCGGCGGACCAGGCCAAACTCCCGTACGCGCACGCCGCGTTCCCCGCGAAGGACGGCGGCAGCCCCGTACCGATCGGCCTGAGCGACTGGCTGATGGCGTTCAAGCGCAACGGCCACCGCAAGGAGTGCGGTGCCTTCCTCGACTTCCTGTACAGCGGCCAGTCGGCGGCGGCCTACGGCGGCAGCCAGTCCGCGCTGCCCGTGACGTACACCGCGTCCGACGCCGTGCGCGAGGAGTCGGCCACCCGTCCGCTGTGGCCCTTCATCGACCAGCTGCCGCAGGCCCGTTTCGCGCCGGTGAACATGCGGTCCTGGCCCGAGGTGCGCGGCGCGATACGCAGGGACGTCGGCCGGGCGGTACTGAAGGGCGGCGACCCGGCGGTGGTACTCAAGTCGCTGGACGACGCGGCGGCCAAGGCGGAGGCGGCCCAGGTGGGCTGAGGGCTGTCCGATGGCTGCTTCGTCCTGACGACCGGGGCGGACGTCCGCCGGGGCCCGGCCTCCACCGTGAGAAACGCCCGCTCCGCCCCCGGTGCTGTGCGGTACCGGGGGCGGAGCGGGAGAGCAGCTGTGGCTCGGGTCAGGCCAGCTGCTCGTACGCGGGGAGGGTGAGGAAGTCCGCGTAGTCCTGGTCCAGGGAGACCTGGAGCAGGAGGTCGTGGGCCTGCTGCCACTTGCCCGAGGCGAAGGCACTCTCGCCGACCTCCTGGCGGATCGCGTCGAGTTCCTCGGCCGCGACCTTGCGGGCCAGCTCCGCCGTGGCGTGCTCGCCGTTCTCGAAGACCACGTCGGCGTTGATCCACTGCCAGATCTGCGAGCGTGAGATCTCGGCGGTGGCGGCGTCCTCCATCAGGTTGAAGATGGCGACGGCGCCCATGCCGCGCAGCCACGCCTCGATGTACCGGATGCCGACCGCGACGGCGTTGCGCAGGCCGTCGTACGTGGGGCGGGCGTCGAGGGTGTCGATGGCGATCAGATCGCCCGCCGCCACGGAGACGTCCTCGCGCAGGCGCTCCTTCTGGTTCGGCTTCTCGCCCAGGACCGCGTCGAAGGAGGCCATGGCGATGGGGACCAGGTCGGGGTGGGCGACCCAGGAGCCGTCGAAGCCGTCGTGGGCCTCGCGGTCCTTGTCCGCCTTGACCTTCTCGAAGGCGACCTTGTTGACCTCGGCGTCGCGGCGGGACGGGATGAACGCCGCCATGCCGCCGATGGCGTGCGCACCGCGCTTGTGGCAGGTGCGGACGAGGAGTTCGGTGTACGCCCGCATGAACGGGGCGGTCATCGTCACCGCGTTGCGGTCCGGGAGGACGAACTTCGCGCCGCCGTCACGGAAGTTCTTGACGATGGAGAACAGGTAGTCCCAGCGGCCCGCGTTCAGCCCGGAGGCGTGGTCGCGCAGCTCGTAGAGGATCTCCTCCATCTCGTACGCCGCGGTGATCGTCTCGATCAGGACGGTCGCGCGGACCGTGCCCTGCGGGATGCCGACGTAGTCCTGGGCGAAGACGAAGATGTCGTTCCAGAGGCGGGCCTCCAGGTACGACTCCGTCTTGGGGAGATAGAAGTACGGCCCCTTGCCCAGGTCGATGAGGCGCTGGGCGTTGTGGAAGAAGTAGAGGCCGAAGTCGACCAGCGCGCCGGGCACCGGGGTGCCGTCGAGCTGGAGGTGACGCTCGTTCAGGTGCCATCCGCGCGGGCGGGTGACGACCGTCGCGAGTTCTCCGGCGGGCTTGAGCGCGTACGACTTGCCCGACTTCGGGTCGGTGAAGTCGATGGTGCGGGTGTAGGCGTCGATCAGATTCAGCTGGCCGAGGACCACGTTCTCCCACGTGGGGGCGGACGCGTCCTCGAAGTCGGCGAGCCAGACCTTGGCGCCCGAGTTGAGGGCGTTGATGGTCATCTTGCGGTCGGTCGGACCGGTGATCTCCACCCGGCGGTCGTCGAGCGCGGCCGGGGCCGGTGCGACCTTCCAGGATTCGTCCGCGCGGACCGCCGCCGTCTGGGGCAGGAAGTCCAGCGTGGAGGTACGGGCGATCTCGGCGCGGCGCTCGCCGCGCCGGGCGAGCAGCTCGTCACGGCGCGGGGTGAACTGCCGGTGCAGCTCGGCCACGAACGCGAGGGCCGCGTCGGTCAGGACCTCCTCCTGCCGGGGCAGGGGCTCGGCATCGACGATGGCCAGCGGGGACGGCGCTGGTGCGGACATGAGCTGTCACTCCTTCAGCGGGCGGTGCGGGCGGCGTCTCACGGCCGCCGGGTCGCCTGAAACGGCACGGCGTGCCATGGCTCCGGGATACGGCCGTGGGTGCCGTCCGGGGTACAGAGGGCTTCTGACCAGTGGATAGTAGTTTCCTCATGGTGGAAGTTCAATGGTTTGTTGATGTCGAGATTCTCCGGGTCGACAGAAGTGCCCGCCCGGCGGCGCGGCGTGCCAGTGCGCATACGGACCGTTCACTCCAGGCGGGTCAGATCCTCCACGGTGTCGATGTCGTACGCCTGGGCCACATCGGAACACTCGACGAGCGTGATCGCATCGTGGTGTGCCCGCAGATACGTCCGGGCCCCCCGGTCGCCCACCGCCGCCGCCGCGACATCCGCCCACCGGGCCGCCCCGAAGAGCACCGGATGGCCGCGCTCCCCGGCGTACGAGGCGGCCGCCAGACTCGCCCGGGACCGGTACGCCGACCGCACCCGCGCCACCGCCTCCGCGCCGATGCCCGGCTGGTCCACCAGAAGGACGAGCGCCGCGTCCGCACCCGTACCGGCGAGGGAGGCCAGCCCCGCCCGGAGCGAGGTACCCATGCCCTCCTCCCACTCCGGGTTGACCGTCACCACGCACCCCGTCAGATCGGCGCGGGCCCGCACCTCCTCGGCCGCCGCGCCCAGGACCACGTGCAGCGGCCCGCAGCCGCCGTCGCGCAGGGTCCGCACCGCGCGCTCGACCAGGGGGCGGCCGCGGTGTTCGAGCAGGGCCTTGGGCCGGCCGCCGAGCCGCCGGCCGCCACCTGCGGCGAGCAGCACCCCAGCGACCACAGGGTTCTCATCAGTAGGAGCCATGGCCCCTGAATACCATCGCGTGGTTCGTACAGGCGAAAGAAATGTCACCCTCAGGGGTAACCCCGAATTGTGTCCGTGGAGTGGCGCGGGCCACCTCTCATGGCGTTAACTTGCTGGCAAACCCAGGCACTTGACCACGGTCCGGGACCTGGTCGAAACACCGGCACAAAGACGTCTGAGGGGGGAGTGCTTTGTTGCGAAGCGTGGGGCAGAAGCGGGTGACCGGCAGCGCCGAGGACCCGAGAGTGGCGGAGCTGCACACGGCCGTCTCCCGGCTCCGCCGCGAACTGGCCGGACACCCCTCGGAGTTCTCGGACCGGGGCATCGCCGAGGACGAGTTGGCGGCGCTGGACGCCATGGCGCTCAGCGGCACGCCGGAGATTCCCCGGCTGCGCCGCTCGCTGCTGCTGATCGCGGGGGCGATCGGCTCGGTGAGCGCGCTGGCCGCCGGACTGCGGGACGTACGGAACGCGGTGGACCTGTTCGGGGAGCCGCCCCGCCGCTGACGTACGGGCCGGGCAGTCGTACGTACGAAGCCCGGCAACCCGTGACGCGTACGGGGGGCAGCGGCACGCACGAGTTCCGGGGGGTCAGCGGCGGATCAGGCGGCGGGCCGTCGCCGCCGCGACCGCCGAGGTGCGTGAGTCGACACCCAGCTTGGCGTAGATGTGCACCAGATGGGACTTCACCGTCGCCTGGCTCAGGAACAGCTTCTTGCTGATCTGCTGGTTGGACAGCCCCGCGCCCAGCAGCTGGAGCACCTCCAGCTCCCGCTTGGTCAGTGCCTCCGCCGGGGTGCGCATGCGGTCCATCAGCCGGTGGGCGACCGCCGGGGCGAGCGCCGAGCGGCCGGCCGCCGCCGTGCGCACCGCCGCCGCCAGTTCCTCCGGCGGGGCGTCCTTGAGCAGATATCCACTGGCGCCCGCCTCGACGGCGGCCAGGATGTCGGCGTCCGAGTCGTACGTGGTGAGGATCAGTACCCGCGGTGCCCCGGCTGCCGCGGTGATCGCGGCGGTGGCCTGCGAGCCGTGCATCCCGGGGCCGAACTGCAGGTCCATCAGCACGACGTCGAAGCCGCCCGCCGCGGCGAGGGCGACGGCCCGCTCCGCGGTGGCCGCCTCGGCGACGACCCGGAAGTCCGGCTCGGTGTCGAGTACGGCGCGCAGCCCCGCCCGTACCACCGGATGGTCGTCGGCGAGCAGCAGCCTGATCGGGTCGCCCGTGCGGCGTCGTCCCTCGTCGTTCACGCGGCCCGCACCTCCTGTCCCGCGAGCGGAAGGGGAAGCGTGACGGCCACCGCAGTGCCCTGTCCGGGAGCCGACTCCACGCTCAGTGTGCCGCCCAGCGAGCGGGCCCTCGACCGCATCGCGGGCAGCCCGAAACCGCTGTTCCCCGCCTCGTCGGGCGGTCCCGCCGCGAGGTCGAAGCCCGTGCCGTCGTCGACGACGTCCAGGGAGAGCGAGGTGTCCATGAAGCTGAGCGTGATCTCCGCCCGCCCGGCGTGCGCGTGCCGCACCGTGTTGGCCAGCGCCGACTGCGCGGTACGCAGCAGCGCCACCTCGTACGGGGTGGGCAGTTCCACTGGTGTGCCGCTGACCGCGAACCGCACCGTGAGGCCGGGCGATGTGGTGCGTGCGCACAGCCGCTCAAGGGCCGCCGCCAGCGAACCGTGCTCCAGGTCCGGCGGCGTCAGCGCGCGGACGAAGGAACGGGCCTCGGCCAGGTTGTCCTGGGCGGCCTCGCGGGCCCGGCGCACATGCGCCGCGGCGGGTGCGTCCGACGGCAGCGAGCGCTCGGCGGCCCGCAGCAGCAGCTGAATGCTGGAGAGCCCCTGGGCGAGGGTGTCGTGGATCTCCCGGGCCAGCCGTTCCCGCTCGGCCAGCGTGCCCGCGGCCCGTTCCGCCCCGGCCAGCTCCGCCCGGGTGGAGACCAGCTCCTCGATCAGCTCGCGGCGCCGCTCGCTCTCCCGGAACAGGGCGTCGTACCCGAACACGGTGGCGACCGCGACCGCCGCCCCGAGCAGCGGCCCGATGAACGCGCCAGGACTGATCTCCTGCCCGTGCAGCACAAAACTGGCGATCGCGGCCCCGGCGGTGACCGTGACGGCGGCCAGTCCCCAGCGCGACGGCAGCAGATGGAGCTGGAGGAAGTAGAGCGGGAAGGCCACCCACAGGGCGTCCGGCGACAGCACGAGCAGCGCCACCCAGACCGCGCCGAGCCCGGCCAGCCAGAACGCGGCGGCCCGGGTCCGGGGCCGCACGACGGGGGCCAGGGCGCCTGCCGCGTACACCGCGGCCATCACCGCCGCCATGACGACGACCGCCGGGGCGGGCGCGGCCGTGTCACCGAGCGCGCGGGCCGCGGCGAGCACGAGCAGCCCCAGCAGCAGCGCGTGCAGGCACAGCCTGAGGGCGGCTGAGACCGGAGTGGGTGTGGGCGAATCCATGGTCCGTCCAGCGTAGACGCGGCCCGCGCCCGGCCGGTCAATCGAAAGGTTGAGGTCTGGCCCCTCCGCCGCGCGATGTTTCCCCGGGCCCGCGGCCCGAGGCTGGGGCCATGTTCGTCGCATGGAGAGATCTACGGTTCGCCAAGGGCCGGTTCGCGCTCATGGGCTCGGTCGTGGTGCTGATCACGCTGCTCGTGGGCCTGCTGTCCGGTCTGACGGCCGGTCTGGCCCGGGAGAACACCTCGGCCGTCACCGGGCTGAACGCCGACCACCTCGCGTTCGCCGCGCCGCCCGACGGCCGGTCGGTGTCCTTCACCGATTCGACCGTCCGGGAGCCGGCCTGGCGGACCTGGGCGGAGCGGCCCGGCGTCACCGCCGCGCGGCCCCTGGGCATCCGGACCCTGAACGCCGCCGCCCCCGGCGACCGTACGGCCGCCGTGTCGGTCTTCGGCGTCGAGCCGTCCGGTGGGCTCGCGCCCCCCGGCGCCCGCGTCGCCCCGGGAAAGGTGGTCCTCTCCGAGCGGGCCGCCGAGGACCTCGGCGCCGGAGTGGGTGACCGGATCCGGATCGGCGGTATGGACGAGACCGTCGCCGCCGTCGCGGGAGACGCCTCGTACAGCCATACGCCCGTCGTCTGGACCTCCCTCGACGACTGGCAGCGGATCGGGCACGACGGGCGCGGACCGGACGAAGCGGCCACGGTCATCGCCCTGACCACGACGGGTGGCGCCGACCTGGCCGCCGGGGACGAGGCGGCGGGCACCAGCACGCTCACCCTCGACGGTTCCCTCACCGCGATCGGGTCCTACCAGGCCGAGAACGGCTCCCTCCAGCTGATGCGCGGGTTCCTCTTCGCCATCTCCGCACTGGTCATCGGAGCCTTCTTCACCGTCTGGACGATCCAGCGCGGCGGCGACGTGGCCGTACTGAAGGCACTCGGTGCCTCGACCCCGTATCTGCTGCGGGACGCGCTCGGGCAGGCCGTCGTGATGCTCGCCCTCGGTACGGGGCTGGGCACCGCGCTCGCCGCCGGCGTCGGCGTCCTGATCAGCGGGGGTGCCGTGCCGTTCGTCCTGGATGCCTCGACCGTCCTCGTGCCGGCGGCCGTCATGATCGTCCTCGGCGCGCTCGGGGCGGCCCTGTCCATCCGGCGGATCACCGCCGTCGACCCGCTCACCGCGCTCGGGAGTGTCCGATGACCCTCGCCCTGTCCGATGTCACCCTCACCTACCCGGACGGCGACGGCAGGCTCACCGCACTGGACCGGGTCTCGCTGGAGGTACCCGCGGGCTCGCTCACCGCGGTCGTGGGGCCCTCCGGTTCCGGGAAGTCCAGCCTGCTCGCGGTGGCCGCCACCCTGGTCACCCCGGACGAGGGCCGCGTCGTCGTCGCCGGCACCCGGACCGAGGGACTCGGCCGCGCCGATCTGGCGGCCCTGCGCCGGGAGCGGATCGGGATCGTCTTCCAGCAGCCCAACCTGCTGCCCTCACTGACCGCCGCCGAACAGCTCCAGGTGATGACGCATCTGTCGGGCCGGGCGGCGCGGACCGCCCGTGGCCGCGCCCTCGAACTGCTCGACGCGGTCGGCCTCGCCGATCAGGCGCACCGCCGCCCGCACCAGCTGTCGGGAGGTCAGCGCCAGCGGGTCAATATCGCCCGCGCCCTGATGAACGACCCGGCGGTCCTGCTCGTCGACGAGCCGACCAGCGCACTCGACCACGAACGGGGCGCGGCCGTGCTCGATCTGCTGACGGCCCTGACCCGGGAACGGTCCACGGCCACGGTGCTGGTCACGCACGACCGGGCGCACCTGGACCGGATGGACCGGACGGTGGCGATGGACGACGGGCGGCTGACCGCGCAGGTGCCCGCCGTCTGAGCGGGGACCGGCCGTTTCGGGGCGGGGACCGGCGGGGAAGGCCCGGCGGTTCCGGCAGGGCCCGGCCGCCCGGCAAGGACCGGTGGTTCCGGGCAGGGCCCGCCGCCGTTGGCAGGGACCGGCCGTTCCCCGGCTGACCGGGTACCCGGGCCCGGCCCGGGTCCTCCCGGTCTCAGCCGGCCGAGCCGCTGCTCGCCAGTGCCGTCGAGAGTTCCTTCGCGACCTGCTGGAGGATCGGCACGATCCGCTCCGTCGCCGTCTCCGTCACCCGTCCCGCCGGGCCCGAGATGGAGATCGCGGCGGAGGTGGGGGAGTTGGGCACGGACACCGCCAGACAGCGGACCCCGATCTCCTGCTCGTTGTCGTCCACCGCGTAACCGGCCCTGCGCACCTGCTCCAGCGCTTCGAGGAAGCCGTCGGCGGTGGTGATCGTCTTCTCGGTGGCGGCCGGCATACCGGTGCGCGCGAGCAGCGCCCGTACCTCGTCGGCGGGTGTGTTCGCGAGCAGCGCCTTGCCCACCCCCGTGGAGTGGGGGAGCACTCGGCGGCCCACCTCGGTGAACATGCGCATCGAGTGCTTGGAGGGCACCTGGGCGACGTACACGATCTCGTCGCCGTCGAGCAGCGCCATGTTCGCGGTCTCGCCGGTCTCCTCGACCAGGCGCTGGAGGTACGGGCGGGCCCAGGTACCGAGCAGCCGGGACGCGGACTCGCCGAGCCGGATCAGGCGCGGGCCGAGCGCGTAGCGGCGGTTGGGCTGCTGGCGTACGTAACCGCAGACGACCAGCGTGCGCATCAGCCGGTGAATGGTGGGCAGCGGAAGCCCGCTGCTCGCGGAGAGCTCGCTCAGCCCGACCTCGCCCCCGGCGTCGGCCATCCGCTCCAGCAGATCGAAGGCGCGCTCAAGGGACTGCACCCCACCGCTGGAACCGGTGGGCTTGGAGTCGGATGTGCTGGCGTGGGACGACGGCACGTCAACGGTCCTTTCGAAGCGGAAGGCAAGGCAGCAGCCTACCGGGCTGTTCCCGATCGGCCCACTGCTCCCGGTGCGGCGTCCTTGCCGGTCAGAGCCTGTTTTGTCCTGGTGCCGACGTTCGGGCCCAAGGTGCGGCGAAGGCGCCGCTGTTCCATGCTACGTTCCGCCCTCCGAAATTTGCCTTCTACTTTGTGGAAATCTCCAGTCGGGGCAACGGGGCGGGCGGGGTCTTGACGGAGCGGATTCCCGAGTGAAGACTCCTTCAACAGTTCGTTGAATTCTTGAGTGAGGAGCACGGGTGTCCGGTCCGGACGTGAACCTGATACTGCGCTCGACGCGCGTCGTCACCCCCGAAGGCACGCGCCCCGCGTCGGTCGCCGTCGCCGGTGGGACGATCGAGGCGGTCCTGCCGTACGACGCCGAGCCGCCCGCCGGTGCCCGGCTGGAGGACTTCGGCGACGACGTCCTGCTGCCCGGACTCGTCGACACGCACGTCCATGTGAACGACCCCGGCCGCACGGAGTGGGAAGGCTTCTTCACCGCCACCCGGGCAGCCGCGGCGGGCGGCATCACCACCCTCCTGGACATGCCGCTCAACTCCCTGCCGCCGACCACCACCGTCGGCCATCTGCGCACCAAGCAGCGGGTCGCCGCCCCCAAGGCGCACATCGACACCGGCTTCTGGGGCGGCGCGATACCGTCCAACACCAAGGACCTGCGACCGCTGTACGAGGCCGGGGTCTTCGGCTTCAAGTGCTTCCTGTCGCCCTCGGGCGTCGAGGAGTTCCCGGAGCTGGACCAGGAGCAACTGGCCCGCTCCATGGCCGAGATCGCCGGATTCGGCGGACTGCTCATCGTCCACGCCGAGGACCCGCACCAACTGGCCGCCGCACCGCAGCGAGGCGGCCCCGCGTACGCCGACTTCCTCGCCTCCCGCCCGCGCGACGCCGAGAACACCGCGATCGAGACCCTGATCGCCCAGGCCGGGCGGCTGAACGCCCGTATCCACGTCCTGCACCTCTCCTCCAGCGACGCCCTGCCGCTCATCGCCGCCGCCAAGCGCGAGGGTGTGCGCGTCACGGTCGAGTCCTGCCCGCACTTCCTCACCCTCACCGCCGAGGAAGTCCCGGACGGGGCGACGGAGTTCAAGTGCTGCCCGCCCATCCGGGAGGCCGCCAACCAGGACGCGCTGTGGGACGGGCTCGCCGACGGCACCATCGACTGCATCGTCTCCGACCACTCGCCCTGCACCACCGATCTGAAGACTCCCGACTTCGCCTCCGCGTGGGGCGGCATCTCCTCCCTCCAGCTCGGCCTGCCCGCCATCTGGAGCGAGGCCCGCAGGCGTGGCCACTCCCTCGACGACGTGGCCCGCTGGATGTCGGCGGCCCCCGCGGCCCTGGCCGGACTGACCCGCAAGGGCGCCATCGAGGCCGGCCGCGACGCCGACTTCGCCGTCCTCGCCCCCGAGGAGACCTTCACCGTCGACCCGGCCGAACTCTTCCACCGCAACCAGGTCACCGCCTACGCGGGCAGGACCCTGCACGGCGTCGTGAAGTCCACCTGGCTGCGTGGTGTCCGCATAGCGGCGGACGGCGTACTCGCCGAACCCACCGGCCGCCTCCTCGAAAGGACCCACTGACCATGACGGACGCGGCGATACCGCACTTCACCGGCGACGCGAGCCCCTACGCGGGCGGCGACCCGTACGCCGACCACCGCACCGCCGACTTCCCCTTCAGCCATCTCGTCGACCTCGCCGACCGGCGGCTCGGCGCCGGAGTGATCGCCGCCAACGACGAGTTCTTCGCCGAGCGGGAGAACCTGCTGAAGCCGGAGCCCGCCGAGTTCGACCCGGAGCACTTCGGGCACAAGGGCAAGATCATGGACGGCTGGGAGACCCGCCGCCGCCGCGGCGTGAGCGCCGCGGAGCCGCACCCCACCGACGAGGACCACGACTGGGCACTGGTGCGGCTCGGGGCGCCCGGTGTCGTCCGGGGGATCGTCGTCGACACCGCCCACTTCCGCGGCAACTACCCGCAGGCGGTCTCCGTCGAAGCGGCCTGCGTCGCCGGTTCCCCGTCCCCCGGGGAACTGCTCGCCCCCGACGTGAAGTGGACAACGCTCGTTCCCCGTAAGGCCGTCGGCGGCCACGCCGCCAACGGCTTCGCGGTCGACGCCGGAGCCCGCTTCACCCACCTGCGGGTCAACCAGCATCCGGACGGCGGAATCGCCCGGCTCCGCGTGTACGGCGAAGTCGCCCCGGACCCCGCCTGGCTGGCCGCCCTCGGCACCTTCGACCTCGCGGCACTGGAGAACGGCGGGCAGGTCGAGGACGCCTCCGACCGCTTCTACTCCCCGGCCACCCACACCATCCAGCCGGGCCGCTCCCGCAAGATGGACGACGGCTGGGAGACCCGGCGCCGACGCGACAAGGGCAACGACTGGATCCGCTACGCGCTCGCCGACCGGGCGGAGATCCGGGCCGTGGAGATCGACACCGCCTATCTCAAGGGCAACTCGGCGGGCTGGGCGAGCCTTTCGGTCCAGGACGGGGACGACGGCGACGGCGAATGGACCGAGATCCTGCCCAGGACCCGGCTCCAGCCCGACACCAACCACCGCTTCGTCCTGGAGCGGGCCGTCCGGGGCACCCGCGTCCGGATCGACATCTTCCCCGACGGCGGCATCTCCCGGCTGCGGCTCTTCGGCTCCCTCACCGAGGAGGGGGCGGCCCGGCTGGCCGCCCGGCACGAGGAGCTGGGCGGCTGAGCATCGGCCACCCGGTGCTCCGGTGTGCCCGATGAGTCCGGATACGAGGGCTTGTGTCACCCTGGTCGAGGTGCGGCGAGGTGCCCGTGGGGCGCGGCGCCGCACTCTCGGACGTCCCGACCAGGAGTTGCCATGATCTTCATCGCCGTCAAGTTCACCGTCCTCGTCGCCGAGCGCGACAACTGGCTTCCCGCGCTGGAGGACTTCACCGTCGCCACCCGCTCGGAACCTGGCAACGTGTTCTTCGAGTGGTCCTTCAGTGTCGAGAACCCGAACCAGTTCGTGCTGCTGGAAGCCTTCGCCGACGCGGACGCGGGTGCGGCGCACGTGAAGTCCGATCACTTCGCGGCGGCGATCGAGACGATGTCGGAGATGGTCGCCGAGGTTCCGGAGATCGTCAACGTCGAGGTGCCGGGCGACGGCTGGTCGCGGATGGCGGAGGTCACCCCGCGCAACCGCTGACCCTTCCGGGGAGGCTCAGAACTCCTCGTGCACATCGGGGTCGCCGCCGAACCGCCGCTGCGGACCGGCGGCGATCCGTGCCATCTCCCGGGGCGTCAGTTCGAACCCGGACAGGTCCAGGTTCTCGCGCTGCCGGCCGGGGTCCGCCGACTTCGGGATCGGCACCGCACCGAGCTGGGTGTGCCAGCGGAGCACCACCTGACCGGGGGTCACCCCGTGGGCGGCGGCGACGGCCACGGTCTCCGGGGCGTCGAGCACATCACGGCCCCGGGCCAGCGGGCTCCAGCTCTCGGTGACGATGCCCTTCGCCGTGTGCACGGCACGCAGTTCGTCCTGCACGAGCAGCGGGTGCATCTCGATCTGGTTCACCGCGGGCAGCACGCCTGTCTCCCGCTCCAGCCGGTCGAGATGGGCGGCCGTGAAGTTGGAGACACCGATGGAGCGGACCAGCCCGTCCTCGCGGAGCTTGATCATCGCCCGCCAGGTGTCCACGTACTTGTCGACGCGGGGCAGCGGCCAGTGGATCAGATACAGGTCGACGTACTCGACCCCCAGGGCGCGGCGCGACTCCTCGAACGAGGCCAGTGTCTCCTCGTACCCGTGATGCCGGCCGGGCACCTTGGTGGTGACGAAGACGTCCTCGCGCGGTACGCCGCTGCGGGCGATCCCGCGCCCCGTACCGGTCTCGTTGCGGTAGTTCATCGCGGTGTCGACGAGCCGGTAGCCGAGGCCCAGGGCCCCGGCCACCGCCTTCTCGGCGGCGTCGTCGTCCAGCGGCCAGGTACCGAGGCCGACCGCGGGGATGGCGCGGCCGTCGTCCAGGGGGCGGGCCGGAGTCTCCGTCATGATCTCTCTTCCCGTTGGTCTTCCGTCCCTGACCAGGGTAGGGCGGGTACCGGAACGGGGCACGTGCGGTGCGCCGGGGCGGGCCGGGCGGGCGGTCGCTCAGCAGAGGTCGTTGCGCCACTCGCCGCCCTCGTGGACCCAGGGCTCGGCACGGGTGTCGAACTCCGGGTCGCCCACGCCGTACGTCACCTCGGCGGTGGTGCCCTGGACCCGGTCCACGGCCAGCCGTCGCAGGGCGTACGTCCTGCCGAGCTCCTCGGCGGTCCTCGCCGCGCGCTCGGTCAGCACGGCGAAGGACTCCCTGGCCCACTCCTGCTGGCAGCGGGTGGAGAGCAGGGCGTATCCGGCGTCGGCATCGGGCGCGTAGTACGCCTTCACATAGGCCCGTACGGACGGCTTCAGCGTGGTGGTGTCCGCCGGTGGGACCGGCGCGGCCGACGGGTTCCCCGGCCGGTCGGCGCTCCCGTGCGAAGGCCGGGGGGCCTTGTCGTCGGGGGCGGGTTCGACGCTGCACGCGGTGAGGGCCGTCAACGCGACGAGCAGGCAGAGTCCGGTGGCGGCATGGCGAGGTGAGCGCATGGGGTCAGGATCGCGGCTGATCCACGCGGAGACCAGAGATGTGTTCGACCTGTGACGGGAGCGAATCCCGGCCGCTGACGGGAGCGGACCCCGGCCGCTGACGGAAGGCCGGGGTCCGGATGGCGCCCGTCGCGGGCGGCGCCGGAGCCCGTCAGGCCGCGTGGCCGCCGTCCACCACGACCTCGGTGCCCGTGATGTATCCCGCCTCGGCGCTCGCCAAGTAGGTGATCAGGGAGGCCACTTCGTCCGTCGTGCCGAACCGGGCGAGGGCGGTCGCCGAGCGCTGGCCCCCGGCGAACGGGCCGTCGGCCGGATTCAGGTCCGTGTCGACCGGACCGGGCTGGATCAGGTTCACCGTGATGCCGCGCGGGCCGAGTTCCCTGGCGAGCGGCTTGGTGAGGCCGGAGAGCGCGGACTTGCTCATCGCGTAGAGCGTGCCGCCGGGGCCGCCCGCGTACCGGCTGAGAGCCGTGCCGACGGTGATGACACGGCCCCCGTCGGCCAGCCGCTCGGCTGCGGTCCGGCAGGCGAGGAACACCGCGCGTACGTTCACGGCCAGCACCCGGTCGACGTCCGCCGTGCTGAGCGAGGAGATGGGGCCGAGGACGCCGATACCGGCGTTGTTGACGAGGATGTCGAGCCGTCCCAGTGCGTCCGCCGCACGGTTCACGGCTCCGGCGGCGGCTTCGGCGTCCGCCGCGTCGCAGCGCAGGGCGATCCCCCGGCGCCCGTAGCCCTCGATCTTCCGGACGACCGCCAGGGCCGCCTCCTCGTCCTGTACGTATGTCACGGCCACGTCGACTCCCTCCTGCGCGAGCCGTAGGGCGGTGGCGGCGCCGATGCCGCGGCTGCCGCCGGTGACGAGCGCGGTCCTGGTGGTGCCGGTGATGTCAATGGAGCCGGTGGTGCTGGACATGCGGGATTCCTTGCCGATGGGCGATAGGGGAGTGGCGTCGCGCTGACCGCGACGTCGTGTTGACCACGTCCTGCGGCGACAAGGACAAGGAAAGTCTTCCGGCGGCCCGGACACCGGCGGGAAACGGACACCCCTCTCCGGAAGCGCGCCGGCACGCGCGTACGGACCCCTTCGCTCCGCTCGACAGGTGAGCCGATGAGTTACGGGTGAGAGTGGGGTCATGAGTGAGCAGGCGCCGGCCCTGTCGACGGGGCCCGGCGCGCGATCAGAAGGAGCACGGGCATGGCCAAACTGACTCTCACCACTTTCCTGACGCTCGACGGAGTCATCCAGGGCCCCGGAGGCCCCGACGAGGACAGGAGCGGCGGCTTCGAGCAGGGAGGCTGGATCGTGCCGTTCGCGGACGAGGGCATGGGCCAGTTCATCAGCGAGGTGTTCGAGCGGCCGGTGGCCTTCCTGCTCGGACGGCGTACGTATGACATCTTCGCGGCGCACTGGCCCAGGGTCACCGACGAGGCGGATCCGGTGGCGACCCGGCTCAACGGGCTGCCGAAGTACGTCGTCTCCTCGACGCTCAAGGACCCGCGGTGGGAGCACACCACCGTTGTCGACGGAGACCTCGCGGCCGAGGTGACCGGCCTGAAGGAGCGGATCGGGGACGGTGAGCTCCAGATCCACGGCAGCGTCCGGCTCGCCCAGGCGCTGATGGCGCTCGATCTCATCGACGAGTACAACCTGCTGTTCTTTCCCGTCGTCCTCGGCACCGGTCGTCGCCTCTTCCCCGAGGGCGCACTGCCGACCGCGTTCGAACTGACGGCCGCACGCACGACATCCACCGGCGTCGCGATCCACACCTATCGCCCCAGCAGCCGGGCGCGCTACGGATCGTTCGCCCTCGACGAGTGAGCTGTTGCGTCAGGGTGGCGGTGGCAGCAGGGACACGTCCGTCGCGCAGGCGCGCAGGCGTCCCAGGACCGCCCGCGCCGCCTTCGTGTATCCGATCGTGTTGTCGTGCAGCACCGACTCCGCGTTGGCCAGTTGGAGGAACGCGATGATCTCGAAGGCGAGTTGGGAGACGTCCGTGTCCTCGGCGAGTTCACCGAGGACACGGGCCTCCTCGACCGTCTGCTCGACGAAGGTGACCCAGCCGGTCTGTGCGGACACCAGTGCGTCGTGCACCCGGCCTTCCTGGGCGTCGAATTCGGCGATGGTGGAGTAGAAGAAGCAGCCGCCGGGAAACACCCGCCCCCGGGAGTAGGAGATCCAGCTCTCGCACAGCCGCCATAAGCGTCCCAGACCGGCGGGTAAGGCCCTGGCGGGTTTCAGCACATGGTCGACGTAGATCGTGACGGCGTTCTGGACGGTGGCGAGTTGAAGCTCCTCCTGAGAGCCGAAGAGGGCGAACACACCGCTCGTGCTCAGCTTCAGGTCCGTGGCCAGCCCTCTGAGCGAGATTGACTCCAGGCCCTGTGTCGAGGCGACCGCCGCCGCGCGCCCGAGAATCAGCTGCCGGGTCTCGTTCTCCTTCCCGGTCCGCTCGGTCCGCTCGGTCTGGACGATCCGCTCGCTCTGCCCTGTCCGTCCGGTCCGCTCGGGCCGATCGTCCGGCCGCGATCCAGTCATGTGCCAACTCCGTGCGTCGAAGGACGGGAAGGCGTCATTCTAGGAGCGCCACCGGTACGGGTGCCCGGTCGAGGCGACCGGCCGTTGGGACAGGTGTTCCCGTCGGCGGTTCCCGCCCGGTAGCGTGACCGCTCCGCGTGTGAGCCGGCGAGGTCTCCACATCGTTTCCCGCTGTGGAGAACCAGGAGAACCAGGTGTCCTCTGCCGCCGTGCCCGTCCTCGCGCCGCGGCGCCGCGCCTGGCTCACCGACCTGCCCGTACTGCTGGTCGCCGTCGTCTGGGGTGCCAGCTATCTCGCGGCCAAGGGCATCACCGCGACCCACACCGTCGTCGCCGTCCTCGTGCTGCGCTTCGCGATCGTGCTGCCGGTCCTGGTCGCCGTCGGGTGGCGGGGGCTGCGGGCGCTGAGCGCCGAGCAGTGGCGCGGTGCCGGGCTGCTGGGCCTCGTGCTCAGCGGGATCTTCCTGCTGGAGACCTACGGAGTGGTGCACACCTCGGCGACCAACGCGGGACTCATCATCAGCCTCACGATGATCTTCACCCCGCTCGCCGAGGCCGCGGTGACCCGGGTCAGGCCGCCCGCCCGCTTCCTCGCCGCGGCGGGGCTCTCCGTCGCGGGTGTGGTGCTCCTGACCCAGGGGGGCGGGTTCACCAGCCCCTCGACCGGTGACCTCCTGATGCTGCTGGCCGCTCTCGCCCGGACCGTCCATGTCCTGGCCATGGCCCGTATCAAGGCGGTTCAGGAAGCGGATTCGCTCTCCCTGACCACCGTCCAGCTCGGCGGCGCCGTCGCGGTCTTCGCCGTCCTCGCCGCCGTTCCGGGCACCGGTTCCGCGCCCTGGACCGTCGCGGCGGACTTCGGTGCCCGGGAGTGGGCCGGGCTGATCTTCCTGTCCGTGTTCTGCACGCTCTTCGCGTTCTTCGTGCAGATGTGGTCCGTACGCCGCACCTCGCCCTCCCGCGTCAGCCTGCTCCTCGGTACGGAACCGCTGTGGGCCGCCGCCGTGGGCATCACGATCGGCGGCGAGCGGCTCGGTGTCCCCGGCCTGTTCGGCGCGGTGCTCGTGCTGGCCGGCACGGCGTGGGGACGGCGCGGCGCGGACAGAACCCCGGCCGCGACCTGACCGCTCACGCCGTGCGGCTCATGTCTTGATCGAATCCGCCGCGATCATCACCGCGGCGCCCGTCACCACCAGCACGATGTTGACGAACACCCCGTACTCACTCATGAAGTCGAGGCGCCGCACCACCGTCCACAGCCGGAACCAGCCCGTCCACCCGTAGAGGAGTCCGGCGGCGCCCTGGGCGAAGACGAGGAACCCGACCGACTCGACGATTCTCTTCATGGGCCGACCCTCCCGCCCGTGCCACCGCCCCCGCGTCGGCCACCGGTCTTCGCCCGCGCGCCGAAAGTCGCGGACCGTACGACTTTGGCCGCTTCCTGCCCACGGAAGGCCCGTCCGGGCCGCTCACCCGCATAGATTTATCGATATGACCCGCACCGAGTACCGCTGGCTGCTGCCGTCGGCGATGGCCGAACCAGAGCTGCCCGACGACCGGGCACGGTCACGCCGCACCGTGCGGGACTGGGCCGTCGACATCGCGGCCTTCCTGTGCGCCGCGTTCGTCGGCATGCTCGTCATCGGTGCGATCGACGCCGACCACACCACGCCGGACACGGTCGTCTTCGTGGACTCGGTGATCGGCGCGGCCGCGTGCTGTGCCCTCTGGGTGCGGCGGCGCTGGCCCGTCGGGCTGGCGGTGGCCATGATCGCCGTCGGCGTCGTGGAGCCGGTCGCGGCGGGCGCTCTGCTGGTCGCCCTGTTCAGCCTGGCCGTGCACCGGCCGTTCAGACCCACCGCGATCGTCGGCGCGGGGGCCCTCGCCGTAGCGCCCCTGCAGCCCTACCTGCGCCCGGACCCGGAGACCTCCTACCTCGCCTCGACGATCATCGGCGTGCTGCTCACCCTGCTGGTGCTCAGCTGGGGCATGGTCGTACGGTCCAGGCGCCAGCTCGTCGTGACCCTGCGGGAACGGGCGCGCCGGGCGGAGACGGAGGCCGAACTGCGCGCCGAACAGGCACAGCGGCTGGCCCGCGAGGCCATCGCCCGCGAAATGCACGATGTCCTCGCCCACCGGCTGACCCTGCTCAGCGTGCACGCCGGAGCCCTCAATTCCGGCCCGACGCACCCCCGGCCGAGGTCGGCCGGGCCGCCGGAGTCATCCGGGACAGCGCCCACGAGGCGCTCCAGGACCTCCGCGAGATCATCGGCGTACTCCGGGCGCCGGGGGAGGGCGACGAGAGCCACCGGCCGCAGCCCACCCTCGTCACCCTGGACGCCCTGATCGCCGAGTCCCGGCTGGCCGGCATGAAGGTGACCCTCGACAACCGTGTCGCCGACCCCGCCACCGCCCCCGCGGCCACCGGCCGGACCGTCTATCGCATCGCGCAGGAGTGCCTCACCAACGCGCGCAAGCACGCGCCCGGCACCGAGGTCACCGTCACCGTGACCGGCGGGCCGGGCGACGGGCTCACCATCGAGGTCCGCAACCCTGCCCCCACCGAACCCTTCGAGCGGGTGCCCGGCTCCGGACAGGGGCTCATCGGGCTCACCGAACGCGCCACGCTGGCCGGGGGCCATCTGGACCACGGACACGAGGCCGACGGCGGGTTCGCCGTCCGCGCCCGACTGCCGTGGCCCGCCGCGTGATGCCGCGACGGCGCGGAGCCGCGGTGGGCTGTGTGCGGGACCGCCGCCGGAGCTGGCTACGGTGGCCCTCATGAACACCCCGATGTCCCCCACGCCCCTGGTGGCGCAACCGATCCGGCTGCTCATCGTCGACGACGACCCGCTCGTCCGGGCCGGGCTCACACTGATGCTCGGCGGCGCCGACGACATCGACATCGTGGGGGAGGGTGCCGACGGCCACGAGGTCGCCGGGCTGGTCGAACGGCTGCGCCCCGATGTGGTGCTGATGGACATCCGGATGCCCGGCATGGACGGGATCACCGCGACCGAGGAGCTGCGCGGCCGCCCCGCCGCCCCCGAGGTCGTCGTCCTGACCACCTTCCACGCCGATGAACAGGTGCTGCGGGCCATTCGCGCCGGGGCCGCGGGATTTGTCCTGAAAGACACCCCGCCCGCGCAGATCGTCGAGTCGGTCCGCCGGGTCGCCGCCGGTGACCCGGTCCTCTCGCCCGCTGTCACACGGCAGTTGATGGCCCGCGCCGCGGGCGGCGCACCGGACGGCCGCGGCAGCCGCGCGGACCGGGCGCGCGGGCGGTTCGACGATCTGGCCGAGCGGGAACGGGAGGTCGCCCTCGCCGTCGGACGCGGCGGTTCCAACGCGGAGATCGCGGGTTCGCTGTATCTGAGCGTGGCCACCGTGAAGACACACGTGTCCCGGATTCTCACCAAACTCGACCTCAACAACCGTGTCCAGATCGCACTGTTGGTGCACGACGCCGGGCTGCTCGACGAGGACGGCGGGGACGGGGTCGGCATACGCTGACCCGACCGGACCTGAAGGGGGCGGACCATGTCCGTGATCGATCTGCGTGATGTGCCGGACTTCGTGGCGAATCCGTATCCGTACTACGCGAAACTGCGTGCCGAGGGACCTGTGCACGCCATTCGCACCGAGCAGTTCGAACGGGCGTGGCTGATCGTCGGGTACGACGAGGGCCGGGCGGCCCTCGCGGACCCGAGGTTCAACAAGGACTGGCGGCCGTCGGGGCGTTGGCCGGACGGGGACAGCGCGATCAGCACGAACATGCTGGAGCTGGACGCGCCCCGGCACACCCGGCTGCGCAGGCTCGTCGCCCGTGAGTTCACCTCCCGGCGGATCGAGGCGCTGCGCCCGCGCGTCGAGGAGATCACCGCGGAACTGCTCGACGCGATGCCCGCCACCGGCAGCGCCGATCTCATCGACGCGCTCGCCTTTCCGCTGCCGATGACCGTCATCTGCGAGCTGATCGGTGTGCCGGACCTGGACCGGGACGCCTTTCGCCTGCTGTCGAACGGAGTCGTCTCGCCGACCGCGGAGCAGATGGAGGGCGACGCGGTCGGTGCCATGGGCGACTACCTGGTCGAACTCATCGAGGACAAGCGATGTGCGCCGGGCGACGACCTGATGAGCGCGCTGATCCGGGCGCGCGACGAGGGCGGCGACGGGCTCTCGTCCGACGAACTGGTGGGCATGGCGTTCCTGTTGCTCGTCGCGGGCCACGAGACGACGGTCAATCTGATCTCCAACGGGGTACGGGCCCTGCTCGACCATCCGGGACAACTGGCCCTGCTCCGGGCCGACCCCGGTCTGATCGACGGCGCGATCGAGGAGACGCTGCGGTACGACGGTCCGGTGGAGACGGCCACGCTGCGGTTCACCCGCGAGCCGGTGACGGTCGGCTCCACCGTCATCCCGGCGGACGAAGTGGTGGTCGTGGCCCTGGCCTCCGGCGGCCGCGACCCCGGCCGGTTCCCGGACCCGGACACCTTCGACATCCGCCGCGACACCCGGGGGCATCTGGCCTTCGGACACGGGATGCACTTCTGCCTGGGCGCGCCGCTGGCCCGGATGGAGGCCCGGATCGCGATCCGGGCGCTGCTGGAGCGCTGCCCCGACCTCGCGCTCGACCCGGACGGCGGGGAGCCCGAGTGGGTGACGGGCCTGCTGCTGCGGGGTGTGCGGCGGCTGCCGGTGCGCTGGTGACGTCGCCCCGTACGCCCCGCCCACGGCCCGTGCGATCAGGCAGGCCATCCGCCGAGCCATCGGCCCAGTCAATCGCCTGGCGATTCGCCATGTCATAGGGAAAGGAACCGTGTTGACCACCGAAGCCATGGTTGACCTTGCCGCCCTCGGCGAGGACTTCGTTCGTGACCCCTACCCCGTGTACGCGCGACTGCGAGCCCGGGGACCCGTCCACCGGGTCCGCATACCCGAGGGCACCCCTGCCTGGCTCGTCGTCGGCTACGACGTGGGGCGCGAACTCCTCGCCGACCAGCGCCTGTCCAAGCAGTGGCGGAATGCCTCGCCCGCGCTGGGCGTGTCCCAGGTCTCCGCCGGTACGACCATGCTCAACAGCGACGCGCCCGATCACACCCGGCTGAGAAAACTGGTGACCAAGGAGTTCACCCCGCGTCGCATGGAGGCACTCGCCCCACGCATCCAGGAGATGACGGACGAGCTGCTGGACGCGATGCTCGCTCCGGCGGGCCGGAGCGCCGACCTCGTCGAGGGGCTGTCCTTCCCGCTGCCGATGTCCGTCATCTGCGAGCTGCTGGGGGTGCCCTTCCTGGACCGGACGGCGTTTCGCGAGTGGTCCAACCTCGCCCTCTCGACCGCGGCCGAGGCCCGCGCCGCCGCGACGGCGGAAATGACCGCCTACATAGCCCGGCTCCTCGCCGGCAAGCGTGAGCAGCCGGGCGACGACCTGATCAGCGCGCTGATCCACACGTCGGACGGCGACGGCGACCGGCTCTCCGGTGACGAGCTGATGGGCATGGCCTGGCTGCTGCTCGTCGCGGGGCACGAGACCACCGTCAACCTCATCACCAACGGCATACACAATCTGCTCACCCACCCCGATCAACTGGAGGCTCTGCGCGCGGACTTCGGCCTCATCGACAACGCGGTCGAGGAGATCCTGCGCTTCGAGGGGCCCGTCGAGACCCCCACGTACCGCTTCACCACCGAGCCGATCGAGGTCGGCGGCACGGTCATACCCGGCGGCGGGGAACTGGTCCTCGTGGCGATGTCGGACGCCAACCGCGACCCCGCCCGGTACACGGAGGCGGACCGCTTCGACATCACCCGGGACGCCCGCGGCCATGTCGCGTTCGGCCACGGCATCCACTACTGCCTGGGCGCGCCACTGGCCCGTATCGAGGCCCGGATCGCCATCAGGTCGCTGCTGGAACGCTGCCCGGACCTGCGGCCGGCCGCGGACCCGGCGACGCTGAGCTGGCGTACCGGGATGCTGATGCGGGGGCCGCTCACCCTGCCGGTGGCCTGGTGACGACACTCCGCGTCTGACGGCCGCGGCGTCTGACGAGCCGCCGCGTCCGACAGCCCTGAGCGTGTGACGGCCCACGGGCGCCGGTCGGTCAGTCTCCGGGGATCTCCCGCAGGCTCACCGGCCGGCGTTCGCGGCGCGACACCTCGCACGCCTCCGCGATACGCAGCGCGTGCAGCGCCTCCCGCCCGTCGCACGGGTTGGCCAGCTCGCCCCGCGCGACCTTGAGGAACGCGTCCAGCTCCGCCTCGTACGCCGGTGCGAACCGTTCCAGGAAGCCCGGCCAGGGCTTCGGCGGGGCGGCGGGGCCCTGCGGTTCCGCCGAGGTGAGCGGGGTGCGGTCGTCGAGGCCGACCGCGAGCTGATCGCGTTCGCCCGCCAGCTCCATCCGCACGTCGTATCCGGCGCCGTTGCACCGGGTGGCCGTGGCCGTGGCGAGCGTCCCGTCGTCCAGGGTCAGCAGGACCGCGGCCGTGTCGACATCGCCCGCCTCACGGAACATCGCGGGCCCGGCGTCCGACCCGGTGGCGTACACCTCGGTCACCTCGCGGCCGGTCACCCACCGGAGCATGTCGAAGTCATGAACCAGGCAGTCGCGGTACAGGCCGCCGGAGAGCGGGAGATAGGCGGCGGGCGGCGGCGCCGGGTCCGACGTGATCGCGCGCACGGTGTGCAGCCGCCCGAGCCGCCCCTCCCGTACGGCGGCGCGGGCCGCGGCGAACCCCGCGTCGAAGCGCCGCATGAATCCCAGCTGGAGTACGGAGCCCGCCGATTCGACCGCCGACAGGGCGCCCAGGGTGCCGGGCAGATCGAGGGCGATCGGCTTCTCGCAGAACGCCGGAAGCCCGGCGCGGGCGGCCCGTTCGATGAGACCCGCGTGGGCGGAGGTCGCCGAGGCGATCACCAGCGCGTCGACACCGCCGTCCGCGCCGGAGGTGAACATCTCGTCCACCGCTACGGCCCCGGCCCCGGTCCGCGCGGCGACCCCGGCCGCCCGGTCCCGGTCGGCGTCCGCCACCACCAGTGAGTCAACGGCGGAGTGACGGCTCAGCGTCTCCGCATGGAAACTGCCGATACGTCCCGTTCCGATCAGTCCGATGCGCATGGCCCCAAGGTGGCGTTCGCCCTGTCGTCATGTCAAGCGTTTGTCCTGACAAAGGATGCGGTGTGACCGAGATGCGCGCCAAAGGGGCAAGAGGATGTCGGTGTATCACCAAGAGCTGTCCGCTCGTCGAGTTCGCGCAGCATGCGCGTCGCGGTCGCGGAGGACCTGCGGGACCGTGAACGCTGAGCGTGGCCCGACGCCTCGGCATCCGTGATGAGGCCCCACCACCGGGCGGAGATCCCGCCCACCCCAACCGCCGCTACTTGCCCAGGGGGGGGCTGACCCACGGGTTCTCCGACAGCTCGCGGGGGATGCTGATTCCTCGCGTCTGATGCGAGTCAAGGAGAGTGTGAACACCTCCCCGTGGGACCGGACGCGGGTCAGCGGGCGAGTATGTGGCCGTCATTGGGGCGGTGGTCGCGGGAGCGGCGCAGGTCGGTGGTGACGTAGGTGCGTTGCAGCCAGCGGTCCGCTCCGTCGTAACGGGGGTGGAAGGCGGTGCGGCCGTGGACGGTGACGCGGTTGTCGATGATGACCAGGTCGCCGGGAGTCAGGCGCAGGGTGCGGGCGCTCGCCTCGCAGGCGCGGCCGAATTCGGTCAGTGCCGCGGTGGCCCGAGGGGTGAGCGGGGTGGTGACGAGTTGAGCCATGCGTATGTCGGGATCCTCGACCGCACCCGACAGCACCGGTCGGGGCCTGACACCGGGCTCACCCGTGGCAGCGGCGGGGCCGAAGGAGGGCGGTGGTGTGGTGATGAACTCCGGTGCGAACAGGGCCTGGCGGCCGGGTGGGGTGAGAAGCGGCAGCGCTTGGCGGATGCCGGCGACGCGCATGCCTGCGATCCCGTCGTGGTCGGCGCGCAGGCACAGGAAGATCACGTAGTCGGGTGGGTGCGGGTGGAAGCCGTTCTCGGTATGGAAGGACAGCGGCACCGATCCGGCGTTGCCGTGGAAGGTCTCCTGTCCGGGCACGGGCACGACGTCCTGCACGAGGGCACCGGATTTCTCTGCCCGGTAGGCGAGAGGCTCGCCGAGCCCGCAGGCCACCATGGTGAGCATCGCGGCCGGGATACTGGCCCGGCGCTGGACCGAGCCGGGTACGGACGGTGTCGCGGGCAGGGCCGCCCGGTCGACGGGCAGGCCGCCGATCACCAATGTGCCGTGCGGGCCGGAGTGCCTCCGAAACCGGCGTACCCCGCGGCGCAGCGGGAGCGGAAGGTCCTCCCAGGCGTCCCGGGCCCCCGCCACCCACTCGGGGTCGTCGACCCGGTCGTGCCCGCCGGTGCACAGGGTGCGGGCCAGCCGCTCGCACGCGTCGGTATCGGCCGGATCAAGTGCCCAGTCGGCGGCGACGGCAGAGCTCCGGGCGGTGTCGGGCGTCGTCTTGGACATCAGGGTCTCCTGCCAGGGGCGGGCGGCGGACGCACGGACTCACGAGTGGCGCAGACCGGCCACGGCGTCGGCGACGTAGTGGTCCCCGAACCGGATCAGGGAGGCGTACTGGGCCGCGCGGCGATGGCGCATGTGCCGTAGTTCGGCGACGGCGTTGTCGGGGCCTTCGGGTTTCTGAGCGATGGAACGATGCAGATGCACCATCGAGTACGCGAGGGTGACGTGCCGTTCACCGTCCACGATGTCGGCTTCCAGGAGAGCGGCCCGTGCCTCGGCCAACTCCGGGGCGCGGGCGGCCAGGTGCTCGTAGGAGTCGGGAAGCACCGACAGCAGGTCCTTCATCGCCGCCCGGAACAGCTTGTATCCGCGATGCTGGCGCCCGCTCAACGGGACGTCCACCGACGGCGGCGCCATGGTGTGGCGCATCGCCGCCATGTAGTAATCGGCCGGGACCGTACTGGCGTGGGTCATGGCCGCCGGGAAGCCTCGCACGTACACCGTCGCGTCCGCCAGCCGCAGCAGCGCGGCATCGGCGTCGCCGTGCCGCAGATGGCGGGTGGCGTCGGCCACGGCGACCGCGGCGCAGACGTTGAACAGGACATGGACCTGGTGCCCGATGAGCCACCGAGCACTCCACACACTCTCCAACGACGCCCCCGCACCGGGCTCGGGGACGGCCACCGGAGGTACGGAGCCGGGGTCGGTGCCCGGCGCCGCGCCGGTGAGGTCGAGCACCGACTGCCGCATCCCGGCCACCTCCAGCGCCAGGTCGGTACCCGACAGCGGAGCCTCACACAGGTCTTCCAGGCCGCGGTGGACGACCAGGACACCGTGCAGGGCGGCCTGCTGATCCGACAGTTCCCCTTCGCGGACCCGGAAGAACGACTGACTGGTCGACTCCGACGGCAGTCCCTCACCGGCCACGGCCGGAGCCAGGGCGGACAGCGAGACCGCCAACTCACCGGCAGCCACGGCGGCCTGCCGCAGCGCGACCGTCCGCTCGACAGGCCGGTCATGGGTCGGCAACCCGGCCAGCACCCGCGCGGTGCGCATCGCCTCGGCGTCGACCCGCGGGCCCAGCACCGGGACGGACCGCCCGCCTCGGGGCTCACGGAAAACTGCGACAGCGGGATGACCGGCAACCGGCGATAAGCACATGGTTGAAGTACTTCGCCAAGAACACTCCACACGAAACCTGATCTTCAAGACCATTCCGTGTATCCGCGCATCCGCGTGCACGGCGGTCGGCCGCACCGCGCCGGTGTTCTTCAGCGGGCCCTCGATGATGTGGACGGCCTCCCGCACGCCCACCATCCCGCTGCCCGGACCGCCATGGCTTTGTCCGGACAATCGAACTACGCTCGGCCCGTGACCGAACGAGGAACCGACCAGCCGCTCCCGCTGAGCGTGGACCGCACCAGCCCGGTGCCGCTCTACTTCCAGCTGGCGCAGCAACTGGAGGCGGCCGTCGAACAGGGACGGCTGGCCCCCGGCACCCTGCTCGGCAACGAGATCGAGCTCGCCGCCCGCCTCGGCCTGTCCCGGCCCACCGTGCGCCAGGCGATCCAGTCGCTCGTCGACAAGGGGCTGATGGTGCGCCGCCGGGGCGTCGGTACCCAGATCGTGCACAGCAAGGTCCGGCGTCCGCTGGAGCTCAGCTCCCTCTACGACGACCTGGAGGCGGCCGGTCAGCGCCCCGCGACCCGGGTCCTGCGCACCACCCTCGAACCCGCCGGTGCCGAGGTCGCCGCCGCCCTCGGCGTCGCGGAGGGCAGCGAGGTCCACCTCGTCGAGCGGCTGCGGTACGCGGACGACGAGCCGGTGGCGCTGCTGCGCAACCATCTGCCCCCGGGTCTGCTCGCCCTCGGTACCGAGCAGTTGGAGGCCACCGGGCTGTACCGGATGATGCGCCTCTCGGGCATCACCCTGCACAGCGCCCGCCAGTCCATCGGCGCGCGCGCCGCCACCGCGCGGGAGGCGGCCGAACTTCACGAGGCGACGGGTGCGCCGCTGCTCACGATGGAGCGGACCACCTTCGACGACACCGGCCGGACGGTCGAGTTCGGCTCGCACGTCTACCGGGCCGCGCGGTACGCGTTCGAGTTCCAGCTGCTCGTACGCTCCTGAGCCGACCTGACCCGATCCGACCCGATCCGACCCGATCCGACCCGGCCCGACCCGGCCCGCCCGGGCTCCGTAGCGCGTCGTCATGTTCGGACAAACTATTGACGGTGGTCATACAACGCCGCTAGAACTCCCCCAGCCGCACTCCGGCGGCCGGGGAGAGAAGGCGGACCCACCATGCGTACGGCTCGCACGGCAGCAGTCCTGATCGCCGCAGTCGCCCTCACCGTCGCCGGATGCAGCGGCTCCGGCGGCAAGGACTCCGAGGACACCTCCGGCAGCGGCGGTGGGGGAGGCGGCAAGACGGTCTCCACGCCCCGGATGAAGATCGCGATGGTGACGCACTCAGGGGAGGGCGACACCTTCTGGGACATCGTCCAGAACGGCGCCGAACAGGCCGCGGCCAAGGACAACGTCGAATTCCTGTACTCCGCGAACAAGGAGGGCAAGGAACAGGCCCAGCTCGTCCAGGCCGCCATCGACCAGAAGGTCGACGGCATCGTCGTCACCCTCGCCAAACCCGAAGCGGTCAAGGCCGTCGTCGCCAAGGCCGTCAGGGCGGGCATCCCCGTCGTCACGATCAACTCCGGGGCACGGTTCTCCACCGAGGTCGGCGCGCTCGGCCACATCGGGCAGGACGAGGCCGTGGCGGGCGAGGCCGTCGGCAGCGAGCTGAACGCGCGCGGCCGGAAGAAGGCCGTCTGCGTCATTCACGAACAGGGCAACGTGTCACTGGAAGAGCGCTGCGCCGGAGTGGCCAAGACCTTCGACGGGACCGTCGAGAACCTCAACGTCGAAGGCACCAACATGCCAGCCGCCACCTCCTCCATCGAGGCCAAGCTCCAGGCGGACACGGGTATCGACGCGGTCGTCACCCTCGGCGCCCCCTTCGCCGCCGCCTCCGTCAAGGCCAAGAAGGGCTCCGGATCCACCGCGGAGGTCGACACCTTCGACCTCAACGCCGAGGTGGTCGGGCGCCTCAAGGCCGAGGAGGTCGGCTTCGCCGTCGACCAGCAGCCCTACCTCCAGGGCTATCTCGCCGTCGACGGACTGTGGCTCAACCGGACCAACGGAAATGTCGTCGGCGGCGGGAAACCGGTGCTCACCGGACCGGCGATCGTCACCGCGAAGGACGTACCGGAGCTGGAGAAATTCACCGCGCGCGGCACCCGGTGAACCCCCGCCGCGCCACCGCGACCCGCCCCCGCCCGGCCCCTGCCGGGCGATGCCGGGCGGGGCTCGGGGATACTTGGGCAGCCGGGCCGGGACAGCGCTCCCCCCGGCTCCTCCAAGCAGCACAGCGAGCAGCACAAGAAGGGCACGGCGTCGTGGCAAGGGTTCGGACAGGGGTACGCGCGATGGGCGCCGTGCTGGCAGCGGTGCTCGGCGCCTCCCTCGTGGGATGCAGCAGCACCGGTGGCAAGCGGGCGGAAGAACGCGCGGCCGAGGCCGCCGAGGGGCGGTCCGCCGTGACCACACCCCGCTGGACCTTCGCCATGGTCACCCACTCGGGCGACGGCGACACCTTCTGGGACATCGTCCAGAAGGGCTCCGAGCAGGCGGCCGCCAAGGACAACATCAACTTCCTGTACTCGCACAACGACGAGGCGCAGCAGCAGGCCCAGCTCGTCCAGACCGCGATCGACAAGAAGGTCGACGGGCTGATCGTCACGCTCGCCAAGCCCGACGCCATGAAGGCCGTGGTGGCCAAGGCCGTCAAGGCCGGTATCCCGGTCATCACGGTGAACTCGGGCTCCGCGGAGTCCAAGGCGTTCGGCGCCCTCACCCACATCGGCCAGGACGAGTCCATCGCCGGTGAGGCCGTCGGCGACGAGCTGGACAAGCGGGGCCGCAAGAAGGCCCTGTGCATCCTGCACGAGCAGGGCAACGTCGGCCACGAGCAGCGCTGCGCGGGGGCGAAGAAGTCCTTCGCCGGCACGATGCAGAACCTGTACGTCGACGGCACCAACATGCCCGACGTCCAGGCGTCCATCGAGGCCAAGCTCCAGGCCGACAAGAGCATCGACGCGGTCGTCACCCTCGGCGCGCCGTTCGCCGACGCCGCCGTCCAGGCCAAGGCGACCGCGGGCAGCAAGGCGGAGATCGACACCTTCGACCTGAACGCCAAGGTCGCCGCCGGGCTCAAGGAGAAGAAGCTCGGCTTCGCCGTCGACCAGCAGCCCTACCTCCAGGGCTACGAGGCCGTCGACCTGCTCTGGCTCTACCGCTACAACCGCAATGTGCTCGGCGGCGGCCTGCCCGTCCTGACCGGCCCGCAGATCATCACGTCCGACGACGCCGACGCGCTCGCCGAATACACGAAGCGGGGGACCCGATGAGCGGGACCGGACAGCCCGCGGCCCCCGCCCCGGCTCCGGCCCCGTCGTCCAAGGGCGGGGCCGACGAGCGGCTGCTCCGCACCTCGCCGCTGCGCAGGCTGCTCGGCCGTCCCGAGCTCGGCTCGGTCGTCGGCGCGGCGGCCGTCTTCCTCTTCTTCACGATCGTCGCGGACAGCTTCTTCCAGGCATCCAGCCTCGGCACGGTGCTGTACGCGGCCTCCACCATCGGGATCATGGCGGCGCCGGTGGCGCTGCTGATGATCGGCGGCGAGTTCGACCTCTCCGCCGGTGTGCTGGTCACCAGCTCCGCGCTGATCTCCTCGATGTTCAGCTACCAGATGACGGCCAACGTCTGGGTCGGCGTCTTCGTGTCCCTGCTGGTCACCCTGGCCGTCGGTGCGTTCAACGGCTTCATGCTGACCCGTACCAAGCTGCCGAGCTTCATCATCACGCTCGGTACGTTCCTGATGCTGACCGGGCTCAACCTCGGTTTCACCAAGCTGATCAGCGGCACCGTCTCGACCAAGGCGATCGGCGACATGGAGGGCTTCGACTCGGCCCGCAAGGTGTTCGCCTCCCAGCTGACGATCGGTGACGTCGAGTTCAAGGTCACCATCCTGTGGTGGGCGGCGCTCGTCGCGGTCGCCACCTGGATCCTGCTCCGTACCCGCTTCGGCAACTGGATCTTCGCCGTCGGCGGTGAGGCCGACGCGGCCCGCGCGGTCGGCGTGCCGGTGATCCGTACGAAGATCGGCCTCTACCTCGGCGTGGCCTTCGCCGCCTGGGTCTCCGGGCAGCACCTGCTGTTCAGCTACGACGTCGTCCAGTCCGGCGAGGGCGTCGGCAACGAGCTGACGTACATCATCGCGGCCGTCATCGGCGGCTGCCTGATCACCGGCGGCTACGGCTCCGCGATCGGCTCCGCGGTCGGTGCCTTCATCTTCGGCATGACCAGCAAGGGCATCGTGTACGCGGAGTGGAACCCGGACTGGTTCAAGTTCTTCCTGGGAGCGATGCTGCTCCTGGCCACCCTGCTCAACGCATGGGTACGCAAGCGCGCGGAGGCGACAAAGTGACGGCCGACCGGGCACTCGTCGAGCTGGCCGACGTAGCCAAGTTCTACGGCAACATCAAGGCGCTGGAACACGTCTCGCTGGTGGTCCACGCGGGCGAGATCACCTGTGTCCTCGGCGACAACGGGGCCGGCAAGTCCACGCTGATCAAGATCATCGCGGGGCTGCACCGGCACGACGCCGGGACCTTCCTGATCGACGGCGAGGAGACCACCCTCGCCAACCCGCGCGACGCCCTCGACCGGGGCATCGCCACGGTCTACCAGGACCTCGCCGTCGTCCCCCTCATGCCGGTCTGGCGGAACTTCTTCCTCGGCTCCGAACCGACGATCGGCTCCGGGCCCTTCAAGCGCCTCGATGTGCGCCGGATGCGCGAGACGACCCGCTCCGAGCTGCTGCGCATGGGGATCGACCTGCGCGACGTCGACCAGCCGATCGGCACCCTGTCCGGCGGCGAGCGCCAGTGTGTGGCGATCGCCCGCGCCGTCTACTTCGGCGCCAAGGTCCTCGTCCTGGACGAGCCGACGGCGGCACTCGGCGTCAAGCAGTCCGGGGTCGTCCTCAAGTACGTCGCGGCGGCCAGGGACGCCGGGCTCGGCGTGGTTCTCATCACGCACAACCCGCACCACGCCTACCTCGTGGGGGACCGGTTCGTGCTGCTCAAGCGCGGCGCGATGTCCGGCAGCCACACCAAGGACGACATCACCCTGGACGAGCTCACCCGCCAGATGGCGGGCGGCAGCGAGCTCGACGAGCTCAGCCACGAGCTGGAGCGCACCCCTGCCCCCGGACGCCCCGACGGGCCTGAGGCCGCCGACGGCACCCCGTAGTGGAGGCACGGCTTCCGGCGCGGCCGACCCGCCCACCGGCCCCCGGGGCCCGGCAGTGGCAGAATCGAGCGCGGTGGGCGCCGTCCACCGCCGGTAGCAGCACCCGACCGGCCCTCCAGACCCCGCAGGGACGATGAGCACGTACCGCGACTTCACACACCGCGGCTCCGCCCGCGCCACCGTCCTCAAGACCGTCGGCACCAGGGAGCGGCGCTCGCACCTCACCGCGCCGCGCGTCCCGACCGTCGGCATCGACATCGGCGGGACGAAGGTGATGGCCGGCGTCGTCGACGCGGACGGCAACATCCTGGAGCAGCTGCGCACCGAGACCCCGGACAAGTCCAAGAGTCCCAAGGTCGTCGAGGACACCATCGTCGAGCTGGTCCTGGACCTTTCCGACCGGCACGACGTGCACGCCGTGGGCATCGGCGCGGCGGGCTGGGTGGACGCCGACCGCTCGAAGGTCCTGTTCGCTCCGCACCTCGCCTGGCGCGACGAACCCCTGCGCGACGCGATCGCCTCCCGCCTCGTTGTCCCCGTCATGGTCGACAACGACGCCAACACGGCCGCCTGGGCGGAATGGCGTTTCGGCGCGGGCCGCGGCGAGGACCACCTCGTCATGATCACGCTCGGCACCGGCATCGGCGGCGCGATCCTGGAGGACGGCCGGGTCAAGCGCGGAAAGTACGGCGTCGCGGGTGAGTTCGGCCACATGCAGGTCGTCCCCGGCGGCCATCGCTGCCCCTGCGGCAACCGCGGCTGCTGGGAGCAGTACAGCTCCGGCAACGCGCTGGTGCGCGAGGCCAGGGAACTGGCCGCGGCGGACTCCCCGGTCGCGCACTATCTGCTGGACCGGGTCAAGGGCAACATCCCCGACATCACCGGCCCGCTCATCACCGAACTGGCCCGGGAGGGCGATGCGATGTGCATCGAGCTCCTCCAGGACATCGGCCAGTGGCTCGGTGTCGGCATCGCCAACCTGGCCGCCGCGCTCGACCCGTCCTGCTTCGTGATCGGAGGCGGCGTCAGTGCCGCCGACGATCTGCTGATCGGCCCCGCCAGGGACGCCTTCAAGCGGCATCTCACGGGTCGCGGCTACCGCCCCGAGGCCCGGATCGCGAAGGCCCAGCTCGGCCCCGAGGCGGGTATGGTCGGCGCCGCGGACCTGGCCCGACTGGTCGCCCGCAGATTCCGCCGGGCCAACCGCCGCCGCGTGGAGCGGTACGAGCGGTACGCGCAGATCTACGATCAGGCCGCGAGCACCATCCGCAACACGCGATCCACCCGCACCGCCGACTGAACCGCGGCCGCGCCGCGCGGCGTCCTCCGGCCAGTAACCGCATCCGCAGCAGCCGCAGTACCAAGGGATCTCCGATCATGACCGCAGCCGAGCACCCCGTCGTGCCGCGCCAGTCCGTTCCGCCGGGCGACGGCGACGGCAAGCCTCCGCAGGACCGCCGCCGGGTGATCCGCCGACGGCTGATCACGGCGACGATCATCGTGCTGCTGATCGGTATCCCGGCGGGCTACCTGCTGATCTCCGCGGGCCAGAGCCGCCGCTCCGGCAAGGACAAGGAGGCCGAGGCCTCCGCGCAGGGGCTTCGCGAGGACTGGCCGTCCGGGATGCAGCGCCGGATCTTCGAGGTGCCGATCCCCGGTAACGCGTCGGGGGTCCAGTACTACGAGACCAACAACTGGAAGGCCAGCCGGTTGTACGTGAAGTTCCGTACGACATCCGCCGGGCTCGACCGGTTCCTGTCGGGTGTCGGAACGGGCCGCGCCGCCCTGAAGCCGGGGGCGGTGACCATCGGTGAACGCGATATCAAGATCAGCGACTGGTACTTCGGGCCCGGTGTGTTCTGGGCGGGCACGACCCACACCAACAAGGACCCGCGCCCCACCCAGAACATCACCGTCAACATGACCGATCCGGCCAGCCCTGTCGTGTATGTCGTTTCCGCGGCGACCCCCTGACCGCGACCCGACAGCGCGCTCACTAACCTGGAGCGAGTGAGTGAAGTGAGCGACACAACCCCGCAGCCCGCGCCGGCCCCGCAGCCCGCCGCCGCCCTGGCCCCCATAGCCCCGCAGGCCCCTGTGGCCCCGCAGGCGGTACAGGCGGTACAGGCCACTGCGGCCCCGCACGCCCTGGTGGCCCCGCAGTACCCCATGCCCCCGCAGCCCGCACCGGCCCTCGTGGCCCCGCAGGCCGTACAGGCCGCACCCGCCCCGCAGCCGGGCCGGGGCGAGCCGCCCGCGCACATCGCTCCGGCCCCGCAGCCCGCAGCCGCACCGGTGCCCCCGCACGCTCCGCACGTCGCCCATGGCCCCACGCGTCCACACGCCCCGGCGCCTCCGCAGACCGCTCAGGCGCCCGTGTCACAGCAGGCCCCGCAGGCCACTCAGGTCCCGCAGACCCTTCAGTACCGCTTCGACGGGCCGGACGACGCGCCCGTCCTGGTGATCGGCCCCTCGCTGGGGACCACCTGGCACATGTGGGACCGTCAGATACCCGAGCTGTCCCAGCACTGGCGCGTTTTCCGCTACGACCTGCCTGGCCACGGCGGCGCCCCCGCCCACCCCGCCACCGCCGTCGCGGAGCTGGCGGACCGGCTGCTCGCCACCCTCGACAGCCTCGGCGTCCAGCGCTTCGGGTACGCGGGCTGCTCCATCGGCGGCGCGATCGGCGCCGAGCTCGCCCTGCGCCACCCGCACCGGGTGGCCTCGCTGGCCCTGGTGGCGGCCTCGCCCCGGTTCGGCAGCGCCGACGAGTTCCGCCAGCGCGGCGTGATCGTCCGGACCAACGGGCTGGAGCCGATGGCCCGCACCGCGCCGGAGCGCTGGTTCACCCCCGGCTTCGCCGCCGCCCAGCCCGCCATCGTCGAGTGGGCCGTGCAGATGGTCCGCACCACCGACCCCGGCTGCTACATCGCCGCCTGCGAGGCGCTGGCCGCCTTCGACATCCGCGGCGAACTCGGCCGCATCGGCGTTCCCACCCTCGTCCTGGTCGGCGCCGAGGACCAGGTCACCGGTCCCGCCGAGGCCCGCACCCTGGTCGCGGGCATCCCGGACGCCCGGCTCGCCCTGGTCCCCGGCGCCTCCCACCTCGCCCCCGTCGAGCAGCCCGGCGCCGTCTGCGACCTGCTCCTGACCCACTTCTCCGCGGCCTGGCAGGACACCCTCGCCGCCATTCCGGTCCTGCCCGTCGTCCCGGCGCTCTCCGTCCCCTTCGCACCCGTCGCCGAGATCGCCCCCGCGGCCGCCCGGCCCGAGGCCGACGGCGCGGGCCGCGGCGACGTGCTCGACAGCGGTACGAAGATCCGCCGCGAGGTGCTGGGAGACGCCCACGTCGACGGGGTGAACGCGTCGTCCGACGCCTTCACCGAGGACTTCCAGGAACTCGTCACCCGGTACGCCTGGGGCGAGGTCTGGACCCGGGAGGGGCTGGACCGCCGGACGCGCAGCTGCATCACGCTCACCGCGCTGGTCGCCTCCGGTCACCTCCACGGCCTGGCCGCGCACACGAGGGCGGCCCTGCGCAACGGGCTCACGCCCGCCGAGATCAAGGAAGTCCTGCTCCAGACCGCCGTGTACTGCGGCATTCCGGCCGCCGGTGCCGCCTTCGACATCGCGCGGTCCGTGATCCAGGAGGAAACCACACCGCCCGCGTAGCAGGATGGGCGGCATGAACGCATCGCCTCTCACACTCACCAAGAAGACGCACTCCTGCATCCGGATCGAGAAGGACGGGCAGGCGCTCGTCATCGACCCCGGTGGCTTCTCCGAGGACGACGCCGCGATCGGTGCCGACGTCATCCTGGTCACGCACGAACACCCGGACCACTTCGACGAGGCGCGGCTGCGGGCCGGTCTCCGGGCCAACCCGGCGGCCGAGATCTGGACGCTGCGCAGCGTGGCCGATCAGCTCTCCGCCGCCTTCCCGGGGCGGGTGCACACCGTGGGGCACGGCGACACCTTCGCCGCCGCCGGCTTCGAGGTGGCCGTGCACGGAGAGCTGCACGCGGTGATCCACCCGGACATTCCGAGGGTCACCAACATCGGCTTCCTGGTGGACGGTTCGGTCTTCCACCCCGGGGACGCGCTCACCGTCCCCGACCGGCCGGTGGACACCCTGATGCTCCCGGTGATGGCCCCGTGGAACAAGATCTCGGAAGTCATCGACTACGTACGCGAGGTCAAGCCGCGGCGCGCCATCGACATCCATGACGCCCTGCTCACCGATCTCGCGCGGCCCATCTACGACAACCAGATCGGCAGCCTCGGCGGTGCCGACCACGGCCGGCTGGCGCCCGGAGACGTCACGGAACTCTGAACGGCCGACCGGCCGCAGGACTGCCCGGCCGGCCTGACGCACGGTCTCACTCGGGGCCGAACCGACGGCGGCTGTCAGTGGGACCGGCTAGGTTTGCTGCCATGCGCATCGCCACCTGGAACGTCAATTCGATCACCGCCCGGCTCCCGCGGCTGCTGGCCTGGCTGGAGAGCACCGGCACCGACGTGCTGTGCATCCAGGAGACCAAGTGCACGGCCGAACAGTTCCCCTCCGACGAGCTGCGCGAGCTGGGCTACGAGTCCGCGGTCAACGCCACGGGCCGGTGGAACGGGGTCGCGCTGCTCTCCCGGGTCGGGCTCACCGATGTCGTCACGGGGCTGCCGGACGGCCCGGAGTACGACGGGGTGCGGGAGCCGCGGGCGATCTCCGCGACCTGCGGCCCGGTCCGTGTCTGGTCCGTCTACGTGCCCAACGGCCGCGAGGTCGAGCACGCGCACTACGCGTACAAGCTGCGCTGGTTCGAGGCTCTCCAGAAGGCCGTGGCGGTGGACGCCGCGGGTGCGCGGCCGTTCGCGGTCCTGGGCGACTTCAATGTGGCGCCGACGGACGAGGACGTCTGGGACCCGGCTGTCTTCGAGGGCGCCACCCATGTCACCCCCGCCGAGCGCGCCGCCCTGGCGACGCTCCGGGAGGAGGGGCTGAGCGATGTGATGCCGCGCCCGCTGAAGTACGACCGTCCGTACACCTTCTGGGACTACCGCGAGCTGCGCTTCCCGAAGAACAAGGGCATGCGCATCGACCTGGTCTACGGCAACGCCCCGTTCACGGCGGCGGTCAAGGACAGCTACGTCGACCGGGAGGAGCGCAAGGGCAAGGGCGCTTCCGACCATGCCCCGGTGGTCGTCGACCTCGACCTCTGAGCGGCGGCGGATCTGCTGACAACCGTAGGTTGACACCCCAGGGGTGTCAACCTACGGTTGACGCATGACGCAGCCTCTTCCCGCAACGCCATCCGTGCGCCTCGACGATCTGATCGCGGCCATCAAGAACAGCCACACCGACGCCCTGGAGCAGTTGTCGGGCGCGGTCGTCGCCGCCGACCATCTCGGTGACGTCGCCGACCACCTCATCGGCCACTTCGTGGACCAGGCGCGCCGCTCCGGCGCCTCCTGGACGGACATCGGCCGGAGCATGGGAGTCACCCGGCAGGCCGCCCAGAAGCGCTTCGTCCCCAAGAAGGCCGACGCGAGCGCCGGTTCCGGCTCCGACCTGGACCCGAGCCAGGGATTCGGCCGCTTCACCCCGCGCGCCCGCAACGTCGTCGTGGCCGCCCACAACGAGGCCCAGGCCGCCCGCCATGCCGAGATCCTCCCCGCCCACCTGGTGCTCGGCCTCCTCACCGAGCCCGACGGCATCGCCGCCCGGGTCATCGCCGCCCGGGGGGTGGGCCCGGACGCCGTCCGCACCGCCGCGGCCGCCGCACTGCCTCCCGCCGCGGACGAGGTGCCCGAGCTGATCCCGTACGACGCGGATTCCCGCAAGGTCCTGGAGCTGACCTTCCGTGAGGCGCTCCGGCTCGGGCACAACTACGTCGGCACCGAGCACATCCTGCTGGCCCTGCTGGAGTTCGAGGACGGCTCCGGTGTGCTCACCGGCCTCGGCATCGGCAAGGACACCGCATCGGCCGCCGTCGAAACCGCCGTGACCGACGCGGCGGCGGCCCTGGGGCAGCGGGAATCCTGACCGACCGTTGCCGCGGCGGGTTCAGTGCACCGAGAACCCGCCGTCGACGAAGATCGACTGGCCGGTGACATAGCCGGAGCCCCGGCCCGCCAGGAACACCGCGGCGGCCGCGAAGTCCTCGGCCAGACCATTGCGTCCGACCATGGTGCGCGCCGCCAGTGCCGCCACCTTCTCCGGGTCGGAGGAGAGCCGTTCGTTCAGCGGCGTCAGCACGAATCCCGGCACCAGCGTGTTGCAGGTGACGCCGTGCGGGGACCACGCCTCCGCCTGCGAGCGGGCCAGCGATTCCAGGGCGCCCTTGGACACCCCGTACGCACCGCTGTTCACGAACGCGCGGTGCGCCTGCTGGGAGGTGATGTGGATGATCCGCCCGAAGCCCCGCTCGGCCATGCCGGGTCCGAAGCGCTGCCCCAGCAGGTAGGGCGCCTTCAGGTTCACCGTCATCGTGGTGTCCCAGACGTCCTCGCCCAGCTCGCCCATCGGCGGCCGCAGGTTGATCCCGGCGCAGTTCACCAGGATGTCGGGCTCCCCGTACGGCGCGGCCGCCGCCTCGGCTCCCGTACGCACACCCTCGGCGGTGCTCAGATCCGCGCTCACCCACGTCGCCCGGCAGCCCTCGCCCGTCAGCTCGCCGACCGTCGCGGCCAGCTCCGCCTCCCGGCGTGCCACGACGACGACGCTCGCCCCCGCGCGGGCGAGGGCGCCGGTGATCGCCCGACCGATGCCGGAGCTGCCACCGGTCACCACGGCGACCCGGCCCTCCAGGGAGAACAGTTCGGACAGATAGGTCTGCGAGATCATGTCCGCACCCTAGATGCCGGGTCCCGCCCGACCGGAGCCGGGTGTCGGATCGGCAACGGCCGCGCGCCCTGTGGTGCGGATCGCGGCGGGGATGGGACCCTAGTGGTATGAACATCCCTTTCTTGGACAACTGGCGTAAGCGTCAGGGCGGTACGCCGGGAGCGGCTCTCGCTGCCGCCGTCGAAGCGGATCCCGACGGCGTGGCCGAGCTGCTCGCCGAATGCGAACTGCTGCGTGTCCGAGCAGGGCAGAACGGACTCGAACTCGACGACAGCCCCGCCTCGTTGACCGCGCTCGACCAGCTGCCGCCCCGCTGGCGCGACGACCCCGAGGAACTGCCCTGGCTCGGCAACGACGCCGGCCTCTACCTCGGCACGGTTCTCGTGCGGACCGTGCCCGGTGCGGCGTGGGACGTCTGGCCGAGCGGCCAGCCCGTGGTGCGCCTGGCCTCCGGGCGCGAGATCGATGTCGTCGCGGCCGGTCTCGACTGGGCGATGGCGGGCAGCCCCGAGCTTTCCCAGGTGTACGCGGAGTCCGCCGAGAGCTGACCCGCGTCACCGAATCGAGATAAACAGCCTTATGCCCTATATGCGCGTGTCGGGTACGAAGTCCCTTGTCGGGATGGATAGTTTGCGCTGACCTCGACACAGCGACAAGTGGGTAGGGCAGCGTATGGCCGTCGATCCGTTGATCGAGCTGCGGGACGTCAACAAACACTTCGGAGAGTTGCACGTACTGCGGAACATCAATCTCACCGTCGGACGCGGGGAGGTGGTGGTGGTCATCGGCCCCTCCGGATCCGGCAAATCCACGCTCTGCCGGGCGATCAACCGACTTGAGACGATCGAATCGGGCTACATCGCCATCGACGGCAAGCCCCTCCCGGAGGAGGGGAAGGGGCTCGCGCAGCTCCGGGCCGAAGTCGGCATGGTCTTCCAGTCGTTCAATCTGTTCGCCCACAAGACCGTGCTGGCCAACGTCTCGCTCGCCCAGCTCAAGGTACGCAAGCGCAAGAAGGACGAGGCCGACCGGCGCTCCAGGGAACTGCTGGACCGGGTCGGCCTCGCCTCGCAGGCCGACAAGTTCCCCGCCCAGCTCTCCGGCGGTCAGCAGCAGCGCGTGGCCATCGCCCGCGCCCTGGCCATGGACCCCAAGGCGCTGCTCTTCGACGAGCCCACCTCGGCCCTCGACCCGGAGATGATCAATGAGGTGCTGGAGGTCATGCAGCAGCTCGCCCAGGAGGGCATGACCATGATCGTGGTCACGCACGAGATGGGCTTCGCCCGGTCCGCCGCCAACCGCGTCGTCTTCATGGCCGACGGCTGCATTGTCGAGGACCGCACCCCGGAGGACTTCTTCACGGCACCGTCGAGCGACCGCGCCAAGGACTTCCTGTCCAAGATCCTCAAGCACTGACGGGGGGCTCCATGTTGCGTACGAGGAACTCGCGTACGAAAAGGTCGCGTACGAAAAGGTCACGCACGAGGACGGGCGCGGTCGCTCTGGCGGGCCTTCTGCTCGCCGTGCTCGCCGCCGGGTGCGGCAAGGAGGGCAGCCCGCCCGTCAAGGGGCCGAAGCCCGAGGCGCTGCCGCAGTACAAGGTCGTCACCGGCTTCGAACTGCCCGACTCCCCGACCTGGGAGAAGGCCAGGAAGCGGGGCCACCTCGTGGTCGGCGCCAAGGAGGACCAGCCCTACCTGGGCGAGAAGGACCCGGCCACCGGGATCTACTCCGGCTTCGACATCGAGATCGCCCGCATGATGGCGGCCTCGCTCGGCTTCGAGCCGAAGTCGGTCCAGTTCAGGACGATCGCCTCGGCCAACCGCGAGACCGCTCTGCAGAACGGCCAGATCGACTACTACGTCGGCACCTACACCATCAACGACATGCGCAAGAAACTCGTCGGGTTCGCCGGCCCCTACTACCTGGCCGGGCAGGGGCTGCTGGTGCGCACCGACGAGAACGACATCCACGGGCCGCAGGACCTGGACGGCAAGACCGTCTGTTCGGCCGCGGGTTCCACTCCGTACCAGCGCATCGCCGCCGACTACCCCAAGGCGCACCTCGTCGCCTACGACACGTACTCGATCTGTGTCGACAACCTGCTGACCTACCAGGTCGACGCCGTCACCACCGACGACGCGATCCTGCTGGGCTTCGCGGCGAAGGCCCCGGACGAGATGAAGGTCGTCGGGAAGCCGTTCTCGCAGGAGCCGTACGGCATCGGCGTGCCCCGCGGCGACAACGCGCTGCGGTTCGCCCTCGACAACGCCCTGGAGGCCAACGAGAAGAACGGCAACTGGAAGAAGGCGTTCGAAGCGACGCTGGGCCTGTCCGGAGTGCCCGCGCCGACGCCGCCGCCCATCGACCGCTACCCGGCGACCTGAGGGGACGGCCTCACTCATGGATGTACTGACAGAGAACTTCTCGCTCTACGGCAAGGGCTTCCTCGGCACCGTCGAACTGACCGTCTACTCCTCGGTCCTGGCGATGGTCCTCGGCTTCCTCATGGCCTCCTGCCGGGTCGCGCCGGTCGGCTCCTTCCGGGCGCTGGGCACGGTCTGGGTGACCGTGCTCCGCAACACCCCGCTCACCCTGCTGTTCTTCGCCGTCCTGCTCGGTCTGCCGCGCTTCGGCCTGGTCCTGCCGTTCAAGGTCTTCGCGGTACTCGCGCTCGGCTGCTACACCTCCGCGTTCATCTGTGAGGTGCTGCGCTCCGGCATCAACACCGTGCCCACCGGCCAGGGCGAGGCCGCCCGCAGCCTCGGCATGTCCTTCGGCCAGACCCTGAGCCATGTGGTCCTGCCGCAGGCCTTCCGCTCGGTGATCCCGCCGGTCGGCTCGACGCTCATCGCGCTGGCCAAGAACTCCGCGATCGCGGGAGCGTTCAGCGTCACGGAGCTGCTCGGCACCTACAAGACCCTCAACGAGCTGGGCTACAGCATCATCTGGACGTTCATCTGGATCGCCGTCGGCTACCTGATCATCACCCTGTCCATCAGCGCGCTCTTCAACGTGCTGGAGAAGCGCTGGGGAGTCGCCCGATGACCGCCCGCTCCATGCCCACGGCCACCGCGCTCTACGACATCCCGGGCCCGCTGACCCGCAAACGGCACTTCCTGTACGGGGTCGGCTCCACGATCCTGATCCTCGCGCTGGTCGGCTGGGTCATCTATCTGCTCTTCGACACCAACCAGTTCACCAGCGCGAAGTGGACGCCCTTCGAATACAAGGGCATCCAGGAGCTGCTGCTGCGCGGACTCGGCAACACCCTCAAGGCGTTCGCGTACGCCGCGGTGCTCTCGCTGGCACTCGGTGCCGTCCTCGCCGTCGGCCGGCTCTCGGTGCACCGGCCGGTGCGCTGGATCTCGACGCTGCTGGTCGAATTCTTCCGGGCCATGCCGGTGCTGGTGATGATCTTCTTCATCTTCGTGGCGCTGAAGGTGCAGCCGCTGCCCGCGCTGGTCGCCGGACTGACCCTCTACAACGGTTCCGTCCTCGCGGAGGTGTTCCGTACCGGCATCAACTCGGTGGATCGCGGCCAGCGGGAGGCCGCGTACGCGCTCGGCATGCGCAAGACGCAGGTCACGACCTTCGTCCTCGCACCCCAGGCGGTACGCGCCATGCTCCCCACCATTATCAGCCAGCTGGTGGTGGCCCTGAAGGACACCTCACTCGGCTATCTGATCACCTATGAGGAATTTCTCCACGCGGGAAAGCTGATCGCGTCGAATCTCGACTACGATCTTCCCTTCATCCCTGTGGTGATGGTGATCTCACCCATCTACATCGGGATGTGCATGCTGCTTTCCTGGTTCGCCACCTGGGTGGCGAAACGGCAGCGGCGCAACCCGAAGACCGAGGCGGTGGAGGTGGCCCCGGCCGAACCAGGGACGCTGCTGCCGGGAGGGCAGTAGCCGGGCAGCGCCCGCCCGGCAGCAGCCGGTGATCACTTCTCGCGCAGCGGGACCGAGAGGTAACTCGGATCCGTACCGGGCGAGGAGAAGGTCAGCTGCGAGCCGGTCGGGTTGTGCTCGATGTACAGCGGATCAACGCTGTCGATCACCAGGGCGAGCCGGTGACCGGCCGGGACGTCGTAGGCCGTGGAGAACAGCTCCAGGTCCACGGGGAACGGCCGGCCCGGGGTCTGCCCGTGGAACGTGTAGGGGGCGTTGCTGACCAGTTTACCGAGGCCGAGCGGCCCCACGTCGTAGAGGTAGGCGACGAGGGTGCCGCTCTCCTTGGTGCTGGTGACCGTGGTGTGCAGCGTGGCGGTGCCGCGGATGTGCTGGGCGGCGGCGTACGGCCCGGACTGCCAGACGCTCGCGAAGGCGCGCGGCAGCAGGGGGATGGAGGCGACGGGCGGCAGCTTCACGAACTGGTCGAGGGCGTTGGACAGCATGACGATGCCGCCGTTGGCGCCCGAGTCGACGTTCGACAGGATCTTCTTCGTGCCGTCCAGGCCGATCCGGTGCTTCCCGGCGCCGACCGACTTCCAGTCCGGGTAGCCCTCGTAACCCTTGTCGGTACGGGACTTGAGCTGGACCGGCTGCTCGGTGTCGATGCCGTTGCGCTCGCCCTTGAGATATCGGTCGAACCAGCGGTGCGCGCTCGTCCAGGTGTCGTTGGGCAGGCCGAGCAGTCCCGTCGCCTCGGCGGTGGCGTGGTCGCCGGGGCGGAATTCCAGACGCTTGGGGCCGGTGAGCTTCTCGTAGAACGAGGCGTACTGGTTGGGCGGGAAGATGGTGTCGCCCCAGGCGTTGCCCATCATGATCGCGGCGCCGTTGGCGTTGATCCGGTCCAGATACGTCGCGGGGGAGCGCTTCTTGCCCCAGGCGATCATGTCCGCCTCCCTGGCGAGGTTGGAGCCGAGGAAGTCGGTCAGGGTCTGGGTGAGTTCCTCGCCGGGGCGGCCGGTGAGCAGCCCCGCTCCGCCGAGGAGGGCGGCGGCCTGGAGGTGCTGGGTGCGGCCGCTGTAGATCGATTCGATGAGGTCGGCCCAGCCGCTGAGCGCGGCGACGGCCTTGATCCGCTTGTCGTGCCCGGCGGCCAGCAGACTGATGCCCGCGCCGTAGGAGACGCCGCCCATGCCGATCCGGTCCGGGTCGGCCGGGGTGCGGTCCAGCGCCCAGTCGATGACGGCGGAGACATCGGCGATGTCCGGCGGCCCCGCGACCTCGATCCTGCCGCCGGAGAGCCAGAAGCCGCGTGAGGTGTAACTGACCACCACATAACCGGAGTCGGCGAGCCGCTGAGCCTGCGCGAGGTATTCGATCTGCGGCATCCCCCAGCTGGTGGGGAGCACGATCAGCGGATGCTTCGTGCCTGCCGCGGCTCCGGCGGGGGTGAAGACATTGCCCTTGAGCGTGATGCCGCCCGAGCCGGGAATGTCGTGGAAGGTCAGGCCCGGGGCGGCGGCCCCGCCCGCCTGAGCGGTGGCGGGCGGAGCAGTCGTCGCCGGGGCAGCCGCCGCCGGGGCCGCCCCGAGGGCGGCCCCGGCGAGCAGGACTGCGGCGGTGGTGATCGAAGCGGTGGTGCGCAGAGCCGGGTTCGGACGTCCCACGGGTCACTCCTCACGCGTGTCAGTGCAAAGTGACCCGACGGTAACCCCGGTTGTTCACCGCTGGTAACCGGTCGGTGCGTTGCGTGAGGGTAACGATTGTTGGACGAGTTGTCAGTAGTGGGCGGGCGCCGCGGATCAGCTCAGCGCGCTCTTCGTCCGCCAGTCGGCCCAGGAGACGTTCCACGCGCCGTAGCCGTTGCCCTCGGCCACCGTGCCCTTGGCGTCGGCACCGGTGATCTCGAACGGGTCGCCCACCCGCACCTGCTGGTACAGCGACGCGGCGTTCGCGTCGCTCATGCCGACGCAGCCCGAACTGTGGTTGGCGCGGCCGAAGTAGGCGGCGTTCCACGGCGCGGCGTGCGCGTACATCCCCGACCAGGTCAGACGCATCGACGAGTCGACCATCTTGTCGTAGGCGTCGCCGAGGCCCACCGTCTCGGAGCGCATGTTGATCGTGCCCTCCTTGGACATCAGGACGGCCGTGCCCCGCCAGGACGCCTTGTCGCCGCCGGGCGTGCCCGCCGACATCGGGACGTCCATGACCTGCTTGCCGTCGCGGTGCAGTGCGAGCCGGTGGTTGTCGAGATCGATCTTGACCAACTGGGCGGCACCGATCGTGAACGTCGTCGCGTAGTCGCGTACGAACCAGCCGCCCGCCGTGCCCGTGTCGACGCCGTTCAGCTCCGCGTCCAGGGTGACCTTGGTGCCGGACTTCCAGTACTCCCTGGGCCGCCAGTCGACGCGGTCCTTGCCGGAGTAGTCCTGGAGCCAGCCCCAGGAGCCCTCGGTGTTGTTCGAGGTGGAGACCTTCAGGCGCTTCTCGACCGCGGCCTTGTCCTTCACCGGGTTGTCGAAGACGATCGACAGCGGCTGCCCGATGCCGACCGTGGTGTTCTTCCCCGGGGCGAGGGTCAGCTTGTTGACCTTGTCCGCCGGGGCCGTGGTGAAGCCGGCCCGGTCGCTGCCGCCGTCGGTGTCCTTCGCCTCCACGGTGTACGCCGTGCCGGGCGCCGCGACCCGCTCGGACGTCCAGCTACGGCCGTCGGCGGATATCCGCCCGGCCAGCGCCCCGCCCTTGGCCCCGGTCACCGTGACCTTCTTGAGCTCGCCCTGGGCCAGCGTCACCTTCACCGGCGCGCCCGCGGCGGCCTTCGTACCCCGCAGGTTCACCGAGATGCTGGTGTCCGGGGCCTTCCCCGACCCCGCCACCGCGGCGGACCCGCCACCGGAACAGGCGGTGAGCGCGGCACCGAGCACCACGACCGGGCCGATCAGGGCATGCCGGGCGGGACGGCCGGCCGGGGCGATGCGGCGTATGTGCCGACGTGCAGAGATCAACGGGAAAACCTCCAGAACAAGTGCTTCTCGTGAGGAGAGAGGTATTTTCCCAGCTCAGGGTTCCGTAAATTTCCGGAAATCCAGGAATTCCCGGGGCGGTGACCAACGCGGTGCGGGACGGCAGCGCCCGCTCACCGCGTACGGGTGTACGAGCCGCGCGGGGTACCCTCCACCCTCGGCCTGCGCCCGTCGACCCTCGACGCGACGACCGGGCATGAGGCCGTCGACATCCTCGGAGAGTGGGAGACACCGGTGGGCGGAGCCGACAACAACACCCTGTACGGGGCGTTCCGGACCTGTCCGGCCCGCCGGACCTGCCGATGACGGCGACCGGCAAGGTAGACGAAAGCGGAACCGGAACCTCCCCTGAATCGGGCCCCGCCCTCGGAGCCGTCCCCGGAGCCGCCCCCGGAGCCGTCCCCGGCGCGGAGGCCACCGGGGACGGCCCGGCGAAGCCCGCTTCCGTGCTGCGCAGCGGAGCCGTCATGGCGGCGGGCTCCGTCGTCTCCCGCGCCACCGGCTTCATCCGCTCGGCGGTCGTCGTCGCCGCACTCGGCACCGGGCTGGCGGCCGACGGCTACACGGTCGCCAACACCGTCCCCAACATCCTGTACATGCTGCTCATCGGCGGCGCCCTCAACGCGGTCTTCGTCCCCGAGCTGGTACGGGCCGCCAAGCACCACGCCGACGGCGGAGCCGCGTACACCGACCGGCTGCTGACCGTCTGCACGGTCGGCCTCGTCGCCCTCACCGCGATCACGGTGGCCGGTGCGCCCCTCATCGTCTCCGTCTACACCGACTACACGGGCCGGCAGGCCGAGCTGACCGTCGCGCTCGCCCGCTACTGCCTGCCGCAGATCCTCTTCTACGGGCTCTTCACGCTCCTCGGTCAAGTCCTCAACGCCCGCGACCGTTTCGGCGCGATGATGTGGACCCCGGTCCTCAACAACGTCGTGATCATCGGGGTGTTCGGTCTCTACCTCTCGGTCGCGGCGGGCTCCGACGGCGTCCTCGGCGACGCCGACGCCCAACTGCTCGGCTGGGGGACGACCGCCGGAATAGCGGTGCAGACCCTCGCCCTGATCCCCGCGCTGCGCGCCGCCCGGTTCCGCTGGCGGCCCCGCTTCGACTGGCGCGGCAGCGGGCTGACCCGGCCGCTCCGCTCGGCCGGCTGGCTCGTGCTGCTCGTCCTGACCAACCAGCTCGCCTACTGGGTGGTGACCCGGCTCTCCACCGGCACCGGGCAGCGCGCCGTCGACCAGGGGGTGTCGGGCGGCGCCGGATACACCGCGTACAGCTACGCGTACCAGCTCCTGGTCGTCCCGCAGGGCATCATCACCGTCTCCCTCGTCACCGCGCTGATGCCGAGGATGAGCCGGGCGGCGGCCGACGGGGACCTGGCCGGGGTGCGGCGGGACGTCTCGTACGCCCTGCGGACCAGCGCCCCGGCCGTGGTGCCCGCGGCGGCCGTCCTGCTCGTGCTGGCACCGTGGGTGATGGGGTCGGTCTTCGGGTACGGGCGGACCACGGACGCCGACATCACGGTGATGGCCGGCATGCTGGCCGCCTTCGCGCCGGGGCTGATCGCCTTCTCCGGACAGTACGTGCTCACCCGCGGCTTCTACGCGATGAGCGACACCCGCACCCCCTTCCTCCTCAACCTGGTGATCGCCGGGGTCAACGCCGCACTGTGCGTGGCCGCGTATCTGCTGCTGCCCGCACGCTGGGCGGTGACCGGGATGGCCGGGGCGAACTCGGTGGCGTTCTTCGCGGGGTTCGCCGTCACCGCGTACGTGCTGCACCGGCGCGTTCCGGGGCCGGGCGGTGGCGGGCTGCTGCGGTCGCCCGCGCTGGGGGCGCACGTCCGGCTGATCGCCGCGTGCCTGCCGGCCGGGGCGCTGGCGTACGGGGCGGCACGGGCGGTGGAGGGAGCGGGCGATGCGGCGGCCACCGGGGCCGGGGTCCTGGTGCTGCTGCTCGTGGTGGTCCTGCTGGCCCGGCCGCTGGGAATCGTGGAGATCGACGCGATGGTGGCGGCGGGCCGGGGGCGGTTCCGGCGGCGCTGACGTGACGGTCAGCCCGTGGCCCGGTGCGAGGTGCGGGGCGCCGGTACGGGTTCCTGGGCGGCGCGGGTCACATCGCCGACCAGCTCCACCACATCGGGGCCGTACGCCTGGGAGTTGGTGACCTTCAGCAGCAGGCAGAAGGAGCTGTTGCCGTGCCTGCGCCACAGTTTCTCGTGGTTGCGGGCCAGATACCGGGTGGCCGCCTGATTGGTGATGGCCCGCTGCCCGCAGAACAGGAAGACCGGGCGGGCTCCCTGACCTCCCGTCAGCCGGGCGAGCAGTACGTACTCGTTGACGCCCGGCTCCAGCCGGTAGCGCTCCGGACCGACCTGGAAGGACGCGCGGTCGGGGCTCGGCTCCGGATCCGTGTTGATCTTCACACCCGGCAGCAGTGAATGCAGATGCGCGGCCATCCGCTGGTTGGACACCGGCCCGCCGATGCAGAACTCCGTGCGCTCGCCGAAGCCCTGCTGCGCCACGTCGTGGGAGAGGATCCGCGCGTGCGCCGAACAGTCCTTGATCAGCGCGGAGAGTTCGAGCAGGGCGAAGGTGTCGTGACGGTGCACCGAACCTTCGGCGCCCGCGAAGCGGTTGACGACCAGCAGGCACTCGGAATTCCCCGGCAGCCCGAAGAAAGCCTGCTTGCGTCGCAGCCTGCGGCGCCAGAGGTGGGTACGGGCGAGCCAGCCCAGACAGGCGCTGATGCCGGCGGCTATGACACCCAGCACGATGTTGCGTACGTCGTCGGTCATGGGCGGGCATGTTAGCGGGCATCGGGGTTGTTGTCCGAGGCGGTCCTGACGTCCGGGGCGGCACGAGGCTACCCTGCGCGGACGAAACGCTTATCGGAGGTACACATGCGCCGTTCCGTCGGCCGGAATACGTCGTTCTTAGCTGTTTTCGCTGTTGTCGCCTCGATCGGGGCCGCTGCCCCGGCCGGTTCCGCGCCGCCCGCCGCCACGCGGCCGGCGACGGCCAAGTCGCCCGTGGCGGTGGGGTACGGGGGAGCCGTGGCGAGCGTCGACGAGGACGCCTCGGCGGCCGGTATCGAGGTGCTCCGCAAGGGAGGCAACGCGGTCGACGCCGCTGTGGCGACCGCGGCGGCGCTCGGTGTCACGGAGCCGTATTCGGCGGGCATCGGCGGCGGTGGCTACTTCGTCTACTACGACGCGAAGAAGCGCACCGTACAGACCATCGACGGCCGGGAGACCGCGCCGCGCAGCGCGGACTCCTCGCTCTTCCTGGAGAACGGGAAGCCGATCCCGTTCAACGACGCCGTCACCAGCGGTCTCGGCGTCGGTACCCCCGGCACCCCGGCGACCTGGGACAAGGCGCTGGACACCTGGGGCACCAAGTCGCTGCGTACGCTGCTGAAGCCGGCCGAGCGGCTGGCCCACGACGGATTCGTCGTGGACGAAACGTTCCGCTCGCAGACCGAGGGAAATCAGGCCAGGTTCGCCGACTTCCCGGCGTCCGCCGAGCTGTTCCTGCCCGGTGGTCAGCTGCCGGTGGTCGGTTCGGTCTTCAAGAACCCCGATCTGGCACGCACGTACCGGGAGCTGGGCCGCGAGGGCGTCGACGAGCTGTACCGGGGCGAACTGGCCGACGACATCGTCCGTACGGTCCGTCGGCCGCCCGTCGACCCGGAGGCCGACCGGGTGGTGCGGCCGGGCGATCTGACGGGCAAGGACCTCAAGGCGTACCGGGCGCTGCGGCAGGATCCGACGAGGGTCGGCTACCGGGGGCTCGACGTGTACGGCATGGCGCCGTCCTCGTCCGGCGGTACGAGTGTCGGCGAGGCGCTCAACATCCTGGAGTCCACGGACCTTTCGAGGGTCGGCAAGGTCCAGTATCTGCACCGGCTCATCGAGTCGAGCCGGATCGCGTTCGCCGACCGGGGGCGCTGGGTCGGCGACCCGGCGTTCGAGGACGTGCCGACCCGGGGGCTGCTGAGCCAGCGGTTCGCCGACTCGCGGGAGTGCCTGATCAAGGACGACGCGGTGCTGACCAGCCCGCTGGCGCCCGGTGACCCGAGCGACCCGACCGCCTGCGCGACCGGCGGGACGGCTGCCCCGACGACGTACGAGGGGGAGAACACCACGCATCTGACGGCCGCCGACAAGTGGGGCAACGTCGTCGCGTACACCCTGACCATCGAGTCCACCGGCGGCAGCGGCATCACGGTCCCCGGCCGCGGTTTCCTGCTCAACAACGAGCTGACCGACTTCTCCTTCGCGCCCGCCAACCCGGCGGTCCACGACCCGAATCTGCCGGGTCCGGGCAAGCGGCCGAGGTCGTCGATCTCACCGACCATCGTGCTGAAGCACGGCAAGCCGGTGCTGGCTCTGGGCTCCCCGGGCGGCGCCACGATCATCACCACCGTGCTCCAGTCCCTGACCGGTCATGTCGACCGGGGGCTCCCGCTGGTCGACGCCATCGCGGCGCCGCGCGCCAGCCAGCGCAACGCGCCGACGACGGAGATCGAGCCCGGAATCTGGGACAGCCCGCTGCGGGCGGAGCTGGAAGCGCTCGGCCACGCCTTCAAGCTGAATCCGGAGATCGGCGCGGCCACCGGCGTACAGCGGCTGCCGGACGGCCGGTGGCTGGCGGCGGCGGAAAAGGTGCGGCGGGGCGGTGGCTCGGCCATGGTGGTGCATCCGAGCGGCGGGAACTGACCTCCGGTCGGACGAGCACGGTCGGCGGGGCCGGTACGGAGCGACATATCGCGAGTACCGGCCCCGCCGTCATGACACGGCATCCGGCCGCCCCGGTCGGATTCGGGGCAGCCGGAAGCGCCGTGTCGGCAAGGAAGGGCTCGATGGAGCCCTCAGGTCCAGTGGAAAGGCCATCCCCACAGTGCGTACCCGGACACTCGCCCTGACGCTCGCCCTGACGGCGGTCTGCGGCGCCGCCCTGCTCGGCCCCGCGGCACTGCCCGCCACCGCCACCGGCTCCCGGTCGGCCGGGAGCGGGGAGGGTCCGGTGACCGCCGCCGCGCTGCTGGCCGAGATGACGTCCTGCACGCGGATCTCCAAGGGGAAGTACCGCACGGACGCCTCCCGGCCGAAGGCCACCGTCCCCGTGTGCGGCACGGACGGTGCCGTGTTCTGGAAGGCGGACATGGACATCGACTGCGACGGCCGGAAGACGAAGGCGTGCAACAGGAAGACCGACCCGAACTTCCTGCCGGAGACGGCGTTCGTGACGTCGGGCGGCAAACCGCTGGACTCGGCCGCGCTCCCGCACATCGTCGTGCCGGGGCCGAGCTCCGTCTGGGACTACCGGAAGTCCGGGATCAGGGGCGGCAGCGTCGCCGCCGTCATCTATCGTGACCGGGTGCGGTACGCCGTGGTGGGTGACACGGGCCCCAGCGGCATCATCGGCGAGGCGTCGTACGCCACCGCCCGCGCGCTCGGCATCGACCCCGACCCGCGCACCGGTGGCACCGACTCCGGCGTCACCTACCTCGTGTTCAAGGGCTCCCGGGTCTCGCCGATCGAGAGCCGCACGAAGGCGGTCACCACGGGTGAGGCGCTGGCGAGGAAGTTCCTCGGCGACGACTGAGACATCACCTGATCAGCGCAGTTGACCGGAGCGCCCGGGTCGGCGGATGGCCCGCACGGTGATGGACGGGTCTGTGGTGAGTCGCACAGTCGTACCGTGCCTATTACTATACCGGTCCGCGCGGTATTAGAATGACGGAATGGTACGTACGCCCCTGACACCCGAAGAGCGCCTCCGCGGCGAACGGCTCGGCCGACTGCTCCGCGAGGCACGCGGCGGACGCAGCATGGTCACCATCGCCGCGAGCGCCGGAATTTCCGCCGAGACCCTCCGCAAGATCGAGACCGGCCGGGCCCCGACCCCCGCCTTCTTCACGGTGGCGGCACTGGCCGGGGCACTCGGCCTCTCGATGGACGAACTGCTCACCCGATGCGCCCCGGAACCGGATGCGGTTCCCCTGATCGCCTGAGCGCGTAGGGTCACGCCCGTGACTCTTCAGGACTTCGCCCGCAGCGAGTACGTCAGCCTCACAACGTTCCGGAAGGACGGCACCCCCGTCGCCACGCCCGTCTGGGCGGCGGCCGACGGCGAGGTGCTGTACGTCTGGACCCGCTCCGACTCGTGGAAGGTGAAACGCCTGCGCAACAACAGCCGGGTCCTGGTCACGGTCTGCGACATGCGCGGCCGGGTCGCGGAGGGCGCCCCCAGCGCCGAGGGCACCGCGCGGCTGCTCGACGAGGCGGGGACCCGGGCGGTACGCAAGGTGCTGGCCCGCAAGTACACCTGGAAGTTCTGGATCGTCGACTGGCCCGCCATGGTCGTACGGCTCGGCAAGCGCCCGCACACGGGTATCGCCGTCACCTTCTGAGCCCGCACCGCATTGGAAAGACGCGTGTGACCCGCCCGTAACACATCTGCGGTCGAATGCCTCCCGACTGGAAGGTTCCAGTCGACAGTCGGCGAGGGCGACGATCACGGTGCATGAACACGCGGTGGAAGTAGGGGCGTTCGCACAGTACCTCCGGGACCTCGCGGCCCGGCTGGACCCCGGAGGCGGGTGGTACGGCGTCTTCACCCGCCGCGACCCCGAAGGCATGAGAGCGTGCCTCGACGGGGTCGAGATCCCGCCCTGGGACGTGGTGGAGTCCCTGCTGTCGGACCTCGCGATGTCACATGGCACCGCGTTCGCGGAGCATGAATCGGTACGGGCCGCCGCGCTGTACTCCGCATCGGCCGCCGCCCACGACCGGCAGCCCGGCGGACGCCAAGCGCTCGTCCACCGGCTGGAGTTGATGCTCCGGGAACAGATCCGGGCGGCCGAGCGGCTGAGCGCGGCAGGGGCGGGCGGCCCGCACGCACCGGACACGGACGCGCTCGCCTGGGCCCGGGACGACCACGAACGCGCCTCGGCCCGCTGCACGGATCTGCGCAAGCGGATGGCGGCCGTCGCACCCACCGCCGCGCCTCCCGTCGCCGCGCCTCCCGCCGTTCCGGCGCCCGCCGCCGCTTCGGCGCCCGCGCCCCGGCGCGAGAAGCCCCGAGGGGCTCGGTTCGCCGGTCTTGAGGTGGACGACGAGGAGACCGGGTACGCCCCCTCGCCGGTCCCCGTGCTGCCCGCCCCCTCGGCCGGTGCCGCGGCACCGCGCGGGGCCCGCTTCGGCGGCGCGCCGGCCGAGAACGGACCCGCCCCTGCCGCCGCCCCGGTGCCGGAGAGCCCACCGGACCCCGCCGCCCTCCGCGTCGCGTCCACCGCCGTCGCGCTGCTGGTCCGGCTGCGTGCCGAGGGCCGCAGCGGCGAGGCGCACGTCGTGCTCTGCGAGGCGGCGGCGTGGCCCGCCGGACATCTGCCGGTACTGGCCCTCGCCCTGCACCGCGCGGGGCTGGCGGCCGACTGGGCGACCCTGCTGTGGGAGGTGTCCCTGCTGCCGCCCGAAGGGCTCGCCGGGGCGGTGGGGGCGCTGGCCTCGGCGGGCCGCACCGAGGACTGCGGGCAGTTGCTGCGCCTGGGGGTGGCGCGCCCCGCCGCCGACATCGCCGACGCCGTGGTCGCCCTGGACCGCGCGGGCGGGGCGTCCGAGGCGCAGGCGCTGCTGGGCGCCTTCGTGCGCGTACGAACCGCGCAGGACGCGGCCGGGATCGCCGGGGGCGGCCAGGCCCACCTCGTACCCCGCCTCCTGGCCGCCGCCCGTCAGGTGTCGACGGAAAGCGAATGGGACCTGGTGCACGCGCTGCGGGTGGCGGGCGTCGCGGGGATGTAGCGCCGCTCGTCGGCCAGGCCGCGTGCGCCGGGGCGCGCCCCGCGCTACCGCGCGTCGCCCATGGCTGCCGCTACCGCACGTCGCCGGTCGTACGCCGGTAGGTGGAGCGCCGGTCCTCGATGTCCGCCCAGCGGTCTCCGTACACCGTCTCCCTGACTCCCGGTTCGCGCAGGAAGTCGTGCGGGAAGCCCAGCGGCACCGCGCTCACCGTGTCCAGGCGTTCGACCGCGTCCGCGTCCAGCCCGACCTCCAGACAGGCCAGGTTGTCGGTCAGCTGGGCCTCGGTGGAGGCGCCGATGATCGGGACGATGTTGCCGGGACGCCCGCGCAGCCAGGCCAGCGCGACCTGGGCCGGGGTCCAGCCGCCCTGCTCGGCGATCTCCACGACCGCGCGGACGGTCTCGTACGCGCGACGTTCCGCGTCGTCGCGGCCGTCGCGCCCGCCGCCCGCCGCCGGAGCCGTGCCGTCGACGGAGTGGGTGCCGGTGAGCCGGCCGCGGGCCAGCGGGCTCCAGGCGAAGACGGCCTGGTCGAAGGCGCGTGCCTGGGGGAGCAGTTCGCGTTCCGGCGTACGCTCCAGCAGGCTGTACCGCAGCTGCGAACCGGCGAAGGCCGTCCACCCGCGCAGCTCGGCCAGCGTACTGGCCTGGGCGATCTCCCAGGCGGGCCAGTCCGAGACCCCGACGTAGAGCACCTTTCCGGTGCGTACGAGATCGTCGAGGGCCCGCATGACCTCCTCGACCGGGGTGAAGTTGTCCCGCGCGTGCACCCACAGCACGTCGAGCCGGTCGGTGCGCAGCCGGCCGAGGCTCCGCTCCACCGACCGCACGAGGTTCTTGCGGTGATTTCCCGCGGAGTTGACGTCGCCGCGGGCGGTCGCGCAGGTGTACTTGCTGGCGAGGACGAGGGAGTCGCGGCGGTCGCCGAGCACCTCCCCGAGGACCGTCTCCGAGGTGCCCGCCGCGTAGATGTCGGCCGTGTCGAGGAAGTTGCCGCCCGCCTCGGCATACGCGTCGACGATCCGCCCGCTGGCGTCCCGGACGGCATCCGGCCCCGACTCATGGCTGCCCAGTGTCATGGCACCCAGTGCCAGTTCGCTGACTCGCAGACCGGTCCTGCCGAACAGTGTGTATCGCACGAATGATCCCCTTCGGTCGGGTGGTGCCTCGGAGGCTATGAGCTGGAGCGCACTCCAGCGCGAATGACACCCGTGCGTCGGGCGCTCCCTGGGGTTTCCTTCCGGATCGGACCGGGCGCGCACACCGTGCCAGGCACCTGTTTCGACCGCGATCGACTGCCGGCCGGACCGGTGTCGACCGCTCGGGTGTGAAACATGATCGACTCCGCCGGTTCACGGCGATGGTCTTGCCCCGCCGTGTGGCGGGGCTTACGTTCTCCTCCCATGCGGATATCTACGTGCGTAGAAACGCGTAGAGGCTCTCGGACGCCGCGTCGAAGGAGCAACTCATGTCCCACGTCGTACGCGCCGCACTTGTCCAGGCGACCTGGACCGGCGACACCGAATCCATGATCGCCAAGCATGAGGAACATGCGCGCGAAGCCGCCCGGCAGGGGGCGCGGATCATCGGGTTCCAGGAGGTGTTCAACGCCCCCTACTTCTGCCAGGTGCAGGAGCCCGAGCACTACCGCTGGGCCGAGGCGGTGCCCGACGGGCCGACCGTCCAGCGGATGCGGGACCTGGCCCGCGAGACCGGCATGGTGATCGTCGTGCCGGTCTTCGAGGTCGAGCAGAGCGGCTTCTACTACAACACCGCGGCGGTGATCGACGCCGACGGCTCGTACCTCGGCAAGTACCGCAAACACCACATCCCGCAGGTCAAGGGCTTCTGGGAGAAGTACTACTTCAAGCCCGGAAACGTCGGCTGGCCCGTCTTCGACACCGCCGTGGGCAAGGTCGGCGTCTATATCTGCTACGACCGGCACTTCCCCGAGGGGTGGCGCCAACTCGGTCTCAACGGAGCCCAGTTGGTCTACAACCCGTCGGCCACCTCGCGCGGCCTCTCCAGCCATCTCTGGCAGCTGGAACAGCCCGCGTCCGCCGTCGCCAACGAGTACTTCATCGCCGCCATCAACCGGGTCGGCCAGGAGGAGTACGGCGACAACGACTTCTACGGCACGAGCTACTTCGTCGACCCGCGCGGTCAGTTCGTCGGCGAGGTCGCCAGCGACAAGGAGGAGGAACTCCTGGTCAGGGACCTCGACTTCGACATGATCGAGGAGGTACGACAGCAGTGGGCGTTCTACCGGGACCGCAGGCCGGACGCGTACGACGGGCTGGTGGAGCCGTGACCGGACTGCACGAGCGCCATCTGGCGGTCAGCCCGGACTGGCTGGCGCTCTACTACCGGCAGCCCCTGGAGCTCACCCACGGCGAGGGACGCCATGTCTGGGACGCCGACGGCAACCGGTATCTCGATTTCTTCGGCGGCATCCTCACCACCATGACCGCCCACGCCCTGCCCGCGGTCACCAAGGCGGTCGCCGAGCAGGCCGCGCGCATCATCCACTCCTCGACGCTCTACCTCAACCGCCCGATGGTGGAGCTCGCCGAGCGTGTCGCCACGCTCTCCGGCATCCCCGACGCCCGGGTCTTCTTCACCACGTCGGGCACCGAGGCCAACGACACCGCGCTACTGCTCGCCACCGCGTACCGCAGGTCCAACCAGGTCCTCGCGATGCGCAACAGCTACCACGGACGGTCGTTCGCGGCGGTCTCCATCACGGGCAACCACGCCTGGTCGCCCACGAGTCTGTCACCGCTGCAGACCCTGTACGTCCACGGTGGCGTCCGCAGCCGCGGTCCGTACGCCGAACTGAGCGACGCGCAGTTCATCAAGGCATGCGTCGCCGATCTGGAGGACCTGCTCGGGCACACCCGGGAGGCCGCCGCGCTGATCGCCGAACCCATCCAGGGCGTCGGCGGCTTCACCTCACCGCCCGACGGGCTGTTCGCGGCGTTCCGTGAAGTCCTCGACCGGCACGGCATCCTGTGGATCTCCGACGAGGTGCAGACCGGGTGGGGGCGTACCGGCGACCACTTCTGGGGCTGGCAGGCGCACGGCGAGCACGGGCCGCCGGACATCCTCACCTTCGCCAAGGGCATCGGCAACGGCATGTCCATCGGCGGGGTCGTCGCCCGCGCCGAGGTCATGAACTGCCTTGATGCCAACTCCATTTCGACGTTCGGCGGCTCCCCGGTCACCATGGCCGCCGGGCTCGCCAACCTCTCGTACCTCCTGGAGCACGACCTCCAGGGCAACGCACGCCGTGTCGGCGGACTGCTCATCGAACGCCTCCGGGCGATCGGCGCGCGTTCGTCGTGCGTACGGGAAGTGCGCGGCCGGGGCCTCATGATCGGCATCGAACTGGTGAAGCCCGGCACCGACGAGGCGCATCCGGAGGCCGCGGCGGCCGTCCTGGAGGCGGCCCGCGAAGGCGGACTGCTCCTCGGCAAGGGCGGCGGTCACAGCACCAGTGTGCTGAGGATCGCGCCGCCGCTGTCGCTGACGGTCGCCGAGGCGGAGGAGGGTGCCGCGCTTCTGGCGGACGCCCTGCACACGGCGGTCTGACCGGGGCCGGGACGGGAACGGGGACCGGGATCGGAATCGGAATCGGAACGGGGATCGGGACCGGATCGGGATCGGGACCGGATCGGGATCGGAGCCGGACCGGGATCGGAACCGGAACGGGCCGGGCCCCGGGGTGGTGTTCACCCCGGGGCCCGGCCCCCGTCCTGTGAGCCGCGGACCGGCCGTCCGCCGCCGTCGCCGTCCCCGGCGGCTGGATCAGCCCCGGTGACCGGTGGGGCGGGTGAGGTCCAGGGAGCGGACCGGGTCCAGCTCGCCGTAGTAGGCGAGCTTCCCGTAGCGCACATCCGTGACCGTCAGCGTGGCCTCGGCGTTGCCCCGGCCCACGGTGGTCCGGAAGCGGAACGAGCCGTCCTTGCCCGTGCTGCCGGTCAGCTTCCGTACCTTGTCGCCGGAGACCAGCTCCGCCGTGACCTTCGCCCCGCGCACCGGCCTGCCGTCGGCGGTCTTCACCGCACCCTTGGCGAGGACCGTCCACGGGGACGCGGAACCCGGCCTGCCGAGCAGCTTGGTGTCCGCCGTCAGACGCGAGACCGCGAGCTGGGACGGCGGGTTGGGCTGGCCGAAGGCGACCTGGTCGACGGTCCAGAACGCGCTGTTCGTCCCGGTGTAGCGGAAGCTCAGCCGCGCGGTGCTCGCACCGGCCGGGACGTCGAGCTTCAGGCGCTCGACGGTGTTGGCGTTCGCCCGGTAGGACTTCACGAGCCGCGGGGCGCCGCCGTCGTAGGAGACGTACACATCGCCGGTCTGCGGTCCGTCGACGCGGTAGTTCGTGGCGTACGAGACGTTCGCCGTCGCCGCACCGTTCAGCCGGTACGCGGGTCCGACCAGGGTCGAGTCGAACTGGCCGGCGCCGTGCGCCTTGTCGTCCCACTCGTCGGAGTCGGCGACCGCGAAGACGTCGCGGGCCCGGACGTTCGTCTCACGGCCCTGTCCGAGTTCGGCGTTCGTCCAGAACTCGTCGGTCGCGAAGGACCAGCCGCGCCACTCGGTGACGCCGCCGGCAGGCATCCTCGAATTGTCGATGCTCCAGCCCTCGGGCGCGGTGTTCGTCCAGCCCTTGGTGCCGGCCGGGAGCTTCGTCTCGTCGACCGGGGCGCGCAGCGAGCCGCGCAGCGCGTCGAAGGCGTCCGGCTTCAGCTCGCCGAGCGCGGTGCCGTCCAGGTTCCAGGCGGGGTCGGTCGCGACGCCCTCGTGACGCAGGACGGTGGGAGCGATGTCGGTGATCTTGACGTCGTGACGCACCGAACCGGGCTGGATGCCCTTGCCCCGGGCGATGACGAACGTACCGCGCTCACCGGGGGAGTTGCCGCCGTGGCCGCCGGTCGGGGTGTGACCGTGATCGGCGGTGACGACGACCAGCCAGTCCTCCTTGGCGTACGTCGGCCGGGAGGTGACGGCGTTCAGCAGCCGGCCGATCTGGGTGTCGGCGACGCCGAGGGCCTTGAGGTACGCGTCGCTCGCCGTCCCCGAGCTGTGACCGGCGCCGTCGACCTCGTCGAGGTGGACGAAGGTGGAGTCGGGATTGCCGTGCGCGAGGTAGTCCTCGGCCTTGGCGGTGGTGCCCGCGTCATTGCCGCCCGCGAGGCGCAGGTCGGTCCTGGCGCCGAAGACGATCTCGGGGATCGGGTTCCAGGTGCCGACGACCAGTGTGGACGTCGCCGGGTCGGCGTTCTCCAGACGGGTCGCGTAGTCGGGGTACTGCCCGTAGTTGGGCGCGGTGAAGTTGTTGTCCTTCACGTTGTGCTTGTCGGGCCAGACACCCGTGGCGATCGAGGACCAGCCCGCGCCGGAGACGGTCGGGGCCATGGGGTTGGCGAAGAGATTGCTGCGTGCCGTCAGCCCGCCCGACATCAGCTTGTCGAGGTTCGGTACGGCTGCGCGGGCGAAGGTGTCGATCGAGGCGCCGTCGACACCGATGACGAGGGTCTTCGCCTGCTTCGTACCGGACGGCAGACCGGCGTACGGGGCGGCGGCGGGCGCGGCCTTGGACCCCTCGGCGTGGGCGGCTGTGGTGACCAGGGGCAGGGCGACGGCCGCGACGGTGGCGGCGGCCAGTGCGGTACGTGCGGAGCGCGATATGCGCACGTGATCCTCCGGGATCGGTCGGAAGGCACCGGACTTCGGGGCGTCCGGCGACGTGTCAGACGTTCGCCGCCCGGGGTGATCGCCTCACGCCCGTTGCGGGACCAGCCGATGAACCGTACCCAACATTTGGACCAGACCCTTCATCATTCCGTTATCAATCTCCGTGGCGGTGACGGCAGTCGAGGCCGCCACGGCCGCCCGGCCACGTGCACGGTGCGCCGACGTGGACGAGAGCGCCGCCGTGACGGCCCGCCACCGGAAGCCGTGCCGCTTCGCGTCGCGCATTGGGCCGGTGGGGTGTCCCGCGCGGGAAACGGAAACGTCTTCATCCGTTAGCGGCAGCGGTATTGCCACAGTGGGCAACCCACTTCTACGTTCTTCATCACGCACGTATCTACGTGCGTAGACCCATTCCGCCGCGGTGAGGAGAGGGACATGAGCCGCACCGTCATCCACGGCGGCCTCGTCATCACCGCGCGGAGACGTCCTTCGGCGGCACCTTCGCCGCCGACCTCTTGGGGACCGGTACCCGGGCCGCCGACGGTGCCGCACAGGGCGTACAGGGCATACAGGGCGCACTGGGCGCACTGGGCGCACTGGACGCACTGGACGTACAGAAGCGGCTCATGAGCGAAACCCCGGATCCGACGCGAATGGAGCAGTCGCTATGGCACGCACTCTGATCACCGGTGGCCTGGTCATCACTGCCTCCGACGAGCTGCACGTCGACGTGCTCGTCGACGGTGGCCGCGTCGTGGCCCTGGCCACCCACGGCAGCCATGGGTGGACGGCCGGTCACGTCATCGACGCCGCGGGGAAGTACGTGATCCCGGGCGGGGTCGACGCGCACACGCATATGGAGATGCCGTTCGGTGGCACGTTCGCCTCCGACACCTTTGAGACCGGCACGCGGGCCGCGGCCTGGGGCGGCACGACGACCATCATCGATTTCGCGATCCAGTCCAAGGGCGGGTCACTCGGTGAGGGGCTTGACGCATGGCATGAGAAGGCCGATGGAAAGTGCGCGATCGACTACGCGTTCCACATGATCATGTCCGATGTGAACGAGTCCTCGCTGAAGGAGATGGACACGCTCGTCTCGGCCGGGGTCACCTCGTTCAAGCTCTTCACCGCGTATCCGGGGGTGTTCCTCTCCGACGACGGTCAGATTCTCCGGGCCATGCAGCGTGCGGGCTCGAACGGCGCGCTGGTGATGACGCACGCGGAGAACGGCCTCGCCATCGACGTACTGGTCGAACAGGCACTGGCACGCGGTGAGCGGGATCCGCGCTACCACGGTGAGGTCCGCAAGGCACTCCTGGAGGCGGAGGCCACGCATCGGATGATCAAGCTGAGCCAGGTGGCGGGCTCTCCTCTCTACGTGGTGCACGTCTCGGCGCAGGAAGCGCTGGCCGAGCTGGCACGGGCCCGGGACGAGGGCCTTCCCGTATTCGGTGAGACCTGCCCGCAGTACCTCTTCCTGTCGACCGACAACCTGGCAGAGCCCGAATTCGAAGGTGCCAAGTACGTCTGCTCCACACCGCTGCGCCCGAAGGAGCATCAGGCGGCTTTGTGGCGTGGACTGCGGACGAATGATCTGCAGGTGGTCTCCACGGACCACTGCCCGTTCTGCTTCAAGGGCCAGAAGGAGATGGGCCGGGGAGATTTCTCGAAGATCCCGAACGGCATGCCGGGTGTCGAGAACCGTATGGACCTCCTTCACCAGGCTGTTGTCGACGGGCACATCGGCCGTCGACGCTGGATCGAGATCGCCTGCGCCGCGCCCGCCCGGATGTTCGGCCTGTATCCGAAGAAGGGCACGATCGCACCGGGCGCCGACGCCGACATCGTCATCTATGACCCGCACGCCGAGCAGGTCATCTCGGCCGAGACACATCACATGAACGTCGACTACTCGGCGTACGAGGGCAAGCGCGTGACGGGGCGGGTGGAGACGGTGCTCTCCCGCGGTGTTCCGGTGGTCGACAACCGTAACTACGTGGGTCACGCGGGCCACGGGACCTATGTGCCGCGCGGCATCTTCCGGGGGGCGAACTGACAGAGCCGGTGTGTCACTTCCTCGTCACCGGAGACGTTCCTCGCCGCCCTCCGCCCCGGCCTGAGCGGCAGGTCCGTGTGCGTCACCGGCGCCGCCCGCCCGCGTGTGCGCGCCGTTCGGTAGGGCTCACCGGCGAGCAGTGGGCACGTGTGGGGGAGACCTCTTCCCAAAACCTGGGAAGCAGTCCAGAATCGGCCCCTCGCGACTCGCTCTCGAAGCGTCGTCGCACAAGGTTCGGCACGGCATGATGTGGAAGGATCTTCCCGATCACGTCACCCGGGGCAGCGCTCCCGGAGCATCGCCAATGTGCGCCCGAGTGCCTGAAGGCCGGAGTACGGGCGAGGGCGGAATGTGCACCGGGCGACGACGACACGCCCCCTCCACCCCCGCACCGTCTGCCGGACCCGCACCTCACCGGAGGGGCCGAGACCGCGCCTTCCCGGGTGAAGTCGCCATCCATGGGCGGAAGTTCAAGGGTCGTGCCGGTCACGGCACGCACGCCGCCCGTGCCACATGTCAGCAACTGGACTAGGAGAACCCGGCATGGACTTCGGACTCGTCCTCCAGACCGACCCGCCCGCCTCGACGGTGGTCGGTCTCATGCGCCGTGCCGAACGCAACGGCTTCCGCTACGGCTGGACGTTCGACTCGGCGGTGCTCTGGCAGGAGCCGTTCGTCATCTACAGCAGCATCCTGGAGCACACCGAGCGGCTGATCGTCGGCCCGATGGTCACCAACCCGGGCACCCGTACGTGGGAGGTCACCGCCTCCACCTTCGCCACCCTCAACGACATGTACGGCAACCGCACCGTCTGCGGCATCGGGCGCGGCGACTCCGCGATGCGCGTCGCGGGCCGCAAACCCAACACCCTGGCCCGCCTCGGCGAGGCGATGGATGTCATTCGTGATCTGGCGGAGGGCCGGGAGGCCACCGTCGACGGCCGGCCGATCCAGATCCCGTGGGTGAAGGACGGCAGCCTGCCGGTCTGGATGGGGGCGTACGGTCCCAAGGCGCTGGCCCTGGCAGGCAGGAAGGCCGACGGGTTCATCCTCCAGCTCGCCGACCCGTTCCTCACCGAGTGGATGATCAAGGCGGTACGGCAGGCGGCGGCCGACGCGGGCCGCGACCCGGACTCCGTCACCATCTGCGTCGCCGCCCCCGCCTATGTGAGCGACGACCTCGACCACGCCCGCGAGCAGTGCCGGTGGTTCGGCGGCATGGTAGGCAACCACGTGGCCGACCTGGTGTCCCACTACGGTGAGCACTCCGGTCTGGTTCCCGAGGCGCTCACCGCGTACATCGCCGGGCGGTCCGGCTACGACTACAGCCACCACGGCCGCACCGGTAACCCGGACACGGCCTTCGTCCCCGACGAGATCGTCGACCGGTTCTGTCTGCTGGGCCCCGCCGAGGCGCACATCGAGAAGCTCCGGGCCCTGCGCGACCTGGGAGTCGACCAGTTCGCCCTGTACAACATGCACGACGCACGCGAGGCGACGATCGACGCCTACGGCTCCGAGATCATCCCGGCCCTGTCGACCTGACCGGCACACCCGGCCGCTTTCCCCGCCTCGCACCCCGCACACAGGGTGCCCGCTTCCCCGCGTAGACCCGAACCCCGCCCCGCACGGCACCGCTCCCGAGCGAAGGGTCCAGCCGCCATGACCGCAACTGTCCCACCCACCCCACCGCAGGACCCGATACCCGCCCCGTCCGGTCGCGTCGAACTCGCCCACGGCTACGTTCCCGACGACCCCCGCTTCGCCAACGAGGACCTCCTGCCCGTCCCCCTGGAACGGCGCACCTGGACGACGTACAACTTCGCGGCCCTCTGGATCGGCATGGCCCACAACATCCCGTCCTGGCTGCTCGCCTCCGGTCTGGTGGCGCTCGGCATGGACTGGAAGCAGGCCGTCTTCACGATCGCGCTGGCCAACCTGATCGTGCTCGCCCCGATGCTGCTCACCGGGCACGCCGGACCCAAGTACGGCATCCCCTTCCCGGTGCTGGCCCGTGCCTCCTTCGGGCTGCGCGGCGCCAATCTGCCCGCCCTGATCCGCGCCGCCGTCGCCTGCGCCTGGTTCGGCATCCAGACCTGGATCGGGGGCGTCGGCGTCTTCACCCTGCTCGGCAAGATCTTCGGCGGCTGGGCGAAGGCCGACGAGATCGGCGGCCAGCCATGGACGCTGTGGCTCTGCTTCGTCCTCTTCTGGGCGCTCGAACTCGCCATCATTTACCGGGGGATGGAGACCCTGCGCCGGTTCGAGAACTGGGCGGCTCCGTTCGTCCTCGTCGGTGCCGTCGTCCTGCTGGTGTGGGTCGCCGTCAAGGCGGGCGGATTCGGTCCGCTGCTGGACCAGCCCTCCGCGCTCGGCTGGGGCAAGGACTTCTGGCCGGTCTTCTTCCCGTCCCTGATGGGCATGATCGCCTTCTGGTCCACGCTCTCGCTGAACATCCCCGACTTCACCCGCTTCGCCGCGGGCCAACGCGCCCAGATCCGGGGGCAGTCGCTCGGCCTGCCGACCACCATGACCTTCTTCGCCCTGCTGTCGGTCTTCGTCACGTCCGGCTCGCATGCCGTGTACGGGGTAGCCGTCTGGGACCCGGTCCAGCTCGTCGCCAAGACCGACAACGTGTTCGGGCTGCTCTTCGGGCTGATCACGGTCCTCATCGCGACGATCTCGGTGAACATCGCGGCGAACGTCGTCTCACCCGCGTACGACCTGGCGAACCTCGCGCCGAAGGTCATCAACTTCCGTACCGGCGCCCTGATCACGGGCGTCGTCGGCGTCCTCATCATGCCGTGGAAACTCACCGAGACCCCCGAGCTGTACATCTTCACCTGGCTCGGACTGGTCGGCGGCCTCCTCGGTACGGTGGCGGGCATTCTGATCGCCGACTACTGGATCATCCGCCGCACCGTGCTGGACCTCGCGGATCTCTACCGGCCCGGCGGGCGCTACTGGTACACCAACGGCTGGAACTGGCGGGCCGTCGCCGCCTTCGCCGTCGGCGGCGTCCTGGCCGTGGGCGGCTCCCACTCGGCCCCCGGGAAGGGCCCCTTCCCGTCCGACGGGCTGATCCCGTTCCTGAAACCGCTCGCCGACTACGGCTGGGCGGTCGGACTGGCCTCGTCGCTCGTGCTGTACGCGCTGCTCAGCCGGGGGGATCGCACCCCGCGCGGGTGAGGGCCCTCAGGGGCGAAGGGGCGAAGGGCCCGTCGGCGGACGCGGTCGTGGGCGGGACACGGGGCAGGGGCCGGGGGCAAGGGTTGGGGAAACGGCACTGTCAGACGGGCGAGGTCGTGCGCCCCAGCAGGGCGTTGACATCCACCGTCTCGTCCGCCGGGGGAGTGGCCGTGGGCACTGGCTTGTCGAAGGCGGAGAAGCCCACGACCGCGTCCGCCGACGGGCCCTTCACCGTGAACCGCACCGGATAGGGCTTGCCCTCCGTGGCCACGTACAGGGTCAGTGTCTCGCCGTTCCGGGTCCGGATCAGCGGGACGACGGGGGAACCGGCGAGCCGCGTCTCCTTGCCCTTGACCAGGGTCCCCCGGTCGGAGCCGGTCTTCGCGTTGTCCGTGATCAGTTGGCGGAAGGTGTCGAGATCGCATGCCCTGGTCACGTCGCCCAGTCTCGGGTCGGTGGCCGAAGCCTTGATGTACCGGCCGTCCACGATGGCCTCGAAGGCCGAGCCGCCGATCGGCACCTGGTTCTTCCAGAATGCCGAGTCCGGCTTCAGCCACACCGTGTCGCCACGCTTGATGATCTTCATGGAGCCTTCGTCGTTGCCGAGGTCGACGCCGCCCGCGCAGTTGCCGTCCCGGTCGAGGACGAGATCCAGCGTCATCGGCGAGTCCGCCTTACCGAGGTCACCTCGCGTGTTCAGGTGCAGGGAACGCACCCCGAGAAGCGCGTCACGGGAGCGGTCGGCGATCTGCTGTGCGCTGAGCGAGCCGGTGCCGTCACCGGCGTGCGCCACTGCGCCGCTCGTGATGGTGAGTGCGACGACTGCCGCGCCTGCGGCCGTGCGTGCGGCCATACGGTGACCGGTCACGTCGCCTCCTTCGAAAGGGCCTGCTGAGGGCCGTTCAGGGTGCGCGATCCGTGTGATCCGTGATGTCGAGCGTACGCCCGCGAGGTGAGGAGCGCGCGACGGTGCGTACGGAGGGTGAAGTCCGGCGAGGTTTTCGCTCACGCACCGTGGGGGACAGGTGTCCGGAGGCAGGTACGGCCTCGGAGGAAGTGGCCCGCGAAGGAAACGGCCCTCGCAGGAGACGGGCCCTCGTAGGTGGGAAGCGGCCCCGGCGGAACCCTGGAGTCTGGGTTCGGGGCGTCTCGGTTCGGGCCGGAGGGATCCGGACGCATCCGTGTCCCGGCAGCCCGCGGCCCGCCGTGCGAAACGCTTGAGCGGGCGGCCCCCGCTTCGTTACCCTCCAGTAAGTTCGTGCGGGCGGAACCGGGAGGACCGGTGGATCCGGCGGACACGAGGGAGGCGACAGCCCATGTCCTCAACGGAACCCACGGACCGGACCGGATCGAGCGCCCCGCCGGTACCGGCGGCGACAGCGGTACCCGCACGGGCAGCGGCATCGGAGCCGTCCCGCGCACCCGCACCGCCCGGACTGGCCGACAGCGCACGGCAACTCGCCGACGGCCGCACCTCCTCCACCGCCCTCGTCGCGGCCGCCCTCGCCCGGATCGAGGCCACCCAGGGCACCCTCAACGCCTTCCGGCACCTACGGGCCGAAGCCGCGCTCGCCGAGGCGGCCGAAGCCGACCGGCGGCTCGCGGCGGGCGAACGGCTGCCGCTGCTCGGCGTACCGGTCGCCGTCAAGGACGACACCGATGTCGCGGGCCTGCCCACCCACTTCGGCTGCGACGGGGACCTGCCCCCGGCCGTCCGTGACAGCGAGGCGGTCCGCAGGCTGCGCGCCGCCGGAGCCGTCGTCGTCGGCAAGACCAACTCCTGCGAGCTGGGCCAGTGGCCGTTCACCGAGGGCGCGGCCTTCGGCGCCACCCGTAATCCGTGGAACACCGGGCACACCCCGGGCGGTTCGTCCGGTGGCTCCGCGGCGGCCGTGGCCGCCGGACTCGTCCCCGCCGCGCTCGGCTCGGACGGAGCCGGTTCCGTCCGCATCCCCGCCGCGTGGACCCATCTCGTCGGCATCAAACCGCAGCGCGGCCGGATCTCCACGCACCCCCACAGCGACGCCTTCCAGGGCCTCACCGTCAACGGCCCCCTGGCCCGTACCGTCGCCGACGCGGCCCTCCTGCTCGACGCGGTCGCCGGACCGCACCCGGACGACCCGCACCGCCCGCCCGCCGTCAGCGCCTCGGCCGCCGCCCTCCGCGACCCCGGCCGACTGCGCATCGCGCTCGCCTGGCGGCCACCGCTCACCCTCACCGGCGCCGCCCCGCACCCGGAGGTGCGCCGGGCCGTCACCGCACTCGCCGAGGCCCTCGCCCGCCTGGGCCACCATGTCGAGGAGGCCCGACCCCGCTACGGGCTGATCGGCCTCGCCTTCGTCCCCCGCGCCACCACCGGGATCGCCGAATTCGCCGCCCGCCACCCCGACCCGGCCCTCCTGGACCCGCGCACCCGCAGCGCCCTGCGCACCGGCACCCGCCTCGGCGGCCGGGTCGTCCGGGCGGCCCGCGCCCGCGAAGTGCGCCAGCACCGCAGGATCGGCGCCCTCTTCGACGCGTCCGGGCGCGGGTTCGACGTACTGCTCACCCCGACCACCGCCACCCCGCCGCCCCGCGTCGGCACCTTCGACCGGCTGAGCGCCTGGCGCACCGACCTCGCGATGGCCGCGGCCTGCCCGTACGCCTGGCCCTGGAACGTCCTGGGCTGGCCCGGCATCAACGTCCCGGCCGGGTTCACCAGCGACGGCCTGCCCCTCGGCGCCCAGCTCCTCGGCCCCTCCCGCAGCGAGGAGCGGCTGATCGCGCTCGCCGCCCAACTGGAGGACGACCGGCGCTGGTTCGAGCACCGGCCGCCCGCCCCCGCCGCCCTCGGGGTCACACCTGTCCGGGAACGCTGAGCAGCCCCGCCTCGACGCGTTCGACGGCGCGGATCGTGCCGAAGGCGATCAGATGGACCAGACGGTGACCGGTGAACGGCGGTACGCGCCAGGCGTTCACCTCCTCCTCGGCGATCCGGTACGGGGCGCGGGCCGCCGCCCACCGCGGTACGTCGCCCTTCGCGTCGAGCAGGTGGAACCCCGGCGGAGGCCGGGCGAGGCCCAGGAATCCGGCCACTGAAGGGCCGGGGCGGGAGAACGAGCGCGGGGGCCTTGTGGAGAGGGGAGCGGTCACGGGATATCTTGATGTCAAGCAATGTTGCAGACGTGGAGCGGAGCACCCGGTGACTGACTCGACCATCATCTATACGCACACCGACGAGGCCCCTGCCCTGGCGACCTATTCGTTCCTGCCCGTCGTCGAGGCCTACGCCTCGACCGCAGGGGTCACGGTGGAGAGCCGCGACATCTCCCTGGCGGGGCGGATCATCGCCGGCTTCCCGGAGCACCTCAAGGCCGAACAGCGTATCGATGACGCACTCGCCGAGCTCGGTGAGCTGGCCAGGACTCCCGGCGCGAACATCATCAAGCTGCCGAACATCTCGGCTTCGATCCCGCAGCTCAAGGCCGCGATCGCCGAGCTCCAGGAGCAGGGCTACGCGCTTCCGGACTACCCGGACGACCCGCGGACCGACGAGGACAAGGACGTCCGCGCCCGTTACGACAAGGTCAAGGGCAGCGCGGTGAACCCCGTCCTGCGCGAGGGCAACTCCGACCGCCGTGCCCCCGCGTCGGTCAAGAACTACGCCAAGGCGCACCCGCACCGCATGGGCGCCTGGTCCGCGGACTCGAAGACGAACGTCGCGACCATGGGCGTCGACGACTTCCGCTCCACCGAGAAGTCCGCCGTCATCGCCGAGGACGGTTCGCTGCGCATCGAGCTGGTGGGTGACGACGGCACCACCACCGTGCTGCGCGAGTCCGTCCCCGTCCTCGCGGGCGAGGTCGTGGACGCGGCCGTCATGCGCGTCGCCGCGCTGCGCGAGTTCTTCACCGCGCAGGTCGCCCGTGCCAAGGCCGAGGACGTGCTGTTCTCCGTGCACCTCAAGGCCACCATGATGAAGGTCTCCGACCCGATCATCTTCGGCCACGTGGTCCGCGCCTTCTTCCCGAACACCTTCGCCAAGTACGGTGAGGCGCTCGTCGCCGCCGGACTCAGCCCGAACGACGGCCTCGGCGCCATCCTCAAGGGCCTGGACTCCGTGCCCCACCTGGGGGCCGAGATCAAGGCGTCCTTCGAGGCCGAGCTCGCCGAGGGCCCGGCCCTCGCGATGGTCGACTCCGACAAGGGCATCACCAACCTCCACGTCCCCAGCGATGTCATCGTCGACGCCTCCATGCCGGCCATGATCCGCACCTCCGGCCACATGTGGGGCCCGGACGGCGACGAGGCCGACACCCTCGCGGTCCTGCCGGACAGCAGCTACGCGGGCGTCTACCAGGTCGTCATCGACGACTGCCGCGCGCACGGCGCCTTCAACCCGTCGACCATGGGCTCCGTACCGAACGTCGGTCTGATGGCGCAGAAGGCCGAGGAGTACGGCAGCCACGACAAGACCTTCGAGATCCCCGCCACCGGTTCGGTGCGGGTCGTCGACACCAACGGCGACGTCGTGCTGGAGCAGGCCGTCGGCGCCGGTGACATCTTCCGGATGTGCCAGACCAAGGACCTGCCGATCCAGGACTGGGTCAAGCTCGCCGTCACCCGCGCCCGCGCGACCGGCAACCCGGCCGTGTTCTGGCTGGACGAGGGCCGCGCGCACGACGCCAACCTCATCGCCAAGGTCACCACCTACCTGGCCGACCACGACACCGGCGGCCTCGACATCTCCATCAAGACGCCCGAGGACGCGACCGCGTACTCCCTGGAGCGCATCCGCCGCGGCGAGGACACCATCTCGGTCACCGGCAACGTGCTGCGTGACTACCTCACCGACCTGTTCCCCATCCTTGAGCTGGGCACCAGCGCGAAGATGCTCTCCGTCGTCCCGCTGATGAACGGTGGCGGACTGTTCGAGACCGGTGCCGGTGGCTCCGCGCCCAAGCACGTCCAGCAGCTCGTCAAGGAGAACTACCTGCGCTGGGACAGCCTGGGCGAGTTCCTCGCCCTCGCGGTCAGCTTCGAGCACCTGGCCACGACCACGGGCAACGCGCGCGCCCAGGTCCTCGCCGACACCCTGGACCGGGCGACCGGCACCTTCCTCAACGAGGACAAGTCGCCCAGCCGCAAGCTCGGCGGGATCGACAACCGGGGCAGCCACTTCTACCTGGCGCTCTACTGGGCCCAGGAGCTGGCGGGCCAGACCGACGACGCCGCGCTCGCCGAGGCGTTCGCGCCGCTGGCCAAGACGCTGGCCGAGCAGGAGGAGACCATCGTCGCCGAGCTGATCGCGGTGCAGGGCTCGCCGGTCGACATCGGCAGCTACTACCAGCCCGACCCGGAGAAGGCCGCTGCGGTCATGCGCCCGTCCGCGACGTTCAACCAGGCGATCGCCAGCCTGGTCTGACCGTCACGGCAGCCGCTTTCCCTGTTCCACGCTTCCGCCCCGGTCGGCACTGTGCCGACCGGGGCGGTCGTGTCGGGCGGGGCGATCATACGGACCGGGCGGTCATACCGGGGCGGTCACGGGTTCTCCGGGAGGCGCAGGCTGCGCTTTCCGTCCACCGCCGGATCCTTCGTGTTGCGCAGCGAGTCGAGGATGGCCAGACCCTGGCCCACCAGCCCCGCCGCCATGCTGTTGACGCCGTCGGTCCCGTTCAGCACGGTGAGATGGGCCCCGGCCATGCCGCGTGCCGCGGCGTCGGCGAGGGCGGGCAGGTTCTCCACGACCCGGTTGGCCGCGATGAGCTCCTGGTTCCCGTCGCGCAGCGACAGGGCGCGGGCGGTGTTGGCATCCGCCTGCGCCTGGGCGAGAGTCCGTTCGGCGTAGGCGCTGCCGTCCGCCGCGAACTTGGCCTGATCACGGGCGGCCTCGGCCAGCGTGCGCTGTCGGTATGCCTCCGCATCCGCCGGACGCCTGACCTCCGCTTCGAGGCGCTGCGCGGCCAGCTGGGCCTGCCGCTCGGCGAGCGCCGTCTGCTCCTCGATGACGTCGTGGGACGCCCTGGCCTGTGCCAGCGGACCCGCCTGCGCGGCGCGGGCGTTGTACTGCTCCGTCTCGGCGAGGAACCCGGCCCGCTTGATGGCCGTGTCACGCTCGTACTCGGCCTTCAACGCCGCCGCCTGCTGCTCGCGCTCGCTGGCCTCCTGGTCGGCCCTCGCCTGCGCGATGCGCGCCTGGCTGGCGACCGCGGCCGCGTGGGGGGCCGCGAGGTTGTTGATGTACCCGGTGGCGTCCTCGATCTCCTGGATCTGGAGCGCGTCCACCACGATTCCGAGCTTCTCCATCTCGCTGTGGCTGCCCACCATCACTTCCTGGGCGACCCGGCTGCGTTCCCGGATGATCTGCTCGACGGTCAGTCCGCCCACGATGGAGCGGAGGTGCCCGGCGAAGATCCGACCGACGAGTTCCTCCATCCGGTCCTGTTCGGAGAGGAAGCGCCGTGCCGCGTTGGCGATCGACACCGCGTCGTCCCCGACCTTGAACACACACACCGCGCGCACGCTCAGCCGGATGCCCTGCTGGGTGACGCAGTCCTCGGCGATCTCGGCCTCCCGCAGCGCCAGGGAGAGCATGCGGGCTTTCTGTTTCACCGGTAGCACGAAACTTCCGTGGCCGGTGACGATCCGGAACTGTGTTTCCTGCGCCTGCCGCTTCGTACCGGAGATGAGCATGGCCTCATTGGGCGCGGGGACCTGCCAGAACAGCATGAGAGAACTCCTGCCGTGTTTCGTGGTTCCTACATGATTCAGGACGGCAACGGCTCGACGATCACCGAGCGTGCCGAGATGGCGTCGACGACGATGACACGTACGTCCCGGCCGAGAGTTGTCGCGGATTCGCACCAGGCCGCGTAGGTCTCCGAGCCGCCGCGTACGGCCACGAGCACTTCGCCCGGACCGTCCGGCGGGATCTGCACGGTCACCCGGCCGACCGCTCCGACCGGGCTCTGGGACGACTCGTCAGTTGAGCTCATGGGCCCTCACGAGGGGTCGCGCTCCAATGAAGTCCACCGGCCATCGCCTCCGGCCCGCAAGCGTCCAGAACGGCCAGGGCACACCAGCCGACGGCGAGAATGCCCTCGATGCGTCCACGGTACTCCGCTCCGAAGCAGACGGCGGGGGCGACGGGACCGACCGGGCGGCGAGGCGCTCAGTACCCGCCGCCGGACGGCTGACCGCTGGTCGGCTGCCCGCTGGGCGATGCCGGACCCGTGATCTTCTTGCCGGACGCGTCGAGCACGTACCACGCGGCGCCGAACGCGGTGGAGCCCTGCCCGTTGGTCTCACCGGCCTTGGTGTCGCCCCCGAAGTAGTACAGGGGGTGACCGTTGTACGTGACTTCCTTCTTGCCGTCGCCCCGTGTGGTGGTGCCCAGCAGATCCGCCTTCGCCCCCTTGCCCGCGACCGGTTCGGCGGTCACGGTCAAGGGAGGCCAGGCCGCGGCACAGGTGCCCGTACAGGTGGACTTGGTGGAGGTGTCGGCCTCGAAGAGGTACAGGGTCCGGCCGGCGCCGTCGACCAGGAATGTGCCCAGCGAACCGGTGGCGGTCGCCACGGTCCCGGCGGCCGCCGATGTGCTGGTGGAAGCGGAAGCGGCTAGCGAGGCGGAGGCGGACGGAGAGGTGGAGGCGGACGAGCTGCCGCTGTTTCCGCCACCGCAGCCGGTGGCCGCGGTGGCGAAGAAGGCGACCGCGGCCACGGCGGTGGCCCTCCCGGTGATGCGTTTCATCCTGGCGTCTCCTCGACCCGGTGGCGATGGCCACAGCGGTACGTGGCCCGCACGACGCGGGCCCCGACTCCCATGACGACGCGGAATCGGGTCCGGCGCGCGCCGGGAGACGCCGTTCGGCCGTACGCGGGCGGGAAGCGGGGGACGAAGGGCGCGGGGTGATGACGGCCGGGTCTACGGCACCCGCGCCGTCCACTCCGCCGTGCCGAACTTGGTGCGTACGAGTTCCTCGGCGCGCGCCATCTCCTCGCCGGTCACCTCGCCGGGGGTGAGCCCGTGCCGGTTGCGGAAGGAGTCGATCATGTTGTCGATGACGATCTCGCGCGGCAGCCCCGTCTGGCGGCGCAGCGGGTCGACGCGCTTCTTGGCGCTCCTGGTGCCCTTGTCGGACAGCTTCTCCTTGCCGATCCGGAGCACTTCGAGCATCTTGTCGGCGTCGATGTCGTAGGACATGGTCACGTGGTGGAGCACCGCGCCCTCCCGGCCCACCACACGCTTCTGCGCCGCGCCCGCGATCTTCCCGGCGTCCGTGGAGATGTCGTTCAACGGCTGGTACCAGGCCCGGATACCCATGTCGCCGAGTGCCCCGAGGACCCAGTCGTCGAGGTAGGCGTAACTGTCGGCGAAGGAGAGTCCGGAGACGAGGGAGTCCGGGACGGAGAGCGAGTACGTGATGGTGTTGCCGGGCTCCACGAACATGGCGCCCCCGCCCGAGATGCGGCGGACGACGTCGACGCCGTACCGCGCGGCGGCCTCCCGGTCGACCTCGTTGCGCAGGGACTGGAAGCTGCCGATGATCACGGCGGGGGAGGCCCATTCCCAGACCCGGAGCGTCGGCGGGCGGTGGCCTGCCGCGACCTCGGCGGTGATGACCTCGTCGAGGGCCATGTGGAGGGCGGGCGACTGGGGTGCTTCGTGGATGAGCTGCCAGTCGTAGTCGCTCCACTCGGTGGCCTGCGCCAGGGCCCGGCGTACGGCGACGGCGACGCCCTCCGCGGTCAGCCCGAGCATCACCGTGGACGCGGGCAGCGCGGCGTCGATGCGGGCGGCGAGACCGGCGGTGTCGGTGTTGGCCGGGGCGCCTTCGAGGGCCGCGTCGATGGCCAGGATCGCTTCGTCGGGTTCCAGGAAGAAGTCCCCCGCCACCCGCACGTTGCGCAGCGCCCCACCCTCTACGTCCAGATCCACCACGACGAGCTTGCCGCCGGGGACCTTGTACTCACCGTGCACAGCCATGCCTCCAGTTCCGCCCGACCCGCCTCGGTGCGAATCGGCGCTGATCAGGCATAACGTCGCCACCGTACGGTTTAATCCGCTCATTTCGCGGATCTGGTCCCGCTGTCCATGATCAGCGTCATCCGGGGGAGCGGGCGCGGAGGCCGTCGAGAAGGAAGGTGATCCCACGGCGCCAGGCGTGTGGATCACTGTCCGCCGTGGCGTTGAGCGTGGCGGTCGTGAACCAGAACACGTAGGACAGATCATCCGGGGTGAAGTCTTCGCGCAGGGTGCCTTGTTGATGGGCGTTGGCCACGATGCGGCGGGCGGTGTCCGCCTGGGCCGCGCAGACGGCGGCCAGACGCGGTGGGCTCAGGGCTCCGCCGCTGAGGGCTTCGCCGAAAGAGCGGTCATTCGCCTGGATATCGCACAGACGCTCGATGTAGCCGGTGAATCCTTCCCATGCGTCCTGTTGTTCCAGCGCCCAGTGCCCGGCCTCCTCCAGGCGTGCGGCGAGGGCTTCGGGTACCACCGCTTCGATGAGCCGTTCACGGCCTCCGAAACGGTGGTAGAGCGTGCCGACACTGACTCCCGCGCGCTTGGCGATCTCATCCACCGGAGCTCCGAGTCCTCGCTCCCGGAACACCTCGGCCGCCGCCGCCTTCAGCCGCTCCTCGTTGCGTGCCGCGTCGCTCCGCAGCCCGCGCCCGGCCTTCGTCCGGCCCGGGCGGCCGGGCGTCCTGGCCTCCGCTCCCTTGTCCGTTCGCACAGCGGATCCTTTCTTGAGGGTCGCCTCAAGTTGAGTGCTACCGTCGAAAGTAAGTTGAAGATACGCTCAACTTACTGCCACGGTTCTTGAGGAGTGCGCCGCCATGTCCCCTGTGATCGCCATTTTCGGGGCCGGTACCGGTCTGGGAGCCTCCTTGGCTCATCGCTTCGGCCGTGAGGGCTTCCGGGTCGCTCTCGTCGCCCGTCGGCCCGGACGGCTGGAGGAGCTGACCCGCTCCCTCGCGTCCAAGGGCATCGAGGCCGCGGCCTTCCCCGCCGACCTGGCCGACCCCGCCGGGATCCCGGCACTGGTGGCGCGCATCCAGGACCATTTCGGCCGCATCGATGTGGTGGAGTACTCGCCCGTGACGATGATGGCCATGCCGCAGCCCGCGACGGAGCTGACCGCGGACCGGCTCGGTGAACTGCTCAACCTCTTCACCCTCACGCCCGTAGAGATCACCCGCGCCGTTCTGCCGGCGATGACGGCACGCGGGGACGGCGCGATCCTGGTCACCCACGGCCTCACCGCTGCCCGTCCCGTACCGGGCATGGGCGGCCTCGGATCGGCCATGGCCGCGACCCGCAACTACCTGTACGCGCTCCACGGAGAAGTCGCTCCGCTGGGCGTGTACGTCGGCACGCTCACCATCGGTTCCGTCATCGCCGGCAGCGAAGGCCACGACAGTTTCGCGGGCGCTCCCCTGCCGTCAGGGATCACCGTGGTGGAGCCGGACCGACTGGCCGACATCTACTGGAACATGTACCGCGACCGCGACCGCGTCGAGGAGTTCTGGCCGCCGGACGCCGCCTGAGACGTCACCCGCCGGGCCTGAGACGTCACCCGCCGGTTTCCCGCCTGAGGCGGTGAGACCGAGCTTCTCGATGTGCCGCGACGTGGCGGAGCGATCCGCGCGACGCTGAGGGGGCGGGTCCCGGGAACGCCACGATCGTGGCGTCCTGGGGACCTCACGGGCCAGTCGTTGGCCGCCCCGCCCGGAGTCAGGCGAACCTGGGGAACAGCCTGAGCGCGTTGTCGCGCTCCACGCCTCGGAGTTCGGCGTCGGTGAAGCCGTCGAAGCCGGTGAGATGGTCGATGTTGCGTACGACCGTGGGCTCCGGGGCCGCGGGCCAGTCGGTTCCGAACAGGATGTGGTCCGCCGAGGTCACCTCAAGCGTCGGCAGCAGGGAGTTGCGGCTGCCGGCGAGTGCCGTCTCGTAGTAGAGCCCGCGCAGCACCTCGGCGACGTGGGCGGGATCGATGTCCGCGTCCTCGGGGCCCCGTCCCATGACGGTGTGTTCGCCGATCCGCCACGCGAGGGTGGGCAGCGCCCCTCCGCAGTGCGCCAGGATCAGCCGCAGTCCGGGATGCCGTTGGAAGACGCCGGTGTACAGGGCGTTGGTGATGGTGCGCGCGGTGTCGAAGGGGAATTCGACGACCGAGCTCGGCCGGCCGAACCCGAGCACGTCGATGTGCGGGCAGTCCGCGGGGTGGACGAAGACCGGCACTTCGCGCCGTGCCAGCTCCGCCAGTACGGGCTCGACCGATGGATCGCCGAAGTAGTGCCCCAGCATGTTCGAGGTCAGTACCACTGCGTCGAGTCCCAACTCGTCCAGTGCGTAGGAGACTTCCGCCAGCGCCTCGTCGGGTCCGTCCGCGGGCAGCGTCGCGAAGGCCCCGAAGCGGCCGGGGTGCTTCGCGATGAGCTCGGCGTGCCCTTCGTTGATCAGCCGGGCCAGACGCGTCCCGAAGCCGGGGTCGTCGTCGGCCCCCGCGAACGGGAGTGGCAGGGAGACGAGTTGGGCGGCGATCCCGTGCCGGTCCATGTAGGCGAGCGCGGCCTCCGGGGTCCACCGCACCGACATGCGGTATCCGCCGGTCGGCCGGAAGCCCCGGCCCGCGATCGCCGTCATCGCCGCGTCCGACACGCCGTGAGTGTGGACGTCAATCCGTTGACCGGACATGAGGGTGCTCCTCTGCGTCGTGGTGTGCCGCCGACCCTAGGATTTAAAGTGTCGTTGGTCAATTTAGGAACGAGATGATCACCCGTATGCGCCGCGTATCGTTCTGTGTGCTGGAAATATAAATTGACGACCAACACTTTAATGGTAACGTTCGGAGCATGCGGATAGGTGATGTGACAGTCGAGCCCCTCACCGACGGCGTCATGTCGATGCCGCCGAACCTGCTCCACCCGGACGTGCCGCTGTCCGTGTGGCAGGCCCGGACCGGTGTCCTCGACCGGCGCGGGATGCTCCAGGTCCCGTGCGGCGGGCTCGCCGCGCAGCGGCTGCCCAATGGCGAACTGCCCCCTTCCTGTGCGCAGTTGCCGCAGCGGCCGGCGGAGCTGGACTGCCCGCCCGACTCCGTGACCGACGTGGTCCTCGGCCATCCGCACATCGATCACGTGGGCTGGGCCTCCATCGCGGGTGTTCCCACGTTTCCCCGCGAAGGGCGCCGCAGCCCCTCCCTGGCTTCCATCCGGTCCCGGGGCCAGCCCTCGCCCGCTCCTCCGCACGCCAGGATTCGGCGGGAGGAGACATGACAACCGGCGGATGCCTTCTCTGCCGACGGGCCGCGACGCTCGCCGACACGGATCCTGTCCGGCTGCCGGGGGACCGCACAGTGGGAGTTTCCCCGCACCCGGCGTTGCCGGTGCCCGGCCGGGTGGCGGCGCAGACGTCGCGGCACACCGAGGGCCTCGCCGGTCCGAACGGCGCCGAGGTCAAGGAACTCGTCCCGCTCCTCGCCCGGTTGAGCGCCGCGACACGTCCCTCGCGGACGAAGCGGCCGCCCTGCGGGTCGCCCGCGAACCGGCGCGCCAACTGGCCGCGACCCCTGCCCCAACCATCTGAAAGCGGTGAGATCAATGACGCAGCCGACCGATGTGGATGAAACAACCAATGCGGCTGAAGCAACCAATGCGGCCGAAGCGAACCATGTGGCCGAAGCGGCCGAAGTGTCCATCCCCGAGATCTTTACCTACTTCGAAGCCGCCGGGAGCCCCCAGGGGCAGGCACTCAAGTGGAAACTTGAGCGCCTCGCCAAGTCCCACCTCGATGTCCCCGAGGAACTGGCGACGGCCTTCGGGCGGGCCATGAACACCGGCGACCGGCTCGGCGACGCCTACATCGACGCCGCCTTCGCCTCGCCCAAGGGCAAGGCTCGTGCCCGAAAGGACGTCGAACAGGCCCTGCACGGCGGAATCAAGAGCGTCAGTGACCCGTCCCCGGAACTGGTGGCCCTGTTCGACCAGATCAACACCGACCCCGAGTGGGTGGACTGGGGCAAGGTCGAGCACGGAGCCGAAGTCTTCCGGCGGTACAAGGAGCTCTACCCGTACTTCGGGATGTCCACGTTCAACGCGTACGGGCTGGAGACCGTCGCCAAGCCGCTCGCGCTGACCGGCGCGTACACCGGTGGGTCGGCGTTCGGCCGGTTCGTGGAGACCTCGCGCCTGTGGACGGATACCACCGAGCCCGGGGCCATGCGTCCCGGTGCTGCCGGACGCCGCTCCGCGGTGTTCGTGCGCACCCTGCACTCGATGATCCGTCACACGTTGCTGCCGCACCCCGAGTGGGACCGGGCCCGACTGGGCATGCCCATCAGCCAGTTCGCGCAGACCGGAACGCTGCTGCTCAGTTCGTTCGCCCCCGGGACGCAGCTGAAACTGCTCGGCTACCGCCCCACGGACGCCGACGTGGAAGCGATGATGCATCACTGGCGCTATGTCGGTTACCTCATGGGCGTCGAGCCGCCGTGGTACCCGGAGACGGTGACCGAGGGCTTCAAGGGCAACCTGCTGTTCGGGCTCGCGGAACAGCCGAAGATCGACAAGGACTCGCAGGAATTGTGCCGGTCGTTCATGGACACCTACCTCCCTCCTGACGACGCGAAGGGGTTGCGCCAGGTCTACGGCAAGCTGCGCTACAAGGCGCAACTCGGCCACGCGCGCTTCTACTTGGGCGAGGACAGCTACGGGAGCACCGGCCTCCCCGACCCCGGCCTGTGGCGCTTCGCCCCGCTCGTCCGGACGCCGGGGAATCTGACGCGCGAGACTCTGCGCCGGAACATTCCCGGTGTGGCCGGATGGATCGACCAGATCAACCGGCGAGACCGTCACGCATTCCTCAATGCGAACCTCGAAGGCGGCGAAGCGAAGTTCAAGCCCGTGGACAAGCTCACACGGTAAAGGAATTGCCGCCCTGTTCGTTCGTTCTCTCGTTACCTCTCCTCCGGCTCCACGGGGGAGAGGCAACGCGGCTAAGCTGGTCCCATGTCTGACAATCCGCCGCGTGTCTCCCGTCCACGAGGACGTCCGCCCAAGGACGCGCAATTCGCCCCGACCGATCAGGTTCTGGCCGCCGCGATCGAGGCTTTCTCGGTGCACGGGTACAACGGTGTGTCACTGCGGGCCGTCAATGACGAGCTGGGTGTCAGCCGTAACCTTCTCCATCAGCGCTTCGGGTCGAAGGCGAAACTGTGGGAGGCCGCCGTCGACTGGGCATTTCAACCGCTCGTGGATCATCTGGTGGCCGGGGACGACGAATCGGCCGACCCCATGGTGCGCCTGCGAATGCTGATCCGGAATTTCATCGAGTACTCGGCAGAGCGCCCCTATCTGGCTCGCATTGTCGCTTTGGAAGGCGTGGCCGCCACGGATCGCCTGGAGTATCTCTACCGTCATTACATCGAGCCCATCCGGGCGCGCTACATCCTCGTTCTTGAACTTCTGCACGAGCAGGGGAGAGTCAAGAAAGTCCCCTATGAGACCTTCTATTTCCTGCTCACTTCGGGCGGATCCGCGCTCTACGGCCAGATGGCGCTCGCCTCGATGATGAACCCGGAGCTGACGTCGACCGAGGAGACGCGCGTGCGGCTCTACGCCGAGAGCGTGGCCGAGGTGATTCTCAACGGGCTTTCGCTGGCCGGCTGAACCGGTTTGCCACCGGATGAACCGCCCCAGGTCGGGGAGGAATCGCATCCGCGTGGTGACTCACGCGCGGCATCGCGCCCGTCGGGGCCGCACCGGTTGTCGGGACGGGCCTGGTGGGCCGCGCGGAAGGCGGACTCCCCGGCGAGAGCGGTTCATCGGGCGGTGAGGGCGGCCGATGGGTCGGGTTCACCGCCCTGCCCGCGTTGCGCACACTCAGTCCGACTTCATGATCACGATCCCGCATCGCTTCGGGCCAGAAATCGCTCCGGTGACAGAACCGCATGTTCAGCGCACAGAATGTGCAGGATGTGCTCATTCTGTGAAACACCGAAAAGTATGGAGCGACAGTGACGCGTGGATGGGAGAAGCGGAAGAGACCGCTTCTCAGGGGGGACACTTCAGCACGGGGGAGGACCAGACGGATCGCCGTCGGCCTGGCAACCGTCCTGGCTGCCCAGACAGCTCTTGCGTCGCTCGGGTCGGGTACGGCCTTCGCCGCCGGTACCGCTGTGACGGCCGGTCAGCCCGCCGGCGCGACGGCGGCACCGGCGAGTACGACGAAGGCATCGTCGGCCGACTCGGTGGCCGCGGCCCTGGTCATGGCCAGGCTGCAGAACCGTAGGATCGAGGTGATCCCGGAGCGGACGGAGACCACCACGACCTACGCCCTGCCCAGTGGCGAACTTGAGACGTCGCTGTACGCGGGCCCGGTCCGGGCGAAGGTGGAGGGCACGTGGCGCGACATCGACACCTCGCTCTCCGACGTCGGCCCCTCCCTGGAGCCGAAGGTCGCGGCCGCCGATGTGACGGTGTCGGACGGCGGCGACAAGGTGTTGGCGTCGGTGGCCCGCGGTGACCATTTTTTCAGCATGGGCTGGCAGGAAACGCTTCCCGCCCCCGAGGTGAAGGGCGACACCGCGGCGTACGACCTGGGCGACGGCCAGACGCTCACCGTGACGGCCCTCTCGCAGGGTTTCTCACAGAACGTGGTCCTGGACGAGGCCCCGTCCAGCCCGGTCGAGTACCGAATACCCGTCAAGCTGGGCGGACTGAAGCTCACCGAGTCCGACTCCGGACGCCTGCTGCTCAAGGACACCGACGGCAAGCTGGTCGCCGAGGCTCCGGCGCCGATGATGTGGGACTCCTCCACGAACCCCGCCTCGGGTGAGTCGAGGCATCTGGCACAGGTGGACACAGAGGTCGAGACCGCCGCCGACGGCTCCCAGAGCCTCGTGCTGACCCCGGACGCCGACTACTTCGACCAGGACCTCAGCTACCCGGTCGTCGTGGACCCGACCTCGACCCTCGCGGCGAGCACGGACACCTGGGTGGCCACCAACTACCCCGACTCGCAGGTCTCGTCGACCGAGCTGAAATCGGGCACCTACGACGCGGGCACCACCAAGGCGCGTTCGTACGTGAAGTTCGATGTGGCCGCGTTCAAGGGCAAGCACATCACCGACACCAACCTGGCGCTGTACTCGTACTACTCCTCGACCTGCGCGACCACCGGAGCGGGTACGCAGGTACGACGGGTCACCTCCACCTGGGCGTCCTCCGACATCACCTGGGCCGTCCAGCCGGCCACCACGGCCGATGGCGCGGTCACCAGCAAGGCGGCGCTGGGCTACAACGCCGGCTGCCCGGCCGGGAACGTCAACTTCGACATTGACGCGATCGTCCAGGCATGGGCCGCCGGCTCCGCCAACCACGGTCTCCGAATCGCCGGAGCGGACGAGTCCGACTCGTACACGTGGCGGCGGTTCCGCTCGGCCAACTACGTCTCCGGCGACGGCTCCACCGAGCCGCACCTCACAGTGACGTACAACTCGTACCCGGCCACCCCGACCGGTACGTCCGTCTCGCCGTCCGCGCTGAACAGCTACAACGGCAAGCGCTACGTCACGTCTCTCACCCCGGTCCTCGCCGCCGCCGTGACGGACCCGGACGGGTCGAAGACCAAGGCGCAGTTCGAGGTCACGCCGGACCCCGCCTACGCGGACACCACCTACACCTATACGGGCACGTCGCCCGAGGTGGCCTCCGGCTCGACGGCGAAGCTCACCATCCCGGCGACCACCCCCTTCCCGGCCGGTGCACACCTGCGCTACCGGGCCCGCGCCCACGACGGAGTCGACTACGGCGCGTGGACCGGCTACAGCACCTTCATCCTGAACACGGCCAAACCTGCCGCGCCGAGCATCTCCTGCGACACCTACGAGGAGAACGGCTGGACGGCCAAAGCCGATTCGGGCGTCAGCTGCACTCTGGACACCGACTCCACCGACGGCGCCGGTTACTGGTGGGGCCTGGACGACCCGGCCGTCCCGCACAAGAAGCTGGACACCACCAACGGCACCGGCGGCGACGCTGCCGACATCACCATCGACCCGGCAGACGGCTGGCACACGCTGTACGCCAGGACCGTCGACTCCGGAGGCAACCTCTCGACCGCGGTCACCGCGTACGCGTTCGGCGTGGGCGAGGACGGAGCGGCCGTCATCTCTCCCGCCGACGGGACGGAGACCGCACGCCGGGTCACTCTCGCAGCCAAGGGACTCTCCACGTACACGGGTGTGACCTGGGAGTACCGTCGCGGCGAGGAGGACACCTGGCACACCGTCCCGGCGGCCGACGTCACCGCCTCGGGGAGCGCCGTCACCGCCTGGCCGGTGAAGGTCACCGGCGGCAACGCCACCGAGCTGGTGTGGAACGTGGTGTCCACCCTCGCGGAGGACGGAGTCGTCGAACTGCGGGCCGCATTCACCAATGGCACCACCACCGGTCACTCGCAAACCACCGGCGTCACCCTCGACCGGGACGCGGGCACCGCACCGACGGGCTCGGTCGGCATCGGTGAAGTCAACCTGCTCACCGGTGACTTCTCCCTGACGGAGCCGGACGCCTCGGCGTTCTCCGTCCAGGTGCAGCGCACTTTCTCCTCGCGGACCAACAGCACGGACACCGAGGGCCAGGCCGAGATCTTCGGCCCCGGCTGGGCCTCGTCCGTCAGCGGGGAGGAGAGCAGCGAGTTCACCCAGCTCCGCAGGACGTCGGACACCTCGGTGGAGATCCTGGACGCCGACGGTGCGGCCATCGCCTTCACCGCGGTCCCGAAGGGCGGCTGGGCTGCCCAGACCGGATATGAGTCGCTCACGCTCACGGGATCGCTCACCGGCACGTCGTTCACGCTGAAGGACAGCCAGGCCAACGTCGCGGTCTTCACCAAGGCCGCAGGCACCACCACGTGGCCGCTGGCGTCCAGCGCGTCCGCGGTGGACGACACGCAACTCACGTTCGTCTCCGAGACGACCACGAGCGGCAGTCAGAAGCTCGTCCGCCCGAAGTACGTGATCTCACCGACCGAGGGTGTCACTGCCGCGCAGTGCCAGGCCGATCCCGCGCAGCGGGGCTGCCGCGTCGTGGAGTTCGTCTACGCCACCACGACCACCGCGGCCACCGGGGCCCTGGGCGACCAGCAGAATCGGGTGCAGACCGTCCGCCTGTGGGCCACCGCGCCCGGAGCGGACAAGGCCACGCCGGAGATCATCTCCCGCTACGCCTACGACACCACCGGCCGGCTGCGCGAGGTGTGGGACCCGAGGATCGGCGCCGCGCTGAAGACCTCCTACACCTATGACGCCGACGGCAGGCTCGCCACCCTCACCGAGGGCGGCGCCTTGCCGTGGACCTTCACCTACGGCAAGGCCGGATCCGCTCTCACGGCGGGCTCGGGCATGCTGCTCAAGGCGTCCCGCCCGGGTCTCGCCGAGGGAACAGCCACCACCACGGCCGGCACGGCCGCGACCACGGTCGTCTACGACGTCCCGCTGTCCGGATCCAAGGCGCCCCACCAGATGAACAGGGCCACGGTCGCCACCTGGGCCCAGGACGAGGCGCCCACCGACGCCACCGCGGTCTTCCCGCCCGGCTCGGCCCCGGCCTCCAGCACAGGCGTCGACCTGGGCGCGAGCGCCTACGACGCGGCCACCGTCACGTACATCAACGCCAACGGGGACGAGACCAACACCGCGGCCCCCGGCGGCTCGATCACCACGACCGAGTACGACGCCCACGGCAACACGGTCGCCGAACTGACCGCGGGCAACCGCGCCGTCGCCCTCCGGGCCGACGACGCCAAGGCCACGTCACTCGGCCTGTCCGATCTGACCAGCGCCGAGCGGGCCGAACGGCTCGCCTCGACGACGGTGTACTCGGCCGACGGACAGCGGACGCTGGACGAATACGGTCCGCTTCACCTGGTCACCCTGGGAAGGGAACTGACCGGCGCCACCTCCGACGCCACGATTCCGGCGGGCTCCGTCGTCCCGGCCCGGTCCCACAACAGCTACGTCTACGACGAGAACCGTCCCGGTGACGCCAAGGTGTCGGGCCAGGTGACCACCACCGCCTCCGGCGCCACCGTCGAGGGTTACCCGAAGGACGCGGACATCCAGACCGCTTCCGTCAGTTACGACTGGTCCACCGGACAAGTCCTGTCCGGCAAGGAGGGAGCAACCGGAACCAGCCCCACCGCGCCTGTCGCCCGTACGACGTACGACGCCAAGGGCCGGGTGGCGAGCACCCGGACGGCCGGGTCCAACGGCTCGGACGCGGGCACGCTGGTCTACACGTACTACACCGCGGGCGGCACTGGCGCCTGTGCCGGCCGTCCGGAGTGGGCGGGCATGCTCTGCCGCACCGCTCCCGCGGCCTCCGTCACCGGGGGCGGGGGCAACCCTTCCGAGCTGATCACCACCGGCTTCACCTACGGCCGGGCGGGGCAGCTCGCGACCAGGACCGAGACGGCCAACGGCAGCAGCCGTGTCACCACCGTCGCCACGGACGCCGCGGGCCGCACCGTCAAGTCCTCGGTCACGGGCGGCGCCGGCGAGGCAGTGGCGGACACCACGTACACCTACGACCCGGCCACCGGGCAGCCGGCCACCCGGTCCGCGGGCGGCCAGACCATCCGCTACGGATACGACGCCCTCGGGCGTCCCGTCTCGTACGACGACGGGGCGGGCAACACGACGACCACCGCGTACGACGTCCTCGACCGGCCGGTACGGGTCACCGACTCAGCTCCGTCCGCCACCACCTACACCTATGACGGCGCCGGCCGGGTCAAGACCGTCGACGATTCGGTCGCGGGCACCTTCGGGGCCGTCTACGACGCCGACGGCCGGATCGTCACCCAGACGCTGCCCGGCGGCTACACCCTCACGGTCACGACCGACACCGCCGGCATCCAGACCGGAAAGGAGTACACGGACGGTGCGGGCAACACCGTCCTCTCGGACGTGGCGGGCACCACGGCCCTGGGCGAGCAGTTCCAGCACACCCAGACCGACGGCGCCACCACCGAGACCGCCTTCACCTATGACGCCACCGGGCGGCTGGCCACGGCGACCGACACCACGGCCGGCGGCTGCACCACCCGCGCCTACGCCTTCGACGCGAACAGCAACCGCACCGGCCTGACGACGACGTCGGACGACTGCGACAGCGCCACCGCCGACACCACCAGCACGAAGGTCTCCTCCGGCTACGACAGCGGTGACCGGCTGATCGGCACGGGCATCGCGTACGACGCCTTCGGGCGTACCACCACCCGCGGTGAAGACACCCTGACCTACCACGTCAACGACCTCGTGCGCAGCGAGACCGTCGGCTCGCAGCGCACCGTCTGGTCGCTGGACGCCGCGGGCCGGCTCGCGCGGTCGGCCGAGGAGACCAAGGACGGGAGCGGAACCTGGATTTCCTCCGGGAGCGTTGTCAGCCACTTCGGCGGCGAGGAGGACACGCCCTCCTGGACCAAGTCGTCCGGAGGCGGCATCACCCGGTCCGTCGCCGGTCCGGACGGCCAGCTGGCCGCCGCCACCTCCGGCACCGGTGACACGGTTCTGCAACTCGCGAACCTGCACGGGGACATCTCGATCCAACTCCCGCTGAACCAGGCGGTCCCGCTCACCGTGCAGCGGTACGACGAATACGGCAAACCGCTCGACGGGACCTCCGCGACGACTTACGGATGGCTCGGCGCCTACCAGCGGGACAGCGGTACTCCGAGTGGCGTCACCCTCATGGGGGTCCGCCTCTACGACCCGAGCGGCGGGCGTTTCCTCTCCGTCGACCCGGTTCAGGGAGGCAACGACAACAGCTATGAGTACTGCCGCGGCAACCCCGTCTCCTGCCTCGACCTGAGCGGTGCATACTCGTACGGGGCTTCGTACAGCCTCGGCCTCTTCGGCAGTTCCGCCAAGACGGTCTTCAAGTGGATCCGCACGCACTTCTGGGTCTTTCCGCTGACCGGCTGCGGTGCCACGCTCAGTCTGGGCGAGCGCTGCAACCTGGCCTACGGCAAGGGGCCGGTCAAGGTCACCCACCTGGGCAAGACGTACTGGCAGTTCAAGTCGCTGAAGGGGCACGTCGAAGGCAAGGACAAGAAGATCAAGTTCTGGTTCGGCAAGAAGTACGGTTTCCTCCAGCTCAACGTCAAGGCGTGGGGACCGAACAACACCTGGTGCAACAAGAAGAAGCCGTGTGCCAAGGCGAACAATGTCTTCGCCAAGCTGATGTGGGGCCTTTTCGCCTCCAACATCAGTTGGTACGCGCCGCGTTGGTAAGGGGCTGACATGCAAGCGAATACAACAGGTCTGCTGGACCGCACCGCCGGTGCGGTGGCAGCGATCTGCCTGGCGTTCCTGCCGGGCCTCCTCGCGGCGCTGCCGCTCGGGTTCAACGGCGCACAGCACACGCTGAGCGCTCTGGGCCGGGCCGAGATGCCGGAAGGCGCCACGGCCTCGCTCGGCTGGGGCCTCGCGATGCTGGCGGCGGCTGCGCTGCCCTTCGTCGCGGCGCCGGTGGTCCTGGCGGTCGGGCGGGCCAGGCGTCTGCCCGGCCTCAGGACCGCAAGGATCTGCGCCGGGGTAGTGCTCGGCTGCGGTCTGTTCGCCTGCGCGATGGCGATGGTGTCCGCCGGCGTCTGAGGGGCCGACCGGGTTCGACCGCCGAGGGCCGGGGAATTCTTCCCCGGCCCTCGGTCGCATGGTGCGTCCGGCACGGGGCTGTCAGGACACTCCCCTGTGGCAGCGGGGCATGATGGGGCGCATGCGCGATCTGACCTATTCCGACGTGGGCATGACGGCGAAGAGCGGACCGGCACCCCCGGGCTTCCACGTGCTGCGGCTCCGTACGTCCCTGGGGCTCGGCACGTACGACCGTGCCGCCGAGGCGCTCTTCGGGTGGGGGATGCACCGGGCCACTCCCTTGATCCGTGTCTCGGACGACACTCCGCATGCCGCGCCCGGCGTACGGGTGCTGTTGCGCGCAGGGCCGCTCAGGGCGCCGTGCCAGGTTGTGTGGACCGTCAACGAGAAGCATCGGACCGGGTTCGCCTACGGGACGCTCACCGGACACCCCGAGTGCGGTGAAGAAGCGTTCGTTCTGGAACGCCTGCCGGACAACTCCACCGAGTTCACCATCGTCGCCATCAGCCGGCCCTCGGCTTGGTACACGAAGGCGCTGGGCCCCGGCGGACGCCTGCTTCAGCAGGCCGTGGCGCGCCGGTACGCCACAAGCCTGCAGAGGCTGGCCCGAACGACGTGAAGTCGCCCGCCCGGCCTGCGGCCGTCCACAACGTTGCTGGTCGGCGGGCCGTCACTCATGAGCCGCTCGAAGGTCCATGATCCTGCGGTCGATAGTCGGTGAGGTCTGGGTTCTCCCGGGACCGGCGGGCGAAGGCGGTGCGCGGGTGACCAGGACGCTTCACCTCATTTCCCGGGCCGCCTCCCACACAGTGATCACCGGCTCGATCAGCGCCCACCGCCCGTCGGTGGTATCGGTGCCATAGCCGCGCCGCTCGCTCACCGCGCCAGTCCAACTCCCCTGTCTCTGACCGGTGCCTGTGACCGGTGCCTCCGACCGGCAGCCGGTTCACATCCGCCGGTGCCGGCAGTGCGCCCCGACGTCATGCGTGCTGGGTTGTCATGACGCCGCACGCCGGCAGGGCTTTCAGGAACTTTTCCTGACTGCCGCGAGCCGTACCTGACGCGGAGCTCAGTCCCGGGGGCTCTCGCCCTGCGCGATTTCGATGCTGGTGTGCAGGTCGGTGGCGGCTTCCAGGGCCGAGGCCGCCGAGAGCGCCAGGCACGCCAGCAGGGCAGCCGCGAGGAAGCGGTTGGTCGTGCGCCGCGGGTGCGCGCCGTGCGCTCCGTGGTCGAGCAGGGCGGCGACGCGGCGTGGCACGGGACCGGTCGTCGCGGCCATCGCGAAGCCGGGACGTCCCGCGCCGGGTGACTGGGCGGCGCGGGTGGCCAGGGCGGCCCGGCCGATCGCCCGAGCCGCCAGGCGGCGGTCGCCGACGGCTTCGGCGGCGGCCTCATCCGCGCTGCGCTCCAGCGCGTAGCCGAGCGGCTCACGCAGGCTGCGCAGGCCGGGATGACAGAGAGCGGCCAGTTCGGCCACCGCCACGAAGAGGTGGTGACGTCCGCTCAGATGGGCACGTTCGTGAGCGAACAGAGCCTCGCGTTCGGCGGCGGAGAGGGCGCGCAGCATGCCGGTGGTCACCACGATCCTGCCCGGCCGGCCGGGCAGCGCGTACGCGTCCGGGCTGTCGTCCTTCAGTACGACAAGCTCGCCGTCCGCGCAGGCCGCCAACCGCCTCGCCCGACGCAGCTGAGCCCGGCGTCGGTGCAGCCCGCGCACCAGTACGGTCGTGCACCACGCCAGCAGCGCCGCCGCGACCGTGCCCATCGCCACGACCGTGTCGGGCGAGCCGGTCGTGAGTGGGGTGAGCAGGTCGCCGAGAGCGGCGACGGCGTGTACGTGGGTGGCACCGGGAATGACGAGCAGGGCGAGAGACGCCGTACTGCCGGCGGCGAGGCCCGCCGTCGTGAGGGTGAGCAGCCAGGCTGCCTGCCTCGGGGGAACGCAGGACACGAGCCGTCGGCCTGCCGGGCCGGCGAGGAAGGGCACGAGCAGCGGCACCCACACCAGGTAGATCATGCGGAACCTCCGTCGAGGAGGGAGCGCAGCAGCCGTTCGTCGTCATCGCTGAGCCGGGAGACGAAGCGGGTCAGCACCGCGTCGCGGTCGACCTCCTTCTCCAGCTCCGCATGCATGCGCCGGGCGGTCAGGCCCGCGGCGTCCTCGGTCGGGGTGTAGGCGTAACCGCGACCGGAGCGCACGCGCGTCACCGCATCCTTCTCATGCAGGCGCGAGAGGATGGTCGTCACGGTGGTACGCGCCAGCGACACGCCCAGCGCGCCCTGCACCTGGGCCGGGGTCAGCGGACCGTCGGCAGCCCACAAGGTCGCCAGCACAGTGGCTTCCAGCTCGCCGGCCGGTCGCCGCTCCGCGTTCGTGTCACTCATGGGAACGCTCCTCCCGCATCCTTCGTCTACAGTGAAGTAGACCGTCTACGTCACTGTAGTCAATCGGGTCGTCACCCAGGCCGGCCCCACCCACCATTATGGGAGCAGCCTCCTATGGCCGTATCCGTTCTCGCGGCAGCACCACAGGCCGTGAACTTCCTCGACGCGGGGTCGCTGCTCTCCGCGTTCGGCGCACTCGGTATCGCGGTCGTCCTTTTCGCCGAGACCGGGCTCCTGGTCGGCTTCTTCCTGCCCGGCGACTCGCTGCTGTTCACCGCGGGCCTGCTGTGCGTGCCCGCCGCACACGGCCCGGTGCACCTCTCGCTCGCCCAGGTCCTCATCGCGGCAGTGGCCGGGGCGCTACTGGGGGCCCAGGCGGGCTACTGGATCGGCCGGCGCGGCGGCGGGGCGCTGCTGGCCCGCAGCCGCAGCCCCAAACTCCACAAAGGCGCCGACCGGGCCGAGCAACTTCTGAACCGGTACGGCCATGCCAGAGCGATCGTGCTGGCTCGCTTCGTCCCGGTCGTGCGCACCGTGCTCAACCCACTGGCCGGAGCCCTGAACGTACCCGCTCGCCTCTTCACGCTCTGGCAGGTCGTCGGCGGGCTCATCTGGACCGTCGGTCTCGTGCTCGCCGGATACGCACTGGGCTCCTCGGTCCCCAACGTCGACCGCTACCTGCTGCCGATCGTGGCCCTCGTCGTGGTCATCTCCCTCATCCCGCTGGCCGTCGAGGTGCTGCGCACCCGCCGTGCACCCGAAGGGGGTTCGCGTTGACATCGCTCGCCCTGGACGGCACCTCCGTCGACGGAAGCCTGTACACGTCCATCACCGACCTCGCCCAGCACGCACCGGCCTGGCTGGACTCCCTGATCTCGGCCTGGTCCACGTACGGCCTCGCACTGTTCGCCGTACTCATGCTGGTGTCCTGGTGGCGCGCGCGGTCCGCCACCTCGCCACGGACCGCGACGGCACTGGCCGCCCCCGTCATCGTGGTCGTGGCGTTCGCCGCGGACACCGTGATCAAGTCGCTGGTCCGTGAGCAACGGCCCTGCCGGACCCTGCACACCGTCACGCTGGAGGCATGTCCCCCCTTGGGGGACTGGTCCTTGCCCAGCAACCACGCCGCCATCGCCGCCGCGACAGCTGTGGCCATCTGGCTCACCCACCGGCGCCTGGGAGCCGTCGCCCTGCCCGCCGCGCTGCTGATGGCGCTGTCCCGCGTGTGGGTCGGCGCGCACTACCCCCACGACGTCGTCCTCGGCCTGCTCGTCGGAGCCGGCCTCGCCTGGCCCCTGACACTCGCGGCCCGCCGCACCGCGCCCCTCGTCGACAAGCTCCGGGACACCCCGCTGCGCCCACTTGTGGCGCCTCGATGAACGAGCCCGCCCCGAGGCCCATGCGCCGGCGCGTGGGCCCTTGCCCAACGGGTCCGCTCGGGGTGCTTGGGGTGTTTGGGGCGCTGGGGGTGCTTGCCGTGCTTGAGGAAATAGCGGCTGTCCGGCGTCACCGCTACCTCTGGCTTCACCTCGACGAGCCGCGGGCGGAGCCCGGCGCAGCCGCCGGAACGCCCGACGGCTGCGCCGGGTAGCCCGGAGCCTGGGCGTCAGCCCACTGTCACGCGCACCGTCGCCTCTTGCGCGGCGGTGTCGGTGGTGTCCCGTGAGGCCGTCGGTCACCGAGGTGGTCGTCGGACCGTCGAAACCGCCCGAGGTGTCCTCGGCCCGGGTCACGCCGTAGGCGTGGTTGTCCGAGCCGAGTGCGGAACCGAGCAGGACGACGCGACTTGATTTTAATTGTCATGTGTCTATATTTGATGGAGGAGGGCTGATCGCGAGACTTCCGAGGAAAGCGAGGCGAGGACGATGTCCCGACCCGAGGTGTGCGGCATGGCCGATGAAGCGGCCGACTATCAGCGGCTGGGGATTGCCAGGGCCGACATCGCGCCCTGGGAGGACGGCTTCCGCTCCCGCCCCGGCGGCCCCGGCACCTTCGAGTGGTGGTACTTCGACTCCGTGCTCGACGACGGATCCACCCTGGTGATCAACTTCATGGTCAAGGACTTCCGGGTCGGCAAGGGTGTCGATCAGCCGCCTGCGCCGGTGATCACCATCGAACTCGACCGCCCGGACGGCACCCACCTGGAGCGGACGTCACCGGCCCATCCGGACGACCACGACTTCGCCACCGACCGGTGCGACGTCCGCATCGGCCGCAACACGTTCTCCGGTGACCTGCACGCCTACCGCATCCACGCGGAGATCGAGGGCGTCGTCGCCGACGTCACCCTCACCGGACAGCTGCCCTCCTGGCGGCCGAAGACCGGGCACATCGTGTTCGGCGAGGAGCATCAGAAGTACTTCGCATGGCTGCCCGCTGTACCGCAGGGCACGGTGGAGGCCACTCTCACCATCGACGGTGTCACCGAGACCCTTACGGGCACGGGCTACCACGACCACAACTGGGGCGACGCGGAGATGGCCCGCCTCATGCACCACTGGTACTGGGCGCGGGCAGAGGTGGGCGACTACACCGTGATCGCCTCGTACATCACCGCCGCGAAGAAGTACGGATCGGCCGAGGTCCCCATCTTCATGCTCGCCAAGGACGGCAGGATCCTGGCCGACCAGGGCCGGCTGGTGCGGTTCACCAAGTCCGACGAGCAGCCCGACCCGGTGACCGGGAAGCCCGTCGCGAACACCGTCGTGTACGACTACGACGCCACCGCCGAGGGCGGCGAACGCTTCAGGGTCACCTTCCGGCGCGAGAACACCATCGTGCAGGACCGCATGATCGAGTCCTTGAACGGCCCCGAGCGGGTCCTGGCCCGGCTCGCCGGATTCAACGGCGCCTATCTGCGTTTCACCGGCCAGGTCACCGTCGAGCGCCTCACGCCCGGCCGCGAGGGCGACAGCGTCGGCGCACCGGCCCTGTGGGAGCTCATGTACTTCGGAAAACACTGAGCCAGGCGCCGAGCCAGGCGCTGAGCCAAGCGCCGACGAAGCATCCCCCGCGTCACGCGCTGAACCAACCCCCGCGTCGCGCGCTGAATCGACGGCGGCCCCACCGGAATCCGGGTGACGCGAACCCACCATGAGAGAGAGCCATGCAAGCAGTCCAGAACAGCCGGTTCGGACCTGCCCGGGAGGTCCTCGGGTACGGAGCCGCGCCCGCCCCGCGTCCACCGGGCAAGGGAGAGGTCCTGGTGCGCCAGCGGGCCACATCGGTCAACCCGATCGACTGCCGCAGGCGTGGCGGCTACGGTCGCTCACTCCTGCGCCTCAGCGGCATCGGCGGTTTCCCGCAGATCCTCGGCAGCGACGTCTCCGGAGAGGTCGTGGCACTCGGCGCGGGTGTGAGCGGACTGCGGGTGGGGGACGCGGTGTTCGGTGCGAAGAAGCCCTCCATCCGGGGTACGTACGCCCAGTACTGCCTGGTCGAGGCCGCCGAGGTGGTACGCAAGCCCGCCTCGCTCTCCTTCGCCGAGGCCGCGGCCCTGCCCTACGCGTTCCTGTCCGCCTGGGCCGCGCTCACCGACGCGGGTTTCCGGGCCGAGAGCGCGGCCGGCCGGAGGGTCTTCCTGCAGGGCGGCACCGGCGGTACGGGCGTCGTCACCTTGCAGGTGTGCAAAGCCCTCGGCGCCCATGTCGCCGTCACGGCCGGCCCGCAGGGCGTCGACCTCTGCCGCCGCCTGGGCGCGGACGAGGTCTTCGACTACCGCACCCAGGACTTCACCCGGCACCTGGACCGGTACGACTTCGCGGTCTGCCTGGCAGACCAGTCCGAGGAGGCCAAGATGATATCCATCCTGCGCCCCGGGCCCGGCGCGGGATACGCCACGCTCGTCCACCCCCTGATGCGCCTGGTCGACACCAAGGGGCTGCTGCGAGGGGGCACCGAGGCGGTCCGCACCCTCCTGCGCCACCGGCGCGCTCAGAAACGGCACCGCCGCGCCTATGCCTGGAGCCTGTTCCGTTCCGACCGCGCGGCCCTGGAACTTCTCGCCGAGCTCTCCGAGAAGGGCACTGTCCAGGCGGTCATCGACCGCACCTACCCCCTGTCGGCGATGGCCGAGGCCCATGAGTACTCCGAGAGCGGCCGCGCCAAGGGGAAGATCGTGATCGAGATCGACTGATGCCCGGGCCGGCCGGCACCGCCGGAATGCCGGACGATCACGCTTTCCGGTCCCGGAGCGCACGCCCGTACGATGAGGCCATGGTCAAGGCAGTGCGTCCCCGGGGCCGCCCGCGCAAGGACGAGGCCCCCGCCCCCGAGGGCGAGGTCCTCCGGGCCGCGTTGCGCGCCTTCGCCACGTACGGCTTCGACGGGGTGTCGATACGCACGCTCAACCGCGAACTCGGTGTGAGTCACAACCTGCTCCACCAGCGCTTCGGCTCGAAGGAAGCCGTCTGGCGCGCCGCCGTGGACTGGGGCTTCGGCCACCTGGTCGCGCAACTCCTCAGCTCCGACGACGAATCGGCCGACTCCCTGGCACGCCTCCACTCCTTCGTGCGGACCTTCGTCCGGTTCACCGCCCAGCACCCCGAACTCCAGCGTCTGATGAACATCGAGGGCGGCCAGTCCAGCGACCGGCTCGACTACATCACCGACACCTACGTCACGCCGATCATCGACCGCTTCCTCCCGCTGCGCGACGACCTGGTCGAGCGCGGCGAGATCAGGCCGGTACCGCCCGAGGTGATCTTCTACATGATCACCTCCGGCGGTGGAGCCATGTTCGCGAGCCGGGAGCTGACCGAGCGGCTCTTCACGGACGCGCCACTCGCCCCGGAGCGTGTGGGGGAGTACGCCGACACCTTCGCCGACCTCATCATCAACGCCCTCCGCCCCTGAAATGTCACATGGGTCCCGGCCGTGCGCCGCCGCGTACCGGTGCCGCCCTACTCAAGGAGGCGGACCGGGGTGACCACTCGGGAGTGGAGGATGACGTCGAACCAGTCGGCCAACGACCCACCGGAAAGACGGTAGGCGGCGTTGTCGGCCGGGTCGTAGGCGGGACCGATCACGCGCGTCCTGGCCGGGGCGTCGAGCCACGCCCGTACGGCGGCGGGGCCGTCACCGTGCAGGTCCAGGGCATAGGCATCCAGACCGGCGCTGCCCAGGACCGCGTCGGCGAACTCCGCGGGTGGAGCGGGAATGGGGTAAGGCGCCATGCCGTGGTGGAATGTCAGGCCGACGCTCAGGTAACCCGATCCGAAGTGTTCGCGCATATGACTGCCCGCGTTCCGGTGCGTCATCGGCGGCGACGTGGGGTAGGTGGTGCGCGAGTCGCCGTTGGCGGTATGGGCGAGGCCGCCCAAGTAGACGATTTTGTCGCCGGAGCGTTCGTGCCACCGCATCACACTCTCGGCCAAGTTCCGGTCGATTTCGGCGCGATCGTCTGGCTGTGGCTGTGGCTGTGGCTGTGGCTGCGACTGGGACTGCGGCTGGCGCTGGGGCGTTCGTGTCCGGGAGCTGCCGACGCCCTCGGTGAACCGGACCTGGTCATCGGGGTTGCGTCGGTTGTAGGAGCGCATCCATCGGACGAGGTCGAGCATCTCCTCGGTCCGCCAGAACGACCGTGCCCCGGACAGCGATGCCTCCGGGTTTCCCGTACCGCTTCTGATGTACTCACCGAGTCCGACCCTCGCCGCGTCGTCGCCCTCCAAGGCCAGTGAACGGAACCCCAGGTCCTCGACGAGGAGCCGGACGGTCCTGTGCGCAAGAGCGGCCAGTTCGTGGGCCTGGCGGGTCGAGGCGCCGATGGCGACGACCTTGGCGTCTCCGATGAGGTCGGCCAGAGGCGAGAGATCGGTCAAGGGTGCCTGTGGGTCCAGAGTGGTGAGCGGGTGGGCGTGCCGCCTGATCCACTGGGTCACTGTCTCCGTCATCACGAGCGCTCCTCGATCGGCATGATTCGTTCCGGACGCGGCCAACGCCGCCTGAAGAGCAGCCTCATACGTGAACCACGGTTGAGGTCAATCGGAGCGCCTGCCGGAGCACCTGTCAGTGGCACCTGTCAGGATCGGTGCGTCACAGACACCGGAGAGCTGCCATCGCGGGGAGGAAGCCAGGTGACGGAGAGGGATGACAGGGACGACGTACCGTCGGGGGAGGGCGGACTGTCGGAGGAGGGCGGGGGCCGGTCCGTGGCGGGACGCGTTCCGACATCGGCTTCGGTGCTCGCGGCGGCCGGGAAGTCGGCCGTCGTCGGCCCTCTGGCGGTGATGGTTTCGTACGTCGACGCGCAAATGGTCCGGGCGAGCACCGGGGAGTTCGGGTGGCTGTTCGGCACCGAGTTCTGGCTCATGGTGCTGATACTCGCCGGGCTGCGCGTCCAGGGCTGGACCGAGGACGACGACCGCTGGGTGGGCGTATTCGTGCTGGGGATTCTCGTCGCGGGGCTCGTAGCGGGTCCGCTCCTCCTTTTCCACGGAGCCCTCGTCGCGCTGGCGGCGGTGCCCGGCGTGGTCGTGGTGGTGGCACTGGGGTGCGCGGTGGCCCGGACATGCGGCTTCGAAGCCAACCGCTGGGGCTCCAGGGGCCGTTGACGGCTCAGGGCCGCAGTCGCCTGCCTTGTACCGCCGCCCGTCGGCTGCCGCGGTCGTCGGCCTTGCCCCCCGTGCCCTTGTGCGTGCCCCGCCGCGAAGGCTGCTCCCGTCCTACGTCCCCAGCAGCTCGGCGATCTCGCGAGCCGCGTCACGGGCCGGCCGGCCGACGCCGATCAGGGTGGCTGAGGCCGGTCCGGTCCAGTCGCCGTATCCCAGCAGGTGCAGGCGTGGTTCGTCCGCGGCGCGAGTGCCGTACGTCGGAATGTGGCCGCGCGGTCCACGCAGCCCGAGGGGCGCGAGGTGGGAGAGGGCCGGACGGAAGCCGGTGCACCAGATGACCGCGTCGGCTTCGGTGCGTGTGCCGTCGGCCCATTGGACGCTGTCCGGCGTGAGGCGGGTGAACATGGGCCGCGCCTTGAGCAACCCGGCATCCCGGGCCTCGCGTACGGGTGGAACCGTCACGATGTCGCCGAGTGAGGCCACTCCTCCGGTGTCGCCCGTACCCGCGTCGAGTGCGCGGCGGCGGGCGGTGGCGGCATCGAACAGCGCACGGCCGTCGATCTCGTCGGCGAGGTAGCGGGGCGGGTGCCGGGTCACCCAGGTCAGCCGCGTGTGCGGGGCGAGGTCGGCGGCGATCTGCGCACCGGAGTTGCCGCCGCCGACCACGACGACACGCTGCCCGGCGAACTCCTCGGGGCCGCGGTACCGCACGGTATGCGCCTGTCGGCCCCGGAACACCGCGTGGCCCGGTACGGCGGGCAGGAAGGGGCGCCACCAGGTACCGGTGGCGCTGACGACCGCGTCGGCGCGCCACGTTCCCGAATCGGTCTCGACCCGCAGGTGTTCGGCATTCCTGTGCACACCGCGCACGCGTACCGGGCGGTGGAGGGGGAGTTCGTACCGCTGCTCGTAGTCGCGCAGGTACTCCACCACATGTGCGGCATCGGGATACGTCTCGCCCGGCTGGTGCGGCATGAGGCGGCCGGGCAGGGACGAGAAGGCGGCCGGGGAGAACAGGTGCAGTGAGTCCCACGCATGCTGCCAGGCGCCGCCCGCCCGCGCCTGGGCGTCGAGGATGACGAAGTCCAGGCCCCGGCGGCGCAGGTGGTAACCGGCGGCGAGTCCTGCCTGGCCGCCGCCGATCACCACCACCCGCGTGTGCCGTGTCATGAACCCAAGGGGGCCGGGGTGAACTTCTTGCGCCAGGCAAGGGACACGTACACCAGAGCGATCAGGACCGGGACCTCGATCAGCGGCCCGACCACGCCGGAGAGCGCCTGGCCGGAGGTGACGCCGAAGGTGGCGATGGCGACCGCGATGGCGAGTTCGAAGTTGTTCCCCGCGGCGGTGAACGCGAGGGTCGCGGTGCGGTCGTAGGCGAGACCGATCGCCTTGCCGAGGAAGAAGGTGCCGACGAACATGATCGCGAAGTACACGAGCAACGGCAGCGCGATGCGGACGACGTCCAGCGGCTGGGATGTGATCGTTTTTCCCTGGAGCGCGAAGAGGATGACGACCGTGAAGAGCAGGCCGTAGAGCGCCCAGGGGCCGATCTTCGGCAGGAATCCGGCCTCGTACGATTCGCGGCCCATCCTCTTCTCGCCGATGCGGCGGGTGAGGAAGCCGGCGACCAGGGGCACACCGAGGAAGATGACGACGTTCAGCGCGATCTTCCACATCGAGATGTCGAGGCTCTGTCCATCACCCAGGCCGAGCCAGCCGGGCAGCAGGTCGAGGTAGAGCCAGCCGAGCAGGCCGAACGCGATGACCTGGAAGACGGAGTTGAGGGCGACGAGGACGGCGGCGGCTTCGCGGTCGCCGCAGGCGAGGTCGTTCCAGATGATGACCATCGCGATGCAGCGGGCCAGGCCGACGATGATCAGGCCCGTGCGGTACTCGGGCAGGTCGGGAAGGAAGATCCAGGCCAGCGCGAACATGATGGCCGGGCCGATGATCCAGTTGATGACCAGCGAGGAGATCATGAGCTTGCGGTCGCCGGTGACGGCGTCGAGCTTGTCGTAGCGGACCTTGGCCAGGACCGGGTACATCATGATCAGCAGCCCGACCGCGATGGGCAGGGAGATGCCGCCGATCTCCACCTTCGCCAGTGCGTCGTTCAGGCCGGGTATGAGCCGTCCCAGGCCGAGGCCGAGGGCCATGGCCAGGAGGATCCAGACGGCGAGGAAGCGGTCGAGCGTCGACAGCTTCCGGACGACCGGCGTATCGGTGGCCGTCGCGGGTGCTTGCGCGGCCGTCACGGACAGGCCCTCTTGTTCTCGGATGCGGTACGGGCGGACTCGGCCAGCTCGGCGAACTGGCCCGCGAGCTGGGCGATGACGTCGGGGCGGAGCTTGTAGTAGGTGAAGCGGCCGCACGGTTCCGTCTCCACGACGCCGGCCTCCCGCAGCACTCTCAGGTGGTTGGAGAGGTTGGTCTGTCTGGCACCCGTCTCCTCGACCAGGTGGGTGGTGCACAGCGTCTCGCGGGCGAGCAGGGTCACGATCCGGAGCCGGAGCGGATCGCCCAGCACCCGGATCAGTTCAGTGTCGACTGACGTCATCATGGGCTGATACTTTCACATCATTGGCTACTGATGCCAGTAGAAACTGATATCACTTGCATCTGATTCGTTTGATTCGTTTGATTCGTTCGTGAGGCAAGGGAGACCTCCTGATGTCCGAGAAGCCCTCTGTGCTCTTCGTCTGTGTCCACAACGCCGGCCGTTCCCAGATGGCCGCCGCGTGGCTGACCCACCTCGCGGGGGACCGCGTGGAGGTCCGCTCCGCCGGATCCGACCCCGGCGAAGCGGTCAACCCCGCGGCCGTCGAGGCCATGGCGGAAGTCGGCATCGACATCTCCGCCGAGACGCCGAAGGTCCTCACCGTCGACGCCGTCAAGGAGTCGGACGTCTGCATCACGATGGGGTGCGGCGATACCTGCCCGGTCTTCCCCGGCAAGCGCTACCTCGACTGGCAGCTGGAGGACCCGGCCGGGCAGGGAGTCGCGGCGGTGCGGCCCATTCGTGACGAGATCAAGGCCATGGTCGAGGACCTGATCCAGGAGATCGCGCCGGAGCCGTCCAGGTGAGTGCCGGGGCGGGCGGGCGGAACGGCGGCCGAAGTCTCGCTTGACCTCAACCGCGGTTGGGTTTCTAGCGTGTTGTTCCACCGCAGAAACGGTGGCGGCACCGGTCGGGGGCTGGGCCGCCACAACCGGAGAGAGGGCGATTGATGACGACTGCCTCGCAGAACACCGATGCCCGGCCGAACGTGACCGTGATCGGCCTGGGCGAGATGGGATCAGCCCTCGCGGGCGCCTTCCTGGCCGGCGGGCACCGCACCACAGTGTGGAACCGTACGCCGGAGAAGACCGACCCCGTGGTCGCCGGGGGAGCCGTGCGGACCGGGACCGTACGGGACGCCGTCGCAGCGAGCCCGCTCGTGGTCGTCAGCGTGCAGGGCAATGCCGCGGCGCGCGAGGTTCTGGAAACGGCGGGGGACGTGCTGGCGGGCCGCGCCGTGGTCAACCTCACGGACGGGACATCGGAAGAGGCCAGGGCCGTGGCGGAGTGGGTCGAGGGCCAGGGCGCGCGGTACCTCCATGGGCAGATCATGACGATCGCTCCGGGCATCGGAGGCGCGGACACGGTGATCTTCTACGGCGGCTCCGGCGCGGTGTTCGACCGCTGGCGGCCGACGATCGGGCTGCTCGGCGGCCGGAGCGCCCTGGTCTCGGCGGACGCCGGCGCACCGACGCTGTACGGGATGGCCGTGCACGGCACCATGTGGGGCACACTCAACGGATTCCTGCACGCCGCCGCCCTGTTGACCAGCGAGGGCATCGAGGTGAAGCGGTTCCTGGATGACGCCGGGCCGTCCGTCGCCGCACTTCTGGGATCCCTCCCGGTGCTCGCCGACGAGGTGGATCGCGGCACGTACGCGACGAAGTTCGGGTCGCTCCAGCACCACCGGCCCTCCGTCGAGGACCTGGTCCGCGAAAGCAGGGCGCGGCACATCGACACCGTATTCCCCGGCTACACGCTCAGCCTCGTGGAGCGGGCGCTGGCGGACGGTCACGCCGACGACAGCTACTCACGTCTGATCGAACACTTCAGGAAGCCGCGGCCCTGATTCCGAACGGTCCGGCCAACTGGGCGCGGCCATAAAGGGGTTGACCCAGCACCGGCCCCGGACGAGGCGCCCCGCGACCGCGAGCCGACGCCCGTGGCCGTCGTCCGCGGCACGCGTATCACTCCTGCGGCCCAGCCGCCTCTCCAGCAGCCCGTGGGGCCACGGACCTGAGACCGCGGCCCCAAGGACCCGCCACGCCGCAGCCTGGGTCAGCCGAACTGGCCCGGCCGGTAGTCACCGGCCGGCTGCTGGACGATGACGTTCAACCGGTTGAAGGCGTTGATGAGGGCGATGAGGGCCACCAGGGCGGCCAGTTGGTCCTCGTCGTAGTGCTTGGCGGCGTTCGCCCAGGCTTCGTCGGTGACTCCACCGGCGGCGTCGGCGATGCGGGTGCCCTGCTCGGTCAGTTCCAGGGCGGCCCGCTCGGCCTCGGTGAAGACCTTGGCCTCCCGCCAGACCGCGATGAGGTTGAGGCGCGCCGACTCCTCACCGGCGTGGGCGGCGTCCTTGGTGTGCATGTCGGTGCAGAAGCCGCAGCCGTTGATCTGGCTGGCGCGGATCTTCACCAGCTCCTGCGTCACGGCGGGAAGCGTCGAGTCCGTCACGGCCTTGCCCGCCGAGACGATGTGCTTCGTGAGTTTGGCGGCGACGGGGTTGCCGAGGAGGTTGAGACGGGCGTTCATGGTGATCTCCTTGCCGTTTCGACGGTTACACAGACATGACGAAACGGCCCCGCCGAATGTGACAACGGGACGGACCGCATGAGCATGAGGGTGACGTGTCTCTTGCGCGGGCGGGAGCGCTCAGGGCCGGGACGCCAGCATCTGCCCCATGGCGGCGAGCACGGACGGCTCGACGCGGTAGTAGACCCAGGTGCCGCGTCGTTCCGAGGAGAGCAGCCCGGCCTCCTTGAGCTTCTTGAGGTGGTGGGAGACGGTCGGCTGGGAGACGCCGACGTCGGAGATGTCGCACACGCACGCCTCGCCGCCGTCGTGCGAGGCGACCAGCGAGAACAGCCGCAGCCGCACCGGGTCACCCAGCGCCTTGAACATCGCGGCCGTGCGTACGGCCTCCTCGGAGGTCAGGGCCCGCTCGGTCAGGGGCGGGCAGCACGGAACGACCTCGGACTCCGGCAGCGGCGACACCTTCGCATTCGACATGTGTCTATGTTGACACATGTCGAAGCAGGAGGGTCGGCGAGAACGCGGTTACCACCGTCCTGCCCGCCGCGCGTCCGTCGATGGTGTCCGGTAATGGCCTGGGGCCGCGCGGTGGGTTTCACCGTGCGGCCCCGGGGGGTGCTGTGCTTGCGCTGTGCTGTGTGCTGCGTGTGGTGCGCGCCTGCGTGGTGCGCGCTGCGTGTGTTGTGGTGTGCGCTGTGTGTGTGGGGGTCAGCCCTTGCGGGTGTTGATTTCTTCGGTGAGCTGGGGGATCACGTCGAAGAGGTCGCCGACGACGCCGTAGTCGACGAGGTCGAAGATCGGGGCCTCGGCGTCCTTGTTGATCGCGACGATCGTCTTGGACGTCTGCATCCCGGCCCGGTGCTGGATCGCGCCGGAGATCCCGGACGCGATGTACAGCTGCGGGGACACCGACTTGCCGGTCTGCCCGACCTGGCTGGAGTGCGGGTACCACCCGGCATCGACCGCGGCACGCGAGGCACCCACCGCCGCGCCCAGGGAGTCCGCGAGCGCCTCGATCAGCGGGAAGTTCTCCGCACCGTTGACCCCGCGTCCGCCCGACACCACGATCGCGGCCTCGGTCAGTTCCGGACGGCCCGTCGACTCACGCGGCGTACGCGACACGACCCGCGCCGCGTTCTCCGTACCCGAGAAATCCACGTGCAGGTCCTCCAGGGCACCCGCGGCCTCCGCCGGCTCCACCGGCGCCGAGTTCGGCTTCACCGTGATCACCGCAACACCCCGCACCACCCGCGACCGGGTCGTGAACGACGCCGCGAACGCGGACTGCGTCGCGACGGGACCCGACTCACCCGCCTCCACATCCACCGCGTCCGTGATGATCCCCGAACCCGTCCGCACCGCCAGACGCGCCGCGATCTCCTTCGTCTCCGCCGACGACGGCAGCAGCACCGCGACCGGCGACACCGCGTCGAACGCCGCCCGCAGCGCATCGACCTTCGGCACCACCAGATACTCCGCGAACTCCGGCCCCTCCACGGCCAGCACCCGCACCGCACCGTGCCCGGCCAGCACACCGGCCGTCTTCCGCGCACCGGCACCCACCGCGACAGCCACCGGATCACCCAGACGCCGCGCCAGCGTCAACAGCTCCAGCGTGGGCTTGCGGACAGCACCGTCCACATGATCGACATAGACAAGAACTTCAGCCATGGGACTTCAATCTCCTGCGAAACGAAACGGAAAAGGGGGAACGACAACGAACCGAACCGAACAGCGGACCCGGACGCGGGCCTCAGATGAACTTCTGGCCCGCGAGGAACTCGGCCAGCCGCCTGCCGCCCTCGCCCTCGTCCTTCACGACCGTGCCCGCCGTACGCGCCGGACGACCGGCCACCGCGTCCACCACCGTCCACGCACCCGCCAGACCGACCTCACCCGCACCGATCCCCAGATCATCCAGATCCAGCGACTCGACCGGCTTCTTCTTCGCCGCCATGATCCCCTTGAACGACGGATACCGCGCCTCGCCCGACTGGTCCGTCACCGACACCACCGCCGGCAACGACGCCTCCAGCACCTCACTGGCCGTATCACCGTCCCGCCGCCCCGTCACCACACCACCGGCCACCGACACCTCCGACAGCAACGACACCTGAGCCACCCCCAGCCGCTCCGCGAGCAACGCCGGCAGCACACCCATCGTGCCGTCCGTCGACGCCATCCCACAGATCACCAGATCGAACCCACGGTCCCCGACCGCCTTCGCCAGCACCAGCGACGTCCCCATCGCATCCGAACCGTGCAGAGCGCCGTCCTCCACATGAACAGCCCGGTCCGCACCCATCGACAACGCCTTGCGCAACGCGTCCTTCGCGTCCTCGGGACCCACCGTCACCACGGTCACCTCAGCCCCCTCCACCCCGCCCGCGATCCGCAACGCCTGCTCGACCGCATACTCGTCCAGCTCCGACAACAGACCATCGACATCCTCACGGTCCACCGTCAGGTCATCGGCGAAACGCCGGTCACCGGTCGCGTCGGGCACATACTTCACACAGACAACGATCCTCAAGCTCACGCCGGCTCTCCTACCTGGGTGTGGTTCGTAGATACGAGATTATGGCACTCAGTACCCTCTGTAAAGGTACCTAGTGCCAAAGCTGTCCTTCCGGTGCTACGTTTCGCCGCATGACCGAGGCGCGCAGACCGGAGAAGAAGGCCCCCATGCGGGAGGTGCTCGCCCAGGCGGCCTTCCAGCTCTTTCTGGAGCGCGGTTTCGAGCAGACCACGGTGGACGACATCGTGGCGCGGGCCGGGGTGGGGCGCCGGTCGTTCTTCCGCTACTTCCCCTCCAAGGAGGATGCGGTCTTCCCTGACCACGAACGCTGCCTCGCCGAGGTGACCGCCTTTCTGGCCGCCGTCGACGACAGCGATCCGGTGGCCGCCGTGTGCGACGCCGCCCGGATCGTGCTGCGCATGTATTCCGCCAACCCCCAGTTCTCCGTGCAGCGTTACCGGCTCACCCGTGAGGTTCCCGGTCTGCGTACGTACGAACTCTCCGTGGTGCGTCGCTACGAGCAGGCGCTGGCCGGTCATCTGCGCGGCCGGTTCGGCGAGGCGGGGGACGAGGCGCTGCGCGCCGAGGTGATCGCCGCCTCGGTGGTCGCCGCGCACAACAACGGGCTGCGGCTGTGGCTGCGTTCGGGTGGTGCGGGTGATCCCGAGGTGGCCGTGGACCATGCCCTGAGCCTGGTGCGGGATGTGTGGGGGAGTGGCGTAGAGCGCCCCGCGCCGGTCCCGGTGGTGGCGTCCGGCGGGAACGAGGTCATCGTCATGGTCGCCCCGAAGGGCACCCCGATGTGGCGCGTCGTGCAGCAGATCGAATCGGTCGTGGGCCAGGGATCGGCCGAAAAATAGGCACTCAGTGCCTTTACTCTTCGGCACTCAGTGCCATATGGTGCGGACGCGCCGACATCGAGGTGCGGCGAGTCCGAGCCGAGCGCAGGGGGTAGAGCCGTGTCCCAGACAGGAATTGGCACCGTCCGGAGCGCGCACGAAGAGTGCGGCCTCTCCTACCACCGCTGCCGCTGGTGCGGCACCGCCTCTTTCCGGCGGCTGCTGTGTCCGGTGTGCGCGTCGAGCGATCTGGAGCCCGAACGCGGCACCGGTCACGGGGTCGTCGTGCGGAGCGCGGTGGTGCACCGTTATACGGAAGCGGCGCGCAATGAGTCCCTCGTGCGGTTCTCCGAAGGGTTCGTGTTCCGCTGCCGTGTCGTGGGCGTCGCTCCGCACCTGGTGGCGGCCGGTGCGCGGGTGCGGCCCGTCGCCGGTGCCGAACCGGACGAGGGCGACGTGGTCTTCGAACTCTGTGAACCGCCCGTGCTCAACGCCTGGACCTGACGCCCCGAGCCGGGCACCCGGCCGAGCCGAGCGCCGAGCCCGGCCGAGCGACGGGCCCGTCCCGTTCCGCCCTGCCCCGTCCCGCGCTGCCGTGCTGCCCGGCTCGGGGTGCCCGTCGTACGTGCCCGTTCCTCAGGCTGCCAGCTTCTTGACCAGCTCGGCGGCCAGCGGTGCGGAGGACGCGGGGTTCTGCCCGGTGACCAGGTTGCGGTCGACGATCACGAAGGGGGCCCACGGCTCGCCCTCCTGGAAGTCGGCGCCGATCTCCACGAGGCGGTCCTGGAGCAGCCACTTGGCCTTGTCGGCCAGACCGGCCTGGCGCTCCTCGGCGTTGGTGAAGCCGGTGAGCCGGTATCCGGCGAACGCGTTGACGCCGTCGGGCCCGGTGGCGGCGAGCAGCGCGGCCGGTGCGTGGCAGACGACACCGAGCGGCTTGCCGGACGCCAGGGCGGCGGTGAGCAGCCTCCCGGAGTCGGCGTTGACCGCGAGGTCCTCCATGGGCCCGTGGCCGCCGGGGTAGAAGACGGCGTCGTACGCGCCGAGGTCCACGCCCTCCAGCGCGATCGGCTTGCGCAGCTCGGTGAACGTGTCGAGTGCCGCGGCGACGCGGTCGGCACCCTCCTGGCCGCCATTGAACTCAGGGGTGAGGCTGCCCCGGTCCACGGTCGGGACGACTCCGCCGGGGGTGGCGACGACGACCTCGTGGCCGGCGGCCGTGAACGCCTCGTACGGAGCGACGGCTTCCTCGGCCCAGAAGCCGGTCGGGTGCTTGGTTCCGTCGGCCAGTGTCCAGTGGTCGGCACCGGTCACCACGAAAAGGATCTTTGCCATGTCACATGTCTCCGAAGGTCGGGTCGCTGATGCCTCCGACCGTAGGCCGGGCGACCCATAGGTCTCCAATAGGCTTGCCTCTATGAGAAATAAGGAATCCGATGGGTTGGCGGGACTGGGCCGGACAGCCGCAGTCCCCGGCCGTCCGGCGGACCTGAATCTCCTGCGTACCTTCCTCGCCGTCCATCGGTCCGGATCGTTCACCGCCGCGGCGCGCCTGCTCGGCCTGTCGCAGCCGACGGTCACCACGCAGATCCGGTCCCTGGAGCGGCAGCTGGGCCGTGAGCTGTTCGAGCGGCTGCCGCGCGGTGTCGCCGCCTCGCCCTTCGCGGACGAACTCGCCGCCAGGGTCGACGCTCCGCTCGACGCCCTCGCCGCGGTGACGGGCGGCGGCCTCGGCCCGCCGGACGAGGAGCGCCCCGCCGAGCCCGTTCATCTGGCGGGCCCGGCCGAGGCGATGTGCGTGCAGGTGCTGCCCGCCCTGGCGCCCCTGGTGGCCGACGGTGTGCGGCTGCGGGTGGTCACCGGCCTCACCGACCCGCTCCTGGACGAGTTGCGCGCGGGCCGCCACGACCTGGTCATCGCCACGGTCCGGCCGCGCGGGCGGGCCTTGGCGTCGGCGCCCCTGATGGACGAGGAGTTCGTGTTGGTGGCCGCGCCCGTCTGGGCGGCGCGTACCGGCGGCCCGGCGCGGATCGCGGCCGAAGGCCCCGCCGCGCTGCACGGCGTCCCGCTGGTCACGTACGCCGAGGACCTGCCCATCGCCCGCCGCTACTGGCGCCATGTCTTCGGCGGGCGCCTGAGCTGCCAGGCCGCTCTCACCGTCCCCGACCTGCGCGGCGTCCTGTCCGCCGTCACGGCGGGGGCGGGCTTCACGGTGCTGCCCCGCTATCTCTGCCGGGCCGAACTGGCCTCGGGCGCCCTCGTCCCGCTGCATGAGCCCGTGGACCCCCCGCTCAACACCGCGTACCTGGTACAGCGCCCCGGTTCCACCGCCAACCCCGATGTCGCCCGCGTCCGCGACCACCTGGTGCGAGCCGCCCGCGCCTGGTGATTCGCGGCTCCGGTCCGCAGCCTCGATCTACGGCGCCGATTCGCGGCTCCGGTCCGCGGCTCCGGTCCACGGCGCCGACGCGCGGCGCCGTTATCCGATCGTCAGGAAAATCCTGTCCGCTATGTGAGCGGAACTCTTGCCTTGCGGACTGTATGCGAAATACGGTCTGCGATATTCCCTTGATCACCCCTGGCGGGAGGTAGGCCCTCGTGCGCCGAAAAGCGGTTGCCCTGGTGGCAGTTGCGTTGGTGTCCCTCACCTCGGGCTGCGCGTCGTTGCAGTCCTCGGCGACCGAGGTCGGCGGTGTACGGAAAACCGATGACCGGTCCGTACGCGACGGCGGGACGCTCACCGTGGCTCTCAACTCCGACCCGGACAAACTCGACCCCACCCTCGCCCAGACCCTCGTGGGCCGCACGGTCTTCGCGGGCATGTGCGAGAAGCTCTACGACATCGACGCGGACGGCACCGTCGTGCCGCAGCTCGCCGCCGCGCTCCCCGACGTCTCGGCCGACGGCCGCACCGTCACCGTACGGGTGCGCCCCGGCCTGACGTTCAGCGACGGCACCCGGCTCGACGCGAAGGCGGTCGTCACCTCGCTGCTGCGCCACCGCGACCTCCCCGGATCCGCGCGCGGCACCGAGCTGGCCCCGGTCCGCACGGCGCTGGCCACCGGACCGCTCACCGTCCGCATGGTCCTCGACCACCCCTACGTACCCCTCACCGGTGTCCTCGCCGACCGGGCCGGGATGGTGATGTCACCGACCGCGCTCAAGAAGTACGGGAAGGACTTCACCAACCACCCCTCCTGCGTCGGCCCCTTCCGCTTCGTCGAGCGCGTCGGCGGCGACCGGATCGTGCTCAAGAAGGACCCTCACTACTACGACGCCGACAAGGTCCACCTGGACGGCGTCGTCTACAAACCCATCCCCGACGGCAACGTCCGCCTCGCCAACCTGCGCTCCGGCGACCTCCAGATCGGCGACCAGATGGGCCCCGTCGACGTACGGAGCGCGCTGACCGAGCCGAAGCTCCAGCTGTTCAACTCGCCCTCCCTCGGCTACCAGGGCATCGGCCTCAACGTCGGCAACGTGAACGGCCTCGGACAGAAGCCCGGGAAACTCGACACCCCGCTCGCCAGGGACGTCCGCGTCAGGGAGGCATTCGAGCTCGCCATCGACCGCGACCTGATCAACAAGGTCGTCTTCCAGGGCATGTACGAACCGGCCTGCGGCCCGATCTCCCCGCAGTCCGCCATCGCCCCCGGCGTCAAACCGGAGGACTGCCCCCGGCGCGATGTCGCCAAGGCCAGGAAACTGCTGAAGGACGCCGGCGTGAAGACCCCGGTCAGGATCGAGCTGAAGACCTCCACCACCCCCGAACAGGGGCGCGTCGGCCAGGTCCTCCAGGCCATGGTCAAGGAGGCGGGCTTCGAGCTGACGCTGCGGCCCACCGAGTACGCCACCATGCTCGCGGAGACCGACGCCGGTGACTACGACGTCTTCACCAGCGGCTGGTCCGGCCGGCTCGACCCGGACGGCAACGTCTCCAACTTCCTCAAGACCGCGGGCGCCATGAACGCCTACGGACTCGGCGACCCGGAGATCGACCGGCTGATCGCCCAGGGCCGCACCGTCGCCGACCCGGCCCGGCGCACCGGGATCTACAACGAACTCACCCGTCGCGTCCAGGACGCCCACGCGATGATCTACCTCTACCGGCAGAAGAACTATGTCGTCGCCACCAAGGACGTCGCGGGCATCCGCGTCTACGGCGACGGACTGGTCCGGGTCAAGACTGCGGGGTACACTCGATGACGAAATACCTGCTGACGCGCCTGCGGCAGTCCCTCATCACCCTCTTCCTCGTCAGCATCGTGGTCTTCGCCGGAATCCGGGCGCTGCCCGGCGACCCGGCGCTCGCCCTGGCCGGTGAGGAGCGCAGCCCCGAGGCGCTCGCCGCGATCCGCGAGAGCTACGGACTCAACGACAATGTCGTGGTCCAGTACGGACGGTTCATCGGCCACGCCCTCACCGGGGACCTCGGCACCTCCTCCCGTACCGGACTCCCGGTCGCCGACGCCATCGGGCAGGCGCTGCCCGTCACCCTGGAACTGGCCGCGCTCTCCCTGCTCCTGGCCATCGTCGTCGGCATCGGCGCCGGAGTCGTCGCCGCCGTACGGCGCGGGAAGCCGGAGGAGTGGCTCGCCAACGCCATCGCGCTGATCGGCCTCTCCATCCCGACCTTCTGGCTCGGCATCGTGCTCGTCCTCGGATTCGCCATCGCCGTCCCGGTGTTCGCCGCCTCCGGATACGTCCCCTTCGGCACCGATCCGATCGACAACCTGCGCCGCATGGTGCTGCCCGCGATCGTGCTCGGCTCAGGGCTCGCCGCGGTCGTGATGCGGCAGACCCGCGCCGCGATGCTCGACTCGCTCTCCGCCGACTACGTCCGGACCGCCCGCGCGAAGGGCCTGTCCAGGCGCTCCGTCATCGGCGGACACGCGCTGCGCAACTCGCTCGTCACCGTGGTGACCGTGCTCGGCCTCCAGCTCGGCCATCTGATCTCCGGCGCCGTCGTCACCGAGCAGATCTTCGTCCTGCCCGGCTTCGGCAAACTCACCATCGACGCCGTCTTCACCCGCGACTACGCGACGCTCCAGGCCGTGGTGCTCTGCACCTCGGCCGCGTACATCCTCATCAATCTGCTGGTCGACGTGGTCTATTCGGTCATCGACCCGCGCATCCGGCTCGGAGGTGCCCGGTGACCACAGCGACCCCAGAGACCTCGGCGCTCCCCACCCCGCCACCGGTCACCGAGCGCAGGAGGCGGGGCGGCGGCAAGCTCCGCGCCCTGCGCCGCAACCGGCTCGCCCTCACCGGCGCGGTCATCGCCTCCGTCTTCATCCTCGCCGCCCTGTTCGCCCCGCTCATCGCCCCGTACGACCCGGCGCAGCCCGACTTCGGGAACGTACTCGCCGAACCCGGCTGGGCGCACTGGCTGGGCACCGACGACCTCGGCCGCGACCAGCTCTCCCGCATCGTCCACGGCGCCCGCGCCTCCATGCAGGTCGGCCTCGTCGCCGTCGTGCTGGCCTTCGTCGTCGGCGTACCGCTGGGACTGCTCGGCGGCTACTACGGCCGGTTCGCGGACAGTGCCGTGTCACGCCTCACCGACACCATGCTGGCGTTCCCGTTCCTGGTGCTCGCCGTCGGACTCGCCGCGATCCTCGGCCCGTCGCTGACCAACGCGACCATCGCCATCGGCATCTCCCAGATCCCCGCCGTCATCCGCATCACCCGGGCCGAGACCCTGCGGCTCAAGCATGTCGACTACGTCGGCGCGGCCATCGCCAACGGTGGCGGCGACGCCACCGTGCTCTTCCGGCACATCCTGCCCAACGCCGGCTCCGCACTGATCGTCCAGGCCACGGTCGGCATCCCCGCCGCGATCATCGGCGAGGCACTGCTGAGCTTCCTCGGCCTCGGCGTCCAGCCGCCCGACCCCTCGCTCGGCGTGATGCTCTCCGGAGCCCAGTCCTTCCTGGCCCCCGCGCCCTGGCTGGCCGTCTTCCCCGGCCTGGCGATCGTCGCGGCGACCCTGGCCTTCAACCTGCTCGGCGACGGGCTGCGTGACGTCCTCGACCCCCGTGGAGGGACCCGATGACCGAGATAGTTCCCGAACCCGAACCCGTACGGAACCCCGTGCGTGAACCCGTCCTGAGCGTGCGCGACCTCTCGGTCTCCTTCCGCTCCGACACCCGCACCGTGCACGCCGTCGACGGGGTCTCCTACGACCTCGCACCCGGCGAAGTCCTCGCCGTGGTGGGGGAGTCGGGCTGCGGCAAGTCCGTCACCTCGATGGCGACCATGGGGCTGCTCCCGCCCACCGCCCGCGTCGGGGGATCGATCAGACTCGGCGGGCGCGAACTGGTCGGCGCACCGGAGAAGGAACTCCAGAAGATCCGCGGCAAGGACATCGCGATGATCTTCCAGGAACCGATGACCTCGCTGAACCCGGTCCTCACCATCGGCCGGCAGATCGGCGAAGTGCTCCGCCGGCACCAGGGACTGAGCAAGAAGGACGCCAAGGCGCGCGCCGCGGACCTCCTCGAACTGGTCGGCATCCCCGCCCCGTCGCGCCGCGTCGACGAATACCCGCACCAGCTGTCCGGCGGCATGCGCCAGCGCGTCATGATCGCCATCGCCGTGGCCTGCGACCCGTCCGTCCTCATCGCCGACGAGCCGACGACCGCGCTCGACGTCACGGTGCAGGCGGGCATCCTCGAAGTCCTCCAGTCCCTGCGCGAACGCCTCGGCACCGCCATCGTCCTGGTCACCCACGACCTCGGTGTCGTCGCCGACGCCGCCGACCGGGTGCTCGTGATGTACGCGGGCCGAGCCGTCGAACAGGCCCCGGTCCACGATCTGTTCGCCTCCGGCCGCCACCCCTACACCCGCGGCCTGCTCGGTGCCGTGCTCCGGCCCGGCGGCGAGGGAAAACGCCGGCTCCCCGAGATCCCCGGCCTCGTGCCGAGCCTCGACAGCCAGCCCGACGCCTGCACCTTCGCTCCGCGCTGCGCCCGTGCCGACGCCACCTGCACCGGCGGCCGCCCCGGCTTCCGGGCCATCGACCCGCAGGCCGGTACGGACGCCGCGCACCGGGCGGCCTGCTGGCACCCGTACGCCGCGGGCGAAGCGACCGCCGCCCTCGGGGCGGGTGCGGTGACCGCCGCCCATGACGCGCGACCCGACCAGGAGGCCGGAAAGTGACCACCGCACAGGCCGTCCCCGCACCGCGCGAAAGCGGCGAAGGCGGCGAGGGCACCCCTCACCCGCACCCCCCGGTGCTGGAGATCAACGCCATGGAACGGCACTTCGGGGCTTCCGGCGGCGGCACCGTCCGGGCCGTCGACGGAGTCTCGATCACCATCGGACGCGGCGAGGTCGTCGGCCTCGTCGGCGAGTCCGGCAGCGGCAAGTCGACCGTCGGCCGCTGCGCCGTACGCCTCGACGAACCCACCGCCGGAACCGTCCACATCAACGGCACGGACGTCACCCACCTCTCCCGCCGCGCCCTGCGGCCCCTGCGCAAGGACTTCCACCTGGTCTTCCAGGACCCGTCGTCCTCGCTCGACCCGCGGATGACCATCGGCCAGATCATCGCCGAACCCATCAGGCTGCACCGCAGGGCACGGGGCGCGGCCGTACGGGAACGGGTCGAGCAACTCCTCGGCCAGGTCGGGCTGCGCCCCGAGCACGCCGACCGGCACCCCCACGAGCTGTCCGGCGGGCAGCGCCAGCGCATCTCGATCGCCCGTGCGCTCTCCTGCGATCCCGATCTGCTCGTCGCCGACGAACCGACCTCGGCGCTCGACGTGTCCGTCCAGGCGTCCGTGCTCAACCTCCTCGCCGACCTCCAGCGCGACCGGGGCTTCGGCTGCCTGTTCATCACCCACGACCTGGCCGCCGTCGAATTCCTCGCCGACCGGATCGCCGTGATGTACCTCGGGCAGATCGTCGAACAGGCCCCGACCGCCGAACTCTTCGCCGCCCCCAAGCACCCGTACACACAGGCCCTTCTCTCCGCCGCCCCCGTACCCGACCCGGTTCTCCAGCGCTCCCGCGAACGCATCGTGCTGCACGGCGAACTGCCCAGTCCGCTCGACCCGCCGCCCGGCTGCCGCTTCCACACCCGCTGCCCGCTCGCCACCGACCTGTGCCGCACCGAGATCCCCGCACTGCGCGAGATCCCCGGCGGACGGCAGGTCTCCTGCCACCTCGTGACCGACGACGGCACCGCACCCGACGCCACCACACAGGGCGCCACCGCACCGGGCGCCACCGCCTGACAGCGGGCACGGACGGACGGCGCGGACGGCCGGACGGCGCGTACGGCGCGTACGTACGATCCGCACAGCAGCCCCGAGACCGAGCAGCCCCGAGACCGAGCAATCCAGAGACCGAGCACCCCAGAACCCCGTCACTCAGAACCTCGCACGTCGCAGCAAGGAGCCGCATCCGTGTTCACCACCCGGCCGACCCTCCAGGGCACCTTCGGCATGGTGTCCTCCACCCACTGGCTCGCCTCGCAGTCCGCGATGGCCGTCCTGGAGGACGGCGGCAACGCCTACGACGCGGCCGTCGCCGCCGGATTCGTCCTGCACGTCGTCGAACCGCACCTCAACGGCCCGGCCGGTGAGGTCCCGATGATCCTGGCGCCGAAGGACGGCGCCGTGCAGGTGCTGTGCGGCCAGGGCCCCGCCCCCGCGGGCGCCACCGTCGCGCACTACCGCTCCCTCGGCCTCGACCTGGTCCCCGGTACCGGACCGCTCGCCGCCGCCGTGCCGGGCGCCTTCGACGCCTGGATGCTGCTGCTGCGCGACCACGGGACCAGGACCGTCGCGGAGGTCCTGCGCTACGCGATCGGGTACGCCGAGGACGGCCACGCCCCCGTGGAGCGCGTCGGCCAGACCGTGGAGACCGTCCGGGAGCTCTTCGAGACCGAGTGGCACACCTCCGCCGACGTCTACCTCCCGGGCGGCAGGGCACCCCGGCCCGGCGAGCTGTTCCGCAACCCGGCCCTCGCCGCGACCTGGCGCCGCCTGATAGCGGAGGCCGAGGAGACCGGCGGCGAGGACCGCACCGCGCAGATCGAGGCCGCCCGCGAGATCTGGCGTACGGGCTTCATCGCCGAGGCGCTGGTCCGCCAGGCCGCCGTCCCCACCAAGGACACCAGCGGAACCCGCCACACCGGCACCCTCACCGCCGCCGACCTGGCGGGCTGGTCCGCGTCGTACGAGGCGCCGGCCACGTACGACTGGAACGGCTGGACGCTGGCCAAGGCGGCCGGCTGGAGCCAGGGCCCCGCCTTCCTCCAGCAGCTCGCCCTGCTCCCCGCCGAACTGCCCGCGTACGGCTCCGCCGACTACGTCCACCTGCTCATCGAGGGCTGCAAGCTCGCGATGGCCGACCGCGAGGCCTGGTACGGCGACGCCACCGACGTACCGCTCGACGCGTTGCTCTCCGAGCCGTACAACGCCGAGCGCCGCGCCCTGATCACCGACACCGCGTCGCTGGAGCTGCGCCCCGGCAGCCCCGACGGCCGCACCCCGCTCCTCAGCACGCACGCCCACGCGGTCGCCTCCGGCGAGTCCGGCTTCGACGCCATGGGCATCCCGGCGGCCGGAGTGGGCGAGCCGACCGTCGCCAGGGACGGCGCGGGCGCCGGTGAGCAGGTGGTCGCCCCGGACGGCGCCACCCGCGGCGACACCTGCCACGTCGACGTCGTCGACCGCTGGGGCAACATGGTCTCGGCCACCCCCAGCGGCGGCTGGCTCCAGTCCAACCCGGTCGTGCCCGAGCTGGGTTTCCCGCTCGGAACCCGGCTCCAGATGGCCTGGCTGGAGGAGGGCCTGCCGAACTCGCTGACCCCCGGCCGCCGCCCCCGCACCACGCTCACCCCGTCCCTCGCGCTGCGCGACGGCGTCCCCGTCATGGCGTTCGGCACGCCCGGCGGCGACCAGCAGGACCAGTGGCAGGTGCACTTCTTCCTCGCCGTCGCCCTCCGCGCCGAGGTCCGCGGCGGCCTCGACCTTCAGGGCGCCATCGACGCCCCGAACTGGCACAACGACAGCTTCCCCGGCTCCTTCTTCCCGCGCGGCATGCGCCCGGGGAGCGTCACCGTCGAGGAGGGCATGGACCCGGAGGTGATCGGGGAACTGCGCCGCCGCGGCCATGACGTCACGGTCGGCAGCGCCTGGTCGGAGGGCCGGATGTGCGCGGTCGCCAGGGACCCGCGGACCGGCATCCTGTCCGCCGCCGCCAATCCGCGCGGGATGCAGGGATACGCGGTCGGCCGCTGACCGCCCGCCCGAGGAGTCCCCGGCGGAGCGTGCTTAGCTGGAGTCATGATCGATGACTTTCTGGCCGAGACCGCCGGGGACACCGGGCCGCTGACCGAGGTCGAGGCGGCGGTCCGCGCCGCGGCCGCCGCCGAGATCATGCCGAGGTACCGGCAGCTCGCCGCGCACGAGATCATCGAGAAGAACGGTCCCCACGACCTGGTCACCACCGCCGACCGGCTCGCCGAGGAGCACCTCACCGCCTCCCTGACCAAGCTGCTGCCCGGTTCGGTCGTCGTCGGCGAGGAGGCGGTCCACGCCGACCCGGCGGTGTACGACGCGCTGGGCGGCGACGCGCCGGTGTGGATCGTCGACCCGGTCGACGGCACCCGCCAGTTCGTACGCGGGGAGACGGGCTTCTGCACACTCGTCGCGCTCGCGCACCACGGTGAGCTCCTCGCCTCCTGGACGTACGCCGCGGCACTGGACGAGATGGCCGTCGCGGTACGCGGCCGGGGAGCCACGCTCAACGGCGAGCCGATACGTTCCGGCTCGCCCGCCCCGGGTGCCGTCCTGAAGGTGGCGATGTCCCACCCCGACTACACCACCGACGCCCAGAAGCGGGCCCTCCTCGGCCTGCGCACCGACGGCATCGACGCCCGGCCCTGCGGTTCGGCGGGCCTGGAGTACCTCGCCGTTGCCCGCGGCGAGTCGGACGCGGTCGCCTTCAACTGGGAGTACGCCTGGGACCACGCGGCGGGCCTGCTCCTGGTCACCGAGGCGGGCGGCGCCCAGGCCACCCTGTCCGGTGCCCCCTTCCGTATCGCAGGCGGCAACGACCTGCCCTTCACCGCGGCCAGGGACGAGGCCACCGTGCGGCGCATCCTCGACGCGCTGCGCACGAGCGCCTGAGTAGACGGATGACGGTGCCGGTCCGGCCGGGGGACGAGTACCCGGCCGGACCGGCACCCGGCCGGGCGGATGCCGGGGCCGATGAGGGACCACCCCCGGCCCCACTGTCCGAAGGCCCTCATATCCTGGGTTCCTTGCCCATCGGCTGACGAAGGAGTCCGAAGGTGCCGTCGATGCTCGATGCTGTCGTCGTGGGGGCGGGCCCCAACGGACTGACCGCCGCAGTCGAACTGGCCCGCCGGGGCCTCGCCGTGGAGGTGTACGAGGCGGGGGACCGTGTCGGCGGAGGCGCCCGCACCGAGGAGCTCACCCTCCCCGGCTTCCGGCACGACCCGTGCTCCGCCGTGCACCCGCTGGGCATCGGCTCACCCGCGTTCCGGCAGATGCCCCTGGCCCGCCACGGCCTGGAATGGCTCCAGCCCGACCTGGCGCTCGCCCACCCCTTCCCCGACGGAACGGCCGCCGTGCTCGCCCGGTCGGTGGGGGAGAGCGCGATGTCGCTCGGGCCGCGGGACGCCGGGACCTACCGCCGGCTCGTCGCCCCCTTCCTCGGCCACTGGGACACCCTCGCCGCCGACTTCCTGCGCACCCCGTGGGACGGGCTGCCCCGCGACCCGTACCGCCTGGCCCGGTTCGGCGCACTCGGACTGCAGCCCGCGACCTGGCTCTCCCGGCGCTTCGGCGGCGACCGGGCCCGAGGGCTCATCGCGGGGCTCGCCGCCCATGCCATAGCGCCGACCAGCGGATTCGCCACCGGGGCCATCGCCCTGGTCTTCGCGCTCGCCGCCCACGAGAACGGCTGGCCGGTGCCGCGCGGCGGCTCGCAGGCCATCTCCGACGCCCTCGCCTCCTACCTCCGCGAACAGGGCGGCACGATCCGCACCGGCATCGAGGTCAAGCGCCTGGACGAACTCCCGCCCGCCCGCGCCTACGTCTTCGACACCTCGCCGACCGCCCTGGCCCGGATCGCCGGGCTGGGCGACACGTACCGCGGCTACCGTTACGGCGCCTCCGCCTTCAAGATCGACTACGCGCTGTCGGGCCCCGTCCCCTGGACCGCGGAGGACGCCCGGCGCGCCGGCACGGTCCACATCGGGCCCACCGCGGGCGAGATCGACACCGCGCTGCGCGCCGCCGTGGAGGGCCGGGACCCGAGCGTTCCGTTCCTGATCACCGCACAGCCGAGCCTGATCGATCCGTCCAGAGCTCCCGAGGGCCGCCATGTCTTCTGGGTGTACGGGCACGTCCCGGCCGGGTGGCAGGGCGACGCCACCGAGGTCATCGAGCGCCAACTGGAGCGTTTCGCCCCCGGGTTCCGTGATCTGGTGCTCGCCCGCGCCCTCGCGGGCCCTCCGCAACTCGCCGCGCGCAACGCCAATTACGTCGGCGGTGACATCGCCTGCGGAGCCTTCTCCGGACTCCAGACCCTGATCCGCCCCAAGCTCGCCCGTGTCCCCTACGCAACCGCCCACCCGGCGGTCTTCCTCTGCTCCTCCGCCACCCCGCCGGGCCCCGGTGTGCACGGCATGTCCGGCCATCACGCGGCGAAGGCCGTCTGGCGACGGCTGCGGTCCCGATGAGCGCGGGCGCGGGGCCTCCGGCGGGCCACGTGGTGCCCCGCTGTCGGTACGTGACCTGACGCACGAGGACCTGGCGTCGTGCGGGTGGTCGGGGTCCGCCCACCATCTGACGGTGTCGCGAAGCAGATCGAGCGTGCCCGGCTGGGTGAGGTCGACTACCTGGCGATCTGCCCGGCATCGGACGTTCCTGTGGCGAAGGGGGGCATCGACTACCTGGTCAAGGAGGGTGCCGGGACGCTCTGGCAGTTCGCTGTGCACCCCGCGTCGCAGTCGCGCGGCATCGGTACGTTCCTTGTCGAAGCCGCGGAGCTGCGGATCAGGAAGCGCGGTCTGCGGCGGAGCGAACCGGCCGTGAAGGAGAGCAACCCCCGAGCTCGGGCGCTCTACGAGCGGCTGGGCTACGTCGCCTACGACCGGCAGGCGGACTCGTGGGAGGAACGCGCCCCGGACGGTTCGCCGCGCCGCTACGAAACGATGTGCACGCTGATGCGGAAGACGCTCCCGTAGCTCCGGGCGGCCGACGGCCAGGTGGGCTGGGGGCCGGGCGGCCAGGCGGGCAGGGCGGCGGCCCACCTGGCCGTCGGCCGCCCGGAGCAGCCTGGCACGCGTCACTTGCCGCGCGCCCCGGGCTTCCGCGAAATCATCGGCGGCCGTCCACCGCCCGCCCTACGATTCCCCGCATGCTGCTTCGTCAGATGTTACGGATGACCATGGTCCTCGCGGTGGCACTCGCGGTGACCCTCCCCGGCGCGATCGAGCACGGCACGGGGACTGCGCGGGCCGAGGGGAGCCGGCAACTGTCCGACCGCCAACTGTCCGACCGGCAACTGCTCTCTTTCAACCACGCCTACGGGGTGCTCGACAGGGAGACCGCCGACGCCATCGAACACTCCGACTACCTGCGGGACTTCGCCAACTTCCAGGTCCGCACCACCACCGGTGCCGACGGTCAGACCTGGACCGGACGCTATCTGATGGGCCGTGAGACCTATCTCGAACTGTTCGGAGCGGGCGATCTGCCCGGCCAGGACGGCACCCTCGGATCGGCCGGGATGGGCGTCTCGGCCGAGCGGTCCGGAGACCTGACGACGGTGATCCAGCGGCTGCGGGACCAGGGGATCGCCGACCCCTTCGAGTTCCGCCAGACACGTGACTTCGGCGACGGCGTCCCGGTGCCCTGGTTCGACGCCGTCTTCACCTCCGCCCAGTACGACGCGTTCGGGGCCTGGGGGATGGAATACCTGCCGGAGTACTTCGCCGACCCGCGCGGTAACACCGAGCCGGCCTCCTACCCCGGTGACGTCGGCCGGGAGCGCTATCTGTCCGACGACTACCGCGGTCATCTGATGCGTGACGTGGTGTCCATCCGCCTCGCGGTCACGGAAGGGGACCTCGCCCGCACGGTGCCGTTGCTGCGGGCGGGCGGGTTCGTCGTCCGGACCGAGGCGGGCGGGGGAGCCGTCGCCGTACGCGGCGGCACCGAGATCCAGCTCGACGCGGTTGCGCGCGACCGGGCGGGCCTGCGACAGGTCGAGCTGTCGCTGAACAGGCCGGTGGCGGAACGGCACACCGAGCAGATCGGCCGGTCGGCCCTCGTCGTCGGCCCGGGAAGCCGTGCCGTGTGGACCTTCGGCGAAGGGACGTAGGGCCCGCAGCGCCTGCCTCCGGGTGTCCGGCGTATGACATGGCACACGCCCGTGTTACCCGCACCCGGCGCATGACATGGCACACGCCCGCGAAACCCCGCCCCCGCGGTTTCGCGGGCGTCTGCCATGTCACCTTTCACACCGCCGTCATGTCACCTTTCACACGGCTGTCATGTCACCCGTCACAGCCGCCATGTCGCATTTCCGCGCAACCTTGATGTCGGATTTCCGCCAGCCCTGCCCTCACCGGTGACCGATGCTTGAACCATGCACACCGACACCGAGCGCTGCGTGCGGGCGGTCCAGTCCAAGGACGCCCGCTTCGACGGCTGGTTCTTCACCGCGGTCCTCACCACCCGGATCTACTGCCGTCCCAGCTGCCCCGTCGTACCGCCCAAGGTCCGCAACATGACCTTCTACCCCAGCGCCGCCGCCTGCCAGCAGGCCGGATTCCGGGCCTGCAAGCGCTGCCGGCCCGACACCAGCCCCGGCTCCCCGGAGTGGAACGCCCGCGCCGACTCGGTGGCCCGTGCCATGCGTCTCATCCAGGACGGGGTCGTCGACCGCGAGGGCGTACCGGGTCTCGCGGCCCGGCTCGGCTACTCCGCCCGGCAGATCGAGCGCCAGCTCCTCGCCGAGCTGGGTGCCGGACCCCTGGCCCTGGCCCGCGCCCAGCGGGCCCAGACCGCCCGCCTGCTCATCGAGACCACCGCGCTCCCCATGGCCGAGGTGGCGTTCGCCGCCGGTTTCGCCTCCATCCGCACCTTCAACGACACCGTCCGCGAGGTCTTCGCCCTCGCCCCCGGCGAACTGCGCACCCGGGCCGCCGGGGGGCCCAAGGCGCCCGCCACCCCCGGCGTCATCGCGCTGCGCCTGCCATATCGGGCCCCGCTCAACCCCAGCAACCTCTTCGGGCACCTCGCCGCGACCGCCGTACCCGGCGTCGAGGAATGGCGCGACGGCGCCTACCGCCGCACGCTCACCCTCCCGTACGGGCACGGCATCGTCGCCCTGGCCCCGCAGCCCGACCACATCGCCTGCCGGCTCTCCCTCACCGACCCGCGCGACCTCACGCTCGCCATCAGCCGCTGCCGCTGGCTGCTCGACCTGGACGCCGATCCGGTCGCCGTCGACGAGCAGCTGCGCACCGACCCGCTGCTCGCCCCGCTGGTAGACAAGGCCCCGGGAAGGCGCGTGCCGCGCACCGTCGACGCGGCGGAGTTCGCCGTACGGGCGGTGCTCGGCCAGCAGGTCTCCACCGCCGCGGCCCGTACCCACGCGGCCCGGCTGGTCACCGCCCACGGCGTCCCCGTCGAGGACCCCGAGGGGGGCCTGACCCATCTCTTCCCCACACCGGAGGCGCTCGCGGGGCTCGACCCCGAGTCGCTCGCCCTGCCCCGCAGCCGCCGTACCACCCTCACCACGCTCGTCGCCGCCCTCGCCGACGGATCGCTGCGCCTGGGCAACGACAGCGACTGGGGGCGGGCCCGAGCGGAACTCACCGCGCTGCCCGGCTTCGGCCCCTGGACGGTCGAGGTGATCGCCATGCGGGCACTCGGCGACCCGGACGCCTTCCTGCCCACCGATCTCGGCATCCGCAGGGCGGCGGAACAGCTCGGTCTCCCCGCCACCCCCGCCGCCCTCACCGCACGCGCCGCGGACTGGCGGCCCTGGCGGGCGTACGCGGTCCAGTACCTGTGGACCGTTGACGACCACCCCATCAACCACCTGCCCGCCTGACCGCTGACCGCGAAAGGACCCTCACCCATGTCTGCCGACCACACGGAGACCAAGCAGCACACGGTCACCGACAGCCCGTACGGACCCCTGACGCTCGTCGCCACGGACGGCGTCCTGTCCGCCATCTATATGACCGGGCAGCGCCACCGCCCCCCGGAGGAGACCTTCGGCGAGCCCGACCCGCGCCCGTTCCCCGAGGTGATCCGCCAGTTGGAGGCGTACTTCGCGGGCGAGCTGACGGAGTTCGACCTGCCGCTGCGGCTGGCCGGAACCCCGTTCCAGCAGAGTGTCTGGGCCGAGCTGCTGAAGATCCCGTACGGGGAGACCCGCTCCTACGGCGAGCTGGCCGAGCAGCTCGGCAAGCCCGGCGCCTCCCGGGCGGTCGGCCTCGCCAACGGCAAGAATCCGGTCTCGATCGTCGTCCCGTGCCACCGGGTCATCGGCGCGTCGGGCAGCCTCACCGGATACGGCGGCGGGCTCGACCGCAAGCAGCGGCTGCTCGCCTTCGAGAACGGTACGGAGAATGACGTACCGGCACTGTTCTGAGCCGCCCCCACGGCCCCGCGGCCCAGGGCTCTGTACGGCCCCATGGCCCGGCGGCGGGAGCCGGGCCCCTAGGCGCCCCGCTCCCGCCGCACATACGCCGCGTCAGGCGGTGAAGATCTCCACGACCGACCAGATGGCGAGGCCGAGCATGCAGATACCGCCGATGCGCTGAACGGTCTTCAGGGGCACCCGCTTGGCGATGAAGCGCCCCGCCAGCAGTGCCAGCGCGGAGACGGACATCAGGGCGGCGGCCGAACCGATCGCCGTGGACCACGTGCCGTTGCTCGCCGCGAGGTTGGCGGTGGTGATCTGGGTGAGGTCGCCCCATTCGCTGATGAAGACCGCCATGAACGCGGTCGAGTAGACCGGCCAGAAGCCGGTCACGGTCTTGACCTCGCCGTCCTCCTCGTCGTCGCCGCTCCCGCTGCGCAGCAGCATGAACGCGCCGAACGCGAAGAGCGAGGCCGAGACAAGCTTGACGATCCAGTCGGGCAGCAGCCCGATCAGGCTGCCGGCACCGACCGCGATGGCCACATGCACGATGAACGCGGACGAGGTGCCGAACCAGACATAGAGCGGACGCATGCGCGTGCCCATGGCCAGCGAGGCGAACATCGTCTTGTCGGGGAGCTCCGCGAGGAAGATCAGCCCGAAGGCGGTAAGGATCGCCAGTGGGTCGAGATGCATTCCGGGTGGCTTTCTGTTGAGAGCCGGGCCCCGGGTCTCGCGAAGCGCCGTTCGGGCTTTTCGGAGGACCACTCGGCCCGGCATGACGGCAGCGCCCGCAGGGCACGGGCGTGTCATACCTGACCGAAGGTCTCGCCCGCCCGTAAGCGTCTACGGGCCCGGCCACCGGGAACCCGAGGGTTCCAGTGTGTCGACGACCGGTTTGCGGGGCTACTCCCCTTCGCAGCCATCAACACTACCCCACCCGGTCCGCCGGGAGTACAACTGTTCGAGATGGGGTGCGCTCGGTAGAGTCGCCGGTGATCATCAGCGCCGTCACGACCGGAAGTGCCCGCATGAGCCGTCGCCCCCGCAAGGCCGCCCCCGCCGAGGGCCCGCCCCGGCCCACCGTCAGTGTCTGCCGGGGCTGCTGCTGCGGGACGGAGAAGATCCCCGGCGTGGACCACGCCGGGCAGCTCGCCCAGTTGCGGGAATCTCTCGGCCGCGCCGCCACGGTGCGTGCGGTGGAGTGCCTGGACGCCTGTGAGCAGGGCAACGTCATCGTCGTACAGCCCTCGTCCGACGGCCGGCGGGCCGGGGGCCGCCCCGTCTGGCTGGGTCTGGTCAACGACCCGGACGCCGTGGCGGACATAGCGACCTGGGCGGCGGCGGGCGGTCCGGGGCTCGTGGACGCTCCGGAGATCCTCGACCTGTACGTCTTCAAGCCCTCGCGCCGCGTCCAGGCGGAACTCGACCACTAGCCCGTATCCGCAGCCCGTATCCGCAGCCCGTATCCGCAGGCCGTGTTCGCCGTCCGTGTCCGCGATGCCCCGGTCGCTGCGCGAGGCCGCCGTCAGAGCGCGGGAACAACAGGGCTGAACGGCGACGGGGTCCGCCCCGTCCAGGTGTTGAGCACGGCGGTCGCGGTCTGCTTGGTGACCCCGCCGTCCTGGACCGTGCCGCTGCGCGTCACGTAGAAGCGTCCGTCGTCGAGCGAGACCAGCCCGTACTGGCCGTACTGGCCGTACTGACCGGGGGCCGGCCAGCCGTACGTCCCGGTCGGTGCGTCGTGCAGGCCCCCGCGCAGCAGCGGGAGCAGCAGCCCGCGCTCGGGCCTCTGCTGCCCGCGGACGGGACCCCGTACCGGCTTCTTCGCGCCGTCGAGCGCGAAGACCGTGTAGTTGGGGAAGCCCGGCTTGGTGCCCTTGTAGGCGGCCAGCAGCCAGTTGCCGCTGTACCCGTCGAACTCCAGATTCTGCACGCCGTACGTGGTGTTCCCGGTGTACGCGAAGTACTTGCCGCCGACCCGCGCGGGGCCGCTGGTGTGCGGGGCGGCCTCGGTCAGCGGACGCTCGTACTTCCTCCACCGCCCGATGTCGTACTGGAGCAGGACCTGGTGGTCGTTGTCCGTGCGCGCGGTGTTGGCGTACACGCCGTACGCGACGGTCAGCCGCTGCTTCCCGTGCTTCCTGCCGAACTCCGGGCCGAAGGCCACCCCGTCGATGCCGCTGCAGCCGTACCGGTGGTCGGGGGTGTTGCCGGTGTCCCCGTCGAAGACCCCGTCGCCGTTCATGTCGGCCGTGAAGTCCCGTACGACCTCCTTGAGATAGACGGTCGAGACGACACCCGTGGCCTGGGCGTCCATGCCCATGCGGTTGATGCGGTCACCGTCGAGGATCGCGATGTAGAACGACTTCGCGGCCTTGTACTCCAGCGAGCCGTAGACCCTGCCGTCCCGCGCGTTGAAGTCCAGATCACCGAGGTGCCCGGTGAAGCCGGTGACCGAACCCACCGGCCTGCCCGTGAGGTCGGTCTTGACCAGCAGATTCGTGAACGAGAAGTACAGGAAGCCCTTGCGGCGGTCGATGGCCATGCCCTGGACATGACCGGACTGCCAGGCGCCGCCGTCGACCGACGACGGCAACCGGCGCGGAACGCCCACCTGTTGCCCGTCCGGTGCGCCGGTCCGCGCGGCGGATGAGGGGGCGAGCGCCGGAGTGGATACGGAGCCGAGTGCGGGGGTGGATACGGAGCCGAGTGCGGGGGTGGATACGAGGGTGGGTGCGGGTACGGGGACGGGTGCGGCAGCCGCTGCCGCACCTCCCGCCGTGCCGACAACCGCCGTACAGGCCAGTGCCGTTGTCGCAGTCTTCCACAGGCCGCCGAAATGTCCCTTGAGTCTGCGCATGACCCCTCCGCTGTCGTGGAGCTCGGATGATGCCGGGCGTGGATGCACGACGGACCAATGGCGCGTGAACGAGCGAGTCCGGCGCGCGGCGGCACTCCAGAGATTGGCATGGGCATGGTGATCGAAGCGAGAGGGCGTACCGCGTGCGCGTACCGCCCGCACGTATCCGAGGTGCGGTGGGTCCCGGTTCAGGAGGCGACCGGCTTGCCGTCCTCCAACTCCACTGTTCCCGCTCCGGAGTTCACCACCTCCAGCCCCGCCCGCACCCGCAGCCGCAGGGTGCCCGGCAGATGGTCGTCCAGTTCGGCGGGCTCCACCAGCTTCCAGGACAGAAGTTCCTCCTCCTGGAGCCGGATCGCCGCGAACTGCTCCTCGGTCAGCACTCCTCCGTCGTACAGATACGCGGCGATCGGCGGCCGAGCCGTGCCGCGCGTCCAGTCGACGGCGAGCAGCCGGCCCGGTTCCAGGTCGAGCCCGATCTCCTCGGCCGTCTCCCGGCGTGCCCCCTGCCGAGGGCTCTCGCCGGTGTCGGACTCGACCGTTCCGCCGGGCAGGGCCCAGCCGTCCCGGTAGTTCGGCTCGACGAGCAGGACCCGGCCCCGGCCGTCGCGGAACAGCGAGGCCGCGGCTGCCAGGACCCGGGGGAGTCCGGCGATGTACGTGGCGTAGTCAGTGGTGGTCACCCCACGCAGCGTAGTGGGGCGGCCGGGTGCGCTTCTGAACGCCCATGGGCAGATCAGGGGTCCTGCGGATAGGGTCGGGGCGGCGCGACTGCCTGTTCGAAAGCAAGGGATGCAAGGTGACGGACGGAGCAGAGATGGAGACCGCGCGCGTGCTCGTCGCGGCGGACAAGTTCAAGGGCTCGCTCACGGCCGTACAGGTCGCGGAGCGGGTGACGGCCGGGCTGCGGTCCGTCGTCCCCGATGTGCGGGTCGAGACCCTGCCCGTCGCGGACGGTGGCGACGGCACGGTCGCGGCGGCGGTGGCCGCCGGATTCGAGCGCCGCGAGGCGCGGGTGACCGGCCCGCTCGGGGAACCGGTGACCGCGGCGTACGCGCTGCGCGAGGGCACCGCGGTGGTGGAGATGGCCGAGGCATCGGGCCTCCAGCACCTCCCCGCAGGGGTGTTCGCCCCGCTCACGGCCACCACGTACGGCTCCGGCGAACTGCTGCGGGCCGTGCTCGACGCGGGCGCCCGGACCGTGGTGTTCGGGGTCGGCGGCAGCGCCACCACGGACGGGGGCGCGGGCATGCTGGCCGCGCTCGGCGCCCGCTTCCTGGACGCGGACGGCAAACCCGTCGGCCCCGGCGGGGGCGGCCTCGCCGATCTGGCCGAGGCCGAGCTGTCGGGGCTCGACCCGCGCCTCGCGGACGTCGACCTGATCCTGGCCAGCGACGTGGACAACCCGCTGACCGGGCCGAAGGGCGCCCCCGAGGTGTACGGGCGGCAGAAGGGCGCGACCGAGGAGGACATCGCGGTCCTCGACGCGGCCCTCACCCACTACGCCTCGGTCCTGGGCCCCGAGTACGCCGCACTGCCCGGCGCGGGCGCGGCCGGAGGCATCGGCTACGGGGCGCTGGTCGCCCTCGGTGCCCGCTTCCGGCCCGGCATCGAGGTCATGCTGGACGTCCTCGGCTTCGCCCCGGCGCTCGCCCGGGCCACGCTGGTCATCACCGGCGAGGGCTCACTGGACGAGCAGACCCTGCACGGCAAGGCCCCGGCGGGCGTCGCCGCTGCCGCCCGCGCCGCCGGTCTCGAAGTCGTCGCGGTCTGTGGCCGGCTCGCCCTGTCGCCGGAGGCACTGGGCACGGCGGGCATCCGGCGCGCCTACGCCCTCACCGAACTGGAACCGGATCCGGCGGTCTCCATGGCCCAGGCCGGTCCGCTGCTGGAGCGGGTGGCCGCTTCGATCGCCCGGGACTTCCTGAGCTGACGGCGGGCGGCACGTTCGGTCACGGGGGTTCAGGGGCGCGGTCACAGGCCCCCGGACCCCCGTCCGCGTACGCCGCCCGCCCCGCGGGCCACACGTGTTTCGCGGGCCATGCCGGTGGCGGCGGCAGCCGGAACGCGTCCAGCGCCAGCATGACCTCGATCAGCTCGCGCGGCGTCGACAACGAGCGCGACGTCAGCCGCTCCAGCCGCCGCAAGCGGTTGAACACCGTGTTCCGGTGGCAGCGCAGGCGTTCCGCGGTCCGCCCCACTGACCCATCGCACTCCAGCCACTTCTCCAGCGTCCCCACCAGCAGCGCCCGCTCCGCCGGAGCCAGGGCCAGGAGCGGGCCGAACACCTCGGTGACCAGCGTGGCGGCCAGCTCCGGCCGGCTCACCACCAGAGCGGACGGCAGCCGCTCGTCCAGCCGGACGATCTCCCGTGTCCGCGGGGCGCAGGTCAGCAGCGCGAAGCCGGCCAGCCTGCGGGCCAGGCCGAGTTCGGCCAAGCCGTCCACCACCGGGCTGATCCCGCCCGGACCGGCGTCCCGCTCCGTCAGCAGCGCGGCAGGCTCGGCAAGGCTCCCGTCCCCCAGTGCGACGACGGCGATCTCGCAGTCCGCCCGCGTCCGCCAGCACCACCGCACGCCGTCCGCGTCCCGGGCCCACCGCACCGGCCCGTGCCGGGTCGGCCCACCGTGTCCGGTGCCCAGGACCGCCACCGCGTAACGCCCCCGCTCGGGCAGCCCCAGGCCCGCCGCCGCGCGCCGGGCGAGGCCCGGCGACGGGCGGCCCTCCAGCAACGCGTCGAGCAGCGCCTGGGCCCGCTCGTCACTGCGCCGCTGCATCCTCTGCTCCGTTCCGCGGGCTCTGCGGCCGCTCATGCCCGGTGAGGATGCCACCGGCGGCGGCGGGCGCGAGCCCGCGTCACCGCCCTCTGTGCGCGTGCACAACCACGCCCTTCACTCGCTGGTCACCCGCATCGAGTCGGTCCCGCGCCGTGGACGCACGGGCCGCCCGGTGCTGGTCTGTGGCACCACACGACGCACACCGACGACGCGACACGTGACATGGCACAGCGCACCGCACGCAGCGCACCACACACCGCGCACCCATGGCGTGACAGGTGACATGGCACCGCACGACGTACATCCCACAACGCGACACGCGACACGTGACATGGCACCGCGCACCAGCGCGACGCGGCACGGCACGGCACGGCACAACACCAACGCGACACAACACGACAAGGCGGAAGGAGGAGGACGCATGGCAACGCTAGAGATCCGCGCACTGTCCGTGGGCTACGGCCCGGTACGGGCCCTGCGCGATGTCTCCGTCGACGTGCCGGCCGGCGCGATCACCGCCGTACTCGGTGGCAACGGCGCCGGCAAGACCACGCTGCTGCGGGCCGTATCGCGGACCCTCGGCTTCCACCGCGGGACGGGCACGGGCACCATCCGCCTCGACGGCCGGCCCCTGGACGGGCTGCGGCCCGCCCAGGTGGTGGCCGCGGGAGTGGTCCAGGTGCCGGAAGGGCGGCAGGTGTTCGCCCGGATGACGGTGGCCGACAATCTGCGGGCGGGCGCACTGGGGGCCCGCGGCGGGCGCAAGGACGTGGCCGCCGCGCTGGCCCGCGTACACGAACTGTTCCCGGTGCTCGCCGAACGCGCGCACCAGCGGGCCGGGCTGCTGTCCGGCGGCGAACAGCAGATGCTGGCGATGGGGCGGGCGCTGATGGCCGGGCCCCGGCTCCTCCTGCTGGACGAGCCGTCACTCGGTCTCGCCCCGCTGATGGCGGCCAGGATCGCCGAGACCATCCAGGAGATCAACGCGACCGGCACCTCCGTCATGCTCGTCGAGCAGAACGCGTCCATCGCCCTGCGGCTCGCCTCGACCGCGTACGTCCTGGACGTCGGCGAGGTCGCCCTGTCCGGACCGGCCGACGAACTCGCCGCGTCCGACGAGGTGCGCCGCCGCTATCTCGGCGTCGTGGACGAGACGGCCGCCGAGGACGCCGACCCGGCGGGCCGGTCCGCGCGCACCCTGAGCAGGTGGTCCGCGTGAGGACCGCACCGTCCGCCACCCCGGCGGCCACCGGGGCACCCGCCCCCGCCGCGCTCACCGTCCGCGACGTGACCGTGCGCTTCGCCGGGCTCACCGCCCTCGACGGCGTCTCGTTCACCGTCGAGCCGGGCAGTGTGCACGCCGTCATCGGCCCCAACGGCGCGGGCAAGTCCACCTGCTTCAACGTGCTTTCCGGTGTCTATCGCGCCACCTCGGGCAGCGTCCACCTCGGCACCACCGAGCTGACCGGCCTCCCGCCGCACCGGATCGCCGGACTCGGCGTCGCGCGCACCTTCCAGAACCTGGCGCTGCCACCGCACGCCACGGTCGCCGACAGCCTGCTGCTCGGCCGCCACCGCCTCACCCGTGCCGGGTTCCTCGCCACCGGTCTGCGCCTGCCGTCCGCGGCCCACGAGGAGCGGCGCCATCTGGACCGGGTTCGTCAGATCGCCGAATTCATCGGCCTGGAGAAGGAGTTGGAGCGTCCCGCCGGGGCCCTCCCGTACGGACAGCAGAAGCTTGTCGAGTTCGGCCGCGCCCTGTGCATGGAGCCACAGGTGCTGCTGCTGGACGAACCCATCGCCGGGATGACCGCCGACGAACGGCGCCGTACCGCGGCCGTCGTGGCGAATGTGCGCGACAGCCTCGGCATCTCGATCGTGCTGGTCGAGCACGACATGGGGGTGGTGATGCGGCTCGCGGACGCGGTGACCGTACTCGACTTCGGACGCAGGATCGCGGGCGGTACACCCGCCGAGGTCCAGAACGACCCGGCCGTCGTCCAGGCCTACTTGGGGGCACCGGAATGACCACGTTCATCGAACTCCTCCTCGGCGGGCTGTCGATCGGTTCGGTCTACGCGCTGATCGCGCTCGGCTTCGTCGTCATCTTCAAGGCCACCGAAGTCGTCAACTTCGCCCACGCCTCCCTCCTGCTGGCGGGCGGCTACGTCACCGCCGTGCTCCACGACGACATCGGCTTCTGGCCCGCGCTCGGCGTAGGTATCGCGGGTGCCGCGGTCGTCGGCGCCGCGATCGAGTTCTTCGTGATGCGCCGCTACCGGGGCAGCGACCACAGCGTCCTGGCCATCGTCACCATCGGCGTCGACATCCTGCTGACCACCGAACTCACCCGCCGCATGGGCACGGACGTACTGGCACTCGGCGACCCGTGGGGCGACGAGGTCGTCACCGTCGGCGGGGTCACCCTCGCCCAGACCCGCATCGCCGCGTTCGTCGCGGCCGGGCTGCTCATCACGGTGTTCCTGCTCGCCTTCCGCTACACCTCGTGGGGTGTGTCGATGCGAGCCGCCGCCGAGAACCCGCAGACGGCGGCACTGATGGGGATCAAGCTCGGCCGGGTCTCGCTCGCCGCGTGGGCGGTCGCCGGAGCTCTTGCCGCCGTCGCCGCGCTCTTCCTCACCGTGTTCCCGACCCCCGGCCTCGAACGGGCCACCTCGCTCGCCGCGCTCAAGGCGTTCCCCGCCGCGATCCTCGGCGGCCTCGACTCCACGACGGGGGCACTCGCCGGCGGACTCATCGTCGGTGTCACCGAGTCGCTCGCCACCGGCTACCAGAGCGATCTCTCCTTCCTCGGCCGGGGCATCGGCGATCTCGCGCCCTATCTGGTGATGGTGATCGTGCTGCTCATCCGGCCCGCGGGACTCTTCGGTACGAAGGAGCTCGCCCGTGTCTGACGCCACCACCGGACCCACCACCGGACCCACCACCGGACCCACCACCGAACCCACCACCGAACCCACGACGGGGGCCGCAGGGACGACGGGGACCTTCGCCGACCGGCTGCGCCGCCCCCGTACGTACCTCCTGCTCATCGGTTCGGTCCTGCTGCTGGCCTTTCCGTTCTACCTGGACCGCTTCTGGCTCCAGGCCGGACTCTTCGCGATGGCCGCCGCGATCGGGGCCATCGGCATCAACCTCCTCACCGGAGCCACGGGCCAGCTCTCCATGGGCCACGCCTTCTTCCTCGCCGTGGGCGCGTACGGCTACTGCGTCCTGGCGGGGGAGAGCGGCACCGAGGACGGGCACGCGCTCAGCGGCCTCGGTCTGCCGACCTGGCTCGCGGCGATCCTCGCCGTGCTGCTCGCGGGAGCCGCCGGCGGGGTCTTCAGCCCCATCGCGGGGCGGCTGCGCGGCGCGTACCTCGGTATCGCCACCCTCGCGCTGATCTTCATCGGCCAGCATGTGCTGTTCAACGCGGGCTCGCTCACCGGCGGCTTCAACGGCCGCGCCGTACCGCCGCTCTCGGTGTTCGGGTTCACCTTCGACGACAGCGAACTCGTCGTCGCCGCCGTGCCGTTCCAGTCCGCCGAGAAGCTCTGGTACGTGGCCCTGCTCGCGCTGCTCGTCAGCGGCCTGTTCGCCCGCGGGGTGCTGCGCGGCAGGCCGGGCCGGGCCATGAACGCCATCCGGGACCACCGGATCGCCGCAGGCGTGATGGGCGTGCCGGTCGCCCGCTACCGGGCCGGGGTGTTCGTCCTGTCCTCGATGTACGCGGGCCTGGCGGGCGTCCTGCTCGCCCTGCTCTTCCAGCGGACCGTGCCCGAGTACTTCGGCATGATCCTGTCGCTCGAATACCTCGCCATGATCGTCATCGGCGGGCTCGGCAGCGTCGCGGGAGCGGTCGTCGGCGCGGCCTTCGTCTCCCTGCTCCCGCAGGTGCTCACTCACTACAGTGACTCCCTCCCGCTGGTATCCGCCCCCGGTACGGGCGGACTCGCACCGGGTGAGGCGTCCCGCTATCTGTACGGCGCCGCGGTGGTCGCGGTGGTCCTGTTCCTGCCCGGCGGCATCGCGCGTCTGAAGAAATCTGGGGAGAAGAAATGAAACTGAGAGCACTCACGGCCGTGGTCGCGGCACTCACCGTCACCCTTGTGGGATGCAGCGGGAAGGCCACCGAGGGGGACGGCAACGAGAAGGACAAGAGCGGGGTCAAGACCGGCGAGGGGGTCACCTCCTCGAAGATCTCCCTCGGCGCCCTGACCGACATGACCGGGGTGTACGCCTCGCTGGGCAAGAGCGTCACCCAGGCCCAGCAGCTGTGGGTGAAGGAGACCAACGCCGCGGGCGGGATCTGTGACCGGAAGATCGAACTGACGGTCCGTGACCACGGCTACGACCCGCAGAAGGCCATCGCCGCCTACACCGAACTGGAGCCGGAGGTACTGGGCTTCACCCAGTTCATCGGCTCCCCGTTCGTGGCCGCCGTCGAGCAGCGCATCGACGGCCAGGACAAGGGGCTCGTCCTGCCGCAGGCCTGGTCGGCGAGTCTGCTCGGCTCGAAGTACGTACGGGTCATCGGCGCCACGTACGACATCGAGACGATCAACCTGCTCGACTATCTGCTGACCGAGAAGCGCATCGCCAAGGGCGACACGATCGGTCATGTCTACTTCGAGGGCGACTACGGCGAGAACGCCCTGGCCGGCTCGAAGTACGCGGCGAAGGAACTGGGCCTCAGCGTGTTCGAGCAGAAGATCAAGCCGACCGACAACGACATGACCGCCCAGGTCGCCGCGCTCAAGCAGGCCGGTGTGAAGGCGGTCATCGTGAGCGCGGGTCCGCGCCAGGCCGCCTCGCTCGTCGGTGTGGCCGCCGCCACCGGCTTCGACGTGCCGGTCGTCGGCAACAACTCGGCCTTCGCGCCGCAGCTGTTGAAGACCCAGGCGGGCCCGGCCCTGCTCAAGGACTACTACGTCGCCGCCTCCACCCTGCCGATCGGCGACCCGGGCGCCGGCCCGTCGAAGCTGGCCAAGGACTACGCGGCCCAGTACCCGAAGGACGGGCTCGACAACGGCGTCGTCGCCGGATACACGGCGGCGTCCGTCTACGGCGAGGCGCTGAAGAAGGCGTGCGAGTCCAAGGACCTCACCCGTGCGGGAATCGACAAGGCGCTGCTCACGATCAAGGGGTACGGGGCGGACTTCGGGATGTCGCACGACTTCTCGGACCCGGCGGCACCGTCCACCCGGCAGAGCGTCATCATGAAGCCCGACGCCAAGACCCCCGGTGGCCTGAAGGTGATCCGCCCGGCCGCGGTGGCCCCGGCCGCCGAGTCCTTCACATTGAAGCCGTGACGCGCCGAGTCCCGCACGTCGAAGCCCTGACCTCGCCCTGACCCGGTCGGGCGCTGAATCCCCCAGCACACGATGAACGCCCGAACAGGTTCTGGCCGGACCCCGGCCGGACCCGTTCGGGCGTCCTCGTACCCGTGCGACGACGACCGTCGGCGCGCGACCCGCTCGCGGAGCCGCGCCCGGCGGTCAGGGCCCCTTCGGCAACGCGTCGGCCGTTTGGTCTGGACCAAATCGCGGTGGTGATGGTTAGCTCCATTCCGACCGGGCCCGCGCCCGGCCGACCGGGCCCATCGCGCCCACCACCCCTGCCGCAGCACTTCCGGAGCACCACATGTCCTCCCTGCCCATATCCGAACCACCCCCCTGGCGCACCGTCATCCTCTCGCCGCACTTCGACGACGCCGTACTGTCCCTGGCCGGACTGCTGTCCGAACTACCGGGCCCCATCGCCGTCGTCACCGTCCACGGCGGAGCCCCGGACGCCGGCGTCCAGGCCTCCGGATGGGACGACCTCTGCGGCTTCTCCACCGGCGCGGAGGCCCACCGGGTCCGCCGGGCCGAGGACGCGCGGGCCTGCGCGCTGCTCGGCGTCGAGCAGGTGACGATCGACCATCCCGACGGCCCGTACGTCGAGGGCGGGCTCCAGCCCACCGCGCTGGACACGCTGCTGAGGAGCCTCGCCCCCGGCACCCGGGTCCTCACCCCGCTCGGCACCAACCAGCGCGACCACCGGGCCGTACGGCTGCGCGCCATGCGGGTCCTCGCCGACATGGGAGCCCCCGCACCCTGGGTGTACGCCGACCTGCCGTACACCGGGCACCTGCCCGAGTGGGACACCGCGCAGGCGTGCGAGGCCCTGGCGGAGAGCGAGGCGCACGGCCTCGCGTACCAGGAGCTGCGGCGCGACCACCGCGTCGCCGTCCGGCACGAACTGCGGCTGTCCGACGACCGGTGGGCGGCGAAGCGGGAGGCGGTCCTGTGCCACGCCTCGCAGCTCGCCGCGCTCGTCCCCGGCCATGGCGACTTCCTGGTCCGGAACGGACCGCTGCGCACCGAGCGGATCTGGAGCCTGGAACCCCTGAGGGCTGTCCCGGCCGACCCCGCCCGGTAGCGAGAACACAGGCGTACCGCGGACACAGGCGTACCGCGGACACAGGCGTACCGCGGACACACGCGTGAGGGCCCGGATGCTGGGGAGCATCCGGGCCCTCACGCGTGTGTCCGCGGTCTGTGGCTACGGCAGCTGTGCCGCCCGTGCCTCGCGGCGGTTGTCGCGGAACGTGTTCACGCGCCGTGCCGTCGCGAAGAGCGGGATCACCGCACCCAGCACGACCTGGAGGGCGCAGCCGGTCTGGAGGAGCAGCTGACCGCCGGGGGCGTCGAAGGCCCATGCGGCGAGCAGTCCCATGGCGGCCACGATCCAGCTGAGCATCGCCACCGCGAGAACACCGCGCGGCTTGGGGTACTCGACCCGGCTCACCATCAGCCACGCCACACCGATGATCGCGAGGAGCGTCGGTACGAAGGGCAGCTCCAGGAGCACGATCGAGACGACCGTCAGCGCTCCGAAGGGGCTCGGCATGCCCTGGAACATGCCGTCCTTCAGCGTCACGCAGGAGAATCTCGCCAGCCTGAGCACCACCGCCAGCAGCACCACGATCGCGGCCAGCGCCGACACCCGCTGGTAGGCGTCGTCCGCGACCATTCCGTACACGAGCACGAAGTAGGCCGGGGCGAGCCCGAAGCTGATCAGGTCCGAGAGGTTGTCCAGCTCGGCGCCCATGGGGGAGGAGCGCAGCTTGCGTGCCACGAGCCCGTCGAACAGGTCGAAGACCGCTGCCATGAGCATGAGGATGACCGCGGTGGCCGCCGAGTGCCGGGCCATGCCGGACTCGTCGCTGCCCGTGAGATGCGGGATGAGGATGCCCGTGGTGGTGAAGTACACCGCCATGAATCCGCACGTGGCGTTACCGAGGGTGAGGGTGTCCGCTATCGACAGCCGCATCGAGAGCGGCATGTCCTCCGTGCCGTCGGAGTCGTTCTCCTCGGCGCTCTGCGGCACCCAGCCTGTCTGTGTCTCTGGATCAATCACGGTCAATTCGAGTCACCCCCGCGGTGGTGGCCTGGCCGACCTCGACCGCGACATCGATACCTTCCGGAAGGTAGATGTCGACGCGCGAGCCGAAGCGGATCAGGCCGATGCGCTCGCCCTGCTCCACCTTCGTACCCTGCGGGAGGTACGGCACGATGCGACGGGCGACCGCTCCGGCGATCTGCACCATCTCGATGTCGCCGAGCTCGGTGTCGAAGTGCCAGACAACGCGCTCGTTGTTCTCGCTCTCCTTGTTGAACGCCGGAACGAAGCCGCCGGGAATGTGCTCGACGGACGTCACGGTGCCGGCCAGCGGCGCCCGGTTGACGTGGACATTCAGAGGGCTCATGAAGATCGCGACGCGGGTGCGTCCGTCCTTCCACGGCATGATGCTCTGCACCACGCCGTCGGCCGGAGAGATGACCCGGCCCTCGGTGATCTCGCGCTCGGGGTCACGGAAGAACCAGAGCATGCCCGCCGCGAGCGCGGTGGTGGGCACGGCCACTGCTGCCCAGCGCCCGGACTTGCGGGCCCGGGTGAGGCTGAGAGCGGCGGTGGCGACGGTCGGCAGGAGCCACGGCGATGCTCCGCGTGCGATGCGGACCCCACCGCGTGATGCGGAGGTATGGCTGTCGGGCATGAATGACCTTCGTAGCGGATGATGCCGCGCTGGCAACGGGGGACGGCGGCTTTCCGGCGATGCTATCGGTTGCGAGCCGCAACTGGGCAAGCCAGCAGCCGAGTCGGACAGCTCAGAGGCACCGGCCGAGGATGACAGGGTGTGATGTTCTTCGCGACTAAATCACCTCGAAAGGGGCAATCAACCCTGAAGTCGGTACTCCTCCAGGAGGCGGCGGCCAATGATCATTTTCTGGATCTCGGCGGTACCTTCACCGATCAGCAGCATCGGTGCCTCGCGGTAGAGGCGCTCGATCTCGTACTCCTTGGAGAAGCCGTAACCGCCGTGGATACGGAAGGCGTCCTCGACGACTTCCTTGCAGTACTCGGAGGCGAGGTACTTCGCCATCCCTGCCTCCAGGTCGTTTCGTTCCCCGGAGTCCTTTTTGCGGGCCGCGTTTACCATCATTGCATGGGCGGCCTCGACCTTGGTGGCCATTTCGGCCAATTTAAACTGGATCGCCTGGTGCTGGGCGATGGGCTTTCCGAAGGTGTGGCGCTGCTGGGCGTATGAAACACCCAGCTCGAATGCACGCTGTGCGACGCCGCAACCACGCGCCGCCACATTTACCCGGCCGACCTCGACGCCGTCCATCATTTGGTAGAACCCCCGGCCGGTGGTGCCCCCCAGTACGCGATTGGCCGGAATGCGTAGCCCATCCATGATGAGCTCGGTCGTGTCGACGCCCTTGTAACCCATCTTGTCGATCTTCCCGGGGATGGTGAGGCCCGGACGGACCTCGCCGAAGCCCGCCTCCTTCTCCACCAGGAAGGTCGTCATCGACTTGTGGGGCGCCGTGCCCTCGGGGTGTCCTTCGTCACTCCGGCACAGCACGGCCACCAGATTGGACGTGCCGCCGTTCGTGAGCCACATCTTCTGGCCGTTCAGGACGTACTCGTCGCCGTCCCTGACGCCCTTGGAGGTGATGGCGGCGACATCCGAGCCGAGCGCCGGCTCGGACATCGAGAACGCGCCCCGCACCTCTCCCAGTGCCATCCGCGGCAGGAACGTGTCCTTCTGCTCCTGTGTGCCGTGCTGCTTGAGCATGTACGCCACGATGAAATGCGTGTTGATGATTCCCGACACGCTCATCCAGCCGCGGGCGATTTCCTCCACGCACAGCGCATAGGTGAGAAGCGACTCACCCAGCCCCCCGTACTCCTCGGGAATCATCAGCCCGAACAGGCCGAGTTCCTTGAGCCCCTCGACGATCTCGGCGGGGTACTCGTCGCGGTGCTCCAGCTGGGTCGCGACCGGAATGATCTCCTTGTCGACGAAATCCCGGACCGTGGCGAGGATTTCCTGCTGGATGTCGTTGAGACCGGCGGTCTGGGCGAGTCGCGTCATGGCTGCTTCTCCTGTGGCTTCACACGGTTAGTTGGAAGGCGTCGGGCGGCCGGGCTGCTCGCCGCCGCGCTCCTTGATGTACGCCTCGGTGGGAACCATCACCTTGCGGCGGAACACGCAGACCACGGTGCCGTCCTGCTTGTAGCCCCTGGTCTCGACGTACACGATTCCGCGGTCGGGGCGGGACTTCGACGGGGTCTTGTCCAGGACCGTGGTCTCGCCGTAGACGGTGTCGCCGTGGAAGGTCGGCGCGATGTGCTTGAGCGATTCGACCTCCAGGTTGGCGATGGCCTTCCCGGAGACGTCCGGCACCGACATACCGAGCAGCAGCGAGTAGATGTAGTTGCCGACGACGACGTTCTTCCCGAAATCGGTCGTGTTCTCGGCGTAGTTGCTGTCCATGTGCAGCGGATGGTGATTCATGGTCAACAGGCAGAAGAGGTGGTCGTCATATTCCGTGACCGTCTTTCCGGGCCAGTGCTTGTAGACGGCACCGACCTCGAACTCCTCAAAGGTGCGTCCGAACCGCATGATCAGGCCTCCGGCGCTTCGAACGTCGAGGTGCGCGGCATACCGGCCGCGCGGCCCTTGCCCGCGACCACCAGGGCCATCTTGCGGCTGGCCTCGTCGATCATCTCGTCGCCGAGCATCGCCGAGCCCTTCCTGCCGCCCGCCTCGGAGGTGTACCAGTCGTAGGCGTCCAGGATCAGTTCGGCGCGGTCGTAGTCCTCCTGCGAGGGCGAGAACACCTCGTTGGCCGCGTCGACCTGGCCGGGGTGCAGCACCCACTTGCCGTCGAAGCCGAGAGCGGCGGCACGGCCCGCGACCTCGCGGTAGGCGTCCACGTCGCGGATCTGGAGGAAGGGGCCGTCGATCGCCTGGAGATCGTGGGTACGGGCGGCCATCAGGATGCGCATCAGGATGTAGTGGTAGGCGTCCGCGCCGTAGCCGGGCGGCTGCTGGCCGACCACCAGGGTCTTCATGTTGATCGAGGCCATGAAGTCGGCCGGGCCGAAGATCAGCGTCTCCAGCCGGGGCGAGGCCGCGGCGATGTCGTCGATGTTCACCAGGCCCTTGGCGTTCTCGATCTGTGCCTCGATGCCGATCCGGCCGACCTCGAAGCCCATCGTCTTCTCGATCTGGGTCAGCAGGAGGTCCAGGGCCACGACCTGCTGGGCGTCCTGGACCTTCGGCAGCATGACGCAGTCGAGGTTCGGCCCGGCGCCCTCGACGACCGTGATGACGTCGCGGTACGTCCAGTGCGTCGTCCAGTCGTTGACCCGCACGACCCGGGTCTTGCCCGTCCAGTCACCCTTGTTGAGCGCGTCGACGATGTGGTGGCGTGCGCCCTCCTTGGCGAGCGGCGCGCAGGCGTCCTCCAGGTCCAGGAAGACCTGGTCGGCCGGGAGGCCCTGGGCCTTCTCCAGGAAGCGCGGGTTCGAGCCCGGCACGGCGAGACAGGAACGGCGCGGACGCAGACGGTTCACGGGCGTCGTGGGCGTGGTCATGCGGGGACCTCCAGAGGGTCGAGCTTGTTCGCTTTCCGGATCTCGTCGACGATACGGCCGATGATCTCCGTGATACCGAAGTCCTTCGGGGTGAAGACGGCGGCGACACCGGCGCCGATCAGGGCGGCGGCGTCGGCGGGCGGAATGATGCCTCCCGCGATCACCGGGATGTCGGTCGCGCCGGCCTCGCGCAGCCGGTGGAGCACATCCGGAACCAGCTCGGCGTGCGAACCGGACAGGATGGACAGGCCGACGCAGTGCACGTCCTCGGCCAGGGCGGCGTCGACGATCTGCTCGGGGGTCAGCCTGATCCCCTGGTAGACCACTTCGAACCCGGCGTCACGGGCCCGTACGGCGATCTGCTCGGCGCCGTTGGAATGCCCGTCCAGGCCCGGCTTGCCGACCAGCAGCCGCAGCCGTCCCACGCCGAGGTCGCCCGCGGTGCGGGTGACCTTCTCCCGGACGAGGGCGAGCGGGGTGCCCGCCTCGGCGGTGACGGCGACCGGTGCGGACGAGACACCCGTCGGCGCCCGGAACTCGCCGAAGACGTCCCGCAGCGCCCAGGACCACTCGCCGGTGGTGACCCCCGCGCGGGCGCACTCCACGGTCGCTTCCATCATGTTCTCGGTGCCCGCGGCGGCCTTCTTCAGCGCGGCGAGCGCCTCGGTGGCACGGGCCTCGTCCCGGTTGTCGCGCCACTGGTGCAGGGCGGCGACGACACGGGCCTCGTTCGCCGGGTCCACCGTCATGATCGCGCCGTCCAGGTCGGCGGTGAGCGGGCTGGGCTCGGTCGACTCGTAGATGTTGACGCCGACGATCTTCTCCTCGCCGCTCTCGATCCGGGCCCGCCGTGCGGCGTGCGAGGAGACCAGCTCGGACTTGAGGTAGCCGGACTCGACGGCGGCCATCGCGCCGCCCATCTGCTGGATCCGGTCGATCTCCGCGAGCGACTCGGTGACCAGCGAGTCCACCTTGGCCTCGATGACATGCGAACCGGCGAAGATGTCCTCGTACTCCAGCAGGTCGCTCTCATGGGCCAGGACCTGCTGGATACGGAGCGACCACTGCTGGTCCCAGGGGCGCGGGAGCCCCAGTGCCTCGTTCCAGGCCGGCAGCTGGACGGCGCGGGCGCGGGCGTCCTTGGAGAGGGTGACGGCCAGCATCTCCAGGACGATGCGCTGGACGTTGTTCTCCGGCTGCGCCTCGGTCAGGCCGAGGGAGTTGACCTGGACGCCGTAGCGGAAGCGGCGCCGCTTGGGGTCGACGATGCCGTACCGCTCGCGGGTGACGCGGTCCCAGATGCGGCCGAAGGCGCGCATCTTGCACATCTCCTCGATGAAGCGGACACCCGCGTTCACGAAGAAGGAGATGCGCGCGACGACATCGCCGAACCTCTCCTCGGGCACCTGTCCGGAGTCGCGCACCGCGTCCAGCACCGCGATGGCGGTGGACATCGCGTAGGCGATCTCCTGGACGGGAGTGGCTCCCGCCTCCTGCAGGTGGTAGCTGCAGATGTTGATCGGGTTCCACTTGGGGATGCGTCCGACCGTGTACGTGATCATGTCGGTGGTCAGCCGCAGCGAGGGACCCGGCGGGAAGACATGCGTCCCGCGCGAGAGGTACTCCTTCACGATGTCGTTCTGCGTGGTGCCCTGGAGCTTGTCCGGGTCCGCGCCCTGCTCCTCCGCGACCACCTGATAGAGCGCCAGCAGCCACATCGCGGTCGCATTGATGGTCATCGACGTGTTCATCTGCTCCAGCGGGATGTCCTGGAACAGCCGTCGCATGTCACCGAGGTGGGAGACGGGCACGCCGACCCGGCCCACCTCGCCCCGGGCGAGGATGTGATCGGGGTCGTAGCCGGTCTGTGTCGGCAGGTCGAAGGCGACCGACAGACCGGTCTGGCCCTTGGCGAGGTTGCGCCGGTACAGCTCGTTGGACGCCTCGGCGGTCGAGTGACCGGCGTAGGTCCGCATGAGCCAGGGCCTGTCCTTGTGACGCTCAGTCATCTGGAGAACCTCAGACGTTCCGGCTGGATCGGACGGTCCGCTCCGTAGGAGCGTCCCGGAACAGGTTGATGGCGTCGATGTGCCGCTCGCGCAGCTCCTCGTCCCGCACGCCCAGACCCTCGCGGGGTGCCAGCGCGAGGACGCCGACCTTGCCCTGGTGGAGATTGCGGTGGACGTCGTGGGCGGCCTGGCCGGTCTGCTCCAGGGTGTAGACCTTGGAGAGCGTGGGATGGATCTTTCCCTTGGCGACCAGCCGGTTGGCCTCCCACGCCTCGCGGTAGTTGGCGAAGTGCGAGCCCACGATCCTCTTCAGCGACATCCACAGATAGCGGTTGTCGTACTCGTGGTTGTAGCCCGAGGTCGAGGCGCAGGTGACGATCGTGCCGCCCTTGCGGGTCACGTAGACCGAGGCGCCGAACGTCTCGCGGCCCGGGTGCTCGAAGACGATGTCCACGTCCTCGCCGCCGGTCAGCTCGCGGATGCGCTTGCCGAACCGCTTCCACTCACGCGGGTCCTGGTGGTGCTCGTCCTTCCAGAACCTGTAGTCCTCGGCACTGCGGTCGATGATCGCGGTCGCGCCCATCCGCCGGCAGATGTCCGCCTTCTGGTCGCTGGAGACGACACAGACCGGGTTGGCGCCGCCGGCCAGCGCGAACTGCGTCGCGTAGGAGCCGAGGCCGCCGCTGGCACCCCAGATCAGCACGTTGTCGCCCTGCTTCATGCCCGCGCCGTTGCGCGAGACGAGCTGGCGGTACGCGGTGGAGTTGACCAGGCCGGGAGCCGCGGCCTCCTCCCAACTGAGGTGCCGCGGCTTGGGCATCAGCTGGTTGGACTTGACGAGGGCGATCTCCGCGAGCCCGCCGAAGTTGGTCTCGAAGCCCCAGATGCGCTGCTCGGGGTCGAGCATCGTGTCGTTGTGGCCGTCCGAGGACTCCAGCTCGACGGAGAGGCAGTGCGCGACGACCTCGTCGCCCGGCTTCCAGACGTTGACGCCGGGGCCGGTGCGCAGGACGACGCCCGCCAGGTCGGAGCCGATGACGTGGTACGGGAGGTCATGGCGCTTGGTGAGCTCGCTGAGCTTTCCGTACCGCTCCAGGAAGCCGAAGGTGGACATCGGCTCGAAGATGGAGGTCCAGACGGAGTTGTAGTTCACCGAGCTGGCCATGACGGCGACCAGCGCCTCGCCGGGGCCCAGTTCGGGCACCGGGACCTCGTCCAGGTGCAGCGACTTACGGGGGTCCTTGTCGCGGGTGGCGAGCCCGGCGAACATGTCCGTCTCGTCCTTGTGCACGGTCACCGCGCGGTACGACTCGGGGATGGACAGGGCCGCGAAGTCCGCGGCGGTGCTGTCCTGCGATTGGATCGCGTCCAGGATTTCCTTCACGGTGTTGCCTCCGGCAAAGCTGGCGTCGAGGGAACGCTTGAGAGGTCCCTGCGGGCAGGGGAGCGGTGCGGTGTGGAGGTGCTGCCGTCGGTTCGGCGGGTGGTGCTTCGGCTTGCTCTGTGGAGCGGAAGGGTGCCTGTGACGCAGGCGTCCGGGCGCGCCGACACATGGTTGGCGGGGACAGCCGGCGTACGTGAGGTCCCAGCACGCCGGCCGCCCGGACACCTTCAACGTATGGCACTCCGTGACACCTGACAAGGCACCGAGTGCCAACAATTTCTCTCACTTGTCATCTCATGGGCACGCATGAGCAATACGATGGGTGTTCCGGGCCGTTCTGTCCTGCTGCCGGGTGGTTACGGCGCCGCGCGATACACGTACGGCGTCGTGGTGCCGAGCGCGATGAAGCCGAGGCGGCGCAGGATCGGGGCGGACTGGTTCGTCGCGTCGACCTGGAGGTAGCGGTAGCCGCGCTCGGCGGCGATACGCGTACGGAAGGCGACCAGGGCCCGGTAGATGCCCCTGCCGCGCCACGGGGCGGCCGTCCCACCGCCCCAGAGCCCCGCGAAGCCCGTGCCGGGGTACAGCTCCATCCGGGCCGAGCTCACCGGCTCGTCGCCCGCCTTGGCCAGCACCCCGACGAAGCCGTCCGGGTCCTGTGCCAGCCGGGCCGCCACCTGATGCCGCAGCCCCGGACAGTCCGTGCCGAACGCCCGCTCATGGGCCTGGGCCATCAGCTCCGCATCCGCGGCGTCGGTCACCGTACGCAGCGAGATGCCCTCGGGCAGCTCGACGGCGGTGGGCGGCGACTCGACCGGCGCGACCAGCACGGTCTCCGGCGGCTCCGCGACGAAACCGGCCGCCCGCAGCCGCCGGCCCAGATCGGCGGGCCGGTCGTGCGCGTACAGCTTCCACTCGAACTCGTCGTGACCGAGCCCCGTGTAGTACGCCACCTGCGCGGCGACGGCCGCGTCCGCCTCCGCGGCGTCCAGCTCCCGGGCGGACCAGACGACACCGTTCCAGTCGTCCGCGGCACCGACCTGGCGGACGAGGGGGCCGTCGCGTTCGACCCGTACACCGGGGCCGTCGGGGCGGGCGTGCTCCCGCATCTCGCGGTCGAACAGGGCCAGCAGGGTGGTGCGGTCATGATCCATCCGCCCAGCTCAGCACCGGGGGCCGGACCCGGCAATCAGGTTTCGGCGGGCGTTGGGCGCGCTGCCGTCGACCGGTGGGCACGGGCACCGGCCGTCCGGAGCCGCGGCGCCGGACGGCGGCTCAGCGTTCCTTGCTGAGCGCCTGCTGGATCGTGCGCATGACCTCGTCGAGCGGTGCGTCGGTCCGCGCCACGGCGACCAGCACCTCGCCCTCGGCCGCCACCGTCGCGGCGGGTACCTTCGCGGGCTCGGTCCCGGCGATCCGCCCGGCTCCGATGCCCGCCCCGAACGTCTCGCGGACGATCGAGAAGGCGTGGTCGAGCTGGGCCTCCACATCGCCCTGGCCGCCCGCCCGCAGCCAGCGGCGCAGCACGTGGTTGTGCGCGGTGACCACGGCGGACGCGGCCACCTCGGCCCGCAGCGGGTCGTCATTGCCCACGTGATGGTCGCGCTCGTCGAAGTGGCCCAGCAGATAGCGGGTGAACAGTCGCTCGTAGCGGGCCACCGACGCGATCTCGGCCTCCCGCAGGGTGGGGACCTCACGGGTCAGTTTGTAACGGGCCACGGAGACGGCGGGCTTGGCCGCGTACATCTTCATGACTTCCTTGATGCCGCGGCACACGGTGTCGAGCGGGTGCTCGTGCGCGGGTGCCGCGTTGAGGACGGCCTCGGCCCTGACGAGGGTGTCGTCGTGGTCGGGGAAGATCGCCTCTTCCTTGGAACGGAAGTGCCGGAAGAAGGTCCGCCGTGCGACCCCCGCGGCGCCCGCGATCTCGTCGACGGTCGTCGCCTCGTACCCCTTCGTGGCGAAGAGCTCCATCGCCGCGGCGGCCAGTTCACGGCGCATTTTGAGCCGTTGGGCGGCGGCGCGCGTGCCTGCGGCACTTTCCGGGGCGTCGGGCGCGGCGGAGGCACGGGGTGACTTGGCGGGCTGGGACATGGTGTGAACGTACTGCATCCGTGCAGGAGAGCGCGCCTGCGGGGGCGGGCCGCCCGAAGGCCCCAGCAGCCCGCCCCACCCGGCTCCCGGCTCAGCGACGGGCATATTCGCGGAAGCCGCGCCCCGTCTTGCGGCCCAGGCAGCCCGCGGCGACCAGATGCTCCAGCAGCGGCGCCGGGGCCAGGCCCGGGTCACGGAACTCGCTGTGCAGGACCTTCTCGATGGCGAGCGAGACATCGAGGCCGACGACGTCCAGCAGTTCGAAGGGGCCCATCGGGTAACCGCCGCCCAGCTTCATGGCGGCATCGATGTCGTCGAGCGTCGCGTAGTGCTCCTCGACCATCTTGATCGCGTTGTTGAGATACGGGAACAGCAGCGCGTTCACGATGAATCCGGCCCGGTCCCCGCAGTCCACCGGGTGCTTGCGCACCTTCGCGCACACCTCGCGGACCGTGGCGTGCACCTCGTCGGCGGTCAGCACCGTACGGACCACCTCGACGAGCTTCATCGCGGGCGCCGGGTTGAAGAAGTGCATCCCGACGACGTCCTCGGGCCGCGCGGTCGCGCGGGCGATCGCGACGACGGGCAGCGACGAGGTCGTCGTGGCCAGGACCGCGCCCGGCCTGCACACCTTGTCCAGGGTCGCGAAGAGCTGCCGCTTGACCTCCAGATCCTCGGCGACCGCCTCGACCGCGAGGTCCACGTCCGCGAACGCGTCCAGCGAACCGGCCGCGGTGATCCGGGCCAGCGTCTCGTCCCGCGCCCCGGCGGTCAGCCGCCCCTTGGTGACCGAGCGCTCCAGCGACGTGGCGATCCGGCCCTTCGCCGTGTCGGCCTTCTCCTGGCCGCGCGCCGCCAGCACCACGTCGTAACCGGCCTTGGCGAAGACCTCGGCGATGCCCGAAGCCATCGTCCCGGAGCCCGCGACCCCCACCGAACGCACCGGGCGCCCGGCGACGCCTCCCGCGCCGGCCGCCGGCGTCAGCGCGTCCGGCACCACGGCCTGGCCGCCCGGGGCCTCGTACGTGTAGAAGCCGCGGCCCGCCTTGCGGCCGGTCAGGCCCGCCTGACTGAGCTGACCCAGGACCGGCGCCGGGGCGTGCAGCCGGTCGTGCGAGGCGCAGTACATGGCCTCCAGGACCGTACGGGCGGTGTCGATGCCGATCAGGTCGAGCAGGGCGAGGGGGCCCATCGGCAGCCCGCAGCCCAGCTTCATCGCCGCGTCGATGTCCTCACGGGAGGCGTAGTTCGCCTCGTACATCGCGGCGGCCTGGTTGAGGTAGCCGAACAGCAGGCCGTCCGCGACGAATCCCGGCCGGTCGCCGACCGCGACCGGCTCCTTGCCCAGCTCGCGGGCCAGCCGGGTGACGGTCTCGACGGCGGGCGGCGCGGTCAGCACCGAGGACACGACCTCGACCAGCTTCATCGCGGGCGCCGGGTTGAAGAAGTGCAGGCCGAGCACCCGCTCGGGGTGCCGCGACTCGGCGGCCAGCCGGGTCACCGACAGGGCGTTGGTGCCCGTGGCCAGGATCGCGGTGGGGGAGACGACCGCGTCGAGATCCCGGAACACCTGCTGCTTGAGCTCGTACGTCTCCGGCACGACCTCGATGACCAGCTCCGCCTCCGCGGCGGCCCCGAGGTCGGAGAAGGTGCGGAACCGGGCGAGGATGTCGCCCCGCTCCCGCTCGGTGATCCGCTCGCGCCGCACGGCGCGGGCGGTGGAGGCTTCGAGGGAGGCGACGGCCCGGCGGGCGGCCGCCTCGTCGGTGTCGATACCGATGACCTCGCGGCCCGCACGGGCCAGGACCTCGGCGATGCCGGTGCCCATGGTGCCGAGGCCGACGACGGCAATGGTGCTGAGCGGGGTGTCCATCACGGGACTCCAGGGTGAGTGACGACTGTGAGGAGCACGACGCGCCAGGAATGACCGACCGGCGTACGGCGTGCGGAAGGCGCGTGTCGTGGTGCACAGGGCCCGGACACTCGAAGGGCGCCCGGACCGGGAAGGGGCGACGGACTCTGTCCCGGAGTCACGTCTCACAAAGCCGCCGAACCGACAAGCACTCCGGATGGCTGCGTCACCAGGCCACCGGAGCCTGCGGGGGTGTGTCCCGCTCACATGAGATTAACCGGCGAGTAACGAGCGCGCCAGCCCTGCGCCGGTGTGCGCTGGACCACACCGCACGCCCCGGGGTGTACGCCGCCGGGGTTTATACGGTGCGTGTCCGCCGATACGCTGAGCGTTATGGATGAGGAGTTCCGGTCGCTCATGGACCGGTTGCGGGACGAGGCCGACGGGTCGGCGGCGTACGACCGGCTCGTCGCCACCGACGACGACGAGGAGCTGGCCCGGGTCCTCGTCGAACCGGGACGCCCGCTGTGGGCGCGCGAGATCGCCGCCTTCCGGCTCGGCTGCGGGGGTGACCGGCGGGCCTTCGAGGCGCTGGTGCTGCTGCTCAACCACCGCGACCCCGAACGCTGTGTGTCCGCGGCCCACGCCCTGGAGCGCCTGGGCGATCCCCGTACGCCCCGGGCGGCGGCCGCGCTCGCCACCAACACCCTGCGCACGGCCTACGCCCTGCACCCGGTGCGGCTGCTCACCGCGCTGCGCGCACCCGAGTCGGTCCCCGCCCTCGTCGGCACGCTGGAGCGGCTGCTCGCCCCGCGGGAGCCGCACTGGCGGGTGGCCCTCGCCTGCGTGGAGGGGCTGGGGCGGCTGGGCGACGACCGGGCCCGCCCGGTCCTGCGGGCGGCGCTGCCCCACCCGCGCCTCGCCGACGCGGCGGCCGAAGCCCTCAGCAGGCTTCCGGCCGGCTGATCCGGCGTACCTCGGGGGTGCACGCCGGTCCGGTCCGGTGCGTCATCGTGGACCATCCCGGCGTACGCCCCGGCCGCACGGTCAGCCGCGGAAGCCCAGCAGACCGTGGAGCCGGCTGCCCTTGCTGTCGTTCGCGCTCAGCACGGCCGCCTTCTCGGCGGGCAGCGGCTTCGGGTCGGGCAGGGCGCGGCAGACCGCGTCCGCCTCGGCGCGGCTGCCGTCGCCGCGCGGGACCGTGCCGGTGGCGAGGTAGTCCGCCAGATACGCGTCCAGGCAGTTGCTGCCGCTCAGGGTGATCCCGTGGTTGCCGCCGCCCTGCTCCACGACCAGGCTGGAGCCCTTGAGCTTGCGGTGCATGGTGACACCGCCCTCGTAGGGCGTGGCCGCGTCGTCGGTGGCCTGGAAGAGCAGCGCCGGCGGGAGCTCATGGTTGGTCACGCGTACCGGATTGAGCGGTTCCACCGGCCAGGACGCGCACGGGGCGTTGTACCAGGTGTTGTTCCACGCGATGAAGGGCGCCTTGGCGTTCACCGCGCGGGTGTCGTCGCGCCAGGTGTTCCAGTCCCGCGGCCATGCGGCGTCGCGGCACTGGACGGCCGTGTAGACCGAGTAGCCGTTCTCGCCGCCGGCGCCGACCGCGCCGAAGTTCTCGTAGCTCTCGACCAGTGCGTCCTGGTCGCCCTCGTTCACAAACGCGGCGAACGCCTCGGCCAGATAGGGCCAGTAGCCGTTGTAGTACCCGCCGGGCATGAAGGTGTCCTCCAGCTCGCCCGGACCGACCTTGCCGCCCGCGGGGTGCTCCTTGACCGCGGCGCGAATCGCGTACCAGGCGGCTTCGACGCGCGCCGGGTCGCTGCCGAGTCCGTACGTGGCGTCGTTCTTCGCGACCCAGGCGGTGAACGCCTGGTGACGGGCGTCGAACGCGTAGTCCTGGCTGAGGTTGTCGTCGTACCAGACCCCGTCCGGGTCGACGATCGAGTCGAGCACCAGGCGTCGCACCCGCTCGGGGTACAGCTTCGCGTAGACCGCGCCGAGGTAGGTGCCGTACGAGTAGCCGAAGTAGTTGATCTGCCGCGAGCCGAGCGCCCGGCGGATCACATCGAGGTCCTTGGCGGCGCTGACGGTGTCCATGTACGGCAGCAGGTCGCCGTGCTTCTCCCCGCACGCCGCGGCGAAGGACGCGGCCCGGTCCCGCTTGACCCGCTCGTCCCGGTACGACGTCGGCACCGAGTCGGGGCGCACCGGATCGAAGTACTTCGGTACGCAGTTCAGTGCCGGGCGGCTCTTCCCCACCCCGCGCGGATCGAACCCGATCACGTCGTACGTCGCGGCGACCTTCGAGGGCAGTGCGGAGGCCACGAAACCGGCCATCGAGAGTCCGCTGCCGCCGGGACCGCCCGGGTTGACCAGCAGCGGGCCCTGCGAGGTCTTCGCGGTGTGCGGGATCCGGGACAGGGCGAGCGTCACCTGGCGGCCCGACGGGTGGTCATGGTCCAGCGGGGAGCGGACCGTCGCGCACTGGAGCGTCGGATAGTCCTCCGTCGCGCAGTCGGTCCACTTGAGCTGCGGCGCGCGTGGCGCGCCCGTGTCGGCGGTCGCCGGGGCCGGCGCGGCGCTCACCAGCCCCGCGACCGCCGCGCCGACGGCGACCAGAATTCCTGCACGATTCGTCATACGGCCTCCCGTGGTGGAGGGAACGCGGCTGTGGGTGGCACAGCCCCCGCCGCATGGTCCCCGAATTCAGGCGGAAGCGGACACGTTCTGTCGAGAGTTGACCCGATTGGTCACGCCGACGCCGTGACGCGCCCGCGCCGTCACCGGAGGGTCGGAGGTCGCTGTCACAGGAGGGTCGGAGGTCACAGCAGGGTCAGCTGGGTCGGTCCGGGCGCCGGGTCGGCCTGCCCGGGTGTGCCGGACGCGTCGACCCGGCGGGCCGCGCCCCAGTCGGGGGGCCCGATCCCGAACTCGGTGGCCAGCTCGTGGACCTGGCGGGTGATCCGGCGCTGGTACCACGTCGGCGCGTACGACCCGTCCGCGTACATCCGCTCGTAGCGCGGCACGAGGTGCGGATGGTGGCGGGCGAGCCACTGCATGAACCACTCCCGGGCGCCGGGCCGCAGATGGAGCACGAGCGGGGTCACCGAGGTCGCCCCGGCGGCGGCGATCGCGCGGACCGTGTCGCGCAGCTGGTCGGGACGGTCGCCGAGGAACGGGATGACGGGGGCCATCAGGACCGCGCAGCCGATGCCGTTGTCGGTGAGGGTGCGCACCACGTCGAGGCGCCGCTCCGGGGAGGGTGTGCCGGGTTCGACCGTGCGCCACAGCTCGCGGTCGGTGAAGCCGACGGAGACGGACACTCCGATCTCGGTGACCTCGGCGGCCTGTCGCAGCAGCTCCAGATCCCGCAGGATCAGCGTGCCCTTCGTCAGGATCGAGAACGGGTTCGCGCGATCGCGCAGGGCCTCGATGATGCCGGGCATCAGCCGGTAGCGGCCCTCGGCGCGCTGGTAGCAGTCGACGTTCGTGCCCATCGCGATGTGGTCGCCCCGCCAGCGGCGGGAGGCGAGCTGCCGCCGTACCAGCTCCGCCGCGTTGATCTTGACGACGATCTGGGAGTCGAAGCCGAGTCCGGTGTCGAGATCCAGATAGCTGTGGGTCTTGCGGGCGAAGCAGTACACACAGGCGTGGGAGCAGCCCCGGTACGGATTCACGGTCCATTCGAACGGCATCCGGGATGCCCCCGGCACCCGGTTCACGATCGAACGGGCCCGGATCTCATGGAAGGTGATCCCCCGGAATTCGGGGGTGTCGAACGTGCGCGTGGTCACCGCGTCGGCGGCGAAGAGCGCGCTGTTCCCGGTCATTGTGCCGTTCTCGACCAGATTGTCCCAGCGCATGGACGCCTCCTCGGTAGAACTGGGCACAGAATAGAACACTTGTTCCCTTGATCGTGCGAGGCGGCCCGGGGACCCCGATTTTGAGGGGCCGTACCCGAGGTGGTTGGCTCAGCTCACCCCCCCGAACAACCGAGTGCTGGAGGAACAGCCATGGCGCAGGTCGAGGCCACGACAGAGCGGATCATCGCGGCGGACGCGGAGACGGTGTTCGACGCGCTGGCGGACTACCAGGAGGTCCGGGGCAAGGTGCTGACCGGACACTTCAGTGAGTACGAGGTGCGCGAGGGCGGTGACGGCGAGGGCACCCTCGTCCACTGGAAGCTCCAGGCCACCAGCAAGCGGGTCCGCGACTGCCTGCTGGAGGTCTCCGAGCCGACCGACGGGCAGCTCGTCGAGAAGGACCGCAACTCCTCCATGGTCACCACCTGGACCGTGACCCCGGCCGGTGACGGCAAGTCCAAGGCCGTCGTCTCGACCGTCTGGAACGGCGCGGGCGGCATCGGCGGCTTCTTCGAGAAGACCTTCGCGCCCAAGGGCCTCGGCCGCATCTACGACGAACTGCTCCAGAACCTCGCCACCGCGGTCGAGAAGTAGACCGAACGCGGCCCGGCCGACACCACGTTCGGCCCGGCCGCCCGCTTGACGGCCGGCCTCACCGGAACGGGTGGTTTTTCCGGGGTGGCCGGTTGTGCGCCGTAGCGGCTCCGACCGGCGCATAAGCCCTTTGCCCGCGCCGTACGCGCCCCGGTTCGCGTTTGCCCTGCCTCGCCGCGCGATGCGAGAAATGGGCGGCGCAGAGGCGACTAGGGGAGCGTTACGTGGTGGGTGGGATCACGCTGGTGAAGGACGAGCCGGGCGACACGGCAGGGGGCGCCGACACCACGACCGTGCTCGCACCGCCGCCACCACCGACGACTCCCGGCCCCGGCGCCGCGGCGGCCGCCCCGCCCGACGGGATCAGCCCGCGCCGGGTCCGGATGGTCTTCCTCGGGTTGATGCTCACCCTGCTGCTCGCGGCGCTCGACCAGATGATCGTCGCCACCGCCCTGCCGAAGATCGTCGGTGAGCTGCACGGCCTGGAGAAGATGTCGTGGGCGGTCACCGCCTATCTGCTCGCCTCCACCATCGGCCTCCCGATCTACGGAAAGCTCGGCGATCTCTTCGGCCGCAAGGGCGTCTTCCAGTTCGCCATCATCGTCTTCGTCATCGGCTCCGCGCTCGCCGGCTGGTCGCGCACCATGGACGAGCTGATCGCCTTCCGGGCCGTCCAGGGCATCGGGGGCGGCGGGCTCATGATCGGCGTCCAGGCGATCATCGCGGACATCGTCCCGCCCCGGGAACGAGGCCGCTACATGGGCCTCATCGGTGCCGTCTTCGGCCTCGCGTCCGTCGCGGGCCCGCTGCTCGGCGGCTTCTTCACCGACCACGCCTCCTGGCGCTGGTGCTTCTACATCAACGTGCCCTTCGGCCTGGTCACCCTCGCCGTCATCGCCGTCGTACTGAAACTTCCCAAGCCCACTGTCCGCCCCCGGCTCGATGTGCTCGGCGGGCTGCTCCTGGCCGCCGCCTCCACCTTCCTGGTGCTGCTCACCAGCTGGGGCGGGACCGAGTACGCCTGGGGCTCGCGCACCATCCTGGGCCTCGCCGCGGGCGCGGTCGGAACGACCCTGCTCTTCATCGCCGTCGAGCACCGCGCCGCCGAGCCCGTCATCCCGCTCCGGCTGTTCCGCGACTCGATCTTCAACGTCACCTCGCTCGTGGGCGCCGTCGTCGGTGTCGCGCTCTTCGGTGCCGCCAGCTATCTGCCGACGTACCTCCAGATGGTCGACGGGGCCAGTGCCACCGGGTCGGGGCTCCTGATGCTGCCGATGATGGGCGGCATCGTCGTGGCCTCCGTCGTCTCCGGACAGCTGATCTCCAGGACCGGCCGCTACCGGATCTACCCACTCGTCGGCTGCGCCGTGTCCGCCGTCGGCATGTGGCTGCTCTCCCGGCTGGAGACCGGCACCTCCCGGCTGGAGTACAGCTTCGCGCAGGCCGTCCTCGGCATCGGGATCGGCCTGGTCATGTCCGTCCTCGTGCTCGCCGTGCAGAACTCCGTACGGCCCGCCGACCTCGGCACCGCCACCAGTGCCAACAACTACTTCCGGCAGATCGGCGGCAGCGTCGGCGCCGCCGTCTTCGGCACCCTTTTCGCGGGGCGGCTCGCCGACGCCCTCGCCGTACACCTACCGTCCGGCGCCGACCTCCCCGATCCCGCGTCGATCACCCCGCAGCTCGTCCACGCGATGGAGCCCGCACTGCGTGACGCCTATATCCAGGCGTACGCCGACGCGATGCCGCGCATCTTCCTCTACCTCGTGCCGGTGCTCGTGCTCGGCCTGTTCCTCGCCTTCTTCCTCAAGGAGAAACCGCTGGTGTCCCACCACAGCCCCGAAACGGCCACCGAGCCCTCGCCGATCCCCACCGCGCGCACCAACTCCGTTTCCCCGCCCGTCGGTTACCCGTCCGGCGTACCTGTCTGCGGGAGCGTCCAGCACCCGGACGGTACGAAGGTCCCCCGGGCGGCACTCACCCTCATCGATGTCCAGGGGCAGCAGGTCGGGCGCGGCGCGAGCGGCGACGACGGGCGGTACGCGCTGAGCGTCCCCGGCGCCGGTTCCTATGTACTGATCGCGGCCGCGGGCGGGCACCAGCCGCAGGCCGTCAGCGTCACAGTGGGCGAGCGGCCCGTCGAACTCGATGTGGTGCTCGGCGGCGCGGGACGGCTCGCCGGTACGGTCGTCACGGCCGACGGGGTCCCGGTCCGGGACGCCGCGGTGACCCTCACCGATGTACGCGGCGAAGTCGTGTCGACCACCCGTACCGGCCGTGAGGGCGGCTATGTGATCACCGAGCTGGTGGCCGGTGAGTACACCCTCGCCGCCAGCGCTCCGGCCTTCCGGCCCGCCGCGCTGCCGGTCAGTGTGCAGGCCGCCAGGGAGACCCGCCAGGACATCGAACTGGCCGGCGGCGCCGTCCTGCGCGGGGTCGTCCGGGCGAGCGGCGGGCGGCCCGTCGAGGACGCCCGGGTCACCCTGCTCGACGCGGCGGGCAATGTGGTGGACACCCTCACCACCGGGCCGGACGGGGCGTTCCGGTTCGTCGACCTGTCGTCCGGCGAGTACACCGTGATCGCCGCGGGCTATCCGCCGGTGGCGACCGTGCTCCAGGTCGCGGGCGGTGGGCGCACCGAGCGCGACCTTCAGCTCGGACACGAGGACTGAGCTCCGGTTCGGACACGAGGACTGATCTCCGGGACTTGTCCCGGCACCCCGCGCACGGTCGCCACTCCGCCGTGCGCGGGGTTCGTCATGCCGTGCGCACGGTCGGTCATGGCAGCGTGAGCGGGGGCGTGCACGGCGCACGGGGGGCGCCTACGGATCGAACGCGCGGTGAAAGAATGCGCCGGTCGCTTGTCGCTGCAACCGGAGCGCGATAGACCGTCCCTGACAAAAAGTCATGACAGGTTGTGCGGATCGCCCTGGGGAGCGGGTCATGAGCGTGACGAGTCAGTACAAGCGTGCCTGGGAGAGCTTCTGGAGCGAAGCTCCCGACGACCCCGGCGCGGTCTTCTGGGACGCCGAACCCGCCCTCACCTCGGGGCTGCACCTCGCGCTCTTCGAGCCCCACCTGATGGCGGCGGACCTTCCCCTGGTCGACCTCGGCTGCGGCAACGGCACACAGACGTTCTTCCTCGCCGAACGGCTGCCCCGGGTCACCGGCGTCGACCTCTCCGCGGCGGCGCTGGCCCACGCCCGCCGCCGCGACCCGCTCGGGGCGGTGCCGTTCCGCGAGATCGACGCGGCGGACCCGGGCGCGGTGCGCCGCCTCCACGGCGAACTGGGCGACACCCACGTCTATATGCGCGGCGTGCTCCACCAGTGCGATCCGGCCGACCGGCAACCGCTGATCGACTCCATCGCGACCCTGGTGGGGGAGCGGGGCAGGGCCTTCGTCGTGGAACCGGCCGAGGCGGCGGGCGCCGAGCTGTCGGTGCTGGCACGGAGACCGGCCGGACCGCCCCCGAAGCTCCGCCCGGTCCTCACCCACGGCATCGCCACCGGCACGGTCCGGGACGCGGCGCTGCCCCAGTTCATCCGCGCGGCCGGGCTCTCCGTACTCGCCCAGGGCGAACTGCCGCTGCTGACCACGGAGTACGTGGCCGACGGCATCCGTATCGCGCTTCCCTCGAACTGGCTGGTGGTGGGCCGGACGGGGTGACGCTCAGCGCAGGGCGTCCTCCCGCACCAGATGCGTCAGCGCCCGCGCACCCGGGCTCAGTCCCCGCGCCGCCGGAAGCACCACCACGCTCTCGTACACCGGCGCGTCCGGGCCTTCGAGCTCCCCCGTGACCAGGCCCCGGGCCTCGGGCTTGCGCGTGAAGTGGTGCGGCACCACCGCGATGCCCAGCCCCTCGTGCACCAGCTCCAGCAGGCTGTGCACGTCGTTCACCTCCAGGGCCACGCTCCGGCGCACCCGCGCGCAGGCGAACGCCTCGTCCGCCGCGCGCCGCGGCCCCCAGTCCGGGTGGAAGTCGATGAAGGACTCACCGCGCAGTTCGTCCCACGCCACCACGGGCCGCCCGGCGAACCGGTGACCGGGAGCGCACAGGACGACCATGGGCTCCCGGGCCAGCGGGATCAGCTCGCCGCGCCACTCCAGCGGACTGACGGTGGCGGCGAACGCGATGTCGAGCCGGCCCTCGGCCACCCCGTCCAGCAGGCTCGTGGTGCCCTCCTGCCGGAGCCGTAGCTCCATGTGCGGATGGTCACGGTGGAAGGCCGCGAGCAGCCGTGCCGGACTGACTCCCGCCACACACTGCTCGACCCCCACCGTCAGGGTGCCGCGCAGCAGCCCCCGTACGGCATCGACCGCGTCCCGTGCCGCCCGCGCCCCCGCCAGCGTGCGCTCCGCCTCCACCAGCAGGGCACGTCCCGCCTCGGTGAGGCGCACCGAGCGCGTGGTCCGGCTGAACAGCGGGGTGCGCAGCTCCCGCTCCAGCGCCCGGACGGACGCCGAGAGACCCGACTGCGAGACGGAGAGGCGCTCGGCGGCGCGGGTGAAGTGCTGCTCCTCGGCGACGGCGACGAAGTGCTCCAGCTGACGCAGTTCCATGATTGAGAAAGGTAGACGATGAATCCCAGCGGAATCTCCGGTTGGACTGCTGGATCGTTCTCCGTCAGCCTGGACCCTGCGCACCGAGCCCGGAGCGCTCCCTCGGACCTCTCCCGCGGAGCACACATGTACCTCCCGTCCGCCGACCGTTACACCGCCATGCCCTACCGGCGCACCGGCCGGAGCGGGCTGCTGCTCCCCGCGCTGTCGCTCGGCCTCTGGCACAACTTCGGAGGCGACCGGAGCCCCGAGGAGCAGGGCCGCATCCTGCGCAGGGCCTTCGACCTGGGCATCACCCACTTCGACCTCGCCAACAACTACGGCCCGCCGCCCGGCTCCGCCGAGGTCACCTTCGGCCGCGCGCTGAAGACGGACTTCGCCCGGCTCCGGGACGAGATCGTCGTCTCCACCAAGGCGGGCTACGACATGTGGGACGGCCCGTACGGCGAGTGGGGCTCCCGGAAGTACCTGCGCTCCTCGCTGGACCAGAGCCTGCGGCGGCTCGGTCTGGAGTACGTCGACATCTTCTACTCCCACCGCTTCGACCCCGAGACCCCGCTCGAAGAGACGATGGGTGCGCTCGACACCGCCGTACGCCAGGGCAAGGCCCTCTACGTCGGCCTCTCCAACTACTCCGCCGAGCAGACCCGCGAGGCCGCCGCGATTCTCAAGGACCTCGGCACACCCCTGCTCATCCACCAGCCCCGCTACTCGATGCTCGACCGCCGCCCCGAGGAAGGGCTGCTCAGCGCGCTCGACGAACTGGGCACCGGCTCCATCGCCTACTCCCCGCTGGAGCAGGGCATCCTCACCGACCGCTATCTGAACGGCATCCCGGCCGGTTCCCGGGCCGCGGGCGACAGCCCCTTCCTGACCCCGGACGCCGTCACCCCCGAGCTGGTGGACCGGCTGCGCGCGCTCGACACCGTGGCGAAGGAGCGCGGCCAGTCACTCGCCCAGCTGGCACTGGCCTGGGTGCTGCGCGGCGGCCGGGTCACCTCCGCCGTGGTCGGCGCGAGCAGCGTCGCCCAGCTGGAGAACAACGTGGAGACCGTCCGCGACCTGGACTTCACCGACGAGGAACTCGCCAGGATCGAGGAACTGCTCACGGGCACGGGCACGGGCCGGGGCTGAGCGCCTAGAGCGCGGGGCCCCGGCCGTCACCCTCGCACGACGGATCTCTGGACCTGGGAGATGCCTCGTCTCCGCGAACGCCGCCGTCTTCTGGCACGAATGGCAGGACACCGCACGCACCCCCGCGGCCGGTACGGAGATCGACGTCGCGGTGCTGCGTGGGCTCGACGACAGACTCCGCGCCGCCGAGCGGTGAACCGGACCGGCCTCGGGGTTCCCCTCGGGCCGTCGAACGTCCGCCCGGCTCTGGCTCGTCCCATCGCCGTCGCGTAGCGTGAGCCAGCGTGAAGATCTGTTGCGCTGTGCCGCGGACCGACGACGCGGCTCGCTGGAGTGATGGCCGGCCGACCACCGTCACCGCCGAATCGCCCGCCCATGACCTGCTACGGGACGGTGGGGCGTGAAGATCCTCATCAGTGCCGACATGGAGGGCGCCACCGGAGTGACCTGGCCGGCCGATGTGCTGCCCGGCACTCCGCAGTGGGAGCGCTGCCGCTCGATGTTCACCTCCGACGTGAACGCCGCGGCCCTCGGGTTCTACGACGGCGGCGCCGACGACGTGCTGATCAACGAGGCGCACTGGTCCATGCGCAACCTCCTGCTGGAGCGCCTCGACGACCGGGTCCAGATGCTCACCGGCAAGCACAAGTCCCTCTCCATGGTGGAGGGCATCCAGCACGGCGACGTCGACGCCATCGCCTTCGTCGGCTATCACACGGGAGCGGGTACGGAAGGCGTGCTCGCCCACACCTATCTGGCCAACTCCATCACCGGGGTCTGGCTGAACGGCGTCCGCGCCAGTGAGGGCCTGCTCAACGCGCATGTCGCCGCCGAGTACGGCGTCCCGGTCGTTCTCGTCACCGGCGACGACCTCACCTGTGCGGACGCCGAGGGATACGCCCCCGAGGCCCGCAAGGTCGCCGTCAAGGACTACGTCTCGCGGTACGCCGCGGTGTGCCGCACGCCGGCCCGTACCGCCGCCGACATCAGGGCCGCGGCCAGGGACGCGGCGGCACTCGCCGTGCGGCACACCCCGGTGACGGGCGGCTCCTTCACGGTGGAGCTGGAGTTCGACGCCGAGCATCTGGCCGCGGCGGCGACCGTGGTCCCCGGCGTGGCGCCGAGCGGCGAGAGGCGCGTCGCGTACAGCAGCGCGACGATGTACGAAGGTATTCGCACGTTCAAGGCGGTGACCACCATCGTGTCGTCCGCCGTGGAGGAACAATATGGCTGAGGCGCCCGACCCGCTCGGACAGGTGGACGAGCGGGCACTCGACGAAGTGGTGACGTTCACTTCCGAACTCATCCGGATCGACACCACCAACCACGGCGGCGGCGACTGCCGGGAGAGGCCGGCGGCCGAGTACGTCGCCGAGCGCCTGGCGGCCACCGGCCTGGAACCCACCCTGCTGGAGCGCACCGCCGGACGGACCAACGTGGTCGCCCGGATCGAGGGCACCGACCCGTCCGCCGACGCGCTCCTCGTGCACGGGCACCTCGACGTAGTGCCCGCCGAAGCCGCCGACTGGACCGTGCACCCCTTCTCCGGCGAGGTCCGCGACGGGGTGGTGTGGGGGCGCGGCGCCGTCGACATGAAGAACATGGACGCGATGGTGCTCGCCGTCGTCCGCGGCTGGGCACGCGCCGGTGTGCGCCCCCGCCGCGACATCGTCATCGCGTACACCGCGGACGAGGAGGCCAGCGCCGACGACGGTTCCGGTTTCCTCGCCGACCACCACCCCGGGCTCTTCGAGGGGTGTACGGAGGGCATCAGCGAATCCGGTGCCTTCACCTTCCACGCCGGGGAGGGGCTGTCGCTGTACCCGATCGCCGCGGGCGAGCGCGGCACCGGCTGGCTGAAGCTGACCGCCGAGGGCACGGCGGGCCACGGTTCCAAGGTCAACCGGGCCAACGCGGTGAGCGCGCTCGCCGCCGCCGTCGCCCGGATCGGGGAGCACGAGTGGCCGGTACGGATCACCCCGACGGTCCGGGCCGCGCTCACCGAGATCGCCGCACTGCACGGCATCGACGTCGATGTCGACGCTCCCGGCTTCGACGTGGACGAGCTGCTGGGCAAGCTGGGCCCGGTCGCCTCCCTCCTCGAACCGGTCGTCCGCAACAGCAGCAACCCGACGATGCTGGACGCCGGATACAAGGTCAACGTGATCCCCGGCAGGGCCACCGCCTTCATCGACGGCCGCATGCTGCCGGGCGGCGAGGACGAGTTCCGCGAGACGATGGACCGGCTCACCGGACCCGCCGTCCAGTGGGAGTTCCACCACCGTGAGGTCGCCCTCCAGGCACCCGTCGACTCACCCACGTACGCCAAACTGCGCGCCGCCGTCGAACACTTCGACCCGGACGGGCACGCCGTCCCGTACTGCATGTCGGGCGGCACGGACGCCAAGCAGTTCTCCCGCCTCGGCATCACCGCATACGGCTTCTCGCCGCTGAAGCTGCCCGTCGGCTTCGACTACCAGGCGCTCTTCCACGGTGTCGACGAGCGCGTACCCGTCGACGCCCTGCACTTCGGCGTCCGCGTCCTCGACCACTATCTGCGCACCGCCTGACCTGTACCGGGGGGACAGTCCATCGTGACCACAGAGCCGAACGTGTCCGCAACGCCGAACCTGTCCACAGCACCAAACGTGTCCGCAACGCCGAACCTGTCCACAGCGCCGAACGTTTCCACAGCGCCGTACGGGACCTGGCCGTCGCCGATCGACGCGGCGCTCGCCGCCTCGCACGACGGACGCCCGGACCACGTCGGCACCGTCGGCGAGGAGGTGTGGTGGACCGAGCCGCGCCCGGCCGAGGACGGCCGCCGGGCGCTGGTGCGCCGGCGCGCGGACGGCACCACCGCAGCCGTGCTGCCCGCACCGTGGAACGCCCGCAGCCGGGTCATCGAGTACGGCGGGCAGCCCTGGGCCGGGGCCGAGCGCACCGCGGGCGGCCCGCTCGTCGTCTTCGTCCACTTCACCGACCAGCGGCTGTACGCCTACGCCCCCGACGGCCCCGACGAACCCTGGCCGCTCACTCCTGTGTCGGACATCGGCGGCGGACTGCGCTGGGTGGACCCGGAGCTGCATCTCGATCTGGGGGCTCAGGGCGAAGTCTGGTGTGTCCTGGAGGAGTTCACCGGCGAGGCACCGACCGATGTGCGCCGGGTCGTCGCCGCCGTGCCGCTGGACGGCTCGGCGGCCGACGACCGCAGCGCCGTACGGGAACTCTCCGACGACCGGCACCGGTTCGTCACGGGGCCGCGGCTCTCGCACGACGGGCGGCGGGCCGCCTGGATCGCCTGGGACCACCCGCGGATGCCCTGGGACGGCACGGTGGTGATGCTGGCCGAGGTCACCGAGGAGGGCACCTTCACCGGCGTACGCCCGCTCGTCGGCGATATCGACGAGTCCGTCTGCCAGATCGAGTGGGACCGGGACGGCACGCTGCTGTTCGTCTCGGACCTCGGTGACTGGTGGGAGCTCCAGCGCATCCGGCCCGACGCCCCGGTGGGCGGAGCCGTCCCCGCCAGCCGGCTCTGCCCCGGCCGGGGCGAGGAGTTCGGCGGAGCGCTGTGGAAGATCGGGCTGCGTTGGTTCCGGCCGCTGGACAACGGACTGATCGCCGTCATCCACGGCAGGGGCACCACCCGGCTCGGCGTGCTCGACCCGGAGACCGGGGAACTCGCCGACGTGGCGGGACCCTGGACCGCCTGGGCCGGCACGCTCGCCGTGCGCGGCAGCAGAGTCATCGGCGTCGCCGCGAGCCCGCGCAGCGGTGCCGAGGTGGTGGAGCTGGACACCGTGACCGGACGCACCCTGGCCATCGGCGCACCCCACCGCGACGCGGTCGATCCCGCGTACTACCCCGAACCCCGCGACCGCACCTTCACCGGTCCCGACGGCCGCGAGATCCACGCCCACATCTACGCGCCGCACAGCCCCGACCGCAGCGGGCCCGAGGGGGAACTTCCGCCGTACGTGGTCTGGGCGCACGGCGGCCCGACCGGCCACGCCCCGCTCGTCCTCGACCTGGAGATCGCCTACTTCACCTCGCGCGGCATCGGTGTCGCCGAGGTCAACTACGGCGGCTCCACCGGCTACGGCCGCCGCTACCGCGAACGGCTGCGCGGCCAGTGGGGCGTCGTCGACGTGGAGGACTGTGCCGCCGTCGCCGAGGCGCTGGCCGCCGAGGGCTCGGCCGACCGGGACCGCCTCGCGATCCGGGGAGGCAGCGCGGGCGGCTGGACCACCGCCGCCTCGCTGACATCCACCGGCCTCTACGCCTGCGGAACGATCAGCTACCCCATCCTCGACCTCGCGGGCTGGGCCACCGACGAGACCCATGACTTCGAGTCGCGGTATCTGGAGTCACTCGTCGGACCGTTCGCCGAGGTGCCCGAGCGCTACCGCGAGCGTTCGCCGATGCACCGCACCGACCGCCTCACCACGCCGTTCCTGCTGCTCCAGGGGCTCGACGACGTGATCTGTCCGCCCGCCCAGTGCGAGCGGTTCCTCGCGGCCGTCGAGGGCCGCGGCGTCGCGCACGCGTACATCGCCTTCGCGGGGGAGAGCCATGGGTTCCGGCGCGCGGACACGATGATCCGCGCGCTGGAGGCCGAACTCTCCCTCTATGCCCAGACGTTCGGCATCGACCGCCCCGACGTACCGCGGCTGGAGCTGAGGAAGTGACCCTCGGACCGACGGGGCCCACGAAGCCGCGCGGCTCCCGTGCCCCGCTGGAACCCCTCGCCCGGCCCGCGCGGCTGCGACCGGGCGCGCGGGTCGCGGTGGTGGCCCCCAGCGGTCCGGTGCCCGCCGACCGGCTGGCGGTGGGCCTCGATCTGCTGCGCGGCTGGGATCTGGAGCCCGTCGTCGCCCCTCATGTCCTGGACGTCCACCCCGAGTTGGACTTCCTCGCCGGTACGGATGAGAACCGTGCCGCCGACCTCCAGGGTGCCTGGTGCGACCCGACCGTCGACGCCGTGCTGTGCGCCCGCGGCGGCTACGGCGCCCACCGCATGGTCGATCTGCTGGACTGGCCCGCGATCCGGGCGGCCGGGCCGAAGGTGTTCGTCGGCTACAGCGACATCACCGTGCTCCACGAGGCGTTCGCGCTGCGGGCCGGGTTCTCCACGCTGCACGGTCCGATGGTCGCGACCGATGTGTTCCTGAAGGACGCGCCCACCCAGGAACATCTGCGCGCCACCCTGTTCGCGCCCGAGACCGTGCGCACGCTCGGCCTGGACACGGCGGCGTCCCTGGTGCCCGGCCGGGCCCGGGGCATCGGTTACGGCGGCTGCGTCAGCATGCTCGCCGCCGACCTGGGCACCCCGGGGGCCCGGACGTCGGCCCGGGGCGGGCTGCTGGCGATCGAGGACATCACGGAGGGCCCGTACCGGCTCGACGGCATCCTCACCCGGCTGCTGCGGGCCGGGGCGCTCGACGGCATCTCCGGTGTGGTGTGCGGATCGTGGGAGGAGTGCGGACCCTATGAACAGGTGCGTACGGTCCTCGCCGACCGGCTCGGCGGCCTGGGCATACCCGTGGTCGAGGAGCTGGGCTTCGGGCACGCGCCGTCGGCGCTGACGATTCCGCTGGGCGTGCCCGCGGTGCTGGACGCCCCGGCGGACGGTGGCCGCCCCACGCTGACGGTGGAGGTCCCCGCGCTGGTGTGAGGCCGCGGGGGCGCGGGAGCGGGGGCCGGATCAGGGGCTGCGGGATCCGGGCCGTGGGGCTGGGGGATCCGGGCCGCGGCGGACTTGGCCCCGGCATGTGTGCGGAACGTGAATATCTTTCAAGAAACGCTGTCTTGGGCGTTGACGCGACTATGACGCCTGTCACACCATGGGCCCGGCCCAATACTTACCGGTCGGTAAGGTGCCCTCGGTGTGGAGGTCTTCGTGTCAGGTGCTGTCTCCCGGTTCCGCAAGCCGCTCGTCGCCGTCGCGGGGGCGGCCCTCGCCGCTCCCCTCGCGTTCGCCGGGCCGGCACAGGCCGATGCCGCCCAATACACCGTCACCCCACTGAAGTTCACCGTTCAGGCCGGTGGCCGCTCCTGCACCCTCGATGCCGACCTCTACCGCCCCACCGGGGTCGACGCCGCCCACCCGGCCCCCGCGGTCCTCGCCACCAACGGCTTCGGCGGCAGCAAGTCGGACGGGTCGACGGACGCCATCGGCAAGGCCTTCGCCACCCGCGGCTATGTGGGCCTCGTCTACTCGGGCCTCGGCTTCGGCAAGTCCGGCTGTCTGATCACGCTCGACGACCCCGCCGTCGACGGCGCGGCGGCGAGCGGGCTCGTCGACTTCCTCGCCGGGACCCGTGCCGCCGACGACGGCACGGAGGCGGACTACATCACCAAGGACGGCACGGGCGACCCGCGCGTCGGCATGATCGGCGGCTCGTACGGCGGCGCCGTACAGATGGCCACCGCCGCCGTCGACCGCCGGGTCGACGCGCTGGTCCCGCTGATCACCTGGAACGACCTCGGATACGCCCTCGCACCCAACAACACCGGTGCGCGCGCCGGGGTCTCCTCCGACACCCCCGGCGTCTTCAAGTGGCAGTGGACCAACGGGTTCTACCTGATCGGGGAGGGGCAGACCATCCTCAACCCGAGCCTCGACCCGTCCCGGTTCGGCAGCCTGGACTGCCTGCACTTCGCCGCCCGCGCCTGCGAGACCATCCGGCTGCTCAACTCCGGCCGCTACCCCGCCGACAAGGCCGCCGCGATGCTCGCGTACGCGCGCAGCGTCTCACCCGTCTCCTACCTCGGACAGGTCAAGGCCCCCACCCTGATCGTCCAGGGCCAGGCCGACAGCCTGTTCAACCTGAACGAGGCCGCCGCCACGTACAAGACCCTCAAGGCCCAGGGAACCACGGCGAAGATGATCTGGCAGGCATGGGGCCACAGCGGCGGCCAGACGGACGGTGAACTCGACCTGGGACAGGGCAATCTGGAGACGAGCTACGTCGGACAGCGCGTCCTCGCCTGGTTCGACCGCTACCTCCAGAAGAAGACGGACACCGACACCGGCCCCGCGTTCGCCTACTACCGCGACTGGCAGAGCGGCTACGGCACCGCGGCCGCCGTACCGTCCCTGTCGCGGAAGATGTATCTCTCCGGCGACGGCAAGTTGGTCGACAACCGCTCCAAGGTGATCCGCGGCAGCCGCCAGTACACCAACTGGCTCGTGCCGACCAGTCACTCCGAGAGTTCGCTCGCCGGTCTCATCGGCCTGCCCGACCCGAAGCCGTACGACACCAAGGGCACCTACCTCGGCTGGACCAGCGCCCCGCTGACCTCGCCCGTCGATGTCGTCGGCGCCCCGAAGGCCACCCTGAAGGTCGTCTCGCCGAAGACGGAACGCGTCCAGAACAGCGGGGACGCCGCCGACAAGCTCGTCCTGTTCGCCAAGGTGTACGACGTGGCCCCCGACGGCAGCAAGAAGCTGGTGAACCGGCTGGTCTCGCCCGTCCGCGTGCCCGACGTCACCCTGCCCTTCACCGTGGAGCTTCCGGGCATCGTCCACCGGTACGAGGCGGGACACCGGCTCGAATTCGTGATCGCGGCCAGCGACTCGGCGTACTTCGGCAACCGGGGCATCAAGCCGGTCACCGTCGTGAGCGCCCCGCAGGACACCGGAGTGCTGGAGCTCCCGGTGGTCCCTGCGGGCTGACCGCCCGCCCAGCTGCTGCCGCCCCGCCGCCGTCCCGCCGCCGACCCGTCGTGTCACCCGAACGGCCGTACTGCACCGCCCCCCGGTCCGGGGATGGAGACATCCTTGGACCCGGGGGCGGCTGTCGTAGGGCGGTACGGCGCCGGGCCGGACACGAGGAGCCAGCGAAAGGGCCTGACCATGAGCCCCAAGGACGTATCGAGCGGCGGCAAGGGGAGCTCGGGGCTGTTCACCCCGGCACGCGTCACCGTCGCCGTCGTGGCCGTGCTCGTGCTCGTCTTCATCTGCGTGAACACCGACGACGTCACCATCCGGCTGATCGTCCCCGAGGTCTCGATGCCGCTCTGGCTCGCCCTGCTGGGCGTGTTCGCGGCCGGGCTGCTCTGTGGCGGCTATGTGTTCCGCCGGCGCACGAAGTAGCGGCATGCGACGCGGGGACGCGCCGAGCGGCGACCGGCCACCGCGCACGGCGCGACGGCGCGCCCCGTCGCACGCACGCGGACGCGCCCATTCGTACGCAGGCGGACCGGCGGCGCGGCACGTCGTACGCTGAGCGGATGTCCGAGCCGACCGGTCACCTCCCGCTCGCCGCGTACCTGGCCGAAGGCCCCAGGACGGCGCTGCGGCGCTTCACACGCGCGGACGCCGAGGAGTTCACCGCCCGCGCGAGGGAGAGCCGCGCCCTCCACCACCCGTGGCTCTTCCCGCCGGAGGACCCCGACGCCTACGCGGACTACGCCGGTCACCTCCACGCCGATCCGTCCCGGCAGGGGTTCCTCGTCTGTGAACGCGCCGCGGGCGGCGGCATCGCCGGATTCATCAACATCAACAACATCGTCCTCGGCGGTTTCTGCTGCGGTGCCCTGGGTTACGGGGCCTTCGCGCACGCGGCCGGGCGCGGACTGATGACCGAGGCACTGGGCCTCGTCATCGCCCACGCCTTCGGACCGCTCGGCCTGCACCGCCTGGAGGCCAACATCCAGCCCGCCAACGCGCCCTCCATCGCCCTGGTCCGGCAGGCCGGGTTCCGGCTGGAGGGCCTCTCACCGGACTTCCTCTTCGTCGACGGCGCCTGGCGCGACCACGAACGGTGGGCGATCACGGCCCGGTGAGGTGCCGCCCCTCTTCCACTGCGGACACGGTGCACCTGCCGCCACTGCCCCGTCGCCGTCCTCGGTGAACTCCCGTACGGCGGCGGGTCGGGCCGCAGCTCGGGCAACCTCGGCCCCGTTCACCCAGGTCAGCCTTTCTGGCCGCGCGGCAGGTGCATGCCCGCCGTGATCCGGTGGGGCGCCCCGCACACACGTCTCCTCTTCATGCACTCTTCGCCCATCTGTCGCCGTTACAGCCCGGTTCCTCCCCGCTTCCTGTGGCTAGCTTTCAGTCGCCCCCCCCGACGCCCGATCCGCCACGGAGAGAACCATGTGCAGCCCGACCCACCGGCCCGACGGTCCGCTCCTGCCCGCCACCGGCCGCCGCACCTTCCTGCGTGCCACCGCGCTCACCGGTGCCGCGACCGCCGCCACCGGCCTGCTGGCGGCCGGATCCGCCGCCGCCGTTCCGCAGCAGCCCGCCACCGCGGCGGACGCGGCCCGGCGCCCGGACCCCGACCATCCGCGCTTCACCGTCGTGGTCATGCCGGACACCCAGTACCTCTTCGACGGGGCCAGCATCCACAAGGCGCCGGTCGAGGCATCGCTGCGCTATGTGCTCGACAACGGGCGCGACGAGAACATCGTCTTCCTGTCCCATCTGGGCGACCTGACCGAAAGCGGTCAGGCGAGTGAATTCGGCGCGATCGGCGAGGCGTTCGGGCTGCTCGACCGGCGGCGGGTCGGCTACAGCGTCGTCGCGGGCAACCACGACATCAAATCCTCCACCGACGACCAGCGCGGCCGCACCCCGTATCTGGACACCTTCGGCCCGCGGCGCATGCGGCGCCTGCCGACGTTCGGCGGGGCGACCCCGGACGGCTACAACACGTACCACCTGTTCCGCGCCGCCGGCCGCGAGTGGCTGGTGCTGGCACTCGACTGGCGGCCGTCGGCGGCGGGCCTGGCCTGGGCGCGCGACGTCATCGCCCGGCACCCGCACACGCCGGTCATCCTCACCACGCACGAGCTCGTGTACGCCGACGCGGACGGCGACGAGGCGGAGTTCTCCGACCACGGCAGACATCTGTGGGACGAGCTGATAGCCGACCACGACCAGATCTTCCTCACCCTCAACGGGCACTACTGGCCCGCCGGACGGACCACCCGCAAGAACGCCGCAGGCAATGATGTGCACCTGCACATCACCAACTACCAGAACCGCTACTACGGCGGCAGCGCGATGATCCGCCTCTACCGCTTCGACCTGGCCAGGAACACCATCGACGTGGAGACGATCTCCCCCTGGGTCCTGGGCCGCGCGGGCGAACAGCTGAACGATCTGGAGCGCGGAGAGATCGAACTGACCGGCCCCCAGGACCGGTTCTCCGTCCCCGTCGACTTCGCACAGCGGTTTGCGGGCTTTGCTCCCGTCCCCGTACGCGGCCCCCGCCCGGCCGCGCGCATGCTGGTGCGCGGCACGGTCGCGTACTGGCGCTTCGACGGCGGGCGCCGGGACGGCTCGGCCGCCGACGCCGCCCTGCGCGTCCCCGACCTCTCCGGCCACCGCAACGACCTGGTGCGCCAGGACGTCCCCGGCAGCGGGCCCGACGCGCTGCGCTGGTCGACCGCGCACCACCCGGACCAGCCGGGCCACGGCAGCCTGTACTTCGACGGCGGGAAGCCACCGCTGCGGGGCGCCTACTTGCGTACCGTGAACAACGCGCCGCTCAACACCCTGACATTCAGGTCCGGTTACACCGTCGAGGCATTCCTGCGCGTGCCCGCCGACTGGGACGCCGGACACCACGCCTGGGGCGGCGTCCTCGGCCGGCGGGGCACTCTCCGCGCGGCGGGCAAGACCTCCGGCGACCCGGAGGAGCCCGTGGCCACCCTGTCCCTGTCGGACGGACCCGGACTCCAGTGGGCGGCCGCGCCGCTCAACCAGCCCGGGTCCGTCACCAACTGGAGCCACGAGCTGACACGCGACCGGTGGTATCACGTGGCCCTCGTCAACGACGGCGCGCACACGACGATGTACGTCGACGGCTGCGTCGTGGCACGCAACCCCGCCACCCGCACCATCGGGCTGGCCACGGCCGGACTGCCGTGGCTGCTCGGCGGCTACGAGTACGGCGGGAAGCTCGACCAGCTGATGCACGGCTGGATCGGGGACGTCAGGATCGTCGAACGCGCGCTTCGGCTCCGGGACTTCATGATCGCGTGAGTAGTCCGGGGCCGGAAGGCCGGGGCGTGGGCGGGTGTCCTCGCCCCGGCACCTTCCCGCCCCGTCAACGGGCGGCCGGGCCGTCACCACGGGGTTTTCGGATTTTAATCGTGTTGATCATCACGCTGTCGTGACTGACCGTATGGGCTAGCGTGCCGAAGCGTGAATACTCAGAACTCATATGACCGGGGCACTTCCGCAGGTGAAGCGCTTGTGCGGGCTCTTTTCGGCGACCGGCTGGAGAAGGTGCACGAGCCTTGGCGTGATCTCTTCCGCGCCGAGCGGTTCGGCTACCGGGAGGGGCTGACGCCCCATGAGCGCGCCACTCTGTCCTATCAACGGTTACGCGCTGTCAACGCCGCCATGGACAGTCCCGAGGAGCTCGTGACCGACGTGGAGCGTCTCAGCGCGTTCCATGAGTGGGCCGGACCCGCCGACCCCGGAATGGCGACCGTGGCGAGTATCCACTACAACCTGTTCCTCGGCAGCCTCCTTGATCTCGGACCCGGGCAGGAGCGGGACCTGCGCGAATACATCGGAATGGCTCGCACGGGAACTTTTCTGTGCACCGAGGTCGGACACGGCAACAGCGCCTCGCAGCTGGAGACGACAGCTGTGTACGACGCGACGGCCGGCGAATTCGTCCTGCATACGCCGACACCCGGCGCACGCAAATTCATGCCGAACACCAGCTCGACCGGAGGCCCCAAGACCGGGGTCGTCGCGGCCCGGCTGATCACGGACGGCACGGACCGGGGTGTCTTCCTGTTCCTCACGCCGCTCAGCGACGACACCGGGTGCCCGTTGCCGGGAGTGGAGATACGCAGGCTGCCGCAGACCGCCAGCAGCCCCGTGGACCACTGCGTCACCTCGTTCACCCACGTCCGCCTGCCGCACGACGCACTCCTCCAGGGCGATCACGGGCGGCTCACGGCGGAGGGTGTGTTCAGCAGCTCCATCGGCAGCCCCCGCATGCGATTCCTGCGCTCCATAGGCCGCGTCACCACCGGAAAACTCTGCATGAGTGCCTACAGCCTGGGAACCGCCCGCCAGGCCCTGGCCGTGGCCATGCGTCACGCTCACACCAGGCACACCGCGAGCGTGACCCCGCGCAGGACCGTCCCCCTGTTCGCCCATCGCAGCCACCACGCCCCGCTCCTCGACGCCATCGCCACGACCTACGCCGCGACCCTGCTGCACCGCACGGCCCTGCGACGGTGGGCGGAGGGAACGGAGGACCGACGCGAGGACGCTGAGCGATTCATCGCCATAGCCAAGGGCTGGATAACGTGGCAGGCGCGCGCTGTCATGACCGAGTGCCGCGAGCGCTGCGGTGCACAGGGACTTCTCCTGGCCAACGGAATCGCCGGCCAACTGGCGGCCAATGAGGGCACCATCACGGCGGAGGGGGACAACCTGGTCATCTGGGTCAAGGCGGCCGGCGAGATGCTCCTCGGCCACTTCACTCCGAACGAGACCAGCGCTACTCCGCCCGGCGACCGCGAACTCACCGATCCGGCCTTCCTCCAGGAGCTCCTGGAGGACATCGAGCGCATCTGGCATCAGCGGGCGCGAACCCGCCTGCGCGGTGCCGAGCCCGGCAATCCGCTCAACCGCTGGAACGTGGCCGTCACTCCCGCCCTCAAGCTGGTCGACGCCCATGCCCACCGACAGGCCGCCGAAGCCCTGCTGGCAGCCGCCGAGCAGACTCATGACCCGGACGCTCAAGAGATCCTGCGATCTCTGCACCGTCTGTTCGCTCTCCGTCAGGTCAGCGGCCACAGCGGAGACCTGCTCGCCGAAGGGCACCTGACGCCCGACCAGGTCAGGTCGCTCCCCGACCTCGCCGAGGAGACGGTCGCCGATCTCGTGCCGAGCGCGATGACCCTCAGTCAGGGGCTCTTCGTCGCCGACGACGTACTCCTCCGCTACCCCATCAATCAGCCGGACACTGTGGGATGCCACGAGTCCTGAGGGCCGTCCCTTGAGTTCTCCAGTGACTTTCAGCTCTGTCGGGAGGGACGTTCGCCGGACGATCCGGTGCGCGGACCGGTAAGCCCCGACAGAGCTGAAGGCAAGGATTCCCTGCCCAGAGCCCCTGCGGCAGCGTTCGGCCCGGCGTCACGCCGCGCCTGAGCCGCGCCGCCCCTTGTGGTTGACCTTCATCGTGTCCATGTCCGTCACAGTGGAGCGCAGGTCGCCGTGCGGGTACCCCCGCTCCTTCAGCGCGCTCTCCGCCCGGTCCTCGGCGATGGCCGCCGCCATCTCCTCGCCGTCCGCCGCGTCGGACACCACTACATAGCGGAAACTGAAGTGCTTGAGCACGGCGTCGTAGGCCAGCGTGCCCTCCTCGGTGAACCGCATCGCCGTCAGACCGTGCTCCTCCACCTCCGACAGCAGCCGGGCCCGGTCCCCGTCCGTCAGCCTCTCCCAGGTACCCCGCACGATCACCCGGTACGTGTGCTGCGTGCCCATCGTGTTGCCGCCCTCCGCTCGAAACAGCCGAGAGGCAAGGCTACGGCGGCAGTGCCGCAGGGCACCGGGAATATTCAACGGAGGGCGGAGGGCGGAGGGCGGAGAGCGGAGGGCAGACGGGGGAGGGCGGAAGGCGGGCGCCCGGCGGTCCGGAGGGGGCGATCGGCGGGCTCTTTGCCGAAGTCGCACGGCTTCGCCCCTGGTCGGGGCGGCATCCAACGTGTTCCATGGTCATCGGGGGCGCCCGGACCTGTGGCGGCCCGTGCGAGGGAGCGAGGTTGCCTTGGCCACGACCGTACGACGTGCCGTACTGACTCTGCCCGCAGCACCACGGGGACCGGAGAACCCGCTGCCCGCCCTGCGGACGCTCGACGAGCCGCATGCCGTCGACGAGCGCGAGCGGGCCGACCTGCCCCGGGACATGGCGCGTCAGCTCGGCCACGAGCCGCTGCGCACCGTCCTGCCGGTACGCGTCCTGGATGGATACGGACGTGAGCGCACCCCCACCGAGCTGGACGCGATCGTCATCGAGAACGACCGGCTGCGCGCGACCGTGCTGCCCGGTCTCGGCGGCCGCGTCCACTCCCTGCACCACAAGTCGACCGGCCGCGAGCTGGTCTACCGCAACCCCGTCCTCCAGCCCGCCGACTTCGCGCTCAACGGTGCCTGGTTCTCCGGCGGCATCGAATGGAACATCGGCGCCACCGGCCACTCCACCCTCTCCTGCGCACCCGTCCACGCCGCCCTGGTCCCCGCCCCGGACGGCGGCCGGATGGTCCGGCTCTGGGAGTGGGAGCGGCTGCGCGACCTGCCCTTCCAGGTGGATCTGTGGCTGCCCGACGACTCCGACTTCCTGCACGTCGGCGTACGGATACGCAATCCGCACGAGCATCCCGCGCCCGTCTACTGGTGGTCCAACATCGCCGTCCCAGAGAGCGAGGGCACCCGCGTACTGGCCCCCGCCGAGGAAGCCTGGCACTTCGGGTACGAGCGGACCCTGGACCGGGTCGCCGTCCCGGAGACCGGCGGCACCGACGTGACGTACCCGCTGCGCAGCACCTACCCGGCCGACTACTTCTACGAGGTGCCCGACGGCGCCCGCCGCTGGATCGCCGCCCTGGACGAGGACGGTCACGGACTCGTCCAGACCTCCACCGATCTGCTGCGCGGCCGCAAGCTCTTCCTCTGGGGCAGTGGTGCGGGCGGACGCCGTTGGCAGCAGTGGCTGACCGAGCCGGGCACCGGGGGCTATGCCGAGATCCAGGCCGGGCTCGCCCGCACCCAGCTGGAGCACGTCCCCCTCGAACCGGGCGCCGAGTTCAGCTGGCTGGAGTCGTACGGTCCACTCTCCGCGGACCCCGCCACCGTGCACGGCGCGGACTGGACCGCCGCCCGCGCCGAGACCGAACAGCGGCTCGCCGCGGTCCTGTCGCGCACCGACGTCGAGGAGGCGTACGCGGCCTGGCGGCCGTTCGCCGACGCCGAGCCGGTGGAGGTGCTCGCCACCGGATCCGGCTGGGGCGCCCTGGAGGTGAAGCGGGCCGGTCTCACACTTCCCGGCACTCCCTTCGCCGAGTCCACGCTCGGTGAACAGCAGGAACCCTGGCTGGAGTTGCTGCACCAGGGCGCCGTGCCCCGGCCGCGCCGGGCCGGCCCGCCCGGACCCACGCTGGTCTCGCCGCACTGGCGCGACATGCTGGAGACCGCGCCCGCCGACCCGCTCACCGAATACCACCTCGGGATCGCCCAGTGGCACGCCGACGACCGCGCCCAGGCCGTCCGCAGCTGGGAGCGCGGCCTCGCCCTCGCGCCGTCCCGCTGGCCGCTGCTGCGCTGTCTGGCCGTCGCCGCCCAGGACAGCGGCCAGGTGTCCCGCGCCGCCGATCTCTACACCGAGGCGTTCGACGACCTCTGCGGGGAACGCGCCGACGAGGAGTGCTGGTCCGCCGCCACCGCGGCCCTCGCCCGCGAGGCGATCGAGGCCCAGCTCGCCGCCGGGCGGCCGACGGCGGCGCGCACCGTCCTGGCGGCCCTGGACCCGGCCGTCCGTGAACGCGGCCGGTTCCGGCTCCTCGACGCCCGCGTCCTGGTCGCCGAAGGGGAGACCGCGGCGGCGCGGGCGCTCTTCGACGCCGGGTTCGAGGTCGCCGACCTGCGCGAGGGCGCCGAGATCCTGGGCGACCTCTGGGCCGCTGTCAGCGAGGAGCCGTTGCCGGACGCGTACAACTACCGGATGCGCCCGAAGCGCTGAGGACGCGCCCCCGGGCGGCCGGGTCAGGCGGGTGCGTTGCGGTCGACGTACTCGAAGACCGAGCCGTCCGGGTGCAGCGCGATGAGGTTGCGGCCGGCCGGGGTCGGCACCGGGCCCGCCACGATGTGGGCGCCGACCCGGGTCAGCGCCGCGTGGGCCGCGTCGACGTCCTTGACCGCGATCGTCGCACTCACCTTGCGCAGCACCTCAAGCTCCGACTCCGGACCGCTCATCAGCAGAAAGCAGCCGATCGCGGCGACCGAGACCCCGCCGCGCTCGAAGCGCAGCGCCGGGATGCTCGTGAGGCTCTCGTAGAAGGCCACCGAGGCCTCCAGGTCGTCGACGCAGATGCGCAGCGTGGTTCCGATGATTTCCATGCGTACGAGGGTAGTTGGCGACCCCTGGGCATGTGATCGCTTCCGGACGACGGGCGGGTGGCCGACTGGCTGGGCGTAACCGCCGTGGCCCTCACCCGATGGGGCCGCCGCCGGACGTCAGGCGCGGCACAGCAGTTCACCGTGCGGGACCATGAACCAGCCGTCGTCCTCGGCGCCCCAGGCACGCCAGGCCGCCGCGACGGCCGTCAGTCGCTCCGTGTCCGCGTGGCCGCCCTCCACCGCCAGCTTCGCGTACACCGATCCGGTCGTACGGTCGGCCCACAGCGCGCTCCACCAGTCGCGGGACTCCGGCGTGGCGAAGCACCAGGCGGCAGCCGTCGGGGTGAGGTCGGTGAAGCCGGCCCGCCGGGCCCAGGAGACCAGCCGTCGGCCCGCGTCGGGCTCGCCCCCGTTGGCGCGGGCCACCCGCCCGTACAGCTCCTGCCACTCGTCCAGGCCCGGCACTTCCGGATACCAGGTCATCGCCGCGTAGTCGCTGTCGCGCACGGCGACGAGGCCGCCCGGCCGGCAGACGCGCCGCATCTCGCGCAGCGCCCGCACCGGATCGCCCACGTGCTGGAGCACCTGATGGGCGTGGACGACGTCGAAGGAGTCGTCCGGGAAGTCCAGTGCGTGGACATCGGCGGTGGCGAACGTGACGTTGTCCAGGCCGCGCTCGGCGGCGACCGCGGCGGCCTGGTCGAGGATGTCGCGGCCGGTGTCGACCGCGGTCACCGGGCCGGGCGCGACCAGCGCGGCCAGGTCGGCCGTGATGGTGCCGGGGCCGCAGCCGACATCCAGTACCGCGAGGCCGGGGCGGAGTTCGCCGATCAGGTAGGCCGCCGAGTTGGCGGCGGTCCGCCAACGGTGCGAGCGCAGCACCGACTCGTGGTGGCCGTGCGTGTAGACGGCGGTCTCCTTCGGCATGGCCGTGGGTCCTCTCTCGACGTGTTCTCTCGCAAGCGGTGCGGCCACGGTACGCCGCGATGTCGCATAATGAGATACGCGTCTTACGATGTGGGCAGGCCGGTCTCTGTCACACGGGCATGGGGCAGTAGACGGTGAGCGCTTCCGTCAGTTTGTCGATCGTCAACTCCGTTTCCGAGTGGGCCACTTCACCGTCGTACGCATACGGGGTCCCCGGTGTCAGGCCGGCGATCCGCACCCGGCGCCGACGTACCGCCGCATGGACGGGGGAGCGGGTCAGCGGACCGGCCACCGCCGCCGCCAGCAGTCGCAGGCCCGGAGTCCGGCCGCCGTGGACCGCCCTGATGTCCAGCAGGCCATCCGCCAGGTTGTGCCGCCGCCCGGGTGCGGGCCCCACCCGCTGGAAGAGCCCGTTGCCCACGAACAGGAGCCACAACGGCCGTCGTTTGCCCTGTAGTTCGGCCTCCAGCGGGCGCCGGCCGCGCAGTACTTCGAAGGCCGCCAGGACCCCGGCGGGCCAGCCGCCGATGCGGGGCGCCCAGTGCTCCCGGGTCCGTACGAGCTCCGGATAGACCCCCAGGCTGAACGCGTTGAGAAAGTAGCCGTCCGCCCCGCCGGGCCCCTCGGGGCCGGGCCGGAACCGGCCCAGGTCCACCCGGACCGCGTCCCCCGAGGTGAGGGCGGCAGCCGTGTCGTGCACCGTCTCGATGCCCAGGTCGTACGCGAAGTGATTGAGGGTTCCACCGGGAAAGACGGCGAGCGGCATCCCGTGCGTCGCCGCGACGGACGCCGCCAGATTCACCGTGCCGTCACCCCCGCAGATCCCCAGCGCCCGGCCCCGGTCCGCCGCCTCGGCCAGCGCCCCGGACAGCTCGTCGGGCGCGCACTCCACGACCTCGGCCAGCGGCAGCGCCTCGCGCACCAGCGAGGCGGTCGCGGTGGCCGTGCCGGACTCCTGGTTCACCACGACAACCAGGTCCTTTCCGGCGGGCAGCGCGGGAGCCGTCGCCGGAGGACGGCCCGGCGCGGGCAGCTGACCCCGCGTCGGTACGACTCCGCGCAACGCGAACGCCGCCCCTATGCCGAGCGCCGCACCGGCCAGCACATCGCCCGGATAGTGCACCCCCGTGTAGACGCGGGAGGCGGCCACCGCCACCGCGACCGGGGCGACGACCGCGCCCCAGCCCTTCGACTCCAGGGCGACACCCGTGGCGAAGGCGGCAGCGGACGCCGCGTGCCCGGAGGGGAAGGACGTGGTGAACGGCTGCCGCTTGAGCTGCCGCACCACCGGAACCAGATCCAGTATCGGCCGCTCCCGGCGCACCGCCCGCTTGCCGACGGTGTTGATCGCGGCCGAGGCGACGGCCAGCGACGCGACGCCGCGCAAGGCCGCCCGGCGTGCCCGCGCGCTGCTGCCCAGCGCCGCCATACCGGCCGCGGCGCCGAACCAGAGCAGCCCGTGATCGGCGGTGCGGCTCAACCTCGGCAGCACCTGATCGGCGCCCGGCCAGCGTCGGCCGGCGACGCCGCGGAACAGGGCGAGGTCGCGGCTGTGCAGCAGGCCGCGCAGCCGGGCGGGGACGGGGAGGGAGACGGAATAGGAGGCCGAGAAGGGGATGGAGGGTTCGGTGCTCGCGGTAGACATGGGTCAGCGAATACCCGGCCCGGCCCCGATGAACCGGCAGGCGCGCCGAGACGATGGCCACACACCCGGGAACGGCGGGCCCCGGAGAGCGGGGGCCCGGTCAGGGATCCGTACGATGACCGGGGCGTCGAACGCGTGTAGCAGGGGCGATCACGGTGCGGCCCGGACACCACCTGGAGCAGTCATGAACGTCGTACCGGAAGTGGCCGTGCGCGAACAGGCGCAGCTCGGCGAGGGGCCCACCTGGGACCCGGCCACCGGGCGCCTGATCTGGGTCGACATCCTCTCCTCCCGCATCCACACCTACGATCCGGAATCCGGCCGCCGCACCGTCATGGCCACCGGGCAGCAGGTCGGAGCGGCGAAGCCGCGGGCCGGTGGCGGACTGGTCGTCAACCTGCGCGAAGGCATCGGCCGCTACGACGCGGAAGGCGCCTTCTCATGGCTGTTGCACGACCCGGTCGCGGGACGGCGGGGCAACGATGCCGCCGTGGCGCCGGACGGGGCGCTGTGGGCGGGCACCATGCGCGACAACGAGGCCGAGATCGGCGGTGGCCTCTACCGCGTCGCGCCCGACGGCACGGTGACGGACACGGTGGGCGCGGTGGCGTGCAGCAACGGCACCGGGTGGAGTCCGGACGGCCGGCTCATGTACTACATCGACACCCCCACACTCCGTATCGACGTCTTCGACGTGGACGGCGAGCGGGTGCGCGACCGCCGCCCGTTCGCGACGATCGAACCCGGTGCGGGCGCCCCCGACGGACTGACCGTCGACGCCGAGGGCTGCGTCTGGGTCGCCCTCTGGAACGGCTCGGCACTGCGCCGCTACGCCCCCGACGGCAGGCTGGAGCGGATCATCGGGCTGCCGGTCCGACGCCCGACGGCGTGTGCGTTCGGCGGCAGGGATCTGCGCGATCTCTACATCACCTCCGCCCGTACGGGCGGAGGTGCCCCGCACCCGCTCGCCGGATCGCTGCTGGTGCTGCCGGACGCGGGGCTCGGCCTGCCGGGCACTCCGTTCGCGGGCTGACCGAGAGCGCGCGCATCCCGCGTGCCGCCGTCCCCCGCTCGCACAATTGGGCGGGCGCCCCGCCCCAAACCTCCGTATAAAGGCCCTGAGAGCGGCGTGGGCACGAGGCGAGGACGGACGGGGACGGCCGGCGGAGGCGGAGGAGGGCCCGGGATGCACCGGACCGAGGACACCGGACAGGGCGACCGGAGCGAGCGGACCGGCGAGCAGTACGGGCAGGACGGACGAAGAGGGCAGGACGGGCAGGACGAACGAAGCGGGCAGGCGCGACGAAGCGGGCAGGACGGATCCCTTCCGCCTCATCCGCGTGGGGACCGTGGCCCCGTCCGGTACGGTCCGCCCGCCCCCGACCCCGGCCTGCCCGTACTGCCCGAGCTGGCGGATGTCCTGGCCGCCGCGGCCTCCCGTGCCCTTCCCGAACCACCCGGCGGCGGAACCGCCCTGCGCGAGGCGGCCGTCTCCTACTGGGCGCGGCGCGGGCTGCGGGGCGGCCCGCGGCACGTCGCGGCCGCACCCGGCGCCCAGCCCCTGCTCCTCGCGCTGATCGCCGCACACGGCGGCGACGTCCTCATGCCGCGTCCCTGCCCCGCCACCTGGACGCCGCAGGCCCGGCTGCTCGGCCGGCCCGCCTACCATGTGCCGACCCCGGCCGAATGCGGTGGCGTACCCGATCCGTACGCCCTGCTGGAGACCGTGCGCCGGGTGCGGGCCGAGGGCGGCCGGCCCCGGCTGCTGCTGATCTCCGTGGCGGACGACCCGACCGCCACCGTCGCCCCGCCCGAACTGGTCCGCGAGGCGTGCGAGGCCGCGGTCGCCGAGGGGCTGCACATCATCAGCGACGAGACCTGGCGCGACACCCTGCACCGCCCCCACGACACGGTCCTGCTGAGCCCCGCCGAGATGTGCCCGGACGATGTCACGGTGCTGAGCGACCTGGCCGGTGCGCTGACCCCGGCCGCCTGGCCGGTGGCGATCGCCCGATTCCCGGACACCGAGCGGGCCGCCGTGCGCCACGCCCGTACGCTCGACGTCCTCACCGCGTCGGGAGCCCTGGTCGCCGGGCCCGTCGCGCGGGCCGCCGCCCACGCGCTGCGGGAGCCGGAGTCCGTCACGGCCAGGATCCGGCAGGCCGCGGAGCTCCAGGCCCAGGTCGCCTCCGCCGCGCACCGCGCGGTGCTCAGCTCCGGCGCGCTGGCCAGACCCCCGCAGGCGGGCCGCCATCTCTACGCCGACCTCGGCCCACTCCGCTCCCGGCTGGTCTCCCGGGGCGTCACGGACTCCATGGAGCTGGAGGAGTACCTGACGGCCCGTCTCGGTGCCCCGGCCCCCGGCGGACACCGGTTCGGGGACGAACCGGGCGCGCTGCGGGTGCGGCTGGGCACCGGGCCGCTGCTCGGGTCGACCCCCGGGCAGCAGTGGGAGTCCCTCACCGCTGTGGAGCCCTTGAAATTGCCGCACGTGGCGGCGGCGCTGAGTATTTTCGCAGCGGCCTTCGACGAGCTGAGATGACCGACGGGCTGAGACGACGACCGGCGAACCGAGACGAAACTCTGCCGACAGGAGCCTCTCGATGACGGAACAGAGCGAGCGCGCTCCCACCGGGGCGGGCGAGGTGGCCCGGACCACGGCCCCGGGCCACCCCGGCGAGGACACGGCGGCGCGTCCTCCCGGCGAGGTCAGAACCTGGCCCCGTACGTTCGCGGACCGCCTCACCGCGCCCCTTCCGGGTGTCAGGGGCATGACTCGACTGGCCCGCGAGCGCTCCTTGCGGCCCAACGCCGAGGGCCTGCGCGGCATCCACCGGCTGCCGTACGCCCCCGCGCCCCTGCCCGTTCCCGCCACCGGCACGGTCGCCGTCACCTGGGCCGGACACGCGAGCTGGATCGTCCGCATCGGCGGGCTCACGGTCCTGACCGACCCCGTCTGGTCCCGGCGCATTCTCGGCACCCCGGCCAGGATCACGCCGGCGGGCGTCCGCTGGGAGGATCTGCCGCCCGTGGACGCGGTCGTGATCAGCCACAACCACTACGACCACCTCGACGCCCCCACCCTGCGCCGGCTGCCGAGGGAAACCCCGTTGTTCGTCCCCGCGGGTCTCGGCCGCTGGTTCCGGCGCCGCCGCTTCACCCGCGTCACCGAGCTCGACTGGTGGGAGTCGGCGGAGCTCGACGGTGTCCGCTTCGACTTCGTCCCGTCCCACCACTGGTCCAAACGCACGCTCATCGACACCTGCCGGTCCCTCTGGGGCGGCTGGGTGCTCGGCGACCGGCAGGGCACCGGGCAGCGGATCTACTTCGCCGGGGACACCGGATACGGCCACTGGTTCAAGGAGATCGGCCGCCGCCACCCCGGTCTCGATCTGGCCATGCTGCCGATCGGAGCGTACGAACCACGCTGGTGGCTCGCCGATGTGCACACCGACCCCGAGGAGGCCGTACAGGCGTACGAGGACCTCGGGGCCCGCGCCATGGCACCGATGCACTGGGCGACGTTCCTGCTCTCCGCCGAGCCGGTGCTCGAACCGCTCACCCGGCTCCGAACCGCCTGGCGGCGGGCCGGTCACCCGCGCGAACAGCTCTGGGACCTGCCCATCGGCGCCTCGCGCGTACTCGACGGCGTCAGTGGCCGAGCCTCGTCCGCAACCTGCGCCACACCGCCGGAGCCGCGCTGATCAGCAGCGTCAGACCGACCGCCGCGACCACCCCCTGCCACGGCTCGGGGAAGAGCGAACCGCCCAGAATGCCGATCAGCTGATACGTCGCCGCCCACGCCAGGCACGCCGGTACATCACCCCGCGCGAACCGACGCAGCGGCATCCGGCCGAGCAGACAGGCCAGCATCACCGGAATCCGCCCGGCCGGCACCAGCCGGGACAACACCAGCACCATCGCCCCGTGCTCCTGGAGCTTTTGCTGAGCCTGGGCCAGCCGCTCCGGAGCGGCCCGGTCGCTGATCGCCCTGAGCCACTTCGAACCGTTCTTGGAGCGGACCCCGCGCTTCCCCAGCCAGTACAGGCAGATGTCCCCGAGGAACGCGGCGGCCGACGCCACGACGAACACCACGAGCAACGCGAAGGGTGCCGTCTGATGGAACGCCACCACCGCCGCCGAACTCACCAGCGCACCCGTCGGCACCACCGGAACCAGCGACCCCAGGGCCACCAGAAGGAACAACGACGGATAGCCGACCGCCTGCTGCGTCGCCTCCGTCGGCAGCTCCCGCACCGCTCCCTGGATCGCGTGGATCACCGGCCGGCCTCCGGCCGAACCCGCTCGCCGTGCCCCAGCAGGTGCACCGCCACCTCCGGGGCCAACAGCGCCGCCTGCCGGACGAACTCGTCGCCCGGTGAGTGGAACTCGTGCGGCCGCACACCGTCCATCCCGATCGGCCAGTACGTGCCGTAGTGCACGGGCACCGCCGAACTGGGCTCCAGCCGGGTCAGCGCCTCGGCGGCACGGGCCGGGTCCAGATGGCTGTGCCCGAGGTTCGGCCCCCAGCCGCCCACCGGCAGCAGCGCCACGTCCACCGGACCCACCGCTTCGGCCATCCCGTCGAACAGACCGGTGTCCCCGGCGAAGTACGTCCGTGCCTCCCCCTCGACCACATAGCCGAGCGCGGGGACCCGACGCGGACCGACCGGCAGCCGCCGCCCGTCGTGCAGCGCGGGGACCGCCCGTACCCGTACCTCGCCGACCCGCACCACGTCGCCCGGCGCCACCTCGCTGATCCGGAGCTCGCGCGTCCGTCGCAGCATCCGCAGCCCCGCCACGGCGGCCACCGCTCCGCTCGGCACGATCAGCCGGCTGCCGGGAGCCAGCCGCGCCAGCGACGGAAGATGCAGATGGTCGGAGTGCAGGTGCGAGATCAGGACCACATCGGCCACCGCCGCACGGGGCGGCGGAACCTCGCCCCGGCGGCGGCGCAGATGCGCGAAGCGCCGTACGAACAGCGGATCGGTCAGCAGCCGGACGCCGGAGTCCTCGACCGTGCAGGTGGCATGACCCCACCAGGTGACCTCCACCGGCACGCCCCGCCTCCTCGCTCGTCCCCCTGTGAATCCCGTCCCCGGGTACGAGCCTAAGCGCCGCGCGCCGTCGGCACGCCGGTGCACGCCTTGCCGGTCCCTTCCGCACAGGTGCGACCGGTTACGGACGGCTACCGACGGGGTAGGGTCGGGCGCAGAATTCCTAGTGCGGGGGGACCGTCCATGGGAGACGTACGGGTGGCGGCCATCGCCAGTCTCACGCCGCTCGAAGAGCTCGACGGCGATCCGTTCCTCGTCGACACCCGCGGCCAGCAGGCCATGTGCGCCCGCTGGGCGGCGGGCCGGGGCTACGTCATCACCCGGCAGCTCCGCGTCTACGGGCTGCGCCCCGACCACTACGCCCTGTGGAACGACGTCGAGGACGGCCAGGTCGACCTGTTCGTGGCGCCCAACGGCCGGGTGCTCGCCCGCGCGCTCACCTCGGTCCCCGAATTCACCGCGGAGTGCGAGCGGCGCGGCGTACGACTGGAGCTCGCCGGTCTGGACGAACCGCAGTACACCGCACGGTCGAAGGCCAGCGTCCACCGAAGGCTCTCCATGCCCACCGCCGGTTACGACGGCTGTTGATCCGGCTGCTGATCCGGCCGTTGATCACGCCGGGGGCCCGCCCGGTCAGGACAACCGCTGATCAGCCCGGCCGCCGCCCCCGTCACCGCCGCCCCCGTCACCGCCGTCCCCGTCGGCGCCGTCGCCCGTGGGCACCGCTGTGAAAGGCTGGGTCCGGGCCCACGACGGCCGGGCCCGGACGTGAGGTGGAACGGCGTGGGTGACGGGCGATGGCGTACGGCTGGCAGAGCCCTGATGCGCGTGATCGCGGTGTGGGCGGTGTCCACCCTGACGATGCTGGCGCTCGCCGGGATCCTGCCCGACTTCCAGCTCCAGTCCGACGACGGCGACAGCATCACCAAGACCGCGTTCACCGCCGCCTGGGGCGCGGGCGCGTTCGGCCTGCTCTCCGCGCTGGTCTGGCCCGTCCTCGTCCGGGCGCTGCTCATCGTGCCCGCCCTCGTCCTCGGGCTGCTGGTCTTCTTCCTCAACGGCTCCCTGCTGCTGATCGCCCTGCGGCTCATCCCGGACGGGCGCGGCGCGGCCGACCCGGAGACGGCGGTGGTCGTCGCCGCCGTCATGTCCGCCGTCGCCTCCGCGACCTCCACCGCCCTAGCGGTCCGGGACGACGACGCCTACCGGCGCAGGCTCTCCCGGCTCGCCGACCGGCGCCGCCGCCGCAGCGGCACGGCCGGTACCGCTGACGGCGGTCGCGGCGGACCGCCCGGCACCGTCTTCCTCCAGCTCGACGGCGTCGGCCATGACGTCCTGACCGGGGCGGCGGCCGACGGACTGATGCCGACCGTGGCGGGCTGGATCGCGGACGAGTCCGGCCACCGGCTCACCCCCTGGCGCACCGACTGGTCCAGCCAGACCGGTGCCAGCCAGCTCGCCATCCTGCACGGCAGCAACCACGACGTGCCCGCCTTCCGCTGGTACGAGAAGGAGACCGGCACCGTCATGGTCTCCAGCAGACCGGCGAGCGCCCTCGAAATGCAGCGCCGGGCCATCAGGCGCACCCGCGACGGCGGACTGCTCACCGTCGACGGCGCGAGCCGTGGCAACCTCTTCAGCGGCGGCGCCGACCAGCTCGCCCTCGTGCTCTCGATGGCCGCCCGGCGCGGCAAGGGACGGCGGTCCCGCGCCGGGTATTTCGCGTACTTCTCCGACCCCGCCAACGCCGTCCGTACCGCACTGTCCTTCGTCGCCGAGGTCTGCCGCGAGATCGGCCAGTCGACCAGGTCCCGGGTGCGCAAGGACACGCCCAGGATCAAGCGCGGCGGGCTCTACCCCTTCATCCGGGCGTTCGCGACCGTCGTCGAACGCGATGTGGTGGTCTCCGCCGTCATCGGCGACATGTTCGCCGGACGCACCGCCGTCTACGCCGACCTCGTCGCCTACGACGAGGTCGCCCATCACTCCGGGCCGCACAGCCGCGACGCGGAGAAGGTCCTCGTACGGCTCGACCGCTCCCTCGCCCTCATCGCCAAGGTCGCCGAGCACACCCCTCGGACCTACCGGATCGTGCTGCTCTCCGACCACGGCCAGAGCCCGGGGGAGACATTCGCCGGAACGTACGGGCTGACCCTCAAGGACCTGGTACGCGCGGGCTGCGGGCTGCCCGTACCGCGCAGGGCGCAGCGCACCCGCAGTGCTTCGGAGGCGCGCGACGCGGTACGGATCGCGCTGCACCGCCCGGTGGAGGAGAAGGAGGCCGAACACCGGGCCAAGTCCTCCGACCCGATCGTGCTCGCCTCCGGCAACCTGGGGCTGCTGTCCTTCCCGGACATCGAGGGCCGCGCCTCGCGCGAACAGCTCGACCGCCGCCACCCCGCGCTGCTCAGCACGCTCGCCAACCATCCGGGGATCGGTTTCCTCCTCGTACGCAGCGAGGAACACGGCTCCGTGGTGCTGGGTCCGGGCGGGGCCGAGGTCCCGGTGCGGGAGCTGGCCGACGGCGCGGGGCCGCTGGCCGTCTTCGGCGCGGGTGCGGCGGCCGCCGTACGGCGCACCGACACCTTCCCGCACGTCGCGGATGTGATGGTCAATTCGATGTACGACCCCGACACCGGCTTCGTCCACGCCTTCGAGGAGCAGATCGGCTCGCACGGCGGGCTGGGCGGTGAGCAGTCGCGCCCCTTCCTGCTGTGGCCGCGCGCCATGACGGACCCGCTCGACATCGTCGCCGCCGAGGCCGCCCGGGGCACGCCCCCGCCGTCCGGGGGCGGCCTGGTGGGCGCCGAGGCCGTGCACCGGGTACTGAGCCGTTGGCTGAGCGAACTCTCGGGGCCGCAGGTGCCGTTGCGTTCGGAGGGTTTCACCGGGGCGGCGCGGGCGGACGAGCCCTTCCCGGGCACCGACGGTTGAGGCGAGCCCTGGACCCGCGCGATGTTCAGCCGGTGCGCGGGCCCGCGAAGTTGGCGCTGATCCGCTGCCGCAGATATTCACCGGCGGTGATCGGCGGATAGCTGGAGCCGGGGCTCTCGATCACCACGTCGTGGTTCGCCTGGGCGAAGAACGCCAGGCTGTAACGGGCGCCCTGGTATTCGTCCGGGCCCGGATTCCGCACCCGGTGGAAATTCGACGGCAGCCGGTCATCGCTCCAGCGCATCAGCATGTCGCCGATGTTGCAGGTGATGGAATCCGCGGACGGCACGATCGGCGTCCATTCCCCGGCCTCCGCCTCCTTCCCCGGGCAGACCTGGAGGCCGCCCTGCCCTTCCTGCTGGAACAGCAGGGTGAGGCAGTCGAAATCGGTGTGCGCACCGGCGCGCCAGGTGTCCATGGAGCCACGTGCATGGGTCGGGATCGCGAAATAGTGCAGCATGCGCAGAGTGCTGCGATACGAATCCGCCGACGGGTCGTGAGCGGCGTCGAAGAAGTCCGTGGCGAATCCCAGCCGGTCGGAGAAGCAGGACAGCACCCGCATGGCGACCTGCCGGCACCGCGCCTCGAATTCCAGGACGGTCGTCCGGAATCCCGCGATCTCACTGTTGTCGGGCCAGAGCCCCGTCATGAGCGGGCGGGTGACCTGGTACGACTCCTTGGTGTCCGGAGTGCCGATCGAAGGGCGTACCTGACTCCGGCTCTCCCGGCCGGAATTCGTTCCCTTCCGCAACGGGTACGTGGCCTTGACCTCTTCGGGAAGGGCGAAGAACGCCTGCGCGGCGGCGAATGCCCGGTCGATGTCACTCTGTTCGATGCCGTGGTGGTAGATCTGGAAGAAGCCGACGTCGGTCGCCGCCTCCCACAGTTCCTGGGTGATGTCGGCCCTGCGCCGGTCGAAGTCGGAGAGATCGATACGCCGGATCTCCCGGTCGGACACCTCGGTGCCCCGGCCGCCCATCCGGCTTTCCCTGTCGAGTTCGCTGAGTCCGTAGGACGGGGGCGAGGACGGGGATGGGGATGAGGGCGGGGGAGTGAGCGGGGAAGGGTGTGCGTTCACAGCGGCAGTGCTCCGTTCCGGAGGTCACCTTCAATGGCTGACGGAGTGCAGTCACCGCCCCCGCACTCCCACCGGGCTCCGGGAGCGAATCCCCCCGGCCTCGGCCACGATCCGGTCGTGGGCCGGCACGCGATGCGTGCGCGATGCGGGTGACTCTGCCGCGGCCGTGTTTCGGGGAGGGGACGCGGCGTCGACTTCGCCGTTACGCACAGGGCGCGGCGGACGACCGGTCCTGTGGACCCGTCCTGCGGACCGGCCCCGTAGATCCGTCCATCGGGCGTTGTCAGTGGTGGGCGGCAGGATGGTGGCCATGACGAACTCAGCTGTTGTGCTCGCCGACGCGTCCTCCTACGCCGCCGCTGTCGACCAGGCGTCGCAGGCCGCCGCCGCGTACTACGCCACGGGTGAGAGCCCGCTCGACGACGACGCGTACGACCGGCTGGCGCGCGGGATCGCCGCGTACGAGGACGCGCACCCGCAGGAGGTGCTGGCAGCCTCGCCGACGGGCAAGGTCGCGGGCGGCGCGGCCGTCGGCGACGTACCGCACACGGTGCCCATGCTGTCGTTGGACAACGTCTTCTCCGCCGAGCAGTTCGCCACCTGGACCGCCTCCCTGGAGCGGCGGATCGGCAGACCGGTGGCCGCCTGGAGCGTGGAGCCCAAGCTCGACGGCCTCGCCGTGGCCGCCCGGTACGAGCGGGGACGGCTCGACCGGCTGATCACCCGGGGCGACGGCACCGCGGGCGAGGACGTCTCGCACGCCATCGGTACGGTGCTCGGCCTCCCCGAGCGGCTCGACGCACCGGTCACGATCGAGGTGCGCGGCGAGATCCTCATGACGGACGAGCAGTTCGAACAGGCCAACACGGTCCGTACGGAACACGGCGGAGCCCCCTTCGCCAATCCGCGCAACGGGGCGGCAGGCACCCTGCGCGCCAAGGACCGGCCCTACCGGGTGGAGATGACCTTCTTCGCGTACGGCGCGCTCGCGCTGCCCGGTTCCGGTGAGCTGACCGACACCCTGGCCGGGCTGCCGCACAGCGAGGTCCTGGCGTACGTCGCCGGGCTCGGCGTGCACACGGCGGCGGACACGGACGTCGCCCCGCGCACGGTCACCACGGTCGAGGCGGTGCAGTCGAGGGTGGCGGAAATCGGCGCCCTGCGGGTCTCGTTGCCGTTCGGTATCGACGGCATCGTCATCAAGGCGGACCTCGCCGCCGACCAGCGCGAGGCCGGTTCCGGGACCCGGGCGCCGCGCTGGGCCATCGCGTACAAGCTTCCGGCCGTGGAGAAGGTCACCCGGCTCCTGGCCGTCGAGTGGAATGTGGGCCGCACCGGCATCATCGCGCCGCGCGCGGTGCTGGAGCCCGTCGAGATCGACGGGTCGACCGTCGGCTACGCCACCCTGCACAACCCGGCCGACATCACCCGCCGCGATCTCCGGCTCGGGGACCAGGTGATGGTCTACAAGGCGGGCGACATCATTCCGCGCATCGAAGCGCCCGTCGCGCACCTGCGGACCGGTGACGAGCAGCCGATCGAATTCCCCGCGAGCTGCCCGCAGTGCGGCTCCGAGATCGACACGAGCGAGCAGCGCTGGCGCTGCACCCGGGGCCGCGACTGCCGGCTGGTCGCCTCCGTGTCCTACGCCGCCGGCCGCGACCAGCTCGACATCGAGGGACTGGGCGCCACGCGCGTCGTCCAGCTCGTCGACGCGGGGCTGGTCACCGATTTCGCCGACCTCTTCACCCTGGAGCGGGAACAGTTGCTCACCCTGGACCGGATGGGCGAGACCTCCACCGACAATCTGCTGGCCGCCATCGAGACGGCCCGGACCCGCCCGCTGTCCCGCGTCTTCTGCGCCCTGGGCGTACGGGGCACGGGGCGTTCCATGTCCCGCCGGATCGCCCGCTACTTCGCGACCATGGACCGGATCGTCGCCGCCGACATCGAGACGCTCCAACTGGTCGACGGCATCGGCAAGGAGAAGGCCGCGGGCGTGGTCGCCGAGCTGGCCGAGCTGGCCCCGCTGATCGAGAAGCTGGTGGGCGCCGGAGTCAACATGACGGAGCCCGGCGCCACGCCGCCGCCGGAGCCCGGGACCGAGGAGGACGGGGAAGCGGGCGGGGAAGCGGGCGCGCACGCCGCCGACGCGCTCTCGGACCTGCCGCTGGACGGGATGACCGTGGTGGTCACCGGGGCCATGACGGGCAGTCTGGAGAAGCTGTCCCGCAACCAGATGAACGAGCTGATCGAGCGGGCCGGCGGGAAGTCCTCCTCCAGCGTCTCCAAGCGCACGAGCCTCCTGGTCGCCGGGGAGAAGGCCGGATCGAAGCGGACCAAGGCGGAGGACCTGGGCGTCCGGATCGCGGCACCGGACGAATTCGCTGAACTGCTCGCCTCGTTCCTGAGCGAGGAGGCGTGAGGGCGCGCGTGCGCGTGCCCTCACGCCGATGCGTCCCGTGCCGTACGCCGGATGACGCGTCCCCGTGCCGCACGCCCGATGACGCGTCCCCGTGCCGCGCGTCACGTGGTGGGTGTCCGGTGACGGGGCCTTTGAATAGGTAAGGAAGTGGCTTTCCTTGCCTCGGTATTGCATAGTGAGGGCTCGGTCATGCCTCGCTATCAGCGGGTCAGTGGTGAGCGGACGGCTGTGGTGGCAGGCCGGGGGTGAGGAGCGATGAGTTCTTTGCGCGACGGACAGCGCTACGTCCGGTCCGTCCATCGGGAGACCCCGGTGCTCCGGGCACACCGCGACCACCTCTCACGCGGCAACCGGCCCGTCGCCACGAGGGGCCTCGCCCTCGACCTCGGCAGCTCCCGGACCCGTGCCTGGGTCCCCGGACACGGCCTCGTGGCCGACCCGGTCCCGGACGACGGCTCCCTCCGGCCCGTCCGACGCGGCCGCATCGTCGACCCCGAGTCCTGCGGCAGGCTGCTCAGCCGCATCGCCGACGCGGCTCTCGGCACCGACCGCAGTGACAGCGTGATCGTGCTGAGCCATCCGGTCCTCGCCGGAGCCGAGCACCGCACCGCGGCGCGCGAACTGCTCGCCGCGCTCGGTCCGACGAGTGTCGTCGTGCTCAACAGCGCCCGCGCCGCCGCGGCCTACGCCGGACCGCCGGACAGCGGCCCCCTGCTCGTCATCGACATGGGCGCCGAGCTGACCGAAGTGACCCTGCTCGTGGACGGCATGGTCGCCGACGCCCGCCAGGCCGAGTCGGGGCTCAGCGACCTGGACCCGGCCACGCTGCCCGCGGCACTCGTCCGCACCGTGCTCGACATGATCATGTCCATGTGGCGGCAGGACCGGCACGGCACGGTCCTGGGAGCCCTGCGCAAGGGCCCGGTCCTCGCCGGAGGCGGCGCGCTGCGCCCCGACATCACCGACCGGCTCGCACTCCGTCTCGGGGTACGGGTCCGTCTCGCCGACGACCCGTCGACCACCGTCGTACGCGGCGCCGGGCTGATCCTCAGCTCCGTGCTCCGCCACGCCGCCACCCCGGCCGTTCTGCCCGGCCCGCCGAGGTGACCCCCTTCCCGGAGCCGGGCCGGGGGAGCACGCACCGGCGCGGACGACCGGACGCGGCGGCGCGGCGGGCACGGCACGCCCTGGCCGCGCTGCTCCTCGCCGTCCTCACCCTGGTCGGCGGCGCGCCCGCGGCCGCCGGTGCCGCGATCCCGGTCCGCGCCCTCACGGGGCCGGCCCCCGTCGCCGCGTACGCACCCGTCGCCCCCGCCCCCGCCCCCGCCCAGCACACCGACCGGACCGTACGGACCGGCCAGATCCACGACACCCGCCGCTTCCGCACCGGGGCGACCGGCGGACACGACACCCGCACCGTCACCTCCGGCCAGGACACCCGTCGCGGGCGGACCGTCGTGGCCACCGGCCACGACCACCCCCGGGCCGCGGCCACCTCCGCCCCGCACCCCCGGGCGGGCATCACCCGGGCCCAGGCACCGAACCACTCGCCGCCGCCCGCCCACAGCGCGCTGCCGCCCCGCACGCCGGTCCTGCCCGCACCGCGCACCCTCACGCAATGCCGCTCCGAAGCCGCCTCCCGCGTACCCGACGGGAGCCCGGCCGGGCTCCCCGTCGTACGGGGTCCTCCCGGGACGACCGCCGGTCCGAGCACCGGTCACCGGTCCTGTCCCACAGACCTGCCGTCCCGTCCTCGCTGAGGTGAGGGCGGTAGACGCCCCACCGGAGGATTCCCATGACTCGCGCCACCGCGGTGCGAGCGGTTCTGGCTGCCGCCGTACTGCTCGTCTCCGTGTTCATCACGCTGACCATGTCACCCAGACTCGGCCTCGATCTCCAGGGCGGCACCCGTATGGTGCTCCAGGCCAAGGACTCCGCCACGACCCGGGCGGACCGGGAGAGCACCGACCGCACCCTGGAGGTGCTGCGCCAGCGCATCGACTCCCTCGGCGTTTCCGAACCGACCCTGACCCGTTCCGGCGAGGACCGGATCATCGTCGAACTCCCGGACGTCCAGGACCCGCGCCAGGCCGCCGAGGTGATCGGCAGAACCGCCCAGCTGAGCTTCCACGCCGTACAGGGACCGGGCGCCGCGACGGACACCAGCCCCGAATCCACCAGCAAGGACCCGAGCTCCGAACCCACGGGCAAGGCACCCACCGCCAAGAAACCCCTGACGCTGCCCGACGAGCAGGGCCGCCCGCTCGCCCTGGGCCCCGTGCGGCTCTCCGGCGCGGGCGTCAAGGACGCCACCGCCACCTTCGACACCGAGGGGGGCGCCGGGTGGACCGTCTCGCTCGACTTCGAGAAGGCAGCGGGCCGGGACTGGACCAAACTGACCGGTGAAGCCGCCTGCCACCCCGCCCAGGACGACCGGCGACGGGTCGCCATCGTTCTCGACCAGCAGGTGATCTCCTCGCCGCAGGTCGACCCGTCGATCGGCTGCGACGTCGGACTCCCGTCCGGGACCACCCGGATCACCGGTTCCTTCAGCGCCGACGAGGCCCGCGACCTGGCCCTGCTCATCAAGGGCGGCGCGCTCCCCGTACCCGTCGAGATCGTCGAACAGCGGACCGTGGGCCCGACGCTCGGTGCCGAGGCCATCGACGCCAGCGCCAGGGCGGCACTCATCGGAGCCGCCGCCACCGCGCTGTTCATCACCTTCGTCTACCGGCTCTTCGGGGCCCTCGCCGCCGTGGCCCTCGCCGCCTACGGGGTGATCTCGTACGCCGCGCTGGTCGCGCTCGGCGTCACCCTCACCCTCCCCGGTCTCGCCGGATTCGTGCTCGCCATCGGCATGGCCGTCGACGCGAACGTCCTGGTCTTCGAGCGCGCCCGAGAGGAGTGCGCCGCCCGGCCGAACGGCTCCCTGCGCTCCGCGCTCACCGCCGGATTCCGCAACGCCTGGAGCGCGGTCGCCGACTCCAACGTGACTACGCTGATCGCGGCGGGGCTCCTCTTCTTCCTCGGCTCGGGGCCGGTCAAGGGCTTCGGTGTCACCCTGGCCATCGGCGTCATCGCCTCGATGTTCTCCGCGCTCGTCATCGCCCGGGCGCTCACCGAGATCGCGGCGAACTCACGGTTCGTCAGCGACTACCGGGGCATCAACGGCATCGCACGCCCCGGCCGGGTACGGACCTGGCTGACCCGCCGCGATCCGCGGCTGTTCCGCTCGCCGCGCCGCTGGCTGCTGTTCTCCACGGCGCTGATCGCCGTCGCCGTGCTCGGCATCGTGGTCCGCGGGGTCAACCTCGGCGTCGAGTTCACCGGTGGCCGTCTCGTCGAATACTCCACCAGCCGCCCCGTCGACGTCGACACGGCCCGCACCACGCTGGCCGCCGCGGGCTTCGGCGACGCAGAGGTCACCACCGCGGGCGCGGGCGACCTCTCCGTACGCACCGGGAAGCTCGACAACGACGGGGAACACGCCCTGCGCGCCGCGCTCGCGGCCGAGGGCGGTGAGACCACCAAGGTGCGCGACGAACTGATCGGGCCCAGCCTCGGCGACGAGCTGCGGCGCAACGCGCTGATCGCCCTCGCGGTCGCCGTGTTCGTCCAGCTCGCCTATCTGGCGGTCCGGTTCCGCTGGACGTTCGCCGTGGCCTCGGTCGGGGCACTCGTCCACGACGTGATCATTCTCGTCGGCGCCTTCGCCTGGCTGGGACGTACCGTCGACGGCATCTTCCTGGCCGCGCTGCTCACGGTCATCGGCTACTCGGTCAACGACTCGGTAGTGGTCTTCGACCGGGTACGGGAGCTGTGGGCCAAGAGCCCTCGCGCACCGCTGGCCACCGTCGCCGAACGGGCCGTCCTGCAGACCGTTCCCAGAACCGTGAACACCGGTATGGGCGCCCTGTTCATCCTCGCCGCGCTCGCGGTGCTGGGCGGCGACTCGCTCGCCGACTTCGCGCTCGCCCTGCTCATCGGCGTCTGCGTCGGTACGTACTCCTCGGTGCTCACCGCCGTGCCGGGCGCCCTCGTGCTGGAGAAGGGCAGCAAGGCTCCGCCCCCGACCCGCGCGAAGGGCCGCCGCACAGCCCCGGCGCCCCGCCGCGCCCCGCTCGACAACGGCGCCCGGGTCTGACCCACCGCCGCCGACCCGCCGTCTCCGGCCAACCGCCTCCGATCCGAGCCGCCGCCCCGCCGCCCCCGCCGACCGCGGGGGCGGTGCGCGCGTCGGTCGCCGCCGACCGCACGCCCGGCACGGACAATCCGGACCACACCCAGTGATCGGAGCGTGCCCATGGCTGTCGTCCTGCGCGAGGCGTGGTCCACGGTCGTACCGGACCCGAACGACCGGCACGGCCCCCTCCCGCCCGTGATGCTCGCCCTGACCTTCGTCACCGGACTCGTCGACGCGGTCAGCTATCTGCTCCTGGGCCGGGTCTTCGTCGCCAACATGACCGGCAACGTGGTCTTCTCCGGTTTCGCCGTCGCCGGAGCCCCCGGCTTCTCACTGGCGGCCTCCCTGGTGGCGCTGGCCGCCTTTCTCACCGGGGCACTGACGGGCGGCCTGCTCGTCCACCGCACCCGCACCCACCGGGGCCGGATGCTTCAGTACGCGCTCCTGGCCGAGACCGTTTTCGTGGCGGCCGCGGCAGGCGTCACCCTGGTCTCCGGCACGCCGTACACGGGAGGGGTCAGGTTCGCCCTCATCGTGCTGCTCGGCCTCGGCCTCGGCGTGCAGAACGCGGCCTCCCGCGCGCTCGCGGTCCCCGACCTCACCACCACCGTGCTGACGCTCACACTCACCGGGGTCGCCTCGGACAGCCGTCCGGCCGGGGGAGGCGGGAGCCGTGCCGGACGGCGGGTCCTGTCCGCCGCAGCGATGCTGCTGGGCGCCATGGCCGGAGCCGCCGCAGTCCTGCACGGCCGGCCGACACTGCCCTTGGTGCTGACCGTGGTGATCCTCGCCGCCGCGAGCACGGTGGCGACGGTACTGGCCCGCAGCGACGCCCCCTGGACCGCGCCGCTCAAAAAGTGAGGGAGTGGAGATACGCGGCGGTCTCCCGGTCGGCGGGCAGGAACGTCTCGATGGCCAGCTCGGCGACCGTCACATCCATCGGCGTGTTGAACGTCGCGATGGAGGAGATGAACGACAGCACCCGCCCTTCGTGCTCGACCAGCATCGGCAGTGCGAACGCCGCCCGCCCGCCCCCGGCCGGGGGCGGGCCGGACGCGTACCCGTTCCGCTCGCCGGCGCCCCGCTCGGGCGGCGCATAGGCGGCGACCTCCTCGTGCAGGGCCCGCAGCTCCGGCGAACGGACCAGGGCGATCTGGCGCTCCATCTGGGCGAGCAGATCCGCCCGCCACTCCGGCAGATTCACGATGCGCGGGGCGAGACCCTCCGGATGCAGGGTGATCCGCATGGCGTTCGGCGGAGAGGTGAGCAGATGCTCGGCCACCCCCGTCATCAGCAGCGAGCTGGCCCGGTTGGCGGCCACCACGGTGTACATGCCGTCCAGGACGAGGGCCGGATACGGGTCGTAGCACTGGAGCAGCCGCTCCATGCCCTCGCGCAGCGCGCCCATCGACGGGTCGTCCAACGGTGTCTCGGTGTACCGGGGCGCGTATCCGGCCACCACGAGCAGGGCGTTGCGTTCCCGGACGGGGACGTCGAGGTGTTCGGCCAGCCGCAGGACCATCTCCTCGCTGGGCCGGGAGCGGCCCGTCTCGATGAACGAGATGTGCCGGGCCGAGGAGTCCGCGCGCAGGGCCAGCTCCAACTGGCTGATCCGCCGCTGTTGCCGCCAGCCTCGCAGCAGCGGCCCCACTCCCGTGTCACGCGCGACAGTTGTCATACCCAGACCGTAACGTCACCCGCACTGCCGGACCGTCCTTTGATCCACTTCGTGATGCAGGGAGCCGTTCCATGCCCGCCGAACCGCTGTCGCCCTCCGAGATCGAGACCCGGCTGCGCGCGCTGCCCGGCTGGGCGCGGGAAGGGGGCCGGATCACCCGCACCTACCGGCTGCCCTCCCACTTCGCCGCCGCGGCCCTGACCGTCCATGTCGCGCAGATCCAGGAGGAGCTCGGGCACCACTCCGATCTGACGCTCGGCTACAACACCGTCGCCCTGTCCGTGAACACCCATGACGCGGGCGGTGCGATCACGGAGAAGGACCTGGCGCTCGCCACCCGGGTGGCGGCAGCGGCTCCGGCGCACGGCGCGGAGTAGGACCGGAACTCGGTTCCGGGCTCTCAGGCCACCGTGCCGAACGCCGGATGCGCGGCGAGCCACGCCGCGTAGTCCGGGCTGCGCGACACCGCCTCCGCGTACGCCGACCGGGTCAGCCCGCTCACCGCTCCCGCGGCGGCGTCCGCGGCGGGAGAGCGGGGATGCCAGCCCAGCAGATGGCGCCAGCTCAGCGGTGAACCGGTGATCGGCCGCGTCACCAGGCCGGGCGTCGGCGGGAACGTCGCCCGGCACAGCCCGATCGCCCGCCCCACCTGCACCAGGTGGACGACGGACGACGTGTCCGTCTCGTACACCGACACCGGGGTGAAGCCCGCCCGTGCGCAGGCCGCGGCGAAGCAGTCCGCGAAACAGCCGTCGCCCGGCACATCGGCCCAGCACTCGCCGGACAGCGCGGCCAGGCCCAGTTCCGGCTCGCCCGCCAGCGGGTGGTTCTCCGGCAGCATCACGAACACCGGGTCGACGCCGACGACCTGCCAGACCAGGCGGTCCGCCATCGGCGGCGGGCTCTCGCCGCAGGCCCCGATCAGAGCGAAGTCCAGCCGCCCGTCGATGACGAGTGAGGCGATCTCGGCCACCGACCACGAGGCGTACGTGGACACCGGCGCCGACGGGTGCGCGGTGGCGAGCCGGTCGACGAGACCGCCGAGCAACGGTCCATGCGTCCCGCCGAGCCGGAACCTGTCCATGGCCCCCGTGGCATTGGCGAACCGCACCGCCTCCGCCTGCAGCTCGCTCACCGCGGGCAGTACCACCCTCGCCCGTTCGAGTACCAGCTCACCGAGCGGGGTCGGCCGGGCGCCCGTGTGGTCCCGCTCGAAGAGCACGCCGCCGAGAGCCTTCTCGATCCGCCGCAGTTGAGCGCTCAGGGCGGGTTGCGCGAGCCCGAGTGCGGCGGCGGCCTTGGTGAGGCTGCCGGTGTCGGCGATGGCGCGTACGGTCCGTAGATGGCGCAACTCCAGCTCCATAACGGCAAGTTATGGGCCCGGAGGCCCACCGGCAATACACCCGCCGGGAAAGCCGCCCGGAAAGCCCACGGGAGAGCGGCCGGGGCCCGGCGGGTGCGGATTTGCCGAAGCGGCAACAGAAGTAGCCGGGAGCGCAATTCTCGGCAAGGCTGGCCCCCATGAACGATCACGCCGGTCACGGCCACCACGAGCAGTCGCACGCGCAGTCGCACGAGGGTACGCAGCCGCACGCGCACGCGCATGACACCACGGACTTCGACTGGGACGCGATGGGGCCCAGGCTGGAGCGGGAAGCCGAGCTCAGCGGCCCGCAGTACGAGGAGGTGGCCCGCTGGATCGCCTCGCTGCCCGACGCCCCGACCGTGCGCCGCGTTCTCGACATCGGCAGCGGCCCCGGCGTGGTCACCTGCCTGCTGGCCGAGGTGTTCCCCGAGGCGGAGGTCGTCGCCGTGGACGCCACCCCGGCACTCCTGGAGCGGGCGGCCGCCCGTGCCCGGCGACTGGGAGTGGGCGAACGATTTCGTACGCTGGAGGCCGAACTCCCGGACGGTCTCTCCCGGTTGGGTGAGGCCGACCTGATCTGGGCGGGCAACTCCCTGCACCACATGGGTGACCAGCGTGCCGTTCTGGCGGGCTTCGCCGGGGTCCTGCGGCCCGGCGGAACGGTGGCGCTCGTCGAGGGCGGGCTTCCCACGCGGCGGCTGCCCCGGGACATCGGCATCGGCCGTCCCGGCCTGGAGGCCCGGCTGGACGCGGTCTCGACGGAGTGGTTCCAGCGGATGCGGGTCGAGCTGCCGGACGCGAAGCGCGAGACCGAGGACTGGAACGCCCTTTTCGGAGCGGTGGGACTGACGCCGAACGGCACCCGCAGTTTCCTCCTCGACCTGCCGGCCCCGCTCTCCGCCCAGGCCCGTGAGTACGTCGTGGATACCTTCACCCGGGCGCGCGAGGCGTTCGGTGACCGGCTCGACGCCGACGACGTCGCCGTACTCGACCGGCTGCTCGATCCTCAGGACCCGGCCGGACTGCACCACAGGTCCGATGCCTACCTGCTCACCGCCCGCACGGTCCAGCTGGCCCGGCGCGGCTGAGGGGAGCGGGACGGTCAGGGCGCAACGGCCTCCAACCGCCACCACTGGGAGGGGGAGTCGGTGTCCTCCCACTGCTGGATCCTGGCCCCGGCCTCCGTCGATCCGTCGGCGACTTCGAGGACGAGCCCGCTGATGAAGCTGACCAGGGTCACCGTGCCCGGTGCCTCCAGGTGCTGTTCGATCAGCCATTCCTGGGCGCCGTAGTTGTTGGCCCTCCACTGCTGGATGGTCGCGCCGTTCTCCGTGGAGGCGTTGGCGACATCCAGCCGCTTGCCGCTGTGCGCGTTGACCAGGTGGTGGAGCGCGGCGCCCTCGTGCACCGGGGACAGCTGCCAGAGCTGCGCGGCCGACCCGCTCTCCTCGCCCTGCAGCACCGGGGCGCCGCCGCCCCTGGCCGCACCGTACACCTCCAGCAGCAGCCCGCTGCCGACGTTGCGCAGACGGTACAGACCGGCCTCGACGGCGGGCGCGGCGTCCCTGCTCATGCTCTGGTTCTCCTTCGGCGAGGTGCGACGACTGCGGGGTGTGACGGCGACGGGGTACGACGGCGCCCCCACCGTCAGCACGGTGGGGGCGCCGGAAGTAATCCGGGACGAACGGGTGCGGCTCAGGCGCCGAAGTTGAACTCGGCCGGGTCCGGGCCGAGACGCTTGCCCTCGTCCAGGGCGGCGAACGCGGCGAGGTCGTCGGCGTCCAGCTCGAAGCCGAACACATCGAAGTTCTCCGCGATCCGTGACGGGGTCACGGACTTCGGGATCACCACGTTGCCCGTCTGGATGTGCCAGCGCAGCACGGCCTGGGCGGGCGTGCGGCCGTGCTTCTGCGCGACCGCCACGACCGTCGGGACCTCCAGGAGGCCCTTGCCCTGGCCCAGCGGCGACCACGCCTCGGTGGCGATGCCGTGCTCGGCGTGCAGAGCGCGGGACTCCGCCTGCTGGAGCTGCGGGTGGAGCTCGATCTGGTTGATCACCGGGACCACGGAGGTCTCGCCGAGCAGCCGGTCGAGGTGCTCCGGCAGGAAGTTCGACACGCCGATGGCCTTGGCGCGGCCGTCGGCGTGGATCGTCTCCAGGGCCTTGTACGTGTCGACGTACCGGTCGGTGGCGGGCAGCGGCCAGTGGATCAGGTACAGGTCGACGTAGTCCAGACCGAGCTTGTCGAGCGAGGCGTCGAAGGCGCGCAGCGTGGAGTCGTAACCCTGCTCGCTGTTCCACAGCTTCGTGGTGACGAAGAGCTCGTCACGGGCGACCCCGGAGGCGGCGATGGCCTTGCCGGTGCCCACCTCGTTCTCGTAGATCGCGGCGGTGTCGATACTCCGGTACCCGGATTCGATGGCCGTGGCGACCGCCTTCGCGGCCTCGTCGTCCGGCACCTGCCAGACACCGAAACCGAGCTGCGGCATTTCGAGGCCGTTGTTGAGGGTGATGGAGGGGACCTGGCTCACGAGCGGTCGATCCTTACGTCGTCGGTTGGTACTCCTCACGACAACGATCAGCCCGGCCGGAGCATTCCCCGTACGGACACCGGAGCATTCCCCGTACGGGCACCGGGGCATTCCCCACGACGGGCACCGGCGCGTCCCCGTACGGACGTCGGTTCCGGCTCCCGCCGGGTGGCGGCGTCAGCCGTACAGCGCGTCCACCTCGACCGCGTACGCCGCCTCGATCGCCTTGCGCTTCAGCTTCAGCGAAGGGGTCAGCAGACCGGCCTCCTCGGTGAACTGGTGCGCCAGAATCCGGAACGTACGGATCGATTCCGCCTGCGACACCGCCGTGTTGGCGGCCACCACCGCCCGGCGCACCTCCCGCTCCAGGTTCGGGTCCCGCACCAGCTCGACGCCGCGCAGCGGGGACCGGCCCCGCATGGCGAGCCAGTGGTCCACCGACTCCTGGTCCAAGGTCACCAGCGCCGCGATGTAGGGCCGGTCGTTGCCGACGACGATGCACTGCGCGACCAGCGGATGCGCCCGCACCCGCTCCTCCAGACCGGCCGGGGACACGCTCTTGCCGCCCGACGTCACCAGGATCTCCTTCTTCCGCCCGGTGATCGTCAGATAGCCGTCCTCGTCCAGTGCGCCGATGTCCCCCGTGGCGAGCCAGCCGTCGTTCAGCACGGTGTGGGTGGACTCCGGATCGCCCAGATAGCCGGAGAAGACGTTGGCACCGTGCACCCACACCTCGCCGTCCTCGGCGATGTGCACCGTGGTGCCCGGGATCGGCAGGCCGACCGTGCCGTAGCGGGTGCGCTCGGGCGGATTGGCCGTCGCCGCCGCCGTCGACTCGGTGAGCCCGTACCCCTCGAAGACCCTCACGCCCGCACCCTCGAAGAACAGCCCGAGCCGGCGCTCCATGCCCGAGCCGCCCGACATCGCGTGCCGCACCCGGCCGCCCATCGCGTCGCGGACCTTTTTGTAGACGACCTTGTCGAAGAACTGGTGCCGCATCCGCAGCCCGGCGGACGGCCCCGGGCCCTTCCCGAACGCCCGCTCCTCCAGTGCCTCGGCGTACGTCACCGCGATCTCGACGGCCTTGCCGAACGCCCCGGCACGGCCTTCCGTCTCCGCCCTGCGCCGGGCGCCGTTGAAGACCTTCTCGAAGATGTACGGCACCGCCAGGATGAACGTCGGCCGGAACGTCAACAGGTCCGGCATCAGCGCGGACGCCGACAGCTCCGGCTGATGGCCGAGCTTCACCCGGCCCCGGACCGCCGCGATCTCCACCATGCGGCCGAAGACGTGGGCCAGCGGGAGGAAGAGGAGTGTGGACGCCTCGTCGGCCGCCTTGGAGTGGAACACCGGCTCCCAGCGGCTGACCATGGTGTCGGTCTCGAACATGAGGTTGGCATGGGTGATCACACACCCCTTGGGGCGGCCCGTCGTCCCGGAGGTGTAGATCACGGTCGCCACGGACTCGGGCGTCACCGCACGCCGGTGCCGGTGCACCACCTCGTCGTCGATCTCGGCGCCCGCCGCCATCAGTCCGGCGACCGCGTCGGCGTCCAGCTGCCACAGCCGCTTGAGATGCGGCAGCCGGTCGATCACCGAACCGACCGTCATCGCGTGGTCCTCGTGTTCGACCATCACGGCCGCGACCTCGGCGTCGTGCAGCATCCACAGCACCTGCTCGGCCGACGACGTGGGATAGACGGGCACCGACTGGGCGCCGATCGACCAGAGCGCGTAGTCGAACAGCGTCCACTCGTACCGCGTACGGGACATCAGGGCGACCCGGTCACCGAACCGGACGCCGTGGGCGATCAGTCCCTTGGCCAGGGCCAGCACCTCGTCGCGGAAGACCGCGGAGGTGACATCGCGCCACTGTCCGGACGCGTCCTTGCGGCCGAGGGCGACCCGGTGCGGGTCGTCCTGGGCGTAATCGAATACCACATCGGCGAGACCGCCGACTAGAGGCGCCGCCGCCATGGGTGGGACAGTGAACTCGCGCAAATGACCTGCTCCTCCGGCACTCCGCACAGCGCCGCGACGCTACCCCAAGGAACGCGCCTGCGGGAGGGGTGGAAGTCTCCGTAAAACGTGCCATCTGCACAGGTCAACCGTCGATATCCGGCCAGATGGGCAAGGCTCGGGCGCACTTCTGACCGCGGAGTAAGTGGCTCGCGCGGGAATCTCCACCGAATCTGAACGTTGCGATCACTCCCGCTCTACGCCGGTACGGGGAGTTGCTCCGCGTCCGTCCAGTCTGTCGCGTACGGATCATGCCCCGTCGCGGCCGCTGATCCCGCGGTGCAGCCGGTCGCCGCCCGCCAGGATCGCCGCCGCCAGCGCGTCCGCGGCCTCCTGTGCGGCGTCCCGGCGGCGGCCGTGCCGCAGGACGAAGTCCACATCGCCGAGCTCCGGCAGCCCCGCCCTGGCCGGTACCGGGACCAGCCCCGGCGGGATCAGCCCCCGGGTGTGGGCCATCACGCCCAGGCCCGCGCGGGCCGCCGCGATCAGCCCGCTCAGACTCGTGCTCGTACACGCGATCCGCCAGGACCTGCCGTGCTCCTCCAGGACCTCCAGCGCGCGGGCCCGGGTGATGCCCGGCGGCGGGAAGACGATCAGCGGCACCGGGCGCTCCGGATCGATCCGCAGCTGCGGGGCGCCGATCCAGGTCAGCGTGTCCTGCCAGACCAGCTCGCCGTGCGTGTCGCCGGTGCGCCGCTTGGCGAGCAGGAGATCCAGGCGCCCCGCCGCCAGTTGCTGGTGCAGCGTCCCGGACAGCTCCACGGTCAGCTCCAGCTCGACCTCCGGATGGTCGCGGCGGAAGGACTCCAGGATCTCCGGCAGCCGGGTCAGGACGAAGTCCTCGGAGGCGCCGAACCGCAGCCGGCCGCGCAGCCGGGTGCCGGCGAAGAACGTCGCGGCGCGCTCGTGCGCCTGCAGGATCGTCCGGGCGAAGCCGAGCATCGCCTCGCCGTCCTCGGTGAGATCGACCCGGTGTGTGTCGCGGACGAACAGCTGCCGTCCCGTCGCCTCCTCCAGCCGCCGCACGTGCTGGCTCACCGTGGACTGCCGGACGCCGAGTCTGCGGGCGGCCTGGGTGAAGCTGAGGGTCTGGGCGACGGCGAGGAAGGTGCGCAGCTGAGCGGGGTCGTACATGGGCCCACGCTATCGCGTTCCGTGATGACAGTCAGAGCGGTATGCCGGATTCCCGATGGGGGCGATCCGTCGCAGGATGGGTGGGCACGACCTGACCGAGAGACACGTGGAGCACATGAGCCGCCGCACCCTGAAGCTGCCGTCCTGGCTGCCGATCGACCTGTACATCCTCGCGCTGATCGGCACCGTGGGGCTCGCGGCACTGCTGCCCGCGTCGGGCCCGGCCGCCGACGTGGCCGGCGGGGCGTCCACCGGTGCGGTCGCCCTGCTCTTCTTCCTCTACGGAGCCCGTCTCTCGACCGGGGAGGCGCTCGACGGACTGAAGCACTGGCGGCTCCATCTCACCGTCCTGATCTGCACCTTCGTCGCCTTCCCGCTGCTGGGGCTGGCCACCAAGGGCCTCGTGCCGTACGTGCTGACCCCGCAGCTCCAGGCCGGTTTCCTCTTCCTCTGCCTGGTTCCGTCCACCATCCAGTCCTCGATCGCCTTCACCTCGATCGCCCGCGGCAACGTGCCCGCGGCGATCTGCGCGGGGTCCTTCTCCAGCATCGCCGGGATCTTCCTCACCCCGCTCCTCGCCGCCCTGCTGCTCGGCGGCACCGGCGGCGGGTTCTCGGCCGACTCGCTGCTGAAGATCGTGCTCCAGCTGCTGGCCCCGTTCGTCGCCGGACAGCTGACGCGCCGCTGGATCGGCGGCTTCCTCGTCCGGCACAAGAAGGTCCTCGGCTATGTCGACCGCGGTTCGATACTGCTGGTCGTCTACACCGCGTTCAGCGAGGGCATGGTCGCCGGTGTCTGGCACCAGGTGACTCCGGCCCGTCTCGGCGCGCTGCTCGCCGCCGAAGCGGTGCTGCTGGCGCTGATGCTCTCGCTGACCTGGTACGGGGCGAAGCGGCTCGGGTTCGACCGCGGGGACCGGATCGCGATCCAGTTCGCCGGGTCGAAGAAGAGCCTGGCCGCCGGGCTGCCGATGGCGAGCGTCCTGTTCGGGGCGCACGCGAGCCTGGCCGTGCTGCCGCTGATGCTCTTCCACCAGATGCAGCTGATGGTCTGCGCGGTGATCGCGAAGCGCCGCTCGCGCGACCCCGAACCGGCCGCGGTGCCGGGGGCCGCTCCCGGCCCGGCCGAAGAGCTGTCCTCGGCCACCGGCCGCGCCTGACCCCGCCGTACGGGTCTTCCGACGAGTCCGACGAGGCCCGCGCGGCCCATGAGCCCGGCGCGGGCCCTACGCGCCCGCCGCCCCGGTGCTCCGGGCGGGCGCCCCGGCCGCGTCGGCCGCGTCGGCCCCGTCGGCCCCTTCGGCCGCGGCTTCCAGCGCGATGCGGTGCTCTCCCGCGTACACGTTCATGGAGGGACCCCGCAGGAACCCGACCAGGGTCAGTCCGCTCTCGGCCGCCAGGTCCACGGCCAGCGACGACGGCGCGGACACCGACGCGAGCATCGGGATTCCCGCCATCACCGCCTTCTGCGCCAGCTCGAACGAGGCACGGCCCGACACCAGCAGGATGACCCGCGACAACGGCAGCCGGTCGTCCGTCAGCGCCCGCCCCACCAGCTTGTCGACCGCGTTGTGCCGGCCCACGTCCTCCCGGATGTCCAGCAGTTCGCCGTCCTCCGAGAACAGGGCGGCCGCGTGCAGCCCGCCGGTCCTGTCGAAGAGCCGCTGCGACTCGCGCAGCCGGTCGGGAAGGCCCGAGAGCAGCGCGGGCGTCACCCGGACCGGGGGAGCGTCGGCGACCGGGTGCCGGGTCGTGGTGCGTACCGCGTCCAGACTGGCCTTGCCGCACAGGCCGCAGGACGAGGTCGTGTAGACATTGCGTTCCAGGGTGATGTCGGGCACCACCACGCCGGGCGCGAGCCGCACGTCCACCACGTTGTACGTGTTCGTACCGTCCGCCGTCGCCCCGGCGCAGTACACGATCGACCGCACCTCGGAGCCCAGGCCGATCACGCCCTCGCTCACCAGGAAGCCCGCCGCGAGCGCGAAGTCGTCGCCCGGGGTCCGCATCGTGATGGCGAGCGGCTTGCCGTTCAGCCGGATCTCCAGCGGTTCCTCCGCGACGAGCGTGTCGGGCCGAGTGGAGAGGATCCCGTCCCGGATCCTGATCGTGCGGCGTCGCTCGGTGGCCCGTCCCATAGCCGATGAACCCGATTCTGTACGTGGGTGAAGCCGAAGCGGCCCTTGCTGCGGAGGTTCTCGGTCTCATTGTCCGGCACGTGCGGGCGGCGTCGCAGCCCGCGACCGGCCGTATGGTGGTCGGAACGGCGTACTGATCGGATCCCACGAAAAATCGCTGAGAAGTTTGATCGGGATGCCCTTGTGTACGCCGGTTCGATCGGTTGTGGGATCGGACAGGGGCATCATTCGGCAGGATATTGTCTACAGTATTCCTTATGGAGGGTCGAGGCTGTTGTCAAGGCTCCAACCCGCGGCCCATATTCCTGTGGGATCACGTGCCCCTGTACCGGGCGGTAGCGACCAAGACTGGATGGTTCCTGCCATACGTAGCGAGGGGAACCAGTAATGACCGGCTCACGTATCGTGGCGCTCGGCCACTATCAGCCCGCCAAGGTGCTCACCAACGACGATCTGGCAGCCATGGTCGACACCAGCGACGAGTGGATCACCAGTCGCGTCGGCATCAAGACCCGTCATGTGGGCGGCCCCGACGAGCCGGTGGACGAAATGGCCGCGCAGGCGGGCGCCAAGGCGCTGGCGGCGGCCGGCCTGCAGCCCGCCGACATCGATCTGGTCCTCGTCGCCACCTCCACCGCGATCGACCGCTCCCCGAGCATGTCGGCCCGGGTCGCGGCCCGTCTCGGCATGGGCTCGCCCGCGGTGATGGACATCAATGTGGTCTGCTCCGGGTTCACCCACGCCCTGGCCACCGCCGACCACGCGATCCGGGCCGGTGCGGCCACCCGCGCCCTGGTCATCGGCGCCGACAAGATGGCTGACATCGCCGACTGGACCGACCGCACCACCTGCGTCCTGCTCGGGGACGGCGCGGGTGCCGCGGTCGTCACGGCCGATCCCTCCGCCACGGACGGCGGGGAAGGTGCCGCCGGACCCGGGATCGGGCCGGTGCTCTGGGGTTCGGTCCCGGAGATGGGCAACGCGGTACGGATCGAGGGCACACCGCCGCGTTTCGCGCAGGAGGGGCAGTCCGTCTACCGCTGGGCCACCACACAGCTGCCGCCGATCGCCCGCAAGGTGTGCGAGAAGGCGGGAATCGCGCCGGAGGATCTGGCCGCGGTGGTGTTGCACCAGGCCAATCTGAGGATCATCGAACCGGTCGCCAGGAAGATCGGTGCGATCAACGCGGTCATCGCCCGCGACGTGGTGGATTCCGGCAACACCTCCGCCGCGTCGATCCCCATGGCCCTGTCCAAGCTGGTGGAACGCGGCGAGGTCGAGAGCGGTGCTCCGGTCCTGCTGTTCGGGTTCGGCGGGAATCTCTCCTACGCGGGCCAGGTGATCCGCTGTCCGTGAGGGGAATTGCGCTCGGTAGACTGTAGACGATAAGCAATTGCTCGTCGCCCGGAGGGGGACCGCGATGTTGTCCACAGGACTGCCGCACGGGGCTGTGCCGAAGCTGGAACGGCCCGGTCCGCTGCGCGAGCGCGTCTACGAGACGCTCCTCGAACTGATCACCACGCGAGCACTCCGGCCGGGCCAGCACCTGGTCGAGAGCGAACTGGCCGGGCATCTGGGCGTGTCCAGGCAGCCGGTGCGCGAGGCGCTCCAGCGGCTGAACACCGAAGGGTGGGTCGACCTGCGCCCCGCGCAGGGTGCCTTCGTGCACGAGCCCACCGAGGAGGAGGCCGACCAACTGCTCTCGGTCCGTGCGCTGCTCGAAGCGGAGGCGGCCCGGCTTGCCGCCGCCAATTCCGGCGCGCCGGGGATCGCCGCCCTCGAAGAACTCTGCGCCGCGGGCGAGCGGGCCGTCGCCGACGACGACGTGGACCTGGCAGTCGCGACCAACGCCGCCTTCCACGCCAAGGTCATGGAACTGGCCGGGAACGTCGTTCTCGCCGAACTGGCCGGACAGGTCGACCGCCGGGTCCGCTGGTACTACACACCGGTCGCCCGTCAGCGCGGCACCCGGTCCTGGATCGAGCACCGCGAGCTCATCGCGGCGATCTCCTCGCGGGACGAGCGGCGGGCGACCGAGATCATGCGTTCGCACACGGAGCAGACGCGCCAGACGTACCACCAGCGCGAAGGCGGCTGACGGGCCGTACGCGCGGAACGTGCACGACGGCCTGTACGCGACGGCCTGTGTGCGGCCCGTGCGCGACGGCCCGTGCGTGGCTGGTGCGGGCAACCGGCAGCACATGTCGTGAGGGAAGGGCCGGGGCCGAGTGCCCCGGCCCTTCCCGTTGTCGCGTGCCCCTTCACGCCCTCGCGGACGCTTCCCATCCCCTCGGGGACGTGCCCCGCCCATCTTTGTCCTGGGTGTGGAGAAAGTTGGAGTGGATTCCTGCTCAACTTCTTCCCACTCAGGCAAAGCGCTGCTACGTTCCCCATCGAAAGCCCGACGGACTGGCCGATGTGGCGGGGAGGGACGCGTGAGACGTATGACGGCACGACCCGCGAACGCGCATCAGGCACGACTGCTCAGGCTGTTGCGGGACGGCGGTCCCAACTCACGGGCACAGCTGGGGGATCAGGTCGATCTCTCCCGCTCCAAGCTCGCCGTCGAGGTCGACCGGCTGCTGGAGACCGGACTCGTGGTGGCCGACGGACTCGCCGCATCCCGTGGTGGACGCCGCTCGCACAACATCCGGCTCGCTCCCGCACTCCGGTTCCTCGGTGTCGACATCGGTGCCACCTCCGTCGATGTGGCCGTCACCAACGCCGAGTTGGAGGTACTGGGACACCTCAACCACCCCATGGACGTACGCGAAGGCCCCGTCGCCATCTTCGAGCAGGTCCTGTCCCTGGCGGCCAAGCTCCGGGCCTCCGGACTCGCCGATGGATTCGACGGCGCGGGGATCGGCGTACCCGGACCCGTCCGCTTCCCCGAAGGCGTGCCGGTCGCGCCGCCGATCATGCCCGGCTGGGACGGCTTCCCGGTCCGCGAGGCGCTCAGCCAGGAGCTGGGCTGCCCCGTCATGGTCGACAACGACGTGAACCTCATGGCGATGGGGGAGCAGCACGCGGGCGTCGCACGCTCCGTGGGCGACTTCCTCTGCGTCAAGATCGGTACGGGTATCGGCTGCGGCATCGTCGTCGGCGGCGAGGTCTACCGAGGGACGACGGGCAGCGCGGGCGACATCGGGCACATCCAGGTGGAACCGGAGGGCCGCCCCTGCGCCTGCGGCAACCGGGGCTGTCTGGAGGCGCACTTCAGCGGTGCCGCGCTCGCGCGCGACGCCGAGGACGCGGCGCGCGCCGGGCGGTCGCCCGAACTCGCGGCCCGGCTGGCGGAGGCGGGCAAGCTCACCGCCGCCGATGTGGCCGCCGCCGCGGCGGCCGGGGACGCCACCGCGCTCGACCTGATCCGTGAGGGCGGGAACCGCGTCGGCCAGGTCATCGCCGGACTCGTCAGCTTCTTCAACCCCGGTCTGGTGGTGATCGGCGGGGGAGTGACCGGCCTCGGCCACAATCTCCTCGCCAGCGTCCGGACCCAGGTCTACCGGCAGTCCCTGCCGCTGGCCACCGGCAATCTCCCCATCGTGCTCGGTGAGTTGGGACCCGTCGCCGGAGTGATCGGCGCGGCCCGGCTCATCAGCGACCACCTGTTCTCACCGGCCTGATCCCGGGCCGGCCGGCATGACGTAAGCACCCAGCTCGGCAAGCGTTCCGCCCGCCCCGTCCGCCCGCCCCGTCCACCCGTCTGTCCGACCGTCACAGCAAGCCCGTTCCACAAGCCGTTCCGCAGCTCTTCCGTAAGCCGTTTCACCCGCGCCTTTGTCAGCAGCCGTCCGCGGTGCCGTCGGCAGTACGGCACCACCGGCCCCTGCTCCCCTGCCCCCTGTCCACTCACCGGCCGCACCGCCGAGGGGATTTGTCATGGCATCACAACCACCCCTGCTCACCATGTCCGGCATCACCAAGTCATTTCCCGGCGTGCGCGCCCTCGACGGCGTGGACCTGGAGGTCCTGGCCGGTGAAGTCCACTGCCTCCTCGGCCAGAACGGCGCCGGCAAGTCCACCCTCATCAAGGTGCTGGCCGGAGCCCATCAGCCCGACGGCGGCGAGATCACCTGGCGCGGCGAACCCGCCTCGCTGAAGTCGCCGATCACGGCGATGCGGCTCGGCATCGCCACCATTTATCAGGAACTCGACCTGGTCGAAGGGCTCTCGGTCGCCGAGAACGTCTTCCTCGGCCATGAACCGACGACCGCACGCTTCGTCGTCCGTACCCGCCAGGGCCGGACCGCCGCCGGCGCCCTCCTCAAGCGGCTCGGCCACCCGGAGATCGACCCCGCCCGACCGGTCGGTGAACTCTCCGCGGCCCAGCAGCAGATCGTCTCCATGGCACGCGCGCTCTCCCACGACGTGCGGCTCATCGTGATGGACGAGCCGTCCGCCGCCCTGGACCCCGACGAGGTCGACAACCTGTTCCGCATCGTCGCCGACCTCACCGCGGACGGTGTCGCCGTCGTCTACATCTCCCACCGCCTGGAGGAGATCCGCCGGATCGGGGACCGGGTGACCGTCCTCAAGGACGGCCGTGCCGTCGCCGTCGGTCTGCCCGCCGAGTCCACACCCACGCGCGACATCGTTGCCATGATGACCGGCCGCAATGTCGAGCACGTCTTCCCGCAGCGCCCCGGGCCCGCCGTCCGGGACAGCGCGGGGTCCGCCGCACCGGCTGTCGCGGAACCGGTGCTCAAGGTCGAAGGGCTGTCCAGGAAGGGGGAGTTCGCTCCCGTCGACCTGGAACTCCGGCCCGGCGAGATCGTCGGGCTCGCCGGACTCGTGGGCTCCGGACGCTCCGAGATCCTGGAGACGATCTACGGCGCCCGCAAGCCCAGCACCGGACGCGTCACCGTGGCGGGCAAGCCGCTGCGGACCGGCAGCGTCCGCGCGGCCGTCGCCGCCGGAATCGGGCTCGCCCCCGAGGAACGCAAGGCCCAGGCCCTGCTCATGACCGAATCGGTCACCCGCAATGTCTCGGTCTCCTCGCTCTCCCGTTTCGCCCGGTCCGGCTGGATCGACCGGGGAGCCGAACGGCGGGCCGCGCAGACCGCCACCCGCGAACTGTCGCTGCGGCCCGACAACCCGGACACCCTCATCCGTACCCTTTCCGGCGGCAACCAGCAAAAGGCCGTCCTGGCCCGCTGGCTGCTGCGCGGCTGCCGGGTCCTGCTGCTGGACGAACCCACCCGCGGCGTGGACGTCGGCGCCCGCGCCGAGCTCTACGCCGTGATCCGCCGGCTGGCCGACGACGGCCTCGCCGTACTGCTCGTCTCCAGCGAAGTGCCCGAAGTGCTGGGCCTCGCCGACCGGGTGCTGGTGCTCCGTGAGGGACGCGTCGTGCATACGGCGCCCGCCCAGGAGCTCGACGAGCACCGCGTACTCGACCTCGTGATGGAAGGGAGCCCGACGTCATGACACAGCCCGCCCCGTCGGCGCAGCACAAGGGGACGGACCGGGGGGCCGCCACCGGCTCCTCCGCCTCGCCCCCCTCGAAGGCGGGCGGCGGCCCGCGCGGACTCGGCCTGCGCCTCGATGTCCGTAACCTGTCGCTGCTCGGTGTTCTCGTCGCCCTCGTCGCCGTCGGCGGCTTCACGGAGCCCGACGCGTTCCTGGACACCGGGAACCTTCAGCTGATCCTGACCCAGGCGTCCGTCATCGGTGTGGTCACCGTCGGCATGACCTTCGTCATCACCAGCGGCGGCATCGACCTCTCGGTCGGTGCGATGGTCGCGCTCGCCTCCGTCTGGGCGACGACACTGGCCACCCAGGAGTTCGGCTTCGCCGGGATCCTCTTCACCGCCGTGATCGTCGGGCTCGCCGCCGGACTCGTCAACGGAGTGCTCATCGCGTACGGCGGCATGGTGCCGTTCATCGCGACCCTGGCCATGCTCGCCTCGGCCCGCGGGCTCGCGCTCCAGATCACCGACGGCAAGACGCAGATCGTCACCGTCCCCTCGGTCCTGGACCTCGGTCTGCCCGACTCCTACATCCTCGGGATACCGCCCCTGGTCCTGATGTTCGCCGCGGTCACCCTCGTCGGCTGGCTGGTCCTGAACCGGACCACCTTCGGGCGCCGTACGGTCGCGGTCGGCGGCAACGCGGAGGCGGCCCGGCTCGCCGGAATCGACGTACGCCGTCAGCGCCTCTACCTCTATCTGGTCTCCGGGCTGTGCTGCGGCATCGCCGCCTTCATGCTGATCATCCTGGCCGGTTCCGGGCAGAACACCAACGGAAACCTCTACGAGCTCGACGCCATCGCCGCCGCGATCATCGGCGGCACGCTCCTCAGCGGCGGCCGGGGCACCATCATCGGCTCCGTACTCGGCGTCCTCGTCTTCACCACGATCACCAACATCTTCGCGCTCAACAACCTCCAGAGCGACGTCCAGCAGATCGCCAAGGGCGCGATCATCGTCGCCGCCGTCCTCATCCAGCGCCGCACCCTGCGCAACGGCGAGACCTGAGCCGCGCACCGTTTGCCACGGCCCGTTTCCCACGGCGGCGCGTACCGCCGCACCGTCCCGCACCACCCCGCTTCCCCCTGCTGTTCCGTATGCCACGCACCGGATGAAGGGTTTGACAGCCATGCCAGAAACCAGTCGCAGAGGACTGCTGTTCGGCACCGCGGCCGTATCCGCGGGAGCTCTCCTCACCGCCTGCACCAGCAATGAACCGAAGAAGAGCGAAACCGTCGCGACCAACCAGCCCGCGGCCGACGACAAGCCGGGCAAGCCCGTCACCATCGGCTACGCCGGACCGCAGGCCGATCACGGCTGGCTCAACGCGATCAACGTGAACGCCAAGTCGCGTGCGGAGAAGTACTCGGAGGTGACCCTGGAGATCACCGAGGGCTCCAACGACACCGCCGCCCAGATCGGCCAGGTCAAGACCCTCATCAACAAGAAGGTCGACGTCCTCGTCATCCTCCCCGCCGACGGCAAGGCGCTCACCCAGGTCGGCCTGGAAGCCATGAAGGCGGGCATCCCCGTCGTCAACCTGGACCGCATCTTCGCCTCCCCGCAGGCGTACCGCTGCTGGGTCGGCGGCGACAACTACGGCATGGGCCTCAACGCCGGTCACTACATCGGCGAACAGCTCAAGGACAAGCCGAACGCCAAGGTCGTCGAACTGGCGGGCATCGACAACCTGGAGCTCACCAAGCAGCGCAGCCAGGGCTTCGCCGACGCCCTGAAGAACTACTCCAACATCAAGCTGGTGGCCCGTCAGGCCGCCGACTTCACCGTCGAGTCGGGCCAGGCCAAGATGGCCCAACTCCTCCAGGCGCAGAAGCAGTTCGACGCACTGTGGAACCACGACGACGACCAGGGCGTCGGCGCGCTGCGGGCCATCGAGCAGGCGGGCCGCGACGAGTTCATGATGGTCGGCGGCGCCGGGTCCAAGTCCGCGATGGACGCCATCAAGGCCGGTAACAGCGTCCTGAAGGCCACTGTCCTGTACCCGCCGACGATGGCCGCGTCCGCCATCGACCTGGCGCGCGCCCTGGGCCAGGGCAAGGGCATCGGGGGACTGGCCGAGATGGAGATCCCGACCTCCCTGACGCTCTACTCGGCCGTCGTCACCAAGGAGAACGTCGACCAGTACCTGCCGACGGGCTTCAGCTGACCGAGCCCCGCCGCCGCCACCGAACCACCGACGAGGAGGAAGTCCGTATGGCCCGTAGGGAAGAGACGGAGCAGGAGGCCGCAGCGCCGCCGCGACAGTCGCCGACGCTCGGTGTCGGCATGGTCGGATACGCGTTCATGGGAGCCGCCCACTCACAGGGGTGGCGCACCGCGGGACACGTCTTCGACCTGCCGATGAGACCCGCTCTCGCCGCGATCTGCGGACGCGACCGTACGGCGGTCGACGCCGCCGCGGCCCGGCACGGCTGGGCGGCCGCGGAGACCGACTGGCGGGCGCTGATCGCCCGGGACGATGTGCAGCTGGTCGACATCTGCACCCCCGGCGACAGCCATGCGGAGATCGCCATCGCCGCCCTCGAAGCCGGCAAGCACGTACTGTGCGAGAAACCGCTGGCCAACACGGTCGCGGAGGCGGAGGCGATGACCCGGGCCGCGGAGCGCGCCGCGGCCCGCGGTCAGGTCGCGATCGTGGGCTTCAACTACCGCAAGGTGCCCGCGATCACCTACGCGCGCAAACTGATCGCCGATGGCCGCCTCGGCCCCCTGCGCCACGTACGGGCCACCTATCTCCAGGACTGGCTGGTGGACCCGAAGTCGCCGCTCACCTGGCGGCTCAAGCGTGAGCACGCCGGGTCCGGGGCGCTGGGTGACCTCGGGGCGCACATCGTCGACCTCGCCCAGTACCTGGCGGGGGAGCTGCTGGTCGGAGTGTCGGCCGTCAGCGAGACCTTCGTACGGCAGCGGCCGCTGCTCGCCGGTGCCCCGTCCGGGCTCTCCGGGGCCGCGGACACGGCCGGGCACGGGGCGGTGACGGTGGACGACGCGGCGCTGTTCACCGGCAGGCTCGCCTCCGGGGCGCTGGCCTCCTTCGAGGCGACCCGGATGGCGGCGGGCCGCAAGAACGCGCTGCGGCTGGAGATCAACGGGGAACTGGGCTCGCTCGCCTTCGATCTGGAGCGGCTCAATGAACTGTCCTTCCACGACCACACCGAACCGGCCACCACGGCGGGGTTCCGGCGCATCCTCGTCACCGAGCCCGAGCACCCGTACCTGGAGGCGTGGTGGCCGCCGGGCCACGCCCTCGGCTACGAGCACACCTTCGTCCACCAGGCCCGGGACGTGGTCAGCGCCATCGCCACCGGATCGGCCCCCGTGCCGTCCTTCGCCGACGGACTCCAGGTGCAACGGGTGCTCGCGGCGGTCGAGGAAAGCGCCGAGAAGAACTCCGTACACACTCCCGTCCCGTTCTAGGAGGTTCCGCGCCCCATGCCCCGCCCCTTCACTCTCTTCACCGGCCAGTGGGCAGACCTTCCGTTGGAGGAGGTCTGCCGGCACGCCCGTGACTTCGGTTACGACGGACTCGAACTCGCCTGCTGGGGCGACCACTTCGAGGTCGACAGGGCCCTGTCCGAGCCCGGCTACCTGGACGGGCGGCGGCAGCTGCTCGACAAGTACGGGCTCACCTGCTTCGCCATCTCCAACCATCTGGTCGGGCAGGCGGTCTGCGACAACCCGATCGACGAACGGCACCAGGCGATCCTGCCCGCCCGCGTCTGGGGCGACGGCGAACCCGAAGGCGTACGCCGACGGGCCGCCGAGGAGATCAAGGACACCGCGCGAGCGGCGGCGGCGTTCGGGGTGCGGACGGTCATCGGCTTCACCGGCTCCTCGATCTGGCACCTGGTCGCCATGTTCCCGCCGGTCCCGCCGCACATGATCGAGCGGGGCTACGAGGACTTCGCGGAGCGCTGGAACCCGATCCTCGACGTCTTCGACGCGGAGGGGGTGCGCTTCGCCCATGAGGTGCACCCCAGCGAGATCGCGTACGACTACTGGACCACGCACCGCGCCCTGGAGGCCGTTGGCCACCGCCCGGCGTTCGGGCTGAACTTCGACCCGAGCCACTTCGTCTGGCAGGACCTCGACCCGGTCGGATTCCTGTACGACTTCCGGGACCGGATCTACCACGTGGACTGCAAGGAGGCCCGCAAGCGCCTCGACGGACGCAACGGGCGGCTCGGCTCGCACCTGCCGTGGGGCGATCCCCGGCGCGGCTGGGACTTCGTCTCGGCCGGGCACGGCGACGTGCCGTGGGAGGACGTCTTCCGGATGCTCCGGTCCATCGGCTACGACGGGCCCGTCTCCGTCGAGTGGGAGGACGCCGGCATGGACCGGCTGACCGGTGCGCCGGAAGCGCTTGCCTCGCTGAAGCGGTTCGACTTCGACCCGCCGTCGGCCTCCTTCGACGCGGCGTTCGGCGGCAACGGCTGACCCGTCCCCGAGCGCTCCACCCCGCCGAGAACCAGCAGGCCATGAGGCGGAGCGCTCGGGGAACCCCGCCCGTGCAACCCGGCGGCACACCCGCCGCCGGGTCGGTCAGGGCTGCCCGGACGGCGCTTTGTCCTGTCGCGGGAGGAAGGCCGACTTCACTCCTGCACAAGGGCTTTCCGTCCGGGAAGAACAGGTCTACCGTCCCCAACGTGTACACCACATGACTCGCGTCACCGGGGCCCCGCCAGGTTCCGGATGACGAGCGCGCGGCAGTCCCCGCGCGGCACGGCAAGGCACCACCCGCCCGTACAACCGGCACTCTCCGGAGGACATTCGTGCACAGAACCAGAAAGCGGCTCCGCGTACACAAAACCCTCGCGCTGTTCACCGGCGGACTCCTCGCCGCCGCGACGCTCACCCTGAGCTCCGCGCCGGGAGCCGTCGCCGATCCGGCCGCGCAGGCCGCCGCGGCGGAGGACTTCCAGCAGGTCACCCTCGCCAAGGGGGCCGCCGAGACCGGCGAGCCCATGTCGCTGGCCGTCCTCCCGGACCGCAGTGTGCTGCACACCTCGCGCAGCGGCGAGCTGCGGATCACCGACAGTGCGGGCAACACCCGGATATCCGGCACCCTCCCCGTGTACTCGCACGACGAGGAAGGGCTCCAGGGAGTCGGCGTCGACCCGGACTTCGCCGAGAACCGGGCGATCTACCTCTTCTACGCGCCCCCGCTCAGCACCCCCGCCGGCGACGCCCCGGAGAACGGGACGGCCGCGGACTTCGCCAAGTTCGACGGCGTGAACCGGCTCTCCCGGTTCGTCCTCAAGGCGGACGGCACCCTCGACAACGCCAGTGAGAAGAAGGTCCTCGACGTCCCCACCTCGCGCGGCATGTGCTGCCACGTCGGCGGCGACATGGACTTCGACGCGCAGGGCAACCTGTATCTGTCGACGGGTGACGACTCCAACCCCTTCGCCTCCGACGGCTTCACGCCGATCGACGACCGGGCCGACCGCAACCCGGCGTTCGACGCCCGACGCACCTCCGGGAACACCAACGACCTGCGCGGCAAGATCCTGCGCATCAAGGTCGCCGACGACGGGACGTACACCGTTCCCGACGGCAACCTGTTCGCGCCGGGCACCGCGAAGACCCGCCCCGAGATCTACGCGATGGGCTTCCGCAACCCGTTCCGCTTCACCGTCGACAAGCCCACCGGCATCGTGTACGTCGGCGACTACGGCCCCGACGCGGGTGCCGCCGATCCCAAGCGCGGACCGTCCGGACAGGTCGAGTTCGCCCGGGTGACGAAGGCCGGGAACTTCGGCTGGCCCTTCTGCGTGGGTGACAACAAGCCCTACATCGACTACGACTTCGGGACGAAGACCTCGGGCGCGGCGTTCGACTGCGCCGCCCCGAAGAACGAGTCGGCGCACAACACCGGGCTCGTCGACCTGCCCCCGGCCCAGCCCGCCTGGATTCCGTACGACGGCGGCTCCCTGCCCGAGTTCGGCTCCGGTTCCGAGTCCCCGATGGGCGGCCCCGTCTACCGCTACGACGCGGCCCTCGACTCCCCGGTGAAGTTCCCCGAGGCGTACGACGGTGACTTCTTCGCCGGAGAGTTCGGCCGGAAGTGGATCAAGCGCATCGAGCAGGACGGGGAAGGCACCGTCCAGTCCATCAACGACGTCCCGTGGACCGGCACGCAGATCATGGACATGGCCTTCGGTCCGGACGGCGCACTGTACGTCCTCGACTACGGCCTCGCCTGGTTCGGCGGCGACGAGAACTCCGCGCTCTACCGCATCGAGAACGCCACCGGCGGGCGCTCACCCGTCGCCGAGGCAGCGGTGAACAAGACCTCGGGCACCGCCCCGCTGAAGGCGAAGTTCTCCTCGGCGGGCACCGCCGACGGTGACGGCGACGCGCTCACGTACGCCTGGGACTTCGGCGACGGCGGAAAGTCGACGGCCGCCAACCCCTCGTACACGTACAAGAAGAACGGTACGTACACGGCGACCCTCACCGCGAAGGACCCCACGGGCCGCACCGGTTCGGCCAGCGTGCATGTGACCGTCGGCAACACCGCACCGAGCGTGGACCTCGTCTTCCCCTCGGACGGCCAGCAGTTCGAGTTCGGTGACGCGGTGCCGTTCAAGGTCGACGTCAGCGACCCCGAGGACGGGGCCATCGACTGCACCAAGGTCGAGGTCAAGTTCACGCTCGGCCACGACAGCCACGGCCATGACATCACCACCGAGCACGGCTGCGAAGGCACCATCAAGACGGCGATGGAGGGCGGGCACGACCCCAACGCCAACATCTACGGCGGCATCTCGGCCTCCTACACCGACGGCGGGGGCGGCGGCCAGGCCGCGCTGAGCGGCCGCGACCAGGCACAGCTCCAGCCCAAGCACCGCCAGGCCGAGCACTTCGGCGACTCGTCGGGCGTCAAGATCTACGACAAGGCGAGCGCCCGCGGCGGCAAGACGGTCGGCGACATCAACAACGACGACTGGATCTCCTTCAAGCCGTACATCCTCGCCGGAACCACCAAGCTCACGGCCCGGGTGTCCTCCGACGGCGCGGGCGGCTTCCTGGAGGTACGCGCCGGATCGGCCACCGGCAAGATCCTCGGCTCCGCGCCCGTACCGGTGACCGGCAGCTGGGACACCTTCCAGGACATCGACGTACCCCTGCGCGGGGCACCCAAGAAGGCCACGGAACTCTTCCTGGTCTTCAAGGGCGGCGACGGCGCGCTCTACGACGTCGACGACTTCGAACTCTCCAACAGCCCCGTGGACAGGACCGCCAAGCGCATCCTGGTCTTCTCCAAGACCGGCGGCTTCCGCCACGACTCGATCCCGGCCGGCGTCACCGCCCTGAAGGAACTGGGCAAGGACACCAACATCACCGTCGACTCCACCGAGGCGGCCGGTCAGTTCACCACCAGCAACCTGGCGCGCTACGACGCCGTCGTCTTCCTCTCCACCACCGGTGACGTCCTCAACGCCGAACAGCAGAAGGCGTTCGAGAACTACGTCGCGGGCGGAGGCGGCTACATGGGCGTCCACGCCGCCGCCGACACCGAGTACGACTGGGAGTTCTACGGCGGCCTGGTCGGCGCCTACTTCTCCTCGCACCCGCAGATCCAGCCCGCCACCGTCCGCGTCGAGGACCGCGACCACCCGGCCACCGCCCATCTGGACGAGGCCTGGGACCGCACCGACGAGTGGTACAACTACCGCACCAACCCGCGGGACAAGGCCAACGTCCTCGCCACCCTGGACGAGACCACCTACACCGGCGGCACGATGAAGGGCGATCACCCGATCTCCTGGTGCCAGACCTACCAGGGCGGCCGCTCCTTCTACACCGGACTCGGCCACACCAAGGAGTCCTACACCGAACCGGCCTTCCGCCAGCACCTGCTGGGCGGCATGCGCTACGCCGCCGGTCAGGTCAAGGCCGACTGCAAGCCCGACACCGGCTACCGCACCATCTTCAACGGCAAGACGCTCGAAGGCTGGAAGCAGGCGGGCCCCGGAAAGTTCAACGTCACCGGCGGTGAACTGCGCTCCGAAGGCGGCATGGGCCTGCTCACCTACCAGGCCAAGGAGCTGAAGTCGTACTCCCTGAAGCTCGACTGGAAGATGGCGGGCGACGACAACTCCGGCGTCTTCGTCGGCTTCCCGGAGTCGGACGACCCGTGGTCCGCGGTGAACAAGGGCTACGAGATCCAGATCGACGCCACGGACGCCGTCGACCGCACCACGGGCGCCGTCTACACCTTCAAGTCGGCCAACATCAAGGCCCGTGACCAGGTTCTGCGGCCGCCCGGCCAGTGGAACAGCTACGAGATCCGGGTCCAGGGCGAGCGGCTCCAGATCTTCCTCAACGGAGTCAAGATCAACGACTTCACCAACACCGATCCGGCCCGCAGCCTGAAGGACGGCTACATCGGCCTCCAGAACCACGGAGCCGACGACCAGGTGTCCTTCCGCAACATCCAGCTCAAGGAGCTGCCCTCGACGTAGGGCGGCCACCTCTGCCGACGACGGGCGGGGGAGGCTCACACACCTTCCCCCGCCCGTCGTCCTCCACCCCTCTTCATCCCCCCAGGGAGGCAGCCCCGTGACCGCACATGCCGTTCGTACCGGAGTCTGGTTCATCGGAGCACGCGGCTCCGTCGCCACCACCGCCACCACCGGCTGCGCCGCCATCGCGGCGGGGCTCCACCCGGCGACCGGCATGGTCACCGAGACACCCCCCTTCGCCGATGTCGGACTGCCACCCCTGGCCTCCCTGGTCTTCGGCGGTCACGACACCATCGACTGCCCGCTGCCCAAACGGGCCGAGGCGCTGGCCGCCGGAGAGGTCCTCCCGCACGGCCTGCCCTCCGCCGTACGCGCCGAACTCACCACGGCCGACGCGGAGATACGGATCGGCGGACCGCTCCCCGGCGACACCCGCACCGACGAGGAACTCATCACGGCGTTCACCGCCGACCTCACCGACTTCGCCCGCCGCAACGAACTGGCGCGCACCGTCGTCATCAACGTCTCCTCGACCGAACCCGCCCCCGGCCCGGACGACCCGCGGCTGCCCGCCAGCTCCCTCTACGCGGCCGCCGCGCTCCGGGCCGGCTGTCCCTACGTCAACTTCACCCCCTCCACGGGCCTGCGCAGCCCGGCCCTTCAGGACGCCGTCGCCACCTGCGAGCTTCCCCACGCCGGCCGCGACGGCAAGACGGGCCAGACACTGCTGCGTTCCGTGCTCGCCCCGATGTTCCTGCAACGCGCCCTGCCCGTACGGGCCTGGTCCGGCACGAACCTGCTCGGCGGCGGGGACGGCGCGGCGCTGGCCGACCCGGCCGCGGCGGCGGCCAAGAACGCGGGCAAGGAACGCGTCCTGGCCGACACCTTCGGCACCGCCCCCGAGGGCGAGGTCCACATCGACGACGTCCCCGCGATGGGGGACTGGAAGACGGCCTGGGACCACATCGCCTTCGACGGCTTCCTCGGCTCCCGGATGATCCTCCAGACGATCTGGCAGGGATGCGACTCCGCGCTGGCGGCCCCCCTGGTCCTGGACCTGGCCCGGCTGCTGGCCCGCGCCCACGAAGCCGGTCTGACGGGCCCCCTGCCGGAGCTGGGCTTCTACTTCAAGGACCCGGACGGCGGTGCCTCGGCCGCACTGTCCGAGCAGTACGCGGCTCTGGTGGCCTTCGCCGAGCGGCTGCGGGTGCAGCAGTGAGGTGGCGCCTGCCGGCCCTGCTGAGCACCGTGACCGGGACGCGGCCGAGCGTGGCTTTTGCGCCTTTGGGCCCGGCGGCCGGGGTTTCCGCACCTTCGGGTCCGGCTGCCACGACCTCCGCGCCGTCGGGTCCGGCCGCTGCCGCGGTGCCCACCGACAGCCTGTCCGGTGCGGGCGGGACTGCGCCCGCACCGGACAGGCGCACGATGCCGCGAGGTGGCCGGGCCCGTGCGTGGGCGGAACTCCTGCGGGTGTCCGCGCTGTTCACGGTGCCCGGCGACGCGCTCGCCGGAGCGGCGGCGGCCGGACTGCGCCCCAACCGGCGCACCGCGCTCGCCGTGGGCGCCTCGCTCTGCCTGTACGAGGCGGGGATGGCCCTCAACGACTGGGCGGACCGGGAGGAGGACGCCGTCGACCGACCGCACCGCCCGATTCCCTCGGGCCGGATCGCACCGGCCGCCGCGCTGGGTGCGGCCGGAGCGCTGACGATCGCGGGTCTGGCCCTGGCGGCCCGCGCGGGCCGCCCCGCGCTGCTGGCGGCCTCGGGCCTCGCGGCCACGGTCTGGGCGTACGACCTGCACCTCAAGCACACGAAGGCGGGCCCCGCGGCGATGGCCGCGGCGCGCGGACTCGACCTGCTGCTGGGCGCGACGGCGACGGCAGGGGTACCCGAAAGCGTTGCGGGCCCGGCGCGGCCTACCGGGCCCGCCCGTCCGGCAGCCGCCCCCGCCCCGACGGCAGCCGTCGCCGTTCCCACCGCGCTCCCGGGACGGACCTCGGCTGCCGCCACCGCCCCGCTGCGCACCATCGGGCCGCCGGTCCATGCGGGCGCTCGCACCATCGTGGGCGCCGTCGCACCGCGCCCCCTCGCCGCCGCCCGTGCCGCGGTTCCCGCCGCCGCCCTGCTCGGGGCGCACACCTACGCCATCACCGCGGTCTCGCGGCAGGAGGCGCAGGGCGGGTCCACCGTGGCGCCGCTCGCCGCGCTCGGCGCCACCGCGGCGTTCGGCATCGCCGTGGCGGGCGGGCGCCGCGGGAGCGGGGGACCGCCCCCGGTCCAGGGAGGCGCCGGCGCGGGGGAACACCTCGGCGGGCCATTGCGCACCACCGCGCTCCGGGCCGCCACGTTCGCTTCGACACCGGACCGGCTCCTGCTCACCGCGCTCGCCGCCGCCTACCTCCGTACCGCCGCGCCACCCCTCCTGCACGCCGCCCTCAACCCGTCCCCGGCCCTCACCCAGCGCGCGGTGGGCGGCGGCATCCGGGCCATGATCCCGCTCCAGGCCGCGCTGGCCGCCCGAGCGGGGGCACCCGGTGCCGGGCTCGTCGTCATGAGCCTCGTCCCCCTCGCCCGGAAACTCGCACGGAAGGTGAGCCCCACATGACCCTCCACCTCGGCTACGGCACCAACGGGCTCACCGACCTCCGCCTCGACGACGCCCTCGGGCTCCTCGCCGACCTCGGGTACGAGGGGGTCGGCCTGACCCTCGACCACATGCACCTCGACCCCCTCGCCCCGGACCTCGCCGAGCGCACCCGCCGGGTGCGCCGCAGGCTCGACGCCCTGGGGCTTGGCGTCACCGTGGAGACCGGCGCCCGCTACGTCCTCGACCCCCGTCGCAAGCACGGCCCCTCCCTCCTCGACCCGGACCCGGAGGCCCGCGCCGCCCGTACCCGGCTGCTCGTCCGGGCCGTCGACGTGGCCGCCGACCTCGGCGCCCACGCCGTGCACTGCTTCAGCGGAATCACCCCACCGGACCTCTCCGCGGGCGTCTCTGCGGGCGCGACGGCGGACACCGTGCAGGATTCGGCACCGGACATCACACGGGAATCGATACCGGACGCCGCGTCGGACACCGCCTGGAAGCGGCTGGCCGACGCGCTCACCCCAGTGCTCGACGCCGCCGACCGCGCGGGCATCCCCCTCGCCATCGAGCCCGAACCCGGTCATCTGCTCGCCACGCTCGCCGACTTCCACCACCTGCGCGCACTCCTCGGGGACCCCGCCCCCCTCGGGCTCACCCTCGACATCGGCCACTGCCAGTGCCTGGAGACCGCCTCGCCCGTGGACTGCGTCCGGGAGTCCGCGCCCTGGCTCCGCCATGTCCAGATCGAGGACATGCGGCGCGGTCTCCATGAACACCTCCCGTTCGGCGACGGCGAGATCGACTTCCCGCCGGTGCTCGCCGCACTCGCCGAGTCGGACTACCAGGGCCTCACCGTCGTAGAACTGCCCCGCCACTCCCACGCGGGCCCCGAACTCGCCCGCCGGTCGATCGAGTTCCTGCGCGAGGCCACGACGAAGGGAGCCATCCCGTGCTGAAGTCCCGCGAGGAACTCGACGGCGAGCTCGGCGGAGCCGCCAGGGCCTGGCTCGACGAAGCGCTCGCCGAGGCCGCGCACGACGCCGCCCGCACCCGGTCCGGCCCCGTGACGGACAGCCCGTATGCCGCGCCGCCGTGGGAGCTGCGATACGCCGCCGCGGGCCGGCGCTGCGGACTCGAACACGCCGACTCCGTACGCTGCCTCCTCCTTGTCGAGGCCCGTGCCGCGCTGCCCTCCGTGACCCGGCTCTACGAACAGGGCACCGCCGCCGAACGCCGCGCTGTCCTGCTCACCCTGCACCGGCTGGCTCTCGGCGCCTCGGCACTCCCGCTCGTCGAGGACGCCCTGCGCACCAACGACACCCGGCTGGTCGCCGCGGCCGTCGGACCCTACGCGGCCACCCATCTCGACGCGCACGGATGGCGGCACGCCGTCCTCAAGTGCCTGTTCACCGAGGTCCCCGTCGAAGCCGTCGCCGAGCTCGCTCGCCGTGCTCATGGTGATGCCGAACTCGCCCGCATGCTAGGGGACTTCGCCGCCGAGCGCACCGCCGCCGGCCGCGCCGTCCCCGCCGATCTGCGCACCGTCCTCGCCCTCACGGAAGCCACCGGAGCCGCTGCCCCGGCCCCCGCACCCGCCGCCCCCACGGAGGAGTCCTGATGCGCATCTTCGACCCCCACATCCACATGACCTCCCGTACCACCGACGACTACCAGGCGATGTACGACGCCGGGGTCCGGGCGCTCGTCGAACCCTCCTTCTGGCTCGGCCAGCCCCGCACCTCGCCCGCCAGCTTCTTCGACTACTTCGACGCCCTGCTCGGCTGGGAACCCTTCCGCGCCTCCCAGTACGGCATCGCCCACCACTGCACGCTCGCCCTCAACCCCAAAGAGGCGAACGACCCCCGCTGCACCCCCGTCCTCGACGCGCTGCCCCGCTATCTCGTCAAGGACTCCGTCGTCGCCGTCGGTGAGATCGGCTACGACTCCATGACCCCCGCCGAGGACATCGCCCTCGCCGCCCAGCTCCAGCTCGCCGCCGACCACGGGCTGCCCGCCCTCGTCCACACCCCGCACCGCGACAAGCTCGCCGGTCTGCACCGCACCATCGACGTCATCCGTGAATCGCACCTCCCCCCGGAGCATGTGCTGCTCGATCACCTCAATGAGACAACCGTAAAGGCCGCCACTGACAGCGGCTGCTGGGCCGGCTTCTCCATCTACCCGGACACCAAGATGGACGAGGACCGGATGGTCACGATCCTCAAGAACCACGGCACCGAGAAGATGCTCGTCAACTCCGCCGCCGACTGGGGCAGGAGCGACCCGCTGAAGACCCGCAAGGTCGCCGACGCCATGCTGAAGGCCGGATTCACCGAGGACGACGTCGACCAGGTGCTCTGGCGCAACCCCGTCGCCTTCTACGGGCAGAGCGGCCGGCTCCAGCTCGACATCGCCGACCCCGACCCGCTCCACGAAGGCAACTCCATCCTGCGCGGCGGGGAGTGAGCCGATGCGCTTCCGCCACCCCGACGGCTCCACGGTCCACCTCTCCTACTGCACCAACGTGCATCCCGCCGAGACCCTCGACGGAGTCCGCGCCCAGCTGCGCGACCACAGCGAACCGGTACGCAAACGCCTCGGCCGCGACCGCCTGGGCATCGGCCTCTGGCTCGCCAAGGACGCCGCGCACGCCCTGATCAACGACCCCGCCGAGCTGCGTTCGCTCCGCGCCGAGCTGGACCGCCGCGGTCTCGAAGTGGTCACCCTCAACGGCTTCCCGTACGAGGGCTTCGGCGCCGAGGAGGTCAAGTACCGCGTCTACAAACCGGACTGGACCGACCCCGAACGGCTCTCCCACACCACCGACCTCGCCCGCCTCCTCGCCGCCCTGCTGCCCGACGACGTCGGCGAAGGCACCATCTCCACCCTGCCGATCGCCTGGCGCACCCCGTACACCGGGGACACCGAAGCCGCCCGCACCGCGCGCAAGGCCCTCATCACCCTGGCCCAGCGCCTCGACGCCCTCGCCGAGCTGACCGGCAAGTCGATCCGGATCGGCCTCGAACCGGAACCCGGCTGCACCGTGGAGACCACCGCCGACGCCATCACCCCGCTCACCGAGGTGGGGCACGACCGCATCGGTATCTGCGTCGACACCTGCCACCTCGCCACCTCCTTCGAGGACCCCGGCACCGCGCTGGACGCCCTGGCCGCCGCCGGGGTGCTCGTCGTCAAGTCCCAGCTCTCCGCCGCCCTGCACGCCGAACACCCCCATCTGCCCGAGGTGCGCACCGCGCTCGCCGCCTTCGCCGAGCCCCGCTTCCTGCACCAGACCCGCACCCGCACCGCCGCCGGGCTGCTCGGAACCGACGACCTCGACGAGGCACTGGCCGGCCGGGCGTTACCGGACAGCAGCCCGTGGCGCTCCCACTTCCACGTACCGCTGCACGCCCCACCGGCGCCCCCGCTCACCTCCACCCTCCCCGTGCTCCGCGACACGCTCGCCCGGCTCGTCGGCGGAGCGCTGCCCCTGACCCGGCACCTGGAGGTCGAGACGTACACCTGGCAGGCCCTCCCGGCCGAGCTGCGGCCCCGCAACCGCACCCAGCTGGCCGACGGCATCGCCGCCGAACTCACCCTCGCCCGCGACCTCCTGGTCGACCTCGGCCTCAAGGAGCTCCCATGAGCACTCCCGCGAAGGACAGCGCCCCCACCCCCCTCCTCGTCCTGGACGTCGTCGGCCTCACCCCCCAGCTCCTCGCCCACATGCCGAACCTCAGGGCCATGGCCGAATCGGGCGCCCAGGCACCGCTCTCCACCGTCCTGCCGGCCGTCACCTGTGCCGCCCAGTCCACCTTCCTCACCGGAACCACCCCCGCCGAGCACGGCATCGTCGCCAACGGCTGGTACTTCCGCGAGCTCGGTGACGTCCTGCTGTGGCGCCAGCACAACGGACTGGTCGAGGGCGACAGGCTCTGGGACGCGGCCCGCCGCGCCCACCCGGGCTACACCGTCGCCAACATCTGCTGGTGGTACGCGATGGGCGCCGACACCGACTACACCGTGACCCCGCGCCCCGTCTACTACGCCGACGGCCGCAAGGAGCCCGACTGCTACACCCGGCCCCCGGCCCTGCACGACGAGCTCACCGACAAGCTCGGCACCTTCCCCCTCTTCCACTTCTGGGGCCCCGGAGCCGACCTCGTCTCCTCTCAGTGGATCATCGACGCCACCCGGCACATCCTCGCCACCCGCACCCCCGACCTCGCCCTGTGCTACCTGCCCCACCTCGACTACGACCTTCAGCGCTACGGCCCCGACGACCCCCGTTCCCACCGGGCGGCCACCGACCTCGACCGGGCCGTCGCCCCGCTGCTCGCCGACGCCCGCGCCGAAGGCCGTACCGTCGTCGCGCTCTCCGAATACGGGATCACCCGCGTCGAGCGGCCCGTCGACATCAACCGGGCGCTGCGCCGGGCGGGCCTGCTGGAGGTGCACACCCAGGACGGCATGGAATACCTCGACCCGATGGCCTCCCGCGCCTTCGCCGTCGCCGACCACCAGATCGCCCATATCTACGTACGCCGTCCCGAGGACCTCGAAGCCACCCGCGAAGCCCTCGCGGACCTGCCCGGCATCGAGCAACTCCTGGACGACGAGGGCAAGAAGGCCCACCACCTGGACCACCCGCGCTCCGGCGAACTCGTGGCCGTGGCGGAGAAGGACGCCTGGTTCACGTACTACTACTGGCTCGACGACGCCCGTGCCCCCGACTTCGCACAGCTCGTCGAGATCCACCGCAAACCCGGCTACGACCCCGTCGAGCTCTTCATGGACCCTCAGGACCCCTACGTCCGGGTCAAGGCCGTCACGGCGGTCGCCCGCAAGAAGCTGGGCATGCGCTATCGCATGGCGGTCGTCCCTCTCGACCCGTCACCTATTCGCGGCAGCCACGGCCGCCTCCCCACGAGCGACGACGAAGGTCCGCTCATCCTCTGCTCCACCCCCCACGCCTTCCCCGGACGGGTCCGGGCCACCGAAGTGAAATCCCTGCTCCTCCAGCTTGCCGGACTGCACTGACAGCCCTGCCGGACCCGCTCACCCATCAGGTCTCATCAAGGGAGTTACGTGATCATGAGCCGCACCCCGAAGGACTCCGAACTCGCGCGCAGACTCAGCCGACGCAACGTTCTGGGCGTCGCCGCCGGAGCCACGGCGGCCTCCATCGTCGGCGCCGCCACCGCCAGTGCCGACAGCCGCGACCGGGCCGGCGCCCAGGGCAAGGGGCACGGCCACGGCCAACAGCACGAGGGCCACGGCAAGGGCCGCGCCGTCCTGCCCCCCGGCCGCCTGGGCATCCAGCTCTACAGCCTCCGCGACAAGATCTCCACCCTCGGTTTCGCCGCCGTCTTCGCCGAACTGGAGGAGTACGGCTACGACGAGATCGAGTTCGCCGGATACACCCAGGGCTCGGCCGGCGCCCTCACCCTCGCCCAGCTGAAGAGGCTGGCCCGGGACCACGGGCTGAACCCCATCGGCAGCCACGTCGGCCACTCCGACGACAACAACCCGGGGGCGTACACCTTCGCCCAGAACCTCACCAAGGTCCTGGACGACGCCGAGGCCCTCGGCCTCAAGCACATAGGCACGCCCTCCGGACCGTTCCGCTACGGCTCCACGGTCGACGGCTGGAAGCGTGTCGCCGAGGAGTTCAACACCTACGGCGCCGCCGCCCGCAAGCGCGGCATGAAGTTCTACCAGCACAACCACGCCGAGGAGTTCTCCTTCGCGACCGACAGGCCGAACGTACGCCTCTACGACGTCCTGCTCGCCGAGACCGATCCCGACCTGGTCTATCTGGAGCTGGACATCTACTGGGCCTACTGCGCGCAGTTCCGCTTCTCCAAGAGGGCGGACGGCACCCCGGCGCCCCTGGACCCGCTGAAGTACGTTCTCAAGCACCCCGACCGCTACCCCCTGTTCCATGTCAAGGACGGCATCCGCGACGACACCACCCGCGACGGCTACCGCATGTCGGACGTCGGCGACGGAGACATCGACTACAAGACGTTCCTGTCCAAGGTCACCCACCGGACCCACCGCGGCCGCACCTACCACCACTGGCAGACCGAGCACGACAACCCGGTCGACTCCATGGCCTTCGCCCGCAAGTCCAGCGAGCACCTGCACTCGCTGCGCGAGGGACGCTGCGGGGACTGACGGCCCCGCTCAGCCGATCCCCTGGTGGTCGGGGGACAGCGCGAACTCCCGCTCCGCCGCCTCCGGCACCGTGCGCTCCACCGCCTGCACCAGCAGCGCACGGTGCCGGAGCAGGGGCCTTCGCCGATCCTCGGGAGCGAGCAGCAGCAGATCGTCGATCCCGGCCAGCAGGCGCCGGGAGACCTGCGGAGTCCCCGCCGAGCACCCGCGGATCTCCTCGAACGCGAGATCCACCAGATCCGTCCACCCGGGCACATCCTGGACGAGCCGCACCCGGCCGGCCCCGTCCCGGTGGTGCACCGCGCCGAGCGGCAGCGGCACCACCGCCGCGAGGAACTGCACGATCCGGTCCAGACACTGCACGGCGGTGGTCGGGTCGTTCACGGCGGAGGACAGGGCCCGCAACGCGATGTCCGAGAGCTGACGCAGCCCGAAGCCGAGGTCCTGGTGCAGCGCGCGTTCGACCCCGACCGACACCGTGTACGTCAGCGCGTGCCGGGGAGGGGCGGTCCCGCCGTGGACGGCGAGGACCGGCGTCCCGGGCACCACGAAATCACCGATCCGCGGGATCAGCCGCAACACGACGTCCTGCCGCCGCGCGGCGCGCACGAGCCGTGCCACGTTCACGTCCCGCAGGACCCCCGCACGCCCCGTATGCATGAGCCGGCCGGTCTCGGGCGCGAGCGGCTCCTCGGACAGCGGTCCACCGGGCATCCGCCCGAGCACCCTCAACGACTCACGTGTGATGCGGTCGACGACCGGTCCCACCTGCATGAGCCGCAGGGTGGCGCTCACATAGGCGATGAACAGCAGCAGACTCAGGCCGACCAGCCCCAGCGTCAGCATGCTCTGCAACAGCGGTACGGAGGTGACCCGGCGCGGGTCGGCCTCACTCTCGTACGAGGTCAGGACCAGCAGGGAGAACAGGAACGTCGCCAGGAACACCGTCAGCGTGAGCTTGCTGATCCGGCTCCTGACGAAGATCCGCACCACCCGCGGCGTGAGCTGCCCGCTCGCCATCTGCACCGCCACCAGCGAGATGCTGAACACGACACCGATGAAGGTCATCATCGCCGAGCTGATCGTGGTGACGATCGTCTTCGCGTCCTGGGCGAACGAGATCAGGTCGCCGAGTTCCTCGTACGCCCCTTCGTCCTGGAGGTACGCGACGATCTCCGTGTCCAGCGTGGAGGTGATCCACCACAGCACGAAGACACACACGCACCCCAGGGTCGGCGCGAACCAGAACGTGTCGCGCAGATGCTCGCGCAGGGGGGACAGCGCACGGGGCCGCCGATAGCCGCGATCACTCATGCACGCGAAGGTAACGCCACGGGCCCCGAGGACCGCGGACATCGCCGGACAACCGGCAAGCCGCACGCTGCGTACGTGAGCCACGACAGCGGGTGAACGCCTGGTGGCGAGTCGGCGCGACCGTGTCGCCAGGACCCGCCGCACCGCACTGACCACCGGATATACAGGTGAGAGCCGCGCTGAACCCCTGGTATTGTTTTCTTTGTCGCCGCGGGGAAACACACCGCGAACGACAGACACCTTGTCCGGGTGGCGGAATGGCAGACGCGCTAGCTTGAGGTGCTAGTGCCCTTTATCGGGCGTGGGGGTTCAAGTCCCCCCTCGGACACCAGCAAGACCCCACTTCACGTGGGGTTTTTTGCTTTGCCGGGCTGTGGCGTGACCAACCACGTGACCAACAGCCGAGCGATTCCCCAGGTCAGACCAGGGATGACAGGCCGAGTCGGCCCGCTCCGGAGGCGGCGAGCTTCCGCGCTCCGTCCTTACGCGAGTGCCCATACCGGGCCATGGTGTAGCCCGGCGAGGACGGGGGCCGGTGGCGCCCCGTCACCCCCGTCAAACGAACCAACCCCCAGGAAGTGGCAGCAGCATTAGCACCCCCGTTCTCTACGGTCCCGTCGGCCGGTCCGTCCGCAAGATCTCCCCGTTCCTGGAAACGGATGACCTGGGGGTATACGTCGCCGCCCTGTCGATGTGGTCGGCCGCCATCGGCGGAACGGTCAAGGTATCGTCCCGTGGCAACTCCCGCCCCGTGCTGCTGTGGTCGGCCCTGGTCGCCGGAACCGGCGGGGGCAAGGGGACCGCGCTGCGGGCAGCGCATCACGTCCTGGACAAGTCCGTGGGCCGCTTCATCGCTACTCACTCCACATCCGGGATCACCTCTGGCGCAAGCATGGTCAACCACTTGTGGGAGCAGCAGGAGGCCACGGCAGAAACGGAGCACGGGCGTGACGTCCGAGCCCTGGTGGTGGAAGAGGAATGGTCGGAAGTGCTCCGCAGGGTCAAGTGTGATCCCTCGTTCACCACCAAGCTCCGCGCGGCCTGGGACGGGGCCACCCTCCGCAACACCACCAAGCAGGAAGCGCAGGAAGTACGCGACCCCGCCATGGTCCTGCACTGCCACGTCACCCCCTCCGACTGGACCAAGTACGTGGGCGAGTCGGAAGCGGCCGGAGGCTCGTACAACCGCATCCTGCCCTTCCTGCTCGGCTCCGTTCCCATGCTCGATGACGACCGCGTGAGCCTGCCCGCACTCGACGGCCGGGAACTCTCCGACGCATACGGATGGGCCACCGAACGCCCCCGCGTGATCACCCTCTCCGAGGATGCCCGCCCCCTGTGGCGAATCGTCCGCCGGTACGCCCGCATCCTGGGTGAGACCCTGCCCGAAGGGCAGGCAGTGTTCATCGAACGGACGGCAGAGCAGACGCTCAGGGTCGCGGCCTGCCTGGCAGCATCTGAGTGCTCTGAGACGGTCACGGAAGAGATACTGTCGGCCGCCTTCACCCTGGTTCGCCGTTCCGTCCAGGACGTCGTTCGGATCACCAAGGGGGCTACCTCTCCGAAGGTGAAGCGTCAGCCGCTCAGCCTTGAGGACAAGGTGCGGGCCCGGATCGCGATGCACGGAGGACGCGCCACGTCCTCTCAGGTACTCCCGTACGTCGGAGCGTCGGCAGCCGAAGTCAAGGAACTGCCCGAAGTCGTCGTCACGGTGGAGCGGGAAGGAAAGGCCGGTCGACCGAAGACCGTTTTCGCACTCCGCGGTGACGATTCCCGTCACGCGGGGCAGCCGAATACCGCTCCGCAGTCGACGCCGGCCGAGCGTGATTGGAACCGTGCCACGGTCGTACAGATGGACGCCTACCGCCCGGCCCCCGCGCAGGCCCCGGAGCGTGAACCGGTGAAGAGGCCGGAACCGCTCGCCGATCCCAACCCCTTCCGAGCGCTCCTCTGAACCGCTCGAACGAACCAAAGAACGCCCCCATCAGGTGGAAGGCGCCGCCTTCCACTTGCAGTCCAGGCACTCGGCCTCGAACGTCACGTCCGTGTCTGGGTGCTCAGTGATCCGGTGCTTCACGTACCGCATGACCGTTCTGACGCTCACAGCCCACCCCTACGGCTCCGCCTGTTGACCTCGGCAACCCTGGCGCTCAGTTCCTCCTGAGTCGCTTGCGGGTGGGCCTGGTAATCCGGGCACTTCGGGCTGCCGCATTCACACTTCGGCCAGCGAAACGGCGAACCCGGACTGAGGTCCGCTCCCTCCGGCCCAGGGTCGGACTTACCTACCAGGAGCACACCGTCGACACCGCGCGTCCTGGAAAGACGGGAGAGGAACTGTCGGGCTGATCCGCCGCTGGCGTGGCCGCCCGCTTCGGTTCCCTGTGCTCTGCTGTCACTCGCCATCGCCCGCCCTCTCCCATGACTGCGTTATGTCATGGACGGTAGGGAGGACGGGAGCAGCCGGTCCACGTTCTTGCATCAGCTTGCACACGAATCACTGGAGCGAGCTAATCGCGTCTGTGATGAGGATGCGGGCATCAGAGCCGTACACGGCCATTTCTGCCAGTCGGGAGAACGCTTTGGCGTAGACGTTGATCTCGCTTGGAGCCGATACGTTTACAGCAGCCGTCAGAAGTTCGACACTCGCGCGGTGGTCGTCGAACAAGTAGAACGCTTCCAGGGGCCACACGCGCCGCTCGGCGGCGAACGGGATGATGCCCAGGCTCACGTTCGGAAGAGCCATCACGGCGAGCAGGTAGCCCAGCTGGCCAGCCATCGCATCTGCGTCACCGATGCGGTAGCGGAGCACGGTTTCTTCCATGAGCAGCGCGAACCGGTGGCCACCTTCGTGGAGGACCTGCGAACGTTCGACGCGTGAGGCGGCGGCATCGGGCGAGTCGTCGGGGGTGCCTTGCAAGGCGGCGATTGTGGAGAGCAAGGCCGCCGCGTACGCCTCAGTCTGGAGCATGCCGGGCACGACGTTCGAGCAGTACACGCGAAAGTGTCGGGTCCCCTGGTACAGGGGAACTACTTCCTCCTGTGCCCGGCGCATTCCGTGACGGTGGAGCTTTTTCCAGTGGACGTACATTTGATCGGCCTGGCGGTTCGCTGCGACGAGATCAGCGGTTTGGTCTTCCGCGCCGCATGCTTTGCACCAGGCGCGGATATCGGCATCAGATGCGGGCGTCTTGGCTCGCTCGATGCGTGACGACTTCGCAGGGCTCCAGCCACACCGAAGGGCCAAATCGTGCCCGGTCAACTCCGCGTCTTTGCGTAGCTCTCCGAGGCGAGCAGCAAGGACTTCGCGGGCGGCCTGAGCGCTGGACGAGGGAGATGCGGACATGAATGGCTCTTCAGCGTTTCGCTAGGTCAGACCGAGTACTTCTCGTGCGGGATGCCCCGCTCCCACACCGCCTCGAACGCCGCCGATGCCAACCGGGCGACGTCCGCTTCGGGGCGAAACTCCCAGCCCGGTTGGGACCAGTTGCCATCACCTGAGAAGTGGTTGAAAAGCACGGTCTCACCGTCGAAGACCCAGCAGTCGTTGCCGGGCAGGGCGATGTCCGATGCCTGCCGCCTGGGCAGCCAGCGAACCTGTTCCCCGGCCTGGACATTGACCACGGTGCCAGCGTGCTCGTAACGGATGTAGTCGGTGACCGGTTCGGAGACGACGCGTGCGCGTCGGACCGTAACGCCTCTCGCCACTGTGCCCCGAATCAAATCAACCCAAGGCGTCCAGTACGCGGAGGCGGGGTCCACGTCGCGTTGCCCCGTGCGCTTCCAGTTCTCGAAGTCCTCGGCTTCATCGCCCACCCCGTACGAGTCGCGCATCTCCAGGTGCACGGCCGAGTGCTTGGCAGCTGCCAGCAGCTCGTCAAAGCCCGGCTCGTTCTGCGACATCACATGCCTCCCTGAGCATCGGCACCATGCGGGCCGGAATCCGAATTACGGCTTCGTGCGCCGGGATGCCCGGCGCGTGTCCGGGAGCCTCGAACGCTGCGCACTCTGCCTCTAGCTTCTCGTCTGGCTTCCAGCCCTGGAGCACGAGTTCCCTCTTCTCTTCGTCCACCCAAACGGTGGGGGAACCCTGCTGACCGGTGTCTGGATCAATCCCGATGAACCGTAGTGCCATGACTGCCTCCGGTGTCGAGTGGCTTACGCCAACTTGCACGAGCTTCGCGGTGCAGAGTCCAGATCGTCAAGGGCGTACGAACACGTTGGCGGGTGCTCGATAGTGCGCCAGCAAGGTTGGTCACGTGACCAACGCATGACCAACAGCGCTCCGAAGCAGCCCGAAACAGGGGATACGCATGACCAACCCAGGCCGTCAAGACTGAGCACTCAGGGGCATGTTTCCGCAGGTCAGCTGACGAATGGGCTGGTGCCCGAGTGGAGAGTTCAAGTCCCCCTCGGACACCAGGGGTAGTTCACACAACTGCTCAGGTTGGCTTTACATAACTCCCAGCACGGATTCGTCCGGGCTGGGAGTTTTTCGTGTGTTCGGGATCTTGTTCGACAAAGGCCCGACGGCGGAGCCCGACGGCGTCGTTCGGCCGGTTCATCCCATTGGCGTTGGTGGGACAGTCGGTTCGCCTCGGACTCTTGCTGAGTGGTTGCCCGTGCGTGGGCGCATGCTGGAGCGGCTCGTGGTGCGGGGACCACGCGCGTGGCAGCACGCCCCCCCCCGACAACTTCGGGGCACCACCCCCGCGCGGGCGGGGGGCTCGGCTCAACGTCCGGGGATTCGGGGGGCGTCGGCCGACCGTGGCCCGTGCTTCCTCTTCCCCAACAGCATCATCCACCTACGCCAGGCACGGCGGCGCGCCCCTCGCCGGTACCCGCCCCGCACCGTCGTCCCGGCCCCGCAGGGGCCGGGTCTCCACCGGGGCGTACCCCGGGCGACGGCTGTGGACCGCCCGGCGACGCGCTCCGCCGGGCAGCTCGCTCCCAACCGCCCCGGCCGCCGCCGTACCCCCGGGCCATACCGTCCCGGACCCGTACGCCCGTCCCCGCCGCGACTGAAAGCCGTCCAGCACCAGGGCCAGCTGCCACACCACCACGTCCCACCTCCGCTGCTCCGCCACCCGCCGAGCCCCCGCGAGACACGCCCACTCGGTACGGAACCATGCCCCCGCCGCGCGCCGGTCCGCGGGCCGCTGCGGAATCACTCCCGGCAGCGGTGGCCCCAGCCACACCGGCGGATACGGGTACGGGGCCAGCAGCTGATCGGCCACCCGCGCCGTGTGCAGATAGTGGTCCAGCACCCGCCGCAGCGCCCGCTCGAACGGTTCCGCCTCCCGCAGCTCGGCCGAGTACAGCCGCACCAGCGCGTTCACCCGAAACCGGCCGGGCCGGTGCTGCTCCACCAGATGGACCGCCTCCAGCTCTCGCAGCAGCGCCCGCGCCGACGCTGGGGAACAGCCCAGCAGACTCCCCGCGGCGCCCAGCCCGATGTCCGGCCCCGGCACCGCCGACAGCAGCCGGAACGCCCCGGCCGCGGCACCGCCCAGCGCCCGGTACGACAGACGCAGCGCCGTCCGGACATCCGCCGACGGATCATCCGAGCCCAGCGCGGTCAGCCGCCCCGCCTCGTCCCGCAGTTCCTCGGCGAGGGCCGCCAGCGGAAAGCCGGGCCGGGCCGCCGCCCGCGCCGCGACCACGGCGAGCGCCAGCGGCAGACCCGCGCACTGCTCCAGGAGGGCCGCCGTCGACTTCGGCTCGGCCGCCGGCCGCGCCTCGCCCAGCCGGTGCCCGAGCAGTTCCCGGGAGTCCGCCCCGGACAGCGTGGACAGCGACACCGTTCGCGCCCCCTGGGTGACGGCGAGCCCGGTCAGCCGGCGGCGGCTGGTGACCAGCACGGCGGCCCCGGCGCTCGCCGGCAGCAGCGCCGCCACCTGCTCGGCATCCGCGGCGTCGTCCAGCACGATCAGCACCCGGCGGTCCGCGATCACGCTCCGGTACAGCCCGGCGAGCGCCTCCTGACCGGCCGGGACCGCCCCCGGGTCCACACCGAGACCGCACAGGAGCAGCCGGAGTGCCGCGGTGGGCGCCAGCGGAGCGCCCGAGCGGGAGAACCCACGCAGATCCACGTACAGCTGGCCGTCGGGGAAGCGGCGGGTGTTCCGGTGCGCCCAGTGCAGTGCCACCGAGGTCTTGCCGACCCCCGCGCCGCCGCTGATGACACACACCGGCCCCGCGCCGGGACCGCCGCCGGGCACCCGGTCCGCCGTCTCGTCCGGCGACTGGCCCAGTGCCTGTTCCAGGAGGGCGAGTTCAGCCGTACGCCCGGTGAAGCACCGTGTCGCGGGAGGAAGCTGATGCGGCACCGCGCCGGTGCGCGGCCCGTCCGGGGGCGTGCGGGGGTCCGGCTCGGTGAGGGAGTCCGCCCCGGCGGAGGAGCCGGACACCGCGGGGGAGCTGGTCACCGTGAGGAAGCCCGCCGTCCCGGTGACCGGGGCGGGACCGGTCACCGGGACGGCGGCCGACCGCCCGGCCGGCCCGAGCGCCGGATCGCCCGCCAGCACCCGCTGATGCAGCCGCCGCAGCTCCAGCCCCGGATCACTGCCCAGTTCCTCCGCCAGCGCGCACCGCACCCGCTCGAAGCAGCGCAGCGCGTCCGCCGCCCGCCCGCTCCGGCACAGCGCGACCATGAGCTGGGCGGCCAGCCGCTCGTCCCAGGGGTGCTCGTCGTGGCAGGCGCCAAGCTCCGGCAGGAGCGTGCTGTGACACCCCAGCCTCAGCGCCAGGTCGTTGCGGTCCAGCCGACAGGCGTGCCGCTGCTCCGACAGCGAGGCCCGTACCGCGTTGAACCATGGGGTGTCCACCCCCGCGAACGGCGCGCCCCGCCACAGCGCGAGCGCCCGGTCGTACAACTCCAGCGCCCCGTCGCCGTCGGCGGCCCGCGCCCGCGCGACCAGATCGTGGAAGAGATGCGCGTCCACCGTGCCCGGACCGGCGAGCACCGTGTACCCGCCGGGCCGCCGCACGATGGCGGACCGCCCCGTACCGGCGTCCTCAGATACGGCGGAGTCCTGTGCGGGCCGCTCCAGCACCCGCCGCAGCCGTGACAGATAGCTGTGCAGCGCCGCGGTGACCTGACGCGGCGGCCGGGCACCCCACACCCGCTCCGCCAGCCCCTCCAGGGGCACCAACCGGTCGGCGTCCATCAGCAGCGCCGCCAGGACGGTCCGCTGCCGGGCCGGGCCCAGGTCCATACGGCATCCGTCCCGCCGTGCCTCGATCTCCCCGAGAACTCCGTACCCGATGTCCAACGCGTCCCGTCCGTCCGCTGAGTGCCATCCCACCGGCCGCCGCCGATTTCAGATTTGCTCAAGATTCGTGCAAGGGCGTCCCCGGAAGCTGACGGGGCCGAAGACGCTTCCACGCAACCGGCCGGGAGCACACCGAGGTCCCCTCACCCAGAGGAAGTCCATGCGCATGTGGTTCCAGAACCGGCCCGGTTCTTTGACCGGCCGTCCGGTCCCACAGGCGGAGGCCGCCGCCACCGGGCGCCGGTACGGGGAATCCCCCGCTGCCCGGCAGGGCGCACCGGCTCCGCGGCACGGCCCGGTACCGGCCTCCGGACGGCCGTGACCCGTCACGTCCGCGCCGACGGCAGCCGCGTTTCCCGTGCCACCGCCGCGAGCGCCGCGACGGCCGGCCGGCCCGCCCCGGGGCCGGCCGCTCACAACAACACCAACCGAAGGACCTTTCATGCGTGCGTGGTTCGAAAACCTCTCCGACTCCCTGGTCGACCGCCTGGTCCCCCGGGCGGAGGCCGCCGCCGCCACCCAGTGCTGGACCGAGGAGATCTGCCAGGTGGGGCCGCTCCAGCTCTGCGGCTCCACCGGCCGCTGGGGCTACTTCATCTACCAGGTGTGCGCCGACGGCAGCCGCTCCTACCGGGGCGTCCGCTGCGCCCGCTGCAACGGCTGACCCACCCCCGGCACCGTCACTCACCCAACTCTCCTCGACGAAAGGGTCTCCCATGCGCAAGTGGTCCCGGAAGCTGTCCGATGCGATGGTCGACCGCCTGGTCCCCCGGGCGGAGGCGGCGGCCGCCGTCCAGTGCTGGACCGAGGAATCGTGCACCCGGACGATGATTCCGGTGTGCCACGAGACCGGCTTCAGGGCGCTCTCCACCTACCGGGTCTGTTCCGACGGCACCCGCTACTTCCAGGGCTATCGCTGCGCCAACTGCACCGCCTGACCAGCCCGTCGGCCCCTGGCGGGGGGAGGGGGAACTCTCCCGCCGCCCCCGCCCGGGGCCACCCCCTCAGGAAGGACACCGTCGTGGAACTCGCCCTCTGGGCGGTCCGGGGCTGTCTGCTGCTGGTGTTCACGCGCTCGGTCACGGGCAAGGTACGGAGCCGGGCCGCCTTCGCGGAGTTCACCGGGACCGTGCGCTCCCTGCCGCCCGCCCGGCGGCTCTCCGTCCCGCTGCCCGCCCGCACCCTCGCCGTGCTGGTGGTGACCGCGGAGGCCGCCCTCGTACCCGCCCTCGCCCTGCCGGGCGTTCTCGCACCCCCGGCCGTACTCGTCGCCGGGCTCGGGATCGCCGCCGTGCTGCTCGCCGCATTCACCGCGCTGGCCGCCGACGCCGCCCGCAGGGGCAGTCGTGTGCCCTGCCGCTGCTTCGGCCGTACGACGACCCCGCTCGGCGCCGTCCACGCCGTACGCAACTCCGTTCTGCTCGCGGTGGCGGTCACCGGCCTCGTCGCCGTCGCCGTCACCGGGCGGTCCCCGGAGGCGGGCGACCCGATGGCGGGCGACCCGGTGGCGGTGCTGACCGCCCTTCTCGGGGGTGCGGTCCTCGGCCTGCTCGTCACGGCCCTCGACGACCTCGCCGCGCTCTTCCGTCCCCTGCCCCGAAAGGAATCCGCCCCGTGAATCCGCTCGCCGTCGCCATCCTCGCCGTCGGAGCCCTGGCCCTGGTCAACCTCGTTCTCACCGTCGGTGTCGTCCGACGGCTGCGTGAACACTCCGACCTGCTGGAGCGCGCACCGGTGCCCGCCGTCGGCATGCCCGAGGGCATGTCCGGGATCGCGGCCGTCGGCACCCCGATCCCCTCCTTCACCGCGGGCCCGCCCGACAGCCCCGTCACCGACCGGGATCTCGCCGACGGAACCCTCGTCGCGTTCTTCTCGCCGACCTGCGCGCCCTGCCGCGACAAGCTGCCCGGCTTCGCCGCCCGCTACGCGGACCGGCCCGAGGAGGCCCGGCGGGTACTCGCCGTCGTCGTCGGCGACTCGGGCGACTCGCACGGCTCAAACGACCACGGCTCAAACGACCACGGCTCAAACGATCACGGCTCAAACGAGCACGGCTCGGGCGCGTCCGGCGCGTCGATGGCCGCCGCTCTTGCCGCCGTGGTGCCCACCGTCCAGGAGTCCCATGACGGCCCGGTGACCCGGGCGTTCGCCGCCAAGGCGTTTCCCAGCTGTGTACGGGTGGGACACGGCCCCGACGGCGGTCTCGTGGTGACCGAGGTCGGCCGGTGGCCCCGTACCCTCGTCGCCGCCGCCCGGTGACCGGTCCCGCCGGCGGACCCGGTGACGAGCCCGACAACTCCCCGCTCCTCACCGTGATGGCCGCCGCGGTCCGCCTCGCCCGCCGGGCGGCACCCGCCACGCTCACGGGCTGGCTGCTGCTCACCGTGACCGCGTCCGCCGCCCCGGTCGCCGCCGCCTGGACCCTCAAGACCGTGATCGACCGGCTGGTCACCGGCCCCTCCGCCGGCGGCTCGCTCACCGGTCCGGTCCTGCTGCTGGTCGGCTGCGGTGTCGCGGTGGCCGTCGTACCCCAGTTCCTCCAGTATCTGCGGGCCCAGCTCGGCCGGGCGGTGGGGCTGCGCGCCCAGATCGAACTGCACACCGCCGTCGACCGGTTCACCGGTATCGGCCCGTACGAGAACCCGCGCTTCCTGGACCGGCTGCGGATGGCCCGTCAGTACGGCGGCTCCGCCCCGGTCGACGCGGTCGGCAGTGTCATCGGCACCGTCGGCGCCGTGGTGACCCTCACCGGCTTCCTCGGCGCGCTCGCCCTGCTCGGCCCCTGGATGGCGGCGGCGGTCCTGGCCTCCGGCGTCCTCGTTCTCGGCGCCGAGATCGCGCTCAGCCGCCGGCGCGCCGCGCTCGTCTGGTCGGTGGGCCCGGTGGAGCGCCGGGAGCTGTTCTACAGCGCTCTCCTGACGGATCTGCGGGCCGCGAAGGAGATCCGGCTCTTCGGTCTGGGGCGATTCCTCGGTGATCGGATGGTCGCGGAGCGCCGTACCTCGGACGCCGCGAAGCGGGGGATGGACCGTCAGGAGCTGGCCGTCCAGGCGGGGCTCGCCCTGCTCTCGGCCCTGGTCGCGGGGGCCGGTCTGCTGTGGGCGGTCTCGGCCGCCCGCTCGGGGCAGATCACGGTCGGCGGGGTGACCGTCCTGGTCACCGCCCTGCCCGCAGTGCAGGCGGCCCTGGCCGGTCTCGCCGGCGAACTCGCCATGGGCCACCACGCCCTTCTGATGTTCCGCCACTTCCTCACCGTGACCGGTGCCGGGCCCGATCTGCCGGTGCCCGCCCGCCCCCGTCCCGTTCCGCCGCTGCGTCACTCGGTGGAGTTCCGTGATGTGTGGTTCCGTTACGGCGAGGACCAGCCCTGGGTGCTCCGGGGCGTCGATCTGGTCCTGCCCGCCGGGCAGGCCGTGGGCCTCGTCGGCCTCAACGGCGCCGGGAAGTCCACGCTGGTGAAGCTGGTCTGCCGGTTCTACGATCCCAGCCGGGGGCAGATCCTCTGGGACGGTGTCGACCTGCGCGAGCTGTGCCCGCGTGAGCTGCGACGCCGGATGGGGGCGACGTTCCAGGACTTCATGGAGTACGACCTGACGGCCCGCGAGAACATCGCCCTGGGCGATCTCGCCGCGCTCCAGGACCCCGACCGGGTGGAACAGGTCGCCCGCGTCGCGGGAATCCACGACCGGCTGACCGGACTGCCCCACGGCTACGACACCCTGCTGAGCCGGATCTTCTTCAGCGAGCGGGACAAGGACGATGCCACGACCGGCATCGTCCTCTCCGGCGGCCAGTGGCAGCGGCTCGCCCTCGCCCGCTCCCTGATCCGGGACGACGCCGACCTGCTGGTCCTGGACGAGCCCGGCTCCGGTCTCGACCCCGAGGCGGAGTACGAGATCCACCGCCGACTGCGGTGCCACCGCGCGGGCCGGACGGGGCTGCTCATCTCGCACCGCCTCAACACCCTGCGCGACGCGGACACGATCGTGGTGCTGGAGGACGGCCGGATCGTCGAGCGGGGACCGCATGCCGACCTCATGCGCCGTTCCGGGGTGTACGCCCGGCTGTTCAGCCTCCAGGCCAGCGGGTACGCGCCCGACGGCGACGGCGGCGCTCATGGTGAGGGGCCTTCCGCGGTCGCCCCGCCGCTCTCCGGCGCCGCTGCCGGGCCGCATCCGCCCGCCGACGTGGTGGCCGCCGCCTCCGGGAGCGGAGGTTCTCCGTGATCGTGCGCCTTGCCCGCCGTCTGCTGCGGACCCGTCTGCTGGCCGTCACCGTCACCGGCCCCAGCATGGAGCCCGCCCTCCGTGACGGCGACCGCGTCCTCGTGCGCCGCCGCACGTCCGGGCCGGCCCGGGGTGATGTCGTCGTCCTCGAACCGCCTCCCGGCGCCCGTGAGGCGGGGCTGACGCACGAGGGGCTGATCATCAAACGGGTCGCCGCCGGGCCGGGCGACCCGGTTCCGGCCCTCTTCGCCGAACGGCTGGGCGTCCCCCCGGGCGCGGTCGTGCCGCCCGGCCACTACCTGGTCCTGGGCGACAACCGGCCCCTGAGCATCGACTCCCGCCGCTTCGGCTATGTCACCCGCGCCCTGCTGACCGGTGTGGTGACACGCCCCCTGCCCCGCCACACCCCCACCGTCCCGGCCGCCCCCGTCACCACGGCTGATCCGCTCCTCCCCGTGGCGGAGCCGGTGAGGGATGCGGGGTGATCCTGCCCCGCTGGTTCCGCGTCCCCGGAGCGCTCGCCGCCACCGCCGGCTGGTGAGCAAGCTCCCACACCGCACCTCGGACTCCGAGGTTCTCCAGCGGAACGACGGCATGCACCCCTGCGACCTGGCGCGGTGTCCGGCCGGGAACCGCGCGACCAGCCATGCCGGCAGCCCAGACTTGCCGCATCCCGCGCTGCCCGTGATCACGCACAGCCGAGGAGCATCCGGATCCGCCAGCCAGGCCGGCAACGCCGCCGCCGCAGGCTCCCGCCCATACGCGGGCCTGCCCTACGGCCGTGCCGACTGCCCATCACCCGTATCCAGCGGCGCAGGCCCTCCCGATGCCGTTGACATGACGCACCCTCCCGGGCTACGGGAAGTCACACCTGGTATGCACGAACCCACTGTCGTTCGCCGGAACACTCCGGGGGCAACGGCCGCTGCCGGGGCCCGGGTTCGGCGTCGTCCCGGTACGGTTTTACCGCACATGACGCGGTCCCGGCCGTCGGCGGCCAGGAGCGGCATTCCGGATCACCGACGCCGACCGGCCGAACGGGCACGCGCCCTTCGCACCGGCGTGGGACGTGCGACGTGCCGCCCATCGGCCCTGGCCGGCACACCCGTCAGCGGATTCCGGCCCAGATGATCCGCCCGGAAGATCCTCCGCGCTCTTCCGCCTTGTCCCGACGGGTCGTTTCCAACCGCTGGTCACCAATGCCCAGCGCCGCCTTGAGTGCCCGCACAATCTCCAGGAGATCCGCCGTCTCCTCTTCGGCCCCGGAGTCGTCTGCGGGCTCCTACGCGGAACTCCTCGGTGAACCGGTGCGGGGACGTGAACTCGTCCGTTTCTCCGCCGCAGAGCCGTAGGACTGGTCGGAGGTACGAACCCCAGCGCGCGGATGCCGGGCGGTGCACCGGCCAAGGCATCCGCCATCAGGACTTGTCCGGCCGATCATGTCGGGCTGCTCGGCTTTACGGCTCAGGGATGACGGTCGGCCGAAGGCGATCGACGCCGTCGAAGTCCTCTGCCTGGACGTCGACGGCTGAGGTGTCGAAGCGAAGGATGAAGCAGGAGTCCGCGTCGATGAGCTGTATCAGGTTCTCGCCGACGCCGTGGTCGAAAGGGGGCGAGAACACTGCTTCCCACGCGCCCGTGTTGGCGGTGGACGTCGCTCTGAGCAGGATTCGAGCCAGGCAGGTGGATGGGTTGGCCCACCACTCCGGATGCGCCGTCTTCTCGTAGCGGTCCATTCCCCGAGCGTAGACGCCGCTACTCCCCATCCGGCTGCTCGATTTTCCGGGCATGGGCGGGGTGATCGGAACTCGCCTCATCGGTACGGGCGGACCCGCTCACCGTAGGGCCCGGGCCCCGAGGCAGGCAGCCACGAGCGGTGAGCGCACGCAGCACCCCGGGGGCGCGAGCTCCCCCGCGTGCCGGGGAGCGGTCAGTTCATCGCTTCGCCGGACGCCCGGGCGGGCGCGATCCACCACCAAGGCCAGGACGACCGACGCTCACCGCCGGTCTCACGCCGATCCCCGGTGTGGAAGCGTGCGGGCGGCTTCGCCGGCGGAGGCGCGGTGAGGTAGGCGCGGACGGGCGCGATCACGTGCGCGGCCGGAGCCGGTGAACGTCCCGGTGCCGCGCAAGGCGGTGCTCGCCGGCCTCCGGGCAAGGGGCTGGGTGGTGGACTCCGGTGCCGGAATCCACGGGCACACCGGACGACCCGCGGGCCCGGCGGCCACCGCCCGGCCCGCCGGAAACCGGGCGACCGCACCAGTACCGGCAAAAGACCCACCGGTTGCACAGGCGGCCACCCAGGCTCGGATGATGACGATCGCGACCGCCGCCCCACCCGGTTACGGTTCCCGTCCATCGAGCTGACGTCCCGATGCCAGCTCGGCTGCCCCCACTGCTACGCCCAGGCCGGACCGACACGCGGCCGCAGTACGCTCACCGTCGCCGACTGGCACCGGGTCATCTCCGAGGCCGCCGCCCTCGGCACGACGACACTCCGGATGATCGGCGGCGAACCCCTGCTCCATCCGCACTGCGTCCGGGCTGGGAGTTCTTCTTGTGTCCGGCATCCTTTTCGGTGAGACGGCGCTGACAGGCCCTGGGGGTGGCCTTCTCCGAGTTCACCTCACTGGCGCTTGTGGGACGGTTGGGTTGCCCGGTGTCGTTGATGCCCGGTCGCATGTGTGCGGGGGCATGGCGGGGCCGGCCTCGGAGCGCGGGTACGGGTCGGGCAGTGTCCGCCGGGCAGGGCGCCGTCGAAGAGGGCGGTGAGGCTGGTGTTGCGGCGTTCAGCGCGTATGCGCGGCGAGGGCCCGGACGGTCTCTTCCCGCTCGTCGGTCAGGTACGGCCGACAGCGGGGGCGTGCGATACCCCTAGTGAGGGAGCGGGCGGGGCGGACCCGCCCGGCGCGGCATGAGCCCTGCGCGCTCCCTTCCCCGACGGCTGCCCGTGTGCGTAGCGTCGCTGCTGCGATCCGGATTCAGCCAGGTCCGGCCCGCTCCACGAAATGGTGCAGCATGCGCAAGTCCCCTCGGGCAGCCCTGTCCGCGATCGTGTTCATCCTTCCCGCCGTCGCCGCCCAGTCCGCCCACGCACAACCGGCCTCCGCCGAGAGCCTGATACTCGTCGAGTGCGTGGGCAGTGACACCACCAACTACAGCCCCGGACTGCGGACGTTCTCCCAGACGGTGTCCACCAGCGGCACCGACGAGGGCCACGGCTGTACGGGCCTGGGCAAGATCAGCGGACTGAACTCCTTCACCGCCTCCTTCACCGGCAGCTACACCGCCTCCTGCATCTCCCCGATCCAGTCCGGCAGCGGCACCGAGATCCTCACCTGGAACGACAACACCACCTCCACCTGGGACTGGTCCTCCACCGTGGCGACCAACGCCGCCGGACAGCTGGTCGGAACCTACGACGGCGAGATCGTCTCCGGCCGGTACGCGGGCGCCGACCTCAACAACATCGACATCGAACCCAACACGAACGTGACCGCCTGCTTCTCCGCACCCGGACTGACCCAGACCACCGGGACCGCCACCTGGACCTTCATCGGCCTGTAGCCGACGCGCCAGGTCCTCGCCGGACCGCGCCCGTGCACCCCGGGGGGCCGAGGTGCCCCGTGCCTGAGGCGTTCACCCGGCACTGTTCAGCGGCAGACGCAGGCGGGAGCCCCGGGGGCGGACCGCCATCAGTGAGCGGCGGGCCCCACCGGGTCGGCTTTCCCTCTCGAACCTTCGGGAGTTCGGGCCGTGACCACTCAACCGATCAGTTTCCATCGGATCACCGGGATGTGAGCACGTTGACCAACATCGTGAATCTGTACTGCAGGACGGACGCGGCCACCTATGACGGCAGCGGCAACGCCAGTCTGACGATCACCGTGGGGAACTTCGCGAGTGTGGCCGCCACCGGGCCGGTGTCGCTGAAGGTGATCACACCGTTCTACGCCAACGTCAACGCCCTGCCCACCGTCACCGGGGCCACCTCCAGTTGGCTCTACCAGAACACCGCTGTCGACGTGCCCTCGATCATCCAGGTCTCGTTCAACGGCTTCCCGGCCAACTCCACCCAGACCGTCACCGTCTCCATGAGCCTGGACTCCGGCGCACCCAACCTCCCGCCCTTCGGTCGGGCCATCTTCACCACCGACGCGGCCAACACCACCGACCAGGACAGCGACCTGAGCCGCAATGTCTGGCTGTTCCTCTTCGTCCGCGCCAGCCTGGCCGCGCCCGCTCCCGGGAACACCAACCTGTACTACACCAGCCCCCAGACGCCGCTGGTCGCCGGAGCCGGTACAACCGGCATCCCGTTCAACTTCTACAACGGTGCCGGCACCCTGCTCAGCGGCACCGGCCACCCCGCGCACTTCACCCTCTCCACCCCCTTCTACACCAGGGTCCCCACCGCTGGACGGCCCTCGGGGTTCACGGCGCTGTACGAGAACAACGACCCGGCGATCCCCTCCGTGTACCAGCTCGCCGTACCCGCCGGAATCGGACTCCTCGGACCGACCGTGGCCACCACGGTCAACATCCCCTTCCAGGTGCAGACGGGCGCCCCCAGGCTGCTCACGCAGGCGTCGGCCATCGTCGTCCCCACCTCGACCGACACCCAGGGCGACTTCTCCACCGCCCATCACCGCTTCGGCATCCTCTCTGTCGCCAGCGGCGCCGTCTAGGACTTGTCCGGCCGATCATGTGACTACTCCCTGCCCAGGTCGTTGATGTGGTCATGGGGCGGGGTGATCTGAGTGATGCAGAGTGGGAACGGCTGCGGCCGTTCCTGCCTGTCAGTAATAGGCGTTGTGGCAGGTGGAGGGATCATCGGCAGGTGATCGACGGGATTCTGCACCGGGTTCGGACCGGTGTTCACTGGCGTGATCTGCCCGAACGGTTCGGGCCGTGGAAGACCGTCTACGAACGCCACCGTCTGTGGTCGGCCGACGGGACGTGGGAGCGTCTGCTCCAGCAGGTCCAGGCCGCGGCGGATGCGGCGGGTGAGATCGACTGGGACGTCTCGGTCGACTCCACCATCGTGCGGGCGCATCAGCACGCGGCGGGCGCCCGGACAGACCCACCGCCGGCTCCCGCCTCAAAGGGGGACGCGTCAGAAGAACACCAGCACGAGAGACCGTGGCAGAGCCTCGTCGCCCGCCTGGTGGAGGTGGTGCTGGAGGTGAGGGCCTGGGCCGCTCGCGCGGCGGGTTCACGACCAAGGTCCACCTGAGCGCGGACGGCCGGTGCCGCCCTCTGTCTCTGATCGTCACACCAGGTCAGCGGGCAGACTGCACGCAGTTCGAGCCGGTACTGGAGAAGATCCGCGTTCCCAAAGTCGGGCCGGGCAGGCCCCGGAAGAAGCCCGACAGCGTCGCTGCGGACAAGGCTTACAGCAATGGGCCGTGCCGCGACTACCTGAGGCACCGCGGCATCCGGCACACGATCCCGGAGAAGACCGACAGCCAGGCCGCCCGCCTGCGCAAGGGATCACGCGGCGGGCGGCCACCCGAGTTCGACGAAGACCGCTACAAGAAGCGCAACACCGTCGAACGGGCGATCAACCGACTGAAACAGCACCGGGCGGTGGCCACTCGCTACGACAAACGCCGCTACGTCTACCTCGGCACCGCAACCGTGGCAGCCATCGTCGTCTGGCTCCGAACCTGACGGCAAAACACACCTCAGTGGTCGCCCTCCGCCGGCCGCTGATGCCCACACGGGACCAGGTCGCCGTTCTTGTCGAAGACTTCGGCGTCGCTGCCCGAATTCACCCACACCGTGATGCCTTGATCATGCACAACCACGTTGAACGGCGAGTGCTCCGGGTCCGTCTCGGTCACGACGGTGAACTCTTCGCCCGGCCCCATCCAGTGATCAGTTCCCCACGGCTCAACCCACAGGCAGACCACGCTGCTGGTTTCGTTGCTCACGCTCGTCTTGGCCACGCTCGCACCCTAACCAGCAACATGATCGCCCGGACAAGTCCTAGCCGATCGGCCACGTCCTGACATGCGGAGCGCCACCGGGCGGTCGGCACCGGCACTGGCACAGGCGTACGGCGTCAGGCATCCCGTGCAAGCAGGGCCGAGTTCAGGCCACAAGCCGGCCGGACCGAACTCCGGCCGCATCGAGGAAGATCCAGACCATGACCAGCCAGTCCACCATTCTCCAGCGGATCACCGGGATGTGAGCACGTTGACCAACATCGTGAATCTGTACTGCAGGACGGATCCGGCCACCTATGACGGCAGCGGCAACGCCAGTCTGACGATCACCGTGGGGAACTTCGCGAGTGTGGCCGCCACCGGGCCGGTGTCGCTGAAGGTGATCACACCGTTCTACGCCAACGTCAACGCCCTGCCCACCGTCACCGGGGCCACCTCCAGTTGGCTCTACCAGAACACCGCTGTCGACGTGCCCTCGATCATCCAGGTCTCGTTCAACGGCTTCCCGGCCAACTCCACCCAGACCGTCACCGTCTCCATGAGCCTGGCCTCCGGCGCCCCGAACATCCCCTCCTTCGGGCGGGCGATCTTCACCACCGACGCGGCCAACACCATTGACCACGACAGCGACCTGACCCGCAACGTCTGGCCGTTCCTCTTCGTCCGCGCCAGCCTCGCCACGCCGACTCCCGGGAACACCAACCTGTACTACACCACCCCGCAGACGCCACTGGTCGCGGGCGGCAGCGCCGCCTACATCCCGTTCAACTTCTACAACGGCGCGGGCACCCTGCTCAGCGGCACCGGCCACCCCGCGCACTTCACCTTCTCCACTCCCTTCTACACCAGGGTCCCCACCGCTGGACGGCCCTCGGGGTTCACGGCGCTGTACGAGAACAACGACCCGGCGATCCCCTCCGTGTACCAGCTCGCCGTACCCGCCGGAATCGGACTCCTCGGACCGGCACTGCCCACCACCGTCAACATCCCCTTCCAGGTGCAGACCGGCGCACCACGGGACCTCATCCCCACCACCGCCATCGTCGTCCCCACCGGAACCGACACCCAGGGCGACCTCTCCACCGCGCTCAGCCGCTTCGGAGTCCTGTCCACGGTCAACACAGCCGTATAGCCCCGCACACCGCTCGTGATAGCGGCATGAGCACCGGCATCACGAGCGGTCCCAACGTCCGGCCCCGGCCGCACGAAGGGACCCGGCCCGTTCCCGAGCAGACCCGCGCCACAGGGTCCCGCCCTTCCCGCCAAATCCACGCACCGGACGATCACGTCCCACCCGCCACGGGCGAGCGGCCCGCAGGAGCCCGGCATCCACGGGCTGACACGATCACCAGCCCGACCATCGTACGAAAGGCCCAACGCATGGGCGCCGAACCTGTCGCCAACGCCCCCCTCCTGACCGAGTCCACCACCCTGGAGGGGATCGACGCCTCAAACGGCCTGCGGCTGCTGGGCGAACTGGTCGACGACGTCGTCTGGCTGGACCGCACCGACTCCATGATCTCGGCGTTCGGACACCGCACCCCCTGGCTGCGCCACGCCATGGTCTCCGCGCTCTACCCGACGGCCGGTGATGCACCGATCGCGGAATCCCGGCGCGGCGCGAGGAGCCGCTCCATGGCGGTGGCCTTCGCGCCCGAGGAAGGCGACCACGCCATCACCTGGGCGGCGGCCCACGGTCGGCGACTGCTGGCCGCTCCGAAGCCGGTTACCGCCCGGGCGGCGGACAAGATCGACGCGCTGGAGGTGTTCTCCACGGCCGGTGTTCCCGTCCCGGAGTATGTCCTCATCCCCGCGCACGGACGCCGACCCGCCCGCGCGTACTGGCCCGGCCACTGGACCGAAGCGGTACTCCAACGACGCGAGAACAACCTCATCGGCCGCGGCACCCTGCGCGTGTGCACACACCACGAACTCGAACGGCAGCTACGGGCCTGGGACGGGCACGCCCTCAAGCTCAGCCGCCTGGTACCGGGACTGTCCCTGACCGTGAGCGCCTGCGTGGGCGGCGACCGCACCGTGGTCTCCGCGCTCTCCCACCAGCTCGTCGGCCTCCCCGAACTGACACCCGGATGGGGCATGCACTGCGGAAACCAGCTGATCGGCCCCGCCGACCTGCCCGCGGGTCTGTACGACACGGCCCGCGACGCCGCACGGGCCGTGGGAGAGACCCTGCGCGAACGCGGCTACCGAGGCGTATTCGGCCTGGACCTGCTCCACAACGATCGCACGGTGCTGGCCGTGGAGATCAACCCCCGCTTCCAGGCGGTGACCTCCCTCGTCCAGGCCGCCGAACAAGCAACCGCACTGCTGCCGTCCCTGGGCCTACACATCCTGGCCTGCCTGCTGCCCAGCCTCCCCCCGCCCCGCACCGCCACCACGCCCGTCCCGGCCCTGAGCCAGATCGTCCTGCACGCCGACCGGCCGGCCTTCATCGAAGCCGTACCCCCACAGGGTCTCTACCGCAAAGCGGAAGGACACCTGCACGGCCCGTTCCCGATCTCCGCGCCCCTCACAGAACTGAAGCCGGACGAAGCCCTGTGGTGGCCACAGATCCGCCCCGGCCCGACCAGATCCGGCGACGAACTCCTCACACTCCAGACAAACGGGCGCCTGAGCCCCCTCACGTCCCGTACACCTCTGGGCCCCACCGGGCGGACCTGGACCCAACACCTCCAGCACGCCCTCCGGAACCGACCGTGACCCGGCCTGCCACCCGACGACCATCACCCACGAGAGTCCCCGCCCGGCCCGCGACGAAGACAGCACCACGCGACGCGAGGGATGAATGAGCCGCCTAGGGAATCGGACGAATCGCCGTGCTGGACCGTCCGCCAAGGCTGTGCAGGCAACGAACACCCGACCCGGTTCCCGCAGCTCAGGAAGCTGCGACTATTCGCCCGGCGAAGGTCTCAACTGTGGTGAGGCGCTGATCGTAGACAGTGAACGTGTTCATGGGCCCATGACTCGTAACCGAATCGATCGGGAGAACGCCTATGCGCACGTGGAGAGATGGGATAGTGACACGAGGCGATCAACCTGCACAGCCATGGCAGCCCGCTCAAGCATGGGCCATTGAACGGCTTGTTCCGTCAGCAGGAAAATGAACACCTTAGTGACCTTAGTGGTGTCGTAGAGAACGGCTTGCCTTTCCAGCTTCCTGGCAACGGTCTTCGTCCTGTCGCCTGGCGATCCACTGAGGCTGGCCTTGGCGTACTCAGGCGTGGCAAGAAGTCTGGTCACCATGGTGGGAAGTCGTCGTGTGTCACGTCCAGTACCCGGATGTCCTCCCCAGCATCGATGTTTCCCGGAATTCCCCACGCGAACTGATAGCGCTGATATTCGGTGAGGCCGACGAACAACGCGCACACGGCCGACACTTCGCCCCGAGTCCTTGTATCTCCGGACCCGCTCATGCCAGCGTGAGTTGTGGTCCAGCGGCTTGGCTTCACCTCTCAGGAATCGAGCTGCGTTCTCCCGCTCGCTGGGCATGGTGTACGTCGGCTGCGCCTCGAACCGCCACGCCTCCCGCTCGAAGGCATCGAAGAACTCGCGCCAGGAGTCACCATCCAAGACGAATAGCCTCCCTGAGAACGTGCCTGCCGAGATTCGCCTTGACCAGGACGTCTCCGCAGGTCAGGGCATACAAAGGCTGGTGCCCGAGTGGAGAGTTCAAGTCCCCCCTCGGGCACCAGCGAAGTCCCCGGTTGACCTGGGGTCTTTTTGTATTTCCGCGGGACTCGGTGTGCCCGGTCAGGGTTCAAACAGTGGTTTGCCGCCTCGGGGGCCGACCCGCCTCGATCGCTCCGCGCCGCTCCCGCGTACTCCCAGGGGTGTTAGTGCCCCGACGCGATCACCGGGTAGTGGTCGGAGAGATTCGTGTACGTGTAGTCCGTGCCCCAGCTGGAGACCGTCCAGGGTGCGCTCTGCTCCTTGACCACGTCGTTCGTCCACCCGGACGGCTTCGCGTGGCCCGCGCGGTGCAGGATGTGGTCGAGGTCCTCGCGGGGGTCGTCGGGGTAGCGCTCGGAGGCGATCGAGTTGTCCCGGGTGTCGAAGGAGTAGGGGTGGCCGGTCCGCGCGTCGGCGGCGGTCAGGCCCGCGTCGGCGAGCAGGGACGCGTATTCGGCGGAGTGGAAGTCGACGTTGAAGTCGCCCGCCACGATGACCTGTTCGGAGGCGGGGATCTTCTTGGCGTCGAGGAAGGTGTCGATCGCCTTGAACTGACGGCTGCGCGTCTGCGCCGCCTCGCCCGCCGAGCATCCGGGGTCCGTCGACTGGGTGTGGGTGCCGACGATGTGGACCGGGGTGCCGTTCACGTTCAACTGGGTGTACGCGAAGCCCTTGTTGGACCACCAGTCGCCGCCGCAGGCGTCCTTGAAGACGTACTGCTCCTTGCGGACGATCGGCCACTTGCTCAGTACGGACACCCCGCCGTCCTCCGGAGTCGCAGCCGAATAGGACCCGCCGGTGGCGTCCCAGCCGCTCTTGCTCCGGCCCACCACCGGGGTCTGGTACGGGTACTGGGCGGACGCGTTGCGCAGCAGGGCGTCGGAGGCCGAGTTGTCGAACGCCTCCTGGAGTACGACCACGTCGTTGCCCCGGAAGAATGATGTCTTCGGTATCTCCGCCGCCCGGTGGTCCTGGCCCCAGTTGGGGTAGAGATTTTTGCTGAAAATGAACGCGTTGTACGTCAGTACCCGTAGCGACGGCGTTTCGGCCGCCGTCGCCTGCGGGGTGTTGACGGCCAGCGTGACGGCGGCGAGCGCGGCGGAGAGAGTCGCGCCGGAGAGGCGGCGGAGTGCGGTGTGGGGCACGGGGTCTCCTGCTTCTGCTGAGAGGGGGTGGACCGTGTCACCCATCAAAGCAGCGGCAGTTACCCGCCGGTAGACATAGGATGCCCGCAATCTTTACGGTCGGCTGCCATCCGGATTCAGCGCAGCGCGGCGTACACGATGAGGTTGTCCACGGGATGTCCGTTCGCGTCGAAGGCACCGTCACAGGTGATGAGCCGCAGCGTGCTGCCATCGGTGGATCCGTAGACCTTGTCGGTGGGGAACGCCTTCTTGTCGACGGTCTCCATGCCGGTGACCTTGAAGTGGACGGTCTTTCCGGCCTTGTCGCGCACCGAGATGTCGGCGCCCTTGCGGATCTTCTTCAGATCGTGGAAGACGGCCCTGCCGAACCGGGTGTCGTTGTGGCCTATGAGCACCGCGGCACCGGGCTTCCCCGGCACGGCTCCGCCGGTGTACCAGCCCACGGTCATGCCCTGTTCGGCGGGCGGGACCTCGACGGTGCCGTCCGCGTTGAGACCGAGACGCATGACGGTGCTGTTCACGCCGACGGACGGGATGGAGACCGAGGCGGGACTCACCGGTTCGGCCTTCCCCGCCCGCGGAGGCCGGGTGGGCGCGGTGGACCCGGGGGACCCTGACGACTCCGAGCCGGAGTGCGCGGAGGACGCGGGCCCGGCGGCGGACGGTGAGGTGTCCGACGCCGTGGAGGAACACCCCGCCAGGGCGACGCAGACGGCGATGGCGGGCAGTATTCCGGCAGCGCGCCGGAACGGGTGGTACGTACGGGACACGGCAGGCTCCAGCCGGACGGGACGACGACCGACCGTGGCGCCGTCCGGTGGGACGGCGCCACGGTCACTGGTGGGTGTTGACGGCAGGTCAGCCGTTGCGGTGGGCCGCGGAACGGCGACGCAGCACGATGGTGCCCGCGCCCGCCAGCAGCATCGCACCGGCGGCCGATCCGATGAGTGCGGTGGTGCTGTCCCCGCCACCGGCGGGGCGTTCGCCGGCGGCGACGCCGCCGCGGGGCTTGACGGCCGGTGCGGAACTGACACCGGCGCCCGCTTCGCCACCGGTCTTGACGGCCGGTGCCGGACGGTCGCCGGCGGCGACGCCGCCGCGGGGCTTGACGGCCGGTGCGGAACTGACACCGGCGCCCGCTTCGCCACCGGTCTTGACGGCCGGTGCCGGACGGTCACCGGCGGCCACGCCGCCACGCGGCTTGACGGCCGGTGCGGGGCGGTCGCCCGCACCGGCGCTGTCACGGGGCTTGACCGTCGGCTGCGCGGCGACCTCGGAAACGACGGGCGAAGGGGTCTTCCCGACGCGGGGGGATGCCGGCGTGGGCGTGCTGTCGGCGAAGGCCGCGGCCGACGGGGCGAGCACCGCACCTGCCGCGACGGCGGCGAGCACGACGGTACGCAGTGTGAGACGAGCGGTCATACAGATGGCTCCATTCCAGCTCGGCCCCGTGTCGGACCCGGAGGTGGTTCGCACCGGGTACGGGGCATGGGGCCAGGCTGGCGTGAAGTTATGAAGAAGCTGTCAGGACGCTGTGGTCATCCCATCAGCCCTCGCGTCGGGCCCCTGTCAGGCCGCCTTCAGGCCCTCGCTTCCGGCCCTCCCGCCGAGGCGCGGGACGTCGTGGGCAGCCGGAGAGTGAAGACCGATCCCGCTCCCTCGGCGCTCGCCGCACCGACCGTACCGCCGTGGGCCTCGGTGAGCTTGCGGACGATGGAGAGACCGAGGCCACTGCCTCCCGTGCGGCGGCTGCGGGACTTCTCCGCGCGCCAGAAGCGGTCGAAGACATGGGGGAGGTCCTCGGGCGAGATCCCGCTGCCCGTGTCCACCACCTCGACGACGATGTGCTCCCCGGACTCGGAGCCGTACGAACGCAGCGTCACCCGGCCGCCCGCCGGGGTGTGGCGCAGCGCGTTGGAGACGAGATTGCCGATGGCCTGCCGCAGCCGCACGGGGTCCGCTTCCAGTACGGGGTCCGCTTCCGGTAGGGGGCTCGCTTCGAGTACGGGGCTCGCTTCCCGTACGGGGCCGGGTGGGGCGTCCACCGTCAGCGTCACGCCCGCGGTCTCGGCCCGGCCCTGGTGCGCGGCCGCGACCTGGGCCAGCAGCTCCTCGATCCGTACCCGCTCGGGGTGCAGCCGCAGCACACCCGCGTCGGCCGCGGACAGGTCCTGGAGGTCATCGATGATGTGCTGCAACTGCACCGCCTCCTCCAGCAGCGAGGAGACGAACGCCGGATCGGGATCGGCCAGACCGTCCTGGGCCGCCTCCAGCCAGCCCCGGATGTTGCTCAGCGGGGTCCGCAGCTCATGGGCGACATCGCTGACCATCGCCTTGCGCTGCGCCTCCAGGCGCGCCCGGTGCGCCGACATGTCGTTGAACGCGGCGGCCAGTCGGCCGATCTCATTGTCGGACGTGACGGGGACCGAGGCCGGTTCCTCGCCGTCGCGCATGCGCTGTGCGGCGCCGGTCAGCGCGCGCAGCGGGCGCACGAGCCGGGCGCCCGCGAGCACCGAGGCACCTACGGTGAGCGCCAGCACGAGAGCGGCGACACCGGCGATCTTGGCGGTGTTCGCCGGAGAGAGATCGAAACCGGGCACGGTGGTGCCGCCCTCGTCACCGATGAACAGCAGGGCGGGGGAGGCCACATAGGAGCTGAGCTGCTCGCGGCGCGCCGTGCCCACACACGAGGCGATGGCCCGGTCGCCCTCACCGGTCTGTACCGCGGGCCTGTCGGTCGGGGTGGGGAGCTTCACCGAGCCCGCGCTCGGCATGGGCATGGGCATGGGCCCGCCGTCCTGCCCCCAGGAGAGATCCTGGTTCAGCCGCACGGCGCTGCGGCCCTGACGTTCGAGGCAGGCGTCGGCCAGCTCGTTGAGTGCGGCGAGCGCCTTCTTCTCGGTGCGGGTGGGATCGTTCAGTGCCTCGGTGTTGCACTTGGTGCCCAGTGCCCGCTCGGGGTCGTTGCCCACTATCTGGATACGGGGCCGTCCGCTCGGTCCCACGACCACGTCCGAGGCGATCCCCGCCCGGCTCAGGCACGCCACGTTCCGGTCGGCGGCCTGCCGCAACGTCGTACGCTCCGTGGCCGACAGCCGGAACGGGCCGACCGCACGGGCGTCGACCCGGTCGTCGGCAGCCCCGGCGCGGTCGGCGTTCGCGGACGCCAGAACGGCGTCCACGGACAACGGGTCGACGACCGCGGACGCCTGCGGGGGCAGTACGGGCGGGGTCTGCTGGGCCGCGGAGTCGGCGAGGGGCTGACGGCCCTGGGTGGTCAGTGCGACCCTGCGCCCGGACTGCCGGGCCAGTTCCGCCACGGTCGCCTCGACACCGTCCCAGGTGGAGTTGCGAGCCGCGTAATCCAGCAGGGTGTCGTAGATCCGGGCGTCGGCGGTGAGGTTCTGCCCCTGCTCCTGCTTGATCGCCCCGGAGGTGGTCTGCACGGCCAGCCAGGCGGTCGCCGCCACCGAACAGGCCGCCACCAGTGCGGATACGCCGAGCAGCCGCCCGAACAGGCTCTTGCGCAGCGGCATGCGGGCCCGGACCGGCCCGACCGGGCCCTTCGTGCCCGTCGGACCGGGCTCGTGCGCCCCGGCGCGCGCCTCGGCGGCGTTGTCCGGGCGGGAGCCGCCGGGCACGCGGGAGGCCCTAGCCACGCGGGAGCCCCTTGGCCGGGTCCGTCAGTTTGTAGCCGACACCGAAGACCGTCAGCAGTCTGACCGGGCGGCGCGGCGCCGGCTCGATCTTCTTCCGCAGGTTCATGACGTGCACATCGACCGTCCGGTCCCCGATGTAGCGGTCGAAACCGTGCAGCTCCTCCAGGAGCCGCTGGCGGGTGAAGACCCGGTCGGGCTCGGCCGCCATCGCGGCCAGGATCCTGAACTCACCCGGTGTGCACTCCTTCGGTTCACCCCCCACCGACACCTCGTGCCGTTCGGGATCCACGGTCAGCGTCCCCACCCGCAGCACCTGGGACACCACGGGCGCCTCCGGTCCCGTACGACGACTGCGGCGCAGCAGCGTACGGACCCGTGCCATCAGCTCGCGCGGACTGTACGGCTTGGTCATGTAGTCGTCCGCCCCGAGATCGAGCCCGAGCAGCAGATCGTCCTCCGTGGTGCGGGCCGTCAGCATCAGCACGGGCAGCTCCCGGCACTCGGCCCGCAGCACCCGCACCACATCCAGGCCGTCGGCCCGCGGCATCATCACATCGAGCAGGAGCAGGTCCGGCTCCCGGTGCCGTACTTCTTCGAGCGCGGCGAGCCCGTCGCCCACGACCCGCACGGCGTGCCCCTCCCGTTCGAGGTAGCGGCGTACGAGTTCGGCCTGCTTCTCGTCGTCTTCGGCGACTATGACGTTTGCACACACACGGTCGATCGTATGCGAGTGCGAAACACGGCCCGGCTACGGGCTCAGTGGGGACCGGCGACCTCGGCGAGGTCCGCCAGCAGGGTCTCGGCCACATGCTCCTCCAGGACGGCGGTCCCGCGCTCCCGGAGGGCCGGGGCCAGATCGGGGTCCCAGGGAGCCTCGGTGATCCTTCCGGCGGCGGGTCCCGACGGTGCGACGGCGTGAGCCGTCACGTAGTCGGATGCCGACATGCGCCAGGGCACGGCGCTGCTCCTGGCCAGTACATGGGCGGCGATACGCAGCCCCTCACCGTCGAGGTCACCGTGGTAGCGCAGCGCCGCGCCCGCGCCGGCGAGCCGATGGAGAAGGAACACCGCGGCGCTGTTCGGCCAGCCCGAGGTGCATATGAGGGGTGGGCAGGCCGGGCCGAAGCGGCGCAGGGCGAGCGCCAGGATGCTCGGGTTCTCGGTGATGTGGACGGTGGCGGGAGGGAGGCGGAGGTCGCCCGGCGAACGGAGCTGGGCCAGCGTGAGGTGCGCGGCATGCCCGGCGGCGGAGAATCCGGCCAGCGCGCGAGCCACCGGGCCGTGCCCCGAGGGGCGTAGACCCGCCGTGAGCACGGTGGTGGAGAGCGCGTCGTCGGCTATTCCGGCGCGGGACCACAGGGCGCGCCGGTCCGCCGCCGTGCCCAGCGCAGGCGTCCCGTGAGCGGCGCTGGCGGTCGCAGGGGTGCCGGGGGCAGCGGGCCCGGGGGCGAAGGTGCCGGGCTCAGCGGTGCCGGGAGTGTCGGTGCCCGTGGCATCCGTACCGGGTACGGGGGTGCCGTACAGGGTGCAGAGGGCCCGCAGGACGAGGCCGGACAGCCGGGTGCCGTCGTCGAGGGCGTGGGAGTCGTTCAGCACGCGTGTCGCGAAGACCGGCAACGGTTCGCCGTGCGCGGGCAGTTCGGCCAGGACGGTGAGGGCGTCCCGGAGCACTTCACGGGTGGCCGGTACACCGCCGCCGATCAGGCCCGCCCGCCGGGCCGCGTCCGCCCAGGCGGTGAGGGCGGGCTGTGCCAGGACCACAGGGTGGGTGGCCAGCCACTCCCACAGGGCGGCGCGGGCGGCGAGTCCGGACGCCCGGTCCGCGGCCCGGTCCCCGAGCGGGCCGACGATGTCCGCGACGACGGAGCGGGTGTTGTGGCCGCAGCTGTCGAGAAGCGCCTCGTCGAGCCGGGCCAGGGCCACCGTGGGCTGCGGGCCCGGCAGCCGGTCGAGCCCGAGGAGGTCGGCCAGAGCGCCGCGGGCGGCCTCGTCCAGCGGTCCGACCCGCACCCGCGTGACCGGCGCCCCGGTGGACAGCCGGGCATGGAACGCCCGCCACAGGGTGGCCAGTTCGGGACGGTCCAGCGGATGTTTCACCGGTCCGCCCCGCCCGGTCCGCCGCTCTCCGCGCCACTCTCTCCGCTGCGTGACACCACGCCCGCCGTGGGCGGGGGGTCCTCCGCGGGCACCAGATCCGCGCCGTTCCAGACGAATCGCGCGGTGGTGACGGCATCGTCGTCGGGGCCGCCGCCCCCGGTGATCAGCTGGTGCACGGCGATCCCGTCGAGCTCCCGATAGGTGCACCATTCGTGGTCCGACGTCAGCATCAGATCGAGATCGAGCGAGCACAGCAGATCGAAGACCTGACCGCGATTGGTGGAATCGACCCCGACGAACACCTCGTCCAGCAGAATCAGCCGGGGAGCCAGGGGCACCGCCTGATAGTGCGCGGCCACCGCCGCGAACAGCGGCAGATGCAGGGCGATCGCCTTCTCCCCACCGGACAGGGCGCCGTGCAGCTTCTTCGTGAGCAGCTGCCAGCCCTGACCGTTCGCCCGGTCCAGCTTCACCACGAACTGGTGCCACGCGGTGTAGTCCAGTACCCGCGTCAGCTGCTGCTCCCAGTTCCTGGCCGTGTCGGACGCCTTGGCCTCCTCGATCCGGTCGCGGAAGAAACGGTGCAGCGCCTCCCGGTCGCTGTCCGGCATCCGCACCGGGTCCTTGAGCAGCATGTCGCGGGCCGCGCGCGTACCCGGCGGCAGCCCGGGATCGACCTGCCACACCAGGCGTACGGCGACCCGGGACGCCGTGCGCACCCGCTCCAGCCTGGAGTTCATCGCGTCGACGAGCTCATTGGCCTGCCGGATCCGGGCCGCGAGATGGCGTCGGGTGTTGCCCGTGAGCGTACGGTCGAACAGCTCGCGCTCATCAGCGGTGATCTCGTCCAGGCTGCGGTCGCGCTCCGCCGTCACCGCGTCCAGCAGCCCGGCGGCACCCATGCGTACGCCGTCCATGGCGGCGGAGAGAACCTGCACATCGTCGTACGCCTCCATGGCGAGGTCGGCCCGCTCGCCCAGGGCCTGGCGACTCGCGTGGACCGTCTCCGCCAGGCGGCCCAGCGCGTCCGCGAGGTTCTTCGCCCCGTACGGGACGGACGGCCACAGGGCCCCGATCGTGCGTGCCGTCTCCAGCGTGGCCTTCGTCCCCGCTCCGGATCCGGCCTCGGCCGCCCGCGCCTCGTCGGGGGTCCCGGCATCGACCGGGAACCCGAGCCGCAGCAGGTGCCGGAAGCGGTCGGCGGCCATGTCGCGGGCGGCCGCGGCGGCGTCGCGGCCCGCGGCCGCCGTGGCGCGCTCACTGCTCAGCGAACCCACGCGGCCTTCGAGACCGCGCAGCGACGTGGTGAACTCACGCAGCTCGGCCTGGGCGCGGCGCTGTCCCGTCCGCATCTGCTCGATACGGGCGAGCGTCTCGCCGTACTCCGCGCCGACCGTGTGCTCGATCTCCTCCAACTGCGCGCCGAGCGCGCGGGCGTCCGACTCCGCACGGTGCGCCGCGGCCTCGTGTTCCCGCGCGGCCAGACCGGACCGCTCCGCACGGGCCCCCACCTCCGCGGCCGTGCGCCGTTCGGAGGCGAGCCGTACCTGGGCGAGCAGCCACCGGCCGCCGGTGTCCTGAAGCCCCTGGACCATCCCGGCCACCACGGCCAGCGCCTGCGCGTCGGCGGGCAGCCCGTGCTCGGCCGCCACCCCGTCGAGCCGGTGGCGCGCGGTCCGGGCCAGGGACTCGTACCGGGTGAGCCGCGCGACGGCGTCCCGTACCGCGTCGTCCCGTGCGTCGGTGTCGGACCTGGCCCGGTCGAGATCGCGCTCCGCCGCGACGACGGCGCGGTGGTCGGGGCGGCCCCGCCGGTCGGCCTCCAGCGCCTCGCGGCGGTCGGCGAGGGCCGCGAGACCGGCATCCAGAGTGGCCAGCACCCCGTCCGTCCGGGCCACCGCCGCGGCCAGTTCGGCGGCACGCCGCTCCCGCGTCCGTACCCGCGCGGTCGCGCCGATGTAGGCGGCCTCAGCCTTGGACCAGCTGCCCGTGGCACTCGCCAGCCGCCAGGTTCCGTCGGCGCCGATCGCGGCGGTGTGCCCCTGGGGGAGTGTGTCGTCGTACGCGACCCCCGCCAGCAGCTGCCCGATACGCTCCGCCGAGACCGGCGCACCCGGCTCCGGCCCCAGCACCTCGGTGAGGCTGCGGCCCGCCGCGGGCTCCGCCCATTCCGCCTCCGCGAAGGTGTCGTGACCCAGGGCGAACGCACCCCCGTACGGCGCGACCCAGGCATCCAGCAGACCACTGGCCTCCAGCGCGGCCTCCACGGCGCCACGCGTCCCGGCGGGCACCTCGTCGTGGAAGGCCACCAGCCGCCACAACGGCGCACCGGGCAGCCGGGACCGGTCCGCCGTGCGGAACGGCGGTGACGGTGGCGGGAGTTCCGTGGCCCGCTCCAGCTCCTCGGTCTCCGCGATCAACGTGTCGCGTTCCGCCCGCGCCGCCGTGCGCCGGGCCCCGGCCGTGGCCTCCGCCGTGGTCAGGGCGTACTCGACGGTCCGGGCGGCCGCGTCCACCAGGGCCAGGACCTCCGGCTCACTGGTCGCCCGCTCGGCGAGCTCCTGTGCCGCGTTCCCTTCGAAGGGGATCTCCGCACAGCTCCGGGCCCAGGTACGAAGCCGCTCCGCCTGCGCCTCGACCGCCTGATCGTATTGGGCCGTGCGCGCCGTGCGGCGTTCCGACGCTGCGGCCAGTGCGGTCCGGGAGGACTCCAACAGCTCCTCGGCGGACGTACGTTCACCGAGAGCGGCCCGCAACGCCTCCAGCGCGGCGCGCACCTCCTCCACCTGGCCCAGGCGCCCGCGCACCGCGCCGTGCAGAATCTGCCGCGCGCGGTCGGCGTCGCCCGCTTCGAGCGCGCCGCCCACCTCCGTACAGGCGGCCGTCATACCGGCGCGCCGCGCGACCTGCCAGGTGTCGCTCCCGGCGACACGGACCTCCTCCGCCTGCGCGTCCGCCGCTTCCACGGCCTCGGCGTGCAGGACCCCGTCCCGGTCCGCGGCCACCCTCGCCGCCCCGGCCGCGCCACGACGGTCCTCGGCGTCCCGGCCCGCCCCGGCGGCCCGCTGTCGGAGCCGGTCGAGCTCGCGGCCCTGCCGGAATGCCTCGGAGTCCGTCAGGACCTCGATCCTGGCGGCGAGTTCGGCCGCCAGCGCCTCGGTCTCGCCCTGCCGGATCTCGACCCGCTCCCGATCGGCCACGGCGTCCCGGTGCGCCTCTTCGCTCTCTCGGGCCGCGCGCGCGTGGTTGTCCATGTCGGTGGTCGCCGAGATCAGCGCGGCGGCCCCGGAGCGCAGCACCCGCTGGGCGTACGAACGCTGCCGGGCGCCGAGTGCCTGGGCCGCCCGTACCTCCTCCTCCAGCCGCGACAGATGCTCGCGCCGGCGGTCCAGCCGCTCGAAACCGTCGGCCAGTTCGGAGATCTCCCCCTGGTCGAGCGGCGGCAGGGCGCGCGAGAGGAGCTCCGACAGCAGTGAGGGATCGAGCCGTTGGGACAGCTTCGGCGTCCGCAGCTGGAGCAGGGCGGTGATCAGCGCTCCGTAACGCTGCTCGCTGAGCCCGGGGAACAGGGTCCGCCGTACGGTGTCGCGGTACTCGGAGGCCGACGCGTGCACCTCGCCGTGCCCTGCCAGCGCCGCCGCGAGCGCGGCCCTGGCGAGCGGCCGGCCCGCGTCGTCGACGACGTCGAATCCCTCGTCCCCCGAGGACTTGACGCGGCGCCGGGTGGTGAAGAAGTCGGTGGTGACGGTGGTGGTCCGCTCGCTCGCCTGCAACCGCGCACCGATGGTGAAGAACGCCTCCGCCCCGTCCCCGGCCGCTTCCCCCCGAGTCCTGAACTCCAGCCAGACGTATCCCACCCTGGTGACGCCCGTGGCCCCCTCGCCCATCAGGTTCCAGTGCATGGTGCGCTCGGAGCCGCCGAAGGTGGACAGCCGATGGGGGCGCAGGCTCGCGTCGAAGAGGAACGGCAGCAGCACTTCCAGGGCCTTGGACTTACCGGTGCCGTTCGGGCCGCGCAGCAGGAGGCGCCCCCGGTGGAAGGCGAACACCTCGTCGTAGTACCGCCATACGTTGAGTACCCCGGCACGGGCCGGCTGCCAGCGGGTACCGGGAGCCTCGGTCTCGACGGCGCTGAGGGGGAGTGCGGGGTGCGTCATGCGGGGTGTTCTTCCTTGAGAGTGGCACTGGTGACGCGATAGCGGGCGGCGGCGGGCCGTGGCACCACCCGACCGCCCTCATGCCGTACGAGTCCGAATTCGGCCAGGGCGCGCACCGCGTCCTCGGCGAGGGCCGTCGCCCCGTTCTCCCCCCGGTACGCCTTGCCCCAGCGCGGGAACCGGTCCAGAATCCGGCCGGCCTCGGCGGCCAGCTGCTCGGGCGCGCACCCGGCGGGCGCGGCGGTGAGGACGTCCAGCAGCAGGAGCGCGGCCACCTTGGCGTGCTGGGCACCGTCCGGGAATCTGCTGTCCGTGGCGATGGCCTCCGGATCGACCAGCAGGAACCCTTCGGCCCGCTCCTCCAGCACGAACCCCGCCTGCTCCGCGGCACGGCGCAGGATCTGGCGGCCGGTGGGGGAGGTGAGATAGCCGAGCTGGGCCTCGGACAACTCGTCCCGGTGCAGCACCGGCTCGTCGAACAGGCGCCGCAGCACCGAGTGCCGCAGCCACAGATTGCGCTGCACGGAGGAGACCCGGCTCTCCGGAGCACTACCTTCCGGACCCTCCGACGCCGCGCCGCCGTCCCCGCCGAATCGATCCCCGCCGTCCCCGCCGAAACGACCTCGGCCGTCCCCGCCGTCGCCGGTACCGCCACCGCTGTCGCCCTGCCAGTACCGGCGTTCCTGTACGAGTCCGGCCAGCAGCGTCTCGAAGCCGGCCGGAACGCCGGAGGCCGGGACGGCGAGCCGGGAGGGCCCGCAGGGTGCGGCGAGCAGCCGCATCAGCACGGTCGGATCCACCCGGTAGAGGACCTTCGCCTCGGCCGAGTCGGCGAAACTGTCCGTCGTCCCGTCCACGGTCCGCAACGCCCCGTACGACTCCAGCAGCCTCAGCACATCGACGAACGCCACCCTCTCCGCGCGCTGCGCCGTGTCGAAGGACGGCAACGCCTCGTCGGTCGCGGCCGCCTGGACGACCCGGTCCGCCAGCAGTCCGATCGTGGTGACCGGCACCGACAGCAGCTCGGCCGCGGTGACGCACAGCAGGACGTACCGCCGACGGTCGAACGGGGCACGGCCCGAACGGGTCCGCCGGGCGGGCCGCGTCGCGTCGGCGTCCCCCCGGACCTTCATCAGCCGGGCGTAACCGAGCCGGGGCTCGACCACCAGCGTCCAGCCGCAGTGGTAGTCGAACCAGTGGGCCAGCGGATCCCGGCGACGCCGCACCAGATCGAAGACGGCCGGATCGGACCGTTCGGTCAGCAGCGGGCGGACCAGCAGAGTCCGGATGCAGCGGGCCAGTTCCTCGCGCTCGGCGGTGACCAGCTGATTGGCGAAATTACTCATCGGGCACCCGCCATCCGCACCTCAAGGAGATAGTCGGGGCAGGTCAGTGCGCCGCGGGAGGTGCGCAGCACAGCGGGTGCCAGGCCGTCGGCCGCAGGTCGCAGCACGACCTCCACCCGCCCGTCCCCGGTCACCGCGCGCCGGGTGCCCGACGCGTCCGGACGCGTCGCCAATGCCCGGCCCAGCAGATCCAGCAAACGTTCGAACACCTCGTGGTCCAGGGCGCCGACGTGCGAGAGCCGTATCGGCGCCTCGGTGCGCAGCAGACTCCAGGCGGCCTCCAGCTCGGCCCGCTCCATCCGTGCGCGTTCGGCCCGCGCCGCCTTCAGTGCCGCCACATCCCGCACCCGCCCGGTGCGCGAGAACTGTTCCGTACGCCCACTGGTGCGCAACAGCGCGGACACCTCCACCGGTGGGGCGTCGCGCCAGCTCTCGGTGACCGGGACCAGCTCCGGGTCGGCGTGCGCGAGGTGCGCGTGCCGTGACGGGCCGAGTCCGAACGCCGTCGCCCACAGCCGGTGCATGTCGTCCTCACCGGGCGCCGCGGCGAACCACCGGGCCAGTTCCCGGAAGTCCTGTACGGCGCCGGTGGACCGACGCCGTGACTCGGTGATCCGGTCCAGCACCTGGAGCAGGGTCACGATGGCGCGCCGCGCCACATGGTGCAGTTGCTCCACGCGGGCCGCGGACCCGTCCACGGGCAGGAACCAGGCCCGCAGACCGTCCCACCGTGCCTGCCGCCGGGCCAGCCACTCGGGCCCGGGGTCCGCGCCTCCCAGCGGCGGCAGTTCGGCGCCCTTCAGGGCACGCCGCCACACCTCCCGCGGACCGCGCTCCTCGATCCGGGCTACGGCGGCGGCCACCGCGTGCGCGCGCTGGTCGAGATTGGTCAGGAACTCCTGGAGATACGCGACGGTCGCCCCCTTCACCTCATGGAAGGTGGACAGCTCCGCGCCGTCGGTGCGCAGCAGCCGCTGCAACTCACCGTTGAACTGCTTGGTGTTCCCGCGCAGCGCGTCCAGGTGCCCCTCCAGTTCCTGGAGCGTGGCGAAGATCCGCCGGTCCCCGGAGCCCGCTTCCCGCATCAGCCGGTCCAGCTCGGCCAGCCGGTCCGCGATCGCGTCCAGCACGGCGGTCTGCAGCGCCCCGGTCGACGCCAGGACGGCGAGCGCGTGCTGCACCCCGGCGAACGCGGCTTCCCCGCGCCGGGTCAGGGAGTACTGCAGATTGCGCCGCTCGTACTCCTCCGCGGTGCGGTAGTTCTCCGCGTGGTTCTGGATGACGTCCAGCAACTCCCACGCCCGCAGCTGCTTCAGCGCCCCGGTGAGGTCCTCGTCGGTCAGGGCGTCGAACCAGCCGACCCCGCGCAGCCGCTCCCGCACCTCATCCAGCCCGAGCGCCGTCACCAGACGCTCGTTGGCGTCGCCGAACGCCTGGAGGATCGCGGAGTAGAGCGGCGCGAGGTTGCCCGTGGTGAACCGGAACATGTCGGCGGGCACCCGGATGCCGGAGGTGGGGGTTATGTCCGTCGACGCCATACCCGAACAGTAGTCGGCGGCGCTGACACCGGCGGACGACACCGGCGGACGACACCGGCGGACGACACCGGCGGACGACACCGGCGGACGTGAGCCGTTGATACGTACCCCGCCCCCGCGAGGCGTTACGCGGCCATCGTCACGGCGGACTTGCCGAGCACGGCGGTCTTCGCCGTGCTCGGCCGCTCGGCGAAGACCACGATCCGCAGCAGCGCGAACCGGCCGACGCCCGCCAGCGCGGATGCCGACAGATAGACGGTCTGCGCGAGGGGCGCGGACGGCGTCGAATCGATGGCGTACAGGGTGAGCAGCGCGCCGGTGGTGAACGCGTAGCTCACGGCGGCCGTCAGGCCGGACTGGAGGTGGACACCCCAGCCCCCGCGACCGCTCCGGAAGGATATGCGGCGGTGCAGCTCCGTCGCGATCACCGTGGAGACGACCGTGACCAGGGCGTTGGCCAGCACCAGCGGCAGTCGTCCGTTCAGCAGCACGAGCACGCCGCTGGAGGCGACCCCGACCCCTCCGCCGCAGACGACGAAGCGCACGAAGGCCGCGACGAGCGGGTGGGCCGCGAGCGGCTGCCGGTGCGGACGGTGCGAGGGGGCGGTCACGGGGGTTCCTCCGTAGGGGATGGGGAGCGGTGCGTTGATTCCACTTCAGAATCTATGGGCCGGGCGTCCTCCGGGCGACCCCAATAGACCCCGACTTCACTGAGGGCTATCCCCCAGAGGGGCCTGGTAGCCAGCTACCCCCCTGTCGAACTTGTGATCAATCATGCGCAGATGTCGGGCGCGCATGATCGAAAAGGTAAGAAAAGGGCCTGCTGGACCCTCGGGGCTTCACGGAACCTCCTTATAGTGGTGCCGCGTTGATCGTATGGTCGCAACGCGCGAAGCCGTCGCCATTGGAGTCCGTACGATGACGAACCCCCTGCCCACCGCGTCCGCCGCCTCGACAAGTGCCGGTGGTGGCTGCCCGTTAGGCGGTGCTTCGGGCGCCGTGCCCCTGGGGGGAGCCGACTTCACCACCGAGCCGCAGGTGCTCTACCGCACCATGCGGAGCGAGCACGGACCCGTCGTCCCCGTCGAACTGCCCGGCGGGGTACCCGCCTGGCTGGTCATCGGCTACCGCGAACTCCACCAGGTCACCAGTGACGGGGAACTCTTCCCCCGGGACGTCGCGCTGTGGAATCAGTGGGGGCACATCCCCGAGGACTGGCCACTGCTGCCGATGGTCGGGCGGCCCATGCCCTCCATCTACTTCACCGCGGGGGCCGAGCACCTGCGGCACGCCCGGATGGTGGGGCCCGCTCTCGAAGGCGCGGATCCGTTCGAGATCCGGTCGCACTGCGAACAACTGGCCGACCGGCTCATCGACGACGTCTGCACCCGGGGCACGGCCGATCTCGTCGCCGAGTTCGCCGTACCGCTCCCCGTCCTGGTGCTCGCCCGGCTGGTCGGCTTCCCCGACGCCGAGGGCGCGGACATCGCCCAGGTGCTCAAGGACCTGGCCGACGGCGGGGCGGGAGCCCAGGATGCCTATGCCCGCTTCGGCGAGCACATGCGGCGGCTGGTGGAGACCAAGCGGTCGGCGCCCGGGGACGATGTGATCTCCCGGATGCTCACGCACCCCGAGCCGTTCACCGACGAGGAGTACGCGCTCGACCTCATGGCCATCACCGCGGCCGGGCACCTGACCACCGCCGACTGGATCGGCAACTCCATGCGCCTGATGCTCACGGAGGACCAGTTCGCCGCCTCCCTGTCGGGCGGGCGGCACAGCGTCGCCGAGGCCATGAACGAGGTCCTGTGGGAGGACGGTCCGACCCAGATCCTCGCCGGACGCTGGGCGGCCAGGGACACGCATCTGGGCGGCCGGAACATCCGGAGCGGCGACATGCTGCTGCTCGGACTCGGCGCGGCCAACGCCGATCCGCACATCCGCCAGCAGCTCTCGTCCCCCGGAACCGCTTCGGGGCAGGGCGGCAACAGCGCGCATCTCGCCTTCAGCCATGGCGAGTACCGCTGCCCGTTCCCCGCCCAGGAGATCGCCGAGACCATCGCCCGCACCGGCATCGAAGTCCTGCTGGACCGGTTGCCCGACCTCGAACTGGCCGTGCCCGCGGCGGAACTGGTCCGCCGGCCGTCCGCGTTCCTGCGTGGGATGACCGCGCTCCCCGTCCGCTTCACTCCCGTACGTACGACAGGAGATCCGTCGTGAACTGCCCTCATGCCGCCGCCCATGACGCCGAACCGGGTGTCGGGACCGTGGTCATCGACCCGATGGTCCAGGACCTGGACGGCGAGACCGCCCGGCTGCGGGACGCCGGGACGCTCGCCCGGATCGAACTGCTCGGCGTCCCGGCCTGGACCGTCACCCGGCACGCGGAGGCCCGTCAACTCCTCGTCGATCCCCGGTTGGTGAAGGACCTCGACGCCTGGGGGCTCTGGCGCAGCGGGGCGGTGACCCGGGCCTGGCCGCTGATCGGAATGATCGACGCGGGGCGTTCGATGTTCACGGTGGACGGCGCCGAACACCGGCGGCTGCGCACCAAGACCTCCCAGGCGCTCACCCCGCGCCGGCTCGAAGCGCTGCGCCCGGACATCGAGAAGTTCACCGGGGAACTGCTCGAATCCCTCGCGGAACAGGGCAGGGACGGGGTCGTCGACCTCAAGTCCGTGTTCGCCCAGCCGCTGCCCATGCGGGTCGTCGGCATGCTGATGGGGGTGGACGAGGACCAGCACCCGATGCTGATGAAGCGGTACAAGGCGTTCTTCTCGATGCTCACCCCGCAGGAGGAACGCCTGGCGCTGCTCGATGAGCTGGACGTCTTCTACTACGCCCTGGTACGGGAGCGGACCGCGCGGCCGGGCGACGACCTCACCAGCGCACTGATCCTGGCCGAGGAGGGCGGGGAGCCGCTCACCGAGGAGGAGGTGGTGGGCAATCTGAAGGCGATGGTGGCCGCCGGGCACGAGACCACCATCGGGCTCATCCTCAACGCCGTACGCGCTCTGCTCGCGCACCCCGACCAGTTGCGGATGGTGCTGGACGGAAGCATCGGGTGGGAGACGGTGATCGAGGAGACGCTGCGCTGGGACACCCCCACCACCCATCTGCTGATGCGGTTCGCCACCGAGGACATCCCGGTCGGCGACGACGTGATCAAGGAGGGCGACGGGGTCGTCATCTCCTACCGGGCCATCGGGCGGGACGTCGAGCAGCACGGCGCCGACGCCGACGCCTTCGACATCACCCGGCCCGCCCCCATCCGGCACATGACGTTCGGCCACGGCCCCCACATCTGCCCCGGGGCGGCCCTCTCACGGGTGGAGGCGGCCATCGCGCTGCCCGCCCTGTTCGAACGCTTCCCGGGGCTGCGGCTCGCCGTCCCGGACGACGAGATCCGCAAGCTGCCGGTGATGACCCAGAACGACATGGAGTCCTTCCCCGTGCTGCTGGGGTGAGCGGTGGCCACAGGTCCGCACCGTCCAGGGCGTCGAAGCGCTGTCGAAGCGCTTCGCGGTACCACCCGGCGGGGAGCTCACTCGCCGACGCGATGATCCTCATGGACGTCGAACCGCACAACGAGCGGCTGCCGCTGATCCGGGAGACCGACCGGGCCGCGGTGCTCATCGGGCTGCCCGCCGACACGGCCGGGCTGACCTGTGTGGACCTCGACTTCGAGGCGACCGGGGCCCTGTGCGTACAGCATCTCGCCGGTCTCGGACACCGCTCGCTCGCACTGATCGGGGAGGCGGAGGCCGTGTACGAGCGGCACACCGTTTTCGCCGAGCGGACGGTCGACGGGGTCCGGACAATGGCCCGGGAGGCCGGCGTACGTGTGCTGCACCGCCCGGACGCGGCGCTGGCGAGGTCGAACTGCTGGGTCCGGAGCTGACCGTCCGGGCCAGTACGGGGCCGGCGCCCGGCTGGGAGTCCCGGCCGTTCCACCCGTCCGGGTGAGCCGTCCGGCCGGGCGCGGTGCTCCGCCGTCTCGCATCGTGCCCAATCCGCGTGGCGCAACCCGTCCGAAGCGGCGGAATGGTTCCAACGGGCCTGTAATCGAACCTGGTTGCGATAGATCCGGCGTGATAACTTCGCGATCGATCGTGGAAGGAAGTACCGGCGCAGCGGGGGATGGGGTCGGTGGTGGCACACGCGCCGAGGGGATCGCGGGAGACCGATCCGCTTCTGGTCGGAGCGCTGGTCGACGAGTTGTGCGCGCTGGCCTGCGTGCGCGATCCGGAGCAGTGCATCCATTTCGTCGCCCTGGTCGCGTTTCAGCTCCGGACCGAGATCAACTATCTGCGCAAGAACCCGCGGGTCGACATGCTGTCGCTCGTCATGGACGTCCTGAAGCGTGACGGCGGGCTCGACGCGCTGATCTTCGGCGTCAGCGTCGCCTCGGGCCCCGAGGACTCGGCGCGGCTGGCCAGGCTGGTCGACAGCTCCGGCCCCGGCGGAGCGACCGCGGACCTGGCCCCGGTGTTCGGCGAGGGCGCCCTGCGGGAGATCGGGCGGCTGCTCGGCGAGGTGCGCGACTCCGACGACGGCCGCCTGCACGCGGTTCTCGGCCATGAACTGGGGTCGACGTCCCCTACGGGCTGTCTCCCCTCCAACGCTTCGGCTATCTGCGCGAAGTCAACACGCAGGCCGACGGATTGCCTCCCGCCCTGGTGCTGGTCGAGGTGATCGCCCATCAGTCGAAGGCGGTCGGCGGCAAGTTACGCGAATGGTCGGACCGCTGGGCCCGGGAAGCGGGTACGGACGCGGTGGAGGCGCTGGCGGAACGGCGGCGCGGCATCGCGGCCCCGTCGAGGGCCGACCCGGAAGTGCCGCGCTGTCTCGTCGTGATGGTGGAGCCCGCGGACGACGGCTCGGCCGATGTCTTCGTACGGCACTGGGTCAATCCGGCCCCCGGTTACTGGGAGCCGGTGGCGGGCGAGGTGGAGCGCGCGACCCTCGACGCCCTCGCCGGAGCGGTCGACCGGGCGATCGGCAGCGGTGAGGCCCGCTGGGCGGATGTGCCGGAGCTGGAGAACGAGCCTCCGGTGCAGGTCGAGTTCGTGCTCCCGTCCGGGCCCGGCTGTACGACGACCCCCGGTGCGAACTGGCCCTGGCCGCCGCGGGAGCCACCGCCCGGGTCACACCGCCCGGCGCCGCGTTCCCCGACGAGCGCCCCCGGGCCCTGCTCGCCGACCTGGCCGTACACGGCGAGGAACAGGCCGAACAGCTCGGACCCGGACTCGCGCGGGCGGCCGCCGACCTGGCGCGCAGCCCCCTGCTCGCGCCCGCGGCCGAGGCGCTGGACGCCGAGGTGCTGCCCTGGGTACTGGCCCGCTCGTTGACGGCCACCGTCATCGCGGCGGCCGTCGACGCCGACGAACCGCTCCAGGCCAGCGGGGACACCAGGGACGCCGCCGTCGGGGCACTCGCCGCCCGGCTCGGCGCGGTCCCGGCGGGAACCGGCCGCGGCCCGGTGCTCGGCCTGCTCGGCAAGCCCTTCGTACGCCTGGGGTCCCGCTACGCCGTCCGGCGGCGCCGGGCACTCACCGACGCCGCCCACCCGGCCGCCGGAGACATTCTCAAATACCTGGCCAGGGGCGAGCGGACACGCCAGGGGCTGCGCGATCACATCGCCGCCACCGACCCCCCCCGGTGGTCCTGCTGGGCCACAGCCTCGGCGGCATCATCGCCCTGGACACGCTGATATCGGGCCCACTGCCCGGCGTGGAGCTGCTGGTGACCGTGGGCTCGCAGGGACCGTTCCTGTACGAGACGGGCGCGCTGCCCACGCTCGCGCACCCCGACCCGCTGCCCGCACACGTCCCCGACTGGCTGAATCTCTACGACCGCCGGGATCTGCTCGGGTACGCGGCCGAACCGCTCTTCCCCGGCCGCGCCCACGACATCGCCACCGACAGCCGACAGCCCTTTCCCGTCGCGCACAGCGCCTACTGGACCGACCCCGCCGTCTACCGCGCGATCGGGGAACGGCTCCCGTGAATCAGGACCGGATCGCCCCGCACCGGATCGCCCCGCACCGGGTCGTCGCCCTGGTGGTCGGCATCGAGCGGTACGCGGCCGGTGACAGCTGGAACCTGCCGGGACCGGTCAGGGACGCCCTGCGGTTCCGCGACTGGCTGCTGGCCCGCGGCGTGCCGGAGGCCGATGTCCTGCTGCGTCTCGCCCCGCTGGACGGCGAGACTCTGGACGTCCCCCACCGCCCGGCCGACCACGACTCCCTGCGCAGCGCCTTCGTCACCGGCATCCCCGCCCGCGGCACGCTGAGAAGTGACGCGGTCACCGGCTTCGGGCGGCAGACCTGGATGGTCGATGCCTGCCAGACGTTCGACGAGCGCCACCACTTCCCGCACTCGCTGCCGGACGAACACCTCCCGGCGGGGCAGCGGGTCCAGGCCCACGAGCAGGTCCTGATGCTCGCGGCCACCAGGGGGCAGCGCGCGGCCAACGATCCCGAGCGCCGGACGGGGGTGTTCTCGGACATCGTGCTGAGCGAACTCCCCGACGACGATCCCGTGCCCGACCCCAACGTCCGCTTCGACGCGGTACGGGCCCGGCTGGGAGCACTCCGGGCAACGGGCCGCACCGACCAGGTGCCGACGCTCCTCCTCCACCGGCCCGGCCGTACCGAGAGCAGTCCGGCGCCCGACCCGACCCCGGCAGCCCCGCAGGCCTCGCCGTCCGCTCCTGCCCCGCTGAACGCTCCCGCTCCTTCGCCTGCTCCCGCCCTGTCGCCCGCCCGGTCGCTCGCGCGGCTCATCGAGGCGCTGCTGGCCTACCCGCTGATGAACGACCGCGACGAACGACAGGCTCTGGTCAACGAGTTGCCCGCAGCGGTCATCGAGCGGATGCCCCGGCACTCGATGCCGCGTACCGATGTCATCGGGATCGTACGGACTCTCAGGGCGCATCCGGACAGACTGGGAGAACTGTTCGACGCGGTGACCCTGCTCGACGTCGATCCGGTGCGTGCCGCCGAACTCGGAGAGGCCATACAGGAGTTGATCGCCGCCCAGGGGGCAGGAAAATGATCGGCTGGCGTGATCACATGGGTTTCCGGAAGGGGTCCCGTTCGTCATGATGGAGGAAACGGTGGCATCGTGTGCCACCGCTCGCGAAGGGGGAGCGCGCCTTGTACGAGCCGGTATCCGCCGACCGCACCACCGACCATGTCGAGAGCGATGTCCTGGACCTCGCGTCCGTGAGTGTCGCCGATCTGCGTCGCCTTCCGGCCCCTGACCCGGGCGCACGGCTGCTGGCGGAACTCCGGCGCGCCCGGGGCAACGCCATGGGCGGCGGTTCCGAACCAGGACGGGCCGAATAGCCGGGACGGACCGGACAGGAGGTCACCGGGACAGGGAGCGATGTGTACGCCCCGATCCGCATGCCCGGCCCGCTGTTCGACGAGATCGCCGCAGGCGGCGGCTCGCGCGAGGCCGTCGCGTTCCTGGTCGAGGGCGAGCGGACGCGTCGCCTCCTGCTGCTGCGTGAGCTCCTCGACCGGCTGGACGAACACCCCGGCATCCTGGGCCCCTGGACGCGGCCGCGATCTGGCCCGTGCTGGAGAGGGCCGCCGCACGGGCACCGCGGCCCGTGGAGCGGTTGCTGCTCAGCCCACAGGTCGGCAGCTGGCTCGCCCACACCCTGCGCCGCCTGCACGGCAGCGCGTCGGGACCGCCGCTGTGGGCGGACGCCGGACAGCTGGCGGCGGTGGCCGTGACGGCGGCCCTGCTCGCCGGTACCGGCGCCGAGCTGACGCTTCCCGCGCGGGCGGCGACGCTCAGCCTCCCCACGCTGGGCCTCATCAGGCTGCACCGCCCCCCGGCGGACGCCTTCCACCCGGTGCGCGTCACGGTGTCCTCGGGCGCGCTCACGGTCCGGCAAGAGGGGACAGACGAGGCGTCAGGTGAGGGGCCAAGCGGGGAGACCGGCGGGCGGTACGGCGACGTGGTCGTCGTACGACCGCTCACCGACCCCGAATCCGCCCACCGGCTTCCGGTACACCGGCTCCCGGTGCACCCGCCTGCCGCAGCCGGGCCTTTCGCAGGGCCCGGATCGCACCAGGTGCAGTTGGACGACATCGACCCGTACCGCGACCTGGACGAGCCGATCGCCCCCTCACGCGTCGGCCCCGGGGAACTGCGCCGCTGGCAGGACCTCTTCCAGGACGCGCTGTCGATCCTGCGCCGCGGCGACGCGGAAGCCGGAGCGCTGCGCCCCGAGGAGATCAGCCGGATCGTCCCCTGGCACCCGCAGGACAGCGGCCGAAAGCTCCCCGTGCCCGCCGCCGGTCTCAGCGCCTCCACCGGCGACGCGTTCGGCTCCATGGTGGTGGCCAGGCCCGGAAGCGGACTGGCGCTCGCCGAGACCCTCGTCCACGAGTTCCAGCACAGCAAGCTCGGCGCCCTGCTCCACCTCTTCCCGATGCTCGACGACGACCGCGACGAGCGGTACTACGCACCGTGGCGCTCCGACCCGAGGCATCTGCCGGGACTGCTCCACGGCGCCTACGCCTTCGTCGGCGTGGCCGGATTCTGGCGGGACCGGATCGGCGACAAGGTGGCCGACCCCGAGGAGCTGGCGCCCTTCCAGTTCGCGCTGCGCCGGCTCCAGACCCGTATGGTGCTGCGCACCCTCGCCACCCGGGCGCGCCTCACCGGCCCCGGGCGGCGCCTCGTCGCGGGGCTGTCGCACACCGTCGACGGCTGGCTGCGGGAACCGGTGGACGAAGGGGCGGCGGAGCGGGCCGGAGCCGCCGCGGCCGGCCACCGCGTCGAGTGGCGGCTGCGCAATCTGCGGTGCCCGGAGAGCGAACGCACCGCGTTGCTCACGGCGTTCGGCTCCGGGGACATCCGCGTACCCGTCGCCGGACAGCCGCCCCTGATCACTCCGGCGGCCGCGGACCGCACGTACTGGCAGGACATCCGAGGCAGCCTCTATCTGCGTCCGCGTCCGGCGCCCGACATGGCGGCCACCGCCGATGAACTGCTGACCGCGGGCGAGGCGGCAGCGGCGCGGGAGCGGTACGAGGCCGGGGCGCGCAAGCACGCGGGCGACCCGCACCTGATGGCGGGCTGGCTGCTCGCCCAGGCCGCACTGCACCCCGGACACCGTCGGCTGCTCGCCCGGCCGGAGCGGTTCGCCGCCGTGGCGCGGGAGTTCGACCCCGGAAGCTGGGACCGGATCGCGCGATGGCTGGCGCGGACGGCATCGGGGAGCCGGACCTCACCCTGACATCAGGGTGAGGACGGGTTCCGGGGACGATCCGTATCGGCTGACGCCCGGCCCGGCCGTCGGCTGACACCCCGCCCGGCCCGCCGCCGGTTCCGTACCAGGGACCGGTGGCGGGCCGACGACGGCATCCGGGGCCGGACGGTTGCCCGAAGTGAGGCATGTCACCCAGGGTGAAAATCCCGGCATACATTCCGCCGTACCGGGGAGGGGTCCAGGCTGCTGGTGCGGCCGTCCTCCGGTCCACCGCGCAGAACGCCCCGGCCGAACCGGCGGGGGCATTTCAGGCACGGAAGGCAGAACACGACATGTCGGCGCTCAGCACCATCCACATCGACGGCATCTGGCGGGCCGCCGGATCCGGCGCGACCCGCGAGATCCTCGACCCCGCCGACGCCACCGTCCTCGCGGTCGTCGCCGAGGGCGACATCACGGACACCGACGCCGCCATCGCCGCCGCGCGCCGCGCCTTCGACGACGGCCCGTGGCCGCACAGGCCCGTCGCCGAGCGTGCCGGGCTGCTCCGCCGCGTCGCCGACCTGCTCCAGCGCGACCGCGAGGAGATCGCGCTCACCGAGAGCCGTGACACCGGCAAGACCCTCGAAGAGGGCCGCGTCGACGTCGATGACGTAACCAACGCCTTCCGTTACTTCGCCGACCTCGTCATGAACGAGAGCGGCGGCCGGGTTGTCGACGCGGGCGACCCCGACGTCCACAGCATCGTCGTGCACGAGCCGGTCGGCGTCTGCGCCCTGATCGCCCCCTGGAACTACCCGCTCCTCCAGGCCAGTTGGAAGATCGCCCCGGCGCTCGCCGCGGGCAACACCTTCGTGCTCAAGCCCAGCGAGGTCACGCCGCTCTCCACCGTCCACCTGATCCGGCTGCTCTCCGAGGCAGGGCTGCCCGACGGCGCGGCCAACCTCGTCACCGGTGCGGGCGACCCGGTCGGGGCCCGGCTCTCCGAGCATCCGGACGTGGACCTGGTCTCCTTCACCGGCGGCCTCGCCAGCGGCACCAAGGTCGCGCAGGCCGCCGCGCCCACGGTGAAGAAGGTCGCCCTGGAGCTAGGCGGCAAGAACCCCAACGTGGTGTTCGCCGACGCCTGCGCCACCGAGGACGGCTTCGACACCGCCGTCGACCAGGCGCTGAACGCCGCCTTCTTCCACAGCGGGCAGGTCTGCTCGGCCGGGGCCCGGCTCATCGTCGAGGAGTCCGTCAGCGAGCGCTTCGTCACCGAACTGGCCCGCCGCGCCGACGCGATCCGGCTCGGCCGGGGCACCGAGGCGGGCGTCGAGTGCGGCCCGCTCGTCTCCGCGCAGCAGCTCGCCAAGGTCGAGGCGTACGTCGCCTCCGCCCGCGCGGAGGGCGCGGTCGTCCGCTCCGGCGGCGCCCGCCCCGAATCCTCCGCGCAGCGGCCGGCGGGCGGCTACTTCTACCGGCCGACCGTGCTGGACGGCTGCCACCGGGAGATGCGGGTCGTCCGCGAGGAGACCTTCGGCCCGATCCTCACCGTCGAGACGTTCCGTACCGAGGAGGAGGCCATCACCCTGGCCAACGACACGGACTACGGCCTCGCGGGCGCCGTCTGGACCACCGACGGGGGCCGCGCCCGGCGCGTGGCGGGGCGGCTGCGCCACGGCACCGTATGGATCAACGACTACCACCCGTATCTCCCGCAGGCCGAATGGGGCGGCTTCGGCAAGTCCGGTACGGGGCGCGAGCTGGGCCCCACCGGCCTCGCGGAGTACCGGGAGTCCAAGCACATCTACCAGAACCTCAACCCGCGGCCGCAGCGCTGGTTCGCCGGCTGATTCCGCGCGCCTGCTCGGAGCAGAAGCAGAAGCAGAAGCAGCAACCGAGAAGCAGAAGCAGCAACAGAGAAGCCGCTGGAGCAGTACGCCCACACGCGCATGCCCGCGCCCGCACGCACGCCCGTTCACGCCCGCCCGCACGCACGTTCACGCACGCACTTTGCAGAAGGAGCAGTGAAGCCGATGCCTCCGTCCCCCCACCGCACCGCACTCCCCGAACCTGTCGACTACGTGATCGTCGGCGGCGGCACCGCCGGTTCGGTCATCGCCTCCCGCCTCACCGAGGACCCCGGCGTCACCGTCACGGTCATCGAGGGCGGCCCCACCGACATCGGCCGCGACGACGTGCTCACCCTGCGCCGCTGGCTCGGCCTGCTCGGCGGCGACCTCGACTACGACTACCCCACCACCGAACAGCCGCGCGGCAACTCCCACATACGCCACAGCCGGGCCCGGGTGCTCGGCGGCTGCTCCTCCCACAACACGCTGATCAGCTTCAAACCGCTGCCCGGCGACTGGGACGAGTGGGCCGAGGCGGGCGCCGCCGGCTGGGACGCGGCCGCGATGGACCCGTACTTCGCCCGACTGCGCAACAACATTGTGCCCGTCGACGAGAAGGACCGTAACGCCATCGCCCGCGACTTCGTCGACGCGGCACGGACCGCGGCCGGAGTCCCGCGCGTCGACAGCTTCAACCGCGAGCCGTTCCACGAGGGCGTCGGCTTCTTCGACCTGGCCTACCACCCGGAGAACAACAAGCGCTCCTCCGCCTCCGTCGCCTACCTCCACCCGCACATCGAGGCCGGTGACCGCCCCAACCTCTCGATCCTGCTGGAGACCTGGGCGTACCGCCTGGAATTCGACGGCACGCGCGCCACGGGTGTGCACGTCCGAACGAAGGACGGCGAGGAGGTCCTGCTGCGCGCCACGCGCGAAGTCCTGGTCTGCGCGGGCGCGGTGGACACCCCGCGGCTGCTGCTGCACTCCGGGATCGGGCCGCGCGAGGACCTGGAACAGCTCGGCATTCCCGTCGTCCACGACCTGCCGGGCGTCGGCGAGAACCTGCTCGACCACCCCGAGTCGGTCATCGTCTGGGAGACCGACGGGCCCATCCCCGAGAACTCCGCGATGGACTCGGACGCCGGGCTCTTCGTCCGCCGCGACCCCGAATCCCGGGGCCCGGACCTGATGTTCCACTTCTACCAGATCCCGTTCACCGACAACCCGGAGCGGCTCGGCTACGAGAAGCCCGAGCACGGTGTGTCGATGACCCCGAACATCCCCAAGCCGCGCAGCCGCGGCCGCCTCTGCCTCACCAGCGCCGATCCCGAGGTCAAACCCGCCCTGGACTTCCGTTACTTCACCGACGAGGACGACCACGACGGCCGCACCCTGGTCGACGGCATCAAGCTCGCCCGCGAGATAGCGAAGACCGAACCGCTCGCTCACTGGCTCAAGCGCGAGGTGTGCCCCGGCCCGGACATCACATCGGACGAGGACATCAGCGCGTACGCCCGGAAGGTCGCGCACACCGTCTACCACCCGGCGGGCACCTGCCGGATGGGCGCCCCCGACGACCCGGCGGCCGTGGTCGATCCCCAGCTGCGCGTCCGGGGACTCGACGGCATCCGGATCGCGGATGCCTCCGTCTTCCCGACCATGCCCGCGGTGAACCCGATGATCGGAGTCCTGATGGTGGGCGAGAAGTGCGCCGAACTGCTCACGGCCGAGGTCCCGGCCGGAGGCGAGGGCCGATGACCGGAGCCGATACCCCCGTCTTCGCCGTCCGGAACCTGTGGAAGGTGTTCGGCCCCAAGGCCGACCGGATCCCCGGCAGTGAGTACGCCGACCTGCCCGCCGCCGAACTGCGCGAGCGCACCGGCTGCACCGCCGCCGTGCGCGACGTCTCCTTCGACGTCCGCAAGGGAGAGGTCTTCGTCGTGATGGGCCTGTCGGGCTCCGGCAAGTCGACCCTCGTACGCTGCCTCACCCGGCTGATCGAGCCCACCGGCGGCACGCTCGCCATAGACGGCGAGGACGTCCTCGCGATGGACCGCGCCCGGCTGCGCGAACTGCGGCGCCACCGTGCCGCGATGGTCTTCCAGCACTTCGGGCTGCTGCCGCACCGTACGGTCCTCGACAACGTCGCCTACGGACTGGAGATCCAGGGCCTGGGCCGGGCCGAACGCCGGGCCAAGGCGGCCGAACTCGTGGCGAAGGTCGGCCTGGCCGGGCTGGAGGACCGCCGCCCCGCACAGCTCTCCGGCGGCCAGCAGCAACGCGTCGGGCTGGCGCGGGCACTCGCCGTCGACCCGTCCGTCCTCCTCTTCGACGAACCGTTCAGCGCGCTCGACCCGCTGATCCGCCGCGAGATGCAGGACGAAGTGGTCAGGCTCCACCGCGAGGAGGGCCGCACGATGGTGTTCATCACCCATGACCTCAGCGAGGCGCTGCGCCTGGGGACCCGGATCGCCCTGATGCGCGACGGCGGCATCGTGCAGCTCGGCACCCCCGAGGAGATCGTCGGGTCGCCCGCCGACGACTACGTACGCGAGTTCGTCCGCGATGTCGCTCGCGAACAGGTCCTCACCGTCGCCACCGCCATGCGGCCCCCGGCCGCCGGAGAGAGCGAACGCGGCCCGGCCCTGCGCCCCGACGCCACCGTCTCCCAGGCCATCGAAGCGGTGGCTCGCTCCGGCGACCCGGCGGCCCGTGTCATGGACAGGGGCAGACTGGTCGGCATCGTCGACCACGCGTGCCTGCTCGACGTCGTCGCGGGGACCGGGTCTCGTGGGGGAGCCGAGGGAGGGTTCTCCGACGAGCCCCGCGGCGGGGCCCCGGACGGGTCACATGAGGTGACCGCCTGATGGCCACCGCCCAAGCCGCCTCCAGCCCCACTCCCACCCCCACCTCCGGCCCGGTATCCGGCAGTTCGCGCCGGGGCCCGGTGTCCGCGCTGCGCGGCCGCCCCGCCCTCGCCAAGCTTCTGCTGCTCGCCGTGATCGCCGCCGTCGCCGTCCCGGTCGTCCACGCCCGCTGGGGCGGGGGAATGTGGCCCCAGGCGCTGACCGTCGACCTGTCGGCGCCGCTCGGCGACGTGACCGAATGGATCGTGGCCAACCGAGACAGCCACCCGCTGTTCCTCTACTTCTTCGGCCACATCAGCAACGCGGTCGTCATCTCCGTACGCGCCGTCTACCTCCTCCTGCTGGCCCTCGGCTGGGCGGGTGTCACCGCTCTCGCCGCCGTCGTCGCGTGGCGGGTGGCCGGTGTCCGGCTCGCGCTGACGGCGGCGGTGTCGTTCCTCGTGTGCGGGCTGCTGGGCATGTGGGTGCCGACCATGCAGACGCTCGCGCTGATGGTCGTCGCGGTTCTCGCGTCCGTCGTGCTCGGCCTGCTCCTCGGGCTCGCCGCCGGGCTCTCGGACCGCACGTTCCGGGTGCTGCGCCCCGTACTCGACACGATGCAGGTGCTGCCGGCCTTCGCCTATCTGCTGCCCGTGGTGCTCGTCTTCGGCATCGGCGTGCCCGGAGCCGTCCTCGCCACCGTCGTGTACGCGGCTCCGCCGATGGCGCGGCTCACCGCGCTCGGGCTGCGCGGCGCCGACCGGGGGGTCATGGAAGCGGTGGCCTCGCTCGGCGCGACCGGCGGACAGCGCCTGCTGACCGCCCGGCTGCCGCTGGCCCGCAAGGAACTTCTGCTCGGCCTCAACCAGACCATCATGATGGCCCTGTCCATGGCCGTCATCGCCTCCGTCATCGGTGCCGGGGGTCTCGGCGACCGTGTCTACCAGGCGCTGTCCTCGGTCGACGTGGGCGCCGCCCTCGCGGCGGGCATCCCGATCGTGCTGCTGGCCGTCGTCCTGGACCGTACGACGGAAGCGGCCGGACGGCGGATCGGCAGCGCGCCGGCCGGCCCCGCCGCTCTGCGGGGCGGACGCGGCTGGGCCCTGGCCGCCGTGATCGCGGCGACCGCCGCAACGGCGGGACGGCTGGCCGACGGCCGGGTCTGGCCCGAGAGCGTGACCGTGGCCATCGCCCAACCGGTCAACACCGCCAAGGACTGGATGGTCGACCACCTCTACACCGGTGTGCCCGTCGTCGGCGGCACCGCCGACTGGGCCGCCCACTTCACCGACGGGATACTCAACCCGCTGCGCGACGGACTGCAGGGCCTGCCCTGGTGGTCGGTGCTGCTGATCGTCGCGGCCCTCGCCTGGACCATCGGCACCTGGCGCACGGCGGCCACCGCCGTACTGGCCATGGCGGCCATCGGCGTCCTCGGCGTCTGGGAACCGTCGATGGACACGCTCAGCCAGGTCATCGCCGCCGTGGCGGTCACTCTTGTGCTGGGTTTCGCGATCGCCGTCGCGGCGGCCCGGAGCGAACGTCTGGAGCGGCTACTGCGGCCGGTCCTGGACGTCTTCCAGACGATGCCGCAGTTCGTGTACCTGATCCCCGTCGTCGCCCTGTTCGGCGTCGGCCGTGCCCCCGCCGCCGCGGCGGCCGTCGTCTACGCGCTGCCCGCCGTCGTCCGCATCACCACCCAGGGGCTGCGGGGCGTCGACCCGGCCGCGATGGAGTGCGCCCGCTCGCTCGGCGCAACGAGCGGCCAGCAGCTCCGACAGGTCCAACTGCCCCTGGCCCGGCCCGCTCTGCTGCTCGCCGTCAACCAGGGGGTCGTGCTGGTCCTCGCCGTGGTCATCATCGGCGGCCTCGTCGGATCGGGCGCGCTCGGCTACCAGGTGGTGCTCGGCCTGGGCCAGGGCGACCTGGCCACCGGGCTCGTCGCGGGAGCCGCGATCGTCTGCCTCGGCCTGATGCTCGACCGGGTCACCCAGCCCACCAACCGCCGCCAGCGACAGGAGAGCTGAGATGACGCGCACCCGTACCCGTACCCCCGGCGGCGCCCGGCTCCGTAACGGCATCCGTCGACGTACCGGCACCCGTCCGAGTACCGGCACCCGCGCCCGTACGCGTATGTTCGCGGCCGTTTCCTCGGCCGCGGCGCTGCTGGCGGTCACCGGCTGCGGCGCCGCCGACATGACCCGGCAGACGTCCCCGTTCGCCGCGCCCGCCGGGATCAGGACCGTCACCCTCTCCGTGCAGTCGTGGGTCGGTGCCCAGGCCAATGTGGCGGTCGCCCGGCGACTCCTGGAGGACCGGCTCGGCTACCGGGTCGATCTGGTCCAGACGGACGAGGTCCCGGCCTGGGACGCCCTCAGCCAGGGCCGCGTCGACGCGATCCTGGAGGACTGGGGCCACCCGGACCAGGAGAAGCTGTACGTCGACGAGAAGAAGACCATCGTGCGCGGCGGGGACCTCGGCGTCACCGGGCACATCGGCTGGTACGTACCGAAGTACTGGGCGGACAAGCACCCCGATGTCACCGACTGGAAGAACCTGAACGCGTACGCGGACGAACTGCGCACCGCGGAGAGCGGTGACAAGGGCCAGCTGATGGACGGTTCACCGTCCTACGTCACCAATGACACGGCGCTGGTGAAGAACCTCGACCTGGACTACAAGGTGGTCTTCGCCGGCTCCGAGGCGGCCCAGATCACGCAGATCCAGCAGTTCGCCAAGGAGAAGAAGCCCTTCCTCAGCTACTGGTACCAGCCGCAGTGGCTGTTCAACGAGGTGCCGATGGTGGAGGTGAAACTCCCGGAGTACACCGAGGCGTGCGGGGCGAAGGACCCCAAGGACATCGACTGCGCGTATCCGAGGACACCGCTCCAGAAGTACCTCAACGCCGACTTCGCCGCGCGCGGTGGCGAGGCGGCCGCGTTCCTGAAGAAGTTCAGGTGGTCCGAGGACGCGCAGAACGAGGTGTCGGCGCTGATCGCCTCGGAGAAGCTCACCCCGGAGGAAGCCGCCGATCGCTGGATCGCGGCGAACCCGGACGTATGGAAGAAGTGGCTTCCCCGATAGTCGGGGCGGCGGCGGCGGCGGGGCAGGGCAGGGGCCGGAGCGGGCGAGGAGGCAGGGGGTGGTCTTCTTCCTCGGTTCCGCGCTCACCGGTACGCCCGAACTGCCCGGCGCCCCGCTGTGGATCACGCTCCCGGTGACGATGACGCGCTACGACTACTGACGCGCCCGCACCGTCGCCATGATGTCCCGGTCCGGCTGAAGCGTCAGGCTCGGTTCGGGACTGACCGTGCCCGGGTCCACGTCCAGCTCGAAACGCCGGGCCAGTACGGCCAGGATCAGGACCGCCTCGACCATCGCGAAGCGCGTACCGAGGCAGACCCTGGGGCCACCGCCGAACGGGAACCACGCGTACTCCGCGATCTCGTCGCCGTGCTCGGCGTCCCACCGCTCGGGCCGGAACTCCTCGGGCTCCGGGAACCACCGCGCGTCGCGCTGCGTGGTCCACTGGCTGCTCCACACCCTGGTCCCCTCGGGAATGGGTACGCCGCCGATGCGCGCGTCCGCCTTGGCCACCCCGGTGATCAGCCAGATCGTGGGGTACAGGCGCAGGGTCTCCTTCACCACCGACTGGGCGTACGTGAGGCGCGCGAAGTCGTCGAACGCGGGCTCGCTGTCGCCGAGGACCCGGTCCAGCTCCTCGGCGAGGGCGGCCCGCGCGCGCGGATTGCGGGACAGCAGATACCAGGCCCACACCAGGGTGGAACTGGTCGTCTCGTGGCCGCCGATGTACAGGGTGACCGTCTCGTCGCGGATCTCCTGGTCGGTCAGCCGCGCGCCGGTCTCGTCCACGGCGGTGAGCAACCGGCTCAGCAGGTCGGGGCGTTCCCCGTCCCCGTCGCGGTGGCGGGCCACGACCCGGCCCACCTCGGCGTCGATGACCGCCGCGGCCTTCCTGATCCTGGCCCGGCCCGGGGTCGGCACCCAGTCCGGGAGCAGCGCGCCGATGCCGCTGAACTCCTTGCCGATCTCGCGCTGGGCGACATCCATCGCCCGGCCCATCGACTCGGCGTCCGCCGGAGTGTCCACACCGAAGATGGTGCGGACCGCGATCCGCTGGGTCAGGGCGGCCATCTCCCGCTTGATGTCGACGCGTTCGCCGACCTTCCAGGTGTCCGCCAGCTCCACCGCGCTGTCGGCCATGGTCGACGCGTACGACTTCACCTGCTTCGGCCGCACCGACGGCTGGACCAGCGACCGCTTCCGCCGCCAGTCCGCACCCTGTGCCACCACGACGCCGTTGCCCATCACCGTACGGAAGGCGATGCCCAACGTGGGCTGGTCGAAGGTGCGTTCCGTCTCGGTGAGCAGCTCGCCTATGCAGTCCGGGTCGGATATGAACACGCACCGGTTCCGGCCGAAACGCCAGCGCACCATGTCCCCGTGACCGCGAAGACGCTCGAAGAAGGCGAGCGGGTTCTTCGCGAACTGCGGCATGCTCCCCAGGAACGGCAGCCCCTTGGGGCCCGGTACGAGTGTGTGGCCGCGCGGCTCGGCTTCGAGTGCCGTGCCGGTCTGCGTGGACATCAGAGAACTCCGCTCACTGGTGGCGCACCGCGGCCGTTGCGCGGTGACTCGCTCCCCATCGAACAGGACGGGACCGACACCCCACCAGAACGTGGCGGGGGACATGGCCGGTATCCGCCATCAGCCCTGTGGAGTACGCGAGTTGTCGAGAGTAGTCGCAGTCGGGGACTCGTTCGAACGGGGATGGGGCACGACCACGACCTGGTCGGCGTCCTCGTACACGATCGTGCCGGGATCGGCGGACTCGACCCGTTCGCACGGCACCCGGTGCTCGGCCAGCAGGGTCAGATAGCCGTCGACCCGGTCGATGAGTTCCACGGCCGTCACCTTGAACCAGGCCACCGCTCCCGGATTCACCGCGGGATCGTAGACGGACGGATCGACATCGGACGGATTGGTGTAGTGGGCGTCGTACCAGTCGTTGCCCGCGCGCCAGAACCGGTGCTGCTCCTCGCTCAGCCTGCCCTCCCGGGCCAGACCGTTGGCCAGGCCGAACACCCCGGGGAAGTGTCCCCTCGGGCTGCGCTCGGTGCCCTGGAACCTCACGTACAGCGCCTCGCTCAAGAGACCTCTCCCTCCGCGTCGGTGAGTGATGGCTTCAGGGTAGGGGCAACGGTTCACCCGGGCGGGGCGGTGTCACAGGCCGACGATGAGCTGGATGCAGACGATCTTGACCAGGATGGCGAGCGCGAACAGCGTCGAGTAGCCGTTGTTGATCCGGCTGTCGCTCACCCGGCCGTTGGCGTACGCCACGATCGCCGGGTTGCCCACATAGCCGGACAGCAGGCCCATGGTCCGCTCCCGGCTCTGCCCCAGGACCCTGGCGACGAGCACCATCAGCGTGTAGCTGACCACCGCGCCGATCGCCAGGACCGCCACGAGCTTCAGCCCGAACAGGGAGAAGGCGTTCTCCCGGAACGAGTAGCCGGAGGTGAGTCCCACGATGGCGAGGAAGAGCAGCAGCCCGATCTGGCGCAGGGTCAGGTTGGCGCGGGTCGGCAGGGTCCACACGAGCGGCCCGGTGCGCCGCCGCCAGCCCAGGATCATGCCCATCACCAGCGGCCCGGCTCCGGTGCCGAGTGCCAGGGTGGTGGAGCCCAGGGTCAGCGACGGGATGCCGATGAGGAAGCCGAGGGCGAGTCCGAGGCCCAGACTGACCGCGCTCACCTCGCTGACCTTGGCCTCCGTGTCGCCGAGATACGTGGTGACCTCGGTCGTCCGCTCGCGCGGCATGACCACCCGGACCCGGTCGTCCAGCTGGAGCACCAGACCGTCATGGGCGAGCATGTCGAAGTCCCCGCGCCGCACCCGGCTGACGGCCGCGCCGTACCGCTGGTCCAGACCGAGCTCGGCGACCGTGCGGCCGGCGAGGTCGGGGTTGGTGAGCAGGATCCGCCGGTAGTCCACGGCACTGCGGTCGTCCAGCAGATGGAACGGGGCCAGGGCGCCGAGGGCGTCGGTCGCGGCCCGTACGTCGTCCTCGCCGCCGACCAGCACGACCAGGTCACCGGGGCGCAGCCGCTCCAGCCTCCCGGCCACCCGTGTGCCACCCCCGACGGGGCGGTACACACTGGCCAGCACGCGGTGCGCGGCGACGCCGGGCACATCGGCCCAGACGCGGTCGCGGGTCACTTGGACCGTACGGGTGACGAGGGTGGACGGCAGCCCGGAGTCGGGGTCGCGGCGGGCGGCCCAGCTGCGGCGGACCGCGAGCGCGGAGACGAACATGATGGTGATGACGACGGCGAGCGGGTAACCGATGGCGTAGCCCACGGCGGGCTGTGTGGGGTCCTGCGAGGCGGCCTGCGCGGCGGCCAGGCCGGGGGTGGTGGTTCCGATGCCCGCGTACCCGCCGGCGAGGAACGGTCCGCTGATTCCGAAGCCCTGGTGGCCGATGAAACCGACGACGACGGCGGTGAGGGCGAGCGCCACGACCGCTCCGGCCATCACCGCGAGCTGGCCGCGCAGTTCACGGAAGAACGCGGGGCCCGACTCCAGCCCGACCGTGTACACGTACAGGGCGAGCCCCAGCGCGGAGACCCCGGCGGGCACGGCCGCGGCGATGTCCTTGTCGAGCGCCCCGACGAACAGGCCGACGAACAGGACTCCGGCCGCACCGAGCTTCACCGGGCCGAACCTCACCATGCCGAGCAGCGCACCGAGCGTGATCACGGTGAACACGGCCACCCACGGATTGTCCGCGAAGAACTGCCACACCTGGTGTGCCTCCCCGTAGCGAAGTGCTGGAGCCCCTGTCGCGGCCCAGGGTCTTCGAGGAGGGAGCCGTCCGCCACTCGGTACGGCACGGCGCCCCGGCCCCGTTCGCGGAAGTCGGGGCCGGGGCGCCGTCGAACGGCCGGTCAGACGCCCGGCGGGACCCGGGACGGACGGCCGCCGCCGCGTGTCAGGGAGTAGCCGAAGACGGCCGCGAGTGCGGCGAGCACTCCTCCGCCCACGGTCCACAGCCAGCGGTCCGTCCACCAGCCGGAGCTCCAGCCGTCGTCCGGTTCGCTGCCCAGCGACACCCGCGGCCGCGCGTCACCGTCCGCCGGGCCGCCGTCCCCCGAGGCGTCGTCGGAGGCCTGGTCGACGGAGGACGCGCCGGGCACCAGCGGCTCGGCGAGCGCCCCGTCCACGTCGTGGGCGCCGCCCTTGTCGGCCGAGGTGACCATCATCTCGGCCCCGACCGGCAGGCCGAGGTCCGTGGCGGGCAGATCCAGGACGGTCAGCCGCACGTAGTAGCTGCCGGGCAGCGGGTCGTCGGCCCAGGGCTCGGACCAGGCGCGCACGGTGCGCAGCACGCAGGACAGCTCGACGGTCGCCGCGTCGGCCGCCGCCTTCCGGGTCTGGTGGCCGTACATACAGGCCTGGCGGCGCCGCAGACCGTCGTACACCTCGATCTGCCAGGTGGACGCGCCGTGCCTGGTGGCACTCTGCGGGAGTGTGACCGTGGCCTCGACGGTGGCGCGCTGTCCCGCGTCGGCGGGGAAGACCCAGTACAGGTAGTCGCCCGCCGAGGCTTCTGCGGTGCCGCGCTGTCCCTGCTGGAGCGAGGTCGCGGTACGGAAGGTGGTGCCGGCCTCGGTGGGGCCGGACTTCCCGGCGTCGTCCTCGCCGGGGCTCGCGGTCGCTGACGGGTCGTCGGCGACGGCCGCCCCCGCCGAGGTGAGCAGGGTGAGCCCGGCGAGCAGCGCTGCGGCGAACGTGCGCTTGACACCGGTCGCGTGCTTGACACCGTTCGCGCGGTGGTGGGTCCTACGCATCAGTTGGTCCTCCATACGGCGACGCGCCAGCGCGAGATCCAGCCGGTCAGCAGACCGGCGACCAGGCCGGTGAGGACCAGGACGCCCAGCAGCCACCAGCCCCGGCCGAGGCCGAACGCGGCCGGGTCGGCGGCGTTGTCGGGGCCGTCCACCAGGTCCACGGTCAGTTCGACCGGCAGTCCGGGCGAGGTCTTCACCGAGGCGGCGGCCGAGAAGGAGTTGCTGAGCTGGAGGCAGACGGCCTCGGCGGCCGGCTTCTCGTTTTCGTTGTCGTCCTGTTCCGGCTTGGGGTAGCGCAGCCCGGACGAGATCACGTCCGTACGGCCGGTGCCGGACTCCGAGCCCCGCACGATCTCCCGTCCGTGCTTCGTCACCGCCCGCAGCAGCACGCCGTAGTCGTTGTTGACGGCGCGGTCCGCCGCCACGCTCACCGAGGCGCGCAGTTCCTGACCGGGCAGCACGTCCACCCGGTACCAGCGGTGCTGGCCGAACTTCTCGCGGTCGGTGTAGAGACCGGCCTTGAGCCGCGGTGCCGCCGAGCAGCTGTCGGCGCCCTCGGTCGCCACCGGGGTGATGACGGGTTCGGCGGCCCGGTCAACCAACTGCTTGACCCGGTCGGAGAGTTCCTCGGTGTGCTGGACGGCGGTGTACGTACCGCCGGTGGCTTCCGCGATGCAGGTCAGCTGCTGGCGGATCTTGGTGTTGGGCACGAGGCCCAGCGTGTCGATGACCAGGTGGACCCCGCGCGCGGCGATGTCCCGGGCCACCTCACAGGGGTCGAGCGGCCCGCAGGTGTCCTCGCCGTCCGTGATGAGGACGATGCGACGGGTCGATTCGCCGCCTTCGAGGTCGTCGGCGGCGCCCAGCAGGGCGGGACCGATCGGGGTCCAGCCGGTGGGCGCCAGGGTGGCGACCGCGGTCTTCGCCTCGGTGCGGTCGAGCGGCCCGACCGGGTAGAGCTGCCTGGTGTCCTTGCAGCCGACCTTCCGGTCGTCGCCGGGGTAGTCGGCGCCCAGGGTCCGGATGCCGAGCTGCACCTGCTCGGGCACCGAGTCCAGGACATCGTTGAATGCCTGCTTCGCCGCGGTCATCCGGGACTTGCCGTCGATGTCGCGGGTGCGCATGGAACCGCTGACGTCGAGGACCAGTTCGACCTTGGGCGATGCGGAGGAGGGGGGTTCGTCGGCGGCGGCCGGGAGCGCGGTGCCCAGTCCGGCGGTCAGGGTGGCGAGCACGATGCACACCCCGGCCGTCAGCCGTTTTCTTATGATCATCGCCGGATCTTATTGAAGTTCGGTTCGCATCCCAAAACGGATGCGGGGCGATCCGGCACCCGGCCGACGATCCGGTGCCCGGCCGGAGCTCAGCCGCCCAGCAACGGCTCGGCGGCCTGCTCCAGTACTGAGGTGACCCGCTGCCAGGTCTCCATATCCCGTTCTGTGCAAGGGAGTTGACGGTCCGAAGTTTCGGCTGTCCGTTCGTTCCAGGAGGCCGCCAGGACCACCGGGTCGCCGCCACCGGCCGCCGACGCGGCGAGTGCGGCCGCGCCGACGGCGACCAGTTCGCCGGTGCCGGGGACGATCAGGGGGCGGCCCGAGAGCCGGCGTACGGTCTCCACCCAGGTCCGCCCCCGGGCACCGCCGCCGATCAGCCGCAGCGGCCGGGCGGCCACCTCGGGCGCGTCCGGGTCGAGACCGCAGGCCCGCAGCAGTTCGTCCAGCGCTCGCAGGACGGTGACGGCCGCGCCCTCGTAGGCGGCGCCGAGCAGTTGCTGCGGGGTCGTGTCGTGGCGCAGTCCGGTGAGCAGTCCGGAGGCGGCGGGCAGGTCGGGAGTGCGTTCGCCGTCCAGGTAGGGGAGCAGTACGGCCTCGCCCCCGGGGGACGCGTCCTCGCGGTTCAGGCCGAGCAGCGTGGCGACCTTGTCGACGGCGAGCGTGCAGTTCAGCGTGCAGGCCAGGGGGAGGTACGTACCGTCCGCGGCGGCGAAGCCGGACAGGGCCCTCGACGTGGGCCGGGTGCGGGACGCGGCGAAGACGGTGCCGGACGTGCCGAGGCTCAGGACCGGGTGGTCGAGCAGTCCGGCGCCGCCGAGTCCGAGACCGACGGCGGCGCTCATGTTGTCGCCGGTCCCGGCGGCGACGGCGATGCCTTCGGGCAGCCCCAGCGCTTCGGCGGCGGCCTGGGTCAGGGAGCCGACGCGGGCCGCTCCGGTGGGGGCGACCTCGGGGAGCAGGGCGGCGTCCAGTTCGAGGAGTCCCAGGAGTTCCGGGTCGTAGGCGCCGGTGGCGGTGTTGTACCAGCCGGTGCCCGAGGCGTCGCCGGGGTCGGTGGCGGCGGTGCCCGCGAGCCGTTCGGTGAGGAAGTCGTGGGGGAGGCGTACGGCCGCGGCAGCCGCGGCGTTCGCGGGGTCGTTCTCGCGCAGCCACTGCCACTTCGACGCGGTGAGGGACGCCACCGGCACCGAACCGGTCCGCGCGGTCCACGCGTCGGGGCCGCCGAGCGCGGCGGTGAGGGCGGCGGCCTGCGGGGCGGAGCGGGTGTCGTTCCACAGGAGCGCGGGACGCAGCGGCCGGCCCGATCGGTCCAGCACGACGAGCCCGTGCTGCTGACCGGCCACCGCGATGCCGCTGACGGCGGAGGCGGGGACTCCGGACTCCTTCATCCCGGCGGTCACGGCCTCGCACAGCGCTCGCCACCAGACCTCGGGGTCGCTCTCGCGGGCCCCGGCATCCCCGCCGACCTGGTGCGGGGCGCGGCCGACGGCGAGCAGTTCACCGGTCACGGCGTCGATGACGGCCGCCTTGGTGGACTGCGTGGAGCTGTCCACCCCGATGACGACGGTACGCGGCGGCATGGGCTACCTCATTCTCGCTCTGGAATTTGGTTGTGTGGCAAACAAATTACGCGAACGGTGCCTCCCGGAACAGGGCTGACTCCGGTCAACAGTCAGTCGGGGGGTTTTGTCGGGAGGGTGTTCCGTGCATGATTAGTCATGACACTGAACAAATAAGGTCCGGCCGGTGTGACCGTCGGCGGACCGACGGTACCCGAAGGCGGCCAGGCGATGACGGAACGCTTCACTCCCACTCCGGCGGACAAGTTCAGCTTCGGTCTGTGGACGGTGGGCTGGCAGGGTCGCGACCCCTTCGGCGACGCGACCCGGGCTCCGATCGACCCGGTCGACTCCGTGCGGCGGCTCGCCGAACTGGGCGCCTACGGAGTGACCTTCCACGACGACGACCTGATCCCGTTCGGCTCGACGGACACCGAGCGTGAAGGGATCGTCAAGCGGTTCCGGCAGGTGCTGGACGCCACCGGGCTCGTCGTGCCCATGGCGACGACGAACCTCTTCACCCACCCGGTGTTCAAGGACGGCGCGTTCACCGCCAATGACCGGGACGTACGCCGGTACGCCCTGCGCAAGACGCTGCGCAACATCGATCTCGCCGTCGAACTCGGCGCCACCACCTATGTGGCCTGGGGCGGCCGAGAGGGCTCCGAATCCGGTGCCGCCAAGGACATCCGGGTCGCGCTGGACCGGATGAAGGAAGCCTTCGACCTGCTGGGCGACTACGTCACCGAGCAGGGCTACGACCTGCGCTTCGCCATCGAGCCCAAGCCGAACGAGCCGCGCGGCGACATCCTGTTGCCCACGATCGGCCACGCCCTCGCCTTCATCGAACGCCTGGAGCGGCCCGAACTGGTCGGCGTCAACCCGGAGACCGGTCACGAGCAGATGGCCGGGCTGAACTTCCCGCACGGCATCGCCCAGGCCATGTGGGCGGGCAAGCTCTTCCACATCGACCTCAACGGCCAGTCCGGCATCAAGTACGACCAGGACCTCCGCTTCGGCGCCGGTGACCTGCGCCAGGCGTTCTGGCTGGTCGACCTGCTGGAGTCGACGGGAGGCTACGAGGGTCCGCGCCACTTCGACTTCAAGCCGCCGAGGACCGAGGACTACGACGGCGTCTGGGCCTCGGCCGCGGGCTGCATGCGCAACTACCTGATCCTCAAGGAGCGGGCGGCCGCCTTCCGGGCCGACCCCGCCGTACGGGAGGCCCTGCGTGCCTCCCGCCTGGACGAACTGGCCCTGCCCACCGCCGAGGACGGCGTCGCCGGACTGCTCGCCGACCGCTCGGCGTACGAGGACTTCGACGTCACGGCCGCCGCCGAACGCGGTATGGCCTTCGAGGCCCTGGACCAACTGGCCATGGACCACCTGCTGGGCATCTAGAGCGCACCGACCCCGCCGGGCGAGTGCGGGGCCGGCCCCGCGCCCCGGCGGCGGGCCCGCTCCCCGTTTCGGTGGACGGCCCGCGCCGTACTCCGGCGGCGGGTCCGCTCCCGCTCGGACGGAAGGACCGCTCCGCACGCCGGTACCCGCCCCGCACGCCGGTACCCGCCCCGCACTCGATCGCCGGGCGGGTTCACCGCGCGTACGCCACCGGATCCGCCAGCACGTTCTGTACCACCAGCGCCGCCGCGCCCCGAGCCGCGTCCCCCGCGACGGACGACGCGCGCAGCCGACCGCCGCCCCGGGACCAGAGGCCGGACACCACACGGCCGGTCAGCTCCTCGTCGGCGGGCGGCGACAGCCACGGCATCAGGCCCCGGTAGATCCCGCCGAGCACCACCGCGTCCGGGTCGACCAGATTCACCGCACCCGACAGCACCTGCCCCAGCATCCGGCCCGCCCCGGCGACCGCCGCCACCGCACGCGCGTCCCCGGCCTGCGCGCGCCGTTCCAGTTCCACCACCCCGGCACCACCACCGGCCCCTTCGATCCCGGCCGCACGCAACAGCGCCGTCTGACCCGCGTACTGCTCCAGGCAGCCCCGCGATCCGCACCGGCACTCCGGACCCGCCGGGTCCACCACCACATGCCCGATCTCCCCGGCGAAGCCGTGCGCGCCGCGCAGCAGCTCCCCGTCGATCACCAGCGCACCGCCGACGCCGATCTCACCGCTCAGATACAGAAAGCTCCGGACCTCGCCGAGCCCGCCGAACCACAGCTCGGCCAGCGCCGCCAGATTGGCCTCGTTCTCCGAACTCACCGGCAGCACCGCGCCGTCGGGGCGCAGTTCGGCGAGCGCGCGCGCGAACAGCTCCTCGGCCGGAACCCGGTTCCAGCCCAGGTTGGGCGCCTGGCGCACCGAACCGCCGGAGACGAGCCCCGGCAGCGCGAGTGCCGCGCCGACCGGGCGCAGTTCCTGCTCGCGCGCCGACTCCAGAGTCCGGGCCGCGATCCGCGCGGCCCGCGCCAGGACCTCGTCGGGCGGGGCGCCCCGGTTGTCGAGGTGTTCGGTCTGCCGGACCCGTCCGGTGCCCGCCAGATCCACGACACAGACCGACACATAGTCGATGTTGATCTCCACGCCGAGCCCGGCGGGACCGGTGCGCGCCACCTTCAACGCCGTACCGGGGCGCCCGGCCTGCCCGCTGAAGGTCTTGCCCGACTCCGTGAGGAAGCCGCTGTCGAGCAGCTGCTCGACCAGCGAGGAGACCGCGGCCCGGGTCAGTCCGACGCGGGCGGCCACGCCCGCCCTGGTCGCCTCGCCGGTCACGCCCTCGTCCCGGACGGCACGCAGGACCAGGCTCAGGTTGTTCCGGCGCACGGTGTCCTTGTCGGCCTTGGGACCCAGCGGTGTGAGGTTGCTCTTCATGTCGTCGCCGAGCCTATGTGATGCCCGCCGGGGGAGAGCGGACTCGTCACGGACCGGAGGGCGGCCGGCTTCCGCCACGCCGCCCGCCCTCCCTGCCCTGGCCCGGAGCGCTGTTCGTCCCCGGCCGGGCGCGCTGTTCGTCCCCGGCCGGGTGTGCTGCCTGTCCCGGCCCGGTGCGCTGTTCGTCCCCCGGCCTACGCTCAGGCCGTCGCGCCCCGCGCCTTGAGCATGTCCGCCATGAGCCCGATCTCCGATTCCTGGCCGCGCACCATGCCGGCCGCCAGATTCCTGATCGCTTCCGTCTCCGCGGAACCGGCCGCAGCCTGTGCCATGTCGGCGCCCGCGCGGTGGTGAACGGTCATCAGCCGAAGGAACAGCACTTCCGCCTTCCGGCCCTCGGCCGAGCGCAGCTCGTCCAGTTCCGCGTCGGTGGCCATGCCCGGCATCAGCGAGCCGTCGCCCCGGGGCGTGACGGTGTGCCCCATCCACTTCATCGGGGGTCCGGACGCGCTCTTCGGCAGGCCCCACAGCTCCAGCCAGCCCAGCATCATGCCGCGCTGATTGGCCTGCGTGTTGATGATGTCGTACGCGAGACGGCGGACGTCCTCGTCGTCCGTACGGTCCCGGACGATGAACGACATCTCGACGGCCTGCTGATGGTGGATCGACATGTCCCGGGCGAATCCCGCGTCGACCGAGGTCTCGGCGGGCGCCGACTGCGACGCCGACCGCGACGACGAGCCGGGGGAGGACGACGGATCCGACGGGGATGCGGCGGACGGCCGTACCACCATCAGCACCACCAGCCCCAGGGACACCAACAGCACCGCTGCTCCGGCCACGACCATGCGGACCGAGCCGCCCGAGCCGCCCGAAGCGCCCGAGCCCGAAGCGCCCGAGCCCGTGCCGGCGGTCACTTGGCGAGCCCGCCGGTGCAAGCGGCGCCCGGCTCCGGAGTCTGCGGGCCCTGGACGTACTTGGTGAAGAACTGCGCGACGCGGGCGTCCGAGGCGCTCTTCACGGTGACCTGCTTGCCCCAGGCGCTGAGCATCAGCGGGGCGTCCTGGTCATTGACGGGGCTCATCAGCGAGTACGGGGTGGACGAGACGCGTTCGCCGAGAGCCTTGATGTCGGCCGGCTTCGCCTTCTCGCTGTACGTGACCCAGACGGCACCGTGCTCCAGGGAGTGGACGGCGTTTTCCTTCGGTATCGCCTCGGTGTAGACGTCGGCGTTGCAGTTCATCCAGACCTGGTTGTGGTCGCCGCCGACGGGCGGGTTCATCGGGTACGAGACCGGCTTGTCCACATGGTTCTGGGTCAGCTTGTCCCAGCTGCGCTCGCCCGTGACGGGGGAGGTCTTGGCCTGCTCCTCGGCCTTGTCCTGCTCATCGGCCTGCGCCATCAGATACCCGCCCCCGGCGACGAGTGCGGCGACCACGGCCACGGAGGCGCCGATGGTGATGATCCGGTTGCGGCGCTCGCGGGCCCGTTCCTTGCGGCGGGCCTCTTCGAGTTTGGCGCGGCGCGCGGCGGTGGAGCTGTTCTGGTTCTTGGTGGAGGGCGTGTTCTTGGGGGAAGCCATGGAGGGTCCTCGGGTTCGAACGGGGATGCATACGTGGTGATGCATGGAGGGAAGAGGGCATGCGGGCGGCCGTCCCCGGTGCTCCGGCGGTTGCGCGGAACGCGGTGGAAAGGGGGACGGACCCGGGCCTCTAGATCCGTTGGACCTGAAGACGCAGGTGGTCGACGGCGCGTACAGCGTCGTTGGCGGGGCCGCGGATGGCGGCCGCGCCGGTGAGCGGGGCGACGGGCACCACGGCCACGGGGGAGGGCAGCGCGACGGGAGCGGACGGCCCCGGCAGCACCACGGCCTTCGAGTGGTCCGACGCGCCGTGGCAGGACGTTCCCATGCCGCGGTCGGCGGGGGCGTCCGCGACCACGCGGGCGGCCTCCGTTTCGGGCGTCGGAGTCATCGCGTGGGCGGCGGCCGTGCCGTGGGCGGCCGTCGAAGGCGCGGCAGTGGCCGGGGCGGTGAGCGAGCAGCAGAAGAACATCGCCAGGAGGACGAACACCCAGCCCAGCGAGGCGGGCACGCGTACGCCGCCCGGTCTCCGGTCGGTCCGCACGCTCAGCCTGTTCATCGCCGCCATCGTAGTAGCTATATGAAGGTTCAAGGAGTGCGGGTCGCAGGTCCGCGGGATAGTGTGCCCCGGTGACGATGCAATCGAACATACCTGCGGGCTGGTTTCCGGATCCCCATGGCGCGCCTCAGTTGCTGCGTTACTGGGACGGCTCGCAGTGGACCGAGCACACGCACCCGGCCGAGGGGCAGCAGGCCGCGGCTCCCGCCCAGTCTCCGGTCCGGCCGGTCCAGCAGGTTCAAGCAGCGCAGCCGGTCCAGCAGCGTCAAGCGGTTCAGCCGGCCCACCTGCCGCAGCAGGCCCACGTGCCGCAGCAGCAGACCGCGCCCGGTGCCGGTTCGTTGTTCACCCAGCAGGTCCTGGTGGTGAACCAGAAGGCCAAGCTGATCGAGGTCACGAACGAGTACAGCGTCTTCGACCAGCACGGCACCACGATCGGCTCGGTCGTGCAGGTCGGGCAGAGCGCCCTGCGCAAGGTGCTCCGGTTCGTCTCCAGCATCGACCAGTACCTGACGCACCGGCTGGAGATCCGTGACGCGTACGGCGTCCCGCAACTGCTGCTGACCCGCCCGGCGAAGTTCATCAAGTCCCGGGTGGTCGTCCAGCGTCCCGACGGACAGCCGGTCGGCGAGATCGTCCAGCAGAACGCCATCGGCAAGATCAACTTTGCGATGATGGTCGACGGCCGGAAGATCGGCGCGATCAAGGCGGAGAACTGGCGTGCCTGGAACTTCGCGATCGTCGACCACAACGACGCGGAGATCGCCCGGATCACGAAGACCTGGGAAGGTCTCGCGAAGACCATGTTCACCACGGCGGACAACTACGTGCTGCAGATCCACTACCAGCTGCCCGAGCCGCTCCTGAGTCTCGTCGTCGCGACGGCTCTGACCGTGGACACCGCGCTCAAGCAGGACTCCCGCGGCCTCGGCTGACCCGCGGTCGCGAACATGGCGGTGCCGCCGAACCGTCCAGTGTTCGGGGGCACCGCCATGCCGTGCCGGAAACCTCAGGCCGCGTCGCGCTTGTCCTGCGGCGGGCCCAGTCTGCTGAACACGGCTGCCAGGATCACCGCGGCCAGCGCCCCGGCGGCGACCCCGCTGCCGAAGATCGTGCGGGCCCACACCGGCAGCCCCGCGTACATCTCGGGCGCGAAGACCGGCAGCAGTCCGACGCAGAGCGCCAGCGCCACGACGATGCCGTTGGTGCCGTGCGAGAGGTTCTCGCGGCTGAGCATCCCGAACCCCATCGTCGCGATCACCGCGTAGATGATCAGGCCCGCCGCCCCGACCACCGGCTCCGGAATGGCGGCCAGCAGCCGGGTGAGCGGAGTGATCAGCCCGCACGCGATCAGCAGCACCCCGGCGCCCGCCGTGACGAACCTGCTGCGCACCCGGGTCAGCTGAACGATGCCGATGTTCTCGGCGCTCGTCACCATCAGCGACGTACCGAAGACTCCGGCGCCCAGCGAGGTCACCGCGTCGGCGCGGGAGATGCGCGGCACGTCGCGTGCCGCGTCCGGCGTACGCCCCACGGCCTCACTGTTCAGCACCGTCTGACCGGTCGCCTCCGCCAGCGAGGCGAGCGCGAAGACCAGCAGCGGGACGGCGGCCAGCAGGTCGAAGTGCGGTGCGCCGTACGGGAACGGGTCGGGGAGCGCGAAGGCGGCGCCCTGCGCCATATGGAACGTCGTGCCGCTGACGGCCGCGACGACCGTCCCGCCCACGAGCCCGAACAGCACCGACATCTGCCGCCAGACGCCCCGCATCAGCAGGAAGAACAGCGCGGTGATGCCCAGCGTGGCGAAGCCGAGGCCCGGCCCCGACGCGATCATCGGCGAGGTGATCTTGATCATGTTGATCCCGATCAGGACCACGGTCGTCCCCATCACCAGGGGCGGGAAGTACCGCACCAGACGCCCGTAGAACGGCAGCACGAGCAGCAGGAAGACCGAGGCGATCAGTACCGAGCCCGACGCGGTGGCGGGCCCGTGCTCCTTGGCGACCTGGAGGAAGATCGCCACCGCCGCACCGCCCGGCAGCATCAGGAACGGCAGCCGGGCGCCGATCCGCAGCGCCTTGACCCCCAGCGACTGGAGCAGCGCGCCGATGCCGCACAGCACCAGCGTCGCGCTGAGCAGGGACGCGGTCTGGGAGGCGGACAGCGACAGGGTGGTGGCGATCAGGATCACCGAGGAGACCGGGGCGGCGACCCCGGCGAGCAGATGCTGGAAGGCCAGCGGTGCCAGCCTCGGCAGGGGAAGCCGCTCGTCGACGGGGGCGACGGGGGAAGCGGCCCCGGCGGCAGCGGAGGCGTCGTCGGCGGCGCGCGCCGTGGTGCCGGTGCCGGTCTCGGTCTCGGTGCCGGTTTCGGGGACGGGGGAAGCCATGGTCCGGCTCAGCCCTTCGGGACGTCGAGCCAGGGGAGTTCCTGGGCCGAGTAGCGGTAGGAGCGGAACACGGCGTTGGGCTCGGAGGGGAACAGCTTGCGCACTTCTTCTTCCTGGTAGCCGCCGAAGAACGGCACGATGTACTCCCAGCACAGATAGCCGTCCGGGGTCACCTCGAAGAGGCGGCCCGCGGGGGAGTCCGTCACGAGCGTGTTGCCGTTGGGCAGGCGCTGGGCACTGCCCATGAACGGGGCGAAGAACGACTCGCGCGCCGGATCGTGGTACTCCCAGACAATGGTGCCACTGGCCCGCTCGATCTCGATGACCCGGCTGAACGGCACGTCCCACCGGGGCCGGAAGACGCCGTTGTCGAAGACCAGGAAGTTGCCGTTCTCCAGTTCCGTCGGGCAGTGCTGCTGCGATACGGCTCCGGGCTCGCTGCGCCAGATGATCTCGCCGGTCTCCCGGCTGATGACCACGACCGCCGAGACGGAGCGGAAGCTGGCCAGGATGTTGCCGTCGCTGGTCGGCAGCACGCTGTTGATCAGCGGGTAGTGCTCGCGGGAGTAGTCCGGGTGCAGCGGGAACTCCTCGCGGTCCAGGTGCTCGGAGACCTTCCACTCCCACACCGTGCGGCCCTCGGCGTCCACCTCGACGATGGTGTCCGCCCACACCGTGCCGTCCGGCTCGGAGCCGGGCACGCCGCCCCGCACGGAGTCCGCCGCCGCACCGGTCAGCGGTTCCAGGGCGCTGTACAGGAGACGGCCGTCGCCGTAGTGGTACGCGTCGTGGTGCTGGTGGCGGTCGCGGTGCTCGCGGACCACGGTGCCGTCCGGAGTGATCTCCTGCATGATCCCGCCGCGGTACTTGTGCCACATCGGGAAGAGCGCCGGCTCGTCGGGCAGGACCCCGCTGTAGGCGAGGTTGCCGTTCGGCAGGATCCGCGCGTGCCGCCCCGGACGGTAGGGGAGGTTCCACTGGTGGACCACCTCGCCGCGCAGGTCGATGAGGTAGACCTCGCCGCCGCCGGTCAGCGGGGCGAACAGGGTGTAGCCGCCGGAACTGGCCTCTTCGTCCAGAGCCATGAGCCCGGTACCGCGGCGCCGACGCTGATTCTGGTCCACGAGGGGCATGGATCGATCCTCTCGGTTAACTTTTTTAGGTGGTGCTTAAAATGTTAACCGGCCCGGTAGGCTGATTTCCGCCCCACCGGCTGTGGTGTGCGGCACGCGGGACACGGAGTGAGTGACATGAGCGAGGCGGACACCCCACAGGTCGGCCCCGGAATCCGCCGACGACGCCGAGCCCTGGAGCTGACCCTCGCGGAGGTCGCCCGGCGGGCCGGACTGTCGGTGCCCTTCCTCAGCCAGATCGAGAACGGCCGCTCCCGGCCGAGCATGGGCTCGCTGCAACGGATCGCCGACGCGCTGGACACCACGGCGGTGCAGCTGCTGTCGACGGCCGAGGCGCCGCGCCCGGTCGACGTCGTGCGCGGCGCCTCCGCCTCGGTACGGGAGACGGGGGCCGAGGGCGAGGCCGACGGCCGGATGCGCCCGCTCGTCCGGGGCCATCAGCGCCTGCACGCGCTGGAGTTCACCGGCGCCCACGACTGGGGCCGCGAGTTCCGGCACCGTAACGACGAGATCCTGTACGTCGCCGACGGCGCCGCGGAGGTCGAGGCGGACGGCAACTTCTACCGGCTGGAACGGGGCGACACGCTCTACTGCGCGGGCGGCCTCGTCCACCGCTGGCGGCCCATCGTCCCGGACACCCGGGTCCTCGTCGTCGGCATCGCCGACCACGTCCAGGCAACCGATGAACAGGGCGGCTGACCGACAGGACGGCTGACGGGCGCGCCGGGTGAGAGGGCTCACCATATCGTTTACGGGTGTAATACCTGTTAACGTATCTGGGTGAGTGATACACCTGTGCGATCCCGGCAGCCCTCCGTCCGCAGACTTCCGCTGGCCGGCGCACTCCGCCTCGCCCGCCCTTCGGACACCTGGTTCAAGCCGGCGCTGAGCGTCGTCGTCGCCTCCGCCGTACCGAACCTGCTGCTCTTCGCCGTCGACCGGCTGGATCTCGTGATGTACACGATGGCCGGTTCGCTGTGCGCGCTGTATGGCCACAGCCTGCCGTACGCCCGGCGTGCCGGAACCGTGGCGCGCGTCGTGCTCGGCATGCTCGCCGGCCTCGCGATATCGCTGCTCACCGCCTCGCTCACCGGCTCGACCGCCGTCCTGATCGCGGTCGCCGCACTCCTCGCCGCCGTCCAGAAGACGCTCTGCGACGCGACCAGGATCGGCCCGCCCGGCCATGTGATCTTCACCTTCGTCACCTCCGCCGCGCTGTTCACACCGCAGCACCTCGGGCAGATCCCCGGCCACCTCGCCCTGACCCTGGCCGCGGGCGCCGTCTCCTGGCTGGTCACCGTCGGACCCGCGCTGATCCGCCGCGAGGGCCCCGAGCGCCGCGCCACCGCCCGCGCGCTCGACGCGGCGGCCGCCTGTGCCGCCGACCCCGGCCCCCGTACCCGGCACGCCGCGGCCGCCGCCGTGCACACGGCCTGGCAGTCCCTGCTCGCCACCGGCCGCCCCACCCCCGTGCGACAGGCTCTGGAACGGCTCGTCGTGCACGCCGAAGCGGCCCTCGCCGGCTCGGCGTTCACCGGCCGCACCGGCGCCGCCCCGCCCGAGCGGCTGCGTGCCTGGGCCGCCGCGACCCGTGCCCGCAGCCCGGTTCCCACCCCGCCGGCCGCCCCGGGCACCACGGACGAACTCTTCGGGATCGAGGCCGAACGGGCTGAGCTGCGGAGCTCCGGCAGCCGCCGGGACGCCCGCCGCACCCTGTTGCGCGCCCTCGCGCCCGGCTCCCCGCTGCTGCCCGTCGCCGCCCGTACGCTGATCGGCTGCGCGCTCGCCGGATATCTCTGCGCCGCCCTCGGCGTCGGGCGCCCCTACTGGGCGATCGTCACCGCCGCCTCCCTCTACCAGGCCAACGTCACCCTGTCCTGGAACCGGACCCTCCAGCGCACCCTCGGCAACCTCCTCGGCGTACTGGTCTTCGCCGCCGTCCTCCCCCTCACCCGGACCGGTCCGCTCGCCCTCATCGCCTGCGTCCTGTTCTTCGGCTTCGCCGCGGAAGCCCTGATCACCCGCAACTACTGGCTCGGCTCCGTCGCCGTCACCCCGATGGCCCTGCTGGTCCTGGAGTTCGGCGGCACCCACCCGGCCGGAGAACTCATCGGTGACCGGGTCCTGGACACCCTCGTCGGCGCCTCCGTGGGCTTCCTCGCCGCGATGCTCGTCACCAACCGACGGGCCGCCGGGCGCGTCGAGAGGGCACTCGCCGCCACCGGCGCCGCCCGCGCCCACGCCGTACGCACCCTCGCCGACCCCGCTTCCGGCCCCGCCTCCCTGGACCGGGCGCGCCGCCGCCTGACCGGCTCACTCGTCGAACTCCGCGAGGCCGGGGACACCGCGGCCGGGGAGTGGTGGCAGCGCGCCCTGCCCGAGCAGGAGCTCCTCGCGGCCGAGCGGGCCGGACACCGTACGCTCGCCGCGACAGCACAACGGCGGGGGCTGATCGCCCTCGCCCCGGAGAACGGAGCGGTGTGACCGACGACATCGTTGCCTCGGTGGTACGGCAGTGGCAGGCCGTCAACCCCGAGCTCGACACCGGACCGATGGAACTCATCGGCCGCATCAACCGCTGCGCCGCGCTCCTCCAGCAGGCGGAGGACGCCCCGCTGCGCACCGCCGGACTGACCCGCGCCGAGTTCGACCTGCTCGGAGCCGTACGCCGCACCGACCGGGAACTGACCCCCGGCGAACTGGCCCGTGAGACCTTCTCCTCCGGCGCCGCCGTCACCAAGCGGCTCCGGGCCCTCCAGGAGCGTGGCCTCATCGACCGCCGCGGCGACGCCCGCGACCGCAGGGTCGCCCATGTCCGCCTCACCGAGGAGGGCCTCGGCCTGGTCGACCGGCTGCTGCCCGAGCAGCTCGCGTACGAACGCTCTGTGCTTTCCGGCCTCGACGACCGGACCCGGAGCCGACTCAGCGCCCAGCTCAGCGAGTTGCTGGTGCAGCTGGAGGGACGTATCGGCGGAGCCCGGCGCTGACGGCCGGACGCCCCGCCCGGTGCCCAGCACCCGGCGCCCCGACCACTGCCCGGCCCCCCGGGGTCAGAGGCCGCGCGTGGGTTTCAGCAGCGCGGCCGACTGCCGCAGCAGTCCGGCCCGTTCGGCCAGGGCACTGTCCCCGGAGCGGTCGGCGGGGGCCGATGCCACCAGGGCGAGGCGGTCGCGCCAGCTGGACCCGGCCAGCGGCACCGCGACCGCGTACACCCCCGGGACCGACTCACCCCGGCTGAGCGCGTGCCCGGCCGCGCGGATCTCGTCCAACTCGGCCAGCAGGGCGGTGCGGGAGGCGGGGGTGTGCGGGGTGACCCGCTCCAACTCCTCGTACGGACAGAGGGCGCACACCTGATCCGTCGTCATCCGGGAGAGCAGCATCTTGCCGCCGGAGGTGGCGTGCGCGGGGTGGGTACGCCCCCTCTCCAGCATCACCCTTACCGGGTGGGAGGACTCCCGGCCGTCGGTGACGATGATCTGGTCGCCCATCAGCGCGACGCTCTGTACCGTCTCGCCGGTCCGTCGTGCCGCGTCCTCCAGCACGGCCGCGAGCCGCTCCCGGACCGCGGTGCCGAAGCCCGCGGGGCGGCCGAGCCGCACCAGCTCCGGGCCCGCCGAGTAGCCGCGGCCCGAGGTGTCCCGGATGGCGAAACCCCGGCCTTCCAGGGTGCAGAGCACCCGGTGCGCGGTGGACCGGCCGACGCCCAGCCGTTCGGCGGCCTCGCTGACGGTGAGGGTGTCATGGGTGAGGAACAGCCGCATCAGCCGCAGACCCGTGTCCAGCGATTCGATGGTGTAGCCGCGTGCCGCCGTCATGCCGCTCCCGTTGCCGCCGTACGTGAGGCCGGCCCGTGCGTGACGCGGGCTCGGGCCGGTGCGGGTACGCGAGTTCGCGGACCCGTGTGTCGTTGCCGTTCGACCGTGATCCGCGGCCCGCACGGGCGACCGAGCGGTTCGTCACCGCGGACATTTTGACGTCCACCCTTCCGGCGGTCACTAATCTGCTCCTTTCGATCCGGTTCGCTCACATGTGCCTCTGTCCTGCTCTGCGGTACGGGATGAGTCCCCTGAACCTGAATCGTCATCAGCATGTCGCTGCTGTCTCTCTGTGAGGTACGGGTAGGGCAAATTTCGGCCGCTTTCCCCGCGTCGTCACTCCTCGCGCACGCTCGGCGGCGCTGAGTGCAAAAACTGGTGAGTGTATTACTGCCGGAGTCCTCGCGCAGAGGGTTGGGTGAATATGCCGAAGCACTGTTCTGATCTGGCTAAGCTCACGCGCAGTGAAGTCGAGTTGATACGAATTCGAGCACTTGTTCATGAGTATCCGCACACGCATGCATACATCCCGGAATCAACCGCCAGAGGGTTTAGATGGTCCGTGTTGAATCACCGCCGACCGACCGAGAAATTCCCGTTGTCCGCGTAGTCCTGTTGCCCGTGGTGCTGCTGGTCGGCGCCACTGCCGCCGGTGCGGCGCTGGTGACCGAGATCGCTCGGATACCAGTCGCCGTGTGCGGCGCGATCACCACCATCGTGGTCTCCGCGCTCGCCGTTGCGCTGAACCGCCGCCGCCGCGCGATGAGCGTCCAGCGGGCCAAGTACGAACAGCGCATCGCCTACCTGGAACACCGCATTCACTCGCACGACGCCGAGACGGTGCGGCTCACCAAAGAGGTCATGCCGGCCGCGATCCGACAGCTGCGCGTGGGCAATTCACCCGAAGAGGTGATGCGCGACGTCTTCGACGCGGACGCGGCCAACCGGCACCTGCCCAAGGCGCTGCGCGAGCAGGTCTTCCAGGTCCTCGACATCATCGACGGCGAAGAGGCGCGGCGTGACTCCGCGCAGCGCGCCTTCGTCGCTGTCGCCCGGCGGGTCCAGGCCATCGTGAACCGTCAGGCGAGCGAACTGCGGGAGATGGAGGACCACTACGGGCGCAATCCCGAGGTCTTCGACGACCTGCTCCGCATCGACCACGGCACCGCGCTGATCGGGCGGCTCGCCGACTCGATCTCGGTGCTCGGCGGCGCCCGGCCGAGCCGCCAGTGGCCCAAGCCCGTACCGCTGTTCAGCGTGCTGCGCGGCGCGATGTCCCGCATCCTGGAATACCCGCGCATCGAGCTGCACTCGATCTCCAAGATCGCCATCGTGGGGACCGCGGTCGAGCCGCTCATCCACGCCTGCGCCGAACTCCTCGACAACGCGACCCGCTACTCGCCCCCGCAGACCAAGGTGCACGTCACCGCGGTCGAGGTGCAGACCGGCATCGCCATCGAGATCGAGGACGGCGGCGTCAGCCTCAGCGAGGAGGCCCGCGCCCGCGCCGAGAACATGCTGGCGCAGGCCCAGGCCGGCATCAACATGAACGACCTCGGGGAGTCCCCGCGCCTGGGCATGGCCGTCGTCGGCCGCCTCTCGCGCATGTACCAACTCCAGGTGTCCCTGCGCCAGTCGGCGTACGGCGGGGTCCGTGCCGTGCTGATCGTCCCGCGCGACATGATCACCACCGGTCCGGCACCCGGCATCGCCCACGGCATCGGTGCCACCTCGCGGCCCAACAGTTCGCTGGACATGTCACAGCTCCAGCATGTCGTGCCACCGCCCGGCAAGCGCAAGCCGAAGCCCCCGTCCACCGGCCTGCCCCCCTCCGTGGTCGCGGGTCTCCCCGAGGGCTCGGTGTCCGGACCTTCTCCGCATCCGGTCGCCCCGCCAACGGCCATGGAGGACGACGGCCCGATCGTGACCGAGTGGACCGAGGGCGGTCTTCCGCAGCGCCGCAGCCGGGGCCGTGCCCCGCTCGGCTCGCACAACCTCCCGCAGCAGCCCGTGCAGTCCGGCGTCGACTCCGCGAACGGCGGGCACGCCGGCCGGTGGGGCGCGGCGGGCGACGAGGAGGGCGGTCCCGCCAGGGGCGAGGAGAAGCCCCCCGGCCTGTGGCTGGAGGCCTTCACCAAGGCCGTCAACGGCGTGCCGCAGGAACCCAGTAGTGGCGAGGACTCTGACGATGCGTGGGACAAGGGAGACCTGAAGTGATCCAGCAGCGCGGGAACATGGACTGGATGCTCAAGGAACTGGCCGACGACGTGCCCAGCATCCACCAGATCGTGGTGCTCTCGTCGGACGGCCTGCGCATCGCCATGCACGGGGGAGACCCCGACGTCGCCGACCGCCTCGCGGCGGCCTGCGCCGGTCTGCAGAGCCTGGCCGCAGCGGTAGCCACCGAAATCCCTTACAGCGACGGGCTGATGAAGCTCGTCGTCATCGAAGTCACCGGCGGGTTCTTCTATCTGATGGCGGCCGGGACCGGCGCGTATCTCGCGGTCCTGGCCGGTCAGACCATCGACGCCGGGATGGTCGGCGCCCGTATGCGTGATCTGGTCGTCCGGATCGGCGCACATCTGACCAGTCCGCCGCGCCACGACAGGCAGTCCGGATGAATGCTCCCCGACGAGAACGCCGCAAGGCCGATCCGGCGCTGAGCGATCCGGAACGGCTGTATGTGATCACCGGCGAACTCGACGGTGACGGGCGGGCCTCGCTCGACCTGGTCACCATGGTCGTGGCGCAGGCCGAGCCCACGCCGACGTGCCAGCCCGAGCAGGCCGCGATCCTGCGGATCTGCCGGGCACCCTTATCCGTCGCCGAGATCTCGGCCTACCTCAGCCTGCCGTTCAGCGTGGTCACTTCGCTCCTGACGGATCTGCTCGCGACCGAACTCATCGAGTCGCGTGCCCCCCTCGTCCGAGCCACCCTGCCCGACAGGTCCCTTCTCGAAGCGGTGATGCATGGACTTCAGAAACTCTGACACGATCACCGGACCCCGCAGCGAGGACGTCCTTCCCACCACGGCCAACGCCGCGGTGAAGGTCGTGATCGTCGGCGGGTTCGGGGTCGGTAAGACCACCATGGTCGGCTCGGTGAGCGAGATCCGGCCGCTGACGACCGAAGAGACCATGACCGAGGCCGGGGTCGGCGTCGACAACAACGTCGGTGTGGAGAGCAAGACCGCCACCACCGTCGCCATGGACTTCGGCCGGATCAGTCTCAGCGAGGAACTGATCCTCTATCTGTTCGGCACCCCGGGCCAGGAGCGCTTCTGGTTCCTGTGGAACGGACTCTTCGAAGGGGCCCTCGGCGCCGTCGTCCTCATCGACACCAGGCGGCTCCAGGTCAGCTTCGACGTGATCGGCCGGCTGGAGGAGCGCGGTGTCCCGTTCGTCGTCGCCGTGAACACTTTCCCCGACGCACCGCACCACCCGGTCGAGGCGCTGCGCAGAGCCCTCGACCTGGCGGACGAGATCCCGATGGTCGACTGCGACGCCCGTACGCGGACATCCAGCCGCGATGTGCTGATGACTCTGATGCGTTACCTGCACAGCCTGGCCGTCCCCCTCACCTGAGGACGTCGGCCGCGGACTTCGCCCGATGGCATCGCCTGCGGACAACGTCTGCGGAGGTCGCCTGCGGACTTCGTCCGTCGGCACCGGGCCCGCTGACTGCTCATCCGACGCACCAACTGAAGACAAAGGCGCGCGCACACCCCGGCGCGCGCCTTTGTCCCGCGCGGCACCACCCCGCGCGCCGATGGGTCGGCGCGCCCTCGTCCGCGCCCCTCGCTTGATCCTTGGAATCCCGATCCTGGAGCGACTGTGACAACCCCCTTCCACGACGAACCCGGAGCTGCCTCCGGACCGGTCCCGCCCCCCGAATGCCCCGCCCATGGCGTCGGAGTCGGACCCGGCGGGCTGCGTCGGTTCTACGGACCCGAGGCGGAGAACGACCCCGCCGGTCTCTACGACAAGCTGCGCGCCGAACACGGCTCGGTCGCCCCGGTGCTGCTGCACGGAGACGTACCCGCCTGGCTCGTCCTCGGGCACAGCGAGAACCTGCACCTGACCCGGACGCCCTCCCAGTTCTCCCGGGACTCCCGGCGCTGGCGGGCGCTGCAGGACGGCAGCGTCGCCCCGGACCACCCGCTGGCCCCGATCTTCACCTGGCAGCCGGTCTGCGTCTTCGCCGACGGCGCCACCCATGAGCGTCAGCGCGGCGCGGTCACAGACAGCATGGAGCGCATCGACACCCGGGGCGTGCGCCGCCATATCAACCGGTTCAGCAACCGGCTCGTCAACGACTTCTGCGAGAAGGGCACCGCCGACCTGGTCGGCCAGTTCGCCGAGCATCTGCCGATGATGGTGGTGTGTGCGATCTTCGGCATGCCGGAGGAGTACGACGACGCCCTGGTGCAGGCGGCCCGCGACATGATCCGGGGCACCGAGACCGCCGTCGCGAGCAACGCCCATGTCGTCGCCGCGCTGACCCGGCTCGTCGAAGGGCGCCGCGCTGCCCCCGCTCCGGACCTCGCCAGCTGGCTCCTTGAGCACCCGGCCTCGTTGACGGATGTCGAGGTCGTCGAGCACCTGCGGCTGATCCTCATCGCCGCCTACGAGTCGACGGCCAATCTGATGGCCAACGTGCTGCGTATGGTCCTCACCGACCCGCGCTTCCGCGCCCGTCTCAGCGGCGGCCACATGACGGTGCCGGAGGCCGTGGAACAGACTCTGTGGGACGAGCCGCCGTTCACCGCTGTCTTCGGCCGCTGGGCGGTCGGCGACACCGAACTCGGCGGCCAGCAGATCAAGGCGGGCGACGCCCTGCTCGTCGGCATCGCCGCGGCCAACACCGACCCGAGGGTACGGCCGGACCTCGCCGCCAACATGGAGGGCAACCGCTCGCATCTCGCCTTCAGCGGCGGCCCGCACGAATGCCCCGGCCAGGACATCGGCCGCGCCATCGCCGATGTCGGTGTCGACGCCCTGCTGATGCGCCTGCCGGATCTGGAGCTCGACGTCGAGGAGAGCGAGCTGCGCTGGGTGGGCAACATCATGTCGCGCCACCTGGTGGAGCTGCCCGCGACGTTCGCGCCGAGCCCGCAGCAGGCGGTGGACTCCGATCCGCTGTCGATGATGGCCCGCTCCCGGCCGGCCGTCGACTGGGAGGTCTCCTCCCCGTCCCGTCCCGTCCCCGCGCCGACGTCCAGCGAGGTGGGGACGCCGCCCGCCCACGCCCCGGGCGCGGCGCCGTACGAGGATCCGACGGAGGCAGGGACGGCGGAGCCGACGGCGGTCCGGCCGGTCGTGCCGGCAGCCGCTGCGCCGGTCGTTCCGGTGCCCGCTCCGCCGGTCGTTCCGACGGGAGACCCGGCGGTCGCTCGGGAGGGCGACGATCCGGCGGGCGGTGACCCTGCCGGTGCCGCCGCGATTCCGCAGCAGCGCGGTCCGGGGGCACCGGCCCGTCTGTGGCAGGCGGTGTCGCGCTGGTGGAACGGCGGCTGAAGCTCTGTTGACGCCTGTCGCCACCCGGGTGGCCCCGGACCCTGTGGGGTCGGTCCGGGGCCACCCGGCGGGGTGAGAGGTCCGGGGCGCACCCGGCGGCGCCGGCTCAGCTCCCCTCGCACCCGGCGGCGCCGGCTCAGCTCCCCTCGCACCCGGCGGCGCCGGTTTCGGCTCGGATCGCGCCCGGCGGCGCCCGCTCAGCTCAGGTCGCACCGCAGGTCGTCGGGGGCGACGGCGCGGCTCATGGCCTCCATGCCCGCGTCGTTGGGGTGCAGATGGTCGCCGCTGTCGAAGGCGCTCAGCATCCGGGCGGGAGCCGACGGGTCCCTGGTCGCCGCGTCGAAGTCGGCGATCGCGTCGAAGGACCCGCTGTCCCGGATGAACGCGTTCACCGCCTGCCGGACCTGCTCACCGCCCGTGTTCCAGTCGCGCCAGCCCTCGTACGGCATGACGGTCGCCCCGACCACACAGACACCCGCCGCGTGCGAGCGCGCGATGATCTCCTGGTACCCCGCGATCATTTGCCCGGCGGTGGGGGCCGGGACGGACTTGATGTCGTTGACCCCCTCCAGCAGAATCACCGTCTCCAGCCCGCGCTGCGACAGGACGTCCCGGTCGAGCCGCTTCAGGGCGCTCTCCCCGGCACCGTCGCTGAGCACCTTGTTGCCGGAGATGCCCTCGTTGGCGACACCTTTGACACGCGTGGTCCGGTCGGCTGCGAGCCGTCCCGCCAGCAGGTCGGGCCAGCGGCGGTTGGTGTCCTGCGTCGAACTCGACCCGTCCGTGATCGAGTCGCCCAGCGCCGCCACCGCGCCCGTACCGCGGCGGGCGCCCACCACGACGGCGTCGAGATAGAACCAGGACGAGACCCGCTGGGTGAACGCGTCGGCCGACTCCTGCGCCGTGTGGTCACCGACGGGCGCGACATACGAGGTCTGGAGCGCCATCCGGTGACCGGACGCGATGGTTCCGGAGCTCTGTACGTAGATGCTGACCGCGAGGTCCGATCCCGGCCGGACGGTGCCGGGCAGCGCGTCGCTGTACGCGGAACCGCCCGCCGGTACGGTGACGGACGGCGAACCCCCGAACGACAGCGCCCGATTGGTGCCCGCGACCACCGCGGCGTCGGTCGCCCGCTCCCCGGCGTACGCCCGCCCGAAAGTGACCGGCTGATCGCCGAAGACGTTGGAAAGACGGATCCGCAGGCCCTGGCCGCCGGTGCTCGTGTGCACGATGAGACGGTAGGTGCGGTCCTGGGTGGGAGTGACCTGACGGTCGGCGCTCGCGGCCCAGGTGACCACCTGGGAAGTGGCACGGTCGGCGCCGGTGGTACTGGCGGTATCGGCGGTACTGGTGGCGTTGTTGGCACTGTCGGCCGACGACACGGCTGCCGCGGTCAGTACGGTGCCCAGAGCCACGGCGGCGGCAAGCGTGGTGAGCGAGGCGCGCCGTCGCCAACGGGGTCTGTTCGGTGGAGTGTCGATGTTCATGGGTGCTGATTCCTCCCTCTGCGGTGCGGGACCGGTCCCGGAATCGGATTCTTCATGGGCATGCCAGGTGATGCACGGAAGGCATTGACCCCCCTGGTGGTAAGCGCTGTCTACGCGGGGGTGCGGAATGGCCCGCGTACGCCCATGATTCGGCCGAACCCCGTCGCTGCCCCGCCACGGCGCGCAGGGGGCACCACGGCAAACCGGCGCGCACCACGTATTCGTCCGGCCGCCCCCGTACCATCGAGCAGCGTGAAGCTGACAATTCTTGGCGGTGGCGGATTCCGGGTGCCTCTCGTGTACGGGGCCCTGCTCGGCGATCATGCCGAGGGTCGCGTCTCCCGGGTGACCCTGTACGACACGGACGCCGACCGGCTCACGGCCGTCGCCCGGGTGCTCGACGAACAGTCCGCGGGGATCCCCGACGCCCCTGCCGTCGTGGCCACCACCGAACTCGACGAGGCCCTGCGCGGTGCCGACTTCATCTTCTCGGCGATCCGTGTCGGCGGGCTCGAAGGACGCGCGGCCGACGAACGGGTGGCCCTCGACGAGGGCGTGCTCGGCCAGGAGACCGTCGGCGCGGGCGGCATCGCGTACGGACTGCGCACCGTCCCCGTCGCGGTCGGCCTCGCCCGGCGCATCGCCCGGCTCGCCCCGCACGCCTGGGTCATCAACTTCACCAACCCCGCGGGCATGGTCACCGAGGCCATGTCCCGCCACCTCGGCGACCGGGTCATCGGCATCTGCGACTCCCCGGTCGGGCTCGGCCGGCGGATCGCCCGCGTGCTCGGCGCCGACCCGGACCGGGCCTGGATCGACTACGCCGGGCTCAACCATCTCGGCTGGGTCCGGGGCCTGTACGTCGACGGCCGCGACGAACTGCCCCGGCTGCTCGCCGACCCGGCACTGCTCGGCTCCTTCGAGGAGGGCAAGCTCTTCGGCACCGAACTGCTGCGGTCGCTGGGCGCGATCCCCAACGAGTATCTGCACTACTACTACTTCAACCGGGAGGCGGTCCGCGCCTACCAGGAGGCGGAGCAGACCCGGGGGGCCTTCCTGCGCGAGCAGCAGCAGGGTTTCTACGCCCGGATGAGGGAGCCGGACGCCCCGGCGTGGACCACCTGGGACCGTACGCGCGCCGAACGGGAAGCCACGTACATGTCGGAGAACCGGGATGTGGCCGGGGTCGGCGAGCGCGCCGAGAGCGATCTGGAGTCCGGCGGATATGAGCAGGTCGCCCTCGCCCTGATGCGGGCCATCGCCCGCAATGAGCGGACCTCACTGATCCTCAACGTCCGCAATCGCACCACCCTGTCGGTGCTCGACGCTGACGCCGTCATCGAGGTGCCCTGCCTCGTCGACGCGAACGGCGCACACCCGGTCGCCGTCTCCCCGCTTCCCTATCACGCGGTCGGCCTCGTCACCGCGGTGAAGGCCGTCGAACGGGCGGTGCTCGACGCGGCCGCGAGCGGTTCACGCGCCACGGCGGCGCAGGCGTTCGCGCTGCACCCGCTGGTCGACTCCGTCGCGGTGGCCCGCCGGCTGCTCGACGGGTACATCGGTGCCCACCCTGGCCTCGCCTACCTCGACCGGCCGTAACCGGCCGCCGTCGACCGACCCTTGTTCGGCTCCGGGGCAGCTCCGGGCCGGCTCCCAGGAGATGTCTCAGCTGGGCGTCGCCGGAAGCGTCCCGGGCCGCGCGGGTGGCCTTCCGGCCGCGTCACGGGGTCTCGGCTGCCCGGAGTTCGCTGCTGACCAGGAGCTGGAGCTGAGCCTCCAGCCAGGCGGCGGAGCGGGCCGCCTCGCCCGAGCGCTCGCCGAGGCCACTGCCGTCACGGTCACCGTCGCCGTTGCTGTTGTCTCCGGCGGCGGCGGCGGTGGTGGTGTCGGGGTTCAGGAAGGCGCGCAGCAGCTCCGCCGACCGTGCCAGTCCGGTCCGGGCCAGTGCGGTGGCCGCCTCGTCGATCCGGTCGCGGGCCGGGGCCGACAGATGGCGCAGGCCACTGTGGGTCACCGCCGCGAGGGCGGCGAGTGCCCCGTCCAGCGCGGCGGCCAGCGGATCGGGCGACTGCCGTACCACCGCGGCCAGGACCGTGGAGCCGTCGCCGGGAGCCAGATCGGGCACGGTCACTCCGGTCGGCGTCAGCACCGCGATCGGGTCGATCCGGATACCGCCGCCCGAGCGGTGCACCGCGCCGCTGATCAGCGTGGCCCCGCCCGAGAGCGCGTCGGCCAGGGCGTCCAGCGAACCGGGACACTCCGGCCGGTAGTCGGAACACACCAGGGCGGACGTGCCCGCCGCATCCCGCACCACCGCTTCGAGCCGCTGTTCGGCCGGGTCGTAACCGACGCTCTCCACCTCCGACAGCGCGATGACCCGCACCGTCTCCGCCTCCACGCGCGGGCGGATCAGCCGGGGCGGCCTGCCCTCCCAAGAGGCCGTCAGCGCCGCCAGATCGCGTACGAGCAGCGGCTCGGCGAGCTCCGTCCAGGCCCCGCCGACCGGGGTGATGCCGGTCGTGCCCAGCCGGCCGCGGGCGATCGTCAGGGCACGGCTCGCCGTCCGCCGGACGCTTTCGCTGACCAGGCTGCCGGTGGCCAGTGCGGCCAGGCTCGTACCGAGGACACGCCGGGTGGCGAGCCGGTGCCCGGTGGTCCGCTCCCCGTCCGCCGCGGCCCACTCCTTGCGGAGCACGAGCACGGTGGCGGCGCCCGGGTGCGCGAAGTAGACCTCGGCGACGGAACTGTTCCCGACGGCGCGTATCCGGCAGCCGAGGGAGGTGAGCCGGACCCGGCGCAGGGGGGTGTCGCCCGCTTCCTGGGTGCCGAGAACGCCGGGGAGCGCCGCCGCCCGGCGCCGCGCATGGATCTCCGTGAGCAGTTCGGCGACCCGTTCGGGGCGGTATCGGGCGCTGCGGTCGGCGTACGCCGAGAGCTGGTCGGTCAGTTCGGCCACGGCACCGGCCGGCCAGTGCAGGGAACCTGCGGCCAGCGCCTCACCGGCACGGGTCAGCGCGCCTCCGAGGACCGGGCTCGCGTGCGCCGTGCCCGACAGCAGCAGCTCGTCGGCCAGACCGGCGACCGTGTCCAACCCGCGCCCCGCCGCGGCCTGGACGGTGGCCCCGCCACCCACCCGGACGGCGGACTCACCCGTCCGGTCCGCCTCGCGGAACGCCCAGACGGCGAGGGTCACCACCTCGCCCTTCAGCATCGCGGCCGCGTCGGTCAGGGCATACGCGATCTCCCCGGGAACCGGGAAGCGCACGGTACACGTGGGCAGCTCGACCCAGGGGTCGGGCCGTTCCGCCGTGGGGCGGTGCACGCGTGCCCCGTATCCGCGTTCGAAGGTGCGACGGGCCGAGGCGAGTGCGCGGGCCCCGAAGGCGGCCGTCAGCGTTCGGTCGTCCGCAGAACCGGGGGACCACGGCAGGACCGGAGCCGGGACCGCTCCCGTCCCTGTTCCCGCTCCCGTCGTCGATCGTGACTCGGTCCCCGTTGCCGATCCTGGCTCCGTTCCCGCTCCTGGTTTCGTATCCGGTGCCTCGCCGGATACGGGAGCGGCCGGGGGGTGGTCCGGCGGTGTGGCGGTGCGCTGGTAGGCGAGTACCAGAGAGATGAGGTGGCGGCAGACACCGGGAGCCGCGCAACTGCACGCACCGATGTCCAGCCCCGCGCCGGGCGGCAGTGATGTGGCCGTCCCGTCCTCGAAGCGGGCACGCACGGTGGCGTCGGGATCGGTGGTGACCGCCGGGACCGTCCCCGCGTCCAGTTCCTTCGTGGCGCGCTTGACCAGACCCCGGTTGGTGAGGGCGGCGAGTGTGTCCGGGGTCAGGGCCAACAGGTCGCGGCGGGTGGCGGTGCCCGCCTCGCCCGTACTCGGGAGGGCGGTCGTGGTAGTGGTCGTAGTCGCGTCGGTCATCGGCCCAGCCTCTCGGCGACGAACTCGGCCAGCCGCGCCGGTGTCATGGCACCGATGTGCGCCCCGGCCTCGGCCAGCCGGCCGGCCAGCTCGCGGTCGTAATCGGGGTTCGCGTCCTCGTCGAGCGCCGCGAGCCCCAGCACGGTGGTGCCCTGCTCGGTGAGCGCCCGCACCGAGCGCACCAGCCGGACGGGGTCACCCCCCTCGTGGAAGTCGGTGATCAGGGCGACGATCGTGCGGCGCGGGTTCTCCACCAGGCCCGCCCCGTACGACACGGCGCGCGCGATGTCCGTGCCGCCGCCGAGCTGTACCCGCATCAGCAGCTCCACCGGATCGGTCACATCGGAGGTCAGGTCGACCACATTGCTGTCGAAGGCCACGAGATGGGTCTTGAGGCCGGGGAGCCCCCACAGACAGGCGGCGGTCACCGCGGAGTGGATCACCGAACCTGCCATCGAGCCCGACTGGTCGACCAGCAGGATCAGCTGCCACTGCGTCAGATGCCGCTGGGTACGGGAGTGGAAGTGGGCGCGCTCGATGAGGATGCGGCGTTCCTCGGGCTGATAGTGCGCCAGGTTGGCCCGTACCGTCTGCCGGAAGTCGAAGGCCCTCGCCAGCGGTACCCGGCTCGGTCTGCGGGAGCGGGTGCCGTGGAAGGCCCGGCGGATCTCCGGTTGCAGCCGGGCGAGCAGCTGCTTGACGACCGAGGCGACGATGCGCCGGGCGAGCAGCAGCACCTGCGGGTTCATCAGATGCTTCGTACGCAGCACCGCCCGCAGCAGGGTGGGGCTCGGCTCGACCCGCTCCAGCACCGCCGGGTCCGTGACGATCTCCTGGATGCCGTACCGCTCGACGGCGTCGCGCTCCAGGCGTTCGATGGTGTCCTTCGGGAAGAGCCGGTGGATGTCCTCCAGCCAGTCGATCGCCGTCACGGCCGAAGGCCCGTCCCCCGCGGTACGCCGCGTGGTGGAGCCGGAGCGCCGGACACCTCGCCGTCCGAGATCGGGATCCCGGCCGTAGAGCCAGTCCAACGCGGCGTCCTGTGCGGCGGATCCCTCACCCAGCGGCCCGGTACAGGTCTCGGCCGGCGACCCCAGCACCAGCCGCCAGCGCTCAAGTCCCGCGTCAGGAGCGCCAGGAGTGTCAGAAGCATCAGCAGTGTCCGCAGTGTCCGCAGTCACCGAAGTACCAGGAACGTCGGGACGGTCGGTTCCCTCCGGCCGGTTCGGCCCGTTCGGCCCGACGCGCCCGGATGCGGGCTGGGGTGCGGAGGCGGAGGTGGATGCGGTCATGGTGCGACTCCCAGTCCGTAACGGGCCAGCAAACGGGACACGTCCTCCTCCAGGGCGCCGGCCCGGACGATCAGCAGCGGGTCGGCGGTGGTCCGCAGCAGCGAGCGCGACGAACCCCGGACTCCGCGCCGCTCCAGGAGCCGTGCCGCGATCCGCTCGCGCTCGCGGGGCGGGAAGTACGCGAACGCCTGGCGCAGGGCGGGCAGCCCGGACAGGAAGTCCGCGTCGGGGAGGGCGCCGAGGAGATCGTCCAGCACCGCGACGAGTGACGCGGAACCGTCGGCCGCCACCCCGGTCACCTCCTCGCGGGCCACCGCGAACAGCCCAGCCAGCCAGTCGCCGAGCGCATCCGCTCCGCCCGCAGCCACCGAGTGCACGGCGGGGCCGGGATCGTCGGGGGCACCGGATTCCAGCGTGCGGTACAGGCCGAAGGCCGCGCCGCGCAGGTCGAGCGGGGCGGCCCGGTCGCGGCTGACCCGCAGGGCGATCCCGGTCACGGTCTCCCGTGCCACCGACAGCAGTCCGGGCGCGTGCAGCACCGCGTCCCGCACCGCGGCCACCGCCCGCAGCCGGGGGAAGTCCACCCCCGAAGCCCCGCGAGCCCCCTCGATCAGCCAGAGCAACCGGACCGCGGCGCTGTCGATCACGGAGCCGAGGAGTAGGCCGCGGGCCACCCCGTACACCCGGTCGTGCCGCCACAGGCCGAGTGCCGTGGCCAGCACCTCACCGAGCGGGCCGGGAGTCTTCAACCCGCGGACCCGGTCCGCCAGTTCGGTCAGGAGCGGTTCGGACAGGGCGCCCGCGCCGCAGAGCACGGCGTCGAACAGGGCACCCGCGAGCGTGTCCGCCCCGGCCTCGATTCCGCGCGTGCGCGCGGTGAGCGAGGCCGCCGCGGCTTCCGCGAGACTCGCCCCGTACGCCCCGGCCTCGACGAGTGCGGCGTCCCGGCCCGGTGCCGGAGCGGACTCCCAGCGCTCGGTGAATACCGGGTCGACGCCGTGCTCGGGGCCCGCGGTCCGGGTGTGGCCGGGCACTGCGAGGACCCGCAGCCGGTGCAGCACCCGGCTGCGTTCCAGATCCCCGGCGTCCATGAGATCGAGGCCGTACGCCGTCTCCCGGGCGCCGTCCAGCCGCAGCCGGGCGAGCTGTGCCGCCACATCGTGCACCAGCGGTGGCGCGGGGGTGGCGGGATGCAGCCGTCCCGTGCGGTCACCGCCGCACGCCGCGACCATCTCGACAACGGCGGGATGGGTGCCCGCCGCCAGCGCGGCCCGGGACGTCCAGGGGAGCGGGCCGTCCAGGTCGTCCGTGATCAGCGCGCCCGCCAGGCCGTCGAGGACATCGATCCTCGCGGGACGGGGATGGCCGCGCAGCGCCGTGAGGCCCTGGGCCATGCTCCGGGCCGCGATCAGATCGGCGGTGGACACGGCGTACTTACGGGCCCGCAGCCGCTCGACGACGACACGCAGCAACCCGTCCGCCGCGGCTTCGGGGCCCGCCTCCCACACCTGTTGGTAGTAGCCGGGCGACGGCATGCCCGACTGATAGCCGGAGAAGGAGTCCAACTGGCGGAAGGAGTAGGGCACCAGGAAACTCCCGGCCTGCGCACCGGCGGGCGGAACGGGCACCTTCGGCCACCCGTCCGCACCGACGGCCCACCCGCCCTCGGCGCCACCCGCCACGAGCGCGCGCAACGCCGGCTGGTGGAAGCCGCCGGTCACCACCAGCACCGGGCGGCCGCCGGACGCGGCGAGAGCCGACCGTACCCACGCGGCCATGTACCCCTCGCGCGCCCGGTCGCGATCGTCGGCCTCCGCGTCGCCGCGCACCAGGGCGAAGTAGGCGTCGAGCCGCTCCGCGAGCCCGTCCTCCGGTTCGACCTCGAAAAGCCGGTCCCACAGGGCGTCCGACGAGTCCACCGCGAAGTGCTCGCACAGCCGTGCCGTGGCTTGTGCGTACCGGGCCTCCGCATCGGCATACCGGTTGGTGCGGTCGGCGAACGCCGGGTGCCAGGCGGGCAGATCGATGAAGCGGACCTCGGCCCCGGCCGCCCGGCCCGCCCGTAGCGCGACCCACTCGGGGGAGTAGTCGCACAGCGGCGCCCAGGACGTCGCCGACCGGTCCTCGTCGCGGTAGTGGCTGAACACCGCGACCGGCAGGTCGTGCCCGAGCAGCAGTTCGTCCAGCCGCGTGTTCATCTCGGCCGGGCCCTCCACCAGCACATGGGCGGGCCGCAGGCGCTCGATGGTCCGCTCGACTAGCCGGGCGCAGGCCGGGGAGTGGTGGCGCACCCCCAGGAACACGGCGGACATCAGTCGGCCAGCAGATGACGCGCGTCGTACAGGGCCTGCCACTGCGGCCCCCGGCGACGCTGCACCTGCTGTTCGAGATAGCGGCGCAGCCGGGCCATGTCCTCCGGACTGTCCTTCGCCGCCGTACCGGCCAGGCAGGCCACGACATCGGCGGCGCTGCCCGGCTCACCGCGCAGGAACCAGCCGCGCACCCCCACCGCATGGGCCACGGAGACCGCCTCGGCCGTGCTCATCACCGCCGCTGGCCGGTCCGGGACCGCACCGCTCCTGGCGCCGCCGCCCGCGCGCAGTTCCCGGAACGTACCGACGAGGACCTCCAGCACATCCCGGTCCGGCGGCGGCTCCACCCCCGAACGCCGCAGCAGCGTGGCCACCTCGGCCTCGACCAGGGCCAGCTCGGTGTCCAGGTCGGGGATCGGGAAGACCGTCTCGAAGTTGAACCGCCGCTTGAGCGCCGCGCTCATCTCGTTGACGCCCCGGTCCCGGGTGTTGGCGGTGGCGATGACGTTGAACCCCTGACGGGCGAAGACCATGCCGTCGGCGCCCGGGAGTTCGGGAATGGCCACGACCCGCTCGGAGAGGAGCGAGAGCAGCGAGTCCTGGACCTCCAGCGGGCAGCGGGTGATCTCCTCGAAGCGTACGATCCGGCCCTCCGCCATCCCGCGCAGCATCGGGGCCGGTACCAGCGACCGGGGCGAGGGGCCCTCGGCCACCAGCAGCGCGTAATTCCAGCCGTACTTGATCTGGTCCTCGGTGGTGGCCGCGCCGCCCTGCACCGTCAGTGTCGAGACCCCGCTGACCGCCGCCGCGATCAGCTCGGACAGCAGGGACTTCGCCGTGCCCGGTTCGCCGACGAGCATCAGCCCGCGGCTGGTCGCGAGCGTCACCAGAGCCCGGTCGACCAGCGACGGATTGCCGACGAACTTACGGCTGACGCCCGCGCTCTCGTCGCCGATGACGAACCGCCGGGCGGCCCGCAGGCTCAGCTCCCAGCCGGGTGGCCGCGGATCCCGGTCCGCGGCCCGCAGCGCCGCCAGCTCGTCCGCGTGACGCACCTCGGCCGGTGGCCGCTGCACGGCGGCCGGCCCGCCCTCCTCGGCGGGGGACTGCCCCCGCACCGGCGCACCGTCCGCCCCGGCGGCGCTGTCTCCCGGCGACCCGGCCCCGTCCTCTTCCCTCGTCCGCACGCTCATGCCACGACTCCCTCGGTCAGCTCCGCCAGGTCGGCCAGCAGCTCGGACACGACCACCGGACCGAGGCCGCCGAAGCGCAACGGGTGGGCGCGCCTGTCCCAGTGATCGGTGGGCTCGGTGTCGAGCCAGACCGTTTCGAGCTTCTGGTCCGGGAACATGTCGACGACCCCGACGGCGATGCCCTCGTACAGGCCGATCACCAGATAGCAGTCCTCGCCGAGCCGCTTGGAGATCCAGCGCTCCACGCCCGCGTCCTGCGGCACCCCGCGTCGCCAGCCGCGCCGCTCCAGTCCCAGCACCTTGCCTATTGGCACCGTGAGCCCCTCGAACCGGGGCAGCCGGTAGCCTCCGGCCTCCTCCTCCGTCAGCGCGTACACCGCCCGGCCGAGCTGCGGGAACGGCTGAAGGATCTCGTAGTCCGCGAACACCTCGGACCAGACGGTCAGTTCGTCCCCCAGGTGCAGCGGGTGCGCGAGGCCGACCGTGGCCCCGTCGGGCAGGGCGAACACGTCGTCCTCGGCGTCGGCGAACGTACGGTCCTCCGCCACCCGGAACGATGTCCGCACCCCGTCCAGTTCACTCAGCCACACCAGCCGGCGCACCAGGTGCCACAGCAGTGGATGGCCGACGAACAGCTCGCGGAACTCCTGGGCCGTCCAGGAGCGGTCCGTCACCATGGCCGCTTCCAGCCGCCGCACCTGATCGGCGGCGACCGTCCGCACATCCTTCTTCAGCGCCATGAACCGCTTGCGCTCCGCCGGGGCCAGCTCCGCGTCGTCCCGCGCGCCCGGCGTCGGCAGGTCCTTGCGCCGCTTGCCGTCGGCGTCCAGCACGTACGGCCTCAGCTGCTCGTCGAAGCCGACCGTGAACGTCCGCGTGCCGTAGTCGATGACCGTCGAGCCGTCATCGTCCAGCCCGAAGTCGGGCACCAGCCGGTCCGCGAGCTGCTCCCCGGTCAGCCCCAGTGCCGACGCCACCTCGGCGATCTTTTCCTGGGCCCGGACCTTCAGCCCCTTGAACTTCACCCGCTGCGAGATGCCGTTCAGATGCAGCAGCGCGACATCACTGCCGATGGCGGCGAGCACATCGAGGCCCTCCACGGCCCGGTGGTGTGCGCCCTCTCCGGGCCAGGACCGGATGATCGGAGTCAGCCGGCGCACCGTCTCGTCGTCGCCCAGCAGGCCCAGCGCATGGAGGGCCCAGGACTCCGCGGCCGGCAGATTGGCCTGCTGCCACTGCTGGAACAGGGCCCAGGCGAACTCCGCGAGCGAATCGGCGTCCGCGGTCTCCGTGAGCGCGGTGACACCCGCGTACACCTCCCCGGGCCTGGACAGGGCCAGCATCATCACGGCGTCGCGCACCGACTGCTCGGGCAGCGCGCCACCGGAACGGATCAGGATCTGCGGCAGCAGCACGGGCTCCGCCCACCCCGGTACGGCCGGCATCTTCGCGGGCAGGACACGCTCCAGCGGATCGGTGGCGAGCAGCGCCTCGACGGCCTCCGCGGCCCGCGCACCGTACGACGCGGCGGCCTCGCGCACCACCTGGTCACCGTGCACCGCGGCGATCTGGAGCAGGGCGTGCTCGGCGGAGCGCCGGGCGACACCGGCCTTGCCCACCGCGTCGGGCACCAGCAGCGCGGCGGCCTCGGCCCCGTGCCGCGCGAACCAGGAACGCGCCGTCGTCGCCGCGGACTTGAGCCGCACCGCCCAGTTGGCCATGTGCCGTGCGACGTGCACATCGAGGAACGGGAGCAGCAGCGGGGCGAGCTGACCGGGCTGCCGGGGCACGGCCCGCAGCAGCAACGGCAGGGCCGCGAGCCCGAAACGGGCGGCGATCGGCTTGAGCGTGTCCCCGGCGTCCCACAGATCGGTCGGGTCCCATGTGGCGAGGTGGGGCGCGACCAGTTCCTCGGGTCCGTGGACGTAGGCCCAGGCGGGGTGGAGGCTGTCGGAGCCGAGGGTGTGACGCAGGTGCGTCATCTCCTTCTCCCAGTCGTGGATGTCGTGCTTGCGCGTGTACCAGCTGGTGCATGCCGCCCACTGGTCCCGCTCGTCGGGTGCCCAGCGCACCGAGGGCTCGTGCACAGCTTCCAGTCCGGTCACGACGACCGGCTTGACATGGGTGCGCGGCCGGGACCACGGCGGGCGCGTCAGCACGGCGGGCAGCGCGTGCGCGGGCGCGTCGGCGATCCGGTCCACGGGGTTGAGGAGTGGTTCGACGATTTCCGTGAGCTCGGCGGAGAGGGTCGGGAGCACGGTCGCCACCAGCTCACGGTGGGCTCCGATATGGCCGAGGAGCAGCTTCCGCGAGGCCTTGGACGTCGGGCTGTCGGTGTCCCGCACGTCGGCGCCGAGCAGCCGCAGCGCCCGTACGGGATAGCGGCGCATCGCGTCGAGGAGGGCGGCGCGTGAGTGCTTCTTGTCCGAGTGGCGCAGCAGGACGAGAAACGCCTCGTCCGTCGGGATCTCGATCAGCGCCTGGGCGACGAGCTTCTCCCCGTCCGCGTAGTAGTACCCGGTGAGGGCCTCCGCCAGCAGCGGAGTGATGGCTGTGCCGACGCCTTCGGCGACTGTCGCGATCAGCGCGACGCTGTGGTCGAAGCCGGGCGGCTCGTCGAACAGCTCGATCTGGTCGACGGAGTTGAGTGAGGAGAACACCAGGGCCCGCAGCGTCAGGTCGCGTTCCGTGATCACCTGCGCGTCCGTACACAGATCGGCGACCCAGTCGCTCTCGCTCGGTGCCAGATAGGCCGCGAGGATCTTTCGTTGCGTGGTGGTGCGGCAGTCGGCGAGTGCCGCGACCGTCGCGCGGTAGGTCTCCTCGTCGGCCGCCGCGACCAGGACCCGGACGCGGTCGATCGCCGGGCGGCGCTCGCTGGACCAGTAGGTGTGCCGGGCGGTGCTGAGCGCCTGGAGGACGGGCTTGCTCCGTTGGCGTCCGCTCCGGTTCCAGCGCGCGTCGATCTGGAAGAACTCCACCGCCGCGCGCGCGGCGAACGGCAGCCCGTGGCGGGCGACCCAGGTGTCCGCCCACGCCGAGTGCGACCCGGAGATCGTGACCATGGCGGCCAGCGCGGCCGCGCCGACGGGGGACGGATCACCGGTGAGCTGCGAGCGCACCTGCTCGGCGAGGGCGGCATCGGTGCGCGGTGCGAGCAAGAACTCCTCGATCCACGCGGCCTCCTCGGCCACCCGTGCCTCGACCGCCTCCAGCACCTGGCGCCGCGGCTTCCCCGGCGTTCGCGGCACGCCGCCCCGGCGAGGGTGGAGCACCCGCCGCCAGTTCGCGGGGAGTTCGAAGGTGTCCTCGTCGGGGAGCGCACCCGCCGAAGATGCCGACGGGACTGTTGCAGCCGTAAAAGCCGTAGAACCCGAAGACGCCGACGGGCCCGTTGCAGGCGAGGAAGCCGAAGACGCTGACGGGCCCGTGGAAGCCGAGGATGCCGACGAGACCGTGGAAGCCGTGGAAACGGAAGGCGCTGAAGTCTCCGCAGGGTCCGCGTCCGCTGCCCCCACCTCGCGGTACCCCTTGCGTTCCTTCTCCGCGATCGTCCTGCGGATCTGCTCCTCGGCGGCGTCCGCCGACGCGTACTCCTTCGTCTGCGTCCGGCCGTCGCTCCCGCAACGCCCGTACCGCACGGTGACCGTGACACCCTCCGCCCCGGTCTCCCAGAACTTCGAAGCAGAGCCCTCGACATACTCCCAGCGCCGCACAGGAACGCCCCCTTCACACCCCGACAGCCCGCTCCGCCGCGGGCGTTTCGATCAGTGCTGCCACAGTAGGGCCGACCACTGACAACGCAGCGTGACAAGGGTGCCCGACCGGTCCGAACGGCACCGCAGGGCCGATGCGAGGGGACTTCCGTCAGGGCGCGGACACGACGCTGGGCCGTCCGGCCGCGGCCCAGGACGGGGCCACACCGGTCACCTGGCAGGCCATCAGGAAAAGCGGAATGGGCGGGGTGTACGGCGTGAGGCTGTCGGGGGCGTGGATCAGCCGGGGCCGCACCGCGGGGACGTACACCCCGGTTTCGTACGAAACCTGCTCGGGCCAGTCCAGGTCCAGATCCGAGCCCGCCGGAACGATCCACCACCACCGCTCGGCATCGGCGAAGACGCACCCGGTGCGCGGCAGGTGCGACATCAGCCGGAATCCGTACCGCGCGGGAACCCCCACCGCGTCACAGCCGAGACTGGCCGACAGCGCGGGGGGCAGGGGGAGCCGCACCCGGCCATCGCGGGTCTCTCGCCGGTCGGGGGAGTGCTGCGCTCCACGCAGACGGGACATGGCGTTCCTCAGCATGGCTGCTCCGTGCCGTGCGGCAGTTCCGCCCAGACGATGCGTCCGGAGGCGTCCCCCGCGTCCTCGGACCCCCAGGCGCTGCTCATCGAGTCGACGAGCAGCAGGCCGCGTCCGTGCTCGTCGTCGGCCGTGCGGCGCAGGCGCGGGCCGCCCGGCTGGTGCCCCTGGTCCTGTACGGCTATGCGCAGCCGCCTGCCGAGGCATCGGAGTTCGCACACCACACGGGCGCTCGCGGTGTGCACGATCGCGTTGGTCACCAGCTCGGAGACGATGAGGATCGCGGCGTCGTAGGTGTCGCCGTCCAGCTTCCAGGCGTCGAGCCAAGTCCGGGTCAGCCGTCGCGCTCCGGCTACCGACTCCGGTTGCGCGGGCAGCGCGAAGCAGTAACGGAGCGCTTCCGTCCCGGGGCTGAGGTCCATGAGCCGGGGGATGAGCGCACTGCCAGGTGCCACGACCGATTCCTCACAGTGGGGGCTGCGTCACGCTTTGTTCCTTTGTGAAAAAGGGCGGGCGCGACTAAGTGAACTGGTTCACTCGCCAACTCTCCCCCCGACATGAACACTTGGCAAGGGGCACTCTGAAAATTTCAGAGTGGATGTGTTCTTGGTGGCACGCACATGGCACACTGCTGCCAAACAGCGCATGGGGAGGCTGAAGTGAGCGAACCGCGGTCCGCCCCGACCGTGGGACAGGTCGTTCTGGGCAAGCGCCTGCAGGATCTGCGGGAGCGTGTCGGCCTGAACCGTGACCAGGCCGCGAAGGTGCTCAGGGTCGCCCCCGCGACGATACGCAGGATGGAGACGGCCGAGGTCGGGCTGAAGATCCCTTATGTCCAGCTGTTGCTGAAGGCGTACGGGATCGCCGACGACGAGGCCGACGCCTTCGTCGAGCTCGCCGAGGAGGCCAACAAGCCGGGCTGGTGGCAGCGCTTCCACGACGTACTGCCCGACTGGTTCAGCATGTACGTCAGCCTGGAGGGCGCCGCGAGCCTGCTCCGCATGTACGAGCCGCACTTCGTCCCCGGGCTGCTCCAGACCGAGGACTACGCGCGCTCCGTGATGCGTACCGGCGCCGTCGGCCAGACCAGACCCGAGGACATAGAGCGCCATGTCGCGCTGCGGATGGAGCGGCAGGCGCTGCTCGCCAAGGGGGACGCTCCGAAGCTGTGGGTGGTCATGGACGAGACCGTCCTGCGGCGCCCGGTCGGCAGCGTCGACGCGATGCGCGGACAGATCGACAAGCTGCTCGACGCCACTGAGATGCCCCATGTGACGATCCAGATCGCGGAGTTCGCCACCGGCCATCACCCCGGCACGTACGGCCCCTTCGTGCTCTTCCGGTTCGCCGTCCCCGAACTGCCCGACATGGTCTACAGCGAGTACCTGACCGGCGCCGTCTACTTCGACGCGCGCCCCGAGGTGGCCTCCTACCTCGAAGTCATGGACCGCATGGCGGCTCAGGCGGCAACTGCACAACGCACGAAGGAAATCCTCAGGGACTTCCGCAAGGAGCTGTGATGAACCACATATACAACGGCATGCCGGCCGGCGACCTGGGTTCCGAGGGCTGGTACAAGCCGTGGAGCGGCGGCAACGGAGGCAACTGCATCGAGGCCATGAAGCTGGCCGACGGCAGGGTCGCGGTACGCCAGTCCGCGGACCCCGACGGTCCGGCGCTGATCTACTCCAACGGCGAGATCGCCGCGTTCATCCAAGGTGCCAAGGCGGGGCAGGCGGATTTCCTTCTCACCTGACGCATCGGCATCTATTCTCGCCCCATATCTCTTTGTTCTCTGTGAACGTCGACGTACGGACAATTAGTTACGGAGCGTGCCATGACCGGGCAAGACCCCCAGTCCATCGAGATCGACACCAGCAAGCCGCATCCCGCGCGGATGTACGACTGGTTCCTCGGCGGCAAGGACAACTACCCGGTCGACGAACAGATGGCCCGGCAACTGCTCGTGCTGGACTCCCGCGGCCGGGACATGGCACGCGTCAACCGGGCGTTCATGCACCGGGCCACCCGCTGGCTGGCCGAGCAGGGGGTACGCCAGTTCCTGGACATCGGCACCGGCATACCGACCGAGCCGAACCTCCACCAGATCGCCCAGCAGGCGGCCCCGGACGCGCGCATCGTCTACTGCGACAACGACCCGATCGTGCTCGCCCACGCCGCCGCCCTGCTGCGCTCCACCTCGCAGGGCGCCACCGAGTACATCCAGGCCGACGCGCGGGAGCCTGCGACCATCCTGGCCGAGGCGGGAAAGGTCCTCGACTTCGACAAGCCGATCGCGCTGTCGCTGCTCGCGCTGCTGCACTTCCTGGACGACGAGGACGGTGCCGCGGAGCTCGTCGACCGTCTCGTGGGGCAACTGGCCCCCGGCAGCTATCTCGTCCTCTCGCACACCACCGGTGACTTCAACCCGGAGGGCGCGGCACAGGCGCGTGCCATGTACAAGGCGCGCGGCATGACGCTGCGGCCTCGCAGCCGTGCCGAACTCGCCGCGTTCTTCGACGGACTCGACCTCGTGGAGCCCGGCGTCTCGCTCTCCGCCGACTGGCACCCGGAACTCGGCGAGGTCATCGATGTCCCCGGTGACGAGCCGATCCCCGGATACGCGGGCGTCGCCCGCAAGCCCTGACGGCGCCCCCAAGCCCTGACCGTGCCCGTCACCGGCGGCCGGCGGACAGGGTGACGCCCGCGGCGATCGTCGTCGCGAGCGGCCACCCGGTCCTCATGTGTTTCAGAGCGCGAGCGCGTGACCGGTCGTCGCGTCCACATGGTCGGGGACCTCGTCGTGCGCGTCGCCCACCGTCGACGTACCGGACGGCTCGAAGAGCATGAGCGAGGCGCCGTCCGCCGAGGACGGCCGGTGCCAGATCCCGCGCGGCACGACGAACACCGCGCCGCGCTCCAGCGTGACCGCCCGCTCGCCGCCCGCCTCGCGCAGGGCGATCTCCAGGGCCCCGTCCAGCACCAGGAAGAACTCGTCCGTGTCCTCGTGGACATGCCACACATGCTCGCCGCGCACCTTCGCGGCCCGCACGTCGTAGTCATTGACGCGGGTCACGACGCGCGGGCTCCACAGCGCGTCGAAGGTGCTCAGCGCGTCGCTCAGCAGGATCGGGTGTGCGGCGGGTCCTGTCGTGTCATCGCTCATGCCGCCATCGTGCCCGTCGACGCACGAACCGGGGAGTGATAGGAATCGCATATGGCGAAAGAATCCTCTCACCGGGTCGTCTTGATCGTCTCGGCCGGTTCCAACCCCTTCGAGATGAGCGTGGCCACCGAGATCTTCGGTCTGCGCCGCCCCGAGCTGCCCGTTCCCTGGTACGACTTCGCGCTCTGCGCCGCCACCCCGACGGTCCGTATGCACTCCGGCTTCTTCCAGCTCTCCGGCATCGCCGGGCTCGATGCCGTGGACCGCGCCGACACCGTGATCGTGCCGAACCGCCCCGATCCCGAGGCCGCCGCCGACCCGGCCGACCTCGACGCGATCCGGCGCGCCGCCGCCCGCGGCGCCCGGCTGGTCAGCTTCTGCACGGGCTCGTTCACGCTCGCCGCCGCCGGAGTGCTGGACGGCCGCCGCGCCACCACGCACTGGCGGTGGGCCGACACCTTCACCGCCCGCTACCCCCGGGTCCGCCTCGACCCCGACGTCCTGTTCGTCGACGACGGACAGATCATCACGGGCGCGGGCAGCGCCGCCGCCCTCGACACCGCGCTCCACCTGGTGCGCAGCGACCACGGCGCGGAGATCGCCGCGGCCGTCAGCAGGCGTCTGGTCTTCACGGCGCACCGCGACGGTGGCCAGCGTCAGTTCGTCGAGCACCCCGTGCCCGCCGTCCCCGACACCTCGCTCGGCCCGCTCCTGGAGTGGGCCGGAGCGCACATCGGCGCCGCCCTCGACGTGCCCGGACTCGCCGCCCGCGCCGCCGTCAGCCCCGCCACCCTGCACCGCCGCTTCCGGGCCCAGCTCGGTACCACCCCGCTGGCGTGGCTGACCGAACAGCGCGTCACCCTGGCCTGCCGCCTCATGGAACGCGGTGAGGAACGCCTCGACGTGGTCGCCCGCACCAGCGGACTCGGCACCGCGACCAATCTGCGTACCCAGCTCCGCCGCCGGACGGGCCTGACCCCCACCGAATACCGCCGCCGGTTCACCCCGGCCCCCTGAGCCGATGCCGCCCCGGGACACAACGGACCCGATGAAACGCCCCGGCTCCCTGCCCCCATGCCGCACCGGGTGACAACGAACTCCAGGCCGCACCGGGTGACGACGGACCCCACGTCGCACCGGGTCACAATGGACCCATGTCACGACGCACCTCCCGACCTCGGCGGCCCGCCACCGCCGGCCCGCAGGCCCCACGGATCACTCCCACCTCGCCCTGCCCCTGCGGCCTGCCCGCCACCTACGGGGACTGCTGCGGCCCCCTGCACTCCGGAACGGCCGCCGCCCGGAGCTGCGAGGCGCTGATGCGCTCCCGGTACACGGCCTTCGTCGTCCAGGACGCCGCGTACCTGCTGCGCAGCTGGCACCCCGACACCCGGCCGCCCGCCGTCGACTTCGACCCCGCGATGCGCTGGGTGCGGCTGGAGATCCTGGACACCACGGAGGGCAGCGCCTTCCACACGACGGGCACGGTCACCTTCCGGGCCCACTACACGGACAACGGGCGGCCCGACTCGCTCCACGAGCAGAGCCGCTTCGTGCGCCACCAGGGTGCCTGGGTCTACGCGGCGGCCGTCTTCGTCGGCTGAAAAGCTGTTCACGGTGGTGCCGACAGCCCCGTACGATCCGCGCATGAACGAGGATGCCGAGCAGCCGGACACCGTACGAGAACGCTTCCGGCGGGGCCGCACCGTGGCTTTCACCCCGATCGAGCCCGACGACGCCGGACTGATCCAGCGCTGGCGCTCCGACCCGGTCGCCGCCCACGAGACAGGCATCTGGCCCGGTGCGCTGTACGAACTCCGCGAACGCATCGAGGGCTGGATCGAGGACCGGACCCGTGACGACTTCCTCGTCCTCCTCGCGGACGGCACCCCGGCCGGCCATGTCTCGCTCAGCGAAGAGGACTTCGTCGACGGCACCGCGGAGGCGTATCTGCTGCTGGCCCCCGAGCACCGGGGCCAGGGGTACGCCGCCGACGCCCTGGCGGCCCTGACCGATCTGGCTTTCGGTGAACTGCCGCTGCAGCGCGTCGAGGCGGTCACCCACACCGACAACACCGCCGCGCTCGCCGTCCTGTCCGGCGCGGGCTTCGTCCAGGAGGGGGTACGCCGCTCCGCCTGCCTGTGCACCGGGGCCGCCGCTACGACAGCGCGCTGCTCTCCCTGCTCCGCGAGGAGTGGGAGGCGCAGAGCCGCCCCCGGTCCTGGGAACACTGACACCGTGGGAACCCCGACGGTCCGGGTGCGCCGCGACCACCCGGCGGGTGCCGGCCGGAAGCACGGCCGACCTCAGACCGGGGTCCCCACCCGCGTCGCCCCCCTCACCCGCGCCGCCGGGGACAGCTCCTGGGCCAGGTCCTCCGCCAGGAGCCGCTTGGCGATCACATCGACGGCCGCCCTCAGCTGACGGTCGTCCGGCCGGGCACCGTCCTCGGCCAGCCGGGCGTTCAGCCACTGGCCCCAGGCGCCGGAGATCGTCGCGGCCTCGCGCCGGCCCGCCGCCGTGTGCGTGAACAGCCGGCCGTCCCCGGTCAGATAGCCCTCCTCGATCATCCGGTCGAAGACCGGCACCAGCACCTCGGGCGGAATCCGGTGCCGGGTCGCGATCAGGCCGAGGCCCGCGTGGCCCACCATCCGGGTGAACAGATCGACCTGCATCACCGCCCACGCCCCGGCCATGTCGAGCCGGGTGTCGGAGTCCGCCACGATCCGCCGCGCCGTGTCCGGACCCGCGTCGTGCAGGATTCTGGCCACGGCGAATTCGAGCAGCTTCGACGAGTCCCCGGTGCTGGGCTGGGCGAATCCCTCACCCATGTCCGTCGACCCGGCGCGCGCGGAGTCCCGCAACTTCACCTGCTTCAGGAACAGCGCCACGACAAACCCGATCAGGGCCACCGGCACCGTCCACAGGAAGACCGTGTGCAGGGTGTCCGCGTACGCCTGCGCCAGGGGCGCCGACTGGACGCCGGGCAGGGCGTGCAGGGCCTGCGGGTTCTGCGAAGCCTTGGCCAGCGCCGCGGGATCACCGCCCGCCCGCACCGCCTCGGCGACGCCTTCGGCCAGGTTGGGCTTGAGCGAGTTGGCGTAGATCGTGCCGAACACCGCCGTGCCGAAGGCACTGCCGAGCGTACGGAAGAAGGTCACGCCCGACGTGGCCGTGCCCAGGTCCGCGTAGTCGACGGTGTTCTGCACGGCGATCGTCAGCACCTGCATGGACAGCCCGATGCCGAGCCCCAGCACCAGCATGTAGAGCGACTCCAGCCACACGCCGCTCTCCGGTCCCATCCGGGAGAGGAGGAAGAGCCCGACGGCCATGATCATGGAGCCGATGATGGGGAACAGCCGGTACTGGCCGGTCTTGCTCACCACGTTGCCGCTGAAGATCGAGGCGATCAGCAGGCCGACGACCATCGGCAGCGTCCGCACCCCCGACAGCGTCGCCGAGTCCCCGTCCACGTACTGGAGATACGTCGGCAGGAAGATCATCGCGCCCAGCATCGCGAAGCCCACGATGAAGCTGAGGATAGAGCAGACCGTGAAGACCGGGTTGCGGAACAGCCGCATCGGCAGCATCGGTTCCCTCGCCCGCGTCTCCACCACGCAGAACAGCGCCAGGGCGACGAGACCGCCGATGAACAGACCGATGATGGCCGGTGAGCCCCAGGCGTACTCGTTGCCGCCCCAGCTCGTCGCCAGGATCAGGGCGCTCGCCCCCACCGCGACCAGCGCGATACCCAGATAGTCGATGACCGGCCGACCGGCCGCCTTCACCGACGGAATGTTGCGGGCGGCGGCGATGACCACCACGATCGCGATCGGCACATTGACGTAGAACGCCCAGCGCCAGGTCAGATGGTCGGTGAACAGCCCGCCCAGCAGCGGTCCGATGACCGTCGAGATACCGAAGACGGCACCGATCGCCCCCTGGTACTTGCCGCGTTCCCGCAGCGGGATCACATCGGCGATGAGCGCCATGGACGTCACCATGAGACCGCCCGCGCCGATGCCCTGCATGCCCCGCCAGATGATCAGCAGCAGCATGTTCGACGCGAGACCGCACAGGAACGAACCGGTGATGAAGATGATCGCCGAAACCTGGAAGACCAGCTTCCGCCCGAACTGGTCACCGAACTTGCCGACCAGCACCGTCGCCACCGTCTCGGCGAGCAGATACGCGGTGACCACCCAGGACATATGGGAGGCGCCCCCGAGGTCCGAGACGATCGTCGGCAGGGCCGTTCCCACGATCGTCTGGTCCAGCGCCGCCAGCAGCATCCCGAGCACGATCGTGGCGAAGACGATGTTGCGGCGGCGTCGGTCGAGCACGGGCGGCGCGGCGGCACTCTGCGCGGCGGGGGCGGTCTCGCTGGCAGTGGTCACGTTTGCACCCTCACACCGGCCCGCACCGACCGCATGCGGGCCGAGGCCGGACGGGTCAGGCCGACGGTGCCCGCGGAGAGCTCTTCAGCCGGGCCACGAACGCCCCCCTGGAACTCCTTCGCCACCCGGCCGAGCGAGAGATCGGTGACCAGGAGGACGGCGGGCCGCGGACCGGCAGACAGGGCGTTCCCCGGAGGGTGTGTGCACGGACGGATGATCAATAGCCTTGACTGCGTTGCCCGTTCCCGACCCTGGAGCGTCATGACCTCTGCGCCGCAGGAGCCGACCGCACCGCACGTGTCGTCTTCGCCCGACATCCTCTCGCCCGCCTTCGCAGCCGATCCGTACGGGGCCTACCGGACCATGCGCGCCGACGCGCCGCTGATCCGGCACGAGGCCACGGACAGTTACCTCATCTCCCGGTACGAGGATGTCGAGCGGGTCTTCAAGGACAAGGCCGGCGAGTTCACCACGGACAACTACGACTGGCAGATCGAACCGGTCCACGGCAGGACGATCCTCCAGCTCAGCGGCCGGGAGCACGCCGTACGACGGGCCCTGGTCGCGCCCGCCTTCCGGGGCAAGGAGCTCCAGGAGAAGTTCCTGCCGGTCATCGAACGCAATGCCCGCGAGCTGATCGACACCTTCCGGCACTCCGGCGAGGCCGACCTCGTCGAGGCGTTCGCGACCCGCTTCCCCGTGCTGGTCATCGCCGACATGCTCGGCCTGGACAAGGCGGACCACGACCGGTTCCACGGTTGGTACACCACGGTCATCGCCTTTCTGGGCAACCTCGCCGGGGACCCGGACGTGGCGGCGGCCGGGGAGCGGACCCGCCAGGAATTCGCCGCGTACATGATCCCGGTCATCCAGCGGCGCCGGAACGCGCCCGGCGACGACCTCCTCTCCGCGCTCTGTGCCGCCGAGGCCGACGGCGTACGGATGAGCGACGAGGACATCAAGGCGTTCTGCAGCCTGCTGCTCGCGGCGGGCGGCGAGACCACCGACAAGGCCATCGCCTCGATCTTCGCCAATCTGCTCGGCCACCCCGATCAGCTCGCGGCGGTACGCGAGGACCGCACCCTCATCGACCGGGCCTTCGCCGAGACGCTGCGCTACACCCCGCCGGTGCACATGATCATGCGGCAGACGGCGGTGGAGGTGGAGCTGAGCGGCGGCACGGTCCCGGCCGGTGTCACCGTCACCTGTCTGATCGGCGCCGCCAACCGGGACGAGTCCCGTTACCGGGACCCCGACCGCTTCGACATCTTCCGCACCGACCTGACCGGCACCACCGCGTTCTCGGCGGCGGCGGACCATCTGGCGTTCGCGCTCGGCCGGCACTTCTGTGTGGGCGCGCTGCTGGCCAGGGCCGAGGTGGAGGCCGGGGTGAACCAGCTGCTCGACGCGATGCCGGACGTGCGCCTCGCGGACGGTTTCGTCCCGTCGGAACAGGGCCTTTTCACCCGTGGGCCGGGCTCGCTGCCGGTGCGGTTCACCCCGGTCGGAGCCTGACCGGCCCGGAGGCGACCGACGGCCCGGGGGCGGGCCCGGTCAACGCGGGGTGCCGCCCGGTAAGCCCATGGGCGTACCGGGCGGCACGGCGGCCGTGCGGTTCAGCGGATGTGACGGCCGGAGATCGCCCGCGCGATGACCAGTCGCTGGATCTCGCTGGTTCCCTCGAAGATCGTGTAGATCTTGGCGTCGCGGTACATCCGCTCGACCGGGTGTTCCCTGCTGTACCCGGCGCCGCCGAGGATCTGGATGGCCTTCTCCGTTGCCGAGACGGCCAGTTCACCGGCCCGCAGCTTGGACATGGAGCCCTGGCCCGCGTCGAAGGTCCGGTCGTTGCGGGCCATCCAGGCGGCCTGCCAGATCAGCAGGCGTACGGCCTCGATCTCGGTACGGAGGTCGGCGAGGGCGAACGCGATCGACTGGTTCTCGATGATGGGACGGCCGAACGCCTCCCGCTCCCCGGCGTACTCCAGCGCGTACTCGTACGCCGCCCGCGCGATGCCGAGCGCCTGCGCGCCGACGGTGGGGCGGCTGACCTCGAAGGTGGCCATCGCCGCCTGGCCCTTGGCGGCGCCGCCCTCACGGGCCCGCGCGAGACGCCTGTCGAGCTTCTCCTTGCCGCCGAGCAGACAGCGGCCGGGTATCCGTACGTCGTCGAGGAACAGGTCCGCCGTGTGCGAGGCGCGCAGCCCCAGCTTCTTGACGGTGCGGCCCGCCACCAGGCCCTCGGTTCCCGGGGAGACGATGAACGCGGCCTGTCCGCGGGAGCCGAGCGCCGGGTCGACCGAGGCGACGACGACATGGATCCCGGCGATCCCCCCGTTGGTGATCCACGCCTTCTGGCCCCGGAGCACCCATTCGTCGCGGGCCTCGTCGTACCGGGCCGCGGTGGCCATGGCGGAGACGTCCGACCCGGCCTGGGGTTCGGAGACGCAGAAGGCCGCGACCTTCGGGTCGGCCGCGTCGCCGTAGCACTGCGGCACCCACTCGGCGAGCTGGTCGGGCGTGCCGGAGGCGAAGATCCCGGCGACGGCGAGCGAGGTGCCGAAGAGAGCCATGCCGATCCCGGCGTCGCCCCAGAACAGCTCCTCGTTGGCGATCTGGAGGGAGAGCCCCGTCGGGTCCCCGTACATGTCCGCGAGCGATTCGAAGCCGTACAGACCGATCCGGGCCGCCTCCTGTATGACGGGCCAGGGGGTCTCCTCCCGGGCGTCCCATTCGGCCGCCGCCGGGCGGACCACCTGGGCGGCGAAGCCGTGCACCCAGTTGCGCAGGTCCTGCTGTTCCTCGGTCAGTGCCAGCGAGAAGAAGCTCATCGGCTCAGACCTTCGGGATGTCGAAGTAGCGGGTGAGCCCCGAGGCCAGGCCGACATCACCGGCGATCTTCAGCTTGCGCATCATGAACATCGTCACGGGGTTGCCGTTGCCGGAGACGAGCCGGAGGAATTCGGCGTCCGCCATGACGAGTGTCGTACGGGGCTCGGCCTCCGAGCGGCCCCGGGTGATCTCGCAGGTTCCCTCCGCGATGGCGGTCTCGAAGATCTCGTCGCTCTCGCCCGTGATCTTCCAGCGGATGAGGGCCGTGAGCTGTCCTGCCGCCGCCGGGCGGAACTGCTGCCTCATCCTGCCGAAGACCTCTTCGAGGACGCGGATGCGCAGGGGGCCGCGCATCACCTCGCCGAGCTGACCGGCGGACAGGCCCTTGACGATCCGTGCGAACTCCTCGGGGGAGACGGCCGAGAAGTCGAGCCCGGCCAGTTCGTCCGTCAGGTCGCCGCTGCTGTTGTCGGCCACGACAGTTCCTTACTCTGAAGTAAACTTACTTTTGAGTAAGGTAAGGGTCGCGCCGCCGCTCCGCAAGCGGTCGGTGCGCCGGGCGGACGGTGGCCGGGAGTCACCACGTGGAGCCCGGACCCACCGCCAGCCGGGGGTGATGGGCGGCGAGCATCTTGTTGGCGCGGGCCAGTTCGGACAGCGCCTGTTCGCGGTCGGCCTGGTCCTCGATCCCCAGGCGCGGCCCGCGGAACCGGCGGACCTCGCGGGCCGCGCAGTCCGCGTCGAACTCCGCCTGGAGGATGTGCGGTGGGATGCAGGAGCCGATCAGCGCGGCGACCCGGTCCGGGATCGGGACGGGGACGAGCAGGTGCGAGGCGGTCATGGGGGGTTCCCTCTCGGATGGTTGGCCAGGAGGCGGTGCCGGGATGCGGCTGCCTGGTGGGCGGCCGGCTCCTCCATGTCTACGGGACGTGGTTCCGCGTTTCTCGTTGGATACGTCTCCGTGTCGCAACCGTTTGGGACTGACCGTCTATTTCGCCTTACCCGTGGGTAAGTTGATCTGCCGCGCCGATCGTGCATCCGCCCCGAGGGGCGGGAGCGCGCGCCCCTTCAGGCGGGTGGGGCGTCGCTGCGGGCGCGCAGTTGGAGCGCGCGCAGTACCGCCTCCGTGGAGAACCGGCTCTCCGGGTCGACCAGTTGGTCGCCGAAGATGTTCTCCAGATTGCGCATGCGGTAGCGGACGGTCTGTGGATGCACATCGAGCAGTTCGCCCATCTGGGCCGCGGTGCCGCGGGTGTCGAGCCAGATTCTGAGCGTCTCGACCAGTCGTTCGCGACGGTTGACGCTGATGGTGGCGACCGGGGCCAACTCCCGCTGGGCGAGCTGGTCGAGGAGTGCCGGGTCGGACAGGAGCCACAGGGTGATCAGGTGGTCCTCGCACCGGATGAACGGCGCGTCGTCGATCACGCCCGTGTCGACGAGTTCGAGTACCCGGCGGGCCCAGCGGATCGAGTCCGAGGCCAGGGCGGTCGGGACGGTCAGCCCGATCGCCGCGCGCGCGGTGGGCAGGGCCTGCTCCAGCATGGATCTTCGTGCGTCGTCGATCGGCCCCGGAATCAGTAAGTGCGGCTGCGGATCGCTGAGATCGGACAGGACGTCGCGGTCGGCGCAGAGCCGGTCCAGACCCGCGGGGGCTCGTACGGCGATCAGCGTGACCTGCTCCGGCAGGGCCCAGCCGGTCTGCTCGCACAGATCGGCGATGGCGCTGCGCGGTACGGGGCGGCCGGCGAGGATCAGGTGCAGGAGGCGGCGGCGCATGGCCTCGCCCTGTTCGCCCGACTGGGACTGCACTTCCAGGAACCCCTCGCGGGAAAGGGATTCCAGCTCATCGACGTAGGTGAAGAGCGCGTCGGCGAAGCTCAGCATGAGCGTGGGGGAGAGGTGGTAACTCTGCCCGACCTTCTTCGCGCGCCGCAGCGCGACCCTCGCACCGAGGCGATAGGCGCCCTGGAGGGTCTCCATGCTCCGTCCCTCGTACGCCTCGAACCGTCCGAAACGGCGGCACATGTCGTCGCGGAGGGTGGTGGAGGCGGAGGGCTCGGCCACCAGGTCGACGAACGAGGAGAGGCTCTGCTCCACGCCCACGCGCATGGCCAGTCCGTTCGGGCCGTCGAGCAGCCGGGCGTATTCCGGGTACGCCCGCGTGACTTCTATGCCGATTTCCTTGATGAGACTGGGCAGTTCGGGCCGCATCATCGCGGCGAATTCCTGGGGGAGGGGCCCCAGCGGGTCTTCGGTATCCAACGGCTGTATGAGATGTGGCATGCGTGTCCCCTTGCTCTCGGCGCCCGGTGGTGGGGTGAGGCGGTGGGGGGAGGCGCTCCCACGAACCGACAGGTGCGTACCAAGTCCGCGATGAAGATAGACCAAGTCACGGGTACTGCCCACCTCTTCGACAAGATCGGAGTGCAGGGGGCACACATCTCGGCCGCGTTGTGGTGCTGCGGTGCAGGTGGGACGGAGTGCTCACTTTCGGACAATGTATTTCGGCCGCTTGCTCGGCGGTCGACAAGAAACTCCATTCGCGGCCGGCGCGGATCCGGCCGAGGGCTCCGGACCGCCCGGCGGGCGTACCGGATTCGACGAGTGCGGGGGCGCTCACCACGGGGAACGCGAACCGGGGTGCCCGTGACGGCTGCCGCCGGTGGGGGCGTGAGCCGTACCCGGGCGCGGGATCGAGGTGTCCGCCGCCGGGCGTCGCCGTACACCGGCCCGGTGTGCGCGACCGGCGGGATTCCTGCCCCGCGGACCCGCGTTCGGTCCCATAAATGCGCACCACTTGATAAAGCGGAACCGTTGCTGTGCTCATTTCCGGATCAAAATCCGCGCTGCGTAAAAGATCTTAGACGGACGGATTGTGTCGCCCTGTTTCTCGCGAGTAACATCACGCCTCGGTCAATTCGGGCATGAAATCTGCCTGAAATTTGATGCTCAGACCTTTCGTTCTTCCGGTCCACCCACGATGCACCGCAGACGTCGAGCTGTCGGCGCACGCCACCTCCACGTCCGGGCATTGCCGAAACCGATCAACTCCGTGGACAAGGCCGTCACCGCGGCGGCAGTCAAGAGGGGACGACATGAGATCCGCTTCCACCAGAACGCGTGTGGGGCTGCTCGCAGCCTTCACGGCGTTCACTGCCCTGCTCTCCACCGGCTCGGCCACCGCGGCCAGTCAGCTGAACGGCAACTGGGCGCCGTTCAGCCGCTGCCCGGTGGACGCTCCCGCCATGCTCGCGGCGGACGGCGTCAACGACGTCGCGACCTGTATCTCGTCGAGCTCGGCCAGCGGCTCCATCAAGCTCGGCAAGTCGCAGGTGCCGACCGGCAACAGCGACCTCCAGCTCGGAGTGATCCAGCACAGTGACGGAACCACCACACTGGTCCCCCCGTCCGACGGCGCGCTCATCGCGGATTCCGCGGAAATCCCCGGTGGGCTGCTCGGTCTCATGTGCCCGAACGGCATCCCCGTCATCTCGGGCATCTGCAAGCAGCTCACGGACAACAGCCTCAACCGGGTGACGGCCACCATCGAACCGGCCGGGGCGCCGCGCGACTTCCATATGGCCGGGGCCTTCTCCACCGGTCAGCCGATTCTCACCATCCCGGTCCGCGTCCACCTGAAGAACCCCTTCCTCGGGGACAAGTGCTACATCGGCACCACGGCGAATCCGGTTCTGCTCAAGCCGCAGAACCTGACCCAGCCCTCGCTCTCGCTCCAGCGGTTCGCGGCGAACGGGGCCACGGACGAGGCGGGCGAGATGGGCCGGTACACCTTCGACAGCGCCGACCAGGGGGATGCCGCGTTCGCCGTCCCGGGCGCCAGCGGCTGTGGGGCCGGGCTCCTGGACTGGGCGGTGAACCTCAAGACGGGGCTGCCGTCGGCCGCCGGCAACAACAACGTGGTCCTGGACAACACCTCGACCTACTTCGCCAGCCCCTATACCCCGGCGAGCCTCGCGCCGAACGAGGGCAAGGAATTCTCGCGCTTCTGGCACTCGGCGCTGAAGTAAGGGCCGAAGCGCGCAACGGAATTCTGTGCCACCTCTTCTCAACTCCGAATTGGCGCAGTAAAGTTCCGGTCAGTAGTCATTGAGTCGTCAAATGGATCGGCATCATTGCGGGAACCGAAATCGAATGCCTGGCACGATCGCTGCCCGGGAGAGCCGCCGAATTAAGGCGTCGATAGGTTCACGTTCAGCTGTATCCCCTTCGCTCGCGAACGGGAGTACTTCCCCCAGAAATCCGTGCCGGACAGTGTTGTGCCCTTTCGGGCGCAACTCCGACGGCCCAATTCCCCAACGGGACAGGAGAAGTTCCATGCTCAAGAAGACGCGTATTCTCGCCGCATTCGGTGCCGCCGCCGCGGCGGTCGCCCTGGCCACACCGTCCGCGATCGCCGGACCCACCGCCGCCTGGAACATCGCGCCGGCCGGAGCGTTCACCGGCACGGCCGGTGTCACGACCCTGACGGACAACGTCGGCAACGTGATCCAGTGCGCCACCGCCTCCGCCAACGGCACCGCCTCCTCGCCCGTCGCCGGGCCGGTCCTGGCCCAGATCACCGGCGCCTCGTTCAACGCGCCGTGCACCGGCCCGTTCGGCAGCACCTGGACCGTCACGGCCACCACGCCGTGGACGATCAACGGCAACACCCCGGGCGGGTACACCGCGGGGTCCGGCACCAACGGCACCGGAAAGACCACCGGCTGGATCGGCGGCATCACCGCCACGGTCACCGGCTCCAGCGTCCTCGGCCCGTGCACCTTCAAGGTGACCGGCACGGTGGACGGGGTCTACAACAACCCGAGCGCCGGGGGCGCCAACGGCACTCTGGCCGTGGCTCCGGCCGCCACCAGCCCCCGTCTGCTGACCATCGGCAGCAAGGTCGGCGGTGGCTGCGGCATCGTGGGCGCGACGGCGACCTTCAAGGGCACGTACAACGTCGTGGCCGCCGCGGGTGGCTCGCCCGTCATCACCTACAGCTGATCCGTAGGCGGGGATCGCTCGGTCACATCGCCCGAGCGCTCCGGCCCGGCCGCGGTTCACGCGGCCGGGCCGGACCCGTCGGTGAGGGCCGCCGGAATACTCACGAACTGATAAACAGGCCCGCGTTTCTTGTCACTCTCCTCGTGTTCTCGCCCCGGCCCGGAAGAGCCGGGCGCGAACCGCTTCCCAAGCCTCTCGGGCGCCGCGTAGCGTACCGACCGGTAAGCGGCCGTGGACGCCTGCGGAGACCCGGTCAATTCTCTTGGGACCCACGTCCTTTCGTCATTTCGGACGGCCGCGCGGGCCCAAGGTATTCCCGGTGCAACGCGTAACGGCCGCCCGCCCCTGGGCGATCTCGTACATTCGAGTCCGGAAGGCAGAGAAGCATGGCAGCCACTGCACGTCTGGCCCCACGCCGCGCGGCGCGGATGACCGCGGGCGGCCTCCTGGTCGTCGCCGCCACCTTTCTGCCGGGTGCCCAATCGGCGGCCGACGGACAGCGGTCCGAGGCCACCATCGACTACGACTGCCAGTTCCCCTCCGGCAGCCGCGCGGTGACCGCCGTCGTGGCCGCCGGTTATCCGGCCGGCGGCACGGTGGGCGCCCCCGTCGCCGCCCGTGATGTGACGATCGGCCTCGACCTGCCGCGCGGAGTGCTGGGCGAACTGGAACAGCTCGATGCCACCGCGGTCTCCGCCCTCGCCCAACTCGCGGTCCTGTACACCGACGCGACGGACTCGGCCAAGGCCGACTGGTCCGGTCTGGCGGCCCCCGCACAGGACATCACGGGCCGGGAGAGCGTCACGCTGGAGGCGGCCGGGCCGGTCCCGACAGCCACCTTCGGCTCGCCGGGCAAGGCCACCCTGTCGGCCTCCGACCTGACCCTCACGCTGAGCCCGCTGAAGGCCGACGGCTCACCCGCCGAGCCGGCCGGGATCGACGTGACCTGCCGTCCCATGCCGGGAGCGGACACCGTCCTGGCCTCGCTGCCCATCAGCGGCACACCGACGGAGGAACCCGTCGAGCGGCCTCCGGCCGACCCCGACCGCGACGACACGCTCCCGCCCGACAAGCGCGAAAAGCTGGACGACGCGCGCAGGGAAGCCGGCCGGACGCAGGAGAGCGAGGGCGACGTCGAACCGTGTCCCTTCTCGATGTCGCTCCCCACCCCCTCCGAGGCGTACGTGGCAGGGTTCACCAACGTCAAGAAGCTGAACGGTGCGGCGCTCCTGGGGCCCGCCCGCACGAACGTGACCATGATGATGAACTACACCAACGACCCGTGCCTCAAGACCGTGCGGGTGCTGAGCGGTGCGGAGTTCGAGTACGAGGGGAAGCGGCAGCTCCCGCCGGCCCGGGGCACGTTCCTCTCCTTCGGATTCATGCCGACCACGGCGACGATGATCCTGAGCCAGGTCGGCCCGACGGCCAGCATCGACTCCCTCACCATCAACGACCTCATCGTCGACCCGAGGTACCCCGAATACACCACCATCACGGCCAAGTTCGAACTGCGGGTCAAGGACGTCAAGGTCAACGGCGTGGCCCTCGACGTCGGGCCGAACTGCCGGACGTCCAAGCCGATCGACCAGACCCTGAAGGCGTTCGGGACGACCTATCCGCGCGCCGGATACACCGTCCAGTACGGCGGAACCATGGACGGAAACACCTATATCCCGGCCTTTGAGGGATGCGGTGTCGGGGAGGACCTGGATCCGCTGCTCACCGCGTCCATCTCGGGGGGCGGAAACTACATCAAGATGACCCAGGCACCCCTGTGCGTGTCCACGAACCCGGACGGCCCCGACTGCCCGCCGAAGGTGCCGAAGCCGGAGCGGTGACCTCCGGCGCGACCTCTGTACGAACCGTCCCCCGAGCCCTTCCGGCGGCACCTCGCCGGAAGGGCTCTTCGGTGTGGAATCGGCGCGGAAGAGCCACCTGGCAGGCGGAGCACCGGCGGACGTCTCCCGCGCCATTCACGGATGGGTCCTCACTTTTTCACAGGTTTCGCGCGCCGATTACTCACCTCCGGACAAGTAATCGCGGCCCCGCAATCACCGCGCAGAAAGTTCCGTATCCGGTATTGCGCAGTCAGGTTACCCAGCCGTAGCGTCCCGGATGAGCGACTCGGAACCCCTCGGCACCTGCTCGTTCGGCGTTCGTGGATTCCCGTTCGAATGCGCGGCGCGGCGACTTGGCAGGTCAGGGCCCCGGCTCGGGCACCGAAGCGCTTGCGCACTGTGCGACAAAAGCGGGGGGCGGATTTGTCATCGAGTGACAAGTGATCCACTTCCAGCGCCTCGTTCGTCGAATTCCGCTGTTCAAGCCTTGTCCTGGCGGTTTCGACGGACATAACGTGCGCCTCCTGGTGCATGTGTGATGAGCCGCCATTGGATTTCTCAGAGCCGGAGCGCAGACAGATGACGACGTCCACGACCACTTCGAAGGAGGGCCGATGGGAATCGAAGTAGTCGTCGAGGGCCTCACGAAGTCCTTCGGCAAACAGAACATCTGGCAGGACGTCAGCCTCACCCTGCCCGCCGGCGAGGTGAGTGTGATGCTCGGTCCCTCCGGCACCGGAAAGACCGTCTTCCTGAAATCCATCATCGGACTGCTCAAGCCCGAGCAGGGGCGCGTCCTCATCAACGGCGTCGACATGGTGAACAGCCCCGAGCGCGAAATCATGGAGACCCGGAAGCTGTTCGGGCTCATGTTCCAGGACGGCGCGCTCTTCGGCTCGATGTCGCTCTTCGACAACATCGCCTTCCCGCTGCGTGAACACACCCGCAAGAAGGAATCCGAGATCCGCCGCATCGTCATGGAGCGGATCGATGTCGTCGGACTTCTCGGTGCCGAGGGAAAGCTCCCGGGCGAGATATCCGGCGGTATGCGCAAGCGGGCCGGTCTCGCCCGCGCCCTCGTCCTGGACCCGCAGATCATCCTCTGCGACGAGCCCGACTCCGGACTCGACCCGGTCCGCACCGCCTTCCTCTCCCAGCTCCTCATCGATCTCAACGCGCAGATCGACGCGACGATGCTCATCGTCACCCACAACCTCGACATCGCGGCGACCGTCCCCGACAACATGGGCATGCTGTTCTGCCGCAATCTCGTCACCTTCGGCCCGCGCGAGGTGCTGCTCACCAGCGACACCCCGGTCGTCTCCCAGTTCCTCGCCGGACGCCGGGAAGGCCCCATCGGGATGTCCGAGGAGAAGGACGCCGCCACCCTCGCCGCCGAGCAGCGGGACAGCATCGCCGCGCCCGCGACCGGGCCGCGCACCGTCGTACCGCAGCTGGAACCCTCACCCGGCATGCCCGTACGCCAGGGGGCGCTGCGCCGCCGGGAGCGGGTCATGTCGATGATGGGCCAGCTGCCGGAGGCCGCCCGTACGGCCATCATGAACAGCTACGCGCCGCCCGCGGGCGGTGTGCGCCCGTGACGGCCCCCATGCCGGTACGGCCCCCGGAGCCGCCCACGACCGGGCATTCCGCGCCCGAGGTGCCCGGCAACAAGCCCCCGACACGGCTGCTCGCCCCGCTGCGGGAGACCGGGAAGCTGTTCGCGCTCGGCCTCGCGGTGAGCCGGGCCATCTTCCGCAGGCCCTTCCAGGTACGCGAGTTCATCGAGCAGTTCTGGTTCGTCGCCAGCGTCACCATCCTGCCCGCCGCCCTCGTCTCCATCCCGTTCGGCGCGGTCATCGCCCTCCAGGTCGGCTCGCTCACCCAGCAGCTCGGCGCACAGTCCTTCACCGGTGGCGCCAGCGTGCTGGCCGTCATCCAGCAGGCCAGCCCGATCATCGTGGCGCTGCTGATCTCCGGAGCGGCCGGATCGGCCATCTGCGCGGACCTGGGCTCACGCAAGATCCGCGAGGAGCTCGACGCGATGGAGGTCATGGGCGTCTCGCCCATCCAGCGCCTCGTCGTCCCGCGCGTCCTGGCGACCATGTTCGTCGCCGTCCTGCTCAACGGGCTGATCTCCGTCGTCGGCACCCTCGGCGGCTACTTCTTCAACGTGATCATGCAGGACGGCACACCGGGCGCCTATCTGGCCAGCTTCTCCGCCCTGGCCCAGCTGCCCGACCTGTACATCAGCGAGTTCAAGGCACTGATCTTCGGCTTCATCGCGGGGATCGTGGCCGCCTACCGGGGCCTGAACCCCAGGGGCGGTCCCAAAGGGGTCGGTGACGCGGTCAACCAGTCCGTCGTCATCACCTTCATGCTCCTGTTCTTCGTGAACATGGTCCTCACGGCGATCTACCTCCAGATCGTCCCCGCGAAGGGGAGCTGACCGATGTCGATGCTCAGCTGGCTCGACAGATCGGGCGACCAGCTCACCTTCTACGTACGGGCACTGGTGTGGATCCCGCGCACCCTGCGCCGCTATCTGAAGGAGGTGCAGCGCCTCCTGGCCGAAGTGGCCTTCGGGAGCGGCGGCCTCGGCGTCATCGGCGGCACCATCGGCGTGATGATCGCGATGACCCTGTTCACCGGCACGGTCGTCGGCCTCCAGGGGTACGCGGCGCTCAACCAGATCGGCACCTCCGCCTTCACCGGCTTCATCTCCGCCTACTTCAACACCCGCGAGATCGCGCCCCTCGTCGCCGGTCTCGCCCTCTCCGCCACCGTCGGCGCGGGCTTCACCGCCCAGCTCGGGGCGATGCGGATCAACGAGGAGGTCGATGCCCTCGAAGCGATGGGCGTGCGGTCGATGCCGTACCTCGTCACGACACGGATCATCGCCGGGGTCGTCGCGATCATCCCGCTGTACGCGATCGGGCTGCTCTCCTCGTACGTCGCCTCCCGCTACATCACGATCTTCTTCAACGGCCAGTCGGCGGGAACGTACGACCACTACTTCGATCTCTTCCTCTCCCCGGACGACGTGATCCTCTCGGTGCTCAAGGTGCTGATCTTCAGCGTGCTGGTGATCCTCGCCCACTGCTACTACGGCTTCCACGCCAGCGGAGGCCCCGCCGGGGTGGGAGTGGCGGTCGGCCGGTCCGTGCGGAACGCGATCGTGCTGATCAGCGTCACCGACTTCTTCCTCTCGCTCGCCATCTGGGGCGCCACGACGACGGTGAAGGTGGCCGGCTGATGACTGCCCGCAACAGCACCCAGACGGTCCGTCGCAGACTCGCCGGAGTCGCCTTCCTGCTGGTGCCCGTCGTCCTGGTGTGGGTGTCGGTCTCGGTGTACGAGAAGGACTTCACCGACAGCGCCACCGTGACCGTACACACCGCGTCCGCCGGGAACGAGATGCACGACAACGCCGATGTGAAGCTGCGCGGAGTCGTCATCGGCCAGGTGCGCCACATCGCCTCCGAGGGCGACGGAGCCCGTCTCACCCTGGACATCGAACCCGGCAAGCTCGGGCAGATCCCCGCCGACGTCACCGCCCAGATGCTGCCCACCACCCTCTTCGGCGAACGGTTCGTGGCCCTCGTGCCCCCGCGCGTCCCCTCCGACCGGACGCTGCGGGCCGGGGCGGTGATCCCGCAGGACCGCTCCAGCAACGCCATCGAGCTGGAACAGGTCCTCGACAACGTGCTGCCGCTGCTGACCGCGGTGAAGCCGGAGAAGCTCTCCGCCACCCTCAACGCCGTCGCCCAGGCGCTTGAGGGCCGAGGCGACAAGCTCGGCGACACGCTGGTCACGCTGGACGCCCACCTGAAGAAGTTCAACCCCCAACTCCCCACGCTCAACGCCGACATCAAGGAACTCGTCAAGGTGAGCAAGGTGTACGGGGACGCCGCGCCCGATGTCCTGGACGCGCTGACCGACTTCACCACCACCAGCGGCACCATCGCCGACCAGCAGGCACAGCTCGCCGGCCTGTACGGGGCCACCACCGCCACCGCGCAGGACATCACCTCCTTCCTCCGGGCGAACAAGGACAACCTCATCAGGCTCTCCGCGTCCGGCAGGCCGACGCTCGAAGTCCTCGCGAAGTACTCGTCCTCCTTCCCCTGCACGCTGCGCACCATGGCCGGATTCGTGCCCGCCATGGACAAGGCCCTGGGCAAGGGAACCGATCAGCCGGGCCTGCACGTGAGCGTCAAGTCCGTCCCGTCCAAGGGGAAGTACGTGGCGGGCAAGGACACCCCGGTCTACGACGCCGACGGCGGCCCGCACTGCTACTCGGTGCCCTACGTAGGCAAGCACGTACCCACCGCCGACGCCCGGAAGGCGCGGGCCGTCACCCCCGACGGTGACCCGCCCGCCGGCCGGGACGCGGCGGCCGGACCCCCGGCCGAGGACACCGCCCTCGGTCTGCCCAACTCGCCGCAGGAGTCCAGGCTCGTGAACGAACTGGTCGCTCCCTCACTGAAAGTCCAGCCGCAGACCCTGCCCGACTGGAGCAGCGTGCTCATCGGTCCGGCCTTCCGCGGTGCGGAGGTGAAGCTCAAGTGAATCGCCGCTCCCTCGCGGGACCGCTCACGAAATCGATCGTCTTCATCCTGGTGACGGTGCTGGCCACCACCGTGCTGGGGCTCTCCATCGCCAATACGGGGGTCGGGGACACCACCACGTACAAGGCGAGGTTCACCGACGCCACCGGGCTGATCGAGGGGGACAGCGTCCGGATCGCCGGGGTCAAGGTCGGCCAGGTCGAGTCCATCGAGGTCGCCGACAGACGGCTCGCCGAGGTCTCCTTCGCCGTGCGCAAGGGCCGCAAGCTGCCCGCCTCGGTGACCGCCTCCATCAAGTACCTCAACATGGTCGGCCAGCGCTACATCGACCTCGACCAGGGCGCGGGCCGGGTCGGGGCGAGCTTCGCCGCCGGAGACACCATCCCGCTCGCCCGCACCACCCCGGCCCTCGACCTCACCCAGCTGTTCAACGGCTTCCAGCCGCTCTTCGAGGGGCTGTCCCCGCCGGACGTCAACCAGCTCGCCGGGTCGATCGTCCAGGTGCTCCAGGGCGAGGGCGGAACCGTCGACAGCATCCTCCAGCACGTCGGTTCGCTGACGAGCACCGTCGCCGCGAAGGACAAGGTGATCGGCGAGGTGATCAAGAACCTCAATACGGTCCTGAAGACGGTCAACGACCGGGAGGCGGGCTTCAACGACCTCGTCGTCACCCTCCAGAAGCTCGTCACCGGCTTCTCCGGTGACCGCAAGCCGCTCGGCGAGGCGGTGACGGCGATGGGCGCCCTCACCACGGTCACCGCCGGTCTCTTCGAGGACGGCCGCAAGCCGCTCAAGGACGACATCAAGCAACTGGGCCGCCTCACGGACCGGTTGGGCGACAACACGCCGAAGATCGAGAACTTCCTGCAGAAGACACCGGCCAAGATGGAGGCGATCAGCCGGCTCACGTCCTACGGATCCTGGCTCAACCTCTACCTCTGCGAAGCCAAGGTCAGCGGGGTCACGACCGACGACGGCAGCGCGCCGCCCACCGGCATCGCGATCACCCAACCGAGGTGCCTGGCATGAGAATCACCCCCATCCGGGAACGCAACCCGGTCGCCGTCAGCATCGTCGGGCTCCTCGTCCTGACCCTCATCGGTCTCGCCGCCTACCGCGCGGACTCGCTGCCCTTCATCGGCGGCGGCACCACCTACAGCGCCGACTTCACCGAGTCGGCCGGGCTCACCGACGGCGACGAGGTACGGATCGCCGGAGTGAAGGTCGGCGAGGTCACCGCGGTCTCGCTCGACGGCCCCAAGGTGAAGGTCGAATTCCGGGTGAAGGACGCCTGGATCGGCGACTCCTCCACCGTCGGCATCGCCGTCAAGACGCTCCTGGGCGAGAAGTACCTCGCCGTCGACCCGCTGGGCAACGCCCCGCAGGACCCGCACGCGCGCATCACCGCGAGCCGCACCACCTCTCCGTACGACGTCACCCAGGCGTTCAACGGACTGGGCGAGACCATCGGGGAGATCGACACCGTCCAGCTCGCCAAGAGCTTCGAGACGATCTCCGCCACCTTCAAGGACTCACCCCCCGACGTACGCAGCGCCGCGGACGGCCTCTCCGCGCTGTCGAAGACGGTCTCCGAGCGCGACGCCCAGCTCGCCACCCTCCTCCAGGGCAGCAAGCAGCTCACCAAGACCCTCGCCAACAAGAAGAGCAGCTTCGAAACCCTCCTGGAGGACGGCAATCTGCTCCTCGGCGAGCTCCAGGCGCGCCGCGACTCCATCCATCTGCTGCTCACCGGCACCAAGAACCTCGGCACCCAGCTCACCGGGCTCGTCGCGGACAACGAGAAGCAGCTGAAGCCGACCCTGGACTCGCTCGGCCGGGTCACCGCCGTGCTGATCAAGAACCGCAAGAGCCTCGACAAGGTGCTGGCCATGACCGGTTCGTACAGCCGCCTCATCGGCAACACCCTGGGCAGCGGGCGCTGGTTCGACAACTACGTCTGCGGGGTCGTCCCGAAGAACTACCTGCCCGCCGGCACACCCCCGGCGACCGGATGCATGCCACCCAAGCAGCAAGGCGGCCGCTGACATGAGACTCACGCGCATCGTCGGCATCGGCGCCGGACTCGCGGTCGTCGCCGTCGCGGCCACCAGCGGGGTGATGGCGCTGGACGAGGAGGGGACGACCACCGTCACCGCCTACTTCGACCAGGCCACCGGCGTCTACGCCGGATCGGACCTGCGGATCCTCGGCGTACGGGTCGGCACGGTCGAATCCGTGAAGCCGCGGGGCAAGGAGGTCAAGGTCGTCCTCCGGCTCGACCGGGGCATCACGGTCCCGAAGGACGCCCACGCGGTCGTCGTCGCACCCAGCCTCGTCGCCGACCGGTACATCCAGCTCGCGCCCGCCTACGACGGCGGGCCCCGGCTCGCCGACAACGCCGTGCTGCCCGCCGCACGCAACGCCACGCCCGTCGAGGTCGACCAGCTGTACGAGTCGATCACCGAGCTGTCCACCGCGCTCGGCCCCGACGGGGCCAACGCCGACGGAGCGCTGGCCGCACTCCTGGACACCGGAGCCAAGAACCTCGACGGCAACGGCAAGGCCATCGGGGACTCCATCGAGCAGTTCGGCAAGGCCACCAAGACCCTGGACAAAAGCAGCGGCGACCTCTTCGACACGCTGTCCTACCTCCAGTCCTTCACCACCATGCTGAAGGACAACGACAGCGACGTCCGCACCGCCGAGCAGCAGCTCAACTCGGTCACCGGCTTCCTCGCCGAGGACAAGGAGAACCTCAGCGCCGCACTGCGGGAACTCGGCACCGCTCTCGGCCAGGTCAAGACCTTCATCGAGGACAACCGCGGTGCACTGAAGGAGAACGTGGACGCACTGGTGCCGCTCACCCAGACCCTGGTCGACCAACGGGCCTCGCTCGCCGAGGCCATGGACACCCTGCCGCTCGCCGCGGGGAACGTCCTCAACGCCTACGACCCGGTGAACCGGACGCTCAACGGACGTACGAACCTCAACGAGCTGTCCATGGGCGGCCCGCTCGTCGAACCGGAGACCGACGCGCGCAACCCCACCCTCACCGGACTCGCCCCGGTCGACGCCACCCGCAGAAAGGCCCTGCCGGTACTGCCGCTGCCGGAGGTCGGCACCGTCTACGGCACCCCGGAGAAGGACCCGACACCGGACAGGAAGGGAGCGAAGCGATGAGCCGTGCCCTGCGCAGACCCGGGCCCCGGGTGCTCACCGGCGCCGCCGCGCTGCTCGCCGCCGGAGTCGGCATCGCCCTCGTGGTGACGAGCGTCGACGCGCCGGCCTTCACCGGCATCGAACAGGTGCCGCTGCCCGGCGGCGCCGACCTCGGGAACCACCCCTACGAGATCACCGCCGAATTCGGGGACGTGCTGAGCCTGGCCCCGCAGTCCTCGGTGAAGGTCAACGACGTTTCCGTCGGACGCGTCACCAAGATCTCCCTCGCCCCCGGCGGCTGGACCGCGAAGGTCACCATGCGCGTCAACGGGAAGGTCGAACTTCCCCGGAACTCCTACGCCCACCTGGAACAGTCCAGCCTCCTCGGCGAGAAGTTCATCCAGCTCTCACCCCCCGCGGGCGGCAGCGCCCGGGGCTCCCTCGCGGACGGCGACCGCATCCCGCTGGCCCGCACCAACCGGAACCCGGAGGTCGAGGAGGTGTTCGGCGCGCTGTCCCTGCTTCTCAACGGCGGCGGGGTCAACCAGCTGAAGACCATCACGACCGAGCTGAACAAGGCGCTCGCCGGACAGGAACCCCAGGTCCGCTCGATGCTGAACCGGGTCGACACCCTCGTCACCAACCTCGACGGCCACAAGGAGGACATCACCCAGGCCCTCGACGGCGTCAACCGGCTCGCCGCCACGCTGGCCACCCGTAAACAAGACGTCGGCACGGTCCTCACCGGGCTCAGCCCCGGCATGAAGGTCCTGGAGAAGCAGCGCGGCTCGCTCCTGACGATGCTGCGCTCGCTCGACACGCTCTCCACCGTGGCCGTCGACACGATCAACAAGAGCAAGGCCGACATGATCGCCGACCTCAAGGCCCTCGCCCCGACCCTGAAGGCCCTCGCCGACTCCGGCAACGATCTGCCGGACTCCCTCCAGGTGCTGCTCACCTACCCGTTCACCGACGAGGTGCTGCGCGGAGTGAAGGGCGACTACCTCAACGTCTACCTCGATGTGACGGCCCTGCCCGGCACCCAGGTCATCCCGGCACTGATCCCCGGCGACCCCGTACCCCCGCAGCCCACGGGCGGTACGGGCGGCGGAGCGCCCCTGAAGGACACGCTCCCGCTACCGCTGCCCTCAGTCCCCGAGACCTCGCAGGGGAGCAACCGATGATCACCCTCGCCATCCGGCTCAAGAACATCGCCTTCCTCGTCATCGCGGTCCTCGTGCTCGGCTACCTCGGCGTGCGCTACGCCGACCTCGGCCACTACGTCGGACTGCGCAGCTACTACACCGTCACGGTGCGACTCCCGCAGACGGGCGGCCTGTACACCCACTCCAACGTGACCTACCGAGGCGTCTCCGTCGGCCGCGTCGGACCCATCGAGCTGACCGACGAAGGGGTCGAGGCCGAGCTGCGCATCGAGAAGGACTCACCTCCCATCCCGGACAGCCTCCAGGCCGTCGTCGCCAACCTCTCGGCGGTCGGCGAGCAGTACGTCGACCTGCGCCCCACCCGCGGGGACGGCCCCTTCCTCGGCAACGGTTCGGTGATCGACCAGGCCGACACCACCATCCCGGCGCCGCCCACCGACGTCCTCACCAGCGTCAACGACCTGGCGAGCTCGGTCGACCTGGAGAACCTGCGCACGGTCGTCGACGAGTTCGGCACCGCGTTCAACGGACGCGGCGACGACCTCCAGGTGCTCCTGGACACCAGCAGCGAGTTCATCCACGCGGCCGACAGATCCCTGCCCGTCACCACCAGGCTGATGGCCGACGGCGAGACCGTGCTGCGGACGCAGGCCGAACAGGGCGAGGCACTGAAGGGCTTCGCCTCCGGGGCCAAGGAGCTGGCAGCCGAACTCAAGGGCTCCGACACCGACCTGCGCGAACTCATCGCGGCGGCCCCGGACGCGGCCGGGCAGATCAGCGGGCTGCTGCGCGACCTCGACCCCAGCTTCGGGGTCGTCGTCGCCAACCTCCTCACCACGTCCGAGGTCGCCGTCACGCGCCAGCGCGGCCTGGAGGAACTGCTCGTGAAGCTGCCCGCCGTGGCGGCGGCGGGCGCGACCGCGGTGGACGAGGGCGGCGCCCGCTTCGGGATGTCGGTCACCTTCTTCGAACCGCTGCCCTGCACCGCCGGATACGGCGCGACGACCTACCGCAACGGCCTCGACACCTCGGCCGCGCCCCCGGTCAACACCAAGGCCCGCTGCACCTCGTCGCCCGGCACCGGCGTCAACGTACGGGGCAGCGCGAACGCCCCGAAGGGCGGACCCGTACCCGAGCCCGCCACCGCGGGACCCGTGTTCCGGGGCACCGACGCGGCAAACCGGCTGCCCGGAGCGCTGGGCCTCGACGCCCGGACCGCGCCCCCGGCCGACGGCATGTCCGGTCTGCTCGGCCTGGGAGGACACGAATGACGCGCCGCGCCAGAACCCTGAGCGGCTGGGGAGCGCTGCTCGCCGCCGTGCTGGTCTGCGCCCTCGGCGGCTGGTCGTACGCCGGTGCGCGCGGCGACGACACGCTCTCGTACGCGAAGAGCCGGGACGCCGCACTGTCCGAAGGGCGCCGGCACATCGCCACGCTGAACAGCCTGGACGGCAAGAGCGCCGGGAGCGTGGCCACCGGGCTGCGCGCCTGGCTCGCCTCCTCGACCGGACCGCTGCACGACCAGCTCAAGCGGACCCGGAAGACGGACGCGAGCGAACTGACGGCGTCCGGAGCCACCGCACGCGGCAAGGTCACCGACGCCGCGCTCACCGCGCTCGACGAGCGGACCCGGACGGCGCAGCTGATCGCGACCGTCGACATCGAGGTCACCCCGCGCACCGGGAAGGCCGGTACCCAGCGCAAACGCTTCGAGGCCACCCTCACGAGAACGGCGGACGGCTGGAAGGTCGAGGCGCTCACGGCGCTCGGGGCCGGAGGCGGCGGATGAGGCAGCGGGGAGGAACGGCGACGGTGAACGGCACGCACACGAGCACCGGGGCGGGGCGGACCGAGGACCGCCACGAGGGAGTCGACGCGGAGCGGCCCGAGGACAGGACACGCACGGAGGCCGACGCTCCCGCGCCCGCGACGCCCCGCCGGGACCGCGGCTGGCCCCGGGTCCTCGGCGCGGTCCTCGTGTGCGTACTGCTCGCAGCCGGCGGACTGCTCTTCGCCGAGGGCCGGCAACTGCGGGACACCACCGCCACATCCAACCGCGCGCTGACCGACGCCGAGGCGACCACGCGCGTCGTGGGCGATGTCAGCAACGCGCTCGGCAAGGTGTTCTCGTACAGCCCGCAGGCCACCGCCGTCACCAAGGAGGCGGCGAAGGAGGTCCTGGCGGGGAAGGCGCTCCAGCAGTACGCGGCGCTGTTCGGCCAGGTCGAGAAGCAGTCCGGCGACCAGGAACTGACGCTCACCACCCATGTCGTACGCGCCGGGGTGACCCGGCTGACCGACAGCAGCGCCCACCTCCTCGTCCTTCTCGACCAGGTCTACGAGCGCCGGGGCAAGGCCGCCACGACAGCGGCCGCACAGCTCTCGGTGACCGCCGAACTGCGGGACGGGCACTGGCGCATCGTCGAGATCACTTCCAGGTAGCGCACGCAGGCAACGCACAAGGCCCGGATCGGCTCAGCGGGCAGGGGAGAGGCAAAGCAATGGCACGGGTACGCACGACGAGGAATCCACTGGTGATGGTGGCGATCGCGCTGACGGTCGTGGCGGCCGGTGCGGCGGGCTGGGGCGGCTGGTCCCGGTACGACGCCGCGCACGACGACTCGGCGGCGTACGCGCAGGCCCGCGACGACGCGCTGGCCGCGGGGGAGCAGGCCGTGCAGAACATGAACACCCTCGACCACCAGAAGCTGGAACAGGGGCTGGACAGCTGGGAGAGCTCCACCACCGGCGATCTGCACAAGCAACTCATCGACGGCCGGGACGAGTTCGTGAAGCAGATCCAGTCCGCCAAGACGGTCAGCACCGCGAAGGTCCTCTCCGGCGCGGTCACCGAACTCGACGACCGGGCCGGGCGGGCGGGGGTCATGGTGGCGCTGCGGGTCACCGTCACCGCACCGAAGGGCGAACCCGCGGTGAAGGAGAGCCGGATGCTCGGGCAGCTCACCCGGACCTCCCAGGGGTGGAAGCTCAGCGCCCTCGGACAGGCGCCCGTCGGCAACACCGCCGGCTGAAGCCCCGCACCCCGCCCCGTCACCGAGAGGACCACCGGACATGTCGACGACCCGTCACCTCGTCAACCGCCAGCGCCGCCTGGCCACCGCCGCGGCGGACCGCACGGCCGCGCCCGCACCACCCAAGGAGTCCGGGGAGATCAACACCCCTGATCCCGAAGCGGACGCGAACGACAAGAAGCCGGCCCGGCACGAGGCCGAGGGGAGGGCCGAAGCCGAGCCGGAACCCCGGCCGGGGCGGCGCCCGCCCCGCCTCCGGACCGTTCTGCCCGCCCTCCTGTGCGCCCTCACCGTGCTCCTCGGCGCCTTCGCGGCCTGGGCGTTCACCTCCGCCGGAAGCCTGCGCGACGACCCGTCCCGGCAGAACACCGCCCTCACCGACATCGGCCGCACCAGTGAGGTGAAGGGCCAGATCACCGAGGCCGTCGGTGCCGTCTTCTCGTACGACTATGCCTCGCCCGCCAAGTCCGACCGGGCCGCGAGCACGTATCTCGTCGGCAAGGCGGTGGGGCAGCACAAGGACATGCTCGCCGAGGTACGGGCCCAGGCACCGAAGCAGAAGCTCGTCCTCACCACGACCGTCACCGAGAGCGGCGTCGAGCTGCTCGACGGCGACCGGGCCCGGCTGCTGATCTTCGCCGACCAGAGCAACACCCGTACCGGCAAGGCCGAGGAGACCACCTACGCGGCGGCCATGTTCGCCGTGGACGCCGTTCGCCGCGGCGACACCTGGCGGATCGCCGCCATCGATACGTTCACCCGGTGACCCGGAGGAGAAGGGAGCACGCATGAGGTTCAACGGCACGATGCGCCGCGGACTCACCGGCACGGCCACGGCCTTCGCCGCGATGGCCGCGCTCACCGCGTCCCAGGCGCCGGGATTCGCCGGCCCCGCGCAGCACCCGAAGAAGGCCGCGGCGGCGGACGACGTGGTGTGGACCCAGGTGCCCAACGACGACTCGTACCACACCGAGCTGCCGCCGCTGAGGTCGCCCGAGCCGCCGAAGCCCGGGACACGGCCGAACCCGGCCGTCGCCAAGTCCTGGGCGCAGTCCGGGATTCCGGCCACCGTGCTGGCCGCGTACCGCGCGTCCGAGAGCGCCCTGGGACGGAGCGACCCGGGCTGCGGCCTTCCGTGGCAGCTGCTCGCGGCGATCGGCAAGGTCGAGTCGGGCCAGGCCCGCGGCGGCCGCGTCGACGCCCGCGGCACCACGCTCACCCCGATCCTGGGACCCGTGCTCAATGGGGCGGGCTTCGCCACGATCCGGGACACCGACAACGGCGCGTACGACGGCGACAGCGCGTACGACCGGGCGGTCGGCCCGATGCAGTTCATCCCCTCCACCTGGGCGCACTGGGGGAAGGACGGCAACGCCGACGGCCGCAAGGACCCCAACAACATCTACGACGCCGCCCTCGCCGCCGGGCACTACCTCTGCGCCGGGCCCCGCGACCTGGCCGTGCGGGGAGACCTGGACCGGGCGATCCTCAGCTACAACCACTCGGACACCTACCTGCGCACCGTGCTGTCCTGGCTGGCGTTCTACCGCGAGGGCACCCACCCGGTGGCCGACGGCAAGGGTGTGATCCCCACGAGCCCCGGCGCGGGCGGCCCGGCCGAACCCAAGGCCCCGGTCGGCGGCCCCGGTACCCCGGGCAAGGGCGGCGGCATCGTCATCGGACCGCAGCCCACCCGCACACCGGGCCCGTCCCCCTCGCCCCGCCCCACGGACTCCGCCTCACCCGGCCCGAGCCCCGACCCCACGGACACCGGCCCCACGGACCCCGGTCCGAGCCCCGATCCCACGGACACCGGCCCCACGGACCCCGGTCCGAGCCCCGACCCGACGGACACCGGTCCCACCGACCCGGGCTGCCCCACCGGCTCCCCGAGCCCCGACCCGTCCGACACCACACCCACACCCACACCCACGCCGGACCCCGGCGAGAGCGAGGACCCCTGCGCCACCCCGTCGGGCGCGCCGGGATCAGCCGCCTGACAGCACCTCGGCCAGGTCGTACCGCACCACTTCCTCCAGCTGCCCGTAGGTGCAGCCGGAGGGGGCGCGGTCCGGCCGCCACCGCCGGAACTGCGTGGTGTGCCGGAACCTGTCGCCCTCCATGTGGTCGTAGGCGACCTCGCAGACCCGCTCCGGGCGCAGCGGCACCCAGGACTGGTCCTTCTTGCCCGACCAGCGGTTCTGCGTCCCGGGCAGCCGGGCGCCCTCGTGCGCCGCGGCTTCCGCCCAGGCCGCCCACGGGTGCTCGGCGAACCCGGTGCGCAGCGGCTCCAGTTCCTCGGCCAGCTCCGCGCGCCGCTTCATCGGGAAGGCCGCGCACACCCCGACGTGCTGGAGGACTCCCTCGGTGTCGTACAGGCCCAGCAGCAGTGAGCCGACGACCGGGCCGCTCTTGTGCACCCGGTACCCGGCGACCACGCAGTCGGCGGTCCGCTCGTGCTTGATCTTGTACATCACCCGGGTGTCGGGCCGGTAGGGAAGACCGAGAGGCTTGGCCACGACACCGTCGAGCCCCGCGCCCTCGTACCGTTCGAACCACTGCTGGGCGACCGCCTGATCCGTGGTCGCCGGGGCGAGATGGACCGGCGCCGAGGCGTCGGCGAGCGCCGCCTCCAGCACGGCCCGCCGGTCCGACTGGGGGGTGGCGAGCAGCGAATCGTCGTTCACCGCGAGGATGTCGAAGGCGATCAGACTGGCCGGGGTCTGCTCGGCCAGCAGCCGCACCCGTGAGTCCGCCGGGTGGATCCGCTCGCCGAGCCGGTCGAAGTCCAGGCGCCCCTCGTACGCGACGACGATCTCCCCGTCGATGACGCAGCGCGGCGGGAGATTGTCCCGTACCGCCGTGACCAGCTCCGGGAAGTAGCGGGTCAGGGGTTTGCCGGTGCGGCTGCCGATCACCACCTCGTCGCCGTCCCGGTGCACGATCGCCCGGAAGCCGTCCCACTTCGCCTCGTACTGCATGCCCGGCGGGATCGTGGACACGGACTTGGCGAGCATCGGCTTCACGGGCGGCATCACCGGCAGATCCATGGCCCGATTCTCACCCACCCGCCGCCGCACGTCTCCCGATATGCGGCATATGTGCGACCGGCCTACGGTGGCCGTCATGGGAGCAGCGGTGGAGCTGGACGCGGGCGGACGAGCCGTACGGCTGTCCAGCCCGGACAAGGTGTACTTCCCGGAGAAGGGCTACACGAAGAGGGACGTGGCCGAGTACTTCCTGGCCGTGGGGCCCGGAATCACACGCGCCCTGCGTAACCGGCCGACCACCCTCCAGCGCTTCGTGGACGGCGTCGAGGGGGACTTCTTCTACCAGAAGCGGGCGCCGAAGAACCTCCCCGACTGGATCCCGACCGCCAGGATCGCCTTTCCCAGCGGCCGTCCCGCCGACGAGATCAGCCCCACCGAACTCGCCGCCGTGATCTGGGCGGCCAACCTCGGCACCCTCACCTTCCACCCCTGGCCGGTACGCGGCGCCGACACCGACCACCCCGACGAGCTGCGCATCGACCTCGATCCGCAGCCCGGTACGGACTACGCGGACGCCGTCGCCGCCGCCCACGAACTGCGCTCCGTCCTTGAGGACCACGGGCTGCGCGGCTGGCCCAAGACCTCCGGCGGCCGCGGCATCCATGTCTTCGTGCCCATCGCACCGCGGTGGACCTTCACCGAGGTACGACGGGCGGCCATCGCCGCCGGACGCGAACTGGAACGGCGCATGCCGAAGCGCGTGACGACCGCCTGGTGGAAGGAGGAGCGCGGCGAGCGGATCTTCGTCGACTTCAACCAGACCGCCCGCGACCGCACGATCGCCTCCGCCTACTCCGTACGGCCCTTCCCGCACGCCCCGGTCTCCGCACCCCTGCGCTGGGAGGAGGTCGACGACGCCGAGCCCCGCGACTTCGACATCAGGACCCTGCCCGCGCGCTACGCCGAACTCGGCGACGTCCACGCCGACATGGACGAGCACGCGTTCCCGCTCGACGCGCTGCTGGAACTCGCCGACCGGGACGAGAAGGAGCGCGGGCTCGGCGACATGCCCTACCCGCCGGAGTACCCGAAGATGCCCGGCGAACCGAAGCGGGTGCAGCCCAGCCGCGCCCGGCACGACGACGGCGCGGACGGGCTCGGCGGTGACGGCGGTGACGGCGGCGACGGTGACGGCGACGCTGCATGAGTGACGGGGGCGCGGCGCACGGTGTTCCGGGTGTGGCGGCACCGGCACCCGGGAGGCCGCGACCACATGCCGGAGCATGCGGCCGCGGCCTCCTGAGAGGTGCGCGTGCGGGTTACAGCTCCTTGACCCGGATGTCGCGGTACGAGATGACGTCCGAGGTGCTGTGGACCTGGAGCCCGATGTGGCCGGAGGCGAACCGCCGGCCGTCGGTGCCCGGGTCGTCGCCCCGCGGCGGCTCGAAGAGCTGTCCGCCGTTGTTGTCGAACTCGTTCAGCAGGACACCGTTGCGGTAGACCGAGTAGTGCTGGTCGACCACGCGGATCTCGTAGTCGTTCCAGGTGCCCTTGGGCGTGACCCCGGCGCCGCCGAGGCCCACCCGGTCGAAGCCGTAGACCGAGCCGGTCTTGTACATGTCGCCGTCCGGCCGGTCGTTGATCTGGATCTCATGGCCGTACTTGATGGCGACCCACTCCGGGCGGGTCTCCTCCGGGTTGTCGTGGACGTTCGGGAAGCGGACGAACACCCCGCCGTTGGCGTTGCCCGTGCCGGGAGCGTCGTCCCGCCACTGGAGCTTCAGCGAGAAGTCCCCGTAGCTCCGGGACGGGAACCACAGCATGCCCATGCCGTCCACCGTCGTGGAGCTGGTGATCGAGCCTTCCTCCTTGTTGAGGGCGAACTGCCCGCCGCCCACCTGCTGCCACTTGGCCAGCGAAGCGGCCGTGCCGTCGAAGAGCTTGGTGTAGCCCTCGGACTGCCCCGGACTGCCGATCCCGGACTGCTTGGCCGCCTGGTAGATCTTCTTGTGCTCACGGGTGTCGATCACACCGTCGGTCAGCAGCCGGTCGAGGACCTTGTCCACGTGCTTGAGGAACAGCGCGTGCGAGGACCAGTCCTTCTCGTCCTCGATCAGCTCGTTGACCGTGCAGCGGTTGCGGGTGATCCGGTTGGGCACACCGGTGTCGACGGTGCCCACGATGACGGTGAGCCGTTCGTCGAACTCCGCGCAGTTCGGTGCCGGGACTCCGCCGCTCTGCGCGACGGTGAAGGACACCTTCTTCGCCTCGGAGGTGTTGCCCGCCTTGTCCGTGGCCCGGTGGGCGAGCGTGTGGTACCCGACCCGGTCCACGATCACGACAGCGGTGTAGGCGAGATACGGACCGCCGTCGAGGGAGTACTCGACCTTGTCCACCCCGGAGTCGTCGTCGCTAGCCGTGACCGTGGCCTTGGCGCTGGTGATGAAGGCGCCGTCCGAGTTCTTGTCGCCCGCCACCTTCACCGAGGTCTCCGGCGCGGTCGTGTCCTTCGAGGGCGGCTCGACGACGGTGAAGTCGACGGCCTTCTCGCCGGCCACGTTCCCCGACCGGTCGGTGGCCCGGTAGCGGACCTTGTGCGTCCCCACCTCGTGCACCATCACGGGGGCGGTGTACGGCTGCCAGGCGCCGCCCGCCCCGATGGCGTACTCGATGGTGTTGACGCCGGAACCGGTGTCGGACGCCGTCACGGTGACCGTGGCCATGCCCAGGTACGCGCCCTGGCCGTCCTTCTCGCCCGATACGGTCGCCGAGGTCTCCGGCGGCGTCTTGTCGTCGGTCGGCGGGGCGGCCACGGTGAAGTCGACGGCCTTCTCCGCCGCCGTGTTCCCCGCCTTGTCGGTGGCCCGGTAGCGGATCTTGTGCGTGCCGACCTCGTTGACCACGATGGGCGTGGTGTACGGCTGCCAGGTGCCGTCCGCCCCGACCGCGTACTCGACGGTGTCGACGCCCGAGCCCCCGTCGGTCGCTGCCACGGTGACGGTGGCCTGGCCGAGGTACGCGCCGTCGGCGTTCTTGTCGCCGTCGACCTTGGCGGACGTCTCCGGGGCGGTGGTGTCCTCACCGCCACCGCCGTCCGTCACGGTGAGGATGCCCTGCATCGACCCGTGCCCCGGAATGGTGCAGTGGTAGAAGTACCGGCCGGGGGTGAGGGTGACGTCGACGCTGTACTTGCCGCCCGCGCTGTCGCTGGGGTTGGCCAGGATGTTCAGCTGGACATCGTTGTTGAACTCGGGGTCCGACACGCTGAACGTCAGGGTGTGCGGCATCCCGGTCGTGTTGCCGGTCGCCGTGCTGTTCTCGAAGACGATGGTCGCCTTGCCGGCCACCGCCGTCCTGGGCGCCGACAGATAGTGGTCGATGGGGTCGCCCGCGGTCCAGTTGAGGACCTGACCGGCCGCCGCCGCACGGTCGTCCGTGCGGCCGTACGCCGCCGTCGAGGTCAGCCCGAGGACCATCAGGAACGATCCCAGCAGGGCCACCCACAGCCGGGCGGGACGGTATCGCCGTCGTGCGAGGAGCGAGGGGTGTCTCACTGCGCTGCCGCCTTCCTGGCCAGGTCGGCGGCGGCCGGGGTCGGGCCGCCGCCCTTGTACGTCACACGCCACAGCGCGGACTTGGAGTCGGAGGTGAAGAACCCGCGCCCGTAGTCCAGGACATACAGCGAACCGTCCGGGGCGAACTTCCAGTCCATCAGGTTGCGGATGCCGTCGGCCCCGACCGGGATGATCTTCTTCAGGGACTCGGCATGGGTGGGCAGACCGCCCTTGCCGACCGTCTTCGGGTCGGTGAGCACGGCGTGCCGCGGCTGGTCGGCGTCGTAGAAGTCACCGACGAACCACTTGCCGTCCCAGTACGCGGGCCACTTGTCGGCGCTCGTGCTCGCGGCGTCGTACCGGTAGACCGGACCGTTCATCGTGGCCTGTCCGCCGCCCTTGAGCCACGGCAGGAGCAGCTTCTGCTCCTCGATCCTGTAGCTCGGGACGCCGTCGGCGTCGCGCGGGTAGTCCACGCCGCCGCCCTGCGGCGAGTACCAGATGGTGTTGGAGGTGACCGGCGGCAGCTTCACCAGACCGTCGTTGTTCGGCGACTCGTTCTTCGGGGCGTCGCAGTCGTACCAGCCGAGCGGCTTGCTCGGGTCGGGCAGATTGCGGTCCCGGTAGGGCTGCTTGTTGCCCATGCAGTACGGCCAGCCGTGGTTGCCGGGCTTGGTGATCGCGGCGAACGTGTCGTACTTGGCCGGACCCCAGGTGGTGCTCGGTTCCCCGGCGTCCGGGCCGACCCAGCCCGCGTACAGCGTGTCGGTCGACTTGTCGATGGAGATCCTGGCCGGGTTGCGCACCCCCATCACATAGATCTCGCCGCGGGTCTTGCCGCCGCCCTCGTCCGGCTCCTTGCCGGTGAAGAGATTGCCCTCGGGCAGCGTGTACGTGCCGTTGTCCTCGGGGTGGATCCGCAGGATCTTCCCGTTGAGGTTGTTGGTGTTGCCCGCGGTGCGGCGGGCATCGGCGAACGACACGCCCTTGTAGTTCGGCTGGGGGTTGTTGCCGGAGTAACCGTCGCTGAAACCGGAGGAGTTGTTGTCACCGGTCGCGATGTACAGGTTGCCCTTGGAGTCCCAGGCCATTCCGCCGCCCGCGTGGCAGCAGCTGTGGATCTGGACCGGCCAGTTCAGCAGTACCTTCTCGGAGGCGAGGTCCAGTTTGTTGGTGGCCGGGTCGAAGGTGAAGCGGGAGACCTGGCGTACCGCCATCTGCTTGTCGCGGTCGATCTTCGCGTGCGGCGTGTAGTGCAGGTACACCCAGCCGTTGGACGCGAAGTCCGGGTCCAGCTCGATGCCGAGCAGCCCCTCCTCGACCTTGACCAGCTCGTCGCCGCCGCCCTTGTTGCCGAACACGGTCAGCGCACCGGCGAGCGTGACCTTCTTGGTCTTCGGGTCGTAGACGTGGATCTCGCCCAGACCCTTGCCGATGTTCGGGTCCTTCCAGTCCGTGACGACCGGCACGCTGCTGTCGGCGCCGCCGCGGCCGATGTAGAAGACCCGTCCGTCGGCGGCGGTGACCAGGCCGTGCGGCTCGCCGATCTGGTCGTTCTGACCCGGCTGGTTGGGCTGGGTGACGCGCTCGGCCTTGTAGTTGGCGTTGATCGTGGCCGTGCAGTCGGCCTGCGAGAGCCGGGTGGTCCAGGACAGCGCACCGCGCAGATGGTCGCGGAAGTCCGTCTCCGCGAAGCTGTCGACGGTGCCGCCCATGGCCGTGTAGAAGGACCGGCCGCCGTCGTAGTCGCGGCACCAGGAGACCGGGTGGTCCCAGCCGTTGGCGCTCGCGCCGGGCTTGTAGGTGAGCTCGCGGACCCTGGCCACGGTGTGCACATTGCCGGACGGGTTCTTCGTCCAGTTCAGCCACTTGTCGGGCCGCTTCCACTCCAGCGGCAGGTTCTTGGTCGCCGGGTGGCTCCGGTCCCCGATCTCCACCGTCGCGCGCTGCGCGGTGGTGGGGCTGTTGGCGGCCGGACGGGCCCCGACCAGACCGGTGAACCAGTCCGAGTACGGCTCGGTGCGCGCCGCGTCATGGATGCCGAGGAACCCTCCGCCCGCCTCCATGTACGCCTCAAGACCGGCCTCCTGCTCCGGGTCGAGGACATCGCCGCCGCCGGTGAGGAAGACGACGGCGTTGAACGTGCCGAGCCGCTTGGCGTTGGTGAACACCCCGGCGTCGTCCGAGGCGACGGTCTTGAAACGTCCGGCCTCCGGCCCGCTCAGCCCGATCTTCTCGATCGCCGCGATACCGGCGTCCACGGTCGGCGACTCGTCGCCCGCCGAGGCGTGGAAGACCAGCACCTTGACGTTGGCCCCACCGGGCGGCGACGGAAGGGACAACGTTGTCGGAAGCCGGTCTGCCGGTTCCGGATAGGGCCTGGCGCTGGCGGCGTTGCCGCCCAGCAAGGACGCGGTCAGTGCGCCGGTCGCCACGGCCGCCGCGAGACCGCGGCGTGTTCTGGACCGGTGATGCGGTGTGCGCTGCATGTGTCACCCACCCCTCTTGGTCACTGCAACTTTTCGGTCACTGCAACAGCGCATGAAGCTAGACCTCTTTTCGTGGCGCGCCAATAGCTATGGCAGGATCCGCACTAACTTTGTCCTGGGTGTGGATAAACGGGGATCCCCCGGCTACGGTATGGGCCGTCCCGGGGATCTCCTGTGCCCGACTGGGCTCTGAGCCTCAGCAATTTCCTTCACGCATTGGGGAGTTCGGCATGGATCGAAGGACCTTCAGCCGGCGGATGCTGGTGGGTGGCGCGGCGGCGGCGGCGACCGGCGTGACATCGTTGTCCCTCGGCGCGGTCGAGGCCAGTTCGGCCGAGAACCCGCCGCGGACGGCACCGGCGGGAGGTGTGGTGCGCCGGTTGAAGATGTACGCCGAGAAGCTGGCGGACGGCTCCCTCGGCTACGGCTTCGAGAGGGGCAAGGCGTCGATTCCCGGGCCGCTCATCGAGATCAACGAGGGCGACACCCTGCACATCGAGTTCGAGAACACCACGGACGTCGACGCCAGCCTCCATGTCCACGGTGTCGACTACGACATCGCCAGTGACGGCACCCGGATGAACAAGAGCCATGTGGAGCCGGGCGGCACCCGTACCTACACCTGGCGCACCCACGCCCCGGGCCGCCGCAAGGACGGCACCTGGCGGCCGGGCAGCGCGGGCTACTGGCACTACCACGACCATGTCGTCGGCACGGACCACGGCACGGGCGGCATCCGCAAGGGGCTCTACGGGCCCCTGGTCGTGCGGCGCCAGGGCGACATCCTGCCGGACAAGACGATCACGATCGTCTTCAACGACATGACGATCAACAACAAGGCGGGCCACGAGAGTCCGAACTTCGAGGCCACGGTGGGCGACCGGGTCGAGGTCGTGATGATCACGCACGGCGAGTACTACCACACGTTCCACATCCACGGTCATCGCTGGGCGGACAACAGAACCGGGCTGCTCACCGGGCCGGACGACCCCAGCCGGGTGGTGGACACGAAGATCTGCGGCCCCGCCGACTCCTTCGGATTCCAGATCATCGCGGGCGAGAACGTGGGCGCGGGCGCCTGGATGTACCACTGCCATGTCCAGAGCCACTCCGACATGGGCATGGCCGGACTGCTGCTGGTGGCCAAGCCGGACGGCACGGTCCCGGGGTACGAACCGCACCATGTGTCGAGCACGAAGAGCCCCACGGCCAAGGCCGACGAGGCCGACAAGGCGGCGAGCGCGGACGAGGCGGGCGGGCAGCACGAGCACTGAGCGGAACGCGCCGGGGGGCGTTCCCGCACCCCGGCACCCGCACCCCCGGCTCGCGCGGTGTGTCCGCGTCCGTGGCCGCGCCGGAGCACGCGCCCGCGCCCGTGCCCGCGCGCGGCTACCGCGCGGGCGGGCGCCGCTCGGCCGGGGACAGCAGCAGTACCTCCAGCGCCCGCGCGCAGGACCGGGCCTGCGTCAGCAGCCAGTCGGTCCGCTCCGGCGTGATCACGCTCGGGGTGGCCCGTACCGCCAGGGCGAACCGCGCGTGACCCGCGCCGTCCAGCACCGGAACCGCCAACGTCCGCACCCCGTAAGCCGACTCGCCGTCGTTGAGCGCGTACTCATCGGCCCGTACGCGCGCCAATTCGGCCCGCAACGCGGCGGGTTCCACGATCGTGCGATCGGTGAACGCGGGCAGCGGGGGCAGTGAGTCGGGGCCGCCCTCGCCGGGTCGCGCCCAGGCCAGCAGCACCTTGCCCAGTGCCGTGGAGTGCAGCGGTCTGCGCAGCCCCACCTTCGGAGTCACCGAACCGCCCGCCACGATCACCGCGTGCGGGCCGCTGCGCAGCGCCAGGTCGGTGGTCGCGCCGGTGCGCTCGGCGAGGTCGGCCAGCTCGGGGGCGGCCAGATGCAGCCCGCGCTGGTGGTAGGAGAGACGGCCCAGTTCGGTGACGGAGGGGCCGAGCCGGTACCGGGACGTGCGCGGGTCCTGTTCCAGGAAGCCCGCGCCCAGCAGCGTACGGGCCAGCCGGTGGGCCGTGGACACCGACAGCGACAGACGCCGGGCCAGGTCGGAGGCGCTGAGGTCGGCGCCGTTGTCGTGGAAACAGTGCAGGACGTCCAGCGCGCGCCGGACCGCTTGGGCCCCGCCCGGAGCGCGCGCTGTCGCGGCCTCGGTCATGTCGGTCTCACTCTCCGCTCGTGGGGTGGGAGGGGTGCTTTCCATTGCCACATTACGGGAGTTGACCCTTGGCTCAACCGGGTCAGGAAACACTCCGTTCATATGTAATCCCACATCATGGGAAGCGAGTTGTCCGGGCGCTCGCATCCGTGGCAGGCTTCGGCCGTCACCACCGACGAGCACGAAAGGAGCAGTGCCATGGCCGGTCGCCGCATCGCGGACCACTCCCACGCCACCGCCGCTCCGGTGCCGCTCGCTCTCACGCTGCGCCGTCACATCGATCTGGCGCGCGTCTCCAGCGCAGCCTGTCGCTGACCTTCCGCACGTTCCTCGCCTTCCCTCGCCTTCCGCGCTTTCCGGGGCTTCCGGGCTTCCGCATCTTCCGTCGCCCTGTCGCAGTCCTCTTCGCCGGCCCCGCCCCGATCCCTGGGTGATCCGGTAGTCCGGGGTACCGGCACGGTCCCGCGGCCGCATCGCCGCGATCGCTTCCGCCGCCTCACCCTCCCGCGCTCACCGTCCCGCTCCCGAGCGGTCCGGTCCCGCACGCCCGCGCCCACTTCGCCGACCCGACCGGGATGACACCTCATGCCGCATGCCGCCGTCCTGCCCCAGACACTCTGGTTCACCCGCTGTCCCGTACCCACCGCCACCGGCATCGCCGCCGACCGCGGCTGGCTCACCGACGAGTTCGCCCCCGACGGCATCGAGGTGCGCTCCCTCCAGGACGCCGCCCCCGGCGCCGACCGCGCCGCGCACTTCACCCACGCGCTCCCCGGCCTGTTCCGGGAGGGCGGCAACGTGCCCGCCCTGTGGGCGCGTTCGCGGGGCGAGCGGACCCGGCTGATCGGACTCACCTGGATCGAGGAGCGCCAGAGCGTGCTCGTCGCGCCGGGCTCCGGTATCCGGGGCGCCGAGGCCCTGCGCGGACTGCGGCTCGCCGTGCCGAAGCACACCATCGCCATCGACTTCTGGCGGGCCATGGCCCTGCGCGGCTTCGAGGGCGCACTCGCCTCCGCCGGGCTGAGTCAGGAGGACGCCGTGCTCGTCGACGTACCGGCCGACGGCCACGAGGGGCAGTGGGCGGCCGAACTCGCCGCGCTGCGGCGCGGGGACGTCGACGCGGTGTACGTGAAGGGCGCCCTCGCCGTCGAGGCGGCCCGGCGGTCCGGTGCGGAGGTCGCCGTCGAACTCGACGAACTGCCCGACCACCGCTTCCGGATCAACAACGGCACCCCCCGCCCCATCACCGTCCACCAGGACCTCCTGGACGAACACCCGGACCTCGTCGACCGCTTCCTCGCCGTCCTGCTCAGGGCCGCCGACTGGGCCGCCGGCCGGCCCGACGAGGTCGCCCGGATCCTCGGCGCCGAGACCGGCGCCGGAGCCGACGGAGTCGCGGGCGCCTACCGCCCCGGCACCCACCTCACCCTGCACCCCGACCTGACACCGAGGCGCCTCGCCCTGCTCGCCGAGCAGGAGTCCGCGCTGTACGCCCACGGCTTCCTGCCCGAGCGCGTCGACATCACCGCCTGGGCCGATGCCGGGCCGCTCCAGCGCGCTGCCGCCCTGAACGGACCGCACTCCGCCCGACTGCCCGCCGCCCCCTGAGCCTTGAGGACCCCCGCCACCATGAACGTGACCCGACCACTGCGCAACGCCGCGCTCCCCGCCCTCCTCACGGCCACCGCGCTGCTCGCGCTCACCGCCTGCGGCACGTCCGAGGCCGACAGCGCCTCCGGCTCAGGCGCGGGGGGCACGGTCTCCGTACGCATCCCCGACCCCGGCAACTCCGGGGTGCTCGCCCTCGGCAAGAAGGACGGCAGCCTCGACAAGGCGCTAGGCAAGGTCGGCGCCAAGGTGGAGTGGACCGGCAGCGCCGGGCCCTTCGCCCCGGCCGCCCAGGCGATGAACGCCGACCAGCTCGACATCGCCACCGGCTCCATCACCTCCGGCATCACCTCGCTCGCCCAGCGCCCCGGCTTCAGGTTCTTCACCGCCGTCGACCCGGACGCGGCGGGCGAGGGCATCCTGGTCCGCGACGGCTCCGGCATCGAGTCCGTCGCCGACCTCGTCGGCCGGAAGGTCGCCGTCAACCAGGGCGGCACCGGCGAGTACCTGCTGCTCAAGGCCCTCGCCAAGGCGAACATCCCGGCCGACAAGGTGCAGCGCGTCTATCTGCGCCCCGACCAGACCGCCGCCGTCTTCAACGCGGGCAAGGTCGACGCCTGGGCCGTCTGGGCCACGTACGCCGTCGCCGAGATCGGCAGCGGCAAGGCACACTTCGTCGCCGACGGCGCCGCCATCGGCTCCGACAACTACAGCCTGAACGCGGTCCGTACGGGCTTCGCCGAACAGCACCCCGAGGTCGTCAAGGCGCTCTACCAGTACCTCCACGATGCCAGCGCCGAGGAGAAGAGGAACCCGGCCGCGTATCTGAACGTCTTCACCGACGTCGGTCCCACCGCCGTCACCGGCAAGGCCGCGGAAGTCCAGACCGGCTTCACCGCCCAGGGCGGCACGGTCGACCCGATCGGCCCCGAGGACACCGCCCGCTTCAAGGCCGTCGCCGCGTTCTACGCCGAGCAGAAGGTCACCAAGACCGAGGTCGACGTCGCGGCCCATCTGCTCGACGTCGAGAAGCTGACATGAGCGGCACCGCGACCACCTCACTCGTCACCCCGCGCCCGCAACTGCGCAAGGCCCGCGGCCGTACCTACGCCCTGACCGTACGGGCACTGGGCCCCGTGGCCCTGCTCGTCCTGTGGTGGACGGCGTCCGCGACCGGAGTCCTGACCGCGGACGTGCTGGCCTCGCCCGCCGAAGTCCTCCGCGCGGTCGGCGAGTTGTGGGGGAACGGGCAGCTGCCCGACGCACTTTCCACCTCGCTCACCCGCTCCGGTCTCGGCCTGCTCATCGGGCTGGCCGCCGGACTGACCCTCGGCATCACCACCGGATTCACCCGCCTCGGCGACGAACTCCTCGACTCCTCCCTCCAGACCCTGCGCACCATCCCCTTCCTCTCCCTGGTGCCGCTGTTCATGGTCTGGTTCGGCATCAACGAGACCGCCAAGATCCTGCTCATCGCCGTCGCCACCACCTTCCCGATGTACGTCTCGACATCGAGCGGCGTGCGCAACACCGACCCCAAACTCATCGAGGCGATGCGCACCTTCGGCATGAGCCGCCTCGGCATCGTCCGCGAGGTCGTCCTGCCCGGCTCACTGCCGTCGCTGCTCGCCGGACTGCGCCTGTCGATGACCCTCAGCGTGATCGCGCTCATCGCCGCCGAGGAGATCAACGCCACCGCGGGCATCGGCTATCTGATGTCCCAGGCCCAGAGCTACGCCCGCACCGACATCCTCGCCGTCTGCATCCTCGTCTACGGCCTGCTGGGCCTGGGCGCCGACATCGTCGTACGGCTGCTGGAGCGCGTCCTGATGCCGTGGCGTACCCCGCAGGGAGCCTCCCGATGACCGGCCACGAAACGACGACGCCCGCCGTACGGGTACGGGGGCTGCGCCGCGTCTTCGGCGCCCGCGCCGTACTGGACGGTCTGGAACTGGACATCGCGCGCGGCGAGTTCGTCGCCCTGCTCGGCGCGAGCGGCAGCGGGAAGACCACCCTGCTGCGCATCCTGGGGGCACTGGACGGCGCCGACGGGGGAGAGGTCCTGGTACCCGAGGCCCGTACCGTCGTCTTCCAGGAACCCCGCCTCGTACCGTCCAAGAAGGTCCTCGCCAATGTGACCGTCGCCCTGCCGCGAAGCCGCTCCGACGACGGCATCCGGGCCCTGGCGGAAGTCGGCCTGGAACGGCACGCACAGGCGTGGCCCGCCACCCTCTCCGGTGGTGAGGCCCAGCGCGTCGCCCTCGCCCGCGCCCTGGTCCGTGAGCCCGAACTGCTCCTGCTGGACGAGCCGTTCGCCGCACTGGACGCGCTGACCCGGCTGAAGATGCAGGACCTGGTCGGTGAACTGTGCCGGAAGCACCGTCCCGCCGTCCTCCTCGTCACCCACGACGTGGACGAAGCGGTACGGCTCGCCGACCGGGTCGCCGTCCTGCGTGACGGGCGGCTCGTCACGGACGAACCGGTCGCCGTCGACCGGCCGCGCGAACCCGGGGACCCCGCGTTCGTCGCCCTGCGCCGCCGCCTGCTCCAGGACCTCGGGGTCCGGACGCCCCCGGCTCCCGCCACGCCCCCCGCCATACCCCCCGCGCCCGCCACCGCCCCCGCGCCGACCCCCGGACGTACCGAAATCGGAGTGATCTGAATGACCATCACCATTGGTGTCCACAGCAGCAATCCGTCCCTCTACTACCTGTACCACCTCACCCGGCTCGGTTTCGCCCAGGAAGAACTGGCCCCGCTCGGCGAGAGCGTCGCCTTCCACCCGTACACGAACGGCGTCCGCACCGGCGAACTCCTCACCCAGGGCGTCATCGACTTCGGTGGTACCGGCTCGACCCCGCCCGTCACCGCCCAGGCCGCGGGCCACGACCTCGTCTACACGGCCGTCTCCGCCCCGCGCCCCGAACACGGCGCCCTGCTCGTGCCCGTGGACAGTCCGGTCCGTACCGTCGCCGACCTCAAGGGCGCGGTCGTCCACCTGGCGATCGGCTCCTGGCAGACCCACCTCATCGCCAAGGCGCTCCACGACGCCGGGCTCTCGTACGCCGGCGACATCACCGCCGTACGAGGCACGAAGGACAGCGAACAGCTTCTGCGCACCGGCGACATCGCCGCCTGGGTCGCCCAGGGTGCACAGCTCGCCGCCGCCCGGCGCGCCGGCGGACTGCGCACCCTCGTGCCCACCGCCGACGTCATCACCGACCGCTCCGTGTTCTTCACCCGGCGCGAACTCGCCGAGGAGCGGCCGGAGATCATCGAGGCGCTCACCCGCGCCCTCCGGCACGCCGACGCCTGGGTCGCCGCACACCCGCGCCGGGCCGCCGAGATCGCCGCCGCCGACCTGGGCGGCGGCGCCGACGACTGGGAGAGCGCGCTGCGCTCCCTGCCCTGGCGGATCGAGGCGGTGAGCGAGGAGTTCCTCGCCGAGCAGCAGGAGGCCGCCGACATCTTCCACCGCACCGGCTTCATCGAGCGGCCCGTCACCGTGGCTGCCGCCGTCGCCCGCCCCTCCGCGCCGAAGGCGGCCTGACCGCCATGCCGAGCGAAGTCCTCTGGTACATCATCCCGCGCGAAGGCGCCTACCCCTGGGAGCCGGCCGGGCGCCGTCCCGTCGACCTCGGCTATCTGAGCCGACTCGCCGGTACCGTCGAACAGCTCGGCTACAGCGGGGCGTTGCTCGCGACGGACCTCTACGACGTCTGGCCCCTCGGGAGCGCGCTCGCCGCCACCACCAGCACCCGGTTCAAACCCCTGCTGGCCGTCCACCCCGGACTGATCTCGCCGACGCTGCTGGCCAAGATGGCGCTCAGCTTCGACACCCTGTTCGGCGGGCGGCTGCGCTTCAACGTCGTCAACGGTTCGACCGCGTCCCTCCGGGAGTACGGCCTCCACGTGGAGCACGACGAACGGTACGAACTGAGCGCCGAATACTGGTCGATCGTGAAGCGCCTCACCGCGGGCGAGGCCTTCGACCACAAGGGGCGCTTCTACGACCTGAAGAACGCGGGTGCCTCCTTCCGCGAGCTGAAGCCGGTCCAGGACCCGCACATCCCGCTCTGGTTCGGCGGCTCCTCGGCGCCCGGCATAGAGATGGCGGCCGAGCACGTCGATGTGTTCCTGACCTGGGGCGAGCCTCCGCACCTGCTGAAGGAGAAGCTGGATCGGGTCCGCGCACGTGCCGCCGCGTACGGCCGCACCCTGCGCATAGGACTGCGGCTCCACCTCATCGTCCGCGACACGGAGGACGAGGCGTGGGCGGCAGCGGACCGGCTCCTCGACGTCACCAGCGACGCCACGTACGCACGGCAGCTCGGCGACCGGGCGGGGGAGGACGGCATCGGCTGGCAGCGTCAGTTCCGCCAGCACGGCGGCAAGGTGCCCGCCAGGGCGCGGGAGTTGGAGGTCCACCCCAATATGTGGCCGGGCATGAGCCTGTTCCGGCCGGGCCCCGGCACCGCGGTGGTCGGGTCGACGGCCCAGGTCATCGAACGGCTCAAGGAGTTCGAGGACCTGGGCGTCGACACCTTCATCCTGTCCGGCAACCCGCTGCTGGAGGAGGCGTACCGGGTCGCCGAGACGGTACTTCCGGCACTCGGCGTACGTCGCTGAGGAGAGACGCGCCGCACGCCGCAATGCTTCGGCCCGCTCGGGGGGCCGCCCCTACGCTGGGCGGCATGGCACACGCGATCATCGTCGGATCAGGGCCGAGTGGTCCGGCCGGGACCGTGCCGCCGCCCCGTGCGGGCGTTCCGCGGCACCACTCCGGTGTCGTCCGGCGCCGGCTCCTCACCCCTTCGGCCGAGCACGTCGACGGGCCGTCGTCCGACGTGACGCGCCCCCTGGCCCGCGTCCGGGGCCGGTGCCCTGATGGGGGCCCTTTCTGTGTCCGCGTTTCACGCGGCGGACCCGGCCTCGCGCGGACTGCGGCTGTCAGTGCCCGGTGCGAGACTCGAAAAGTCAGGAGAAAGGCCCGCGCATCAGGACAAGCGAGACCATGGGACTCGCTGAAGGAGCGCACCATGCCCAGCCCCAGATTCGTCGACGGCATCCCCAACTGGATCGACCTCGGTACACCGGACCTCGACGGCGCCACCGCCTTCTACCACGGTCTTTTCGGCTGGGATCTGGTCCCGGGAGGCCCCGAGATCGGGGGCTACGGGATGTACACGCTGGGCGGCCGCACAGCCGCCGGTGTGATGACGGTCCCCGCGGAGCAGTCGAAGAGCGCCTGGTCGGTCTTCTTCCAGTCGCCCGACGCCTCCGCCACGGCCAAGAAGGTGGAGCGAGCGGGCGGCACCGTGCTGCTGGAGCCCATGGACGTCATGGAGTTCGGCCGCATGGCCGGTTTCAAGGACAACGCCGGGGCGTATTTCGGTGTGTGGCAGCCGAAGGAGAATCCGGGCCTCGGCGTCATCCACGAACCGGGCTCGTTCCTCTGGGCCGAGCTCTACACCCCGGCCGTGCCCCCGGCCGCCGCGTTCTTCAACAAGGTCTTCGGATGGCAGACCGACGAGATGGGGTTCGGCGGCGGCGCGTACACCTACACCACGGTGCGCCCCGCGAACGCCGGACCCGATTCGGCCTTCGGCGGCCTCGTGCCGTTCAAGGACTCACCGACCGAGGCAGTGGCAGGTCCGCACTGGCTGCCGTACTTCACGGTCGACGACGTCGACGCCACGGCGGCCGAGGCGAAGCGGCTCGGCGGCAAGGAGACCCTGGCGGCCATGGACGTCCCGGAGGTCGGCAGGATGGCCAATCTCGCCGACCCCTACGGCGCCGCCTTCGCGGTGATCAAGCCCGAACCGAGGCAGGCGGGCTGACCGGCCGCCCGACGGGACGGGCGGCCGCCGCGCACCGGCCGTCCCGCGCCGGACCCGGGCCGTTGCGCCTACGGCCGTTCCGCTTCGGGCCTGACCCGGATTGATGAATCGTTGATCGGTCGTTTATCGGGACCGGGCACCGTGAGGCCCATGCTGATCAACACCGTGACCGAAGACGAGACGCTCGCCTGGCAGGAGGGCGCGCTGTGCGCGCAGGCCGGACCCGAGTTCTTCTTCCCCGCTCCGGGCAGCTCGACGCGCGAGGCCAAGCAGTTGTGCAACGCCTGCGAGGGACGAGTGGCCTGTCTGGAGTACGCACTCACCAACGACGAGCGGTTCGGTGTCTGGGGCGGACTCTCCGAGAAGGAGCGCGAACGGTTGCGCCGAGCCGATCGCAACCGGGCCTGAATCACCGTACCGAGGGTCCTCGCCCGTCCGGTACTTCCGCCGCACGGAACAGCGGACCGGCCCTCTTCCAGGCTCCTTCCCGGCTCCCCTTCGGGCCCTTCCGGGCACGCGTATCTGCGGCGTTGTCGTCACTCACCATGGCGCTGTGCCATGCCTCGATCCTCCGCCTCGCCGCTGCACGCACCCAGCCCCGCTCCTCCCCCACCCCCCCCAGGTGCCGGTCGGTCTTATTCATGAGGGCGCCCGGGTGACAGCTGGTTAGTATCTCCCCATGCCCGGACGAGTCGCTGAAGCAGGCGCGTCGGGGCAGGCCGCCCCCGGGGTCCCGTAGCGCAGAGGAAGACGCGTCCGTATGACATGCGGAGGGACGCCGGTTCGAATCCGGTCGGGACCACGGGGAGCGCAGAGGCATGCACCACGAAGCGACGTACCGCCACGACGGCCCGGCCGAGATCCGGACCTCGGCCGGGAGCGCGCGCCCCGCGTCCGGTGGCCGGCACGAGGCGGTCCGTGAACGGACCGTCACCGACGCGGAGTCGGCCGACTTCGACCGGCTCGTCGCCCGGTTTCGCGCACTGCCCGCGGACGACCCCGTCCGGCTCCGCGCCGAACAGGTCGCCGCCTCGTTCACCCGCGACGGCCGTGTCAAGCGCCGCAGGGCGAGCGGCGAGCGGCGCGCCGCCGCGGACGCCGCCGTCCTCGCGGCCACCGCGACCGGCGCCGAGAGCCGGCGGGAGGACGCCCCGCTCGACCCCGCGGGTGCCGCTGTGGCCCCCGCGGGCACCCTGACCCGGCCCCGTCGCTGCTACATCTGCAAGTCGGGGTACCGCCAGGTCGATTCGTTCTACCACCTGCTGTGCCCGGAGTGCGCGACGGAGAACAGGGCCCGGCGCGCCTGCCGTACGGATCTGTCGGGGCGGCGCGCCCTGCTGACCGGGGGGCGCGTCAAGATCGGTTTCCAGCTGGCGCTGATGATGCTCAGGGACGGTGCCGACCTTCTCGTCACCACCCGCTTCCCGCACGATCTGCTGCGCCGGTTCCGGGCCGTGGCGGACAGCCCGCGGTGGCTGGGCCGTCTCACCGTCCTCGCCGTGGACCTGCGAGACCCGCGTCAGGTGCTGGGCCTGTGCGAGCAGTTGCGGGAGGCCGGTGAACCGCTCGACATCCTCGTCAACAACGCGGCCCAGACCGTGCGTCGGCCCCCCGGTGCGTACGCCCTGCTGACCGCGGGGGAGCACGGTGCTCTGCCCGTCGGCGCGTTGCGCGCACCCGGCTACACACCGATGTCCGCCGTCGAGGGCCCCGCCGCCCCCGGGGCGTTGGCACTCCTGCTGCCCGACGCGGACGAGGCGGGTCTGCTGCCCGACACCTCACCAGTGAACTCCTGGTCCGCGCGGATCGGCTCGCTCGACCCCGCCGAGGTCCTGGAGACCCAGCTGGTCAACGCGCTGGCCCCGACACTGCTCTGCGACAGGCTGCTCCCGTTGCTCCTGGCCTCGCCGAGGCCACGTCGCTACATCGTCAATGTGACGGCGGTGGAAGGCCGGTTCGCCGTGCGCAACAAGACGGGCGGCCACCCGCACACCAATATGGCCAAGGCGGCACTCAACATGCTCACCCGTACCAGCGGCGCCGAACTCGCGGAACTGGGTGTCCATATGTGTGCCGTGGACACCGGCTGGATCACGGACGAGAACCCGGCCCCGAAGAAGCGAAGGCTCGCCGCCGGAGGCTTCCGGACCCCCCTCGACACAGTCGACGGGGCGGCCCGCGTCTACGACCCGATCGTCCGGGGCGAGGCCGGATCGCCCGTCTCCGGCGTGTTCCTCAAGGACTACCGGGAGGCGTCATGGTGACCCCCGGAGCGCACCCAACCACGCCACTCTCCTCGCCGCCCCCTCCGCCCTCGCCTTCGTACGCGGGAGTGCACCCGGTGCTGCCGCGCTCGGTCACGGAACTCGCCCCGCTGCTCCGCTGGTTGCACTCCGGCGTGAGCGCCGACGAACGGCTGGATTTCCCGTCGGGCACCGCGCTGCCCGACGGCCGCCTGGACCTGTGCAAACAGGCGCTCGGCCCCCGGGGAGCCGCGCTGGTCGCCGGTGCCCTGCACCCCCGGACGGCGGACGGCGGACCCGCCCCCGTACGGCATCTGCTGCTCGGCACCGACGGGCTGGGTGACGAGGGCGCGGGCGCCGTCGCGGACCGCAGCGCGGGGACCGGTGTGGAGACCCTCTACCTGGGCTGCAACCGGATCACCGCGGGCGGCGCCTGCCGGATCGCGGACAGCCTGCGCGCCTCGCAGCACATGGTGACCGGTGTCTGGCTCAAGCGGAACCCGCTCGGCACCGGCGGCGGGCAGGCGGCGGCCCAGCTCGTCGAGGCCGCCGCCACGCTCCGTACCCTCGACCTCGTCCAGACCGGACTCGGCGCGGCGGGCGCCGCCGTCCTCGCCGAGGCGCTGCTCACCGCGGCAGCGGCGGGGCGACCCGTGGAGCGGCTGTTCATCGGCGGCAACGCGCTCGGACCCGTCGGCGCGGCGCCGCTGGCGGCGCTCCTGGCCGCCGGGGCGATCGCCGAACTCTACGTATCGGCAGCCCGGTTGGGGGACGACGGGGCCGATACGCTCGCCGCCGGTCTGGCCCGCGCGCCGTACGGCCGTACCGCCCGGATCTCCGTCGCCAGCAACGGGATCGGGCCACGCGCCGCGGCCCGGCTGGTGACGGCGGCCGCGACGGCGGGCGTGCAGCTGCTCGACCTGGGCCGGGTCCGGGCCGCCGGGACCCTCGGGGCGCCGGACAACCACATCGACGCCGAGGCCGCCGCACGGATCGGGTCCTCTCTCGCGGCGTTCCCGCACCTGCTGACCCACCTGGTGCTCAGCCACACGGGCATGCGCAGCCGGGAGGCCCACCGCATCCTGGACACCGCCGCGGACGCGCGCACGGCGACCCGCTACGTACTGGGCAAGGGCATCGCGACCAGTGTCCGGCGTCGGCTCGACGGGTTCAGCGCGCACCTGCCGCGTCCCACGGCGCACGCCGATATCGCCGCCGTGCGCAGCGTCCACCGGACCGTCAGGTAGGGAGCCGCGTCCGGTCGGCGCGTCCGGCCGCGGCGGGGGCCGTTGTGGATACGGTCCGTAAACCTCTGGGGTGATCCTGTCCGGGCACGGCAGAATCGCCCCATGACCGACGCTCAGCCGCTCGTCCTCGCCTGCACCCTGCTCGACGCCCTGGAGCCGCTCCCGTACCACGGGCGTATGCGGGAACTCGCCGTACGCGCCGGACGCCTGGCCTCGGACGGGGTACTGCGGCCGGTCCTGGAGGAGTTGGCGGGCGGCGATCCCTATGAGCGTCACCTCGCCGTCGTCGCCGCGGCCGTCGCCCGCGACGCCGGGTGGATCGAGGACCGCATCGCCGACGAGGACCCCCGCGTCAGGGGCGTGGCCCTGCGGGGTGGCGCGCAGTCTCGGAGTACCGGACTCCGCGTACGAGGCGGCCCTCGCAGACGCGCCGACGGCCGTGCGCCGTCAGATGGTCCGGGCGATCGTCGCCGACCGCCGCACCGCCCTGGCCGACCGGCTGATCGAGCCGCTGCGCGGGACCTGGGGCGACGCCGAGGCGTCCCGGCTGCTGCCCGGCTGTTCGTGCGAGGTGGTGGACCGGCTGCTGCCCGAACTGTTCCGTTCGGTGAGCTGCTGGTCGTCCCTCGCCACCCGCCACCCCCGCCCGTTCCTCGATGCCGCGGAACGCGACCTGGCGTCGCAGCCCGGGACGCGACGTGACGCCTGGTGGCGGTGGTACGGCCATGAACGCGGGGTCGTCGCGGCGGCGGCGGCCCACCCGCACCGGGTCCTCGACCTCCTGGAGCGGTACGGCCCCTCGACGCTTCCGGTGAGCCGGAGGCTCGGCGAGCTCCTCGCGGCCGACCCGGTCCGCTTCGCGCGGCTGTTCCTCGGCCCCGAAGGCCTTCGGCTGCCACGCGGCGGAGTGCTCAGCAAGGTGCTGCTGCGACGCCTCGCCCGTACGGTGCCCGACGAGCTGTACGTCGAACTCGGCCGGTCCGTCGCGGACTTCGGGGATCTGCTCGCCGGGCTGGTCCTGGCCCTGCCGCCGGGCCGTCGCGGCGCCTTCTACGACGCGGTCGTGGAGGGCCGGGGCGACGGCGCGTCCGGCACCGTCGACACCACGGTGCTGGACGCGCTGCCCCGCAGCCATGTGGCTCCCGTGGCGCGGCGGATGGCGGCGCGAGCCCGTGACCGAGGGGCCGGCCGGGACACGGTCCTGCTCGCCGAGTCGTATCTGCCGGTCGCGGAGGTACGCGAACGGCTCCTGGCGGCGACGCGCAGGTCCGCCGCCGACGACCGCGCCGAAGCCTGGTCGCTGCTCATCCGCAACGCGGGCCGTTCCGCGGACCCGGCCGCCGTCGCCACCGTGCTCGACGACATGCTGCGGCTGCGCAACGAACAGGACCCGGTCCGGTCCGCCGCGCTGCGCGCCCTGCTCACGGTCCCGCCCGCGCTCTGCACCGACGCCGTGGAACCCCGGCTGGACCGGATAGCCGCAGATGCGGTGGAGGCCCGCGACTCATCGCCGACGACCCGCTCCGCACTCAGCGCGCTCGCCGTGGGCGTCCTGCGCGAGCACGCGGTCACCGGGCAGCGCGCCCTGCTCAACTGGGCCCTGCGCACCCTGGTCCGGATCTCCGGGAACAGCGGAAGCGCGGACCTCGGCCGACTCGACCGGACCCTGCGCCGGGGCCAGGAACACACCGTGCTCGAAGCGCTCAGGCCCTGGCTGGAGGCGGGGGCCGAGCGGTCGGACTACGGCCTCGTCCTCGCCCTGGCACGGGCCGTGGGCCGCCGCGCCGCGACCATGCCGGACCTTCAGGAAATGCTCCGGCAGGCGGTTCTCTACGGCAACAACTCCGCCGCCCGGACCGCGATCGGCTTCCGGCTGGAGCCGCCCGCGCACCGGGACGAACGCGTCGAGAGCATCCTGACCCGCGACCCGTCGGCCATCGCCCTGCCCGCCGTGCTGCGGGTGCTCACCGGGCGCCGCACCGATCTGCTCGACCGGTTCCTCGGCGAGACACCGCCGTGGGGAAGGTTCCTCACCGCGGGCACCCCATGGACCGTGCCCGTGGGCACCGACGTGATCCGCTGGGTGCCGCGGCAGCACCGGGCCGCGGGCCGGGACCTGGAACGGGTCGCGCGGGACGGGAAGCTGCCGCTGTATTCCCGGGCCACGGCCATCGGGCAACTGGCCCGGCTGCCGGGCATCGGCGCCGATGCCGTACGTCCCTGGACCGGATCGGCCGACATCGTGCTCGCCGAGGCGGCGCTCGCCGCGCTCGCCCGCACCGACAGGCCCGCCGAGGTGCTGCCCGATCTGCTCGCGCACACCGGTGACGACCGCGCCCGCGTCGCCGTGTACGCGGCGGGCCGCGTCTCCCTGTCCGTACGGCCTTCCCTGCTGGCCGATTCGCTGGCCGCGCGCGTGGCGCCCGGCACCGGCAAGGTGACCAGCCGCAAGGAGGTGGTGCGGCTCGCCGCGCTCCGGCTGCCCACCGCACACGCGGCGGGCCTGCTCGCCCACGCGTACGCGCTGCCGGACCAGCACCCGGACGTGCGGGCCGCCTGTGTGGCCTTCGGTATCCCCCTGCTCGACGACGAGCGGATGTGGGACGTGATGGCCGACGCGGTGAGCGGCGCCGGTGCGCCGCGTTCCGCCGTGCTGCGGGCGCACCCGGCGGAGCTGGCGGCCGGGCACCGGCAGCGGTACGCCGGGCTGGTCCAGCGGGTGTGCGACACCGACGACGAGGAGCTCGCCGCCCTCGCCCATCACGCGGTGGCCCGCTGGCTGCCGTGGTCGCCCGGCGCGTGCGACGTCCTGGTGGGCGCGCTCACCGGCCTGGACCGGCGCGGGACCTGGCGGTCCGCGGCGGACGCGCTGATCGAGGCGGCCACGGCGGCCCCGGCGGCGGTGGACGCGCTGAACCGGGTACTGGCGACCCTGGCCACCGACGACACGGCGGACGAGGCGGGCGCCGAGCGGGACAGGCCCGCCCGGCAGCGGGTGGTGTACGTGGCCGAGGCGCTCGGCCGGCGGACCGCGGGGCGGCGCCGGCGGACTCGGGCCGTGCTCGGCGCCACCGGGGAAGTCCTCGCCGGATTCCGGGACTTCGTGCCGCAGGCCGCCGGTCTGCTCGCGCACGCCGTGGATCTCGACGCGGACGCGGAGCCCCTGCACGCCGCGCTGGTCCGGCTCGCCGGACTGCACCACGGGCGGCCGGTCCTCGCCGCCCGTACCGCGCGCACCATCGGCCAACACGCCGGTGCTCCGGACGGGCCGGCCGTCGTCGGCCTGGACACGCTGCTCGTCGTCACCGCACGCCTCACGGGCAGCGGCGACCCGGCCGAAGGACTGTTCGCCGCCGAACTGACCGTGGCCGGAGGCCGGCGCACGGGCTGGACGGGGCCCTGGCGCACCCAGCTGCGCATGCTGCGCCAGCATCCGGTCGCCGATGTGCGGGACGTCGCGTACGCGGAGGTGACGGCGCGCGAGTGACCCGGGGCCCGACGTGACACGAGCGCGGGAGTGAGCGCGGGAGCGAACGGGGGCCGGAGCGACGCGAGCGCCGGACGGCCCGTGGTGTCGGGCCGTCCGGCGCTCGGTGCCGGTGCTCGCTGTCGCGTACGCGCGTACGGGGGGTGTGTCAGTCCCGCACGGGGAGGGTCAGGCCCGGCCGCGCGCGACCAGGCGTGCCTTGCGGGCCGCCAGCTTCTCGTCGAACTTCGACGCCTCGCTGTCCAGGCCGCCCATGTACAGGCCCAGTTCGTCCTGTGCCTTCAGACCCTCCGGGCCGAGCCCGTCGATGTCGAGGACCTTCAGGTAGCGCAGGACCGGCTGGATCACGTCGTCGTGGTGGATACGCATGTTGTAGATCTCGCCGATCGCCATCTGCGCGGCGGCCCGCTCGAAGCCCGGCATGCCGTGTCCCGGCATCCGGAAGTTCACGACGACATCGCGTACGGCCTGCATCGTCAGGTCCGGGGCGAGCTCGAAGGCGGCGCCCAGGAGGTTGCGGTAGAAGACCATGTGGAGGTTCTCGTCGGTCGCGATCCGGGCCAGCATCCGGTCGCAGACCGGGTCGCCCGACTGGTGGCCGGTGTTGCGGTGCGAGACCCGGGTCGCCAGCTCCTGGAAGGCGACGTACGCGACGGAGTGCAGCATCGAGTGGCGGTTGTCGGACTCGAAGCCCTCCGCCATGTGCGCCATGCGGAACTGCTCCAGCTTGTCCGGGTCCACGGCGCGCGAGGTGAGCAGATAGTCGCGCATCACGATGCCGTGCCGGCCCTCCTCCGCGGTCCAGCGGTGCACCCAGGTGCCCCAGGCGCCGTCACGGCCGAAGAGCGAGGCGATCTCGTGGTGGTAGCTGGGGAGGTTGTCCTCGGTCAGCAGATTCACGACCAGCGCGATCTTGCCGATGTCGGTCACCTTGGACTGCTCCGGCGCCCACGCGTCGCCGTCCTCGAAGATACCGGGGAAATTCCGGCCGTCGGAGAACGGGACGTACTCGTGCGGCATCCAGTCCTTGGCGACCTTGAGATGGCGGTTGAGTTCCTTCTCCACCACCTCTTCCAGCGCGTACAGCAGCTGGGCGTCGGTCCACGCCTTCGAACTGCCGAGGTGGGGAGAGGTGATCGTCACGGGGAGCTCCTGGGGACGGGAGAATTACCTACGGCTTCGTAGGTTACGTGACCGTAGGTTAAAGCGACGTTAAGGCCCACGCCAAGCCGGTGCCTCCGGGCATCCGCTTACGTACCGTTATGCGTGCAGGTCACGGACGCGTACGGACAGGCAGGTCACGCAGCCTTCCAGTTTTTCGAACTCGCTGATGTCCACCACGACGGGCCGGAATCCGAGCTCCCGGAACAGTTCCGCGGACTTCGGGGCGCTCGCGGCCAGCAGCAGCCGGCCGCCCCCGAGCAGCACCACATGCGCGCCCGCCTCCTCCGGCACCGGCAGGAACCGGCCGAACACCGAGGGCTCGTCGACCAGCGGCGGGTACCCGATGACGGTGCCGTCCGGAAGCGCCGTCACCGCGGACTTCAGATGCAGAACCTTACTGATCGGCACCGCCACGACACAGGCGCCCAGGGGCTCGAAGGCGGCCCGGAGCTGCCGGATCCCCTCCGCGTTCGTCCGCCCGCCGCGCCCGACGTACACCGTGTCGCCGATCTTCAGCACATCGCCGCCGTCGAGGGTTCCGGGCTCGCGGATCCGGTTGACCGAGCAGCCGAGCCGCACCAGCGCCTCCTCGACGCCCGGGGTCTCGCCCCGGCGGGACTCCGCCCCGGACCGGGCGATCAGCGCCACATTGCGGAACATCACGACGGCGTCCTCGACGAACACCCCGTCCGGGCAGTCGTCGGCCCGAGCCAGTTCGACCGTGTCCCAGCCGTGCTCGGCGAGCACGGCGACGTACCGCTCCCACTGCTCCGCGGCCAGCCCGGCGTCGACGGGTGTGCGCTCGACATGGGTCACGAGCCCCTCGGCGAGTCGCGGGCTCACACGGCGGACCAGGGCTGTTCTGCTGGGCACGAGGGCTCCTCCAGGGGCGGGACGGCGGTCGGGCCGCCCCATCATGCCCCGCGGCATCGCGGCCGCTCCAGCCCCCGGAGCCCCGCCGCTGCGCCCTCAGCCGTCCCGGAGGGCTCGCTGCCTCCCGCCGCGCTCGCTACCGTCCCGGAGCGTGGTGCTCCGGAGCGCATCCCGGATCCCGGCGCAGATACGCGGCGGTGAAGGACGTGCGGTGTGCCGCCAGCGCCGCCGGGGTGCCCTCGAAGACCAGCTCGCCGCCGTTCCTGCCGCCGTCGGGGCCGAGGTCGATCACCCAGTCCGCCCGCTTGACCACATCCAGGTTGTGCTCGACGCAGATGACGGTGTTGCCCGCGTCGACCAGCCGGTCCAGCAGATCCACCAGCGTGCCGGTGTCGGCCATGTGCAGTCCGGTCGTCGGCTCGTCCAGGACGTACACACTGCCCGTACGGTGCAGGCGCGTCGCGAGCTTGATGCGCTGGCGCTCACCGCCCGAGAGTGAACCGAGGGGCCGGCCCAGCGTGAGGTATCCGAGCCCGACATCATCCAGTGTGCGCAACTTCCGCAGCAGGGAGGGGTCATCGAACAGCTCGACGGCCTGAGTGGCCGTCATGTCCAGTACATCGACGATGGACTTGCCGCCGATCCGGTGCGCGAGGACGTCGTCCTGGAAGCGCCGTCCCTCGCACTTCTGGCAGGTCGTGGTGACCGGATCCATGAACGCGAGATCGGTGAAGATCACGCCGCGCCCCGCACACTCGGCGCAGGCGCCCGAGGAGTTGAAGCTGAACAGCCCCGGATCGACGCCGTTCTCCTTGGCGAAGACCTTGCGGATGGTGTCGAGCGCGCCGAGGTAGGAGGCCGGGGTGGACCGGGACGAGGCGGTGATCGCCGTCTGGTCGATGACCACCGCATCCGGGTACGCCGCCGTGAACACCCTTGATACCAAGGTGGACTTGCCGGACCCGGCCACACCGGTCACCGCGGTCAGCACACCGACGGGGAACGACACGTCCACGCCCTTGAGGTTGTGCAGGTCGGCACCGGACACCGGAAGCCACCCGGTGGGGGAGCGGAACGCCTCCTTGGCCGGGGTGCGCCGGCGCAGACACCGGCCGGTGAGCGTGCCGGCCTCGCGCAGCCCGTCGAAGGTCCCCTCGAAGACGACACGTCCGCCGTCGCTTCCGGCGCCCGGCCCCATGTCGACGACATGGTCGGCGACGGCCATCACATCCGGGTCGTGTTCCACGACCAGCACGGTGTTGCCCTTGTCCCGGAGCCGTACCAGCAGATCGTTGAGCCTGCCGACGTCGCGCGGGTGCAGTCCGACGCTCGGTTCGTCGAAGACGAAGGTCAGGCCGGTGAGTGAACTGCCCAGATGGCGCACCATCTTCAGCCGCTGTCCCTCGCCGCCCGACAGCGTGGTGGTCTCGCGGTCCAGGCTGAGGTAGCCGAGACCGATGCCGACCAGACGCTCCAGCCGTTCGCGGGCGGCCGCCGCGATCGGACCCGCCACCGGATCGTCGATCTTCGCCAGTACGCCGACGAGGTCGGCCACCTCCATCCTCGCGTAGTCGGCGGGGGAGTGCCCGTCGATACGGGAGGCGAGCGCCGCCGCGTTGAGCCGCGCACCGCCGCAGGAGCCGCACACCGTCTCGACGGTGAACCGGCGGGCGGCCTCGCGCCGTTTCTCGGAGAGCGACTCCGTGTCCCGCTTGAGGTAGAGCCGGTCGAAGCGTTCCACGACGCCCTCGAACCGCATGTCCGCCGAGGCCGTCCGCAGCTGCGGGCGGACCGTGAACCCCTTGCCGTGGAGCAGGAGGCGGCGCTCCTCCTCGGTGTAGTCCGCGAGCGGCCGGTCGTTGTCGAAGCGCCCCGAACCGGCGTACAGGTTCCACTCCCAGCTGCCGACCGAGAGGCCGGGCAGCAGGAGAGCCCCTTCGTTGAGCGACTTCGACCAGTCGACCGCCCGGTCGAGGTCCAGGCGGACCGTGCGGCCCACGCCGTCGCACTCGGGGCACATGCCGCTGGGATCGTTGAACGAGTACACGGTCGCCGGCCCGGCGCTCGGCGTGCCGTGCCGGGAGAACAGCACCCGGATGACCGACCAGATATCGGTCATCGTGCCGACGGTGGAGCGCACATTGCCGCCCACGGGCTTCTGGTCGACGATGATCGCCACCGACAGATTCTCGACGGACTCGACGTGCGGCCGCTCGTACTTCGGCAGCCGGTTCCGGAGGAACGAGGTGAAGGTCTCGTTCAGCTGCCGCCGCGATTCGACGGCGATCGTGTCGAAGACGATCGAGGACTTGCCCGACCCGGACACCCCGGTGAAGACGGTGATGCGGCCCTTGGGGAGAGTGAGGGAGACGTCGCGGAGGTTGTTCTCGCGCGCGCCGGTGATGACGATGCTCCGGTCCATGTTCCGATCCATGGTCGCGAAGCTAACCGGAATACCGGACAGGTCCTGTCGTGATTTATCGGGCTCGTGGGCCGGGCTTCTGGGCAGAACTCCTGGGCAGAGCTCCTGGGCCGGGCCTTCGGGTCGGCGCGGCCCGGCCCGGGAGACCGCGAGACCTCGGCCCCCTGTGCTGAGCTGCTCAGAGTGGTCGGCGTACTCGGAGCGCCGGGCACAGGGGGCACGGGGAGTTCGTCGGGGCGACGGGTCAGAGCAGATGGTCCGCGGCGCCGGACTTCACCGCGGCGATCAGCGCGCGCATCGCCTCGATGGAGTCGCTGATGTACGTGGCGGTGTCGGTGGTGGACCCGATGTAGGCCCTTCCCTGGTCGTCCTGGCCGAAGCGGAAGCAGTTCGCGCCCTCGCTGCAGAAGGCTTCGTCCCAGCGGATATCGGTCATGGTCTCTCTCCTCAGAGGTCCTGGGCTATGCACCTGATGAAGTCGCGCGACTCCTGGACGGGCAGTGCGAGCGTCCGCAGTCGTTCCAACAGGCCCCGGTAGCGGCGCAGTTGCATATCCGCGTCCAGCAGCATCGATCCGTGCGAGGAGTCGAGCTGCACGGTGTCGAGCTGAGGAACCGCGGCGCCGACGTAGGTGAAGGACTGCCCCGCTCCGGGGAAGCCGCCGGCCGTGAACGGGATCACCCGGACCGTCGTCCGGTCCCGTTCGGACTGCTCCAGGATGTGGGCCAGCTGGGCGCCGCTCACCTTGGGTCCGCCGAACTGCATGCGCAGCGCGGCTTCATGGATCACCGCCTCGTACAACGGGGGCCGGTCCCGGTCCAGAACCTCCTGGCGACGCAGCCGGAGCGAGAGCCGGGCTTGCAGATCCGGCCCCGGCAGCCGGGGGTCGGCGGTGTCGAACACCGCTCGCGCGTGCTCCTCCGTCTGGAGGAGGCCGGGGATGTGTGTGGTGGTCGAAGTGTTCAACTCCACTGCATGGTATTCGAGTTCGGCGATGTCGAGCAGGCTCGGAAGCAGGAGTCCGCGGTGCTCCTCCCACCAGCCCCTGGCCCGCTCCTGTGCGATTTCGGCGAGCAGGTCGATCAGGCCGGTGTCGGGACAGCCGTAGTTGAAGGCCAGGGTCCGCACCCGCTCGGAACTTATGCCGAACCGCCCCGACTCGATGTTCGGGATGCGGGTGCGGTCGACGCCCAGCAGGGCGGCGGCCTGCTGGGCCGACATTCCGGATTGTTCCCGGAGCTTGCGCAGCTCATAGCCGAGGCGCTGCTGCCTGGCGGTCGGGGTGCTTCTGGGTGGCACTGTGGCCTCCTTCCGGTTGGGCGGTCGGCGAAATGACCGGAACAGCACAAGTAGTAGCACTGTGCTCCGGTGTGCGCTACGGTCGGTAGTGCAAGTCTCACACGGGGCGACCGTGCCTGTGTGTGATCGTCCCCACATGTACCGAGAAATGTGAGTACCTGGATGAAGGGCGCCATGTGTTGCCTCCCGGCACCCGTACCCGCGGGACCCCGCCCGCCGGTGCCGGACAATCTCAGCTATTCCTTCGCCCTGCCGGGCGGCGCGTATTGCGCGGGGCTCGCCCGCGGTGCCGTGCACGGGCTGCTGGAGCGGCACGGACTCGCCGGACTGCGCGACCCGGCGGTCCTGGCGGCCTCCGAACTGGTCGCGGCCGCCTACCGGTTCACCCCCGACCGGGAGATGCTGCTGAAGGTCCACTGGCAGTTCGACGCGCTGCGCATCGTCCTCTACGACCAGCACCCGGCGCATGACGAGGCCGAGCGGTCCGAGGAGTGTCGTGAACGCCGCAGCGCGAGCATGTGGCTGCTGGCCGCGGCCGTCGACGAACACGGCGGGGACTGGGGGCTGGCTCCGGCGCTGACACCCTCCGGCGGCTCCAAGACCTGGGCGTTACTTCACCCATAGCCCACGCACCTCAACAAGCCCCGCCCGGCGTCAACAGGCTCCCCCCGGGCGTCAACAGGCTCCCCCCGGGCGTCAACAGGTTCCCCCTGAGCGTCAACAGGCCCCGCCGAGCAGGTCGGTCAGACTGCGGTCGAGGTCCATGAACCGGTGTTCGTCACCCACCGGCACCATCTCCTGAGCCCGCTTGAGGAACTGCCGCAGCTCCGCCGTCCGCACGTGCACCATCGCGACGCCCTCGACGGCATGGAACTCCAGCACCGTCCGCTCGAAACCGAACGGCCGCACCCGAACGTCGCCGACACCGGCCGGTGTGTCGATCCCGGTGGCGAGCAGCTCACGCGAGAACTCCCACGACACCTCGGTGCCTTCCAGGGTCGCCGGGCCGGGGAACGCCATGCGTACGGCGAACGGGTCTTCGCGGTCGTACTGCAGGGTGGCGGGCAGGGTCTCCATCTGCGGAGCGGATGCGACCATGCGGGCCTGCACGGACTGCTCGATAACGCTGGACAAGACCTGCTCCCTCTCACGGCTGGGTGAACGGCTCCCGGCATGGGAGTAGACGACGGAACTCCTCGATCCGTGCACTGGCGGGTGGCGTGAGCTGCGTCACCGAAGAACACGTCGCCGCACGGTTGCCCGGTTTCGAGCGTCACCCCCTGGACGGCCCGCTGCCCGTGGACTAGCTTCCAGCGCCATGAGGGCCTTGGGGAAGACGAGACGACTGATGTCCCTGGTGCTGTGCGGGGCGGCAGTGACTGCCGCACTGGCCGCACCAGCAGCACACGCGACATCAGCAGCAGCAGACACGGCGTCGGCAACACCCGCCGCGCAGGCAACGCGCGGCGCACACGCCACACCGGGATGGGTACGCACCGACACCGGCACCGACGCCCGGTTCCGGGGACTCGCGGCTGTCGACCGACGTACCGCCTGGGTCGCCGGATCGAAGGGTACGGTCCTGCGGACGACCGACGGCGGCCGGAACTGGCGGACCGTGTCGCCGCCCGGCGCGGCCGGTCTGGAGTTCCGCGACATCGAGGCATTCGACAGCCGCCGCGCGGTGGTCCTGGCCATCGGCGAGGGAGAGGCGTCCCGGGTCCTGCGCACCGACGACGGCGGAGCCACCTGGACCGAATCGTTCCGCAACACCGACGCCCGCGCGTTCTACGACTGCCTGACCTTCTTCGACAGCAGGCACGGGCTCGCCATGAGCGATCCGGTGGACGGCAAGTTCCGCATCCTGTCCACGGCGGACGGCGGCCGCAACTGGAAGGTCCTGCCCAACGCCGGGATGCCGGCGGCGCAGACCGGGGAGGCGGGCTTCGCCGCGAGCGGCCAGTGCCTGGTCAGCTCGGGGCCGAAGGACGTCTGGCTGACCACCGGCGGCGCCGCGACCGCACGGGTGCTGCACTCCAAGGACCGCGGCCTGACCTGGACGGCGACGCCATCCACGATCCCGGCGGGGGACCCGGCGCGGGGCGTCTTCGGCGTCGCGTTCCGCGACCGTACGCACGGCATCGCGGTCGGCGGCGACTACCGCGCCGACCAGTCGTCGCCGAACGCCTCGGCCGTCACCGCCGACGGCGGCCGGGGGTGGCGGCAGTCCGCCACCCCGCCCGCCGCCTACCGCTCGGGCGTCGCCTGGCTGCCGCACAGCAGGTCCGCCGCGCTGGCGGTCGGCCCGACGGGCACCGACCTCACCCGCGACGGCGGCCGTACCTGGCGCACGGTCGACACGGGCTCGTACGACACCGTCGACTGCACATCCGACTTCGGCTGCTGGGCCGCCGGAGAGCAGGGCCGGGTGGCGCGGCTCGGCTTCTAGGCCGACCCGTCCCCGTCGACGCACAGGGGCGGCGGGAGGGCCCTCAGCGGGGCAACCGCTGCTTGTACGAGGCCAGTTCGGGCGACGTCTTGGTCGCGATGAACTCCGTGATCCGGTACGCGCACACGGCGTGCACCACGAAGGGGTCGGCCGCCGCGATCTTCTCGATCCGCGCGCGGTCGTCCCCGACGGCCAGGATCACCCCGCCGTCCCGGGGGTCCTTGCGGCCCGACGCGATGAACACCCCGGCCGCGTACTGCGCGTCCAGCCAGGCGACGTGGTCCCGCAGCAGCGCGTCCACCCGCTCGACCGGAGCGGTGTAGGTCAATTCGAGTACGAACATGATCGTCAGGCTACCGGGATGCCCGCCGCCCGCGGAATCCGTTCCCCCGCCCGCGCCCCCGCCCCCGCCGGTCCGTCGTGCGCCGCGCCCGGCCGGCCCGGGGCGATTCCGCCGTGCGCCCCCCGGACCCGCCCGCCGCGCCCCTTCCCCCGGCCGTTCCCTAAGGTGGACCTCACTATGACGAAGCCCCCCATGCCGGCCGACGGGATGCCCGACGACGGGCTGCCCGCCGACGAGATGCCCGCAGACATGATGCCCGCCGACGAGGCCGAGGCCCGCGCGATCCAGGAGACCCTGCGCTCGCGTGTGGTGCTCGACGAGCCGGGACCGGCACCCGGTACCGGCCTGGTGACCGGGGTGGACGTCGCCTACGACGAGGAACGGAACGTCGTCGTCGCGGCGGCCGTGGTCCTGGACGCCGCGACCCTGGACGTGGTCGAGGAGGCCACCTCCGTCGGCAAGGTCACCTTCCCGTACATTCCCGGGCTGCTCGCCTTCCGCGAGATGCCCACGGTCCTGGCGGCGCTGGAGTCGCTCTCCGTCGACCCCGGCCTCGTGGTCTGCGACGGCTACGGGCTGGCGCACCCGCGCCGCTTCGGGCTGGCCAGCCACCTGGGCGTCCTCACCGGGCTGCCGGTCATCGGCGTCGGCAAGAACCCGTTCACCTTTTCGTACGAAGCCCCCGGACCTCTGCGCGGTGACTCCTCGCCGCTGCTCGACGGCGACGAGGTGGTGGGCCGGGCCCTGCGCACCCAGGTCGGCACGAATCCGGTCTTCGTCTCGGTCGGCCACCGGATCAGCCTGGACAACGCCTGCGCCCACACCCTGCGGCTGGCCCGTCGCTTCCGGCAGCCGGAGACGACCCGCAAGGCCGACGCGCTGTGCAGGCGGGCCCTGCGCGAGGAGACCGCCTGAGTACGCGTACGGATAGCGCCTGCCGGTCATGATCGGCAGGCTGGTACGTATGAACACTTCTCGTACAACTGTCCGCACGGCACCTCTGCACCCCGCTCAGCGCCGGATCGCGGTGGGCATGGCCCTCGGTAGTGCCGTCGGGCTCGTCTGGCTCGGCGCGATGCTCTACACCCTGGCCACCTGGGTCCTGTGAACGGTGGCCACCGGAAGAAACGGTGGCCACCGGACCGAAAAGGGGCGTAAAGGTGCTCAGCGGACCGCCGCGACCCGGAAGCCCAGACCGGCCGCCCTGAGCCGTTCCAGCAGCGCGTCACCCATCGCCACCGCAGTGGTGACCTGCCCGGACGTCGCCGGAAGCTCGTCCAGGGCCAGGCAGAGCGCCGACTCGGCCAGCATCTTCGCCGTCTCCCCGTAACCCGGATCGCCGCCGGACACCTCGGTGAAGACCCGGCGTCCGCCGCCCTCCCCGACGAAGCGCACCGTGAACCAGCTCCGCTTCCTGCGCTCCGCGTCGGGCCCCTCGCCAGGTTCGTAACGGCTCATCAGCCACTCGCGTACGGACGGGAGTTGGGCAGCCGCGACCAGCGCGCCGAGTGCCGCGGTCGAGCCGATGGCCACCGGCAGGTGCTTCACCGAGGCGAAGTGCCGGTACTGGAAGTCGGGGCCGTAACGCTCCAGCGCCCGCGCGGAACGGCCGATGATCCGGGGGTCCACGGTCGGCAGCGGGAGCGCCCAGGTGCCGGTCGCCCCGCTGAAGTGCGGGGTGCCCAGCGGGGCGCGGACGCGTCGGCCGACCAGCCGGGGTTCGTGCAGCCGCCGCTCCTTGGCCGCCTGGAGCATCTGGGGGCCGCGGCCCATCGCCGTCAGAGCGGAGGCGAACGTACCGCCGGAGAACACGGCGTTGCTCCGGACGAAGCCGTCGATGACGAGCGGTACGTCGCGGGGCAGCTGTTGAACGGTGAAGTACACGCCCAGGTCGTGCGGTACGGAGTCGAATCCGCAGGCGTGCACGACGCGTGCCCCCGTCTCGCGCGCCCGCGCATCGTGTTCCAGGTACATCCGGTCGATGAACTCCGCCTCGCCGGTGAGGTCCACATAGTCCGTTCCCGCCTCGGCGCAGGCGGCGACCAGTTTCTCGCCGTACCAGACGTACGGACCCACCGTCGTGGCCACCACCCGCGCGGACTCGGCCAGCGCGCGCAGTGCTTCGGCGTCGTCGGCGTCCGCCTGTACCAGGGGCAGTTCGGCGCAGCGCGGCTCGATGGCGGTCAGCCGCTCGCGCAGCCGCTCCAGCTTGGCGCGATCGCGGCCCGCCAGTGCCCAGCGGCAGTCGACCGGCGCGTTCGCGGCCAGATATTCGGCGGTGAGCACCCCCACGAATCCGGTGGCACCGAAAAGGACGACGTCATAGGGGCGTTTCGCCCCGCTCTGCCTGTTCACGAGTACCTCCGCAGGGAGCCGGTGCCGATGTGGCAGGCAGAGGTTAGCGGAGCGGGACGCGGCGGGGCACGGCCGGGGAGCAATGATGAGAGAGGATCGCGAGGAAAGAACTAAGCGCTTGCTCGGCACTAGGGGTTGTGCGGAGCGTGAGGCGTTCTTAGCATCATCGATGTTACATCGGTTGTGTCACACAGCTGGGGGCTTGATGGCAAGGACAGAGCACAGCCCGCGAGGACCGCTGACGGGGGTGCGCGTCGTCGAGCTGGCGGGGATCGGGCCCGGTCCGTTCGCCGCGATGCTGCTGGCCGACCTCGGGGCCGACGTGGTGCGGGTCGACCGTCCCGGCGGCTCGGGTCTGGCCATCGACCCCGCGTACGACCTCACCAACCGCAACAAGCGCTCGGTCCTCGTCGACCTCAAGGCCGAGGGCGGGCCCGGCCGGGTCCTGGACCTCGCCGAACGCGCCGACATCCTCATCGAGGGATACCGGCCGGGCGTCGCCGAACGCCTCGGGGTCGGGCCCGCCGACTGTCTCGCCCGCAATCCGCGACTCGTCTACGGGCGGATGACCGGCTGGGGGCAGGACGGCCCCCTCGCGGAGCGGGCCGGACACGACATCGCGTACATCGCCCTCACCGGCACCCTCTCCATGATCGGCAAACCCGGTGAGCCGCCCACCGTGCCCGCCAACCTGGTCGGCGACTACGCGGGCGGCTCGCTCTACCTCGTCGTCGGCGTCCTCGCCGCCCTCCAGCACGCCCGCACGTCCGGCGGGGCGGGCCAGGTCGTGGATGCCGCCATCGTCGACGGCGCCGCCCACCTCGCGACGATGATCCACGGGATGCTGGCGGCCGGCGGCTGGCAGGACCGGCGCGGCTCCAACCTCCTCGACGGCGGTTGCCCCTTCTACGGCTCGTACGAGACCGCCGACGGGCAGTACATGGCGGTGGGGCCGCTGGAGCAGCGGTTCTACGACGAGTTCGTCACCCTCCTCGGTATCGCGGACGAGGCACCGGACCGCAAGGACCTCACCCGCTGGGACGACCTGCGCACCGCTGTCGCCGAGCGGTTCCTGACCCGGACGCGCGAGGAGTGGACAGAGGTGTTCGAGGGCACGGACGCCTGCGTCGCCCCCGTGCTCTCGCTCCGCGAGGCCCCGCACCACCCGCATCTCGCCGCCCGCGCCACGTTCGTCGAGCACGGCGGCCTCACCCAGCCGGCCCCGGCCCCCCGGTTCTCCGTGACCCCGGTCTCCGTACGCAGCGGACCCGCGCGGCCCGGCGCGGACACCGAGGCGGTCGCCGCCGACTGGGACGTACCGGGCCTGCGGGCCACGGAGACGACCGGAACAGCCGCCACCGGGGCGCAGGCGACCGGAACAGCCGCCACGACAACCGGAACAGAAGCGACCGGAACAGCGGCCACACGCAAGGGCGTCACCGGCTGATGGGGCACGCACTCCGTGACGCGGGCGTCAGCACACCCACCGTCTCGCCGGGCGGCCCCGAGGCCGCCCGGCTGACCTCCACCGTCAAGAACCGGCTCCAGGGGGCCCCGTGCAGCGGCAGATCTTCACCGAGGAGCACCACGCGTTCCGCGCGACCGTCCGGACCTTCCTGGCCAAGGAAGTCCTCCCGCACTACGAGCAGTGGGAGAAGGACGGCATCGTCTCCCGCGAGGCATGGCTCGCCGCCGGACGGCAGGGCCTGCTCGGCTTCGCCGTCCCCGAGGAGTACGGCGGCGGGGGCAACGCAGACTTCCGCTACAGCGCCGTTCTCGCCGAGGAGTTCACCCGGGCCGGGGTGCCCGGATTCGCCGTCGGTCTGCACAACGACATCATCGGCCCCTACCTCACGGGCCTGGCCACCGAGGAGCAGAAGCGCCGCTGGCTGCCCGGCTTCTGCGGCGGCGGGACCATCACCGCGATCGCCATGACCGAACCGGGCGCGGGCTCCGACCTCCAGGGGATCCGCACCACGGCCGAGGACAAGGGGGACCACTGGCTGCTCAACGGCTCGAAGACCTTCATCTCCAACGGGGTCCTCGCCGACCTGGTGATCGTCGTCGCGAAGACCACAGCCGAGGGCGGCGCGAAGGGACTCTCCCTGATCGTCGTCGAACGCGGTGCGGAGGGCTTCGAGCGGGGCCGTAATCTCGACAAGATCGGCCAGAAGTCCCAGGACACCGCCGAGCTGTTCTTCAACGACGTCCGGGTGCCCAAGGAGAACCTCCTCGGCGAGCGGGACGGCGCCTTCATCCACCTGATGACCAACCTCGCTCAGGAACGGATGGGGATCGCGGTCGCCGGGATCGCCGCCGCCGAGCATCTTCTGGAGATCACCACCCAGTACGTCAAGGAGCGCGAGGCGTTCGGGCGGCCGCTCTCCAAGCTCCAGCACATCCGGTTCGAGATCGCCGAGATGGCCACCGAGTGCGCCGTCACCAGGGCCTTCCTGGACCGGTGCATCGTCGACCACTCGGAGGGCGTCCTCGACGCCGTACACGCCTCCATGGCGAAGTGGTGGGCCACCGAACTGCAAAAGCGTGTCGCCGACCGGTGCCTCCAACTGCACGGCGGCTACGGCTATATGGCGGAGTACCGGGTCGCCAAGGCGTTCACAGATGGCCGTATCCAGACCATCTACGGCGGTACGACCGAGATCATGAAGGAGATCATCGGCCGCTCGCTGCTCGCCTGATCCTCGCTCGTCCGACTTCTCGTCGCCCAACCACCCCCGAAAGGCAGCTGTCTTGAGTACCGAAGCATTCGTCTACGACGCGATCCGCACTCCGCGCGGCCGCGGCAAGGCCAATGGGGCCCTGCACGGCACCAAGCCGATCGACCTGGTCGTCGGCCTCATCCACGAGATCCGCGGCCGTTTCCCGGACCTCGACCCGGCGGCCATCGACGACATCGTGCTCGGTGTGGTCAGCCCGCTCGGTGACCAGGGATCCGACATCGCGAGGATCGCCGCTATCGCGGCGGGACTCCCCGACTCCGTCGCCGGTGTCCAGGAGAACCGCTTCTGTGCCTCCGGCCTCGAAGCGGTCAACCTGGCTGCCGCGAAGGTCCGTTCGGGCTGGGAGGACCTCGTCCTGGCCGGTGGCGTCGAGTCGATGTCCCGGGTCCCGATGGGTTCCGACGGCGGCGCCTGGGCGATGGACCCGATGACCAACTTCGAGACCGGCTTCGCCCCGCAGGGCATCGGCGCCGACCTCATCGCCACCATCGAGGGCTTCTCCCGCCGCGATGTCGACGAGTACGCCGCCCTGTCCCAGGAGCGCGCGGCCGCGGCCTGGAAGGACGAGCGGTTCGCCCGTTCCGTCGTTCCCGTCAAGGACCGCAACGGCCTCGTCGTCCTCGACCGCGACGAGCACCTGCGGCCCGGCACCACCGCCGACTCGCTCGCCGCCCTCAAACCGTCCTTCGCGGCCATCGGCGAGATGGGCGGCTTCGACGCGGTCGCGCTGCAGAAGTACCACTGGGTCGAGAAGATCGACCACGTCCACCACGCGGGCAACTCCTCCGGCATCGTGGACGGCGCCGCCCTCGTCGCGATCGGCTCCAAGGAGGTCGGCGAGCGCTACGGCCTCACCCCGCGCGCCCGCATCGTCTCCGCCGCCGTCTCCGGCTCCGAACCGACCATCATGCTGACCGGCCCCGCTCCCGCCACCCGCAAGGCGCTGGCCAAGGCCGGTCTGACCATCGACGACATCGACCTCGTCGAGATCAACGAGGCATTCGCCGGAGTGGTCCTGCGCTTCGTCAAGGACATGGGCCTCTCCCTGGACAAGGTCAACGTCAACGGCGGCGCCATCGCGCTCGGCCACCCGCTCGGCGCGACCGGCGCGATGATCCTCGGCACGCTCATCGACGAACTGGAGCGGCGCGACAAGCGGTACGGCCTCGTCACCCTCTGCGTCGGCGGCGGGATGGGCATCGCCACCGTCATCGAACGCCTCTGACCGTCCCCGGCCACCCCTGCTTACGGAGAAGAAGAGCAATGACCGAGAGCACGACCATCCGCTGGGAACAGGACGGGACCGGCGTCGTCACCCTCGTCCTCGACGACCCCGACCAGTCCGCCAACACGATGAACCAGGCGTTCAAGGACTCCATCGCCGCCGTCGCCGACCGCGCCGAGGCCGAGAAGGACTCCATCCGCGGCATCATCTACACCTCCGCCAAGAAGACCTTCTTCGCGGGCGGCGACCTCAAGGACATGATCAAGGTCGGCCCCGAGGACGCCCAGGCCGCCTTCGATACCGGCACCGCCATCAAGAGGTCGCTGCGCCGCATCGAGACCCTCGGCAAGCCCATCGTCGCCGCCATCAACGGAGCGGCACTCGGCGGCGGTTACGAGATCGCGCTCGCCTCCCACCACCGCGTCGCCCTCGACGCGCCCGGCTCCCGCATCGGCCTGCCCGAGGTCACCCTCGGCCTGCTGCCCGCCGGCGGCGGCGTCACCCGCACCGTACGCCTCATGGGCATCGCCGACGCGCTCCTGAAGGTGCTCCTCCAGGGCACCCAGTACACGCCCGCGCGCGCCCTGGAGAACGGTCTGGTCCACGAGGTCGCCGCCACCCGCGAGGAGATGCTCGCCAAGGCCCGCGCCTTCATCGACGCGCACCCCGAGTCGCAGCAGCCCTGGGACGTCAAGGGCTACAAGATCCCCGGCGGCACCCCGTCCAACCCGCGGTTCGCCGCCAATCTGCCCGCCTTCCCGTCCAACCTGAAGAAGCAGACCGCCGGCGCCCCCATGCCCGCGCCCCGCAACATCCTGGCCGCCGCGGTCGAGGGATCGCAGGTCGACTTCGAGACCGCGCTGACCATCGAGGCCCGCTACTTCACCGAGCTGGTCACCGGCCAGGTCGCGAAGAACATGATCCAGGCGTTCTTCTTCGACCTCCAGGCCGTCAACTCCGGCGCCAACCGCCCCAAGGGTGTCCCGGAGCGCCCGGTCCGCAGGGTCGCCGTCCTCGGGGCCGGGATGATGGGCGCCGGAATCGCGTACTCCTGCGCCCGCGCGGGCATCGACGTCGTCCTGAAGGACATCTCCACGGAAGCGGCCGCCAAGGGCAAGGCGTACAGCGAGAAGCTCCTCGCCAAGGCGCTCTCCCGGGGCCGTACGACCGAGGCGAAGCGCGACGCACTGCTGGCCCGCATCACCCCGACCGGCGACCCGGCCGATCTGGCTGGCTGCGACGCCGTGATCGAGGCGGTCTTCGAGGACACCTCGCTCAAGCACAAGGTGTTCCAGGAGATCCAGGACGTCATCGAGCCCGACGCCCTGCTCTGCTCCAACACCTCCACGCTGCCGATCACGGTCCTCGCCGAAGGCGTGTCACGGCCGGCCGACTTCATCGGCCTCCACTTCTTCTCTCCTGTCGACAAGATGCCCCTCGTCGAGATCATCAAGGGGGAGCGGACCGGCGACGAGGCCCTGGCCCGCGCCTTCGACCTGGTCCGCCGGATCAAGAAGACGCCGATCGTCGTCAACGACTCACGCGGCTTCTTCACCTCACGCGTCATCGGCCAGTTCATCAACGAGGGCGTCGCCATGGTCGGCGAGGGCGTCGAGCCGGCCTCGGTCGAGCAGGCCGCCGCGCAGTCCGGCTACCCGGCCAAGGTGCTCTCCCTGATGGACGAGCTGACCCTCACCCTGCCGCGCAAGATCCGCGACGAGACCCGGCGGGCCGTCGAGGCGGCGGGCGGCACCTGGGCCGGGCACCCCTCCGACGAGGTCATCGACCGGATGGTCGACGAGTTCGGGCGCCCGGGACGCAGCGGCGGCGCGGGCTTCTACGAATACGACGAGGACGGCAAGCGCGCCCGCCTGTGGCCGGGGCTGCGCGAGCACTTCACGAAGCCGGACGCCGATGTGCCCTTCATCGACATGAAGGAGCGGATGCTGTTCTCCGAGGCGCTGGACAGCGTCCGCTGCCTGGAGGAGAACGTCCTGATCTCCGTAGCGGACGCCAACATCGGCTCCATCATGGGCATCGGCTTCCCGCCGTGGACCGGCGGTGTGCTCCAGTACATCAACGGGTACGAGGGCGGCCTGCCCGGTTTCGTGGCCCGCGCCCGCGAACTCGCCGAGCGCTACGGGGACCGGTTCCTGCCGCCCGCACTGCTCGTGGAGAAGGCAGGGAAGGGCGAGACCTTCCACGACTGAGGCCGGGTGGCGCGGGCCGCGTTCACGGCGTACTCACTCCGCCGTGAACGCGGCCCGCAGCTCCTGCTTCAACGACCGCTGGAACGCGGTCACCAGCGCCTGGACCACCATCGGCTGCATATGGGCCGACAGCGACTTCATCGCCGCGACATGCTCCGGGTCCGACTCGCGCTCACGGTACGGATTCCACACCTCGTCCCGGAACAGCCGCGTCAGCTCCTGGGCGGCCGACCGGGTGTGCTCCAGCAGGACCGTGCGCGCCGCCAGGATCGTCTCGTGCGCGATCGGCACGTCCAGCAGCTCCACGCCGAGCCGCAACAGCCCCGGATCCACCCGGTAGGTCCCCCCGGCCGCCTCGGGACGCTCCAGCACCTCCATCGCGGCCAGCCGGTCCACGTCCCCCTCGGTGAGGGCCCGGCCCGCCCGCCGCTCCAGCTCGGCCCTCGTCGTGTCCTCGGCCTTGTCCGGAGCCCAGGACGCCACGAGGGCCCGGTGGATCGCCAGGTCCCGGGCGCTCAGATCGGGCGGCAACTGCTCCAGATACCGTTCGATGGCGGCCAGCGTCATGCCCTGGTGCTGGAGCTCCTCGATCAGGGCGAGACGGGACAGGTGCTCGCGCCCGTAGTGCCCGACCCGGCGCGGACCGATGACCGGAGGCGGCAGCAGGCCCCGGGTGCTGTAGAAGCGCACCGTACGCACGGTGACTCCGGCGCGCGCCGCCAGCTCGTCGACGGTCAGCGTCGGCTCGTCGGTCCCGGTCACGATGTCTGCTCCTTGCGTCCCACGGCTGTACCCGTGCGCCGATCCGGTTCATCAGTATTGCTGTCTCACCACTGTGGTGAAAGTGGCCGCGGGCGTCGGAAAGTGATGGTCAGTCGTGACCGTTCACGACAGTTGGCGGATGTGTTGAGGCGTTGGCGCTGGTCGCTCGCCAACTGTTCGACGTAGTTGGCGGGGCCTGTTCCCGATAGTTGGCGCTTCCGGGGCTCAGCTGCACGTAGTGCTGCCGCTGGTGCCGTGACCGCATAGGTTCGCCTGGTTGCCGGTTGGGACGGGTGGCCCGGTGTGCTCACGCTGCGGTAGGGGCACGATCATCAGCCTGGCCGTGGCTGAGCCCGATCCGCTCCTATGGCCGCGGTGCGCTGTCCGAGCGCCACTTGGTGAGACGAGGGTGCCCCGGCAGTTCGGCGCGGCCGGTGGCCCACAACAGGGTGGGCCAGGGATCCGCGCCGCCCGGAGCCTCTGGAAACAGACGGGCGAGCACCCGCGAGCAGAGAGCGGAGGGCGGGGTCCAGGCAAGCCCGAACCCTTCCGCCAGATCGTGCATGTGCACCAGCGTCTCTTGCAACGCCAGCGCCGCGAAGCCTTCGGGGTCCGACACCCCGGCGGCGTGGTGGGCGCGGACCCGGGGCGGCGTGGTACGCACCATGGTGACCAGCAACGCGCCGCACGCCTCCAGTATCTGCACCAGGCCGGCCGGACCCGCATCACGGTCCGCGAAGAGGAAGACCGTGGGTCCGTCCGGCCTCTTCCGGCTCAACGCGATGGGCACATGGGTATCCAGCGGCGGGCTCCGCGGCCCCAGCTGCATGGCGTAGTAGAACAGGTCGTTGGCGAGGTACTCGGCGGTCTCCCAGCAGTCCCACTCCAGCGAACCGGCCTTACCGCCCCAAGCCTCCGCGGGTGCGTCCCGAAGGATGCCGACGGCGAGCCGCACGGCAAGGTCGACGTCGTCCGCGGTGACGGGGGACAACACTGATCCGGGTTTGACTGATCGGGACATCGCAGCACCGTATCGCGAGGGAAGAGGGCAACCCCTTTCAGCTTCCAGGGATTTAGGGCTGTGACCGGGAAGGTTCACCAGAGGCAAGAGCAGACAAGCGGTTCGGTGAGTTGGACTGTCTGTGCACTGGGCGTGGTCGGATCGCGCTGCGACGATCACCCCGCATGACCTTGACGGCGAATACTCGCTGACGCTCACCGCCGGCGACCTTGGTCGCCGATGCACATTGTCGAGAATCACGTAGATCGGGGCGCCGTCCGGGCGGGCCGCGCGGATCGCCCGCAGAGCCGCCCAGGTGAGCGCGAACTCGATCCGGTCGAGCTTGGCTTCGAAGTCCGGTCCGGGGACTCCTTCCACGTCTTCGTGCGCTGGAAGGAGATCCCGCGGCGGGCCAGGAGGCAGCGCAGGGCCTCTCTCCCGATGTGTACGGGCCTGGGCGATGTTGCGTCGCCGCAGATGTTCGGCTTGCGTGTACGTCTGGACATTGAGGGAGCGAAGCGGTGGGAAGCAAGGGGCGGGCTTCCATTCGCTGCCGGTGAGGAGCGACCGGACGAACGCGGAAGAGCACTCGCGAATCGTCGGCCCGCCACAGTTCCCACCATCGCGTCCTGGCACATCCACCCGCGGCCCCCGGGGCGCCCCGAGCCGGAGGCCGCGTACTCCTATGACCTGCGGAACCTCCGGCCGTCAGGCGGTGCGGCGGGCGGCGAACGCGCCGTTGTGCAGCAGGGTGGCCTGCCCGTCGGCGCCGATGGTGAAGGCGATGTCCCAGGTGTGGTGGCTGGTGACGGCGTCGTCGGCGGGCAGGAAGCGGTGGTCGGCGATCGGCAGCAGCTCGGTGTGGATCTTCTCGGCGCCGGTGCTGTGGACGTCCAGCAGCAGGGTGCCGGCGGCCGCGGTGACCGCGTAGTGGACGCCGTGCGCGTCGTATGTCCCGGTGTACGCGGACACGTCGGTCTCCAGGCCGGGGCCGGGGACGGGCCGCTGCGGCTTCGCGACGCCGAGCCAGTCCCGGAACACCACGTCGAAGACCGCGTCGGCGAACGGGTAGCCCTGGTGCGGCGTGTTCACGGTCGTCGCCACCGCCACGTCGAGGGTCGGCACCCAGAGCAGGCAGGACGATCCGTTCGGGGTGGTGCCGCTGTGCCCGAAGACTTCCACGCCGTCCCAGACCTTGCGGTACGGGCCCACGCACCAGGAGTCGGCGAAGACCCGAGCCGGCACGTCCACCTGCGGTGACTCCATGGTGGCGACGGCGTCGGCGGACAGCAGGACGGTGGCGTCCTCGGCCAGGCCCCGGCGCAGGAAGAGGCTCCCGAAGCGGGCGAGGTCGCGGGCCGAGGTCGCCAGTGACGAGCCCGCCGGGCCGCACCCGCGGGCGAAGCACCACGGCCGGACCACGCCGTCGACGTGGCCCACCGCCACGCGATGGTAGGGCAGCTCCTCGAACAGGCTGACCGACTCGACGAGCCCGGCCGGGCGGAGCAGCCGGTCGCGCAGTGCCTCGTCCCAGCACTGACCGGTGAGCGCCTCGATCAGCAGCCCCGACACGTTCGTCGAGGCGTTGCTGTAGCCGTACGACGATCCCGGGGCGAAGGTGAGCGGGATGTCGGCGAGGAGACCGATGTAGCGGGCGACGGCGTCGTCGTTCCGGCCGGTGTCGGTGTACGGCCCGTTGTCCAGGCCGCTGGTCATCGACATCAGCTGGCGGGGGGTGATCTCGCGCCACTGCCTGCCGGCGGCGAGCGGCAGGCCCGGCAGATAGCGTGTGACGGGCACGTCGAGATCGACCAGGCCGGCGTCGGCCAGCTGCATCACCAGCGCGGCCGTGTAGACCTTGGTGGTGGAGCCGATCTGGAAGACGGTGTCGTCGGTGACCGGCGTGCCGAGCTCGGCGTTCGCGGTCCCGGACACCGCCTGCAGGAGCCCGTCGCCGCTGAAGACGGCGACCTGGGCGCCGGTGACGGCGTGTTGCTCGCGGCTGTGGTCGCAGAGGTCCTGGAGGGCGCGGGCAGAGAAGGTGGGCATGGGGAAGGTCCTTTCCGTGTCAGCTGAAGAGGGCTTCGAGCAGTTCCAGGGAGAGCGGGACGTCCGCCAGCCGATAGCCGGCCGGCGGCTCGCGGTGCATGAGGTGGCGCACCAGGTAGTCCCAGCGGCGGCGGGCGACGTAGCCGTTGCGGCCGAGGAAGCTGTGCTCGACGCCGGGGACTATCAGCAGGTCGAAGTCCTTGTTCGCAGCGATCAGCGCGTCGACCAGCCGCATGGTCAGATGCGGTGTCACGTTGTCGTCCATGTCGCCGTGGACGAGCAGTAGTTTGCCGGCCAGGTTCCCGGCCAGCTCGGTGTTGGACAGCCGGGCCCCGGCGTCCGGGTCGAACGGTCCGTCGTAGGTCTCGGCCCACAGCGCGTGGTAGTGGCGGTTGTCGTGGTTGCCGGCCTCGGCCACGCCGACCTTGTAGAAGTCGGGGAACGCCAGGAGGGCGCGGGCGGTGGTGAATCCCCCGCCGGAGATGCCGAAGATGCCGACCCGGTCCAGGTCCAGCCACGGACGCGTCTCCGCGAGTTGGCGCAGTGCCGCGACATGGTCTTCGAGCGCGCCCGCGCTGCCCATGTTGCGATGGGCGTGATCGTGGAAGGCTTTGTCCCGGCCGGGCGTTCCGCGGCCGTCGACGGCCAGCACCGCGAACCCCAGCGCCGCCACCGCCTCGGCGTCGTGGCCGTAGGCGCCCGGGTCGAAGGAGGCCGCCACCCGGTGGATCTGCGGGCCCGGGTAGGGGTGGTCGATCACCGGGTAGCGCTGCGCGGCGTCGAAGCCGTGGGGCTTGTAGAGGACGCCGTAGATCTCGGTGACGCCGTCGGCGGCCAGGGTCCTGACCCGCTCCGGCGGCGTCCAGCCGGCGGCCAGCAGCGGTGTGATGTCGGCCTGTTCCAGCTCGACCAGAACGGCACCGTGCCGGTCACGCACGGCGATCGTCGGCGGGGTGTCGACGGTCGACGCGGAGTCGATGAACCAGCGGCCGTGTTCCGGCGCGGTGATCACGTGGTCCAGATCGTCGTCGGTGAGCTTGGTGGTCCCGCCGCCGTCCAGGCCGACCCGGACCAGCGACCGTCGGTACGGGTCGGCCTGGACCAGTCCTGAGACGACGGCGTACGCGACCCGTTCCGCCTCGTCGACGTGCACGATCTCCTGCACCGCGAACGGCCCTCGGGTGAGCTGTTCGACCAGCGCCCCGTCCTTGTAGCGGTACAGGTGCCCCCAGCCGTCGCGCTGGGAGTACCACAGCGTCTCGCGGCCGCCGGCGAGTACGTGCACGATCGGCTTCTGGGCGATCTCCTGCGCGGCCTCCACCCGCGTGTCGCCGTGCTCCTCGACCAGGGTGCGCACCTCGCCGGTCGTCGGGTCGAGTGCGTGCAGCCGCAACGTCCGGAGGTCACGGGGCTGATCCAGGTAGTAGACGGCCGCGCTGTCCTCGGCCCACCACACCTTCTTCAGCGTGAAAGGTGACATGTAGGGCAGCAGGAACGGGTCGGTCCTGGCGGGTGTCGCGGTCCGGGACGCGACGTCGAAGACGATCCACTCGCCGCGGGCCACCGGCTCGCCGGGGACCGGGTAGTGGTAGCTGCGCAGGCGCGGTCGGCCGCCATCCGGCGGGACGGCTTCGACCAGGTGCGTCAGGGCGACATCGCTCTGGTCGGTGCGGTGGGTGAGGACGTGCGTCGAGTCCGGCGACCACAGCAGCGCCGGCGGCATGTCCGGAAGGCCGAGCTTGCCGAGCAGGTGCGTGGGGACCGCCGCGTCGGGTTGGCCCGCGTAGCTCCGATCCGCGGTGCCGTCGGCGGTGAGCGCGAATTCCTCGCCCGTCTCGGCCGAACGCACCCACAGGTCGTGGTCCCGGCGGAACGCCGCCCACTTCTTGTCCGGCGAGGCGATTTCCAGCGGTGAGGGTTTGGCGTGCTTCTCGTCCCGCGCGCACCGGTAGTCGGCCAGCCGGCAGGTCCAGCGCGCGTCGAACGCGTCGAACGCGACCGTCCCGTCCGCGAACTCGACCGCCCGGAACGGCAGCGCGTACGGCTGGACCGGCCGGCCGGCGGCAGACGCCAGCGCGGTGGCGAGCCGTTCGGGGTCGAACGCCGGCCCCCGGGTCCCGGCGGCGGGGTCGACCAGCACGAACTCGCCGCCCCGCTCGGTCTCGACCCGGTACCAGAACCTCTCGCCGTCGCCGATCCAGACGGCCTTCGCCTTGGCCCGCAGGGCGAGCCGGGATCGGTTGTGCAGCAGCAGCCGCTCAGCTCGGTCGTAGGCAATGGTGGGGAGTGCGTCCGCGGACATCCGGCCTCCTGGAATCGGTATCGATCCAGGAACAGTACAGCGTACGGTACAGTGATAGAACTGGTGTACCGAACGAATCAGGAACCCCAATGTCGTCGCCCAGGCACAAGACAGAGCCCGCTCGCGCACCCCGCGGCACCCTCAGCCCCGAGGCCATCGTCAACGCGGCGATCGAACTGATCGACCGCGACGGACTGGACGCGGTGACCATCCGCCGGCTCTCCGACCAACTGGGCGTCCGCCCGATGTCGCTCTACACGCACTTCCGCGACAAGGACGCCATCCTCCTCGCCGTCACCGCGGAGCTGCTGAGCCGATTCCAGTGGCCCGACCCCGGCCTCGACGACGTCGCATGGCTCCGGCAGGTGATGCACGCCTACTTCGAGCTGTTCATCACGCACCCGGCCATCCTGCAGATCAACGCCCCCTCCGACGGAGTCGGCGAGGTCGAAGCCCGCATGTCCGAGCAGGTCTATGCCCGCCTGGCGCGACTGGGGGTCGACCACCGGACGGCGATCGGCCTGCTGGCCACGCTGATCCGCTTCGTCCTCGGCTGCGCCACGCTCTACTCCGTCCGCCGGGCCTGGGACGAGGACCCGCAGCACTGGGAACGGGTCCGCCAACAGTGGGCCCGTCTCCCGGCCGAGGTGTACCCGGCGATGCACGCCACCACCGTCGACTTCCCGACCTTCACCCAGCGGGACGTCTTCGAGTTCGGCCTCGACGCCATCCTCGCCTCGCTCCCACGATCGCCCTGACGCCGGCGGCGATCATGAGCTGTCGGCCCGCACGGGAGGAACCCGGCGACGGGTGTCAGTTTCCGAAGCCGTCTCCGTCTGCATGAGGGACGTGGCAATTCGCGGTTGCGTGCAGGGAGCTGTGGAGTGTGTGGTACTCCGGACTCGTCCTTACCGCGAACATTTCGCTGCCTTGCCGTCGCAGGTCACATACGTGCTCTGACCGGCAGGAGCGGCGCGCAGAGGGGTGCGGGCATCTGCGCAGACGACTTCGGAAACCGACAGATCGGGTTCTGACGGGACAGCACTGTTCCATGAGGATGTTTTTCGGTTCGTGATCACTCGTTCGTGGCACTGGTAGCCGTCCAGGCTCGCGGGTGGGCATGTTTATGCGGAGGAAGAGGACTACTGGCCGCAATCGGGGACTGGCCGTCGACGTCCTGGGGGCTGATCATTGGCGTCGTGGTGCTGGGTGGTGGAGAAGGTCAACGGCACGTTGATGTCGCACCGGCGTCCGGCCCGCGAGTACGACCACCGGCCCCCCTCGGCGCGAGGGCGCCAGTTGCGCAACCCGGAAGCCGGATTACCCGGTTCAACAGCCAGCGTGCCACCGTGGCCGACGCAAACACGAACCACGCGGAGCGACAGAAGCGTCTCTTCCCTGGTCGGCCAACGTCGAAGGAAGTGGCCAACCACGTGAACAATCAAGGCCCCACCTGGGACGTCCCCAAGGCTTCTGGCCAACTGGCTTGGAAGGTCACAGGGGTGGTCCGTACGGTGGGTGACATGCTGGAGATCACGTATGTACGGGGGGACGCCACCGCTCCGCAGGGCAAGGGTGTCAAGCTGATCGCGCATGTCTGCAACGACCTGGGCGGCTGGGGCAAGGGCTTCGTCCTGGCGCTCTCGCGCCGCTGGCCCGAGCCGGAGAAGGAATACCGCCGCTGGCACCGGGAGCGCGCGGGGAACGACTTCGCCCTGGGCGCCGTGCAGTTCGTCCAGGTCGGTCCGTACACCTGGGTGGCGAACATGATCGGGCAGCGGGGGATGCGGACCGGCAGCAAGGGGGTGCCCGTGCGGTACGAGGCGGTGGACGCGGCTCTGGCCCCCGTGGCCGGACGGGCGGCGGAGCTGGGTGCCTCGGTCCATATGCCGCGGATCGGCTGCGGTCTGGCGGGCGGCAAGTGGTCCAGGATCGAGCCACTGATCGGACAACGGCTCGTCGGCAGGGGCATACCCGTGACGGTGTACGACTACGGCTCGGACTGACCTCGCGGCGGAGCCGTCCGGAAGGCTGCCTGAACGGGGGAGAGTTACGGGGGGACGGATCATGTCGCTCTGTCCCGGCATGGCTATGGTGGAGTCGAACCGTAGGGACGGGGGGAGGGCTCATGCCGACGCGGAACACCAACGAGGCGCTGCTCGCGGGGGCGCTCACGCAGACCCCGCAGTCCGACGCGCTCAGCGAACAGATCCTCGACGCGGCGCGCGAGCAGTTCATCACGTTCGGGCTGCGCCGGTCGACCGTGGACGATGTCGCCAAACGGGCCAAGGTCTCGCGTGTGACCGTCTACCGGCGGATCGGCAACAAGGACGGCCTCGTCTCGGCCTGTCTGCTGCGTGAGTACCGGCGCTTCCTGGTGGAGGTGGACGACGCGGTCGCCATGCTGCCCACCATCGAGGACCGGATGGTCGAGGGGTTCGTCGCCGTCCTCAGGCACATCCGCGAACACCCGCTCGTCGGCGGACTGCTGCGGCTCGAACCGGAGATCATGCTTCCGTTCCTCACCCTGGAGAGCGGTCCGGCCTTCCTCGCCATGCGTGGATATCTGGCCGACCGGCTGCGCGAGGCGCGACGGGCCGAAGGCAGACCGGAGAGTGATCCGACACCCGTCGCCGAGCTGATGGTGCGGATCACCGTCTCGTTCCTGCTCAACCCGGTCAGCTGTTTCGCGCTGGACGACGACGAGCAGGTCCGGTCCTTCGCGCGCCGCTACTTCGTGCCGCTGCTCGCCGCCGGTTAGCCGGTTCGCCGTCGGTGTCCGGGGCGCGGCCGGGAGTCCGGCGCGGGCGTCCCCGGCCCGGACGGGTGCTCATGACGGTTCCCTCGCCGGGGGCGCCGCCGCCGGGACCTCGTCGGGCAGGGGCTCCAGGGGGCGGTTCCGGGCCCAGTGCGGACCGAGATCGTCCAGCCGCCAGCCGAACGGGTACGAGCGGGGCTGCGGGCGTGAGGGCAGCCACCGGGGCCGGGCCGGCAGCAGCCGCACCAGCCGCGACCGTGCCCTCAGGGCACCCGCGGCCGCCGACCGGACCGGGAGCGGCTGCACCCGGAAGCCCAGCGCCCGTAACAGCGGCTCGTCCAGCAGCGCGAGCGAGAAGCGTGCGGTCAGCGGGCGCACCGGGCGCGGATACCAACTCGCCATCGTCCGGAACGTGGCGTTCGCGACCCGCCGGTTCGCCGGGTCGTACGCGAACATCCGCTCCTCGTAGGCATCGAGGAGCAGCTCGAAGCCCTCGTAGGTGGCGGGGGCTCCCTCGATGCCCATCATGGCCGCCGTCTTCCGCGCGACCTGGGTCAGCGCCTCGACCTCCTGGGTGCACAGGGGCCGCCAGCCGAACCGGTCGATCCAGCGCTTCGGTCCCACGACCGTCGTGGCCAGCACATAGAGAAAGTCCTCGTTCGGAATGCGGTACTTGCCGTGGATCCGGTTCAGATGGCGGGCTGCGGCCCGGCCGCGCGCCGAGTCGAAGCCGTCCGCGGACATCTCGTACCCGATCAGGACGGTGTCGTCGTAGCGCTTCTGTCCGGACCGCTCGAACTCCTGGGTGCGGTCGAGGAGTGCGGAGATCCGGGGGACCCCGAAGTCACGGAGGAACGCGATGCTCACGCCCTGCCGGTAGTCCCAGGGGAACTCGTACTGCGTGATCAGCCGGAGGATCTCGGCATAGTCGCGGCTGGGATCCATCCGGCGGATCTCGCGGAGACGGCTGTAGCGGCCCATGGTGCACCCTCCTGTGCGAGCGGTGACGATGATCTTCCGGAGCAACTCCCGTGACAGCGCCCGACTTTGACGGCATGTTCGCTCCACGGGAGTCAATGTTACAAAGACTATCGACTTGTTTCATGAGTCGCGTCAACACTGCTGACACATATTCCAGGAAGAGGTGGGGCGGGCGTCGGCGGGCATCCCACCGGCCCGCATCCCGGGAGGCGGGCGAGCGGGTGGGGGAGGAGAAGGGAGCGGAGGGGGATCAGGCCGAGGCGCGGTGGATCAGCACGGTCGGGGTGATCACGGACTCGGCCCCGTCGCCCGTGGAGCCGCTCAGCCGTTGCATCAGCATCCGTACCATCAACCGGCCCATTCCTTCCACGTCCTGACGGACCGTCGTCAGAGGCGGCTCCGTGGCCTCCGCGACGGACGTCATGTCGTCGAAGCCCACCAGGGCCACGTCCTCGGGCACCCGCCTGCCGTGCTCGCGCAGCACCCGCAGGGCTCCGGAGGCCATCAGGTCGTTGGAGACGAAGACGGCGTCCAGGCCGGGGTGGCGCTCCAGCAGCTCCGTCATGGCCCGTGCGCCGCCCTCGGCGGTGAAGTCGGCGTCCACGATCAGGCCGGGGTCGCCGTCGGGCAGTACATCGAGGTAGCCGTCGACGCGGTCCAGCGCAGAGGTCTGGTCGCGCGGTCCGGCGATGTGCGCGATCCGCCGCCGGCCGAGCGAGACCAGATGGCGCACGGCCTCGCGCGCACCGCCCCGGTTGTCGCAGTCGACATAGGGCACCGCCGGTCCGGAACCCGCCCCGGGGCGGCCGCCGTACACCGTGGGGACATGGAACCGGCGGATGATCGCGGGTAGTTCGTCGTCGGTGTGCAGCGAGAACGCCAGCACGCCATCGACATGGCCACCGGCGAGATAGCGCGTGACCCGGTCGAAGTCACCGCTTCCCTCCACGAGGAGAAGGACCAACTGGGCATCGTGCAGCTTCAGTTCGCGGCTGATGCCGCGTATCTGCCGGGAGAAGAACGGATCGGAGAAGATGCGGAACTCGGGCTCGTCGATGATCACGGCGACCGCCTCGTTGCGCCGGGTGACCAGCGTCCGCGCGGCGTGGTTCGGTATGTAACCGAGCTCCTCGACGGCCTTGCGCACCTGATCCACCAGCGGCTGCCGCACCCCGGCACCACCGTTGACCACCCGGGAGGCCGTCGCCCGGGAGACTCCCGCGCGGGCCGCCACCGCCTCCAGGGTGGGGCGGGCGTCACGCAGGGCATCGGGGCTCGGACCGGACAAGGGACGCTCCTCGTACGCACGGGAATCCGGCCGGGAACAGCCGGGGACTGGCGGAACTGCACGAACACCGCCAGCCTATCCGCCGCCCCTCGCGGGGTGCCGGGCCGCCGACCTTCGCCGGGAGCGGACTGCCGCCCCTCGCCGGAAGCCGGGGCGCCGCCGCCATCGGGTGACGGCGGCGGCGCCCGGAGCGTACCGGTGAGGGTCAGCGGTGGTCGTGGACGGTGTTCGTCGCCGCGATCTTCTTCCAGGAGGCGGGCCGCTCAGGGCTCGCCACCTCACGAGCGGCCCCATGAGCGGCCCCATGAGCGGCCCCGTGAGCGGCCTTGCGCGCGGCCTCCCGCGCGGCCGGTGCCTGGGGCCGTGCGCCTGCCGGGGTGTCGGCCGCCGCCGGGAACTTCGGCCGTGACGGCTGGTACAGCCAGGTGTCGAAGAAGGCGGCGAGCGGCTTGCCCGAGACCCGCTCCGCGAACCGTACGAAGTCGCCCACGCTCGCGTTGCCGTAGGCGTGCTCGGCCGGCCAGCCCTTCAGCAGCTTGAAGAACGTCTTGTCGCCGACCTTGTTGCGCAGTGCCTGGAGCGCCAGCGCGCCCCGGTCGTAGACGGCCCCGGCGAACTGGTTGTCCGGGCCCGGATCGCCCGGCTTCACCGTCCAGAAGGTGTCGTCGGCCGGGTGCTGGGCGTAGGTGTAGTCGGCCAGTTCCTGCGCCGTGCCCTCGCCCTCCTTCTCCGACCACAGCCACTGGCTGTAGCGGGCGAAGCCCTCGTTGATCCAGATGTCCTTCCAGCCTTCGACCGACACACTGTCGCCGTACCACTGGTGTGCCAGCTCATGCACGACGACCGAGACATTGGCGCCGTTCGCGAACTGCTTCGGGCTGTAGAACGGTCGCGTCTGGGTCTCCAGGGCGAACCCACTGGTCACATTGGGTACGTAGCCGCCGAGCGCGTTGAACGGATACGGCCCGAACACCTCGGTCAGCCACTCGGCGACCTCGCCCGTACGCTCGACGCTGGCGCGCGCGGCACCGTCGTTGTCGCCGAGGTCCTTGCTGTACGCGTTCAGGACCGGAAGACCGTCCGCCGTCTTGTCCGTCGTGATGTCGAACTTGCCGATCGCGAGCGTCGTCAGATAGCTCGCCTGCGGCTTGTTCGAACGCCAGTTGAAGCGGGTCCAGCCGAGCTTCGAGCTCTGCGACTGGAGGACCCCGTTGCTGATCGCCTGGGTGCCGTCCGGTACGGACACCGACACGTCGTACGTCGCCTTGTCCAGCGGGTGGTCGTTGCTCGGGAACCACCACACCGCCGAGTCCGGCTCCTGCGCGGCGACGCCGCCGTCCGGGGTGCGGGCCCAGGCGGTCCATCCGTTGACCTTCAGCTCGGAGGGCTTTCCGGCGTAGCGGACGACCACCGAGACCGACCTGCCCTTGGTGAGGGCGGCCGACGGGGTGATCTCCAGTTCCTGCTCCCCGGTCTTCGTGAAGCGCGCCTTCTTGCCGTTCACACGAACCTCGGAGACGGCGAGTCCGAAGTCGAGATTGAAGCGGGACAACTGCTGCGTGGGGGTGGCGACCAGCGTCGCCGTGCCCTCCAGCAGATCGGTCGCGGGCTGATACTTCAGCCGCAGGTCGTAGTGGGACACGTCGTAGCCACCGTTTCCGCTGGCCGGGTAGTAGGGGTCGCCGATACCCGGGGCGCCCACGGTGCCTTCGGCGGCAGATGCCGGGATCGCCAGCACGAGGGTGGCCGCGAGTGCGCTGGGGACGATGAGTCTGCGGTGCACGAATGCTCCAAGTCGTCGGGACGGATGATCTTCCGACCGGTCGTTGGTGAGACTAATCAGCCGAGACTACTTTTGACCGGCTCATGGCCATTTCTGTCACACGATCGCCATCCGGCTGTCACGGTGGCCAGGTGATCGCCCCCTGTTGCACAGGAGTTTGCCGGGGTACCTTCCGCACACGCCGACAGGCCGGCGGGCACCCCCGTGCCCGTCCTTCGTATCCCGGGAGGCAGTCGCTGATGACCCCTCGCATCGCCCGAGCTCTCCGCGTCCTCACCCGTCGCACGGCCCGCCTGCCGGGCGACGGGCGACGGACGCGCACACCGGGGCTTCCTCGCCGCCGTCGCACGGCCCTGCGCCAAGTGGCGCTGGCGGCCTCGGTCGCCGCGCTCGCCGTACCGTTCGCCACCGTCCCCGCCGAGGCCGCGCACCGTCCGCCCCGTACCGGCTTCGAGCTCAGCGACGGGGCCCGCTGGACCGGGCAGCCTCAGGAGCAGTCCTTCCTCGCCGCCGTCGACCGGGGCAGCGACCGGGTCTCCGTCGACCGGATCGGCACGACCAAGCAGGACCGGCCGCTCCAGCTCGTCCGTATCGGTGGTCACCGCCCCACGGCGAACACGATGCTGCTGATCTGCAGTCAGCACGGCAACGAACCCTCCGGCCGCGAGGCGTGTCTGTCCACGGTCCGCGATCTCGCCTTCGCCGAGGACCGGGCGACCCGTGCCTTCCTGTCCCGCACAACGGTGCTGGTCCTGCCGACGGCCAACCCCGACGGGCGCGCCGCCAACACCCGGGGCAACTCGGACGGCGTCGACATCAACCGTGACCACATCGCTCTGCGGACCGCCGAGGGCCGCGCCATGGCCGCGGTGATCCGTGACCAACGGCCCGACGTCATCTACGACTTGCACGAGTACGGTGCGACACCTCCGTACTACGACAAGGACCTCTTCGTCCTGTGGCCCCGCAACCTCAACGTCGACGACGGGGTGCACGACGCCTCGCAGACCCTCTCCGACCGCTATGTCAGGCCCGCGGCGACAGCGGCCGGGTACAGCAGCGGCCTGTACGGCATCTGGACGGACCCGGTCACCGGTGATCCCATCAAGCAGACGGCAGGCGACGGCCAGGAGCGGATCCTGCGCAACACCTCGGGCATCAAGCACGCGGTCGGGCTGCTCATCGAGTCCCGGGTCGACGCGCTCTCCGACGCGGAGAAGGCCGACCACGCGCTCAATCAGCGGCGCCGGGTCCAGTCGCAGCAGGCGGCGCTCGACGGCCTGTTCACCTTCACCGGTGAACAGCGCGGCCGGATCGAAGCCGCCACCACCGCCTCGCGCCTCGCGGGGTTCAGCGACCGCGGTCCCATCCACCTCGGCGGCGCCGACAACGACCCGGCGGAACCGGACGAGGTGCTCCAGGATCCGCCGTGCGGCTACCGGCTCGACGCCGCCCAGTACGCCGATGTGAAGGACGAACTGGCCCTGCACGGTGTCACCTCCCGGCGCGACGGTGACGGAGCGTACGTCCCCCTGCGGCAGTCGGCGCGCGACCTGGTTCCCCTGCTGCTGGACGAGCGTGCGACATATCACCTCACAAACGGTCAAGCCGATACCGCTTGTTGATCCCCTGAGTTGTGCGGCCGGTGTGGTACTGCCTACGGAGAGCGATTTTCGGACTCCGTGAAAGGTGCCATTTGTGTCGCAGGACGATGAGAGAACGGGTGGGCGGGGAGATCTGTCGGTCACGGCGGATCTCCCCGCCGAGTCGCCCCACGGCAGGCGCCCCACGACCGACCGGGTGGTGTTCGGCGTCACGGCGGTCCTCACCCTCGCTTTTGTGCTCTGGGGTTCGATCGCCACCGACTCGCTGGAAAGGGTCTCCAGTCGACTGCTCAACGGGCTGATCCATAACGGCGGTTGGGCCTTCATGCTCGCGGCCTCCGGCTTCGTGGTCTTCGCGCTGTGGCTCGCGATCAGCCGCTACGGGAAGATCGCGCTGGGCCAGGAGGGCGAGAAGCCCGAATTCCGGACCGTCTCCTGGGTCGCGATGATGTTCAGCGCCGGAATGGGCATCGGTCTGATGTTCTACGGTGTCAGCGAGCCGCTGGCCCACTTCATCGATCCGCCGCCGGGCACCCACCCCGCCGACGCGGCCGAGGCGATGCAGACGGCCATGGCCACCACCCTCTTCCACTGGACGCTGCACCCCTGGGCGATCTACGCGGTCGTCGGGCTGGCCATCGCGTACAGCACCTACCGGCGGCGCAGGCGGCAGACGATCAGCGCGGTCTTCGAGCCGCTGATCGGTGAACGGCACGCCCACGGAGGCGTCGGCCGGTTCATCGACATCCTCGCCATCTTCGCGACCCTCTTCGGCTCGGCCGCGTCCCTGGGCCTGGGGGCCCTCCAGATCGGCAGCGGATTTCACGAGCTGAACTGGATGGAGAAGACCGGTACGGGACTGCTGGTCGCCATCATCGCGGTCCTGACCGTCGCCTTCGTCGCCTCCGCCGTGTCCGGCGTGGAGAAGGGCATCCAGTGGCTGTCCAACACCAACATGGTGCTCGCCCTGGTCCTTGTCGTGTTCGTCTTCATCGCCGGTCCCACGATCATCATCCTGGACCTGCTGCCCACCTCGCTCGCCGCGTACTTCGGCAATCTCGCGCAGCTCGCCGGACGCACCGAGGCGACCGGCAAGGGCGACGTGGCCAAGTGGCTCGGCAACTGGACGGTCTTCTACTGGGCCTGGTGGATCTCCTGGACGCCCTTCGTCGGCATGTTCATCGCGAGGATCAGCCGTGGCCGGACGATCCGGCAGTTCATCGGCGGCGTCATCCTGGTGCCCAGCACCGTCAGCCTGTTCTGGTTCGCGGTGTTCGGCGGCTCGGCGATCAAGCTCCAGGAAGCCGGGAAGCTCAGCGACGCCGACACCGCGGAGGCCCAGCTCTTCGGTGTCCTTCAGGAATTCCCGATCGCCACCGCGATGAGCATCCTGGTCATGGTGCTCGTCGGCATCTTCTTCGTGTCCGGCGCGGACGCCGCCTCCATCGTGATGGGCACGCTCTCCCAGAAGGGCGTCCTCGAACCGGCCAAGTGGGTCGTGATCTTCTGGGGCGTCGTCACCGGCGCCGTCGCCGCGGTCATGCTGCTCATCGGCGACGGCCAGGGCGACGCGCTGGCCGGGCTCCAGAACCTCACCATCCTGGTGGCCGCGCCGTTCACCATCGTGATGATCGGGATGTGTGTGTCCCTGATGCGGGACCTGCGGCAGGACCCGATGATCGTCCGGCAGGAGTTCGGGGTCGAAGCGGTCGAATCCGCCGTGATCGAGGGCCACGCCAAGTACGACGGGGACTTCGAGATCCGGATCGGCCCGGGAACCACCCAGATCACCACGGACCGGCGCCACACGTCCGACCCCACCGACTGACGGCACCCTCCGAGGACCAGGACCAGGACCAGGACCAGGACCAGGACCGAGCACCGAGAACCGAGAGCTGAGAACAGGGAACAGGGAATCGAGGTGCGGCGGCGGCCCGGCCCACCCGCCGGGAGCCGCCGCCGCACGGTGGTGGCGCGCGGCAGCGAGCCCGCCGAGGGCAGGCCACCGGTCCGGGCCGAGCCGGCCGGCCCGGACGCCGATTAGTATCGACCCCCTGATGACTGCCACCCTCGTCGCCAAGGACCTCGCCGCCGGACACGGCGACCGCACACTCTTCGCCGGGCTCGACCTCGTGGTCGCACCCGGTGATGTGATCGGTCTCGTCGGAGTCAACGGCGCCGGTAAATCGTCCCTCCTCCGCCTGTTCGCCGGGCTCGACCGGCCGGAGGAGGGGGAGCTGAAGCTCTCCCCGCCCACCGCTACCGTCGGGCACCTCCCGCAGGAGCCCGAGCGGCGTCCGGGGGAGACCGTGCGGGAGTTCCTGGCCCGCCGTACGGGGGTCGCCGATGCCCAGAGCGCGATGGACGTCGCGACGCAGGGCCTGGTCGACGGGGTGCCGGGCGCGGACGACGCGTACTCCGACACCCTGGAGCGCTGGCTCGCCCTCGGCGGGGCCGACCTGGACGAGCGGGCCGAGGAGATCGCCGCCGACCTGGGGCTGACCATCGGCCTCGATCTCCCGATGACGGCGCTCTCCGGCGGCCAGGCGGCCCGCGCCGGACTCGCCTCGCTCCTCCTGTCCCGCTACGACATCTTCCTGCTCGACGAGCCGACCAACGACCTCGACCTGGACGGTCTGGAACGTCTCGAACGCTTCGTGGCCGGACTGCGCGCGGGTACGGTCGTCATCAGCCACGACCGTGAATTCCTGCTGCGTACGGTCACCAAGGTCCTCGAACTGGACCTCGCCCAGCAGCAGATCAACCTGTACGGCGGCGGTTACGCGGCCTACCTGGAGGAGCGCGAGACGGCCCGCAGGCACGCCCGCGAGGGATACGAGGAGTACGCCGACAGGCGGTCCGCCCTCGAAGCCCGCGGCCACATGCAGCGCTCCTGGATGGACAAGGGAGTCAAGAACGCCCGGCGCAAGGCCACCGACGGCGACAAGCTTGGCCGTAACGCGCGCAGCGAGGCGAGCGAGAAGCAGGCGGCGAAGGCCCGGCAGACGCAGCGCATGATCGAGCGGCTCGATGTCGTCGACGAGCCGCGCAAGGAGTGGGAACTGCGGATGGAGATCGCCACCGCTCCCCGCTCCGGATCGGTCGTCGCCACCCTGCGCGACGCACAGGTCGTGCGCGGCGACTTCACGTTCGGCCCCGCATCACTCCAGATCGACTGGGCGGACCGGATCGCCATCACCGGTGCCAACGGCGCCGGCAAGTCCACCCTCCTCGCAGCCCTCCTGGGCCGGCTGCCGCTGGATTCCGGGTACGCCACGCTCGGCTCGGGAGTGGTGGTCGGCGAGGTCGACCAGGCACGGAAGCTGTTCCTAGGCGCGGAGTCGCTGCTGGAGGCGTTCTGCGCGGCGGTCCCCGACACGGAGCCGGCCGAGGTCCGCACCCTGCTCGCCAAGTTCGGCCTGCGCGCGGACCATGTGATGCGCCCGGCGACGACCCTCTCCCCGGGCGAACGAACCCGGTCGGCACTCGCCCTCCTCCAGGGCAGGGGCGTCAACCTCCTCGTCCTCGACGAGCCGACGAACCACCTGGACCTGCCCGCGATCGAGCAGCTGGAATCGGCGCTGGAGTCGTACACCGGCACGCTGCTGCTGGTCACACACGACCGGCGGATGCTGGAAGCGGTGCGCACGACGCGGCGGGTCGAGGTGGCCGACGGCGGCGTCAAGGAACTCTGAGGGCCAAGCCCCCGGTCTCGTGAAGGGACGCGAGGGCGAACCCGGGCGCGAGAGCGAAGGGCGGGGGAGCAGGGTGGAGACGGCGCCGCGTGCGGCGGCCCGTCCCCACCCCGTCCCCGTCCGGACTCAGCGCTTCCGGCCGCCCTGCTGCGGATCCGCCAGTCCGGCCCGCCGCAGCGCGTCGGCCATCGCGCTGTTGGCCGGAGCGGGAGTCCCCGCGCCACCACGAGCGGCACCGCCACCACCTCGAGGCGCACCGCCACCACCGCGCCGGTCCCGGCCGCCCTGTCCGCCCTGGCCGTCCCGACCGTCCTGGCCGCGCTCACCGCGCGCCGCCTGACCGCCGCCCTGCTGCCCCTGAGCCTGGCCCTGCCGCTGCTTCGGCGGCCGGCCGCCCCGGCCACCGCCCTGCCCCGACTGCCCGGACCCGGCGCCCCCATCCGCCTGGGCCTCGTCGTCCAGCCGCAGCGTCAACGAGATCCGCTTGCGCGGAATGTCGACGTCCATGACCTTGACCTTCACGATGTCCCCGGGCTTCACGACATCCCGCGGGTCCTTCACGAACGTCTTCGACAGAGCCGAGACATGCACCAGACCGTCCTGGTGGACGCCGATGTCGACGAACGCGCCGAACGCGGCGACGTTCGTGACGACGCCCTCCAGCACCATCCCCGGAGACAGATCGCCGAGCTTCTCGACGCCCTCCTTGAACGTGGCCGTCCGGAACGCCGGGCGCGGGTCGCGGCCCGGCTTCTCCAGCTCCTTCAGGATGTCGGTCACCGTGGGCAGACCGAACGTGTCGTCCACGAAGTCCGCCGCCCGCAGCGACTTCAGCGCGGTCGCGTTCCCGATCAGGGAGGCGACCTCGCCGCCCGTCGTCTTCACCATCCGCCGCACCACGGGGTACGCCTCGGGGTGCACGCTCGAACCGTCCAGCGGGTCGTCGCCGTCACGGATCCGGAGGAAGCCCGCGCACTGCTCGTACGCCTTCGGGCCGAGCCGTGCCACGTCCTTGAGTGCCTTGCGGGACCGGAAGGGGCCGTTGCCGTCCCGGTGCGCGACGATGTTCTCGGCGAGCCCGGAGCTGATCCCGGAGACCCGCGAAAGCAGGGGCGCCGAGGCGGTGTTGACGTCGACTCCGACACCGTTCACACAGTCCTCGACCACCGCGTCCAGCGAACGCGACAGCTTCACCTCGGACAGGTCGTGCTGGTACTGGCCGACCCCGATCGACTTCGGGTCGATCTTCACCAGCTCGGCCAGCGGGTCCTGCAGACGCCGTGCGATCGAGACGGCACCGCGCAGCGACACGTCCATGTCGGGCAGTTCCTGCGAGGCGAATGCCGAAGCTGAGTACACGGAGGCGCCCGCCTCCGACACCATCACCTTGGTGAGCTTCAACTCGGGGTGCTTGTCGATGAGTTCACCGGCGAGCTTGTCCGTCTCGCGGGACGCCGTGCCGTTGCCGATCGCGATCAGATCGACATCGTGCGCCTTCGCCAGCCGCTCCAGCCGCGCCAGCGACTGGTCCCACTTGTTGGCCGGGACGTGCGGGTGGATGACGTCGGTGGCCACGACCTTGCCGGTCGCGTCGACCACGGCGACCTTGACCCCCGTACGGAAACCGGGGTCGAGCCCCAGCGTGGCCCGAGTCCCGGCCGGGGCGGCGAGCAGCAGATCGCGCAGGTTCGACGCGAAGACGCGTACCGCCTCGTCCTCCGCCGCCGTACGCAGCCGCAGCCGCACATCGATGCCGAGGTGCACCAGGATCCGGGTCCGCCACGCCCAGCGCACCGTGTCGCCGAGCCACTTGTCGCCGGGACGGCCGCGGTCGGCGACGCCGAAGCGGCGGGCGATCATGTTCTCGTAGGCGGACGCACCGGGCCGGTCCGCCTCCGAGGGCTCCTCGGGCTCCAGGACCAGGTCGAGCACGTCCTCCTTCTCGCCCCGCAGCATCGCGAGGATCCGGTGCGAGGGCAGCGCGGTGAACGGCTCGGCGAAGGCGAAGTAGTCGGCGAACTTCGCGCCCGCCTCCTCCTTGCCGTCCCGGACCTTCGCCGCGAGCCGCCCGCGCGACCACATGCGCTCGCGCAGTTCACCGGTCAGGTCGGCGTCCTCGGAGAAGCGCTCGGTGAGGATGGAGCGGGCACCCTCCAGTGCCGCCGCCGGGTCCGCGACCCCCTTGTCGGCGTCGACGAACGCGGCGGCGGACGCGAGCGGGTCCACCGACGGGTCGCCGAGCAGTCCGTCCGCCAGCGGTTCGAGCCCCGCCTCACGGGCGATCTGCGCCTTCGTGCGCCGCTTCGGCTTGAACGGCAGATAGATGTCCTCAAGCCGCGCCTTGGTGTCGGCTGCCCGGATCCGCGCCTCCAGCGCCTCGTCGAGCTTGCCCTGCTCACGTACGGAATCGAGGATCGACGTGCGCCGCTCCTCCAGCTCCCGCAGATACCGCAGCCGCTCCTCCAACGTGCGCAACTGCGCGTCGTCGAGCATCTCGGTCGCTTCCTTGCGGTAGCGCGCGATGAACGGCACGGTCGACCCGCCGTCGAGCAGCTCGACGGCCGCCTTCACCTGACGCTCACGTACGCCGAGCTCCTCGGCGATCCTGCCTTCGATGGACGTCGTCACGGTTTTCCCGACTCGCCTTCTCGTACTGGCTGTACTGGCTGTGCTGGCCGTGCACAGAGCTTTCCGCTCCTACCGCTGCACGCTGTTACGGGGTGGTCCCCTTCGCCTGCATTGTGCCGGGTGGCCGGGGGCCGTGTCGCGCGCCCTCCACGAACACGGCCCGAAGGCGCGCTCAGCCCTTGCCGGTCAGGTCCTCGGGGAACGCGCCCGCCGAGGCCGCCGCGAACAGGAAGCCGCGCCCCAGCTCGGTCAGGCGCTCCACACCGGCCGCGCCCAGGTGCTCGTACGGTGCGGCGTCCATCCGGTCCGTCGCCTCCTCCAGCTCCGCCCGCAGGGCCACGCCGGACTCCGTCAACTCGCCCTCGCCGTCCAGCAGGCCGCGGCCGCGCAGCCGCTCTGCCGCGGCGTCCCAGTCGTCGCGGTGCCAGCCCCGGGTGGCGAGGATCCAGCGCACAGGCATGCCCTTGCCGGTCGCGGTGTGGCTGACCAGCGCCTCGACCGGGTCGAGACCGGCGGCGAGCAGGGCGGCGAGATGGGCGTCGCCGCGGTGTTCGCGCAGCAGGGTCGCGGCGTGCCAGTACGCCAGGTGCGGCTGCTCGGGCACCGGCAGATCCGCGTGGGCGGCGTACAACGGCCGGGCGTGTCGGGTGCACGCCTCGGTGGCGCGCAGCGCGAGCCGGGCCGCCTCGGCCAGCTCGGCGGAGGCGAGGGTCTCCTCCCCGAGCAGCCGGCGCAGCGTCGAGTCGACGGCCCGCAGCCGGGCGTCGAGGACCGCCGCGGGCGTGGCGGCCGACCAGACGGCGGGCACATGACGGGCCACCAGCTCATGGTTGAAGTTGTAGAAGGTCGCCGTGACCGTGCCCGCGCCGACCGCACCCAGCGCGGCGCCGCGGGCGGCGAAGTAGGCGGCGCTCGCATCGTCGATGCCGAGCTCCCGGAACTCCTTGCCGAGGTCGGGGGAGAAGTAGACGGTCGAGTGGAACGGGTTGAGGGCGTTATGACAGCGGCGTCCGGCGCGGGGCGGCAGAGTACTCATGCCCGCACGTTACCGACTGGTTAGTACGTTGCGGAACCCCCGGGGAGCCCGGCGCCGCCGCCTGACGCGGGCGGTTCGCGAGGGCAGGAAAGGTGGGAGATTCGTCATTGCGGCCATCCCGTCCGCCGCCCAGGATGGCATCCATGAAGCAGCGATCCGTACTCGTCGTTCTCTTCGACGGCGTCCAGAGCCTCGATGTGAGCGGCCCGGTGGAGGTCTTCGCCGGAGCCTCCCTCGTCACCGGGGTCCCGTACGAGCTGCGCACCGCCTCACTCGACGGCGGCCCGGTCCGCTGCACCAGCGGGCTCACCCTCCTTCCCGACAGCCGCCTCGCCGATGCCACCGTGCCGCACACCCTGCTGGTCCCCGGCGGCCACGGCACCCGCGGCGCCGACCCGGCCCTGACCGACTGGCTGCGCACGACGGCGCCGCACGCGGAGCGGCTCGTCTCGGTGTGCACCGGCGCCCTGCTGCTGGCCGGGGCGGGCCTGCTGGACGGCCACCGGGTGACCACGCACTGGAACTACTGCGAGCAGCTCGCCCGCGACTTCCCGGCCGTCCGGGTGGACCCGGACCCGATCTTCGTGCGCGACGGGAAGCTGGCCACATCGGCGGGCGTCACCGCGGGCATCGATCTCGCGCTCGCCCTGGTCGAGGAGGACCACGGCCGCGACGTCGCGCTCACCGTCGCCCGCCACCTCGTGGTGTTCCTGCGGCGACCGGGCAATCAGGCCCAGTTCAGCGCACAGCTCACCGCCCAGACGGCCGGCCGCGAGCCCCTGCGGGACGTCCAGCACTGGATCACCGAGCACCCCGACGGCGATCTCTGTGTGGAGGCGCTGGCGCACCGGGCCAGTCTCTCGCCCCGCCACTTCGCCCGCGCCTTCCGGGCGGAGACCGGTCTGACACCGGGCCGCTACGTCGACCAAGTGCGCCTGGAGCACGCCCGACGGCTCCTGGAGGACACCGCGGAAGACATCACCGGAGTCTCGCGGGCCAGCGGCTACGGCACCCCGGAAGCCATGCGCCGCGCCTTTGTCAAAGCCCTCGGAACGGCGCCGTCCGAATACCGCCGCCGCTTCCGCACCTCAGCAGCCACCGACTGACCGAACGAAAGGCCACGACCGTGCAGATCGCCATCCTGCTCTTCGACCGCTTCACCGCCCTGGACGCGGTGGGACCGTACGAGATCCTCAGTCGCACCCCCGGAGCCGAGACCGTGTTCGTCGCCGAACGCACCGGTCCCGTGCGCAACGACAGCGGAAGCCTTGAACTCGTCGCGGCGAAGACCCTCGCCGAGGTCCCCGCGCCCGATGTCGTGATCGTGCCCGGCGGGCCCGGCCAGAGCGACCAGATGGAGAACGAGGCGCTGCTCGGCTGGCTGCGCGCCGTCGATGCCACCAGCACCTGGACGACCTCCGTGTGCACCGGCTCGCTGCTGCTGGCGGCGGCCGGTCTGCTGGCGGGCCGGCGGGCCACCTCGCACTGGCTCGCCCTGGACATTCTGAAGGAGTTCGGCGTCGAGCCGACCGGCGAACGCGTCGTCCTCGACGGCAAGTACGTCACCGCCGCGGGGGTGTCCTCCGGTATCGACATGGGCCTCACCCTGCTCGGCCGGATCGCGGGCGACGAGCACGCCCAGGCCGTACAGCTGCTCACCGAGTACGACCCGCAACCGCCCTACGACGCCGGATCGCCCGACAAGGCCCCGGCCGCGCTGGTTGCGGAGTTCCGCGACAACAGCCGGTTCACCTTCCGCTAGGAGCGCCTCCGGCAGCCCCTGTCGTCCAGGTGAACCGGGGCGCGCGGCGTTCCAGGAAGGCGGCGACCCCCTCCGCGGTGTCGCCGCTTCCGCGCGCCTGCTCCGCCCAGTACCCGTCCCGGTCCTCGCGCCCCGTGGCGAACTCCTTCGCCGCTGCCTGAGTCAGCCGCGAGCGGGACGCCAGGATCCGTACGTACGCCTCGACCCGCTTGTCCAGCCCGCCGGGCGGCAGCACCTCGTCGAGGAGACCGGAACGCAGCGCCCGCCGTGTGTCGATCAGTTCGCCGGAGAACAGCAGGTGCTTCGTGGCCGCCGGGCCGATCAGGGAGACCAGCCGTCGCGTGGACGACGCGGGGTAGACGATTCCGAGCTTGGCCGGGGTGACCCCGAACGACGCGCCCTCCTCGGCGAACCGCAGGTCGCAGGCGGCCGCCAGCTGGCTGCCGCCCCCCACGCAGTACCCGCGCACCGCGGCGAGCGTCGGCAGCGGGAACGCCGCCAGCGCCTCCTCGGCCGCCACGGCGAGCACCTGCGGCTCACCGGAGGAGTCCCGCAGCGAGGAGATGTCCGCACCGGCGCAGAAGGTGTCCCCGGCCCCGGTCAGCACCAGGACACGCACGGCGGGATCGGCCGCCAGCCGCCCCAGCAGATCCGGCAGGGCCTGCCACATGGCGGCCGTCATCGCATTGCGCTTGGCGGGGTTGCTGATGACGACGGTGGCGACGCCGTCGGCGACTCCGTGCTCCAGCCGCGCCTCCGGCCGGGTCCCGCGTTCCCCGCTGTCCATACGGTCCATGCGCCGGATGCTATCCGTACCGTTCGAACCTATGATCAAGGAGGGGTCACGAAGCGGGCACGCACCGTAGGGAGCTGTCGATGGCCGGTCCCGGAGTCGAAGGCAAGAAGCTCAGCCGGAGTTTCAGCGGGCTCGCCCTGCTCGGAGCCGTGCTCGTCGTCGCGGGGATCGTCGGCCTCGTCTACACCGGCGTCGCCACCCTCACCTCGATGCTGCTCTTCGGCTGGCTGCTGCTCGTCGGCGGTCTGGTCGGACTGCTGCACGCGGTCCAGTCCCGCGGCACCAACTACTTCTGGCTGGGCGTCGTGGTGGCCGCGCTGAACCTCGCTGCCGGAGTCGTCGTGATCCGCCATCCGTACGGCACGGCCGAGGCGCTGACCATGTTCGCCGCGCTGCTCTTCCTGACCGGCGGGGTGTTCCGGCTGGTCGGCAGCGTCGTGGTGCGCGGCCCGCAGTTCGGCTGGACGCTGTTGCAGGGCGCGTTCGGGCTGCTGCTGGGTCTGCTGGTGCTGTTCGACTGGCCGCACAGCAGCCTGTACGTGCTGGGCTGTTTCTTCTCGCTGGCCCTGCTGTTCGACGGTCTCGGCCTGATCGCCATCGGGGTGGGCGGACGGCGCATCGTCGGTCTGGTCTCGGAGCAGATGGCGCCGGAGACGGACCGGGACGGTCCGGGCAAGACATCAGAAAAAGATTAAAAATAGTCCCATAGCTGTCACTGTCCTGCCCATTCGATCAAATGACGTCGATAGTCGACTACTTCTGATCAGTGGCATGGGTCGGACTGTGCGGTTCCGAACACTCTTTACTCGACGGTCAGTGATGTGCGAGTCGAGAGCGGGTGCCGGATCTATGGAGAGCCGCGGAAGTGTCCCGGCCCATCCCGCGTCGTACGAAGGAGTGTGGCGTTTCACCGCCCCCGCCGTCGACGTATCCGTGCCGCAGTCCCGGCACGCCGTGCGCGACCTGCTCGACCGGCAGGGTGCGCCGGTCGGTGCGGACATCCTCCAGGGGCTGCTGCTCATCGTCTCGGAACTGGTCACCAACGCGGTCAAGCACGCCGCGCTGCTCTCGCCCGAACTGGCCGTCGAAGTGGCCATCGGCGTCGACTGGATCAGAGTGTCGGTGGAGGACAACCACCCCTACCGCCCCACCGCGCTGGAGACCGACCACGCCCAGACGGGCGGGAGGGGGCTGCTGCTGGTCAGGGAGATCACCGCGGAGGCGGGCGGTACCTGCGACGTGGAGCACACCGCGGGCGGCGGCAAGATCATCTGGGCGGCGCTGCCGTTGAGGACGCAGCTCTGACCGCCCCGTACCGCGCGGGGTGTCACCAGCCCGCGGACGGTCCCGTCAGCTCTCTGATCGCGGGCCGCGCGGCATCGAGCACCGTCATGAACCAGGCCGAGAACGGCGCCTCGGCGTGCTGTTCGGTCAGCTCCGCGGCGGTCACGAAGGCCGTCTCGCCGACCTCCTCCGGATCCGGCTTCGGCCGCTCCTGGGCCATCCCCACGAAGAGATGGTTGAACTCCTGCTCCACCAGACCCGAGGCCGGGTCGGGATGGTTGTAGCGGACGGTGCCCGCCTCGGCGAGGAGCGAGGGCGAGATCCCCAGCTCCTCGTACGTGCGCCGGGCGGCTGCCGCGAACGGCGCCTCACCCGGATACGGATGGCCGCAGCAGGTGTTCGACCAGACACCGGGGGAGTGGTACTTGCCGAGCGCGCGGCGCTGGAGCAGCAGCCGCCCCTTCTCGTCGAAGAGGAACACGGAGAACGCGCGGTGCAGCTGACCGGGAGCCTGATGAGCGGCGAGCTTCTCCGCGGTGCCGATGGTGGTGCCGTTCTCGTCGACCAGTTCGAGCATGATCGCTTCTGCTGTGCCGTTCGACGAGCTGTGCGTCGCGGTGGCTGGTGTGGTCGGCATACCCATCCTTCGCTTTGGTCCCCGGCCTCGTGCGCCGGACCCCTGGAGTCCGGTCAAGTCTGCCGCACAAAAGCCGCTTGTCCGTACTGCGGGTCCCGCATGTCCGCCCCCGCCGCGCCATGACGGTGCGGCGGGGGCGGACGAGGCGTCAGACGCCGAAGGGCGCCGGATACCGGATCGAGCCCGTCGGTACGGGCGCCGAGTCATCGAGGACCAGGGCCATCATCGCCTCGTCGGGCACCTCGAAGGTTGGCTTGATCCCGTAACGCGAGGCCGGTACGAAACCGAACTCCGGGTAGTACTCGGGATGGCCGAGCACCAGCACGAGTGCCTCCCCCCGTACCCGGGCCGCGTCCAGTACCGCCCGCACCACGGCCCGGCCCGCGCCCTGCCGCTGATGGGCGGGCGAGGTCGCGACCGGGGCCAGCGCGAGCGCCGGAGCGTCACCGACCCGGCACCGGGTCAGCAGCGCGTACGCGGCGACCTGGCCGTCCGGACTCTCGGCGACGTACGACAGCCCCGGCAGCCAGGCGTCGGTGTCGGCCCGCAGGGCGTCCACCAGATCGGCCTCGGCCCGGGTGCCGAACGCCGCCGCGTTGACCGCGTGCACCGCGGCACGGTCCGCCGCGGACTCGGGGCGGACCGGCCAGCGCGGATCGGCGGGGCGCAGCACATGGGCGGCATAGCCGTACTCCGTGCCGTGCTCGCGCCGCATGTCCAGCTCCTCACGGGTGGACGCCTGCGCCCACGCCATGCCGGGAGCCGTGGGATCGGCGGCCGCGACCCGCTCGGCGAGCGGGACGTAGTACTCGTCCCAGTCGCTCTCGGGCTGGATGAGGACCGCCAGGACATGGCAGCCGGCGTCGACGGCCGCCGCAGTGGTGGCCGGTACCGGGCGCAGCGTCGCACTGTGCCGCTCCCAGAAGGCACGCGCCTGTTCGGTGGGTGTACCGGTGGTCCAGACGCGTTCGGAGACCACCAGGGAGCCGCCCGGGGCGAGCAGCCGCTGCCAGTCGCGTACGGCGTTGTCGAAGCCGATGCGGTACGCCGAGCCCTCGGCCCAGACCAGGTCGAACGACCCGGCCGGGAAGTCGGGGCCGGTGAGGTCGCCCATATCGGCCTTGACGGTACGGACGCGGTCACCGAGACCGCGGGCCTCGGCCGCGGTGCGCAGCTCGTCGAGGAACGGCTCGTGCAGGTCCACCGCGGTCACCTCGGCGCCCGCCTCGGCGGCGAGCAGCAGGGCGGCCCGGCCGGGGCCGCAGCCCAGGTCGAGGACGCGCGGACGGACGGGCAGGGGTCCGGCCAGACCCAGCAGCCGACGTGTGGTGGCGTCGGAGCCGGGGCTCTGCCGGGGAAGGTGGTGGTGCAGGGAGAAGAACGCCTCGGTACGTGCGTCGTCCTGCGAGGCGTCAATGTGGTCGGTCAACGTGGGAAACCCTTGTGAGGGGGCTCCGGCCGACGCGGCGACGTGGTGACGTCGGGGTCAGTCGGGAACCCGGGAGATGAGGAAGGACCGATTGCTGCGCCGGGCAGCCGTAGTCGCGACAGACATCAACCTCAGCTCCTCTCAGGAAAGGGTTTCGCTCCGCTGCGAGACTCGAACGTCTCGCCGGGGAACGATAGCACCGCCGCCCCCGCACACCCGGGCGGTCCGAGGGGCCGCGACAGCCTCAGCTCCCGGCCCCCGCCCCCGGCGGCCGCTGAGGCTCAGTGGCCTCAGAGGCAGAGCTTCGCCTCGTGCTCCGCGTGGCCGCTCGGCTCCAGCTGGAAGGTGCAGTGCTCCACGTCGAAGTGATCGCCGAGGCAGCCCTGCAGATCGTGCAGCAGCTTCTCGTGTCCGATCGAGTCCAGCATCTCCTGGTGCACCACCACGTGCGCGGAGAGCACCGGCATCCCCGAAGTGATCGTCCAGGCGTGCAGGTCGTGGACGCCCAGTACGCCGGGCAGCGCGGTGATGTGGGCTCGCACCTCGCCCATGTCCACGCCCTTGGGGGCCGCCTCCAGCAGCACGTTCAGGGTCTCCCGCAGCAGTTTGACCGTACGGGGGACGATCATGAGGCCGATCACCAGTGAGGCGATCGGGTCGGCCGCCTGCCAGCCGGTGGTCATGATGATGCTCGCGGACACGAGCACCGCGACCGAACCGAGGGTGTCGGCGAGGACCTCCAGATAGGCGCCCCGCACATTGAGGCTCTCCTTCTGTCCGCGCATCAGCAGGGACAGGGAGATCAGGTTGGCCACCATGCCGACCGCGGCGAAGACGATGGCCAGGCCGCCCTTGGTCTGGGCCGGAGTGATGAACCGCTCGACGGCCTCGAAGACCAGAAAGCCGCCGACGCCGAGCAGCAGCAGACAGTTGGCCAGCGCCGCCAGGATCTCGGCGCGGGCGAAGCCGAAGGTGCGGTTGAGGCCGGCCGGCCTGTTGGCGAAGTGGATGGCGAGCAGGGCCATGCCCAGGCCCAGTGCGTCGGTCGCCATGTGGGCCGCGTCGGCGATCAGGGCGAGCGAGTCGGACAGCACCCCGCCGACGATTTCCATGACCATCACGCTCAGCGTGATCCCCAGGGCGATCCGCAGCCGCCCCTGGTACGCGGCGGCCGCCGTGCCCGTCGGGGGCGGCCCGCCGTGCGTGTGTCCGTGATCGTGGCCAGCCCCCATGAAAACGCCTCCTGGTCAGTGCTGCGACGCGGACGCGGATCGCCCGGTGAAGCCAGTGAACTACGGGTGGGGGGTATCCGGCAACACGGGACTGAACACCGTTGTCATATGCTCTGACCTGCGCAAACGCTTCCCAGGTCAGAGCCGTGATGTGATCGTTCGCGGGCTACTGGGCGCGGGCCTCCGGGTGGCGCAGGCACCAGCCCTCCCAGGCCGACTCGACCATCTCGCGCACCCCGCGGCGCGCCGTCCACCCCAGCTCCCCGGTCATCCGGGCGGCCGAGGCCACGGCCCTCGCCGCGTCGCCGGGCCGCCGCGGTTCGACCACCGGCTCCACCCGGTGACCGGTGACCTCCGCGACCAGGCCGGCGAGCTCCCGCACCGAGACGCCCTCGCCCCGGCCGATGTTCACCGTCAGATCGCCGCCCTCGTGCCCGCCCGGACTCCGCGCGTCCAGGTTCCGCGCGACGGCGAGATGCGCCTCGGCCAGATCGGCGACATGGATGTAGTCACGGACGCCGGTCCCGTCCGGCGTCGGATGGTCGCCGCCGAAGATCCGCGGAGCCTCGCCGCGCGTCAGCCGGTCGAAGAACATCGGGATGACGTTGGAGACCCCGGTGTCCGACAGCTCCGGCTCGGCCGCCCCCGCCACGTTGAAGTACCGCAGACAGGCGGTCGAGATCCCGTGCGCCCGGCCCGTCGCACGGACCAGCCACTCGCCCGTGAGCTTGGTCTCGCCGTACGGGTTGATCGGCGAGCACGGCGTCTCCTCGGTGATGAGGTCCACATCCGGTACACCGTAGACCGCGGCCGAGGAGGAGAAGAGGAAGCGCCGCACGCCCGCCGCGACCACGGCCTCCAGCAGGACGGTCAGCCCGGCGACGTTGTCCCGGTAGTACAGCAGCGGCTTCTCGACGGACTCACCGACCTGCTTCCGCGCCGCGAGATGCACCACACCGCTCACCGCGTGCTCCGCGAGCACCCGGTCCAGCAGCGCCCGGTCCGCGAACGAGCCGCGCACCAGGGGAATGTCCGCGGGCAGCCGCCCCGCGATGCCCGTCGACATGTCGTCGAGGGCGACGACCCGTTCCCCCGCCGAGGCCATGGCCCTCGCCACATGTGCCCCGATGTACCCCGCTCCGCCTGTGATCAGCCACGTCATGACCGTCAGCCTATGCGCTGGTCCCGGCGCGGTTTGTGGGGCGAGGCGCTGATCGACAATGATGATCGCGAACGGCGCCACATGGTGCGGGTCCGCCCCGAACGGAGCATAAACGGGCGGTGAACTCGGTCTTCCGTTCATCCGATAGCCTCAGCCGACGCGCCGCCGGTCCGCCTCAGGGCCGCACTCCCGCGCGCCGTCCAGGCCAGTACCAAGGAGTGAGTTCGTCTGTCGACCGCCATCCTCACCGGTGCGCCGGTACCCGGATCGTCGCTCGCGGACGATCTGCGGTCACTCGGCTTCGAGGTACAAACAGCCACCGACGCCACGAATGCCGCCCAGCTGCTCGCGGCGGTTCCCGCGAGCCGCCGTGTCGCGCTCGTCGACCCCCGCTTCGTCGGGCACCGCCACGCCCTCCGGCTCGGCCTGACCGACCCCCGCTTCGCCGCGGCCACCGTCCCCGGCGCGCTCACCGCGCAGCCCGAGGCACGTGCCGCGCTCGTCCGGGCCCTGCACCGGACCGTCGCGGCGGTCGGCGCGGGCAGTCCCGTGGGGTCTCCCGATGACCGGCCGGACGCCGGGGACCGCAGCGTGCCCGGCCGCCTCGCCGTCGCGCTGGACGCCGAAGGCATCGCCGTACAGCGCCCCGAACTCGGTTCGCTCGCCGCCGCCGTCCCCACCGGACCCGAGCAGCGCACGGCCGCCGAGGCCGCCGTCGCCTCGGTCGACGACGAGGCGGTACGGCTGCGCAACGCGGTGAAGGCCCACGACGGCTTCTTCACCACGTTCTTCATCAGCCCGTACTCCCGCTACATCGCCCGCTGGTGCGCGCGCCGCGGCCTCACCCCGAACCAGGTCACCACCGCCTCGCTGATCACCGCGCTCATCGCGGCCGGCAGCGCGGCGACCGGAACCCGGGGCGGCTATGTCGCCGCCGGTGTGCTGCTGCTCCTCTCCTTCGTCCTGGACTGCACCGACGGGCAGCTCGCCCGCTACTCGCTCCAGTACTCGACGATGGGCGCCTGGCTGGACGCCACGTTCGACCGGGCGAAGGAGTACGCGTACTACGCGGGCCTCGCCCTCGGAGCGGCCCGCGGCGGCGACGACGTCTGGGTGCTGGCACTGGGCGCGATGGTGCTCCAGGCCTGCCGGCATGTCGTCGACTTCTCGTTCAACGAGGCCAATCACGACGCGGTCTCCAACACGAGCCCCACCGCCGCCCTGTCCGACAAGCTCGACAGCGTCGGCTGGACCGTCTGGCTGCGCCGGATGATAGTCCTGCCGATCGGCGAGCGATGGGCGATGATCGCAGTCCTCACCGCCGTCACCACCCCGCGGATCGTCTTCTACGCCCTGCTCATCGGCTGCGCCCTGGCCGCCTGCTACACCACGGCAGGCCGGCTGCTGCGCTCGCTGACCCGCAAGGCGCGGCGCACCGACCGCGCCGCGCGGGCCCTCGCCGACCTGGCCGACTCCGGGCCCCTCGCGCAGGCCGTCGGCGCCGTGATCCCCCGGCCGGGCGGCACCTTCACAGCCCCCACGCTCGCCCTTCTCGGCGGGCTGGTCATGGTCGCCGGAGCCCTCTTCGTCCCGTTCGGCAGCTGGCTGACCGTCGTCGCCGCCGGGATCTACACGGTTCTCTCCGGCATCGCCGTCGCCCGTCCGCTCAAGGGCGTGCTCGACTGGCTGGTCCCGCCGGTCTTCCGGGCCGCGGAGTACTGCACGATCCTGATCCTGGCCGCCCGCAGCGACGTACCGCACGCCGTTCCCGCGGCCTTCGGCCTGGTGTCGGCCGTCGCCTACCATCACTACGACACGGTGTACCGCATCCGCGGCGGCACCGGCGCGCCGCCCCAGTGGCTGGTGCGGACGATCGGTGGGCACGAGGGCCGGACCGTGGTGGTGGCCGTGCTCGCCGCCGTACTGACTCAGCATTCAGGTTTCACCACGGCTCTCACCGCGCTCGCGGTGGCCGTGGCTCTGGTGGTGCTCGTGGAGTCCATCCGCTTCTGGGTGTCCTCCTCGGCCCCCGCCGTACACGACGAAGGAGAACTCGCATGATCGGCCTCGTACTGGCAGCCGGTGCAGGACGACGTCTGCGCCCCTACACGGACACGCTGCCCAAGGCGCTGGTCCCCGTGGACGGCGACACGACGGTCCTCGACCTCACGCTGGCCAACTTCGCCGAGGTCGGGCTCACCGAGGTCGCGATCGTGGTCGGCTACCGCAAGGAAGCGGTCTACGACCGCAAGGCGGAGTTCGAGGCGAAGTACGGCGTGACGCTCACCCTCATCGACAACGACAAGGCCGAGGAGTGGAACAACGCCTACTCCCTGTGGTGCGCCCGTGAGGTCCTGAAGCAGGGCGTCATCCTCGCCAACGGCGACACCGTGCACCCGGTCTCCGTCGAGAAGACCCTCCTGGACGCCCGCGGCAAGGGCCAGAAGATCATCCTCGCCCTCGACACGGTGAAGAACCTCGCCGACGAGGAGATGAAGGTCATCACCGAGGACGGCAAGGGTGTCCGCCGGATCACCAAGCTGATGGACCCGGCCACCGCGACCGGCGAGTACATCGGGGTCACGCTCATCGAGCCCGAGGCCGCCGAGGAGCTGGCCGACGCGCTGCGGACGACGTTCGAGCGCGACCCCGACCTGTACTACGAGGACGGCTACCAGGAGCTCGTCAACCGCGGCTTCACCGTCGACGTGGCCCCCATCGGCGAAGTGACGTGGGTCGAGATCGACAACCACGACGACCTCGCGAAGGGCCGTGAGATCGCGTGCCAGTACTGACCCGGCTCATTCCGTCCCCGGTCGTCGTCGACATCAGGCGCGGCGCCATGGACGATCTGGCGGGCGTGCTGGCCGACCAGCGGATCTCCTCCTCGGGCAAGCTCGCCGTCGCGATCAGCGACGGCTCCGGGCGCGCCCTGCGCGAGAGGCTCGCTCCGGTTCTGCCGGGTGCCGACTGGTACCCGGTGTCCGACGGCACGATCGACTCGGCGGTGAAGCTCGCCGACGGCATCAAGGGCAACCGGTACGACGCCGTGGTCGGCCTCGGCGGCGGCAAGATCATCGACGTGGCGAAGTACGCCGCGGCGCGTGTCGGGCTGCCGATGGTCGCCGTCGCGACGAACCTCTCGCACGACGGTCTGTGCTCGCCGGTGGCGACGCTGGACAACGACAACGGGCGGGGCTCCTACGGGGTGCCCACCCCGATCGCCGTGGTGATCGACCTCGACATCATCCGTCAGGCGCCCGCCCGCTACGTCCGTTCCGGCATCGGCGACGCGATCTCGAACATCTCCTGCGTCGCCGACTGGGAGCTCGCCCACGAGGTCAACGGCGAGGAGATGGACGGTCTCGCGGCAGCCATGGCGCGGCAGGCCGGCGAGGCCGTGCTGCGCCACCCCGGCGGGGTCGGCGACGACGCCTTCCTGAAGGTGCTGGCCGAAGGGCTCGTGCTGACGGGCATCTCGATGTCGGTCGCGGGGGACTCCCGGCCGGCCTCCGGCGCCTGCCACGAGATCAACCACGCCTTCGACCTGCTGTACCCCCAGCGTGCGGCCAGCCACGGCGAACAGGTCGGCCTCGGCGCCTGCTTCGCGATGCATCTGCGCGGCGCCCGTCAGGAGGCACTGCTGATGACGTCGGTACTGCGGCGCCACGGCCTGCCGGTCCTGCCGGACGAGATCGGCTTCACCGCCGACGAGTTCGTGACCGCCGTCGAGTACGCCCCGCAGACGCGTCCGGGACGCTTCACGATCCTGGAACACCTCAACCTGTCCACCGACCAGATCAAGGACGCTTACGCAGACTATGCAAAAGCCATCGGTAGCTGAGCTTCGACCGGTCGTTCACCCCCCGGGTGTGAAGGACCGGCGGAGCGGCGAGCACTGGGCCGGCCGGCTCTACATGCGCGAGGTCTCCCTGCGCATCGACCGGCATCTGGTGAACACAAGGGTCACGCCCAACCAGCTGACCTACGTGATGACGGTCGCGGGTGCCCTCGCCGCCCCGGCGCTGCTCGTACCGGGCATCACGGGCGCACTGCTCGGCGTGCTGATGGTCCAGCTCTATCTGCTGCTCGACTGCGTCGACGGCGAGATCGCCCGCTGGAAGAAGCAGTACTCGCTCGCCGGGGTCTACCTGGACCGGGTCGCCGCCTATCTGTGCGACGCCGCGGTCCTGGTCGGCTTCGGCCTGCGCGCCGCCGACCTCTGGGGCGAGGGGCGCATCGACTGGCTGTGGGCCTTCCTCGGAACCCTGGCCGCGCTCGGCGCGATCCTGATCAAGGCCGAGACCGACCTGGTCGGCGTCGCCCGTCACCAGGGCGGGATGCCGCCGGTGAAGGAGGCGGCGTCCGAGCCGCGCTCGTCCGGAATGGCGCTGGCCCGCAAGGCCGCCGCGGCGCTGAAGTTCCACCGGCTGGTCCTCGGCGTCGAGGCGTCGCTGCTGATCCTCGCCGCGGCGATCGCGGACAGCGTCCGGGACGACCTGTTCTTCTCGCGGCTCGGCGTCGCCGTCCTCGCCGGGATCGCTCTCCTGCAGACCCTGCTCCACCTGGTGTCCGTGCTCGCTTCCAGCAGGTTGAAGTGAGCTCTCCCATGAAACTCGGCGCGGTCATCATCACCATGGGCAACCGCCCCGACGAGCTGCGCGCCCTCCTGGATTCGGTCACCGCGCAGGACGGTGACCGGATCGAGGTGGTGGTCGTCGGCAACGGCGCCCCGGTCCCGGACGTGCCGGCCGGTGTACGGACGGTGGAGCTGCCCGAGAATCTGGGCATCCCCGGCGGCCGCAACGTCGGCATCGAGGCGTTCGGCCCCTCCGGCGCCGACGTGGACGGCCTGCTCTTCCTCGACGACGACGGCCTGCTGCCGAACACCGACACCGCCGAGCTGTGCCGGCGGGCGTTCGACACGGACCCGAAGCTGGGCATCATCACCTTCCGGATCGCCGACCCGGACACCGGCGCCACCCAGCGCCGGCACGTGCCCAGGCTGCGCGCCTCCGATCCGATGCGTTCCTCGCGCGTGACGACCTTCCTGGGCGGCGCCAACGCCGTACGCACCCAGGTGATCGCCGAGGTCGGCGCGCTGCCGGACGAGTTCTTCTACGCCCATGAGGAGACCGATCTGGCCTGGCGGGCGCTGGACGCCGGCTGGATGATCGACTACCGCGCGGACATGGTGCTCAACCACCCGACCACCGCACCTTCGCGGCACGCGGTCTACCACCGCATGGTGGCCCGCAACCGGGTCTGGCTCGCCCGCCGGAACCTGCCCGCGCCGCTGGTCCCCGTGTACGTCGGGGTCTGGCTGCTGCTGACCCTGCTGCGCAGACCTTCCGGGCCCGCGCTCAAGGCATGGATCGGCGGTTTCCGGGAAGGCTGGGCGAAGCCCTGCGGGCCGCGGCGCCCCATGAAGTGGCGTACGGTATGGCGGCTGACGAGACTGGGCCGACCTCCCGTGATCTGAGAGGCTTTCCTCTGAGAGCATGAGGCGTATTTCTTCTTTCCGGGACCTGTCCGCCTGAGCCGCGCCCGCGACTGGCTGCGCATCTTGAAGACGAGAGTTTCAACTTGTGAGTGACACAACCCATGACGGTGGGGTAGCCCTCGGCACCCTGTCGTCCGCCGACGAGGGGCTGAGCGCGGCCCAGACGGCCGCCAAGTACGGCCTGACCGTGAGCGGCGCCCGGCCTGGGCTGTTCGAATACATCAGGCAGCTCTGGGGCCGGCGCCACTTCATCATGGCCTTCTCCAGGGCAAAGCTGACCGCCCAGTACAGCCAGGCCAAACTCGGCCAGCTGTGGCAGGTGGCGACCCCCCTGCTGAACGCCCTGGTCTACTTCCTGATCTTCGGCCTGATCCTGGGGACCCGGAAGGGGATGAGCCAGGAGATCTTCATCCCGTTCCTGGTGACCGGCGTCTTCGTCTTCACCTTCACCCAGAGTTCGGTGATGGCGGGGGTCCGGTCCATTTCCGGCAACCTCGGGCTGGTCCGGGCCCTGCACTTCCCCCGTGCCTCGCTGCCCATCTCCTTCTCGCTCCAGCAGCTACAGCAGCTGCTGTACTCGATGATCGTGCTGGTGCTCGTGGCGGTCGGCTTCGGCAGCTATCCCACGCTCTCCTGGCTGCTGGTCATTCCCGCGCTGGCCATGCAGTTCTTCTTCAACACCGGTCTGGCGCTGGTGATGGCCAGGCTCGGCAGCAAGACCCCCGACCTGGCGCAGCTGATGCCCTTCGTGATGCGGACGTGGATGTACGCGTCCGGCGTCATGTTCTCCATCCCGGTGATGCTGGCGGACAAGCCGGCGTGGATCGCGGACGTGCTCCAGTACAACCCGGCGGCCATCTACATGGACCTGGTCCGCTTCGCGCTGATCGACGGGTACGGCTCCGAGAACCTGCCGCAGCACGTCTGGGCGGTCGGGCTCGGCTGGGCGCTGCTCGTGGGCATCGTGGGCTTCGTGTACTTCTGGAAGGCAGAGGAACGGTACGGCCGTGGCTGAGGACAACACGCAGGAACGTCATGTTCCCACCGTCATCGCCGACGACGTGCACATCGTGTACCGCGTCAACGGCGCGGGAGGCGGCAGGGGCAGCGCCACCGCCGCGCTCAGCCGCATGGTGGGCCGCGGCAAGGGCAAGGGCGAGCCGCGTGGGGTGAGGAAGGTGCACGCCGTACGCGGTGTCTCCTTCACCGCCTACCGGGGCGAGGCCATCGGACTCATCGGCACCAACGGTTCGGGCAAGTCGACCCTGCTGCGGGCGATCGCCGGACTGCTGCCGACCGAGTCGGGCATGGTGTACACGGACGGTCAGCCCTCGCTGCTCGGTGTGAACGCGGCGCTGATGAGCGACCTGACCGGCGAGCGCAACGTGGTGCTCGGCGGGCTCGCCATGGGCATGAGCCGCGAGGAGATCCGCGAGCGCTACAAGAACATCGTGGACTTCTCCGGCATCAACGAGAAGGGTGACTTCATCACCCTGCCGATGCGGACGTACTCCTCCGGGATGGCCGCGCGGCTGCGCTTCTCGATCGCCGCCGCCAAGAACCACGACGTCCTCATGATCGACGAGGCGCTGGCCACCGGTGACCGCAAGTTCCGGATCCGTTCGGAGGAGCGGATCCGTGAACTGCGCAAGGAGGCGGGCACCGTCTTCCTGGTCAGCCACAACAACAAGTCGATCAGGGACACCTGCGACCGGGTGCTGTGGCTGGAGAAGGGCGAGCTCCTGATGGACGGCCCGACCGAGGAAGTCCTCAAGGCGTACGAGCGCGAGACCGGCAAGTAGTCTCCCGCACCCCCGTGGCCTCCGCCGGAACACTCCGGCGGAGGCCACGGGGGCGTCCTGGGTGGCCCGTACGGCGATGCGCACCGGTCCGGCAGACCATACGCAGTACGGTTCCCGGACGATCTCCTCCCGCCGGATGAGGTCAATTCCCTTGGGTACGGGGAAGGTTGACGGGCGGAGAGGTGCACTCGCCGGGCGCGCCGCACCCCGGCGCCGCTCTGTGAGCTGTACAACGTAAGCTGTACCGGTGCTGATTCGTGGCAAGTGGGGCGATACCCCCTCGGCACGGCACCCGCGGTGCGCCTGTGCACTCGGGAGAGGCAGCGGCGTGTCCGAAAAGGGATGTTTTGGGTCGGCAGTGTAGAACGGGAGATGTGACGGCAATGACGGAAGATCTCCAGCTCCGACGTGGTTCGGCCGTCTCCGCGCCGGGCGGTACGCGGTGACGCGTACCCGGCAGGCGCGCCACGACGCCGCCGCCACCGGCACCCTCGACAAGGCCGCGGACGAGAACTTCCCCGTGGCCCCCTTCTTCCTGCCCCGCGCCTGGCGTGACGACCTGATGGCGGTCTACGGATACGCCCGGCTCGTCGACGACATCGGCGACGGCGATCTCACCCCCGGCGGCGCCGACGCCCGCCACCTCGGCCTCGACCCCGCGCAGACCGACGACCGGCTCGCCATGCTCGACGCCTTCGAGGCCGATCTGCACCGGGTCTTCGCCACCGCGGGCGACGGACCGCGCCACCCGCTGCTGCGTGCCCTGCGCCCCACCGTGCGGCGCCGCGCGCTCACCCCCGAGCCCTTCCTCGGCCTCATCGAGGCCAACCGGCAGGACCAGAAGATCCGCCGCTACGGGACGTACGAGGAGCTCAGCGCCTACTGCGAGCTCTCCGCCAACCCCGTCGGCCGCCTGGTCCTGGCGATCACCGGAACCGCCAGTCCCGAACGGATCCGCCGCTCCGACGCGGTCTGCACCGCCCTGCAGATCGTCGAGCACCTCCAGGACGTCGCCGAGGACCTCGGCCGTGACCGGATCTATCTGCCCGCCGAGGACATGGCCCGGTTCCATGTCAGCGAATCCGACCTGGCGCTGCCCTCCGCGGGCGCATCGGTGCGTGCCCTGGTCGCCTACGAAGCGGAACGCGCGAGAGAACTGCTGGACGAGGGCGCCCCCCTGGTGGGCAGCGTCCACGGCAGACTCAAGCTGCTCCTCGCCGGATTCGTCGCCGGAGGGCGCTCCGCCCTCACGGCGATCTCGGCCGCCGGGTTCGACGTATTGCCCGGACCGCCCAGACCCACCAAGCCCAGCCTGCTGCGCGAAGTGGGAGTCGTCTTGCGAAGAGCGCGTGGAGAGGGATGAGCCGGACCGTGGAGGGACAGACGACGTACATGTCGGCACCGGTACAGGCCGCATACAGTTACTGCGAGGCCGTCACCGGACAGCAGGCGCGTAACTTCGCGTACGGCATCAGGCTGCTGCCGTACGAGAAGCGGCAGGCCATGTCGGCGCTGTACGCCTTCTCCCGTCGGGTCGACGACATCGGCGACGGTGAGCTGGCCCCGGAGATCAAGCGGACCCGGCTGGAGAGCACCCGCGAGCTGCTCGACCGGATCCGGGACGGCGCCGTCGACGAGGACGACACCGACCCGGTGGCCGTCGCGCTCGCCGACGCCGCCCGCCGCTTCCCCCTGCCCCTGGGCGGACTCGACGAGCTGATCGACGGCGTGCTGATGGACGTGCGCGGCGCGACGTACGAGACCTGGGACGAACTGAAGGTCTACTGCCGCTGTGTCGCGGGCGCCATCGGGCGGCTCAGCCTGGGCGTTTTCGGTACCGCGCCGGGCGCACCCGGCGCCGACCGCGCCGCGGAGTACGCCGACACCCTCGGCCTCGCCCTCCAGCTCACCAACATCCTGCGCGACGTCCGCGAGGACGCCGGCAACGGGCGCACCTACCTGCCCGCCGACGACCTCGCCAAGTTCGGCTGCTCCGCCGGATTCCACCGGGCCACCCCGCCGCCCGGCTCGGACTTCGCCGGTCTGATCCACTTCGAGGTCCGCCGGGCCCGAGCCCTGTTCGCCGAGGGCTACCGGCTGCTGCCGATGCTGGACCGCCGCAGCGGAGCCTGTGTGGCCGCCATGGCCGGGATCTACCGCCGCCTCCTGGACCGGATCGAACGCGACCCCGAAGCCGTGCTCCGCGGCCGGGTCTCGCTGCCCGGCCACGAGAAGGCCTATGTCGCGGTGCGCGGTCTGTCGGGCCTCGACGCCCGCCACATCTCGAAGCTCACGGCCAGGGGGCGAACCTGATGGACCGCACCGGGCCCGGCCGCCGGGCAACCCTCCGGTGGCCCGTCGCGTCCCTGACTGCGACGATCCGGATGGCGACGCTCCGGCCGACGACGCCCGACGCGGCGACGATTTCACTAGAGGGGGACGCATGAGCGACGAGAGCCCGCGCTCCCGCGCGGTGGTCGTCGGCGGCGGCATCGCGGGGATCACAGCGGCCCTCCGCCTGGCCGACGCCGGACTCGACGTGACCCTGCTCGAAGGGCGGCCCCGGCTCGGCGGACTCGCCTTCTCCTTCCAGCGCGGCGAGCTGACCGTCGACAACGGCCAGCACGTCTATCTGCGCTGCTGCACCGGCTACCGCTGGTTCCTGGACCGGGTCGGAGGCGCGCATCTGGCGCCCCTTCAGGACCGCCTCGACGTGCCCGTGCTCGACGTCGGACGGGCCGCCGGGCCCCGCCTGGGACGGCTGCGCCGCAACAACCTCCCCGTACCGCTGCATCTGGCCGCCGGACTCGCGGCCTATCCGCACCTCTCGCTCGCCGAGAAGGCGAGCGTCGGGCGGGCCGCGCTGGCACTCGGGCGGCTGGACCCGGCCGACCCCGCGCTCGACGAAATCGACTTCGCCACCTGGCTGCGACAGCACGGCCAGTCGAAGCGGACCATCGACGCGCTCTGGGACCTCGTCGGCGTGGCCACTTTGAACGCGACCGCGCCGCACGCCTCCATGGCGCTCGCCGCGAAGGTCTTCAAGACCGGTCTGCTCTCCGAACCCGGCGCCGCCGACATCGGCTGGGCCACCGTGCCGCTCGGCGAACTGCACGACACCCTCGCCCGCAAGGCGCTCGACTCCGCGGGCGTACGGACCGAGCTGCGCGCCAAGGTGGGCTCCTTGAGCCGGACCGAGGACGGCGGCTGGGTCGTGGAGAGCGGCGGGGAGCGGATCGGCGCGGACACCGTCGTCCTGGCCGTGCCGCAGACCGAGACCCACGGCCTGCTGCCCGAAGGCGCGCTGGACGAGCCGGACCTGCTGCTCGACATCGACTCCGCGCCGATCCTCAACGTGCACGTCGTCTACGACCGCAAGGTCCTGCGCCGACCGTTCTTCGCCGCACTCGGCTCCCCGGTCCAGTGGGTCTTCGACCGCACCGAATCCTCCGGCCTCACGGGCGGCGGACAGTATCTGGCGGTCTCCCAGTCCGCGGCCCAGGACGAGATCGACCTGCCCGTCGCCGAGCTGCGCGGCCGCTATCTGCCGGAACTCGAACGGCTCCTGCCGGCCGCCCGGGGGGCCGGTATCCGCGACTTCTTCGTCACCCGCGAACGTACCGCGACCTTCGCGCCAGCTCCGGGCGTCGGCCGGCTGCGCCCCGGACCCCGCACCCGCACCCCCGGCCTCCACCTGGCGGGCGCATGGACCGCCACCGGCTGGCCCGCGACGATGGAGGGCGCCGTGCGCAGTGGCTTCAGCGCCGCCGATGCCGCACTCGTGGACCTCGGTCGCACCCTTGGACATCCGCTGCAGGAGGCGGCATGAGCAGTACCACCGGAACAAGAGGAGAGTCAGTGACCCCGGCGAATCCGGCTTTCGACACCGTGGCAGACACCGCGGACGTCACCGCGCTTCTGGAGCGTGGACGGGCCCTGTCAGCGCCGGTGCTGCGGGCTGCCGTGGACCGGCTCGCGCCGCCCATGGACACCGTCGCCGCCTACCACTTCGGCTGGATCGATGCCGAGGGCCGGCCCGCCGACGGCGACGGCGGCAAGGCCGTGCGCCCCGCGCTCGCCCTGCTGTCCGCGGAGGCCGCGGGCGCTCCGGCCGAGGCCGGTATCCCCGGCGCGGTGGCGGTCGAACTCGTGCACAACTTCTCGCTGCTGCACGACGACCTGATGGACGGCGACGAGCAGCGCCGCCACCGCGACACCGTCTGGAAGGTGCACGGTCCCGCCCAGGCGATCCTGGTGGGCGACGCGCTCTTCGCGCTCGCCAACGAGGTCCTGCTGGAACTGGGCACCGTCGAGGCGGGCCGGGCGGCCCGTCGGCTGACCACCGCCACCCGCAAGCTCATCGACGGGCAGGCCCAGGACATCTCCTACGAGCACCGCGAGCGGGTCACCGTCGAGGAGTGCCTGGAGATGGAGGGCAACAAGACCGGCGCCCTGCTCGCCTGTGCCGTCTCCATCGGTGCGGTCCTCGGCGGTGCCGACGACCGGACCGCCGACACCCTGGAGGCGTACGGCTACCACCTGGGCCTCGCCTTCCAGGCGGTCGACGATCTGCTCGGCATCTGGGGCGACCCGGAGTCCACGGGCAAGCAGACCTGGAGCGATCTGCGCCAGCGCAAGAAGTCCCTGCCGGTCGTCGCCGCGCTCGCCGCGGGCGGCCCCGCCTCCGAGCGTCTCGGCGAGCTGCTCGCCGCCGACGCCAAGAGCAATGACTTCGAGAGTTTCTCCGAAGAGGAGTTCGCCGCCCGCGCGGCGCTCATCGAGGAGGCGGGCGGTCGCGAGTGGACCGCCCAGGAGGCCCGCCGTCAGCATGCGGTCGCCATCGAGGCGCTGCACGGTGTCGACATGCCGCAGCACGTACGGGCGCAGCTCACCGCGCTCGCCGACTTCGTCGTCGTACGAAAGAGATGATCACCATTCGCATATGACTCGCAGTCGCCGGCCGGTGCCCGTACCGGGCGCCGGCCGACGGAGACCCCAGCACAGCAGAGGATCACACTGCACGAAGGGGAAGCCATGACAGCGACGACCGACGGAAGCACCGGAGCCGCGTACCCTCGCGCAGCCTCGGACGGCGATCCGACCGAATCCAACATCGCCGCGGACGGCGTACTCGCCGTCGCGCGGCGGGCCGCGGAACGCTCGGTGGAGCATCTCCTCGGCAGACAGGACGAGCAGGGCTGGTGGAAGGGCGACCTCGCCACCAACGTCACGATGGACGCCGAGGACCTGCTGCTCCGTCAGTTCATCGGGATCCAGGACCCGGCCACGGTCCAGGCCTCGGCCCGGTTCATCCGCGGCGAACAGCTCGGTGACGGTACCTGGGCCACATTTTACGGCGGACCGGGCGACCTCTCCGCCACCATCGAGGCGTACGTGGCGCTGCGGCTGGCCGGGGACCGGCCGGAGGACCCGCACATGGCGCGTGCCGCCGGGTGGGTCAGGGATCAGGGCGGCATCGCGGCCGCCCGGGTCTTCACCCGGATCTGGCTGGCCCTCTTCGGCTGGTGGAAATGGGATGACCTGCCGGAGCTGCCGCCCGAGTTGATGTTCTTTCCCAAGTGGCTGCCGCTCAATATCTATGATTTCGGCTGCTGGGCCCGGCAGACCATTGTTCCGCTGACCGTCGTCTCGGCGAAGCGGCCGGTCCGGCCCGCCCCGTTCGCCCTGGACGAGCTGCACACCGACCCCGCGTGCCCCAATCCCCCCAAGCGCATGGCTCCGGTGGCCAGTTGGGACGGGATCTTCCAGCGGCTCGACAAGGGGATGCACCTGTACCACAAGGTCGCGCCGCGCCCGCTGAGACGTATCGCGATGAACGCGGCGGCCCGCTGGATCATCGAGCGCCAGGAGAACGACGGCTGCTGGGGCGGCATCCAGCCACCCGCGGTCTACTCCGTCATCGCCCTCCATCTGCTCGGCTACGACCTCGACCACCCGGTGATGCGGGCCGGGCTCGCCTCGCTGGATCGGTTCGCCGTGTGGCGCGAGGACGGCGCCCGCATGATCGAGGCATGCCAGTCGCCCGTCTGGGACACCTGCCTCGCCACCATCGCGCTCGCCGACGCCGGGCTCCGGCCCGACCACCCCGCGCTCGTGAAAGCCGCCGACTGGATGCTCGGCGAGGAGATCGCACGACCCGGCGACTGGTCCGTGCGCAAGCCCGAACTCGCCCCGGGAGGCTGGGCGTTCGAGTTCCACAATGACAACTATCCCGATATCGACGACACCGCCGAAGTGGTTCTGGCGCTGCGCCGGGTCGCGCACCCCGACCCCGCCCGGCTCGAAGCGGCGATCGAGCGCGGAGTGCGCTGGAACCTCGGCATGCAGTCCCGCAACGGGGCCTGGGGCGCCTTCGACGCGGACAACACCAGCCCGTTCCCCAACCGCCTGCCGTTCTGCGACTTCGGGGAGGTGATCGATCCGCCGTCGGCCGATGTCACCGGCCATGTCGTGGAGATGCTCGCCGTGGAGGGCCGGGCCCGGCACCCCCGTACCCGGCAGGGCATCGAGTGGCTGCTCGCCGAACAGGAGGCGTGCGGCGCCTGGTTCGGCCGCTGGGGCGTCAACTATGTCTACGGAACAGGGTCCGTGGTGCCCGCGCTGGTCGCCGCCGGACTGCCCGCGGGGCACCCGTCGATCCGCCGGGCGGTGAGCTGGCTGAAGTCCGTCCAGAACGACGACGGCGGCTGGGGCGAGGACCTGCGCTCCTACCAGGAGGAGAAGTGGATCGGACACGGTGAGTCGACCGCGTCCCAGACCGCCTGGGCGCTGCTGGCACTCCTCGCCGCGGGCGAACGCGACAGCCGCTCGGTGACCCGAGGTGTCACGTGGCTGTCCGAGACCCAGCAGGCCGACGGTTCCTGGGACGAGCCGTACTTCACCGGGACCGGCTTCCCCTGGGACTTCTCCATCAATTACCACCTCTACCGGCAGGTCTTCCCGCTCACCGCACTGGGGCGCTATGTGTACGGCGATCCGTTCGCCGGCCGCACGTCCGTCGGCGAGGGGGCCTGATGGGCGACGCACCGAGGCCGTCCGGCCCCTCCGCACCGCTGCTGATCGCCTGCGCGCTCGGCATCGAACAGCTCGCCCTGCGCAGTGCCCGCAGCAGTGGTGCCCCGGGCCCGGTGAGCGTCATCCGGACCGGGATGGGCCCGAAGGCCGCCGAAACGGCCATGGGGCACTCGCTGGACCGGGACGGCGCGCGGGGCGCCGCGGTCATCGCCTCCGGCTTCTGCGCCGGACTGGCCCCCGGGATGCACCCCGGGGACCTGGTCGTCGCCGAGGAGACCCGGGACGCGGACGGCTCCACCGTCTGCACCGGCACGGGCCTGCTCGTCGAGGCCCTCGCCAGGACGGTGCCCGGCCGCACCGTCCACACCGGTCCGCTGTTCGGCTCCGACCATGTCGTACGAGGACCTGAGCGGGCCGAACTGAGGGCCACCGGCGCCATCGCGGTGGACATGGAGTCCGCCGCCACACTGCGCACCGCCCTGCGCCACGGCCCTCGCCCGGTTGCGGCCGTACGGGTGGTCGTGGACGCTCCAGAGCATGAGCTCGTCCGCATCGGCACGGTCCGCGGTGGAATATCAGCCTTCCGCGTTCTTCGTGCCGTCCTGCCGGCTTTCTATGAATGGCACCGATCTTTGTTGCTCCCCAGGAGGTGAGCCAGATGGCCATGCCGCTTCGTCAGTCCATCAAGGTTGCGACGTACCTCATTGAACAAAAGCTCCGCAAGCGAGAGAAGTTCCCGCTCATTGTCGAGCTGGAGCCCTTGTTCGCCTGCAATCTGGCCTGCGAGGGATGCGGGAAGATCCAGCATCCGGCCGGAGTTCTGAAACAGCGCATGCCGGTCGCCCAGGCCGTCGGCGCGGTGCTCGAATCGGGCGCGCCGATGGTGTCCATCGCGGGCGGTGAGCCGCTGATGCACCCGCAGATCGATGAGATCGTGCGTCAGCTCGTCGCGAAGAAGAAATATGTCTTCCTCTGCACGAACGCGATGCTCATGCGGAAGAAGCTCGACAAATTCACGCCGTCGCCGTACTTCGCCTTCGCCGTGCACATCGACGGGCTGCGTGAACGGCACGACGAATCGGTCGCCAAGGAAGGAGTCTTCGACGAGGCGGTGGAGGCGATGAAGGAGGCCAAGAGCCGCGGATTCCGCGTCACCACGAACTCGACCTTCTTCAACACCGACACCCCGCAGACGATCATCGAGGTCCTCAACTTCCTCAATGACGATCTGAAGGTCGACGAGATGATGATCTCGCCCGCCTACGCGTACGAGAAGGCACCCGACCAGGAGCACTTCCTCGGCGTCGAGCAGACCCGCGAGCTGTTCAAGAAGGCATTCGCGGGCGGCAACCGGGCCCGCTGGCGGCTGAACCACTCGCCGCTCTTCCTGGACTTCCTGGAAGGCAAGGCGGACTTCGCCTGCACCGCGTGGGCGATCCCGAACTATTCGCTCTTCGGCTGGCAGCGCCCCTGCTACCTGATGAACGACGGATACGTCCCGACGTACCGTCAGCTCATCGAGGAGACCGACTGGGAGAAGTACGGCCGGGGCAAGGACCCGCGCTGCGCCAACTGCATGGCGCACTGCGGCTACGAGCCCACGGCGGTGCTCGCCACCATGGGGTCGCTGAAGGAGTCCCTGCGGGCCGCACGGGAGACCGTCACCGGTAACCGGTGACGGTCTGACCGCCGGAGAACCGGTCCGCCGGTTCTCCCCGTCCCGCCGGCCCGGCCGCTCGCGACGCGCCGCCCCTCGTGGCGCGTCCGGGCCGGGCCCGGCGGCCCAGCAGGACCTGCCGAAGGAGAAGGACGGGCAATGAAGGACGGCGAACCCAGGGGCTTCGACCTCACGCGGCTCCTCGCGGAACGCGGCGGCGAACGCTACGAGCTGCACGCACGGCATCTCAACCACCAACTGCCGCGCATGCTGCGCACCATCGGCTTCGACAAGGTGTACGAGCGTGCCGAGGGAGCGTACTTCTGGGACGCCGACGGCAACGACTACCTCGACATGCTCGCCGGATTCGGGGTGATGGGCCTCGGGCGGCACCACCCCGTCGTCCGCCGGGCCCTGCACGACGTCCTGGACGCCTCGCTCGCCGACCTCACCCGCTTCGACTGCCAGCCGCTGCCCGGACTGCTGGCCGAGAAGCTGCTCACCCACAGCCCGCATCTGGACCGGGTCTTCTTCGGCAACAGCGGTACGGAGGCGGTCGAGACGGCGCTGAAGTTCGCCCGCTACGCCACCGGGAAACCGCGGGTCCTCTACTGCACCCACGCCTTCCACGGACTCACCACCGGTTCGCTCTCGGTCAACGGCGAGGACGGATTCCGGGACGGCTTCGCCCCGTTGCTGCCCGATACCGCGATCGGGCTCGGGGACCTCGACGCCCTGCGGCGCGAACTGAAGCGCGGGGATGTGGCGGCCCTGGTCGTGGAACCCGTCCAGGGCAAGGGCGTGCACGCCGCGCCGCCGGGCTTCCTGCGGGCCGCGCAGGAACTGCTGCACCGGCACAAGGCGCTCCTCATCGCCGACGAGGTGCAGACCGGGCTCGGCAGGACCGGTGACTTCTACGCGTACCAGCACGAGGAAGGCGTCGAACCCGATCTGGTCTGTGTCGCCAAGGCGCTCTCCGGCGGCTATGTGCCCGTCGGGGCGACCCTCGGCAAGGACTGGATCTTCAAACGCGTCTACTCGTCCATGGACCGGGTTCTGGTCCACTCCGCGAGTTTCGGCTCCAATGCCCAGGCGATGGCGGCGGGGCTCGCCGTGCTCGCGGTGATGGAGGACGAGGAGACCGTCGCGAACGCCCGGCGCACCGGCGATCTGCTGCGGGAACGGCTGGCCGCCCTCGTCGACCGCTACGAGCTGCTGCACGAGGTGCGCGGGCGCGGGCTGATGATCGGCATCGAGTTCGGCCGGCCGGCCTCGCTGAAGCTCCGCAGCCGCTGGACCATGCTCCAGGCGGCCCGAAAGGGACTCTTCGCGCAGATGGTCGTGGTGCCGCTGCTGCAGAAGCACCGCATCCTCACGCAGGTGTCCGGCGACCATCTGGAAGTGATCAAGCTGATTCCGCCGCTGGTCATCGGCGAGCCGGAGGTGGAGCGCTTCGTGGCGGCGTTCACCGCAGTCATGGATGACGCGCACAACGGCGGCGGGCTGATGTGGGACTTCGGGCGGACCCTGGTGAAGCAGGCAGTCGCCAACCGCTGAGCGCCACCGGCGTCAACCGGCACCCGCGGCACCTGCGGCACCCGTCGACCGGCACCGGGTCGGCGTCCGTGGGATTTGCCTCCGAGGTAAGAAATTTGCCTCGGAGGAAAGATCCTGGCCCAATAAAGGTATGAATCCTCCGGACGGAGGGGTGCCCGAAGAACTCCCCGGCGTCGCACCCCGCCTGCGCGAACTGCGCCGCGGCCGCGGTCTCACCCTGGAGAGCGCCGCCCAGCGGGCAGGGCTTTCCCCGGCCCACCTCTCCCGGCTCGAAACGGGCCGCAGGCAACCCTCGCTGCCGATGCTGCTCGGGCTCGCCCGCATCTACGGTACGACGGTTTCCGAGCTGCTCGGGGAGACACCTCCCGAACGTGACGCGATCGTCCGCGGCGGCCGCTTCGAGGGCGCCGAGGCCGACGGCTGGATGTATCAGCAGGCGGGCGGCTCCGGCCGTGCCATGCAGGCACTGCGGGTCAGAGTGCCGTACGGCGCCCAGGGCGATCTCGTGCGGGTCCACCCCGGCGAGGAGTGGCTGTACGTCCTCGACGGCCGGCTGCGGGTCATCCTGGGGGAGACGGTGCACGACCTCGCCCCCGGCGACAGCGCGCACTTCGATTCGCTCACCCCGCACCGGATCGCGGCCGTCGACCGCGGCGGCGCGGAGCTGCTCTTCGTCCACTCACTGATGCAGAGCCCCGCCGCCGAGCTGTGTCTCGGCAACGGGATCCATCGGCGCTGACCGGGCCGTCGGCCCCGTCGCCGCACCTGCTCCATCCTTCGCTTCACCGGCCGTGAGGCCGGCAGAGAGGACTGTCATGTCCGATTCCGAGCACTACGACCCCCTGACCCCGCAGCGGCCCAAGAACTACGACCCGCATGAGCGGAAGATGCCGCGCGGGGTCGTGATCCGGCTGTTCGCGTACCTGGTGGCCGGACACGTCATCGCGGGCTTCCTCTACCTGCTGTTCGCCGTGGCCGGCGGCAACAAGTAGTAGTCCCGACCGCCGGGCGAGGGCCTGGGGCGATCCGCCGCCCGGTGCGATCCGCGCCGGGGCGACGGGCGCGCCTACGCCGGCTCCAGCAGGCGCCCGCGCAGCCGCTCCCGGGTCTCCGGGGTGATCTTCAGGCCCTCGGTGAGGTAGCGGTCCGTGGTTCCCCAGGTCTCCTCGATGGCGGTGAAGGCCGCGGCGAGGTACTCGGCGTGCGCGCCGAACAGCGGGTTCAGGAGCTCCAGCACCTCCTGGGACATCCCCGTCTCCGACATGTCGGTGCGCCGCACCCGGTACCGGCGGTGCGCGTCGTTGGACTTGAGGTAGTCGGCCTCGATGGCGTCGCGCTCCACGCCGACGGCGAGCAGGGACACGGCGATCGAGAGACCGGCGCGGTCCTTGCCCGCGGCACAGTGCATCAGGGCGGGGACGCTGTCCTCGGCCAGGGCGTGCAGCACCCGGCTGTGCTCGGCGGTGCGGTCCCTGATGATCGACCGGTACGAGGTGATCATGCGGTCCGCACCCTTGGTGCCGGAGAGGATCGAGCGCAGCTGCTCGACGTCGCCGTCGCGGACCAGCCGCCAGAACTCCGCGCCGTCGGCGGGGTCCGAGAGCGGGATATTGACATTGCGCACCCCGGCCAGGTCCACGTCATGGCCGTCGAGCTTCCGGTCGGCGGCGCTACGGAAGTCGAAGACGGTGTGCAGACCGAGCCCGCCGAGGATCGCCGTGTCCTGCTCCGTGGCGTGTGCCAGGTGACCGCTGCGGTAGAGCCGCCCGAACGCCACACGGCGCCCGTCCGTCGTCGGGAGCCCGCCCACGTCCCGGAAATTGCGCACTCCGGTCAGCTCGGCTTCTGTCGGCGGGACCTGCGGCACCTGCTGCGTCACGGGTGGCTCCTGGGGTGTCTGGCGTCGGCGCTGCTCGCCGATGAGGGCACTCTTGTGACGATACGACATCGGTTCCTCGGGCAATCATCTCGACCGCGTGACGCTCTGCCGCGCGACCGTCCGCACGTTTCGGCCAGTCATGCCGCGAGGGCATTGCCCCTCACTGCGGGGATGGTTGATGATGCGCGAAACTGTTCGAATGTGGGGGAATGATGATCGAGACTGGTGTCACGGGCCGGACCTGGGTGCTCGACGGTGCGACCGGCAGCTATGCGCTCCACCTCACCGACCGCGATGAACTGGTTCATCTCCACTGGGGGCCGCGCCTCACGATGTCCGCGGCCGAGGCGCTGGCCGCCGTGCCCTTCCCGCCCGGTCCGGGCTTCGAATCCCCGCTCGACGGCCGTGAGGAGTACCCGGTCGAGGGCGGCCCCCGATTCGTCCGCCCGGCCCTCTCCGTACGGACCGCAGAGGTCCGGGGAACGCAGTGGGCGTTCGCGGAGGCCGAGACGCGGGGCGACGAACTGCGGCTCGGCTTCACCGACGCTCTCCACCGGCTCGCGCTGACCCTGCACTACCGGATGCGCGGGGACTCCGATGTCATCGAGCGCTGGGCCACCGTCACCCACGCCGGGCCGGACGGCCCGCCCCTGGAGCTGCTGCGCGCCGACGCGGCGACCTGGACGCTGCCGGCCCGTGCGGGCTGGCGGCTGAGCCAGCTCCACGGCAGCTGGGCGGCCGAGTCCCGGCTGGTGCGGTCGGAACTGACGTACGGCGAGAAGATCCTCTCCAGCCGCCGGGGCCACACCGGACACCAGCACCTGCCCTGGGTGGCGCTCGACGCGGACGCCGCGGCGACCGAGGAGCACGGCGAGGTGTACGGCTGCGCGCTGGGCTGGTCCGGGTCCTGGCGGATCGCCGTGCACCAGCTGCCCGACGGCATCGTGCAGATCACCGGCGGCGCGGGCTACGACGAGTCCGGGCTGCTGCGGCTCGCGCCGGGGGCGTCGTACACCACACCCGTCTTCGCCGGGCTGTGGAGCCCGGACGGATTCGGCGGGGCGAGCCGCGCCTGGCACGCCTGGCAGCTGGCCCATGTGATTCCGGACGCCGAGGCGCTGCGCCCGGTGCTCTACAACTCCTGGGAGGCGACCGGGTTCGACATCGCCGAGGAGCAGCAGCGGGCGCTCGCGGTGCGGGCCGCGGAGATGGGTGTCGAGCTGTTCGTGGTGGACGACGCCTGGTTCGGGCGGCGCACCAGCGACCGGGCCGGACTCGGCGACTGGACGCCGAACCCCGAGCGCTTCCCCGGCGGGCTGAAGCCGCTCGCCGAAGAGGTGCGCGGGCTGGGCATGCGGTTCGGCATCTGGGTCGAGCCGGAGATGGTCAACCCCGACAGCGATCTCTATCGGGCCCACCCCGACTGGGTCCAGCACGTCCCCGGGCGGACGCGGACGGAGTTCCGTCATCAGCTGGTGCTCAACCTGGCCCGGCGGGACGTGCGGGAATACCTGTGGGAGCGGCTCGACACCCTGCTCTCCAGTGCGCCGATCGACTATGTGAAGTGGGACTTCAACCGCTGCTTCACCGATGCGGGCTGGCCGGGCGAGGAATATCCGCAGAAGCTCTGGATCGAGCATGTGGACGCGTTCTACGCGCTGCTGGACCGGTTGCGTGCCGCGCACCCGGGTGTGGCCTTCGAGTCCTGCTCGGGCGGTGGGGGCCGGGTCGACCTCGGGGTGCTCGCCCGTACCGATCAGGTGTGGACCTCCGACAACACCGACCCGCTGGACCGGCTCGCCATCCAGGAGGGCTTCGGGCAGATCCACCCGGCGCGGGTGATGGCCGCCTGGGTCACCGACAGCCCGAACGTGCAGCTGAACGGGCGGGCGAGTTCGCTGCGCTTCCGCTTCGTCAGCGCGATGGCCGGGGTGCTCGGGGTCGGCGGGGACCTCACCGAGTGGAGCGAACGGGAGCTGGCCGAGGCGCGGGACTGGGTGTCCCTGTACAAGGAGATCCGCCCGGTCGTGCAGCACGGCGCCCTCCACCGGCTCGCGGCTCCGCGCGGCGGGCTGAGCGCGGTGCAGTACGTGCGGGGCGAGGAGACCGTGGTGCTGATGTGGCTCGAAGCGCAGCGGTACGGGCAGCGGCCCCCGGCTCTGCGGCTGCGCGGTCTGGTCCCCTCGGCGGCGTACGTCTGCCAGGACACCGGGACGGTGTACGAGGGATCGGTGCTCCTGCACCAGGGGCTGCACACGGGGCTGACGGGAGATCTCGACGCGCGGGTGCTGAGGTTGCGTCAGAGGTGATGGCCATGTCATGTCCGTATTGGTGCATTTGGTGGAGCATGCACCGCTTGTGGGGGAGATGGTGACCCGCTGGTGAGCGGGATCATATCCGTGACGGTGTGTGGTGGCGGCGCCCGGAGGTAATCCGGGCGCCGCGCGGAAAGCCAAGATCCGTAATCCACGGAGTGTCACCGGAAATCCGAACCGAAATTGAATCGAGGATTCCGGTACGCAACCGATGGCTTGTTCCTGTCGTCCTGACTCGTTTACGGTCACCGTCAATCCGGACGGACCGCCTAATCCTGCCGCCGCCCGGAATTCACACCCACCCACATACGCGTGGCAGGAGCGGGGGACCCAGGTAAGCCGCCGGCCCGGAGAGATCCGGACCGGCTCGGGGTGAAGTCGCAGCCAGCGACCGGGCATCTCCAGCCCGAACCCGACAGCTCACCTCGTAGGCGCCGGAGAGGAATGCCCCCATGCCCGCACAGGGTAAGCACCGTCGTACGAAGACCGGCCCGATCGCCCGCGGTGTCCTCGCCGCAGGGACCGGCGGCGCCGTCCTCGCCCTCCCGCTGATCGGTGCCACCGGAGCGCACGCCGCGGAGAAGGCCGCGCCCGCCGCCTCGGTCGCCGCCGCGCACACCGCCCCCGGTGCCGCTGCGGCGAAGACCGCGCCGAAGACCTACTCCGTGGTCCCCGGCGACTACCTGTCGAAGATCGCGGCCGAGCAGAAGCTCAAGGGCGGCTGGCAGAAGCTGTACCAGGACAACCGCGATGTCGTCGGCGAGAACCCGAGCCTGATCTTCCCCGGCATGAAGCTGACCCTCGGCGCCAAGGCGTCCGGCTCCGCCGCCGCCTCGGACGCCGCGCAGTCCGCGCCGGCCCCCTCGAAGGCCGAGCCGAAGAAGGCCGCCCCGGCTGCCCCGAAGGCGAAGCCCGCCCCGAAGACCACGTCCTCCCCGGACTCGTCCGCCGCGGCCGGCAAGTCCACCACCTCCACGAACACCAGCGCCTCCCAGGGCGACAGCTCCGGCTGGACGACCCCGGTGGCCAACGCCAACGTCACCACCCAGTACCGGGCCTCCGGCGCCAGCTGGTCCAGCGGCTACCACACCGGCTCGGACTTCCAGGCCGCCTCGGGCACCGTCGTCCGCGCCATCGGTCCGGGCACCGTGGTCTCGGCCGGCTGGAGCGGTTCGTACGGCAACGAGGTCGTCATCAAGCACGCCGACGGCATGTACTCCCAGTACGCCCACCAGTCCTCGCTCAACGTCTCCGTGGGCGAGACCGTCACCGGCGGCCAGCAGATCGGCCTCTCCGGTTCCACCGGCAACTCGACCGGCCCGCACCTGCACTTCGAGGTCCGCACCGGCCCGAGCTACGGCTCGGACGTCGACCCGATCTCCTACCTGCGCCAGCACGGCGTCTCCATCTGATGGAGCGGTAGCGAGCGGTTCTCGCGGGGGCGGTGCGCACGAGCGCACCGCCCCCGCACTTATTCCGGCTTTACCAAAAACTGACCGGGTGGTCTATCTCACCACCCGTCAACCCCGTAATACGGTCGCGTAGGTCACATTCGAAGGTGCAGGATATGCGCTTGTGGCAGACGATTCGAGAATCAATCAACCAGGCATCATCGGGTCGTACGCGGCGATTGGCGACAGCTTCACCGAAGGCGTCGGAGACCCCGGCCCCGACGGGACCTTTGTCGGCTGGGCGGACCGCTTCGCCGTGCTGCTGGCGGACCAGCTCCCGGTCCCCGACGCAGCGACGATCCCGGAGGATTCCCCGCACGGGAATTTCCGGTACGCCAATCTCGCCGTACGCGGACGCCTTCTCGACCAGATAGTCGAGGAGCAGGTACCCCGTGCCAAGGAACTGGCCCCGGACATGGTCAGCTTCTGCGCGGGCGGCAACGACATCATCAGGCCGGGTACCGACCCCGACGATCTGGCCGAGCGCTTCGAGCGCGCGGTCGCCGATCTGAGCGACGCGGTCGGCACTGTCATGGTCACCACCGGATTCGACACCCGGGGCGTGCCGGTACTGCGGCACATGCGCGGCAAGATCGCGACGTACAACATTCATCTGCGGGCCATCGCGGACCGCTACCACTGCCCCGTCCTGGACCTGTGGTCCCTGCGCTCGGTGCAGGACAGGCGTGCCTGGGACGATGACCGGCTGCATCTGTCGCCCGAGGGACACACCCGGGTCGCGCTGCGCGCGGCACAGGTCCTCGGCGTCGACGTACCGGCCGATCCGGACCAGGCGTGGCCGCCGCGCGCCCAGCGCGGCACCTTCGAGGAACGGCGCGACGACATCCACTGGGCGCGCGACTACCTGGTCCCATGGATCGGCCGAAGGCTGCGCGGCGAGTCCTCCGGCGACCACGCAGAGGCGAAGCGCCCGGACCTGCTTCCCCTCCGACCGGACCTGCTTCCCCGCTAAGGGGCATCCCGCAGGACCGTCAGGGGAAGTGCACGCCGGGACGGGCTCGGCACCACGAGCCCGTCCGGCGGCGTGATCCCGCTGCCCGGAGCCGGTATCCGCTCCAGCACACCGCCCGCGAACACGTCGTACAGCGGCAGCGTCTCCAGATGCACATAGCCGATGTGGCAGTCGCACACGCTCAGCGGGCAGGCCCGCGGACCCAGCGCCCGCCGGTAACTGCCGTCGTACAGATTGCCCAGCTCCGCGCGGACGAAGTGACACCGCCGCACCGTGCCGTCGCCGTCCACCGAGATGACCGACTCACCTGTCCGGCAGGGCAGCCCGGCCGAGCGGTGCGGATGCCTGCTGTACGGGAACAGCGGGTCCAGCGCCGTCCAGCGGTCCGCCTCCTCGTCCGTGTAGGTGTGCCCCTCTGCGGCGTTGACCCAGAGATAGACCTCGTCGGGCAGCGCGGCCCGCAACCGCCGCGCCTCGTCGAGATGATCGTCGAAGCCGACCACCCCCACGCTGTAGCGAACCCCGCGCCCGGTCAGCTCCCGGCACTTGCCGAGGAAACGCTCGTACGGCGTCTGCCCCGGGTGGTACGTGCACCACAGCGCGACCCGGTCCGTATCGGCCCCGTCCAGCCAGTCGGTACGGCCGCTCAGATTGGTCTGGATGGCCACCCGGCCGACCTGCGGAAGCAGCGACAGCTCGACCAGCGCGCGCCGGTACCAGGACCGCACCAGCCCCTCGCCCCACGGCGTGAACAGCACGGACAGCCGGTCGCCGGTCTGCTCCGCCGCCCACGCGGTGAACCGCTCCAGCGCCGCCCGGTCCGCCGTCAGCTGCTCCCGGCTGTCGCGCCGCTTGGCGAACGGGCAGTACGGACAGTCGTAGTCGCACGAGGCCAGCGGGCCCCGGTAGAGAATCGTCAGGTCCATGGCGGTGCTCACTTCCGTTCGTACGAGGCCATCGCGGCCCGCACCGCGGGGGAGAACAGCTCCGGGCCCAGGGCGTCGGAGTGGGCCAGCCCTTCCGGGGAGAGCCGCAGCAGCCCCTCACCCGCGCTCCCGTCCAGCCAGCCGCGCGCCGCGAAACGGTCCAGCTCGGCCGGGAAGTCCTCGCGCGGATCCGTACCGAAGCGCTGCCGGTACTCGTCCGCCCGCAGCCCCGCGGCCTGGAGCAGCGACTGGAGGAGGTGGCGCCTGCGCGCCTCGCCGGCGTCCACGTACCGCCCGACCTCGGCACGGGAGAAATCCTCGGTGGCGGTGAAACCGTCGATGATGCCGCGAATCTCCCGCATCTCCACCGCGTAGTCGAAGGAGTAGTGCAGGGACGCGGTGTACGAGCGGGCGCCGCAGCCCAGCCCGATCATGCCGTCGGTCTGGCACGCGTAGTCGTCGGGGCCCTCCTGCGGGGCGTCCGCGCGGCGGAACATCCGCATCGACACCTGCTCGTAGCCCCGGGCCAGGAGATGGTCGCGGCCCGCCCGGTAGAGCCGCAGCCGCTGCTCGTCCCAGGCGGCGGCCGCGAGCTCTTCGGCGGCCGGCTCCGCCACCGCACCGAGACGGCCGAGTCCGGTCAGCGGGCGTACGTACAGCGGGTAGAGATACAGCTCCTCGGGCCGCCAGACCAGCGCGGCGTCCAGCGAGGTCCGCCAGCTCTCCTCCGTCTGCCCGTCGATACCGTAGATCAGGTCGATGTTGAGCACCGGAACGCGGGCATCACGGATCCGGCCGAGAGCCGCCTCCACCTCGGCGCGGCGCTGCGGGCGCACCGCCGCGCGCGCCTCGTCGTCGACGAAGCTCTGCACACCGATGCTGATCCTGGTCGTCCCGCGGTCGGCGAGCACGGCCAGCCGGTCCGCCGTCGCGGTCGACGGCGAGGTCTCCACGGACAGCGGCACCGAACGCAGCTCGGCCCCCATCCGCTTCTCCGCGATGTCGCAGAGCCGCTCCAGCTCGGCGGCGGTCAGGAACGTGGGTGTGCCGCCGCCGAACGCGGCGGCGGCGAACCGCACCGGCTCCCGGTCGCCCAGCGCGTCCCGGACAGCGACGGCCTGCCGGTCCAGCGCGTCGAGATAGCGCGTCGTCAGTTCCCCGGGAGCGCCGATCCGGGTGAACAGATTGCAGAAGCCGCAGCGGACCTCGCAGAACGGTATGTGGAGATAGAGGGAGAGCGCGTCCTTGGGCTCCGCCGCCCACAGCTCACGCAGCGCGGGCCGGCCGGTGAGCGGCCGGTACGCCGTCTTGTGCGGATAGGCGTAGACGTAGCTCTCGTACGGCCTGACGGCGGGAAGGGCCGTGGCTGCGGTTGCGGCAGCGGCAGCGGCAGCGGCTGCGGTTGCGGTTGCGGGAAGGGTCGTGCTGGTCATCTTGTGTCCCCGGGCTCAAGGAAGAAATGGGCGTACGGCACGGTCCAGACGGCTTCGTGACCGAGCCGGTGGCCGGTGAAGCCGTCGTCGCCGTAGGCCGTGCCGTGGTCGGAACAGACGATGGCGAAGCAGCGGCGGCGGCTGCTCGCCGCCGCGAAGAGCCGGCCGATGTGCCGGTCGACGTACTCCAGGGCGGCGGCGTGCGTGGCGCGGGAGTCGCCCGCCTCACGGGTGGCGCCCGCCCGGTGGAACCAGTTGGGCTGGTGGAGCGCCGACACATTGACGAACAGGAACAGCCGCTGGTCCTGCGGAAGTCCGGCGACGACTTCCTCGGCGCGGGCCACCTGCTCCTCGAACGAGGTGGGCGAGGCGACACCGAAACCGGGCTCCCAGTGGCTCTCCTGGAACATGCCGGGCAGTACGGAGCCGAGCGGGCCCTGCCGGTTGAAGAAGCCGACGCCGCCGACGCACACCGTGCGGTAGCCCACGGCGGCGAGGCCGGACAGCAGATCGGGGGTGTCGAAGACGAACGTGCCGTCCGCCGTCGTCTCGCTGCCCGCGAAACGAGCCGCGAACAGCCGCGGGTGCGGCCCCGGCGCGGCGGGCGTCGGCAGAAAACCGGCGAACATCGCCTGGTGCGAGGCGTAGGTGAAGCTCCCCGGCGCATGGCGCTTCTCCCAGACACCACCGGGCAGATGCCGGGCCAGATGCGGGATGCGTCCGGCGGCGGCCAGCTCGACGGCGACGTCGTAACGCAGGGTGTCGAGAGTGACGAACAGCAGATCGTGACTCCCGACGATGTCGCTCATGTCGGGTTCACCCGTGTCCGGGCCGTAGGTGTCCGACCCGCCGGTGTCCGGGTCACCGGCGTCCAGGACGCGGCGGGCGGGATCGGTGCGGGTGGGGTTGACGTGGGTGGGGTCAGGGGGCAGCGACGACACGGTGGTTCCTTGTTCGTTCCAGTACGGCGGCGACCTGCGCCGCATAGGTGTCCAGCCCCTCGGCGCCGCTGCCCGGCAGACCGGTCAGACCGGGCAGCAGATCACCGAAGGCATTGACCTCGCCGACGGCGAACCGCCGCCAGCCGGTCGCGGGCAGCAGATCCACGCCCACACACAGCGTCCCGGGGAAACAGGCGGCGGCCCGCTCACACATCGCGAGCGCGTCCCGCCAACTGCCCCCCGCCGCCGCGACTGCGGCCCGGACCTCGTCGAGATCGCCGCGGGCGCCGCCGAGATGCAGATTCGTCATCGGGGAACTGCTGGTGCGCACGACGGCATGGGTCGCGCGTCCGCCGACCACCACGACCCGCAGATCCGCGGCCCGCCCCCGCTGCGCGGCCTTCGGCAGCCAGCGCTCGATGTGCAGCCCGTCCGGGGCGAGCGTGTCGATGATCGCGCCCACCTCCCGCTCCGTGGTGTACCGGCGCACCCGGAGCGAATTGAACAGCCGGCCCTCCGCGTCCCGCTCCACCGACGTGCTCGCCCGGAGCCGGCCGGGGCCGGCCGTCTCCACGGCCAGCACCCCCGAGGCGGACGAACCGTGGGCGAGCTTCACGAACACCCGCGGCATGCCGTGCTCCGCCATCAGCTCGCGCACATCCGCCCAGCCCCGCACCACGGGCGCCCTGGGACCGGACGTCGGCGACGCGGGCACCGGAATCCCGGCACCGTCCAGCACGCCATGACACAGCCGCTTGTCGAACAGCGCCGCGATGTCCCCGGGATCGCCGAGCAGGCCGGCGCCCGCCGACGAAGCGGCCCGCGCCACGTCCCGCACGGCCGTGAGGAACGTGGCGTACCAACGGGCCGACCCCTCCACACGGGTCGGATCGACGACCCCGCGCAGCAGCCGCTCCACCTCGGCGTCCTCGCCGGGCGAGTCCATCCGTACGGTCTCCGACGGCCGGAACGCCGCCTCACCGGCGAGCACCTGGAGCCAGGACACGACGCGGGCGTCCGGCAGCCCGGCGGCGCGCACGGCCTCCTGGAAGAGGGCGACGCGGCGGTTGTCCGGATTGCCGACGACCGTGAAGCGCGGCGCGGGGCTATTCGCTGACCGCGACATAGCGCTCTTCGTCCTCCTCGGGGTCCCAGTACTCCACCGGTTCCTCACCGTTGACCGAAGCCGGTGCGCACGCCTGCCGGACGCGGTCGAGCATCCCGTCGCTCAGGTAGTGGTGGCGCAGGTCGAGCGTGGACAGATGGCTCAGCGGCTGCCCCGCCAGGAGCGCCGCCGCACCTGTGTCGCCGAGGGTGCCCATGGCGAGCGACAGCGACGTCAGCTGGGCCACCACGGGCGCCGAGGCCAGAGCCGCCGCGATCTCGTCCTGGATCTCGCTGTTCTGCAGGCCCAGATGCCGCAACCGCGCAAAGGTGCCGCCCGACAGGAGCGGGGCCAGGTCCTCCACCTGCGCGTCGCCGCCGTACCAACGGGTCCCGAGCCAGATCTCCAGCCGCTCCAGCGCCGGGAGTTCGGACGCGGCGACCGCCCGCACGACGTGTGAGGGCAGACCGCCGGACTCGAAGCGGAGGGACCTCAGAGCGCTGTGACGCACCGGCGACAACCGCAGCCCCGCCTCTTCGGCGGCGGAGTCACCGCCGCCGCGCACCACCAGCTCCTCCAGCAGGGGAAGCGCGGCGAGCACCGGAGTGATGTCCGACATCTTCAGCCAGGACACCTCGCACTCCTCGCTCTCCACATCCGCGAGGAACAGCGCCCGCAGCCCCGGGAAGCGGCCCGCGTCCGCGGCGATCAACTCCACCACGGGGGTGAGTTCGGTGTAGTGCCCCTGCCACCACGGACCGATCACCAGCGCCTCGGCCCGCTCGCTGTCGACCGAGTCCAGGAAGTGCTGCCACAGGACGGGGAACGTCAGCGAACCCTCCCAGCCGCAGTCCAGCCGCCAGGCGACCTCGTCCGCGGCCGGCAGTTCCTCGGACTGCTCCGCGGCAGGTCCCGGCAGGGTGAAGACCGGCAGGTCGTGGAAGAACTCGGGGTGTGCGATGTCGAGCATCGTGTCACTCCGACACAGCCGTGTACCGGCCCTCGGGGCCGCCGTCGCCCCACGGTTTGCTGCGCTCGGACAGGTCGACCCGGACCCCGTGGGGCACCAGCGACTCGGTGATCCGGCGCTCCATCGCCTCGGACAGGAAGTGGTGGTGCAGGTCGAGCACATCGAGATGGGTGAGCGGCTGGCCTTCGAGCAGCGCCGCCGCGCCCTCGTCGCCGAGCGTGCCGTTCGACAGGTCGAGCGTGCGCAGCTGCGCGACCACCGGGGCCGAGGCGACGGCCGCCGCGATCTCGTTCTCCACCTCGCTGTTGCGCAGGCCCAGGTGGTGCAGCCGGGGGAAGCGGGTGCCGGAGAGCAGCGGCGCCAGGTCCGCCACATCGGCATCACCGCCGTACGACGAGACCCCCAGCCACAGATCGAGCTTCTCCAGCGCGGGCAGTTCACTGTCGAGCACGCCGCGGACCACCTGCACGGGCAGCCCGCCCGCCTCGATGGTGAGCGAGCGCAGTCGCTCGTGCTTGGTCGCCGGGAACTCCAGTTCGCTGCCGCCGCGCACCCCGAACTCCACCAGCGAGGGAAACGCGGCGAGCAGCTTGGTGACGTCCGACTGCTCGATCCAGGAGATCTCCGCCTCCTCCAGCACCAGGTCTCCGACGAACACCGCCTCCAGCGAGGTCAGCCGGTCGGCCGCGGCTATGACGAGATCGATCGGGACGTCGGACTTGTCGTCGTACGACTCGCCCCACTGCCCGATGATCAGGGCGCGGACCCCGGCCGGGTCGACGGCTTCCAGGAACGCCGAGAACTCCTGCTCCCAAGTGGGTTCCCCGTCCTCGTCGTCGTACGGATCGACGCTGATGCGCCACGCGGCGGCGTCGGCGGCCGGACGGGGTGTTTCGGTGGCATTGCGCTGGAAGTCGACGGCCGGAAGGCCGCACAGCTCGCTGAGGTGGTCCACACCGGACATGGCCCTGAGCTCCTGATGCTGGGAACGGTTGTTGTCCGCAAGGTCTATCAAGCCCCACTGACAACGCGGTGACCGGGACCTGGCCCACGCACCGCGGCCGGTCGATTGTCAGACCCTCCCCGTAGCGTTTTCCTCGTGTTCGGCACAGCGGGTGCCGCGACCGAGGGGAGACGTCTGTGTACCGGCAGGGCGATGTACTGATCGTGGCGGTGGAGGAGTCGGCCGTGCCCGTCCACTTCCTGAAGGCGACGGGCGAGTTGCGCGACGGCCGGGGACGTCTGGTGCTCGCACTGGGCGAGGTCACCGGACACGCCCACGCGGTGCAGGGCCCCGGCCGACTGATAAGGGAGGCGGGGCAGTTCGGGCCAATGCTGCTCCATCTCCCGGACGGGGGACGCGTGGTGCACGAGGAGCACGCGGCGATCTCGCTGCCGAAGGGCTGGTTCCGCGTGGTACGCCAGCGGGAGTACGCGCCGGGCGCGATCCGTATCGTCGCGGACTGATCCGGCCGCCGCGACCGGCGACCGTGCGGCGCGGCGGACATCCGAGCACGGAGATCTCACATCCGAGATCCGAGACCGAGATCGAGAAACAGGGGACGGGACAACCGATGCAGTACGTGAACTCTTGGCGGGCCGTGGCGGCGGCGACGGGCGCGGCGGACCGGGCCGCGGCCGAGGACGGGGTGCGGCTCGCCTACCGCGGTGCCGGTCTCGCCGAGCCGGAGCGCATCATCTGGGCCGACTCGCCCCGCGCGGCGGTCGAAGCGGTGGCGAAGCTGACCGACGCCGGACGCTCGGTGCGCGACGAGATCCGCACCCGGCCCTGGGCCGAGGAACGCCGCCGGATGTACGACGAGTTGGGCGCCGCGGGCTGGTCCGCGCTCTGGTCCGCCACGGGGGCCCAGCTCTGGGAGACCACGGGCGCCCTCGCCGAACGGATACGGACGGGCGTCGTCGCGGACCTCGCCGCGCGGCCCGAGGACGAGTCCGGTATCCGGCTGCGACTGCTCGACGCCGTCCTCGGACAGCACGACGCCGCCTGGCTCGCCGCCTTCGACGGGCGTGGCGACCGGCTGACCGGCCTGGCGGAGGTCGCCCGCAACGCCGGCTGGTGGTGGCCCTTCGAGCACGCCGTCGTGATCAGCGAGCGGCCCGAGGTGCTCCACCGCGACGAGGCGGGGCGGCTCGACCACGGGGAGGGCCCGGCGCTCGCCTACGCGGACGGCTTCGCGCTGTACGCGTGGCGCGGCATGCCGGTTCCCGCAGCGTTCCTGGCGGAGCTGGCGACGCTGACCCCGGAGCGGATACGGGCCGAGGAGAACGCGGAACTGCGCCGCGTGATGTTGGAGTACTACGGCTACGACCGCTACCTCACCGAGTCCCGCGCCGAACCGGTCCACCGCGACGAGACGGGCATCCTCTGGCGGATCTCGCTGGACGGGGACGAGGACGTGGTGATGGTCGAAGTGGTCAACTCCACCCCGGAGCCGGACGGCACGCACCGTACCTACTGGCTGCGGGTGCCGCCCACGACGAGTACGGCGAAGGACGGGGTCGCCTGGACCTTCGGGCTCGACGGCTCGGCCTACGCGCCGGTACGTCAGACCTGATCCGGCACGACGGCCCGGGGGAGGGCGGGGTCGAGGGAGGGCGGGGGAAGGGCAGGCGGGAAGGAAGAGGGACGGCGGCCGGAGGGGGAGAGGTGTCAGCCCGTCAAGGTCTTGTGGTCGATGCCGAGTTCGCGGGCGAGGGCCTCGTCGGTCCACCGCAGCATCGTGGCGCGGGAGAGCGGACCCGCGTACGACATCATCTGCACGGCCAGGCCGTCCAGCAGGGCGGTGAGGCGCCAGGCCGCCGACACCGGGTCCTCGCAGTGGAACTCACCGGCGTCAGCGCCCTCTTCGAGGACTTTGGCCAGCTCCGCCTTCCACTGCTGGTCGAGATCGCCCGCCACCTCGCGCAGCGCGGGCTCGCGCAGGGAGGCGGCCCAGCCCTCGATCCACAGGCGCCAGCCCTTGGCCTGCCCGGTCGGCGCGTACCAGCGGACGGCCGCGCGCAGCCGTCGCACCGCGCTGGTACGGCGGGCCAGCAGCTTGCGCAGGTGGGCGAGGTCGGCCTCCGCCGCGTACGCGAACGCGGCGGCGACCAGCTTCTCCTTGGTCGAGAAGTGGTAGAGCACCAGTGCGTTGCTCACCCCCAGCACGGAGGCCACATCGGCGATCCGCACGGAGGAGACCCCGCGCACCTCGATCTGCTCCACCGCGGCGCGCAGCAACTCCTCACGCCGTTCCGCCACACCCAACCGAACTCTCGCCACACAGCCACCCTAACCAACGCACAGGGCCGCGCCGTAGCCGCGGCCGTCCGCCCGCCGGGGGCCGCGGGGGAGCCGTTACCGGTACCAGCCGAACCGCTCGGCCATCGTCGGCAGCCGTTCGGCGACCAGGGCGTGTGCCGCCGCCCTCGGTGTGGTGCCATTGGCCTCCGCGTGGGCCAGTATCCGGTCGATCAGCTCCCGCATCGCCCGCCGGGTGTGCCCGAACGCCTCTTCGGCGTCGGCCTCGATGTCGCCGAAGAGGGTCCACCACCACCAGGCGTTCGTACCGGAGTTGACCACGACGTCGGGCAGTACCGTGATCCCGCGCGCCGTCAGCAGTTCCTCGGCCTCCGCGAGCACCGGCATGTTCGCCGCCTCGACGACCCAGCGCGCCCTGATGCCGGACTGGTTCGAGGCGTCGATGGCGTACGACACGGCGGCCGGCACCAGCACCTCCGCGTCCGCCGTCAGCCAGGCGTCGTCCGACAGTTCCCGGTCACCTTCGCGCAGCGCGCCCCGGTCCACCGTCCCGTGGGCGTCCCGCGCGCGCAGGAGCGCCTCGATGTCCAGCCCCGCCGGGTTGGCGATCGTGCCCTTCACATCGGCCACGGCGACGACCCTCAGACCGGCTCGGGCAAGGAAGCGTGCCGTGGCCCCGCCCATCGTGCCGAGCCCCTGGACGGACACCCGGGCGTTCTCGTACGGGACACCCGCACGGTCCAGGGCGGCGAGGGCCGACTCGGCGACGCCGCATCCGCCGACCAGCGCGTCGAGCCCGATGCCGTCCACGGTCACCGCGAAGGCGTCGGCCAGCCGCTTCCGGGCCGCTGTCTCGTCGTCGAGGAGCGGGTAGACCGCCTGGATGGAGGAGACGAGCCCGGCCTCGGCCGCCGCCCGGTCGACCAGTTCCTGGGTGAGCCCGAGATCCTCACCGGTCGTCCAGACGTTCTCGATGTACGGGCGCACCGCCCGCAGGAAGCGGACGAGGACGCCGTACGCCTCGGGGTCACGGGGGTCGCAGTCGATGCCCCCCTTGGCGCCGCCCAGCGGGATGTAGCGGGCCTCGGTGCGATCGGCGTCGTAGTGCAGCGCCTCCTTCATCGTCATGCCGCGGGCGAGTCCCGCCACTTCGGCCTGCGTGCAGCCGTCCCGCATCCGCAGGCCGCCGCTGGAGACGCCGCGCACCAGCCGGTCGACGACCAGGTAGCCCCGGCGGTCCGTGACATGGTCCGTCCAGGTGAGGGAGATCAGCGGGCTCTGCGACTTCGCGGCGGTCATCGGGAAGGCTCCTCGGTCACGGTGATCACGGTGGGCCCCGGGGTGGTCAGGGCCAGGGAAAGGGCGCGGGCGAGAGCCTCGGGCGAGTCGGCGTGGCTGCCCCGGCCGCCGTAGGCGCGGGCCAGCGCGGGCAGATCGACGGCGGGCAGGTCGACGGCGACCGGCCGGTCGCCGCGGGCCGTCATCCCGTCGCGGATCTCGCCGTAGCCGCCGTTGTCGAAGACGACGACGGGCAGCGGCAGCCCCAGCTGCACGGCCGTGGCCAGCTCCTGCACGGAGAACTGCAGGCCGCCGTCGCCGCTCAGCGCCACGACCTGACGTCGTGGGTACGCCGTCTTCGCACCGATGGCCGCGGGCAGCGCGTAGCCGAGCGTGCCGAAGCCGGTCGGGTGGAGGAAGCGCCCCTCGGGTCCGACGGGCAGATGCGGCAGCGCGCCGTAGTAGCAGCACTGAGCACTGTCGGAGGTGAGGAACGCGTCGTGGGCCAGCACGCTCCGTATCGCGCGCAGATACGGCAGCCACCGGGCGTCGCGGACGGCCGTCTCGGCGTCCCGCGCGGCGCGCAGGGCCACCACGGAGTCGGCAGGGTCCGGCGGCCCGCACCTGCCCGTGCTCCTGTCCGCGCTCCTGTCCCCGGTCGTGTCCCCGCACCTGTCCGCGGTCCTGAGGCCGGCCCTGTCCGCGCTCCTGTCCCGGGTCCTGGGGCCGTCGTCGGTCCCGTTTCCCGGCCCCGGCGCGTTTGCGGACCGCGGCTCCGTGAGCGCCGTCAGCAACGCTGTGAGCGTGGTCCGCGCGTCCCCGACCAGCGGCTGCCCGGCGGGCAGCCCCGCGTACATCTGGGCCGGGTCCAGATCGACCCGGATCAGGGTGCCGGTGAGGGCGGGCGGCGCGGACCAGAGGTCGGACTCGGCCAGTTCCGTACCGATGGCCAGCACCGCGTCGCACCCGGTCAGCCACCGCTGGACGGCGGGGCTGTGCAGGGACACCCCGAGGGCCAGGGGATGCGTCTCGTCGACGATGCCCTTGCCGTTGGCCGTGGTGACGACGGGGGCGCCGAGCCGTTCGGCGAGCGTCAGGCACTCGGCCGCGGCCTGCCTGGCGCCGCCGCCGAGCACCAGCGCGGGCCGCTTCGACGACCGCAGGACCCGCGCCGCCTCGCGCACCGCGGCCGCTGCCGCACCCGGACGGGCCATGGGCGGCGCGAGCCGCACCGGACCCGCTGGTTCCGCGGCCTCCAGCAGATCGAGCGGCACCTCGACATGGACAGGGCGCGGGCGCTCGTGGCGCAGCAGGGCGAACGCCCGCGCCACCGCGGAGCCGATCTCCTCGACCGACGACACCCGGTGGCTGAACGCCGCGACCCCGCGCAGTGCCTCGGTCTGGCTGCGCATCTCGTGGAGCAGTCCGGTCGCCTGACGGGGGTGGCGCAGGGGCATGCCGGGCGACACGACCAGCAGGGGAACGCTGTCGGAGTACGCCTGGCCGACCGCCGCCGCGATATTGAGCAGGGCGGGCCCCGTGGTGGTGATCGCGACGCCGGGCCGTCCGGTGACCCGTGCGTACGCGTCGGCGGCGTAGCCCGCGCCCTGCTCGTGGCGGGGTGCGACATGGCCGATGCCGTACGGGCCGAGGTGCCGGTAGATCTCCAGATTGTGTGTGCCGGGGATGCCGAACGCCTGCGTCACGCCGTGTGCCGCCAGTGCGCGGACCACCGCCTCGCCGCCGGTCAGCGACGTACATCCGGTCTGATCGGACATGCTGCCTCCCTCCGTGAACGCGTCGCGTTACTGAACCGTCGTTCAGTATTGGGAGGTGGTGGCGCCCCTGTCAAAGCGATAAACGGGTGACCGCGCTCACCGCTGGTCGACGGTTCGGTCCCCGGCAGGGGACGGGACGTCGCAGCGGTCCTCGAAGCCCCGGCCGGTCAGGCCGGGCGCGGCATCGGTGCGCGAGCGCACGTTCTCCAGCGGCCCGCGGACAGCTCGAAGCGCAGGCCCGCCCACAGCACCCCGGTGTGATGGGCGGCGGCCCGTACGGGGTCGATGACCTTGCCGTACGTACGGTTGGAGTACCAGGACACGGCACGGTAGAGGACGCTGCGCGGCGGGTCGAGCGAAATACGGGCGGTCACGGCGGTCTCCTGGTACGAGATGCGGCGCGGCTTGGGGCGCAGGCCCCGGGGCGCCGGCCTCGGACACGTCACCGATGCGACGTACGGCGGCCCCGCGGATGTGACATCGGGGCGCGAACGGAGCGGAATCCTGGGGCGCGTGTGGACGTTGGAGTCGGCATGACGGAATTCGAACCCGCGCAGGAAGCGCTGCTGCGACTCATCGGCGAGCACGACGGCGGAGTGCTCGTGACGCTCAAGCGGGACGGAAGGCCCCAGCTGTCCAACGTCAATCACGCCTACTACCCCGACGAGCACCTGATCCGGGTCTCGATCACCGAGAGCCGGGCCAAGACCCGGAACCTGCGCCGCGACCCGCGGGCGAGCTACCACGTCACCAGCGCAGACCGCTGGGCCTGGACGGTCGCGGACGGCACCGCCGAGCTGACCCCGCCCGCCGCCGATCCGCACGACGCCACGGTGGAGGCGCTGATCACGCTGTACCGCGACGTCGCGGGTGAGCACCCGGACTGGGACGACTACCGGCAGGCGATGGTCAGGGACGGCCGGGTCCTGCTGACCCTGCACGTCGAGCACGTGTACGGGCAGCCGCGTGCCTGAGGGATCACCGGCCGCTCACCGTGCGCGCCGTACCGCGGGCCGCACTGCTCCGTTCACCGCTCCGCTCTCGCCCTGTCGTACTGCCCGACCATAATGAGACGACACCGACTCCCTCAGGAGATGTTGTGACCGGCGCCGATTATCTGCTTCCGCTCCGTACCAGACTGCGTTCCCTGCGCACCGACGCCTTCGGTGCCGATCCGGCCGGAGCCCGGATGGAGCGCATCCGCCGCTCGCCGAATTTCGCCGACGGAGTGTTCCAGAACCCGGTGGGGGCGCGGACGAGGCCGTCCGGGTCCACGCTGGAATTCGCGAAGATCTACTTCCACAAGCAGCAGCGGGCCCACCGGGCGCCGACCGGCACCGTGCCGGTCCACGCCACCACCCTCGCCGATCTGGCCGCACCGCCCGCCACGGGACTGCGGCTGACCTGGATGGGGCACTCCAGCGTCCTCGCCGAGATCGACGGGCGCCGGGTCCTGTTCGACCCCGTCTGGGGCGAGCGCTGCTCCCCGTTCGCCTTCGCGGGGCCGAAGCGGCTGCACCCGGTGCCGCTGCCGCTGGCGGCGCTCGGACCGGTCGACGTGGTCGTGATCTCCCACGACCACTACGACCATCTCGACCTGCCCACGATCCGGGCCCTGGCGGGCACGGACACGGTCTTCGCCGTCCCGCTCGGCGTCGGCGCCCACCTGGAGCGCTGGGGGGTGTCCGCCGACCGGATGCACGAGCTCGACTGGAACGAGACCGCGAAGGTCGCCGGGATCAGTCTGACCGCCACCCCGGCACGCCACTTCTGCGGGCGCGGTCTGCGCAATCAGCAGCACACGCTCTGGGCGTCCTGGGCCGTCGCGGGGCCCGAGCACCGGATCTACCACAGCGGGGACACCGGCTACTTCCCGGGCTTCAAGGACATCGGCGCGGAGCACGGCCCGTTCGACGCGACGATGATCCAGATCGGCGCGTACAGCGAGTACTGGCCCGACATCCACATGACGCCCGCCGAGGGCATGCGGGCCCATCTGGACCTCCAGGGCGGGCGCCCGCACGGGGTCATGCTGCCGATCCACTGGGCCACCTTCAACCTCGCCCCGCACCCGTGGGCCGAGCCCGGCGAGGGGACGCTCGCCGCGGCCGACGACGCGGGCCAGCCGTTGGCGCTGCCTCGTCCGGGCGAGCCCTTCGAGCCGGGCGGGCAACGCGTTCCCGCCGAGCCGTGGTGGCGTGCGGTGGCACCGCAGCCGATCGAGTACCGGCCCGCCGGGGCGGCGCGGATGACGGAGGGCGTTCCCGGCCTCGCGTCCGGCACGGCGGGAGGGCAGGCGGAGGGGGCCGCCTCCGTGGCCGAAGCGGATTCCGGGCATGCCGAGGTCGCTCCGACGGCGTAACGGGCGAAGAGCGGGCACTGGGGTGCCGCCGGGCGTCACGGCTCAGGTCGTGAGGCCCGGCGGCACCCCAGTGGCCGTTCGGCCCTGGGGTACGGCGTGAGGGGCGCCCGGTACGCCCGTGGGCGCTGCCCCGGATGAGGGCGGGCTGCCGGGGATCGCGCCCGCGCCCCCGTGGTGTGCCGGGCGGCGGGTGTCAATGTGGCGTAATCGGTCGCTCGTACGAGAGGTCATACCAGAGCGGGACGGATGGCGGGCAAGTTCGACAACTGCCCGTCGCACATACGTGATTGACGACTACCGTGTGTGCCCGGTGATCAACAGTGGGCTCCCATCCCGCGAGCCCGCCCGACCGATCGCCGAGCCTGACCGACCACCGTAGGTGCCACCGCATGAACGCCGATTCCTGGTGCCCCATGTACCGAGGACGCTGATGTCTCAACTTCGCGCACCCGACGCGCGACCGGAACGCCGAGAGGGCGGGCGGCACGGCCGCCCCGGGGCACGCTCCCACTCGGCCACGAGCAGGCCGCGCGCTGCGCAGCCGCCACCCGAGGTCCGTATACGCCCCCAACTGCTGCGGACCGCTCTGCTGCCGACGGTCGCCGCCCTGCTGAGCGGCGCCGCCGCCGTCATCTTCACCGTCCGCGCCAGCGCGGTCAGTCCGTCCGGCAGCCTCTGGGCCGCGCTCGGCGGATCCGCGGCGCTGGCCGTCGCGTCCGTCGCGGCCGCCTACCTGGGGGCCCACCGGGTGGCCTCCGGCGTGCTCGACCGGGTGCTGGAGCTCCGCCGCGCCAGCGCCCAGGGGCAGGCCGCACTGCAACGGGTGGTGGAACAGCTCCGCAACGGCGATCCGGTGCCCGCCCGACCGCCCCAGCCCCCCGCCGCTCCCGCCGACGACGCCTTCGACCTGCTCGGCCAGGAACTGGGCCGGGCCCAGGAGGCGGCCGTGTCCGCCGTCGTCCAGGCGTCCCAGCTCTTCAGCAACGCGGGCAACGAACAGAAGGTCGAGGTCTTCGTCAACCTCGCCCGGCGACTGCAGTCACTCGTCCACCGCGAGATCCAGATCCTCGACGAGCTTGAGCACGAGGTCGAGGACCCCGACCTGCTCAAGGGCCTCTTCCACGTCGATCATCTGGCCACCCGGATCCGCCGCCACGCGGAGAACCTGGCCGTGCTCGGCGGGGCGGTCTCCCGTCGGCAGTGGAGCAACCCGGTCACCATCACCGAGGTGCTGCGATCGGCGATCGCCGAGGTCGAGCAGTACCCCCGGGTGAAGCTGGTGCCGCCGCTCGACGGCACCCTGCGCGGGCACGCCGTGGCCGACGTGATCCACCTGCTGGCCGAACTCGTGGAGAACGCCACGGTGTTCTCCGCCCCGCACACCCAAGTACTGCTGCGCGCCCAGCACGTCACGGCCGGGCTCGCGCTGGAGGTCGAGGACCGCGGGCTCGGGATGCCGGGGCACGAACAGAAGCGCATGAACGCGCTGCTGTCCGACCCCGACCAGGTCAACGTCGGCCATCTGCTCCAGGACGGCAGGATCGGCCTCTTCGTCGTCTCGGCGCTCGCCCGCCGCCACGGCATCGCGGTCCGCCTCCAGAGCAACATCTACGGGGGGACGCAGGCGGTACTCGTCCTGCCGCAGGCCCTGCTCGGCATCGACGGCGACGGCCCGGCACCCGCCGACGCCGCCCCCGTCCCCCCACCGGGGGCGGTTCACCGCCCACCCGCCGAGGACGGGGGACGGACGCCGCAGCCACCGTCCTACCCCTCCGGGCCGACGCCGGGCCACCCGCACCGGCCGCCGCAGCAGACACGGCGCGAGGAGCAGGCGCCACCGCTGCCGCTGCGCGCCGAACGCGTCGACCGGCAGGCGCCCGCCCCGTCCCGTCCCGAGCTTCCCCGGCGGGCCAACCAGGAACACCTGGTCCCGCAGCTGAGGGAGGCACCCGTCCCGCGTGTCGAGGACGAGTACGCCGTGCACGACCCGGGACTGATGGCGGCCTTCCGGCGGGGGGTCGGCCTCGCCGAGGCGCAGACCTCCGAGGAGGCGGCCACCGCGGCCCCGTACGACGAGAGCGCCGGATTCGGATCGGCGGTGCCGGGCGCGCTGGACGCTCCGCCGGAGTCGTTGGCCCCGCTGCCCGTCCGAGGTCTCACCGCACCGGCCGTACCGGAACAGCACGTGCCTGAGCGGTACGTCCAGGAACAGCACGTGCCTGAGCAGTTCGTCCAGGAACGTCACGTGCCTGAGCAGTTCGTCCAGGGACAGCACGTACCGGAACAGTTCGTACAGGAACGTCACGTCCCGGAACAGCATGTCCCGGAGCCCGTGCCGGAACAGCCCGTATGGCAGGCGTCCGAGCCCTACCTCACCGAACCGGGTCGCTTCAGCCCCGAACCGGGGCCTCCCGCACCCGACCCGGCCGCCCCCGACCGATCCGTACCGGGTCCGTCCGTCCCGGAACCCCGTGACGACACCACTTTCAAGGAGTAGATGCACCATGGCGAGCGAAATGCCGTCCGGTCAGGTCTCGGACCTGGACTGGCTGCTGAGCGGGCTGGTCCAACGCGTGCCCTACACGCGCAGCGCGGTCCTGCTCTCCGCCGACGGGCTGGTGAAGTCCGTCCACGGCATGGACTCCGACAGCGCCGACCACATGGCGGCCCTGGCCGCCGGGCTGTACTCACTGGGCCGGAGCGCCGGGGCCCGCTTCGGCGACAACGGAGACGTGCGACAGGTGGTCGTCGAGCTGGACTCCACGCTGCTGTTCGTCTCCACCGCCGGATCGGGCACCTGCCTGGCCGTCCTGGCCGGACGCGAGGCGGACGCCGCGGTGCTCGGCTACGAGATGGCCATGCTGGTCAAGAGCGTCCGGCCCTATCTGGTGACCCCGCTGCGGCAGTCGGCCGGGGCGCCGTTCACTCCGGGGCTGTGAGGATGCCGGCCCCGCAGGACGGGCCCCTGCTCGACGACGCGGCCGGCCGGCTCATCCGCCCGTACACCGTGATCAACGGCCGCACCCGGCCGTCCACCATGCTCGATCTGCTCTCCCTGATCATGGCCACCGGGAGCGAGCCGCAGTCGCATCTCGGCCCCGAACACACCGTGGCCCTGGGCCTGTGCGACGGCCCGATGTCCGTCGCCGAGATCGCCGCACACCTCCGGCTGCCCGCGGTCGTCACCAAGGTCCTTCTCTCCGACCTGGTCGACTGCGGCGCCGTCACCGCCCACGCCCCCGCTTTCCATGACATGCCCACCGACCGACACCTGCTGGAGGCAGTGCTCGATGGTCTACGACGACAGCTCTGACAGCACCGGAACCTCCGTGTTCTTCCCCGTCGCCCTCAAAGTCCTGGTCGCCGGAGGATTCGGCGTCGGCAAGACGACGTTCGTCGGCGCGGTCAGCGAAATCGCCCCGCTGAGCACGGAGGAACTGCTGACCCAGGTCAGCATGGCGACCGACAACCTCGACGGCGTCGAGTCGAAGACATCCACCACCGTGGCGATGGACTTCGGCCGGATCACCCTCTCCGATCAGCATGTGCTCTATCTGTTCGGCACCCCCGGCCAGGAACGGTTCTGGTTCATGTGGGACGAACTGTCCAAAGGCGCGCTGGGGGCCGTCGTACTGGCGGACACCCGCCGCCTGGCGGAATGCTTCGCCGCGGTCGACTTCTTCGAGCGGCGCGGCATCGGATTCATCGTCGCCGTCAACGAGTTCGACGGGGCCTACCGCTACGAACCCGACGAGGTCCGGGCCGCGCTCGACCTCGGACCCGAAGTGCCGGTCGTCCTGTGCGACGCCCGGATCGCCAGCTCGGGCACGGGCGCGCTGGTCACCCTCGTCCAGCACCTGATCAACGCCACCTCCGCCCCGGCTCCGCTCCAGAGTTTCGGAGCCCATCCATGACGCACTACGCCACCGGCCGACTGCTGCTGACGCCCGTCGACCGGGACGGCCACGTCCGCGCGGAACGGCTGCGCACACTCGGCCTCGGCGAACGGGCCGACACCTCGTTCGACAGCTTCGACGCCTTCGCCGACAGGGTCGCCGAAGTGACCTCCACCCCCTACTCGATGGTCAACTTCATCGACGAGAACCGGCAGTTCTTCGCGGGACTGCACACCCCCGCGGGCAACCGGAGCGGCGCCGACCTCGGCGCGGCCGCGGCGGGCTGTCACCGCAGCGGCCGCTACATGGCCCGCGACCATGGCTACTGCCCGCACGTCCTCGTGCGGCGCAAGGCCCTCGTCCTGGAGGACGTCTGCGACTATCCGCGCTTCGCCGGAAACCCGGTCGTCGACGAAATAGGCATCCGCTCCTACCTCGGGGCACCGCTCATCGACCGCACGGGCGTCGCCCTGGGCACCGTCTGCGCCGTCGACACCGTGCCACGTCCCTGGGGGCGCCCCGGGCTCGCCACCATCAAGTCGCTGGCCCAGGAACTCATCGGCCAGATCGACCGCAGGGAGGCCCCGCGCCGCTGACGTTCCCCGCACCTCGAAGCGCGGCTGACGGTCCCGACGCCGCTGACGTTCCCCGTACCTCGACGCGCCGTTGACGCTCCCGCCACCTCGACGCCGACAAGGGGCGCGCCGCCGATCAGCCCGCCACCTCGACCGTCGAGCCGTCCAGGAAGGTCAGCACCACCGACGCCCCACCGCCGGTCACCCGCACCGCGACCGAATCCCGCAGAGCCTGCGGATGCAGCGTGTCGCGGGACAGCGCGACCAGGGACACCTGGACGCCCAGGCCGCCCGGACGACTGTCCCGGCGCAGATACGGGACCGCGGAATGCGGCCCGAACGCGTTGGACTGCACATCCCGGGCCACCTCCGCCGTGACCCCGCCGGCCCCGTCGGCGCCCGGCGCATCCCCCCAGCCGTACAGCGCGACCACCGCACTGCTCAGCCCGTCGGCCGTACGGGCCATGGCCCAGCCGGGTCCGGACGTCGCGACCGGAGCCTGTGCGTGCGCCACCGCGTGACCTCCCTCCCGCACCGCCGCCCCCTCGGGCGCGTCGATCCGGTGCACGCGGATCTCCCACGGGCCGTGCAGCACACTCGTCGTCCCGATCCGGTACGTCCGCTCGTCGCCAGGCAGCCGGGCCGCGTACCAGGAAGCCGCCGTGCGGCCCTCGCAGTGCAGCGGGTGGACGCGGCCGCGGGGGCTGGGCGTGCCGTCCGGGGCGAGCAGCGCCAGGTGGTTGTCGATTCCCCGGGCCATCGCGTGCGGGGCCGACTCCGGTGCCGTCGCCGTCGAGTAGGCGAGCTTCGCGTAGTGCGGGTCCTCCTCGCCATCGGCCGGATCACCGGCGGGGTCGTACGGCGGATTGTGGTCGCTGCCGTGGTTGATCAGCCGGACGATGCCGTCGTGCCGCGTGCCGTGCAGCAGCCAGCCGGGCGCGGGCAGCGCGGTGTACTGGTCGGACTCCTCGATCGGCAGCGGCAGTTCCCGCGCCGTCCACACCGCGTGGTCCGCCGGGAGCAGCAGCCCGAGGAACCCCTTGCTCGCCCAGTACGGGGACGCGGGCCCCGAATACGGCTGGGTGACCGGCAGGAACGTGTCGTACCAGCCCAGCGTCAGCAGCCCCCGCTCGTCCGGCACCCCGCGCTCGACGAAATGCCGCATCGTGCCGGAGGCGAGCCGGCGCGTCAGGCCCGGCGCCAGCGGGGTGCAGTCCGCCAGCGCGCCCATCCACACCGGCGCGAGAGCGGCGAACCGGTACGTCAGCGAACGCCCCTGGTGCACCGGTGCGCCGTCGGCACCGAAGAAGTGCGGATAGTCCTCCAGGAAGCGGCTGAGCCGCTCCCGGTGAACCGCGGTCCGGCCCCCGTCGTCCGGGCCCGCGATCCGCGACCACAGCAGTGGGTACAGATGCATCGCCCAGCCGATGTAGTAGTCGAAATTCCGGCCGTCCCCATCGGTGTACCAGCCGTCGCCGACGTACCAGTCCTCGATCCTGTCGAGGTTGGACTCGATGTCGGAGCGGCTGTACGGCGCGCCCACCGAGGCGAGGAACTGCTCGGACACCACCTGGAACAGCCGCCAGTTGTTGTCCCAGGTGCGCCCGCCGACGAACCCGGAGAACCAGTCCACGACCCGCTCCTGCACCCGGGCGTCCAGCCGGTCCCAGATCCACGGCCGGGTCTCGTGCAGCGCGACCGCGATCGAGGCCGCCTCCACCATCTGCTGCGAGCAGTCCGTCAGTTCCGGCCAGGACTCGCCGCTCCCGCGGTCGGTGCCCGCGGCGAGTCCCGCCGCGTACCGGTCGATCAGTGCCGGGTCGACCGCCCCGCCCGCGCCCGCGATACGGCACGCGGCGAGCAGGAACGAGCGGGCGAACCCCTCCAGACCGTCCGACACGACACCCGACCAGCTGGACCGGCCGGGCAGCCGGTACTGGGCGAAGCCGGGTGTCGCGTACGGCACCAGCGCGTCCAGCATCCGGTCGGCCGTCACCTCCCAGTGGGCCCGGGTCCAGCCGGTGCGGGAGGACAGCAGCCGGTCGGGCGGCGGCAGACGCAGATGCGGGGCGACGGACATGGTGGTGCTGCTCCTCGGGTGGGGGTTACTGGACGAGTTCGGCGCGGTGGGTATGGCCGCGGGAGCCACCGACCGCCACGGTCAGGACCGGACGGCGGCCCGGCACCACGCTCACGGAGTCATCGGCGCTCGCCACCGTACGCACGTGGTGCGGCAGTTCGATGGTGAGGCCGGTGAGGGTACGGCCAGGGTCCGCGACGGCGACCGAGACGCGGGAGCCGCGGCGTTGCACCAGGACCGACGCCGGACCGGACGAGGTGATGCCGCCCGCGGTGCCCGCGGCCCAGAAGTTCACCGCCGTCAGCCCCTGCCGGCGCACCTCCACCGCTTGCGCGGTGGCGTCGTTGGCGAGGATCCGCACCGGCCGGGAGTGCGACCAGACGGCCGTCGCGGCCGCCGATGCCCCGGGCAGCAGGACATGGGCGTACCCCGCGTCGGTGGGGGAGACCCCGTGATCGACCCACAGCGTGAGATAGCGACGGGTGACCGGCGTGGTCGAGCCACCGGTGTCCGCGCCCGTGTTGAGAGCGCGCCAGGTGCCGGTGCGTTCCTCGCGCAGGGTGTGCAGCGCGGCGCCGTCGGGCAGCACATAGCCGCCCACGCCCTCGATGTGCGCCCAGCGGGCCCGGCCGAACTCCTTGGACCGGCCCTGTGCGAGGGGTTGCCGGACGCCGTCCACGACCAGCCGATGACGGCCGTCCGTACCGAGGTTGCGGTTCTCGACGACCGTCTCGACCGGCTGCCCGTCGCGCGAGGTGATGCCCGCGCCGAGCGCGATCACCGCGTTGTCGAGCAGGAACCACGACTTCTTCGCCCGCAGCGTCGTGCCCGGGGCGCCGACGACCTCCATGGCCGCGGCGCTGTACCGGGCGTGCAGGACCGCGCCGCCCGCGACGGCGTTGGCGGGCCGGTAGATGGAGGTGCCCGCGCCGGTGCCGAGATCGGTACGCGGCCGGGTGTCGACGGTGGTGCCGGGCAGCCGGTACGGATCGACGGTGGGCCAGAAGCCGTCGTTGAACTGCCCCAGGTCATCGGCGTCGTAGAGATAGCTCATGCCGTCGCCGGTGTACCAGCCGTGCAGGTTCTCGCCGTTGCCCGCCTCGTAGGCCGAGATCCGCTTCGAGGACAGCGACAGGGTGTACGCCCAGTCCGGCCGCCGGTGGACCACCCGGTCCATGTCGGCGAAGACGAACGAGCCGGTGGTGCGTGGCCCGGACGGCACATCACGGTCACTCAGAACCGCTTTGGCCAGGGCGAGTTGAGGGAGTGACGCGAAGGAGGCGAAGGGCGCGGTGCGGTTGCGGGTCAGCCAGCCCTTGGCGACGGAGCGCCAGCGGTCGGCGTACGCCTCGGGCGCGCCGGTGGCCAGCAGCAGGATCGCCGCCACGGCCGAAGCCCCGTCCCGGTGGTCACCGGCGCGCTCCCGGGACACGGCCCGGCCGCGCACCGCGTCCATCATCAGCCCGTCGAAGATCACCGGAGTGAAGGACCGCTCGACCGCCTCGTACATCACCGAGACCGACGGATCGGCGACGGCCCACGGCGAACCGGCCAGCAGCGCGAGCAGATAGGCCGAGCCGCTCAGCAGCACGGTGCCGTACGAACCGGTGTACGCGACCACGTCGTGCTGGACGAACGAACCGTCCTCGTAGAACCCGTCACCCGAAGCGGCGTATCGGAAAAGGCTGTTGCGGCCTCCGTCGCGTACGTCGGACAGGGCGTCCCGGGCCGAGACCAGCTTGCCCGCGTCCTGCCCCAGCAGTCCCCGCAGGGCGACGATCACGGCCTTGTCGGTGCGGTTGGCGCCGGTCTCGGCGAGTGTGGGGAGGTTGGTACGCCGGTCCGCGTCCGGGCAGAACCGGTCGACGACCGCGAGATGGGCCGCCAGATCGGCGGCGGGCAGCCTCTCGCGCAGCAGCACGCAGCAGTCCATCAGGGCGCGCGGCGCACCGATCTCCCAGAACCACCAGTTGCCCTTCTCCGGCTTGGCGGGGTTGTAGGCGGTGTCGTGGGCGAAGCGGAGCGCGGCGACGAGGGCGTCGGCCACTTCCGCGTCGGCTGCGAGTGAGGTGCCGGGGGTGGCCCAGGCGGTGGCGAGGGTGCGCAGCCGGGTGTAGCTCTGGCCGAAGTTGCCCGCGTCGGTGACCGGGGCGAGGTCCGGCCACAGCGCGGTACGGCCGGCGGCGCGGTCGAGGGTGTCCCAGAGGCCGCGCGCCGTGATGTCCAGCGCGGTGACCGCGGCGGCGAAATCGGCGTCGGACGGATCGAACGCGCCGCCGGTGAGGAAGGTTTCGGCCCGTTGGAGGAGGGTGCCGAAGTCGGCCGGCTCCGCTGCCGCGCCGCCGGAGCGCCCGGTGGCGGCGGGTCCCGCCGTCGCGACGAGCGCGGTGGCGGCCGTGGCGCCGGTGACGGCGAGAAGGGTCCTTCTGCTCAGATCCATGCTGGTTCCTTGTCTGCTTCTCTTCCGCTTCTCTTCCGCTTCTCTTCCGAGCGGTCAGTCGCTGAGGGTGCTCGGGTCGACGGGCGGCTTCGGCAGGTTCAGCGCGGCCAGCTCGGCCTTCCCGGTGGCGTCGATCGGGAACGCCCAGGTGCTGATGAAGAAGTCGGTGAGGTCGTGGCCCGCGACGCGGCTGGAGTAGGTGGCCAGTGCCCGGTAGCGCCTGGCGTTCTCCGTGTAGTCGGACTGCGGGTTCTCCTCGCGCACCAGTCGGTGCAGCCGGGGCCAGAAGTCGTCGCCGAAGGCCAGTTCGAGCTGCCGGAGCGGGACGAGCTTCTCGTAGGCGCCGAAGGACTTCTCATAGGTCAGCCCGGCCGTGCCGAACTTGGCCCGCGACGTCTGGAAGGCGGTGAGCCCGGTCACCGGGTCGACGGTGAGGAGGTTGGAGGGCTGTTTCAGGGCGCGCTGGGCGGCCAGCGAGTAGATGTTCACCGTGACCTCGGTGAGGCCGCCCGGCTTGTACGCCATCTGCTGATGGAGGTGGCCGAGCTCGTGGTAGAGCCCCCAGCCGCGGGTGCGCAGGCCCTCCACGGTGGTCGCCCGGTCGAGGTAGGCGCGCGGGAAGCCGTTGTACCCGTGCGTCGCGTAGGCGCCGACGCCGGTGGGGACCTTGCTGACCTCGGTGAAGTGGTACGGCCCCGCCTTGCGCCGGTGGACCGGCATCGAACCGTCGAGACCGCTGATCCGGGCGGCCGAGTCGATGATCTGCTCGACCAGCCGCAGCAGGGCGGCGTGGTCCTCACCGCGGTACAACAGCGCGCCCTCGCGGGTGAGCGTCATGATCGTGTGCGGTGCGTGGAGCTCGACGTACGGAGAGGCCGTCAGGGTGTCCAACTGCCTCTGGTACTCGGCCTCCCGGGTGCTTCCCAGGGTGAAGACGGGCATGGCGGACGAGCCGGACCGGAACACCACGCCCGCCCGCTCGCCGTCTCCGGCGAGGGTGAGGTAGACCGGGCCGCCGTGCGGGTCGGTCACGGTGTTCGCGCCCGCCGTGAGGGGATAGCGGCGGGGTTCCTTGATCTCGCCGTAGTAGTCCCAGGCGCCGATCCAGAGTGTGGGCACGGGGCCGTCGTGCGGCTGGACGGTGAGGCTCAGCGGGGCGCCGGGCGGTACATAGCGGCCGGTGGGCGTGAACTCGCTGCCGCGCAGGGCCTGCGCGAGACGCAGCCGCTCGGCCTCGGCGGCGGGGCGGGCGGTCACGGCCACCCCGACCGGACGGTGGGCGGTCGCAGGCGCGGAGCCGTGGCCGGTCGCGTAACCGCGGGCGGAAGCCGGGGCGGCAGCGGCGCCGAGTGCGGCCAGGGCCCCGGCGCCTGCCGCCGCGGCGAGGACGGAACGACGGCCGATGGGGGCGGCTGCGGCGGCCGTGGTGGCATCCATGGCAGCGGTGGCATCCGTGGCAGCCGTGGTACCTGTGGTGGCTGAAGCGGCTGAAGCGGCTGAAGTGGAGAAGCGCATGCGGAACTCTCCCTGCAGAAATGAGTGAGGGGCCAAAGCGTGCGGGGGTGGTGAACCCGCCGTCAGCATGTAAGCGGTTGCTATGAAGCCGCAAGGGGAGTCGGGAAGTTACTACGATTTACTATGGCTGACAGGGCCCCGACGTCCGGTAACCGGTCACGCCCGACCGCTTCGTCCCGCCCTCGGCGCCACGGAATCGCGTACCACGATGTGGGTGCCGAGTCGCAGCGCGCCCGTCGTCGGCTCGCGCCAGTCGTCGTCGTCCCCGCCGGAGACCGCGAGGCGCACCGCCTGCCGGCCCATCTCCTCCAGCGGTACGTGGACCGTGGTCAGCCGGGGCCGCAGCTCCTGGGCGACCGGGATGTCGTCGTACCCCACCAGGGAGACGTCCTTGGGCACCCGCAGCCCGGCCTCCTCAAGGGCCTGCGCGGCACCCGCCGCCACCATGTCGTTGGCGGCGAAGACGGCCGTGAAGTCCAGTCCCTCCCGAAGGAGTTCGCTCATCCTCCGGAAGCCGAAGTTACGGCTGAACGCGCCGGGCTGCTCCAGGTCCGGGTCCCGCGGCACGCCGCGCAGCTCCAGGGCCCGCAGATGCCCGGCCAGCCGGTCGCGGGTGGTGGAGAGCTTGGGCGGGCCGCCCAGGTAGAGGACCCGCTCATGACCCTGCGTCAGGAGATGGTCGGTGATGGCGAAGGCGCCGCCCTCGTTGTCGTACTCGACCGCCACGGTCGGCGCGGGCTCGTCCAGCGGCGGTCTGCCGCACAGCACCAGTTTGGATCCGCCCGCGTCCAGCTCCCGTGCCCGGCGGGCCAGTTCGGAGGTGTAGCCGCGGTCGGCGATGCTGCCGCCGACCACCACCACCGCGTCCGCGCGGCGCTCGTGCATCAGGTCGATGAAGGCCAGCTCGCGCTGCGGGTCGCCCTGGGTGCAGCAGACCAGGCAGAGCCGGCCGCCGAGCGCGGCCTCGCGCTCCACACCCCGGGCGATGTAGGCGTAGAACGGGTCGATGACCTCGTTGACGATGATGCCGACGGTGCGGTTGGAGACCCCGGCCAGCGCGCGGGCATGGGCGTTGACCACATAGCCGAGGTCGCGCATGGCGGCCTCGACCCGCACCCGAGTGGCCTCGGCCACCGGGTAGTTGCGGTTCAGGACCCGGGAGACGGTTGCCGTGGAGACGTCCGCGCGCCGTGCCACATCGGTGACCGTCGCCCGCCGCTGTCCGTCCGCGGCCGTGCTCTGCCGGCGCATCCGGCTCACCCCCTGCTGGCTGTTGTGTGACGCCGAGCCTAGAGCCTGTGCGCCGGTGGGGTTCATGCGATCCTCCCCAGGTCGGCCCGGTGCACCGGGTGGGCGAAGGGCGATCCGGCCGCGTACCGGGCCAGTTCGTCGACGGCGAGTGCGCCCAGGCGCCCGACCTCATTGCCCTGGGCGCCCGCCAGGTGCGGGGTGATGAAGACGTTCGGCAGGTCCCACAGGGGGTGGCCGGGCGGCAGCGGTTCGGGGGAGGTGACGTCCAGGACCGCGTCGAGGCGTCCGTTGACCAGGTGTCCGGTCAGCGCCTCGGTGTCCACCAGCGGGCCGCGCGCGGTGTTGACCAGCAGGGTGCCGGGGCGCATCAGGCCGATCCGGCGGGCGTCGATCAGCCCGCGGGTCTCCGGGGTGTCCGGGGCGTGCACGGTGACCACGTCGCTCGTCGCCACCAGGGTGTCCAGGTCGGCCGGGGTGACGCCGAGCAGCTCCGCCTCGGCCGGACCGACGTAGGGGTCGTACAGGAGCACGTCGGCGTCCAGCACCCGGAGCAGTTCGATGACGCGGCGGCCGATCCTGGAGGCACCGACGACGCCGATGGTCAGCCCGTGCGTGCCGAGCCAGTGCTGCCGGTCCAGGTCGGCGCCGGTGCGGTGGGTGCGCCGGGAGCGGAACAGCTCGGCCAGCGGGAAGACCCGCTTGGCGCCCATGATGATCGCGGCGAGCGTGTACTCCGCGACCGGTACGGCGTTGGCCGCCGCCGCCGAGGAGACGACGATGCCGCGGTCGAAGGCGTCGGGCGACAGGAACGTCTTCACCGTGCCCGCCGCGTGGATCACGGCCCGCAGCCGGGCCGCCCGGTCCAGCAGCGCGGCGTCCACCGGCGGGCAGCCCCAGCCGGTCAGCAGCACCTCCGCCCCGGCCAGCGCCTCCGCGGCCTGTGCCGAGTCGAACTCGCTGATCACCGCGGGGTTGTGCAGGTCGGCGGTCTCCTCCAGCCGGGCCCGTACGGGTGGTGGGAAGACGTCGTCCAGCAGCCCGGGGCTCATGACCAGGACCGTGCGCGGCCGCTCGGGGGGCGGTGTCGCGGCATCGGCATCGGACCGAGCCGGTGCCTCTTCGGTGGTTCGCACCCTGCCTCCGGACAGTAATCGCGTTCTATGGAATGACCGGCACGCTAAGGACCTGGATGGTCGAGCGTCAAGCGACAGTCCCTGTCGATTGCCCTATTTGGTAGGGGATTTAGGGGTTCTGTGCCCACAGAATTGATCTCGTGATGATCCCGTATCGCGGGCTTTCTCTCAGATCTCTTGACCTATGGGTTAACCGCTTACTAACTTGCGGCGGCAGAAGGCTCACCACGCGCCACCCAGCCGAACAGGACGCACCATGGCTGAAACAGCACCCCCGCTGCCGCGGCAGAAGCGGTCAAAACGGCGGAAGGAGGCCGAAGAACCCGCACCGTCGAACGCCTCGCCCGCCGGGCGGCCGGCCCCCGTACCGCACCGCCTGACGCTCCGGCAGCGCCTCAAGCGGGACCGGGTGATGCTTCTGCTGACGCTGCCCGGTCTGCTGTACTTCATCGTCTTCCACTACATCCCGCTGCTCGGGTACGTGGTGGCGTTCCAGGACTACCAGCCCTACCTCGGCTACATGCACAGCGTCTGGGTCGGCTTCGCCAACTTCACGGCGGCGTTCGGTGACGCGGCCTTCTGGTCCGCGACCTTCAACACCCTGGAGATCGCCCTCGTCCAGCTGGTGTTCTTCTTCCCCATCCCGATCGCCCTGGCCCTGCTGCTCAACAGCATCGTCAGCGAGCGGCTGCGGCGCTTCGTACAGAGCGTCGTCTACCTGCCGCACTTCATCGGCTGGGTCATCATCGTCTCGATCTTCCAGCAGATCCTGGGCGGCGCCGGGCTCCTGCCCGACGTCCTGGGACAACTGGGGCTCCCGCGCTACGACATGATGAGCGACCCCGACGTCTTCCCCTGGCTGCTCACCCTCCAGGTGGCCTGGAAGGACGCCGGCTGGGGCACGATCATCATCCTGGCCGCCCTGCTGAACATCGACAAGCAGCAGTACGAGGCCGCCGCCATCGACGGCGCGGGATCCCGGCGACGGCTCTGGCACGTCACCCTGCCCGGCATCGCCCCGGTCCTGATCCTGCTGCTCATCCTCAACCTCGGGCAGATCCTCTCCGTCGGCTTCGAGCAGATCCTGCTCCAGCGCGACGCGGTCGGCCCGGACGCCGGTGAAGTCCTGGACACCTACGTCTACTACCACGGCATCAAGGACAACGACTGGGGCGTCGCCGCCGCCGTCGGACTCGTCAAGGCGGTCATCGGTACCGCACTCGTCCTGGGCGCCAACAAGTTCGCCCACCGCCTCGGCCACGAAGGGGTGTACCGCGGTGCTGACCGCTGAGAAGCCGCCCGCCAAGCCCGTCCCCACGGCACCGGCGAAGAAGACCCTCCGACCCACCCGTACCGCGCGGAGTGCGAAGTCCGACGGCCGGCCGCCATGGATGGAACGGCCCACCCGGCTCGGCCAGTTCGCCAAGGGCCTCGCCATCGTCGTCGTGGTCGCCGCCGTCGCCTATCCGCTGCTCGGCGTCATCGGCACGAGCTTCGCCTCGCAGAGCGACATCATCCGCTCCACCGGCCTCGTCCTGTGGCCCGACCACCCCACCCTCGACGCCTACCGCACCATCTTCACCGGCGGCGTCGTCACCCGGGCGCTGTTCGTCAGCATCGGCATCACCCTCGTCGGCACCCTGGCCAGCCTGCTCGTCACGGTCGGCATGGCCTACGGGCTCTCCCGCCGCGACGTCACCGGCTCCCGCTTCATCCTGATGATCGCGCTGTTCACGATGCTCTTCAACGCGGGCATCATCCCCAACTTCCTCCTGATCAAGGGCCTGGGGCTGTACGACACCTACGCGGCGCTCGTCATGCCCACCCTGGTCAGCGCCTTCAACCTGGTCGTCCTGCGCTCCTTCTTCATGAACCTGCCGGAGGAGCTGTACGACGCCGCGAAGGTCGACGGCGCCGGGGACTTCCGCATCCTCGTGCGGATCGTCCTGCCGCTGTCCAAGGCCGTCCTCGCCGTGATCAGCCTCTTCTACGCCGTGACGTACTGGAACGCGTTCTTCAACGCGCTCCTGTATCTCAACGACTCCGACAAGTGGCCGCTGCCCATGGTGCTGCGGACCTATGTCCTCCAGGGCCAGAGCCTCAACAGCGCCTCGGCCGGTGAGGCCCTCGCCCCGCAGCAGGCCGTACAGATGGCCGTCCTCGTGATCGCCGTCGTGCCGATCCTGCTCGTCTACCCCTTCCTCCAGCGCTACTTCACCAAGGGCGTGCTCACCGGCGCCATCAAGGGCTGAACGCGACCTTCCCGGCCTTTTCCTCCCTTCACCCAAGGAGATTCCGTGTCGAGCTCCACCCCCATCAACCGCAGATCCCTGTTCCGCATGGGAGCGGGCCTCGGTCTCGGGCTGGCCGCCGCCCCGCTGCTCGCCGCCTGCGGCGACGGCGGCACCGTGGCCAAGGCGGAGGCCAAGAGCGCCTCGCTGCTGCCCACCACGGCGATCCGCAACATCGGCCTCAAGCCCGACCTGGCCGGTACCGCCGCCGGAGTGCCGCAGGGCTTCTTCGGCTACCCGGCCAAGCCGCTGCGCGCGACGAAGAACACCCCGCTCAAGGGGGCTGCACCGATCAGCGCGACCATGGAGACCTTCTCGCCGCCGCCGCCCGCGCGGGCCAAGAACGCCGCCTGGCAGAGCATCGAGAAGCTCCTCGGCGGCGAGGTGAACATCACCGCCGTCCCCGCCGACGACTACGGCACCAAGTTCTCCACGATGGTGGCCAGCGACAGCCTGCCCGACCTCTTCATGTACCCCGAGGTCGGTGGCGTCGACAACAAGTCCGCCTTCCTCCAGGCCAAGTGCGCCGACCTGACCCCGTACCTGGCCGGGGACAAGATCAAGGACTACCCGAACCTCGCCGCGATCCCGAAGGGCGCCTGGCAGGCCGCCATCTTCGGCGGCAAGCTCTACGGTGTCCCGATCGCCCGCACCGGCACCGGCGGCGCCGGCTTCTACCGCCACGACCTCTTCGAGGAGATCGGCATCACGAGCCTCGACCAGATCACCGGCCTGGACCGGTTCGTCGAGGCGTGCAAGGAACTGACCCGCCCCAAGAAGGACCAGTACGCGATCATCGCGGGTGCCAACAACGTCCTCGCGATGTCGGCGGGCGCGCCGTACGCCTGGCGGATGGACGCGAAGACGGGGAAGTTCACCATCGACCTGGAGACCCCCGAATACCGGCTCGCCATCGAGACGGCCCGCTCGCTGTACAAGGCGGGCTGCTACTACCCGGGCACCCTCCAGATGTCCGGGGCGCAGAAGGCCCAGTACACGGACATGTTCAAGAACGGCAAGGGGGCGTACGTCTACGACGGCATGCCCACCTACCTGGCGCCCGGCGTCGGCTACGTCGCCGCCATGAAGGCGATCGACAAGACGTACGACCCGCGGCCCTTCGTCCCGTTCGGCACCGGAGCCGTCGCCTGGATGGACAACGTCAAGCTGGAGAACACCCATCTGAAGAAGGCCTCCGGCGAGCGGGTCCGGCAGGTCCTGGCACTGGCCGACTTCGCCGCCTCGCCCTTCGGCAGCCAGGAGTACACCCTCATCAACTACGGCGTCGAGGGAACCGACTTCACCCGCGACGCCAAGGGCAACCCGACGCTCACCAAGCAGGGCACCCAGGACGTCACCGTGCCGTGGAAGTTCATGGCCTCGGCCGTCCCCGCGATCTACAGCGCCGACTCCGAGCAGGGCGTCCGCCACGTCCACGAGGCGTTCACCCGGATGATTCCGATGATGGAGCAGGACCCGACGCTCCAGTACTCCTCGCCCACCTGGGACTCCAAGGGCTACGGCAGCCTCTACTCGCTCAAGCAGGACGCGCTCAAGGACATCGTCGCGGGCCGCAAGCCCATGTCCGCCTACGACCGGCTCATCAAGGACTACCTGGCCAAGGGCGGCGAGCAGGCCCGCGGCGAGTTCGAAGAGGCGTTCCAGAAGGGGAAGAAGTGACGACGCGACGCTCGGCCCTCAGACTCGGAGGCGCGGCGGTCGCCGCGGCCGTGGCCGTACCCGTCCTCGGTACGCCCGCCTCGGCACGCCCGCACCGCTTCGACCCTAAGCCCGGTTCGGACGGCGTCGGCGACCCGCTCTTCCCGACCCTCGGCAACGGCGGCTACCAGGTCCTCCACTACGACCTCACCTTCGACTTCACCCCGGTGACGTACGACTTCACGGCCGCAGTGAAGATGAACGCCCGCGCCACCCAGGACCTGTCCGCGTTCAACCTGGACACCGACGGCCACACCATCGAGGCCATCACCGTCCAGGGGCGGGCGGCCACCTGGGAGATCACCGCCGGCCGGAGCGGCCAGGAACTCACCGTCACCCCCGCCCGCGCCCTGCGCGACGGGCAGGCGTTCACCGTCGAGGTCCGCTACCGGGGCAACGGCAAGGCACCCCGGCTCGGTCTCACCGGCTGGAAGTTCGGCACCGACGGCGGATTCGCCTCCGCCGCCCAGTCCTCCCGCGCCGACACCTTCCTGCCCTGCAACGACACCCCGTCGGACAAGGCGACCTGGACCTTCCACATCAGCGCCCCCAAGGGCTTCGTCGCCACCGCCAACGGCGAACTGCTGCACCGGACACCGCGCGCCGACGGCTCCACCGTCTGGCACTTCGCGCTCCGCGAGCGGATGGCGACCGAACTGATCGGCATCGCCGTCGTCAAGGGCACCTACCTGTACGGCACCGGTCACCGCGGACTGCCGCTCCGCCACATCGTGCCCCAGGGCCTGGAGGACACGTACGCCCCGATCGTCGCCCGTACGGCCGACCATCTGGCCTGGTGCGAGGCGAGGTTCGGCCGCTACCCGTTCTCCGTCTACGGCGTCCACATCTACGACGGCTACACCGACGCCCTGGAGAACCAGACCCTCTCCCTCTTCTCCACCAACTGGTTCAAACACAACGCCGACGGGCACCCCGGCTACGAGACCACCATGGTCCACGAGCTGGTCCACCAGTGGTGGGGCGACTCGGTCACCCCCGCCGACTGGCAGCAGGCCTGGCTCAACGAGGGCCCCGCCGTCTACTACGCCGCCGTGTACGGCGAGGAGCGCGGCTGGTCCGTCCTCGTCGACAAGATGAAGGCCACCTACGGCAAGCTCGACGCGATCCGCGCCGAGGACGGCCCGCCCGGCCTGCCCAAGGCGCTCGGCGGGACCAACATCTACGACGGCGGCGCCCTGGTCCTCTACGCCCTGCGCCGGCGGATCGGCGACCGGGACTTCGACCGGGTGATGCGGCTGTGGCCCGAGCGCTTCAAGGACCGCAACGTCTCCAGCGAGGACTTCATCCGGCACACCGTCGAGGTCATCGGCAGGAAGTCGCTCGACCCGTTCCTGCGCGACTGGCTCTTCGGAGCCGTGAACCCGCCCATGCCCGGCCACCCCGACTGGAAGGCCACCGCGTGAACCGCACCGCGCACATCCTGCGAGGAACCGCCGCAGCCGCCACCACCGCCTTCCTCGCCGCGCTCCTCGCCGCCCCCACCGCCCAGGCCGCCCCCGGCGCCCGCACGCTGTACGCGGCCCCCGACGGGCGCGGCACCTCCTGTACGGTCTCCCGCCCCTGCACCCTCGAAGGCGCCCGGGACCTCGCCCGCACCGAGAGCGGCCGGGACGTCCGGGTGCTCCTCAGGGGCGGTACGTACCGGCTCGCGGAGCCCCTGAAGCTCGGCGTCGACGACTCCGGGAAGAACGGCCGCACCGTCACCTGGGCCGCGGCCCCCGGCGCCCGCCCCGTACTGTCCGGCGGCCGGGACCTCACCGGATGGCAGCGCAACGCCGACCGCACCTGGACCGCGTCCGTACCGGCCGGAGTCACCCCGCGCCAGCTCTTCATCGACGGCGAACGGGCGGTCAGGGCACGGGGCGAGGCCTGCGCGGCCGCCGTCTGCGATGCCACCACGACCGGGATGACCGGCGCGAACGCCACCGGCATCGCCCACTGGCAGCGCCCCACCGACGCAGAGGCCGTGGTCAGGGTCCGCTGGCGCAACTACCACTGCCGCATCGCGGGCATCAGCGGCGACATCATGACCTTCGCCCAGCCCTGCTGGACCAACTCCGCGAGCGGCACCGACCGCACCGGCCCCGCCTGGGACTCCACCACCGTCGACTCCACCCGCTACAGCGGTGTCGCCTTCTTCGAGAACGCCCCCGAACTCCTCGACACACCTGGCGAGTTCACCTGGAACTCGCAGGCCCGCACCGTCACCTACCTGCCGCGCAAGGGCGAGAACATGCGCCGCGCCCAGGCGGTCACCCCGCACACCGAGCAGCTCCTCGTCCTGGACGGCGCCCACGACATCGCCGTCAGCGGCATCGGATTCGCGTACGCGGCCTACCGCCAGCCCGGCACCGACGAGGGCTACGCGGGCATGCAGGCCGGTCTCACCCTGACCGGCGCCACGGGCCCGGTCGACCACGCCGGCCGCTACTACACCAAGCCCACCGCCGCAGTCACGGTGCGCGGCGGACAGCGCGTCAGCATCGACGGCGCGCGCTTCGACCACCTCGGCGGAGCGGGCGCGATCCTCGAAGCGGGCACCAAGGACAGCACCCTGACCCGGTCCGCCTTCACCGACCTGTCCTCCGGCGCGGTGTACGTCGGCGACACCGAGCCGCAGCCCGGCACGGCCCTCGCGGGGGAGCGGAACACCGTCTCGTACAACACGATCCACCGCTCCGGCGTCGAGTACACCGACTCGGTGGGCATCTGGGCCGGATACGAGGCCGAGCTGACCGTCGACCACAACACCCTGGAACACCTGCCGTACTCCGGGATCTCCGTCGGCTGGGGCTGGAACCAGCCCGAGGCCCAGAAGTCCGTCCTGCGCGACAACAAGGTGACGGACAACCGCATCACCGACGTGATGGAAGTCGCCCAGGAGCAGCACGACGGCGGCGCGATCTACACCCAGGGCGCCCAGCCCGGCACCGTCCTGTCCGGGAACTACATCAACCGTTCCGCCTTCGGCAACACCGAACGCGACGGCAACGGCATCTATCTCGACGAGCAGTCCTCGCACATCCTCGTCGAGAGGAACGTCATCACCCGCATCGGCTACAAATGGGTCTCCAACTGGGCGGACTACGGAATCCGGAACACCGCCCGGGGCAACTGGACCGACACCGTGGCCCCCGCCCTCGGCGGCACCGGGTCCGTCATGACGGACAACCTCACCGGGCTCGACCGGCTGACGGCCGCCGCACTCGCCGTCGCCTCCCGGGCCGGTGCCCACGGCGGGCGCGTCGAGCAGCTGCGCACCGACCTGGCCCGCAGCGGCACGGCGACCCAGTCCTCGACCGAGGGAGCGGCCACCGCCGCCCTCGCCCTGGACGCCGACACCAACACCGACACCCGCACGCTCGCCGAGGCGGGCGCCTGGTGGCAGGTCGACCTCGGCACGAAGCGGCGCGTCCGGCAGATCGAGATCTGGAACAACGCCTCCTCCACGACGGCGGACTTCGACGTCATCACGGACGACCGGACCATCCATGTCAGCGGGAAGTCCCTGCGCCCGACCGTCCTGGACCTGGACAGCGGCACCCGCACCGTGAAGATCACGGCCCGGGGCACCGGACGGGTGGCCCTCTCCCAGGTCCTGGTCCACCCCTGAACCGACCACTTCTGACACCGTTCACCCCTGGACCGTCCCCCTGACACCGACCACCACGCACCACGGAACAACGAAGGAAGTCCCCATGACCGACCTCCGTATCGGCGTGCTCGGCTACGGGCTGCGCGGCTCGCTCGCCCGCACCGCCCACCGGCCCGGCGCCGGCTCCCGCGTCACCGCGCTGGCGGAACCGGACCCACGCGCCCGTACGGAGGCGGCCGCGGCCTTCCCCGGCGCGGCCATGTCGTCCGGCCACCGCGCGGTCATCGAGGACCCGGACATCGACGCGGTCCTGGTCCTCACCCCCGACCACACCCACGCCGAACTGGCCTGCGAAGCGCTCCGGGCGGGCAAGCCGGTCTTCGTGGAAAAGCCCCTCGACATCAGCGTCGAGCGCTGCGACACGATCCTGCGCACGGCGTACGAGACCGGCACCCGGCTCTACATCGGCCACAACATGCGCCACATGCCCGTCGTCCGACTGATGCGCGACCTGATCCGGGACGGCGCCATCGGCGAGATCAAGACGGTCTGGATCCGGCACTTCGTCGGCTACGGCGGCGACTGGTACTTCAAGGACTGGCACGCCGAACGCCGGTACACGACCGGGCTGCTGCTCCAGAAGGCCGCCCACGACATCGACGTCCTGCACTGGCTGGCGGGCGGCTACGCGAAGGACGTCCAGGCCCTCGGCGACCTGATGGTCTACGGCGACAACCCGCACCGCCGCGAGCCGGGGGAGCCCAAGGCCGACGACTGGTACACCAAGGACGGCCACTGGCCCCCGCACACCCAGCGGGCGCTCAACCCCGTCATCGACGTCGAGGACGTGTCGCTGCTCAACATGCGCCTCGACAACGGTGTGCTGGCCTCCTATCAGCAGTGCCATTTCACCCCCGACTACTGGCGCAACTACACCGTCATCGGTGACGCGGGCCGCCTGGAGAACTTCGGTGACGGCCCCGGCGGCTGCGTGAAGGTCTGGAACACCCGGCGCTCCGGCTACCGCCCGGACGCGGACCAGATCCACGAGATCCCGGCCGCCGAGGACAACGCCGGGCACGGCGGCGCCGACCCGCTGCTGGTGGACGAGTTCCTGCGGTTCGTCCGGGAGGGCGGCCGCACGGACACCTCACCGGTGGCGGCCCGGATGGCGGTCGCCGCGGGGGTGCACGCCACGGCCTCGCTGCGCGACGGCGGCACCCCGGCCCGGGTCCCCGCGCTGGACCCGGAGCTGGCGGCGTACTTCGAACGGGGCCAGGTCCGCGAAGCCTGACCACCGCCCTGTGGCCGGGCCGGGCGCGCACGTCCGCGTGTGCGCCCGGCCCGGCCCGGTCCCGTAAGCCCCCTGCGCGTACGTCCCCGTGTGCGCCGCCCCGCAGCCGGGAGCGTCCGCCCCTCCGGCGCCGGGCCGCCTCGGCGGGGGTTGACCCGTCACCTGCTCGGCGGCGCCCCCGTACTGCCCCGCAGCACCACGTCCCCCTCGATCCGCAGCACCCGTGACCGGCCCGCCCCTGTCGGTTCCCGGAGTGCGAGCGCGATCACGCTCTCGCCCATCGCGGTGAGCGGGAGCGCCACCGTGGTGAGCGGCGGCGACAGCTCCCGTACGAGGGGAATGTCGTCGAACCCCGCGAGCGACACGTCCTCGGGCACCCGCAGTCCCGCCTCCCGCAGGGCGGCCAGCGCCCCCACGGCCATCACATCGGTCACCGCGAACACACAGGTCGGCAACGGCCGCCCGGCCGACAGCAGTTGCCGTGCCGCGGCGTGCCCGCCCTCCCGGGTGAAGGCCCCCGCCACCACGTGGCCGAGCGGGATGCCCGCCTCGGCGAGCCCTTCCCGGAACCCGCCGAGCCGGTCGGCGACCGTCGTCAGCCCGGGCGGGCCGGTGAGCACCGCGAAGGCCCGGTGTCCCAGCCCCACCAGCGTCCGGGCGAGGGCCGCGGCGCCCGCCCGGTTCTCCGGGTGCACGGTGTCCACCCGCAGACTTCGGTGCCGGCTGACCACGGCCACCCGCCCGCCCGCGCGTACGTACGGCTCCAGTTCGGCGTCCATCGCGCGCTCCCAGGCCCGGTCCTGGAATCCGGAGCCGATCAGCAGGATGGCCCGCGCCCGCTGGGCCCGCAGCAGGGAGACGTAACGGATCTCCCGGGCCGGTTCACGGAACGTGGAGGCCAGCATGACCAGCAGATTCCGCTCCGCGGCAGCCCGCATCACCCCGCTGGCGATGGCCGAGAAGTACGGGTCGCTGACGTCATGGCAGATCACCCCCACCGTGCGGTTGCTGTCGGCGCCGGCCAGGGCCTGGGCGTGCGCGTTCGGGATGTAGCCGAGCAGGCCGGCCGCCGCGCGCACCCGCTGGCTCAGATCCTCGCGGACCCGGGCGGTGCCGTTGAGGACGCGTGAGGCGGTGGCGAGCGAGACCCGGGCCTCGCGGGCCACGGCGTCGAGCGTCACATGGGCCGTTCCGCGGCGTCGCTGCTCCGGGCGGGCCGGTGCTTCCCGTTCACTCAACTCGACCCCCAGGGGTGCGGTGGTGGCAGGGCCCCGAAACTTCGGGACGACCTATTGACCGTGCGTGCGGACAGTCATTAGCGTGGCGACACCCTACCAGAAAGCGCTTTCTGAAAGCGCCTTCTCCGGCACCGCAGGATCGCACAGCTCTCCACGACTGCCCCCGAAGTGCAGGGAGTTCATAGTGAGCCAGAGCGCGTTGGCCAAAAGTCCCGCAGATGTGGCGGGAGTTGCCGGAAGGTCAGGACCGTCGGCGGGGGAGCGGCTCGGCCGGGCGGCCGAGCAGAGCTGGCGCCCCGTAGCCCTGCTGCTGGCCTGTTTCGCCGTCTGGTGGGTGATCTCGGCGGCCGAACTGGTCGAGCCGTATCTCGTCCCGTCACCCGCCGCGACCTTCGATGTGCTGACCGGCAAGACGGACTATCTGTGGCGGCACAGCTGGGTCACCACGTACGAGACCCTGCTCGGCTTCGTGATCGCGGTCGCCGTCGGAGTGCTGGCGGCCGTCGTCATGGTGTACTCCTCGGCCGTCGAGCGCACCCTCTATCCGATCCTGCTGTTCGCCCAGGTGGTACCCAAGATCGCCATCGCTCCGCTGTTCGTGGTCTGGCTGGGTTTCGGGATCACACCGAAGATCCTCATCGCCGTCCTCATCGCCTTCTTCCCGGTGGTGATCTCGATGGTCACCGGCCTGAAGGCCGTCGACCCGGAGATGCTCCAACTGTCGGCGACGATGGGCGCGAAGCCCTGGCAGACCTTCCTCAAGATCCGCTTCCCGGCCTCCCTCCCGCATCTCTTCTCGGGCCTCAAGGTCGCCGTCACGCTGGCCGTGACCGGTGCCGTCGTCGGCGAGTTCGTCGGCGCGAACGAGGGCCTCGGCTATGTGATCCTCCAGGCCAACGGCAACCTCGACACCCCGATGCTCTTCGCCGGACTGCTTGTGATGTCCCTGATCGGGGTCGTCCTCTTCGTCGTCGTCGAGATCGCGGAGAAGCTCCTCCTGCCCTGGCACGCCAGCCGCCGGGACAGCTCAGCCACCACCTCGTACTGACCTCGTCGCGAGAAGGGCCAGCCCATGCATGCGCGCAGACTCCTGATCGGTGTCGTCCCCCTCGTCCTGGTGGCCACGGCCTGCGGTGGCAACGACGCGTCGACCACCACCAGTGACTCCGGCAGGAAACTGGACAGGGTCACGCTGACGCTCAACTGGTATCCGTACGGCGAACACGCGCCGTTCTACTACGGCGAGCAGCGGAAGATCTTCGAGAAGCACGGCATCGACCTGGACATCCGGGCGGGCCAGGGCTCGCAGAAGACCGTGCAGGCGACCGCCGCGGGCCAGACCGACTTCGGCTGGGCGGACACCCCTGCCCTGCTGGCGGGTGTGGACCAGGGAGTGAAGGTGAAGAGCCTCGGCGTCTTCCTCCAGACCACTCCCGCGTCGGTGCAGTCCTTCGACGCCAAGGGCATCGAGTCGCCCGCCGATCTGAAGGGGAGGACGATCGCCGGGACGGCCGGTGACGCGCTCTCCAGGACGTTCCCGATCTTCCTGAAGAAGAACGGCATCGGCGAGTCGGACGTCACGGTCCAGAACACCGACCCGGCGGGCAAGATCGCCGCCGTGATCTCGGGCAGGACCGACGGGCTGCTCGGCTACGCCAGCGATCAGGGACCCACCATGCAGGACAAGGCCAAGAAGCCCGTCTCGTATCTGCGCTTCTCCGAGAACGGACTGAACTTCTACTCCAACGGTCTGCTCGCCGGACAGCGCATCCTCGCAGAGAAGCCCGATCTGGCCGTGCGCATGGTGCGAGCCGTCAGCGAGTCGTGGGCGGCGGCCGAGAAGGCACCCGGCCCGGCGGTCGCGGCGATGGACGGGGCCTCGGAGCAACTGCCGCCGAAGACAGTACTGGCGGACCAGTTCCGTACCACCCTGACCCTGCTCCACACGGAGGCGACGAAGGGCAGGGCCCCCGGGGTCAACGCAGAGGCGGACTGGCAGCAGACCATCGACGTGTTCGCCGAGGCGGGCATGGTCACCGATCCCGGGGCGGTGTCGGAGTACTGGGACGAGAAGACGGCGCTGAAGGGATGACGATGCCGAACAGGAACGCGACACCATCGGCCGTGACCGAGGCGCCGTCGCCCTCCGCCACCGCCGCCGCGGCGGTCTCCCTGACCGACGTGGCGGTCCGGTTCCGCAGCAGGAAACGTGACGTCACGGCGCTGAGCGAGGTCGCGCTCGATGTGCGCCCCGGCGAGTTCGTCGCCATCGTCGGGCCCTCGGGATGCGGCAAGTCGACCCTGCTCAAGCTGGTCGCGGGACTGCTCAGGGCGTCCTCGGGGGAGGTACGGCTCGGTGCGGAGCGGGTCGAGGGGCCACGGCACGACATCGGTTACGTGTTCCAGCGCGCCGCCCTGCTGGAATGGCGATCGGCGCTGCGCAACATCCTGCTCCAGGCGGAGATCCGCAGAATGCCCGCGGCGCAGGCACGCGGGCGGGCCGACGAGCTGATCCGGATGACGGGGCTGACGGGCTTCGAGGACGCCTATCCGCACGAGCTGTCCGGCGGGATGCAGCAACGGGTCGCCCTGTGCCGCGCGTTGCTGCACGAGCCGCCGGTCCTGCTGATGGACGAGCCGTTCGGGGCCCTGGACGCCCTCACCCGGGAGCGGATGAACACCGAGCTCAACCGCATCTGGCGGGACACCGGCACCACGGTGCTGCTGGTCACCCACTCGATCTCGGAGGCCGTCTACCTGGCGGACCGCGTGGTGGTGATGAGTCCGCGTCCGGGCACGATCCAGGAGATCATCGAGGTCGGGCTGCCCGCGGAGCGGGACTACGGCCGGACGCTGGGCCGCCCGGAGTTCCGCGAGGCCGCCGGGCACATCCGCGACCTCCTGGGCGCGGTCCAGGCCCACGACTGAGACGGCGTGCACGGACGGCCCCGGGTGTCGCGAGGGGCACGGTGGTCCGGCCCCGGGCGTCGCGAGACACCCGGGGCCGGACCGTACGCCGCCCGCTCAGTACCGCAGCCGTGCCAGATACCGGTAACTGGCCAGCGCCGAGGCGAACGGATCAGCCGGTGAGTCGTGCTCCACCAGCCACTGCCTCACCCCGCCCCGCCGCGCCGTGTCGAACATGGCCGGGAAGTCCAGTACTCCCGACCCGACGTCGGCGAAGTCCCCGTTCGGCGCCATGTCCTTCACATGCAGCGCGGGAAAGCGCCGCGGATGACGTACGAAGAGTTCGCCCGGGGCACAGGCACCACCCTTGGCCGCCCAGTACAGATCCAGCTCGAAGCCGACCAGTTCGGGATCGGTCTCGGTGAGCAGGATGTCGTACAGGCTCACCCCGTCCACCACCTCGTGGTCGCTGCCGTGGTTGTGGTACAGCAGTTTCAGCCCGGACTCACGGGCGGCCAGCCCCGCCTTGTTGAACTCCTTCGCCACCTCCCGGTACCCCGCCGGGGAGTGCAGGGAGCCCGGCAGGCTGGGCACGACGATCCACTTCCCGCCGAGTGTGCGGATGTCCTCCAGCGCCTGCGGCAGCCCGGCCCCCCGCACGATGTCGTAGCCGACGTGTTCGAGTACGGCCCCGAGCCGGGCCCCGTCGAGCATGCGGCGGATGGCGGACGCGCTGTTGCCGTGCCGCCCGCTCACCCCGACCGTCGCGTAACCGATCTCCGCGAGCCGCTCCAGCGTGCCCCTGAAGTCCGTCGCCAGCGCCGTACGCATGGTGTAGAGGTGCATGCCGATCCCCGACGGAGGGATGCGCCGGTGGTGTCCCGCTCCGACGGCGGACGCGGGGACCGCGCCGAGACCGGTGGCCGCGGCGACTCCCAGCGTGGTACCGAGGAACGCTCTCCGCGTGCTGTTCATGGCTTCTCCCCTCACTTCACGTCGACGCGCACGGAACCGGTGCTGGTGTCGCCCTTGTCGTCGGTGACGGTCAGATGCGCGGTGTAGGCGCCCTTGCGGCCATAGGTGTGCGTCGCGCTCGCCCCCTCGGTGCCCGAAGGTGCGGTGTTGTCGCCGAAGTCCCAGTGGTACGAGGCGATTTCGCGCCCGGCCACCGGCACGACCGCACCGCTCAGCGCCACGGTCAGGGGTGCGGTGCCCGTCGCCGGCGCCGCCTTCACCGTGACCTTCGTGCCGGGCCTCTTCTCGACGCCCGGACCGTTGAAGCGCAGCCAGTCGACCGCGAACAGATCGGCCTTCTCGCCGCTCCACTCCGGATTGCTGAACACCGCGTAGAGCTTGGTGCTGCCGCCCGGGTTCTTCAGCGCCGTCGTGGGCGAGACGACCTTGCCCCAGTCGCCGGTGTTCGGGACGTTCACCGTGCCGAGCAGCGGCCCGGTCGGGGAGCCCGCCCGGAATTCGACGCTGCCGCCGATGCCGCCGGAGGCCGCGCCGACCGTCACCGATCCGATGCCCTTGAGGTTCACCGGATCGAAGGCGATCCAGTCCCCGTCCTCGATCTCGGTCAGCCGCTTTCCGCCGGAGGCGTCCGCCCGGCCGCCGACCACGACACCGTCGTGGGTGCCGCCGGTCGCCGTGAAGTGCTCGGCCTCCCGGAACGTGGTGCGCAGCGTCAGCGAGGTGGAGCCGGTGAGCGCGGGGGCACCCGGGGCACCCTCGTCCTCGTACTGGGCGGTGATCCCGTAGTAGAGGTTCTGGCCCGGACCGTGGCTGTCCCCGGCATCCGTGACGATCTCGCCCGCGCAGCCGGTGTAGTTGTCGAGCGGATGCAGATGGGTGTCATGGCCGAGCTGGGACTGCACCACCACGCGCGAGCAGTCGATCGGGCCGCTGCGCCCGTCCTCCCTGTCCTTCACCTTCACGGTGAACGGGATGGTGTCGCCGAAGCTGAACATCCCGCCGTTCGGGGGGCGTTGGATCGTCACCTCGGGCCGCGTGTTCCCGACGGTGATGTCCCGTACCGCCAGCGCCGTCAGCTCGCCGGGGCCGGTGACCGTCAGGCGCGCCGTGAACAGCCCCTTGGTCCGGTAGGTGTACGAGGGGTTGGCCTCCGTCGAGTCGGTGGTGCCGTTGCCGTCGAAGTCCCAGGCGTAGGAGACCGGTTGACCGTCCGGAAGGCCGGAGCCCGCGCTGGAGAAGGCGACGGTGAGCGGTGCCGGGCCGCTGTCCCGGTCGGTGGAGACCTTGGCGTCGGGCAGCCGGCCGTCGCCGACGTAGTCGATCCGGTAGATGCCCGCCCCCTCGTTGCTGCCGCCGCGTCCGGTGCCGCTGCCGAGCCCGAAGTCGATGACGTACAGCGCCCCGTCGGGACCGAAGTCCGCGTCGAAGGGCTGGTTCCACGCCATGTCCTCGAAGATGCCGTTGACCGACTGGAGATCACCGGCCCTGGCAGGCGCGAACCGCGGATCGGTGAACGTCTGGTCCTTCTGCTGGAACGAGAACGTCTTGAACCAGCGCCGTGTCAGTTCGTAGTTCAGCCACTTCCCCTCGAAGTACTCGGGGAACTTGGTGCGGTAGGTGTTCGCCGGGTCGTAGTCGTAGACCGGACCGCTCATCGGGCCGCCGCCTCCGGTGCCCAGCTCCGGGAACTCGGGGGACGCGGAGTAGGCGTACCAGACCGTGGCGGGCTGTGCGGGCGGGAGTTCCCGCAGCCCCGTGTTGTTCGGCGAGTCGTTGACGAGCGCCGCGCAGTCGAACTTCGCACCGGACTTCTTCGTCGTGAAGTCGTAGTCGTTGAAGGGGGTGTTGTCGCCGACGCAGTACGGCCAGCCGAAGTTGCCCGCCTCGGTGATACGGGTGTACTCGACGGTTCCCTCGGGCCCCCGGTCCGCCACCGCCGACCGGGCGTCCGGCCCGTAGTCCGCGACCATCAGCGCACCGTTCACCGGGTCCGTGGTGATCCGGAACGGATTGCGCATCCCCATCGCGTAGATCTCGGGCCGCGTCTTCTGCGTACCGGGCGCGAAGAGATTGTCCTCGGGCACGGTGTACGTGCCGTCGTCCTGCGGGGTGATCCGCAGGACCTTGCCGCGCAGGTCGTTCGTGTTGCCCGCGGTGCCCTGCGCGTCCCAGGCGCGCCGGCCCTCGCCCTCGTCGATCGGGGTGAAGCCGTCCGAGGCGAAGGGGTCGGTGTTGTCGCCCGTGGCCGCGTACAGGTTGCCGTTCTTGTCGAAGGCGAGCGAACCGGCCATGTGGGAATTGGCCCGGCCCTCACCCCGCAAGGTCGGGATGGTCAGCAGCCGCTTCTCGGACGCGGTGTCGACGGTGTTGCCGATGACCGTGAACCGGGACAGGTTCAGCCGTTTCTCACTCTTGTCGGAGTGCAGCAGATAGAGCCAGTTGTTCCGCGCGAAGCCCGGATCCAGCGCCAGACCGAGCAGCCCGTCGGACTGGCTGGTCATCTCCGGGGTGTACGCGAGGTCCAGCGCCGTGGACACCTTCATGGTCTGCTGGTCGATGACCTTCAGCTTCCCGGTGCGCTGGGCGAAGAACACCCGCCGGTCGGGCGCGACGGCCAGTTCGAACGGGTCGGCGAGATCGTCGGTGGCCAGCGCGGTGCGCTGGAACGAACCGGTCCGGGTGGCGGTGCAGTCACCCTGTTCGGCGCCCGCCGCCCACTGGATGCCGCCCAGCAGATGCTTGACGAAGCCCTCCTCCTGGAACGCGGACGCGGCATGCCCGCCCGCGGTGAACCAGGAACGGCCGCCGTCGTAGTTCTGGCACCAGGACCACGGATGGTCCACGCCCTCGTCCAGGCCGGTGATGCCGTCGCGCACCTTGATCTGCGCGAGGGTGTGCACCTTGGAGGTCGGATTGGAGCGCCAGTTGTACCACTCCTCCGTACGCTCCCAGAGTTCGGGCAGATCCTTGGTGGAGGGGTGCGCGTGGTCCAGCACCTTCACCCTGCCGGTCTGCACGGCCGGGTGCTGGTCGAATATCGCGCCGACCAGCCCCTCGTACCAGTCCCAGTCCCGCTCGCTGGCGGACGCGGCATGCAGCCCCACCCAGCCACCGCCCGCGCGGATGTACTTCTGCAGGGCGGCCCGTTCCGCGGCCGTCAGCAGATCGCCCTTCTCCGGTGTGGAGTTGGTGTTGTTGAAGACGACAGCCTGGAAGCGGGACAGATCGGTGTCGTTGAAGACGGCGGAATCGTCCGTCGCCTCCACCTCGAAGCCATTCTCGGCGCCGAGCTTCTTGACCGCCGCGATTCCGGCGGGGATCGAGTCATGGGTGAAGTTGGTGACCTCGGAGTAGACGAGGACACGAAAAGGCGCTGCCTGCGCTCCGGGTGGTGAGGCCACCAGCAGAGCGACGACCAGCGCCAGGAGCGAGGTGAGGGCGATGAGCGGCGAGCGAAGAGCTCGTGGACCGCGATCGCGCGAAGGCTCTCTGCCCGACGGGGCAGGGCGTAACGGACGATGACTCATGGGCGCTCCCTGTGCGGTAGATGCCGACTGCGGGGATGTAGAAAGCGCTTTCTGAAGTACGCCGTTCAGCGTAGGTTCACCTCTTCCGCGGGGTCAATGGGTCTGCAGGGCTCGCTGTGACCGCGCGGTGACGGGCGGGCGCCGCCCGGCGGTGCGAGCCGGGCCGTGGATCGCGCCGGGCGGTTGTCGGTGCCGGGCGCTACCGTCGAATCCGACCGCGGCCGACGGGCCCCGGATCGGAGACCGAGATGACCCTCACCGCCGACGATGTCCGCTCGATCGCGCTGTCCCTGCCCGAGGCGACCGAGAAGCAGGCGTGGGGGCAGCCGACCTTCCGGGTCGCCGGCAAGATCTTCGCCGCGCTCGGTGACGACGACACGACGATGGGGGTGAAGTGCCCCATCGAGGAGCGCGTCGAGCTGATCAGTTCCGAACCGCACAAGTTCTTCGTCCGCGAGGGGCACGACGACCGGTACGGCTGGCTCCGCGTGCGCATCGCCGCGCTGGACGGCACGGCCGAGCTGACCGCCATCCTCGCCGACTCCTGGCGGCAGGCGGCCTCTCGCGGACTGCTCGCCGCGCACCCGGAGCTGGGGAGCCCCGGCTGAACCACCCGTGGGCGGGCGGGGTTTCGCGGCCGGGCCCGCGCCGGGCGGCCGAGGAGCCGGCCTGCCGGGTCCTGCGGGCCGGGGCTCAGGCCCGCAGGAATCCCGTGATCCGCTCGCGCAGACCCCGAGGGTCCAGCCCGTGCGCCGTCAGGTGCTCGTCCAGCTGCCCGTACCGGCGCAGCTCCGCCCGGCCCACCCCCAGGCCGAGCACCCGGTGGGGCAGCTCCGCGAGCGCGTCGTTGGCCGCCGCCGTCGAGGTGCCCGCCAGATACGGCTCCACGATCACCACGTCGGCGCCGGGGCCCGCGCCGACGGCTCGCCTCAGCCCGGTCGCGTCGAAGGGGCGCACCGTCGTCGCGTACAGCACGGTCACGTCCAGGTCCGCGACCGCCGTGAGGACGTTGTCCAGCATCGGCCCGACCGCGACCACCGTGCCGCCGCGTCCCTCCCGCGCCACGGTGAAACCCTGGCCGCCCACGGGTCGCCCCTCCCGGTTCGACTGGAGCGAGAGCCGCACGTACACCCGGTCGTCCCCCACGACCGCCTGCCGGAGCAGCGCCTCGGCCTCGTCGGGGTGGCCCGGCACCAGCACGGTCCAGCCGTCGAGGGTGTCCAGGAGCGCCACGTCGCCCGGAGACATATGGGTGAAACCTCCGGCCGGCCAGTCGTAGGAGGCTCCGGCGCTCACCAGGACCGCGCCCACGCACTGATGCCCGAGGTCCAGCTTGACCTGCTCGAAGGGCCTCTCCACCAGGAAGCTCGCGAAGGTGTGGATGAGGGGCCGCATCCCGGTCAGCGCCATTCCGGCGCCCGCCCCGACCAGCAGCTGCTCCCGGATGCCCACGTTGATCACCCGGTGCGGATGGGCCCGCTGGGCGGCGTCGAAGCCGTCGCGGCTGATCTCGGCCAGCACGAGGGCCAGCCGTGGGTCCTCGTCCAGGAGCTGTGAGGTGGTGGCGATGAAGCGGTCACGCATCGTGTCCATGGGATGTTCCTCCGTCGTCGCTGGTCTTCGCGCCGGTCCGGGCGCAACCGGACCGACGGCTCGTGCAGTCGTCGCTCGTGGGATGTCAGGGCTTGGGTTCCACGCGGGCGACCACGGCCAGGGGCCGCCCCGGGTGCGGCGTGGTGAACGCCTCGTACAGCGCCTCGTGATCCCGCCCGTCCACGGTCACCGCGGACCATCCGGCGGCCTCGAACCGGGAGGTGATCCCACCGGGCAGCGCGTGGGTCGCGGAGGCGTTGTCGATCACCAGGGTGTGCAGCTGCTCCAGCCCGGCGGGACCGGCGTAGGCGATCGCCTCGTGGTTGCTGCCCTCGTCCAGCTCCGCGTCCCCGATCAGCACCCACACCCGTGGATCGGTGAGCCCCTGGGCCCGCAGCCCCAGCACGCTCCCCACGGCCAGCGGGAGCCCGTGGCCCAGCGACCCGCTGCCGATCTCCGCGCCCGGCACCAGCAGCCGGTCCGGGTGGTGCCCCAGGGGTGAGTCGTACGACCCGAAGCCGGGCAGCAGCTCCTCGCCGAAGAATCCGCGCGCCGCGAGAACGGCGTAGTACGCCATCGGCCCGTGCCCCTTGGAGAGCAGGAAGCGGTCCCGTCCCGGTGCGTCGACGGTGTCGGGTGTGACCCGCAGTACCCGGTCGTACAGCACCCACAAGGCATCGAGCGTGGAATGGGCGGCGGGGCCGTGCTTCTCGTCGCCCGTCATCAGGCTGATCAGACGGGTCAGGTCGCGGTATCCGCGTACCGGTGCGGCAGTCGTGTGCGTCATGTCCTCCAGTGTTCGACCTCGACCATGGTTGAGGTCAAGTGCGGAAAGGGGTTCGTGACCACCCGCTCAAGTGCGGTATTGTTCTCATGCGCGTTCGGCCAGGGGAAAAGCCCAGGTCAGGCGGGCAACGGGACGTGGCGCAGCTTGGTAGCGCACTTGACTGGGGGTCAAGGGGTCGCAGGTTCAAATCCTGTCGTCCCGACTGGAGACAGTCGCAGATCAGGGCCGGTTTCGGAGCAATCCGAAACCGGCCCTTGATCATTTTTGGGGACCAGTTGGGGACCAGCGAGGGTCCGGCGTCCTTGACCGGGTCAGCGGGCCAGCGGGTCAGCGGGTCATGACGATGGGGCTCGGCAGTGAGCGTGGTGCGCGCAGCACGTTGAAGTGGGCAGAGAGCGCCGCCCCGGCGGCCGTGATCTTGTGGACATCGGGGTGAAGGTAGCGCTGGGTGGTGGTCAGTGAACCGTGGCCGGCGATTCTGCGGAGGACGTGTACTTGGACCCCGGCGTCGGCGAACCAGGTCAGTCCGGTGTGCCGGAGGTCGTGGCGGCGCAGATGCTCGTAGCCGAGCTTGGTGACCACGTCGTCCCAGTGTGTGGCGTCGCGCAGGACGGCGGTGGAGATGCGTCCGCCGCGCGGGCCTGTGAACAGGCGGGCGTCCGGATTGGGGCCGGCGGACAGGATGCGCTGGGCGACGAGGGGGCGGATCTCCTCGACGATGGGAACCTTGCGGGCCCGCTTGCCCTTGGTGCCCTTGTCGGTCAGTCCGCCGGGCGCGGGGGTGGTCTGACGCCGCACGGTCCAGATCCACTGGGTGGTGTCGATGTCTCCGACGCGGCAGCCTGAGATCTCGCCGATCCGTGCGGCGATGCACGCGGCGAAGATGACCACGTCTCCCCAGCCGCGGTACTCGTCGTGGGAGGCGGCCACGAGCGCGTCGGCCAGTGCGACGAGTGTTTCCCAGTCGGGCAGGGCGAGCGCGCGTGGGTCGAGGAGTTCGTCCTCGGCCTGCTTGTAGAGCTTCTGCCAGCCGGTCACCCGGGCGGGGTTCACCTTGATGATGCCGTCGCGGACTGCCTGCTCCATGACGCGGACCAGGACGGCGATGGTGTTCTTGACCGTTGAGCGGCTGAGCTCGTCGGCGATCCAGTTCTGCACGGTGCGGTCGACAGCGCCGTTGGTGATCATCCGGACCGCGAGGTGGCCCAGAGCGGGCACGACGCGCATCCGCCAGCCTGACAGGTAGGGATCGAGTGTTTTCAACTCCAGGCCGCGCAGGGCGAGGTCCATGTTCGCGTTGCCGTATTCGGCGAGCTTCATGGTGGCGAGCGACGGGGACAGCCCTGCCTCCGCCGCTTCGATGATGGACTGGAGCCACTCCTGCGCTTCATCCTCGTCCGCCTTCCCCTCCGACAGGGACAGACGCCGCTTCGTAGCCGGGTCGAACCAGCGGACTCGCGCGCGGTACGGGTTGGGGCGATCAGGCCGGTACTCGATGTCGGTGGTGAGTCGGACACCGACCGGCACAATGGCCTTGTCGGCCATCATGCGTCTCGGCGCGGGACGGTCCGGTGGCGACGCAGCCATTCCTCAACGTCGACCGCGCTGTACATGATGACGCGTTCCGAAACGGAGACGAACGGCGGGCCCTGTGGTGGCCGAGCGGTGCGCCAACGGCGCAGAGTCGAGGTGTTTACACGCAGGCAGGCGGCGAGGTCGCTCGTCGAATACCAGGCATTGGCCAGGAGAGACGACCGGCTGCCATCTCGGACGAAAGGGGCATCGCCCTCATTCTTCATGTGCGTCTGGCGGTCTGTGTAGTCTGCAATCGGTTCGGTGGGCAAGGGTGGTGGATCTCCGGGGGTATGGAGCACCAAAGGGATACCGAAGAAGGCGGTCGGCGACAAGCGACGCGTCCCGCAGGTGGAGAACCGTGGGGTTCTGCATGAACAGAAGCGGTGAGCCCCTTCTGTTGGAACTGATCCGCAGTGGTGCTCTGGGCAAACGGTGGACAACAATCGTCTGCGGAAGTGCCGGTTTGGCTAACCGGCGATGTGCGGCTATGTTGCCCTCATTTGCGACGCGGTGAGTGTCACGTACTGTGCCGATCAATGTTTCTCGATGACCCACCACGCGGAGTGGGTCGCGATCCGTGAACCGGCTGCGAAGGGCATCTGACCTGCGGTCTTGCGTGTGCGCATCATGCGCGGTGTAGGCGTTGCGGGCGATATTGTGACGCTCGTTCTGATGGGGCGTCAGGCGCTCTTTCGGGCAGGTCAGACCCTGTCAAGGCGGCGAGCGTCGACGGGGCGCCGAGGGCAGGCGGCGCCGAACGCAAACTACTGAGTCCTGCTGGTCAGATGCCCCGGAAGAGACCAGCCAGCGCTGTGACCTGCCACGATGAGGCGTCCTCGACCGCTGACCTGCGCAGATAGTCTTTCGGTTGTTTCACGCTCATGCCGGTTGATGGGGTTGGAAGTCCCAGGAAAGTCCCAGAGGACTCCCACGGCTGACGGTGCTCTTTCGGTTCTGCTCGATGCAGGACGGGGCGCCGCCGCCGAGACCTTGGCGCTGACGGTCGCCTTGATCGAACGGCAGCGCGGCCTTCCTGGATCGCATGCCCGTCGGCTACGTCGGCGCGATGGGTTCCCGCCGCACCCACGAGGAACACCTGCGTCTCCTGCGGGACGCAGGTGTCGAGGGACAGCAGCTGGCCGCACTGCGTTCCCCCATCGGCCTCGACCTGAGAGCCCGTACGCCCGAGGAGACCGCCGTGTCCACCGCCGCCGAGATCATCGCCCACGCCAACGGGGCGAGCGGTCTGCCGCTGTCGCTGCGCACCGGCCCCATCCACCGTCCCGCTGCCGCCGGAACATTGCCCGCCGCAGGCACCTTGATCGGATGATTCCGCACCACGGACGTCCCCGACCTGCCAGGGATGTGACGGCGGCCCGTGGCCTTGTTCCACCGTCCAGGGCGCGATCAAGTACGCCGACCCCCGGTACAACTGACACCTGGCTTCCAGGCCGGGTGCTGCACCAACGCTATCGTCAAGGACACCCGCCGGTAGCCCCGCTCATGCCGACGTCGCGCCCCCGGAGAGGAGATCGCGGCCGTCGCCACCGTCGTCCTGGGGGTCGCTCTCCACCAAGACGCGCCTACTTCCTTACCCTCGCGAAAGGCGACATCATGACTACCTTCTCCGGCGGCCGGCATCTCCCCTGTGCCCGTCACCTCTTCGACATCCCCGACGCTGTCGCCTACTTCAACACCGCCAGCCTCGCCCCGACCCTGCGCACCGGACTGTCCGCAGGGGAGGCGTCCCTGCGGAACCGAGCTCAGCCGTGGAAGATCACCAGTGAGGACTGGTTCACCGCCGCTGAACGCCGCCGGGAACTGTTCGCCGATGTCATCGGCGCCCGAGCCGACGACATCGCCTTGATCTCCGCGACCAGCTACGGCATCGCGACGGCAGCCCAGAACCTGACCGCGAGCCCCGGACAGCGCGTCCTGGTCCTTGCCGACGAGTACCCCTCCGGCATCTACACCTGGTGGCGCTTCACCGAACGCACCGGGGCCAGCATGCTCACCGTGCAACGCCGCCCCGGACAATCATGGACCGAGGCAGTCCTCGACGTCCTGGACGAGACCGTGGCCGTGGTCTCCGTGCCCCAGGTCCACTGGACCGACGGCTCGCTGCTGGACCTCGACGCGATCGCACAAGCCGCTAGAGCTGCGGGAGCGGCGCTGGTCATCGACGCCAGTCAATCCGCCGGGGCGATGCCGCTCGACATGAACACGCTGCGGCCCGACTTCCTGGTCACCGTCGGATACAAGTGGCTCCTCGGTCCCTTCGGCCTCGGCTACCTCTACATCGCCCCCGCCCACCACAACGGCCCCCCGCTGGAGGAAAACTGGATCGTCCGCCAGGGCGCGCAGGACTTCGCCCGCCTGGTGGACTACCGCCAGGACTACCAGCCCGGCGCAAGACGCTTCGACATGGGACAGCGCACCGCCTTCGAGCTCACCCCCATGGCCATCGCCGCTCTCGAACAGATCACCACCTGGACCGTCCCCAGCATCGCCGCCACCCTGAGCACCACCACCGGGCGCATCGCCGCCGCGGCACAAGAACGGGGACTGATCGTTCCCGACCCCAGCGGCCCGCACATCGTCGGCATCAATGTCCCCAGTGGCACGCGGCAGCAGCTCCTGGCCACACTGGCCGACGCCGATATCCACGTCGGAGCACGCGGCGCAGCACTACGCATCAGTCCCCACCTTCACACCACCGAACAAGACATCAACAGGCTTGTCGCCGCGCTCGACTCCGCAGTCAGCCGGGCTTGAGACCCAGAACCGGAAACACGGCATCAGGGTGCACGCTTCGCATCGAGCGCACGCGCCGGCCGAGTGTCACGCAGGCGTTGCGGCTGTCTCTCGCTGCGGGTGCGCCTGGGGCCGGATCAGGGGCTGGCAGCCACTCCACGAGCCGAGCCTCCGCGTCATCACCGGAGAACCCGCCGCCATTACCCACACACCCGACCACCCTCCACTGGTTGAGCAACAGCCGGCCCGTTCGCAGGGCTTCGCTCGGCCAAGCTGGCGGATCGGTCAGCGTTTGACGCGGTTGCGGACGGCGAGGACGGCCAGGCCCAGCAGGACGGGTTCGGTCAGGCGTGAGGTCATCTCGATGTAGGTGCCGGCGGTGGTCAGGTCCTGGCCGGAGGAGCGGAAGACCACTGAGTTGAGGGTGATGTTCAGGGCCTTCTCGAAGCGCTCGCCGGTGAAGCGGTCACCGGCGGGGTTCTGGGGGTTGTCCTTGTCGATCTCGAAGGTGACCTTGCCCCCGCTGGCTCTGTTCATGAGAGCACGAGACTTCGTGAACAAAGCCACCCCGCCGGCCGGGACGGTGCCGGTCGCGGTCTGCTTCGGGGTGTCCTGGGCGAGGCCGAAGGCCATCAGCAGGACGATGGTGAGGAGCATGGCGGCGCCGAGCCAGGCCAGGGCCCGGGAGGCGCGCAGGCCGTACCCGGACAGCGCCCAGTAGGCGGTTAGGGCAATTCTTTCGGATCTCTCGGCCAGAGCGTGGTGGGTTCGACAGCCTTCGCCCCTGAGCGGTGGCTGCCCTGGCGCGACTATCCGAGGCCGATTACGCCCAAGAAATGATTATGCCGCTGCATGGCCTTAGCCGATCATGTGAGTATGACCGACCAGCTGGCGATCAGTACCTTGACTTTGCAGCACAGGATCCCGGACGACTGGGCGGCGGACCCATGGGCCGAGGTGCGCCCCCTGATCGATGGCGTAGACGTTCTGAAGGCAGTCCACCCGGAAGGGATGGCACTCAGTCGCAGGCACTGGACAGGTCCTGCCGAGAGCTGGCCGCTGGCGGTCACTCAGGACCCGCGAAGGGTCAACATCGCCGAGCCGCCCTGCACCGCCGGCTGCTGCGGCGCTCTGTACGTCACCATGCGCCGCGAGGGAGACCGGGTGATCTGGGACGCCTGGGAAAACACCAGCAACGTCACCGCTGTGCCCGCGGACTTCTGGTTCGATGCCGCCCAGTACGCATCCGAACTCGCACGGGCCGCAGCCGACCGCAGCTGGGAAGAGCCGGTGGACACCATCGCCCGGCTGCTTCATCAGACCCTCGCGGACAGCGGCTGGTTCGAGTGGTGGGGCTGCGTCCTCACGAATGTCTCGCCACGACGCGAGGAGCCCGACATGCCCGAGGAGCTCACCAGCCCCGAGGGGGTCGATATCAGCTTTCACGAGGTTCAGGCATCGGGGGCGCGTGCACGTTCTTACTGGTACGAGTTGTTCACCACCCACGAGCAGCCCGTGGAGGAGCAAGTACGGCAGCTCGCGGCCCGCATTCTGGCGGACGACCCGCGGAAGACTGCTGAGCTTGAAGGACACTGAAGACCAGTCCTGGGAATGGGTCTCACAAGGGGAGTTTGGCGAGTTTCTTGTAGCAGGTCAGGGTGGCGGTGAGGCCAAGGAAGGCGAGGAAGTGGCTGCCTTTCGTTCGTACCGGACGGTGAGGCGGCGGTAGCCGAAGAGCAGGAGATCGACCGCTCGATCTTCCAGCGGTGCCGTCCGAGCCGCTCACCCGACTCGATACCGGGGCGGGCGATCCGTGCGACGAGGTTCCGGCTGCGGAGCCAGCGGAGGTGCTCTGCGGAGTAGTACGCCTTATCCGCGCGGATCTTCGGTCGAAGACGACGCTGTGGCCCTTCATCGCCCGCACCTGCCAGTCGCGCACCTGGTCGGGGGGCAGGTCCTCGAGGACGAGGTCCTGGTCGTCGTCGGCGGTCTCCGGCTCCAGGACCGGAGCGGCAGCCGGGCGAGGCGCGGGCAGCACGACCGGTGCCACCGGTGCGGCCGGTATGTCGTCGTCCGGCTGCGCGGCAGCTGCCTTGGCGCGGGCCGCCTTCGCTTCGGCCTTCCGGGCGCGGTACTGCTTCCACTCGGACGCCTTCGCCCAGGCCCTGCCTGTCACGGTCTCGTGCAGCTGCTGGTCGGTGGCCGCCCGCCGCTCGGTCTCGGAGGCTCCGAGCATCGCGGCGTCGACGGCGGCCGCGACCGCGTTTCGGGTGGCACGGCTGTCGGCCTGCCGGTCCGCGCAGCGCGGGCAGTCCCGGCCGGAGTCGAGCAGCGCGCCCTCATCGCACCGGAGCTCCGCACACAGCCGGATCTGCGCCATGCCCCGGCCGATCAGCCAGCCCACTGGTCCGTGATCGGCCCGCCCAGCCGCATCTGGGTTTCCAGGCGCCGGGCGAGCCGGTCAGCGAGGATCTGCGGCGCGTCGGCGGGACCGGCGAACCCGACCACCCAGGCCAGCTCGGTACGTGCTGCGGCCTCCACCAGGGGCCGGGCGGCCGGACGCTTCAGGCGAGCCCAGACCAGCTTCACCGGGGCCAGGACGGCCCGCAGATCCAGCGTGCATGAACGCGTACGGCGCCCCAACATAGTCAGAGGCCCGCCGGTAAGCACTCTTCCTGTGCGGAGCCGGGGCGAGAGACGTCTCGCCCCGGCTCGGGGCGGCGCGGAGCCCCTGCGGTCAGGTGCGTTCGGAGGCGGTGACGCGGATGGAGAAGACCTCCTGCCCGTTCTGTCGACCGGTGACCAGGGTGGTGATGAGGCCCAGCTCCCTCCGGCGTACGGGGAGGGAATCGATCCAGCACGGGGCGTCCAGTTCCACGTACCGCAGGAAGTGGGCGTCGAAGCTGGTGGGCAGGGTCTCGGCCGCGCTCGACTCGGCTTGGACGACCTGAGCGGCCGCTTCGAGCAGGACGAAGCCCGGCACATGGTCATGGGCGTGGTCGAAGAAGACCTGGTTGGTGACGTCCACTCTCAGCTGCCACCGGTGTTCTTCACCGACCGGGCTGAGGACCGCCTGGTCGAGCGGCGTCTGCTCGCCGCGTTCCGGCGGGGTCCAGGGCCGGGCCGAGGGCCAGGACGCGGGCGGTCGAGACTTGTGCGTCGGCGTCCCTGGAGGTATGGCCTGCCCACTTCCCTTCGGCGTCCAGGTAGGCGAGAGCGTCCGCGTAGGTATCGGGGGTCAAGGCATAGACGTACTCGTCGGGGTGGCAGGTCAGGCGGGCCACCACCCACGCCGTCAGGGACGCGAAACGGGGCGGAGGTCACCGGGAGGGACGGCCGGGCAGGACACAGGTTGACGTCGGGGCGCGGGACACGGGCAAAGCGGGGGTCGGCTGTCAGGCTGAGTTCATACGCCGACCACAACACGTTCAGGAGGTCCGGTGTCCGTCTCGTTCCGCATTCGGTGCTGCCGGTGCAACAAGAACATCCCGTTGGCCCAGGACGTCTACGAGCTGGACGCGGAATGGCAGCGCCGCTTCCCCGACATGATGGGAACCCTCGCCTGCCACGACTGCGCCCTGCGCACGTACTGGATTTGCACCGGCCATGACGGGGCGTACGTCGACGGCCACATTCCGCCCCCTCGCCTCTACAGCAACCCCGACTGCACCGACGCCTGGAACCACGTCTCCGCCCCGGGCACCCACAGAGCCAGAGTCGTCATGTCACCGCGCTCCGGGCTCCTCCAGGGAGCCGAGGCGTACCTGCGGAGCATCGCCACCCGCAAAGGCGTCGACCCAGTAACGGCGACCGAAGTCCGCGCGGCGATCCAGGAATGGGACGAACAGCGCAGCGAGGCAGGTTCGCCCGTCGGCCTCCTCCAGGCCGGAGAAGGCCGGCCCGCTTGCGGCCGGTCCGTGTAGGCCGAGCCCGGCCGCCAGGTCGGTCTGGCGCCTCGCCGGTCCTGGTCCCCGTCACGGGCAACTTCCCCCGAACTGGCTGCCGGGTGCACGGTGGCGGACCAGACTGGGCTCCATGACGCAGGCGCCCCGGGTGTACGGCACCGAGCACGACCTTCCCGCGGCCGGAACGAACCACACAGCCTTCTTGATCGGCTAGGTGCACGGGCACTGTAGGTAGCTGGGACTAACGTTCGGAGATGAACGGAGGAGTTGACCGAAAGCAGCTCTGACCGAGAGCCGGGTCGGGCGATGCGGCACGGAGGGCGACCCTCGGTAAACGTTGCGTCAATCACGTCTCGGGGCCGACCACGGGGCCGAAAGTGGTCGCCGCATCAAACAGGCGCTTTTCGGGCTCGACAGCCTCGACGGCACCGAAGCCCAACTCCGCCCCCACCGAAGTGGCAGGGCGCAGCCGGTGCCAGAAGGGGTGGCGCAGACGTCCGGTGCAGGTGCGCGTCGCGCAGCCGGCGTCGGTTGAGTACGTCAGGTCGGCGGAATGGTTCCGTCCGGTTGGTAGCTGGTGCTTTGTTTACTGACCGTTCTCCGGCCTGGACAGGAAGATCCGGCGGATTGGCAGATCGACTTCCCGCACGACGACGGCGATCTTTTCGCCGATTGCGAAGTCTTGTGCCGGACTCGCCGCGGGGCGGCCGTCGATCTCTCTGAAGGAAATCAGCCCGACGATCCCATCTCCGAGATCGACGAAGACGCCGATGGGAACCACCTTCTCAACTGTCCCGCGGAACTCCTGGCCCACCACCACGCGGTCGGCGAAAGCCTGGAGCGGGTCGGGCAGCAGTACCTTCAAAGACAGTCTGGCCTCAGCGTTATGGGTGTCAGCCCCCAGGAACTCGCACGAGACGCGCTGCCCTACCTGAACAACATCGGCGGGATCGTTGAAGTGCCGCCAGGAGAGTTCGGGTATACCGATGAACCCGACGCCGGGCAGGGTGGGATGGCCAGGCCCGTCGTCCAGGGCCACGAAGACCCCGAACCGTTCGATCGCCGCCACGGTACCGGCCAGGATGTCGCCGCGTTGCAGGGTCTTCAGGAACGCCCATAGTTCCGGGCTCTCGGACTGCCAATCCATACAAAATATCCTGGCACGCGACGTCGCGTGGCAGCAATGTCCGCCGGGGCATCGCTTTGTGAGGCTACTGCTCGGCGCTGGGGCCGTACTGGGCTCCGTCGTTGGTGCGTGGTCGTCCGCACCACGGTGCACGAACGCAAGGTCTGTACAGCAGAGGCGGGGATGCCTCACTGTGCGGCATCCCCGCCTGTGGGAGGTCAGTTGTAGGAGCGCAGGAGCTTGGTCGTAGCGAATGACCAGGCCCCGGGGTTCGAGGTCCAACCGATGAGGCCGCCGTTGAACATGGCGTCAGCCTTCGCGGTCCAGGTGATCATTTGTACGGAGTTGTCCGCCCGGTGGTTCATGACGGCCAAGTCGTCGCGGCCGTCACCGTTGTAGTCACCGGTCACCATCTGCATGCGTGCCACGTCGTAGGTCTTGGCCCCGTCGAGCGTCACCTTGGCCGAGCCGAACTTGTTCTTGCCGTCGACCTTCTCGAACAACATCGTCGAGGTACGGTCGGCACCGTCGTCGTAGCTGTACCAGACCAGCATGTCATCGTGGCCGTCACCATCGAAGTCACCCGCCTGCGGGGTGGCATTCTCCCAGCGCCACGCCGTGCTCTCCCACCAGGGAAGACCCGGAGCGGCGAACCCCCCGTTGGGCAGGGTACCGAACACATAAGCCTTGACCCCCTGCGTGCCCTGCTTGTAGAACACGCCCAGTTCCTCGCGGCCGTCGCCGTTGAAGTCGCCGGTGACGAACTTTGTGCTGGAACGCGCCCAGGAACCCGCGGGCGCCGTCCAGGACTCGAAGGGGGTGTTGAAGGTGCCGTTCGGCTTGGACGTGAACGTGAACAGCTTGGTGGCACCGGTCTTGGCGTTGGCGGACCACACGGCCATGTCGTCCCGGCCGTCGCCGTTGAAATCACCGGCCTGCGGCGTCATGTACGAGATATGGAACTCACCGCCCGGCAGAGCCGCCCACGCATGCGTCGGCTCGGAGAAACCACCATTGGCCTGGCCCAAGGCTACGTACGCCGTCACACTCGCGTCGCTGTTGCCGTGCAGAGTGGCGATATCACCCCGGCCGTCCCCGTTGAAGTCGCCGGTGACGGACTTCATCGCCGACTCGTTCCACTTGTCCGTCGACGACGTGTAGGACTTCAGCGGAGCACCCAGGACACCTTCCTCCGTGGTGGCATCCTTCGGCTTCGCCAAGAACGTGTACGTCGCATCGGACACCGCGTTCGGGAACGCGTACCAGGCACCTACGTCACTGCGTCCGTCACCGTTGTAGTCATGCCGGACCGCCGTACCGCTGGACCACAGCGACTCCTGCTGCGCGTTGTAGATCACGAGGTTACCGCGGTCGGTCAGTACGGCAGAGCCGTTGGCAGCGGCGGTCTTGGACTCCCACAAGGTGGCGGTGTCGGCGGCGTTGCGAACGATGAGGTTGCCACCAGCATCGAACCTCGCGGTGGCACCCGCATTACCCCCAGTACGCGTCGACCAAAGGGACTTGCCCGCATTGGACACGATGACGAGGTCGCCGTCGCTCTGCATGGTCAGTACGCCAGAGGCGGAGACGAGGCTGTCTCCAGAGAGGAGCTGCTGACCGGGGCTCAGACGCGAGCCGATCTTAATGCTGTCGGCGCGCACGGCAACGGCGTTCGTCCGAGTCTCGGTCTCGCCGAAGCAGCCGCCCTGCAACGACCGGCTGGCTATAGCGACGAGTTCAGGCTCGCCGTTGTTGTCACGCAAAATCGGAGCGCCGGCGTCACCCTTGCAGATGGCGTCGTCGGCGGTCTTGCCAACGACGTTCACCTCTGTAGCGGTGACGGCATCGACTGCGAGATCAGCGGTGTGAAGCTTGTTGGGCACCCACTCGGTCTTGGTCCGGCCGTAGCCGGCGGCGATGAGTGTGTCGCCGGGAGCGGCAGCAGTGGTGGCGATCGCGACGGGCACGACCCCGACGGCAGGTGTGGCCAGACGGGCCAGGGCCATGTCTCGGCCGGGCAGCGGAACGAGCTTGACTATCTCACTGGTGTGCCCGCCTGCGGCAGATAGGTCTGTGCGGCCGACGATGACGGTCGTCTTCACGGCAGGCTTGCCCACCGTGAGTTGGCTGGTCCCACCCGTGAAGCAACTGGCGGCCGTGAGGACCCACTGGGCGTCCACCAGCGATCCGGTGCATTCTTGCCCGGTCCCCCTGTCACCAATGGTGATCTTCGAGGTGAAGGTGTAGGTCCCACCGGGAACTGCGGCGCCGACAACACTCTGCGCCGGACCGCTAAACGCGAGAGCGCCAGCAACTGCTGCTACGAACACACGCCGACGGTCTGCACTCTTCGGTAAGGTCTAAGTTTCACAAGGATTCCTTGGTCGCTCTTCACGGGTGTTCGCTTTGAACTTGAATTCGCAGCGTTTTCAGAATTAGCAGGGCCTCGCACAATATTTATTCAGTGCGGCAGAGCTTCCCGAATGAGCCCTTCAGGCGTCTACGCAGAGGGCACCTGTTCGTCCTCTGCAACGACATGGCGTGGCAACTCCTGCCGCTGGAACTGGGGTTCGACTCGGGTCAGACGTGCTGGCAGCGTCTGGGCCGGTGGCAGTAGGCAGGGGTCTTCGACCGGCAGCACCAGGTCCTGCTCTCGGAGTTGAACGCGGCCGGCGAACTCGACTGGTCACGGGCCTGCGTGGACGGCTCCCACATACGCGCGAAAAAAGGGGGGCGCCGACACCGGCCCGTCGCAGATCGACCGGCGCAAGACCGGCAGGAAGCACCACTTGATCTGCGACCGAAGGCACGACCATGATCGTGTTACGAGCTCTTACGGGATAGCTCCGCCCTTGCGGAAAAACCTCTACCTGAAGTAGGACGAGGGACGCCGACCGACAGTCGTCGACATCTTTCCCAAGAAATTAAAGGGCAGCATTTCGAAGTTCGCGAATTGCTAGGTTATTCCCCATTTCTGGATAGCGATCGACAACCACTTGGACGCCGGAACGAATGAAACGAGACACCACCCGAGTGTATTCTTCCACGCCGCAGGATGCGTTTACAGGCTCAGCCCAGGTTGGGGAAAAAACAAGGCGGTCACTCTTCAGGGAAATGTGGATCTCCGATGAATCCTCAGTGAAGCTTATCCCGCCCTTACCCGTTTCGCGAAGTTCCTCGACCGAATATGCGAGACAAAACATGAAATCAATGAGAGGGAGGCGATTCTGCGAGATAATTTCCGTATCGTCGACCGTGAGCGTAACAGGGTAGATGAAGTAGGTGTAGCGAAGGAGCAGCGTGGAGAGTTCGGCCCAGTTAATTTCGCCCCGCAGCGCAGCGCTCTCAAGTTCGGGGGGTGTATCCCTACCGAGTTCAGGGGTGAATTCGATGCTCAGCATGTAGTAACCTCGTCGCAAAGAGACGTTTTTCGGATGGAAAGGAGGTGCCGCCCGGAGTTGGAATCTCCTTCGGGCGGCACCCTATGGATCGACAATACTATACCGGATGCGCAGTAATGACGGACCCGTCATTGGCGTCGAGTATTACCTTGATCGTTGTTGATATATGGCCACCCCGGTTCGGGGCGACCTTGCCTATGGGATTCGACGGACCGAAATTGTGTGTGTATACAATTCCAGTGCGCCCCTGCGTATTGGCGGAAACGTTACCCTGCCCTACCGCTTCTTGAATTCTTTTCTTGAGGCGCTCGCCTTTGACGAATTTACCTTCGAATACTCCCTTGCCGTTCGGGTCCTCAAGCCACTCTTTTCCGCCGGTTCGGTGGGCACTCTGCACGTGGCCCCAGCCGTCGCTACCGTCAGCGCGCTTCCATTTGACGATCGGACGGTATGCCCTGGATCCAGTGATTGCACCCTTGACCGTGATGGCCCCCTTGGAGAGGCCTTTAATCTTGCCGAAGGGTGTGAAGGCTGCGAGCGCCCAGGCGCAATCTGAATTCACGCCGGAGTCATTCCAGCAGTTCTTGACGTCGACTACTCCGGAGATCTCAGCAAGAAGCTCCATTCTGGCACGATCGCCTTGCCGCATATGGTAAGCAGCCAGATAGCCTTCGCCAGGATCCCCGAAGATGGTGCAGATCCGAGTGCCGAGAGGGTCGGGCGTACCCGGAAGCCTAGGGCTGCCTGGGCTGATGGCGTCGGCGTAGGCGAGACACCGACGGGAGTCGCCAGGCTCGAGTGTCTGCTGTTTCCGCAACTGTTCGGCTATACGCCGCTTTTCAGCCTCTTCCTGGGCGCGGAGTACTGCTACGCGGTCCCAGGCTTCGTCAGCGGCTGCCTCTGCCTCTGCAGTGCTTTTCCCGGCTTCGATGGCATCGGCTCGTGCCTGGTCAGCGGAGTCCCTGGCTGAGTATGCCGAGTCCCGTGCGTAGTTGGCCGAGAATTCCGCTTGAGCTGCGGATTCTTCGGCTGCGTCAGCGTCGTCTTCAGCGCGCTCAGCGGCGTTGCGGGCGGTGGTGGCGGACTTGGCTGCCTGGTCGGCGCTGACTGCTGCCCTGTCGGCGGAAGCGTCGGCGTCTTGGGCATATTTGGTCGCGAGGCTGGCGCTCTTGTCCGCTTCGGCGGCGGCCAGGTCGGCTTCGGCGGACGACTGGTTGGCTTCTGCTGCGGCTTTTGCAGCGATCCACCGGTTCTTCCGGGCCTTGGCCGCGATGAGTGAGCCTTCGGCGACGAGGCGCTGGACCTGGGCGATGTGAGTGTCGGCGAGTTTGTCCTTGCGGTCGGCCATGTATCGGCCGACCTCGACGAAGCCGTGCACAAGGTCCGGTGCACTGCCCGCCAGGGCGATCTTGGCTGCGGCCTTCACTTCGGGGCCGCCGTCGTTGATCAGTTGACTGGCGGTGACGCGTTCGTCGGCGTTGCGGGCCTTGTGCTGGCCGCTGTTGATGAAGGTGAGCAGAGCATTGGCGCTGCCGTCCTTCAGTGCGGTTTCGGCGGCTTCCTTGACACCGGGTCCGCCGGTGGCGTGGATCTGGGAGACCGTCACCCGGTAGTCGGCGAGTCCTGCGTCGTAGCGGCCGGTGGTGTGGAAGGCCCGGATTTGTGCGTCAGTGCCTTTGAGGGCCTCGGCCGCCGCAGTGCGAACGTCCGGGTAAGGACTGGTCGTTGCCAGGTTTTGCACCTGCTGGTGGATCTCGTCGCGTTCGGCCTCCAATGCGCCGGTGCGCAGATACTCCAGCACGTCGGCGTCGGTACCGGAAAGGGCTGCAGCCGCAGCGTCCTGGTGCCATGCACCGAAGTGCTTCATGACCCGGAGAGCAACGGCACGCCCCTTGTCCGCCACGGTCGTGAGATCGGCATCAGGCTTGTTGGCCTCGACCATGAGGGCCTTGAGGTCCGCGTCGATGGTGCGGCCTTCGACGACGGTGCCGGCAAGCGCGGTCCCCAGCTCTCTGGTGACGCTCTCGTAGGTCCGTGCCCGCTCGATGCCAGCGGCGGTGCGGGTGTCGAGCTCCTCTTCCTCGGTCTCCCGCGCGATGGCGAAAGTTTCCTTGGCGGTGGCAACTGCCTTGTCGGCTGCTTCGGATGCCACCTTGGCGGCGTTGGCGTACTTGGTGGCGTCGGCCGCAGCGTCGGCGGCCTCGCCGGCGTGTGCTGCCGCCTCCTCGGCTGCGGCAGCGGCGTTGTCGGCGTGCTTGGCGGCGGAGTTGGCCGCATCCCGCGCACCCAGCGCAGCGGTGGCCGACCTGCGGGCCAGGGACTCGGCCTTGGTGGCGGCCTGATTGGCCGCGTTGGCGTGCCGGCGAGTCTCCGCGGCTGCGGCCTTGGCCTCGGCGGATGATGCGCCCGCAGCGGCGGCGTGGCCGGCGGCTTCGTCGGCTGCGTCCGCGGCGAGGTTGGCGTTGGCGCCCGCGCTGCGGGAGGCGGCGGCCGCGTTGGCCGCGGCCAGGGAAGCCTCTCCCGCCCGCTGGGCGGCCACGCCGGACTCGCGGGCCAGGTTGGCGGCATCACGGGCAGCCTTGGCCTGGGTTGCCGCGTTCGCTGCCTGGTTCTTGTCTTTGCCGGCTGCGATCGCGGCGTTGTAGGCACGGTTCGCGGCGTCGGCCGCGGCGGCAGCCGCGTTGGCGGTCTGCGCGGCGGCCATCGCTGCGATCCGCGCCGACTGGTTGGCGGAATTCGCCGCCTTGATGGCTGTCTGTGCGGCGTCGGCGGCGGCGCGCGCGGCGTCGGCGGCTTGCTTGGCCTTGACCGCGGCACGTTTGGAGTCGTTCTTGGCAGCCTCGGCTTCTCTGGCTGCCTTCTCGGCGGCCTGCTTGGCCAGGGCGGCCGCCGCGTCGGCCTTCTCTGAGGCTTCCTTCGCGGACTTCGTGGCGTCCTCGGCCTGCTTGCCCGCCTGCTTGGCCTGCTCGGTCAGCTGGGCGATGGTGGCGTGTTCCTGGTCGCGGTTGCGCGCCACGAACTGGCCTACATAGAGGAACTCGATGATGTCGTCGTAGGTCCCCCCCAGTGCCAACTTGCCCGCGGCTTTCACGTTCGCGCCGCCAGCGCCGATGATCTTGGAGACCTGGACTCGGTCGTCGGACTCACGTGCGGTGTACTGGCCCGAGGCCAGGAACTTCTCCACATCCTCCGGAGTGCCCTGGAGGGCTGTCCCTCCGGCCTCTTTGACGCCTGTCCCGCCGAGGTTGATCAGGCGCGAAACCTGCACGCGCTGGTCCTGCAGGTCGGGGTCGACCCAGCCACCAGTCAGGAACGCACGCACGTCCTCCGGGGTACCTTGCAGCGCCGTCTTGGCCGCGTCGCGCACACCGGCACCGCCGGCGTTGAGGACTCGGCTGACATCGACACGGTCGTCGGCAACCTCAATTTCGTCTTTACCGGTAAGAAAGGTTTGAATATCCGCATCGGTGCCCAGGAGAGCCTGTTCGGCGGCTTCCTTGATCCCGGCCCCGCCGGTCTTCCAGTACGCCAGCACGAGCGCCCGGTCCACAGTCGGATCCGGGTCGGCCGCGAAGGCCGGTGCTGTCCCTATCAGTCCCGTGAGCAGAGCGGCGGAGAGCAGAGTGGCGATTGCGCCACGGGAGCCGCCTCCACGCGCTTGGCGGCGTTGTCGAGAGGGGCGTCCCCACATTCTTGCGAGTGAGCGTTCCCGTATCTTCACTTGGTTTCCTTCGTGCCGGGTTCTCATGCGGCAGCTCGACGCCACGTGGGCGGGTGCGGCTTTGCGCGTCTCAGGAGAAGGGCAGGTAGAGGTTAGTAGGTGGTCAGCTCGATGAATCGCGGCATTGACAACGTCTTCTGTGGGGGTCCGTGCAGGAGAACTTGCCTCTGGCTTGCATGCAGCCGAGGCATCACAGAGCATCAGGCGAGCGTGTGTATGCCTAGTTGAGTGATGGTCACAGGATTCTTACATATGATTTACTTTCCGCATTCGGGAGGAGGAGCTTCGCTCCGTTCCCCGTCACTTGAGGAGGAACATTGGCGATCATGCGCCCTCGACGGCCACTTCTGATCGGTGCGGCAGCGGCAGCGGCAGCGGCTGCGCTGCTCGGTACCGCAGTGCCCACCATGGCTCAGGGCGCCCCGCAGGCTCCTTCGGCTCCGGCTACGACGACCGAGATGCCGTCTGCGGTTGAGGACTTCATCCACCCGGGAGCTGACCAGATCTTCCAGGAACGCAAGATCACCCTCAAGCGCGGCGACGGCCACATCATGCTCGTCTCCTGCACGGCGGCGTGGAACATCAAGATCGAGTCTCGGCTGGACAATAGCGGGTACTGCTTCCAGGCCAGCGCCAAGAGCGGCTACCTCGCCCTCGAACTGCCCGACGCCTACGGCGTGTGGACCGAAGAACATCCTGTTAAGGCCACTCTCAACGCTGGGGGTGACGAGGCCGTCGTCAACGTGCCGGCCAACCACTACCAGCCCGTCGGCGAGTCCGGTGACTCCGGACTGCGCTCGGTCCTCGTCGAACTCCGCGTCACCGGCTGACCGACCGCCACCGCCGGCGCCTCATCCGATCTTGACCCCGCTCAGCGACGGCAACCCGGGACCGCTGCGCGTACCCCATCTCGGAACCCCTGGGGGTTCTACGTGTCTACGCTCGCCCCCGTAGCTCTGGAGAGCAGCGTGCTGACGGCGACCATCACGTCCGGAGCGCTTACCGGGGCTCCGGACCGCGCTCCACCGTGCCTGGCCGTTACTGACCTTGAAGTCGTCTTGTCGTAGGGGCTGACGGTTAGTGATCGTCGCGGTATGCCGGAGGTATGAGGTACCCGCAGGGTGGGGGTCTGACCGCGGAGAGGCAAGCGTTCCGCGACCGGGTCCGGATGGGCCGCGTCGTCAGCAGACAGCGCAGGAAGGTGCGCGGTGATGCGGCCTGCGAGCTCCGTCCACTCCGGCGGCGGGCCCTTGCGGCGGCTCACGGGCCCTCCGGACGCCGAACGTGCACCCGTCTGGCCGGAGAGGCCACGCCCGGCCGGTCGACTTCGTCGGGCGCAGTCGGCTTCGCAACCTGAACTTGCCTGGAATCCAAGCGCACCATCAGGGCGCTTTCGCACCCTGTGATCCAGCAACGCGCGCAGTGGTCCCAGGCCGGCCGGTCACCCCGCGCGTCCCGGACCTTTGCCGTGCACAGCGGCACTGCCTTAACGCAACGCCAACCTCGTCGGCCTTGCGCGACAAGCTCTTCGCAGTCTCTTCGATCAACCTGTCAAGGAAACATGTGAATACCCAACCTCCCCGCCGTGTGCGGGGCATAGTTGCTCTCGTCGCCACAGCGGCGGGCGCCCTCGCCCTCTCATCTCCCGCCCAAGCCGTGGTCGGTGATGCGGTCGCGGACGGCACGTATGCCTTCACCGCGAAGCTCGACATCGGTGAGGGCGACGCCAAGCGTGCCTGCACCGGTTCGCTGGTCGACGCCCAGTGGATCCTGACCGCGAGCAGTTGCTTCGCGGCCGCAGGGCAGCCCTCGTTCCCGCTGCCCGCCGGGGCTCCGGCGCTGAAGACCACGGCGACGATCGGGCGCACGGACCTGACCGGGACCGGCGGGAAGGTCGTCGAGGTGACCGAGCTGGTCTCCCGCACCGACCGCGATCTGGTGATGGCCAAGCTGGCTCAGCCGGTCACGGACATCGCCCCGCTACTGCTCGCGGACTCCGCCCCGGTGGCAGGCGAGAGCCTGCGGGCGCTTGGCTACGGCCGTACCGCGACGTCCTGGGTACCGAACCGGCTGCACGCCGGCACGTTCGCCGTGAGCGCGACTGGTGCGACGACGGTGGCCGTCACCCGTGACGGCGGCGCGATCTGCAAGGGCGACGCGGGCGGTCCCGCCCTGCGTGAGCAGGACGGCAAGGTCATGCTCGCCGCCGTCCACAGCGCCTCCTGGCAGGCCGGCTGCTTCGGTTCCAGGGAAACCCGCAACGGTGCGGTGGAGACCCGTACCGACGACCTCGTCGATTGGGTCACCCAGGTCCGCGGGCTGCCCGGCGAGTCGCAGGTCGCCTCCGGCGACTTCAACGGCGACGGCAAAGAGGACATCGCCGCGTTCTACGACAACGGCCCCTCCACGGCGGGCAGTAACAGGTCCTCGCTCTTCGCCTTCTACAGCAACGGCACCGGCTTCGCCGAGCCCAAGAGGGTCTGGAGCACCCCGGGCGGCTTCACCTGGAGCAAGAGCCAGCTGACCGCCGGCGACTTCACCGGCGACGGCAAGGACGACCTCGCGGTCCTCTACGACTCCGGCTCCTCGGACACCGGCGCCGTTACCTCGCTATACACCTTCACCAGCACCGGCGCCAGCTTCAGCTCACCCAAACAGACCTGGACCACCCCTGGTGGCTTCACCTGGAGCAAGAGCAAGGTCACCTCGGGCGACTACAACGGGGACGGCAAGGACGACGTCGCCGTCTTTTACGACTCCGGCTCCTCCGACACGGGCCAGGTTTCCTCCCTCTACACGTTCAACAGCACCGGGACCGGCTTCGCCAACCCGCGCAAGACCTGGACCACCCCTGGCGGCTTCACTTGGTCGGCCGGCCAGGTGACCTCCGGCGACTACGACAAGGACGGCAAGGACGACATCGCCGTCCTCTACAACGGCGGCAAGTCGGACGACGGGAAGTTCGCCTCGTCGCTCTACACCTTCAGCAGCAACGGAACGGCCTTCGACAACCCGCGCAAGACCTGGACCAGCAGCGGCTCCTTCAACTGGAACGCCTCCAAGCTGACTTCCGGCGACTACAGCGGCGACGGCCGGGACGACATCGCCGTCCTCTACAACCGCGGCGCCACGGAGGCGGGCGTGCACCAGTCCGCGCTCTTCACCTTCGCGAGCACCGGCACGGACTTCGCCGCACCCCGCGAGGTGTGGGCCAGCACCGGATCCTTCTCCTGGGCCGCGAGCCAGCCCGTGTCCGGTGACTTCAACAACGACGGCAAGGCCGACGTCGGCGTCCTCTACCGGTCCGGGACCTCCGTCGACGGTCGCCGCATCGACTCTCTGTTCTCGTTCACGAGCACCGGAACCGGTGTCAAGGCCCCGGTCAGGAACTGGACCGGCAGCGTCGTCTGACCCCCTGCCCCCAGGCCCGACTGCTCTACTCAGATCGGGACGCAGTCGGCTGAAAGCGGCTCGTGTCGTGTCTCGTAATCACATGGGACACGACACGCGACGTTATCAAATTTCGAAATGGTGGCCCCCCATTTCCTTTTTGGTGGCCCCGCAATGGGGCTACCGGCCTCCGGGCCCGGCATGACTTCCCCCCTTGTTAACCATGATCCGGGGGTTGGTATCACCGGGCCCGGAGGCACTGAGCCTTTTCCAACCTGATGGTGGTGTCCGCGCGTTGGACGGTCCTGCACAACGACGAATCTGCTGGTAGACGGGTTCTCGATCATGACCACCCTTGTCTGCCAGGAGTTGCGTGTGCTTGTTTACCCATCCTCGATTGATCTGTCCGGCCGCACCTGGCGGTTCCTGACCGGACGACTGGCGGCCAGACGGCAGGACATCGGGACGCGGTGGCGACGCCTTCCCGCCTCGCGACAAGCACTACTCGCCCTGGCCCACCTGCGGTGCGGTGACACCTATGCCCAACTGGCCGCCGGGTTCGGCATCGGGATCGCGACTGTCTACCGCTACATACGTGAAGCCGTCCAGGCCCTGGCCGGCATCGCCCCTTCCCTGGCCGAGGCGATGCGGACTATCCGGCAGAAGGCGTTCGTCATCCTGGACGGCACCGTGCTGCCGATCGACCGGATCGCCTCCGACACCACCTACTACTCCGGTACTCCGGGAAACACAAACGCCACGGCATGAACGTCCAGGTCCTCACCGATCCGTTCGGACGGCTGCTCTGGGCCTCGCCGGCTCTGCCCGGCTCGACCCACGACCTGACCGCCGCGCGACACCACGGGATCCTCGCAGCCCTTACTGAAGCAGGACTCCGGTGCTGGGCGGACAAGGCGTATCAAGGCGCCGACGGACCCGTCCGCGTACCGTTTAGGGGGCGGCACCTCAAGCGGTGGAAGCATCGCCACAACACCACCCACGTCAAGATCCGCTGTCTCGGCGAGCAAGCCATGGCCACCCTCAAGAACTGGCGCCTCCTACGCAAGCTCCGCTGCAGCACCAACCGAATCACCGATATCGTGAAGGCCGTACTCGTCCTCCACCACGCGTCAACATGAGGTTGGACATCGCTCAATACGTCAGCCACTCCGTGTCGGGGATCAAGTCCTCGATCCATTCCTGGCCTCGCATAGCCCACTGAGGAGCAAGGAACACTGGGCGACAGCGGGCGTGGTCACCGTTCTGCTGGCAACGCAGGACCAATCCCAAACTGAGGAGATACGGCTCCCCGCGGGGCCCGAAGCGCAGGCCGTCCACGTACTCGGGCAGGTTCGGATCCTCAAGTGTCGACGCGGTCTCCTCAAGCCAGGGTTCGAGCTCCGAGGGCAGTCGACCAACCAGAGGAGTGCCGTCGATGCTTACCTGCGGCCCCCGGCAGGCGTCGGCAGCTACTGCAGCCAGCATCCCAGTCTCCGGGTCGTAGTAGGTATCGATGCCAACCCCGTAGAAGGGGTACCAACGCGCGTACTTCTCGACATCCCATGCATCAATCGGCTCGCCCAGAGCGGCTGAGACTTCCTCCCTGCTCTGACCGAACCGCATGGGCCCCACGGACTTCAATGGATCCCATGTCCATTCAGGACGCTCCCCGTCCCAGAGGAACCTCTTCGCGAACCAGACCAACGAACCCACCCCCGTAGAAACATGCGTGCAGGAAGCATTCTTGCAAGGCGTGTTGCGGGCTGCACCATGCGCCTGACTGCGTGACCACGAGCCCCGGGCGACTGTGGTGGCCTTGCCCGGCCAAGGGGCGCGAGATGTCCGGCAACAGCCCGGGTCGCGCTCACTCCTGGTGGCATCGCATCACGACCATGGTCCAGGCAGCCCTCCTCCTCCACCACGCCTCAGCGTGAGGTTGGCAAAGGCTCACTGCACCCGGAGGAGGCCCGGTTGCTGCGCGTGCGAGACGTGGAACTCGCGCACGATGGCACCGGTTGGCTCGTGGTCCACTCTCTGACGCAAGAGCGCAGCGAGAAGGGTTCGGACCACGCGGGCACCGTACGGCGTGTTCCTGTCTGCCGCGAGTTGGCGGCGATCCTGAAGGAGGAGACCCTTCGGCGCGATCTCCGCCCTGACGGCACGATATTTGTCCTCGACAACGGACGGCCGCTGACCGCCGAGGTCTACCGGAAGGTTTGGCAGCAGGCGCGGGCAGCGGTTCTGTCGGCGCATGAACTCGACTCGCCGCTCGGTAGGCACGTATCGGCTCTCCGTGACGCGCGCATCGCGGCGTGGCTGAAGAACGGTGACCAGACGGCGGGCCACATTCTTGCAGTGGCCGAATGCGCTGGAATGAGCGCTCCTCGCCTCGCCGATCGCTTCGCGAACTGCCTTCGCAAGCCGACACGGGACGAAATCCCTTGGGACCGACTCGAAGCCGCCTTGGCCCTTCCTGACCTGCCGAGTCAGCGGACTTCGACCGCACGGCGTCCGTAGCGGCACACCGGGTCGCGGCTTGTCCGCGATTCTTCCCTGCCTCACGACAGGCAACGGCTGGGCGGAACAACGGTTTCCGCCCAGCCGGGCTCGCCTCTCCCGTCCCTCACAGAGAACCCCAGATGCCTGCACGACCCTTGCCTGCCCCCACTGCTTCCGCCACGGCGGTACGCACAGCCTTCCTGACGGTGAAGGACGCCGCCGATTACCTCGGCCTCTCACCCCACACCCTCTACGTCTGGCGCCATCGCCGTCAGGGACCGCCGAGCTTCCGCACGGGCCCCCGCGGTCGCGTCATGTACCGGGTGGAAGCCCTGAACGCCTGGGTCCGTGAACAGGAGCAGGCCGACTCCCGCTCTAATCCCGCCCTCAATCCGCTCAGCATCCAACCTCAAGAGCGTCCCGCCCGCTTTACCGGTGCCTGACACGGCCTCCTGAGCCGCAGAACGCCGCCGTCGCCCCACTACAAAGGAGTTCAAACTGGCCGGCTACATAGAAGACCGATGGCTGAAGAAGCGCCCCAACCCGAAAACCGCCAAACGCGACCGCACCGCCATGTACGGCAAGTGCACCCGCTACCGCGTCAAGGGCATCCCCGGCGTCAAGGACCGTTCCTTCGACGCCCTCCAGGACGCCAAGACCTGGCTCGCCCAGGCCCAGACCGACGCACGCCGAGGCGAGTTCGTCGATCCCCGCGATGGGGCCATCTCCCTCAAGGACTACGTAGCTACCCGTTGGTGGCCTACGCAGAGCGGCGACCCCTCTACGATCGAGCGGATCGAACAGAGGGTACGGCGGCACATCATTCCCCACCTCGGAGCCCAACCGCTCAACGCCCTCGGCCCGGAAGTCCTGCGTCACTCCCGGGGTTCACGCTGCGGAAGTACTCCCACTTCCTGCCCCGCGCGGGCGCACGGGGTGCCGCTGCCATCGACGCGATCTTCGCGGAGCCGTAGCCGCTCGGCAGAGCCTGCGGAGTGTGGCCCTTAGTACTCCAGTGTGACTTCGCGATCTCGTAGAGACCCTGGTCGGGAACGGGTGCGGTCACCGCGTGACCATCGGGGTGTGTGGACTCCTTTCGCCTGACCACGCCAGCAGGGTGATCACAGGACGAGCATGAGCTTGCCGCCGGGGCGGCGGGATTGGCTGAGCTTGGCCGCTTCCTGGATCTGGTCGAGGGTGTAGGTGCGGGCGACTGGTACGACCAGGATGCCTTCGCCGGCGAGCCTGGCGAACTCATTCATCTGGTCGTAGCGGATCTCGGTAGTGATCCGGACGCCCAGTTCGGCTGCGGCGGCGAAGTCCGAGACGGTGAGGACGCGGTCGGGATCCCCGGTCAGCTCGATCAAGGTCGGTAGCGAGCCGCCGGCCGGACTGGGCTGGTCGGCGCGGTCGATCCGGCCCCCGGTCGGCGTGGTGTCCAGGGCGCGGTCCACGGGGCCTGGGGTCAGTGCGCTGACGCGTTCGGTCATGCCCTCGCCGTAGGCGGTCACCTGGGCGCCGATCTCTTCCAGGGCGGCGGCCCGAGTCGGCCCGGCTGTGGCGATCACCCGAATACCCCGGTGCAGCGCGAAGCGCACCGCCGCCTCACCCACGGTGGTGCCTGCGCCGTGGACGAGCAGCAGCTCGCCCGGCTGAACGCCGAGGTCGTCGAGCGCGCGCCACGCCGTCTCGGCCGCCATCGGCAGCGCGGCGGCCTGCTCGGCGGTTACGCCTTCGGGAATGCGTGCCCAGGCCGGCATCAGCGCGTACTCGGCGGCGCCGGCCGTCGGGCCGTCGAAGGCGGCAGGGCCGAACACCCGGTCGCCGATCCGGACGCCGGTGACGCCTTCGCCGAGCGCGTCGACGGTGCCGGCGACCTCGAGGCCGAGCCCGCGCGGCAGCGGCGGCAGATGGTCGGCGAGGAGACCGTCGACGACGTGCCAGTCGGCCGGTGTCAGGCCGCACGCCCGCACGGCGATCCGGATCTGACCGGGTCCCGGCTCCGGCTGTGGGACGTCGCGGAGCACGATCACGTCCGGGGAACCGAACCGGTCGAACTGAAGAGCCTTCATGGCGATCTCCTCGCTGATGACAGCATCTGTTGTCATCGACCGTACCAGTTGATAACAGCTCCTGTTGTCGTACTCTGGTGGGTATGCCGCGATGGGAATCCGATGCACAGGGCCGGCTCGAACGAGCGGCGCTCGAGCTGTTCGAGACGCAGGGGTTCGAGCGCACCTCGGTCGCACAGATCGCAGGCGCCGCCGGGCTGAAGGAGCGCTCCTTCTATCGCTACTTCCCCGACAAGCGGGAAGTCCTCTTCGCCGGCAACGAACTCGAGGCGCACCTCGTCGCCCAGGCCGAGGCAGCCGACCCGGGCCTCACCCCGATCGAGGCGCTGCTGGCCGCGCTGGGAACCGCGGAGGAGATCTTCCGCCCACGCGAGTTCCTGCGGCGCCGGGGAAGAGTGATCGCCGCCAACCCGGCACTGGCCGAGCGCGATCTGATCAAGCTCGCCGCCATCGCCGACGCGCTGGTACCGGCGCTTGAGCGCCGCGGCGTCGAGCCCGGAAAAGCACGCTTCATCATCGACGTGGTACTGGCGATCCACCGGCGCGCCATGCCCCGCTGGCTGGCCGAGCCGGACACCACCCTCGCTCAGCTCATGGCTCAGGCCGCCGCCGAGCTGTGCGAAGTGGTTGCGCCACCAGCTCCAACGATCCGCTGAGTCGGCCGCAAACATGCCTCGCAGGTAAGCGTAGAACCGGCTGTCCGGGAAGCGGCCTTACCTCAGTGCGGCTTCCTGGTCCATCTGGTGGGTTCCTTGAGAGATCGTCGCCGGTAGTGACTGCGTCGAGCCGCTGACTGATGGTGTCGGCGCCAACTGGACCAGTGCAGCGGTGTGGCCGTGGTGATGGCCGGCGGAGTGAGGACTGCAGTGAGCAGGGCGGCGGATCTCCGGGACGGTCAGATGTATCGGCTCACGTTTTCGGGTGGGGTGATGCGGTTCTGTTGGCCGGTGGGGTGCCGCGCCGGCGACGGCGACGGCGGTGAGGAAGGCTAGGGCGAGCATGGCGAGGGTGATGTTTCGGTGCCATGAGGTCCAGTGCCTGACCTGGTAGTGGTCGAGCCCGACGTGGCTCTTGGCTGCCTGGAAGCACTCCTCGATGCTCCAGCGGGCACCGGCGACGCGGACCAGTTTTCGGCCAGGGTCACTTCGGTGGGTGACCAGCACCGGTAGAAGGCGAGTTCGCCGGTGGTCCGGTTGCGGCGGATCAGCAGATGGCGGTGGCTGCAGTGCCGATGTGGACCCAGGCCCAGTCATAGTAGCGCGGGCCCTTCGCACCGTTGCCAGCACTGTGCCGTTGCCAGGCCGTGGCAGGCAGACTGCCGGCGACGGTGTCCGCGCGAGCAGGGGCGCGACCCTGGTTGACCCGCATTCTCGTCGAGCAGGCGACGGCCAAAACGTAGCCGACTTCGCGTGTCTCCAGGGCAAGCCGTAGATGAGGGTCCTGTCCGTAAGCTTCGTCGCCGGTCACCCAGGATGCGGTGATCCTGGCGTCCAGCGCCGTCTCAATCATCTCCCAGGCCAGGCGGGGCTTGGTCGCGAACTGCACGTCCTCGGGCATGTCGGCCTCGCGGCGGCGCTCGGGGTCGTTGGACCAGGAGTGTTCGGGCAGGTAGAGCCGACGGTCGATCAACGCCCGTCCCCGCTCGGTGGCGTAGGCGAGGAACACGCCGACCTGTGAGTTCTCGATGCGTCCCGCGGTGCCGGTGTACTGCCGTTGCACGCCCGCCGAGGCGTGGCCCTTCTTCACGAAGCCGGTCTCATCCACGATCAGCACCGCGCCGTCGGTGCCGAGGTGGTCGACGACATAGGCGCGTAGGTCGTCACGGACGGCATCGGCGTCCCAGCGGGCGTAACGCAGCAGGCGCTGCATCGGTCCGGGCCGGACATGGCCGACCTGTTCGGCCAACTGCCAGCAGTTCTTACGTTCGACGCCCGACAGCAGGCCCAGCAGATAGCCGCGGGCGGTCGCCCGCGGCTCCACCCGGCCGAAGCGGCCCGCAATCCGGGCCATGGCCTGGTCGAACATCATCCGCCAGCGGGCCGGATCTACGCCATGGCCCGCGGCCACCACACGATCTTCGTTTGTCCACACACCAACCGATGATCACGCGGTGGCCATACGCGTCCCCAGCCGGGTCCGCAACAAGATCACGAAGTCAGACTGGAGTACTAGACGGTGTGAGGCACGCTCGCGCAGCCCCCGGCGACGTGAGTGGAGCGACGCACGTCGCTGTCGGCGCCGGAATGGAGTCCACTGAGCTGGACTGCAGAGCCCGGCGAGGGTTTCGTGCCGCCCCAACCTCCACACTCAAGTGACTCGGACTCAGGCCCTGTCATCCGGCATCGACATGCCTTGCGAGCTACGCATCCGTGCCCACCGGTCGACTGGTTGGCCGCGTGTCAGGGCCCGACAGTTGAGCTCGCTCTGATAGCCACGCTAAGGGCGGTAGCTGCACTGCTGCGGACGATCACGCCTCCTGTGGAGGAGCGCCCTCGGCCGCCGCTCGCTCCTGCTCCGCCGCGTACACCATCTGCTCGAAGCTGGTCACCTGGAAGCCGCTGACCAGCGAACCGTTGAGCGCCCACTTGGGGTCGACTACTACACCCTGGCCCCGGGTCATGGCCAGCCGCACGAAGCGGTCGAACTGTGAGTCCGTCAGGAGCGCCGACACGGTGAACTCCGGGGGCTCAAGGCCGGCCCGCTCCCAATTCTTGAGGAAGGAGTCGAGAATCAACGGGTCGGTGAGCAGAGAGATCACGCCCTCGACGACCACCGGGTCTCCGGTCTTGACGTCCACGAGGTACGCCAGAGGGGCGTAGTAGTGCTGGCACTCGGAGAACGCCTCTCCGATGGCCCGGGTGAATGGCGCGGGCTCGGCTCATGCAAGCGATCGGGTCATGTCCTTGTTCCAGCAGGATTGAGTACGGACCCCACTCTGCCCTGCTCGCGGTGTAACAGAACGGATCCCCCTCCGTTTGCTTCTTCACCAGCATGTGGTTCATCTCCTGGGCGGTTTGCGCGGCCCTGTCGGCGGACATGCGCTTCACCTGGCCCCGTGCAGAGAGGTAGGTGTTCTCGCCATTCTCCAAGGTCATCCGGACGCACCAGCTGGCGCGGGAGAAGTCGTCGTATTCGGAACGCCAGGTGATGAGACCGCGCTTGAGCTGGGACTCCGTGAGACCGCCGAACAGCCACTGCCCTCCCTGAAGGGCTGACAGCCACCCGGCGTAGTCGAAGTTCTGCAGGCGATGATGGTCCCGGAAGAACGCCGCGTCGATCACGCCGAGTACGCGGTCGGTCGGCGTACAGCACGCTCGGTGGACCAGACCCAGGTCTTCTGCCTTCCCCTCCTCGTCGATCTCGACAAGCGGTGCTCCGTCCTCGGAGACCGGCTCGCCGCAGTGCCGGCAGGCATATTGGTCCTCGTGCACCGCTGCGAGGCCGGCGCAGTGGGCCGCGTGGGTCAGGGTCGTGCTCGACTGGTTGGGATCGTAAGGGAGGTTGGCGGCGAGTACCACCATCTTCTTGTCTTTGAAGTCGTCGGTGTGGGCTTCCATGTGGCGTCCACAGCCAGCCCAGGTGGCCCAGCGCCCGACCATGTCCCACTGCTCGATTCCCCCTATCTTCACCTGCCCCGACGAGAACGTGTGACGCTTCGCGCCCGTCTCGTCGAACCGCTTGACATCGGTGATGATGAAGTCGCACTCGTCATAGGGAGACTTGGCCAGGATTACGTCCCATCCGAAGGACAGGTCGGCCACGAGCTCGGCGGTGATTGGGCCGGGGGAGGCTGTTGGCAGAGCCGGAGACAGGGGGTTCAGGTACGTGCCGAAGCGGTCCTGCACAGCGCCTCTGTCGAGGGAATGCCGCTCGCGGGCATGTGTGATGGCCAGGGTGATCATCATGGACCAGAGATGGTTGGCGGGGGCCGAGACCATGCCGCTGAGCACGAGGAGGATTGCGGACTCCTGTGACCCGCCCTCGCCCAGGTCGAGCGCGCTGATGTGAATCATCGCCATGATCCGCTGTAGATCGAACGCGGAGATGTCTTTCTGCGTACGGTCGCGGTAGTGGAAGCTGATGATGTCCTCGGTCTTCGTCAGGACATCCCGCTCCTGCTCGGAAAGCGGCAGATCCTGGCCCCCAGCCGTGTTAAGTCGGGCGGCGTTGGTGACCTTCCGCAGTTGCTTGCGGATCCGCTCGGATGCCCCTAGTGTCCTGAGTCGCTAGTTCGTGTGCAGTATGCGGCGAGGGTGTCGAGGATGTCGTCGGCGGGTTTCGTCCAGACGAACGGCTTGGGGTTCTTGTTCCACTCATTGATCCAGCCGCGGATGTCCCGTTCGAGTTCGACGACGCTGCGGTGGGCCGAGCGGCGGAGTTTGCGGCAGGTCAGCTCGGCGAACCATCGCTCGACGAGGTTGAGCCAGGACGCGGAGGTGGGGGTGAAGTGCAGGTGGAAACGGGGGTGACGCAGCAGCCATTTCTTGACCGGCTCGGTCTTGTGGGTGGCGTAGTTGTCCAGGACGAGGTGGAGTTCGAGGTGCTTGGGGACGGCTGCGTCGATGACCTTCAGGAAGCGGAGGAACTCCTGGTGGCGGTGGCGGCGGTAGTGCTGGGCGATGACCGAGCCGGAGGCGATGTCCAGGGCGGCGAACAGGCTGGTCGTGCCGTGCCGGACGTAGTCGTGCGTCATCTTCGCCGGCGTGGTCGGCGCCATCGGCAGCACCGGCTGGGTCCGGTCCAGGGCTTGTATCTGCGACTTCTCGTCCACCGCCAGGACCAGGGCGTTCTCCGGCGGCGACAGGTAGATACCCACCACGTCACGAACCTTGGTCACGAACTGCGGGTCGGTCGACAGCTTCCAGGTCTCCACGATGTGCGGTTTGAGGCCGAACGCCCGCCAGATCCGCGAGACCGCCGACTGCGACATCCCCGCCGCCCCGGCCATCGAACGCGTCGACCAGTGCGAGTCACCCTTCGGCGGCGTCTGGCCGAGTGTCCTGGCGACCAGGGCCTCGACCTGCTCGTCCGTGATCCTGCGCGGGGCTCCCGAACGAGGGCGGTCCACCAGGCCCTCCAGGCGGTCCGCGACGAACCGGGACCGCCACTTGCGCACCGTCTCCCGCGAGACGCCCAGGTCATCCGCGACCTGCGCGTTCGGCAGGCCCTCCGCGCACGCCAGCACGATCCGCGACCGCAACACCAGTGCCTGAGAGGCGGTCTGCTTGCGCAACCAGCCCCGCAGCACCCTGCGTTCGTGATCGGACAACTCCAGCGGCAACGGCTTCGGACCTGGCACCGCCCCACCCTACAACCGCAAACAAACTAACGACTCAGGACACTAGCGACGTAGCGAGGACATAGGCGTCGCCGCGCCGGGAATCCGACACGTATTGCGCGACGAACTGCGCCAGGACGGAACCGAACTCCGACGCTGGGTCCGGGGACACGCTCAGTGTGTTCTTGGCCTGTACGAAGAGCCGTGTATTCGGGCCGATGACGACCAGGTCGTCGATCTCGTCGGCCGTTTCGAAGCGCAACTCCGTGATCTTGGTCGCTATGGTGGGTCCCAAGGAACCGAATTCGAGTCCGCAGAGCATGTGGGCTATGGCCAAAGCGGCGATTCGCTGCTGAAAGTCGACGCCCGAGTGAGTGGCCGCGCCCCCGCTGTTGCCCATGTGACCTCCCTGGTCGAGCATCGGAAAGTCTACGTTCATATCGCATTGTGCTGTTGAGGAACGGTCCCTGCACGCGGGCGGAAAGCTGGACTTTTCGGAAGAAGCGGGGCCTGAAACTCAGGGTCCTCGGCCTGCGCGGGGTGGATCAACTTTCACAGCGACACGGAGGCCGGCTGGATCGGGTCGTGACGGGGTTTCGGCCTGGGCGAACGGGCCGTCTTCCAGTGCGTCGCCCGGCACATCGCTGAACGACTTCACTCCGCCCTCGGCTACATCGCGTCGGAGGAGTACGAACATTTGAGTTGTTCCTCAGGTGCCCGGAGGAATCAGGGCCCCGCGCTCGTCCGGGGCGCCATTGAGTAGGTCGCGGTGCGGAACGTCATCTGTCGCATAGCCGTAGCGAGAGGCCAACAGCTCTTTGAACGCCTGCAGGTTGGGGGTTGTCATGGCGGAGCCCAATTTCCAGCGGCGTTGGGCGACGGCCAGCAGAGTTACGTCCATCTGTGCGCGCAGGCTGTCAGCGGTGAAGGCGTTCAGGGGCAGTGCGGTTGCGTAGTGGCTTTCCGGTGTCTGGAAGAAGCGGGTGATGCTGCCCGGGCTGGCCTGCTGCAGCCGTAGGTTAGCGGCGATGTTGGCCAGGGTCAGCAGGATCTGCCAGTCGAGCCATCCTTCCTCGCGCAGTTCCTGCAGTACTGAGCGAGTGTCGGGGTCGGCCAGGACCCTGGGCAGTGTCTCGCTGAGTACCTGGGGCAGGTCGGTGTAGTTGTCGCGGATCATGTCGAGTGCTCTGGTGCGGTCGTAGCCGGGTCCCGGTGTCGTGGGCTGGGCGAGTTGCGGGGCGGTGGGGGGCTGGAATGCCGTGTCCGACCACGGTGGCATAGCGGCTTGCCGCAGGGTGTTGTAGTGGGCCTCGGTCAGCAGACCGGCGGCTTCGTCGTAGGGGCGACCGCTGATCAGTTTGTGCAGGAGTCCGCGGGCGAATGTCGTCTTCACCAGGGACATGAACGCCTCGGTGGGCCTGGCGCTGAGGTGGGCCAGTAGGTGTACCACCGTGGTGGACAGTTCACGTTCGAAGGCTGTGTGGTCGGTCGAGGCGCTGTAGGGGCTGAGGATGACGGTGCAGTCGATGGCGTGATTGTTGGGCCGGAAGGTGACTCTGTCCCCTCCGCCCAGTGGTGTGCCCGTGATCACCCGGACCAGGATGTCCTGAGGGAAGAACAGAGGTTCGTGCGGGGCGAGTTCGGCAAGCGAGATCTGCACCGCGGCGGTGAAACGCTCGGCTGCCAGGACGGTGGCGCGGGTGTTGTCGCACCGGATACGCCATGTTGTGCCTAGGGCTGCGAAGTTCATGTCCCGGTGCGCTCCCACGTCCGAGAACGGTCTTCCGGTGAGCTGGTCGTCTGCGTTCTGGATGAACTGCTGCTCGGTCTGTGTGAAGCTGGGCCGGATCAGCGGGAGGTGTTCGTTCAGGTCGGCCAGGTAGTCCGCATCGGTGAGCTCACGCAGGGCCGGCATGAGCGCGGGGCGGAACCGCTCTGCGCTGAGCATGACCATGCTGGAGTGGAAGTCGAGTTGCTGGATGTAGCCGTGAGAGGGGTAGTCCTCGGGGGTCTCGGCGAACAGGTGGTGGGCCATGAAGGCGAGTCCGCCGAGAGCGAGGGCGTCGCCCCAGTGGCCAGCCGCGTGGGTATGGGCCATGGCTTGGGTCAATGTGGCGGGTAGCAGGTCTTGATGTTCTTGGCCTGCGGCTGAGGCGGCGACGGCGGCGGCGGTCATTGCGTACTGCCGGGCGGCTTGCTGCAGGTCCAGGTCGCCGTAGATCTTCCCGATCATGCGCATAGTGAGCAGCGCGCCGCGCAGGGTGTCGCCGTGCCACCAGTTGATTTTGACCTCGTGCAGTTCTTGCAGCGCGTCCAGCGGTCTGCCCGCGCGCAGGAATGCCATCGCACGGTCCCGGCAGCGTGCAGCGACACTGCTGTCACCTGCGAGGTCCGCCTGCGCGGCGTCCAGCGCGTCGCGGATCTTCTCGTAGCGAGGGTCTTCGGTAAGGGCGGGTGCGAAGATCTGGAACGTCTCGCTCACACCGCCGACCGGGAAGACAGGGGCCTGCGGCAGCAGGTCGACCAGTTGTTCCAGACAGTCCATCGCCTCGGTGACGTCCACCAGGGGGTTGGCCGGGCTGACAGTGGGCACGATCTCACCCGCCCGCCGCAGCCGTGTCGTCTCCTGCGGGGTGGGTAGCGCCCCTTCGGCCGGGCGTGTGACCTGCTGCCAGCGCGGGTGCAGACACAGGCGGGCGGCCACGTCGAGGAGCGACGCCTTGCGTACGGGGTAGACAGCGGCGTCGGTGGCCTCGATCAAGACGGCTACACGCTGCCGCAGGCGCAGGTCCAGATTGCGTAGTTCCTCGGCGTTCGCCGTACCCAGGTGACGCAGCCAGGCGCCGCCCCAGTACAGCAGCAGTTGGCCCGCGTCATCCAGGAGCGCGACACGCTCCGAGGACAGGGCGGCGTCGATAACTGCCCGGATGTCCGCTTCGGCACCGTCCAAGCTGTTCTTCCCGCGCAGCACGGCCAACACTCGTTCGTAGCGCGCCCGCAGAGCGAGCTCTCCGTCCCCAGCGTCGATGAATTCCCCGACGTAGCCGAGCCACTCGGCCAGGTCCACCCGCGCCTCGTCGTCGAAGGTCGAATGCCGCAAACCGTCCCGGACCTCGGACAGGGCTCCCGGCGTCAGACGCTTGCCCGGCCGCTCCCGCAAAGCGGTCAAGGTGGAGCGGTACCAGTCCGGATGTGCCTCGGCCGGCTCGTCCGGGATCATCGCCGAGGGCAGATCCAGAAACCGCTGGGCGATCCAGACCAGGTCGCCCTGGGCGAGCATGCCGGCCACAGCCTGCCCGTCGAACACGTCCAGGGCGACGTCGTAGGTATCCCGCGCATGTTGCTGCAACCGGTGCCGTGCCGCCACCGGGATTTCGTGCACCGCGAAGAAGGCCACCCTGCGCACGGGTTCGCCTCGGCTGCAGATCGACTTCAGGTCGTCGCGGATTTTCCCGTCCAACGGCGGCTTCTGCACGGATGCCGCCAGGACCCATGGTTCCGTGGTGGCACGCCCGACGAACCCGCCCGCCCCAGGCAGCTCGTGTGGCAGGTTTGTGTAGTACGACTCGGCATCACGTCCCTGGTCCCCGCCAGCACTTACCGGACCGGTAGCGGGCACGATGTTGCTGCTCAGCCGGCGCAGCGCAATCTGAAATACGATCTGCTCGAACACATGGTGCTCGTTGCGGCCCGCCAACTGCTCAAGCAGAAACTGGATATAGCGTTCGGTCTCAGGGAAAGTGGCCACGCTAGGATTCTCTCCCACACCGCTGACAACCGGCGTGCTATCGGAGGGAACGTCGTGAGCCCCGATCTTCTGTGCGCGGTGGAGCAGCCGCCGACCCACGATCGGGGCGGGCAGACGTGATGCGCGACCGCCTCAGGGCCGAGAGGGCCCGCTGGAGGTCAAGGGGGCGCAGGTTAAATCCTGCCATCTCGACCATGCTTTTCGCAGGTCGGAGGCCGTTCTCTCATACGTGGGAGGGCGGCCTTTCGCGCGTCCCGGGGCGTGGTGGTCGCAGCCGTGCGGTCCGGCCCGCACGGTTGGCCGTCTGCTCGGCTCCCCTGAGTACGTGAGAGGCGGTCATGAGAGGTTGAGCCCCGCGTGGTCCCACTGATCGAGCAGCACCTCTGCGGGTAGCGCGCTGCCGTCGGGAGCCAGGCGCTGGACCGGCATGTCGTCGGAGGTGCATGCGAGCAGTTGCTCGGCGACGAGGTGGGGAACGAGCAGCGCTGTGGTGCCGGCCTTCCGGCTGAAGGCCACCTGGTAGGTGGCGATGACCGCTGTTTCCCACAAGGTGAGGGGGTCGCGTTCCGGCTCGCTGTGGTGGGTCCGGACGAGGGCGGGCGCCTTCACCGCCACCAGCTGCCATGGCGTACTGACGGGGCGGCCGGCTTCTTCGCGTGCCTGGCGGATCCAGTCGGCAGTGAGTCGGCGGAAGGCGGCGTGGGCCTCGGGCTTTCCCTTACGGCGACGTCCGAAGGCGTCGCTGACGACGGTGTAGACCGAGAAGTCCTGATCTTCCAGGCGGCGCCAGGACCAGATGGCTCGCCGACTCCACTCGTACCACGCTCGCTGGAAGGTCTTCTCCGCCTCCGCTCCCAACCCGGCGAAGCCGGGGTCTGCGGAGAACTTCGGCTCGGGCAGGATACGCACGGCAGCCGCCTCCAGCAGGCGGATCGGCTGCACGAGGGCCGCGAAGGCCCGACGCTCCTCGACGAGGACCGTGGCGAGGCGACTCTGCAGACCATCGGCCCAGGGGGCGAGGAAGGGGTACTCGGACACGGCCTCGTTGCTCCGTGTCAGGTAGGAGTGCAGCCGACGCCAGTGCTCGTGACGTCGGGAGCGGAAGTTGCGGGCGCGGTCGTATCGCTCCCATTCCTCGTCGCGCCCGGCCTCGTCGTCGTCTTTCTCCTCCTCGTCGCCGGATTCGGTGGCGCGGGGCGGGTACTCGCCGGCGGCGAGGGCGATGGCGGCGTCACGCTCGGCCTCGAGGTCCTCCTCGTCCTTGGACTCCCGGTCGAGCCAGATGGCGAGTGAATCCACCTCGCTCACAGCGGCGCCGAGCGGCAGGATGAGGCTGTCTGTGGGCAGAGGCCACCGACAGCTCAGGCAGAGCCGCGCCACGGCTTCGCCGAAGGGGACGTCGATCTGGTTCACGGAGGCGGCTGACCGCAGGGTGCGGCACTCGGGGCTTCCGTGGAGCTTGCCCTTGCCTGTCGCCGAGACGTGGCAGGTGATGAGGATGTCCCGGGTCGACCCCAGGGGAACCTCAGGTGTAAAGAGGGAACCGAGCATGACATGGCGAAGCTCATCGCGAGTCGAGGACATGTCGGCAGGCTATGCGCGGGCACTGACAGTCCGCCGGTCAATCTGCCCTCTCCACCCTGCAGTGACCAGAGATGCCAGAGCGATCCTCACCGCCAGGACGGTGATCCTGGGGACCAGTTGGGGACCACACGGTACGCGCGGTGGTGCACGATGCCTGCTTCCATGCACAACTTGTGCCCGGATTAAGTCTGCTATATCCAGAAAATGTCCTTGACCCTCACTCTGGGGGTCAAGGGGTCGCAGGTTCAAATCCTGTCGTCCCGACTGTGCGGACACGCAGGTCGGAGGCCGTTCTCTCATCCATGGGAGGGCGGCCTTTCGTGCGTCCGGGGGCGTGGTGGTCGCAGTGTGGTCGCGGGCCCGACCCTGGGCCGGTCTGCCGCAACACTGGCGGTGTGCGGTGCGGGGGAGCGGAGCTCGTGGAGGGCTTCGCGGAGGCGGTGGATGTGGTCATGTGTTTGCAGCCACGCTGGCCTGGGTGGGCGGCCAGTAACTCCTGCCGTCGTGGTGAGGGTGTGGGCGACCGCGTCGACGGTCTGGTGTGCGGCCTGTTGGGTGAGGTGGCTGCAGAGGCGGGCGGTGGTCGACGGAGTGGAGTGCCGCAGCGTCTTGGAAGTCACGGTGAGCGGGACGACGACGGTGATCGTGATGGGCGGGTAGGAGCGGGGAACCCCGAGATGACGTACCCATTGGCCCCGAACATGCCGCCAACGACGTGCTGGCCCGCACTGGTCTTCAGCCAGATTGTCGTGGCCGCCAATTGCCACCGCGTATCGGGCACGCTTATCGACACGACGACGAACCCCACGGATGGACGCAGAGGCCTTTTACACACTTCGCGCCTGCCCCAATTCGGACGAATCTGACCTGGAGATGGCGTAGGTGTGCGGAGGCTGTCTATGGGGCGTGGTGAATCGGCGACGTCTGATCGAGCACTCTGAGCTGAGGTTTCTGGCTGGTTGATCTCCATCCTGACCTGATGGTCAACACTGCTGTGAGTGTGTCGCGTTGGCGTGATCTTGTTTTCTTCGGCTCGATGGCGACAGTTTGTGTGTACCTTGTGACCGCTCGCCTGGGGAGTGTGGGTGTCGTGGGCCATTCGTGGCTCATGAGGGGGTTCTGGGGAGGGGTGGCGTGCGCATGCGCGGCGAACGGTTCGGAACAGGTGTGTCCGCACGCTGGCGGGCACTTACGGTCGGGGTGCTGGGGCTGGCTTTGTCGGTAGGGCTGGTGTCCGCCGAGGCGGCCCCATCCGCCCCCTCGTCAGGAGTGTCCTCGCGGACGGAGGGCAGCGCCCTCGGCAAGTCGACGCCGGTGGGCAGCCCGGCGGGGCCGACTGCACCCGCAGCCGCCGAGCCGACCACGAATAACGCGGTGTATGCCTACGATGCGGCATCCCGCCTCGTAGGTGTTACGGATCCGGGAGGCCAGACCGCTCGCTACCGCTACGACGCGGCGGGCAACCGTCTCGGTGTGGACCGTTTCGCGTCGAGTGTCCTGTCGGTTGTCTCCCTGGTTCCTGTCCGAGCTGCGGCCGGTGCGAGCGTTACTCTTTCCGGCACGGGGTTCTCGACAACAGCGGCCTCCAACACGGTCTCGTTCGGAACGAAGACGGCCACGGTTACGTCGGCTTCGGCCACCCGACTGGTGGTGACCGTTCCCTCAGGCGCGGTCAAGGGCCCAGTGTCAGTAGCAGTTGGCGGTGCCAACGCAGCGTCGGTAGAGACCTTCACCCCCGCCCTCGGAAAGCCCAGCGTCATCTCGTATGCGCCGACCAGCGGGCCGCCAGGGACAGTAGTGGTGCTCTCCGGGTCTGGTTTCGCGTCTGCGAAGACGGACAACGTCGTGCGTTTCAACGGCGGCAGGATCGCAGAGGTCGTCGAACGCACTGACACGGCTCTGACGGTGAAGGTCCCCGCAGGCGCCAAGGCAGGGCGGATCACGGTCGAGACCCCTGACGGTCAGGAGGTGGCTCCCGACTACTTCGACGTTCCTCTGGAGGGAAACGAGTTCGAGACAACTGTCGGTACGTCGCCGACCGATGAGACTCCGCCCTCGGTCTCGATCTCGGCCTCCGACAAGAGAGCCCGAGTGCTGATCGACGCCGACGCGGGCGACTTGCTGAGCTTCCACCTCTCCGGCTCGACGTTCCAGGGCGACCTGCGGTTGCGGATGGTCTCTCCCCAGGATGTCGAGCTCGATGACGTCCGGGTGAGTCCCGGCAAACTCTTCGACTGGGATCTCACCGACCTGCCGGTCTCCGGAACGTACTCCCTTGTCATCGAGCCGGCCGACTCAAGCACGGGGCCGGGGACAGTCACGGTCACCGCGTCTCTGCCCCTGGAGGCCGACCGGCTCGCACCGACCGACGCGACGCCTGCCCAGGTCAGCCTCAACAGGCCGGGGCAGCTGGCGCGAGCCACCTTCGAGGCCCAGAAAGGCGACGACCTCTCGATCGGTGCGCTCGACAACACCTTCACCGGCGCGGCCACGGTCAGAGTGCAGGCGCCGTCCGGTCAGACAGTCGGCGTAGGAGGGCCCCACGCTCCCGGAGCTTCCGCGACAATCGAGTTGGGGAACCTGCCAGAGACGGGAACCTACGTCGTCACCGTCAATCCCGACCCGGGGGACACAGGAACACTGGGACTTCTGCTGTCGGCGGACATCAAGGTCTCCCTTTCGCCGGACGCGGCATCCGTATCGGTGGTGGCGCGACGTGGGCAACGGGTGCAAGCGGAGTTCACCGCCCCGCCCGGCAGAATCGTGGGAATCGGCGTCACCGACGTGACCATCCCGACGAATTCCTCCCTCAACGCATGGGACGCCGACGGAAAACACGTCGGAGGATACGGAGCCGTCATCGCGAACAGCGACGGCAGTCTGCACTTGAACGACCTGATTGCTGGAAGCAACTACGCAGTGGTGCTCCAGCCGGCTTCGGCCGCCGCCGGGTCGATGAAGTTCTGGCTCTCGACTCCCGTAACAGCCGCGCCCCTCACCGCCAGCAGCCCCAGCACACAAGCGGAACTGACACGGCCGGGTCAGCAGCTCATCGTTCCCGTCCATGCCGCGGACAGCAGCGGGATCTCGGTCGTCCTGTCCGGACCGAACGTGATGCGGGGCGGCACCGTCGCACGAGTCACCCCCGCCGGCCAGGTCGTGAACGGCGCCGGATACATCGGTGCGGCATTGGGGGATGGCGGAGTGGCTCTTCCCACGCCCCTGGCCGAGGGAACACATCTGCTTCTGGTCCAGCCCACGCGTATGACCGCGGGCACGGTGACCGCATCGAGGGTGCCCGGGGTGAATGCCGGAATGCTGACGCTGGGCGGTGCCAAGCGGACGGCGGTGATCTCCCAGCCGTACGTGCACTCCTATTTCACCTTCACGGTCGAGGCGCAGAACGGGGCCAAACCCGATCTCGAGATCGAGGCTCCGTCGCCGTTCGACTGGTTCGCGACGCTGATCGGTTCAGCAGGGGAGGTCCGAGGCTCCACGTACATATCCAAGACGACCGTCTCGGCGCCCTTCGCTTCCCTCACCCCGGGCACGTACACCTTGGTGGTCGCGCCGATAGGTCCGTCGACCGGTCAGGTCACTCTCGGCCTCAAGGCCCGAACCGTCACCGGGGCGAGCAGCGGTGACGACACGAGCGGTGCGGCACGGATCGTTCCCAAGGGGGCGGACGCCTGGCAGCCGGGCAAGCAGCAGAAGGCCGGCCGGGACTGGGTGACAGGCCGCGGCGACGGGCCGAAAGCTCCCCAGAAGCTTCGTTCGCCTCCGGGCAGAACGGCGTTGACCGGTCACGTGCTGAAGCTGGACGGGAAACCCCTGGCGAGGGTCACCGTCTCCGTCGGCGACAAGACGGCCAGAACCGACTCCCGCGGCCGCTTCCTGCTGGCCGGCATCAGCTCTGACGCGAAGACCCTGGTGGTCGACGGCTCGACGGCCGACACCAGGAAGCGGCAGTACGGCCGCTTCGACATCCACATCAGCCCGAAGCGCGGTCAGAGCGTCGACCTCGGGTTTCCGGTCTGGATGACGCCCCTCGACACCAGGAACACGGTGAGTTTCGCCGCCCCGGCGAAGACCGACGTCGTTCTGAAGACCCCGAAGATTCCCGGGCTCGAAGTCCGTATCCCCAAGGGCTCGGTGGTACGGGACGAGAAGGGCAAGCCGGTCACGGAGCTGGGGATCACCGCCATACCCATCGACCGGCCGCCGTTCCCACTGCCCGAGAACAGTGTCGTGCCGGTGTACTTCACCGTGCAGCCGGGCGGTACATACGTCTTCCCCGAGGGTGCGCAGGTCATCTATCCGAACTACACACGCGAAGCCCCCGGCACCCGTGTGGAGTTCATGGACTACGACCCGAAGAAGAAGGGCTGGTACGTCTACGGCCACGGGAAGGTGTCTGCCGACGGCCGCCAGGTCGTGCCCGATGCCAAGACACGAGTCTGGGCCTTTCACGGCGCGATGTTCAACATCCCCGACTGGCTGCCCTGGGACCTCCCGTGGGTGAAGGACGTCGTCGACTGGCTGTCCGGCGACCCTGTCGACCTGTCCACCGGAATGCTGACCGACTCGCGTACCGACCTCGCGGTGTCCGACTCCCGCGGCCCGGCCGAAGTCACCCGGACCTACTGGCAGGGCGACACGCGAACCCGGGCCTTCGGTATTGGACGCGATCTCTCCTACAACGTCTTCCTGCACTCGAAGAAACAGTACGAACAGGTCGACCTGTACCTGCCCGGCGGCCAGTCGGTCCCCTTCGTACGCACCTCAGCCGGCACGGGCTACTCCGACGCGGTCTTCGAACCCTCCGGAACCCCGTCCGGATACCACGGATCGAAGATCGTGTGGGGCCACGACGGAACGTGGCACCTGAAGTTCCGTGACGGCACCACCTGGATCTTCCCCCAGTACGCGCCACTCAAGGAAATCCGGGACCGCCACGGCAACGCCGTACAGCTGACGCGCGCCGGCAACAAGGGCGAGATCACGCAGATCTCCACCCCTGGTGGCCGCTGGATCTCACTCGCCTACGACACCAAGAAGCGCGTCTCGTCAGTCCGGGACAACGCGGGCCGCACCACCTGGTACACCTACGACACCACCGGACGCCTGGAAACCGTCAAGGACCCCGCAGGCAAGATCAGCCGCTACACCTACGACGGCACCTCCAACCGCATCAAGACGGCAGCGGATGCCCGCAGCATTATCTACATGACCAACACGTTCTACCCGGACGGGAAGGTCAAGGAGCAGGTTCTCACCGAGGGAGCGAAATACTCCTTCGCGTACACGCTGACCGGTGCGGGCAAGGTCACCTCCACAACGGTCACTCAGCCCGGCGGGTCCGTGAGAAAGGTGGAGTTCGACGCGGACGGCTACGGGGTCAAGGACACCCAGGCCCACGGCAGCACGCTCGCCCGCATCACCCAATACCACCGGGGGCCGCGCCACCGCGTGGACGCGGTCACCGACCCGTACGGCCGCCGTACCGAACTCACCTACGACACCAACGGATACATCACCCGCACTACCGAGCTCGCGGGAACGCCACAGGCCCGCCAGTCCGGCACCGCGGTCTACGACGGTCCGTACGACCAGCCCACCACCCTCACCGACCCATTGGACAACACCACCGTCCTCGGCTACGACGCCGACGGAGACCTGCGGACCGTCACCGACCCCGCAAACCGGAAGACCGCTCTCACCTACACCCCCGACGGGCAGGTGAAGACGGTGACCGACGCCTCCCAAGCTCTGACCGAATACACCTACCTGAACGGTGAGGTGGTGTCGGTCAAGGACGCGGAGGGCCGCACCAGCAGCCAGTTCCTGGACGCGGCAGGGCGGCCGTCCGCTCTGACCGACGCGGCAGGATCCCTCACGACTCTCACCTACGACGCTCTCAACCAGACCCGCAAGGTCACCGATCCGCTCGGCCAGAGCACGAGCCTGGACTATGACGAGAACGGCAACCTGACCACCCTCACCGACGCCCGCAACAACCCCACCTCTTGGGTGTACGACAACGCGGACCGGGCCAAGTCGGCGAAGGACCCGCTGGGAGCACAGGCGCTGTTCGCCTACGACCCCGCGGGCAACCTGGCGCAGGTCACCAACCGCTCGGGCCAGATCGCCACAGCCGAGTACGACCTGCTGGGACGGGCGAAGAACCGCAAATACGGCGTGAACGTGGCCGGCACGGCCGAGTCCACCGCCACCTACGTCTACGACGCGGTCGACCTGCCGAAGACGATCACGGACACCCAGGCGGGGACGCAGACCTTCGGATACGACGCGTACGACCGGCCGAAGACCGTCACCGGGCCGACCGGAACGGTCGCCTACGTCTACGACGCGGCGGACCGGCGCACGGAGATGACCGCGGCCGGGAAGACCACACTCTACGGCTACGACACCTCCAGCATCCTCACCTCCGTCACCTCCGGCGACCAAGCGGTCACCTTCGGCCTCGACGCGGTGGGCCGCGAGAAAACCGCCGCACTGCCGGGCGGCATCACCCGTACCACCGCCCTGGACAGGACAGGCACCGTCAAGAACATCGCCTACTCCAAGGGCGCGGCAGGCATCGGCGACCTCACCTACACCAGGGACGAACGCGGACTCCAGACCGGCCTGTCCGGCAGCCTCGCCTCGGTCGCGCTGCCGGCGGCGGAGACAGGATCGGTGTTCGGGAAGGACAACCGGGTCACCACCTTCAACGGCCGCTCCTTCACCTACGACGCCGACGGCCGACTCAAGAACGACGGAAAACGCACCTACACCTGGAACGCCCGCGGCCAGCTGTCCGGACTCACCCCGACCGGCGGAGCGTCCAGCCTGTTCACCTACGACGCACTGGGCACCCGCACCGCGAAGACCCTCGGCACCACCACGAAGAAGTACCTCACCGACGGCTCCAACCCACTCGTGGAACAGAACGCCGCAGGAGCCACGACAGCCACGGTCGCGACAGCCGGCCTGGACGAGTACCTGACCCGCACCGAAAACGGTGCGACGCAGGTCTACCTCACCGACGCGCTGGGCACCGTCGTCGGCCTGGCCAACACCGACGGCACAGTCGCCACCCGCTACACCTACGACCCCAACGGCCAGCCCACCACCTCGGGCGCCGCATCCTCCAACCCCTACACCTTCACCGGACGCGAGTCCGACGGAACAGGACTCCTCCACTACCGCAACCGCTACTACGACCCGGAGTCCGGCCGCTTCATCTCCCAGGACCCGATCGGCCACGCGGGCGGCACCAACCTCTACCAGTACGCCCTCAGTTCACCCACCACCTACACCGACCCCTCCGGCAACAACCCCATGCTCGCGGGCTGCGTCATCGGCGGCCTCTCCGAAGCCGGCCTCGACTGGCTCGGCCAACGCCTGTCAGGCCGCAAAGTCAACTGGGGCCAGGTCGGCACCTCCGCGGCCATGGGCTGCGCGACCGGCATGCTCGGTGCGGTGGGCGCGGCCAAGTGGGCGTCCCTCGGCAAGTGCTTCAGGTTCGGCAACAGCTTCACCTCGGACACCCCGGTCCTCCTGGCCGACGGCACCCGCAGACCGATCAAGGACATCCGGATCGGCGACGAGGTCCAGGCCACCGACCCCGAAACAGGCGAAAGCGGCCCCCGTCCCGTCACCGCCCTGATCAAGGGCACAGGGGACAAGCAACTGGTCGACATCACCCTCGACACAGGCGCATCCCACACCCTGACCGCCACGGACGGCCACCCCTTCTGGGTCCCCGCCCTGAACCGCTGGATCGAAGCCGACCAACTCCGCGCCGGCCAATGGCTCCAGACAAGCAGCGGCACCTGGGTACAGATCACCGCAGTCACCCACCACACCACAACCACCACGGTCCACAACCTCACCGTCGCCGACCTCCACACGTACTATGTGCTGGCGGGGGCCACATCGGTACTCGTCCACAATTGCGGAGGCGCCCCTACTCATGTCACAGGCAAGGGCGATGACCCGCTAGTTCCGGAACTCATCAACGACATCAATGCTCGCTACCCCGGGCATGTGCGAGCTGAAGGCGTCACAATAAATGGGCCGGACGGCAGCACGCTCACGGACTTCGACATCGTGACCCGAAATGCGGTGGTGCAGGTGAAGAGTGGCTCAGGAAAGGGTGCTCTCAAGCAGGCGCTAAATACGCAAAGCCTGACGGACTATCCGGTCATCGTCTATCTTCCACAGGGGCGTGGAAGTGTGATTAAGAGTCTGGAGCAGGCTGGCATCATGGTGACACGGGACAAGAACCTGCTACTTGATGTCCTGGCTCCCTAGCTCCCGACGGTCTCTACGTGGTTCAGCGTTGCTGACAGGAAGGAGCCGCAGTGCGTCCTACCATCGTGCTTCTCAGCCCGACCAGTGATCTCCAGGAGCTAGTGGCTCGCCTGCGCGGAGTCGGCTCTTATCACGAAGGTGCGATCTTCGATCATTTGGATTGGAGGGAGTGTCGCTTCGGGGTGGACGTTTCCGGGGACGTTATCGACGAGTTTGACGAGGAGGAGATTGCCGAGATTCGTGAGGAAATCGGTGAGTTCAACGCAGTCCTCGTCGAGTACCCCGGAATGGCGTGCATCCGCGATCTTTTGATCGAGGTAATTCCTGGGGTTCGCGGAGTTCTCGATACGAATCACGGCGAGCTTCTGAGCTATGACGCGGTCCTAGAGAGATTCCATCGAGATCCGTCATGGGACTGGCGAACTAGTAACGATGGAGCGACCTCAGGGGGTTACTGAGGTTTAACTCGTGGTGTCGTTACGTAGATCTGATGGTCAGGCCGGTCTCGGCTAGGCAGCCGTCGATTAGGTTGCTGCGGTACTGGATGTGCCGTAGACCGCTCCGGACCGTGCGGATGAGATGGTCTGGCGTGGAGAAGGCGACGTTGGAGAGCCAGCCGCGACGTAGCAGGGACCAGATGCCTTCGACGGGGTTGAGGTCGGGTGCGTAGGGCGGCAGGTAGAGGATGGTCAGCCAGTCACGGGAGTCGGCGAACTCCCGTAGACCTGCGGCTTTGTGGACGTTGAGGTTGTCCCGGATGAGGACGATCGGGCCGCCGAGCTGCTGGTGGGCTGCGGTCAGCAGGTCCCGGTAGTCGCGCCAGGAGAAGCTCTTGCGCCCGTCACGGTTGCCGTCGTCCCGTCGCGGCCGGTAGATCAGCCGGGATCGGCGGCCGGGTTTGTAGCAAGTCAGCGCGGCGATCGATATCCGTCTGCGCGAGCGGCCGCGGACCCGCACCACCGGGGTCCGCCCGCGCTGGGACCAGGTCCTGGCTTGCGACGACGTCATGGAGAAGCCGGCTTCGTCCTCGAAGACCAGCCAGGCCCCACGGGCCGCCGCTGGCCTTCCGCGCGGGGCCACACCTCCTTGACCCACCCGGCCACCGCGTCGTCGTCCCGTTCCATGGCACGACGGGCCGGGACCTGGCAGGACCAGCCGTTGCGCACCAACAGCTTGCGGACACCCTGAATCGTGTACGTGAGGTGGAAGCGCCGTCCGATCACCGTCTTCACACGGTTCAGAGTCCAGCGTTGGTCCTCCCAGCCGTGCGCGGCCGGCCCTTTGGCCAGCTCGGACTCCAGCTGCGCGAACTGCTTCTCACTCAGTAGCGGCAGCGACGCGGGCCCCTGCGACCTCAAGGATCGCGGGCCGCCCTCGGCCCACGTGTGACGCCACCGCTGCACCGATCGGACACTGACCCGCAGATCCCTGGCGATCGCCGTACTGCCCTCGCCCCGAGCGAACCGCTCAGCTGCCTGGAGCCGTAACTCCTCGCGCTTGCCCTGCCGTTCAGCGGTCAACCCGCCACCCTGTGGATACCTCATCCTCTCGTGATACCGCAGGCAGACACCCCTCGTCAGCCCCTATGACTTCACGAGTTCAATCTCAGTAGTAACGATGGAGCGACCTCAGGGGGTTAGCTCCTGAGATATTCCCCCAGCGCAGCACTTGGGCCCCTCCGGGAGAATTCGGAGGGGCCCAAATGTCTCTTGACGGCAACGGTGACGGCAACGTCAGCGGACGATGGCTGCGACGGGCGCGCCATCGGGGTCGTCGCGGCCGGGGCTGAGGGCGTCGCCGAGCGTGTTGATGGCTTCGCGTTGGAGGCGGAGTCGTACGTGGGCGTAGACGTCGGCGGTGACGCCGATGTGGGCGTGGCCGAGGAGTTCCTTGATGACGACAAGGTCGATGCCCTGCTCCAGGAGCAGGGTCGCGGTCGAGTGTCGAAGGTCGTGGAAGCGGATGCTCCGGAGCTGCGCGCGGTGGAGGAGGCGGCGGAAGCGGCGGGTGAGGTTGCTGGAGTCGAGCGGTCTACCGGTGGGCGTGGTGAAGACGAGGCCATTGTCCGGCCAGCCCGTTCCGGCTGCCTCACGTTCTTCCTGCTGTCGTTCATGGTGGGTCTTGAGGGAGTTAATGCATTCCGTGGGGAGGACGATGCGACGTTCGGAGGCGCGAGTCTTGGTGTGCAGGATGGTCAGGCCGCCGGTGTGGGTGCGTTGGAGGGAGCGGTGGATGCTGGCGGTGCCACTGTCGAGGTCGAGATCTTCCCAGTGCAGGCCGAGGAGTTCGCCTTTGCGGAGGCCGGTGCGCAGGGCGAGTTCGTAGAGCGCGTGGAGCCGGTCGCTGCTGGCTGCGTGGAGGAACTGCCGGGCCTCGCTGGCGGTGAAGGGCTTGAAGCGCCGGGGGCGGGGCGCGGGGGTCTTAACGTTTCGGGCGACGTTGCGGGGCAGGTCGTCTTCGCGGACCGCGTGCTCCAGGGCGGACTTGAGGACCGAGTGGACGTAGGTCACGGTCAGCGGGGAGAGCCGCTTGTTGCAGCACTGGCCAATGGCGCAGCAGAAGCGCCGATCGGTGTCGCGTACCTGGGCGCAGCACTGGCAGGCGGCGCGGAGGTGGTCAAGGAAGGTGCGGACATCGCGGGCGGTGAGTCGGGCGAGCTTCTTGGCGCCGAGGCCGGGGATGAGGTGGAGGCGGATGCAGGCGGCGTAGCGGGTGTGGGTGTTCTCCCGGACCTGGTGGACGGCGATGCCCTGCAGCCAGTACGTCAGGTAGTCGCTCACAGTGCAGTCGGATGCCGCGACGGGCAGGCCGAGGTTGCTCGCGGCGATCTTCTCGGTGAGCTTGCCCAGGGCTTCCTTCCGACTTGCGCCGTAGACGCGGACGCGCTTGCGAATGTTGCCGGAGGCAAGAACATATCCGGCAGCCTCCCAACGGCCTTCCTTGCGCTGGTAGATGGTGCCGTCTCCGTTGGCGCGGGAGCGGCTGCGGCGGGACGAGGCGGGGCGCGGTGTGGTCATCAGGCGGCTTCCTGTTCGAGGCGGGTGCGGATGAAGTCGGTGAGGGCGTGGGTGGGGATGCGGCGGGCGCGGCCGAGGGTGATCGAGGCGAGCTGGCCGGTGCGGAGCAGGTCGTAGACGGCGGAGCGGCCGAGTTGGAGACGGCCCATGACCTGGGGCACCGTGAGCAGATCCAGCACCGGGACCGCCTCCGCGTGAAGGGCTGCGAGCGGGGGCGAGGCCATCAGCAACCCCCCTCGCCCGCGAACTGCCGTTCCAGTTCCTTGCGGTGCCAGACATCGGCGGCGAGGAGGTTCGCGCCGGGGCTGTAGCCCGCGCCGTTGTAGTCCCAGTGGCCAATGACGAGCGTGGTGCCCGGATCGGGCTCGGGCAGGCCGGCGTGGGCGTGGGCCTGTTCGGTACGCCATGTGCGGCGGGCGTCACGCAGCGCGCCGAGGGTGGTGGAGTAGCTGCGGGATTTGGTGGAGAAGTGGCCCCGGAAGCCGAGCATGTGCGTCCACTTCCAGAGCTTGAGTTCGGCGAACTCCGGCAGGCGGCCGAGTTCCCAGCAGGTGCGGATCATCTGCCGCATGTGCTGGGCGACGGCGAGGCGGGACAGTGGCCTGGCCTGTCCGGTCCCGTCGCAGGCCGTGCACGGGAGCGGAGTTCCCTGAGGCAGGAGGGTGGCGCCGCGTCCTTGGCAGGGGCGGCAGTACAGGGCGCGGTCGAGGGTGCCGGAGGCGTCGGCGGACTTGGTGGCGTACTTGGCCACGTAGGCGGCCACGGTCTGGTCGGTGAGTTCGCTGTCGGTGCCGAAGGCGGCGATCTCGCGTACGTCGAGCTGCTGGCCCCAGGTGAGTGCGCGTTCTCCGACCGCATCGGAGTCGATGGAGATGCGGGCGCGGGGTGCGGCGGCGCGGATGGAGTCGGTGAGCACGGAGACGGTGGCGTACGGGGGTGGGGACTGGGTGCTGCCGTCGGGTCCGTCGAGGCGGATCACGGCGTGGAAGTGGACCAGACCGCGCTTCTGATACTCGGCGACCTTGGCGAAGGACACCCGCAGAACCGTGCGGGCGGCCTTCTGGGTCATGCCGAGCCGGACGGCGAGTTCGCGGCGCAGGTAGGTGGTGAAGCGTGCCCACAAGGCTCCGGCGTGGGCGTTAAAAAGGACCGCGCCCGCGTAGTCGTACGTCGCCGGATTGAGCGGCGTACCGAGCAGCGGGTCCGTTGGGGCGTGGCGGGTGCCACAGCGACAGGGCCGGGCGTCGGGGCGGTTATGGACGGGGCCGAAGGACGGGGCAGTGAGGGTGGCGAAGACGCGGGGGTGAGTGCGGACGGTGTCGGGAACGGTCTTGCCGCCGGAGATGCCGGCGCGGATGAGGTGGTAGGTGTCGGCGGCGTAGAGGCGGGAGCAGGCCGGGCAGCGCGAGGAGCGGCGGTTGCCGCACGCGGTGAGCAGGCTGCCGGTGGGCTCGGTGTCGGTGGAGTAGGAGCGCAGGACTTCACCGGTCGTGGCGTCGACGGTGGTCGTGTGGCCGGTCAGGCGGACGGGTTCGGTGCAGCCGCCGAGGCGTTCGATCTGCTGCTGTGCGCGGTCGAAGTCGGGGTGGTTGACGAGGTGGAGCAGGTCCCGCACGGCGGGGCTTGCCACGTGGCGCAGGTCCAGGGTGACCATTGGGGGCGTGTCCCTTCAGTTCGGGTGGGTGGCCCCGAGCAGCAACCAGCCAGGCGAGGAGGCATGTTGGTGCTGCTCGGGGCATGACGAACCAGGCCCAGGGGCGGGCGTGGGTTCAGCGAGGAGGATGCGACCAGGGCGGGCCGGTGCTCAGAGTTGAGCGAGTGCGGCGGTGGCCACTGGCAGGGCGACGCCCATGCGCGTGCCCAGGTGGGCGGCGCTGATCGGCGTTCCGTGCTCGGCGCGGTGGGTGTCCGCGATGCGCCGGGCCGCGTCCAGCAGGGCGGCCGGAAGGGCCGGGCCGGAAGCGGGTCGGCCCGTCATGGTGACGATGACCGGCGGAGCGGCGGCCGGAGCCGGGGCGGGCTCCAGCTCCTCGATCGGAGTGGCGACGGTGTCCGGGGCGGGCGTCGGAAGTGTCGATGCGGGTGACGGTGCGACGCCGGGCACCGGCTCGGTGACGAGGGTTGCGGCGGTGGCTTCCAGGGGCGGAGCGGGGCGGGTGAGGGTGTGGAACTGGGTGAGGAAGGCGGGGCCGACGTGGCCCCAGCCGAGCAGCAGGAGCGGGGCGACGGTGTCCAGGCAGGCCCGTCCGTAGCGTCCGGCCAGCAGCGGTTCGGCGGTGTTCAGGGCGAGGGTGAGCAGGCCGCACAGGTGCAGCAGCCGGGTGCCGGCCTTCAGCTCCTCCTTGGGGACGCCGCGCAGGGCGAGGAAGCGCAGCGCGACCAGAAGCCCGACGACGGACAGGTCCACCATGGGCGCGATCAGTGGAGCGATCGGGTGGGGGACGCCGAGCCGCAGGGCGAGTGCCCAGACGTTGCCGAAGGAGAAGACGAAGGCCAGGGCCGCGATGACCGCCATGACCACGGTCACGGTGCGCCGGGTGAACCGTTCCTCTGCCACGTCCTCAACCTCCTTTCCGGTGTGGGCTTTCGGGACTACTTGGTGTGCGACGGCGGAGGTGCCGTGGTCCGGCCGGTCGAGGCGAGGAGGGCGTCCAGGCAGAGGTCCGGGTCGGCGGTCAGGCGCGAGGTGGCTTCGGCGACGCGGGCGGCGTCGGCGTCGGAGACGTAGGGGGTGCGGATGCGGGTATAGCCGGGGCGACCCTGCATCGCCATCACCGCGACGCCGACGTAGGCGGGGTCCTGCAAGGTGACCGGGCTGGCATCAGGCCAGTTGCGGATGTCGTCACCGAGCGCGGCCACCGCGGCTTCCACGGTCTTCTGCGCGAAGGACAGCCCGATGGGGCACACGTCGCGGATGAAGGTCGGGATGGCATCGCCGGTGGTTTTCTGGCTGATCAAGATCACCAGGATGCCGACGCTACGGCCCTTCTTGACCAGGTCCTCCACCAGCCGGGCGTTCTCCGCCGTCAGTGCGGCCAGCCGTTTGGTGGTGGCGTCGCTGCCCTTGTACTCGCGGAAGTACGTGTGCGCCTCGTCGATGATCAGGACCGTGAGCGGCCACTGCGGCGAGGGGCCGACGTGCCACAGGTTCTTCACGCCCAGCACGTCACGGATGGTCGCCGAGCGCCGCTTGCGCAGTTCCACCAGGCGCTTGAACAGCGCGTTGGCTTCATCCAGGTCGTCTCCGCAGAACGCGAACATCCGCTTGACCAGGTCGGCGTAGTCGCCCTCCGAGGCCCGCGACACCTTGCCGTCCGCCGTCACGATCTGCACGGACGGAGACGGCGCGAAGTCACAGACGAACTTGTTGACCCCGGAGGTCTTGCCCGCACCCGGGACGCCGGCCACCGTCACCCCGGGCACGTTGGCCAGGGACACGCACACCTTCGCGGCGTACTCGTCGATGCCCAGCTCCCAGCGCGTCAGGTCCACGGGCGGGAGGCCGCTGGGCCGGTGCGTGGTCGGCGTGGTCAGCGGGTCGGAGCGCACGCCCCGGATGACCACCCGCCCGGGGCCGTCCGGCAGGACGGAAACCCGCGTGCACCGCCAGGCGTCCGCCAGGAACCGCGCAGACTTCTGGTACTCCTCCACCCCGACCTGCGGCAGCGTTTTGGCTCGCACGATCACCCCGAACCGGTCCGGCTTCACCTTGATCTTCGGCGTCAGGACTCGGGGCGCGGGGGCGGGGCCGTCCTTCTGCGCGGCGATCTGCGCGAGCAGTCCCGGGGTCTTGTCGGTGACCGTCAGCCCGGCCATCCGCGCGAGCCGTGCCCAGCCCCAGCGAACCCGCACGGCCTGCCGCATGCTGACCCGCGTGCCCCGGTCGGCCCACACGTAGCGCACCACCGTCACCAGCAGCCACACACCGACCAGGACGGCCACGGCCAGCAGCGCGTCCGGCGCGTATTCCGGCACGGAATTTTCGAAGCGGATCACTGAGCCGCCTCCATCGTCACCAGCTCCAGGCGGGCGGCGCGGTAGGCGACGCCGTCGGAGAGCTGACCGTTGAAGATCCGCGCCCACGGGGTCGCGAACAGTTCCACCGGCCGCACCATCGCGCCCGGCTTGAGCCCGGCGGCCAGGCCGGTTTCCGGGACGGTGATCTTCAGGACCTCGGCCCGGCCGTCCTCCATGAGCATCACGGTCACCGTGTACAGCGACGCGCCAGTCTCCCGGTCGGTGGCGATCTCCCCGGTCTGCTGGTCCTTGATTTTCAGCGTCGGGTCGGTGCCCGCGATGCACACCGCCGACGGCAGCAGGGCAACACGGATACGGGTCATGGCCATGCCATCACATCCTCGTTCGATGGAGCCGCTTGATCGGCTCGATACGGAGCATAAGGAGATGATCGCTCAACTTGCAAGCTCGATTAGGTTGTGAACTCGATCAGGTTGGTAGGTGGTCAGGTGGGGAACCCGGGGATGTGCCTGTAGCGCTACGGCTTGCCGATACCGTGGGGGCATGACCCTGCCCTTGGACGAGGACTCCCGGCCGCCGTATCTCCAGGCCGCCGAGGCCCTGCGGGACGCGATCCTGAATGGCGAGTTCCGCCCGGGTGAGCGCCTCCCCTCGGCCAACGTGCTGCGTGACCGGTTCGGGGTATCCAGCTCCACCGTCCAGAACGCCCTGCGCGTGCTCAAGCAGGAAGGCTTGGTCTACTCCCAGCTCGGCCGGGGCAGCTACGTCAGCACCTCTATCGGCGGGAGCGTCGAAGGGGCCGATGGTGATCACGAGGACGCCGACACCGAAGGGCCGGACTGGCCGGTCGACGTCATCCGCAACGAAGACGCCCGACCGCCGTACGCCCAGGTCGCCGACATCCTCCGCCGGGAAATCGTGGAAGGCACCTACCCTCCGGGCTCCCAGCTCCCTCCCGCCCGCGAGATTCAAGAGCGGTTCAAAGTCGCCAACTCCACCGCGCAGAACGCCTATCGAAGCCTCAAGCAGGCGGGGCTGGTGTACGCGGTTAAGGGGCGCGGTGTTTTCGTGCGCCAGGAACCGGAGCCGGGCAAGTACCACGGGCCCATCACGAACTACCTGCTGCGCGATGAGATCGCCCGCGAAGCGCGCGCAGCCGCCACCGAGTTCGCCGACCTCAGCGACCAAGAGCTGCTGGCGCGAGAGGCGGAGCTGGACCAGCGATGGGACGTGGTTCGGGAAGAGCATCAGCGACTCTTCAACGAGCGCCGCAAGGTCAAGCGGGAGAAGAGCCGGCGCGGCCTGTTCCTGCCACCCCTCCATGACGACGACGCCGAACCGGACGTATCGCCGAGCGAGAAGCTGAAGACCGCACTGGCCGAATCGAAGAAGCGCCGGCAGCAGCGGCCCTGACCATCGGCCGGGCAGCCTGACCAGCGGGTGAGCTGTTCAGAGTTTCTTTACTTGATCAAGGGCGTCCCGCTGACGCGGGCCGCCGCGCGTCGGCGGTCGGTGACCGCCGCCCGCTCCTGTCTGCCGCCTCGCTGGCGACGGCCGCCGACCACTCGGCGCGCAGAGCCCGGAGCGTAGGCCGGACTACCAATCAGAAGCCCCCAGTCCGACCGCTCACCAGCAGGCCGGCCGGGCACCCGAGAGGCCGCCCGGCGGGTTCGCGCCGTCCCGGACGCCCATGTTTGCTGCCTGGCTGGGGGCCGTGACGATGGAGATAACTGGGCTGATGCCGGTGCGGGGTTGAGCGAGACACACGTGGCGGGTGATCGGTCGGCACGCCCGCCGTCGTGGCTGACTTTCTGTGGCTGCGGCCCCGACCCCATGGTCATGAGCACAGCACGCACATATGGGCCCGTCCCTGCGGGGCTGACGAGTGCGGGGAGCCTCGATTGGCCGCGCCCGGCAGGGACGGGAGTCGGGTGGGTCAGCGCGGTGTGGCGCCTGGGCGAGAGGGGCGGGTCACGTCTGGCGCCAGGTCCGCCAGGGGCGGGTGATGATCTCCCGGTAGGTGTGGTGGGACGGGTTCTGGCCGCAGTGCCGCAGCACCCAGTCCTGCGGTTCGGCGAAGTCCTCGCTTGTAGGGGACGTCTCGCCGTCCACGGCGCACTGCATCGCGTACAGGACCTGCTCCGCGTCCGGCTCGCGGTCGGGCTGGAGCGTCCAGGTCTCGTAGCGCAGGACCGAACGAGGGGTCCCCGTCACCGTCCCCACCTCCGGTTGGCCACGGCCACCTTCGCGCTCAACTCCTCTGTCGGAGTCGGCGGACGTACGCCCTCGGGCGGCACGTCCCACTCCCGGCCACCGCGCGGTGGCCGAAGCTGCACGTACGGCCCCACATGCCCCATCACCACGCCCACCTTGCCGCTCCGCCGGTCGACCACCAGGGCGCCGGCATCGGGCGAGACGGTGTGCCCGTTGGCATCAGGGGTGGGGGCCGTCATCGTGACCACCCCGGCGAGGCGGCGCGCGACCGGGCGTCCAGTCGCAGGGCGGGAACACATGAGGTGGCGCTCTTTCGCACGGTGACGCTCCTCGGCGGCGTTGATGCGTGCCCCTGGGCCTGTTGGTGCCGCAGGGTCGGCACCGATCCTCAAGCCGGTCACCGGGACGAAGGAACCTCCACCAAACCCCACTTCGGGACGTCCTGCACCGTGTAGAACGTCCCTAGTGCCGTCCTGGGACGAAGGGGGAGACTCGTGCCGAACGAGAGACTACGAGCCGTCATGGCGGCGGGAGGCTGGACGTACGCCGCACTCGCTCAGCAGGTCGAGGTCGACGCCAAGTCGGTCGAACGCTGGGTGAACCTCGGGCGTATCCCACGTCGTGCCACCGCCCTCCAGGCGGCCAAGGCCCTGGGAGAAGACGTGCACGCACTCTGGCCGGTGCTCCGCCAGGCCCGCCCCGCCCGCGCCATCAGCCCTGAATTGGTGGCGCTCTACGAGCAGCGGGCCGATATCCCCGTCTCGACGTTCACCGACTTGATGGCCCAGGCGCGGGAACGGATCGACATCCTGGTCTACGCGGCCGTCTTCCTCCACGAGGCGTACCCGAGGCTGAACGAACTCCTCACCGAACGCGCCGCCGAAGGCTGCACCGTCCGCATCGCGATCGGGGACGCCGACAGCGACAACGTCCAAGCCCGCGGCCAGGAGGAGCGGTTCGGCCACGGCATCGAATCCCGCTGCCGCCTCGCTCTCATGCACTACAGGCCGCTCGCAGGCACCCCCGGCATCGAAGTCCGCACCCACGAAACCACGCTCTACAACTCCCTCTACCGCGCCGACGATCAGCTACTCGTCAACGCCCACGTCTGGGGCGTCAACGCGTACGCCGCCCCCGTGTGGCACCTTCGCCGACACGAGACGGGCGGCTTGTTCGACACCTACGCCGAGAGCTTCGACGCTGTATGGGCGACGGCAACCCCCGTACGAGAGGAAGGCTGACCGTGGCCCGCACCGAGTACTACGACGACCCGAACGCGCCCAAGCCGAACAGCATGGTCGTCGCCGCCTCCGCCGTCGTCACCGACGACCACGGGCGCATCCTCCTCCAGCGCCGCCGCGACAACGACCTATGGGCACTGCCCGGCGGCGGTATGGACCTCACCGACTCCCTGCCAGGCACGGCCGTCCGCGAGGTCAAGGAAGAGACCGGCCTTGACGTAGAGATCACCGGCCTGGTCGGCACCTACACCGACCCGAAACACATCATCGCCTACACCGACGGCGAGGTCCGCCGCCAGTTCAATGTCTGCTTCACCGCCCGCATCACCGGCGGCCGGCTGGAGATCTCTGACGAGTCCACCGAACTCCGGTTCTTGCCGCCAGAAGAGATCGAGCAGTTGCCGATGCACCACACCCAACGACTCAGGCTCCAGCACTTCCTGGAACAACGTGAAAGTCCCTACCTGGGCTGAACCGGCTGACGGCAGTAGCGACGGCAACACCCACGGATTTCGCCGTACAACCACGGACACCAGCGGAACCCGAAACCTGCGCTGACCAGCGAAGGAGCAGGTGAAAGGGTGCCGCGCAGCACACGTACTATGTGCTCGCCGGTGCCACGCCTGTACTCGTTCACAATTCCGGTGGAATGGACGGGTGTTCCGACCCTGCCTATCAAGGTGTTCTGCATATTGGTGAAGAAGTCGCCAAGGGAAATGTGAGTCACCGTCTGGGAATGGTTGACGACGAGCTCGCAGATTATCTTGACATGTATGCAAATAGTGGCACGGGGAAGGCGATTAAGGGTGGAGGAATGGGATGGTATGATTCAAATCGTGGAGTCATGATTATTCAGCGCGGCGCATACTCGATGACAGCCTTCAAGACGTCGGCCGAAAACTTCCTGTCCCGACTCGACCCGAACGGGTGATGTATGCAGCTCAAGCGCGATAAAAACAGCTTCATGCTCACCTTGACGGAGGTTGAGCTTGGCCGACTCCTCGCCTGTGTAATCGAATCAGCAGAAGCATTGTCCCGTAGCGAATTCTTCATCCGCACTGGATGGGCTCGCGATGATGTGCGATCCGCAATCTCCTCCTTCGGCAGAGTGTCGAAGGGGGAACTCGGCGAGATTTCGATCGATATTCCAGAACCGCAAGAAGAGATTGAAAATCTGAGGCGCCCTAGGGATCGGCGATAGGTCGTCGCCTTCGCTCGCGGATTTTTTGTTCATGCCAATGAATGAACACAGAGGCCACGCCGGAATGCGCTCCGGTGGGGCCTCTGCGGGTCTGACGGCAGTAATTGACGGCAGCGTCAGCGACGGGCGCTGCACAAAGTGGCGGTTCGTCGCTGTCGTCGGGCCGCAGGGTCGCGCAGGGCGTTGCCAAGGGTATCGATGGCTTGGCGCTGGAGGCGAAGTCGGACATGAGCGTAGATGCTGGCGGTGACGCCGATGTGGGCGTGGCCGAAGAGTTCCTTGATCACGACAAGGTCGCCACCCTGTTCCAGGAGCGGGGTCGCGGTCGAGTGCCGGAGGTCGTGAAAGCGTTGTGAGAGAAGTCGAGGGCCGGGATGCCGAGCCTACCGCCTACATCCTTGACGCCCAGAGCATCAAGACCTCCGCAACCGTGCCCGCGTCAGGCCGGGGCATCGACGCGGGCAAGAAGATCGCAGGCCGCAAGCGCCACATCGGCGTCGACACACTCGGCCTCCTCCTGGCCGTGCTGGTCACGGCCAGCTGGCGTCTCCGACCGCGTCGTCGGCATCCACGTGCTCTCGAACATCGCCACGGACCACCCCCGCGTCACCAAAGCCTGGGCCGACACCGGCTACCGCACCAAGGTCATCGAGCACGGCGCCCGCCTCGGCATCGACGTCGAAGTCACCCGCCGAGACCCTGCCTAGAGGGGATTCAAGGTGTTTCCGCGGCGTTGGGTCGTCGAGCGGACCTTCGGCTGGCTCGTGCACTACCGCCGCCTCGCCGCGACTACGAAACCCACCCGCACCGCTCCGAGGCCATGATCCACCTCGCGCTGATCGACCTGATGAGCCGCAGGCTCACCCGAGAAGCGACACTGGAAGTACTCATAGTTGCCGGGCCACGCTGACCGGCGCGTCCTCGCCTCTCATCGCCTGCGGCCAGCGGTCATTGATGACACCCGCCGCTTCCCCGCACGCGCCACAGGCTGCCTCCCGTTCCGGCAGCCACCAGTGGTCAGACGGTGACATGCCGAGTTCCTGGATCCCACACAGAGACTTGCCGAAGGTGCCAAAAGCGTGGGAGGCGCCGACGGCAAGGCCATCCGCGACAGCCCTCTCCCGGCGCATCTCCATCGGCAGATACGGCGGTCGCGAGATCTCGAACCACTCGCCGCCCACCTGCGTGGCGGCATAACACCACGAACAGGACCAGATCTCTTCTTCCCGGACCGTCGGCCGCACCGGCCACCGCCACATCGTCAGTCCGCACACATCACACTCCACAGGCGGATCCTCACACGCCGGCACGGTCCGCCCCAAGCAGCTGACATCACGCCAGTTATCAAACACCCCCGCCAGGACAGAATGCTCTTTTGCGACCGTCCAACTGCACCCGGAGACAGGCGGGGACGCGCTCAGTACGTGAGTGTGTCCATCCAGCCGTCACCGGGCGGAGGGACGAAGAAATACCCGCCGCCGGTGGTCAGCAGGTACTTCGCCATGGATTCCCCTTGCAGGCGTTCCTGGGCTGCCTCGAATCCTTGAGTCAGGTCTCGCTGGAAGCAGGAGAAGATGATCCCCGTGTCGCCGTTGCCCCGGTCGTAGCTGTAACTGCGCCGCACGATCGGTGGGGGACTGCGGCGGTCAGGGGCTGCGAGACGTACATGTGAATCAAGCGGCGTAAGCCTGCCCGTCGGATCGGCCGCATAGTTTGGCCGCTCGTCGACGGGTGTGCCGTCAAGCCAACCCCCGTCGCGTCGACGGCCGATGATCCGTTCCTGCTCACGTACCGAGTCTTTGTCCCATAGGTCGGTCGCGAACCGGATGATGCGCACAACCTGATAGCTGCCCCCCACGGCCCACTCAGGCTCGTCCTGATCGGCAGTGATGAGCGCGCGGTCGAGGCATTCCCTCTCGGTGCCCGGATTGCCGAAGCCCTCAGTGAAGTGGAACGGGTTACGGGCCAGGCCCCTGCCGCCCTCGACCCGGTTGGCGGGACGAGAGCCATCGATGTGCCACCGAATTGTCCCGTGCGGAGAGGCGGTGCTTCTGATGCCTTCGACGGTTTTCCCTATCGCCGCGGCCTTGTCGCCCGCGACGTGCACAAGAAGGTCTCCGTGCGACATGGCGGGCGCGAGGAGATCGCCCGCGAAGTGCGGCATCGCCTTGAGCCGGCGAGGAAGTGAATCCGTGGGCCCGAAAAGTGTCGCCCCCAGGGCCAACCCCACAGACGTACCCGGCTCGGCGGCCGCGTGAACCCGTTTCACTATTTCTCTCAGCCCACTACGAGGCCGTCCAATATCGAGCGCGATCAACGCCACATATCGCTCCGGCAAGAGTCCACGCAACTGGACGGGGCTGGCAGCCAAGTCGCCAGAAGTGGCCCCGGCCCCGGCGGCGCCCCGGCCTGCCAATCCGTATGCAGCCACACCTCCGCCTGCTAGAGCAACCGCAATGCCGGAAGCCATCAGGTTTCTACGCCGTACCACTTCGACCTCACTCACTCCGATGAGCCCGTTGCCTCATCAACTTCTCACCTTGTCAACCGAAGCCCGCCCGCAACAGTGCTTTTACAGACGGCTCTCCGGAACACAGGTTCATGCTGGAACCGTTCAGCAGGGCAGGTCGGATGACAAGGGCCCGCCGAACGTTGCCAGTTCGCACTTCACCATGGCGTCCCCGTAGTTCTCGGTTGCCAAGACCGGGGCAGGGAGTTCCTGTCGGCCCGTACACCTGACAAGCCTGTGCACGGGAAGGATTTCGACGGTCACGACGATGAGGATGTGGAAGGCGGCACATTGCTGCGGGAGGCACGTGAGGATGCCGAGACTCTGCGGGGCCTGATCTTCTCCCCTTGGCTCGGCGCGGGACGGAGCCTGTTTCAGGCACGGACTCTGCTCGCTCGCTTTCCCTGGCTGAAGGAGTGGGCGAAGCCGTCACTGAGGGCCAAGGCGCGGTACCTGGAGACGCTTCGGGCCCAGGCGGCCCGGCTCGTAGACCCGGAGGAGTTCGTCGTAGCTGCTGCCGCAATGACTCTTCCCATGCCCGAGCTTCCGCGCGCGGACCCGGCCTTCGCGGTGCTCGGCGGCAACAGCCGGGTGTCCCGGGCGCTCGTGGACCTGTGGCGTCGGTGGCAGGGCGCGGCAGGGAGGCTCTGGGAAGGGCCGGGCGCGCGTGCGTACCTCTCGTACGAGATCGTGCGAGGCATCCGTAGCAGTCGGAAGGGTCACGACGCGGCCCGAGCCGAGGCCGCGCGCTTGATCGAGTCCTGGGAGGAACAGGCCAGGGCGGCAGCGACGTCGGTGGACCGGGCTCCGAGACGTCGGCTGACGGCGCAAGTGCCAGAAGCGTCCGAAGGCGCGCCACATCATGATGTCCCGGACTTCCTGGACGGGGCTGGATACGTGGACGCTCGGTGTGCTGGTCACGTGGACCGTGGATGCCGACTGGGGGAGCCGCGTCCTGACACGGGAAGTCCCTGGTCTCGTCGCCGAACGGCTGCTCGGCCCGGCGAGCGGCCTTCCGTGCAGCCCGGCCGACGGGACGGCGGATCTGCCCGAGCGTGACCGTGGCGCCGGAAGTCAGCAGGACATCGTTCGTCCAGGCATCTTCGATGACACCCCGGTCTTCGGCCGGCGCCTTGTCACACTCGATCACATCAGTGCGTTGCGCACGCTGGCGCCCGGTGCCGACCAGGTGTACCTCGTCTTCTCGGCGAGCGGGGGAGCGGAAGTGCTGCCTCTCGACACCATCGAGAGGCGGCTGGCCAAAGGGTGGCTGGGCGTCCTCATCGCAGGCGCCCGCGACCTGCCCGCCAGCGTGATCGGCCTGGAGAAGCCGGAGACCAGTCCCGAACCCGACGTGCGTGATGCTCAGCTACCTAGTCGCGGCCAAGGCGTCCACGGTCCGCACTTTGGTGAAAGTCTCGGCCTTGCCGAGGGCGGACGCCGAACCCTCCGCCAGACCTACGGCACCCAAGATCGGGATCTGAATCTTCGCCGGCTCGCCCTGGCGCGCGGCGCCCACGACCTGCGGAGACTGGACGCCAAGCGGTCTGGCGGACTGCCGGTGGCGGTATGGCACGGTCTGCTCACGGAAGACCGCCTCAACCTCGCGTCTTTCCAGAAGCCCGGCAGCGACCGGTGGCGAAGCGGAAGCGGCCTCCCTTTGGGTCCCTTGGCCGCAGTCCAGCTCTACACCACCAACGCCAACCCTCTGATCGAGGGCAAGGGCCACTCACTGCTATGCCGGCCGCCCATGAACGCGCGGTCGTGGCCGACGACGACCTTCTCACCATCGCCGACCGCATGGCTCGCACCGACTTCGACTGGTGCAGCAAGTGCGGTGGCTACGCCATATGCAGACTCACCGACTCCCAGCTCTCTCTCCCCCTCCTACTACCGTCCAGCTCACCGATTGCACGACATCAAAGGGCGACTCGACAGCGAGACCGGAATTCCTGGCACCGACGCCTCTACAGTGATCGCCTGCCTGGACGAACTGGCGGCCTGGCAGCCGGCCGATGAAGCAGAGTGGTGCAGCAGCGATTCCTGGCAATGGCAGGACACCATCCGCGAGCTCACACTGAAGGCCGCGAGGTCTCACGCCGTGACAGGCCCTGGCGGGAGCCAGCCGCTTGACCCGGCGGCGGCCCTTGGACGTGCGCGTCACGGACATGCCCCGTGGGGACCAGTTGGGGACCACACGGTATCCGCGCACGTGAACGGCACGCACGGCACCGCACACTATCCACCTTGATTTCTGGCCGTATGTGTAGACAAAAGGGATAGGCCCTACTCCTGGGGGTCAAGGGGTCGCAGGTTCAAATCCTGTTGTCCCGACTTTACGAAGTCGGAGGTCAAGGGGCCGTTTCAGAGAAGATCTGAAACGGCCCCTTAGCCATTCTTGGGGACTGGCTGGGGACCAGCGTGCTTGACCGGGGCGAAGCGCACCTCGACCCGGTCAAGGTGCGCCCCACGTGGTGGCAGCTCGTCGACACCCGCGCGTCCGGCAGAGCGGCACCGCCGCCGGGCCCCGTCGATGGTCGGCGTGGCCCGGTCGTACATCTCCCGCACCACGCCCTCCCCGTGCTCCCGTGTCCCCTGTACACCCCGGCGCTCCGGTCGCCGCTCACCCGCCGGATCCCGGAGGCCGCAGTGTCTCGGCGCGATCGGCGGGGCCGGTTGCGCGCATGCGGCTTCTTTCGGCCAACCATGGTTCCGATCACGGGATTTGACCCGTTCTCCTGCTAGCTTCGGCCGCAGCCTGAGGGAGTCGGGGGACTCATGGGACGGGAACGAGGCACGGGTACGTACGCGCACTCCCGCGCGGCGAGCGCGGCATGTGGAACGGGTGGTACGGGCGGGACGCGCCGGTGAGTACACCCACGCCGAGCCCGACCGGCACGGCGTCGCCGAGCCCCAGCCCGCCGCCCACCACGACACCGACACCCGGCGCGACGCAGCTGCCGTCGCCGGGGCAGCCATCGGGCTCGCCCGGCCCCCAGCCGACGCCGTCGCCGACCCCGAACGCGCCGCCGACCCCGCCGGTCCCCGGTCCGCCGTCCCAGCTGCCGCCGCCAGCCGCGCCCCCGGTGACCAGCCCGTGGACGGGCCCCGGCGGCATCGACGTCCAGCCGCTTCAGCTGTACCAGGTGTCAACGGCCCTCGCCGTCGAGCAACAGTCGTTCCACAAGGCGCTCGTGCAGTTCCTCGACGTTCACGCCGGCTACTCCAAGGTCGGCGGATCCGGCACTGTCACAGCGGAGTTCGCCACCCAGTACGCCGCGGTCGTCGCCCTGCTCATGGAGGTGCACGGCAAGGCCGTGGTCGCCATCGGCGGCGCGTCGGTCGGCTTCACCACCACAGCCAACAACTTCCGGCAGGCGGACGCGGCCACCCACCCGCTCAATCCACCCTTCACGCCACAGCCGCCGCCGCAGGTCATCACCGGCCCGCCGGTGTACACGGCCCCGCCGCCCTTCGGGGTGCGCGACGGCAACGCCGTCGACGACTTCGCGGACGTCTTCGACGGCGACATCCCCGGCTCCCTGATGCGCACCGTGATCGAGGAGGCGCTGCGCACCGGCCGCGCGCTGGAGATCCTGCCGCTCCCGAACTACCTCAGGGTCAACGAGCTCTCGCAGGCGTGGCTGCCGTACCAGACGGGCCTCGGCATCATCCAGGGACAGCTCACCGGCACCATCGACGCCATCACGGACCATGCCAACGGGGACTGGCACGGGGCGATGCTGCAGTTCGTATCGTCGGTGTGGGGCACGAAGGCCTGGGGCAAGAACACGGCCGGCTACGAGTGGGGGCACAATCCGCCGATCGGCGCGGGCACGAGCCTCCCCGTCTTCGGTGTTCTCAGCACCACGGCCCAAATCCTGGCCCAGGCCGTCCGCTCGTACGCGGAGGCCGCGCAGAAGGTCCGCACCGAGCTGCGCGAGATCCTGTACCGGGCCATCAAGGACGCCTTGGCTCTCCTCGACGTGACCGACCTCAAGGATTTCTTGGGGAACTTCTTCGAGCGCCTCAAGAAGCTGTGGAAGGGCCTGGGCGCCGCGGTGCTCCTCAGCATCGACACGGACGCCGTCAACAAGGCCGTCGACGCCTACGAGACCGCGCTGCGGGCCCAGACGGAGAAGGTGAAGGGCCTGCTCGAACCGCTGCGGGAGGCGTCGCGCGCGGTGCCGACCTTCGAGTCGCAGTCGGCGAGGGCGGAGGCGTTCGGGGCGCGCTCGCTCTTCGAGTTCGACCGGTCGATCGTCCCGCTCAACGAGCAGTCGCGGGACCCGAACAACAGGTTCGGCATCGACCTCGCCTCGATGGAGTGGGAGACCAACCCCTACCAGGCTTCCCCGAACGACCCGCTGAGGCCGGGGAAGGACGGCCACACGATCGACCGGCACGTCGGCCTCAGCCCGGACCAGCTGCGGATGCGCGTACGGGACCAGGGCGTCGACGCCTCGGCCTTCCAGGACCTGCCGGCCGCCCAGAAGCACGTCCAGGCCGCCCTGAACGACCCTGCCAACATCCAGACGATCGAGAACTGGATGAACAAGCAGAAGCAGAGGGTGGAGAACGGGACGTTCAACCCCGCCTCCTCGCCGCAATTGAGCGTCTTCACCGTGAAGGACGCGAACGGGGCGAACGTCGTGACGGGATCTTCCGTCTCGCAGTCCGACTTCGCCTCCCAGGGCTTCAACGCCCAGCCGACCCAGGTCCACAGCCTGAAGCTGGTCCTCGCCTACTCGCCGGATTCCGGGACGTTCTACGTCCGGACCACTTACCCGTACCCCCCGTAACATGCGCCACGTGATCTCGAAACAGGACGACTTGTTCACCTCGGGCGTTGTGGGGCTGCTGCTGCGCATCGCCGGCGCGTCGCGCAACCCGGGGGCCGCACCGTTGGAGGACGAACTCCAGCGGCTGTCCCGCTTCCTGCAGGATTCCAGGGCGATCGGCCACGTGATGCCGCTGGTGACCCTGGCCTCGCTGCTCGACCTCCTGGCCGACGAGGTCGGCACGGAGGCGTTCGGGACCAGGCCCGCCGCGTACCGCGAGGGGCTGGCGCGGGCGGCCGGCGACGATCCGCCGGCGGACTTCCTGCGCTTGCTGGCTTCGCTCCTCCGCGATCGCCGGTCGCTCTCGTACCCGGACCTGACGGAGCTGCCGCTGTCCGACTGGGAGGCAAGCGGACGCTTCTCACTGACCTCGGCCTTCGTCTCGTCGATGATCTCGGGAGAGTACGCCGATGAGGACGAGGCCCTGGCGGAAATCCTGACCAGCGAGCATCCCCAATGTGGGGAACTCGCCGACCTTGCCGGGGAGTTGCAGCGCCTCCTGTACCTGTTCCGCACGCCCGCCGAGCTCGAAGCCGCCTTCGCCGCAGTCATGCCCCATGTGACCCACGCCCGCGTCCGTTTCCTCCTCGACGCCGTCCACGCCCACTTCGCCGAGCAGCACTGACCCACCACCCCATCGCCCCGGAAGGAGCCGCCGCCATGACTGTCGACCCGAACCTCGCCGTGACGGAAGAGGACTTGAAGCGTCTCGCGGACGACCTGGACGCCATGCGGGCGCACATCGACGGGCAGGTGCGCCGGATGGACGCGATCGTCGACCGGGCCGAGGCGCGATGGCGCAGCGAGGCGGCGACGGCGTACCGGAAGCTGCACCGCGAGGCCGGGGCGGACGCCGTACGGGTCAGGGAGATCCTGGGAGTCCTGGCGGAAGCGGTCCGGATGAGCCGGGACGGGTTCACGCGCCAGGAGCTGGACATCCTGCGGCAGTTCCGGGCCGAGATGAAGAAGGTGGACATCGACGCCGAGGTACGCCAACTGTCCGGCGAGGGACCGGGTGGCGCGGGCCCCGGCGGCGGAGCGGCGCCGACCAGCAGGCTCAACGACATGTGAACGCACACCTGAACATCCACAACGCAGGGGGAAACGTGAATGACGAAGGCTCGATCACCGTCGACCTGGTCGCGCTGCGCGAGATAGCCGGCGACCTTGAGGACATCGTGAAGACGCTCAACGAGCGCCTGAGCGCGCTGTACGACCGCACGGTGCCGGTCGTCCTGGCCTGGCAGGGCGAGGCCCGCGAGGCATTCGTGGACGAACTCGACCGCTGGGACCGACAGATGGAGGACCTGCAGGCCGCGCAGAAGTGGCTGCACGCCGTCGTCACCACAGGCCACGCCAATTACTCCGCCGCCCAGCGGGCCACCCTGCGCGGCTGGGGCGGGGCCTGACATGACGACACCCCCCGCACCCCCCGCACCTCCCGCCCCGGTGCGCGCCGACCGCGCGGCGACCTTCCCGGACCGGGTGACCGCCCAGTGGGCCACCCAGCAGGTGATCGCGCTGAACGAGCAGGTCATCCACCGCTGGCTCGCCCAGTCCACCCGGCAGCGGCTCGTGATCGAGGCCGCCTGGCCCTCGCGGCCCGATCCGGTGGGCACGCTGCTCACCACGGGGATGGCGCTGGCCGGCCAGGAGCCGATCCCGGTGCGCGCCGCCCGGATCGTGCTCCGCCGGACCGGATCCGGCGAGACCGGCACGTACCCCTTCACCGTGCACTCCTCCCTGCCCGTCGACCTATAGAGGCCCCGTGTCCCTGAACCCCGCCGAGCACGACCGCAAGTACGGCGAGCTCGACCAGGTCGTCCGCGCTCACCTGAGCCTCGGTCCGCACGCTCCCGAGGCGGTGGCCGGCTATCTGCGGCAGACCTGGCGCACCCGGCCCTGGTCGATCGCCGTCGCTGCCGAGCAACTACGCGTCTACGCCGACAATCCGCCTGGGCGGCTGCGGGTGCGGCTCGGCGAGTACTACCGGCTGCCCGACGTGGGGCTGCCGCCCGAGGGGATACGGGACTGGCTCACGGGCCTCGCCGACCGGCTCGACGAGAGCCTGGCGAACGGCCAGGCGCCCCCGCCGGCCGCGCCCGCGACGCCATGGGAGTGGCGGGCCCGCTTCCCCGAGCTGGCGCAACTGCTCGGCGGCTGGTTCTCGCAGGACATGCCGGACGAGTTCGGCGACCATGAGGCCGCGCTCGCCGACTACCTGGAGGGCACCGACACGGGGCTCGCCGCCCAGCTGACGGGGGAGCTGCACGACCTCCTCGCCCTCGGCCTCGACGAGGACGGCCTGGCCCTGGCGCTGGTGACGCTCGGCGCGGAGGTCGAGCCCCCGGTGCCGTTCACCCCCGGCGGCTGGCTCGCCACGCTTGCCGCACGGCTGCGCGGCTGACCGGCCGGTTGCCCTCCGGGCCCGGCGGACATACGTGTCGCAGGCGGTAGCAGGGAAATCCGGTGCCGCCTTCCGCCTGTCATGACGGAGCGGCCGGACCGGTACCTCGATCGGCCGGGACCGGTTCAGAAAGCGAACGGCCGGGGCTGGGGTTCCCGAGGCAGGTCAGAGCACCCTTTCGGGTGACTCTCAGGAGAGGCGTGGACGGCTAGCCTTTTTGTGTCCGATGGAGCACCGTCCGGCGAGGGAATTCCCTCTGCGGTGCTGTCGCGTGATCAACCGTGGGGGAGTCCCCCCGTACGGCAGGTACCAGCAGCGGGGGACCGGCAAGCACGCGCGTCCGCCCGATGGCCGCAGTTCTCGGAGGCCGGGGTTCTGGCCCTTCCGGTCGTGTCTGTGGCACCGCGCCGCCGAAAGGCTGTGGTCATGAAGAACGTCTCAGGAGACCCCGCGCAGAAGAACGTGAAGGCGGTTGACCACGGGGTGCCGAGCGATCCGTCCGCGTTACCCGCGCCGCCCGTGGTCCCGGGGCGCCTCCCGGTCCTCGGTCACCTCGCCGCCATGCTCCGCGACCCTCTCGGCTTCATGGCCTCCCTGCTGCCCCTGGCCGATGTGGTCACCATCTACGTCGGCAGACGACCGGTCCATGTCGCCAACTCGCTCGACCTGGTCCATTCCATGCTGGTCACCGACGCCGGTCACTTCACGCGCGGGCTCTTGTTCGAGAAGGCCGAGAAGGTCGTGGGACCCGGTCTGACCATGGTCGAGGGTGAGCCGCACAGGAGGCAGCGCAAACTGGTCCAGCCGGCCTTCGGGCCACGTCAGATCGAGCGGTACACCCATTCCATGATCGAGCTGGCGGCGGCCAGGGTCGGGTCCTGGCAGCCGGGCCGGACGATGGACGTGGACCGGCAGATGTACGACCTCGGCGTGGACATCTTCACCCGCGTGCTGTTTCGCAGCGCGCTCGACGCCGACTCGGCGGCGCGGGTGAAGCAGGCGACCGCCGGGATCATGGCGGGGATGGTCGCCCATTCGCTCTATCCGGCGGAGTGGATGGAGAAGCTGCCGATCCCGCTGAACCGCCGGTTCCGGCGCGCCGACGCGCAGATGACGGATGCCGTCGACCGGATCATCGCCCACTACCGGCACGCTGACGCGGCCGGTCACGACGGGGCGGCGATGCTGGACGTGCTCATGGCCGAGGGCGAGCGGACGACCGGTCAGCGCATGAACGACACGGAGTTGCGGACCGAGATCGTCCACCTCCTGGTCGCCGGAGCCGAAGGGCCCGGAGCGTCCCTGGCATGGCTGTTCCACGAGCTGAGCCGGCACCCCGACATCGAGCGGCAGCTGGTCGACGAGCTCACCACCGTCCTGGGCGACGGACCACTCACGCTGGAGAACCTCGCCGACCTCACCTTCACCCGGGCCGTGGTGAAGGAGTCCTTGCGGGTGCACGCCCCGACCTGGCTGCTGACCCGCCGTACCGAGGACTGCGTCGACCTCGGCGGATACCGCATCCCGGCGGGCGGCGAGGTCGCGTTCAGCCTCACCACCCTGCACCGCCACGCACCTCAGTACGAGAACCCCGGCCGGTTCGACCCGCAGCGCTGGCTCGACGGCCGGAGCGCCAACGTGCCGCGCAGCGCGTACATGCCCTTCGGCACAGGCAAGCACAAATGCGTGGGGGACCACTTCACTCTGCAGGTGGTGCTGGTCTGCGTCGCGACCATCGCCCGGCAGTGGCGACTCGTGCCCAAGCCGGGCATCCGCGTCCGCGAGAGGCCGGTGGCGCTGGTGCGGCCGGGCGGTCTGCTCATGGACGTGGTGGCCCGGTAGCGGGCCCTGACGGGCAGAAAGGTGCGCCGCCATGCCTCAGGGCGTCGACACGTACATTCCCTTTCCCCGGCGCGTCAGCCCGGACGCCGACCGTGCCACCGCCGGCCATCTCGTCTGGCCGTCGTCCTTCGGCCTCCTGCGCGACCTGGACGCCGTGCGACGCCACGCGCGCGGGGGATATCCCGAACTGGCGGGCAGGTTCCATCCCTCCGCGACCGGCGCCGATCTCGACCTGGGCGTCGACCAGCAGAGCTGGTTCTTCCTGTTCGACGACGCCTTCGACGGCTCCATGGGTCAGGATCCGGAGCGCGCGAAGAAGCTCACCCACGTCGTTGCCGAGGTGCTGGAAGCCCCCTCGCCCCCTCCTCCGACGCGGGCTTCGCCCCCGCTCGCCCTCGCCTTCGCCGACCTCTGGGAACGCAGCCGCGACGGCATGTCGGAGCGCTGGCAAGCGCGTGCGGCCGCGAACTGGCACGCCTACCTCGCCGGACATGTGACCGAAGCCGCCAACCGGTCAGGGGGAGTCGGCCCGTCATCCACCGGTCATGTGACGCTCCGCCGGGACACCTGCGGGGTTCCGCCCATCCTCGACATCGCCGAGCGTCTCGGACGCTTCGAGATCGCCGAACGGGCGTACCACAGCACCCTCGTCACCACCCTGCGGCACCTCGCCGCAGAGGTCGTCACCCTCGACAACGAGATCATTTCCCTGGAGAAGGAAGAGGCGCTCGGCGACAACAACCTCGTCCTGATCATCGAACGGGAGGAACACCGCTCCCGGACCGAGTCCATCACCCTGATCTGCGACATGATCCGCGCGCGCACCGAACGCTTCCTCGCACTGGAACGGCGACTGCCCCAACTGTGCGACAGCCTCCGCCTAGACGAAGCCGAACGGGCGTCCCAGCGGCGCTACCAGAACGACGCCCTGCGCACCGTCATGCGCGGTGCGCACGACTGGCAGCAGCACTGCTCCCGCTACACGTCCTGACACGTCCGCCGACCCTGCTCGCCCTGACGGAGCGGTGCGCGCGAGCCGGGTGAAGTGCTGCCGACCGTCATGTCGCACCCTCTCCGCGCCCGCACCTTCCGTCACACTGCGCACTGTGACGGATGCACAGAGTCGTGGAGCCGCAGGTCCGGCCGGTCCGCCGGGCCCGGCCGCGGGGTCGCCCGGACTGGGCGAGGAGCAACTGCGGGTGCTGCGGCGGGTGGGGCGGGAATGGGGGCGGGTGTCGGCGGCTCCGGAGGTGTGGCGCCGCGCCCTGCCGGTGGATCCCGACCTGGGGAGGTTCCCGCCCGTGGCGGAGATCCAGCCGGCCGGGTTCGGCCGTCTGGTGAGCATCTCCGCGCTCGGGCCACGCACGGCGGGAGAACAGGTCGATACGGAGGAGCTGCCCGCGGGACGGCTGGGCCGTGCGGGGCTACGGGCCCGGCGGGTGCTGCTGGGCGCGGCGCTGAAGAGTTCCGCCCTCGTGACCGAGCGGATGCGCAAGGCGCTGGCGCTGCCGGTGCTGTCGGCCGACGCGTTGTCGTCGGTCGCCTACGGCCCGGAGGCGATGCTCGCGGTCCTCGTGCTGGCCGGTGCGGCGGGGCTCGCGTACTCGTTTCCGGTCGCCGCGGCGATTGTGTTCCTGATGTTCGCGGTGGGGCTGTCCTACCGTCAGACGATCCGGGCGTATCCGCACGGCGGCGGGTCGTACATCGTCGCGAGCGACAATTTGGGCCCGGTGCCCGGACTGATGGCCGCCGCCGGGCTGATGACCGACTACATCCTCACCGTGGCCGTGTCGATCGCCTCGGGGATCGCGGCGATCACTTCGGCGATTCCCTCGCTGGCCTCCGCGACGGTACCCATGGGCGTCGGGGTGGTCGTCCTTCTCCTGGCGGGGAATCTACGGGGGGTCCGGCAGGCCGGAGCCCTGTTCGCGGCCCCGACCTACGCCTTCATCGTCGCGATGTTCGCGCTGATCGCCTTCGGTCTGGCGGACTCGGCGGGCCGGGGATTCGAGCCGCGCCCGGCCCCGGCACTGGCCGTCACCGAGACCGTCGGTCTGCTGCTGATCATGCGGGCCTTCTCCTCGGGTGCCACGGCGATGACCGGTATCGAGGCGATCTCCAACGCGGTACCGGCGTTCAAGCCCGTCGAATGGCGCAACGCCCGTACGACCCTGACGTGGATGGTGTCGCTCCTCATCGCGATGTTCGCCGGGATCGTGGCGCTCGTCCATCTCGCCGGGGTGGTGCCCAGGGGGCAGGAGACCGTGCTTTCCCAGCTCGCCCATCTGAGCTTCGGCTCGGGGTGGATGTATGTCTTCATCCAGGCGGCCACCGCCGCGGTACTGCTGCTGGCCGCGAACACCGCGTACAACGACTTCCCCCGGGTGCTCTCCCTGCTGGCGCGCGACGGCTACGCGCCGAGGGTGTTCATGCGGATGGGCGACCGCCTCGCCTACAGCAACGGGATCGTCCTGCTCTCGCTGGCCGCCGCCCTGGTGTTCGTGGCGTTCGACGGTCTGACCGGCGCGCTGATCCCGCTGTACGCCGTCGGGGTCTTCCTCGCCTTCACGCTCTCGCAGGCGGGGATGGTCGTCCACTGGTGGCGGCTGCGTGATCGCCACTGGCGCAAGAGCCTGATCTTCAACGCCGTGGGCGGTCTGCTGTCGGCCGTGGTCTTCATCACCGCGGGCATCAGCAAGTTCACCTCCGGGGCGTGGGTGGCCATCGTCGCGGTCGTCCTGTTCCTGCTGGTGACCACGCGGATCCGCCGCCATTACGAGTCCGCCCACGCGGCCCTGCGACTGCATCCGCACGCCATCGAACTGCCCGCGCACGGTGCGGAAGGGCCGCTGCCGGGACAGCCGCCGCTCGTTGCTCCCGAAGGGCCCGCCGCGCCCGCGGACGGAAGCGGGGAGGACGAGGAATTCCCGGAGGAGATCCGTCATCTCTCGGTCGTCTCCGTCGCCGCACTCGACCTCGCCGGCATGCGGGCCCTCGCCTACGCGGCCTCGCTCCAGCAGCCCGTCCTCGCCCTCCATATCGGCCTCACCGAGGAGGAGGCCCGGCGCTTCCGCGGTTACTGGACCCTGTGGGGCGACCATCTGCCCCTGGAGATCGTCATCTCCCCCTACCGGGCCGTCGTCGCACCGCTCGTCCACTACATCGAAGCACTCCACCGACAGCACCCCGATCTCACCCTCACCGTCATCCTCCCCGAGATCGTCACCCGGCACCGACGGCACCAACTCCTCCACAGCCGCACCGCCACCCGCCTGCGCCGCGCCCTGCGCCCCCTCCCCAAGATCGTCATCACCACCGTGCCCTTCCACCTGTAGTCCGCGACCGGCCGACGGCGGCGACCGAGCGGGCCGGGCGGCTCCCTCGCCCGGAGTGGTTACCTCTGCATGAGAGGTATTATGAACATATGTCGGATATGGGAATCCCTGGGGAGTTGGGTGACCTACTGGCCGGCGTCAACCGGCTCGTACGGCGCAGCCTGCGCGGCGGTCTGACCGGGCCGCCGGTGCGGGCGGCCCAGGCCGAACTGCTCCGGCTGGTCCAGGCGAACCCCGGCATCCGCGTCTCGGAGGCGGCCGGGGAACTGCGCCTCGCCGACAACTCGGTGTCGACCCTGATCCGGCAACTCACCGGACTGGGGCTGATGGTCAGGGAACAGGACCCGCAGGACGCCCGCGCCGCATCGCTGAGCGTCACACCCGAAGCCGCTGAACGGCTGCGGGACTGGGACGACCGACGGGCCGCCGTCTACCGGGAGCGGTGGCCGCAGCTGTCCGTACACGACCGGACGGCGCTGACCGCCGCCGTGCCCGCGCTGCGCAGACTCGCCGCCCTGCTCCATGAGGAATCGCGTACCCGAACACGGAGGTGATCCGGCCATGACCGCAAGCGCCATCGAATGCACCGGGCTGGTCTACCGCTTCGGCGCCACCCGCGCCGTGGACGATGTGGACTTCTCGGTCACCACGGGTGAGGTCTTCGGACTGCTCGGCCCGAACGGTGCGGGCAAGACCACCACGATCAGGGCGATCACCACGCTGCTCCCCGTCCCGGCCGGGATGATCCGGGTCTTCGGCCACGATGTGGCCAAGGAGCGGATGGGCGTGCGCCGTCTGCTCGGGTACGTCCCGCAGCAGCTTTCCGCCGACGCCGCTCTCACCGGGCGGGAGAACGTCACCCTCTTCGCCCGCGTGTACGACGTACCGCGCCGCGAACGCGCCCCTCGGGTGGCCCAGGCCCTCGACGCCGTCGGTCTCGGGGAGGCGGCCGACCGGATAGCGGGTACGTACTCCGGCGGTATGGTCCGCCGTCTCGAACTCGCCCAGGCGCTGGTGAGTTCGCCCCGCCTGCTGATTCTGGACGAACCGACCATCGGGCTCGATCCGATCGCCCGTACCAGTGTGTGGGAGCGGCTCAACCAGGCGCGTGCGGCCACCGGGATGACCGTACTGGTCACCACCCACTACATGGACGAGGCGGACCGGTACTGCGACCGGCTCGCGCTGATGCACCAGGGACGGATCAGAGCCCTCGGTACCCCGGGCAGCCTGAAGTCCGGGCTGGAGCGCCTTGCTCCGGCCGGCCGTGCGCCCACTCTGGAGGACGTCTTCCGCCACTACGCGGGCAACGGTCTCGACGACGACAAGGGAGGCGATTTCAGTGATGTGCGCAGCACACGTCGCACGGCGTCCCGCCTCGGCTGAACCCGGTCCGCTGCCCATCGAGCCCTCCCGGGTGCGCACCGGCTGGTCCGTGCTGCCCTCGCGGGTGGCCGCGATGTGCGCGGTGGAACTCCAGAAGCTCCGCCATGACCGGACCGAGCTGTACACCAGGGCGATCCAGCCGGCCCTCTGGCTGCTGATCTTCGGCGAGACCTTCACCCGGATCGGCGCGATACCCACCGGAAACGTGCCCTACCTCGACTTTCTCGCCCCGGGAATCATCGCCCAGTCCGCGATGTTCATCGCCATCTTCTACGGCATCCAGATCATCTGGGAGCGTGACGCGGGGGTGCTGAACAAGCTGTTGGTCACCCCGACCCCCCGGTCCGCGCTCGTCACCGGCAAGGCGTTCGCCGCCGGTGTGAAGGCGCTGATCCAGGCCGTGGTGGTGATCCTCATCGCCGCCGTACTGGGGGTCGGACTCACCTGGAATCCGCTGCGTCTGGCGGGGGTGGCGCTGGTGGTGGTCCTGGGATCGGCCTTCTTCGCCTGTCTGTCGATGACGATCGCGGGGATCGTGCTCACCCGGGACCGGCTGATGGGTATCGGCCAGGCGATCACCATGCCGCTGTTCTTCGCCTCCAACGCGCTCTATCCGGTGGCCCTGATGCCGAGCTGGCTCCAAGTGGTGAGCCGGGCCAATCCGCTGAGCTACGAGGTGGACGCCCTGCGTGGCCTGCTGATCGGTACCCCGGCCCACCTTCCCCTGGATCTCGGAGTGCTCTGTTTCGCGGCGCTCGCGGGCATCATCTCCGCCTCGGCGCTGATGGGCCGGCTGGCACGCTGAGCGAGTCGGGAGCCCGTGGGCGTGCGGCGCATGCTACGCGATCGCCAGTCCTGCGCGGGTGGCCTTTGCCCCGGGCGCGTAACTCCCTACAGGATGCGGCTGCTGAGTACCTTTCAGGCAGTTCCGGTCGGGCCTTTCCGGTCAGGCGGTCCGGGGCGGGCTGTTCCGGTCGGGCTGTTCCGGCGTGTGAAGGGTGAGGGCCCGGGGAGAGCGTGGCCGGAGCATCGGAAGAACACGGGTGGGGGCGAGCATGGTGGTGCCGGGGACGGCGGAGGAAATACGGGCCGCGCGGTGGGCCGAGCGGCTGTTCCGGAAGACGGTACCGGCGGGGCGCACCGTGCCCGAGCCGCGAGGGCCCGGGGCCGTGTGCGCGGCCGTCGAGACGATCGCGCGACTCGCCGCCGGCGCCGGAGTCATGCAGGACTCCGTGACCGGCGCCCGGCGCGGTGCCAAGAGGATGTCGACCGATCGCCTCCAGGGACTGTCGGAGGTCGTGCAGAACGCGGAGGACCTCGGCGCCTCCGAAGTCCGGTTCCTGGTACGGGAACGGACGCTCCTGGCCGCCCACAACGGCAGGCCGGTCCGGCTCACCGACGTCATCCCGCTCTCGATGCCCTGGGTCACCAGCAAGGCGCAGGACGCGGAAGCGACCGGGCGGTTCGGGATCGGCCTGATGACGCTGTTCACCTTCTCGCCGTCGATCGAGGTGCACAGCGGCCACTACCGGCTGCGGATCGCGGAGTCGGGTGTGGGCCTGGCGCCGTCGCGGACCTTCCCGCCCCACGTCGGGGGCGACGGCTGGACCGTGTTCCGTGTTCCGCTCACCGACGCGCCGCTCACGGCCGCCGACGTGGACGCCTGGCTGAGCGCCTGGGGAAACGAGGCGCTGCTCTTCCTCCGCAGGTCGCCGACGTGGTCCATCTCGATGCCAGGGGCCGGGTACGGCAGCGTCTCGCCCTTCACCGGCATGACGGCGGGGCCTTCACCGCCGACATCGCCGGAGAGGCGGTACGCGTGGAGGTCTCGGAGGTCCGCGACCCGGACGGGCTCCGCTGGCAGGTCTGCGCCACGGCCGTGACCACCCCGCCCGACGTCGAGCCCGAGTCGAAGGCTGCCGGGGACAGGACACCCCTCGCGGTCGCCCTGCCGCTGGGCAGCGCCCGTACCGGCAACGGCCACGTCCATGTCCGGCTCCCCGTCACCCCGTTGGGGCTGCCCCTTCGCGTGCACGCCCCGTTCGATCCCGCCCCCAGCCGGCAGGGCCTGCGCGAGACCGAGTGGAACGACGCACTCGTGCGGGGCGTGGCCGACCTCTGGGCGGCCGTCCTCGTGGAACGGTTCCGCCACGGCCCGGCCGCGTCCTGGCGGATGCTGCCGCTGCCGCGGGAGGTGAAGGGCCACGACGATGTCGTCGGCAGGCTGGAGAGCACCGTTCTCCAGCGCTCGCGCGAGCAGGTCTCCGTACGGCTGCGCATCGACGTTCCCGGCCACGGGCCGCTGAAACTGGCGGACCTGGCCGTCGAGGCCCCCGAACTCACCCGCGTGCTGACCGAGGCCGACATCCAGCGGGTGGCGGAGTGCCCGGCCCTGCCGCACGCGGCGCGGGACCCGGAGGCGCGGTACCGGGACATCCTGGAGGACTGGGTGGACCACGGCGGCGCCGAGCCCGTGGACGTCGGGCGCGGGAGACGATGGCGCTGCTCGGCGACCCGGAGCGACCGTTGGACGCGGCCATCGAACTGGCCGCCGTCGGTGCCGCCACCGGGGGACTGTCATCCCGGCTGTGCGACTTCGCGTGGGTGGCGGACGACACGGGTACCCGACGTCGGCCACCGGGACCGGCGGACCTGCGCATGTCCGCCGACCGGCGCGGCGGCCTGGCCGAGAGCCTCGGATTCGCCCACGCCCTGCACCCCGCCTTCCTCGCCGGCACTCCGGCCGCGATCCGGGTGCGTGAGTGGCTGCGCGCCCAGCACGCGCTGCTGACCGACGGCGATCAGGTCACCGTGATCCGACGCCCTGGCGGCCTACGGAAGGAGACGGGGCAGCGGCGCGCCTCTCACCCTCACCGACGAGCAACTGCGCGACCTCAAGGACGCCTTCGCCCAGGTACCGGAGCGCGAGCGGCCACTGCTCGGCGGCGACATCGGCCGGACCGTCACGCTCCAGGCCCGCCGCCACGACGACGACGGCAAGCTGCACGACGTACGGGCGACTCCCGCCCAGGCGTACCTCCCGCCGGGCATCGACAGTGCCGACCGCGACGAGAGCTTCGCCCACGCGGCAGGCGGCACGCCGGGCCTGGCATGGCTCCGGCCGCGCTACAACGACGTACTGCGGGCCGCCGGTTCCGGCATGAGTCCGCTGAACTTCCTCCGGCTGCTCGGAGCCCGGACGGCGCCCGGTGCCCGTGTTCACCGGTACGGGAGGGAACGGCTCCAGCGCCAGGGAGTGCCCGCCCTCGCGCCGGGTTCGCCCACGAGCCGTACGCGTCGGATGAACCAGCTCGGTGCCACGTACACACTCGACGACCACGAGAGCCCCGACCTCGACGCCGTGGTGCGCTCCATCGCCGCCGAGCCGGACGGACCGGCGCGCAGAAAGCGTGCGGTCGCGCTCCTCCACGTCCTCGGCAGGGCCTGGAGCAGCAGCTTCTCGGACCACGAGTCGGTCGAGGCCGCGCACGACTACTACGTCTGGGACGTGAAGGCCAGGATCCCGGGCTTCTGGCTGTGGACACTGCGGGAGACCCCCTGGCTGGACAGCGAGAGCGGGACCGCCACGGGGCCTTCGGCCCTGCGCAGACGCACCGAGGCGACAGCGGCGGTCCACGGCACCGACGCGGACGGGCTCCTGCACCGGGACATCCAGGCGGCCGCCGGACGCGGCGGGGAGGTCCTGCGGGCCCTTGCCGTCGGGGGCGAACCGACGGCGGCCGACATCCTTGAGCGGCTGCGCCGACAGCGCGGGTCGCAACGGGCCGGCGGGGACCACGACCATGCCGCGGCGCTGCTCCTGTACCGGGCCCTGGCCGTGCGGACGGGCCCGCAGCGTGGCCCGTCCGCCACCGGAGCAGCGGGCGGACCGGCCGCCGACGTCTCGCGTGCCGACATCGCACGGGCCTTCGCCGAGGGCGACGGGCTTGTCCTGACCGAGTCGGGCTGGCGCACCCCCGGCGCCTGTCTTCGAGGCAAGCCGCTGTTCGGCGAACTGCGCGACTTCGCGCCCGCCTTCGACGGCGACGAAGCCCTGTGGGAGGCGGTGGGGGTGCCGCGTCCCGGTGCCGACGACGCGATCGCCGTCATCCGGCGACTCGTACCCGTGGCACCGGGCGGGCGGCGGACGGAGCCGGACGCGGCGGCCCAGGCCGTGCTGCTGCAGAGCCTGCAGTTCCTCCAGGAACTGGCGGCCGGGGAGCCCGAGAAGCTGAGAGGGAAGCGGCTCGGCCGCCTGCCGCTCTGGACGAGCCACGGGTGGACCGGCCGCCGTCCCGTGTACGCCGTGGAGGAGGCCGGGCTCGCCGCCGCGCTGACGGCCGCGCAGGCACCGCCCGTCTGGTGCCCCGGCGCGGAACTCGAACAGTTCCGGGACCTCCTGGCACATCTGGGCATCACCGTCGTCGGCGGCGACGCCATCGTGCCGTACGCCGCCGGGCCGCCCGACCCCGACGCTCACGCGACAGCCCGGCTCTCCTCGGCCGTCGCGCACCTCCGCGAGGACCTGCAGCGCAGCGATCCCGCGACGGCCCGGGAACTCCAGGGCTCCTGGGACGAACTGACCGGTCTGGTCGTCCACATCGAGCCCGCACTCGCGTGCACGGTGACACTGCCGGGGCAGCCCGGCCCGCCCGGTCCGCTCCGCGTCCCGGTGGAGACGGCGATCGACTGGCACGAGGGGACGCTCTACGTCCGCCACGACCGGGTGCTGGCCCGGTCCGGCGGCGTGGGCCGGGCGCTCGCGGCCCGGTTCCGCGCCAGGCGGCGAGAGGTCGCCCACGCGTGGAGCGCGGCGTGGGAGCGCGCCGAATCCGGCCTGAGCGCCACGGAGATCGTCAGGGCGGAGGACCGTATCGAGGAGCGCCGGGCGGCCGCGGACGCCGAACACGCCCAGCGGCTCGCCGAGTTCCACCAGGAGACGAGCGCACGGCACGCCTCGGTGGGCAGAGCCCGTACCGTGAAGCCGAAGCCGCCGGCCGTGAAGCGGTCCGGAGCACCGTCGGGGGACTCCTCCGCGGCCGTCCCGCCGCGTCGCCTCGTCGACCCCGGGCTGCTGCGCCCCGTACTGGACCGGGCGGCGATCACCGACCGGAACGGTCGGGCTGCAGCCGGATCCACCGGGAGCGGACCGGGCAGGCCCACCCTGTCCGGGGCGCGGGCGGAACCGGCAGTTCCGCAGCAACGGAGCGCACTGAAGACGTTCAGCGCCCAGGATCAGGAGACCGTCGCCCTGGACCTGGTGCGCCTGGCGCTGGCGCGGGACGACGAGGAACTGCGGGACCTGCGGGCGCAGCGCGGTGTGGGCGCCGACGCGGCCGACGAGCTGAGCCGCTTCTACGAGGTGAAGTCCTTCCTGCGCCGGGAGCCGGACTGCCTCCCGGTGACGCCCCACGAGTACGAACGGGCCGCCACGGAGAAGGGCTTCTTCCTCGTGGTGGTGTCGGGCCTGGAGGACGGGGCGGGCGAGCGTGCCACCGTACGGATCATCCTCGATCCGCTGCACGAGCTGTCCGCCCACCCCAGCGCGAATGTGACTCTCACCGGCGTTCGCGGGTGCCGGAGCTTCTCCATCCCCTTCGAGCGGGCGGACTGAAGGGGATGACAGGTACGGGAAGGTTTTTGACGGTGTGTACGGCCGTCGTGTGTACGGCCGCCGTTCACAGTGCCGTCGCTGCCTCTTCCTTTCCGCTCGGTCCTCTTGGAACATTCCGTACGCTTCTGTTCCCTCACCCCAAGAGGCCCCACACTCATGTCTGACATCAATCGGCGCCGCTTCCTCCAACTGGCGGGAGCGACAGCGGGTTTCGCCGCCCTGTCGAGCAGCATCGACCGTGCCGCCGCCATCCCCGCACACCGCGCCTCCGGCACCATCAAGGACATCGAGCACATCGTCGTGCTGATGCAGGAGAACCGTTCCTTCGACCACTACTTCGGCGCGCTGAAGGGAGTACGCGGATTCGGGGACCCGCGCCCCGTGACACTGCCCGGCGGGAAGCCGGTCTGGTACCAGGCAGACGGCGCGCAGAGGGTGACCCTGCCGTTCCACCCGACGGCCGACGACCTGGGGATGCAGTTCCTCCAGGGGCTCAACCACGACTGGGCGGGCGGCCACCAGGCGTACAACAACGGCCGCTACGACCGGTGGATACCCGCCAAGACGCCGACGACGATGGCCTACCTCACCCGCGAGGACATTCCCTTCCACTACGCGCTCGCCGACAAGTTCACCGTGTGCGACGCGTACCACTGCTCGTTCATCGGGGCCACCGACCCGAACCGCTACTACATGTGGACGGGGTACACGGGCAACGACGGCACCGGCGGCGGTCCCGTCCTCGGCAATGAGGAGAAGGGCTACGGCTGGACCACGTACCCCGAACGTCTGGAGGAGGCCGGGATCTCCTGGAAGATCTACCAGGACACCGGGGACGGCCTGGACGCCGCCGGGCACTGGGGCTGGATCAGCGACGCCTACCGGGGCAACTACGGCGACAACTCCCTGCTGTACTTCGACAAGTACCGCAACGCCCGGCCCGGAGACCCGCTCTACGACAAGGCGCGGACCGGGACGAACGTCAAGGGCGGCGACGGCTACTTCGACGAACTCGCGGCGGACGTGAAGGCCGGGACGCTCCCGAAGATCTCCTGGGTCGCCGCTCCGGAAGCCTTTACCGAGCACGCCAACTTCCCCTCGAACTACGGCGCCTGGTACATCGCGCAGATGCTGGACGCGCTGACGTCGAACCCCGAGGTGTGGAGCCGGACCGCGCTGTTCATCACCTACGACGAGAACGACGGCTTCTTCGACCACGTCGTGCCGCCCTACCCGCCGTCCTCCGCGGCGCAGGGCCTGTCCACCGTCGATGTCGCCCCGGACCTCCACAAGGGCGGCATTTCCTACGCCGCGGGCGCCTACGGTCTCGGCCCGCGCGTCCCCATGCTCGTCGTCTCGCCCTGGAGCACCGGCGGTTACGTCTGCTCCGAGGTCTTCGACCACACCTCGATACTCCGGTTCATGGAGCGCCGCTTCGGGGTGCGCGAGCCGAACATCTCACCGTGGCGGCGCGCGATCTGCGGCGACCTCACCTCGGCCTTCGACTTCGGCACCACGGACACCGCTCCCGTCACGCTGCCCGACACGTCCGGCTACGAGCCGCCGGACCACGACCGGCACCCCGACTACCGGCCCACGCCGCCCGGCGTCGGTTCCCTGCCCAAGCAGGAAGCGGGCGCCCGCCCCGCCCGGCCGCTGCCGTACGCGCCGTACGTCGACGGCGAGGTCAGGGTGGGCGACGGCCGCATCGCCCTCACCTTCAGTCCGGGTACGAAGGCGGGGGCGCAGTTCTACGTCACCTCGGCGAACCGCACCGACGCGCCGTGGACGTACACGGCCGAGGCGGGCAGGACGATCTCCGACACCTGGAACTCGGCCTACTCCAAGGGCACGCACGACCTCACGGTGCACGGCCCGAACGGATTCCTGCGCACCTTCAGGTGTCCCGCGACGACCGCGGGACCCGAGGCGACGGCCCGCCACAACGCCACCACCGGCAACCTGGACCTGACGCTCACCAACCCCGGCACCACGGAGGCCAGGCTGACGGTCGCCAACGCCTATGGCGGGCAGTCGCGGACGGTCACGGTGGGGCCGGGGGCCACGGTGCGTCACACGGTGGACCTGAGCGCCTCCCGGCGCTGGTACGACGTCTCCGTCGTCATCGGCACCAGCACCGCCTTCCTGCGCCGCTTCGCCGGGCATGTGGAGACCGGAGCCGCGGGCGTCAGCGACCCGGCCACCGCCACCGTCTGACCGGTCCCGTTTCGACGGCCGCCGGTACCCACCGGCCGAGCGCCGGCGCGCCGGTCGAGCGTCAGCGGGGCGTGCCGGAAACCTCCGGCACGCCCCCCGGCCGTTCTCGCGTGTCCGGGTGCCTGCTACGTGTTCTGGCCGGTGCCGCCCCCGGTGCCGGAGGCGGCCTTGATACCCCGGGTGATGTCGTCCAGGACGGAGAGCTTCGGCGCCTCGGCGCTGACGTCGAAGCCGGACCGGACGACGACCAGCATGTCCTTCGTGGTGGGGGAGGGGAAGGCGAGCGACTCGACGTACCCGTCGTCACCCTTCTTCGTCACGACCTTCCAGCGCACCAGGTAGCCCTTCTGGCCGGCCACCGTGACCGGCTCGGACTTGAGCTGTTCGTGCGACGTGATGCCTTCGTAGATCTTCTCGCCGTACGACTCCTCGGCGTTGACCGCGATGTCCTTCTTGGCCGCGGCCTCCGCCGTTTTCGCGTCGATCTTCAGCGCGACGGCAGGGGCCGAGAACACGCCGCCGCGTACGCACTTCTCGCCCGAGGCGCCGGGACAGGCGTAGTCGCCGGTGGTCAGCCCGGCACCGACGGTCCCGGACCGGCCGGTCCAGCCCTTGGGCACCGGGAGACTGATTCCGCTGGCCAGATCCGTGGCGTAGCCGTCCTCGGTCGGCGGTAGCTGTGCGTCGGGCGCCTGGCTCTCGCCGCCATTGCCGCCGTTCTCCCCGTTTCCGTCCGGAGCGCCGTTCCCGTCCGGGGCGCCGGGCCGGCCCGGCGCCCCGGACGGCGCGGATGACGGGGAGCTCGCCGAGGTCCCCGGCTGTCTGCCGTTGTCCTCCTGGATCAGATACACGCCGCCCCCGATGGCGGCGAGCACCACTACACCGACGGTCACACCGACGGCGATACGCGTCCGGCGCCGCCGGACCGCCGCGGGCGGAACGCGGAGGTGGTCGGTCCACTGGGTTCCGTCCCACCAGCGTTCCTGGGCGGGGCCGATTCCTGAATACCCGGGGTCTGGATGCCAGCCGGGCGGGCTCGTCTGGGTCACGGTGTGCACGGTATGCGCACTGAGTGAGAAACGCATGAACTATCGACGCACAGATGTGCTGGTCGACGCGCGGCCGGCCGGCGCGGACTCACAGCACCCCGCCCGCCTCGTCGTGGAAGACCTCCGGCCAGTAGCGCCAGTCGTCCTCCTCGCCCGTCGAGCGGCAGGCCACCGGGTCCACCGACGCGAGCACGCGGGCCATGGTGTCGGCGAGCGGCTGGTACATGTCCGCCGTCAGCCCGTGCTCCTCGTCCAGCGCGTGTTCGCGGTGCAGGATCCACACGGTGAAGGCCAGCGTGGAGACATCGGCGTTGAGCGGTAACAGCGTCGCTTCGGGGACCGACCACGCGTGCACGGTGCCCGTCGCCCCGTCGACGAACACCGCCGTGTCCTCGACGAGCCATCCCAGGTAGAACAGCCGGTCGGCGATGTCCGCCATGGACGGGGGATAGCCGTAGAGGTCCGCCCCGTCCTGGTGTTCGTCCCGGCACGCGGCGAGGGAGATCAGCCGGGGGGCCTCCGTCCCGAGGCTGAACATGCCGCCGTCGGACGGGAGCCCGGTCTCCGTGAGGAAGCGCCTGGTCGGCAGGTGCACCATCGCGTCGGGCAGATCGACGCGGTCGAAACGCACGACCTCCCGCTCCCCGAACTCCTCCTCCAGCACGCCCTCGGGCAGATCGAGGAGCAGGCCGTTGCCCGGCCGCGCTATCAGCGCGAGCGGCCGTACGAGAGCGGCGATGCGCCAGAACGCCGGGACGGAGTGCTCCCACTCGTCGCGGCCTCCCGCGCTGCCCCAGTCGCCGTCCCAGTCCTCGTCCTCGAAGACCGCGAGCAGCTCGGCGCAGGCCTCGGCCACCGCCCGCGGACCCGCCCGGTCGGCAAACCGGGCGAACTGCCCGCATTTCCCGGCCAGTTCGTCGGTCGCGGCCAGGAATCGGGTGAGGGCGTCGCGCGACGGGGCCAGCGGCAGAACACCGGTGAGGTCGGGGCGTTCCTCGAAGAGGTACATGCTGAAGACGCGCCCCGTCGCGCCGTCCAGCACGATGTGCTCGGCCTCGTCACCCTCGATGAGCAGATGTCCGATGACCAACAGCCCCCGGACGTACGGGTCGAGTCCGGCCGGGTCGCCGGATCCGGCCTTCGAGTCGAGCAGTTGCGCGACGGTCGGGTGCGGGGCATCGCCGTCGGGCCGCAGCCGGATCAGGTCGCCCGGCTGCCCCGTGATGATCTCGGTCGTCATTCGTCTCCCCGCGCACTTGCCGAACCCGGGCCCCGGGACCCGGTTGTCGTCCACTGCGAAAACCCTAGGCGGCGGCACTGACATTGATGCTGATACTCAGGTTCCCGTGGCCGTGGCTCGGGCACTGACTGACGCCCAGCTCCTGGTCACCGCGGGCGGGCGGCAATCCCGAACGCACGCGGACCGAGGCGTCCTTCGCCGCCCTCTGCGGAGCCGCACCCGTTACGGCCTCCAGCGGCAGAACCAACCGGCACCGTCTCTCACGCGGAGACGACCGGGCAAGCCAACGCCGCCCTCTACCGCATCGCCCTCGTCGGCATGTCCAGCGACCCCCGCACACGCGACTACGTAGCACGACAGACCGCCGCCGGCCGCACGAAGAAGGAGATCATCCGGCCGCTGAAACGGGCCGTCGCCCGGGAGATCTTCCCCTGCCTGACCGCCACGGTCACCATCCCCGCCATTGCCGACCTGCGGCCGCTGCGGCAGTCCAAGAACATCACCCTCACCGCCGCCGCCCGTCACTTCGGTGTCTGGCCCGCCACCATCTCCACCTTCGAACGCGGAATCCGCCGAGACGACAACCTCACCCACGCCTACCGCGACTGGCTCCGTGCGGACTGACCGTTGGACGCGAACACTTCACTCATAGACAGTGGCGGCCTGAAGCGCTCTGGCCAGGAAGGTCCAGTCCCCGCCTTCCGGGAGTTCCTTCCCGACGTTCTGGTACCAGCCCGGCGAGTCATGCATCCATGCCGCAAGCGCCTCAAGGAATCGGTCGAGGCTCTGGTTCTCCCATTCGTGTCCACTGCGGAGGTAGTCCTGACGCAGTTCTCGAACGAAGGAGACCAGTTCGTCGCGGCTGCGGACTTTGTCGTCGGGAGTCAGTGACATGCAGCGAAAGTACCTTGCGCCTCGTGCCTCAGAACGCTTGACGAGCAATAGGAGCATCAACGCCGGTGCGGTCCGGTCCGCGGTCCGGTCCACGGACCCGACCGTGGACCGGTCCACGGACCCGTCTACGGTTCGATCAGCCCGGCGCGGATCGCGTAGCGGGTGAGCTCCAGACGGTCGCGCAGCCCCAGCTTCTGGAGCAGATTCGCGCGGTGCCGCTCGACGGTCTTGACGCTGATGACGAGCAGGCCGGCGATCTCCTTCGAGGAGTGGCCCTCGGCCACCAGCTTGAGGATCTCCTCCTCGCGTTCGGTGATCGCACGGGCCGGAAGATCCCCGCCCTCCCTGGCCCGTTCGAGGAAGTTGCGGATCAGCGCCGTGACCGCACCGGGGTAGAGGAACGGTTCGTCGCGCATCGCCGCACGGCAGGCTTCCACCAGGTCCCGGTCGGCGACGGACTTCAGTACATAGCCCGCCGCTCCCGCCTTGAGCGCTTCGAAGAAGTACTGCTCGTTGTCGTACATGGTCAGCATGAGGATGCGCAGCCCCGGCTGTACCCGGGACAGCTCCCGCGCCGCCTGGAGACCGGTCAGACGTGGCATCGCGATGTCGAGGATGGCCAGGTCGGGCTGTTCGGCACGGGCCATCTCGATGGCCTCGGCGCCGTCGCCCGCCTCGGCGACGACTAGGAGGTCCGGCTCGTTGTCGAGGATGAGCCGGACGCCCCGGCGGACCAGGGCGTGGTCGTCGGCGAGCAGGATGCGCGTCCTGCGCACCGGGTCGTACGGGGACATGGTCATGGTCACCGGCTTCCGTTCCGTACGGGCACATCGAGGCGTACTTCGGTGCCGCCCCCCGGACCGTTGCCGAGGGTGAGTCCGGCGCCGATGAGCAGGGCACGTTCGCGCATCCCGCGCAGGCCCGCACCCTCGGGGCCGTCCCCGAGACCGCGGCCGTCGTCGCGGATGCACAGCTCCACTCCGCCGGGGCCGCGACGCAGGGAGAGTTCCAGACGCGTGGCGCGAGCATGGCGGACCGTGTTGGTGAGGCACTCCTGGGCGATGCGATAGACGACGAGCTCGGCCTCGGCGCCCAGTTGGGGCAGGTCCTTCTCCATCCGCCGCTCGACCGTCAGCCCGTCGGGCTTCGGGATCTCGGTGATCAGCGCCGTCAGGGCACTCACCAGGCCCAGTTCGTCCAGTACTCCGGGCCGCAGCCTGCGGGCGATACGGCGTACCTCGTCCAGGCCGCCGCGGGTGATCTCCTGGACCTGGCGCAACTCGTCGCGCAGCGGCTCGGGAGCGCGGTCGGCGACGCGCTTCAGTTCGAGCAGCACCGCGGTGAGGGTCTGCCCGACCTCGTCGTGGAGTTCCTGGGCCACCCGGCGGCGTTCGGCCTCCTGCGCGGAGAGCGCGCGAGCGCTGCTGGTGGCCCGCTCCGCCTCCAGACGGTCGAGCATCGTGTTGAACGTTTCGATCAGATCGGCGATCTCTCCCTGCCCGGCGACCTCGGGACGCGGGCTGGGACGCAGCAGGTCGATGGTGGTCATCGCCCGGGTGACCCGCTGGAGAGGAGCGAGTCCGAGCCTGAGCAGAGCCGCGTTGGCGCCGAGCATCGAGGTGATGCCACCGGCCAGGATCAGGGCCTCGGTCAGCAGCACCGGGGTGGAGATGGTGATCGGGCCGAGCAGGAGCAGCGCTCCGGCCGCGACCAGGACCGCGGCGTTGAGCAGAAAGATGCGCCAGAACAGGGACAAGAGCGCATGGCCTCCTTCGGGTGGTTGTACGGACGGTCGGTTGCCTCCACTATTGCCGCTCCCGCCGCTGTCCCGGGCCCCGCGCCCCGCCCCGGCGTCCTCGTACATGGTGGCCACCCCCGGAAATGGGTGGTGTCCCCGATAGCCCGCGCGGGAACGGGTCGAGGAGCATGAGGAACGAGTACCGCGTCCCGCTCCCGCGCCGTACACGCCCGGGAGCACGGCTTCGCACCCGGCGGTTTCCGCACCGGGAAGGAGACACCCATGCCCACGTACGACGAGCGGCTGCGTGACATCGAGGAGCGGCTGCGCCACGACGACCCGGGATTCGCCGCCTCCCTGTCCGGCGGCGGCCCGCGTTCCCGTTCCCCGCGTTCCCCGCGTGAGTACCGCAGGGGCCACGCCTGGCTCTGGCTCGCCGTCGGGCTCGTCGCATTGGGCGTCGGTATCGCGGTGGGGCACGGTCTCCTCATCGCCGCCGGGCTCGTGGTGGCGGGTGTGGCCGGCCAGCTCTTCGATCCACAACGCGGCCGCCTCCACGGCCGGAACGTGCCCCCGGCCCACTGAGCGCTTGCGCTCGGCACCGGCGCCGCGGTGTGCGGTCTGCTGGTCGCGGTGCTGCCCGGACGAGACGCGCCGAGGCCCCGTCGGGCGGACGGGGCCTCGGCGCGCGGGAGGTGAGCGGGAGGTGAGCGAGCGCTGTACGTCTGTCAGCAGACGCTGTCCGTCGGCTTCGGGTTGCCGAGGCCGAAGAGCGGGCGCAGTCGCAGACCCGCCCAGGTCCCGAGGATCGCGACGGCGCCCCAGACCCATCCGTGCAGCGAGCCGGAGGCGATCCCCGCGAGGTACGCGCCGATGTTGCAGCCACCGGCCATCCGGGCGCCGATGCCCATCAGGATGCCGCCCAGGACGGCGGCGACGGCCGTGCGGCCCGGGATGGCACGGTGCAGCGTCCAGACCCCGCCCGCCGCGGCGGCCACCGCCGCACCGACCATGATGCCGATGTCGGTGAGACTGTTCTTGTCGGCGAGCACCGGGCCCGACAACTGGGCGGCACTGCCCGGCTGCCGGTAGAACTCCCACGCCTCCGGCGAACCGCCGAGAGCGCCCACGACCTTGGCGCCCCACAGGGCGAACGCGCTGGTCACGCCCCAGGCCCCGCCCGACACCAGCAGCACACCGGCACCGAGCACGGCGAGCACGAGCGCACCGACGGCGAGCGGCCAGGAACCCCGGACGGCGCGGGCCAGGGCACCGCGCGCGGACGGCGGCGTGCCCACCGGCGGCGGAGTACGGCGGTTCTGCACGGCGCGGGCGACGAACCAGATGACCGCGAGCACCGCGATCGTCACCGCCCAGGAACCGAACCAGCCCACATGGTCGGAGAGCAGGACCGGGTCGAGCGCGGGCAGATCGCTCCACAGGCCGAACTGCCAAGCGGCCAGGGTCGATCCCACGATGAAACCGAAAAGGGTGAGGACGATCGTCGACTGGCCCGAACCCACGGCGAACAGGGTGCCGGAGGCACAGGCGCCACCGAGTTGCATCCCGATGGCGAACAGGAAGGCGCCGACGAGCAGGCCGATCCCGAGCGGCCCGGCGCTGGGTGCCGGGACGGAGCCGAACAGTCCGGTGCCGCTGCCGATGATCAGCGCGAAGAGCGTGGCGGTGGTGCCGAGCAGCAGGGTGTGGGCGCGCAGCCCGGTGCCGTTGCCGACGGCCACCAACTGACGCCAGGCGGAGGTGAACCCGAAGCGCGAGTGGAAGAGGGCGAACCCGAGCGCGATACCGAGCAGCAGCAGCGTGCCCGGCTTGGCGCCGTGCCGGGCGAAGACGTACGAGCTGAGCGCGGCACCGATCACGGCGGCGACGGCGAGCGGCACCCGGCGTACGGGAGGGGCGGGCTCGGCCTCGGGAGCGGGGAGGGATGTGGTGACGGGGGAGAGCAGGGCGGCACGGGGCGGCGCCCCGGCAGGGGGAGCGGTAGTCAAGAGGTTCTCCGGAAGAGGGAGGGGCGGACCGGCTGGGGGCGCGCGTGGGAACGGGCCCCGGAACGCGTGCGTCAGGGACGACAGAGCGCGTCGTCGACGCTCCACGTGGTGGCCGCGAAGAGCGCGAGAGCCAGCTGACGGGCAGGTCCGAACATGTGCGCCACTGTAGGCGCGCCCGGAGAAGCGGAATGAGTCGTCTCGCATCGCGAGAACGGAATCGCGGTGGGTGAGACGTCGCGGGGCCGTGCCGACTATGAGGTCCGACCACATGGCGTGCGTGACATAGTCTGAGAATTCGACCGTTCGTGACGAGCAGGGAGTGGTGGATGCCCGTCGAGTGGCAGCCCGTACGGCAGTCCCGTACGCATGAGCTCGTTCTCCAGAGCATCGAGGACCGGGTGTTCGCCGGCGAGCTCAGAGCGGGCGACCGGCTGCCGCCCGAAAGGGAGCTGGCCCCGGTGCTCGGTGTCAGCCGCTCCGCGCTGCGCGAGGCACTCAGGGTGCTGGAGACCATCGGCGTGCTGGTGGCCCAGCCCGGACGCGGTCCGGACTCCGGGGCCCGCATCGTCCGCAATCCGGACGACGCCCTCGGCCGGCTGCTGCGCCTGCACTTCGCGCTCGGCAGCTACAGCCTCCACGATGTGCTGGAGGCGCGGGTCGTCCTGGAGCGGTCCAGCTTCGAAGCCGCGGCGGCGCACGCCTGCGACGAGGACCTCGACGAAGCGGAGCGGCTGCTCCTGGGCATGGCGGAGCCGGACGTCACGGCGGCCGGGTTCAACGACCTGGACACCCGCTTCCATGTGCTGATCGCCCGCAGCTCCGGCAACGCGCTCACCTCCACGCTCACCTCCGCCGTACGCGAGTCGGTACGCCCGCTGATCCTTCGCGCGCTGGAGGAGGCGACGGACTGGCCCGCCACGGCCCGCGCGCTCAACTCCCAGCACACGCGGCTGCTGCGCCTGGTGCGCGAAGGGCGGGGCGGCGCGGCCGCGGACCTGGTGGAGGAGCACATCCGCGGACTGCACGGCACGCTCGTCGACGAGAACGCCGGGACATAGCCGCCGGTCGGTCGGTCGGTCGCTCGGTCAGGCGATCAGGAGTCCATCGAAGGGACGGTGCGCGACGCACCGTCCCCTTTTCGTGCCCGCTGGTTCCCCGTACGGACCGAGACTAGTATGGTCCGACCATACAAACGACCGGGGAGGCCCCATGCGCATCGGACTCTTCGCCACCTGTCTGGGAGACACGCTCTTCCCCGAGGCGGTGAAATCCACCGCTGTCCTGCTCGCCCGGCTGGGCCACGACGTGGTGTTCCCGCCGGAGCAGACCTGCTGCGGCCAGATGCACATCAACACCGGCTACCAGCGCGAGCCCGTCCCGCTGGTGCGCGACTTCGCCGACCAGTTCGGCGACGCGTCGATCGAGGCGGTCGTGATGCCGTCGGGCTCGTGCGCGGGCTCGGTCCGCCACCAGCACGAGATCATCGCCGCCCGGTACGGGGACGCCGCGCTGCGCGCCTCGGTCGCCACCGTCAAGGCGAAGACGTACGAACTGTCGGAATTCCTTGTCGACGTCCTCGATGTCACCGCGGTCGGCGCGTACTTCCCGCACCGCGTCACCTACCACCCCACCTGCCACTCCCTGCGGATGCTCCGGGTCGGTGACAAGCCGCTGAAGCTGCTGCGTGCCGTCGACTCCATCGACCTCGTCGAACTCCCCGAAGCCGATGTCTGCTGTGGTTTCGGCGGCACCTTCGCCGTGAAGAACGCCGAGACGTCCACCGCGATGCTCCAGGACAAGATGAGCAACATCGCCACCACCGGGGCCACCGTGTGCACCGCCGGTGACTCCTCCTGCCTGATGCACATCGGCGGCGGGCTCTCCCGGATCAAGTCCGGTACGCGCACCCTGCACCTCGCCCAGGTCCTCGCCGCCACCCGCACCTCGCCGTACGCCCCGCTGGAGGCCGCCGTATGAGCACGTTCCTCGGCATGCCCGCCGCCCCGCCGCGCTCCCCCTACGGAACGGGCAATCTGCGCGGCGAGCGGACCTTCCCCAAGGCCGCCCACGACGAGCTGCGCAACGAGCAGCTGCGCCGCAACCTCGGCCGCGCCACCCGCACCATCCGCGCCAAACGCCTCCACGTCACCGGCGAACTCCCCGACTGGGAAGAGCTGCGAGAGGCCGGGTCGGCGATCAAGACGGACACCATGAACCGGCTCCCCGAACTCCTGGAACAGCTGGAACGCAAGGTCACCGAGCGCGGCGGCACCGTCCACTGGGCCCGTGACGGAGCCGAGGCCAACGAGATCGTCACCCGGCTGGTGAAGGCTACCGGCAGCGGCGACGTCATCAAGGTCAAGTCGATGGCCACGCAGGAGATCGGTCTCAACGAGCACCTCGAAGCGGCCGGGATCACCCCGTACGAGACCGATCTGGCCGAACTCATCGTGCAGCTCGCCCACGACAAGCCGTCGCACATCCTGGTACCCGCGATCCACCGCAACCGGGACGAGATCCGGCAGATCTTCCTCAAGGAGATCCCCGGAGTCGACCCGACGCTCGACAACGTGCCCGCCCACCTCGCCGCGGCCGCCCGCGCCTATCTGCGCGAGAAGTTCATGACGACGAAGGTCGCCGTCTCGGGCGCCAACTTCGGTATCGCCGAGACCGGCACCCTGTCGGTCGTCGAGTCCGAGGGCAACGGCCGGATGTGCCTGACCCTGCCCGACACCCTCATCACCGTCATGGGCATCGAGAAGGTGCTGCCGCGCTTTTCGGACCTGGAAGTCTTCCTCCAGCTGCTGCCGCGCTCCTCCACGGGCGAGCGGATGAACCCGTACACCTCGATGTGGACCGGGGTGACGCCCGGCGACGGGCCGCAGGAATTCCATCTGATCCTGCTCGACAACGGGCGCACCGCGGCACTCGCCGACACCGTCGGACGCGCGGCGCTCAACTGCATCCGCTGCTCGGCCTGTCTCAATGTGTGCCCGGTGTACGAACGGGCCGGGGGCCACGCGTACGGGTCGACCTACCCCGGCCCGATCGGTGCGGTGCTCACCCCGCAGCTCGCCGGGATGCACGCGGCCAAGGACGACCCCAACAGCTCGCTGCCGTACGCCTCCAGCCTCTGCGGTGCCTGCTTCGACGCCTGCCCGGTCAAGATCGACATCCCCTCGATGCTGGTCGAGCTGCGCCATCAGAACACGGAGGAGTCCGGTACGACGGCGGAGAGGCTGGCCATGAAGGCCGCCGCCACCGTGATGAGGAAGCCGAAGCTGTTCACCGCCGCGCAGAAGGCAGCCGGTATCGGCCGGGTGCTGGCCGGGCGGGACGGCACCCTGTCGCATCTGCCCGCACCGTTCAGCGGCTGGAGCGACAGCCGGGACACCGCGGCTCCGCCCAGGCAGACCTTCCGCTCCTGGCTGGCATCGGCGGAGGGCGCCGCCACCATGCGGGACGCCGCAGCCGCAGCCGACGCCCACGGTAACGGCGAGGCCCACGGTAGCGGCAACGGACCCCAGGAGGACGAGAAGTGACCACCGCTCGTGACACCGTGCTCGGCCGCGTCCGGGACGCCCTGGCCCTCGCGCCCACCGCCGCGACCGTCATTCCGCGCGAGTACCGCACCGGGCGCACCCTGCCCGACGACGCCCGCCTCGCCCTGTTCACCGACCGGCTCGTCGACTACAAGGCGCGCGTCCGCGCCTGCACCGCCGACCGCACCGCCGAGGTGATCGCCGAGGTCCTGCGGGAGTGCGGCGCCCGCCGGATCGGGGTGCCGGCCGGGCTCGACGAGGCGTGGCTCGGCGCGTTCGACGGCGAGGTCCAGTGGGACTCGGCCGACATTCCGGCGCCGAGCCTCGACGCCCTGGACGGCGTGGTGACCGCGTCCGCCGTCAGCTGCGCCGAGACCGGCACGATCTTCCTGGACGGTTCGTCCGGTCAGGGACGGCGGGCCCTGTCGCTCGTCCCCGATCTGCACGTCTGCGTCGTGGACCTCTCCTCGGTCCGGGTCGGTGTGCCGGAGGCGGTGGCCGGGCTGGTGCCGGAGCGGCCGACGACCCTGATCAGCGGGCCCTCGGCCACCTCCGACATCGAACTGGAGCGCGTGGAGGGCGTCCACGGCCCGCGCACCCTCGCCGTGGTGATCCGCACGGACGTGTAGGGCCCGGACTACCGGCGGTGGTCCACCGCCACCGCCGCGGGCCTCGCCGCCGAGGACCCGAAGACGATCCGGGTCCTCGCCGCGTCGTCCGTACGGTCGCCCGCACCGTCGTGCGCCCAGATGACCTCGATGGTGTCGCCGTTCACGTCCACCCCGCTCACCACCGCGTCGAGTCCGGTGGCGTCCGGCTCGGCGGTGAGCGAGGCGAGGGCCACCAGCAGGACCGTGCCCCGCGCGTCGGCGGCGAGCCGGGGCAGGGCCGCCCAGCGGGTGAACGCCGTGCCCTGCGGCGCCCGTACGTCCTCCACCGTCTCCCAGCCGTGCAGCCCGTGCAGCTGGGACCGCACCCCGTCCCCGGGGCCCGTCGCCCAGCCGGTCTGCTCGACCCGCGCCCCGTCCGGAGCCCCGAGCACCCGGTGTACCCGCAGCTCGTAGCGTCCCCGCACGACGGTCACGCTCTCCACCCGCAGCCCCGGCACCGTGGCCGGCCCCGTCGGGAAGACCGGGCGGTGCCAGGACGCCGCCCAGCCCCAGCCCTCGCCGTGCCCGGCGCCCAGCGGGTGGATGCGCAGCCGGGAGCTGCGCGCCCCGCCGACCCGCACGGACAGATGGTTGTCCGCCGCGTTCGCGGCGGCGGTCGGACCGGTCACCGTGGAGTACGCCAGCCGCGCGTAGAGCGGGTCCTCACCGGCCGCCGACTCGCCCTCGTGCGGCCGGATGTGGTCGCTCCCGTGGTTGTGCAGCCGGACGATGCCGTCCGCACGCGTCGACTGCACGAGGAAACCCGGAGCGGACAGCGACAGCACCCGGTCGGGCCCCTCGCTCGGCGCCGGTTCCTCGGCCGCCGTCCACAGCGGATGCTCCGCGGGGGCGAGCAGCGCGACGAACGCCTTGGACGCCCAGTACGGCGACGAGGGGCCGGAGTAGGTCTGGAGCGTGGCCTCGTGCGGGCCGTGCCAGCCGAGGGACAGCAGCCCGTCGTCCCCGGTCGCGCCCCGTTCCATGAAGTAGCGCAGTGACCCGTTGACCAGGCGCCGGGAGACTCCGGGAGACAGGGGGGTGTGCCCGGAGACGGCGCCGATGCCGACCGCCGCGCCCGCCGCGAAGCGGTAGGAGAGGGAACGCCCGAAGTGCAGGGGAGCGCCGTCGGCGCCGAACATCAGCGAGAAGCTCTCCAGGTGCTCGCGCAGCCGTGCCCCGTAGCGCGCCGACAGCTCCGCGTCGCCCGACAGATACGCGTCCAGCACCGGATACAGGTGCAGGGCCCAGCCGTTGTAGTGGTCGAAGGACCGCCCGTCGCCGTCCGCGTACCAGCCCTCGCCCCGGTACCAGCCCTCCAGGAGCTCCAGCGCCCGCTCCTTGGCCCGCGCGGTCTCGTCGTCGCCGCGGCCCACCGACTCCAGGAACCCGGCGACGGAGTACGGGAAGAGATACCAGTTGTTGGGCGCCGGGGTGTGCCGCAGAGCGCTCCGGAGCCATACCTCGGCGCGGTCCCGCACCCCCTCGTCGAGCCGGTCCCAGAGCCAGGGCCGGGTCAGCCGCAGCCCGATGGCGACGGACGCGGACTCCACCATGGGCTGCCCCTGCACCTGGTGGTCCAGGATCAGCGGCCAGGACTCGGTGTCGTCCCGTCCGGGCGTCCGCGTACCGGCACCGAGCCCGTCCGCGTACCGCTCCAGCCAGCCGTGCGGGTCCTTGCCCTCCGCGCCCGCGACCCGGAACGCGGCGGCCAGGAACGTACGGGCGTAACCCTCCAGACCGTCGGACCGGACCCCGGAAGCGGACGGCCGTCCGGGCAGGTCGAGCAGGGCCCGGCCGGGGGTGGCCCACCGCCAGGCGGCGTGCAGCAGCCCGTCCGCCGCGGCCTCCCAGTGCGCCCGGGTGTATCCGGTGTGCGGGCTCGACTCGCGGTCTTCCGGGGGGAGTTCGAAGGAGGGGGAGGTGGTCATGCGAGAAACGCCAGCCTTTCGTGCGATACGGGATGGGCGAAACCGTCGCCCGCGGCCCAACGGGCGGCCTCGCCGACCGCCAGATCGGTCAGCCGACGCCATTCGTTGCCCTGGGATCCGGCGAGATGAGGGGTGATCAGTGCGTTCTCGCACTCCCACAGGGGATGCGTGTCCGGCAGCTCGTCGGGCTCGGTGACATCGAGGATCGCCCGGATCCGGTCCTGCCGGAGTACGTCGGTCAGGGCGTCCTGGTCCAGGACCGCGCCGCGCGAGGTGTTGATCAGCACGGCGTCCGGCCGCATGGAGGCGAGGAGTTCACGTCCGACGAGCCCACGCGTGGCCGTCAGCAGCGGTGTGTGGACGCTCACCACATCGCTCATTGCGAAGAGTTCGCCGATCCCCACCTGCCGGACGCCGAGCGCCGTGGCCTCCGTCGCGGAGACGTACGGATCGTGCAGGAGGACCCGCAGATCGTACGGGCGCAGCAGCTCGATCACCCTTCGGCCGATCATCGACGCGGACAGGATGCCCACCGTCCGGCCGTAGTTGCCGACGTCCGGCGGCGTGCCGAGCCAGTTGCCCCGGCGGCGTACGGCGCGGTATTCGCGGGCCCGTTCCAGGGCCCGTTTGCCGGACAGCAGGATCATCGCGACGGTGTACTCCGCGACCGGGAGCGCGTTGGCGGCGGCGGCCGACGAGACCTCGATGCCGCGCTCCCAGCAGGCCGCGGTGACATGGCCGCGGACGGAGCCCGCCGTGTGGACGACGGCCCGCAGCGCGGGGGCGGCGGCCAGGACGTCCGCGTCAAGCGGCGGGCAGCCCCAGCCGGTGACCAGCAGTTCGACGTCCGCGAGGGCGGAGCGGGCCCGGTCGGTGGTGAAGTCGTCGAGGACGGGCGGCGGGGTGAGCGCGCACACCTCGCCCAGCGCGGCCAGGGCCTCGGGTGTGAGCAGGGCGGCCGCGGCGTCCGGCCGCATGGCGAGGGCGGCGCGCGGCCGGCGCACCGGCCGGGGGGCCGGAAGGGATGTGGTGTCGGTGGTGCGGGGCATCTCTCTCCTGGTACGAGGGGTCCGTTGCGGTGCTGTCGCCCGGCGGCGGGTCCGTGGCGGACCGGCTACTTGACCGCGCCCGCCGTGAGCCCCGACCGCCAGAAGCGCTGGAGCAGGGCGAACGCGAGGATCAGCGGAAGCACCGCGAGCAGCGAACCCATGATCACCGCGGGGTAGTACTCGGGGGAGACACTGGCGGCACTGTTCCAGGTGTAGAGCCCGAGACTGACCGGATACAGATCCTGGTCGGAGAGCATGACCATGGGCAGGAAGAAGTTGTTCCAGATCGCGGTCAGCTGGAAGAGGAAGACGGTGACCAGGCCCGGACCCAGCATCCGCAGTGCCACCCGGACGTAGGTGGTCAGTTCGCCCGCGCCGTCCACCCGCGCTGCTTCGAGCACCTCGTTCGGTACGTAGCCCTGGCTGAAGATCCGGCCCAGATAGACGCCGAAGGGGTTGAAGAGGACCGGGATGAACACCGACCAGAAGGTGTTCACCAGGCCGGTGGCCGAAGCCATCAGATAGAGCGGCAGCGCCAGCACGGTCTGCGGCACCATCACGGCCGCCAGCACCAGACCGAAGAGCTTCTCCTTGTGCCGGAAGTGGTACTTGTCGAAGGCGTAGCCGCAGCCGATGCTGACCAGGGCGCCGAGCGCCGCGCCGAGGACCGCGTACAACAGGCTGTTTCCGTACCAGCGCCCGTACAGCCCGCCGTCCATGGCGAACAGGTCCGTCAGGTTCCGCATGAAGGAGAAGTCGCCCGACGACAGCACCGCGCTCTTGAACAGCGCGTCCCGGTCCTTGGTGGAGGCGAGCACCAGCCACAGCACGGGCAGCAGGGTGTACAGCACCGAGATGCCGATGACGAGATTGACGACGGACCGGCCCAGCAGCCTCGGTCGCGGCGCGCCGGCCTTTCGGGGCGCGGCGGGCCGGGGCGCGGTGGGACGGGTGGCGGTCGACGCGCTCATCGGGCGTCCTCCTCGGCGGCGTCGGCACGGTTGGTCCAGCGGGTGATGCCGTAGGAGAGGGCGATCGTGAAGATCAGCAGGATCACCGAGGCGGCTGCCGCGAGGCCGTAGTTGTTACGGGTGAACGCGGCGTCGTAGATGTACATGCTGGGCGAGAAGCGGGAGTTGATCATCGGGGTCGACTGGCCGAGCAGCATCGGTTCGGTGAACAGCTGGAGCGCGAAGATCAGCGTGAACATCGCGACCATCACGATCGAGGACCGTACGAGAGGCGCCTTGACCTGGAGCGCGGTACGGACGGGTCCGGCCCCGTCGACGACCGCGGCTTCGATCACCTCGCGCGGGACGGCCTGCAACGCGGCGTAGAAGACGACCATGTTGTAGCCGAGATTGCTCCACAGGGCGATGTTCACGATCGACGGGAGCACGGTGTGCACACCCAGGAAGTCGACGGTGATGTCCGCCTTGCCGAGCAGTTCGATCACCGGACTCAGTCCGGGGGTGTACAGATACAGCCAGATGATGGCGGCGATGATGCCGGGCACCGCGTGCGGCAGGAACAGCGCGAGCTGGGCCGTGGCCCGCAGCCGCACCACTCCGGAATCCAGCAGCAGGGCCAGGGCGAGCGCGCCGATCACCATCAGCGGAATGTAGATCAGGCAGTACAGCGCGACGATGCCGAGACCGCCGAGGAACGTCGGGTCGGTCAGGACGGCGGTGTAGCCCCGCAGCCCGACGAAGACGGTGCGCTCGGGGCCGAAGCCCAGTCCCGGCTGGTCGTCGCTGAAGAAGCTCAGCCACACGGCCGTGCCGACGGGGATGAGGAAGACCGTGATCAGGAGGATGAAGAACGGCGTCATCAGGGCACCCGCCGCACCGAGTTCACGGCGCCGCGCGGATCTGCGGGCGGTGGGCGCGGTCGTGGCGGCGGACGGCGGACGGGGCGTTCGTGGAGCGGTGTTCGCCGGGGCGGAAACAGGGGTGGTGCTGGTCATGGATGTCACCTGCCTCTCTGCTGCGGGGACGAGGTCATGGGAGCGGCTGCCGGCGCGCTCGGGCCGGGCGGTACGCCGCGGACACGGCGCGGGACGGGCGTGCGGGGCGCGGGAGCGCCGAGCGAAGTACGGCGGGCGGGGCACGCGGGACGCTCAGGTGGAGTGGTCGGTGGTGGCGAGGCCGAGCGCCCGGAGATCGGGCATGGTGCCCTGCTGGGCGGCCTTCAACGACTCGATCAGCGAGCCCTGGCCGCCGCTCGCCCGCGCGAATCCGTCCTGCATGACCTTGCCGGTGGCGGTCATCCGAGGCCCCCAGATCCAGCCGTCCCGGATTTTGCGGGCCTCCTCGTCGAAGAGGGTGTAGATGTCCTGGCCGCCGTAGTACCCGCGGTCGAAGGCCTTGTTGCCCACGGCCACCAGGCCGGGAACGGCCGGGTACTGGCTGCTGGCGCCGCTGGAGAGCCGGGCCCGCAGGGAGTCCGGATGCGACACCTGCCACTCGATGAACTCCATCGCCGCCTCCGGGTGCGCGCTGTCCCCGGTGACGGCGAAGGTCGAACCTCCGTGGGTGCCGATGGCGGGTTTCGCCGGATCCCACTGGGGGAGCGGCGCGATGGCCCACCGGCCCTTCTGGCCCGGTCGGGCCTTCATCTGCGCACCCGCGTCCCAGGCACCGCTGAACCGGGCGAGAACGAGCCCGTTGCCGATCTGGGCATCGCTCTGCCGGCTCTCCACCGGGTTCATGAAGACCAGGTCCCGGTCGATGAGGCGCTGCCAGTACGCGGCGACACGACGGGTCGGGGCGTCGGCGAGCGAGACGTTCCAGGCGCCGCCCGCGGTGTCGAACCACTGGGCGCCCGCCTGCCAGGCGTACGCGGCCATGTGGTTGGCGCCGTCCGTCGGGAACAGCGCGATCCGACGGTCACCGCCCTTGCGGCGCACGGTCTGTGCCACCTCCTCGAACTCCGGCCAGGTGCGCGGCACCTCGATGCCGTACTCCGCGAAGAGATCGGTGCGGTAGTGCAGCACCATCGGCTCTATGTCGAGGGGGATGCCGAAGACCCGTTTGTCGAACGTGGTGAGTCCCAGCGCCTGGGGCAGCAGCGCGGCGCGCAGCCTCTCGCTCATCAGCCCGGTGAGGTCACGGGCGACGCCGTCGATGGCGAAGCCGGGCACCTGGGGGTATTCGAGGGTGGCGACGTCGGGGGCGTTGCCCGCCCGTGCCGCGTTGCTGAGCTTCGCGTACCCGCCCTGGGGCCCCGAGGGAATCTGCTGGAAATCGACCTGAATGGTGCGGTGGCCGCGGTTGAACGCGTCCACCACCTCCTGGCTGCCGCGCAGGGACGACCAGAAGGTGACGCGGGTCCGCCCGCCACCGCTCCTGACGGTGCTCGCGCTGCCGGCCGTGCTCGTGGTGCTGGTACTGCTCGTACCGGCCGATCGTGGTGATCCGTCGCTGCCGCAGGCGCTGAGCGCACCCGTCAGCGGCAGCACGGCGATCGTGGCCAGTACGGATCGACGGCTCTGTCGACCAGGCATGGGCGCCTCCCGAGGCTCCTGTTCGAGACAACGGGAATCCTGATCGGCTGATCGGTACGGGTCAATAGATCGCTCAGAAGAAAATGAAAGCGGTCAAACGATCATTCCTGGGGAGGGGTGATCCGCCCGGCCGAACCGCGCACCTTCAGCGCGGGCAACAGCTGCGTCCTGCGCACCGGACCGCTCGCCCCGTCCGCACCGCTCAGCCGGTACAGCAGCAGCTCCGCGGCGGCCCGCCCGATCTCCGCCTTGGGCGGCGCCACCGCGGTCAGCGGGGTACTGCCCAGCGCCGCGACCACATCGTCGTACGCCACCACGGAACAGTCGCGCGGCACCTGCAATCCGTTCTCGGACAGCCGCTGGACCAGCATCAGCGCGTCCACGTCGCCGTGCAGCACCGCGCCCGTCGCCCGCCGCTCCCGCAGCACCGACAGCAGATCCGGGACCGCGCCGTCCCCGGCACCCGGACCGGCGGGCGCTGCCGCCCCACCGCCGAGGGCCCCGCTCCCGGCGGCCACGGCCTCCCCCTCCGGCCCCGGACCCGGCACCGCGTCCGGAGTGCTGAGCACCACCGACCAGTCCTCCACCTCCGGCCGGGCGGCCGCGATCTCGGCGAACGCCGCCCGGATGGTGCGCGCCGTCGGGCTGTCGTTCCGGGCGGCCAGCACGATACGGCGATGGCCCAGCGACACCAGATGGTCCACGGCGAGATACGTTCCGTACCAGTGGTCGGAACAGACCGAGTCCAGCGTGTGCAGCGCGCTGCCCGGCCGCGGCCGCCGCTCCATCAGCACGGTCGGCACCCCCACCTCCGCGAGCCAGCCGTAGTCCGCCTCCTCCGAGAGCGCGCTGCGCCACCGCGGAGCGATCAGCAGCCCACGCGCCCCACCCGCCAGCGCCCGCTCCACCAGCGGCCGTTCGGCCCCGACGGCCTGCGGGGCGATGTGCAGGGCGATCCGCATCCCGGACTCCTCCAGCACCGAGCGCGCGCCGTGCAGCGTCTCGTACAGATACGAATGGCGCTCGGGTACGACCAGGGCGACCGCGCCCCCGTCCCCGGCCGGTTCCTCCCGCGGGGCGGCCGGTACGGCGTCCGCCCCGTCGACGGATCCGGCGGCGCGGGCCACCCCGTGCCCGCGCCGCAGCCGCCCGGCCCTGGCCAGCTCCTCGACGTCCCGGCGCACCGTGACCACCGAGACCTCCAGTTCGGCGGCGAGCACGCTCACCTTGACGGCGCCCCGCGACCGCACCACCGCCAGTATTCGCCGCCGCCTCAGTTCCACCGGCTCCCGCATGCTGCTGGCCCCCTCGCCGTTCTGCCGTTCGCTGTTCGTTTGAACGCTTCGTCTGAGCGCTTGGGGGCGCAGCATAGGCAGAAACCCCCCGCCGCCCGCCAGGGAACGGCGCGACCGGCCGCCGAGAACCGTGTGTGTCTACCATCTGATCTGGCATGGACACCTTCACACTCTGGCAACTGGCCGCGCTCGCGGCGGCATCCATACTCGTCGGCTTCTCCAAGACAGCCGTCAGCGGTGCCAATACGATCAGCCTCGCGGTCTTCGCGGCCGTACTCCCGGCCCGCGAATCCACCGGGGTGCTGCTCCCGATCCTGATCGCCGGCGACGTCCTCGCCGTGCTGGTCTACCGCCGTCACGCGCACTGGCCGACACTGCTGCGGCTGTTCCCCGCCGTCGCCGTGGGCGTGGTGGCGGGCACGGTCTTCATGATGTGGGCCGACGACGCCGCCGTACGGACCTCGATCGGCGCGATTCTGCTGTTCATGTCCGGTGTCACCGTCTGGCGGCGACGCGCCGCCGTTGCGGCGAAGAGCGAGCAGGAGGCGAAGCCTGAGGACGAGACCGCGGCGGAGACCGCCACGGGGCGGGGCAGTTCGCGCGGCGGCCGGATCACGGCGCGTATCTACGGCGTGCTCGGCGGATTCACCACCATGGTCGCCAACGCGGGCGGCCCCGTCATGTCGCTCTATCTGCTGTCCGCCGGGTTCCGGAAGCTGGGCTTCCTTGGCACGTCGGCGTGGTTCTTCCTGATCGTCAACACGTCCAAGGTGCCCTTCAGCGTGGGCCTCGGCCTCATCGACGCCCGTTCGCTGCTGCTGGACGCGTGCCTGGTGCTGTTCGTCATCCCCGGCGCGTACATCGGGCGCAGGTGCGTGGACCGGATCAACCAGAAGGTCTTCGAACGGATCGTCATCGGGGCGACCGTGCTGGGCGGACTCCAGTTGCTCCTCAACTGAGGATGCGGCCGGAGCCCGCCCAGTGGCGGCATCAGATGATGCCCTCGGCGATCTCCGCCTGCTCACGGGCGTTCCCGTAACTGGACGGGGTGCTGTACGAACGGCGGGCGACGAACCACCAGATCGTGGCGAGTATCAGCACCGCGACCAGGGCGATCGACGCGTAGTTCATGGAGTCGATCGTCACCGGCGAGGACTGCGGCAGCAGGAACAGCACCGTCACGATGGCGACCCAGACCACGGCGATCCAGCCGATCGGCTTGGACCAGCGCCCCAGGTGCCACGGGCCGCGTTCGAAGCGGTCCCCGGCGCGCAGCTTCAGATAGATCGGGATCGCGTAGGCGGGCGTGATGCCGATGACGTTGATCGCGGTCACCGCACCGTACGCGGTCGCGGAGTACAGCGACGGCACCGCCAGCAGCGCGGCGACACAGACCGACAGCCAGACGGCGGGCACCGGCGTCTGGGTGCGGGCGCTCACCTTGCGCCACAGCGCGGAGCCCGGCAGCGCGTTGTCCCGGCTGAAGGCGAACACCATCCGGCTGGCGGCGGCGACCTCGGCGTTGCCGCAGAACAGCTGCGCCGCGATCACGATCAGCAGCATGGCCGTGGCGCCCGAGGTGCCCAGCGCGTCGATCAGGATCTGGGCGGGCGGCACCCCGGTGGCACTGTTCTGGGTGCCCGCGTAGTCCTGGATCGCGAAGGTGAGACCGGCCAGCAGGAAGAATCCGGCCACCCATGACACCCAGATCGCGCGGACGATGCCCTTGGCCGCGGTCACCGAGGCGTTGGAGGTCTCCTCGGACAGGTGGGCCGAGGCGTCATAGCCGCAGAAGGTGTACTGGGCCAGCAGGAGCCCGATCGCGGCCACGTACAGCGGGTTCTCCCAGCCGGTGTCATTGACGAACTCGGTGAAGACGAACGACGGCGACTGGTGGTTCGAGGGCACGATCGCCAGTACGGAGACGATCACGGCGACGCCGCCGAGGTGCCACCACACGCTGATCGAGTTCAGCACACTGACCAGGCGGACACCGAACAGGTTCAGCACGGCGTGCAGCAGCAGGATGCAGAGGAAGATCAGCATCGTGTGTCCGGGCGTGGGGTTGAAGCCCCACTGCAGATTCAGCAGCGCGCCGGTGAACAGCGCGGCCCCGTAGTCGATACCGGCGATCGCGCCCAGCAGTCCGAGCAGGTTCAGCCAGCCGGTGTACCAGCCCCACTTGCGGCCGCCGAGCCGGTCGGCCATGTAGTACAGCGCACCGGACGTGGGGTACGCGCTGGTGACCTCGGCCAGCGCCATGCCGACGCAGAGCACGAACAGGCCGACACCGGCCCAGCCCCAGAGCATGACCGACGGGCCGCCGGTCGACATGCCGAAGCCGTACAGCGTCATGCAGCCGGACAGGATCGAGATGACGGAGAAGCTGATCGCGAAGTTGCCGAAGCCCCCCATGCGGCGGGCGAGCACCGGCTGATAGCCGAGCTCGCGCAGGCGTTGCTCTTCATCCTTCTGCGGAGTGGCCTCCGCGCTCGACTGCTTGGGGATGGATATGGACATGGGGCGAACCTCCGGGCGGGGGTGGGGACGGGATCACGGAAGGAAGCGGAAGGAAGCGGATTCGGGGGAGTGAGGGGGCGGGGGAAGAAGCGAGGCGGAGGGAAACGGAAGGAAACGGAAGGAAGGGGTGGGAGGGCGAACGTGAGCGGAACGGGCGCCGCCCGCTCAGCCGCGTCGGCCGGTTCCGGGATCCGGCGTGGCGGTCAGGCTCCGGCTGCGGGCCCGCAGGAACACGTCCTCAGCCGCCGCCGGATCACCGGGCGTGCGGGTACGGTACGCCCACGGGGCCGAGGTGTAGTACGGTCCCAGCGCTCTGAACACCGGCGCCGCGTCGGCGAATTGCAGAGCACCCCACAGGGCGTGGGCCAGATGGTTCAGGTCGAGCAGGGACTGGCGGGCCGGATCGGTGCGGAAGAACCACAGGTGCAGCGCCCGTTGGGCGTCACGCTCGCCGTCCTCGGTGACCCAGTGCAGGTCCAACGCCTTCTCGCCGCCGTGCTCACGGCGGTAACGCTCCACCCGGACGTACAGGGGAAGCACATGAAGAGGCGAACCGTTCGGTGCCGCGGAGGCCGCCCACTGAACGAAGTTGACCGCCTCGGACAGTGATCCGCCGCCCTGTCTGGCGTACACGAACTGGAGCATCCGGTGATATGCCTCGCGGTTGCACGGGTCACGCCTGTCCGCCTCCGCCAGCAGACCCCAGGGCCCCGGGAACAGCATCGGTCCCGGAGGCGGCATCCGGTGCTCCTCCAGTCGCTGCTGTTCGTCCAGCTGGGACAGGGCGAGCAGGCAGATCCAGGGCACCGGGTCGGCGGGGGAGGCGTGCGCGGCGGACCGGCAGCCCTCCCACGCTTCCTGCCACAACTGCTGGGCACGCGCGTGCCGTTCCCGGTGCGCGCGCACCGCGCGCTCCACGACGACCCGGGCGTGCATCACCGTCGCGGCGACGCTCTGCGGCTCCTCGGTAAGCCATGCCTGCACGGCGTCGGAACCCGCGGCCACCGCGCCGAGGACCTGGGTGCGCTGGGTCCACAGCGTCCAGTCGGGCGTGCTTTCCAGCAGATTCCGCATGGAGACCCAGCGGCCGGTACGCAGATCCTGCAGGGCGCCGCGCAGCTCGTTGTCGTGGCCCGCGGGGTGATAGACCGGCCGGAAGTCACTGGGGGCCATCGGATCGCCCCGCCCCCGGAGAGCCCGTGGCGGCGAGGCGGGATGCCGGGCACCGGGGCCGGGCTGTGCGTCTGGTCGTCATGAATCCTCAAGAGCGTGGGGGCAGGGAGCAGCGCAGGGCGAACTGCTCCGGAGAGTCCGGTTGTTGCTCGGCGGTGAGTGTAGAGCGCCGGGCGCCGATCTCCCGACGACTTTGCGGATCATACTGAAGTCGCAGTAGTTCCACGGACGTTGGCCGGGACATTCCGGTTCCGGCAAGGTGCCCGCGCCGGGGTTGACGAATGCCGTGGTCTGCACGATTCTGTGCGTGAAAGACCAATGATCACCGTTCCGTTCCATCTCGGGACCGCCGTACAGCTGGAGTGTCGATGTCAGGCCCGGTGCTCGCCGTCGACCAGGGGACTTCCGGGACGAAAGCGCTGGTGATCTGTCCCGAGCGCGGGGTGATCGGTTCCGGTTCGGCCTCCGTCCGGCCCCGGTACGGAGCCGGGGGCGTCGTCGAGGCGGACCCCGCCCAGCTGCTCGGTTCGGTTCTCGACGCCGGGCGGCAGGCACTGCGCGAGGCGGCCGAACCGGTCGCCGCCGTCGGCCTGGCCAACCAGGGCGAGACGGTTCTCGCCTGGGATCCCCGCACCGGCCGCCCGCTCACCGAGGCGATCGTCTGGCAGGACCGGCGGTCCGAGACCGTCTGTGCCCAACTCTCCTCCCAAGAAGAGGAGTTGAAGCAGCTCACCGGGCTGCCCCTCGACCCGTACTTCGCCGCCCCCAAGATGGCCTGGATACGGCGCGAACTGACCCGCGAGGGCGTCGTCACCACCAGCGACGCCTGGCTCGTCCACCAGCTGACCGGCGCTTTCGTCACCGACGCGGCCACCGCCGGGCGCACCCAGCTGCTCGACCTCGACCGGGTCGACTGGTCGCCCAGGGCCCTGGAGATCTACGGACTCGGCGGCGAGCGGCTCCCCGCCGTCGTCGACGCCGACACCACCGTGGGCACCACCGGCGCGTTCGGCGGAGAGCTGCCGCTCACCGGCCTGCTCGTCGACCAGCAGGCCGCCCTGCTCGCCCAGAACGCCCTGGACCCCGGCATGGCCAAATGCACCTACGGCACCGGGGCGTTCCTCCTCGCCCAGACCGGCGACCGGCCGCGACGCGGCTCCAGCGGCCTGGTCAGCTGCGTCGCCTGGCGGCTCCGCGGCCGTACGAGCTACTGCCTCGACGGACAGGTCTACACCGCCGCCTCCGCCGTCCGCTGGCTCACGGATCTCGGCGTGATCTCCGGAGCGGCCGACCTCGACCCGGTCGGCTCCGCCGTCCCCGACGCCGGGGGCGTCACGTTCGTCCCCGCCCTCGCGGGACTCGCCGCCCCCTGGTGGCGCGGCGACGTGCGCGGCTCGGTGACCGGCCTCGGTCTGGGCACCACGGCGGGCCATCTGGTGCGGGCCCTGTGCGAAGGCATCGCCGCACAGGTCGTCGCGCTCGCCGACGCGACCGCGTCCGACCTCGGCACCCCCCTGACGGCCCTGCGCGTCGACGGCGGCCTGACCCGCTCCGCGCTCCTCATGCAGACCCAGGCTGACCTGCTGCAACGACCCGTCGAAGTCTCCGCGCTGCCCGATGCGACCGCCCTCGGGGTCGGCGCCGTCGCCCGCCTCGGCCTCGACCGGCGCCTGCCGGTCCGACAGGCGCTGCCCGCGTGGGAACCCGCCGCCGTGTACGAACCCCGGATCGGCGCGGACGAGGCAGCCGAGCGGCTGGCCGGATTCCGCGCGGCGGTGGACACCCTCCTGGAGCGCGCATGACACCCACCGTCACCTGTGCCGGGGAGCTGCCCGACGGCGACCCGTACGACGTCACCGTCATCGGCGGGGGAGTCGTCGGCGCGGCGATCGCCCGCGAACTCGCCAAGTACCCGCTGCGCACCGCGCTCGTCGAGGCGTCCGACGACATCGGCAACGGCACCTCCAAGGCCAACACGGCGATTCTGCACACCGGTTTCGACGCGGTGCCAGGATCGCTCGAAGCCGGGCTCGTACGCGAGGGGCAGCGGCTCCTGACCGAGTACGCCGCCGGCGCCGGCATCCCCGTCGAACGCGTGGGCGCCCTGCTCGTCGCCTGGGACGACGAACAACGCGCCGTGCTGCCCGCCCTGTTGGCCAAGGCCGAACGCAACGGCTATCACGTGGCACGCCTCCTGGACGCCGACGAGCTGTACGACCGGGAACCGCGTCTGGGGCCGGGCGCGTTCGGTGCCCTCGAAGTCCCCGACGAGAGCATCATCTGCCCGTGGACGACCCCTCTCGCGTACGCCACCCAAGCCGTCCTGGCCGGAGTCCACCTGCACCTCGACTGCCGGGTGCTGCGCATCGACACAGGCCCCGACACGCACACCCTCACCACCTCGCGCGGCCCGCTGCGCACCCGCTACCTCGTCAACGCCGCAGGGCTGTACGCCGACGAGATCGACCGGCACCTGGGCCACGACACCTTCACCGTGACACCCCGCCGGGGCCAGCTCATGGTCTTCGACAAGCTTGCCCGCGACCTCGTGCGCCACATCCTGCTGCCCGTGCCCACCGCCGCGGGCAAGGGCGTTCTGGTGGCCCCCACGGTGTTCGGCAACGTGCTGCTCGGCCCCACCTCCGAGGACCTCGGCGACAAGACCGACACCGCCTCCAGCGCGGACGGCCTCCACTTCCTCCGGGAGAAGGGCCGGCGCATCCTGCCCGAGCTGCTCGACGAGGAGGTCACGGCCGTCTACGCCGGGCTGCGGGCCGCCACCGGACAGGAGGACTACCGGATCCAGGAGCACCCGGCCCAGCGGTACGTCACCGTCGGCGGCATCCGGTCCACCGGGCTCACCGCCTCCCTGGCCATCGGCGCCCATGTCACCGGGCTCCTCACCAGAACCGGCCTGGAACTCGGCACGGCGCGCGAGCTCCCCGGGATCACCATGCCCAACCTCGGCGAAGCGTCTCCCCGGCCCTACCTCCGAGCCGACCTGATCGACCGGGACCCGGCGTACGGAACCATCGTCTGCCACTGCGAACGCGTCACCCTGGGCGAGATCCGCGACGCGCTGAACGCCACCGTCCCGGCCCGTTCCCTGGACGGGCTGCGCCGCCGCACCCGCGCCCGGGGCGGCCGCTGCCAGGGCTTCTCCTGCGGACCCGCGGTCCGCGCCCTGTTCGAGGAGGCCCGGCGATGACCCGCCACGAGCGCACCGTGGACGTCCTGGTCGTCGGCGCGGGCCCGGCAGGTCTCGGCGCCGGGGCCGAACTCGCGGCATCGGGCGCCGGCCGGGTGGAGATCCTGGAACGCGAACTCGACGCGGGCGGCGTCCCTCGCCACTGCCGCCGCGGCGGATTCGGGCGGTGGCCACGAGGAGGGGAGACGGGGGACGAGTACGCCCGGCGGTGCGTGGCGGCGGCCGTGCGCGCGGGGGCCACCCTCCGTACCGGAGTCACCGTCACCGGCTGGGCGGAGAACGCTCCCGCCGACGGGGCGCACACCGTGGAGATCACCGGACCCGCCGGACTGGAACGGATCACCGCCCGCGCCGTCGTCCTCGCCACCGGCGCCCGCGAACGCCCGCGCAGTGCCCGTCTCGTCCCCGGCGGCAGGCCGTCCGGCGTCTACACCACCGGCGAGCTCCAGCAGGCCGTCCATCTGTACCGCCAGCCGGTCGGCAGCCGCGCGGTCGTCATCGGCGACGAACCCGTCGGCCACGCCGCCGCCGACACCTTGCGTACGGCCGGGGTCGAGGTCGTCGCCATGGTCACCGACCAGCCACCGTCCCCGGCCGCCGCGCTCCTGCGGCTCCGGGGCCGCTTCCCGATCCTCACCCGAGCAACCGTCACCGGGATCACGGGACGCACCGCGCTGACCGGAGTCACCCTGCGCCACGAGGACGGCCGCACCACCACCCTCCGCTGCGACACGGTGGTCTTCACCGGCGACTTCGTCCCCGACCACGAACTGGCCCGGCGCGCCGGTCTCACCCTCGACCGCGGCACCCGCGGCCCCGCGTACGACGCCGAGTTCCGCACCTCGCTGCCGGGTGTCTTCGCCGTGGGGAACCTGCCGCACGCCGTCGAGAGAGCCCGGGTCGCGTCGGCCGAGGGCCGTGCCGCGGCCGTCCCCGTACTGCGCCGTCTCGCCGGTGGCCCGCCGCCCGGACCGCGACCGGTGGCGCTGGCGGTCGACGCCCCGCTGCTGTGGATCGCGCCGAACCGGACCGGGCCGGCCGGGGCCCGCCCGCTGAGTGGCCGGTTCGTGCTGCGCACCGCGCGGCGGCTGGAGCGCCCCGTCCTCGTCGTCAGCCAGGACGGGCGTGAACTCGACCGGCAGCGGCTGCTGTTGCCCGCGGTGCCGGGCCGGGCGTTCCATCTGGGCGCCGGGTGGCTGGGGCGGGTCGATCCGCAGGGTTCCACCGTGCGGATCACCGCGGTCTGAAGCCGCCGGGCCCCGTCGCGCGAGTCCCCCGTCCACCGTCCCTGCCACCGTCCCCGTCCCCGCCCAGCGGGTCCGCCGGGCCTCAGCCGATCATCACGGGATCAGCAGCCAGTCGGCACCGACGGCTGCCACCAGGCCCACGCCCAGCAGCCAACTTCCCAGCCGGGTGCGTCCGTTCCTGCTCAGTTCGATCACGAGGCCGCACAGGATGAGCGCGAGCCCGTACACGCCGACGACCAGTACGGACGATCGGCTGGCGATGCGCAGGGCCAGAACGACGGCCATCGCCGCCATGCCCACCGAGGAGAGGATGATCCGCAACCGTCGGGCCTGACGTGGCGTCAGTCTCTTCTCGTCGGCGGCTGCGGCTATCGGGGCGTCCACGCCTTGGTCCTGTTCCTGGTCATGGTCAGAATTGCTCATGGAGCCGGATCGTAATGGCTGCGCGGCACGAGGGTCCGCGGACCCGGAGGATCACCCGTGCCCGGCGAAACGATCAGGCGATGGACGCCGATACGACGGCCGACACCGCGAGGTTGCAGGACGCCGTCACCCAGACCGCCGGGTGCGGATCGCGCTCGACGAGCGTGGCCCCCAGCTTCCCCGGCGTGACCAGGTCGACCACCAGGAAGGCCACGGCCATCATCACCAGGCCGAGCACCCCGAACGCGGCGGTCGAGACCAGCCCCTTGCCGAAGTCCTCGTACGTCGTCCAGATGGACGTGAACACGATGCCGCCAATGCCCAGCAGCGCCGAACTGAGCAGCACGGCCGCGTTGCGATTGCGCTCCTCCCAGATCTGCCGGCCCAGCTTGCCCGGGGTCAGGGCGTCGATCAGGAATATGCCGAGCACGAGCAGTACGACGCCCAGGGCCCCGTAGGCGGTGGCGCGGCCGAGGCCGTTGATGATGTCGGTCATCGAGAAACACGTCTCCAGGCAGGCGGTCGGGAAGGGGGATCACGACGCACGTGATCGACACGCGGTCAAGAAGAGGCAAAACCTATCGCACACATGAACGCCTGCCTGGCCGCCCCGGCCTGACTGTCTGCTCGTTGGCTCGTTGGCGTGCTGGCTCGTCCGTCCGACCGGCCGCCCTATGCCCGAAGTCGAGGTGCCTCAATCGCCGCGTCGACATTTCCGGCCTTTGCCGTCGCCCCCGCGCCCGTCTCCACCCGCCCGGCCAGCTCCTCGGCCCAGCCGATCAGTCCGCCGACCCCGATGCCGTGCGGATCGGTGCCCCGGAAGTCGCCGATCGCCGCCGCGCCCCGGCGCAGCAGCCGCGCCCCGCCGGTGGTGTTCCCACGGGCCGCGTGCGTCAGGCCGACCGCCAACTGTGCCAGCCCGCGCCACAGTTCCCGCTCAGCCTCGGGACCCGACTTCCAGGCGTCCTCGAACACCTCGTGCGCGTGAAAGGGCATCCCCGCGTCCAGCAGTCGCTGGGCCTCCCGTACGGTCTCCGCCGGGGCGCGCACCACGCCTTCCGGCTGCCGCTCGACCCCCGGAGTCCCGTAGGGCAGGGGGCGTCCCAGCCCGTCACGGGGGCGCGCGTTGTGCGCCCGTCCCTCGGTGTCGCGGTCCCTGCGAGTCTCGTCCACTCTCCGATTGTGCCCCGCACCTGCGGGGAATGGCGTGAACCCTGTCCGTGGACACCCGCGCACGACTAGGCTCGACAGTCGTCAGTGCCACTTTGGGGAAGGGTGGGCATGAAGCCGTCCCGGCCGTTGTACGAGCGTGAACCGGAACTCGCCGCTGCCGCAGAAGCCGTGGACGCCCTGTGCGGCGCCCAGGCTGTCGGCGGGCTGCTGGTCTTCAGCGGTGAGGCGGGCATCGGCAAGACGGCGCTGCTCGCCGAGATCCAGGCGCTCGCCGCCGACCGCTGCACCGTCTGGTCGGCACGCGGCGGTGAGACCGTGACCTCGGTGCCGTTCCACGTCGTGCGGCAACTGCTGCAGCCCGCGTTCGACCAGTTCCCGGCAGACGAGACCCGGGCGCTGTTCGGCGACTGGTACGAGATCACGGCGCCCGCGCTCGGCCTCGCCGAACCGAGCGGCTCGCAGCCCGACCCGCAGGGTGTCCGCGACGGTCTCGACTTCGTCGTCGCCAGGCTTGCCTCGCGCCTGAGCCACCGGCCCCTGCTGCTCATCGTCGACGACGCCCACTGGGCCGACGGAGAATCCCTCGCCTGGCTGGCCTCGTTCACCGCCCGCCTCGGTGAACTCCCGGTCCTGGTCGTCCAGGCGCACCGCCCGCAGGAACTGGCCGAGCGCAACGCGAACTACGCTGCCGACCGCGACGCGGAGCGCAATCCGGGCGGTCACACCGCGCTGGTCCGGGTCGCCCTGCGCGCTCTCACCCCGGACGCCACCGCCGAACTGGTCCGCGCGGCCCTCGGCGAACACGCCGACGACCCGTTCTGCCGCGAGGTGTGGGCCGTCACGGGCGGCAACCCGTACGAGGCCGTCGAGCTGGTCGCCAAGGTCCAGGACCGTGAGCTGCCGCCGGTCGAGGAATCGGCCGGCATGCTGCGTGAGCTGGGCGCGTCCGCCCGCGGCAGCGGACTCGTCGCCCGCCTCGAACGACTGGGCACCAACGCCAACCGCTTCGCCTGGGCCGCCGCGGTCCTGGGCACCGACATCTCCCAGGAGCTCGCGGCCACCCTCGCAGGGATGAGCCCGGCGGAGGCCGCCGACTGCACGGCACGGCTGCGCGACGCCCGTATCGTCAGCGGCTTCGACCCGCTGGAGTTCGTCCACCCGCTGATCGCCACCGCCGTCTACCGCTCGATCCCGCCGGCCACCCGCACGGCGATGCACGGGCGGGCCGCCTGGGCCATCACCCGCGCCGGGCTCGGCGCCGCCGCGGCCTCCCGCCATCTGCTGGAGGTCCACCCGGACGACGACCAGGAACTGGTCGCCCAGCTCCGCGAAGCCGCGAGCCAGCACCTCGCGGTCGGTGCGCCGGAAGCCGCCAGGCGCTGTCTGGAACGCGCGTTGGAGGAGCCGCCCCGTCCGCAGGCACGGGCCGCGCTGCTGTATGAACTGGGCTGCGCGTCGCTGCTCAGTTCACCGCCCACCACGGTGCGGCATCTGCGCTCCGCCCTCGACATGCCGGGACTGGACGACGGTCTGCGGGTCGACGCCACCTTCCGGCTCGCCGCGGCACTCGCCCACAACAACCAACTGCGTGACGCGGCGCTCGCGCTGGCAGCCGAGGCGGCACGTACGGCTCCGGGACCCGGACTGATGCGGCTGCAGGCGGCGCACTTCCTCTGGGAGGGCATGCAGGCCACCGAGACCGACGGCCCGACCCGCTCGCGAAGGCTCGCCCGCAACGCCGATCACCTGAAGGGCCGCGACAACGCGGAGCGGGCCCTGCTCACCCTGCGGGCCTTCGACGCCATGCTGCGGGGCGAGAACGCCCAACTCGTCGTCGACCTCTGCGAACGCGCCCTGATCGACGGCAGTCCGGCGCGCGGGCTCGGCTGGACCGACTCCGAATGGGGCTTCGAACTCCCCACGATGGTCGGCATCGCCTACGCCTTCACCGATCAACTGGACCGCGCCGAGAGCCTGTTCGGCGAGGCGGTGCGCGCCTTCGAGATCTCCGGCTGGAGCGGGGCGCACTTGGCCTTCGCCCACACCCTGCTCGGCCTGGTCCACCGGCGGCGCGGCCGCCTCGCCGAGGCGGAGGGCTTCCTGCGCGAAGGACTGCGCCTGGCCGACCGGGTCGGCAGCGGGCTCCCCGTGCACTGGGACGCCACCTGTCTGCTCATCGACACGCTGATCGCCCGCGGCCGTACGGTCGAGGCCCGCGAGATCGCCGACCGCTACAGCTTCGGTGCGCCCTATCCCAGTGCCATGGTGCTGCCCGACGCACCCTGCGTCCGAGGCCGCCTGCTCCTGGCCGAAGGCCGTACGAAGGAAGCCGTCGCCGAATTGGAGGCGGCGGGCGCGGCCCTGGAGCCGCGCGAACGCTTCAACGGGGTATGGGCGCCCTGGGCGGGCGACCTCGCCCGTGCTCTGGCCGACGACGACCCGGTGCGTGCGGCTCAGCTCGCCACCCGCGCCAGGGTGCACGCCGAACGCTTCGGCACGGACACCGCGATCGGCGAAGCCCTGCGCTGTGTCTCCCTCTTCGCGCCCCCGGAAGAGGCCACGCATCTGCTGGCCGAGTCGGTCCGCCATCTGGAGAAGACCTCGTCCGCCTACGAGCACGCACTGGCCCGGGTGGAGTACGGAATCGCGATCAGTTCGCACCGTGAGCTGTCCCGTGCGCAGAAACAGGCCATGGCCTGCGGAGCGGAAGGGCTCGCCGCCCGCGCCCAACGGGCACGGGCGTCGATCCGCTCCTCGGAGTGAGGTAATGTTCCTCTTGCGCGGCCACCTGGGACAACCGGGAGGAAACGCATCGGGACGTGGCGCAGCTTGGTAGCGCACTTGACTGGGGGTCAAGGGGTCGCAGGTTCAAATCCTGTCGTCCCGACTGGAGACAGTCGCAGATCAGGGCCGGTTTCGGAGAAATCCGAAACCGGCCCTTGATCGTTTATGGAAACCAGCTGGGACCGGCGTCCCAGACCGGCGTCCCAGACCGGCGCCCCAGACCGGATTCCCGGACCAGAGGCCCGGACCGGCGTCAGCGGGTGAATGCGTCCGCCGCGTGGGCCGGTGAACAGGCGGGCGTCGGGATCCGTACAGCCCCCTCGCGGCACTCCGGCCTGAACAGCCGTCGCTTCTTCGACGGCCTTCCTGCGGTCCACCCCGTTCGGTAGGGCCGCGGTGCGGCCCGGAACCTGCTCGTTCGCCGAGTTGCTTTTCTGGAAACCAATCGGTCACTTTCCGGCCTCGCGGATGATCTCGTTGACCGATTACTTCCCTCATTCGGTAATTCTTCCCGCAACGGGAGGGAGCGGCGTTCTTACCCTCCTCGTGTTGAAGCTTCGGACTCCGCCCTCACCGCCGCTCATCTGTTGCGATCGGCGAGCCGATCTCTGCGGACGGCAACCCTGAGGCGGCGGAGCCGCTCGGGCGGCAGCGGGCGCGGGCTGCCTCATGGGGCGCGCGAAGCCGGATGGGCGGGAAATTCGCTAAAGCTATTGAAATAGCCCATAAGTCATAAATTGCTTTGGCGCGATTATTCGCTTACCTGTTTGAATATGTGGGCCCTATAGTCCCGATTTATGAAACAAAAGGTCAAGGAAAAGTCAATTGAACTCAAAGCAATCGCAAATTCAGATGCGGCTTCGAGTAGGCGCACCCTTCTCCGGGCGGTCGCCGCGGGTGGGCTGGTCGCGGGTACCGGAATGGCCATCGGGGCCGTCCCGGCCTCCGCCCTCGCGCCATCCAGCGCCCCGTGCATACCGCGCCCCGACGCACCCGCCACCCCGGGAGCCGCCAAGTTCAAGCTGTTCGACGCCAACGCCCGGTGGAAGATCAACGGCCAGGTGCACCCACGCGAGGATTCGGACACCCGCGCCAAGGTGGCGATCTGCCAGGCGCCGTGGGCGCTGATCGTGGGTTGTATCGACTCACGCGTACCGCCTGAACTGGTGTTCGATCAAGGGCTGGGCGACTTAGCGGTCGCCCGGACCGCCGGACAGGTCCTGGACAGCGCGGTGTACGGCAGCATCCTCTACGCCGTGGAGGAGCTGCACGTGAAGATCGTGGTCGTGCTCGGGCACCAGAAGTGCGGCGCGGTCCGGGCAGCCATCAGTCTCCGCGACGACCCGTCCTACCCGTTGTCACCCCGTATCAAGACCCTCGTCAAAGAAATAGTCCCGGTCGTTCCGCCGGCCGGGACTCCTGGACGGGAGGACAAGGCGATCGACGCGAACATCCGCCACATACGGTCCCAGATCCTGTTGGAATCGCAGGTGGCCTCACGGGTGTCCGCAGGAACGCTGGACGTGATCGGGGTCCGGTACGAGTTGGACACCTGGATCGCGACCCAGGTCCACCCCTGAGGGCTCCCGTCATCCGGGCGGAGGTTCTCGATCGCGGCCTGAGCCGGCCTCCATCCAGGGGATTCTGACTGTTCCTGGCCGCCGTTGGCCTCGTGCTGGCCTCGCGTGGCCGACCCTGTCGAGGTGGCTCCTGCGGGCTGCTGCGGCACAAGAGGGGGATACCTCGCGCGTGGGGCGGCCCGCGAGGAGGCCGGAACGAGCCGCGTGCCCGCTCGGTGTTGGTGACATCCACGGTGCGAGGGGTAGCCGGTCTGGCCAACCGGCCATCCTCCCGAGCTGTGTTGCCGCTTCCTTCGCAGGACCTTGGTCGTCGTCCGACGGTCTTTCCCACGTCGTGGCGGATGGTGGGGACAAGCTCAGGGCTGTCGGTGGTCGATCCCGAATGTGTCGTTGAACAGCGCCACGGTCGCTGCCACATCCGTGACGAACCGGGCGACCTGCTGCTGTGCCTGCCCGGCCCGCTCCTCCTGGCCCGCCGTCAGCGCGGCGGCCCGGCTGTCGAGTTTCGCTGTCCGCCGCTCCAGTCGCCCCCTGCCCCAGTGGGTACGGGCCCGGCCCGCCCGGCCGGGTAGCTCATCGGCCGGCCGGGCAGGCCCGCCGGCTCGGCGGCGTCGGACAGGGCGCTGGCCACCGCGTTGACGGCGGCATCTGGGCCCGGAACAGGGCCGGCCGTGCCTGGCCTGTGCCACGACACCGGGAATCCGAATCCCCGTTCTCACCCGACCGGGTCAGCGTCCTCGCCGTCCGCTCCAGGGGCGGATTCACCCCGTCCGCGCGGTCCGCCGACCGTCCGGCGCCCTGCGCCCCCGGCCGTTGGGCGTGGGGCGCCGTGATGGACCCGCAAGTCCAGCCCTGGTGTTCAAGTCATCCCGATATGCCGTTTTCCTTTGAGCGTTTTAGCCTGCTCACACTGCTCGGATAGTTGACAGCCGGCTCTGTCGGCGGAGGGCGAGCTTTCATGGCTGAGCAACGTAGGAAGTCCGGATTGGTCGGCGAGATGTCCGCCGAATTCGCGGGCACGATGATCCTCATCCTTTTCGGGTGCGGTGTCGTGGCCCAGGTGGCGGCAGGCGGAGCCCTGACGAATCCGCCCGGTGGGCTCGGGGACCACGACAGCATCGCCTGGGCGTGGGGGCTGGGTGTCACGCTGGGCGTCTATGTGGCGGCGCGGCTGAGCGGGGCCCATCTCAATCCCGCGGTCACCCTCTCGCTGGCAGCGTTCAGGGGGTTCCCGTGGAGCAAGGTGGCTCCCTACGCGCTGGCGCAGACGGCCGGTGCGTTCGTGGCCGCACTCCTCGTCCGCTGGAACTACAGCGAGGCGCTGGCGAAGGCCGACCCCGGGCACACCATCAAGACACAGACGGTGTTCTCCACACTGCCGGCCAACGGCAATCCGGCGCTGCCGGTCCATGAATGGGGGGCGTTCCGCGACCAGGTCATCGGCGCCGCCATTCTGCTGCTGCTCATCATGGCCATCACGGACCTGTTGAACACCCCGCCCGGCTCGAACATGGGCGCGTTCATCATCGGCCTGGTCGTGGTCGCGATCGGCATGGCCTGGGGAACCAACGCGGGTTACGCGATCAACCCGGCCCGTGACTTCGGCCCCCGGCTGGCGAGCTTCATCACCGGCTACGGCGGTGCGTGGCGAGATCAGTACGGGAATTTCTACTTCTGGGTGCCCATCGTGGGCCCGCTGGTCGGCGGTCTGCTCGGCGCGGGTCTCTACAAGGGTTTCGTCGGGCGGTTCCTGCCGTCCGCGGTACCCGAACCACCGGGACGCGTCCCGGCATCCAAGGACTGACGACACCGGCCGGAGAGGTGGCACATCATGGCGGACTTCATTGGCGCGGTGGACCAGGGCACCACCAGCACCCGATTCATGATCTTCGATCACGGTGGCAACGAGGTCGCCAAGCACCAGCTGGAGCACGCCCAGATCCTGCCCCGCTCCGGCTGGGTGGAGCACGACCCGGTGGAGATCTGGGAACGCACCAACTCGGTCATGCAGAACGCCCTGCGATACGGCGGTCTGTCGCCGAGCGACCTGGTGGCCATCGGGATCACCAACCAGCGTGAGACGACGGTGGTCTGGGACCGGCGCAACGGGCGGCCCTACTACAACGCCATCGTGTGGCAGGACACCCGTACCGACGCCATCGCGGCGAACCTCGAACGCTCGGGACAGGGCGACGTCATCCGCCGCAAGGCCGGGCTGCCGCCCGCGACCTACTTCTCCGGCGGCAAGATCCAGTGGATCCTGGAGAACGTCGACGGCGTACGGGAAGCGGCGGAGGCCGGTCACGCCATCTTCGGCAACACGGACGCCTGGGTCCTGTGGAACCTGACCGGCGGCCCCGACGGCGGTCTCCACGCCACCGACGTGACCAACGCGAGCCGCACCATGCTGATGAACCTGGAGACCCTTGACTGGGACGAGGAACTCATGGGCTTCTTCGGTATCCCCAGGGCGATGCTTCCCAAGATCAACCCCTCGTCGCACCCGGAAGCCTACGGTTCCACCCGCACCTCCCGACCGCTGCGCGCCGCCATTCCCATCGGCGGTGTCCTCGGCGACCAGCAGGCAGCCACCGTCGGCCAAGTCTGCTTCGCCCCCGGCGAAGCCAAGAACACCTACGGGACCGGCAACTTCCTGCTGCTCAACACCGGTACCGAGCTGGTCCGCTCGCAGCACGGCCTCCTCACCACGGTGGCCTACCAGTTCGGCGACGGCCCGGCGGTCTACGCGCTGGAGGGTTCCATCGCTGTCACCGGATCCGCGGTGCAGTGGCTGCGCGATCAGCTGAAGATCATCAAGTCGGCCCCCGAGAGTGAGGAGCTGGCCCGGAGCGTCGAGGACAACGGGGGCATGTATTTCGTTCCCGCGTTCTCCGGCCTGTTCGCGCCGTATTGGCGTTCCGACGCCCGCGGCGCGATCGTCGGCCTGGCCAGGTACAACGACAACGCCCACCTGGCGCGGGCGACTCTGGAAGCCATCTGCTATCAGAGCCGCGATGTGGTGGAAGCCATGGAACAGGACTCCGGTGTCCATCTCGACGTGCTCAAGGTCGACGGCGGTGTCACCGCCAACGATCTCTGCATGCAAATCCAGTCCGACGTCCTCGGTGTCCAGGTCAGCCGTCCCGTCGTCGCGGAGACGACGGCTCTCGGCGCCGCCTACGCAGCGGGGCTGGCCGTCGGTTTCTGGCAGAACACCGACGAACTGCGCACCCACTGGCACGAGTCGAAGCGGTGGTCGCCCCAGTGGTCCGAGGAACAGCGTGCGGAAGGCTACGCGGGCTGGAAGCGGGCCGTGGAACGCACCCTCGACTGGGTGAAGGTCCCCTGACCATTTCCTCCCGGCCCGTCGTCCCGCCGCTCTCGAAGCGGCGGGACGACGGGCCGGGGCGTGGATGCCGAAGTCACACACGCAGAGGCCGTATCGGGAGATCTCCGATACGGCCTCTGCGTGTGAGACGGGCTGTGCGGGGGAGTGCTCGGGGGATGCCTGACGCCACGTCGGACGCGACGTCAGGCATCCCGTGTCTCAGACGAGAAGCTTGGCCTTGGCCTTCTCGTACTCCTCCTGATTGATGTCGCCCTTGTCCTTGAGCTCGGCGAGCTTGGCGAGGTCGCTCACATGGCTGCCGGTGCCGGACCCGCCCTCCGTGCCCGCGGCCTGCTTCACGTACTGGCGGAACGCCGCCTCGGAGTCCTTGGCCTGCTTGGCGTCCCGTTGTGCCATGCCGCGGCCCCGAACGATGAGGTAGACCAGCACGCCGAGATAGGGCAGCAGGATGACGAAGACCAGCCAGCCCGCCTTGGCCCAGCCGTTCAGCGAATGGTCCCGGAAGAGGTCCGTCACCACCTTGAACAGGAGGAAGAACCACAGGACCCAGAGGAACAGGTACAGCATGGTCAGAAAGAGGTTCAGCAGCGGGTAGTCATCCATGGCGCCTTTACTCCAATCACGCGAATGGTGACTTATTCATACATCTGGCCTCTTTGTTCCGCATCTGTAGGAGTCCGGAAGGGTCACGGCCGCTGCCGGTTCAGCCGGAGAGTGTGTCCAGGAAGGCGAACAGTTTGTTCCGGGTACGTTCGATCTGCTGCTCCACCGTCAGGGACTCCTCGAAACGGGCCCCGGGTGCCGGATTCTTCTTGCCCCGTACATACAGGGAGCAGTCCAGGTCGGTGCAGAGGTAGATCCCGACGGAATTCCCGTCCCGGCCCGCCTGTCCCCGCTTGCGGGCGGTCATCAGGGAGACGCCGCTGCCCGGATGGGTGGTCAGGCAGACCGAGCACATGCTGCGGTGGAGGAAGCCGCGCTGATGGGACGGAAAACGCAGCGTGATCCCGACGAGCGTGCCCCGCAGGTCGGTGACGATGTAGCTGCGGTCGGGTGCGGAGAGATCGCGCCAGCCCAGGAAGTCCAGATCGTCCCACCGGCGCTCATCGAGATCGCGCGGCATCGGGAGACGCTTCGCCTCGCCCTTGGAACAGTTGACGAACGATGCGCGGATGTCCTGCTCGCTGACGGCTCTCATGCCGACGACGCTATGTGTGCCTATGACTCCTAGGCAAATGATTAAGAGCTGCAGGAGATGTCCGAAGGGGCGATGCGCAGCAGGTGCGCCGGCGGATGCGCGAGGGCGAGGTCCGGCCGCCAGGCCGCCAGGACCTGCGCCGACGGGTCGAAGAGCGGGCCGGGCAGCGCTTCGGGGGAGGTCCACTGCCAGGTGCTGATCAGATGGGGCTCCGTGACCTCCGGCACGCCGGCCCCGAGCGTCACCGACGCCGCCATGCTGATGCGGTTGATGCCGCCGACCACGTCATGCAGCATCGCGAAGACGTTCACGGCGGCCTCCTCGACCTCCAGACCGGTCTCCTCGCGCAGCTCGCGCACGGCCGCGGCGGCGACGGACTCGTGGGTCGGATCGATCTTGCCGCCCGGCAGCTCCCAGGTGCCGCCGTGATGCCGGCCGAGCAGGACGCGTCCCTGTCCGTCCTGCACGATGACCCCCACGCCGAGCGCGGCCTGTGCCACCGGCGGGCGGGTATTGCGGTTCGGGCCGGTGGTGGACTCGGCTGTCATGGTGCCCTGCTCCTTGTGTGCCTTACGGGGACGTTGTTCCGTGCGGCCATCCTCACATTGTCCGGGCGCCGGGCGACCACCCGGGCGGATCCGCTCCGGCGCCGTCGCGCACGCGGAGCCAAGAGGCCACGCGGCGCCAAGAGGCCCCAGGGCGCGGCCGGGCTCAGGGTGCGGCCGGGTTCAGGCGATGAGCCGCAGCGAGGTCGCGGAGATGCCGAGCCGTACGGTCTGGCCCCAGGTCAGTTCCAGGGCGTCGGACTCCATGCCGTCCCCGAACACCACGATCCGGTCCGACTCGACGGTGAGCCTGAGCCCCTGCCCGGGGCCCAGCGCGCCCGCGACCCGCGTGGTGCCGGTCGCGGGTGAGGGCCACGCCTCGCGCACGAACCAGAGCAGCCGCGGATCGGACGGTGCGGGCAGCTCGGGCACGCCGCCGCGCTCCAGCCACAGGGAGCGGAGCCAGCCGGTGGCTCCGGTACCCGTTCCGACCAGAACGCCCGACGAGGCCTGCGCCTCCGCGGCGGTCGCCGCGTCGTCGGGGCCCAGGCGGTAGCGCGCGGTCTGGTGGCCGGGCGGCCCGAGATAGATCTCGTTCAGCGCGAGCAGCCGTTGGGTGTCGTCGGCGACGGCCTCGACCATGGTGAGTTCCTCCACCGCGCAGCTGGGCGCGGCGGCCGTCCGGAGCAGAGCGGGCGCGTCGGCGGGGCGGTGGCGCACCAGGACGCCGGGGTTGCGCCCGGGATCGGTGTCGATCCCCACCACCGGCTGGCCCGAGAGGTACTTCGCGGCATTGGCGACCAGCCCGTCCTGCCCGACCACGATCACCACGTCCTCGGGGGCGAAGAGGAAGCGGTCCAGATCCGCGCGCTCCACCCGGGAGCCGCGCCACTGCAACGGCACGGCGGCCGCCACCTCGGTCAGTGCCCGCCGCGTACGGTCGTGGCGCCGGGCCACCTCGTCGATCGACCGACCGCGGCTGGACAGGAAGAACGCGGCCTGCCCGTGCGTCCCGTGCCGGGCGAGCAGTTCCTCGTACTCGGTGGTCCGGTGCACGAGCACCGCACGCGGGGCGAGGCTCATGCCCGCGTCTCCGGGTCCGGCCGGCCGAGCTTGGCGAGCAGTCCGGTGAGGACGTCGGGCGAGAGGGTGACGCTGTCGATGCGCGGCAGGTTCTCGGCCAGCCGTGTCGCCGCCAGGGCGTGCAGCGTCGTCGGGTCCACCTCGGCGTGCACCCGCAGCCAGGCCGCCTGGGCCTCGGCGCGTGCCGCTCCGGTGTCGCGGGCCGCCGCCGCTTCCGCGCGTGCCAGCCGCACCGTGCGGGTTGCCTCGGCCTCGGTGCGTACCGAATCGGCCGCCGCCTTCTCCTCGGCCGCGCGCCGGGCGTTGGTGCCGCGCTGCTCCACCAACTGCTCTTCCCTGCGGGCCAGTTCGATCTGGCTGGCCAGTTCGTTCTCGGCGATGGCGCGTTCCCGCTCGACCGCGACGGCCCGGCGTTCATAGGTGGCCCGGTCGGCCTCCTGCTGGATCTGCTCGCGGGCCGGGGTGCGCAGGGCGCGCTCGACCTCGGCCTCGGGGCGGATCGCCACGACGCGCACGGCCACCACGTCGATGCCGGTGGCGGGCAGCCGGGGCTCGGCCGCGAGACCCGTGGCGACCCGTTCGCGTACCGACGCGACCCCGTCCACCAGCGCGGCGGCGAGCGGTGTGCGGGCCAGGACGTCCAGGGCGTGCTGCTGCGCGGTCTCGGTGAGCAGGGTGGCGATCTGCTCCAGCGGCGCGCTGCGCCAGTCACCGGTGTCCGGGTCCACGGAGAAGTCGAGGCGGGCGGCGGCCGCTGCCGGGTCGCTGATCCGGTACGTCACGGTGGCCTGCACGGTCACGTCCTGGAAGTCGCCCGTACGGGCGTGGAACGCCATCGCCAACTCGCGGTCGTTCACCGGTACTTCGGACAGCGCGGCGGTCAGCGACCGGTACCAGAAGCTGAGTCCGGGGCCGTCGTGGGCGAGCTTGCCGCGTTTGTGGTGGCGGATGTGGGCGGTGGGCGCCGAACGCAGATGACGCCAGCCGTAGCGCTTGGTGATGTCGGCCATGATGGACCCCCTCGATCTCGTCGGTGAGACGATAAGGGGCCTCGGTGAATATCGTCAAGAGGACGAGAATGGGGTCCTGGTGAGATATCTGGCCGGCACCTCTCCGCCGCCGTGCACGGCCAGGTCGGCACCGTTGACGTACGGTGCCAGCCCGCCGGCCAGATAGAGACAGGCGTGCGCCACGTCGTCGGGCATCGCGGGCCGCCGCATCGCCAGGACGTCCGCCATCGCCGCCCCCTCGTCCTCGCCGTGGACGGATGCGGCGCTCTCGGTGCGGATCGGCCCCGCCGTGATGTGGTTGACGCGCACCCTCGGCGCCCACTCCAGGGCCAGTGCCCGTGTCAGCCCCAGCAGGCCCGCCTTCGCGGCGGTGTAGGCGGCGGTCCCCGGCTGCGGGTGGCGCGCGGAGACGCTGCCGATGTTGATCACGCTGCCGCCCTCCGGCTGCTCCCGCATGACCAGGTTCGCGGCCTGCGCCACATAGAAGGGGGCGAGGAGATTGAGGGCGACGACCTTCTCGACGAAGCGCGGGGAGACGGTCGCCGCGTCGGCGTCGGGGGAGCCGCCCGCGTTGTTGACGAGCACATCGAGCCGGCCGAACCGCTCGACGGCCGCCGCCACCAGTGCGGCGGCGGCGGTGGGGTCCCGGACGTCCGCGATCCGGAAGAGGGCCGGTCGACCGCTCGCCGACGGAAGCTCAGCCGGTTCGCCGCGCCCGCACACCATGACCTCCGCGCCCGCGGCGAGGAATGCCGCGGCGATCGCCGCGCCGACTCCCTTGGTGCCTCCGGTGACGAGCACTGCCCGCCCGGAGAAGTCGATCGGATTGCCGATGTCCATGGTCCGCCCTCCATCGGTGTGGGACTGACGAAGCTACCAATCATTTGTTTGGTGACCTAGGGGTCTGCCGGGCCTGCCGGGCGCGACGGGACACGGTCCACCGGGTGTGCGGCCGGAAACACGGTCGGCCGGTGGCTCCCGAAGGAGTCACCGGCCGACCGGGCGCTGCGCCGCCCCCGTCCCCACGGTGCGGCGCGGGTGGACCGTCTCTCCGCCGGGGCGGACGGTCCACGTCTTGTTCAGGACTCGGGCGGCGGTGCCTCAAGTCCCAGTCCGGGGAGGATCGTGGTCACCGCGAACCGTGTGAGATACGCCTCGTCCGCGTACCGCCCCTCCAGTAGGGGCCGTGCGCGCATCACGCCGAGCAACTGCGCGGCGACGTACTCCGCCGCGGGGTGACCGGCCGCGATCTCGCCGCGCTCCATGCCGCGCCGGACCATGGCGTCGATCGCCGCGATCTCCGGCAGGATCAGTGCCTCCCGCAACGCGCACAGCAGCTCGGGGCTCTGGAGCGCGGCGTGGCTGAGCGCGTGCATGAGCGGGGTGTCGCGGCCGGAGCCCTCGCCGATGGCCCGCGCCGCCTCGCGCAGGTCCCCGGCCAGGGTGCCGGTGTCGATGTGCGAGAGCAGCATGCGGCGGGTGCCGTGCAGCGCGGCGACGACCAGCTCGGGCTTGGAGCCCCACTGCCGGTAGAGCGTCGACTTCCCGCAGCGGGTGCGCGAGGCCACTCCCTCCATGGTCAGCGACTCGTACCCGCTCTCCCGCAACAGGTCCAGCACGGCCGTGTAGAGCTCCTGCGCCCGCTCCGGTGTGATCTTCGACCGGCGTGACGCGAGTGCCGGCTCCTGTGCGCAATCGTGCGACGGCATGCGCTTCCCTCCTGCGGCTCTGCGGTGAGGTCCCTCGATACGTCAGTCTACCGATACGCGCGTGTACCGATACGTTCGCGTATCGGTACACTGGCGTATCGATACGGCATGGAGTGGACCATGCCGCCGTAACAGCGCTTCGTCAGCAAAGGGGCATCGGGTGATACGCGCCCGCAGCAAGCCTGCAGACCGGGAGCCGGACACTTCTGCCCGACCGCCCCTCGTCCGTGAGTTCCTTCTGGTCGCGGGACTCTTCCTCGTGTACAAGTTCGGCCGGCAGGCCGCCAACGGACATGTTGAGGAAGCGTTCCGCAACGCCGGACACATATGGGACTTCGAACGCGCCGTCCATCTCCCCGGTGAGGGCGCCGTGCAGAGCGTGCTGCTGCACAGCGAGACGCTGATCCATGTGGCGAACACGTACTACGCGACCGTGCACTTCCCGGCCACGGTGCTGTTCCTGGTCTGGCTGTACTGGCGCAGGCCCCGCCACTACGTCTGGTCGCGCCGCATACTCGCCGTGCTCACCGGCGCCGCGCTCGCGCTCCATCTGCTGTTCCCGCTCGCCCCGCCCCGGATGCTGGACGCCGCCTCCCTCGTCGACACCGGCCAGGTGTACGGCCCGACGGTGTACGGGAACACCCCCTCGACCGACTCGATGGCGAACCAGTTCGCGGCGATGCCCTCCCTGCACTTCGGCTGGGCGGTGATGGTCGCCGTCGGGCTGATCGTCGCCACCCGCTCCCGGTGGCGCTGGCTGTGGCTGCTGCACCCGCTGGTGACGCTGCTCGTCATCGTGGGCACCGCCAACCACTACTGGCTCGACGCGATCGTCGTCTCGGCGTTGCTCGCCGTCGCCTTCGCCGCCCTCCGGCTGCCGCGCCCCGTTCCGGTCCGGGAGCATCTGCCGTGGCCGTCCGGCGGGGTGCCCGCCGCCGGTTCCGCGCTCGCCGCCGCCCACGTACCGGCGGCCGTCACCGAGCTCCGGACGTACACGGACGGTGCCGCCGGAACACGTCCCCGGACGTACACCGGACCCACCGCCGGTGCCGCCGGGGCGCGGACGCTCGCCCGGTCCGGAGCCCGGCGATGAACGCCACGCTCATCGCCGTCGCGCTGTCCCTCGTCTCCGCCGCCGCCTACGCGGCGGCCGCCGTGGCGCAGTCCCGGCTCGCCGGACGCACCGAACCCTCCACCGGCATCCTGCGCCTGCTGGGCCGCGGTGCCTGGTGGTCCGCGGTCGGTCTGAACGCGGGCGGCGCCCTGCTCCATGTCGCCGCGCTGAAGTACGGCCCGCTGACCCTCGTCCAGCCGCTGGGCGCGCTCACCCTCGTCGCCGCCGTCCCGCTCGGCGCGCGCGCCGCCGGGCGCCGGGTCAGCCGGACCGAATGGCGCGGCACGGTCCTCACCCTCCTCGGCCTCGGAGCCCTGCTGCTCAGCTCGGGCGGCACCGCCCCGCACGAGACCCTGAGCCTCGTCGAGGCGCTCGGTGTCGGCGCGGCCACCATGGCGGTCGTCGCCGGTCTCAGCCGCCCCGGCACCCGCCCGGGACTGCGGCACGCGGCGGCCTCCGGCATCACCTCCGGTGTCGCTTCCGCGCTCACCCAGACCCTGACGGTCGCCGTGACCGACCACACCACGGGACCGCTGTTCAGCTGGCGGCTGCTGACCGTGGCACTGCTCGTCTCCGCCTTCGCGATGGGCGGCCTGCTGCTCTCCCAGACCGCCTACCGCGGCGGCCTCGGCGCCCCGCTCGCGGTGGTCACCCTGGCCAATCCGGTCGCCGCCGCCGCGATCGGCCTCGCCCTCCTCGGCGAACGCCTGCAGGGCGGAGCGGCCGGTCTGATCCCGGCGCTCCTCGGCGCGGCGGCCGCGGTGCGGGGGGTGATCCTGCTCAGCCGCGCTCAGGCCCGACCAGCGGCCGTGACCGCGGAAGAGGCCGGGACGGCGGCGGGCGGTGCGCCCTTGAGCGGTGCGCCGCCGCGGGTCGTCATCGGCGGCCCGCGGAAGCGGGACCGCACGCCCCTCGCCACCGAACCACGCGCTCTTGAACCGCTCGCGGTCAGGCCGAGCGGGTCCTGAGCGGTTTCGGGTCCTGAGCGGTTCGGGTCCTGAGTAGTTTCTGAGCGGCACTCAGGGGTCTGCTCGACCGGCTGAGCAGCCTCAGGAGGTCCGCCCGGTCGGCTCCCCGGCTGTCTCCCCGACCGGGTCCGGCGACCGGGCCGGTTCGCCCAGATCGTCGATGGCTCGCGTCAGCCAGCCGATCCAGAAGCTCTCCAGATCGATGCCGCCCCGCAGCACCAGATGCCGCAGCCGGTCCTCGTCGGCCGTCCGCGCGGGCGTGAAGTCGCGCTCCTCGATCTCCAGGTACTCGGCCAGCTGCCGCTGATGAAGCCCGAGATGGCGCCGGAGCTCTGCCCCCAGCCCCGGCGCCCCGACCACCGCGGCCGCCCGCATCCGCAGGAGCAGCGGATCGCGGACCGGGCGCGGGTCCTCGGGCAGGGCCACCCAGGCGGCCAGTTCCTCGCGGCCCGCGGGCAGTACCTCGTACTCCTTCTTCTGCCCACGCGCCGGCTGCGCCGCGGGCAGCGCCCTGATCCGCCCGGCCTGTTCCAGTTTCCCGAGTTCGCGATAGATCTGCTGGTGCGTGGACGACCAGAAGTAACCGATCGAACGGTCGAACCTGCGGGTCAGCTCCAGCCCCGACGACGGCTTTTCCAGCAGGGCGGTGAGGATCGCGTGCGGCAGTGACATGCAGTGCATCCTAGGGATGGGCGGAACGGGACCTCACAGCGTCGAGGCGAGCTCCGTGCCCTGGCGGATCGCCCGCTTGGCGTCCAGCTCCGCCGCCTCGTCGGCGCCGCCGATCAGATGCACCGGACGGCCTGCGGCGAGCAGTTCCTCGTACAGCTCGCGACGCGGCTCCTGGCCCGCGCACAGCACCACCGTGTCGACGGCGAGCAGGCGTCGCCCGCCGTCGACGGTGAGGTGCAGACCCTCGTCGTCGATACGGTCGTAACCGGCGCCCGCGATCATGTCGACGCCGCGGTGGCGCAGTTCGGTGCGGTGGATCCAGCCCGTGGTCTTTCCGAGTCCCGCCCCGACCTTGGTCGCCTTGCGCTGGACCAGATGGACCGTGCGCGGCACCTTCGGGCGCTCCGGGGCGCGCAGCCCGCCCCGGTCCGCGTAGTCGGTGTCCACGCCCCACTGCCGGAAGAACGCGTCCGGGTCGAGGCTCGCGGCGTCGCCGCCGTCCGTCAGGAACTCGGCCACATCGAAACCGATGCCGCCCGCCCCGACGATCGCGACCCGGTCACCGACCGGTGCCCCGTCGCGCAGCACGTCCAGATAACTGACCACGCTGGGGTGTCCGGCCCCGGGGATCCCGGGGGAGCGGGGCTCGACACCGGTGGCGACGACGATCTCGTCGAAGCCGTCCAGCGTCCCGGCCGTGGCCCGCGTGCCGAGCCGGAGCCCGACGCCCAGTTCGGCGAGCCGGGTACGGAAGTAGCGCAGCGTCTCGTTGAACTCCTCCTTGCCGGGGACACGTCGCGCCACATTGAGCTGGCCGCCGATCTCGTCGGCCAGATCGAAGAGGGTCACCGCATGACCGCGCTCGGAGGCTGTCACCGCGCACGCCAGCCCGGCCGGACCGGCGCCCACGACGGCGACCCGCTTGGGCGTCCGGGTCGGCGAGAGCACCAGCTCCGTCTCGTGGCAGGCGCGCGGATTGACCAGGCACGAGGTGATCTTCAGGCTGAAGATGTGGTCCAGGCACGCCTGGTTGCAGCCGATGCAGGTGTTGATCGCGTCCGCGCGGCCCTCGGCCGCCTTGGCGACGAAGTCCGGGTCCGCGAGGAACGGCCGGGCCATCGAGACCATGTCCGCACGGCCGGAGGCCAGGATCTCCTCGGCCACTTCCGGGGTGTTGATGCGGTTGCTGGTCACCAGGGGTACGGACACCGCCCCGCGCACCTTCTCCGTGACCCAGGTGAAGGCGCCGCGCGGCACGGACGTCGCGATGGTGGGGATGCGGGCCTCGTGCCAGCCGATGCCGGTGTTGATGATGGTGGCACCGGCCGCCTCGATCTCGCGGGCGAGCCGCACGACCTCCTCCAGCGTGGAGCCGCCGGGGACCAGGTCCAGCATGGAGAGCCGGTAGATCAGGATGAAGTCGCTGCCGACCCGCTCACGGACCCGGCGCACGATCTCGACGGGGAAGCGGACGCGGTTCTCGTACGAGCCGCCCCAGCGGTCGGTGCGGTGGTTGGTCGCGGCAACGATGAACTCGTTGATCAGATAGCCCTCGGAGCCCATGATCTCGACCCCGTCGTAGCCCGCCGAGCGCGCCAGCTCCGCGGCCCGGACGAACTCCTCGATGGTCTCCTCGACCTCGTCGTCGGTCAGGGCGTGCGGGGTGAAGCCGCTGATCGGTGCCTTGAGCGCGCTCGGGGCCACCAGATCCGCGTGGTGCGCGTAGCGCCCGAAGTGCAGGATCTGCATCGCGATCCGCCCGCCCGCCGCATGGACGGCCGTCGTGATCTCCGTGTGCCGCGCGGCCTCCTCCTCGGTGGTCATCTTGGCGCCGCCGGGGAAGGAACACGCACGCTCACTGGGCGCGATGCCGCCGGTGACCATCAGACCGACCCCGCCGCGGGCCCGCTCGGCGTAGAAGGCCGCCATACGCGTGAAGCCGTGCTCGGCCTCCTCCAGACCGATGTGCATCGATCCCATGAGGACCCGGTTGGGGAGGGTGGTGAACCCCAGGTCGAGCGGGCTCAGCAGCGTGGGGTAGGGGCTCATCCGGCGTCTCCTCGCACAGGTGTAGTCGAGTCAGTTGTAGACCACCGGAACATGTTTGTGCAACAAGTTGCACAATGGCGTGCGTCGCACCGCGACCCCGTGCCGAGCCCGGCTCCGGCCCCGTCCGGCCCATCCCGACCGTGCCCGTACGCCCCGGGCCGACCACAGTGGAATCCGTACCGCCCCCATCCCGCCCCCATCCCGCCCCCATCCCGGGAGTCCCCATGGTCTGCGTCAACCGGCGTGATCTCGGCCTTCTCCTCCTGCGCGTCGGAACCGGCGCGGTCCTCGCCGCCCACGGCGGCCAGAAGCTCGCGGGCTGGTTCGGCGGCGGCGGAATCGAGGGCACCACCGCCACGATGGAAGCCCTGGGCTTCCAGCCGCCCAAGCGCAGCGCCGTCGCCGCCGGGCTCGGCGAAGCCGGTGGTGGTGTCCTGCTGGCGCTCGGCCTCGCGACGCCGGCCGCGGGAGCGGCCGCGGCCGGAGCGATGGCCGGAGCCGTGTCCGTCCACGCCCCCGCGGGTTTCTTCGCGCAGGGCGGCGGCTACGAGTACCCGGCGTTCCTCGGCTTCACCGCGGCGGCCATCGGCCTGATCGGACCCGGCCGGTACTCCGTGGACCATGCGACGCGGCATGTCTTCGATCAGCCCTGGGGCCTCGCCCTCGCCTTCGCGGGCAGCGCGGTGGCCGCCGCCGCGGTCGTCGGCAAGCGCGCCAAGGGGCAGGCGCGAACGCGGGACGAGGGGTAGTCGGACCGATCCGGACGATTCCGGTCGGGGTCACAGCTGGTGGACTCCGGGAGGGGCGGGTCGGTACGGCGTCCCGACACGGGCCGCTCGCACGGCAGTTGAGGCCGTCGCCGGGCGGGTACGGGCGTGCCCCGCCGCCTCGTTCCGGCGACCGGGCTACGAGGGAGCGGGGCGGGTGGAGCGGATCTGCCACGGGGCTGGACCGGGCCGGACCGGGGGAGTGGCGCCCGGTGCGCGGGCCTGGTGCGCTGGACCTGTGCGTCGGGTTTTGGACGTCGGCCCGGCGCGACGGGCCCGGCGGTCAGGCGCGGTTGGTGAGGTAGCCGCCCATGGACGTGAAGTAGTCGGCCGCCGACAGTTCGCGGCCGTCCTCGGTGCGCACGCGGGTGATGGCGAGGCCGTGGTTGCGGCCGGTTCGCGCGTCGGCGCCGGCGACGATCGCCACTCCGTCGCCCTCGCGGTAGAAGACGCGGCCCGGCGTACCGCCGTAGCGGCCCTCGGACACGACCGCGGCCAGGACCTCCAGGCGCTTGCCCTTGTGGAACGTGAAGGCGCTGGGGTACGGGGCGGACTGGGCGCGGACCAGACGCTCCAGAACGTCGGCGGGCCAGTCCCAGTTGATCCGGATGTCTTCCTCGGACCGCTTGTGGAAGAAGCTGGCCTGCGAACGGTCCTGCTTGGTGAACTCGGTCTGCCCCGAGGCGATCAGCTTCAGTGCGCCGACCGTGACCGGGCCGATGAGGTCGACGGTCCTGTGGAACAGATCGGTGACCGTATCGGCGGGTCCCACCGTCACCGCGCGCTGGTCCACGATGTCACCGGCGTCGAGAACCTCGTCCATCATGTGGGCCGTGACGCCGACTTCGCGCTCACCGTTGATCAGGGCCCAGATGAGCGGCGAGAAACCGGCGTACTTCGGCAGCAGCGAGTCGTGGATGTTCAGGGTGCCGTGCCGGGGCAGCGTGTAGACGCGCGGCGGGATCCAGGTCCGCCAGTTGTTGGCCACGATGATGTCCGGGTCGGCTTCCTTGAGCCGCTGGAGCAGTTCCTCGTCGTCGGGCCGGTTGCGGATGACCACCGGAACGCCGTGCTCCTCGGCCAGGTCGGCGACCGAGTCGCTCCAGATCTTCTCGTAGGCGTGCTCGCTCTTGGGGTGCGTCACGACCAGGACGACGTCGTGCTCGGATTCCAGGAGCGCTTGAAGGGTGCGGTGCCCCCAGGTCTGGTAACCGAACATGACGACCCGCATGGAGTTCCTCCTCGGAAGAGCGACTGACCGGTGGCAAGTAAAGCAAGCCTTACCTAATTGTGCAACGAGCCCCGATTTTGGGCCCGTTCGTTGCCCTACTTCTGACACTCGTCCGTTTTGCCCGGTCGACAGGTTGATTCAGCTCAGGTTAGCTTTACCTAAGTTCGGCTGGCCGGTGACAACGGCGGGCCCGGCCTCTCGTACCTTTTCATCCACGCCTGGCAGGCGACCCGCACGATGGGAGTGACATGTCACAGGTTCTTCCTGGCGACGCACCTTTGATCCATGACCTCATAGGTATCGGCTTCGGGCCGTCCAATGTGGCCATGGCGATCGCGCTGAGCGAGCACAACGCGCGTGTCGGCAGGCAGGAGGCGGTCACCGCTCACTTCTTCGAGCGGCAGCCGAACTTCGGCTGGCACCGTGGCATGCTCATCGACGACGCGACGATGCAGGTGTCCTTCCTCAAGGACCTGGTGACGCTTCGTAACCCGTCCAGCGAGTACACCTTCCTGCGCTACCTGCAGAGCAAGGGCCGGCTGATCGACTTCGTCAACCACAAGAACCTCTTCCCGCTGCGCGTGGAGTTCCACGACTACTTCGAGTGGGCCGCGGCGAAGGTCGACGACATGGTCTCCTACGGCCACGAGGTCATCTCCGTCGAGCCCGTCGTACACGACGGAGTGGTGGAGTACCTCGATGTGACGGCCCGTTCGGGTTCGGAGACGGTGGTCCACCGCGCCCGCAACCTCGTCATCGGCACGGGACTGCGGCCCCTGATGCCCCAGGGCGTGGAGCGGACGGACCGGGTCTGGCACAACTCCGACCTGCTGACCAAGGTGGAAGGCCTCGCGGGCACCGACCCCACCCGCTTCATCGTCGTCGGTGCCGGTCAGAGCGCCGCCGAGAACGTCGCGTACCTCCACCGCCGCTTCCCCCGGGCGGAGGTCTGCGCCGTCTTCTCCCGCTACGGCTACAGCCCTGCCGACGACAGCAGCTTCGCCAACCGCATCTTCGACCCGCAGGCGGTGGACGAGTACTACGCCGCCCCCGACGACATCAAGCGCAAGCTGATGGACTACCACGGCAACACCAACTACTCCGTGGTGGACATCGACCTGATCGACGACCTGTACCGCCAGGCGTACCAGGAGAAGGTTCTCGGCACCGAGCGGCTGCGCTTCCTCAACATCTCCCGGCTGACCGGCGTCAAGGAGACCCCGGACACGGTGCGCGCCACCGTCAAGTCCCTCGTCAATGGTGAGGAGAGCACGCTGGAGGCCGATGTGGTGGTCCTCGCCACCGGCTACACCCCGGCCGAGCCGCTCGCCCTCCTCGGTGACGTGGCGGAACGCTGCCACCGCGACGACCAGGGCCGCGTCCAGGTCGAGCGCGACTACCGGATCGCGACGGACGCCGGACTGCGCTGCGGTATCTACCTCCAGGGCGGCACCGAGCACACCCACGGCATCACGTCGTCCCTGCTCTCCAACACCGCGATCAGGGTCGGCGAGATCCTGGACTCGATTCTCGACCGGGGAGCGGAGCCCGCTCCCGGTGGGCCGCGGCCGGTCGCCGACGGCATCGGCTCGGTCCGTTAGGGCCCTCTCGCCCCGACCCACAGTTCTTCAGCCAAGTCCCCCACGCGCGCGGCCTGTTGGCGGCGCCCTCGTGGACGGACCTGGTGCGCACAGTGAAACCCCTTGAAAGGAACATCCGTGTCCATTGGTACACGCCCCGCGCTGACGCGACTCGTCAGAGACCTCCCTCGTGTCGCCGTCGTGGCCGTCGCCGCGCTCGCTCTGTCCGCCTGTGGGGGCGGCGCCGACAAGGCCGAGTCCAAGCCCTCGGGCGGGACGAAGTCCGGCGCCTTCCCGGTGACGGTCGAGCACAAGTACGGCAGCACGACGGTCGACGCGGAGCCGAAGAGGGTCGTCACCCTGGGGCTCTCGGACCAGGACGCGGTGCTGGCGCTCGGTATCAAGCCCGTCGGATCGGTGGACTGGTTCAAGGAGCAGCCGTACGGCAAGTGGCCGTGGACCAAGGACAAGTGGGGATCCACGAAGCCGGAGATCGTGGGTGAGCGCGACGAGTACAACATCGAGAAGATCGCCTCGCTGAAGCCGGACCTGGTCATCGCCCAGTACTCGGGGATGAAGAAGGAGCAGTACGACACGCTCTCCAAGTTCACCAAGGTCGTCGCCCAGCCCAAGGACCTCGCCGACTACGGGGCTTCCTGGCAGGTCATGACCCGGCAGATCGGCAAGTCGCTCGGCAAGGACGCGGAGACCGAGAAGCTGATCGCGGGCATCGACGCCCGTTTCAAGGCCGTCCGCGACAAGCACCCCGAGTTCGCCACGAAGACGCTCGCCGTCGCCGACAGCTTCGAGGCGGGCAAGTACTCGGCGTTCACCAAGACCGACCCCAAGTCGATCTTCTTCTCCGAACTGGGCTTCAAGCTGAAGCCCCAGATCGACACGCTGGCCAAGCCGGGCTGGAACGCCGCCGAACTCAGCGCCGAGAAGCTGAACGTGCTGGACGTCGACCGCCTGGTCTGGGTGACCTCCAGCACCGACGCCGACAACCGGATCAAGGCGGAACCGCTCTACAAGAACCTGAAGGTCCACCAGGACAAGCGCGACCTGTTCGTGCCCTACCAGGACCCGGACGTCGGTGCCGCGTTCTCCTTCAACACGGCCCTCTCCATCCCGTACGCGATCGACGAGATCGAGCCGCTGCTGGCGGCCATCAAGTAACGCCTCACCACTGACGCGGGACCGGGAGGCGGACGGTTCGACGGCGTGCCGGCTCGGCACGCCGTCGATGACGGACGAGAACGGGGCGACCGCCCGAAGCCGCCGATCAGCGGGGGCTCGCCCCGGTCCACCGGGACGGCACACTCATTCACTGACATGACCAGGGAAAGGCCACTTCGTACGATGTTTGACGTCGAGTCGGACCGGACAACCGCTTCCGGGCTCCCACTGACCGGCGGGCAGGCCGGCGTCTGGCTTGCCCAGCAGATCGAGCCGGACAGCTCCGCCTACAACATCGTCTTCACCCTGGACCTGCTCGGCGACCTCGACCTCGAACTGCTGGCGGGCGCGGTCCGGCAGGCGGTCGAGGAAGCCGAGTGCCTGCATGTGAATGTGGTTCCCGGAGGGGGAGAAGCGCGCCAGACCCCTCGGCCCGTCTCCTTCGACGTGCCCGTCATCGATCTGCGCGGCGCTCCGGATCCCGAGGAGGCCGCCGCCGGCTGGACGGCCACCGACCGGGACCGGCCCGTCGACCTCACCCACGGCCCGCTCTTCTCCCAGGTCCTGCTACGGCTCGCGGACGACCGGGTCCGGTGGTCCCAGCGCTACCACCACATCGTCCTCGACGGCATGGGCGTCGCACTCATCACCCGCCGGGCCGGCGAGCTCTACACCCTGGGCGAGAAGGCCCCCGCCCGCAAGGACCGGCCGCTCGCCCGGCTCGTGGACGCCGACCTGACCTACCGGGCATCCGAGCGGTACGAGGCCGACCGCGCCTGGTGGCACGAGCGGATGTCCGGCCGCGCCGAGCCCGCACGACTCGTCGAGCGCGGCCCGTCCCTCATGGCGCGGCGCCGTCGGCGCACCGCCGAACTCTCCGCACAGGAGACGGAGCGGCTGTACGCGGCCGCCGAGCGCGCCGGTGTCCGGCCGTCCCGCGTCCTGGTCGCCGCCGTGGCCGGCTACCTCCACCGGGCCGGCGGCGAGCAGGACCTCGTCCTCGGCCTGCCGATCGGAGCCCGGCAGGACCGCGTGTCGGCCGACACCCCCGGCATGGTCTCCAACATCGTCCCGCTGCGCGTGCGGGTCGGCCCCGGGACGACCGGGACGGACCTGGTGGCCGAGGTGCGCCTCGCGGTCGCCGGAGCGGTGGCGCACGGGCGCTACCGCGCCGAGGACCTGGCCAGGGACTTCGGCCTGGTCGACGGCGTACCGGCGCTCGTCGGCCCCACCGTCAACATCCTTCCCCGGCCCGGGGAACTGGGCTTCCCGGACGGCACGGCCGAACTCCTCCCGGAGTGGCTCGGCCCGGTCAGCGACCTCGCCTTCGCGTTCGCCGGGACCCGGGACGGCTCCGGGCTGCGCGTCCACCTCGACGCGGACGCGGACATCTGCGACGAGGAGACGCTCCGCGACCACGAGCGCCGCTTCCGCACCCTGCTGAAAGCCCTCACCGAGGACCTCGACCGCCCCGTCGGCCACATCGAACTCACCTCCGCCGACGAACGCGACCGCCTGCTCGGCGAGTTCGGGGCGGCACCGCACCCGGTGTCCGAACAGTCCTGGCCCGCGGCCTTCGAAGCACAGGTGCGCCGCACGCCCGACGCCGTCGCGCTCGTGTGCGAGGACGACGAGCTGACGTACGCCGCTCTCAACACCGCGGCCAACCGGCTCGCCCGCCTCCTCCTGGCCCGCGGCGTGGGCGCCGAGGACGTCGTCGCCGTGGCCCTGCCGCGCACCCCGGACCTCGTCGTGTCGCTGCTCGCGGTGATGAAGACCGGTGCCGCCTATCTGCCGCTGGACGCCGACCACCCCCAGGACCGCATCGCCTACATGCTGTCCGACGCCGGGGCCCGCACCGTGATCACCGTGCGGGAACTCGCGGGCGAACTCCCCCCGGCACAGGACGGCGTGGCGCACGTACTGCTGGACGACCCGGCCACCGCGGACACCCGCGCCGCCCTCGACGGCTCCGACACCGGTCTGCCGGTCGCGCCGGACCAGGCCGCGTACGTCATCTACACCTCCGGCTCCACGGGCCGCCCCAAGGGCGTCGTGGTCCCCCACGACGGCATCGGCAGCCTCATCGCCACCGCCACCGAACGGATCGGCGTGGACGCCGACAGCCGCGTCGTGCAGTTCGCCTCCGTCGGCTTCGACGTGACGGTCTGGGACCTCGTCATGGCCCTGTGCGTCGGAGGCCGGATCATCCTCGTCCCCACCGAGCGCCGCGTCGCGGGACCCGCCCTGACCGAGTACATAGCGCGGCACGGCGCCACACACATGATCCTGCCGCCGTCGATCGTCTCGGCGCTGCCGCAGGAGTGCGAACTGCCCGAAGGCGCCGTCCTCGTCGTCGGCACCGAAGCCGTGCCGGGCGAACTCATCGCCCGCTGGTCCGGGCGCCTACAGGTCGTCGTCGCCTACGGTCTCACCGAGGCGAGCGTCAACTCCACGCTCTGGACCGCCCGGCCGGACCGGCCGGGCCCCACGCCCATCGGCCGCCCCGACCCGAACACCCGCACCTACGTCCTCGACGCGGCGCTGCGCCCCGTCCCGGTGGGCGTCGAGGGCGAGCTGTACGTCGCCGGGCGCGGCCTGGCCCGCGGCTATCTGGGCCGGCCGGGGCTGACGTCGGAGCGGTTCGTCGCCGACCCGTACGGCGAGCCGGGCACCCGGATGTACCGCACCGGCGACCGGGTCCGCTGGGGCGCCGACGGCAACCTGGAGTTCCTGGGCCGTGCGGACGGCCAGGTCAAGATCCGGGGTCATCGCATCGAGCCGGGCGAGATCGAGAGCGCGTTCATGGGCTGCCCGGGAATCGCCCAGGCCGCCGTCCTCGTCCGTGAGGACCACCGGGGCGTCAAGCGCCTCGTCGCCTACCTGGCCGCCGACACCGCCACGGACACCGGCGCGGCCGTGACCGCCGCACGCGCCCGGGTCGCGGACACCCTGCCGGACCACATGGTGCCGTCCGCCGTCGTCGTCCTCGACGGCTCGCTCCCGCTGACCCCCAACGGCAAGCTCGACCGGCGCGCCCTGCCCGAGCCGCGCTGGACGGCCATGAGCGGCGCCGACGCCCCCACCACCCCGGCCGAGACCGTGCTCGCCGCCCTCTTCGCCGACGTCCTCGGGCAGCCCTCGGTCGGCGTCCACGACAGCTTCTTCGAACTGGGCGGGGACAGCATCGTCGCCATCCAGCTGGTGAACCGGGCCCGTGAGGCCGGGCTCACGATCAGGCCGCGCGAGGTGTTCCGGCTCCGCACGGTGGCGGCCCTCGCCCGGTCCGCGGCCGAGGCCGGGACTGGGACCGGGATCGCGGCCGGGACCGGGACTGGGACCGGGACGGCGGAGGGGATCGCGGCCCGCCCGGCCCCGACCGCCCCGGCCCCCTTCGCCACGGCCGCGCTGGACGAGGACGCGCTGCCCGTCTCCCCGCTCCAGGAAGGCTTCTTCTTCCACGCCGCGTTCGACGCACGGGAAGCGGACCTCTACATGGTCCAGGAACTCCTCGACCTGGACGGCCCCGCCGACCCGGCCCGGCTGCGACGCACCCTGCAACTGCTCCTGGACCGGCACCCCTTGCTGCGCGCCTCGTTCCGCCAGCTCCCCGGCGGCGAGGTGGTCCAGCGCCTCGCCACGGAGGTCACCCTTCCGTGGCGGGAGGCCGACACCGCCGAGACCGGCCTCGACGACCTGCTGAGTGCCGACCGGGCCGAGCGTTTCGACCTCGCCCGGCCGCCGCTGCTGCGCGCCACCCTCATCAGGGACGGCCGCCGCCACCGGCTCCTGCTCACCCTGCACCACATCGTCGCCGACGGCTGGTCGGTCGCGGTCCTGCTGCGCGAACTGACCGCCGCCCACCGGGGCGAGGAGCTTCCTGAGCCGGTGGCCCCGCGCCCGTACCTGTCGTGGCTGGCGGGCCGGGACCGGGCCGCCGCCCGTGCCGCGTGGCGGCAGGCGCTGTCCGGGCTCGAAGGGCCCACCCGGCTGCCCGCACTCGCCGCCGGGACGGATCAGGGGCGGACGGCGCCCCGGACCGAGCACGTCGACACACGGCTGCCCGAACGCTTCACCGCCGACCTCATCGCCCGCGCACGGACCCACGGCCTCACCCTGAGCACCGTCGTCCACGGCGTCTGGGGCCTGCTCCTCACCTCGCTCACCGGCAGTCAGGACGTCGTCTTCGGCACGACCGTGTCCGGGCGGACGACCGAGGTCGCTGACCTGGACACCGCCGTGGGCCTGTTCATCAACACCGTCCCCGCGCGGGTCGCGCCGCGCGCCGACGAATCACTCGCCGAGCTGCTGCGACGGGTCCAGGACGAGCACGCGGCGCTCCTGGACCACCAGCACCTGGCTCTCGCCGACATCCAGCGGATCGCGGGCGGCGGGGAACTCTTCGACACCCTCGTGGTGTTCGAGAACTACCCGACCGGCGATCTGTCCACCGCCCAGGCACCCGGCGATCTCCGCATCACCGGCGCCGAGGTGTTCGACTCCGTGCACTACCCCCTCGCGCTCGTCGTCGAGCCGGGCGAGCACGGACTCCTGCTGCGGTTCAAGCACGACGCGGCCCGCCTCGACCAGGTGACCGTGGCCGTGCTCGCCAACAGGTTCACGGCGCTGCTGCGCGCGTTCGTGTCCGACCCCGGTCGCACCGTCGCCCGGACCGGCGTGCTCTCCGACCGGGAGCACGAGCACCTCACCGCGCTGAACGCCACCGGGCGGCCCGTTCCCGAGGCCACTCTCGCCTCACTGTTCGCGGCGACGGCCGCCCGCACACCCGACGCCACCGCCGTCGTGTTCGAGGACACGACCCTGACCTACGCGGAGCTGGACGGGCGTGCCGAGGCGCTGGCCCGGCGGCTGCGGTCACGCGACGTCGCCCCGGAGACGTATGTCGCGGTCGCGGTACCCCGCTCCGCCGAGCTGATGATCGCGCTCCTCGCCGTCCTCAAGGCGGGCGCCGCCTATCTGCCCGTCGACCTCGACTACCCCGCCGACCGGGTCGCGTTCATGCTCCGCGACTCGGGGGCGCGCACCGTGGTGACCACCGCCGAAGCGGCCGGGCGGCTGCCCGTCGTGCCCGGCCTCGAACACCTCGTCGTCGGTCGGGATGACCGGTCCGAGGACGTCCCGACCGACGACGAGTCCGACGTACCCGCCCGCCCGGCCCGCCCGGACCACCCCGCCTACCTCATCTACACCTCCGGCTCCACCGGCCGCCCCAAGGGCGTCGCCGTCACCCACCGCGCCATCGTCAACCGGCTCGCCTGGATGCAGGGCGAGTACGGGCTGACCCCCGACGACCGGGTGCTCCAGAAGACGCCCGCCAGTTTCGACGTGTCCGTGTGGGAGTTCTTCTGGCCCCTGGTGGAGGGCGCGACCGTCGTCCTCGCCCGCCCCGACGGCCACCGCGACCCGGCCTACCTGGCCGAGCTGATCCACGCCCGGCGGATCACGACCACCCACTTCGTACCGTCGATGCTCGCCGCGTTCACCCAGGTCATGGAGACCGCCCCGGGCCTCCCGGACTGGGCGGCGAGCCTGCGGCGGGTGTTCTGCAGCGGTGAGGCGCTCACCAGTGCCGGGGCCCGGCGCTGGTGGGAGCTGACGTCCCGCTCCGGCCGGGGCCCCGTTCCCCTGCACAACCTCTACGGGCCCACCGAGGCGGCCGTGGACGTGACCTCCTTCGCGTACGAGGGCGGGTCCGAGCCCGCCGTCCCCATCGGCCGGCCCGTCTGGAACACCCGCCTGTACGTCCTCGACGCCTTCCTGCGACCGGTGCCCGACGGGGTCCCCGGCGAGCTGTACCTCGCGGGCGTTCAACTGGCGCGGGCCTACCACGACCGCCCGGGGCTGACCGCCGAACGGTTCGTCGCCGATCCGTTCGGTACCCCCGGTGAGCGCATGTACCGCACCGGCGACCTCGTGCGGCGCCGCGCGGACGGCGCCGTCGAGTACCTCGGCCGCACGGACCGCCAGGTCAAGATCCGCGGCAACCGTGTCGAGTTGGGCGAGATCGAGGCCGCTCTCGCGGACCTGCCGGGCGTCGCCCTCGCCGCCGTGACCGTCCGTGACGGCGTCCTCGTCGGCTATGTGGCCCCCGCCCCGGGCACCCCCCACCCGGACACCGGACGGCTGCGTGCCGCACTCGCCGAAGCGTTGCCCGCGACCATGGTGCCGGGCGCCGTCGTGGCCCTGGACGAACTGCCGCTGACACCCAGCGGCAAGCTCGACCAGAACGCCCTCCCGGCCCCCGGGGTCACGCCCGGCGCGGGCGGACGGCCGCCCCGCGACGCGCGCGAACGCGCTCTGTGCGAGATCTTCACCGACGTTCTCGGTGTGCCGGGGATCGGCGTGGAGGACGACTTCTTCGTCCTCGGCGGCGACAGCCTGTCCTCGATCACCGTTGTCACCCGTGCCCGTGAGAGAGGGATGGCGTTGAGCCCCCGTGACGTGTTCGAGCACCGCACCCCCGCCGCACTCGCCGCCGGGGCGGCCGTCGCGGCTCCCGCTCCGGCGGCGAGCGCTCCCGCTCCCGAGGCACCCGCGTCCGCCGAAGCGGTGACCGTCTCCGCCGCCGACGCCGGACAGGCGGCGGCAGCCCTCCAGGCCGTGCTGGCCCAGCAGGCCGGGGCCGGTGCGGCCGTCGACCCCGCACTGCGGGCACTGCTCGACCAGCTCACCTCCGCCGCGGCCACCCCCCAGGAGCCCCCGGCCCCCGCCCCGCTCGGCGGCTACGCGCTCACGCCCGAGGAGACCGCGCGCGTCGAGACCGTCGCCGGGCTGCCCGTCGCGGACATCTGGCCGCTCTCCCCGCTCCAGGAGGGCATGTACTTCCACGCCACCTTCGACGCGGGCGAGGCGCTCGACGTCTATCTGTCGCAGGAGAGCCTCGACTTCGGGCACCGTGTCGACGCCGACCGGCTGCGGGCCGCCTGCCGGGCGCTGCTGGAACGCAACAGCAGCCTGCGGGCCGGATTCGCCGACGACGGTCTGTCCCGCCCCGTCCAGTTCATCGTGGACGGTGCCGAGATCCCGCTCGTCGAGGCGGACCTGTCGGGCCTGCCCCGCGACGAACAGCGCACCCGCACCGAGGAGTTGCTGGCAGCCGACCGGCGCCGGCGCTTCGACCTGACCTCCGCCCCACTGTGCAGGCTGCTGCTGATCCGGCTCGGCGACGGCCGGGACCGCCTCGTCGTCACCCACCACCTGATCCTGTGGGACGGCTGGTCCGCGTGGCTGTTCCTGGAGGAGCTGTTCACGCTGTACGAGCGGGGCGGCGACGCCACCGGTCTGCCGGCCCCCGGCTCGTACCGCGACTACCTGGCCTGGCTGGACGAGCAGGACACCGAGGCCGCCGTCGAGGCCTGGCACCGGGCGCTCTCCGGCTTCGACGAGCCGACCCTGCTCGCCCCGACCGGGCGCGACGCCGGCCCCGTCATCCCGGTGGACTTCGACACCGTACTGACGGCGGAGAGCAGCGAGCGGCTGCGCACCCTCGTCCGACGGCACGGGCTCACCCTGAACACCGTGCTGAACGCGGCGTGGGGCATGGTGCTCTCGGCGATGACGGGCCGCGACGACGTGGCCTTCGGCATCGCGGTCGCGGGGCGGCCCGCCGACGTACGCGGCGCGGCCGGCATCATCGGCATGTTCCTCAACACCATTCCGGCGCGCGTCGCGTTCACCCCGGACGAGCCGGTGCTCCACCTGCTGCGACGGATGCAGTCCGAGCGGGCGGCCGTCATGCCGTACGAGTACGTCGGCCTCGGCGCCATCCAGCAGGAGACGGGCCACCGCCGCCTCTTCGACACCCTGTTCGTCCTCCGCTCGGCCGACGGCGAGGACCGGGCCGCCGAGCTGCGGCGGCGGCACGGCATCACCGACGTGTCCAACGTGGACGGCACACACTTCCCGCTCACCCTGATCGTCACCCCCGGCAACCGGATCCGGGTCACCCTCGCGGCCAGGCCCGACCTCTTCGACGCCGAGGACGCGACCACGGTCCTCGCCCGGTTCACGGCCGTCCTGGACCGGCTGGCCGAAGCCCTGGAGCACGGCGAGGGGGCGTCCGCCCGGACCGCCGGTGTCGACCCGCTGCTGCCGGCCGAGCGCACCGCGCTGCTCGCCGCCCGGGAGACCAGCCGGGGGCCGGTGCCCGACGAGACCGTCGCCGACATGCTCGCGGCCCAGGTCGCCCGCACCCCGGACGCGGTGGCGCTGGTCTTCGGCGAGCGCGCCCTCACGTACGCCGAACTGGACGCCCACATCAACCGGCTCGCCCGGCTGCTGCTCGCCCGGGGCGCCGGGCCGGAGAAGGTCGTCGCCCTCGCGCTGCCGCGCTCCATCGACATGGTGGCCGCGCTGTTCGCCGTACTGCGGACCGGCGCCGCCTACCTGCCGCTCGACCTCGACCACCCCGCCGACCGGCTCCGCCTGATGGTGCGCGACACCGGCCCCCTGTGCCTGGTGTCCACCGCCGCGGTCGCCCCGACGCTGCGCGGGGACGAAGGCCCCGTCGCGCCCGAACTCCTCCTGGACGACGGGGCCGTGGCCGCCGAGCTGGCCGCACTCCCGGGCGGCGAGATCGCCGACGCCGAGCGCCCCGCGTTCGCGCACGACGTGCCGCACCGCCTGGAGTACCCCGCGTACGTCATCTACACCTCCGGTTCCACCGGCCGGCCCAAGGGCGTCGTCACGCCGTACCGCGGGCTGACGAACATGCAGCTCAACCACCAGAAGGAGATCTTCGACCCGGCCATCGCCTCGGCGGGCGGACGGCGGCTGCGCATCGCGCACACCGTGTCCTTCGCCTTCGACATGTCCTGGGAAGAACTGCTCTGGCTCGTCGAGGGCCACGAGGTGCACGTCTGCGACGAGGAGCTGCGCCGCGACGCCGAGAGCCTGGTCGCCTACTGCGACCGGCACCGCGTCGACGTGGTCAACGTGACGCCCACGTATGCCCAGTTGCTCATCGAGGAAGGGCTGCTCGACCAGGACGAGGAGACCGGGAAGCACCGGCCCGCGCTGGTCCTGCTCGGTGGGGAATCCGTCTCCGACACGGTGTGGACGCGGCTCCGCGACACCGAGGGCACCTACGGCTACAACCTGTACGGGCCGACCGAGTACACCATCAACACGCTCGGCGGCTCCACCGCCGACAGCGCGACCTCCACGGTCGGCGTGCCGATCCGCAACACCCGTGCCCACGTACTGGACACGATGCTGCGGCCCGTCCCGCCGGGCTGCCCCGGTGAGCTGTACATCGCCGGGACGGGTCTGGCGCGCGGCTATCACGACCGGCCCGGTCTGACGGCCGAGCGTTTCGTCGCCGACCCGTTCGGCGAGCCCGGTGAGCGCATGTACCGCACCGGCGACCTCGTACGGCAACGCGCCGACGGTCTCCTCGACTTCCTCGGCCGCACCGACGACCAGGTCAAGATCCGCGGCTACCGCGTCGAACTGGGCGAGATCTCGACCGCGCTGTCCACCCACCCGGAGGTCGCCCACGCGGCGGTCGTCGTGGCGGAGAACGCGGGCACCAAGCGCCTGGTCGGCTATGTCGTACCGGAGGAGGGCGCCGGACAGGGAGAGACGCTGACGCGGCGGCTGCGCGACCACGTGAAGGCCGCACTGCCGGACTACATGGTCCCGTCCGTACTCGTCGCCGTCGGGGCACTGCCCCTGACCGTCAACGGCAAGCTGGACGTCCGCGCCCTGCCCGCCCCGGACTTCGCCGGTACCGGCACGAGCCGCCCGCCCCGCACCCCGGGCGAGGAGACGCTGTGCGCCCTCTACGCCGAGGTGCTCGGGCTGCCCGCGGACAGCGTCGGCATCGACAGCGACTTCTTCGAGCTGGGGGGCCATTCCCTGCTGGCCACCCGGCTCGTCAGCAGGGCCCGCACCGCACTGGACACGGAGCTGGCGATCCGGGACCTGTTCGAGGCGCCCACCGTGGCCGAACTGGTGGAACGCGTCGCACGGTCCGGCGGCGCCGCCCGTCCGGCACTGACGGCCGGTGAGCGGCCGGCGGACCTGCCGCTGTCCCACGCCCAGCAACGGCTGTGGGTCATCCAGCAGATCGAGTGCACCTCGGCCGCGTACAACTTCCCGCTGGTCATGCGGGTGCGCGGCCCCCTCGACACCGACGTGTGGCGCACCGCCCTCGCCGATGTGACGGCCCGGCACGAGGCGCTGCGGACGGTCTTCCGCACGGCGCCCGACGGCCGGACGTCCCAGCGCGTCCTGCCCGCCGAACAGGCGCACCCCGTGGTGGAGTGCGTCCGGGCCACGGAGGACGCGCTGCCCGGCATCATCGACGCGGCCGTCAACCGCCCCTTCGACCTCGCCGCCGAACTGCCGCTGCGGGCCACGGTCGTGGAGCTGGCGCCCGACGACCACGCCATCGTCCTGCTGCTGCACCACATCACCACCGACGAGTGGTCGGACCGGCCGTTCCTCCGCGACCTGGCCACCGCCTACACGGCCCGCCTCGACGGCACGGCCCCCGGCTGGGAGCCGCTGCCCGTCCAGTACGCCGACTACGCGCTGTGGCAGCAGCGGTTGCTCGGCGACCCCGCCGACGGGAGCGGCCTGGCCGCCCGTCAGCTGGATTACTGGCGCACCACGCTGGCCGGGGCCCCCGAGGAACTGGAACTGCCCGCCGACCGTCCCAGGCCCGCACGTCCGGCGTTCTCCGGAGCCGAACTCGACATCCCGTTCGACGCCCAGGTCCACGAGGGTCTGAAGCGGCTCGCCCGGGAGACCGGCGCCAGCATGTTCATGGTGGTGCACGCGGCCGTGGCCGCCCTGCTCCACCGCATGGGCGCGGGGACGGACATCCCCCTCGGCGCACCCATCGCCGGGCGGAGCGACGAGGCGCTGGACGATCTGGTCGGCTTCTTCGTCAACACGCTGGTGCTTCGCACCGATGTGAGCGGCGACCCCAGCTTCACCGAGCTGCTGGGGCGGGTCCGCGAGAGCGACCTGGCGGCGTTCTCCCACGCCGATGTGCCGTTCGAGTCCGTCGTCGAGGCCCTCAACCCGACGCGTTCCCTCTCCCGCAACCCGCTCTTCCAGGTGATGGTCGGCTACCACGCCCGCACCGGGGACGAGCTGGAACTGCCCGGACTCCGGCTGGAGTACGTGCCGTTCGCGATCAGCTCCGCCAAGTTCGATCTCGTGTTCAGCTTCTCCGAGCGGCTCTCCGCCGACGGCGGCACCGGCGCGCTGAACTGCCGCCTGGAGTTCGCCACCGAGCTGTTCGACCGGGAGACCGCCGAGCGCCTCGGCGAGCGGCTCGGCCGGCTGGTCGCCGCGCTCGTCGCGGCACCCGAGGAGCCCCTGTCACAGGCGGGGATCCTCACCGCCGACGAGCGGCGGCTGGTCCTGGAGGAGTTCAACGGCGCCCCGCGCGAGGTCGAGGAGGCTTCCCTGCCCGCGCTGTTCGCCCGGCGGCTCGCCGAACGGCCCGACGCCGTCGCCGTCGTGGAACGCTCCCGTTCGGTGACGTACGCGCAGCTCGACGCCCGCGCCAACCGCATCGCGCGGCTGCTCGCGGCCCACGGCGTGGGGACCGAGAGCGTCGTCGGCGTGGCCGTGCCCCGCTCCGTGGACATGATCGCGACCGTGGTCGCCGTGCTGAAGCTGGGCGCCGCGTTCCTGCCGCTCGACCTGGTCCACCCCGGGGACCGTCTCACGTATCTGATCGAGGACTCGGGGGCCGCCCTCGTGGTCGGCACCGAACCGGTCGCGGGGAAGATCCCCGACGTCGCCGGCGTACCCGTGGTGCTGCTCGACGCGCCGGGGACGGCCGGGGAGCTGGACGCGCTGTCCGAGGCACCCGTGGGCGGCGGACCGGTCGGCCCGGACCAGGCCGCGTACGTCATCTACACCTCCGGATCGACCGGGCGCCCCAAGGGCGTGGTGGTGCCCCACGAGGGCATCTCCAGCCTGGTCGCGACCGCGGTCGACCGCATGGGCCTGGAACCCGACAGCCGGGTGCTCCAGTTCGCGTCGATCGGCTTCGACGTCTTCGCCTTCGAGCTGTCGATGGCCCTGTGCTACGGCGGCCGCCTCGTCCTCATCAGCGACGAGGCACGGGTCGCCGGACCGGCGCTCACCGACTTCCTCGCGGACCAGCGGATCACCCACATGATCCTGCCGCCGTCCCTGGTGTCCGCGTTGCCGCCGGGCTGCGAGCTCCCCGAGGGCTCGACCGTACTGGTCGGCACCGAGACCGTACCGCCGGACCTGTTCGAGCGGTTCGGCGCCACGGCCGACCTGATCTGCGCCTACGGGCTCACCGAGGCGACGGTCAACTCCACGCTGTGGCCCGCCCGCGAGCACGGCGGCAGTCCGTCCGGGCGGGTGCCGATCGGCCGGCCCGACCCCAACACCCGCTGCTACGTCCTGGACGAGACCCTGCGACCCGTCCCGCCGGGGGTGATCGGCGAGCTGTACGTCGCCGGGCGCGGCCTGGCCCGCGGCTATCTGGGCCGGCCGGGGCTGACGTCGGAGCGGTTCGTCGCCGACCCGTACGGCGGGCCCGGCAGCCGGATGTACCGCACCGGCGACCGTGCCCGCTGGCGCCCGGACGGCAACCTCGATTTCCTCGGCCGGGTCGACAGCCAGGTGAAGGTGCGGGGCTTCCGCATCGAGCTGGGCGAGGTCGAGGCGGCGCTCACCGCGCACCCGTCGGTCGCCCAGGCGGCCGTGGTGCCCGACCGCGACGGCGACATCGTGCGCCTGGTCGGCTACGCGGTACCCGAATCGGGGACACTCGACCCACGGGAACTGCTGTCCCACGCGGCCGGGCTGCTGCCCGAATACATGGTCCCCGCGCTCGTCGTCCCGCTGGACGGTCCGCTCCCGCTCACGCCCAACGGCAAGCTGGACCGCAAGGCGCTGCCCGCACCGGACTGGTCCGCGATGACCGGCGACGCCCGACCGGCCACCGGGACGCAGGCCCGGCTCGCCGATCTGTTCTGCGAGATCCTGAAGCTGGACAGCGTCGGCGTGCACGACAACTTCTTCGCACTCGGCGGACACTCCATGGCGTCGATGAGGCTCCTGGGCCGCATCCGCGCCGAGTTCGGGGTGGAGCTGAGCATCCGGGACGTCTTCGACGCGCTGTCGGTCGCCGCCCTCGCCGCCAGGCTGGAGGGCGCGGCGGCCACCCGCCCCGCGCTGGTCGCCGGGCACCGCGATGAGCCGCGGGTGCTCGCACCGGGCCAGCGCGCGCAGTGGGAGTCGTTCCGCCGTAACCCCGGCTTCGACCACGCTCTCGTCCTGCGCTCCACGGGCGGGCTCGACGCACAGGCGCTCGCCGCCGCGCTCGCCGATGTGGTGGAGCGCCACGAGCCACTGCGCACGGCGTTCACCGAGCGGGACGGTGTGCTGTACCAGCGGCCGGCCGGCGCTCCGGTGCTGGTCGTGGAGTCGAGCGCGGACCTGGAGGCCCGGCTCGCGGTACTCGCCACGCGGTCACCGGACCCGGAGGCGGGGGCGCCCCTGGGCGTGCGGCTGCTGACCGGCCCGGACGGCGGGCAGGCGCTGCTGGTCACCGCGCACTACCTCGCGGTGGACGAGTGGTCGGTGGTCCCCCTGTTCCGCGACCTCACCACCGCCTACGCCGCCCGCACACAGGGCCTGGCGCCCTCCTGGGAGCCGCTGCCGGTCACGTACGGCGACTACACCCGGTGGGCGCACGAGGTCCTGGGCGACCTCGCCGACCCGGACAGCCGGGGCGGACAGCAACTCGCCTACTGGCGGCGGACGCTCAGGGACGTCCCGGGGCGGCTGGCGCTTCCGGCGGACGGGCCGCGCGAGGCCGCGCCGGACGGGTCCGGCCGCTCCGCGGACCAGGTCGGGTTCGTCCTCGACGCCGATCTCCACGCGGCCGTCGACCGGCTCGCCCGCGCCACCGGCACCAGCATGTTCATGGTGCTGCACGCGGCCCTGGCGACCCTGCTCACCGCGCACGGCGCGGGCACCGATCTACCCATCGGCACGATGGTCGCGGGCCGGAGCGAGGACCAGCTCGCCGAACTGGTCGGCTGTTTCCTCAACACGGTCGTGCTGCGCACCGACACGGCGGGCGACCCGGCCTTCACGGAGCTGCTGACCCGGGTGCGGGAGACCACACTGAGCGCGCTGGACCGTCAGGACGTCCCGTTCGACGAGGTCGTCGCGGCGGCCGGACTGCCCGCGGAGGGGCCGCAGATCATGGTGATCCACCATGAACAGGCCGATCTGGAACGGCTGGAAGGCGGCCTGGGCTCGCTGGAGGCCCTGCCGACCGGCTCGTCCCGCGCGGAGCTGACCCTCAGCTTCTACGAACCACGAGGTGAGGGCCCCGTGCACTGCGCTCTCATCCACGCGACCGACCTGCTGGGCACCGCGAAGGCGCGGCGTCTGGCCGACGAACTACAGGAGCTGCTGCGCATCGTGGTGGCCCGCCCGGAACAGCCGCTCTCCGAGCTGTTCACCGTCACGTCCAAAAGGAGCGACAACGCATGACGACCAACCCGTTCGAGGACCCGCAGGGCACCTTCCTGGTCCTGGCCAACGATGAGAACCAGCACTCCCTGTGGCCGTCCTTCGCCGAGGTGCCGGCCGGGTGGCGGACCGTTTTCGGTCCGGACACCCGCGAGACGTGCCTCGCCCATGTGGAGTCCCACTGGACCGACATGCGCCCCGCGAGCCTGGTGGCCCTGCAGGGCTGAGGCGCGAGAACGCCCCCGCCCCGGAGTGAGGAGATTCCTCGCTCCGGGGCGGGGGCGTTCTCATGCCCGGTGCTCGCGCCGGCCCGATCCTCGCGCCCGTGCGGTCAGTCCGCGGGCGCGGTCAGCCCGTCGGTGCGACGGAACGTGCGTCGGTGTCCTCGCGCTGCGCGTCGTCCAGCGGTCCCCGGCGGCTGTCGGACCACGCGGCCCAGAGCACGGCGTACGGGCCGCCCGCGGCGACGAGTTCGTCGTGCGTGCCGGTCTCCACGACCCGCCCCTCGTCGAGGACGACGATGCGATCGGCGGTCGCGGCCTGCGGGAGCCGGTGGGCGACCATCAGACCCGTACGCCCCTCCAGGGCCTTGAGCGCGGCCTCCTCCAGGACCCGGGCTCCCGCGCTTCCGGCGTCGGCGGTCGCCTCGTCGAGAATGGCGATCGGCGGATCGGCGAGAACCAGGCGGGCCAGGGCGAGATGCTGGGCCTGGGTCACCGTCAGCCGGTGGCCGCCCTCGCCCACGACGGTGGCCAGACCGTCGGGCAGGGCCTGTGCCCACCGCAGGGCACCGACGTGGTCCAGGGCCGCGCGCAGTTCGTCGTCCGTGGCCCCGGGGCGGGCGAGCCGCAGGTCCTCGGCCAGCGGACCGGCGAACACATGCACTTCCTGGCTGATCAGCGTCACCGCGTTCCGTACGCCCGCCGGGCCCAGCTCACGGACATCGACGCCGCCCAGGGCGATCGACCCGCTCAGCGGCTCGTGGACACCGGCGATGACCTTGGCCAGCGTGGTCTTCCCGGCGCCGCTCGCCCCCACCAGCGCCACCCGTTCCCCGCTGCGCACCTCCAGATCGACATCCAGCAGCACGGGACGCCCGGCGGCGTACGCGTGGTGGAGCGCGGTCACCTTGACCGAGCCGTCCACCGGAGCGCCGCGCCCCGGTACGGTGCGCTCGGCCGGCAGCTTCGACACCCCGATCAGGCGGGCGAAGCTCGCGCCCGCGGACTGGGCGTCGTCGATGAGGAACAGCGTGGCGTTGATCGGGTTGAAGAGGCTGTGGAAGTAGAGCGCGGCGGCGGTGGCCGTACCGATGGTCACCGAGCCTTTGTCGACCAGCAGGAAGCCGGTGCCGAGCATCGCGGCCAGGCCGATGAACTCGCCGAGGTTCAGCCGCGAGAAGAAGCCGGTGACGATGTGGAGGCCACGCAGCGCCAGATCACGGGCCGACGCGGAGCGGCCCTCCAGCAGTGCGGCGTGCGTGTCGCCCAGACGGAAGGCGCGCACGGTCCGTACGCCGCCGACACTGTCGAGGAGCTGGTGCTGGAGCGCGCCGGTGGCGACCCGGTGTTCGGCGTACACGGGCGCGGCCCGGCGCAGGTACCAGCGCACGGACAGCACCTGAACGGGCATGGCCAGAAGAGCCGCCAGCAGGAACCGCCAGTCGAGCACGGCCAGTCCGACCAGGGTCAGAACGATCGTGAGGGCGGAGCGGGTGAACTCCGGCAGTGCCTGGCGCACCGACTTCGCGATCATGGACACATCGCTGGTCACCCGGGAGACCAGGTCTCCCGAGCCGGCCGCCTCGACGCGTTCGAGCGGCAGCCGCAGCGCCCGCTCGATGAACTGCTCGCGCACGGCCGCGAGTACGGTCTCGCCGAGCCGGGCCACCAGGGAGCTGCCGACCGCCGCGGCGGCGCCGCGTGCCAGTGCCACCACGACGAGCAGGACCAGCGGCAGCGTCAGGGCATCGGAGCCCCGCTGATCCACCACCAGGTCGACGATGTGCCCGAGCAGGGGAGCGGTCAGCAGGCCGATCGCCGTCCCGATGACCAGCACGGTGAACGCGCCCACTGCCAGGGGCCGGTGGCCGCGCAGCATTGTACGGAGCGCCGCCAGGCACTCGGCGCCGGTGGCGGTCGGCAGGAGGGCGCGGTCCGGCCGGTCCGCTGGGGTGCCGCTCATGGACTCTGCCGCCTTCTCCGAATCAGGGGTTGTGGCCGTTCCGGCGTGCTCTTCGTACGTGGACGTCATGCCAGCACCGTCGCTCGGTAGGTCTCGTCGGCGACGAGTTCGGCGTGGTGGCCCGTGGTGGTCACGGTGCCCTCTTCGAGGACGATCACCTGGTCGGTCACGGCGAGGAGAGCCGGACTGGTCGTGACCAGAACGGTGGTACGCCCCCGGCGGACATCGCGCAGCCGCGCGGCGATCCGGGACTCGGTGACGGTGTCCACGGCGGTCGTCGGGTCGTGCAGGACCAGCACGGACCGGTCGGCGGCGAGTGCTCGGGCGAGCGCGACGCGCTGACGCTGTCCGCCGGACAGGGACCGGCCGCGTTCGGCGAGCAGTGTGTCCGCCCCGTCGGGAAGCAGCCGGGCCACCTCGTCGGCGGTGGAGGCGGCGAGGGCGTCGTCCACGGCGGTGGAGGCGGCGACGGTGCCGTCCGTGGTGGAGGCGGTGCCGTCCGTGGCGGGGGAACTGGTGTCCACCGCCGTCGAACCGGCCCCGGCCTTCACATTGTCCAGCAGGCTGCTCTCGAACAGGTCGGCGTCGTGGTGGGCCACCAGGACGGAGCGGCGAAGCCGGTCGGGGTCGAGCTCGGTCAGCGGTACGCCGTCGATCTCGATCACGCCCTCGGCCGGGTCGGCCTCCCTGGCGAGGCAGCGCAGAAGGTCGTTGGCGGCGGCCGGGTCCCTGGTGACGACACCCGTCAGGCTGCCGGCGCCGATGTCGAGGTCGACTCCCCGCAACGCGCCCAGGGACACCCCGCGCAGCCGGATGTGGACGGCGGTCCGGCCGGACGGCTCCGCGTGTCCGCCCTCCACGGCCGCGGGCGAGGCCAGGACCTCGGCGATCCGGCGGGCGGAGGCGCGCCCCTGGGCGAACTCCGCGTTGACGTAGGTGAGCAGCTGGAACGGGCCGAGGAGGAACTGCGCGAGACCCACCGCCGCCACCAGTTCGCCGACGCTGATGGTGCCGCGCATCGCGAGGTACGCGCCGACGATGCCGATGACCGCGATGAATACGCCGGTCAGGGCGAGGACGGCGCCCTCGTGACCGGCCCGGCTGCGGGCCGCCCGCAGTGCCGCGGCGAGCGAGTCCTGGCTGGTCGTGCGGTAGCGGGACACGGCGGCCGACTCGGCGCCCATGCCCTTGAGGACCCGCAGTCCGGCGACCAGGTCGGCGGCGACTCCGGAGGCGTGTGCGGCCCGTTCCTGCTCGGTCTCGCTGCGGCGTTCGAGGGGCCGGCTGATGCGGTGCCCGAGCCAGAGCAGCGGGGGGATGCCGAGCAGGACGAGCAGCCCGAGCGGTACGGAGATCCGCAGCAGGGCCACCGCGCTGACCGTCAGGGCGGCGACCGCCGCTAGGCCGTACGCCAGGACGGTCGCCACCGAGCCCACCCGGCGGGCGTCGTTGGTGGCGATGCTGGTCAGCGCGCCCGGCAGCCGGTTCGTGTCGGCGCCGCCGCGCGGGTCGAGCACACGGGCGCCGAGCTCCAGCCGGAGCCGGTGCGCAGCGTGTTCGCCCGCGCCCTCGGCGATCCGGGCGCTGGTCCGGTAGCACGTGGACAGCACGAGGAAGAGGGCCGCGAGCACCAGCAGCCACCGCAGCAGAGCCTCGGAGGAGCCGGTCGCCACCGCCGTGTCGATGGCTGCCCCGATGACCACCGGCACCAGGGCCTCACAGCCCTGGTGCGTCATTCCGAGCAGCGATGCCGAGACCACGCGGCGGCGTTGGCCTCTGATCGCTTCGCGGAGGACATGGCCCCCGGTCGGTCCTCCAACTGGCATGCGGTCCTCCGCGAAGATGTCAGACAGTTAGGTAAGGCTACTCTAATTTCATGGTAGGAAGGCGCCTCCCGGTGGTAGGGAGTATCTCCGTCGCGGGCCCCGGTCGCCGTACCCCGTGTCCCTGCTGCCGGTCGCGGCTCCGTGTCCCTACTGGCCGTCAGGAACAGCGCGTTGACCCGCCACGTATGTTCGGTTAGCCTCACCTAAGTCTTGATCTGTGTCCCTGCATGACGTTGCTTGCGGTGGAACTGACTGCCGTCAGGGGGAGTTGTCGTTGCCGGTCGTAGCCCGCGCGGTGCCCGAGAACCAGGCCGCCGCTCCGGCCGCTCCCACCCGGCCCGGCCGGGGAGTGACGGCGCTGCGGGGCGTGGGTCTGATCGCGGCGCTCGGTGCCCTGGTCCTGGTCGGACTTCTCAGTGTGTGGGTGGGTACGCGGGGCATCCCGTTCACCTCCACCTGGAGCGTGCTGTGGAATCCCGACGGCTCCGAGACCTCGATCATCATCCATGACTACCGCATCCCCCGAACCCTTCTCGGCCTTCTGGTCGGAATAGCACTCGGCCTGTCCGGCGCGCTGATGCAGGCCCTGACCCGCAACCCGCTCGCCGACCCGGGACTGCTCGGCATCAGCCTGGGCGCCTCCGCCGGAGTGGTCGTGGCCATCGCCTTCCTCGGCATGGGCTCGGTTCTCGGCTATGTGTGGTTCGCCTTCATCGGCGCGGCCGTCGCGTCGGTGGTGGTGTATCTGCTGGGTGCCTCGGGCCGCAAGGTGGCCACGCCCGACCGGCTGGTCGTCGCCGGAGCGGCGTTGACCGCGGTGCTCTACGCCTTCAACTCGGCCGTGCTGCTGCTCAACCCGCGCGCGTTCGACCAGTTCCGTTTCTGGACGGTGGGTTCCCTCTCGGGCCGGTACTACGACGTCATCCAGGTCATCCTGCCGTTCGTCGCCGTCGGTCTCCTGATCGCCCTCGGCCTCGCCCCGTCGCTCAACGCCCTGGGTCTCGGCGACGAGGTGGGCCGCGCCCTGGGACTGAACGTCGGCCGGACCCGGGCACTGGGCGCGGTCGCGGTCATGCTGCTCTGCGGCGCCGCAACCGCCGCGGCGGGGCCGATCGGCTTCGTCGGGCTCGCCGTGCCGCATGTCGCCCGGTTCGTCGTCGGCCCCGACCAGCGGTGGGTGCTGGCGTACTCGATGCTGCTCGCTCCGATCCTGCTCATCGGAGCGGATGTCCTCGGGCGGGTACTGGGCTCGCCGGGCGAGGTCCAGGTCGGCATCATCACCGCGTTTCTCGGTGCACCGCTGTTCATCGCGCTGTGCCGCCGTCGAAAGCTGGTCATGCTGTGAGCGCTGTACGGGAGAAGGTCTCCGCCGCCGGGAAGTCCCCGGACCGGGCCGGGAGATTCACCGAACGGCCGCGGGTCGTCAGCGGGATGGTCCTGCGCTCCCGACCCGGGGGCATGTCCGTACGGCTCCAGGGGCGCACCCTGGCCGTGACCGGTGTGGTGCTCGTCGCGCTCATCGTGGTCATGCTCGTCACGCTCACCACCGGCGACTTCGAACTGTCCGTCGGCGAAGTCCTCCGGGCCGTGGTGGGCAATGGATCGGGCGGCGCCGACTTCATCGTCAACACCCTGCGTATGCCCCGCCTGCTGACCGCGCTGTGCGTGGGCGCGGCCCTCGCGGTCAGCGGGGCCATCCTGCAGAGCCTGACCGGCAACTCCCTCGGCAGCCCCGACATCATCGGCTTCACCAACGGCTCGGCGGTCGGAGCGCTCGTCGTCATCATCATGCTGCACGGCAGCATGACGCAGATCGCGGTGGGCGCGCTGATCGGCGGCCTCGCCACCGCCGCCGCCATCTATCTCCTCATGCTGGGCAGGGGGTTGCAGGGCTTCCGGCTGGTTGTCGTGGGCATCGGCGTGAGCGCCCTGCTGCTCTCCGTCAACTCGTACCTGATCACCCGGGCCACCTGGCAGGAGGCACTGGAGGCGCAGGCGTGGCTGATCGGAAGCCTGAGCAACCGGGGCTGGCCGCACGCGAACGCCATCCTGGCCGCCGTCGCCGTACTGCTCCCGCTCGCCTTCTTCTTCTCCCGCCGGCTGTCCATGGTGGAGATGGGCGATGTCACCGCGATGGCGCTCGGGGTCAACGTGGCGCGCACGCGCGCGGTGCTGCTCCTCATCAGCGTCGCTCTCGCCGCGTTCGCCACGGCTGTGACCGGCCCCATCTGGTTCGTGGCGCTGGCGGCGCCCCAGGTGGCCCGCCGGCTCACCCGGTCCTCCGGTCCGGGGCTGATGTCCGCCGCGCTCATGGGCGCGCTGCTGCTGGCCGCGAGCGACCTGGTGGCCCAGCGTGTCTTCGCCCCCGCGCTCCTTCCGGTGGGCACGGCGACCGGGACCCTGGGCGGGCTGTACCTCATCTGGCTGCTGATCAACGAGTCGCGAAAGAGCCGCGCATGACCGAGAAGTCCGCATCACACGCAACGACAGCATCGGCCGTGAGGGCCGCATCGGGCACGACGGCCGCATCGGCCACGAAGACCGACAAGTCCGGGACGAAACGTGACAGTCCCCGCCTGCGCGCCGAGGACCTGACACTGTCCTACGACCAGCGGACCGTGGCCACCCACCTCGGTGTGGACATTCCCGACAACTCCTTCACCGTGATCATCGGGCCGAACGCCTGCGGGAAGTCCACCCTCCTCAAGGCTCTCGCCCGGATGCTCAAACCCCGGGCCGGGCAGGTCCAGCTGGACGGAGCGCCGATCGGCTCCTACCGGTCGCGCGAGGTCGCCCGCCGACTGGGGCTGCTGCCGCAGTCCTCGACGGCGCCCGGTGGCATCACGGTCGGCGACCTCGTGGCCCGGGGCCGCTACCCGCACCAGGGGATGCTGAAGCAGTGGTCCGCGGAGGACGAGGCGGCCGTTGTCGGGGCGATGGAGCAGACCGGCGTGCTGGACCTGGCCGACCGCTCCGTCGACGATCTCTCCGGTGGGCAACGCCAGCGCGTCTGGCTCTCCATGGTGCTGGCACAGCAGACCTCCATCCTGCTCCTGGACGAGCCCACCACGTTCCTCGACATCGCCCACCAGGTCGAGGTGCTCGACCTCTGCGCCGACCTGCACGCCCGCAAGGGGCACACCGTCGTCGCGGTCCTCCACGACCTCAACCAGGCGTGCCGCTACGCCACCCACCTCATCGTGATGCGCCCCGGCGGCACGGTCGCGGCCGAGGGCGACCCGGCCACCGTCATGACCGCCGAGCTGGTCGAGGACGTCTTCGGGCTCCCGTGCCGGATCATCGACGATCCCGAGACCGGCTCCCCACTGATGGTGCCCGCGGCGCCGCGACGGTACGTGCCCCAGGACAGCGAGGCCGAGGACAGCGCGCCCCAGGACAGTGCGCCCGAGGACCGTGCCCGCGGCGCCTCCCTCACCGACATCGTGATGGCCGAGACCAGGTAGGACGGAGGACCGCGCACGATGCTCTGCACACGGCTGACGAACGCCAACATCCTCACCATGGACCCCGACCGCCCCGTCGCCCACGACCTGGGCATGTGGCAGGGCCGGATCGTCGGCCTGGACGAGGAGGTGACCGCGCTTCCCGCACGCGAGGTCATCGACCTCCAGGGTGCCACCGTGCTCCCCGGGTTCATCGACAGTCATGTCCACCTCGCGTGGACCGGACTGAAGGCGGGCACCCCGAGCGTCGCCCCCTGCGAGCGGATCGAGGACGTGCTCGCGGCTGTGGCGGACGCCGTCTCCCGGAAGAGTCCCGGCTCCTGGGTGGACCTGGCGGGCTACGACCAACGGGCCCTGGGGCGGCATCTGACCGCCGCCGAGCTGGACCGGGTCAGCCACGGGCGCCGGGTGTTCCTGATGCACGACTCCGGGCACGCCTGCGTGGTCAACAGCGCGGTGCTCGACCTGCTGCCGGCCGACGTACCGCGCCAGGACGGCTTCCTGGTGGAAGGCGCGATGACGGCCGCCCGGCGGCTGCGTCCGGCGTACTCCCAGGCCGAACTCGCCGACGCGATCGAGCACGCGGGCCGCGCCTGCCTCGCCGAAGGGGTGACCGCCTGCGCCGAGGCGGGCATCGGCGGCGGACTGCTGGGCCACAGCCCGGTCGAGCTCGGCGCCTACCAACTGCTCCGGGACCAGGGTCGATTGCCTCTCCGGGTCCAGCTCATGGCGGCCGGTGACACCCTGCGGCCGCTCACCACGCACCGGGACGACGGCATCCCGCGCGCCCTGGACCTCGGTATGCGCACCGGCTTCGGCGACGACTGGCTCTCGCTGGGCGCGCTCAAGATCTACACCGACGGCGGCATGATGGCGCGTACGGCGGCGCTCACCTCCCCGTACGAGGGCACGACCCTGGCCGGGCAGCTCCAGGACGACCCCGACCGCCTCACGGACCTCATCGTGGACGGGCACCTCGCCGGGTGGCAGCTCGCCGTCCACGCCATCGGCGACCGCGCCGCGGACCTCGCGCTGGACGCCCTGGAGCGGGCGCAGAAGCTACGGCCGCGCCCGGACGCGCGGCACCGCATCGAGCACGCCGGGCTGATCCGCCCCGACCAGCTCCCACGCTTCGCGCGGCTCGGCGTCAGCGCGGTGGTCCAGCCGAACTTCCTGCGCTACTTCGGCGACGACTACGCGACGGTCATGGGCGAGCGGCGGGCCCCGTGGATGTACCGGGGCCGCGGGTTCCTCGACCACGGTGTCACGGTCGTCGGCAGCTCGGACCGGCCCGTCACGGACGGATCGCCGCTGCGCGCGGTCCAGTTCATGGTCGAGCGCGCCTCCGTCTCGGGCCTGCTGATCGGCCCGGACGAGAGGCTCACCGTAGACGAGGCCCTGCGCGCCTATACGGTCGCCGGTGCGTACGCCTGCCGCTGGGACGGCAGCGCCGGCAGTCTCACGCCGGGCAAGCGTGCCGACCTCGTGGTGCTCGGCGACGATCCGACGCGTGTCGATACCTCCCGGATCGGGGACATCGAGGTCGTGTCGACCTTCGTGGACGGCCGCGACACGAAGCGGGTGACGAGGTCGTGAGCGCGCGGGCGGACGGCCTCGAATCCTGGGCGTCCCTGTGGCAGCCGCGGACGTCCACGCCCCGGTGGGTCATCTGGAACGCGGACGGCGAGACCATGCCCTTCGACCTGGAGCTCAACGTTCCGGCCCCCGTGGAGGACGAGTTCCTGCCCGAGGTCCTGCACCGGATGCGCCGCGCCGGGGTGCCGGAGGGCGACGACTATCCGGGCCGCCCGTGCGCCTGATGACGCCCCCGGCGGTCATGGGTACGGATCCGCTGCCGGAGCCGTGGGTGCCGGGCACGGGCCCGCGGCTGTGGTCGCTGCGCGTGGGAGCGTACCGGGACCGGGCGCTCGCACGGCAAGCGGTGCTGGACGGTGCGGAGCTGGCGCGCTGCCGGGCCTTCCTGCGGGACACCGACCGCGACCGCTACCGGGCCGCGCATGTGGCGCTGCGCCTGCTGCTCGGCGCCTACCTCGACCGGGATCCGGCGGACGTACCGCTGACGCGCGAGCCCTGCCCCGGCTGCGGTGAACCGCACGGCCGCCCGGCGGTGGCCGGAGGCGCGCCGCACTTCTCCCTCTCCCACTCGCGTGACGCCGTCCTCCTGGCCTTCGCGGACACTCCGGTCGGCGTCGACGTCGAGGCGACGCCCGATGCCGTGACGGCGGCGGAAATGGGGGCGCTGTTCCACCCGGCCGAGCGCGCGGAGCTGGCGGCACTGCCGGACGCGGCCCGGCAGGCCGCGGTGGTTCGCTGCTGGGCCCGCAAGGAGGCCTATCTCAAGGGCGTCGGCATCGGGTTGGGGGAGGACATCTCCGTCACACACGTGGGGGCGGGGTCCGCACCGGCGGCCGTCCCCGGCTGGACGCTCACCGATGTGCCCGCCCCTCCGGGCTACGCCGCCGCCTGCGCGATCCGTACGCGGGACACGCGTACGAACTGCGGCTGAACGCGGCGGGGTTCGCCGGGCCGAGCGGCGCGGGCGGCAACCGGGCGGGCCTCATCCGGACTTGGTCAATTGAGTTAGGTGAGGCTAACCTTAATTCTGCTGTCGCGTCGGAGCCCCGAGGTGCTCCAACTGCCCTTCGCGCACGGTGGAACCGAGGAAGGAACGCCTTGACCACGGCTACGCCCCGCCCCGTCATGCCGCTGCCGCGCTCGCCGCGCCCGCCCGGCCCACTCCCGCTCCTGCTGCGCACCGCAGAGCCCGGGGACGCCGCCGCGCTCGTCACACTCTCCGAGCCGTTCGTCCGCTCGGGCGCGCTGCGTGAGCGCCCTTCGGAGGTGTACGTAGCCCGCGCCGCCGACTTTTTCGTCGCCGAGGCGTCCGACGGAACCCTTGAGGGCTGCCTGGCGTTGGGCGTGCACGCCGACGCGGTGCGGGAGGGCGGCGCCTCCGGCGTCCTCTACAACTTCTGTGTCGCCCGGCACCGGCAGGGAAGCGGCCTGGGCGCACAGCTGTTGGGAGCCGCGCTGACCGGGGCGCGCGCCCGACCGCTCGCGGCGCTGTTCACGGCGACGACCGGCAGCGGCCGCCTCTTCCTCAGGTACGGCTTCGCCCCGGCCCCCGCGAGTGCGGCGCCCGCGTCCTGGGCGCGAACCCTTGACTCCGGGCGAGGCGCACAGATACTCGCCCGCGCGCTCTGAAGGTCGGTCTAAGCGGATGCGCCGGAGCGGTCGGGCGCCCGGTCCGGGACGACCGTGGTGCCGGGGCTCCTCTCCAGGAGGATGCCCTCCAGCACCGCGTGCGGCACCCGGCCGTCGAGGACCTGCGCACGGCCGACCCCGGACCGGACGGCCCGCAGGCAGCCCTCCATCTTCGGGAGCATCCCGCTCGCGAGCCCCGGGAGCAGTTCACCCAACTCCGCGGCCGTCAGGCGCTCGATGACCTCGGTGCTCTGCGGCCAGTCCGCGTACAGCCCCTCGACGTCGGTGAGCATCACGAGCCGGTCGGCGTCGAGGGCGACGGCCAGCGCCGACGCCGCGAGATCGGCGTTGACGTTGTAGATCTGTCCGTCCGTGCCGCGTGCGACGGGGGAGACGACCGGGATACGGCCCTGGTCGAGCAACGCCCGTACGGTCTCCGGGTTCACGGTCACGATGTCGCCGACGAGACCGATGTCCACCGGGCGTCCGTCCACCCGCGCGGTGCGGCGCACGGCGGTCATGGTGTGCGCGTCCTCGCCCGACATGCCCACGCCGAAGGGCCCATGGGCGTTGATCGCGCCGACGATATCGCGCTGGACCCGCCCCGTGAGCACCATCCGGACCACATCCATGGTCTCCGGGGTGGTCACCCTCAGGCCGGCCTCGAAACGGACCTCCAGCCCGAGCCGGTCGAGCATCGAGCTGATCTGCGGTCCGCCCCCGTGCACCACGACCGGGAGCAGGCCGGCGCGACGCAGCTCCACCACATCCCGTGCGAAGGTCTGCTGGAGGGTGTCGTCCACCATGGCGTTGCCGCCGAACTTGATGACCACCGTCCGGCCCCGTAGCGCCTCCGCGGCCGGATGCCCGGCCGGAAGGTCCGCTGCCGTGACGCGCTGTCCGACGGTGCTGCTCATCCCTGCCGCCACCCCGCTCATGTTCGTCCGTCTCTTTTCCGTTGTGCGGGGAAACCGTCAGCTGTTTCGCGGGTCCGTGCCGGGCCGCAGGTCACGCAGCAGGCCGTCCGTCGTACAGACGACGCCGCTGCGTGCGGCCCAGCGAAGGGCCGTGGAGTGCTCCTCGGCGGAGAAATCGGCCACGGCGTCGGCGACGACGAAGGGCTGGATGTCGTTCATGAAGGCGTCCACCGCGGTCAGGAGGACACCGAGCTGCGCGTACACGCCGCAGACGATCAGCTGGTCGCGGCCCTGCGACCGCAGCAGCCGGCCGAGGTGGCTGCGGAGAAAGGCGTTGGGGCGGACGTGGGGCAGTACGAACTCGCCGGGGCGGGGTGTGAGGGACTCGATGATCGCGGAGTCCTCGGGCTCGTCGCCGATGCCCGGCCCCCACACATCGGCCACGAGCCCGCGCCGGCCGGGGGACTGGGCGGCCGGCTCGGTACCGAAGACGACCGGAATACCGAGTCGGCCGGCGATTTCCCGTAGCGCGGAGATGTTCTCGACGAGCTCCACGACCGGCGACCGCCGCGCCGGGAAGGCCCGTACGAAGTGTTCTGCATGTCATGGACCAGCAGCGCGGCGCGTCCGCTGTCGACGGCCCAGGGGGCGTACGAGCGGGGGAGGGCCGAGCGGTTGGGCATGGAGTAGGACTCGATGACCGGCAAGCCCATGGCTGGCCCCTCCCGGATGACCGGGCCCGCGAACCGAGCCCCCAAACGACGATTAACTTAGCCTAACCTAATTAATTGTGATCTACGCTTCCGCCAAGTACGCCCGCGGATGGCCGTGCCCGCAACCATCGCCGCGCCCGGGCGAGTTGAGGTATCCGGCGACGGTGCCGGGCCGCACGGGAGCGGCTGTCGCCCGCGAACTGATGATGGGTTCCCTGCCCGGCGGGGCTGTCGTGCGTGGGCACAGTGATCACCGGTCGCCGAAGGGAACAGAAGATGCTCGGTGGATCCGGTGACATCCGGCGCTGCCCGTGACTGATTCCTGTTGACCGGTTGATCACACACCAGCGGGAGAGAACCGATGCCCGAAGAGATGCACGGCGGTGGCCGTTCGGGGAGGTCTATCACCTCTCTCTTCCGGTTGACGAAGGAGTTCTTGTGCTGGCACCTCTCACCGAGTTGGTGGCACCGCCGGCTGCCATCCGGCATGGATTCGTCACCTGGTTCATCAGGCTCATCACGCCCGAATCGGCTCTGACCCTGCCGCGTCCTGTCCTCGCGCCTCCGGTGGGCGAACCCGTGCGCATCGACCTTTCGGGCCAGGTGGCACGGCTGTGACACCGGCGCACCCCGCTCGACGAGCTGACCGCAGATGGGGGAGTGGTCGGCTCGTCGAAGGGGTGGTCCCCGGCGTCATGAACGGGCCGTGAGCGACCTGCTGCGCGAGGAGAGGTATGGACTCACGCCGATGGAGAAGGGCTCCCGGTGACCGGGAGCCCTTCTCGCGTCCGAGTACGGATATCGCGGCACGGCCAGGCGGCCGCCGAACCCGCACGCCCACTCCCGACGCCCGAGGACGGAATCATGAACGGCTTGATCCAGGAGCTTGTCGCCATGGGCCTACCGCTGTGGCTCGTATACCCGCTCCTCCCGACCGTGGCGCTGGTGCTGGTCATCCGCGGCGCGGCTTCCGGCATCGCCGAGGTCGTCAGGGCGACGCACCCGGGCGAGTCCCCCGACGCGGTCACCATGCAGGCCAACCGCATCGGGCACCGGCAGTGGAAGGCGAGTCGGGCGCGACGGGAACCGCCGGGCCCGACTCGCGCGCCGCGTCCGCGTCCGAGCGGGTGTCCGGAATTGCTTCACGGGCCGCCGCACCGGTCGATACGCCGACAGCCTGATCGTCCTGCCCGGGCTCGTTCTGCCGCCGGACACGGGCGCCGGTGGGGCGGCAGCCGTGTACCGGCGGGGGATGGGCGCGTAAATGTGCGGAACCCGTTGGATTTCAGGGCCCGTTCGTCGCGCCGGCACCGTGGGGCGGATGGATGTACCCCCCGACCCGCCCCTGTGGCAGGTCAGTTCAGCGGTACGCGGGGCGGCGTGCCGTAGAAGGTGATCGGCGGCCAGCCCTTCGCCTCGGCGAGTGCGGACAGCGCCTCGGCGATCTCCAGCGGCGTGATCTCCTGCGCCGACGGAACACCGTTGGGTCGGTCCACTCGTACGCTGAACGTCATCTCCATCATCAGGTCGGAGTCGGCGGCATTCGCCTGGGCCGCGAACTCCGTCCCCGGATCGAACTCCACCGTGGTCGACCGCGATTCCTCCGCACCGGCGGCCGTGGCCGTCCCGGCGGACGCGAACGCGGCGCCCGCCGCCGCCGATCCCGAATACCCCAGCAGTGACCGCCTGGACATGCTCGACATGGTCCCCTCCTCCTGTCGCCGCTCCCGTCCCACCCGCGGGAGCCGAGGTCGATCATATGGACGATATTTCTGTGACGGGGTGACTTCTCGTCATTTCTTCCCCGCGTCACCTTCCGGGCCGTGGGGGGATCGGTCACCCTCGGCTGCCATCCACTGTGGGGCGTCGTCATCAGCTCTCCGCGTGGCCCCGTTCGAGGATGGTCTCGACGGCGTCAAGGGGTACGTCCGGGGCTCACAGACCCATTCCCGCGCGGCCTAGCTTGATCTTTAACCTCGGAGTCCGAGCGAGTCCTCGTACTCGATCACTCGGACCGGTAACTGCCCTACGTGCGGGCGGCCTTCGGCTGAGCATGTGATCCGACCAAGGAACACACAACGCTCAGCACGAAGGCCGTGGGAATGAGTCTGTCGCATCATGTTGTCCGGCAGGATCGCCGGTGGTGCGGTTGCGGCGGATCAGGAGATGGCGGTGGCCGGGGGTCGGATCGGGCAGGTCGATGTGGGCCCAGTCGTAGAAGCGATGCCCCTTCGCGCCGGCCCCGGCGGACAGCTGTTGCCAGGCCTGCTCGGGGAGCTTCTTGGCCAGGGTGTCCGCGCGGAGTTTGTCTGCCTGAGTGGTGAATTCGCGATTACAGGCCACCGCGAGGACGTAGCCGGTACCGCGTTCCTCCAAGGCGGCACGCAGTTTCGGGTTGCCGCCGTAGACCGTCGCCAGGCCAGCCAGCCAGCCAGCCAGCCAGCCAGCGGGCGTGGTGGCCGGTGTCGAGGAACCGGGCGACCATGCGGGTGGCCAGTTCGGGCCTGGCCGCGAACGCGGTGTCCGGGTCAAGTCCGGCCGCCTGGCAGCGGTCGGGCTGGTCGGTCCACGAGCGCGGGATGTACAGCTCCCGGTCCACCGCAGCATGACCCCGCTGACCTGCGTAAACCAGGTAGACGGCGACTTGGGAGTTCTCGATCCTGCCTGCGGTGCCGGTGTACTGGCGTTGGACACCGATGGGGCCGGTGCCCTTCTTCACGTCGCCGGTCTCGTCGACCACGAGGACGGCCTCGTCTTTGTGGAGGTGCTCGACCACGTAGTCGCGAAGGTCGTCGCGGACGATATCGGCGTCCCATTTGGCGCGGTTCAGCAGGTACCGCATGCCATCTGGGGTCGCGTCCCCAGCCCACTCGGCGATGGTCCAGCAGTTCTTGCGGGGCAGGTCCGAGAGTAGGCCGAGCACCAACCGTCGTATCCGGCGGCGGGGTTCGACCCGGGCGAATCAGCCCGCGATCCGGTTCATCAGGCCCTCGAATGCGTCCTGTCAGCGGGCAGGGTCTACGCTGTGACCTGCGGCCACCGCGCGATCGTTTGTCTTCATACACTGATGACCAACGGCGTCCGCATCCATGTCCGCACGGCCCCGCCAGCGTGATCAGGATCCACCGCTGCAGTATCAGTCCAGATAGATTCCGGCGAGGCTTGGCAGGCGGCGGCGCATCTCATTGTCGTCGGCGACGTCCCACCGAGCTCCGGCTGGCTCGGTCATGGCGCTGAGCGGGCCGGCTTCTGGGGAAGCCTCTAGCGCCTCGTTGAGCCCGTCCGATTCATCGGTGAGACGTTGGTAGGCCCGGTGGGCCACCTGGCTGAAGTCCTCGTTCCCGATGAGCACGTCCCCGCCGTCCCGCACCGCCGGATGGTCAGCGAGAGAGTCCGGATCCGCGAGCGCGCGCTCGTACCAGTGTCGGCCGAGCGAGATGAGGCCGTCGCGGAAGTCCATAAACGCGTCGTCGGACCACCAGCCTTCGATGAGGAACGCCGCCGCCCACAGGTCGTACCGGTAGGCATGGTCGCGCAGCTGCCACTGGCGCAGGGAAAACTGGATGATCTCGGCAGGCGTGCGGTTCACAAGCTGCTCCTCGCACGCGTGCCCGAACGCGTCGCGCCGATCGTCGAAGTCCAGTTCCAGCGCGTCAACCTCGGCGCACGCCTCCCCTATCAGGGCCCAGAACTCCTCGACATCCATCACGGCCTGAGTATGCCAGGCGCTTCGAGACCCCGAGGCCTGCGGCGCAACGGGCGCCAGGCCAGCTCACCGCCGGACAACGACCATGCACCCATGGTGGCGCCACGGCACCACCCAAGGGCCGCGTTCAGGGGCGAGCTGATCCGCCGTCACACCGTTGATCGAGAATTCCCGCAGCGCCAGCGTGATCACGATTTACGGCTGGAGTACCAGGCGGCCAGGGAATGCGGGGATGTGGCTCTTGTCGAATTCGGCGGGCCTGTGGAGGGCGAGTCGCGACCACACCGGCTCCAGGCGCAGGCCGATGGCGGTGCGCCGGAATGACCGGTGGGCGTCCTGCGGGTCGTCCGCGGTGGGGCCGCGGGTCCGGAGCGGTCCGGCGCGATGTTCCAGGGTCAGCTCCGCATCTCGCCCACGGTGAACAGTTCGTTCTCAAGCCGGTCCACCGCATGCCGCACCGCACCCAGCGCCACCGACTCGTCGCCCAGCATGGACGACTCCAACCGTGGCGTGAACGGGCAGAGTTGGGGCAGTTGCTGCCCTACGGGGCCGAGCAGGACTTCGCCCGCCCGTCACGCTCACCTTCGTCCATGATTCGGCCGCGGGGCGAGCGCGCGCTCGCCCCGCGGGACAGGCGGGCGCGGCTCATGGAGCGCGACGCGCTCCGGCGTCCGGTCTCCCGAGGCAACTCCTGGCCGATCGGCCGAACCGGGGCACCGGGTGTCTCCGCGCCCACGATCTCCACCACGGAGCGGGTGACGCACCGCTGGTCAGACGCAGCAGCGTCGCGAGTCCGACGTCGGCCCCGCGCGTGATGTCGCGCAGGGACACGTCGAGGGGACTGACGCCGACCGCGTGCACGCGAAGGAGCACCTCGCCCGGCCCCGGCTCGGGAATCGGCACCTCGTCGTAACGCAGAACTTCAGGGCCTCCGCCCTCATGGAGCCGAACTGCCGCTACAGGCGGATACGGAACGGGAGGTCGTACGAAGTGGGAAATGTCCCGATCGGCAGGCAGTCCCGGTTTTCCCTGGACGAGTGAGGGAGCATTCTGCATGATCAACTGATGACCACCCCAGAGACCATCGTCGAACGCCAGCTCGCCGCCTACAACAGCCATGACCTCGAAGCCTTCGCGGCGACGTACGCCCCCGACGTCTGCGTCAACCGCCGCGGCGGCGACCGCCTGCTCGGGCGCGACGCCGTGCGGGAGGCGTACGCCGACATGTTCGCCAAGGGCCGCTGCCGGGCCGAGATCGTCGGCCGACTCACCGAGGGCGACTGGGTGGTGGACCACGAGATCGCCCACGGCATCACGGACGACCCCCTCCGTGTGCTGGTCGCCTACCGGGTCCGCGACGGCCTGATCGACCACGTCGACTTCCTCCGCTGACTGCCGAACCTTCCTGATCGGGCGCCGTCGAGCGCGTCGTCGGCACGTGGTCGGCATGAGCCCTGGAAAGCCTGGGGAGCGCTGCCCCGGCACGCGACTCGTTGTAAGGTAGGAAACGCCCTTGACCTGCGAAAACGCAGGCAGGGAGCATAACTCCGGGAGTTTCTCGATGATGCGTACGATGTTCAAGTCCAAGATTCACCGGGCCACCGTGACCCAGGCCGACCTGCACTATGTCGGATCCGTGACCATCGACGGCGAGCTGATGGAAGCCGCCGATCTGCTGCCCGGTGAACTGGTGCATATTGTCGACATCGACAACGGCGCACGCCTGGAGACGTACGTCATCGAGGGTGAGCGCGGTTCGGGTGTCATCGGCATCAATGGCGCGGCAGCCCACCTCGTGCACCCCGGCGACCTGGTCATCCTGATCAGCTACGCGCAGGTCGACGACGCCGAGGCCCGCGCCCTGACCCCGAGAGTGGTCCACGTCGACGCGGACAACCGGATCGTCGCGCTCGGCGACGACACCTCCGCGCCCGTTCCTGGGACCCGTACGGAACGCAGCCCGCACGCGGTGCCCGCGGCCGGCTGACCCGCCCCGTCCACGCCCGCACACAGCAGGGAGCCCCGCCATGGCAGAGAACTCCGCGGTAGAGATCCGGGACGACCGGGCCCACGGCGATCTCGTGGCCTACGAGGACGGCAAGGCGGCCGGAGTCATCGCGTACTTCGTGATGGACCCGGCGCCCGGTGCCCTCGTCGCCGTGCACACCGTCGTCGAGCCGGGTCACGAGGGCAAGGGCATCGCGGGCGCCCTCGTCCAGGAGTTCTACGTCATGGCGACCCGTGAGGGAGTCCCCGTCGTTCCGCTCTGCCCGTACGCGGCGAAATGGGCGCAGCGCCACCCCGAGCAGGCGCCCGTGGCCCCCGCCGAGCTGGTCCAGGAGGCGGAGCGGCAGCTCAAGTCCCACCCCGAGCTGTTCTGACCTGGGAGGACACCCCACGTGGGCGGCCGGGCAGGCGCGGGTGGAGGTATCCGTGGCGCGCATGTGTGGACTCGACGGGCGCGGGCAGCCGCACCGGGAGACGGTGGAGATGAGCTCCACCCGTACGTTGTCCGACGCTTTGGAGGTCCGAGATGACCCACCCGTACCCCGATCCCGTACCGCCGTCGCCCGCACCCGTGCCCGGTCCGCCCGCGCCCCTGCCCGGCCCGCCGCCCGTACCGCCGGGCCCCGGCCCCATGCCTCCGGGGCCGTCGCCGGACCCGATTCCGCAGCCGCCGAGGCCCGACCCCGACCCCGTACCGGAGCCGGAGCCCTCGCCCCAGCCGGCCGGGTGAGACGTTGAGCCCCTGAGCGTCCCGCGGGCCGCCGCGCGGTCCGGGTCCGTCACGTGACAGGTCGCGCGACCAGTCATGAGGACCCTCACGAGGGCCGGGAAGCCGCACCTCCGGGCCCGATCAGCGCGTCGGCATGGGCGAGACCGCTCTCCGCCGCGATCGAGTCCAGCGTCTGTGCGTCCCGCACCGGGACGAACACCACGTTGGCGGAACCGTCGGCCGCCGCGGCCCGGAAGCCGTACACGGCGGGCCGCGGCAGGCTGTTGTACGCCCACGGGGTGGAGAAGTAGTAGGCCCCCGTGTCGTACAGCACGACGAAGTCGCCCTCGCCCAGCTCCGGCAGCTCCCGGCCGTGCGCCACCACGTCCCCCGCGAAGCAGCACGGCCCCGCGATGTCCTGAGCCAGCGCGGGCCCCTCCTTCGGGCGCCCGTCCGCGCCGAACGCCCCGACCCGCAACGGCCAGGCGTCGGGCATGAAGACGGTACGGGTGGCGGTCTGCGCACCCGCATGGGTGAGCGCGATACGGCGTCCGCCCGCGTCCTTCGTGTACTCCACCAGGGCGCCGATGAAGCCGTTCTTGGCGAGCAGGGACCGGCCGAACTCGGTGACGAGCGCATAGCGGCCGTCGAAGAGACCGGGCTCCGCGTCCATGAGGGCGGCCACGTAGTCGGCCCAGGTGGGGCGGACCGTGTCGTCGTCGAAGTTGACCGAGAGCCCGCCGCCGATGTCCAGACTGGTGATCCGCCGGGTCCCCAGCCGCTCGTTGATCTCCTCGGCCAGCCGGTACGTCTCGGCGATCCCGGCCGCGATGAGTTCCAACGGGCAGCCCTGGGAGCCGACATGAGCATGCAGCCGGGTCAGCCACGGCCGGTCCGCGAACGCCTGGACGACGGCCCCGCGGGCCCCCGCGTCGCGCAGCGCCACCCCGAACTTGGAGGTGGCCGTCGCCGTGCTCATCGCCCCGATGGAACCACCGCCCACCTGCGGATTGACCCGCAGTCCGAGGACGGACTCGGTGTCACGGGAGCGCAGTTCGTCGATCCGCCGCAGCTCCTGGAGGCTGTCGGCGTTGAAGGCCACGCCCAGCGCGAGCGCCAGCCGGATCTCCTCACGCGTCTTTACGGGGGAGTCCAGGACGATGGCCGAGGGTGCGAACCCGGCGTCCAGGGCGAGCCGCAGCTCACCGGGGCTGGCCACCTCGCACCCCATCCCGCAGTCGGCCAGCAGTCGCAGTACGGGAATCAGGGAGGCGGCCTTCGCCGCGAACGTGTGGAGCACACCGGGCGTCCCGGCGAACGCGCTGTGCAGCGCGGCGGCACTCTCGCGTACGCCATCGATGTCGATGAAGCCCGCGACGGTGCCGCGCTCGCCCAGCAGCCCCTGTTCGACGGCCGCGCGGACGGCGTCGTCGAACCTGGCGGCGGGCCGCGTACCGGTGTCCTGGAAGGAAGTCTGTGTCATACGGCGAGAGTCGGTGATGGTGGCCCCACAGGTCTTTGTCGAGAAGGACAAGACTGGCGGCAATCCATGGCCGCACGGGCAACCGCCGTACGGAAACGTACCGAACCGCTCAAACGTCACCCGTCAGGCGCACGGCCAGTGCGAGGAGCAGCCGGGTGTCCGGGTCGTCCACATCGACACCGAAGCGCTCCCGCACACGACGCAGCCGGTAGCGCAGGGTGTTGGGATGCACGGTGAGCCGTTGCGCCGCCCGCGTCACATCGCCCGAGGCGTCGAGGTGGGCGGCGATCGAGCGGACCAGTTCGCCGCCGGTCGCGAGATCGGCGCGCACGAGATCGTGGACCGGCCCGTTGCCCGAGTCCCACAGGGGCCGTACGGCGTCCAGCATGCGCAGGACATCGAGGGCCGTGCCCACCTCCGAGGCTCCGGCATGCCGGAGCGGAACGCGGTCGCCGCCGCGTCGCTCGCGTTCGCGCAGCACCCGTACGACGAGTACGGCCTCCTCGCACGAGTCGGCGGCGCCCAGGGCGGACGCGGCCACGGACCCGGCCCCGATCCGGACGGGAACGCCGCCGGGCAACGACGTCGCGACCCGGTCCAGCAACCGGGCCAGCGCGAGCGCTTCCCGGTCCTGCCCGCGATCGGCGGGCAACAGGACCAGCAGCCGCGCCCGTTCGCGCAGCACCAGCACCGTGCGGCGGTACGAGGCGGCCTGGAGGGCGAGCACGTCCAGGGCGCGGTCGGCCCGCGACGGTGAACCGGCGCCGGGATCGGGCACCACGGCCAGCACCGCGCACGGCTCGTCCGGTGCCAGGCCCAGCGACCAGGCATGTGTACGGCGCTCCCCCCGCCCGTACAGAAGTCCGCGCAGGGCGTGGTCCCGGCGGCGTACGGCACCGCTCTCGCGCAGCCGGTGCCGTACCAGATGCGGCGCGGCGGCCCCGGCGGCGCGGCGCAGCGCTTCCCCGGCCCGGGGGGACAGCGGGCGGCCGTCCGCGGCCGCCCAGATCGAGCCGAGCACTTCGGGGCCGCTGCGCACGGCGATGATCAGGCGCTCCGGGCTGTCGCCGTCCGCCGGGCGGTGGATGACCTCCCGCGAGGTCCACAGGTTCCGCAGAATTCCGCTGCGGCGCAGCTCGGCCACACGCCACTCGGGCACCCGGCCGCCCAGGATCGTGGACCGGCGGACGCCGTCGGCCTCCGGCCGGGTGGCGGAGTGGGCCAGCACCCGGAACCGGGTGTCCTCGATGGTGATCGAGCCGCCGGTGGACTCGGCGATGGAGGCGGCGAGCGCGCTCAGCCCGCCCGCCGGACCGTCGTCCGCCGCCACGCCGTCGTTCCGGCCCGCCCAGCCGTACGCCAGCGCGGAGCGCAGCAGCGTCGCCGTGTCGGTCCAGTCCGTCCACACGGCGCGGGCCAGCAGCGCGATCCCCGACTCCTCGGCCGCGGCCAGCACTTCCGGCGCTGTCGCCGCACCCTCCGCCTCGCGCAGCACCACGGCACACGCACTTTGCCGGGCCGCCCGGCGCACCGGCTCCGCCGCCTCGGCCAGAGCCGCCGAGGCCCCGACCGCCAGGACGATGTGCGCCTCGGCGGACCGGTTCGCCTCCTCGTCGCCGAACGCCACGCCCCTGACCTCGATGTCCTGCCCGGAGGGCGCCAGCAGCAGCCGCAGCGTTCCGCTGTCGTCGAACTCCAGGATCTCCCGGAGCGTGCCGCCGGACGCCGGGACGCCGTGGGGCGGTCCGCTGTTCATGGCACCGAGCATACGAGCGGGGAGGGCGGGGCGGGCAGGTCGGACAGGAGTCGGCGGGGTCGGCGGAGTCGGCAGGGTCGGCAGGGTCGGCGGCGTCGACCTGACGTTCCGTCAGCCGGTCTCCGGTGCCGCCCTGCCCGGGACCGGCCGCGGCACCACCGGCGCCGGGCCGAGCGTGGTGCTGCCGGGGGACGCCCGGTGGCCCAGCCCGGTGCGGTACGCGTCCATCGCCGCCTCCGTACGGCCCGCCCCGCGCAGCAGATCGCCCAGCAGACGGCAGATGTCCGCGAGATCTCCCGCCGCGCCCGCCCGCTCCAGCAGGGCGAGCGCGGTGACGTAATGCTCCTCGGCCGCTTCCCGCTCGCCGTTCTCCTCGCAGATCAGGCCGAGCAGCCGGTGCGCGCCGCCCGCGTGGACCGAGCCCCGGTCCGGGTGCAGTTCGCCGAGCAGCCGGTGCAGCAGTTCCTCGGCCTCGTGTGATCTGCCCTGCCTGCGCAGCACATCGGCCAGCTCCACCTCGACCTGCGCGGTGTACAGGGCGGCCCGTTTGGACGCCAGCATGTCGCGGGCCGCGCGCAGTTCGCTCTCGGCGCCGGACAGGTCGCCGTCCTGGGCGCGCACATAGCCGCGCATCCAGTGGCAGTGCGCCATCTCGGTGCGGATCTGGAGCTGCTGGTAGATCTCGGCGGCCCTGGCCAGGGAGGCGTCGGCCTCCGCCGTACGGCCTGCGGCGATCAGGGTGCGGGCGACCTGACGGTGCAGGCCGGCGACCAGTTCCGGGTCGGAGACGCGGGGGGCCAGGGCCAGGGCAAGTTCACCGGCCTGCGCGGCGCGGGCGTGCGCGCCCATGTCCATGTAGGGCGCGATCGATGCCGTGTAGAGGAGCAGGAGGGCGTTCGGGTCCTGGAGCCCGGAGGCGTTGAGCTCGTCGACGGCGCTCTCCAGCAGGTAGCAGGCGTAGCGCAGTTCGCCCGCCAGCAGATGGGCGACCGCGCGGCCGCGGACGGCCGGGGCGCGCTGGGGGAGAGGTGCGTCGGCGAGCAGCTTCTCGGCCGCCTCGAAATGCCGCCGGGCGGCGGGCAGATCTCCGGTCTCCAGGGCGCACTGGCCCAGGCCCAGCAGCGCGGTGGCGCGTTCGCCGTCGAGACCCAGCCGCCCGGCCTCGGCGAGCAGCGCCCGGTAGGACGCGGCGGCGTCCTCGGCCGCGCCGGTGGCCAGGGTGCGCTGGGCCTCGACGAGCCGTTCGCGCAGCCCGGTGGCCAGGGCGGCGGGGCGTCCCGTGGCCAGCTCCTCGTAACTGACTCCGAGCCGCTCGGCGAGATGACGTACGGCCGCCTCCGAGGGCCGGACCCGGCCCGCCTCCAGGGTGGAGATGTACGCGGGGGTGTAGGACGGCTCGGCCAGCTGCCGCTGGGTGAGACCGCGCTCCGCGCGCAGGCGCTGGACGCGTCGGCCGACGGCTCCGGGATCGTCCGACGGACCGCGCCCGGACCCCCGCCCCGTCGTGTGCTGTTCGGCCACTGCGTCACCCTCTTCGCGTCGTCCTGCGACCTGGACACGGTCATTGGCCCGCTTACGAGTATCAACCCGCGCGCTCGGGGCCCTTGTTACGCGGCGCTTCCGCCCTTAGGTTAAGCCGCACATTAATTCTACTTAACATCCGAGTTATGTCACGGGTGTGCCCACTTGCCCTGCGCGCCTGCCCGAAGGCCGCACGGATTCGAAGGAGTTGTCCATGCGCATACGCCTCGCCAGGCGTCGCACCGCGGGCGCCGTGGCCGGTCTGGCACTCGCCGGTCTGCTGGCCGCCGCCGTGTCCCCGGCCTCCGCCACCGCGTCCTTTGAGGATCCGGCCGCGACGGCCCCGGGCTCCGGAGGCGGACCGGGCGGCCTCACGGTCGAGTACTTCCCCCGGGCCGGCGGCACCGGACACACCGCCCAGGTTCCGTCCGACGGGCCCGCCCGGAGCGCGAAGGCCCGCCGCGGCGCGACGCCGCTCACCGCCGCCGAGGCGAGCGCGGACGGCACGCTCGGACGGCAGTCCGTGACCGGACCCAGCGAGGACCGCCTCGACGTCGTCATCGTCGGCGACGGCTACACGGCCGACCAGCAGGGCGACTTCCACGCGGACGCCACCGCCAAGTGGGCCGACATCACGGCCATCGAGCCGTACAAGAGTTACCAGGGCCTGTTCAACGTCTGGACCGTCGACGCCGTCTCCAAGGAGTCCGGCATCAGTGGCGACCCGACCGCCGACGTGGTCCGGGACACCGCCCTCGGCAGCGGCTTCTGGTGCGACGGCATCGAGCGGCTGATCTGCGCCGACATCGACAAGGTGGCGTCGTACGCGGCCAAGGCCCCCGCCGCCGACCTCGTGGTCGTCCTCTCCAACGCCACCAAGTACGGCGGCGCCGGCTACTCCGGACTCACCGCCGAGGGCTACCCGTTCAACGGGGTCTCCACCCTCTCCTCCGACAACGCCTCCTCCAGCCTCATAGCCGCCCACGAGATAGGCCACTCCGTCGGACTTCTGGCCGACGAGTACACCTACGACTCCTACGGCACCTGGACCGGTGGCGAGCCCGCCGACATCAACTCCACCACCTACACCCCCGCGCAGCTGACCGAGAAGCGCGCCAAGTGGTACCGCTGGCTGGGACAGACCGACCCGGCGGGCGGCACGGTCGGCACCTTCGAGGGCAGTTCGTACTATCCGCTGGGCATCTACCGGCCCACCGCCAGCTCCCTGATGCGCGAGCTGAGCAACACCGAGTTCAACCTGCCCGGCCGCGAGGCGATGATCGCGGGCTTCTACCGCGCGGGCAGCGCGCTGAGCAGCACCCGCGCGGCGGGCAGCACGCTCGCGCCCGGCCACCGGATCACGGTGAGCACCGCGGGCCTCGGCGGCACGGACCGGCACGGCCGGCCCGGGGCGGGCAAGGCCCTGGCCGAGCCCGACCTGCGCTGGTACGTCGACGGCAAGGAGAAGGTCTCCGCGCGGGGCCGTACGACCGTCACCCCCCTCGCGCTCGGCGTGCGCCACGACGGCCGCCGCCACACGGTGACCGTCACCTTCGTGGACCGTACGGACGCGATCCGCGACCCCGCCGTACGGGCCCTGAGCGGCGACGAGCTCAGCTGGACGGTCAAGGCCACCGGCCACCGCCGCTGATCCGGCCCGAGGGCCGTTGTCCCGCTCAGGCGATGAGCGGGACAACGGCCTCCGGCGTCAGCATCCGGAAGGTGAACGCCTGATGGAAGTAGAGCCGGATGCTGGTGGCGTCGTGGTCCTGGTAACCGATCGACAGGTCCTGGCCCAGCCGCAGTTCGAAGTCGCCACCACGCGTGGAGAGCAGTACCCCGCCCGTGACGGCGGGCGCCCACAGGATCTGGTCGTCCAGCAGGCGTCCCAGATGGGTGGCCACCGGATAGCCGTGGTCGGAGGTCTCGGTGGCCTCGGTGAACGCGTCGGCGCCGAGCAGCAGCCGGTACGGTCCGTCGACCCCCGCGAGCCGCAGCTGCGTCAGCGCCTGGCTGACCGCCGCCGGGTAGTCCCGCGCGTCGGCGGGCAGCGGCAGCGGGGTGTGCGAGGAGCCGTCCCGCAGGCCGGTGATCCCGGCCGCCGGGTAGCCGTCGATGATGGCCATGTCCTCGGCGAACGCACAGGTGCGGGCCGCGTCCTTGACCGGCTGCCAGTCACTGTCGTCGGAGCCCCGCTCGACATCGTCCACCGCCGCCCGGGTCACCGTGAACGGCACCTTCCACTCGATGACCGGCGTCGAGGTGCGGGCCCGTGCCAGTACGTCGGGCGTGGGCGGGTCGATGTCACGGAGGTGGCCGTCGCCGATCGCGGCCAGCGCCGGTCCGTCCGGGTCGGTGACATCGACCACCCGGCGGCCCGCGAGATGGCGGCTGAAGGTGCGCCGGGCCTCCTCTTCGATCTGGTCCCAGGCGGCTTCCGTGACGGGCGCGAGTTCGCGGTGGAGGTTGTTCATCACTGGGCGCTTTCTTGCAGGCTGCCGATGCGCAGCGAACCGTCGTCCGGGACCGCCGGGGCCGGGGCCCGCCGTACCGGCGCGGTCACCGGCTCCGGCTGGGCCGCGGTCCCGGCAAGCGCGGGCGAGGGCGGCGGGGCGTCGAGGAAATCGGCGCCGGGGGCGTAGAAGAGCGTGCCGGTGACCGCGGTGGAGAAGTCGAGGATGCGGTCGTGGGTACCGGGCGGATCGCCGAGGAACATATTGCGGAGCATGCGCTCGGTCACGTCGGGGTCGGCCGCGTAACCGATGAAGTACGTGCCGAACTCGCCCTGCCCGAAGCTGCCGAAGGGCATGTTCGCGCGCAGGATGTCGCGCTCCGTGCCGTCCGGGTCGGTGATCGTGTTGAGCGCGACATGGGAGTCGGCGGGCTTCACGTCGTCGGACAGTTCGACGTCGTCGAACTTGGTGCGGCCGATGACCCGTTCCTGCTCCTGGACGGGCAACGCGTTCCAGGCCGTCAGGTCGTGCAGATACTTCTGCACGATGACGTAACTGCCGCCCGCGAAACCGGGATCGTCTTCGCCGACCAGGGCGGCGGACCGCGCGTCGTCACCCACCGGGTTCTCGGTGCCGTCCACGAAGCCGAGCAGGTCCCGGTGGTCGAGATAGCGGAAGCCCTGGGTCTCGTCGACGATCCGTACCGCTCCGTCGAGCCGTTCGAGCAGCTGACGCGCCCACTCGTAACAGATGTCCATCCGCTCGGCCCGGACATGGAAGAGCACATCGCCCGGGGTCGCCGGGGCATGGTGGCGCGGGCCCCGCAGCTCCTGGAACGGGTGCAACCGTGCCGGACGCGGCCCCGCGAACAGCCGGTCCCAGGCCGCGGAGCCGAAAGCCGTCACACAGGCCAGCTCCGCTTCCGGGTAGCGGAAGCCGATCGAGCGGGAGACCGCCGCGACGTCCGGCAGCACGTCGCGTACGGCGCCCTCGCCCCCCGGTTCGATCGTGCCGACCAGAATCAACGCGGCGCTCGTGAGCGGGGCGACTACGGGCTGGACCGCGACCGGGTCCGGGACGGCGTCGGGCATGCGCGCACTCCAGCGTTGGTGAGGGCGTCGGCGGTACGTCAGGGTGGGGTGAGGGCGTCTGCGGTACGTGGGGACTGCGGGGCTCGCTGCTACTTACCCACACCCACGGCCCACCCGCACGCCGGGTGACCCGGCCGGGTCACGCCGGGACCTCTGTGGCGGGGCGGCCCGTCGCGGTTGCGCGTGGGTCCCGCCCCGCACTGCGGCGCCGCACCCGCGGCACCGATCCGCCACATCCACGATTGTTCCGTTCGTCCCCACCACAGTTTTGCCCGGTAGGTGGAGTGATGCTTGTGGAGCATCTTCTTCGAGGCCGCGAATCAGTCGATCCACTTGCGTGGGCTGTCTGGTTCATATTCGGCTTCGGCGATCAGCACCTGCTTGCGGAGGGGCAGAGCCCCTGCTGCCGGACCGTCGGCACGCGCCCCTCGACATGCTCACGGACTACATCGACCGTCTCGAAGCCCACAAAATCTGCCGGATCATCATCAGCTCGCCCACGTTCACCCAGCACCGCCACCGCAGCGAACTGCTCGACCACATCAGCGCCTACGCCCACCACGCCGCCGCCATAGGGGAGACGGTCACCACGATCATCGGGTCCATTAGGGCCGGCTCGCCATCGCCGACTGCGCGCGCGACGTGCTGGATCGGCCCACTCTGTCTCACGATCTTGACCTTCTACGGCTGCCCTCATCGGCTGAACCCGTCTACCAGAGTATCGAGTTGGGTCATTTGTGGCTTGAATGGCCGTCGACGGAGAGGGAGGTTCGCTCCCGACGGGCACACCCTCGCTGTCACGAGCGACGATGGTGTCGTCGGCGTGTGGAGCCTGACCGTCGACGAAGCGATCCGACGCATCTGTGCCGGCAGCACAGGCGCTCTCGGCCCCAGCAGTGGAGCCGCTTCGTCCCCCAGCTCCCGTACGCCCCACCGTGCCCGGACTCAGGCGGCACCGGTTCGCTACCCCAGGTATCCAGACCTTCCCGATGACGTGTTCGACGGCCCGGAGGGTCTCGGAGCCGGTTCCTCCCCGGGCCCGCCTTCGCCCGAGCAGCGAGAACGGGGAGCAGGAAACCCGGCCTCCATCAGCTGCGGCGCCTCCACGATCGGGCTGGAGTGGGCCGCTGCATAGACCGAGACCGGGATCAGCACTACTACGAGTGAACGACGTCAGGGCCACTGCGCACGGCAGTCCCGTCCTCGGCCGGCCGGACCACCCCGCCTGCGCGGGAAGAACTACGCCACGCACCGCTCCCACTGGCGCTCGAACGGACCACCCCCGCCTGCACGGGAAGAACAAAGTGCCCCGGCCGCGCGAGTGGCCGGGGCACTTCGTTTGCCTCTGTTGGGAGGTAAACGGTTCAGTCCTGTCGCGTCTCGGGAACCGGTGAGGCGAGGAATGCGCGCCCCGGCGGTGCGGCCGGGTCACGTGAGTCTGGCGTCTGTGCTGCCTTCCACGCCGCGACCAGTTCCGCGTACCGGGGGTCGATCCACTCTTGCGCCATGAGGCACCTCCTGCCCAGCAGGCCAGCCCTTCGGCTTCGGGATGATGACGATCGTGCAGTCCGGAGCGTGCTGACACTGCGCGGCCACGGAGGCGAGTGCCTCGTCGGACGGCGGCCCCCACAGCTCCGCGTCAGCGACGTACCCCAGATCCACGATGGCCTGGCGGGTGCGGTCCAGGATCACCGGGTCGTAGTTTGTCGGGTCGTACCCGGGGAAGTGGTGGACGAAGTTCCCGCCCAGCTCCTCGCACAGCTCGGCGTACATCGCGGTGTGCAGGAGCAGCGCGTGCCACCCCTCGTCCACGATGCGCGACGGGGCAAAGCCGGCGTCCGGGTTGCGGGAGCAGGCGGCCACGAACTTCAGCCCCTCTTCGACGATCCGGCCGGCCATCTCCTGGGACATGTCAGGGTTGGCGTCCCTGACGGTGCTGCGGCAGCTGGTGAACCGCTCGTCGGGGATGAGCCCGCGGGCGATGACGGGTAACCGGCCTACGCTCATGCTGATCTCCTTCTGCTGGTTGAGGATCGGCCCGCCCCGGCCGGGGTTTCTTGGGAGGTCGCTGCGGCAGCGGCGGGAGTTGTAGGTGTGACCGGGACCGTGGACGCCACAGTCACCTGAGTCCGTGCCGGTTCGGGTCGCGGCATACACCTTTCGTGGTGTTGCATCCGGCGCATCCCTGCCTGCCTTCCTCGTTCGAGGGCGTGGTGGGAATCGTTGCGCTGTGCATGGTGGTTCCATTCAGGTGGTGTGGCAGGGGCATGCGCAGCCGGGGCGCTGGCAGTGGTCGTGGCCGTCTGCCCGGTGCGGTTGAGCGGCCGTCGGCAGTGGGTGCTGTGTGTGTCGCCGCGGAGCTGCTCGGCCACGTCCAGGACGTCATCCAGCCGGGAGTACGCGGCCGCGGCCTCAGCCATCTCGATGTTCGTGATCGGATCGCCGTGCCACAGGAGCGTGACCCGGTGATCGGGGCACCAGGCCATGTCCTCGGTCTCGACGGGGAATTCGTGGGAGCCGCCGTTGTGGTGGCATTTCATTCGGCTTCCCTCCCCGTGCGGTTCGGGGTGGTGGCCTGGGTGTTGGGCCATTCCCTGTGGTCGCTGGGGGCACGCCAGTCGTAGTGGGGGCCTGTGTGGCCGGGGGGCTGGGTGCAGCGGGCGTACGAATCGGGGCGCTCGGCCCAGCAGTATCCGTACCCGATCGGCGTGTTCATCGGCGCACCCTCTTCCACGCGCGGCCGAGCCGTATGAACGTCGCGCAGTTCGTTCCCGTACGGCAGGCGTCGCACGTCAGGGTGTGCCCGAGGTACGCCTGATACGCAGGGTCCGGGGGCTGGTACCTGCTCCGCTGCTGCGTCGATGTCATCATCGCTCCGCCTTCCGCCCGGAGCACGCCAGGGCGTCCACGCACTCACGGGGGAACCAGGAGTACGCGGCACCGGTGGCGGGGGTGACCCGCTGCTCGCCCAGGTCGACGCCCAGGTCGACGCCCAGGTCGGTGCCGAGCGGCGCCGCGCACCACACACACGCCGCGCCACGCTGTTGGACATCGGAAAGGTTCTCACGCAGCGGCATCTCAGGCCTCTTGCGGGTCACCTTCATCGTCATCGACATGCCACACCTCGCTCTGCCCGGCAGCTTCGGCCGCGCTGAAGTGCGTCAGCCAGTCGCATAGCCACGTCCGCATGGACGCGACCGAGACCAACGAGTGCGAGGGCGGGTGTCGCCGGTTCCACAGACCGGGACGGCAGGACAATCCCGGCCTGGTCGAGTGCCGCCCGGAGAACTTCCACAGCGGTGAACGGATCGACGCACACAGCGTCATACAGCTCGGGTCCTTGTGCCATGAACGGGACGGTAGGAGTGGCCCGTTGGCACAGGCTAGGCGATGTTCTCAAATGTTCTCGAAAGCTGGCCGAATATTCTCATGTGGTCTCGCAGAGGGGGCGGCACGATGTAGAAGAGGGCCGTAAGCGCGGTGATGCTGGTGGCAACCAGCCCCGTTCCGAGGAGACGACATGGCACGACGAATGCGATTCAACGGTACGGACAGCAGGAACGGTGGATGCCCGGCGATCCACGATGACCTCGACTCCGGAGAGGTCATCGTCCAGGGAACACCCCTCACCGATCCCGAGGACCTCACCCAGCTTCAGCACTTCGGCCCGGCGACGTGGCGGTGGTCGTCCCGCACGAACTCCTTGTCAACCACGGGCCGAAAGAGATGGACCGTGTGCCCAAACTGATCAACCTGGAGGAGTTCGGCCAGCTCTTCAGGACCTTTGAGCACTCGGCGTGGTACCTGGAGACCCGCCGGGGCTACGCCTCGGACCGCGAGGACGAAGAGTTCGCGGAGCTCCTCCGGACTGGGTCCGCGCCCCTGGACCTCGACAGCGACTGGTGCATGAACATCCGCCGGCAAACGGACGCGGGCAAGTGTGTGGGCCGAGTGCGCGTCGTCGACCATCCACCGACTGAGGGCCAGCGATTCCTCTTCAGCTACGCCCGCTGCAACGCGGCGACCGGTGAAGACGCGCGGAACCTGTGGCGCGAGGACGCCGATCGCGCGCACCTGCCCACCGAGGACTTCTGGGTCTTCGACAGCCGCCTGGTGGCGATCCTCCGCTTCGACGACGCGGACGTCTTCCATGACGTCGAGATCATCACCGAGCCCACCGAAGTTCTGCGCTACTCCCAGGTGCGGGACGCCGCCGTACACGCGTCCATCCCGTACGACCAGTTCGCGGCACAGCTGGACACGAAGGGCTAGATCGGCACCGGTGAGCACCGACTACCAGCGGGCCCGAGAGGCCCTCGGAACACGCCTGAAGGAATTGCGCCTTCAGGCCCCGGCCGGACGGCTCACCGGTACCCAGCTCGCCGAGCGGCTCGGCTGGACGCACTCCAAGGTCTACAAACTGGAAGGCGGCCGGCAGACCGCCACCACCGACGACCTGCGGGCGTGGGCTGAAGGCGTCGGCCAACCGCGGGACTTCGAGGAACTGGACGCCCGGCTCAAGGGCTTCGAGTCCCACATCCGCTCATGGCGTCGCCAGCTCGCCGCCGGGCACCGGCCCGTACAAGACAACTGGAACCTCGAAGTCGACCGATCTACCGTCATCCGGGCGTGGGAAGAGTCAGTCGTCCCCGGCATGCTCCAGACCGCGGACTACGCACGTGCGATCTTCCTACGGTACGCAGAGCTGTACGGGTCGACGCACGACACCGACGACGCTGTCCGGTCTCGCATGCGTCGCCAAGAGTGGCTCTACGCGGCAGGCCACCGGCTGCATGTGCTGGTGTGGGAAGCAGCCCTTCACGCGCTGGTGTGCCCGCCGTCGGTCCTCACTGCCCAACTCGACCGAATTGCGGGCGTGATCGGGATGGACACTGTGGAGCTGGGAATCGTCCCGCTCAGCGCCTCGCTGCGGATCCCGGCAGCAAATGGGTTCTGGATCTTGGACGAGCGGCTTGTCATTGCCGAGGACTGGCACGCGGAACTCTGGTTGGATGACGCCGCTATCGTGGCCTCCTACCTGCACGTTTGGGACACACTAAGGGAATCTGCGGTGTACGGAGCCGACGCCCAGAACGTGATCATGCGGGTCCAGCGAAGCGTCCGCGCCTACTAACCGATCAAAAACGACACTCAGACACACGAAACAGCCCCCTCCGCCCGAAGGCGAAGGGGGCAACCCCGCAGCGCGGGGACCATTTGAGCTCTGCGTCCTCCATCTGCTGACGGAAGGGACCATCCCCGCGTGTACGGGGACCATCGCGCCGAAGCGTCCGAAGTCGAGGGCTGCAAGGGACCATCCCCGCTCCTGCGGGGATCACAGTTCCTGACCTGCGGGTTTACGCGCCCCGGACCAGAAGAACCGCTGACTTCACTGCCTCGAATTCTACCGGCGGGCACCCTGCCGCCGCAGGGTCACGGGTACTTCCGGCGGCTGGGATGCAGCGCCAATGACGACGGCGACGTACTCGGGGCCGGCGGTGCCCCATCACGGCGGCACACCAGGGCGTCCGGATCGGGCGGCGGCAGTTGAAGGCCGCATTGGCTACCAATCGGCCCCCGATGCCCTGTACGACAGCAGAGGGCTCGGCAGGGTTGTCCCTGCCGGGCCAAAGCGGCTTTCACCGCGCAGAGCGTTCCGTCCGCCAGAGCGGCTAGAACTTGAAGCTGTAGAACTGCGTCGACACATCCGTGGTGCACCCGGCGCACGAACTGAGGGACGCGCCGGTGCAGTTGAAGCTTGGGTACAGAGTGACGCGCTGGTTCGTGTGGTTGCCCACGCTGGTGGTGACCGTGTTGTTGAACGTTTCGCAGACTCCGCTGGGCGGGTTGGTCCACTGCCACCCGCTGCCCTGCTGGCCCGTCCAGGTCAGAGCTCCCGTCGCAGCCTGAGCGCTCGTGGCCAGACCCACCACCAGCACAGCCGCGCTGGCCAATGTCGCTGCTACTGATCCGCACCTTCTCGCATACGTCTTCACCGTTATGACGGCCTACTGTTCGACTGCTCCCCCGCCCTGGGGAAGCCATTCCAGAGCACCACCGCCCACGCATCCGCACAACGAAGAATTGCAAACTCCACCCAAACGAGCATGAGACGGAAATGCTCCTCCGCCGGAAGGCGAAAAGGGGTGTGCCGATCGGTTGGAGCGAATCGGGGCGCCGTTGTGAATGTCAGGTGCCCATGGACCGCCAGGCGGAACACTTGTCCGCATCGATCAGTTTGGTAGTCCAATGCCCGAGGCAGGCGCGAAAGTGGATGGTGTTGGTACCGTCGAAGTCCTTGTTCTTGTGGCGGGTGGTGGCGGCGAACGGCCCCTGCCCCAACAGAGGCCGGGGCAGGGGGCGCGTTCATTCGCTGGCATCGGCGGCGATCTGCCGCGTCCGTACATCGACCCGGTCCACCGCGTCCCGCAGGCTGCCGCCCGAGTTGGGATGCAGCTCGTGCTCGACCCGGCCAAGCCGCTCCTCGATGCCGTCCAGACGGGACATCACACCCGGGCGGCCGGACACGCCGGGCCGGGGCGGCACCCCCTGCCAGTCATCCACGAACTCATCGACCCGGCCCAGGACACGACGGACTCCGCGGGTCATCTGCCAGAGCAGGCCGAGCCCCGCGACGATGGCCCCTGCGGCAACAGACCAGACGACGACGGTGTCCACGGCGATCACACCGGTGGTGCCCTCGCTCACCGGCGGTCCCTGACTCTGACGGTCTCGGTGAGACCCGGCCCGGACCACCCCCGCCTGCGCGGGAAGAACTGTCGGTTGGCATGCCGGGCAGCGTAGCGCAACGGACCACCCCCGCCTGCGCGGGAAGAACGAGTCCGCACGGTGGTCGCCGGTCGATGCCTGCGGACCACCCCCGCCTGCGCGGGAAGAACCACCGCGTTGTTACCGTCCGGCCGCGTGGCGCCGGACCACCCCCGCCTGCGCGGGAAGAACCCCGGCGATTCTCGCCCGGTGACCGGCCGGCTCGGACCACCCCCGCCTGCGCGGGAAGAACTCCCCGCAGGGCCGCAGAGCGCCCGTCAGCCGAGGACCACCCCCGCCTGCGCGGGAAGAACTTCTGGAGGCCCTCGCGCGGGCGGAGAGGAAGCGGACCACCCCCGCCTGCGCGGGAAGAACGAGTGCTGCCGGTGTGGGCCTCTGGAACAGTCCGGACCACCCCCGCCTGCGCGGGAAGAACTCACCGGCACACTCCACTGCGTCAGGACTCGACGGACCACCCCCGCCTGCGCGGGAAGAACATCGGCACCCAGAGCGGCCGGCCCTGGCCGTCCGGACCACCCCCGCCTGCGCGGGAAGAACGGACGGCAGCCTCGGAAGCGACGGCTTCTTGCCGGACCACCCCCGCCTGCGCGGGAAGAACTGGAAGCGGAGCTGTTCCACCCACAGTGGCAGCGGACCACCCCCGCCTGCGCGGGAAGAACGTCCGGACCGCGACCGGTGGAGAACACCTGTACGGACCACCCCCGCCTGCGCGGGAAGAACCTCAGCGGGCGTCGCGGTCGGCAGACGCGCCGCGGACCACCCCCGCCTGCGCGGGAAGAACCTCTGTGCGGTCGCGCAGGAACTGGAACCACTCGGACCACCCCCGCCTGCGCGGGAAGAACGGGTGCCCGTTCGCCTCCCGCTCTCGGTACAGCGGACAACCCCCGCCTGCGCGGGAAGAACGCGTTCTGGCTCCTGCGCCCCGTCGCGGGCGTGGGACCACCCCCGCCTGCGCGGGAAGAACCACTCTGGGTCCGCGCACACGTACCCGATGAGCGGACCACCCCCGCCTGCGCGGGAAGAACCGCCCTATCTAGAGCCGGTGTTCCAGAACCCTCGGACCACCCCCGCCTGCGCGGGAAGAACGATCGCGGCAGCAGGCGCCCCCCGCCCGCCCACGGACCACCCCCGCCTGCGCGGGAAGAACCGTGACGTTCATCGGCGCGTTCGGCGCCATGTCGGACCACCCCCGCCTGCGCGGGAAGAACGGCGGCGGCTGCTGCCTCGGCCGCCCGCGTGGCGGACCACCCCCGCCTGCGCGGGAAGAACGGGCGCTCAGCGCCCCGTCCGGGGCGCTACCTCGGACCACCCCCGCCTGCGCGGGAAGAACGAGGACCAGCGGAGCAGGACGACCTCGCCCTCCGGACCACCCCCGCCTGCGCGGGAAGAACAGACCGTTGAACACGTCGCCGAACTCGTCCGACGGACCACCCCCGCCTGCGCGGGAAGAACGCCGCGTCGGACCGCGATGAAAGGGTTCGAGACGGACCACCCCCGCCTGCGCGGGAAGAACCAGACGGTGCCCTGCCGGGCGCCGGACCGGATCGGACCACCCCCGCCTGCGCGGGAAGAACGCGCGCGTCGGCGAGCAGCCGCTCCGCCGTGGCGGACCACCCCCGCCTGCGCGGGAAGAACGGCAGCGACGGCGCCAGCAGCTGCTCCGGCGCCGGACCACCCCCGCCTGCGCGGGAAGAACGCTCCCGAGGTGAAGCGCGCCTGCACCGAAGGCGGACCACCCCCGCCTGCGCGGGAAGAACCGACTCGTACAGGGCCCGAGCGTATTCCTCTGCGGACCACCCCCGCCTGCGCGGGAAGAACCACCGGGTATCCGCCCCGTGGTCGTCTGGCCTCGGACCACCCCCGCCTGCGCGGGAAGAACGTGACGCGCCTCCGTGAGGCGGACACGGAACCCGGACCACCCCCGCCTGCGCGGGAAGAACGATGGTCAGTGCGGTGTGGTGGTGCCAGCCCGCGGACCACCCCCGCCTGCGCGGGAAGAACTAGCTGGAACGGCGCGCGTACGACCCGGACCAGGGACCACCCCCGCCTGCGCGGGAAGAACGTCGCTCCGGCCGACCTGGTGCGGCTCGACATCGGACCACCCCCGCCTGCGCGGGAAGAACGTCGTCGTTCTCCTCGTCTGGGTGGCCCTGACCGGACCACCCCCGCCTGCGCGGGAAGAACGTCACCCCGCTGACCGTTCCGGCCGGCGGCGTCGGACCACCCCCGCCTGCGCGGGAAGAACGCCCCCGGCGGCCGCGCCAGCTGGAGTGCCGTCGGACCACCCCCGCCTGCGCGGGAAGAACGGTCGGGCTCCGCCGGGTGGGTCAGGGGGAGGCGGACCACCCCCGCCTGCGCGGGAAGAACTCCTGCGCCTGGCGGTTGGCGTCGGCGAGGACCGGACCACCCCCGCCTGCGCGGGAAGAACTGCCACACGGTGTTCTGCTCATCGACAAGGCGCGGACCACCCCCGCCTGCGCGGGAAGAACCGGTGAGGGCCTTCAGGACCGCGTTGCCGCGCCGGACCACCCCCGCCTGCGCGGGAAGAACGCCTCGACGTCGTCGGCCGCCTTGAACAGCGGCGGACCACCCCCGCCTGCGCGGGAAGAACGGGCCCGCCGCCGCACCTGCCGGGGCAGACGGCGGACCACCCCCGCCTGCGCGGGAAGAACTCGGGCAGCAGCCCGGCGAGTGCGCTGTCGCTCGGACCACCCCCGCCTGCGCGGGAAGAACACGCCCTCGCGACCGGAGCCGGTGCGGCGCGTCGGACCACCCCCGCCTGCGCGGGAAGAACTGCCCGCAGCCGTCAAGGTCGCCCGGACCATCCGGACCACCCCCGCCTGCGCGGGAAGAACGATCAAGCCCCACTGGTCCAGGAGCGCGACGACGGACCACCCCCGCCTGCGCGGGAAGAACGACCGGCGCCGACCCACCGTCGGGACCGACCGCGGACCACCCCCGCCTGCGCGGGAAGAACCCCGCGCTCGGGCGGGCGGCGCGCGCCACAGCCGGACCACCCCCGCCTGCGCGGGAAGAACGGCTCGACACTGGCCCGGTAGCCGTCCGGCAGGGGACCACCCCCGCCTGCGCGGGAAGAACCCTTTACGAGCTGCGGGTTTTCAGAGGCTTTGCCATCTCTTGACTTGGTCGCCGCTGGCTCATACCGGTCAGTGTGTCAGAGGTCGGTGATGGAATGCCCAGGTCTGACCGATGAGCTTGGCGGAGGGGGAGAGATGGTCGATGTTCGGGTGTGGGGGAAGGAGCACGGGCTCGTGGAGCCCTATCCACTGATTGGGCATCTGCTGGATACCGGGGTGGTGGCCGGGGCGCTGTGGGATGGGTTCCTGGCTAGGTCGCAGCAAGAGGCGATCGTGGGGGAGCTGGGGGTCGAGTCGGACGGGGCGCGGTCGTTGGTCGCGTTCTGGGCCGGGTTGCACGATGTGGGGAAGATTCAACGAGGATTCCAGTTTCAGCGGGATGCGCTCAGACACGCGTCGTCTGCGGCGCTGCTGGCCGATGGTGCGTTCGCGAGTCGTCTGGCGGGAGACAACGGTTCCTTGTCGCTGAGGCATCAGGTGGCGAGTGCGCGGGTATTGCCTTCGCTGCTCGCGGGGCAGGGGTACCCAGAGGGCAGTGGGCGGGCTGGGGGCCGGTTGGTGGTGCGGGTGGCGCAGATGCTGGGCGGGCATCACGGCCGGTATCCGCAATTGCCGCAGATGCGAAACGTGTTCGATCCGCTCAGAGATCTTCCGGAGCTGGGTGCCGGGGGCTGGGCGGTGCAGCGGCGAGAGCATGCGGCGGCGCTGCGGGAGGTGTTGGGGCATCCAGCGGTAGTGCCGGACGGCGCGGGGCTGTCGGTCCAGGTGGCGGTCGTGGTGGCGGGGCTCGTGGTAGTGGCGGACTGGTTGGCCAGTCAGGACGACTTCGTGTTGCGGCAGCAGACCGTTGCCACGGCCGATGGCGGGCTGGGTAGGTTGGACGCGTTGCGTGCGCACGCCGCCCGTGCGGCGGCGGAGGCGCCAGCCCTGTTGAGGGGCGCTGGCCTGGACCGCGCACGGTTCACCGTAGGAGGCTTCCGGCAGCGCTTTCCGGAGATCGAGCAGCCGCATCCGTTGCAGGTCAGTGTGGACACGGAGTTGACGGAAGCGGGAGTGTTCGAGGGAGGGCCGGGTGTCCTGCTGGTGACGGCGCCGCCGGGTGAGGGTAAGACCGAGGTGGCGCTCGCTGCGGCTGCCTCGATGGGCCGGGCGGCGGGGTGCCCAGGGGTGGCGTTCCTGCTCCCGACCAGGGCGACAGCCGATCAGCTCTACGGACGGGTGGCTGCGTTCGGTAGAGGAAATCTGCTGGGCGACGCGGCGTTGACGCTGCTGCATGGCGCCGCCGATCTGAATGAGCAGTACGCGCCGGATGGGCTGCCGGAGCCGCGGACACTGACCGACGAACATGACGTATCAAAGAGCGGGGTGTCGCTGTCGGCGGGCCGGTGGCTGCGCACGCGCGGCCGGGGAGTGCTGGCTCCGCTGTCTGTCGGCACGGTCGATCAGGCGCTCATGGCGGTGCTGCCGCTGCGGCACAACGCGCTGCGGCAGTTGGGCCTGGCGGGCAAGACGGTGGTAGTTGATGAGGCGCACGCGCACGACGCGTTCACCCATGCACTGCTGCTGCGGCTGTTGGTCTGGCTCGGAGCTATGCGGGTCCCGGTGATCCTGCTGTCGGCGACGCTGACCGGGCGTACGGCCGCCGGAATGGCAGAGGCATATCTGACAGGCGCCGGACGGAAGCCGGGTTCGTACGAGTTGGCCGCGCCTTCGTATCCGGGCTGGCTGTACGCAGACGCCGCCACCGCCGCAGTCACGCTGCCGGGCGGGCCGATCGGCACCAACCGGCCGTCCAGCCTCGATATCGACCTGCTGCCCGTGGCCCATACCTATGATCCTGCGGTCAAGGACGGCCGACTGGCTGCGCTACTCCGGGAGCTGAAGCCCGTTGTGGACGCGGGCGGTTGTGTGGCCGTGATCTGTACGACGGTCGGCGAGGCTCAGCGGACGTTCAGCGTTTTCCGCGACCACCTCCGCCAGCGGTACGGGCCGGAATATCAGGGCTGGGACGACCGGGTGGCATACGCAGACGAACCTGCGAGCCCGGCGCAAGGCACCGCGTCGCAGGTGGGACCCAAGCTGCGGCTGTTGCACGCGCGGTTCCCGGCCCGGCGCAGGAGTGCGATCACCCAGGAGGCCGAAAAGTGGTTCGGACGTGTGGGCAAGGAGGGCGTGCGGCGTCCCGCACCGCCGCGCGGCACAATCCTGGTGGCCACTCAGGTGATCGAGCAGTCCTTGGACATGGACTTCGACCTGATCGTTTCCGACCTCGCACCGATGGCACTGTTGCTGCAGCGGGCTGGACGGGTCTGGCGGCACCGGACGACCGCTCCGTACCGTCCGTCGTGGAGCCGTGGCCCACGGCTGGCGGTACTCGTCCCGGTTGATGGCAACGGGCTGCTCCTCGTCCCGAAGTCGTGGGGTGACGTGTACGCGCCGTCGCTATTGCGTCGCACTCTCGAACCGCTCGAAGCCAGGGCGGGAAAGCCCGTCGAAGTGCCCGGCGATGTCCAGGAACTTGTCGACGGCGTCTACGACGCGGAATTCGCGTCCAAGACCCCCGAACTCCTGCTGAAGGAGGACATCGATCGGCTTACCGAAACCATGGCGCGCGAGGGACTGGCGAAGCTGGTGACCATCCCGAAACCGGGCGATGTCAGCTCACTTGAGCAACTCACCAGCAGCGACGCCGATGAAGACATCATCGCGACGCGGCTGGGCGTGGACGCTGTCCTGACCCTGCCCGTATTCGAGGACCCCGAGCAACGGCGATGGCTGGACGAAAATCACCGTGTGAGGTTCCCGGAAGACGGTGATGCCTCGGGTGGACGCTTCTCCAGGACCCTGGTGCGTGAACTTCTGGGCTACGTCGTGCCCCTGGCACACGGCGACTGGCGACTGGCCTGCACGGCCGCCAACGAACCACCGGCCGGGTGGCAGGACGAACCCAAGCTCGCAGGAGTCGTCCTGCTGCCGCACACCACCGGCCCGGACGGGCCGGCCGGGCCCGCGCTGGGCAAGCGGCGACTGACGCTCCACCACGAGTTGGGTCTGGTGACCGAGCGGCTCGCCTGACAGGCAAGAGATCCAGGCCGCCCTATCAGATCGGGGCACAGCCATAAGGACCTTTCCCAGGATTGCTCAACTCGCCTTGTTTGAAGCGCGATCGGCGCTAACGTCGATATCGCCTCAAGGCCAAGGTCTGCTGCGGGTCTACCGGCATCCAGCCATGGGGACCCGTAGTGCGCCGCCCGCCACGGGGCCACCTGACACCCGTCATGGGGACCCGTAGCGCCCCGCTCGCGCGGGGAGCGGCCTCAGCGGTTGACCGGCCCGCTCAGCAGGATCGGTCCACCTCCGCTCGTGCGGAGACGCGCACCACAGTACGCGGCAGCCTCAGGGCGTATCCGTTCGACGTGAGAACCGGAGTGACCAGCTCGTGTCTACCGAAAGACCTACTGCGCAGGCCGAGCCGTCCCACTTCTACGACCTGCTCACCGAGCCATGGGCCCCCGTCTCGATGCTGCCCACCGCCGATGAGCCGGCCGTCCCTCGCAGTCTCGGTCTCTCGGGGGTGATGCTGGAGGCGCACCGTATCAGCGGTCTCTCTGTCGCGCTGCCGCCGGCTGCTTCCGGACTGATGCGGGTGCTGTACGCCATTGCCGGGCGGATCACCGGTCTCCACGAGGCGGACAATATGGGGGAGTGGGCCGACCGGCGGTACGAACTGCTGGATGGTGGTGGGCGGTTCGTACAAGAGGCTGTGGAGGCATACTTCACCCGCTATGCCGACCGGTTCCGGCTCTTCGATACCGAGCGGCCATGGATGCAGGACCCGAGGCTGCGTGCTGAGTGTCCGAGCAGCTCGGGCGTCAACAAGCTGGTGATGGCGCGACCGGCGGGTAGCAACCAAGTGTTCTTCGGGCACTTCACTGATGCTGAGCAGGTGCCGCTACCGTCCGCCGAAGCGGTGCCGCACCTGCTGGCGCAGCTCTACTACGGGCCTGCCGGTCAGTGCACGCCGCGGACCGTGGCGGGGCAGCGATTCGGTAACTCCTACGCCGGTCCGTTGCGCAAGGTGCTCTCGTACCATCCCTTGGGGCGTTCCCTGTTCGAGACGTTGCTGCTGGGCCTTCCGTATCCGGACAGGTGGCCCGGGGAGCGGGACGCCGTACCCGATGCCTGCCCTTGGGAGCGCGATGAGCTGCCCGACCCGCTCGCCGTGCCGACAGCGCCGACGGGTCCTCTGTCGGCGCTCACCGAGCAGTACCGGCACGCACTCCTCCTCACCCCCGGCCCCGAGGGCCGCAGCGTAGTGGATGCGCACATCACGTGGGCGCTGCGCGTCAACCGGCCCCCGCACGAGGACCCGTACCTTCTGTGGGATGAGGGCAAGGACCTGCTCAAACGACCCCGGGAGGCGAACGCGGACCGGGCGTTGTGGCGTGACCTGGACGCGCTGGTCACCGAGACCCGCGACGATTCCGGCCACCGTCCCTCCGTGCTGAGTGACCTGAACAGCGAGCTGCCGCAGGAGGTCGAGGACTCGCTGCGTGTGCAGTGCCTCGGTTTCGACCAGGACGGCCAGACCCGCGACCGTACGTACTTCACCAGCTTCACCCCACCGCTGTTCGCCCTGCTCCGGGTGTCGGACGACGAGGCGGACAATGTACTGAGGCTCGACCTCAAGGCGGGCCGCGACGCGGCGGAGAAGGCAGCCGGCCGACTGGAGTACGCGCTGCAGACGGCTTGGCGCGCCTACACCACCCCATTCGAGAGCGACCGTTCCGGGGGCACCGCCAAGGACCGGCGCAAGCGTGGCGGACCCTGGCCCGCACTCGCGCTGGCCGCCTACTGGCCCGCCGCCGAGCAGCGGTTCTGGCAGTCACTCCATGCCCGGGACTTCGCGGGGAGCGATCAGGAGTTCGGGCGGATCGCGCTGCGCGAGTACGACGCGGTGACCCTTCAGATCGCCTCCACGCCTCGCGGTGGCAAGGCCCGCGAGGAGGCGCGCGGACTGGTGAGGAGCCTGCTGCGCGCCCGGCCGCCCCTGGGCCCCGCAGGGTCTGCGGATTCGCCCGCCTGAGCACCACCGGCGGCGCCCGACCATCGAACCGTACGAGCCGGAGACGGCGACCGCGCCGTGTGCAACGGACCATCCTACGAACGCAGCAGCATCCCGACCACCAGACCCACGGCGGCAGCAATGAGCGCAACAAACTACGTGCAGGACGACCCCCCGACCGACTCCCAGGCCATGGACGGGACTGGAACATCCACTGAGCAGCAGCCCAAGCCACGGAACCCCGAGCTGGTCAAGTACGACGAGTTCGCAGACCGGGTGCGGAGGCTGTGCCGGGAGTCGCCGGGGGCGCAGTCCGCGCTGCGGGCGGGGCTGGGCAGGCCGGTCACCGAAGTTCCCGCCCGTATGCACGCGGCTTTGCTGCGGTCCGGTCTGATCCGGGAGGACACCGAGGGCCGAGGCTACGCGGACAAGGAGCGTGCCTACTATGCGGTCGCCGCGCTCATCGCCGCCCGTCCGCGGGCCCAACGCCTGTCCGACGCCGCAGACGCGAACGCGGCGGAACTCGGCGCGAGAGGATCCCTGCGGGGAGACGGATACTCCGGTGCGGTCACTGCGGTCACTGCGGTCACTGCGGATGATCACGGCGAGGGCACCGCCCTCGCCCCGCGCAAGTCCGGTGTGGATGGAGCCAGTACGGCGTTCCGTTCACGCGGAACCAGCCTCGGTGAAAGCTTCGCGGACGCTGTTGGCCGGCGCAGCCCCGACCAGTTCAAGTCGGGCGCAGCCGAGTCACGGCTGCACTTGCTCGTGCGCCAGGACCTCGACGGCGCCCACCGGATGCTGCCCAGTGTTTTCCGCTGGCTGGGATCGTCCGGCGTCACGCCGGACTACGCCTGCCTGCTGCGGGACCTCACCGGATGGCGTTACGGACACGACATGGTCGCCACCCGCTGGCTCCAGGCGTTCTACCGGTCGTTGCGCCGCCAGGAGGCGGCGGCAGAGGAACGACCTCCAGCCCCCGGCATGTAGCACCGGCCATCACGATGGCCCCTCTGCAGCCCCATGTGCTGACGCTGCCCCTGGCCTGCTCCCGCGCTCCTTAACGCGTACGCCTCGACCCGTACGCCGTCTCCGCTCTCACCAGAAGGATTCCCGCGATGCCCACCGCACCCGCCCCGGCGCCCCGCTTCCTGGACCTGCACGTCGTTCAGACCCTCCCCTACAACAACGTCAACCGCGACGACCTCGGCTCGCCCAAGTCACTGACCTTCGGCGGCACCATCCGTACCCGCGTATCCAGCCAGGCGTGGAAGCGTCCAGTGCGCCTGGCAGTGGAGGAGGCCATCGGCGAGAAGGCGCTGCGCACCCGGCGGCTGCCCGAGCAGGTCTTCCGGGAGCTGGTCAAGCGGGGATGGCCGGAGGACCTGGCCGCGCTGGCGGGCGCGCAGATCATTCGCTCGGCAGAGACCAAACTCGCCCTGGAGAAGGGCGACCGCACCACCGCGTCCCTGCTGTTCCTGCCCGACAGCGCCGCGCCCGCTCTCGCGGACATCGCCGAAAAGCACCGGGAGTCACTGGCCAAGGCCCTGGGCAAAGCTGCCGCGACCAAGCCGCTGCTGCCCAAGGACGCCGTCCACGAGATCCTGCGCTCCCGTAACGGGTCCATCGCGCTGTTCGGCCGGATGCTCGCGGAAATCCCCGGAGCGGGTGTCGACGGCGCGGTGCAGGTGGCGCACGCGTTCACCACGCACACCACCTCCGTACAGGCAGACTTCTTCACCGCGGTGGACGACGTCAACCAGTGGGCCGAGGACGCGGGCAGCGCACACATGAACACCGGCGAGTTCAGCACCGGTGTCTACTACCGCTACGCCACCCTCGACCTGCGCGACCTCGCCTCGAACGTAGCCTCCCTGACCAGCCCGCAAGACCGCCCCGCCGCACCGCAGACCGAACACGACGCGGCCTGTCTCCGCGACTCCGGCACCCTGCGCGACCTCGCCACTGCCTTCGCCACCGCGTTCATCGGGACCGTGCCCGGTGCGAAGAAGACGTCCACAGCGCCGCACACCCACCCGGACCTGGTCCATGTCGCGGTGCGACCCGACCGGCCGCTGTCCCTGGCCGCCGCGTTCGAGGAGCCGGTACGGGCCAGGGAGCATGGCTGGGGAGGGCCGTCCCGACAGGCGCTGAGCGAGTACGCGGCCCGTATCAACCGACTGTTGGGCACCGGCGAACTCCCCTACGCCGCTCATGCGGGCCTGGACGAGAAGCCGCTGCCCGGCCTGGGCGCTGTGGCCGCCTCCTACCCCGAACTGATCGCCGGCGCGGTCGACGTCGCCTACCCTGCCGACAAGGCGGCCACCGCGTGACCGGGTTCCTCCTCCACCTTGCCGCGCCCCTGCAGTCATGGGGCGAGCACAGCGCCTTCACTCACCGCGACACCGCCCCTCACCCGACCCGCTCCGGACTGATCGGCCTCCTCGCCTCTGCCCTGGGCATCCCCCGTGCCCAGGCCATCGCGGACGGAGAGGACCGCGAGGCGCTGTTCGCCCGGCTCACCCAGGTCCGTTTCACGGTACGTGTGGACCGCCCCGGCGCGGTTATGGGCGACTTCCACACGGTCGGGGGCGGCTACCCCCAGCACTTGACCGTACCCACCGCGAAGGGTGCCCGCCGCAGTGCGCACGGGGCAACCATCGTTTCCACCCGCCACTACCTGTCCGACGCCGCGTTCACCGTCGCGGCCGATTTCACCGACGGGAGCCTCGCCCAACGTTGCGTCGATGCCGTGGCCGCACCACGCTGGCCGCTCCACCTCGGTCGTCGATCCTGCCCTCCCGGCGCCTTGCTGCTGCTCGGCGTCGACCTCGCGGACCCGGCCGCCGAGCTGAGCCGAGTTCCGCTGGCCCGGCGCCCCCCACACACGCCGCCGCCGTCAGGCACGGTGGACGTCCGATTTACCAGCGACCAGCCTTTCCCGACCCACGCCGACCCGGTGAGTTCCGCACAGCCGGACGGCCCGCCGACGCCCGTCACGGTGACCGTGCTCAACGATGAACCGGTCCGTCTCACCGCTCGCGACCGCGTCTACCGGGCACGGCCCGCCCACAGCACCACCCGGCCCCTGCCGGTAACACTCTGCTCCGGCTACGGCGCCGCCTACCTCGACGCCGTCACCGACTACCTGCGCCCGCAAGGAGCCACGTCGTGACACCCACCGACACCGCGACGACAGCCGCCGTGCTTGCCCAGCCGGCCGCCGATCCGGCCGGCGGAGGAGCGTGGCTGACCCGGCTGCTGCTCAACCCCCGCAACCGCGCCGTCCAGCGCGACCTGCGCAACGTCTCCGACCTTCACCGCACCGTCATGACCCTTGTTCCAGACCACCTCGGCGAGGCTCCCCGAGCCCAGGCCGGAGTCCTCTTCCGGCTGGAGACCGACGGCGTGGGCGAGCCCGTCCTCCTGGTCCAAACCCGTACGCGTCCGTCCGCCGACCGGCTCCCCGCCGGCTACGCCCGCGCCGAGGTCCGCTCCATGGGCACGCTGCTCGGCGCACTGTGCCCAGGGCTTCTCGTCCGCTACCGGCTCGCTGCCAACGCCGTGCGCCGCTGCGGCCCCAACAGCACCGCCGGCCGTTGGAAACAAGTCATCCCTCTGCACGGACCGGAAGCCGACCAGTGGTGGACCGACCGTGCCGCCACCGCCGGCCTGGCCCCGCGCACCTTGGTGTCCCGGTCCGCCGACACCGCCACCACCTGGCACACCACCACCTCGAACCTGGCCCCAGCACCTGCTCCATCGACTGCCCCCGGCACGGGAGCCGGTGCCGGGAGCCGCGCCGACCGCCGCGTCGACCGGGCGGTCACCCTCTTCGAAGGAACCGCCCTGGTGACCGACCCCGCCGCGCTGCGCTCCGCCCTCCTGAGCGGTATCGGACGCAGCAAGTCCTACGGCTGCGGGCTGCTCAGCCTCGCACCCGCCACCCCATGGGCGTGATGTCGGCCATGACCTCCAACCGCCGCGCCCACACTCCGACCTCCGCCCGCCGCCGCGTCGCCTCACCCACCCTGGCCATGCTTCCTCGCGTTGGCGACTCGCTGTCCTTCCTCTACGCCGACATCGTTCGTATCGTCCAGGACGACACCGGCGTCTGCGCCGAAACCACCAGCGACGACGGGGACGTCACCCGCGTCTACCTGCCCACCGCCTCCCTCAGCTGCGTGCTGCTGGGCCCTGGCACCTCCATCACCCAGCCCGCGCTCGCGACGTTCGCCCGCCACGGCACCACCGTGGTCTGCACCGGCTCCGGCGGCGTGCGCTGCTACTCCGGCACCGTCCCCACTTCCCTCACCACTCGCTGGCTCGAACACCAGGTCCATCAGTGGAGCGACCCCGACCGCAGACTCGCGGTCGCGCGGCAGATGTACCTGTCCCGCTTCCAGATCACTGTCCCCGCGGCCACCACCCTGGAGCAGCTACGCGGCATGGAGGGCCAGCGGATGAAGGCGCTGTACAAGCTCCTGGCCCAGCAGCACCGCATCGGCCGCTTCCGCCGCGCCTACGACCCCGATTCCTGGGACACCCAGGACCCCGTCAACCTTGCCCTGTCCTCGGCCAGCACCTGCCTGTACGGAATTGTGCACTCCGCCCTCGTCGCCCTCGGCTGCTCGCCCGCCCTCGGTTTCGTCCACCAAGGCACCCAATCAGCCTTCGTCTACGACATCGCCGACCTCTACAAAGCCGAACTCACCGTCCCCCTCGCCTTCTCCCTCCACGACTCACCCAACTCCGATGCCGCTGCCCGCCGCAGCTTCCGCGAACAGCTTCGCCTGTTCAAACTTTTGCCCCGCATCGTTGCCGACGTCCAGACGCTCCTCGCCCCCGACGAAGCCGAACCCCTCGCCGACGGCCACGCTGTCGAAATGGTCAACCTCTGGGATCCCACCACCGGATCTGTCCCCGCAGGCGTCAACTACGCCACTCAGGAGACCCCCGATGCTCCATGACGGCACCAGTCATTCCACCGCAGAACAGGGCCTGCCATGCCGACCATGACCGTCCTGGCTACCACCGCCGTCCCCGACCACGTACGCGGCGCCCTCACCCGCTGGATGATCGAACCCACTCCCGGCCTCTACGTCGGAACCCTCTCCGGCCGCGTCCGCAACGAACTCTGGGCCGTTGTCGCCGCATCCATCGGTCCCGGCGCTGCCGTTCTCCTCCACCCAGAAGCCAACGAACAAGGCTTCGCCATACTCACCGCCGGCGAGCGCCGCCGCACTCCCATCGACTTCGACGGCCTCGCCCTCATCGCCTTCCGGCCCCGAGACGAACAGGCCCCGCCCCTGGGAACGGCCGAGCGCAACCCATTGGCGGCCGACTGAGGAAGTGGCCGCAATCATGGACTTGAAACAACCCGCACGGCGCATCAGGTGCCGGTGCTGCCAGTAGACCGAACGCCGGACCACACCACCATCTCTGATCTCTTCAGCGTCCCGTGATCGCATCTGGGGCGAATCCGCCCCGGCATCAGCTTTCGCGGGTGGCGGTCAGCGTTCGGCTTCGGTTTTGTCGCCGCCCCAGAGGGTGTGGAAGGCGCCGTCGCGGTCGATGCGGTGGTAGGTGTGTGCGCCGAAGTAGTCGCGCTGGCCTTGGGTGAGGGCGGCGGGGAGGCGTTCGGCGCGCAGGGAGTCGTAGTAGGCGAGGGTGGCGGCGAAGGCGGGGGTGGGGACGCCCTGGGTGACGGCGGTGGCGATCACGGTGCGCCAGTCGTTCTGTGCGGCGGCGATCTCCTGGGCGAAGCTCTCGTCGGAGAGGAGGCTCGGCATCCGAGGCCGGGTTTCGTAGGCGCTGGTGATTCTGTCGAGGAACGCGGCCCGGATGATGCATCCGCCGCGCCAGATCGCGGCGACCTTGCCGAGGTCGATGTTCCATTCGTATTGCTCGCTGCCGGCCGCGATCTCGTGGAAACCCTGGGTGTAGGCGACGATCTTCGAGGCATACAGTGCCTGCTCGACCTGGGCGGCGAATGCCGCCGCCTCGTCCTCGCCGAGCTTGCGGGCGGTCGGTCCGGCGAGGTGGCGTGAGGCATCACGGAGAGCGGCGTGGCCGGAGACGGAGCGGGCGAAGACCGCCTCGGCGATACCGGAGACCGGTACACCGAGATCCAGCGCGATCTGGACGGTCCAGCGGCCGGTGCCCTTCTGCTCGGCCCGGTCCTGCACGATGTCGACGAAGGGCCTGCCGGTGGCCGCGTCGGTGTGGGCGAGGACCTCCGCCGTGATCTCGATCAGATACGAGTCGAGGCGCCCCGTGTTCCAGCTGCGGAACGTCTCGGCGATCCGCGTGGGGGAGTAGCCCGCGACGGCCCGCATCAGGTCGTACGCCTCGGCGATCAGCTGCATGTCCGCGTACTCGATGCCGTTGTGGACCATCTTCACGAAGTGCCCGGCACCGTCCGGGCCGATGTGGGTGGTGCACGGGGTGCCGTCCTCGGCCTTCGCGGCGATCTTCTCCAGCATCGGCCCCAGCGACTCGTACGACTCGGCGGAGCCGCCGGGCATGATGCTCGGCCCGTTCAGCGCTCCTTCCTCACCGCCGGAGATCCCCGCTCCGACGAAGTGGATCCCGCGCTCGCGCAGCTCCTTCTCGCGCCGTCGCGTGTCCTCGAAGTGAGCGTTGCCGCCGTCGATGACGATGTCGCCCTCGTCCAGCAGCGGGGCGAACTCCTGGATCACCGCGTCGGTGGGATCCCCGGCCTTCACCATGATCACCAAGCGGCGGGGGCGCTCCAGGGCGGCGACGAACTCCTCCGGCGTACGCGCGGCGACGAAGGTGCCCTCGTCGCCGAATTCCTTGACCAGGGCGTCCGTCTTCGCGGTGGTGCGATTGTGCACGGCAACGGTGAAGCCGTTGCGCGCGAAGTTCCGGGCGAGGTTGCGGCCCATCACCGCGAGCCCTGTGACGCCGATCTGCGCAGTGCCGCTCATCTGTGTGCTCCTGCAAATTTTGGGGATGCCGGGATGGATCCAGTATGGACAGGGGCCGGGAGGACAGCGCGTTCAACGGGTACCCGTGCCCGCCTCACGGTGCCGGTGAGGCGGCTGTGTCCTCTCCGGTGGGGAGCGGTTCTTCGCCGGGCAGACCGTCGTCCTCGTCGTCCGGGATCACATGCATGGCCCCTTCCTCGGCCGATGCCGCCGCCCCGTCGATCCCGACGTCCTGCGCGGTCAGTGTGGACGGCACACTGCCGTCCGCCTGCTGGGTGAGGCGCCCCGCGCGGTCGGTGCCCACCTCGGTGTCCCAGAGCTCGCCGTCCCCGTCCGTCAGGTCACCGGGGCCGTCGTCGGTGGAGTCGGAGATCTCGGGGCGCTCCCTGGTCAGACGGCTGTCGAGGGATTCTCCGGAGTGCTGCTCGGCCGCCGTCGTGCCCTGGTCGTCGACCGCCCACGGACGGTCGGGCGGCGAGTACCCCTCGTCCAGGACATCAGTGACTCCGGTGGTGTCCAGGGTGTCCTCGGCATCGAGCAGGTCGGCGGGGTCGGAGGCTTCCGGCTCCTGGGGCTGGTAGACGTCGTCCCCCCGGTCGGTGTCGCTCATGGTGTGTCCTTTCTGCCCGTCGTCACCACCTTCGGCGGTGCGGGCAGCTTGATGCCGAACAGCGCGAGGGCTCTACCGTCCCCTGTACGCAATTCCACTCCGGTCGGGCGGCCGCCGCAAAGGGAAGATTCAGCGCCCGTCCCGCCCGCGGCGGGCCGCCCGTCCCTTCCTCCGCAGCTCAGGGGCCCGCCACGACCGGCCGGGCACCCTCTACGGGACAGCCCTTGGGGTTGCCGCCCATGTGGTCAGGACACCAGTCGCCCGGGGCCGATCACCCCCCGTCGGACCCGCCGCCGCCCGCGCCCGGCGGCAGCGACCCCGAAGAGACACCGCTGGACCTTCGTCGGGGTGCGAGGGGTCGCGGACGAGGTGCCCGAGTCGGCGGTGCGAAAGATCCTCGGCACGGTCCGCCTGATGGACGACGCCTCCTGAACTCCTCCTGAACTCTGGCTGACCGGGAGTGGGTGAAGCGGCCGTCGTCGAAGAAGGCCCCGACCGTGGTGCGGTCCACCAGGACACCCCTGGTGGACCCGCGCCGGGCCTCCCCGTCGCACGTCCCGCGCGGGCTCGGCAGCGCCCGGCCGGACGTACACTCGGTCCATGGGTCGCACCGCTGATGTGAGGAAGTGCCTGCAAGAGGCCACCTCCGTGCTGCGCCCGGCCGCTGCCGCTCCGGCAGCCCCCGCGGCGGCGATCGCGCCCGCCGACGGTGCCCCCGGAACGGGCCGCACCGCTCTGCACGGCCACGGTTAGCGATCTTCAGCGGTTCCTGTCCGGGGCACCGCCCCTGACCCGCTGTCTCTCCACGTACCCGGCAGCGCCTCCGCCGGGCTTGAACCGTCGCGCCCGGCGATCGCCGCGCGCGAGATCCACGTCACCGGCTCCACAGCATCACCGCAGCATTCGGCGTACCGCCCGTGCTGCTGCCCGGCGACGGCCGCACGACCGGGCCCGAGCCGACTTCGAAGGGATCAACGTGAAGCTGAGCGAACTACTGGCCGGGCAGGAACACCACGTGCTCCAGGGCGCGCCGGAGAAGACGGACATCACCGCCGGAACCACGTTCGACGCGGACCGGGTCACTCCGGGCTCGCTGTTCGTCGCGGTGCCGGGCCACCTCGCCGGTGGCCCGGAATCCGTGGCACCGGCGGTCGCCCGCGGTGCGGTGGCCGTCCTGGTCGACGAGCAGGCACCGCCGCTCCCGGCGGCCGCGGAGGGCGTGTGCGCCGTGCGCGTACCGGACGCCCGGAAGGCGGCCGCGGTCATCGCCGCACGGTACTTCGGTGAACCGGGACGCGGGATGGACCTGGTGGCGATCACCGGCACCAACGGGAAGACGTCCGTGTCGTACATGGTCGAGTCGGTGCTCCGGATCGCGGAGGGCGCGCGGGTGGGCGTCATCGGCACGGCCGGGAGCCGGATCGGGGACGAACTGATCCCGATGCCGCCGTCGGTGCTGACCACGCCCGAATCGCCGGACCTGCAGTATCTGCTCGGACGCATGCGGGACCGGGGGACCGGCACGGTCGTCCTGGAGGCCACCTCGATGGGTCTGCTGAACCACCGGGTGGACCGTACGTTCATCGACGTCGGCGTCTTCACGAACCTGACGCAGGACCACCTCGACGACCACGGGACGATGGAGAACTACCGGGACGCCAAACTCCGCCTCTTCCAGGGCCTCTGCCGGCGCGCGGTGATCAACGCCGACGACGCCGTGGGCGCCGGGATCAAGGCGATGATGCCGGGTGCGGTGACCACGTACGCCCTGGACGCCGAGGCGGACTACCGGGCCACCGACCTCCTCGTCGACGCCGCGGGCACCCGCTTCACCCTGCACCACGACGGGCGCAAGTACCCGGCGGCGATCCCCTCGCCGGGACGGTTCTCGGTGTCCAACGCGCTGGCGACCGTGGCGGCCTGCCACCTCCTGGGGCACGACCTGGCCGGGCTGGTCGAGGCGCTCGAAAGGATGCCGCAGATTCCGGGCCGGTTCGAACGCCTCCACACCCCGCAGGGCACCTCGGTGATCGTGGACTACGCCCACTCGCCGGATTCCCTCAACAAGGTCCTGACCACGATCCGGGGTTTCGCCCGTGGCCGGGTCATCACGGTCTTCGGCTGCGGCGGGGACCGCGACACCACGAAGCGTGCCGACATGGGGACCATCGCCGGTACCCACTCCGACCTGTGCGTCCTCACCTCGGACAACCCGCGGTACGAGGACCCGCAGGCCATCCTGGACCAGATCACCCCGGGCCTGACGGCGACCGGCACCCCGTTCGAACGCTTCGCCGACCGGCGCCGGGCCATCGCCTTCGCCCTGGCGGAGGCGGGCCCGGACGACATCGTGCTCATCGCGGGCAAGGGCAGCGAGCCGTACCAGATCGTCGGCGACGAACTGGTGCCCTTCAGCGACATGGCGACGGTGCGTGAGCTGATGGGGGCGTAGATCCCCTACGTGGCCGCAGCCTTTTCTGTAGCTGTAGCTGTAGCTGTAGCTGTAGCCGTCCGCGTCGGAGCTCTGGCGGTCGCCGTCACCGTCGTACGGAACCGGGCGCGGTACGACGTCGGCGAGACGCCCAGCGTGTGCTGGAACGTCCGCCGCATGGTCTCCGCCGACCCGAACCCCGCCTGCTCGGCCACCGTCTGGACCGGATCGGTGCCCGAGGCGAGCAGATTCCGGGCCGCCTCCAGCCGTACGGACTCGACGTACTGGCCGGGCGTCATGCCCGTGTCCGTACGGAAGAGCCGGCTCAGGTGCCGGGCGGAGACCCCGGCCCGCCGGGCCAGCACGCTCATGCTGTGCGGCGCGCCCGGGTCGGCGCCGATGGCGTCCATGGCCCACCGGACCACGGGGTGCCGCGCCTCCGTGGGTCGCAGCCGCGCGCTGAACTGGGACTGGCCGCCAGGACGGGCCATGAACACGACCAGTTCGCGTGCGACCTCGCGGGCCAGGGCGGCCCCGTGGTCCTCCTCGACCAGGGCGAGCGCCAGATCCATGCCCGCGGTGACCCCCGCGGAGGTGATGACGTTGCCGTCGCGTACGAACAGCGGGTCCGTTTCGACCGTCACCCCCGGGTAGGCCCCCGCCAGCTCCCCGGCCAGCCGCCAGTGCGTGGCCGCGCGGCGGCCGTCCAGCACCCCGGCCTCGGCCAGCAGGAACGCGCCCGCGCAGACCGAGGCGACCCGCCCGGACCGAACGGCCAACTCCCTGACCCGGACGACCAGTTCGCGGTCCGCCACCGCCCGACGCCATTCCCGCCGGCCCGGCACCAGCAGGGTCCCGGGCCGCCCCGGCAGCCCGTCCAGGGTCCCGTCCACCCCGATCCGTACCCCGGCGGACGTCACGGCGTCCGCACCGGTGACGGAGACGATCCTGACCTCGTACCCGGCTCCGAACGCACGGGCCGTCGTGAACACCTCCGCGGGCCCGGTGACGTCCAGGAGCTGCACCCCGTCGAACGCCACCACGGCCACCAGATGCGCCGGGCCGGTGACGGCGGCGGTCACTCGGGCCAGGGGGAGTCGAGGATCGTGCGCACGAAGTCACCGCGTTCGAAGCCGGGAACGAAGTGCTCCAGCACATCGGCCTTGACATTGCCGAACGTCGTCTCCGGCTTGGGCCTGATCCCGTCCGTGAACGCGGCGAGAATGTCCCGCTTGAAGTGCGGACGCGGGTGGAGGGCGACGATCTCCGCCCGGTCGGCCTCGGAGATGTCCCCGTAGCCGATGCCCAGCACGTCGTACTCCACACCGGCGGTCACCAGGGCCACCTCGGGTTCCATGTGCGACGGAATCCCCGGTGTCGTATGCAGGGCGATGGCCGTCCACACCCGCCGGATGCTGTCCTCGGGCACGTGATGCGCCTGGAGGAAACGGCGCGCCTCGTCCGCGCTGTCCACCTCGAAGCGCCTGCCGCTGGAGCGGAACCGCTCGCCGAGCCCGAGGTCGTGGAACATCGCACCGATGTAGAGCAGCTCGGGATCGAAACCGAGGTCGCGGTTACGGCCCTGAAGGGCGCCGAACCAGAAGACGCGGCGCGAGTGGTGATAGATGAGTTCGCTCGTGGTGTCACGTACCAGCTCGGTCGCTTCGCGCGCGAGCTTGGTGTCGGGTACGTGGACACCGGCTGCGAGGGGTGCGTCGATCGGCATGGTGCTCACCGGCCTTCCGTGTCGTGGGCCGTGTCGGCGGCCGTTCGGTCCGTCAATGGAGGCGACCCGGCCGGGGACCTCTCCGGGCGGTCCGTCGCGGCGTCGCGACCGGACCACTCCAGCATCGGCGCACGGCGGATGCGGCGCCATGGCCACTGGGCCATACATCCCACAGATTCGGACACCCGCGGGCGGGCCCTTTGATTCACATCAGGGGCGGGTCAATCGTGGTGATCTTGGTGTTGGCCCACCCGGCCGGCCCGCTGACATGCTGAACCCGTGCCCGGACATTCGACCCCCGGTCACGGACTGGAGGGTGACGGTGCACGTGTACGCGACGAAGTCCGGACGGGTACGGGGGCGGACGGCCGTGCCTGACCACGCGGTCGTCGCCGTGCTCGGCATCCCGTACGCCGCCCCGCCGTTCGGCGTCGACCGGTTCCGGGAACCCCGCCCGGCGCGGCCCTGGGCCGGGGTCCGGGACTGCGTGGCGTTCGGCCCCGTGGCCCCCCAGTCCGCCGAACTTCCGGGCTCGCCGACCTGGTCACCCGGGGACGAGGACGTGCTCAACCTCAACATCTGGACCCCCGGCACCGAAGGTGACGGGCTGCCGGTCCTGGTCTGGATCCACGGCGGTGCCTACGTCTTCGGCTCCTCCGCGCAGCCGGACTTCGACGGCACGGCGCTCGCCGGTACGGGCCTCGTCGTCGTGACCCTCAACTACCGTCTGGGGTTCGAGGGTTTCGGACATGTTCCGGCCGGCGAGGGCGAGACGCCCTGCCCCGACAACCGCGGGCTCCTCGACCAGATCGCGGCCCTGGAGTGGGTACGCGAGAACATCGCCGCTTTCGGCGGCGCACCCGGCGATGTCACGGTGGCGGGTCAGTCCTCGGGAGCCACCTCGGTCGCCTGCCTGACGGCGATGGACCGGGCACACGGGCTGTTCCGCCGCGCCATCCTCCACAGTGCCGTCAACGCCTGCGCGTCCGTGGCGGAAGCCGCGCGCACCACCGCCGAAGTCGCCGCCGCGGCGGGTGTGCCGGCCACCCGCGCGGGACTGCTCTCCGCGTCGCCGCAGGCCCTCGTCGCCGCCGGTGACCAGGTCGTCGACCGGTACCGGCGAGACCCCGCCTCCGGGCAGCGCCACTACGATCCGGCGATCTACGGGCCGGTCGCCGACGGGCACACCCTTCCCGCCGACCCGATCACCGCCTCGGCGGCCGGACTCACCCGTGAGGTGGACCTGCTGGTCTGCCACACCACGGAGGAGTACTGGCTCCTGGATGCCGTGGGCAGCAGCGCGAAGATCACCTCCGAGGAGCAACTGACCGCCTTCGCGCAGGACTTCGGGCTGTCCACCGCGCTCGTCGACGGCTATCGGCTCCGCATGCCGGAAGCATCCGTACTCGACCTCTATCTGGCCGTCCACGCGGACCTGCTCTTCGCCGAGTACAGCAACAGGCTCGCCGACTCCCACGCGGACGCGGGCGGCACCGTGTTCCTGTCGCGCTTCGCCCGGCAACGCGGAGGCCGGGGGCAACGGGTGCGCGCCTGGCACTGCGCGGACATCCCGTTCGCCTTCGGCAACCTGGAGGAGGAGAGCGTCCACTTCCTGATCGGAGGCCCGCCGGGGGAGGACGACCACGAACTGTCGCGCCGCATGATGAGCGCCTGGGCCGGTTTCGCCACGCACGGCGAGCCCGGCTGGCCGCGGGCCGACACCCCCTCCCGGCCGGTGCGGCTCTGGCGCACGGATGGGGAGGACGAGGGCGCCGCGGCGAGCGGGGACTTCCGCGACCTGTGGCGCACGTCCGGCTTCCCGTTGCTGGCTCCCTGACGGGGGCGGGGGTGACACCGGTCGGGCAAAGTCCGGGGTCCGGCCTGCTCAACCTTCGCGCCGCGTGCGCCCCGCGTCCGGCACCCCTCTCATCCCGGCACCCCTTCCATTGGCATGGACCTGCCTATCGTTCTGGGCTACAGTCCGTTGCGGTACATCTGAGAGCGCTCCCAATCGACTGTTCCGGATGCGCTCCCGGACGCCTCCTGTTCCACCCCACGATGCTGGACAACAGGAAGGGTCATTCCCTTGAGACACGCAACAGTTGTGCGGACCGGACTGTCCGCGCTCCTCCTCCTCGGCGCCTGGGCGGCCGTCGGTCTGCCCTCGGCCTCCGCGGCGGATTCTCCCTCCACCGGCACCGCTCCCGCCTCCGCCGGCCTGCTCTCGGCGATGCGGCAGGACCTCGGACTGACGGAAAGTCAGGCACGGGCGAGGCTGGCCGACGAGAAGACGGCGACGGCGCTGGAGCCGAAGGCGCGGCGTGCGGCCGGATCCTCGTACGGCGGCTCCTGGTTCGACGCGGACAGCGGCAAGCTGACCGTCGCCGTCACCGACGGCGGGAAGATCCGTGCCGTACGGGCGACCGGCGCCGAGACGCGGCTGGTCGAGCACACGGCGCAGCGCCTCGACGCCACCAAGCAGCGCATCGACGCCCTGTCCGCACCGCGCGGCGTGAGCAGCTGGCACGTCGATCCCGAGGCGAGCAGCGTCGTCGTGAACGTCGTCGCGTCCGCACGTGCTGACAACGATGTCCGAACCTTTGTCGCGCAGGCCCGCAAGGCCGGTCCCGTCACGGTGAAGCAGACGGCCGCAGCCCCGCGGACCTTCGCCGCGGGAACGGTCGGCGGCGACCCGTACTACACGGGCAACGTCCGGTGCTCCATAGGCTTCTCGGTGCACGGCGGCTTCGTCACGGCCGGACACTGCGGTCAGGCGGGCGCGGGCGTCAGCGGCTGGGACGGCTCGGCGATCGGCAACTTCCAGGGGTCGTCCTTCCCGGGCGACGACTACGCCTGGGTGAGCGTGGGCAACGGCTGGTGGACCGTTCCCGTGGTCCTCGGCTGGGGCACCATCTCCGACCAGCTGGTCCGCGGCTCGGCCGAGGCTCCCGTCGGCGCCTCGATCTGCCGCTCGGGCTCCACCTCGCACTGGCACTGCGGCAATGTGCTGGCCAAGAACGAGACCGTCAACTACAGCCAGGGCGCCGTCTATCAGATGACCAAGACCAGCGTCTGCGCCGAACCGGGCGACTCCGGCGGCTCCTTCATCAGCGGGGACCAGGCGCAGGGCGTCACCTCGGGCGGCTGGGGCAACTGCAGCGGCGGCGGTGAGACCTGGCACCAGCCGATCAACGAGATCCTCAATCGCTACGGGCTGACGCTGCACACCGCCTGATCCACCGGGCCCCGCGTCGCCGTCGGGCGACGCGGGTTCCCGTCCGTCCGGGGAGCCGAGCGCGGTGGAGCGGCCTCCGGGGCGGGGCTGCGCTCCGTCCCGCTCCGTGCTGCCCCGTCCCCGTCCGTCCGCTCCACCTGCTCCGTGCCGCCCGGAGATCCCGGAGAAGCGGCGCTCTTCCTCTGTATGTTAGGAGAATGCCTAGAGTTCCCAGGTGAGCAGAGGGAGCCCCCGTGGAGGTGGCGGATGGTTCGCGCAGGTCTCACGACCGAACGTGTGGTGGCGGCCGCTGCCGATCTGGCCGACTCCATCGGCTTCGACAACGTCACCGTCTCCGCGCTGGCACGTGGCTTCGGCGTCAAGGACGCCAGTCTGTACTCCCACGTGAAGAACCTGCGGGACCTGCGTACCAGAGTGGCGTTGCTGGCCGCGGGCGAGTTCGCCGACCGGCTGAGCGAGGCGGTGGCGGGACGCGCGGGGAAGGACGCCCTGGTCGGATTCGCCGATGCCTACCGGAAGTTCGCGACGGAGCGGCCCGGTCGCTACCGGGCCACCCGGATGAGGATCGATCCGGCCGATGCCGCAGAGTCCGGCGCCCTTCACCGGACCGTCGGGACCTTCTACGCGATGATGCGCGCCTACCGGCTGACCGAGCCCGATCCGACCGACGCGGTACGGCTGCTGCGCAGCACGCTGCACGGTTTCAGCGACCTGGAGGCGGACGGTGCCTTCCGGGCGGCCCGCGGCGTGGACGCGTCCTGGGAGCGGTCCGTCGAAGCGCTGCATGTCGTCCTGGAGAGCTGGCCGTCCACGACGCACGCGGACGGTGGCGACGAGGACGACGGGACCGCCCGAGAGCGGACGCGGGTACGGGGATGAGTGTCATCGCGCCGTGCCGCGCGGGCCACTGACCGCGCACCGACCGTGGCGCACAGGCCGGGCGAGCCTCGGTCGCGACGGGTCCGGTCATGAGCCGTTCGGGCCGTCCGGGGTGCTGTCGCCGGGGTGATCGGGGTGGGCGAATCGGAACGGCACTCCCAGCCGCCCGGCCAGGGCGCGGCCGACGGAGTCCGCCTCCCGCGCCTCGGGCCACGGCGGGACCGTACCGTTGAAGAGCCGCAGGCCGCTGCCGTGCCGGATGGTCGCCAGCCGGTGTTCCGCGGCCGGATCCTCCGTGCGGACGAGCAGGTCAACGAACCAGCCGTCCGTATCGCCGTCCCACTCCGCCTCGAAGGCCACCGGACGGCCCGGCGGCACCGCCACCGTGTCGGCGAGCACCGCAGGGTCGAGCGGAGGCGTCGGGTGGCGCTCGAACCGCAGGCCCAGTTCCCGATAGCGCTCGGCCACCACTTCGAGGGCCTCGCGCAGGCCCGGAACCGACCCGGCCGGGGACTCCTCGCGCATGCGTGACACCGCCCACAGCCGGCGGTCCTGCTCGAGCAGAGCGTCCACGGCGGAGCGCGCGGTGGCAGGCAGCGCGGCCCAGATCGGTGAGTCCATGACGGTGTTCAAGCCGTACCGTCGCGACGCGGCCGACGCGGGGCGCCGTCATGGGCGGGGTGTGAGGGCCGTGACGTGCCGGTCCGCCCCGACCGCCGTACGGCCTTCCCGCACAGGGCTGTTGACCGGTGCCCGCTCTCCCGGCGGGGGCGGAAACCGGCCATGGACGCGCCGGAGGCGGCCGAGACAATTCGGTCCCTTGTCACCGTCCTTCAGGTGGGCCTAAGTTGGCCGCTTGCGACGTGTCCTACCTGTCAGTGGGGGAGCCAAGTCATGGCCGCAAACGGACGGCACCGCCGGTATCAGCCCAGTCGGATCAACCGAGCCTCGCTCACGGTGACGGCGGGGAGTGCGGGCCTTGCGCTCCCGCTCATCACCGCCGCCTCCGCCGGGGCCGCTTCCGCCGATGTCTGGGAGAAGGTCGCCGCCTGCGAGTCGAGCGGCAACTGGCACATCAACACCGCCAACGGCCACTACGGCGGCCTCCAGTTCACCGGTTCCACCTGGGCGGCGTACGGCGGCACCGCCTTCGCGCGGCGCGCCGATCTGGCGACCAAGGACCAGCAGATCGCCGTCGCCGAGAAGGTGCTGGACGGGCAGGGGCCCGGCGCCTGGCCCACGTGTTCGGTGAGCGCGGGCCTCACGCGCGGCGGCGACGCCCCCGATATCTCTCCGCAGGCCGGGGGCGGCAGGCCGGTCCAGGCCCCGAAGAAGGCCGCCCCGCCGAGACAGTCGCAGACCGGCAAGGTGTCCACCTCACCGACGACGGTGCCCGGCAAGCACGAGTCGTACACCGTGGCGAGCGGTGACTCGCTCTCCGGGATCGCGGCCACCGAACGACTCCAGGGCGGCTGGCAGCGGCTCTACGCGGCGAACCGCACGGTCGTCGGCGGCGATCCGGACCTCATCTTCCCCGGCCAGCGGCTGAGCCTCGACGTGGCCCGTGCGCCGAAGGCCGGGGCGAAGCCGACAGCCGACGGCGGCTCCCTTACGGAGCGGGCGAAGCCCGTCCCGAAGCCGAAGAAGCAGGCGGAGAAGGCCGAGCAGGCGAAGCCCGAGCAGTCGGCCGCGCCGGAGGAGAAGCCGAAGCAGGCGGCCGCGGCGGGGACCAAGGCGCCCGTCAGGCAGGCCGCCGAGCCCGCACCGAAGAGCAGGCCCGAGCAGAAGAGCAAGGCCGAACCGAAGAGGAAGCCGGAGCCGAAGAAGGAGCACCGGGCCCCGGAGCGCGCGGAGAAGCACTCCGGCCTCAGCGCCCCCGTGTCCGCCCGTACCGGAACCCAGTACCGGCAGGCCGGCTCATGGTCCAGCGGCTACCACACGGGCGTCGACTTCCCGGTCCCCACCGGCACGTCGGTGAAGTCCGTCGCCTCGGGGAAGGTCGTCTCGGCCGGCTGGGCGGGAGCGTACGGCTACCAGGTCGTCATCCGGCACAGCGACGGCAAGTACAGCCAGTACGCGCATCTCTCCGCGCTCCATGTGCGCGAGGGGCAGAAGGTCTCCAGCGGGCAGCGCATCGCCCGCTCGGGCTCCACGGGCAACAGCACGGGCCCGCACCTGCACTTCGAGATCCGTCTGGGCCCCGGCTACGGGTCGGACGTCGACCCGCTGGCCTACCTCAGGGCGGGCGGCGTCAACGTCTGAGACGGTCCGCGTCCGCGCGGTGCGTTCCTGTTCCGGTGCGCGTCCGCGCGGTGCGTTCCTGTTCCGGTGCGCTATGTCTCCGTGCCGACAGCGGCGGCTAACTCCTCGTGGCGTGCGCGGCCCGCGGCGGGCAGGGCGTCGCCGAACACCACGCGCCGCGCGCCACGTCCCAGCGGCACGGTCACGGACAGCGGCAGGGAGTGCGGCGCCGGAAACGGCCCTGTCGAAGGGGCCCCCTCCCCGGAGGCAGCGGAGTCGGCGGAGGCAGCGGTCTTCGCCCTACCGGTTCCGGCGTAATCGGTGGAGGCGGGCCGGGGCGGCTCGGGCAGGCGGAGGACCGACCGGCTTCCCGGCGCGGCACCTCTCACCGTCACCGGCGGCACGGACGCCGTACCGGAGGCGGCGCCCTCATTGCTCCCCGGGCCCTCAGCGGCCCTCTCGCCGCCCCCGGCGTCCGCGGTGCTCCTCATGCCCTCGCCGGCCTTCCCGGCCTCCGCGAGGTCCGTCTGCGCCCCTGTCCACTCCGCCGTCCCCGTCCCCGTCACCGCCCTCGCGCGCTCGGCGCCGAGCCGTTCCGTCGTCAGCAGGATCAGGCCACCTGCGGCCAGCGCACCGCAGGAGAGCGCCAGCAGGGTGCCCGTCCATCCGTAGCGGAAGTGCTCGCCGAACAGCGTGATGCCGACCGTGGCGGCGACCACCGGGTTCACCACGGTCACCGTCGCCAGCGGAGCGGTCAGCCCGGCCCCGCGGTACGCGGCCTGGGACAGCAGCAGGCCCGCTGCCGCGAGCCCCGCGATCACCAGCAGCGGCGGCAGACCCGAGCGCAATGAGCCGGACGTCCACTCCATGGCCACGGTTTTGGTGAACACCGACGCCATACCGAACGCGACCCCGGCGCCGGTGGCCAGGACCACGCTGCGCAGCATCGGCCGGTGCAGCCCCTGGGCGAGGAGGAAGAGCGCCACCACCGCGCCGAACGTCACGGTCGCCAGCATCAGCTGCTCCGGCCCGCCCAGCGTGTGCGACGCCGCGTTCCCGGTCAGCGCCAGCAGACCGGCCAGTCCGACCGTCGCCATGATCGCGCCGCGCCAGGCGGTGGCGCCCGCCCTGCGGCGTACGAAAAGTGCCGCCATCGGCAGGGCGAACACGATCGTGAGGGCGCCGAGCGGCTGGACGAGGCTCAGCGGTCCGTAGGCCAGGGCCACCACATGCAGGAGCGCGCCGACCCCGTTGAGGGCCACCGCCGCCCACCAGGCGGCGTTGCGCAGGGGTGCGTACGAGCGGCCGTCACCGGCCGCGGCCACGCGCTCCTGGACGATCGCCCCGGCCGCATAGGCGACCGCGGAGATCAGTGACAGCAGCACAGACAGCGCGAGGGAACTCATGTACACCACGATGTCCCGTCAAGGCCGCCGCGTCGTCGTCCTTGAGGCGGCGATTTGGCGTACTGCTCTAGTAGTACGGACGTAAGCCCTACGTCCTCCTCCTGACGGTAGTCCTCCTGCCCCCGGGGCTCAGAAGTTGTACCTCTGCGGATACGGTGAGCCACTGATCCGGCACATCGAGTGGCCGGAACCGGACGGACGGGCCGTGGTGGTCCCAGGGGAGCCGAGCATGGATCTGACCCGAGCGGCGTCGGTGGGCGGATTCTTCGCGCTCAGCACCGTCCCGGTGTCCGAGGGCGCGCACCGCCCGCTGGCGCGGCTGTACGCGGGGGAGACGGCACCGCTCACGGCCCGTATCGACACGGTCGCCGCCCGGCTCCGGGCGCCCGAGCGCCGGGTCGCCGCCTCCATCGCCCACCTCGGTCTCGCGGCCCGGCTCTGGTCCGTCGCGCTGGGGCCGGCCGCGCTGTCCGGACGCTTCCCGGACATCGCGCCCGGCGCCCTGCGGTGGGACCCGGGACGTACCTCGCCCGACGACCTCTGGCTGCCGGACCCCGCCGCGCTGCCGGGCACCGCCGAGCGGCTCCGTGAAGCCGTCCAGTACGGGCACCTCGTACCGCTCGCCGAGGCGATGCGCCGCGACGGGAACATCTCCTCGCGGCTGCTGTGGGGCAACGCGGGCTCGGCGCTCGCCGGTGCCGTGCGCGAACTCGTCGCCTGGTCGCGCGTCAACTCCCGCCCGGACGTCGCCGCGCGGGCCCGCGCGCTGGCGGCCGAGCTCTTCGACCACCCGGACCTGCGGGCCACCGGGGCTCCGCACGGTCCGGCGTTCCGGCGGCGCAGCTGCTGCCTGTACTACCGCTGCCCGGACGGCGGTCTGTGCGGCGACTGCGTCTTCGACGCGCCGCCCGCCGCGCGTTGAAACCGGCCGCGTTGAAACCTGCCCGCGTTGAACCGGCGGCGCTGAAACCGGCGGGCCGCGGCGTTCAGCTGCTCAGCTCGAACTCCGCCCGGATGCGCTTGCCGACCGGCACCCGCTCGGCGGTCAGCCGGTCGCACACGGCGAAGACGATCTCCATGCCGTGGCCGCCCGGCCGGGTCGGGTCGGGCGCGTAGATCACCGGCAGCGCCGTGCTGCTGTCGTACACCGTGACGCTGATGCGCTCGGCGGTGCCCTCCAGCTCCAGCAGATACGGGCCGTGGCTGTACCGGTCGGCGTTGGTGACCAGTTCACTGACCGCAAGCATCAGATCGTTGCGGGTGTGCTCCCCCAGCACCGCCAGCCACTCGGCGGTGAGCCGCGCCAGGAAACGGTCGGCCAGGGCACGGGCCTGCGCAATGCAGCCCGGCTCGCCGCCGAACACCTCGGCGCTGTGCAGAACCTCGGTGGGCCGTGACTCTTCGGAGCGGCCGGCCGGTCGCGAGGTGACCTGTTCGTTCATGCTCTCCAGCCAGGACGCTGCGGATGGTCGAATACGTTTTCTCGCCGGTCGTCTACCCGCGTCCGGACATCTCACTCCGGCCGGATTCCGGCAGCCTCGGACCGTGACGGCGAAATCCTACGGGGTCCGTCCCGGTCCGCTCCATCACCTGGCCGCCGACGTGCTTCCGGCGGATGATCCGCCCTCGGCGCCGTCGCCGAGCCAGCCCAGGTGCAGCACCGCCACATCGTCGGCGAGACCGCCGTACGGGGACGCGGCGTGAGCCGCACGGGCGACGAGGGTGTCCACGAATGCGCGGGCGGGCAGCGTCCCGGACTCCTGGGCCATCGCCAGCAGACCGTCCTCGCCGAGCCGCGTATCCGGCCCCGTGTGCCCCTCGAAGAGCCCGTCGGTGAACATCACGATGTGGCTGTCCACGGGCAGCGGCACCACCGTGGTGGTCCAGCGGCAGGTGCCGGGCAGCAGGCCCAGCGCCATCCCGTGCGCGGGTTCGATCCAGCGAACGTCCGGACCGTCGCGCAGCAGCAGCCCGGGGTGCCCGGCCCGCAGCGCCCGTACCTGACGGCGGTCCGGGGAGAAGACGAGCGAGTTCACGGTGGCGAAGACACGTGGATCGGCCCGCTCGGCGACCAGCATCTGTTCCAGCAGCCCCATCTGTTCCCGCTGGTCCGTGCCGCAGAGGACCGCCGTGCGCCAGGCGACCCGCAGACACACACCGAGCGCGGCCTCGGCCGCCCCGTGCCCCGAGACATCCCCGATCACCGCGTGCACGGTCCCGTCGGCGGTCTGCACCACGTCGTAGAAGTCACCGCTCAACAGGCCGTGGGCCCGCCCCGGTTCGTACCGCGCCACCGCCTGGAAACTGCCGTCCAGCAGGAGGGGCACGGGCAGCAGACCGCGCTCCAGGCGGGCGTTCTCCTGCGCTGTCAGCCGGTTGACGCGCAACGCGGCCGCCGCTCGTTCCACCTGCTTGCGCTGGAGGGCGTAGCGGACCGCGCGGCCCAGCGATTCCGGATCGAGCCGGGCCTTGACCAGATAGTCCTGTGCACCGGCCGCCACCGCGGAGAGACCGGCGTCGGCCTCGGCCCTGCCGGTCAGCACGACGATCGCGGCGTCCGGCGAGGAGTCGAGGAGCTGGGTGACGGCATCGAGGCCGTGCACATCCGGAAGGTGGAGATCGAGCAGCACACAGCTGGGTGTCCGGCAGGTGCTCAGGAACCGCCTCGCCTCAGCCAGGGTCCTGCACCAGGTGAGGCCGGAATCCAGCTCGCTGTCCGCCAGCATCTCCGCGATCAGGACCGCGTCCCCGGAGCCGTCCTCGATCAGCAGGATCGCGGCGTCGACGTCCCAGACGGAACCGCCGCCCGCCCGCCACACCCCGGACTGCTCGGGAAGCCCCACCGAGCCGGAGTGAGCCACCACGGCGTCTGCCGGGAGCTCGGCCACCCTCCACCCCCTCGCGCGGCGGCGCGGGTCGCGCCGCGCCGTACCGCAGGGCAGCATATGCGACCCGATGCGCTCGGGCGACGGGCGGGCGGGGAGGACGAGCGGAACAGTGACGGACAAAGGCGGCGGGTCGGGACGGGGCAGCGCATGAAGAAGGGGACGGGGCGGGGCGGACGGAGAGCGGTGGCGGGAAGCGGCGTACGGACCGGCGGTGGTGAGGCGGAGTCACGCCTCCACGGACATGCCCTTGCGCAGACGCTGCACGATCCGCGACAGCAGCCGGGACACATGCATCTGGGAGACCCCCAGTTCCGCGCCGATCTGCGACTGCGTCATCTCGTCCCCGAACCGCATCTGGACGATTCTGCGCTCACGCGCGTCCAGCTGCTCCAGGAGCGGCGCCAGGGTTTGCAGATTCTCGACGGTCTCCATGGCGGGGTCACGCTCGCCCAGCAGATCCGCGTAGGCCCGCTGCTCCTGACCGGAGTCGCTGTCGGCCGACGGTGTGTCGAGGGAACCGGCCGAGTAGCCGTTGGCCGCCACCAGACCCTCGATGATCTCTTCCTCGGGAAGGTCCAGACGCGCGGCGAGCTCCTTGACCGTGGGCTCGCGGTCCAGCTCCGCCGACAGCTGCTCCTTGGCCTTCGCGAGGTCCACCCGCAGTTCCTGGAGCCGCCGCGGGACATGCACGGACCAGGTCGTGTCGCGGAAGAAGCGCTTGATCTCGCCGACGATGTACGGCACGGCGAAGGTGGCGAACTCGACCTCGCGCGAGAGGTCGAAGCGGTCGATCGCCTTGATCAGCCCGATGGTGCCGACCTGGATGATGTCCTCGGTGTCGTCACCGCCGCGATTGCGGAACCGGGAGGCGGCGAAACGGACCAGCGACAGGTTCATCTCGATGAGGGTGTTGCGCGCGTACTGGTACTCGTGCGTGCCCTCCTCAAGGACCTGGAGCCGGTCGAAGAAGACCTTCGACAACGCGCGGGCGTCCTGAGGCGCGACCTTTCCGGTCTCCTCGATCCAGGGCAGTGTGCCCGGGTCGGCTCCGGTGGTTCGCACGGACATGGCCGCCATGGTGTCGCCCTCCCTGCCGTCGGATGTGTCGATCCGCGCCTGCCCGGCAATCCGGGGGCCATGCCACCTGAACGCGTTTTTTCTCGATCCGGCCCGGACACACCGGCCGAATCAAGCCGGAAAGCCACGAATGGAGCAGCGTCCGGCGCATGGCAGACTTGACCGGGGTGTATCGGCCTGCGGTGACATGTGGCCCGCAGGGACAAATGGCAGAGGAACGGCAATGACGGTGACAGAGGACAGTCCGGAGCTCGCTCCCGGAATCGATGAGTTCGGTGCCGGAATCGACCCGGAGCGCCTGGCCGTCTGCCTGAGCGTGCTCGACGAACTCGACACCATCGACGTCGACCACCCGGACGCCATCGCCGTACGCCGGGCCACCGCCGGTATCTACCGCACGGTGAAGCAGCGCCGCCGCCAGGAGCGCCGGGCCGCGAAGACCGCGCACGACAAGGCCGTCACCGAGGCCACCGCGACCGGCTCCGCCGAGCGCATCGACGACGAGACACAGGGCGTCCTGCCGTCGTCCTCGGCCGCCGCCGAGATCGCCGGAGTGCTCCAGCGGCCCCGGTCCTGCTACATCTGCAAGACCCGGTACGTCGAGGTGGACGCGTTCTACCACCAGCTCTGCCAGCGGTGCGCCAAGGAGAACCGGGCCCGGCGCGACGCCAGGACCGACCTCACGGGGCGCCGTGCGCTGCTCACCGGCGGCCGGGCGAAGATCGGCATGTACATCGCGCTGAGACTGCTGCGCGACGGCGCGCACACCACCATCACCACCCGATTCCCCAACGACGCGATCCGCCGCTTCAAGGCGATGCCGGACAGCGACGAGTGGATCCACCGGCTGAAGATCGTCGGCATCGACCTCCGGGACCCCGCCCAGGTCGTGGCCCTGGCGGACTCGGTCGCGGCCGAGGGGCCCCTGGACATTCTGATCAACAACGCCGCGCAGACCGTGCGCCGGTCCCCGCAGGCGTACAGCGAGCTGGTCAACGCCGAGTCGGCGCCGCTGCCCGCGGGTGAACTGCCCGCCGCCCAGGTCATCGGCACCTTCGGCAGCGGCACCGTGGACCGGGTCGCGGCGCTGCCCGCCGCCCGGAAGGAGGGGCTGAGCGCGCAGGACGTCACCGAGCTGGCCCTGGTCACGGGCTCGGCGTCGCTGGAGCGCATCGCCGCGGGCACCGCGATCGACGCGGGCGGCCTTGTGCCGGACCTGCACGACACCAACAGCTGGATCCAGACGGTCGAGGAGGTCGAGCCGATCGAGCTCCTGGAAGTCCAGCTCTGCAACTCGACCGCGCCGTTCATCCTGATCAGCCGGCTCCGCCCGGCGATGGCGGCGACGGCCGCGAAGCGCGCGTACGTGGTGAACGTCTCCGCGATGGAGGGGGTCTTCAGCCGCGGCTACAAGGGCGCGGGGCACCCGCACACCAACATGGCCAAGGCCGCGTTGAACATGCTGACCCGCACCAGCGCCCAGGAGATGTTCGAGAAGGACGGCATTCTGATGACCGCCGTCGACACCGGATGGATCACGGACGAGCGTCCGCACCCCGACAAGATGCGCCTCGCCGACGAGGGCTTCCACGCTCCTCTCGACCTGGTCGACGGCGCTGCCCGGGTCTACGACCCGATCGTGCGCGGTGAAGAGGGCGACGAGCTGTACGGCTGCTTCCTCAAGGACTACGCGCCCGCAGGCTGGTGATCCCGCCCGTCGCCCACGCTGCCCCCGCCCACGCTGCCCCCGCCAACGGGCGGGATCACCGGGTGACCGGCGGTTCAGGCGCAGGGCCGGCAGCTCACCGATGGCGGAAAGTGACCCAGGCCACACGTTCCGTCGAGCGCGACGGCGCTCATTTGGTTACTCTGAAGTGAACGGACGGCACCGAGGGATCCACGAACCTTCCTCGACCGTCCTGGGACAGGTCTGCAACCAGGCCGCCGTCCCGCCCAACGCCGGCGCCACCGCGACCGAACTGTTCCTGCCCCTGCCCCCGAGGGCAGTCGGCCCACGGCCGAGTGGTCGCGCCGCGACTGTCCGGGGTTACGCGACACAGAGGAGTGCGCGGTGACACCAGAACTGACGAAGCACGAGAAGCGGCCTGCCGAACGACACGGAGAGCGGGCCGCACGGCCCGAGAAGCTCCGGAACATCGAAGTCTGGGCCAGGTCGGCACCGATCCGGCTGGCCGGTTACGAGGACGACCTCGCGGAGCCGCACATCCTGCCCAGCGTCGACTGACACGCGTAGCCCGCACGGCATTGAGCGGAGCCCCGTTTCCCGCACTGCGGGGAGCGGGGCTCCGTGTTTCCCGCACTGCGGTCGTGTCACCAGGCCGCGCGGGCCAGGGCGGCCCCGGCGAAGGACAGCCCCACGCCCGCGCCGACGCTGACGAACAGATAGGCCCCGGCCGTGGCGACGCGGCGTGTGGAGGCCAGGGTCAGCAGCTCGTACGAGAAGGTCGACCAGGTCGACAGCGCACCGCAGAAGCCGGTGGCGACCAGCAGATGGACCCGGGACCCCAGATCTCCGTCGGACGCCGCCTCGGCGAAGAATCCGAGGAGCAGGGCGGCGGGCGCGTTCGCCGCGAGGGTGCCGTAGGGGAAGGCCGAGTGCGTATGCGCCTTGACCGCGACGCCGGTCAGATAGCGGATTGGGGCGCCCGCCATGCCCCCGGCCATGACGAGCAGCCAGTCGAGCATCACGTCGTCCCGCCGGCGGCGTTCCGGCGGCCCAGCGCCGCGTGTGTGGCGAACGCGCCCACGGTCACGCCCGCGAGGGCCGCGACCACGGTGAGGACCAGGCAGCCGATCGCGTAGCCCGGCGAACCTTCCTCGAACAACTGCCGCACGTCGTCCGTGTAGTGGGAGAACGTGGTGAAGCCGCCGAGCATGCCGGTGCCCAGCAGGGGGCTCAGGAGCGCGGCGGCGCCGGTGAACCGTTCCTTGAGGGCCACCATCAGGACGCCCATGAGCAGGCAGCCCGCGGCGTTGATCAGCAGGACGGTCCACGGGAAGGACGATTCCCCGTTCGGCCACAGGCGTTCCGCCCAGTAACGCGCCCCGGCGCCGATGGCCCCGCCGACGGCGACGGCGGCGACCACCGGGACCTGTCTCCCGGGAGCGTGATCGGGGTGACGGTGTTCGAGTAAAAGGGACTTGAGGGACATCTGGGGACCGTATGAGGCCCTGTCCGCGGCCTGTGTGCGGCGGTGCGTCAGGCCTGGCGCTCTCCACTCCAACGGCGGATCGGTCCGCCTCCCCGGTGGAGCACAAGTATGCATATGGGATATATCTGGCATCGGTTGTCCCGCCTGCCACCGGGTGGTGGCATCGCCGCCGGTCCCCTGCCGAGTTACGGAGCTGCTCGTGCCGTCCGCCGAAGCGCAACAGCGTCACGAGCCTCAGGCGCCACAGCCCCTGTCGTACTTACTGGCCTCGGTGCGCGGAGTCGGCCAGGTGGACCTCCAGCCCGGAGCGTGGACCGGTGCGGTCATCCTGCTCGCACTGTGGGCGGCGGGCTGGGAGATGGGCCTCTTCGCCACCCTCGGCACCCTGTTCGCCACCGCGACCGCCTATGCCCTCGGCGTGGACCGCTCGGGAATCGCCCAGGGCCTCCAGGGCTACTGCGGCGCTCTCACCGGCATCGCCCTCGTCACCTCGCTGGGCCACCACCCGGCCACCTATGTGCTCACCGTCGTCGGCGCCATCATGTGCGTGCTCCTCATGGCGGCCCTCACCACGTTCCTCGCGCCTTACGGACTCACCGCGCTCACCGCGCCGTTCTGCCTGGTCTCCGGCGTCATGGTGCTCGGGGCACCTTCCTTCGGCCGGGTCTGGCACGGCGCCCCGGCGCCGGTGTCCAGCACGACCGCGGGGCATGCCGGACTGTCCTGGGACGACCTGTGGCACGCGTTCTTCAGCAACGTCGCGCAGGTCTTCCTGATCGACAAGTGGTACGTCGGACTCACCATGCTCGTGGGCCTGGCACTCGCCGGGGTGCGCGTGGTCCTGTTCGCCGCGGCGGGCAGCGTCGTCGGCATCTTCACCGCCTGGGCGCTGGGCGCTCCCGCCGATCTGATCGCCAACGGAATCTACGGCTACAACGCGGTCCTCGTGGCCGTCGCGGTCGGCGCCGTCTTCCTGGCCGGCACCGTCTGGAACGGGGCGTACGCGCTGTTCGGGGCCGCGGCCACCACCGGGCTGACGGCCTCTTTGACCTCCCTGTTCAAACCCTTCGGCGGCCACACCTTCACCTGGCCGTTCATCCTCACGACCTGGGTCCTCATGGCCGCCGTGCCACTCCTGCCGCGCTTCCGCCGGAGCGGCTGAAGCCCGACCGCCCGCCCGCGTGTTCCGTACATCCCCGAGGAAGGTACCGACGATGAACCTCGCTCCCCGCGAGATCGACAAGCTGTTGGTGTACGTCGTGGCCGACCTGGCCCGCAAACGCCAGGGCCGCGGTCTCAAGCTCAACTACAGCGAGTCGGTGGCGCTGATCACCGAGGCGATCCTCGAAGCCGCCCGCGACGGAAGGAGCGTGGCCGACTGCATGGAACTCGGCCGTCATGTCGTCGGCGAGGACGACACGATGCCCGGCGTACGCGACATGCTCGGCCTGCTCCAGGTCGAGGCGTCCTTCGTCGACGGTACGAAGCTCGTTTCCTGCCACGACCCCATCGGCGGCTGATCCCGGTGGCCGAGCGATGCCGGGTGATCGCCGTCTGCGGTCACGAGGCGGCGTACGGGCGGGAGTCGGCGGAGCTGATCGGCCCGGACGTGATCGTGGTGCCGAACGGGCGGGAGCTGTTCCGGACCGTCGTCGGGCTGAGCCGGCGGGGCGAGGAGAGCTGTGTCGTACCGATGACGCTCGGGCGCGACCCCGAACTCGTCGCCGAGACGGCGCGCACCCTGCGGGCGGTACCCGAGGACGAGCGAGCCGGGACCGTCCTCGCCGAGCCCTTCGGTACCGCCCAGCACCTCGTCGGCTGGCTGCGGGGCGCCGCGCGCCGGGTGCCCGCCGCCGACGCACTGCTCGTCACGGCGCCCTCCGGCGGCCCGTTCGAGGACGCGGAGCTGTACCGCGTCGCGAGTCTCGTACGGAGCTACGGCAACCACGCGCTGGTCGAAGTGGCCCTCACCGGTGGTGATCCCGACCTCGCGCCGGGAGTCCGGCGCTGTGTGTCCTTGGGTGCCGCACGGGTGGTGCTGCTGCCCGCCGCCTTCGTGGTGCCCGAGGCCCCTGAGGTACCGGACGCGCAGGTCACGGTCGCCGGTCCGCCGCTGGCGCGCTCCGCACTGCGACGCGTACTCGCCGAACGGGTCGCCGACGCGCTGCGTCGCCGGCACGAGCGCGGCGACGACGGCATCGCCGCCGGACTGGGCGCGGCCGACAATCACGGCCACCACCACACCCACCCGCCGGGCACGGGCCACGAGCACGCACCGGGCCACGAGCACGACGGGCACGATCACGGGCACGACCACCGTCACGAGCACCCGCACCCGCACCGGCACCCGCAGACCCTCGGCGCGGGCCACGTTCTCAGGAGCTCCGCATGACGTTCCGACAGAAGTACATCTATGGCGAGGACCCGGTCGAGATCAACGCCGGGCGCCGCACGGTGACGCTCACCGTCAGCAACACCGGCGACCGCGCGGTCCAGGTCGGTTCGCACTACCACTTCTTCGAGGTGAACTCCGCGCTGTCGTTCGACCGGCAGGCGGCCCTCGGCATGCACCTCAACATCCCGGCGGGCACCTCCGTACGGATCGAACCCGGTGGTTCGCGCGAGGTCGAGCTCTGCGCGTACGCCGGAACGGGCCGCCTCGTCGGCTTCAGCGGACTGCTCAACGGCAGCCTCGCCTCCCACCCGGCCAAGGTCGAGGCCGTCCGCAAGGCGATCGAGCGGGGCTTCCAGGGCGCTGACCAGCCCCCGAAGGCCATGGTCTCCCCGCGCGCGAAGAGCCCGCGCGGCAAGGCGAGCGCGAAGAGCGCGAAGAGCACGCCGAGCGCCAGGAGCGCGAAGGCCAAGAAGAAGGGTTCGCGCTGATGCCCATCCTGCCCCGCAAGCAGTACACCGACATGTTCGGCCCGACGGTCGGCGACCGCTTCCATCTCGCCGACACCAACCTCGTCGTCGAGGTCGAGAAGGACTTCAGCGAGGGTCAGTACGGCGACGAAGTCCTCTACGGCGGCGGCAAGACCATGCGTGACGGCATGGCAGCCTCCCCACAGGCCACCAGTTCACAGGGCGCGCTCGACACCGTCATCACCAATGTCGTGGTCATCGACCCGGTGGTGGGCGTCGTGAAATGTGACATCGGCATCAAGAACGGGATGATCGCCGGGATCGGCAAGTCCGGCAACCCGCAGACGCAGAACAACGTCGACCCGAACCTCGTCATCGGCCCGGGGACCGAGGCCATCGCGGGCGAACACCTCATCGCCACCGCCGGGGCCATCGACACCCATGTCCATCTGATCGCCCCGCAGCAGGCCGAACAGGCGCTGACCAACGGCATCACCACGCTCATCGGTGGCGGCACCGGTCCCTCGGACGGCACCAACGGCACCACCTGCACCCCCGGCCCCTACAACATCGCCCGGTTCCTCCAGGCGGCCGAGGGCTGGCCGGTGAACCTGGGCATCATGGGCAAGGGCAACGGCAGTCTGCCGGAGGCCCTCGACGAGCAGATCGAAGCCGGAGCCTGCGCCCTGAAGGTGCACGAGGACTGGGGCGCCACCCCGGCCGTCATCGACAACGCGCTCAACGTCGCGGACCGGTACGACATCCAGGTGTCCATCCACACGGACAGCCTGAACGAGAGCGGTTTCTTCGAGGACACCCGCTCCGCGATCGACGGACGCACCATCCACACCTTCCACAGCGAGGGCGCGGGCGGCGGTCACGCCCCGGACATCATGCGCGTGGCGGGCGAGCCCAACATCCTGCCGTCCTCCACCAACCCGACGCTGCCGTACACCAAGAACTCCGTCGATGAACTCCTCGACATGGTGATGGTCTGTCACCACCTCAGCCATGACATCCCCGAGGACGTGTCCTTCGCCGACAGCCGGGTCCGCGCCGAGACGATCGCCGCCGAGTCGGTCCTTCACGATCTCGGTGTGATCAGCATGTTCTCCTCCGACTCGCAGGCCATGGGCCGCGTCGGTGAGTCGGTGACGCGCGCCTTCCAGACCGCGCACCACTGCAAGGACAAGCTCGGTGTCCTGGAGGGCGACTCAGCCCGCAACGACAACCAGCGGGTGCTGCGCTACCTCGCGAAGGTCACCATCAACCCGGCCATCGCCACGGGCATCGCCGACCACGTCGGCTCCCTGGAGAAGGGAAAGATCGCCGACATCGTGCTCTGGCCCATCCATTCCTTCGGGGCCAAGCCGAAGATGGTCATCAAGGGCGGGATCATCTCCTGGGCGCAGATGGGCGACCCGAACGCCTCGCTGCCGACGCCGCAACCGGTCATCTACCGGCCGATGTTCGGACAGTTCGGCAAGGCGCTGGCGGCCACCCACGTCACCTTCATGTCGCAGGCGGGAATCGCCGCCGGGGTACCGGCGGAGCTCGGCCTGGAACGCAAGGTCCTTCCGGTGCGCGGCACCCGCACGATCGGCAAGCACAACATGGTGCGCAACAGCGCCCTGCCGGACATCCAGGTCGATCCGGAGACGTTCAAGGTCACCCTCGACGGGAAGGTCGCGACGATCGACCCGGCCGAGGAACTGCCCCTCAACCACCTGTTCTTCCTGGTCTAGCGATGTACCGCAACGAGGACGAGCACCCCGGAATCCAGGCTTCCACCGCCCTGCCCACGACCGTGTCCGGCGGCGGGAACGGTGCCGGGAACGGCAGCGGGAACGGTCTAGCCCCGACCGCCCCGACCGGGCCGGACCTGGGGTCGCTGCTGGTCGGTCTCCAGCTGACCGACTCGGCGTTCCCCAGCGGCTTCTACACGCTGTCGCACAGCCTGGAGGGGTTCGCCCACGCCGGAGCCGTCGATCCGGACAGTTTGCCGTCGCTCCTGCGGGACCTGCTGCTGCACGGCGTCGGTCCGGCGGACGCCACCGCGCTGGTCCTCGCCCACCGGGCGACGGCCGAGGGTGACCTCGACGCGGTGGCGGGCGTGGACGAGCATCTGTTCGCGACCAAACTGGGCCGGGAGATGCGCCAGGCGTCCACCCGGACCGGGCGGCAGCTCCTCGACCTGGCGGCGGAGGTATTCGACCGCCCGTCGATCGCCGCGTATTTCGACCGGGTCCGACGTCGTGAGGCACCCGGCACCCAGGCGGTCGCCGCCGGGGTCATCTACGCCGCGACCGGGGTCCCGGTCCGGCAGGCCGTCGCCTGTGACCTGTTCGCGTTCTGCGCCAGCTTCGCCGGGGCGGCCCTGCGGCTGCGCCTGACCGACCACCGCAAGGCCCAGAGCCTGTTGCGGGGGGCCGCCCCCGTCATCGAGCGCGTGGTCGAGGAGGCGCTGCGGCGCGAACTAGCCGACGTCGGCGCCACCGTCTTCGCCTCCGATGTCATGTCGGGCCGTCATGAACGCGCTGAGGCACGCCTCTTCGCCAGCTGAACACACCCACCCCACCGCGCAAGGGAGCACCATGGACGACAACGTACTGCGGGTCGGCATCGGCGGACCGGTCGGCTCCGGCAAGACCGCCCTCATCGAGGCGCTGGTGCCGGTGCTCATCGCCCGCGGCCACCGCCCCTCCGTCATCACCAATGACATCTACACCCAGGAGGACGCCCAGCACATCCGCCGCACGCTCGACGGGGTCCTGGAACCGGAGCGGGTCGTGGGCGTCGAGACCGGCGCCTGCCCGCACACGGCCGTACGCGACGACCCGACGATGAATCTGGCGGCCGGGGCGGAGATGCTGGAGCGGTTCCCGGACACGGACACGCTGTTGTACGAGTCCGGCGGCGACAACCTCACGCTGACGTTCAGCCCCGCCCTCGTCGATCTCTTCCTGTTCGTCCTGGACACGGCCGAGGGCGAGAAGATGCCGCGCAAACGCGGCCCCGGCATCACCGACTCCGATCTGCTCGTCATCAACAAGATCGACATCGCGAAGTACGTGCGCACCGACATCGGGATCATGGAATCGGATGCCTACCGGGTCCGCGACAACCGCCCCGTCGTCCTGACCGACTGCCTCACCGGTGTCGGCATCGAGGACATCGCCGGCTATCTGGAGTCCCGCCGCAAGGTGTTGATCTGACATGCCGCCCGCTCCGGAGTCCGCCCTGCCGCCCACTCTGCCGCGCCTCGCCGTCGACCGGCTCGCGCCGGAGTACTACGCGGCGGAGCGCGTTCCTCCGGAGGTGGCGGCGCTGGCGTCCGTCCCCGATACGCTCGCCCCCGGATCACCGGCCAAGGTCGGCATCCTGGACCTGGGTTTCGCCGTCCGGGGCGGGCGCACGGAGCTGGTCGAGCGCTACCAGAAGTCTCCGCTGCAGATCATGCGGCCGCTGTGGATCGATGACGGGCTGCCCGGCATGAGCTACGTGTATCTGATGGCCACCGGCGGCGGCATCGCCCAGGCCGACCGCTACCGGATGGACTTCCGCTGCGGACCCGGCACCCAGGTGCATCTGACCACGCAGGCAGCGAGCAAGGTCTTCCGGATGGAGCACGATTACGCGAGCCAGCGCGTGCACCTCACGGCGGAGGAGGGTTCCTATGTCGAGTACCTCCCGGACCCCCTGATCCCGTTCAAGGACGCCCGGTTCTACCAGCGCACCGAGGTGACCGTCGCCCCCGGTGCCACCGTCGTGCTCGGTGACACCCTCACCGCCGGGCGGCTCGCCCGCGGTGAGCGGCACGACTACCGGGTCCTCGCCACCGACCTGCGTATCGACCGCCCCGACGGCACGTTGCTGGCCATCGACACCCTGCGGCTGTCGCCCGGCGGCGGGCGGGGCCGGGCGGAGGTACTCGGACCCGGTGTGTTCGCCGGGCACGACCACGTGGCCTCGCTCTTCGTCGTCACCGATCGCAGAACCGCCACCGAGGTCGCCGACACGCTGCACCAAGCGCTGGCGGACCTCGGCCTGCTGTACGGCGTCAGCGTGCTGCCCGGGGAGTGCGGCGCCTGGGTGCGCCTCCTCGACGACAGTCCGATCCGGGTCGCCGCCGCGAGGAACACCGCCTGGGACGCCGTACGCCGCCTGCTCACCGGCCATCCGGCTCCCGATCTGCGCAAACCGTAGACGCCACCAAGTCCCGGACGTTCACCGAACCCACGAGGTATCCGCCGATGAACACCGCTCCCGCGCCGATGCCCCCCGCGTACGACTCCGGGGACACCGCCTGGCTGCTCGCCTCCACCGCGATGGTGCTGCTGATGACGCCCGGACTGGCGTTCTTCTACGGCGGCATGGTGCGCACCAGGCAAGTCCTGATGATGATCAAGATGAGTTTCGCCGCGCTCGCCTTCGGCACCCTCGTCTGGTGGGTGATCGGCTACACGCTCGCCTTCGGCCCCGATGTCGGGGGAGCCGGAGTGATCGGCAATCTCGACCATGTGTTCATGCGGGGGATCGAGCTGACCACCCTCACCGGTCACATCCCCACGTACGTCTACAGCACGTTCCAGATGGGCTTCGCCGTCATCACCGTCGCGCTGATCAGCGGCTCGATCGCCGACCGCGCCACGATGAGGGGCTGGCTGGTCTTCGTCGTCCTGTGGCTGCTCATCGTCTACATCCCGATCGCGCACTGGGTGTTCGACGCGGATGGCTGGATCGTGAAGCACCTCGGCGCACTCGACTTCGCCGGCGGGCTGCCGGTGGAGCTGAACTCCGGTGTCGCGGGCCTCGCGGTGGCGCTGGTGCTGCGCGCGCCGCGTGACTTCGCGCGGCGCGAGGAACGGCCGAACAACATCCCGCTCGTCGTCATCGGTGTCGCGTTGCTCTGGTTCGGCTGGTTCGGCTTCAACTCCGGCTCCGCGCTGTCCGACCAGGGCACGGCGGCGGCCGCCTTCCTGAACACCCAGCTCGGTGCCGCGGGCGCCATGGTCACCTGGCCGCTCGTGGAGAAGTGGCGCACCGGCCGCGTCACCACCATGGGCGTCGTCTCCTCCGCCGTCGCGGGCATGGTCGCCATCACCCCGGCCTGCGGGGAGATCAACACCCTCGGGGCCGTCGTCACAGGTCTGGTCGTCGGTGCCGTCTGTGCGTTCGCCATCACGCTGAAGTACCGCTTCGGCGTGGACGACACCCTGGATGTCGTCGGTGTGCACGGGGTGGGCGGTCTGATCGGCCTCGTCATGGTCGGGCTGTTCGCCACCGCGCGCATCAGTGGCAAGGAAGGACTGTTCTACGGCGGTGGCTGGGGGCTGCTGGGCAGGCAACTCGTCGCCATCGTCGCCGTGATCGCGTTCTCCTTCATCCTCACCTGGATCATCGCGAAGGCGGTGGACCTGACCGTCGGATTCCGTTCCTCGGGGGAGTACGAGGCGGTGCCGGACGAAGAGGTGGAGCACGCCTACGACTTCCAGACGGCCGAGCGCCTGGGCGCGCTGGTCTCCGGCAAGCAGGTCACCAACGACTCCGAACTCGTCAAGGAGATCAGCCGGTTGCTGAAGGCCCGCGAGAACGCCAAGTAGCGGGGGCTCCGGGGCGCGGGGTCCGGGGTTCCGGGCACAGGTCCGGGTCGGTCGTACGCCCCCGGGCCGGACCCGACGGAGCACCGATCCCGGATCAGTGCGGAGTATCGATCCCGGACCCGACGGAGCACCGATCCCTGAGCAGTCATCCGATGGATGCGCGAGAGAAGTTTCCCTCTGTCTGGAAGAGTCCATTGACAGGGTCGCGTCAGGGCTCAATCATCGGACCTCATGACCGAGCCTCGCAGACGACACGTACTCGGAATGACGGCAGGAGCGGCAGTCGGCGCCGCTCTGCTCAGCCCCGCCACCGCCGAAGCGGCCCCGCTCGACCGGGCCGCCCACCTCCCCGGGGACACCGGCGACTGGGGCACCGTCCCGGCGGCGCTCCCCGTCCCCCTCGACACCTGGTTCGACAACGACGGCATCGACACCGCCGATGCCCCGGGCGGCGACTTCGACGGCTCCGGCTACACCTTCCCCGGTGAGGAACTCCCGCCCGGGGAGCGGGAGATCGACGGCACCCCCTTCCTCTTCCCCGCCGCGACCGCGGGTGCCAAGAACAACATCGTCGCCCTCGGGCAGCGCATCGAGCTGCCCCGCGGCCGCTATCTCTCCGGCCTTCTGCTCACCGCGTGCAGCTACGGCGCCGCCTCCGGCACGGCCACCGTCCACTACGCCGACGGCACCACGTCCGCCACGACCCTCGGCGGCCCCGACTGGTACTCGGGCAGCGGCGCCCTGACCGCCGCGTACCGCTACGGCCCCGACGGCTCCAAGGACCCGCATCAGGTCGCCCTCGCCATCACCGAGATCGCCCTCGACCCGGCCAGGGAGGCCGTCGCGCTCACTCTCCCGACCACGCGGCCCGCCGAGGCGAACCAGTCCTCGCTGCACGTCTTCGCGCTGTCCCTCCAGCCTGCCGCCACCGGGCGGGCGCTCACCCTGCGAGACGCCCGTTCCACCACCTCGTCCCTGGCGAACGGCGCCCAGAGCGTCGAGGCCACGGTGGTCAACGCGGGCACCGTCACCGTCCTCGCCGCCGACGCGCTCACCCTCTCGGTGGACGTCCCCGGAGCCCGGACCGTCGACCCCGCCCGGATCACCCGGCTCGCCCCCGGCGACCGGGCCCGCGTCCGGATCGGCGTCCGCAACCGGCCGGGCACGGCACCGGGTACGGTCCGGGAAGGCGACGTCGTCGCACGGGGCAGGGGCGCGCAGGCGGCGACCGTCCGCCGCTCGCTGACCCTCGGCGTGCCCGACTATCTGCCCACCGACGCCTCGCTCGGCTCCCATCAGGCGCCGTACTGGTTCCAGGAGGCGAAGTTCGGCATCTTCATCCACTGGGGCGTCTACTCCGTGCCCGCCTGGGCGCCGGTCGGGCAGCAGTACGCGGAGTGGTACTGGAACCAGATGCAGGACCCGGGCAACCCCACCTACGCCCATCACCGCGACACCTACGGCGAGGACTTCGCCTACGACGACTTCATCCCGCGCTTCCGGGCCGAGCGGTTCGACCCGCGCGCCTGGGTGGAGCTGTTCCGGGACGCGGGCGCGCAGTATCACGTGCTCACCTCCAAGCACCACGAAGGCTTCGCGCTCTGGGACACCAAGCTCTCCGACCGCAACTCCGTGAAGATGGGCCCCAAACGCGACCTGATCAAGGAACTGTTCGACGCCTCGCGCCGCTACACCCCCGAACTCCACCGGGGGCTGTACTTCTCGATGCCCGAATGGTTCAACCCCGACCACCCGTGGATGGGGCACGCCCCGCGCAACCCGTACACCCTGGAGCCCGTCCCGTACACCGGCCACACGGCGGGCAAGGACTACATCACCGGTCTCCAGGGCCCGCAGATGCTGGAGCTGGTCCACGGATACGACCCCGAGATCCTCTGGTGCGACATCGGCGGTGACAACGACAGCCACCGGGTGCTCGCGGAGTACTTCAACCACGCGAAGAACCGGGCGCGGCCCATCGAGGTCACCGTCAACAACCGGTCCGGTATCGGCCCGCACGACTTCACGACGCCCGAGTACACGACGTACGACCAGATCGTCACCGCGAAATGGGAGTCGAGCCGGGGCCTCGATCCGTACTCCTACGGCTACAACTCCCAGACGCCCGACGACAAGTACATGACGACGCAGGACGTCGTGCACTCGCTCGTCGACATCGTCTCCAAGAACGGCAACTTCCTGCTCGACATCGGGCCGAGGGCGGACGGCACCATCCCCGAGATCATGCAGCGCCGGCTGCGGGAGACGGGGGCGTGGCTGAAGACCAACGGCGAGGCCGTGTACGGCAGTACGTACTGGTCACGGATGCCGCAGCTGGGCGAGGAGCTGCGCTTCACCGTCCGGCCGGACCGGGCGTTCTACATCCACTCACTGGTCCGGCCGGGCGCGAAGCTCACCGTCGCGGCACCGGTGCCCATCCGGGCCGGGGACCGGGTGACGCTCCTGGGCCACGACCGGCCGCTCAACTGGCGTACCACGGGCGGCTCGCTGGTGATCGACGTGCCCGCGGCGGCCCGCAGGACGGGGGAGCACGCCTGGGTGTTCAAGGTCGCCTGGTCGGCCTGAGCGGCACCGGGCGGGCCATCGGCCGCATGAACTCCCGTACGTAGGTCCGGTGCCACCAGCGTCCGGTGGTCCGCAGTTCGCGCCAGTCGGTGTACCGGTAGCGGTACACCCTGGCGCGGACGTGCGCGGGCGGTTCGCCGGGGAACGGATTGTGCCGCAGCAGCCGGAGGGTGTCCCGGTCGTTCGTCAGAAGGCGCTCGGCGAACGGCCCGAACCACGAGCGGGCGTAGGCGGGGGAGAGGGCGGCGAACCACATCATCCAGTCGAGCCGTAGATGGTACGGAGCGAACTGGCGCGGCGCCCGGTGCGGATCACCCGGCTTTCCGTGGAAGCCGTACTCCTGCCAATGGGCGCCGTCGTGGGCGACCGGGTCCCGCGTCCCTTCCACGACGACTTCGAGCCGCAGCCTGCTGATGCTGCCGAACGCCCCGTACGTATTGACCAGACGCAGGGGATCGAAGGACCGGTTCATCACCTGGCGGCGGGAGAGCAGATTGCGTGCCGGGCGGTAGCTGAGGGCCAGGAGCAGAGCGGTGACCGCGAGGACGGCCACCTCGTACCAGAGCGGTGGCGCCGACTGCGCGGGCGGCGGCCCGGCGACCAGGGACCAGTCGATCGCGGAGAGCGCGAGGGCGATCGTCAGCCAGTTCAGCCAGGCGAAGTTCCCGGACAGGACCAGCCACAGCTGAGTGATGACCATCAGGCCCGCGGCGGCGCTCGCCACCGGCTGCGGGGTGAACAGGAGGAACGGGACCAGCAGCTGGGTGACATGGTTGGCGGCCACCTCGACCCGGTGCACCGGTCTCGGCAGACGGTGGAAGAACCAGCTCAGCGGCCCCGGCATCGGCTGGGTCTCGTGGTGGAAGTCCAGACAGGTCAACCGCCGCCAGCAGGCGTCGCCCCGGATCTTGATGAGCCCCGCGCCGAACTCCACGCGGAACAGCAGCCAGCGCAGCAGCCACAGCACCAGTACCGGCGGCGCCGTGTCCCCGGTGCCGAGGAAGACGGCGAGGAAGCCGGTCTCCAGCAGCAGGGACTCCCACCCGAAGCCGTACCAGACCTGGCCGACCTGGACGATCGACAGGTAGAGCACCCATGGCAGCGCCCAGAGCAGCATGCCGCCCCACAGCGGAAGGTATCCGTCCACTCCGGCGATGAGAGCCACCGAGACCGCGCAGCCGGTCCAGGCGACGGCGGCGAAGAACCGGTCGGAGTAGTGGAGCCGGAAGAGCCCGGGAGCCGCCCGCCAGTGCGTGTGCCGCAGCAGCTCCGGTACGGGCAGCATGCCGCGCTCCCCGATCAGCGCACGGAACTGGAGCGCGGCGGTGAGGAAGGCGACCAGATACACCCCGGCGAGAGCCCGCTGGAAGATCAGCCTGCTGAGCCAGTAGCTGTCTGCGGTGAACCACTCCATCACCCCCAGTATCGGCCACGGTTCAGCTGACGGCGACAATCCGGCGCAGGGAGCGGCCCAGCCGGCGCGCGTACCACCGCTGCACCGGCGGCACGAGCGGCCCGGCGAGCCGGGCGTACCAGCTCGCCGGGCGGGAGAACGCCATGACCGTGAACCAGACCGTCCCGTCGTCCGCCAGTTCCACCACGAAGCACTCCTCGCCGCACTCCGGATGCCGCTCCAGCGTCCCGTAGCCGAAACCGGTGCGGTCCCTCTCGTACGCCGTCCAGACCACCTCGCACGGGGCGGTGAAGCGGACCGGGCCGAGCCCCAGCGACACCCGCACGCCACCGCCGGCCTCCGCGCGTGCGGCCGAGGCGTTCACGCGGGCTCCGGCGGCGCGGTGCACGCGCCACTCGGTGACCGCGGCGCCCGCCGTCGCGAAGTCGGACCGGCCCCGGCCCACCCGGGTGCGGTGGTGCAGATGGTGGTAGCCGTCGGGGAGCGGGCCGAGCCGTGTGGCTCCGACCTCCGGGTACGTGAAGGTGTCCACATCCACTCCCTCTTTGAACGTGTTCAACAGTTGGGTTGAGAGTAGAGCTTCTCTTGAACGTGTTCAAGGTGCCGTGTGCCGCAGGGTGTTCCGTGTTCCTCGCGTGCGCGGTGTGGGCCGTGTGCGTGCGTCGGCTTGCGGGGCCGTACGGGGTGCGGGAGAGATAGGGGAAACCATCCATTCACGAGGTGAACAGGCAGGTCGACGTGGCCAGTCAGGCTGACGCCAACGCACAGGGGCGCACCGTGCCCGCCCCCCGACGCCTTCGGCGCGCCCTGCTCGGCGCGCTGTCCGTGGGAGTCATGTTCGTCGCGGGCTGCGGCGACGGCGGCGAACGGACACCGCAGGGCGCCACGGGTACGGCGGGGGCCGAGGAGGTCCTGCTCCAGCCGGTCGCGGCGGCGGGCCCCGGCCCGTTCACCGGGTCGACGGCGAAGCCCGTATCCGCCCCGGCGGACACCGCGGCGCCGAAGGCGAGCCCCAAGCCCGGGGCGCCCCGGGCGGTGCGCGCCGTGTCGGGTGCGGCCCCGGGCCTCTACGGAGCGACCCGGTCCGTCGCCGGGTGCGATGTCGAGCGCCAGACCCGCCTCCTGACCGCCGACCGGGCCAAGAGCCGCGCCTTCGCCGAGGTGGCTGGCATCGAGGCGGTGCAGATTCCGGGCTACCTCAAGGCGCTGACCCCGGTCCTCCTGCGGGCCGACGTCCAGGTGACCAACCACGGCCACTCCGCGGGCGCGGTCACCGGCTTCCAGTCCGTGCTCCAGGCGGGCACCGCCGTCATGGTCGACAGCCGGGGCCTCCCGCGGGTCCGCTGCGCCTGCGGCAACCCGCTGGACCGGCCCGTCGTCGCGAAGGGCCGGGTCACGGTCCGGGGCGAGCGCTGGGCCGGCTACGACCCGTCCCGGATCGTGATCGTCAGCCCCAGCGCGCAGGTGCTCACCGATCTGACCCTCGTGAACCTCGCGGACAACACCTGGATCGAGCGGCCGATGGGCGACGGCGGGGGACGGGACAAGGTCCCCGATGTTCCGCCGCCGTTCGAGCCGGGCGAAGACATCCTCCCGCCGTCGCGGGGAACCGACCCGACGGAACGGAGCGAGCCGTCCGGCCCGGGGTCCCCTTCTGATCCCTCCGTCCTCACGCCGCCCGGCGGTGGCGATGGCGGTGACCGGGGTGCCATGACCCCCGACGTGCCCACGGACACTCCGACCGACCTGCCGCCCGGCATTCCGCCGGACGCCGCGACCGGCCCGGTGGATCCCGCCGGGCCCATGGATCCCGCCGAGCCCGAAGCCCCCGGCGACGGCTTCGACCCCGCCTACCCAAATGAGGCGCCGGACGGCGGGAGCCCGGACGGCGAGGCCCACGACGGCGGGGGCTCGGTGCTCCCGGACGAGCCCGCCGAGCCCGCCGCCCCCGAACCCTTCGGGGGCTGACCGGGGTGCGGGCCGGGGCGCGGGAGTGGTTCGTAGTGTTCCGTCCGGTCGCCACGCGGAACGCTCGAAGAATCGGACAATTGATGGCAGAGTGACCCGCATGGATGATCGGGTAGCGGGTGCCCTGTCACTCCCTGACGACTGGCCCGCCCACCCGGACCTCAGCCTCGCCCTGAACCGTATGGGCAGCTTCGACTGGGATCTGGACAGCGGCCTCATGCACATGGACCGGCCCGCCCTCGATGTGTTCGACCTGAGCCCCGAGGAGTACGACAACCGGCCGGAGACCCTCGCCGTGCGCGTACCGACGGACGAGGGCATCCGGCTGGACGCCATGGTCTCGTCGGCGCTGAAGAGCGGGAACAGCAATTACGGTGTCTACTTCCGCATCCAGCGGCGCGACGGAAGCCTGCGCTGGACCCACACCCAGGGCTGCGTCCGCCGGGACGCGACGGGACGGCCCCGCCGCATCATCGGGATCGTCCGCGACGCCACCCAGGAGCTCGCCGACTCCACCGCCCGGCGGGAACTGGACGAGGAACGCCGGCGCCGCACCAGCCTGGTGGAGGGCACCACGGCGGCCCTGGCGCACGCCCGTACCGTCAAGGACGTCATCGCGGTGCTCAAGAACTCGCAGGGCCTCGCGCACCTCGGTGCGACCAGCCTGGTCATGGGTCTCCTGGAGGCCGGCCGCATCCATCTCGTCGCGGACGGTCCCGAGGGTGCGTACGTGCCGGGCACCCGGTACACGCGGACGGACGAGCCGTACCCGATGAGTGAGGTGATCCGCACCCTCACGCCGCGCTTCATCGAGTCCGCCCGCGACTTCGCCACCTCCTACGCGGGCCTGTGGGCGAACATCAGCCACCTCGGCATCACCTCCGCCGCCTATCTGCCGCTGATCGCCCAGGCCCGCCCGATCGGCGCGCTCGGGCTGCTCTACCGGGACAAGGCGGGATTCACCGGCGACGAGCGAAATCTGCTGGTGGCGCTCGGCAGCTCGATCGCCCAGAGCCTGCAGCGGGCCATGCTCTACGAGCAGGAGCACGACCTCGCCGAGGGGCTCCAGCAGGCGATGCTGCCGCGCCGGATCCCCGAGGTGCCCGGGGCGCAGGTCGCCGTCCGCTACCGCTCGGCCCGCCTGGGCCGGGACATCGGCGGCGACTGGTACGACATCATCCCGCTGCCCGGCGGCCGGGTGGGTGCCGTCATCGGCGACGTACAGGGTCACGACACCCACGCGGCGGCCGTCATGGGGCAGTTGCGCATCGTGCTGCGCGCCTACGCCGCCGAGGGGCACAGCCCCGCCACGGTGATGGCGCGGGCCTCCGTCTTCCTCCATGAACTCGACACCGACCGCTTCGCCACCTGCAGCTACGCCGAGGTCGACCTGACCACCGGTGTGGTGCAGCTGGTCCGGGCCGGTCATGTCGATCCGCTCGTGCGGGACGTGGACGGCAGCTGCCGCAGGGTGCCGGCCGAGGGCGGACTGCCGCTCGGGCTCTCGGCCGAGTTCGGCCGGCTGGAGTACCCCGTCAGTACGGTCGAGCTGGACCCCGGACAGACGATGGTGCTCTACACCGACGGGCTGGTGGAGCTGCCGGGCGCCGATCTGGACGAGGGCATGCAGCTGCTGACGTCCATGGTGACGAACGGTCCGCACGACCTGCAGACGCTGGCCGACCAGCTCTGCGAGGCGGTCGACGAGCGTGGGGGTGAGGACGACGTGGCGGTTCTGCTGCTGCGCCGCGGGGCCGCCCACGCCCCGCAGCCGGGTGGCCGGCTCCAGCAGCATGTCGCCCAGAACGACCCGCAGGCGCTGAGTTCCTCCCGGCACATGATCCGGGCGGCGGTGCGGGCGTGGGGCGCGAAGGACCGGGCCGACGAGATCGAACTGGCCGCCGACGAGCTGATCACCAACGCGCTGATGCACACCGACGGCGGGGCGATCGTGACCATCCGGGTACTGGCCGCGACCGAGCGTCGGCTGCGCGTCGATGTCGAGGACCGTTCCAGCGCGCTGCCGCGCCTCAGGGACGCGGGCGAGTCCGGGGTCTCGGGGCGCGGCCTGATGCTCGTCGACCGGCTGGCCGACGTCTGGGGCGTGGAGTCCCGCGGCACCGGCAAATGTGTGTGGTGCGAGTTCCTCATCCCGGAACGCCTGTGACGGGCACAGCTCTGGAACGTTCGTGACCGGCACAGCCCTGGAACGTTCGTGACCGGCACCGTCCTGGAACGTTCGTGATAGGCGTCCGTCCTGGGGCGTTCGTGACGGGCGTCCGGTGCCTTCATCGCGGGGCCGAATGGCGGAACCTGACCCGTACCGCACGGTAACAATACGTAACATGTCAGCACTTGACCGTAACCGACCGGAGGGATTGACTGCGGACGTACGGCGGTTCTGCCTTCGATGACATGAGGACCCGTTGGGTACCGAGCTTCTGGCCCCTCTCGATCTGGCTTTCTGGCACTTCGAATCCGATACCCACCCGATGCACCTCGGCGCGCTCGCCGTCTTCTGCCCGTCCCCCGGCGTCGCCCCGCACGACATCCTGGAACTCCTCGGCGCCCGTGCCGCCGCGATTCCCCGGCTGCGGATGTGTGTACGGGACGTGCTGCTGCCGGTCGGCGGCGCGGCATGGTCCGTGGCCAAGGACTTCGACGTCCACCGCCACGTCCGGCGGCTGGTCCTCGCCGAGGGCGACTTCATGGAGCAGGTGACCGGGCTGGCCGGGGGACTGATGGAGCAGCCGCTGGGCAGGGGACTGCCGCCCTGGCGGATGTATCTCATCGGCGGCGCCGACGACGGGCCGTTCGCCGTGCTGGTGAAACTGCACCACGCGCTCGCCGACGGCATGCGCGCCGTCGCGATCGGTGCCGGGATCTTCGACGAGATCGCCGCCGCGACCGGTGGCCCGGGGACTGCCCGCCGTCGCGCTCCGGTGCCGCCGCGCTCCCGGCTGCCGGACCCCCGCGAGGTGGTCGGCATGGCGCTGGGGCGGATCGGGGAGGTCGGCCGGGCGCTGGGAGTCGGCGCCTCCGTCGTCCGGGCGGGCCGCCTCGATCTGCGCGGCTCGACCGCGCTCACCGCACCGTCCAGCGGCACCCGGCGCCTCGCCACGGCGGAGCTCGACGCCACGGCGGTCCAGCGGATCCGCAGGGCCGAGGGCGGCACGGCCAACGACATCCTGCTCGCCGTGGTCGCCGGGGCGCTGCGGCGCTGGATGCTGGAACGCGGTGAGCCACTGCCCGCCGCCGATCCGCGCGCCCTGGTGCCCGTCTCCCGGCGCCGGCCGGGCGGCGCGGCGGTGAGCGGCAACCGGCTCTCCGCGTACCTCCTCGGTCTTCCGGTCGGCGAACCCGACGCCCGGCAGCGGCTGCGCGCGGTCCGTACCGCGATGGACCGTAACAAGGCGGCGGGGCCGCTGAGGGGCGCCGGTGCCGTCGCCGTACTCGCCGATCAACTGCCGCCCCTGGCGCACCGGTTCGGCGCACCGCTGGCCGCCAGCGCGGCCAGGGTGCTGTTCGACGTGCTGGTCACCAGTGTGCCGCTGCCGCGCTCCGCCCTCTCGCTGGGCGGCTGCCCCCTGCGCGCCGTCTACCCGATGGCTCCGCTGGCCCGCGGACAGTCCCTCGCGGTGGCGCTGTCCACCTACGGCGGGCGGGTGCAGGTCGGTCTGGTGGCCGACGGCAAGGCGCTGGGGGACCTCGACCGGCTGGCGGCCGCGGTGCACGAGGAGTTCCGGGAGCTGTACGCGCTGATCGCGTCCCCGGAGCCCGTGAACACGCGATAGATCGGACAGATCGCTGAGGATCTGCCCCGATTCCTGGCAATGGGTCGTGCCGGGAGTGTTGACGTGCCCAAGTGATCCGATGAATATTCGCTCTGTACAGCAAAGCGATCATCGGGGAGGGCGGCAGAGACATGCGGCGCAACAGGCTCGGACGCAGTGCGGTCGAGATCACCGAACTGTCCTTCGGGGCAGCGGCCATCGGCAATCTCTTCACCGCCGTCGCTCCGGAACAGGCCGCGGCCGCCGTCGACGCCGCCTGGGACGAGGGCGTCCGCTACTTCGACACGGCACCGCACTACGGCCTCGGCCTCTCCGAACGGCGGCTCGGCGAAGCCCTGCGCACCAGGCCCCGCGACACCTACACGGTGTCGACCAAGGTCGGGCGGATCCTCGAACCGCTGCCCCCCGGCGAAGTGCCGCCCGGCGACGGGCTCTCCGAAGGATTCGCCGTACCCGCCACCCACCGGCGCCGCTGGGACTTCAGCGCCGACGGCGTCCGCCGCAGCATCGGGGACAGCCTCGAACGCCTCGGCCTCGACCGCATCGACATCGTCTATCTGCACGACCCCGACGACCACGGGGAGGCGGCCTTCCGCGAGGCGTACCCGGCGCTGGAGAAGCTGCGTGCCGAAGGCGTCGTCGGGGCGATCGGCGCCGGGATGAACGAGACGGCGATGCTCACCCGGTTCCTGTGCGACACCGACGTCGACACCGTCCTGTGCGCGGGCCGCTACACCCTCCTCGACCAGAGCGCGCTGACCCGCCTGCTGCCCGAGGCCGCCGCCCGGGGCAAGAGCGTCGTCGTCGGCGGCGTCTTCAACTCCGGGCTGCTCGCCGACCCTCGCCCCGGCGCACGCTACGACTACGCCGCCGCCCCCCTGTCGCTGCTCGACCGCGCCCTGCGCATGAAGGCGGTCGCCGAGGGACACGGGGTCCCGTTGCGCGCCGCTGCCCTGCGCTTCCCACTCGCCCACCCGGCCGTCGCCGGGGTGCTCGTCGGGACGCGTTCCCCGGACGAGGTGCACGACGCCGCCGCCCAGTTGCGCCGCGAGATCCCGGACGGGCTCTGGGACGACCTGCGCGCCGAAGGGCTGCTGGGCACCACCGGACACGAGGACGGGAACTGACATGAGGGTCGCCCTGCACACCAAGGTCCGTGCCGACCGCGTCGAGGAGTACGAAGCCGCCCACCGCGAAGTCCCGGAGGAACTCACCCGTGCCATCCGCGCCGCGGGCGCCACCTCGTGGACGATCTGGCGCAGCGGCACCGACCTCTTCCACCTCATCGAGTGCGCGGACTACGCCCGGCTCCTGGCCGAACTGGAACAGCTTCCGGTCAATGTCGCCTGGCAGGCCCGGATGGACCAATTGCTCGATGTCGCCCACGACTACACGGCGGACGGCGCCGAAGCCGGACTGCCCGTCGCCTGGGAGCTGTGACATGACACCCCCCGCGGCTTCCCCCGCGTACCCGGCGGCTCGCGTGGACCCCGCGGCTTCCCCAGTGGACCCGGCAGGCCCCGCGCTTCCCGTACCGGCCGTCGACGCCCATCACCATGTCTGGGACCTCGCCGTACGCGACCAGGAATGGATCACCGGCGAGGAACTGGCGCCCATCCGGCGCACCTTCACCCTCGCCGACCTGGAGCCCGAGGCCCGCGCCGCGGGGGTGTACGCCACCGTCCTGGTCCAGACGGTCACCGTCGCCGAGGAGACCCCCGAATTCCTCGCGCTCGCCGACGGCAGCGACCTGGTCGCGGGTGTCGTCGGCTGGAGCGACCTCACCGCACCCGGCATCGCCGACACCCTCGCCGCCCTGCGCACCCTGCCCGGCGGCGACCGACTCGTGGGCCTGCGCCACCAGGTCCAGGGCGAACCCGATCCCGAGTGGCTGCTGCGCCCCGATGTGCTGCGGGGGCTGGCCGCGGTCGCCGACGCCGGACTCGTCTACGACCTCATCGTCCTGCCGCACCAACTGCCCGCCGCCGCGAAGGCCGCCGCCCTGCTGCCCGGACTCACCTTCGTCCTCGACCACGCCGGTAAACCGCCGATCGCGGCGCGGCGCAGCCACCCCTGGGCCGACGACCTCAGGGCCCTGGCCGCCCTCCCCAACACGGTCGGCAAACTCTCCGGACTGGTCACCGAGGCCGACCCGCGCACCTGGACCGTCCAGGACCTGCGCCCGTACACCGACACGCTCCTGGACGCCTTCGGACCGGACCGGCTGATGTTCGGCTCCGACTGGCCTGTGTGCCGGCTCGCGGCGAGTTACGCGGAGGTCGTCGACGCCGCACGTACCCTCACCGCGCACCTCACCCCGGACGAGCGGCGGGCCGTGTTCGCGGACACCGCCACCCGCGTCTACGGACTCGGCTGACGCACCCGCGACTCCGGGAGGCCCCGGCGGGCCCATCCGGAGGCCGTTGGGGAGGCACCCGTCACCGGCCTGCGGCAGGCTGGGTGCATGCCCGAACTGCCGGAAGTCGAAGCCCTGCGGGTCTTCCTCGACGACCACCTGGTCGGCAAGGAGGTCGCCCGCGTCCTGCCGCTCGCGATCAGCGTCCTCAAGACGTACGACCCGCCGCTCTCCGCTCTGGCGGGCGGCGCCGTCACCTCCGTGTCCCGGCACGGCAAATTCCTGGACATCGGGGTGGGCCCGCTGCATCTGGTCACCCACCTCGCGCGGGCCGGCTGGCTCCAGTGGAAGGACAGCTTCCCGGCCACCCCGCCCCGCCCAGGCAAAGGACCCCTCGCGCTGCGCACCGTCCTGAGCGGTGGCGACGGCTTCGACCTGACCGAGATGGGCACCACCAAACGCCTCGCCGTCCACCTGGTGCGTGATCCCTCGGAGATCCCCGGCGTCGCCCGGCTCGGGCCGGACCCGCTCGCCGACTCCTTCGACCGCGACGCGTTCGCCGCACTCCTGGACGGGGAACGCCGCCAGATCAAGGGTGCCCTGCGCGACCAGTCCCTGATCGCGGGCATCGGCAACGCCTACAGCGACGAGATCCTGCACGTCGCGAAGATGTCACCGTTCAAGCGCACCAACAGCCTCGGCGAGGACGACATCACCCATCTGTACACCGCGCTGCGCACCACGCTGGAGGACGCCGTCGCACGCTCCAGCGGACTCGCCGCCGGGAAGCTCAAGGCCGAGAAGAAGAGCGGCATGCGGGTCCACGGCCGCGCCGGGGCGCCCTGCCCGGTCTGCGGCGACACCATCCTGGAGGTCTCGTTCAGCGACTCCTCGCTCCAGTACTGCCCCACCTGCCAGACCGGCGGCAAACCGCTCGCCGACCGGCGTCTGTCCAAGCTCCTCAAATAGCGGGAAGAACCCGGCGGCAGCCGAGCCACCACCCCCTCGCAGCACCTACACTCCGGCCTCATGCTGCGCGTACTCGCCGTCGACGACGAACAACCCGCCCTGGAGGAACTCCTGTACCTCCTGCGCGCCGACCCCCGCATCCGCGGTGCCGAGGGCGCGGGCGGGGCCACCGAGGCGCTGCGCCGCATCGGCGCCGCCGTCGACGCGGGCCCCGACGACCCGAGCGCCATCGACGTGGTCTTCCTCGACATCCACATGGCCGGCCTCACCGGCCTCGACGTCGCCCAGCTGCTGGCCGGATTCGCCGCGCCCCCGCTCATCGTCTTCGTCACCGCCCACGAAGGGTTCGCCGTCCACGCCTTCGACCTCAAGGCCGTGGACTACGTCCTCAAACCCGTCCGCCGGGAACGGCTCGCCGAAGCCGTGCGCCGCGTCGCCGAACAGGTCCAGGACCGCTCCGCCCCCGTCCACGACATCGCCGCGGACCAGATCCCGGTCGAACTCGGCGGCGTCATCCGGTTCATCCCCGTGGACGACATCGCGTACGCCGAGGCGCAGGGCGACTACGCCCGGCTGCACACCGCCACCGGCAGCCATCTCGTCCGCATCCCGCTCACCACCCTGGAGGAACGCTGGCGCTCCCGCGGCTTCGTCCGTATTCACCGCCGCCATCTCGTGGCGCTCGGCCGCATCGACGAACTCCGGCTCGACGCGGGCAGCATGAGCGTCCGCGTCGGCGACGCGGAACTGGCCGTCAGCCGCCGCCACACCCGCTCCCTGCGCGATCTCCTGATGCGCCAGACCAGTCGCTGACCTGGAGCTACCGCGGCGGCGAGACCTTCCCAGCGGGGCCGGGCCACGCCTACACTCCGGGCTCATGTCCGCAGAGCCCACGCCCCGGCGCGAAGTGGTCACGGGGGAGCCGCGGCGGGTCCGTCCGCTGCCCCGTTACCGCACCCAGTCGGAGATCGACGAGCAGACCGCCCTGGGCGGTGCCTACGTACGCTCGCTGATGCGCAGCCAGCTCCGCGCCGGAATCACCGCCTTCGCCGTGCTCGCGCTCGTCGCGGGCACCCTCCCCCTCGTGTTCGCCGCGCTGCACAGTTCGGCGCTCACCTGGGCGGTGCTCGGCTTCGGCGCCTATCCGCCGCTCACCCTGACCGCCTGGTGGTACGTCCGCCGGGCCGAACGCAACGAGAGCGACTTCGCCAGACTCGTGGAAGGCCGCCCCGCACCGTGAGCGAACCCGACCACATGGCGTCGTGGGTGGCGGTCGCCCTCGTCGTCCTGGCCACCGTCCTCGTCGGCGGATTCGGTCTGCGCATCTCCCGTACGACCTCCGACTTCTACGTCGCGTCACGCACCGTACGGCCCCGCCTCAACGCCGCCGCGATCAGTGGCGAGTACCTCTCCGCGGCCTCCTTCCTGGGCGTCGCGGGGCTGGTCCTCGTGCACGGACCCGACATGCTCTGGTACCCGGTCGGATACACCGCCGGATATCTCGTCCTCCTCGTGTTCGTCGCCGCGCCCCTGCGCCGCTCCGGGGCGTACACCCTGCCCGACTTCGCCGAAGGGCGGCTCGAATCGCGGCAGGTGCGCCGGCTGGTCAGCGTCTTCGTGGTCGGCGCGGGCTGGCTGTACCTCGTGCCGCAGCTCCAGGGCGCCGGGCTCACCCTGAAGATCCTCACCGGCGCACCCGGCTGGCTCGGCGATGTGCTCGTCGCCTCCGTCGTGGTGATCGCGGTCGCGGCGGGCGGGATGCGCTCCATCACCTTCGTCCAGGTGTTCCAGTACTGGCTGAAACTGACCGCCCTCCTCGTCCCCGCGATCTTCCTCGTGCTGGCCTGGCGGGGCGACGGGCAGCCCCGCGTCAGCTTCGACGCCGAGCTCTCCGTCTTCCGCGCCGACCACCCGCTCTACGCCACCTACGGGCTGATCGTGGCGACGTTCCTCGGCACCATGGGGCTGCCCCACGTCGTCGTCCGCTTCTACACCAGCCCCAACGGCCGCGACGCCCGCCGTACCACCGTCGCCGTCCTCGCCCTGGTCGGCACCTTCTATCTGCTGCCGCCCGTCTACGGGGCGCTGGGCCGGCTGTACGCCCCCGAACTCCGGCACGGACCGGACGCGGACGCCGCCGTGCTGCTGCTGCCCACCCGGGTCATCGGCGGTCTCGGCGGCGATCTGCTCGGCGCCCTCGTCGCGGGCGGCGCGTTCGCCGCGTTCCTGTCCACCGCCTCCGGACTCACCATGGCCGTCGCCGGAGTCATCACCCAGGACGTCCTGCCCTCGCGCGGGGTACGCCACTTCCGGCTGGCCACCGTGCTCGCCATCGCCGTGCCGCTGGGCGCCTCCCTGCTGGTCAGCCGGGTGCCGGTGGCCGACTCGGTGGGCATGGCCTTCGCGGTCTCCGCGTCGTCCTTCTGCCCGCTGCTGGTCCTCGGCATCTGGTGGCGGCGGCTCACCCCGCCCGGGGCGATGGCCGGACTGCTGCTGGGCGGCGGCTCGGCGCTGGTCGCGGTGACCATCACGGTCAGCGGCGCCGTACGGCCGCCCGGCTGGCCGCACGCCCTGCTCGCCTGGCCCGCCGTCTGGTCCGTGCCGGTCGGCTTCCTGGCGATGGTCCTGGTGTCGCTCGCCACCCCCGGCCGGATACCTCCGGGCACCAACGCCGCCATGACCCGCTTCCATCTGCCGGAAGCCCTCAGCTCCGGGAGGGAGCGATGACCGGGGCGGGGATCGCCGCACTCGCCGTACTGGCGGCGCTGCTGTCCGGCACGGGCTTCCTGCTCGGGCGCCGCACCGCGCGCCGCGTACGCCCCAGCGATGTCGGCACGCCCGTCGAACACGCCACGTTCGAGACCCTGCACACCGCTTCCCTCGCGGCGCCACCGCTGCGCGCCGGGCTCACCGAGGAGAGCGCCCGCAAGTCGGCCCGCGGACTGCGTTCGCTGCTGGGCACGGACGCGCTCTGCCTCACCGACCGCGACCGGGTCCTGGTCTGGGACGGTGACGGGCACCATCACGGCAAGGACGTGATGGACCAGGTCCAGAGCCTTCTCGGCAGTGGCCGCGACACCGCGTTCCCCAGTGACTGCGGCGACATCGACTGCCCGCTGCGGTGGGCCGTCGCCGTCCCGCTGACCGTCGACCACCGGGTCCTTGGCACGCTGGTCGCCTACGCGCCGCGGGAGTCGGCGGTGCTGGCCAGGGCCGCCGGCGAGGTGGCGCGCTGGGTCTGCGTACAGCTGGAACTCGCCGAGCTCGACCGCTCCCGCACCCAGCTCATCGAGGCCGAGATCAAGGCCCTGCGCGCCCAGATATCCCCGCACTTCATCTTCAACTCACTCGCCGCGATCGCCTCGTTCGTCCGGACCGACCCCGAGCAGGCACGCGAACTGCTGCTGGAGTTCGCCGACTTCACCCGCTACTCGTTCCGGCGCCACGGCGAGTTCACCACCCTGGCCGACGAATTGCACTCCATCGACCAGTATCTGGCGCTGGTCCGGGCCAGGTTCGGTGAACGCCTCGCGGTCACCCTCCAGGTCGCCCCCGAAGTCCTGCCGGTCTCGCTGCCGTTCCTCTGCCTCCAGCCCCTTGTCGAGAACGCCGTCAAGCACGGCCTCGAAGGCGCCGTCACGACCAGCCGCATCACTATCAGCGCCCTGGACGCCGGGTCCGAGGCCGAGGTCGTCATCGAGGACGACGGCATCGGGATGGACCCGGAGCGGCTGCGGCAGATCCTGCGCGGCGAGGGCGGCACGTCCACCGGCATCGGACTGCTCAACGTCGATGAGCGGCTGCGGCAGGTGTACGGCGACGAGTACGGGCTCGTCATCGAGACCGGGGTGGGTGCGGGCATGAAGATCACGCTGCGACTGCCGAAGTACCGCGCCGGGGTGCACGGTTCATGACCCGGCGCATGGCGGTGGTACGAAGACGCGGCGGCGGCGCCGGGCGGCCGCGGTGGGGTGGTCAGCAGAGATGGACCGCCAGATGCCCGAGCGGCAGCCCGAGCTGCCACGCGGGGGTCCAGACCTGGTTCTCCTCCCCGTCCCCCGGCTCCGACCCGTCCCTCAACTCCAACCCGTCGGCCCTGTCCGCCCTGTCCGCGTCGGCCCTGACCGCTCCGGCACTGTCCCTTCCGCGGCCCGGCGGCTCCCAGGGCGGCGGGCCGATAGCGCCGAGGTCCGCGGCGAGCAGTTCGGTCTCCTCCAGCCACCGCCAGGCGGCCCGCGCCAGCGCGAGATCGGGGTCCCCGGGTTCGCACCGCCGTGCCGCGTCGTCCAGCCGCTCGCACACCCACTGCCGCCATGCCGCCCCGTATGCCGTGAGCAGCCGGAGTTCAGTCACCCGCGCCTCCGGCAGGGCTCCGGCCACCGGACCGTCGCAGAGGAAGATCGTGAGTGCGAGGGCATCGCGCCCCGCACGGAACTCCAGCGTCGTCGGCTCCATCAGATCGCCGGTCCGCAGCAGCTCGTCGGCTATGTACTCCGTGTACATCCAGGCCATCGGAACCAGCGGCCCGCCCCCACCGGTCCCCTCGTCACGTTCGGGACGCATCCCGCCTCGCCTCTTTCCTCACTCGGCACCGGGCTTCACCGAGCATTGAACCGGGGGCGGGCGCCCCGCGTGGGCAGAAGAGCAGGATCGTTGAGGAGATACGAGGTTGTGATGGCCGCCGACCCCGGCGATGACCCGCATGTGCGGCAGCTGCTCGGCGCGTACGTCCTGGACGCGCTGGCGGAGGACGAGGCGTGCCGCGTCTCCGGCCATCTCCAGCTCTGCGACGGGTGCGCCGCGGTCTATGTGGAGGTGGCGGAGACCTCGGCCCTGCTCGCGCTGCTCAGCGAGGAGGACCTGCTGGACTGACCGTCCGCGCCGTAGCCGGGCAGGTTGCGCGACAGCAGCCGCAGCGCGTAGTACGAACGGGACTTGACGGTGCCGGGGGGAACTCCCAGGACCCGCGCCGTCTCGGCCACGCTCAGCCCCCGGAAGTAGATCTGCACCAGCACCGCGCGGTGCTCGGGGCTCAGCGTCCGTACCGCCTCCCGCACATCGAGTGTGCGGACCGCCGAGTCCGCGGTGTCCTGGGGCGCCGGGGCGGTCTCCAGGACGGCGTCGCTCACCTCGACGGGGCGGGCCCGGCGCGATCTGCGGGCGTCGATGGCGAGGCGGCGGCCGACGGTGAAGAGCCAGGGGCGCATCGAGTCGTAAGGGGCGTCGAACGCCTCCGGATGCTGCCAGGCACGCACCAGGGTCTCCTGGAGCAGGTCCTCGGCGCGTTGCCGGTCGCCGAACGTGAGACCGAGCAGGAAGTGGAACAGCGCGGGGCCGTGCTCCCGCTGCAACGCGGCGAGGGCCCGCTCATCGGTCGTCGTCCTGGTCATCGTGAACGTCCTCTCCCGCGAAGGCCCCTGTCGCCTCGCTGCCGCCTGCCGTATACGAACGCATTCGGGCGCGGAGGAACAGGCGGTACGCCGAGGCGTGCGACGAGCGGTCGCACAGTGCGGCGAATGGTGCGGTGAACGGTCACGGAGCCGTCGGGTGCGAGTGATACGACCGGTTCAGCTACTTACACGGCTTTGCTCCTTGAATGGCCCGTATGAAGATATGTGTAGTCGGATGGTCCTCATCATCCGAAACATGGAGCCGGGCAGATGACGAAGCGCATCCGACAGGGCGCGGTGGCCGCCATCGCGGCGCTGCTCGCCGCCGCGACCGGCTGCACGGGCCCGCAGCCCCCGCCCACCGGGGAGAGCGGGCCACGCACCGCCGAAGCCTCACCCGCGCGCGGGGCGAGAGGCGGAGGCGTCGACAGGCCGCGCGCCTTCACCCTGCTGGCCTCGGGCGATGTGCTGCCGCACGCCTCGGTCATCGACCGGGCCGCCGCCGACGCGGGCGGCCGGGGTTACGACTTCGCCCCGATGCTCGAAGGAGTCGCCCCGGTCGTCTCCCGGGCGGACCTGGCCATCTGCCACATGGAGACGGTGTACGGCCCCGAGGGCGGCCCGTACACCGGCTATCCGAACTTCACCTCGCCGCCCGAGGTCGCCGCGGGTCTGCGCTCGACCGGCTTCGACTCCTGCTCCACCGCCTCCAACCACAGCCTGGACGACGGCGCCGACGGCATCGGCCGCACCCTCGGCGCGCTGGACGCGGCGGGCGTCCGGCACGCCGGATCCGCCCGCTCCGCCGCCGAGGCCGCGCGCCCCACACTCCTGAGGGCGGGTCCGGGGAAACAGGCGGCCAAGGTCGCCCACCTCGCGTACACCCACGACACCAACGACATCCCGTTGCCCGCCGGGCAGCCCTGGGCGGTCAATCTGATCGAGGAGCGGAGGATCGTCGCGGATGCCCGCGCGGCCCGGCGCGCGGGCGCCGACGTGGTCGTGCTGTCCGTGCACTGGGGCACCGAATGGCAGGACGAACCGGACGAGGAGCAGCTCGAACTCGCCCGGCGGCTCACCGCGTCCGTGTCGGCGGGCCGCCCCGACATCGACCTGATCATCGGCACCCACGCCCATGTGCCGCAGGCGTACGAGAAGGTCAACGGCACGTGGGTCATCTACGGCATGGGCGACCAGATCGCCGGGGAGATGATCAACTACGAGGGCGCCCGGGACCCGCGCGGCAACCAGGGTTCCATGGGGCGCTTCACCTTCGCGCCGCCCGGCGGACCCGGACAGCGCTGGACGGTGCGGAAGGCCGAGTTCATCCCCCAGTGGTACGACACGGACGCCGGGCGTGTCGTCAGTCTCAACCCCGTCGGCGACGGCGACGGAGTCGACGACCGGCGCGAGATCCGCGACCGCGTCCGCACCGTGGTGCTCGGCCGGGGCGCGGGCCGCGACGGCCTCGTCATGGGGGAGTAGGCCGCGGTCATGGGAACAGGCCGCGCGGAAGGCGGTCGCCCGTCCTCCGGTCCCAACCGGCACCCCCGGTGCGGGGGTTGTCCACCGGGGCGGCGGACCCGCTCGCCGACGGCTACGGCACCACGGTGACGGGCCAGCGGCCCGCCTTCACCAGCCGGACCGCCACCGAACCGATGAACCGGTGCCCCGCCGACTCCGACGCGCCGACCACCACGGCGTCCGCCTTGAGCTCGTCGGCCGCCGTCACGAGCCCGTTGTACGGGTCACCGCGGAAGGTGTGGAACTCCCAGCGCACATCCCATATGTCCTTGAGCCGCTCCGTCGCCGCCCGGATCTCGCTGACCAGCCCCTCCGCGACCTCCCCCGTCGTGTCGCCGACCGGTGCGCCGAGCGAGGCGCCCGCGGGCATCACGGGCTGGACGTACACGAGGGTGAGCATGGCGTTCTGGCGGCGGGCGAGACCGGCGGCGTAGGCCGCTGCCCGCATGGAGGAGTCGGACCCGTCGAGGCCCGCGACGATCACCTTGGGACCGTCTGTGCCACGTTCGAACTGGTGGGGCTGCTGGTCTGTCACGGCACAGAGGTTATCGGCTGGTGCGGAGGGAGTCGCTCCGGGTGCCGCGGGGCCCGGAGCGGACCCGCCGGATGCCGTGGACGTGCTGCTTCGAATGGGTACAAAACGCCCATCACTCGGTGTCGTTGAGCGGGGCACGCGCCCGCCCGTGCGAGCAGTTGGCCATGAGACGTGATCAGACCTCACCAGGGCGCCGCACCGCGCTGAGGCTCGCCCTGGGCCTCGGGGCCGCCACCGCCGTGCACATGATCGCCGCCGATCCGGCCGCCACCCCCGCCCGTCCGGCGGGCACTCGGGCCGTCGCGGCCGCCGGGCCGCCCGCGAAACCACGGGGGAGACCCTCCGCCTACCGGCTGCAGCCGATGACCGGGAACGCTCCCGCCCGGTTCAGACCGGCGCCACCGCCGGTGCGCACCCGGCCGTTCGAGGAACTGCCCGGCCTCGGGCGCTCCATGGTGCTCAGCTTCGACGACGGCCCGGACCCGCTGTACACCCCGGACATCCTGGCCACCCTGCGCACGTACCAGGTCCGCGCGATGTTCTTCGTCTGCGGCGAGATGGCCGTTGACAACGGTGACCTGCTGCGCGAGATGGCGGCCGACGGCCATGTCGTCGGCAATCACTCCTGGTCGCACCCGCTGATTCCGAAACTCTCCCGGGCCGGCATCCACGACGAGCTGGGCCGCACCAGCGAAGTGATCGACCGCACGCTGGGCGGCCCGCCGCTCTGGTACCGGGCCCCCTACGGCGCGTGGAACCGCGACTCGTTCGAGATCGGCGCCGAACTGGGCATGGAGCCGATGGCCTGGACCGTGGACACACTGGACTGGACGACACCCGGGACCGGCACCATCGTGCGCCGGGTCCTGGACGGGGCCGCGCCCGGCGTGGTCGTCCTCTCGCACGACGCGGGCGGCAACCGTTCGCAGAGCGTCGCCGCGCTCCGGCGCTACCTGCCCGAACTGCTGGACGACGGCTACCGCATCACGGTGCCGCACCGCGACTGACGCACGCCGACCGAGGGACGGTGCCCCCGCGACTGCCGGGGGCACGCGCCCGCGCACCGTCGCCGGGCGCCCCCCCCGCGTACGGCTCAGCGGGTCTCGACCAGGCGGGCGAAGGCGACCACGTTCCCGTCGTACCCGCCCGCCTTGGAGTAGCCGCCTCCGCAGGTGATCACCCGGAGCTCCGCGTGCCCCGTGTCGCCGTACACCCGGGCGCCGGGGAAGTCGTTCTTGGCGAACACCTCCACCCCGTACACCTCGAACACCGCGACCCTGCCGTCGTAGCGGGTCACTTCGACGTGGTGGCCCTTGCCGAGCGAGCCCAGCCCGTAGAACACGGCGGGCCCCGACATGTTGTCGACATGCCCGACGACCACGGCGGTGCCGCGCTGGCCGGGCGCGATGCCGTTCTGGTACCAGCCCGCGAGGTTCGGGTCCTCCGGGGGCGGTGCGTCGATCCAGCCGTTCGCGTCCAGGTTCACATCGATGATCGGCGCGTCGACGTCGATGGACGAGATCTTCACACGGGAGGCGGGGGCGTACGGCAGGGGCTGGACCGGTTCGCCCTCCACCGGCGGACCCGGTGCGTCCTGGCCCTTGTCCAGCGATGCGGCCGCGGCGGGCTGCGGTGGGCCTGCCGGGGTGTCGGCACCGTTCCGCATCAGGGCGAGGCCGGTGAGCATCACCAGGGCGACAGCGCCCCAGGGCACGCGTCTGGTCCGCCCGGCGCCAGAGTGGTACCGGCCCATGGTTCTCCCTTCGTCGCGACGATTGGAACGTTAGGTGCGGTGCGGCAGGGTGGCGATCAGGGAGGGGCGAACGGGTGGCGGCGATGACAGGGCCACCGGGGGACTGCTCTTCGGAGTAATGAGCGGATAAAAATTCTGACGGTCTGTGACCTGCGGCTCCGTCAGGCCCCGGGCTTTCGTACGGCGTGTCGGCTCACCGGGGTGGAGCAGCGTCGAAGTGCGACGTGCCGGGGAACTGGTGAGGGTTCGTCATGGGGCGCGTTCTCGTCGATCCATCCCGGAGGAAAGACTCCGGGGCGTGCCCCGCTGGAGGTTCACACGATGCGTGCTTCACGCGCTCTCGCGGTCACCGCGACTGCCTTCGCGGCCGTCGGGCTGTCGGCCCCGCTGGCCGCTGCCGGTGGCAGTACCGGCAACACTCCGACCCGTGTCACCGTCCACCCCGCCGCGGTCCACCAGGGCGCCACTCTGCACGTCAGCGCGCAGGGGTGCCGCAACGGCGGCAGGGTGTGGTCGAACGCCTTCCCCACCACCGAGCTGTCGGGCGGGCGCACCGGGCACGCCACGGCGCACATCCGCCACCACACCACTCCGGGGCACTACAACCTGTCCGTGCGCTGCAACGACAACGAAGTCGGCGGGCGCGGCGGTGATGAGGGCATCGGCGGTAACGGAGGCAACGGCGGCGACGGCGGAATCGCCACGCACAAGTTCACCGTGCTGGCGGGCATGGGCGCGGAGGGCGGCCTCGGTGGCTCCATGAGCCCGAGCTCCGTGGACATGCAGGTCGGCGGCGGTCTGGTGGCCGCGGCGGCCGTCGGAGGAGCTGTCTTCATCGTCCGTCGTCGGCGGTCGAGCAATGCGGCGTTCTGAGGCGTCGAACCTCCCGCCCGGCCCGATACGCCCGTCGCCCCGAGTCCTGCGTCAGGACCCGGGGCGACTGTCGTGCGACCGCGTGTTCCGCAGGATCAGTGCTGGCGGCCGGCGGCGCGCCGGCGTACGAAGTAGAGGGTTCCGGCGGCTGCTGCCACCACCAGGGCCGTACCGGCGGCGAGTTCCGAGGGATCCATCGTTCCGATGCTGCCGCCGAGCCCGCCGGTCACGCCGCCGGGTGGCGCGATGGATGTGGAACTGGCCGTGGGCACCGAGGTGGCCGGAGTGCTGGTGATGGTGAGGTTGACGCTCTTGCTGGCGCCCGTGGCGCCGCAGGCGAACGTCACCGGGTAGACGGCGCCCCGCTTGGCGGCCGAGTTGACCGTGGCGCTGGCGGACGGGCTGCCGCTCGGGATGACCGTCGTTCTGAGCGCACCCGAGGTGACGGTCGTCGCGCCCGTGCACCCGCCGCTGCCGAGCGTGACCCGACCGCCCGGCGCGATCACCGAGGGAGCGACGGTCGGATTGAACGTGGTGTTCGTGCCACCCGCCATGGCGTGGGTGGCCGGGGTCAGCAGGGTGAGTGCGGTGGCGCCGAGCAGGGCGACGGGTGCGACACGTATCGCGCGCATGGTGAATCCTCCGGTCCCCGAGGAGCAGCTGCGGAACGAATTTCCACAAGGAATGAGAAATGCGCCTCGATGCCCGAAACGCTAGAAGCGGCGCATATCACCCGCGATCGGGGTCCGGCGAATGGGGCAGCCTTGTCCCCCGGCCGGCGCACCGGTCAGCGCACCGGCCGGGGGAGCGGCGCCGTCAGCGGGTGGCGTGCGGGAACAGGTCGATGAAGGGGGCGGTGGTGGCCGAGATACCCCGGCCGAAGGGCGAGTCGAAGTCCCAGATGAGGAAGAGCAGGAAGGCGATGAGCGCGCTGAAGAGGCCCGCCAGCAGCAGTTCGCGGAACGTTCTGCGGATCTGCAGCGTGAAGATCAACCCCACCGTCACCAGCGCTCCGGTGATCAGGCCGAACCAGACCACGCCCGGCATGGTGGCTCCGGCCATCTGGCTCCGGGAGCTGCGGGCGTCGTCGGCCGCGGCGACCTGGTCGATCAGTGGCTGATATGCCTGCCCCTCGTGGTCGGTCCTCGGCTCGTATGCGGTGACGTCCGCGCGGACCCGGTCCAGGAGGCGGGTTCCCCGGTCGCTGAGGCTGCCGCGTTCGGACATGGTCCGCCACTCGTCGTGGACCACATGGCTGACGTAGGCGTCGACATCGGTACGGATGCGGTCGCGGACCTCGGCCGGGTAGACGGAGGAACGGGCCCGCACCTCGTGCAGCGCCTGGGCCTCCAGCCGTACCGACTCCTGGGCGGCGCTGCGGCCCTCCCAGACACCGGCGATGGCGAGGCCAAGCACGATCGCGTACACCACGCCGATCATCATCGTCATGTACTCGATGACGTCAGGTGTCTCGGACGGATCGTCGTCCTCGCCGACGCGGCGATTGTTGAGTATGGCGATGGTGAGGACGACGGCACAGGCCGACGCCATGGCAATGGTGAGAACAAGCCATTCCGACATGGAATTCTCCCTCGGTCAGCGGGACGAGCGGGGCCGGAGCACGGCGACGGCGAATACCGCGGGGGCGGTGATCAGCAGAGTCAGGGAGACCAGCGAAGGCCCGCCGCGCGGCGCCTTGTGTGTCGCCTTGCGGTACGTGGGGAGCGCCACGGGCCGGGGGGACGGGGGCGTCGGGCGCAGCGAGGGGGTCGGCGAGGGCGAGGGCGTGGGTGGTGGCGCGGGCTCCGGTTCCGGATCCGGCGGTGCGGGTGCGGGTGCGGGTGTGGGTGCACGTGCAGGGGCCGGAGCGGGAGCGGGAGGCGGCGGCGGTGGCTCGGGAGGCGGTGGCGGTGGCGGTGGTGGTGGCGGGGGAGGCGGTGGTGGCTCGGGCCGTGGTGGCGGCGGTGGTTCGGGCTTCGAGATCGCCTCGCACTTCGCTCCGCCCGCCACGGCAACCGCGGAACCGCCGTCGCCCTGCCCGATCGAGGCCACCGCGCAACTGTCGGCGGACGTGGGCAGCGGCACGGCTATCAGCCAGATGAGGACGGCGGCCGCGGTGAGCCGCCCGATGCGTGATCCGTACACGACGGGGAGCATGGTCGCCGCCGGAGGGTGACACGCGGTTCCGGCAGGGGATTCGCCTGATAGTGGGGACAATTCACGGTTCGTGTTTGCCGCGGACGTTTCTGGTGCCGGGGTGAAGGCGGGGGAGGACACCAGCACGCCCCGGCCGCGGTGATGGCAGCAGCCCCGAGCGCGCTGAAGGACTCGTCTCCGGGCCGGCCAATGAGCAAGTCGTCCGCGGTACTTGGTTCGCCGTCACGGCCGATGGGAAGAAGGCGGTCCCGCGCGCCGACAACGCCGTCAGAGGGATTCCCGTCGAGAAGGGCTGTATGACGGTCATCCGGGTCCCCGAAGGAATCCGCGGGGCCGATGGCCGGGCCGCACGGGCGATTGCCCCACGAAGTGGCCGGTCGTCACCGGTGGAGAGGAATTCGGTGGATGGCATCACGGCCAAGAGGCGGGTCATCTTCAGCCGTTCCGCGTCCCGGACATCAAACGGCGTCGATCGACTGCCGTCGGTCTATACCTTTTCCGGTGACATGAGGCCGGGCATCAACGGCCAAGGAGACGGCGGCACATGATACGCGCCTGGATCGACGACGAACGCGCCGGTGTACCGGAGTGGTCCCGGGGCGACTCGGTGGCTATTCGCTCAAGTCGCTTCCGTGGAGCGGAAAACGGCGCCTGACGTACCGGTCCGTCGCGGAATGCGCACACGCAGCGACGGGCCGTCCCGCACATGTCACTGGTGTGTGACCAATAACGGACCGCTAATTTCCGTTTCCGCTCGCTCTCCTGGCGGCCGATCAGTAGCCTCTGGTCAACACTGACCATGAACATGGCCGGATCGCCGTGGCGACTTGTTGGAGACATCGATGGAGCGTCCCGCCTGGGCACCGCAAGGCATTGACATTTCGGTGCCGAGCGTGTCCCGAATGTACGACTTCTATCTGGGCGGATCGCACAATTTCGAGGTGGACCGGGAAGCGGCACGCAAGGCCATGGAGTTCATGCCCGGCCTTCCCAAGATCATGCAGGCGAACCGGGCGTTTATGCGCCGCGCGGTGCGCTACGCCACGAGTGCGGGTATCAGTCAGTTCCTGGACATCGGCTCCGGCATACCGACCTTCGGCAATGTGCATGAGGTCGCCCGGGCAGCCGACCCCGAGTCCCGGGTGGCGTACGTCGACCACGACCCGGTCGCGGTCGCGCACAGCCAGGAGGTACTGGAGGGCGACGACCGTACGGTCGTCGCCGCCGCCGATCTGCGCCGGCCCCAGGAGATCCTGAACAGCCCCGAGGTCGGCAGGCTGCTCGACCTCGACCGGCCGGTGGCGCTGCTGCTCGTCGCGGTGCTCCACTTCATCGAGGACGCCGACGACCCGTACGCCGCGGTCGCGGAACTGCGCGAGGCGCTGGCCCCCGGCAGCCTGATCGTCGTGACCCACGCCTCGTACGAGGGGATCCCGCTGACCGAGGCGGAGGCGAGCGGGACCGTCGGCGTCTACCGCGCCATCCGCAGCCCGCTCGTCATGCGGTCGCGCGCCGAGGTCAGCAGATTCTTCGAGGGGTACGAGATGGTCGAGCCGGGCCTCGTCTCCATGCCGCACTGGCGTCCGGACACCCCGGTGGTGCCGGAGCAGGAGGACCCGTTCGCCTTCTCGGGCTTCGCAGGGGTAGGACACAAGGCGTGAGCATTCCCGCCCAGGCGTCCGGTGAGCCGGACGCGGAACCTGACGGACCGGAAGACCGGCTCCGAAGATTCGCCACGATCTGGAGCCGGGCCGTCTTCCCCGCGACGGCCACCTCCCTGACCCGCCCCGAGTTCGAGCAGCATCTCCTGCCGCTGGCGCGGGAGCTGAACGAGATCCTGCACGCGCGCCCGTTCGACGCGGGTCCCGCCCAACGGGTGGGCGCGGCGCTGGTCGAGGCGCACTGCACCGACCCGGACGCCCTCAGCTCCACGCTCGGCGTCGTCGACTCGTACCTGGTCCTCTACTGCGGAGGAAACGGGCCGGAAGGGCTGTCCACCGAGGACGGCAGGTCCCGCTGCGCACGGATGCAGCACGCGATGGCGGGCGGCTTCACGCAGGCGCTGCGCGATCGGACGCTGTCCGAGCAGGAGGCCATCGCCCGCTCGGCGCTCGCCGCCCGCTCCCACGCGGAGCAGGTCCTGCACGCCACGGAGGCGCGCTTCCGTGCCGTCTTCAGGGACGCCGCCATCGGCATCGGCATCGCGGATCTGGACGGCAACGTCCTGGAGGTGAACGACACCCTCACCCGGATGTTCGGCGGCCTGGACCACCACGTCCGCAGCCACAAGCTGAACGAGTGGGTCCACCCCGAGGACTCGCCGCACGTGTGGAAGTACTACAACGAGCTGGTGCGCGGCGAACGCGAGCACTACCGGGTCGAGAAGCCGTACTACCGCAACGACGGCACGGTCCTGTGGACCAACCTGACGGTGTCGCTGCTGCGGGACGCGGAAGGCCGCCCGGAGTACCAGCTCGCGCTCCTGGAGGACACCACCGAGCGACGACTCCTCAATCTGCGGCTGCGCTACGAGGCCACCCACGACGCGCTCACCGGCCTGCCCAACCGCACCCTCTTCTTCGAACGGCTGGAGAAGGCCGTCGCGGCCAGGAACGGCACCCGCTTCGGGCTCTGCTACCTCGATCTCGACGGCTTCAAGGCGATCAACGACAGCCTGGGGCACGCGGCCGGCGACCGGCTGCTCGTCGAGGTCGCCGACCGGCTGCAGAGCTGTGCCACGGCTCCCGGCGAGATGGTGGCCCGGCTCGGCGGGGACGAGTTCGTCGCGCTGACCACCGGACCGGACACCGCGGAGGAGGTCGACGAACTCGCCTGCCGCATCCTGAGCGTGCTCGCCACCCCCATCCGGCTCGACGGCCGGGAGCTGACCGTGCGCGGCTCCATCGGCATCGTCGAAGGGCCCTCCGGGGAGCGCAGCGCCGCCGAGGTGCTGCGCAGCGCCGACATCACGATGTACCGGGCCAAGTCGGCCGGCGGCAACCGCTTCGAACTCGCCGACCCGGAGGCCGACGCGCGTGCCATCACCCGGCACGGGCTGACCACGGCGCTCCCCGCGGCGCTGGACCGCGGTGAGTTCTTCATCGAGTACCAGCCCCTCGTGCACCTGGGTGACGGGAGTGTGCACGGCGCGGAGGCCCTGGTGCGCTGGTGCCATCCGCAGCACGGGGTGCTCGGCCCCGACCGGTTCATCCCGCTCGCCGAGCACACCGGGCTGATCGTGCCGCTGGGCCGCTGGGTGCTGGAGGAGTCCGTCCGGCAGGCCAACTTCTGGCAGGAACGGCACAGTGACGGCGGCCCGTTGCGGATCAACGTCAATCTCTCCCCGACCCAGCTGCACCACCCGCGGCTGGTCGCCGAGACGGTCGACGTGCTGGAACGTTCCGGCCTGGAACCGGGGGCGCTCTGCCTGGAGGTCACCGAGTCCGCGTTGATCGGAGCCGACGACGATCTGCTCAAGCCGCTGCGCCAACTGGCGGAAATGGGCGTCGACATAGCGCTCGACGACTTCGGCACCGGCTACTCCAACCTGGCCAATCTGCGCCGGCTGCCGGTGAGTGTGCTCAAGCTGGACCGGTCCTTCACCCAGGGCATGCAGCAGCACCCGGCCGATCCGGTCGACCTGAAGATCGTCGAAGGCATCGTGTCGCTGGCGCACAGCCTGGAGCTGGCCGTGACGGTGGAGGGCGTGGAGACCGGGGCCCAGGCGCAGCAGCTGCGGGAGCTCGGCTGCGACACCGCCCAGGGCTGGTACTACGCCCGTCCGGGCGCCCCGGACCGCATCCACTCCCTGCTGCTGGCCGACGCCGTGTGACGGGTGCGCCGGGCGGTCCCGCGACCGCCCGGCGCCCCGGAGGCGACCTCAGCCGACGGACGGGTCCGGTCTTCCGGCCCGTCCGTCGATCGAGGACAGCAGTACGCGCTGGAGCTCCCGTGCCGCCCGCGGCGGGGCCACATCGCTGCGGTGCGCGAGCGCGATCGTGCGGCGCAGTCCGGGCCTGGCCAGCGGTGTGGTCCGCAGATCATGGCCCGAGCGGGTCGCGACCATGCTCGGCACCACGGCGATGCCCAGACCCGCCCGCACGAATCCCAGGACCGCGTCCATCTCGCCGCCCTCCACCGTGAACGACGGCTCGAAGCCCTCGGCGCGGCAGGCCGCCACGGTCAGCTCCCGCAGGTCGTAGCCGTGGCGGAACATCACCAGGGGCGCGCCCCGCAGATCGGAGATCCGGACGCTGCCGCCGCGCCCCGGCGCACGCTCCGTCGCCGCCGACACCACCACCAGGTCCTCGTGCAGCAGCTCGATCGTGGTCAGCGCGGGCGAGGCGGACGGCAGGGGCAGTACCACCAGGGCGAGATCGAGCGCACCGCGGGCCAGTTCCCGTACGAGGTCGTGCGAGCCGCCCTCCTCCAGCAGCAGCTGGATGCCCGGATGCAGGTCGTGGAACGCGCGCAGGACGTCCGGCAGCAGTCCCGTGCAGAGGCTGGGCGTCGCCCCGAGCCGGACGCGACCGCGCCGCAGCTGTACCAGCTCCTGCACCTCGTGGCGGGCGGTGTCGGCGTCCGCGAGGATCCGGCGGGCCAGCGGCAGCAGCGCCTCGCCCGCGTCGGTGAGGGTGATGTTGCCCCGGGCCCGGCTGAACAGCTCGGCGCCCAGCTCGTTCTCCAGCGCCTTGATCTGCTGGGAGAGCGAGGGCTGGGAGACATGAACGGCCTCGGCGGCACGCGTGAAGTGCCGGGTTTCGGCGACGGCCACGAAATAGCTGAGCTGTGGGAAGTGCATGACACCGACCCTAGCGCCGTACGATAGCCAATGCCTATGGACATGAGCCACACCATGTCTTGGACTGATGAGGTCTTTCGGCCCTAGCGTCGTGTCCATGGCATTGGCAACACGGGCGGACCGACGGCCGTCCATGACGCGTACGCTCTGGGACTCGTCCGTCGGCAAGAAGACGATCATGGCGTTGAGCGGCCTGATCATGCTCGGTTATCTGGTCGTCCACATGGTGGGCAACCTGAAGATCTTCTTCGGGTCCGGCGAGTTCAATCGCTACGCCCACTGGCTGCGGACGCTGGGCGATCCCTTCCTGCACTACGAGTGGGCCCTGTGGATCGTCCGCGTGGTGCTCGTCCTCGCCGTCGTGCTGCACGCCGTCTCCGCGTACCAGCTGAGCCGCCGCGACATCAGGGCGCGCCCCGCCAAGTACGTCCACAAGAAGCCGCGGGCGAGCTACGCCACCCGGACCATGCGCTGGGGCGGCATCGTCCTCGCGCTGTTCATCGTCTGGCACATCCTCGACCTGACGACCGGCACCGCGCACCCGGGCGGCTTCCAGTCCGGGCGGCCCTACCAGAACGTCGTCGACACCTTCTCGACCTGGTACGGGAACACGGTCTACATCGTGGCCATGCTCGCCCTGGGACTGCACGTGCGGCACGGCTTCTGGAGCGCCGCGCAGACCCTCGGCGTGGGCAGCGCCACCCGCGACCGCATCCTCAAGACCCTCGCCAACCTCCTCGCCGCGGCGCTGACGTTGGGCTTCATCTCCGTACCCGTCGCCGTCATGGCCGGATTGGTGAGCTGACATGACCGACTACTCCCGCTACGCGACGGGCGTGCCCGTCGTCGACACCAAGGCCCCCGAGGGACCCGTCGCCGAACGCTGGGACACCCGGCGCTTCACGGCCAAGCTCGTCAACCCCGCCAACCGCCGCAAGCACACCGTCATCGTCATCGGCACCGGCCTGGCGGGCGGCTCGGCCGGCGCCACGCTCGCCGAACAGGGCTACCACGTCGTCCAGTTCTGCTTCCAGGACTCGCCCCGCCGCGCCCACTCGGTCGCCGCCCAGGGCGGCATCAACGCCGCGAAGAACTACCGCAACGACGGTGACTCCGTCCACCGGCTGTTCTACGACACGGTCAAGGGCGGCGACTTCCGCGCCAGGGAGTCCAACGTCCACCGGCTCGCCCAGATCTCCGTGGAGATCATCGACCAGTGCGTCGCCCAGGGCGTCCCCTTCGCCCGCGAGTACGGCGGGCTCCTCGACAACCGTTCCTTCGGCGGCGTCCAGGTCTCCCGCACCTTCTACGCCCGGGGCCAGACCGGACAGCAGCTCCTCCTCGGCGCGTACCAGGCGCTGGCGCGGCAGATCGCCGCGGGCAACGTCGAACTCCACGCGCGCACCGAGATGCTGGACCTGATCGTCATCGACGGAAAGGCCCGCGGCATCGTCGCCCGCGACCTGATCACCGGAAAGATCGACACCTACTTCGCCGACGCCGTCGTCCTGGCCAGCGGCGGCTACGGCAACGTCTTCTACCTGTCGACCAACGCCATGAACTCCAACGCCACCGCCATCTGGCGTGCCCACCGGCGCGGCGCCTACTTCGCCAACCCCTGCTTCACCCAGATCCACCCCACCTGCATCCCGCGCACCGGCGATCACCAGTCCAAGCTGACGCTGATGAGCGAGTCGCTGCGCAACGACGGCCGTATCTGGGTCCCCAGGGCCAAGGGCGACGAGCGCCCCGCGAACGAGATCCCGGAGGACGAGCGCGACTACTACCTGGAACGCGTCTACCCGGCCTTCGGCAACCTCGTGCCCCGCGACATCGCCTCCCGCGCCGCGAAGAACGTCTGCGACGAGGGCCGCGGTGTCGGCCCCGGCGGACAGGGCGTCTACCTGGACTTCGCCGACGCCATCGCGCGGATGGGCAGGGCCAAGGTCGAGGAGCAGTACGGCAACCTCTTCGACATGTACGCGCGGATCACCGCGGAGAACCCGTACGAGACACCCATGCGGATCTATCCGGCCGTGCACTACACGATGGGCGGCCTCTGGGTCGACTACGACCTCCAGACCACCGTCCCCGGGCTTTTCGCGATCGGCGAGGTGAACTTCTCCGACCACGGGGCCAACCGGCTCGGCGCCTCCGCGCTCATGCAGGGCCTCGCCGACGGCTACTTCGTCCTGCCGTCCACGATCAACGACTACCTCGCCCGCAACCCCCACACGGAGACGGTCGACGCGGACCACCCGGCCGTCGCCGAGGCGGTCGCCGAGACCGAGGACCGTATCAATCTGCTGCTCTCCGTCGACGGCGACCGCACCCCCGACTCCTTCCACCGCGAGATCGGCGAACTCATGTGGGAGTTCTGCGGCATGGCCCGCACCGAGGAGGGACTGCGCAAGGCCCTCGAACGGATCCCGCAGATCCGCGAGGAGTTCTGGCGCCGCATCAAGGTCCCCGGCACCGGCGAACAGTTCAACCAGTCGCTGGAGAAGGCGAACCGCGTCGTCGACTACCTCGAACTCGCCGAGCTGATGTGCCTCGACGCCCTGCACCGCGCCGAATCCTGCGGCGGCCACTTCCGCGAGGAGTCACAGACCCCGGACGGGGAGGCCGCCCGCCGGGACGAGGAGTTCTCCTACGCCGCCGCCTGGGAGTTCTCCGGCACCGGCGAAGCCCCCGTCCTGCACAAGGAAGACCTCGTCTTCGAGTATGTCCACCCCACCCAGCGGAGCTACGCATGAAGCTCACCCTGCGCGTCTGGCGCCAGCAGAACGCCGAGACGCCCGGCGCCATGGCCACCTACGAAGTCGACGGCATCTCCCAGGACATGTCGTTCCTGGAGATGCTCGACACCCTCAACGAGGAGCTCATCCTCGGCGGGGACGAGCCCGTCGCCTTCGACCACGACTGCCGGGAAGGAATCTGCGGCGCGTGCAGCCTCGTCATCAACGGTGACGCCCATGGGCCCGAGCGCACCACCACCTGCCAGCTCCACATGCGGTCTTTCCGGGACGGCGACACGATCGACATCGAGCCCTGGCGGGCCGCCGCCTTCCCGGTCGTCAAGGACCTGGTCGTGGACCGCTCGGCCTTCGACCGGATCATCGAGTCCGGCGGCTACATCTCCGCCCCGACCGGCACCGCCCCGGACGCGCACGCCACCCCCGTGCCCAAGCCGGACGCCGACTTCGCCTTCGAGCACGCCGAGTGCATCGGCTGCGGCGCGTGCGTCGCGGCCTGTCCCAACGGCTCGGCGATGCTCTTCACCTCGGCGAAGGTCAACCACCTCAATGTGCTCCCGCAGGGCGCACCCGAACGCGAGACCCGCGTCCTGGACATGGTCGCGACCATGGACGAGGAGGGCTTCGGCGGCTGCACCCTGACCGGAGAGTGCGCCACGGCCTGCCCGAAGGGCATTCCGCTGCCGTCGATCGCCGCCATGAACAAGGAGTGGCTGCGGGCGACGCGCAAGGTCCGCCGCTGACCCGGCCGGCACACAACGCCCCTGACCCCGGGGCCCGGAGGCCGCCCGCCTCCGGGCCCCGGGTGTCCGGAGCGGATCACTTGGTCACCGCGCCCCGGGGCCGGTCGCAGGGCCTTCGCCGGGTACGGGGCCCAGCCGCAGAGCCCTCGCCAGGTACGGGGCCGTTCGGCTGCCCGCCGCCCGTGCCACCTGGGCCGCAGTGCCCGTCGCGACGATCCGGCCACCCTGGTCACCGCCTCCCGGCCCCAGGTCGATGACATGGTCCGCGCCAGCCACCACCGCCATGTCGTGCTCCACGACGACCACCGTGTTGTGCGCGTCCACCAGCCCGTGCAACTGCCGCATCAGCACCTCGACATCGGCCGGATGCAACCCGGTCGTCGGCTCGTCGAGCAGATACAGCGTGTGCCCGCGCCCGGTGCGCTGGAGCTCCGCGGCCAGTTTGATCCGCTGGGCCTCGCCGCCCGACAACTCCGTCGCGGGCTGGCCCAGCCGCAGATAGCCCAGCCCGACATCGAGCAGCGTGCGCAGACTGCGCTCGGCCGCGGGGGTCCCCGCGAAGAACGTGGCAGCCGACTCCACCGTCAGGTCCAGCACCTGCGCGACGGTGAGCCCGCGCAGCGTGACCTCCAGCGTCGCCGGGTTGTAGCGCGCGCCATGGCAGTCCGGGCAGGGCGCGTACGTACTGGGCAGGAACAGCAGTTCCACGGAGACGAACCCCTCGCCCTGACAGGTCTCGCACCGCCCGCCCGGCACATTGAAGGAGAACCGCCCCGCCCGGTATCCGCGCGCCCGCGCCATCTCCGTCCGCGCGAACAGCTTCCGTACGACATCGAAGAGACCGGTGTACGTGGCCAGATTCGACCGGGGCGTACGGCCGATGGGCTTCTGGTCGACCTGGACGAGCCGGTCCACCGCCTCCAGCCCCTGCGCCGACGCGCAGTGCTGCGCCACCCGCACCTCGGGCAGCCCGGCGGCGGCCGAGGCCTGCCGGTCCGCGAGTACCCCGGCCAGCACCTGACCGACCAGGGTCGACTTCCCCGAACCCGACACACCGGTCACCGCGGTGAACACCCCGAGCGGGAACGCCGCGTCGACGCCGCGCACATTGTGCCGGTCCACCCCGTTCAGCCGCAGCCACCCGGCCGGCGCACGCGGTTCCCGTACCGGCGGCGGATCCTCGTCGAACAGGAACCGTCGCGTCGCGGACCGGGCCACGTCGGCGAGTCCCGCGGGCGGTCCGCTGTGCAGCACCTGCCCGCCGTGCTCCCCGGCCAGCGGCCCCACATCGACCAGCCAGTCCGCCTGCCGCACCACGTCCATCTGGTGCTCCACCACGAACACCGTGTTCCCGGCCTCCTTCAGCCGGCCGAGCACGGCGAGCAGCGACTCGGTGTCCGCCGGATGCAGCCCGGCCGAGGGCTCGTCCAGCACGTACACCACCCCGAAGAGCCCCGACCGCAGCTGGGTGGCGAGCCGCAGCCGCTGCAACTCGCCCGAGGACAGCGTCGGAGCCGTACGGTCCAGGCTGAGATAGCCAAGACCCAGCTCGGTCACCGTCCCGATGCGGGCCAGCAGATCGGCCGTCAGTACCCGCGCCGTCTCCTCGCCGCCCGCGCGGGACAGCACCCCGGCGAGCTCGGCGAGGGGGAGCGCGGCGAGCTCGGCAATCGTCCGCCCGCCGAAGGTGACGGCCATCGCCTCCGGCCGCAGCTTGGCGCCCGCGCAGACCGGGCACGGCGCGCTGGTCAGAAACCGCTCCGCCTTCGCCCGCAGCGTGGGGCTCTTGGAGTCCGCGAACGTGTGCATCACATAGCGCCGCGCGCTCATGTACGTGCCCTGGTACGGGCGTTGGATGCGGCCCGCGTCGCGCACCGGATGGACCGTCACCACCGGCTGCTCGTCGGTGAACAGGATCCACTCCCGGTCCCCGGCCGCCAGTTCCCCCCACGGCCGGTCGACGTCGTACCCCAGGGCGTCCAGCACGTCGCGCAGATTCTTGCCCTGCCAGGCTCCCGGCCACGCGGCGATGGCCCCGTCCCGGATCGACAGCGAAGGATCCGGTACGAGGAGTTCCTCGGTGGTGCGGTGGACGCGGCCGAGCCCGTGGCACGCGGGACAGGCCCCGGCGGCGGTGTTCGGCGAGAACGCGTCGGAGTCCAGCCGCTCGGCGCCCGCCGGATAGTCCCCGGCCCGGGAGAACAGCATGCGCAGCGAGTTGGACAGCGTGGTGACCGTCCCCACCGAGGAACGCGATCCGGGCGCGGAGCGGCGCTGTTCCAGGGAGACCGCGGGCGGCAGCCCGGTGATCTCGCCGACGGCGGGAGCGCCGACCTGGTGGATCAGCCGGCGGGCGTACGGGGCGACCGACTCGAAGTAGCGGCGCTGGGCCTCGGCGTAGATCGTCCCGAACGCCAGCGAGGACTTCCCGGAGCCCGAGACGCCGGTGAAGACCGTCAGGGTGTCGCGCGGAATGTCGACGTGGACGTCCTGAAGGTTGTGCTCCCGGGCGCCGCGCACGCGGACGTACGGATCGTGGGGGGTGGGCATCGGGGCGTGGCTCCGTACGAGATCTGGGCGGGGCGGCGAATTCGGGTCAAGCGGTTCGATTCTAGGCACCGCGGCCGTTGCCCTGTCGGATGACGTACGGGGCGGGGTCACGCGCGCACGGCGGAAGCGGGGCCGTCCGTGTGCGGCCGGTGCGGCGTGCGGGAGGCCGGCCGGCCCGTGATCCGGGACAGTCGCGTCAAGGAGTCCAGCAGGCCCTGGCGGTCGTAGGTGCTGGTCGTGACCAGCACCTCGTCGGCGCCGGTCTCCCCGATGGCCGTGTCGAGCTGCGCGGCCACCTGCTCCCCGGTGCCGTGGATGTGCCCGCGCAGCCCCTGTTCGAACAGGCTCCGTTCCTTCGCCGTCATCGTGAGCGTCTCGATGCGCTCGGCGGGTGACAGCGGAGGGAAGGTGCCATGGGTGCGGGAGTAGGCCAGGGACCAGGATTCCGGCATCAGGAGCCGGAGTGCGTCCTCTTCGGTCCCGGCGACCGCTACCGTGCCCGCGACGACCACATAGGGCTCCGTCGACCAGGCGGAGGGCCGGAAGTCCCGGCGGTAGCCCTCGACGGCCCGCAGCAGCTTTTCCCGGCCGCGCAGATCACCGACGACCAGGGGCAGCCCGGACGCCGCCGCGATCCCCGCGCCCTCGCCGGTCGCGAGCACGTACGGGGGAACGCGCAGTCCCTCCGCGGGCAGCGCGTGCACCTGCGGATGGGCCCGCTGGGTGCCGTCCAGCCAGCCGAGAAGTTCGGTGAGCTGACCGGCGAAGTCCTCGGCGTCCCGCTTGTCGCGGCCCAGTGCTCTGCGGATGCCGTCGGTGAACCCCACGGAACGGCCGAGGCCCATGTCGATCCGCCCCGGGAACAGCGAGGCGAGCACCCCGAACTGCTCGGCGACGACGAGGGGCTGGTGATTGGGCAGCATCACGCCGCCGGTGCCGACCCGGATGGTGGAGGTCGCGGCGGCCACTGCGGCGGCCAGCACGGTCGGCGCCGAACCCGCGACCCCCGGCACGCTGTGGTGCTCGGAGACCCAGAAGCGGTGATAGCCCAGCGACTCCGCCTCCCGGGCCAGCCGCACGGTCTCGCGCAGGGCCTCCGGGCCGTCGTGACCCTCACGGGTGCGGGAACGGTCCAGGACGGAAAAGCGGGTCGACGCGATCACAGAGCTCACGCACTGTTCAACGTCTGCGGCCCGCCAGGATTCCCGTGCCTCCCTAAGCTGGGGGCGTGAGCGACGACGCGCGGCCACTGGCCGTTTTCGACCTGGACGGGACACTTGCCGACACTGCCCACCGGCAGCACTTCCTGGAAGGGCGGACGAAGGACTGGGACAGCTTCTTCACCGCCGCCGTCGACGATCCACCGCTGCGGGACGGGGTGGCTCTGGCGCTGACGAGCGCCGAGGAGTGCGAGATCGTCTATCTGACCGGGCGGCCGGAACGCTGCCGCCGGGACACCGTGGACTGGCTGGCCGGCCAGGGGCTGCCCGAGGGCGGCCTGCACATGCGGCGCAACGGCGACAGGCGACCGGCTCGCCGCACCAAGCTGGACATCCTGAAGCGGCTGGGCCGGGCGCGCGCGGTGCGGGTCTTCGTCGATGACGACGAGTTGGTCTGCGATGCGGCCGAGGTGGCCGGATTCACCGTGGTGAGGGCCGACTGGGCGCAGGCCCACGCATCCCTGAAGGATGCGCAGGAGCGGGAGGGGCGTACGTGATCAGGCGTTTCAGTCGAGCCGGAAACCGACCTTGAGTGCGACCTGGTAGTGGGCGATTCGGCCATCCTCGATATGCCCGCGCACCTGGGTGATCTCGAACCAGTCGAGATTGTGCAACGTTTCCGAAGCCCTGCTGACGCCGTTCCGGATCGCCGCGTCGATTCCCTCCTCGGAGGTTCCTACGATTTCGGTCACCCGATAGGTGTGATTAGGCATGGTATGTCTCCTCTCCTGTGACCACGGTGCCTCAATACGAGTTGCCGCGCGAGAGGGAGGGTTCGACCGGCCCGGCCCTGTCCGGGCCTTGACCTTATTAATGGTCCATACCAAAATCCAGCCACACGCCCGTGCGAGCGATGCCGCCGCAGTCCCCCACACCGGGTTCTGATTCCGTCGTGCCGTTTCGCAGAAGGTGACCTAGTGAAGAACCGCATACTCGCCGGAGCCGTCGCGCTCGTTTCGTCCGTCGCGCTCGGTGGGTGCGGCTATTTCTCGGACTCCGGTTCCGGTGGCCGCACGGTGACGGTCTGGCTGATGAAGGACAGTGTTTCCCAGGGATTCCTGGACAAGTTCACCGCGTCGTACGAGGAGGAGCACCCCTCCATCGAACTGGAGTTCAAGATCCAGGGGTGGAGCGACATCGGTCCCAAGATCATCACCGCGCTCAAGGGGGACGACGCCCCGGACGTCATCGAGGTCGGCAACACCCAGGTGGCGCAGTACGCGGAGAGTGGCGGCCTGCGTGATCTCACCCTCGAATCGATGCGGGACCTGGGCAGCGACGACTGGCTGCCCGGACTCGCTCAGCCGGGCAGCATCAACGGCGTTCAGTACGGCATCCCCTGGTACGCGGCCAACCGGGTGGTGATCTACAACAAGGAGATCTTCGAGCAGGCCGGCGTCGAGTCTCCGCCGAAGACCCGCGACGCGTGGATCGAGGCGGGCGAGAGGCTCAACACCAACGGGAATCAGGGCATCTACCTCGCGGGCCAGAACTGGTACGTCCTGGCCGGGTTCATCTGGGACGAGGGCGGAGAGCTGGCCGACGAGAACGGCGGCGACTGGGAGGGCGCCCTGGCCTCGCCCGAAGCGCTCAAGGGCATGCGGTTCTACAAGGAACTCCAGGCGCTCGGTGACGGCCCCCTGGACGCCGACGAGGAGAAGCCCCCGCAGACCGATGTCTTCGCCGAGGGCAATGTCGCGCAGATCATCTCGGTGCCGGGGGCCGCCTCGCTCATCGAGCAGAAGAATCCCGAACTCAAGGGAAAGCTCGGCTACTTCCCCATCCCCGGGAAGACCGCGAAGAATCCCGGCTCCGTGTTCACCGGCGGCTCGGACCTGATCGTTCCGAAGAACGCCGACCAGCGCAGCGCGGGCATCGACGTCGTCAAGGCGCTGGCGAGCGAGAAGTGGCAGACGGAACTCGCCCGGACGATGAGTTACGTGCCCAACAAGCCGAGCCTCGCCCATGTCATCGAGGGCGAGGAGGGCACCGCGGCGATGGCCGTCGGAGCCACCCGGGGCCGCGCCACCCCCAACTCGCCCCAGTGGGCGGCCGTCGAGGCCGAGAACCCGATCAAGCCGTACATGACGGCGGTCCTCCAGGGCGGCGATCCGGCCGAGGAGGCCGAGGCGGCCGCGGAGCGCATCACCGCGCTGCTCGCGGGCGGCTGAGCCGCGGGAGGAGGGATCGCGCCCGGGATTCAGCCGTCGCACATCCCCGCTCTCCGTAGCGGTCATGTCAAATCCAGTCGGTCACGGAAGAAGTAAGGGGTCGGGCCGTCGCGCACCGCGGCGGACCGGCGGCCGCCCTTGCTGATCCGTCCCCGGAGACTGCCATGACCGTGCTGCCCACCACCCCGCTCGCCCCCATCCCGGACCGGCCCACCGGTTCCGCTCCTTCCGCCCCTGCCCCCGCGCCCTCCGCCTTCGCTCCTTCCGTGCCCGCTCCTTCCGTGCCCGTTTCCTCCGGGCCCGCCTACCGGGTCTCGCTCGCCGTCGACGAGGACGACGTACGCGCCGCACAGCGCCTGCGGCACCAGGTGTTCGCCGGTGAGCTCGGCGCCCGGCTGGACGGTCCCGAGCCCGGCCTGGACAGCGACGCCTTCGACACGTACTGCGACCACCTGCTCGTACGGGAATCGGCCACCGGCGACGTCATCGCCACCTACCGGCTGCTGCCGCCCGAACGGGCCCGGATCGCCGGACGCCTCTACGCGGACAGCGAGTTCGACCTCTCCCGGCTCGGGCCGATCCGGGACGACCTGGTCGAGGTCGGCCGCTCCTGCGTCCACCCCGCGCACCGGGACGGCGCCGTCATCGCCCTCATCTGGGCCGGACTCGCCCGCTACATGGAGCGCTCCGGCCACACCTGGCTGGCCGGCTGCTGCTCCATACCGCTCGCCGACGGCGGTGCCATGGCCGCCCGCAGCTGGGACACCGTACGCACGAAGCACCTGGCGCCCGAGGAGTACTGGGTCACCCCCCGCCGCCTCTGGGACGCCTCCGGGCACCCCGCGGGCGACGGTGGCGCCCGCGCCGACCTGCCGCCCCTGCTGCGCGGCTACCTGCGGCTCGGCGCCTGGGTGTGCGGAGCCCCGGCGTACGACCCGGACTTCAACGTCGCCGACCTCTACGTCCTGCTGTCGCTGCGCCGCACCGACCCGCGCTACCTGCGCCACTTCCTTTCCCTCGCCCCGCTGCGATGAGCGTCTGGCTGCCCGTCGCCCCGTGCACCCCACGCGAATGCGCCGGGCACCACGGGGCGGTACGGGCCCCCCTGCCCGCCGCCGCCCTGCTGCTCACCGGGTGCGCGCTCACCCTGCTCGGCGCGGTGTGCGTCCCGGCCGTACTGCTGCTCGGCGCGGCGCACCGCGACCGGCTGATCCGCCGGTGGGCGTACGCGGTGGTACGCGCCTTCGGTGTACGGGTGACCATCAGCGGCCGACCGGTGCGACGGGACACGGCGGGTGCGGGCGAGCTCGTCGTCGCCAACCATGTCTCCTGGCTCGACATCCCGCTCGTCGCCGCCGCACTGCCCGGACGGATGCTCGGCAAGAAGGAGATACGGAACTGGCCGCTGCTCGGCCCGCTCGCGGCGCTCGGCGGCACGCTGTTCATCGACCGTGACGGGCTGCGCGCCCTGCCGGGCGCGGTGCGGACGGTCGCCGGGGCGCTGCGCTCCGGCGACCGGGTGGTCGCGTTCCCCGAGGGCAGCACCTGGTGCGGCCGGGGCCCCGGCGGCCGGTTCGCGCCCGCCGTGTTCCAGGCGGCGATCGACGCCGGGGCACGGGTGCGACCGGTCCGTATCGACTACCGCGTCCGCCGCCGGGACACCGCCGACAGCGCCGGGGGCGCGGGAGTCGCCGACGGCTCCGGGGGCGGTACGGGCGCCGTCGCCGGGGCCGTCGCGTTCGTCGGGGACGACCCGCTCGCCGTCTCGCTGTGGCGGGTGGTGCGGGCCGCCGGACTCACCGCCGAGATCCGGGTCCTGGAGCCGGTGACCCCGGCCGGTGAGCCCGGCAGGCGGGCACTGGCGCGCGCGGCCCGCGCCGCTGTCCTGGGCGCCGGTCAGACAGCCGTGGCCAGCGACAGCGCGAACCGGCCCGCGGAGTCCGTCCACCACTGATCCAGCCGCAGCCCCGCGACGGCCAGCTCCTCACGCACCCCCTCCTCGCGGAACTTCGCCGACACCTCCGTACGCAGTTCCTCACCGGTCTCGAAGGGGACCACCAGATTCAGCTCCGGGATCTTCACCGTGAGGGCCCGACGGGCGCGCAGCCGCATCTCGATCCACTCGGCGCGCGGGTCCCACACCGCGACATGGTCGAACGCGTCCAGCGGGAAGTCGGCGCCGAGCTCACGGTTGACGACGCTCAGCACGTTCTTGTTGAACGCCGCCGTCACCCCGGCCGCGTCGTCGTACGCGGCCACGAGCGTGCCCTCCTCCTTCACCAGATCGGTGCCGAGCAGCAGCGCGTCGCCGGGGGAGAGCAGCGACCGTACGGAGTGCAGGAAGGTGGCACGCTCCTCCGGGAGCAGATTGCCGATCGTGCCGCCCAGGAAGGCGACCAGCCGCGGCCCCGGCGTACCCGGCAGCGCCAGGCCGCCGGTGAAGTCGGCGATCAGCGCGTGCACGGAGAGGTCCGGCCGTTCGGCGAGCAACGACTCGGCGGCCCCCGTCAGCGCGCTCTCGCTGACGTCGACCGGCACGTAGCTGTGCAGGTCGCTCAGCGCGTCCAGCAGGTGCCGGGTCTTCTCGGAGGAGCCCGAACCCAGCTCGATCAGGGTCCTGGCCTTGGAGAGCGCGGCGATCTCGGGGGCGCGGGCCAGCAGGATCTCCCGTTCGGCACGCGTCGGGTAGTACTCGGGCAGCCGGGTGATCTCCTCGAACAGCTCACTGCCGTGCGCGTCGTAGAACCACTTGGGCGGCAGGGTCTTCGGGTGCCGGGTCAGGCCGCTGAGCACGTCGGCGCGCAGCGCCGCGTCCGTCGCGTCCACCGGCAGGGTGCGGGTCAGCAGAAAAGGACTCACGCGGTGGGCTCCTTGAGCGGGGTCAGCAGGATGTCGGTGGAGGTGGCGACCAGCAGCGTGCGGTCGGGGACCTCCTGCCAGCGGGAATCGTCGTCGTACGGCTCCGAGGCCACCACCGTGCGGCGGCCCGGTGCCCGGAGATACCAGAGGGAGTCGCCCCACGCGGTGCCCACGATCGTGGAGCCGTCGGTGAGCAGCAGATTCAGCCGTGAGCCGGGTGCCGCCGCAGCGATGTCGCCCACGGTGTCCGCGACGGCCTGCGGCACGGCGTCGCCCATGGCGATCCGGTGGCGCACGAGCGCCCAGATCAGCGCGGAGTCGCTGCGGGCGGCCAGCGTCAGCAGGGCGGCGGGGGGCAGCGCGGCGGCCGGCGGCGCGAGCGATCCGGGCCAGCCCCTGACCGCCCCGTTGTGGCTGAACAGCAGCCGGTCCGCGGCGAACGGCGCGGCCGCGGCCTCCCCGTCCGCGCCCGCCTCCGTGGCGTCACGGACCGCGGCGAGCAGCGCCGTACTGCGCACCACCCGGGCCAGATCGGCGAAGGTCTCGTCGCCCCAGACCGGGCCGCGGCGCCGGTAGCGGCCGGGCACCGGGTCGCCGTCCGCGTACCAGCCCACGCCGAAGCCGTCCGCGTTGACCGTGCCGTACTTCTGCCGCCGAGGTTCCCAGGACTGGCGCACCAGCGAGTGCGGGGGCGAGAGAAGGATCTCGCCGAGCGTCACCGCCGGTCCCAGATAGGCGATATGACGGCACATCACGCGTCCTTCGCGGTACGGAAGCCGGAAAAGATCTGGCGCCGTACCGGCAGGTCCCAATTGCGGAACGTGCCCCGGCAGGCGACCGCGTCCACGGCGAACGAGCCCCCGCGCAGGACCTTGTGGGCCGGGCCGAAGAACACTTCCGAGTACTCGCGGTACGGGAAGGCCGCGAAGCCCGGGTACGGGAGGAAGTCGCTGGACGTCCACTCCCACACATCACCGATCAACTGGCCCGCGCCGGACGGCGAACGGCCCGCCGCGTAGGCGCCGGCCGCCGAGGGGCGCAGATGGCGCTGGCCCAGGTTGGCCCGGTCCGCGGTGGGATCCTCGTCGCCCCACGGGTAGCGCCGGGAACGCCCGGTCGCCGGATCGTGGCGGGCCGCCTTCTCCCACTCGCTCTCCGTGGGCAGCCGCCTGCCCGCCCAGCGGGCGTAAGCGTCCGCCTCGTACCAGCTGACGTGCAGCACCGGCTCGTCGGCGGGCACCGGCTCGGTGACCCCGAACCGGCGGCGCAGCCACTGACCGGCGTCCCGGTGCCAGAACAGCGGGGCGGACAGCGCGTGTTCACGCACCATGGCCCAGCCCTCGGGTGCCCACCAGCGGGCGTCGGTGTAGCCGCCGTCCTCGATGAACCGCTGGTACGCGCCGCAGGTGACCGGCGCCGTGTCGAGGAGGAACGCGGCCACCTCGCGCCGGTGTGCGGGCCGTTCGTTGTCCAGGGCCCACGGCTCAGTGGATGTCCCCATGGTGAACGGCCCCGCCGGGACCAGGACTTCGGCGGGCAGAGCCGGAGTGTCCGTGGGGGGCGGCGGTTCCGGCGCGGTCAGCGCGGCCGGTCCCGCGCGCAGTTGATGGGTGATGAGCATCGTCTCGTCGTGCTGCTGTTCGTGCTGGGCGATCATGCCGAAGGCGAACCCGGCCCGCTCCAGCGGGCGCCCGCCCGAGTGCAGCGCGGCGCCCTCCAGCAGGTCCAGGGCCCTGCCCCGTACCTCGGACGCGTACGCGCGTGCCTCGGCGGGCGCGAGGAGCGGCAGGGAGGGCCGGGCGGCGCGCGGGTGCTCGAAGGCGTCGTACAGCCCGTCGATCTCCGGCCGCATCGCCTCCCGGCCGCCCACGGTGCGCAGCAGCCACAGCTCCTCCTGGTTGCCGATGTGCGCCAGGTCCCAGACCAGCGGCGACATCAGCGGGGAGTGCTGGGCGGTGAGTTCGTCGTCCTCCACGCTGTCGGTGAGCAGCGCGGTGCGTTCGCGGGCGGCGAGGAGCGCGTCGAAGGCGCGACGCCGCAGCGCCTCGGGGTCGATGCCGGGTCCGGTATGCGCGTCGGTCATCAGGAGGTTCCCCTTCCGGTGTGCGGCTTCGTGGTCCCCGCGGCCCATGCGGCCCCGGCGCCCGGCCCCGTGGGGTCGGGCAGATCGTCGGCCGGACATCGGCCCCGGGCGGCGAACCGGTCGTTGAAGTCCGCCACGGTGTTCTGCACGGCCTGGCTCGCGCCGATCCGGGGGAGTGCCTCCAGCGCGACCTCGAAGCAGGTGGCGGCCGCCGCCCGCAGTTCGGGGTCGGCCAGGCCGTCCCGGGCGGCGGTCGTCCAGAGCCGGTTGCGGGGTGCGGCAGGTGTGCCCGCCGTCTCCGCCAGCGGTTTGACGGTGCGGTACACGGTCTCGGCGGCCTCCGGGTCGTCGAACAGGGCGGTGGTGAGGGCGAGCGGCACCAGCCATCCGTCCGGTCCGCTCTGCGCGTCGATCATGCGCAGTTCGAGATGCCCGCGCGGGCGGACCGGAGGGAAGAGGGTGGTGATGTGGTAGTCGAGATCGGCGCGCACCGGCGGCCGGGGCGCGCCGCCGCGGATCCACTCCCGGAAGGTGAGCCCGTCCGGCACGGTCCACGGTCCTTCGTCGCCGCGGATGCACATCACCGTCGTGTCGAGCGCGTGGGCGGCCCAGGCGTCGCGCGGGGGGAGATGGCCGGGCGGTGCCAGCGAACGTACCGGATCGAGATGCGCCCACAGGGCCTGCCGGGTGGACTGCCAGCCGGTCCTGCGCCCTTGCTGGTAGGGGGAGTTGGCGAACGCGGCCACCAGGACCGCACCCAGCAGATGCGCCAGCTGCCAGCGCCGTCCGTAGCCGAGCGGCCCCGGCTCCTCCACCCCGGCGTCCAGACAGACCTGGACGGACGCGGAGGTACACATCATGGCCCGGCCGTACGGGCCCGAGCGGTCGAGCGCCCTCTCCATGGCCTCGTAACGCGGCTCCAGCAGCCTGCGTCGCGGTGGATGCCACGGGTCGACGCCCAGACCGACCGGCGCGAGGCCGAGCCGCCCGAGGCTGTCGCGTACGGCGGCCAGATCGGCGGCGGTGGCCTCGACGCACGCCATCAGGGAGTCCGCGGGAAGCGAGCTGAGCTCCAGCTGACCACCCGGTTCGAAGGTCAGTGGGGCGCTCAGCGGCAGGGCGCGGACCGCGTCGACGGCGGCCTCGTGCCGCTCGGGGGACACCGCGACGTCGGGACGTTCACGGTCGTGGATGAGCCATTCGACCTCCACGCCCACGGTGCGGGGCGGACCTGTCTTGAAGCAGATGCCGCGCAGTAAATCCTCCGCCTCGCCTTCCCCGAGGGGGGCTGCGACGGGCGGGCGCGTGCCGTGATCACCGGGATTGTCCGGGGGCATACGGGGCCTCCTCTTCGGTTACATCGATACCACCCAAACCCGTCCCGTGAGATCGCACAAGAGTGCCTCTGCCCGACAAAAATATGGTTGCGTCCATGCCGTCGCGGGGTCGAACATGCCCCGTATGCACCACACGGGGACGCGCCCATGAGCGCACGACTGCGCGGCATCGCCCGCGAGACCGAGGCCATCGTCGAGGCGGGCCGGTACCGCACGGCGGAGGGCCGCGAGGTCTCCATCGAGCGCGCGCTGACGGCCGCACTCTCCGGCACCCGGCTGTACGGCCCCGAGCCCGTGCCCGTCGCGGCACTGGACACCGACCGCGTCGCCGCCATCGAGGTGACGGACGAGAGCAGCCTCCGGGCGGCTCGCCGGATGACCGGCGAGGCGGCGGGCAAGGTCGCCGTCCTCAGCTACGCCTCGGCCCGCAATCCCGGCGGGGGCTACCTCAACGGCGCGCAGGCCCAGGAAGAGGCCCTGTGCCGGGGCTCCGCGCTCCACGCGACCCTGTTGCGCGCCCCCGAGTACTACGCGCACCACCGAGCCGAACGCAGCGCGTTCTACACCGATCGGGTGATCCACTCGCCCGGCGTGCCCGTCTTCCGCGACGACCGGGGCCGGCTGCTCGACCTCCCGTACACCGTCGGCTTCCTCACCTCGCCCGCGCCCAACGCCGGAGTGATCCGCAGGCAGACCCCGGACGAGGCGCACCGCGTCCCGGCCGCGCTCGCGAGCCGTGCCGAACGGGTGCTGGAGGTGGCGGCCGTACGCGGCTACCGCAGGCTGGTGCTGGGGGCCTGGGGCTGCGGCGTCTTCCAGAACGACCCGGCCCGGGTGGCGGGTGCCTTCCACGCGCTGCTCGCCGACGGCGGCCGGTTCGGCGGCCACTTCGAGCAGATCGTCTTCGGCATCCTGGACCGCGACCCCGACTCCGCGGTCCGGGCCGCGTTCACCCGGATGTTCGCCGACCGGATCCAGGTGTAGGGCGGACCACTTCGCGGTGCGCTGCCGCCGTCACGGCCGGGGTGTACAGCGGCGGGTCCGGGGCCGGTTCCGGGTCCGCGCGGTCCGGTGCCGCCGTCACGGTCAGTTCCAGCCGTACCGTTCCCGCAGCCGCACGGCGACCAGATCGAACCGGTCCCGGTCCAGCGCGCACGCCTCCCGTCGCATCCCGTCCTCGTGGATCCGCAGCACCCGGTCCAGATCGGCCCAGGACGGCCGGCCCGAGCTGTCCCAGGGGCCCGCCCCCAGCGCCACCCATTCGCGGTCCGGGTCGTGCTGCTTGCTGGAGAGCTGGACGGCGAGCAGGGTACCCGTCTGCTCGCGGGCCACGACGAGTACCGGCCGGTCCTTGCCGCGCCCGTCGTTCTCCTCGAACGGCACCCAGGTCCAGACGATCTCGCCAGGATCGGGATCGCCGTCACGGTCGGGCGCGTACGAGGTACGGACCGGTCCCGCGTCGCGCGGGTCGGCCTCCGAGGTCGCGGTCGGCCCGTTGCGGCCGGGGAAGTCGGAAGCGCTGTCGGTGCTGTGTGTGCCGTGGTGGAACGTCATCGCATCACCGTAGGACCTGGACGGCCCATTCCGTGGAGCGGGTCCGCCGAACAGGCCGCAAGGTCGACCTCATGGCCCTCGCAGTCCTCGCCCAGCTGTCCCGAACCGCCACCGTCGCCGCGCTCCTGGCAGCGGCCCTGCTCCCGGCGGCGCCTGCCGGAGCGTCAGCCCCATCGTCATCAGGAGAACCGCCCCCCACACGCACACCCTCACCCTCAACCGTAGGGTCAGACTCCGGTTCCGCGGGAGGCGGCGCGACCACCCCGCCCCGCACCGTGTCGGCCTGGCTGCCCTACTGGGACCAGGAGGGCGCGTACCAGGACGCCCTGCTCCACGCCGATCAGCTGCACACCGTCAGCCCCTTCTGGTACCAGGCCATTTCGGCGGGCCGCATCGACGCACACCCCGGCGCGGGCGAGCGCCGCATCATCGACGGACTGCACCGGGCGGGCGCCGAGGTCGTGCCCACGGTCATGGAGACGATGAAGTCCGGAGCCCTCGCGGCGATCCTCACCAGCCCCACCCGGCGCGCGGAGCACGCCGACGCCTTGATGCGCACGGTCCGCAGCCGCGACTACGACGGTCTCGACCTCGACTACGAGTCCATCGCCGCCACCGGCGACGCCACGTACGCCAAGGTCCGCGACGGCTTCACCGCGCTCGCCACCGAACTGTGCGACCGGCTCCACAGCCTGCGCAAGAAGTGCGTGATCACCGTCTTCCCGAAGACCGCCACCACCGGACGCATCTGGGACTACGCGGCGATCGGCAAGGTGGCCGACCGCATGCGGATCATGGCCTACAACCTGCACTGGTCCAGCGGCGAACCGGGACCGATCGCCGACACCCGCTGGTACGAGGACATCCTCACCCGGGCCACTGCCCTCGTACCGGCGGCCAAGCTGGAAATGGGGCTCCCCGCCTACGGCTGGGACTGGTCCACGAGCGGCGCCAAGTCCGCCACCAAGCACGTCACCTGGAAGGACGCCGAAGCGCTGCGCCGCGAGAAGGGCGCGCCCTACCGGCTCGACGAGGTGTCTGGAACGCCGTACTTCACCTACCTGGACGGCACGGAGCGACGCGAGGTCTGGTACCAGGACGCACGCGGGGTCGCCACGCATCTGCCGGTGCTGCGCCGCCACGGCGTACGCAACACGGCGCTGTGGGCCCTGAACTTCGAGGACCCGGAACTGTGGCCGGTACTGGCCCGTGGCTGAGTTCACTCCACGTACAGCCCCCACTCCGCCGTACGGGGCCCCGGGCCGTTCCCCGACCCGGACGGTCTGGAAGACTGCCCGACGCCATGAGCCAGTTACCCAAACAGCCCGCCGCAGCCTCCGTTCCGACCAGCGCCGATGTGGCGCGACTCGCCGGAGTCTCCCGGGCCACCGTGTCGTACGTACTGAACAACAACGCCACCGTACGGATCAGCGAACCCACCCGGCACAGAGTCAGAGAAGCCGCCACCCGACTCGGCTATGTGCCCCACGCGGCCGCCCGCAGTCTGCGTGCCGGACACACCCGCATGGTGCTGCTGCCCGCCGGACACGTCCCGGCCGGACCCGCGCACCACCACTTCTTCCAGGAACTCCAGTCCGGCCTGCGCCGCCTCGACTACACCGTCGTCCAGTACGGCAGTGTCGGCCTCGGCGCCGACGAGGCCGCCAGGGCCTGGGCCGAACTCCGGCCCGTCGCCGTCGTCGCACCCCCCGGTGTCGCCCTCACCCCGCACGGCATAGCCGTGCTCACCCGATCCGGAGCCAAGGCGGTCGTCACCCTGGGCCCGGAACCGGTCGACGGCGCGCACGCGCTGGTCATCGACCAACGGGAGGTCGGCAGTTGCGCCGTCGGGCATCTGCTCGGGCGCGGCCGCCGCCGGATCGGCGTGGTCATGCCCCAGGAGCCGGGCCTAGCGCCGTTCGCCGAACCACGCCTGGCCGGAGCACTCCGCGCGGCGGAACCGGCGGGCGCCCGCGTCCAGCCGCTGCCGCTGCGCTACGAGGAGGAGTCGGCGGCGGGCCTCGCCGCCCGCTGGCGCACACTCGGCCTGGACGCGGTCTTCGCCTACAACGACGAGTACGCGATGCTGCTGACAAGAGCCCTTCAGGACGTGGGCGTCGAGGTGCCGCGCGAAACAGCGGTGATCGGCGCGGACGACCTGATGCTGGGCAGACTGCTGCGGCCGAGACTGAGCACCGTACGGATGGAGCTGGCGACACAACAGCCCCTGGCCGAGATGATCGACCGGCTGACGCAGCACCCCGGCGGAGCACCGGAACGCCACGACCTGCTGCGCACCCGTGCCGTCCCCCGCGAATCCAGCTGACCGGACCCCCGAGCGGCGTGACGACATGCGCGGGACACGACGGATGTCTAGCGTCGAAGGCATGAGCCATCCGCAGAGCTACGAGATCCTGCTGGTCCCCGAGTTCGACAAGTCCGGCACCGACGAAGCCCCCCGGCCCGGCCGCGCCATCCGTTCCGCGGTCGTGGCCGCCACCGGCCAGAGGGGGGAGTCGGGCTACCCCCGCTACGCCGGCGACGGCATGGTGGCGGACATCGACCCGGCGACCCGCACCGTGGAGGCGCTGCTGGTCGACGGCGCGGAGCTGGACTACGGGCTCTCCGTCAGAATCTCGGAGAAGAGCGTGGACAGCGGCACCGACCAGAACACCCGGAGCTGATCCGCCGTCGCGGACAGCGATGAGGGGCCGGCCCGTCCGGACCGGCCCCTCATCCCGACCGCCGCGCCGCGAAAGCCCTACCGCTGCTCCGGCTGCTCCTGCTTCTGGGCCTCGACGGACTTGCGTACCTCGTCCATGTCCAGGTTCCGGGCCTGTCCGATGACGTCCTCCAGGGCCGTCTCGGGAAGCGCGCCGGGCTGGGAGAACACGGCCACGTTGTCCCGCACGATCATCAGCGTCGGGATGGACCGGATCTCGAAGGCGGCCGCCAGCTCCTGCTGCGCCTCCGTGTCGACCTTGGCGAAGACAAGGTCGGGGTGGCGCTCGGACGCCGAGTCGTAGACCGGTGCGAACTGCCGGCACGGGCCGCACCAGGAAGCCCAGAAGTCGATCAGCACGAAGTCGTTGTCACTGACGACCTGATCGAAGTTTTCCTTGGTGAGCTCTACGGTGCTCATGCTGTGATACCTCTTCCTGTGCCCGTTTGGACGTGTCCCGCACAACGGTGACCGTCCTTGCGCTATTCCGCCTTCCCATGTGGCCGTGGCGCACACCCACGATCAGACTGTTCGCATGACCGACGCAGCGGAGGGCGCAGTGGAGAACACCGAGTACGACGTCGTGGTGATCGGTGCGGGGCCGGTGGGCGAGAACGTGGCCGACCGGGCCCGCGCCGCCGGGCTGAGCGCGGCTGTCGTGGAGTCCGAGCTGATCGGCGGCGAATGTTCGTACTGGGCGTGCATGCCCAGCAAGGCTCTGCTGCGCCCCGTCGTCGCGCGGGCCGACGCCCGCCGCGTCCCGGGCCTGAGCGCCGCCGTGCAGGGCCCCCTGGACGTCGAGGCGGTCCTGGCCCACCGCGACGTGTACGCCTCGCACTGGAAGGACGACGGCCAGGCCGCCTGGCTGGACGGCATCGGCGCGGACGTCTACCGGGGCACGGGCCGCCTCACCGGCCCCAGAAAGGTCACCGTCACCGCCCCGGACGGTACGGAACACGGGCTCACCGCCCGGCACGCCGTCGCCGTCTGCACCGGCAGCAGGGCCGTCGTCCCCGACCTCCCCGGAATCGCCGACGCCCGTCCCTGGACCAGCCGCGAGGCGACCAGCGCCAAGGAGGTGCCCGGCCGGCTGGTGATCGTCGGCGGGGGCGTCGTCGGCGTCGAGATGGCGACCGTCTGGCAGGCCCTGGGGGCCGAGGTGACGATGCTGATCCGGGGCACGGGCCTGCTGCCGAAGATGGAGCCGTTCGCGGGCGAGCTGGTCGCCGAGGCGCTCACCGGGGCCGGCGCGACGATCCGTACCGGAGTGTCCGCCACCGCCGTACACCGGGCCGGGCAGGACGGACCGGTCACGGTGGAGCTGGACAACGGCGAGCGGATCGAGGCCGACGAGATTCTCTTCGCCACCGGCCGGGCACCCCGCACCGACGATCTGGGCCTGGAGACCGTGGACCTCGAACCCGGCTCCTGGCTCACGGCCGACGACAGCTGCCGGGTCGAGGGCAGTACCTGGCTGTACGCCGTCGGGGACGTCAACCACCGGGCGCTGCTGACCCACCAGGGCAAGTACCAGTCCCGTATCGCGGGCGCCGCGATCGCCGCCCGCGCCCAGGGCGTCCCCCTGCTGGAGACCGACCGCTGGGGCGCGCATGCGGCCACCGCCGATCACGCCGCCGTCCCCCAGGTCGTCTTCACCGACCCGGAGGCGGCGTCGGTCGGCCTCACCCTCGCCGAGGCCGAGAAGGCCGGCCACCGGGTACGGGCGGTCGACCACGACCTGGCCGCGGTGGCGGGTTCCGGTCTGTACGCCGACGGGTACCGGGGCCGCGCCCGCATGATCGTCGACCTGGACCGGGAGATCGTGCTCGGCGTCACCTTCGTAGGGCCCGGCATCGGCGAACTGCTGCACTCGGCGACGATCGCGGTCGCGGGCGAGGTGCCCATCGAGCGCCTGTGGCACGCGGTCCCGGCGTATCCGACCATCAGCGAGGTGTGGCTGCGGCTGCTGGAGGCGTACCGGGACGCGTAGCCGCGTGCGGGCGGTTGCTTCGACGGGCGTTCGGCATGCCTTCCGTGTTCATCGCAGGGTGAGCCGGGTCTCGGATGTGACGCGGGACAGCTTCTCCGGGTTGCGGACGTAGTAGAGGCCAGTGATGCGGGTGTCCTCGACCCGGATCGCCATGACGCCGTCGATCTCCCCGTCCAGATGGACGAGGAGTGCCGGACTGCCGTTGACCACGGTGGGAGCCACGGTGATCGGGCGCTGGTTCCTGCCGAGACCGCCGATCATGAAGCGGGCCACCTTTCCGGCGCCGGTGATCGGCCGCAGCGCGGCCTGCTTGATGCCGCCGCCGTCGCTCATGAGGACGATGTCCGGGGCGAGCACATCGAGGAGACCCTGCGGGTCCCCGGTTTCGAGCGCGCGCCGGAACGACTCCAGGGCCGCACTGGCCACGCTCGGGGAGACCACCTGGCGAGGGCGGCGGGCATCGACATGCCGACGGGCGCGGTGCGCGATCTGGCGGACGGCCGCGGGGCTCTTGTCGACGGCCGCCGCGATCTCGTCGTAACCGACGTCGAAGACCTCGCGCAGCACGAAGACCACGCGCTCGGTCGGCGACAGCGTTTCGAGGACGAGCATCATCGCCATCGACACACTCTCGGCGAGCTCGACGTCCTGGGCCACGTCCGGTGCGGTGAGGAGCGGCTCGGGCAGCCAGGGGCCGACGTACGCCTCCTTGCGGCGCTTCATCGTGCGCAGCCGGTTGAGGGACTGCCGGGTCGTGATCCGGACGAGGTAGGCACGCTGGTCGCGCACCTGCTCCAGGTCGACCTCGACCCATCGCAGCCAGGTCTCCTGGAGGACGTCTTCGGCGTCGGCCGCCGATCCGAGCATCTCGTAGGCGACGGTGAAGAGCAGGTTGCGGTGGGCGACGAACGTCTCGGTCGCCGGGTCCGTCGTCCCGGTCTCCGGGGCAGTGGCGTGGTCGCTCATGTCCCGATCCCTCTCCTTCGCGGTCGGCCCCGGTGGAGGAGGGCCGTCGAGCGCGCATCCACAGCAAGGTCCTTTCTACCGGCGGCCGTTCGATCCGATGCACCTGGCCGGTGCGATCAGGAGTGTGACACCACCCGGTGCCGCCCCGGCCGACCGGACCGGCCACGAGTACTCAGGCCGCCGGTTCAGTGGCGGCCGGCACCTCGCCGCGCCTGGCCTCCAGCAGCTGTCGGCGCGTGTCGTCCTTGGTCCAGGACCAGCTGAGCGAACCGGGCCTGCGTGCCTCGTCGGCCAGCTGCTTGACCGTGCCCCGGCAGATGAACTCCTTGAGCTTCGCGCCGGGGCGGCCGCCGAGATGGAACCTCATCGCGGTGTCGTTCCGATGGGCGAACTGGAAGATGCCGACGCGGCGGCCCAGGCTGATGCACTGTCCGGCGAACCCCAGCTCGATGGGCGCGGGTCGCTCGTCCGCGATCCGGCTGAGCACCGTGTCGGCGGCGTGCGCGCCCAGCGGACCCGCGGCCTGGCAGCTCATCCGGAACGGCAGGTCCGAGGGCGCCGCCGAATCCCCGGCCGCGACGATGCGCGCGTCGTCCACGCTCGTCAGCGTCTCGTCCGTGAGCAGGCGGCCCAAGGCGTCGGTGCTCAGGCCGCTGCGGGCGGCCAGGTCAGGCACGCCGAATCCGGCGGTCCACAGGGTCACCTCGCTCGGCAGTTCACGGCCGCCACTCAGCCGCACGGCATCGCGCGTCACCGCCGTCACCTTCGCGTCGGGGCCTTCGAGCACGGTCACACCGAGCGTGGCCAGCCGTCCGGCAACCGAGCGTCGACCGCGGGGGTGCAGGTACGGGCCGAGCACGTCGCCGCAGACCAGGGTCACGGTGCGGCCCGCCTCCGCCAGCTCGGCGGCGGTCTCGATGCCGGTCGGACCGGCACCGACCACCGTCACCGCGGCCGTCGCCGACGCGGCGTCGAGGACCGACCGCAGCCGCTGCGCCTCTTCCAGGCCGGCGAGCGGGTAGGCGAACTCGGCCGCTCCGGCCACCCGCGGGTCGGCGCTGCCGCTGCCCACCGCGTACACCAGATAGTCGTAGCCGACCGTGCCGCCGGTCGCCAGCGTCACGCCGCGCCCGGCCGCGTCGATCCGTGTCACGGTGCCGACGACCAGCCGGACGCCCACGGCCAGGATGTCCCGGTAGTCGACGACCGCGTCGTGGGTCCCGCCCACCACTTGGTGCAGACGGATCCGCTCGACGAACGTCGGGCGCGGATTGATCAGCGTCACTGTCACGTCGTCGCGCCGCGTCAGGCGATTGGCCGTCATGACACCGGCGTATCCGCCGCCGATCACGACCACAGCGGTGTTCTCAGTCATGGTGTCTCCTTCGTTTTGAGGCGTTCGGCCTCAAGACACCGCGTGATCGGCCCTTGTGACAGCGTGTGAGGCGGATCACTCCCCAAGGGGTCGACCCTGAGGGCTCGACCGTCACTGCCGTACGGCTACGAGTACGTAGCTGTTGCCCACCTGCCAGACCGGACTGGCGTTTGTGAAACCCGCCTCCTTCAGCAGTTCGACATGGCGGGCCACGGTGACGGAGCAGTCGGAGTGCTCGGTGGCGCGTCGGCGCCTTCGCGCGCACAACTCCGCCAGTTCGGGTTCGTGCTCGATCGCCGCCCACCACGCTTCCCAGTCCTCGTGGTCGAACGCCCGCTGCCGCTCGGCCCTGCGGGTTCCGACGAATTCGGCGATCTCGGCGACGCTCGCCCCCTCCTGGGAGAGGTGGTCCGCGTTGATCAGCACGCCGCCGGGCCGCAGGAGCGTGGTGAGCTCGGCGTAGGTGCGGCGCAGCACATGTTGGGGGAGGTAGTGGAGTGCCGTGGTGGAGACGACCGCGTCCACCGGTCCCCGCAGTTCCAGCGTGTCGATCCAGCCGTCCTCGCCGATGACCGCCTCGACATAACGCGCCGCGTTCGGATGGCGGGCGCGCCCCAGTGCCAGCAGCAGGGGGTCCATGTCGACGGCGACGATCCGGGCCGTCGGCAGGCGCCCGACGAGCCGCGCGGGCAGGGAGCCCGGACCGCAGCCCAAGTCCAGGATGCGGGGCCGGTCATGGCCGGCTGTCACGTGCTCGACCACGTCGGCGACCACGGTGAATCGCTCTTCCCGGTCGATCGCGTACCGCTGCTGCTGCTGTTCCCAGCGGTCCACCCACCGTTCGGCCGTCGGCATGCTCACGCTCATCGTGCGGTACCACCCCTGCTCTTCCGGTCTCTTCCCGAGACTCCGAATCTACAGGTGAAAATGGTTTTCATGATTGCGGCGCCAGTGAAGTCAGTACATCCAGCAGGCGGTCGATCTCCTCCCGGGTGTTGTACGCGTGCAGGCTGACCCGGACCGAGTTGCGCTTCTCTCCGGCGCGCCCCTGGCACAGGCCGTCGGCTCGGACCATGAACCCGTGGCTGAACAGGATGAACCCCAGGTCCACCGAATCGATGTCCGAGTGGCGGAACGTCACGATTCCGTGGCGCTGCTGCACCGCGGACTGCTCCGCCAGACTCAGCTGACACCCCACCACCTCGTACGGGGGCAGCCCGCGAAGCCCTTCGGTGAGGCGGGCCGCCAGGCCGACGGTCCACTGTTCGATACGCGCCGGCCCGGCGCCGTCGAGCCAGTCGAGGGCTGCTCCGAGGCTGGCGATGCCGACGGTGTTGGGGGTGCCCTGCCAGCCGCGCGGGGCGAACTCCGCCCCGCGCAGGCCACGGGACCAGACCGCTCCCGACCCGGGCAGGGCCAATGCCTTGTGACCCGAGAAGACGGCGAAGTCGACGTCCAACTTCCTTAGCGACACCGGCAGATGGCCGACGCTCTGGGCGGCGTCCAAGGCGATGGCCACGTCCGGGCCCACCGCTTCGCGTATCCGGCGTACGTTCATGTCGCCGCCGTAGACATGGTGAACATGTGTGGCCGCGACGAAGCGCGTGCGAGGAGTCAGCATGTCGGACAGCGCGCGGGTGTCGTAGTCGCCCGAGGACTCCTGGTAGGGCATTTCCCGGACGCCGACCTGTATGTTCCGCCGGGCCAGGACATCCCTGGCCTCCAGCCAGGGCGAGACGTTGGCCTCGTGATCGGCGAACGGGACGATGATCTCGTCACCGTCGGCCAGTTCGTCCACGAGCCAGTCGAGTGCCACCGTCCGCAACCCCTCGGTCGTCCCGCTGACGAAGTGCACCCGGGAGCGGGCGGGGTCCGGATCGTCGAGGAACGCTTTGACACGCTCCCGTACCCGCTCGATCAGCGCCGTGGTGCTGTTGGCCCAGGGATACGTGCCCCGTCCCGCATTCGCGTTGGACGTCGTGAGGTAGTGGTGGACGGCATCCAGAACCGGCTGGGGTTTCTGCGCTGTCGCGGCGCTGTCCAGGTAGGCCAGCTCCGGGTGTGCGGTGATGATCGGGAATTGGGCACGGATCATTCCCTGCCAAGCGCTCAGATCCTCCCAGGAGGAATTCTGTCCGTGCTGAATCACGAAGATCACTCCCGTATCAGCGGGGCGCCCGCATCGCGCCAGGCGATGATGCCCCCGGCCAGGCTGCGGACGTCCGGGTGACCCATACGGGTCAGGAGAGCCGCGTACTTGAGGGACTTCTCGCCGACGGGGCAGGCCAGGAGTACGGGCTGTTTCTTGCTGAACGGCAGCCCTCCTCGGACGAGGTCCTCGAAGAGTTCGTCAACGATATTGATCGATCCGGCGATATGGAGCGCGGCATAGGCGAAGGGGCTGCGCATGTCGACCACGGTCGGCCCGGCCTGCTGTATCCAGTCCTGGGCCTCCGTGACGCCGATCGCGGACGCATGTGCCATATCGGCATCCGAGAGAGATGCGACCGAGTGGTCCTTCGGTCGTTGTCCGAGCAGTTCGGGCCGACGCTTCCTGATGTAACTGAGATAGCTTTCCACGCGATCGCAGACAATGAATACAGCCGTTTTCCGTCCGGTCAGCTGTGAATCTATTTCCCGTAGATGGCGAACGGTCCCGAAATAGGCTGCTCCACCGGTCGGTCCCGCCAGTATTCCGCACTTTCGGAGAAGCGTGACCATCCCGTCGATGGCCTCATCGGACGTGACGGATTCGATGGTGTCATAGGTCTGGGGATCGAATAACCCTACCTCCTGGACCTCATCGATATTCCGAATCCCGGGAATGAAGTCTGACTTGTCCGCGACCAGCCCGATCACCCGCACCTTGGGGTCCTGGTTTCGCAGCGCGTGTGCTACACCGGTCGACGATCCGGCGGTGCCGACGCCGGAGATGAACCAGTCCGGCGCCCGGTTGCCGAGGTCGGCGATGATCTCGGGGCCGGTTCCGGTCTCGTGCGCCTCGGAGTTGAGGCTGTTGTAGTACTGGTCCGTGTGCACATACGAACTGCTCGGGTCGGACAGGCTCCGGTGGAAGAGCGTCAGCGGATCGTCGGTGTTCGTCGGGTCGAGGCATTCACTCCGGCCCGGCAGTTCTTCTATTTCCGCTCCCAGGAGGAGGAGTAATTCCTTGATCTCCGGGATCTTCATCCGGTTGGTCACGCTCTTGAATCCTATGCCGTGCATGCCCGCTATCGCCGCGAGGGCCTTGGCGGTGTTTCCGCTCGACAGCTCCACGATCTGGCTGCCGTGCTCGACCGCCGAAGGCAGTCCGGGCCGCACCATGTTCCAGGCGGCCCGGTCCTTGAGCGATCCGAAGGGATTGCAGAATTCGAGTTTCGCGAAGACGTCGATGTTCTGGAGCCCGTGCACGCGCGAGTCGATGCGTACCAAGGGGGTGTCGCCCACCGTATCGATGATGTTGTCATATCTCACGGGCGTCCCCCGGGGAATGTATGGGCCAGTACTGGTCGTCGAGACTCCACTGCCAGCCGTCGGTATCTCGGTAGAGCGCCACCTTGCGGGCGGACGGTCGTTGCTGGGCGTTCTGGGCGTTGAAGTCCATGCAATAGCCCGCGGTATTGGCGAAGGCGAGGAGATCTCCCGGGACCGGCCGACGAGGAAGGAACACCATCCTGCGCGTGATCAGATCGGATTCGAGACACAGATTTCCGTGGAGATACACCCCGACGGAATCCGGTCCGTCGCTCGGCCGGCTCGGCCCGCCGCGGTCGAGGAGCACGGGGTCCATGAGAATCCCGTGCTCTTCCAGCGCGCAGTCGTCGGCGTTCATGGCGAGCCGCACCGTGTACGAGCCGTCCGGATTCCCGCGTACCCCGTCCGGATTCCCGCGCACCTCCAGCACGCGCGCCAGGGTCAGCCCGCACTGGTCCACGAGCGCACGTCCCGGCTCGACGCACAGGTCATAGAGACTCTCCAGCAACAAGGTGGCCAGGGGACGGCCGAGCGACGGGGCGGGGTGGCGCAGGAGTTCGTCGAGGTAGTCGACACCGGCGACCGGGCGGTGGGAGGGGTAGAGCTCCAGGGCGCCGCGAAGGGTGCCCGCCTCGCTGCTCAGCCCGTAACGGTGATCGCGCCACGTCAGCGCTTCGCGCCGGCCCAGCGCCGCCAGGGTGAGCTGCGTGGTGTAGTCCTCCCACTGTGCTTTGTGCGCGAGGTAGTTGACGCCGAAGCCCCCTCCGATGTCGAGCACACGCGGGTGCATTCCTCTGGCCCGGCACTCGTCCATGGCCCGGATGCAGCCCTCCATGGCCACCGCCTTCTCATCGAGGCTGGTGGTGTCGAGGTGGAACGCGACGCCGATGATCTCCACCGCGTCGCGATGCCGTTCCGCCGCGTCCAGCAGGCCGGACAGTTCACCGGCCGGGGAGCCGAAACGGCTGCGGCGGCTGAGTACCTTCACCCCCTGGGCGGCGAAGTCCGACAGCCGCAGGAGGACCTTCGCGGGCGCCAGCCCATGGCCGCGCACCAGAGCGGCCAGGGCTTCGAGTTCGGTTCGCCCCTCGACGTTGACCGTCACTCCGGTACGGGCGGCCAGCCAGAGGAATTCCGGTTCCTTCGGGCCCGTCGCGCTGATGCGGTCCGCAGTGAAGCCGCAGGCCATGGCGTGCTGCAACTCGTGCAACGACGCGACGTCCATGGCGGCCCCGGTGGCGGCGAGCCGGCGGACGAGCGCACTGGACCGGTTGGCCTTGTGGGCGAAGGAGATGTCCCCGCCCAGACGATGGCGCCGGTACAGCGACCGGAACCGGGAGACGTTCTCGGCGACCTGGTCCGGAAGCACCACGTTCAGCGGCGACCCCAGACCGTCCACGAGGCTGTGGAGGAGCGGGGCCGAGGCCAGTAATGACTTCGGCCGTGGTTCGAGCCTTGGTTCCAAGTACAGAGGAGAAGCCAACGACGGCACGCGCCTTCCCAGGGGCATGGGAGGCAACTGGGCGGACTGCGGGGCCGGTCGGCGCTGCCTCGGGCGGTCAAGGGATTCATCGAAATGATTGTCATATCGATGATGTCCAGGCTGCGGGAGCTGTATGCCTGTCCGTTACGCGAAAAACCGGGGCAAGCCGCGTGCGTCAGTGGTCGTCCCAGTGACCGTCGTGCTCGGCGTGCCGGTGGCCCTCGTGGATGTAGTCCACGTGATCGTCGTGCGGAACGGCGACATGGCCGCAGGCCGGGCCGTGCCGGTGGTCGTGCCCGTCGTGTACCGAGTGCTCGGTCTTCACGCATTCGTCCACATGGTCACCGTGCGCACGGTGCAGGTGGTTGTCATGTGCGTAGTCGACGTGGTCCTCGTGAGGCACCGCCACGTGTCCGCATCCCGGGGAGTGCTGATGGGGGTGGGTGGCGTGGGGGCGGTGTTCTGTCGTGGCGGACATCTGCGTTGCTCCTCGCGGGGGTCAAGGACTCGGGGATGTGCTCGCGTCGGCCGAAAGGCGCGTAAATGGCTCTTTCGGCATATGTTCTAGTCTATCGCCGACGCTGTGGGGATGCTTCTGGGAACGCCCGCGACGGCGTGCGACGAGCCGCCGGCCGGGCCGCCGTGGTGCCCGGCCGAGCACCACGGCGGGCCGAACCTTGGGGCCCCGCCTCACGCGGAACCGTGGAGGCGGGGCCCCGGCCGGTCGGTCACTTGAGGGAACTGGAATAGGGCAGCAGGGCCATCTCCCGTGCGTTCTTGATGGCGGCGGCGACCTTGCGCTGCTGCCGCGCGCTGATCCGGGTCACCCGGCGGCTGCGGATCTTGCCCCGGTCGGAGACGAACTTCCGCAGCAGATCGGTGTCCTTGTAGTCGATGTACGTGATCCTCGCGGCGTCGAGCGGGTTCGGACGGGTCTTGAGGGGCTTGTGGGGGTCCGGGCGGCGTGTCATCGGCTTTCCTTCAGGGTCACGGGTGCGGTTCGGGTGCGGTCAGTGGACCGGGTCGAGGAGCGAGTCGAAGGCGCGGGGCAGGCTCTTCCACGCTTCGCGCCCGGCCGCGTACTCCTCGTCGGTGAGCAGACAGGAATCCAGCACCGCGGTGAGGCCGTCGCGGTCGAGGCCGGGGGAGACGAAGACCAGGTGCTGGCAGCGGTCGCCGTGCTCCGGGTGCCAGTCGAGCGCGGCGGCGGCCCGGCGGAGGGGCGGCACCATGTCCCAGGCGGCGTCCGGCAGGGAAGCGAGCCAGGGGCCGGTGTTCTCGACGCAGAGCGCGCCGCCGGCCGCGTCCCAGGAGAGGAGAGTGTCGGGCCGGTCGGCGAGCCAGAACCGGCCGCGGCTGCGGGCGGCCGCGCAGCACAGGCCCTCCAGCGCCTCGTACAGGCGCTCGGGGTGGAAGGGGCGGTGCCTGCGCCAGACGAGGGTGCTGACGCCGGACTCCTCCGCCTCCTGGGGGAGGAGCGCACACGCCGGGTGCTGGGCGGCGCCCGCCGCCTCCACGTCGAACCCGGCCAGCGCGAGTTCTGTCAGCGCGTCCGATCCGGCCGCCGCCTGCCGGGCCGTGGGGTGCAGTTGCCCGATGAGCGCACGGTCCGCGTCGTCCGCTTCGTCGCTCTCGATGAGGGCGACGACGGACGCGTACTCCAACTGCCGTGCCCAGGTGTCCCCGACGGTACGCTGATCGGTCGCCGCCGCGGCCAGCCCGGCTTCCGCCAGATCGTCGCCATTGGTGAGGCAGGGCAGCACGAGGGCCGGATCGACCGCGGTGATCACGCTCCTCACCTCGGCCCGCCCCTCTCCGTGGACGGCGATGACCTCGGCCATGGCCTTCGGCTCGACGGAGTCCCAGAGATCGAGGACGGCGAGTCGGGTGAGTCCGTCGGCCGCGAGCCGGTGCAGTTCGGGAAGCAGATCCTCCCGCAGCGCGCAGCAGGCGCAGTCGTTCACAAGAGGTGCCTCGCCGCTGGACTGCTCGCCCGAGGAATCGCGGACCGTTCGGTGCACGGTTCCCCGGTCCGCCGTGGTCAGGTCGTGGTGCAGGGCGACGCTGTGAGGGACCTTCCTCAGCAGCCCCTCCACCACCTCGCGGCGGGCGTCGGCGTGCAGGCCGCAGACGATGACGACGGGCAGCTTCCGGTTGTCCTCCATCACCGGCCCTCGCGGCTGCCGTAGCGGCGCTCGAACCGCTCCACCCGGCCCGCGGTGTCCAGGACGCGGGCGGTGCCGGTGTAGAAGGGGTGGCTCGCGGAGGAGATCTCCACATCGACGACCGGGTAGACGTTGCCGTCCTCCCACTCGACGGTGCGTTCGCTGGTGAGGGTGGAGCGGGTCAGGAAGGCGAAGTCGGCGGCTTTGTCGCGGAAGACGACGGGTCCGTAGGCGGGGTGGATACCGGGCTTCATGCTGATGTCCTTCAGGTCGGGCAGGTCGGGCAGGTCGGGCAGGTCGGCAGGTCGGCAGGTCGTGCCGGGTGGGCAGGTCGGGCGGGGGCGGCGTCAGCGCTCTTCTCGGAAGTCCACATGGAGGCGGACGACCGGGTCGAACTTCCGCAGCACCAGCCGGTCGGGATCGTTCCGCCGGTTCTTGCGGGTGACGTAGGTGTAGCCGGTTCCGGCGGTGGAGCGGAGCCTGACGATCGGGCGTAGTTCGGTGCGAGCCATGGCGCTACTATATGGGAATGGTTTCCATTTTCAAGAATGGGCCCCGTCGATGAGAGGCAGGTAACTCTGTGTCCGCCCACTGCCAACTGACCGGCGCCCGGCCGGGCTTCGGCAACGCCATCTCCCACTCGCACCGGCGTACGTCGCGCCGGTTCGACCCGAACATCCAGAGCAAGCGCTACTGGCTGCCCAGCGAGGGCCGGTACGTGCGGCTGACTCTGAGCGCCAGGGCGATCAAGACGATCGACTCGATCGGAATCGAGGCGGCGGTGGCCCGTATCCGGGCGCGAGGGGTGAAGGTCTGATGGCGAAGAAGAGCAAGATCGCGAAGAACGAGGAGCGAAGGACGACTGTCGGGCGGTACGCGGCGCGGCGGGCGGAGCTGAAGGAGATCATCCGCAGGCCGGGGACGCCGGAGACGGAGAGGTCCGTGGCCATCGACGCGCTGCGGCGCCAGCCGCGTAACGCCAGCGCCACGCGCGTCCGCAACAGGGACAGTGTGGACGGCCGACCGCGCGGGCACCTGCGGAAGTTCGGGCTGTCCCGCGTCCGGATGCGGGAGCAGGCGCACGCGGGGTTTCTGCCCGGGGTGACCAAGTCGTCCTGGTGACGGCGGCACACCTGACCTGGTGAGACGGGTGGCGGCTCGGCCTGCGGGCCGCGCGGTCACCCGCCTTCCGCCGTGTTCCGGGTGCCGACTTCAGCTCGGCCCGGCTTGGTTTGTGCGCGTCGGCTTGTGCGGGCCGGACCGGCCAGGACCGGCCCGCGCGCTCGGTTCGCGCTCCGTCCGGAGCGTACGGAGCCCGGTCCGTCAGCTTCCCGTGTGTGCCAGGCGCTGGGCGAACCGGTCGATCTCCTCCTGTCGCAGCCAGCAGGCCGCGAGGTGGGCGACGGCGGCGGAGCCCGATTCGCCGAGGTCGCAGTAGGTGAGCATGCGCAGGGTGTCGTCCCAGGCCCTGCGGAGAGAGGCGGGTGCCGGTGGCCGCGAACCCGCCGCGGCGAGGACCGCGCGGGTGGAGCGCCAGTGGCGGGCGCCGGTGTTGACGAGGGCGTCGAAGCCGAGGAAGGCGGGGACGCCGTGCCGGACCCGGTCGACGGCCAGGGCCACCTGGGCGGGATCGTCGGCGAGGGTGGCCAGGCCGAGTCCGGCCAGCAGGCGTTCGGCGTCGAGGCCCATGAGCATGACGCCCGTCTCGGTGAGCGCGGGCTCGTCGACGGCGGTCAGGGAGAACCGGGAGTCGTAGTCGTCCTGGTCAGACATGGGCGGCCACTCGGTCGTCGGCGAGGCGCGGGACGGCCGCCGACTCCAGGTGGGCGGCGACGGCGGTGGCCACTCGGGCGGTCGCGACGCGGTGCCCGTCGATGTTGCGGGCGGCGGGGCCCAGCACCATGCCCGCTGCCGCGCCGACGGCGAACACGCGGGGCGCGTTGCGGTAGGCCAGGGTCTGTTCGTCCAGGTCGGGCCAGCCGTCGCGAGGTGCGGTGACTCCCTCGGGCAGGAGGTGTTCACCATTGGAGACGGTGGTGCCGAGGGCCAGTACGACATGGTCGCCGATGACCTGCTCGCCGCCCGCGAGCCGGACGGCCGCGCGGCCGGCGCGCTCGGGTGTCACGGCCGTGATGGTGCTGCCCCGGTGCACGGTCAGCCGGCCGTCGGCCTCTGCGCGCCGCAGCAGGGGGCGGAACTCGAACATGACCGAGGCCCGGCGCTGTCTGCCCATCAGGATCTGGCGGTCCTCCCAACTCGTCCCGTCGAAGCGGGCCCTGCCCTCGGCGCGGAAGAACGACGCGTTGACATCGGCGCATTGGTAGCGCTCCTCGGGGGCGCGCAGGACCCAGTGCACGTTCTTGCCGTCGTTGAGGGCGTTCGCGATGAGGTGCGCCGCGCTGAGGCCGGAGCCGACGACGACCAGCCGCTGGGCTTCCCGGGGCACGGGTTCGTCCCAGTAGCTGACGCTTCGAGGGGTGGCCTCGCCGTCCCACCAGTCGGCCGGAGCGGAACGGCGTTCCTCGCCGAGGCAGAGGACGGTGTACGCGGCGGTGACCGCGAACCCGTCGCCGCGGACGGTGACACCGTCGGCACTGGGCCGCACTTCGCGGACGGTGGCCCGCCTGACGCGCTCGTCCACGTGGTGCAGGGTGGCGACGTGCCCGCAGTAGGCCTCGAAGACATCGACGGGCACGACGGAGCGGTGCCCGGCCTGGGCCATGCGGATCTCGCGGCGCTCGACGGGGGTGAGCAGCGACCAGTGGAGGCGGGCGAAGTCGAGCAGTTCGCAGTCGCGGTAGCCCTCGACTCCGGGGTGGTGCTCGTAGGGTGAGCGCAGGACCCGTTGCCCCAGGACGTCGACCCGGTCGAAGAACCGCCCGCACGCCCGCCCTTCGCGGTCCAGGAGGACGACGTCGTGGACGCCGAGGTGCCAGAGCGCGGAGGCCACCGCGAGACCGGCGGGGCCGGCGCCGATGATGGCCACGTCCGCGGTGGCGGGCGGCGGGGTGGTGCGTGTGCCGTGCGGCCCCGGGGAGGGCGGCCAGGCGCGGCCCCGGGGCGAGTCCAGCAGGTGGGGCTCGGGGACGAAGGAGATCACCCGATGACCGTCACAGGAACGATGACCTCGATGACCGGTCGCTGCGGCATCCCCTCGGCGACCAGCTCTTCGAGGGTCCTGGCCGTGATCTCAGGGCTGTCGGTGGCGATCGGGCTGTACCGGGAGTACGCGTAGGTGGGCCTTCGGCCGGTGGTCTCCAGGGAGTACATCTTCACCACGGCCTCGCCGGGGCGCACCTCTCCACCGTAGAAGGTGAGGCGGCGCTGGTCGGGCGTGATGAAGGACTTGGAGAACTGGCGTGACATCACCAGGGTGTCGGCGTCGTCGACGAAGACGGAGTCCTCGTCGGTGGCGGCCTGCATGGCCACCCACGTGCGGTCCGTCAGGTTGGTCTCTGACTTGATGACCTGCCAGCGGCCGGGCTCGGGGAGGTTGACGCAGACCGAGACGTCGTGGTCGACGGTGTCGATGGCGCCGGAGATCATCAGGACGTGGCGGCGTATGTCGGCGACGCCGGCCATTTGGATATCACGGGCCCGGACCCGTGAGGAAACATCTATTCCGGATACTTCCAGTGGCGGCATCAAATCTCCCCGAGTTCTTGACAGAGGAAGTCCAGGTAGCGCAAGTGCGGCCGACATTTTCACAGGCTCTGCACCCTGTCAAGCACACTTGTTCGGACCTGAGTTGATGCATGAACACCCGTCCGCCCGGGAAGTGTGTCAAGCCGCTCGGTCGATTTCCCTCCCGATTCCGGGCACCTCGTCGATCGAGCCGACGTGGGCGATCTCGAAGCTGTCCAGGTCGCGAATATGGATCTTGAGGATGAGTCCCTCCCTCACGGGGACGAAGAAGTCCAGCGGTTGCGTGGCGTCGTCATAGGTCTCGTACGTTCGGAACACCGTTCTGTCGGCGACGGCGAAGAGCGCCTTGTGCACCGCGTTCTTGTGGATCTGCCCGGCCGTCTCGGCCCATCGCTCCACGCGCTCCCAGCCCGAGTGCAGCCGGAGCGGGCCGCGGCCTGCCGGACCGGCGCCGTCCGGCGTGTGCCCGGGTGCCCGGCCGGGCGGGTGGTGCTCGGGCGCCGGTCCCGGCTCCGCCCCCGGCGCGTGGTGTCCGGGGTTCAGGGGCCGCCCGAGCAGGGCGCAGGCAGCCCGCAGTTTGGCTCGGACGGCAGGCGTCGGGCGCAGCCGAAGCACCGCTCGCAGGATGCGCTCCGCGGTCCAGCCGTCCCCCGTTCCCAGGTAGCCGAGCGCCTGCCGGTACAGGAAGTCGGCCTCCTCGCCGCTGAGCCGGCCGGTGGAGGTCGCGAGGTATTCGATGCGTCGCTCGCGGGCGCTTGCGACCTCGGGGACCAGACCGACCAGACCGACCGGGCCGACCGGGCCGATCAGACCGACCGGGACGGCCGAGCCGGTGGTGCCGGCCGCCGGACAGTGCACGGTGATCAACCCGTCGGACAGTTCGGCGAGTTCGGCGAGGGCCGAGAAGAACAACCGGCTTCCGTCGTCGAGCAGTTCGGCGTCGATCACGTCGACGCGGCAGGGGCCCACCTGGTCGAGCCACGCCCGTGCGACCTCACGGAGACTGCGCACCACCCACTCTCCGTACGGCACCCTGTCCGGGGCGTGGGCCCGTCCCCGTACGGTCCCGTTCTCCTCTTCCTCGTCCGTGGCACACGCGGGGTCGTCGGGAGCGACCAGCTTCAGTCCGATGCGTGCCTGCCGGGGCCACGTTGCCGTGGCACCCGTGTTGATCAGGGCTCGCACCGGTGAGAAGCCGACCGTTCCGATCTCGGCCCGCACAGCGAATCTACGCATCCCTACCCCAGTGATCCATCGGCTCGGATACGGCCGAGCGGTGGCACGGCTGTCCGCCTCCACCGCGCATCGGTGACCTCGTGATCGGTCGTGTCAGATGGCGTCGCGCACGACCACGGCAATGGCGCTTCCGATGGCCGACGTAGCCTTGGCAGTATTCACATATCGTGCCGGAAGGTACTTCCTTCGCTTTCCGTCACTTAGCAAAGTAGCTACGTCTCGGGGGTGCCACATCTTCCAAATTGCTCTCGCGCCTGGGGTGTTGCAGGAAACTGACCCACCTCGCCAAGTCCGCTCTTGCCATAACCCCAGATGAGATGCGTGCGCCCACGCGTCTGTCTTCGTGGACGTTCAGGTTGCTGTTCAAGTGGCTGTTCAGTCACCGCGGCGGGGGCTTCGCGCCGCTCGATGCGGGGGACGGATCTGGGGACGGACCCGGGGGATGGAGCCGGGGGATGGGCCCGGGGCTCCGGCGGCCCAAGGGAGTGGCCGTGCCGGCCGGTGCAGCCCTGCCCGGAAAGGGGGAGTGGCTATTCTGCGCGCATGTCGATCACGAACGCGATCACGAACGCGATCACGAACGCGATCACGAACGCGATCACGAACGCGATCACGAACGCGAAGACGGGCGCGAAGACGGACGCGATGACGGACGCGCAACTGGCGGTAGCGGCAGCACAGGCGGGAGCGGCCGTCGTCCGCGCGCTGTACGGGGAACCCCTGGAACGGTTCGAGAAGTCCGCGGCCGATTTCGCGACCACCGCGGACCTGGAAGCCGAGAAGGCCATCCTGCGTGTTCTGCGAACCGCGCGGCCCGACGACGCCATAACCGGTGAGGAGAGCGGGCGCACCGGCGCGGACGGCGCGGAGCGCAGGTGGCTGGTCGATCCGCTGTGCGGCACGCTGAACTACGCCGTGCGCAACATGCTGGTCGCGGTGAATGTGGCCCTCCGTGTCGGGACCCGTATCACCGCGGCCGCGTCCGCCGACCCCTTCACCGACGAGGTGTTCTGGACCGACGGCGAGCGCGCACACCTCCGCGGCGGCGGCAGGGACGAGGAGTCGGTGCCGTCGCCCGATTCGCGCCTGGTGGATGTCAACCTCGACCCACCGTTCCCCAACGCGCCCGGCTTCAGGGTGGCCCGCCTTCTCGACGACCCGGGGTTCATCGAGCGGTTCCGGCCGCGCGTCGTCTCCACCACCCTCGCGGTGGCCTGGGTGGCGGCGGGCAGAAGGGCCGCCTACGTCACCGACGGCGACCTGCGTGACAGCGTGCACTTCGCCGCCGGAATCGCGCTGTGCCGGGCGGCCGGCTGCGTGGTGACCGGCATCCACGGCCAGCTTCTGCACACCGGTGCGGGCGGACTGGTCGTGGCGGCGGACCGGGAAACGCACACCGCGTTGCTGAAGTTGATCAGCGGTCGGTCCTCGGGCGACCGATAGGGCAGGGCCGCGCGCCACCACCTCCCGTCACCACCTGCTCCGCGATCCTCTGCCTGCGCGGACCGGCGGCGGCCCCGAAGGCGCACCGCACGCGACGAAGGGAACCCCGGACCGTCCGGGCCGCCGATGACGTACCGGAGCCGACTCCGGCACGCCCTTTCCTGACGGAACCTCAATCAGTGCCGAGTTTTTCGTGTTATTCGGGGCATATTGTGACATTCGGGCCTTAAGTTGTGGGACGACTCCACTCGGGTGGCGTCACGCATCGCTCCGGGACCGCAAGGAACGTGCGACACCGATGTGTGCGGACGGCTGCGACGGATGAGCCGCACGACCCGGAGCGCCGGTTTCCGCAGGGGCACGTGTCAGGAAAGGCAGGGCAGGTGAACGTGGTGGGGATCATCACTTCCGGTGTGGTCGCGCTGTTCATCACGGTGGTACTGACCGCAGGCATCCGCAGAACAACGCTCCGCCGCAGAGCGCTGGACCGCCCGGACGGCCGCAAGCGGCACGCCCGGCCGATGTCGTACCTGGGCGGAGTGGCGACAGTCCTGAGCGTCACGGGCGTCGGCTGGGCCGGATCCGAGCTGGGGCTCGCGGAACCCGGCGCCCCCGTCCTGCCACTGCTCGCCGTGTCCGGCGCCGTCGCCGCGTTCGGCCTCGTCCACGACCTGAAACCGCTCAATGCCTGGCTGCGGCTGGCGGCACAAGTGGTCGCCGCGGCCGTCTTCGTCTCCCTCGCCGGGCTGTCCCCGATGGTGGGCGTGCTCGCCGCACTCTGGATCGTGTTCCTCACCAACGCCTTCAGCACGCTGGACAATTCCGACGGCGCGATGGCCACCGTCGCCGTTGTCACCGCGACCGGCCTGCTCGTCTGCGCCGCACTCGACGGCCGGTCCGGTGTGGTCCTGCTGCTGACCGTGCTCGTGGCCGCTCTCACCGGGTCGCTGGTTCACAACTGGTACCCCGCGCGGATCTTCCCCGGCGAGTGCGGCTCCCTGTTCACCGGGTTCGTGCTGGCGGGCTCCGTCGTGCTGCTCCATGCGGCGGCGCCACCGGAGCGTGCCGCGTGCGTGGCGCTGCCGGTTCTGATGGTGGTGGCCGTCGCCGACACGGCGCTCGTGCTGGTGTCGCGCCGACGGGCCGCACGGCCGTTGCTCCCGGACGGCGGCGATCACATCGCCCACCGCCTGCGCCGGATCCGCTTCACGGCGCCGGGTGTGGCGGTCGTCCTGGGCTTCGGCGCGGTGGTCGGGGCACTCACAGGAACGCTGGTGTACGCGGGGCTGCTGCACCCGCTCGCCGGACTCGTACCGTCGGCGGGCGCGCTCCTCGCGGTCGTCGCACTGCTCAGGATTCCGGTGTACGGGGGCCCGCCCCGGCGCTCCGCACGGCCGGCCGGCCGCCGGAGGCCCGCAGGGAAGAGGACGACCGGAGCGGTTGGCGCGGCGGTGCCGGCCCCGGCTTCGACGTCCGCTTCTTCCACCGCCGCTTCTTCCACCGCCGCCGCTTCCGGTCCGACCGTGCCGCCCCCGCCGAACGGCCGCCCCGCCACCGAACTTGCCGCAGACCGACGCTGACGGAAGCCCCTGCGGCAGCGGTCGGCCATCGTCGCCGCCCGGTCGGCCAGGGCCTGTCGGTGAAGCATGGAGCCACGGAGACGTGGACGAGGACCGCGTTCGAGACCATCAGGCGCGTGCGGGACGGTAGATTTCCCCTGACCCCGCACCGTGCGAGCGGAGTCGTACGCCGACCGACAGATGGGGAATCGACCTCCATGACTTCTCGAACTCCTGCGAGCGACCCCGCCCCCCACGCCGCGCCCTTCGCGCATTCTCCGCACGCCGCGCACCCCTCGTCCGGAGGGGGCCGGCTCCTCGCCGTGAGCGATCTGCATGCCGCGGTCTCCGAGAACCGGGCCATCGTCGAGTCTCTGCACCCGACGTCGGACGAGGACTGGCTCATCGTCGCGGGCGACGTGGCGGAGCAGCCGCACGATGTCCGGTGGGCGCTGGAACTCCTCGCGGGACGCTTCGCCCATGTGGTGTGGACCCCCGGCAACCACGAGTTGTGGACGATGGACAAGGACCCCGTACGACTGCGCGGGCAGGCCCGGTACGAGCACCTCGTCGAGTTGTGCCGGAGCCTCGGGGTGACGACCCCCGAAGATCCGTTTCCCCTGTGGCCCGGCCCGGAGGGCCCTGTGGCGGTGGCCCCGCTCTTCCTCCTGTACGACTACACGTTCCGCGCCCCCGGAGCACGGACCAAGGAGGAGTCGCTGGCGATCGCGCACAAGGCGGGCATCGTCTGCAGCGACGAGTACCTGCTGCACCCCGATCCGTACACCGGCCGGGACGACTGGTGCCGGGCCCGGGTCGCGACGACCGAACGCCGACTGGCCGCGCACGACCCGGACATCCCGCTCGTGCTCGCCGGACACTGGCCCCTCGTACGGGAACCCACCGCGGTGATGTGGTACCCGGAGTTCGCCCAGTGGTGCGGCACCGAACTCACCGCGGACTGGCACCGCCGGTTCAACGTCGCGGCCGTCGTCTACGGACACCTCCACATCCCCCGTACCACCTGGTACGACGGGGTGCGCTTCGAGGAGGTCTCGATCGGCTACCCCCGGGAGTGGCGCAAACGCGGACATCCGCGCGGACTGCTGCGGCAGATCCTCCCGTACGAGGAACGCCCCGCGACCCCGGACGGCGCACCCGCCCACGGGCACGAACCGAGCCGCACCGCACCTGAGGGAGCCTCGTGATCGAGCGGCTGTTTCCCGAGTACGTCTCCTGCGCCGCCACCCGTGAGGAGACGGTGCCGGACGGAATCCTGTTCCCCGAGGAGGAGGAACTGGTGGCCAGGAGCGTGCCCAAGCGCGTCAACGACTTCGCGACCGCGCGCGCCTGCGCCCGTCGCGCCATGGCGGGCCTCGGCCTGCCGCCCGTGCCGGTGCTGCGCGGCCGGCGCGGTGTGCCGCTGTGGCCCGAGGGGATCATCGGCAGCCTCACGCACTGCGAGGGCTACCGGGCGGCTGCGCTGACGCGGGCGACGGACGCGCTGAGTCTGGGCATCGACGCCGAGCCGCACGCCCCGCTGCCCAGCGGCGTCCGGGACCTGATCTCGCTTCCCTCCGAACGCCGTTGGAACTTCCCGCCCGCGCCCGACGACGACGGTGCGCTGCACTGGGACCGCCTGCTGTTCAGCGCCAAGGAGAGCGTGTTCAAGGCGTGGTTCCCGATCACCGGGACCGAACTCGACTTCGACGAGGCGGACATCACCTTCCGTCGTGCCGAAGTCGGGGGCACCGAAGGCACCCTGAGCGCACGCCTGTTGCGTACCCACCCCGCGCTGCCACCGACGCTGCGGGGCCGATGGCGGGTCGAGGACGGCATCGCCGCCACGGCAGTCCTGGTGCCGCACGGCTGAGGCTGCCGCGCGTGCGGCGGGAATCGGCTGTTCTCCCGGTCGGCTGTTCTCCCGGTCGCACCGCCGGGGTTCAGCTGTCCCGCGCCGTCAAAGGCTGCCCCAGCCGCACATTCCACCGCCCGGACCGGCCGCTGAGCTCGGTGAGTGACAACGGGGCGACATCGAGCCGCCAGAACGCCGCCATCGGCAGAGCCAGTCCATGGACGACCGCCGCCCGTACCACCGAGGGCCCGGCCACCGCCAGCACGCTGTCGTTGCCCTCGGCCTCGGCCTCGGCCTCGGCCTGGGCCTCGGCTTGGGCCCCGGCCTGGGCCTGGGCCTGGGCCTGCGCCGCGAGCCAGCCGCCGACCCGGGCCGTCAGATCCCGCAGGGACTCACCGCCGTGCGGGGCCGCCACGGGGTCGCCGAGCCACTCGGCCACCGCCTCGGGCTCCCGCGCCGCCACCTCGTCCAGGCGTAGGCCGCGCCAGCGTCCCAAGTCCCAGTCGGCGAGGTCCGGTTCGGGCCGGACGGCGAGACCGAGCGCCTCGGTTGTCCGCAGGCACCGCTCCGAAGGGCCGCTCGCGTAGCGGCCTGCCGCCGGTATCGCGCCCGCGGCGGCGCGGGCACGTTGTTCGCCGGCCCTGTCCAGGGGGCCGTCGCCGTCGAAACGGGCCTCCCGCAGCGCGGCGTTCATGGCAGGCGAGACCAACATCACCCGTACCGTCACGCTTTGCCTCCACTCCCTCGACTGTGGCCCCGGTGGCACGGTCTCCCAAGGTCTCCGGGTCCGCGGCCATGCCGATTGCACCATGGCGGTGTCCGCGTGCAGGCGGTAGGGTCGCGTCGACCATGACGAGGGTGTGACGGAAGTCCGGTGAGAGTCCGGCACGGTCGCGCCACTGTGTACCCGTACGTGTACGGGAAGTCAGACCCAGCACCGTCGTCTGAGGCACCACGACAGGGACGCGTGTTCCCACAGGAGGTTCTGCCATGGCACAGTCCGCTGCCCCGGCGACCGGCGCATCTGCGATCACCCCCATCTCGGCGAAGGCCATTGCCCCTTGGGCGGTCTTCTTCGGCATTCTCATGCTCGTCCTGCTGTACTTCGTCGGCGCCGAGCAGGGGGCCACCGCGGTCATCTCCGGCGAAGGCGTCCATGAATGGGTCCACGACGGTCGTCATCTGCTCGGCTTCCCCTGCCACTGAGAAAACAGGGGAAACTCTCGTGAACTCCATATCTGTCAGAGCCCTGCTCGTCCGCGGCATGCTGGCCGGCCTGATCGCGGGCGCCGTGGCTCTCGTCGTCGCCTACTTCCTCGGCGAGTCCCAAGTGGACGCCGCCATCGCGCTGGAAGAGGCCCACAGCCATGACCACGGCGGCGGCGAGGAGCTGGTCAGCCGCACCATGCAGGCGACCGGTGGACTCGCCACCGGCATCCTGGTCTTCGGTGTGGCGATCGGCGGCATCGCCGCTCTCGTCTTCTGTTACGCCCTCGGGCGCATCGGCGACTTCGGCCCGCGGGCCACGGCGGCGCTGATCGCGGGTGCCGCCCTGTTGACGGTGTACGTCGTGCCGTTCCTGAAGTACCCGGCGAATCCGCCGGCTGTCGGCAACCCCGACACCATCGGGAAGCGCACCACCCTGTTCTTCCTGATGGTCGCGCTCGGTGTCCTGCTGGCCGTCGCCGCCGTCATCCTCGGCAGACGGCTCGCACCCCGCCTGGGCAACTGGAACGCGACCATCGTCGCGGCTGCCGGATTCGTCCTGCTGATCGGGCTCGCCTATGCGTTCCTGCCCTCGGTCAACGAGGTCGGCAAGGACTTCCCGGCCGCCCTGTTGTGGGAGTTCCGGCTCTCCACGCTGGCCATTCAGGCCACGCTCTGGGCCGTTTTCGGCCTGGTCTTCGGCTATCTGACCGAACGCCTGCTGGCGCCGCCCGGGACGGGGGCGGCGGCGGACGGCGTCGCGGTGTCCCGCGACAGGGCCGGGGCGGTGACCTGACGGGCTGACCGCCTGACCTGCTGACCGCCTGATCTGCTGGCGGTACTGCTGGTCGGACAGGACTGCTGGGCGGACAAGAACCCGCCGGGGATCATCCCGGCGGGTTCCGTCGTATGCGGCGGGGTAGCGATGCTACGGGCGTCACCGACAGCAAGGGTAGCGACGCTAACGTTATGGTGTTAGCGTTGATGTCATCGGGTTCGCGGAACGCCGACCCCTGTGTCATCGGGAGCGAGACCATGACTGACCACGCCACTGCTACTGCCGCCACCACTGCTGCCGCACCGCGCGTCGCCCTTGTCACCGGGGGATCCCGGGGAATCGGCCGGGAGAGCGCCGAACGGCTCGCGGCCGACGGTTTCGCCGTCGTCATCAACTACGCGAGCAACCGGACCGAGGCCGAGGCCGCTGTCGAGGCCATCACGGCCGCGGGCGGACAGGCAGTCGCGCGTCAGGCCGACGTCGCCGACGAGATCGCCGTCGCGGCTCTCTTCGACGCCGCCGAGGAGACGTTCGGGGGCATCGACGTGGTCGTGCACGCCGCGGGTGTCATGGCACTCGCGCCGCTGGTCGAGTTCGACCTCGACGCGTTCGACCGGATGCACCGCACCAACATCCGCGGCACGTTCGTCGTCGACCAGCAGGCCGCGCGGCGCCTGCGGGGCGGCGGGGCCATCATCAACTTCTCCAGCTCGGTGCTGTCGCTCTCCCTGCCCGGATACAGCGCCTACGCGGCCACCAAGGGGGCCGTCGAGGCCATGACGCTGATCCTCGCCCGCGAGCTGCGCGGCCGGGACATCACGGTCAACGCCGTGGCCCCCGGGCCGACCGCCACGGCCCTGTTCCTGGACGGCAAGGACGAGGAGACCGTCGCGAGGATGGCCGCTCAGCCGCCGCTGGAGCGACTGGGCACGCCGCGGGACATCGCGGAGGTCGTCTCGTTCCTCGCGGGCCCCGCGCGCTGGGTCAACGGGCAGGTCGTGCGCGCCAACGGCGGCATCGTCTGACGGCCGCTTCCGAAAGCGGACGGCCGACGGCCTGCGGCGCGAGCCGGACCGTGGGCCCCGCATGTCTCTTGCCTGCGCCGCTGTTCGCCCGTGCGCATTTCCGACCGAGGAGCAGCCCCATGAGCAAGGTCATCGTCATCACCGGTGCGGGTTCCGGTTTCGGAGCCCTGGCCGCTCGGGCCCTGGCACGCTCGGGCCACATTGTCTACGCCGCCATGCGGAACACCAACACGCGCAACGCCGGCCGGGTCGCCGAGGCGGCGGCCTACGCGACCGAGCATGGGGTGGACCTGCGCACCGTGGAGCTGGATGTGCTGTCCCAGGAATCGGCGGATACCGCGATCTCCGCGGTCATCACCGAGGCCGGCCGCCTCGACGTACTCATCCACAACGCCGGGCACATGGTCACCGGCCCCACCGAGGCGTTCACCCCCGAGGAACTCGCGGCGGTCTACGACACCAATGTGCTGGGGACCCAGCGTGTGAACAGGGCCGCGCTGCCGCGGCTGAGAGGCCAGCGGCACGGTCTGGTGGTGTGGATGGGTTCCACGTCCACCAGGGGCGGTACGCCGCCCTATCTGGCCCCCTACTTCGCCGCCAAGGCCGCCATGGATGCCCTGGCCGTCTCCTATGCCGCCGAGCTGGCGCGTTTCGGCATCGAGACCACCATCGTCGTGCCGGGCTCCTTCACCTCGGGAACCAACCACTTCATCACGGGCGGGCATCCGGCCGACCAGGCCGTGGTCCCGGACTACGAAGAGCTCTACGCCGGCCTGATGGAGCAGGTGTCCCAGCGCCTGGCCGCTCTCGCTCCCGCCGATGCCGATGTCGTACAGGTCGCCGACGGCATCGTCCGGGTCGTGGACGCCGAGCACGGCAAACGCCCCTTTCGCCTGCACGTCGATCCTGTCGACGACGGCAGCGAGGCGGTCAGCGCGGTCGCCGACCGTGTCCGCGCGGAGTTCCTCGGCCGGATCGGTCTGGACGACCTGCTGACGCCGCATGCCGCTTGATAGCGTCCGTTCGATGAGCACGCGAACACGCATTCTGGAAGTGGCGGCGGATTTGGTGAGGGAGTCGCCCGACGGTGACATCTCCACGCGTGCGGTGTGCGAGGCGGCGCAGGTGGGAGCCCCTGCCCTCTACCGGCACTTCGGGGACAAGGAAGGTCTGCTGTCGGCGGTCGTCGATGACGGATTCGACAAGTATCTGGCGACCAAACGGGAACGCGACGACACCACGGACCCCGTTGAGGATCTGCGCAACGGCTGGGACAGCCATGTGGAGTTCGCCCTTCGGAACCCGAACCTCTACCGGCTGATGAACTCGCCGGCGATGCGTACGCCGCCGGAGGCGGCACTTGAGTCCCACCGGATCCTCACCAGGGATCTGACACGGGCGGCCGCGGTGGGAAGGCTGCGCGTCGCCCCGGACCTCGCGGCGCAGATGATCATGTCGGCCAACACGGGAGTGGCCCTGATGCTCGTGGCGCGCCCGGCGACCTTCTCCGACAGCGCCATGTCCGGGAGGGTGCGCGACGCCGTGCATGCGGCCGTCCTCACTCCGGACGCGACCCCGAGCGACCCTGCGGAAGCCGGAGTCCCCTCGACGGCGGCTCGCTTGAGTGCTCTGCTGCGCCACTCCCACGAATCGGGACTCAGTACCGCGGAGGCGGCCCTGATGACGGAATGGCTGGACCGAGTGGCGAACTCTCTTCCGGGAGATGGGCCGACGGCCTGAACCGTCGACCCACCGCCTTCGCCTTCGCCCCCGCCTCAGGAAGCGCCGGAGTCGAAGTCGCCGGTCAGCGCGGCAGCCATCCGCAGATGCGGCGCGGCCTCGGCGTGCCGTCCCTGGCGCTCCAGGGTGCGCCCCAGCATGAGGCGCGCGTAGTCCTCCACCGGGTCCCGCTCCAGTACCGCGCGCAGCTCGGCCTCGGCCTTGCCGAGCCGGGCGGAGTGGTAGTAGGCGCGGGCCAGAAGCAGCCGCGGGGCGACCTGCTCCGGCACCTCCTCGACCAGCCCGCCCAGAATCCGGGCCGCCGTCAGGTACTCCTTGGCCTCGAAGAACATCTGTGCCCGGTCCCACCGGTCGGCGGCAGTGCCGAACTCGTAATAGGTCTCGCTCACGTGTCCTCCTCCTGTTTCCCTTCCGGCGCGGGCTGCCCGAAGGCTCCATCCGCGTTCGCTCAGGGATGAGAACACAGCATAATGGTTTAACATTCCACTAAATTTTCGGCGTGGGGACCGGACCTCCGCGCCCGTACGGGAATAGGTTGTGCGCCATGAGCAATCTCGAGCGCCAGGCCGCACTCTCCGTCTGCGGAGGGCGGGGCTTCGTCGTCGCCGAACCGGTACGTGAACTTCTCACCCCGCGCCGCGTCCAGCTCGGCGAGTCCACCGAAGTGCGCCGCCTGCTGCCCAACCTGGGGCGCCGCATGGTCGGTGCCTGGGCCTTCGTGGACCACTACGGCCCCGACGACATCGCCGACGAGCCCGGCATGCAGGTACCGCCCCACCCCCACATGGGGCTGCAGACGGTCAGCTGGCTCCACGACGGCGAGGTTCTGCACCGCGACAGTCTGGGCAGCCTCCAGACGGTGCGGCCCCGCGAGCTGGGCCTGATGACCTCGGGCCGGGCCATCAGCCATTCCGAGGAAAGCCCGAAGTCGCACGCCAGGCTTCTGCACGGCGCCCAGCTTTGGGTGGCCCTGCCCGATGCTCACCGGGACGTCGAGCCGCACTTCCAGCACCACGTCGACCTGCCCACCGTCACCGCGCCCGGCCTCACCGCCACCGTCATCCTGGGCGAACTCGACGGTGCGGTCTCGCCGGGCACCGCCTACACCCCGATCGTCGGCGCGGACCTGGCGCTGGCGCAGGGCGCCCAGGCCCGGCTGCCGCTGGACCGTGACTTCGAGTACGCGGTTCTGTCCATGTCCGGCGAGGCGGAGGTCGACGGCGTACCCGTACTGCCGGGCTCGATGCTCTACCTCGGCTGCGGCCGCTCCGAACTGCCGGTGCGTGCGATCTCCGATGCTGGACTCATGCTCCTCGGGGGCGAGCCGTTCGAAGAGGAGATTGTCATGTTCTGGAACTGGATCGGACGCTCCCAGGAGGACATCGCCCAGGCCCGCGAGGACTGGATGAACGGGACCCGCTTCGGCGAGGTGAAGGGCTACGACGGCCCTCCGATCCCGGCCCCGGAGCTGCCTGTGGTGCCGCTGAAGGCACGGGGGAGGGTGCGCTGAGCTGGGGAAATCGCCCGAACTGACCTCAGGCTGGCTGGCTTCGGACAAGTTCCGTCTCTGGTCGACTCGTAGCTGCTCACTTGGCCCTTGGTGTGCGCTGCGGATCTTGGGTGCGACTCCCATGTAGAGCAGGGTGTGGTGACGTTTGATGGAACGAATGCTGACTCAACGCTGACGTCACTGACGACCAGTCAGTTATCTGGTGGTGGTCCGCGCCATGTCGTCGCGCCAGGAGTGGGCCGGCCGAGGCTCCGCCCGCAAGGCGGTCCGGTGTATGGGGCAGGGGCGTGGCGTGTGTTGCGTCGCGCGTGATGGGCAACGGTCGACTACGCGGCTACGCTGATCCACCGAATTATGGGCAGTCGACAAAGAAAGCCCTCTCGGCTTCCAGTTCGCGACAGGACCGCGTCCGCGTGCGTGATCATGATGCGAGTCGCCGAGTTCGCGAGGATGCCGTCGGAGAAGCTGCATCGGTCGGCCTCGCAGTGTCACCCGCCTGAGCGGTTGATCTCGGGCTGCCGCAGAGCTGGGTTTGTGGGACGGATCGCTACTGTGCCAGCGGCCGTGGCAAAGTCCAGATGTGCGGCCAGCCGAGTCCAGGCTGATGGCCACCGGAATTCCAGGTGGATGGCCGTCTGACCAGTGGTGTTCCTGATCACTTCCTTAACTGGAGGAGACCCCTCCGCCCGTTTGCTGGTGTTTGCACGCATCAGTTACCGGCCGGAGAGGTCCTGTGACGAAGTCTGACACGGAGATTATGGAAATCCTTGAGGCGTACGACCTGACCGGGACGGTCTGGTCGGCGGCGACCTTGACGGGGCACGACCCGAAGACGGTCAAGCGGTATGTCGAGGCCCGCAACGGTGGGCGCAATCCCTATGGGCGAGAGCCGCGGCCGAAGATGATCGATGCGTTCCTGGAGAAGGTCGAGGAGTGGGTCGAGCAGTCGAAGGCGACGATCCGCGCCGATGTGGTCCACGAGAAGCTCGTGAAGATGGGCTACCGGGGCAGCGCGCGCTCGACGAGACGGGCGGTGAACGCGGCGAAGGGTGCGTGGAAGGCGGGCAAGCGCCGGACGTACAGGCCGTGGATTCCCGAGCCGGGCCGGTGGCTGCAGTTCGACTGGGGCGAGGGGCCGCGGATCGGCGGCCGACGGACCTGGCTGTTCTGCGCTTGGCTGTCCTGGTCGCGGTTTCGGGTGGTGATCCCGTTCTGGGACTGCACGTTGGGCACTTTGGTGGCTTGCCTGGATACCACGCTCCGGCAGATCGGCGGGGCGCCAACGTATGTGCTGACCGACAATGCGAAGACGGTCACCGTCGAGCACATCGCCGGGATCCCGGTACGTCATCCGCAGATGGTCGCCGCGGGCCGGCATTACGGCTGCCAGCTGGTCAGTTGCGTGCCCTACGACCCCGAATCGAAGAGCGGTGCGGAGGCCACGGTCCGTATCGCGAAGGCCGACCTGGTGCCCACCAGCGCGAACCTGCTGGCCGCCTACGACACCTTCGCCGAGCTCGTCGATGCCTGACTGACCTGGTGCGATGCGGTGAACTCGCGCCGTCACCGGGCGACCGGGCAGATACCCGCCGACCGTCTGGACGTCGAACGCACCACGCTGCATGTCCTGCCCATCGAGCCGCTCGCGCTCGCGCTGTGCGAGGAGAGACTGGTCGGCTCAGGGCGCACCATCAGCTTCAACTCGGTGCGCTGCTCGACCCCGCCGGGCTATACCGGCGCGAGGGGGTGGTGTCGATGTCCTTCCAGGCCCCGTTCTCCTTCACCCGAATTGGGGCGGGATACGCCTCCGTGGTGAGGGACCCTTCTGGGTCGGCCCAGACCCCGCCGGTCGCGGTGCGCCGCGAAAGGATCTCGATACGGCGACCCTGCATTTGGGCGAGGATCCGGGCCTCGGACTCATTGGCGGCCTCGGCCGGCCCGAGATCGGGCGCCGGCGGAACGGCCGACGTTGACACTGACTCGGTCTCCGCCTGTGCTTCGTAGTTGGCCGCTGCCGCGAAGCCGCCGGTGAGGGCCAGCACCAGCATGGCGGCGGCGGCCCGTTGCCCACTTCCCCATCGGGGTCTTCGCCTGTTGTGTACGTTCGTTGGCGGCATTCCGCCCCTCCCCGATTCATCCCGAGCGAGATCGCTGGGAGGATGAGTATGCGGGAGCCCCCGGCGATCGCGGACAGATCAACTGAAGAAGCGAAACCGGGAGGTCGGCCAGCAGCGAGCTCGGGATGCACGGGGAAGCCGCGAGTGTCCAGGTCGCGCGGTCGAGGCTCGGACCAGCCCAGAGCGTCCGGTTACTGAGGTCTTGAATTGGCTGTTGGGCGAAGAAGGGCGTCGCATTGAACACACCCGTGTCACCAGCTGGGGAGTTCCAGCGCAAGACGTAGCCTGGTGGAGCGTGGGCCCCGGCCAACTATCCGGATGAGGGTCACGTCACGCCCTGGCGGCCGCACCACCTGCCCCCTCGGCCGCCAGGCGTCGAGCCGCCGCACCGCCCTCAAAGGCCGACGCGGGCACCGCCCGCGTCCAGCCGCACCGGGTGCGCACGGGGACACTTCCGTGACGGAATTTCAGCTGATGGGTTTGACTGCTGGTTGCGCGTCGGAGTCGTGGACCAGCTCGGCAAGCTGAACCAGGAGACTGTACGTCGCCGTACGCCCCTGGACGCGGACGAAATAGGACCGCCCGGAGCACTTGAAGATCTCGCGGCGGCGCACCTTCCACCGGCCGTGCTCGTACGTGTTCGCCGCCTGAAGCAGAGCGCTCTCCGCATCCTCGGTGCTGCCTTCGAACTCCGCGACGGTACGCGCGTCGCTGTAGGCCTCCGCCACACCGCCGACCGGTATCGCCAGCACTATCCATCGGGACATCCCGCGATCAGTTCCCTCCGACTGGGCGCCGCACCGCCGCGACGCACACGGGGCCAGTGTGACAGCCGATCATCGGACTCTCGGCCACCACAACCAGGGGCCGGCTGCCCGGAAACCCGTTCCTGGTCCTCAGGCCACGCCGGGCCCGGCGCGGTATGCCTCCGGTGCCGTCGTCGGCCTTTCACCGGGTGTAAGCGACTTCCGGGAAGTCGGGGGAGGGGCCGTCGAGCAGTCGCCCCCGGTCGCGAAGGTGGAGGTCGAAGAAGGCCCGGGGGTAGGCGCGTTGGAATGCCTGTGCCCGGTGCCGGGGAATTGTCCCGACCTCTCCTTCCAGGTCATGCGGGGACATGCCCAGGAGAGGGGCGATCAGCGGGAGGATCAGGGCGTCGTCGCCGAACGTCTGGTGCGCGGCTCCCTGCACGGTGAGGCAGAGCCGCCAGCCGCGCAGATGCGACCAGAACGCGCGCAGGGCGGGATTGTTCTCCATGCCGCCCTTGCCCGGGGTGTCCACGACCAGGAACGGGCGGTCGAGCCCGGCGTCCACCACGGGGCCCGCCGCGCCTCCGTCCAGGCTTGCTCCCGCCGTGATCCGCCCGTCGGTGAGCATCGAGGCAGCGGTGGTGGCTCCGCCCAGGGAGTGACCGAGCATCCCGACGCGTCGCAGATCGAGCGCTCCGGGCAGGCCCGTGGGCAGCGGGGTGCGGCAGACACCGGGGTGCCCGCCCGACCGGAGCACGGCGACCCGGTCGAGGACGAACCGGATGTCGGCGCTCCGGACCAGGAGGGCCTTGGCGTAGTCGCTGATCCCGCCCGCCGGATTCATCTCGACCCGGCCACCGGGAAACTCGACCACCGCCGCGTCGTAGGTGTGGTCGACAGTGACCACGAGATAGCCGTGGCTGGCGAGGTCTTCCACGATGCCGGTGCCGAAGGAGCGTGACGCGTTCGCGCCGGGGGAATAGAGCACGACGGGCAGAGGGCCCGGCGGACCGCCAACGGGAGCGCCCTCGTGCGCGTGGGCGCATCCCAGCCGCACCCGGCCGGGAGGCAGACCGAGGAAGCTCAGATACCGGTCGGCCGCCGCCGGCGGCATCCAGGGGACGGCGGGACGGACCGGCCCGCTGCGGGCGGGGTACCACATACTGATCATCAACTCGCGGCAGGGGCGGGAGGGCACCCAAGGGTCCGGCCGTGTGGTGTCGGCCAGGTGGAACGAGACTGCGCCCAGCGGGTACGGGCCGCTCGGGGCGGGCAGTTGGAACCGCACGGGTTCCTCCCGCCGCGTTCGCGCGACAGCCGCCGACGCGAGCGGGCCCGGGATCGCGGCGGCGGTGACGAGCCCGGCGCACGAGGTCAGAAGTGTTCTCCGGTTCATGCACTCCACTGTTCCGGCCGATGGACCCGGCGGCTTCGTCCCCGGGCAGGAACCCGGTATCAGCCCAGGAGGGTAGAACGGGCATCCGCCGCGCGGATGACTCAGCCCCTGAGATGACGTCCTGCGGGCTGAGCGACCCCGGATCCCGGCATGGGTAGCGTGACTGTCATGGACGATGGGGAGTCACGGCCGCTGGTGACCGGACGTCTGCGGAAGAGGCAGTGGCACGGTGTGGACACCGTCGCGGCCGTGCTCCTCGCCCTGGCGTTCGGCGCGAGCGAGACGCGGGGCGGCTGGGACGCGGCGGCCGTGGCAGCGGTCGTCTGGCTGCCGGTCGCGGTGCGGCGCCGGTGGCCCGTTCCGGTGCTGTACACGGTCCTGGCCGGAGCGGTCTGCGCCCTGGCGTTCACCGGCCGGGAGGAATCCTGGATCCCCATCGGAGTCGCCCTGTACACGGTGGCGGCGCAGGAATCGCAGCGCCGCTCCGCGACGGCACTCGGCTGCTCCCTGGGCGCCGTCGCCGCGGCCATGATCCTGTTGCCACGACCGGTCCCGGCGCACGAGGTCGCGTCCGGCGTCGCCTTCGCGTCGCTGCTGATGACCCTGCCGTGGCTGGTCGGCACCGCGCTGAGGGAGCAGCGGTCGTACGCGGAACTCTCCGCCCGGCAGGCCGTGGCGGACGAGCGCCTGCGGATCGCCCGGGAACTCCACGACGTGGTGGCCCACCATCTGACCGTCATCACGGTACGGGCGGAGATAGCCCGCGCGGTGACCTCCGCCAGCCCACAGGAGGCCGAACGGACCCTCGCGCTGGTCGGGGCCGCGGGGCGGACAGCGCTCACCGAGATGCGACGCATGCTCGGCGTCTTGCGAACCCCCTGGGACGGCGCCGAGTTGGGGACCTCACCCGGCCTGGCGGACCTGGCCGCGCTCGCGGGCGACGCGGGCCCGCGAGTGGAGCTGTCCGTCGACCCTGATCCGCCGCTCCCCCCGGGTGTGGAACTGACCGTCTACCGGATCGTTCAGGAAGCCCTCACCAATGTGGTCAAGCACGCGGGATCGGCCAACTGCCGGGTGACGCTGACCCGGACGAGCCCCGCAACCGTCGAGATCGAGATCGTCAACGACGCGCCGCCCCGGCCCACCGGACGCCGGACCGGCGGGCACGGACTGATCGGGATGCGGGAACGGACGGTCATGTGCGGCGGGGTCTTCTCCGCCGGCCCCCTGGAGACGGGCGGCTTCCGGGTGCACGCGCGGCTGTCCTGCGGACCGGAGACAGTGCGGTGAACCGGCCGGTCCGGGTCCTTCTCGCGGATGACCAGGCACTGTTGCGGACGGGCTTCCGGCTGCTCATCGAGAGCGCGCCCGACCTCACCGTGGCGGGCGAAGCCGTCAATGGCGACCAGGCCATCGATCTCGCGCTGCGACTGCGGCCCGACGTCGTGCTGATGGACATCCGGATGCCGGGCACGGACGGCCTGGAGGCCACCCGGCGCATCTGCGCACACCCGGATACCGCCGGCACCCGCGTGCTGGTGCTGACCACGTTCGATCTGGACGAGTACGTGTACGCGGCGCTCCGCGGCGGAGCCAGCGGATTCCTCCTGAAGGACATCCTCCCCGCCGATCTGCTGACCGCACTACGGGTGGTCGCCTCCGGCGACGCCCTGCTCGCGCCCACGGTCACCCGCCGTCTCATCAGCGAGTTCGCCGGACGCCACGAGCCACGCCCCCGGCTCGCCCAGGAATTGTCGGGCGTGACCCCAAGAGAGCGGGAAGTGCTCCGCCTGGTTGCCCGCGGCCTGCCCAACCGTGTGATCGCCGAACATCTCGGGCTGAGCATCGCGACCGTCAAGACGCATGTGAGGCGGCTGCTGGCCAAACTCCACGCCCATGACCGGGCCCAGTTGGTCGTCATCGCCTATGAAACAGGCCTCGTCTCCGCCACAGGCGGCAACGCCCCGTCCGCCGACTGACACCCCGCCCCCATGGACGTATGCCGCCGCCCCGGACGCAGGCGTGCCTCAGCGTCGCGGGCGAGAACTACCAACTGCCTTTGGTCCAGAGCGGCGAACCGCTCCCGGGCCTCCGTCCCGGCGGCCTGCTGCAGCAGCTCCCCGGCATGTGGAAACTGCCGGTCGAGAAGGTTCCCCACACTTCATGGATCTCCACTGTCCGCAGCGGGCGGGGCCGAAGCGTCCGAACGCCCCAGGACATCCGGGTCCAGGTGATCGCATACAGCCTGGACATCCCGGGCCGTGACCAGAGCGAACGGCGTCGGCCGACGAACGGCCGCCCTCTACGGCGAACGGTGGGGGAGAGAACACGCCCGCCGAGCTGAAGACCACCCAGATCGGCACCGCGGCGTCATGCCGAGCAAGAGCCCCGACCTGGTGTTCCAGCTACGCACTCCTGGTGCTCTACACCGGCCCGAGAACCCTGATGCACTGAGCAGCGCTGAACCGTGGTGAACCACTGGATCCGGATCAGCCCTCCCTCTCCGCAGCCCTGCAGGCAGGTGAGCCAGCAGGATGAGACACGCACCCGCGTTTTCACCGCAACCGATCCCACAGGGCTCGTCGGTCACACTGTTCGCAGGTGCCCCGGCCATCCCCCGTCGGCACGCCCTGACAAGGAGCCCTCAGGCCGTACCCTGAGGGTTCCTTCCTGTCTGTTACGGCGCCGTCCGCTGAGTCCTGCCGCAGTGGTGGGGTCGGCGCGGACGGCTACCTGCGGATCGGGGCCGCAACGCTCGGCTGGGAATCATGCGCTTGTGATCCCGCGCGCGGCCTAGACCCCCAGGCCGCGCGGCCGGAGTCACGATGATCCGGCTAACCGGCTGCCTCGACGCGTGCGAGCGCGCCGACGTCATCGTCATCCAGCCCTCCGCCGAAGGCCGGCGGGCGCCCGGTCTGGCTCGGGCACGTCAATAACCCGGCGCCGCCGTGGACATCGCTGCCTGATCAAAGACAGCGGCCCGGCCTCGCCGAGGCGCCTGTCGTCCTTGGCATCTATACGTTCAGCTCGTCCCGACCCGTCCACCACGAACGTGAAGTCTGACGAGCTGTCCTGCGGGTGCTGTCGCGTTGACTGAGCGGGTGGGATGATCTTCGGGTTGATCATGGTGGAGGGGGAGTCGTCCGGGGGGTGCGCGTCGCCGTCGTGCAGGGGTCACCGGTACCCGGTCGAGGTGATCTCCCACTGCGTGTGGCTGTACTTCCGGTTCCCGCTCGGTTTCCGTGAGGTCGAGGAGCTGATGCTCGAGCGCGGCGTGATCGTCTCCTACGAGACCATCCGCCGCTGGTGCCTGAAGTCCGGTCAGCACTAGGCCAATTCGCTGCGCCGCCGCCGGCCCCGGCCTGGTGACAAGTGGCACCTGGACGAGGTCTTCGTCAAGATCAACGGCGAGCAGAAGTACCTCTGGCGGGCTGCCGACCAGGACGGCACGGTGCTGGACATCCTCGTACAGAACCGGCGGGACAAGACCGCGGCCAGGCGATTCTTCCGTCGTCCGGTGAAGACGACCCGTACCGTGCCGCGGGTGGTCGTCACGGACAGGCTCCGCTCCTACGGCGCCGCTCACCGCGAGGTCATGCCCCCGGTCGAGCACCGCTCGCACAAAGGGGCTGAACAACCGGGCGGAGAACAGCCACCAGCCCACCCGCCAGCGCGAACGTGCGATGAAAAGCTTCCGCTCCGCCGGCGGGGCGCAGCGGAACCCGTCCGCGTTCAGCGGCATCTCACCCCACTCCCGGCCCCGCCGCCACCTGACGACCGCCCCCGACTACCGCACCGAGACGCAGCACAGCTCCACCACCCGGGAGCAGGCCACCGGCACCGCCGGTCTGTCCACCACGGCCTGAGCACAGGCCCCGAACCAGGCCCCACCATGCCCCGACACACCATCAGACACCCACACACCCAACAACGTGACAGCGCCCCGCTGCCTACGTGTGTGCTCGAATTTCTCCGACTGGAGAAAACTGGGGAACGGCGATACGCTCGCCACCATCGGGCCGGACCGTACCGTCGGGACGACGCGGCCGACCCGTCCGAGTGGAGGCCGCCCCGAGGGGGAAGGCGGGCGAGGAGGTGGAACCGACACGGGGGCGGGAGTACCGGGCGGCGCCTGTGGGGCGGGGCGACCCGATCGTGGTGCCCACCGGCCGGCCACCGTTCGGTACAGGCGCGGGAACCGGAAACGCCACCGGTCGTATGCGTGGCGCGTGCGCTTTTTTTCCGTCGTGCGTAATTCGTCGACATGCGCGGATAATGGTATTGATGGGCCGAAATTCGGTCTGCGGCATCGCGGATTTGAACGAGCCCATTTCCAGGACGGCGCGTATTCCACACGGACTTCGTTTCGCCGTCCAACCTCGGTAATGCGCGATGTCGCCCGCTCGAACATTCGGGGATTCCACGCCGATACGCCCCCGGTGTACTCGTTCGGCGGGAACGGGAAGTAATCTTTATCCGCCCGCCGACCCGCCGACCCGCGCGGCGCGTGAGCGACCGCTACCCGTCGTCCCGCAGTCGCGCGATCAGTTGTGTCCGGGAACGGACTCCCGCCTTCTCGAAGACGTGCTGCACGTGCGTCTTGACGGTGGTCACGCTGATGAACAGCGCGGCGCCGATCTCGGCGTTCGCGGCGCCCTCGCAGACCAGGCGGACCACATCGCGCTCGCGAGGGGTGAGCCCCCACGCGGCGACTGGCGGCCCGGTCTCGACGGGGCAGTGGCTGGCTTGGAACGTGTGCTCCAGGAATGCGTGGGCCTTGCCGAGAAAGCCCAGTTCGGAGTGGGTGAACCCGCCCAGCTCCGTAGTCCGCAGCAGGGACAGGCCGCCCACGATCCGCGCGCCGCTGTAAAGGTAGAGCTCTGTCTCGTGGCGGAACCCGAGCGGGGCCATGAAGCGCCGGTAGTACTCGCCGCGCTCGTACCGCTCCGGCAGGTCGCGCATGGTCACCAGGGGTCGGCGGGGGCCGACGAAGCGCCGCGGGTGGAACGGGTCGAGGTGGTGGTAGTGCGCGGTGTAGCTCCGGTTCTCGACGGGCCGAATCCGGTGGAACGCGTGATCGACGGCGTTCAGTTGCGCGTCGACGGAGTAGAAGACGATTCCGGAGCAGTTCACCATGTTCGCCAGGAACGTCATTGCCTCAGTCTTGAAGCTCCAGGGGTCTTCGTTTTCGGGAAGAAGTCGCATCGTTGTCGCCACAACCTCGAAGCGGATTTGCGTGATTCTAGCAGGAATCCAGGAAAGCGAAACAGGCGCGATCTCATACATTGGAATGATGTTCGGGGTCGAGGGACTGGCATACCTTCGCCTCGGTGATCGGGAATACCGGTCGCAGCGGAGGAAGGGAATGCCCGAGGCAATGACTGGGACCACGGCCGAGCCGGCCACAGAGCCAACGACCAGGACGATCATCACCGGCGGACGCGTACACACCCTAAACCCGGCCTCCCCCGAAGCCGAGGCCGTCGTGCTGGAGCACGGCCGGGTACTTGCTGCGGGGCCGGACGACGACATGCTCAGCCTCGCGGGTCCGGCCGCGCACCGGATCGAAGCGGAGGGCGCCTGGGTGGTGCCCGGCCTGATCGACACTCACCCGCACGTGCTGCACTTCGGGGCGCTCGCGGGCGGCCTGGTCGACCTGACCGACGCCGTCGACCACGCCGACATCGTCGAGCGGATCCGGGCCAGGGCCGCCACCACGCCGGCCGGCGGCTGGATCATGTGCACCCCGGTCGGCGAGCCGCACTACTTCATCCGCCGTTCCGAACGGGATCTCGCGGAGCGACGACTGCCCGACCGCCACACGCTGGATCGGGCCACCGCCGACCACCCGGTGCTGATCCAGGCGTGGGCGCCCAAGATGCCCGCCGTGGTGGCGTTCAACAGCGCCGGACTGCGCGCCGTTGGGCTGGCCAGCTTCCTGCCGGACCGGGTCTGCGACGTCGAGATCGACAAGGACGAGCGCGGCGACCCGACCGGCATCCTGCGCGGCCCGGTCACCAACTACTACACGTACGACCCGTTCTGGGGCCAGATCCTGATGAAGCTGCCCGGTTTGGACCCCGCCGACGCGGTTCAGGGCACGATCGACGAGATGGCCCGCTTCACGGCCAAGGGCGTGACCGCGCTCTACGAGGCACACGCAATGGAGCCCGAGCACATCGACGTCTATCGCCGGCTGCGGGCCGCAGACGCGCTTACGGCCCGAGTGCTGGCGACCTGGGACATGGAATCGGCCATCTTCTATCCGTTCGATCCGCTGAGCCTCGACGCGTTCACCGAGCGCCTGCACCGCCTCGGCGCCCACTGCGTCGACCTCGACGACGACCTGCTGCGGTTCAACGGCCTCACCCTCAGCCCCGGCGGCCCGTGCTTCTCCGGTCACTTCGCGACCCACGAGCCGTACACGAACCCCTTCGGCCGGCCGGCGCACGGTACCCGCTTCATCACCCTCGACAAGGAGGAGGCGTTCGTCCGCCACTGCGCCGAGCACGGCATCCGCGCGAACGTGTGTCTGGGGGCCTTCCGCGAGCACGACGAGTTCCTGGAGATTGCCGAACGCGTAGTGCGCGAGCACGACTTCCGGGACCGGCGCTGGATCCTTCAGCACGCCATGACCATCACCCCGGCCCAGGTGCGGCGCTATCGTGCCCTCGGCTTCCAGGTCACCACGTCGGTCGGCTTCGCGTGGGGCAAGGGCACGATGTACGGCGAGCGGATCGGCACCCACGTGTGGCGTGACCTGGCGCCACTCAGGCGGCTCCTGGACGCCGGCCTCGACCTCGCAGGGGGTACCGACTGGGGGCCGAAGAACCCCTGGGAACAGATCAAGCTCGCCCAGACGCACGAGTTCGCGGGCAGTGACCACCGCAACGACGGGCCGGATCAAGTACTCACCCGCGCCGAGGCGTTCGCGATGTGGACCACCGGTGCGGCCGAGGTGCTCGGCTGGTCGGACATCGGCGCACTGGTCCCCGGCCACCACGCCGACATCGCGATCGTCGACCGCGATCCGCTGCGCTGCGACATGGACGATCTCGCGGGCACGACGGTGCTGCGCACGCTGCTTGGTGGGCGAACCGTACACGACACCGGTGACCTGCGGACCGTTGGCGACGAGCCGGAATCGACGGGAGCGTGACCATGGACGAGAGCCTGAACCACGACAGGGGCGTGCCCGGGTCCCCGGCAACGAGCACGCGCCAACGGGTGCTCACCCGGCTCGACCTGCTGCGCGGCGAGATGCTGGACACCCTCACCGCCGCGGTCCAGATCCCCAGCATCACCCCGACCTACCCCGGTGAGATCTACGCCGACCTGGTCGGCGCCGAGGGGGAGGTCTCGCGCCTGCTGGCCGAGGTCTACGCCGAAGCAGGCGCCGAGACCGACGTCTTCGCCGTTGAACCCGGCCGCGACAACGCGGTGGGTGTGATCCGCGGTACCGGGGGCGGGCGTTCGCTGATCTTCAACGGACACGTCGATGTGGTCCCGCCCGGGGACGCGTCCGGCTGGCGCTCGGGCGACCCGTTCGACGGTGTCGTCGAGGACGGCTGGATCCGCGGTCGCGGCACCGTCGACATGAAGAGCGGCCTGGTCGCGCAGGCGTTCGCGGCCCGCGCGCTGCATGAGGCCGGGGTGCGCCTGCGCGGTGACCTGATCCTCCAGGCAGTCGTAGGCGAGGAGAACCTGGAGAACCACCTCGGCACCTCCGCGGTGCTCGACCGCGGCTACACCGCAGACGGGGCCATCGTCTCCGAACCGACCGGCGGGGCTTGGCCGTTGTCCGTCATGGCCGCGACCCCCGGCCTGCTGGTGATGCGGATCGAGGTGGCCGGCAAGAGCTCCCACTCGTCGATGCGCGGGCGGATGTTGTGCCGACCCAGCACGACCGAGGCGGTCGCGGCCAGCGCGATCGACCGCGGATTCGTGATCTACCAGGCGCTGCGCCGGCTGGAGAGCGACTGGGCGGTGACCAAGTTCGATCCGCTCTTCGAACCGGGACACTTCACCCTCGCGCCCGGCGTCGTGGACGGCGGCGCGCGCCACTCGCGCAGTGGGGCGTTCATCCCCGACTCGATGAGCATGGTGTACGCGGTGTTCCACCCGCCGGGGGAGGACCAGGCGGTCGTGCGCAAGGAGATCGAGGGCCACATCGCGCACGTCGCCGCCACCGATCCCTGGCTGCGCGCGCATCCGCCGGTGGTGGAATGGCCGTTGCGGTATCCGGGTTCGCGGGTCGACGCGACCCATCCGCTCTGCGCCGTGGTCACCGACGCCCGTGAACTCGCCGCCGTCGACACACCATTGGCGGGCCGCCCGCCGGTGGCGGCGTTTCCCTCCGCGGCCGACTCCACGTGGCTGTGCGCCGCCGGGGTCCCCGCGGTCGGCCTCGGGCCGGGCGAACTCGCGATGGCGCACGCGTACGACGAGCGCTGTGCGGTGGACGAGATCGTCTGCGCCGCACGCGCGTACGCGTTGGCCGCGATGGACTGGTGCGGATCATGAGCGAGCCGGTCGCACCGTACCTGACCGTCGGCCTGTCGACGGTGGTCCGCAGCATCACCTCGCGCGCCCAGATCGCGCACAACCTCGACATCGTCGAGGAGGCCGTGCACGCCGCGGTGTCCGTCGTCGGCATCAACATGCCGGTCAAGCTGATCGCTCTGGCCGAGGGCGCGTTGACCGGATTCGCGGACGAGATCCTCGACATCCCGCACGTCACCGCGGCCCGCGACCTGTTCGTCAACATCCCCGGTCCGGAGACCGAGCGACTGGCCGCGCTGGCCCGGCACTACGACACCTACATCGTCGCGCAGTGCAAGGCGCGCTGGCCGGAGATCCTGCCCGACCGGTTCTTCAACACTCTGTTCGTCATCTCCCCGGCGGGCGAGATCGTGCACCGCGCGGCGAAGAACCACGTATGGTGCCGCGAACGCTCCTGCACACCGCACGACGTGTACGACCGGTGGGTGGAACTCTTCGGCGACGGCATCGACGCGTTCTACCCGGTGCTGCGCACCGACGACATCGGCAACCTCGGCACGATCTGCTGTAGTGACGGCGAATACCCGGAGGCGGTGCGGGCGTTGGCCCTCCAGGGCGCCGAGGTGGTGTACCGCCCCAGCGAGGCGGTGCCAATGACCCAGGCCGGTCCCGACCCCGGAGGCACCTGGCTACTGCAGAACCGGGCGCACGCCCACTTCAACAGTCTGTACCTGGTCTGTCCGAACGCCGGACCGGTCTATCCGACGCCCGACTCCCGCCACCCGTACGACATCGCGGGCGGCAACGCGCACGTCGTCGACTTCCACGGGGCGGTGCTCGGGCACACCGTCTCCGGGTACAACTCCTTCGTGTCCGGGATCGTCGACATCGAGGCGTTGCGGCAGTTCCGGACGATGAATCTCAACAGCAACTGGCTCAAGGACCTGCGCACCGAGGTCTTCCGGCGGATGTACGACGAGCCGATCCATCCGGCCAACCTGTGGCTGACGGACGAACCGGTCCGGCACGCCGAGGCGGACAAGATCTACCGCGCAAACATCCGGCGGCTGGTGGAGCGGGGCGCGTACACGCCACCGGCGCACACGTTTCCCGGCGCCCGCTACATCGCGCCGCCGGATCCCGGTCCGACCAGGTAGCGCTCGATCGCCGGGCGCAGCCGGGTGCGCTCGAAGTCAGGCTCGGGAGCGGCCAGTTGCTCCAGGATGAGCCCGTTGAGCAGGGTCAGCAGGTGCGCGGCGTCGCCTTCGGGGTCGTCGGCCCCCGCGGCGGCCAGTTCGACCGCGAACGCCCGGCGCTGCGCGTCGCCCCACGCGTCGAGGGCGGGGCGCAGGTGCGGGCGCCGGGCGACCTCCAGGAACAGTTCGTAGCGGGCGATGCACGCGTCCCGGTCGTCGTCGACGGCGCCGGCCAGGTAGTGCGCCAGGCGGGCGGCGTGGGCGTGCGGTGTGGCGTCGGGCGTGGGGGACAGGCGGTTCTGCACCTCGACGATCTGACGCGCGGCCAGTCGGCGCAGGGCCTCGTCGAGGAGCCGGTCGCGGGTGCCGAAGTAGTACCGGGCCGACCCGTGGGTGGTGCCCGCCTCCTCGGCGACCGCCCGGTGCGTCACGGCGCGGGCGCCCTCGCGGGCGAGCAGGCGTACGGTGGCGTCGAGCAGGGCTTCGCGACGGGCGGCGCCGCGGGCCAGGCGCGGCTCACGGACGGGGTTGGGCATGGCCTCACTGTACGCGGGGCGCCCGGCGGGGGCCGCGACGGGTGGGAGACCACGAGACGCCGCTCACCGCCACCCCTGCTCGCGCACCGCCGCCCCCGACCTCCGGGCCTCGCCCGGCCCGCGCCCGGTCCGCACGAGGCATGCGGCGGCGGAGGCCCGGTGAGGGCGCTGTCACGTTGTTGGGCGTGTGAGTGTCTGATGGGGCGTCGGGGTGTGGTGGGCTTGCGTTTCGAGTCTGGGGTCAGGCCGTGGTGGGCCGGTTTGCAGCGCCGGTGATCTGGTACCAGATGGCGAAGCGGGTGGTCATCTCGGTGCGGTAGTGGGCGGCGGTCGTCAGGTGGCGGCGGGGCCGGAAGTGGGGTGAGATGCCGCTGAACGCGGACGGGTTCCGCTGCGCCCCGCCGGCGGAGCGGAAGCCTTTCATCGCACGTTCGCGCTGGCGGGTGGGCTGGTGGCTGTTCTCCGCCCGGTTGTTCAGCCCCTTTGTGCGAGCGGTGCTCGACCGGGGGCATGACCTCGCGGTGAGCGGCGCCGTAGGAGCGGAGCCTGTCCGTGACGACCACCCGCGGCACGGTACGGGTCGTCTTCACCGGACGACGGAAGAATCGCCTGGCCGCGGTCTTGTCCCGCCGGTTCTGTACGAGGATGTCCAGCACCGTGCCGTCCTGGTCGGCAGCCCGCCAGAGGTACTTCTGCTCGCCGTTGATCTTGACGAAGACCTCGTCCAGGTGCCACTTGTCACCAGGCCGGGGCCGGCGGCGGCGCAGCGAATTGGCCTAGTGCTGCCCGGACTTCAGGCACCAGCGGCGGATGGTCTCGTAGGAGACGATCACGCCGCGCTCGAGCATCAGCTCCTCGACCTCACGGAAACCGAGCGGGAACCGGAAGTACAGCCACACGCAGTGGGAGATCACCTCGACCGGGTACCGGTGACCCCTGCACGACGGCGACGCGCACCCCCCGGACGACTCCCCCTCCACCATGATCAACCCGAAGATCATCCCACCCGCTCAGTCAACGCGACAGCACCCGCCAGCGGGCTCTACGCGGGCATCGCACTGGCGGGTGCCATCGGCGGCGGCACGGTCAACGCCTTCGGCGGTACCGGTGTCCTGGCGGTCGCTTCCATCGCCGGCGTGATCACTATCGCGGTGATGGCGCTGTCCGTACGCCGCTATCCTTCCTCGCGGCACACGGCTGAAGGCGACACCGTCCCCGAGAAGGCCGTGACGCCGTGAGTCCACAGCCGGTGAGCTGTTGGTCCTGATCGTGGCGGTTCGGCCCGGTGGGCACGTCGAAGAAAGCGACCTCTGACGATCAAGGTCTCGGACACCGCGGCCAACGTGGGACGCCTCGTTCTCGTGAAGGCGACAGGAACGAGGCGTTCCGGGGCTGAGGAGTTACGGGAGACGGCTCGCGGACCGCTGGGCACAGTCGTAGAGGATGACCTCTCGGGCCAGTGCCACACGACTGGTCACGTTGAGCTTGGTGAAGTTGCTGAGGACATGCGTCCCCACGGTGTGGACCGAAACAACAAGGAGATCCGCTATCTCCTTGTTGGCCATTGCCTCTGAGACCAGCCGGGCCACGGCCATCTCGGTCCGGGGCAGGGCCATACCCGCTCAGCCGCGTCCCAGAGCTCCCCGCGACGTTCAGCGCATGCTCCACATCGAGCAGCGGCGCGCCCTGGGGCGCCTCTTCGCAGCCCGGCGCGTGCAGCACACCCCGGGCCCCGGGTCCTGCCCGTCGCGGACCTTGCCAGCACCCAGCCTGAAGGCCGACCTGGCGGTAGCCGACGTCGACCCATACTCCCCGGATGACGGTGGTGGATGTTTTGACGCTCCGGGCGTCGATCACGCACGCGGAAGGCTCGCTGTCCCGCCCCTCCTTCTCGCGCAGAAGCCGCCTGAGCAGGCCGTTGAGCTGGGGGAACACGCGCCCTCGTCGGCCCATTTGGCGAAGTAGCCGTAGACCGTGTTCCAGTGCGGGAAGCCGTGCGTGAGGTAGCGCAACTCGACCCCGCTGCGGTCCACGTACAAGATCGCGTCGATTATGTCGCGCAGGTCGTGGTCGGGCGGCCGGTCGAAGTCCAGGGCTCTCCCGCGGAGCTCGAAGCGCCAGGCCTCAAGAACCGGCTCGATCAACTCCCAACGGGCATCGTCCCGGGCGATGAGGGCTCGGCAGCCGTCCCGTTTCGGTTCTGCGGCGGCGCCGCGGGGCAACGTCGGGTTGTTGACCGGCTCGGCGAGCATCGGCTCGGGCAGCGTCCACTCCATGGCCGACAGCTTTCCGGCCGTCCTCTGTTCGTGGGGCCGGGCTCGCTGGACGGCCGGCCCGGAAGATGTCGGAGGTCCGCACGCTCGTGGCGAAGCGGTTGCACGGCACGGTCACGTGCGCGGGGTATGGGGTGGCTTCGTCGGCCTTGCAGCAGCGTGGCCGCAGCCTCAGCGAGTTGCTCAGTGTCGGCGGCCTGCCTGCCTTGCACGCACTTTTGGGGCAAGAGGTTGGGTTCAGCCTCACGGTCACGTCAGGAGCGTCACGCTCACGACAAGAGCGGGTGTGCACCGGGTCCAAGGCCGGTGGCCGTGGGCTCCGTGTCGAGCATGAGGAGCGGACAGTGGAATTTGCGGCCCATGGTCAGTACTCGATCTCCGAGAAGCCACAGGGCGGCGACGCGGGCTGTTCCCAAGCTCCCTGGAGACAGCGGCCGCGGCGGTGTCGCCGACGGACGCGCCGGTCACGGTTCGGGTGGACACCGGGCTGCTGCGGGGTGAGGCGACCGCGACCGCCCGCTACTTCCTGGGTGTGCCCTACGCGAAGCCGCCGGTCGTCAAGCTGCGCTGGGCGCCGCCGCAGCCCGCGGCCCCGTGGCCGGGTGTTTTTCTGTCAAGTTCAGCATGCTGAACTGAATTGGGGCTGAGGGTTCAGTTGCCTCCGCCCTTGGCCTGTGCGAGGAACCGCGGCGGCCAAGCGCACGGTGCTCTCGTGCGCCTGGCGGTTCAGTTGTACCGGTGGGTCAGGGTGGGTGTCAGCGGTTGTCGTTGAGTTCCTGGTGCATCTGCGGTTGGTCGTCCTGGTCGTGGGTGAGCGCGTACTTCTCGATGTCGTTGAACGCCTTCGAGGCGACTCCCAGCAGGTCCTTGTAGGGGTTGACGCCGACGGCCCGCTGGGTGGCTCCGCCGAAGAGGCCGCCGGCCGTTCCGCTGACGAGGCCGTGGCCCGCGGCAAGCGGCTTGCCCACGAGATCAAGGGGGCTCTTGGGCACACCGGCCATGTCCGCGTACTTGTCGGTGAGTGCAACGCGGGTCAGCGCGATGTACGCGTCACTGACCCCGGGCTTCAGAAGGTCGCGGTAGAACTTGAGGGCCTGGGCGGTCATGAAGACACCGTCGTCGGTCTTCTTCCATTCCTTGTCCCGCTCCTGGTTCCACAGCCGCTCGGTCTCGTCGGCGTCCTTGGGCAGCTGCCATTTCTCCGGCGTGCCGAGGTAGTGGTTGACGTAGTGCCAGGCGCACATGAAGCCGCGGGCGTCGTCGGCGGAGACATCGACGCCGAGGTTCCTCATGCCCTGCAGGATCTGGGTGCTGAAGATGCAGGCGGCGCCGGTGGTGTATTTCTGGGAGACCGGCTCGCCCCACTTGTCGTAGTCCCACTGGCCGCTCTGCTTGTGCAGTTGCCTGACCGAGGCGTGCACGAGGCGCACCTTCGTCACGCTGGCGGCCAGGGTCCCGTCGCGCATGGCGTTCTTGTTGCCCATGTCGAGGAACAGCCGGGAGGACTGCGACAGTCGTCGGCCCGGTCCCTCGACACCTCCCAGGCGGCCGGTGGAGCGCAGGGTGAACGCTCCGGTGGGGGAGAGGTAGGTGCCGATGAGCCCGACGGTGCCTTGCAGCATCGACACGGTGCCGTGGTGGTGGCCGAAGAAGCCCTCGGCGGCCTTGACGTCTGCCTCGCTCCAGTCCGGCGGCGGGGCAGCTGCCTCCCGCAGGAACTGCGCCAGCCGATAGGGAAGCCGTGACATATCCGTGTCGGGCTTGAGCGTTCCGATCGTCCGGAACAGGGCGTTGACCCCGTCAACCTCCCTCTTTTCGAGCAGATCGGACACAAGCGCGTCAGCCGCGGGATCCCCGACCTTGCTCGCGGCCTCCAACTCAGCCGCAACCGTTGCCGATGTCAACGCCATTCCCATACTCCTCATGTATTCAGCTAAATGATCATGCAATAGGTGTGACCTGCGCACGGACGCGCTCCCGCTGCGGGGGACGCCCTGCGCGCTGCGCAAGAGGGCCCTGAATTCCCGCTCCTGCGGACTGAGCCCACCGCGCAATCCGCCGGACGGGCGTGAGCGGGAAAGGCTTGTGCGGCAAGATCACTTACTTCGATCTTGCCGCAATCCGCGCACTGAAAGGGTCACCCAATAGGAGTAAGGGGGCGTGCGCCTCCGCGTGAATCAGGGAGTGCGCAAGGGTTGGCTGCTCTGCTCCCGAAAGGTGAACCAGCGGGCTGGGTACTCCAGGGCCAAAGGCGGTAGATCGGCCGGGAGGTTGGGTCCGTACAGCCCGGGTTCCGGTGCCGTGAGGCTACGGCCTCGTCGCCGTGTCCGTCCGGTTGGAGCTGTTCGCGTATCCGTGCTAGGGGACAGCCCTTAGCTCATGTCGGCCACGATGGCGTCGAACTCACCCTTCTTGGCGCCGTCCAGGAACGCGGCCAGTTCGGACCGGGTGAAGATCAGGGCAGGTCCCTGCGGGAACTGGGGATGTTGTGCCTGAGGCAGTTCGAGGCGAAGAAGTGACGGAGGCTGTAGATGACCGTGCCCTCGGGAACGTCAAGTCCGCCTCGTCTCTTGAGCCGTTGCCACTGGTTCTGCAGGAGGTACGGCTGAAAGGGGCGGTCGGGGGCCTGCGGGTGACGCAGTAGGTAGCCGTCCGTCGTGCCGTGCTTGTCGGCGTACCACTCGATGGTGGTTCTGGTCCGCAAGGGAAGCGGGACGTCGCGGTACTCGCCGACCTTGCGGTGTATCGACTTCAGCTCGTCGTACGCATTGGACTGTGTTGCCAGGCCGACGCCGTTGCGCTCCATCGTCCGGATGAAGCCGTCCACCACCTTGTGGTAGCCCGATTCCTCGGTCTGCCGTCCGCCGGGTCCCACTTGACCTGCGGAGACGTTCCTGTGCCGCGCTTTGTTCTGAAACTGGACCGGACGGTCCCAGGAGGACATCGCCCGGGCTTGTGAGGACTGGATGAACGGGACCCGCTTCGGCGAGGTGAAGGGCTATGACGGCCCTCCGATTCCGGCCCCGGAACTCCCGACGACCCGACTGAAGGCCAGGACAGGGTGCGCTGATCCGCGGCTTGTTCCGTCGATGGCAGCGGGACGGGACCGTGGCTCACCCCTTCCGGCCTCCGCGCCGCGGGGCGAGGAGCAGCCAGAGCAGATACGCGCCCCCGGCGCTGACGGTGACGACTCCGGTCGGGAGCTGGACCGGGGCGACGGCGTGCGCGGCGACCCAGTCGGCCCCGGCGAGCAGGAGGGCACCGGCCAGGGCGGCGCCCAGCAGACTGATGCCCGGGGCGCGGCGGTACAGAAGCCGGGCGATCTGCGGTGCTGCGAGGGCCACGAACGTGAGTGGGCCGGCGACCGAGGTGGCGACGGCCGTGAGTGCTACACCCACCGTCGCGAGGAGCAGCCGCCCCCGCACGACCCGCGCACCGAGCGCGGTGGCCACGTCGTCGCCGAGTTCGAGGACCCGCAGGGTACGGACGAGGAACGGGGTGACCAGGGCGAGCGGCGCGAGGGCCACCAGGGCCGGGACGGCCTGTTCCCAGCCGAGCGCGTCGAGACTGCCCGCGTTCCACTGGGCCGCACGGGCGGCCACGGCCGTGTCGGCGCCGTACATCAGCCAGGTGTTGACCGAGGTGAGGATCGCGCTCACGGCGATGCCGGTGACGACGAACCGGGTGCTGGCCGTGGAGCGCCTGCCGCCGAGCGCGTACACCAGGGCCGCCGTGGCGAGCCCGCCGATGAGAGCGGCGAGTGCGGTCCGGGCGTAACCGGCGGTGCCCGTGAGGAGCACGGTCAGGGCACCGGTCGAGGCGCCGGTGTTGAACCCGATCACGTCGGGGCTGCCGAGCGGGTTGCGGGTCAGGGTCTGGAAGATCGCCCCGGACAGCCCCAGGGTTGCCCCGAGGGCCAGCGCGAGGAGGGCGCGCGGCAGTCGCCAGGTGAGGATCACCGTGCTGGTCAGCGGGTCCCCCCGCCCGGCGAGGGCGTGGAGGACATCGGGTACGGGGACGGTGATGTCGCCGGCCGCCAGGGAGGCGATGAGTACGGCTGCCCCCAAGAGCGTCAGTGTCAGTGTGGTGGCGGTCGCCCGGTGCCGGCGCCTGTTCCGGGAGCGACGGGCGCCGGGGACGGTGGTCGTGGGCGCGGTGGTGGTGGGGCCGGTCACCGGATCCGTCCTTTCCGGGAGTGGAGCAGCAGGAGGAGCAGCGGCGCTCCGAGGAAGGCGGTGACGACTCCGACAGGGAGTTCGCCGGGCCGGGTGACGAGCCGAGCGGCCACGTCGGCGGTCAGCAGCAGTACGGGTCCGGCGATCAGCGAACCCAGCAGCAGGCGCCGGGTGTTGGGACCGATGAGTGGACGCAGCAGGTGGGGGACCATCAGCCCGAGGAACGACAGGGGTCCGGCCAGTGCGGTCGCCGAGCCCGCGAGCAGGGTGATCGCGGCGATGGCGACGGCCCGGGTGAGGTGGGTGCGGGTGCCGAGGCCCCGCGCCAGGTCCTCGCCCATCGCCGCCATGTCCAGGCCCCTGGCGACGGTCAGGGCGGCGATCAGCCCGACGGCGACGAAGAACGTGAGGAACGCGGTGGTGCCGGGCGGGATCCCGGTCAGGGTGCCGGCGCTCCAGGCGCGCATGGTGTCGAGGGTGCGGGGGTTGAGCAGGGTCAGGGCTGCCTGGATTCCCGAGAGGACGGCGCCGAGCGCGACCCCGACGAGGACCAGTTGTCCGGGGTGGCGGTTGTTGGTCGCCGCGGCGACGACGACGATCAGTACGGTTACGGCGGCGGCCCCCGCGAAGGCGGACCAGACGGTGGCGGTGACGCCGGTGGACCCGGTGAGGGCGACGGTGAGGGTGACGGCGAAGCCGGAACCGCTGCTGACGCCGAGCAGTCCGGGGTCGCCGAGCGGGTTGCGGGTCACGGCCTGGATCAGGATGCCCGCAGCGCCGAGCGCGGCTCCGGCGACGAGCCCCGCCGCCGTACGCGGCACTCGGACCTCCCGGACCAGGGTGACGACGTCCGCCGGTCCGGTGTGGGCGAGCCCCTGGACGATCTGATGGATTCCGACGGTCCGCGAGCCGAGCGCGACACTGGCGGCGGCGACGAGCAGCAGGACGCCGCACCCGGCCCCGGCGAACGCGAGGACGCGGAAGCGGGGCCGGGTCGTGCGCCGCCCGACGGGCGAGGTGGAAGCGGTCATCGAGCGGAGGCGGCGGTGGCGAGGGTGGCACGGAGTTCACCGATGAGCCACGGCACGGCGGCGGCGTTCGGGGACTGGAGCGCGGTCGCCGCCTCGATTCCGAGCGGCAGGTACCGGTCGGACTTGACGATCCGGAGCCGGGACACGACGGGGTCGGACTCGAACTTCTCCTTGAGCGCGCCGCTCTGGTACGTCATGAAGAGGACGTCGGCGCGGTCGTACAGGGCGGCCCGTTCGTAGCTGACGTCGACGGCGCCCGGTACGGAGCCCTTCCCGTCCAGGTTCGCGACGGCGGGCAGCGGGGTCAGGCCGAGCCGGTTCATGAACCGGGCGGTGGCGTTGGTCTCCTCGGTGATCATCACCGCGAACCCGTCACGGGCCTGGCCGTACAGGTACGTCTTTCCGGCCAGGCCCGGCAGGTCGTCCTTGAGCTTCTCCACTGCTCGGTCGGCGGTGTCCAGGACCTTCCGCGCGCCCTGTTCGTCGCCGAGGGCCCGCCCGATCCGCAGGGCCTCCTCGGTGGCGTCCGCCCCGTAGAGCCGTTTCTCGTAGGCGACGACGGGCGCCACGGTGGACAGGCGCTTGTAGGTGGGCTCGTCGAGGGTGAACGCGGTGCTCGCCAGGATGAGATCCGGCCTGAGTCCCGCTATCCGCTCGGTGTTGATGTTCATCGGGTCGAGCCAGGTCACGGAGTCGTCGAGCGGCTCGGCGTAGGGGAGGTTCTCGTCCTTCGTCTCCCCGCTGAGGCTGCCGTAGCTCTTGACCGCGCCGACGATGTGCGCGCCCAAGGCGCCCGCGACGGCGGTGTCCGCGTAGCCGAGGGTGACGACGCGCCGGGGCGCGGCCGGGACGGTGGCCGTGCCCCAGGCATTGGTGAAGGTGGCGGGGAAGCCCTTGCTCGTCCCGCTCGCGGCGTCCGGGGCGGCGGAACTCTCGGTGCTCTTGGTGGCGGTGCAGCCGCTCAGGGCGATGGTGGCAGCGAGCAGCGCACCGAACAGCGGTGTCCACGGGCGGAGGGGGCGGGGCATCGTTCTCTCTTTCGCAGGGGGTTGTGTTCGCGTCAAAGGGGCGTGCGGATCGCCGGTGCGGCGGTGCGGCGGTGCGGCGGTGCGGCGGTGCGGCGGTGCGGCGGTATGAGGTGTCGGCGGCGATGACGCACCGGTGCCCTCACGTGTCACTGGTCACGACCAGCACCGCCATCAGGTAAGCCTAGCCTTATCTGGCAGATATTTTTACATGTACAGTAAGGCAATGCTTACTTCTACGAGGCCCGGTATCGGACGGGCACTGCACGGCTCGGTCGGACGTCTCGCCACAGGGATCGGCTGCGCGGCGCTCGCCGCCGGGGCGGGAGTCGCGCTCCTGGCCGCGGTCGTCGAATTCGTCCGCGCCCCGGACCCCCGATGGGTGTGGTGGGGCGCCCTGGCCCTCGTCGCGGCGGGAGTCCTGAACTCCCTGTCGTCCTGGCTGGCGCACGGCGCGGAGGCGGAGTTCGAGCACCGGCTCCGCCGCATCCTGGCGGACCATGTCTCCCGGCTGCCCACGTCCGCACTGGCCCGGCTCGGCGCCCAGGGTCTGCGCACCCGGCTCGACGACGACGTCTCGGCGCTGCACCACGCGGTGGCCCATCTGCCCGGCGAGATCGCGACCGTGCTGATCGCCCCGCTCGCCGCGCTCGTCCTGCTGGCCGGATACGCCGGTCCGTACGGCCTCCTCGCGGTCGTGCCCGCTGCCCTGGCGGCCGTGTTCCGCCTGGTGGTCATCCCGCGGCTGTCACGGCGCTACGCGGCGGACCGGGGCCGGACCGTCGGCCGCATCGTCACCGCCGTCGACGACATGGTCCGCGGCGCGGTGATCACCCAGGTCCACGGCGACGAATCCGGCGCCTCGGCCCGATACGCCACCGCGACCCGGGAGTTCGGGCACGGGTTCCGGGACTGGGTCGGACGGGTCGCGACCCCGGCAGCGGTGGCCACCGCGCTGCTCCAGCCGAGCGTGACCCTGGTCGCGGCGTTCTGCGTCGGCCACCGGATGCCGGTCTGGCAGCTCACCGCCGTCTGCGTTTTCGCCCTCGCCTCCCTCGCGCCGGTCCTTCGCCTCGGCCACGGCCTGGACTACCTCGGCGCCGCCCGGGACGCGGCCCGGCGCATCGGCGCCCTGATCGCCGAACCCCTGCTGCGTCCCGGCCCCGCGGGGGACGGACCGGCACACCGGGACGAAACCGCCGGCCCCACCCGTGCGGCCGGGGACCCGAAGTCGGCACCGGTCCTCGAAGCGGTCACCGTACGGGAGGGCGGACGGCACCTCGTCGGCCCGCTGAACCTGGCCATCACGCCGAACGCGGTCACCGCGGTGACCGGTCCCAGCGGTTCCGGCAAGACCACTCTGCTGCGCCTGCTCGGCCGGGGCACCGACCCCGACGACGGCACGATCCGCCTGGGGGACACGTCCTACCGGGACCTGCCGCTGGAATCGATGGCACGACGCGTCGCCACCGTCCCCCAGTCGCCCGGTGTCCTTCCCCGCAGCGTCCGCGAGAACCTGTTGCTCGCCCGCCCCCATGCCACCGATCCGGAACTACGTGCGGCCCTGGCGGCCACGGCCCTGGACGTCCCGCTCGACGCCCCGGCCGGACCGCTGTCCGGCGGGGAGCGCCAACGCCTCTCCCTCGCCCGCGCGTTGCTCACCGGGGCTCCGGTGCTCGTGCTCGACGAACCCACCAGCGCCCTCGACCCCGACACGGCGGAGGCCGTCATGAACACCCTGCTCGCCCTCCCCGGCCGCACCATCGTGCTGGCCACCCACGACCACGCCCTCGCGGCACGGGCCGACCACCGCATCGTCCTGGAGCACGGGGCGGTGGTCGCGTGAGGACCGCGCTCGGCGCCACGGCCGTGCGGCGCGTACGCGTCGTGGCGCTTGCCTGGATCTGCGTCACCGCCCTCGAAGCCACCGTGGCCGCGCTGCTCGCGGCCACCCTGGTACGCGCAACACCCCTGGGCTGGGCGGTGGGCACCGTGATCCTCGTGCTCGGCGCGACCGTCCTGGTCTCCCGAGGCGGCTATCTCGCCGGGGCCGCCCTCGCCACCGACCTGTACCGGCGGCTCGGCCGCGCCCTGGTCCGGCTGCCGCTCGGCTGGTTCACCCATGAGCACCGGGCGCTCGCCAACCGGATCGCGGGCGAGGGCGTGCCCCGGCTGATGGGCATCCCCGCGCATCTCGTGGAACTCCTCGTCCGCGGCGTACTGACCCCGCCGCTCGTCGTCCTCGGCCTCGGCATCGTCGTCGGCTGGACCCACGCCGCCGTGCTGCTCGGCCTCCTCGCGGTCTCGGGCACGGCACAGACCTTCGCCCAACGGGCCCTCGCCCGCACGGACGCGCACCGCCAGACCGCCCGCGCGGCCTCGACCGAGGCGCTGCTGGAATTCTCCGAGCACCAGGAGCTGTACCGCAGCGTCACCGGAACCGCCGGAGCGGTGCGTCGGCTCACGGACGCCTGGGACCGCGAGTACGCCGCACTGCGACGGCTCAACGCTGTCAGCGCCCCGGTGACCCTCGTCTCGGCACTGGCCACGGCCCTGCCCACGGTCGGGATGCTCGCCCTCTGCGTCGCGCTCGACGCCCCTGCTCCCACGGCGTTCGCCGTGCTCCTGCTGACCCTGCGCGCCGCCGCCCCGGTCGACGAACTCGCGCTCCTCGGGGTGACCCTCGGCGACACCCGCGCCGGTATCGACCGGTACGCCTCGCTCGTGACCGTGCCCCCGCTGTCCGAACCGCCGCACCCGCGCCCGCTGCCGGACGACACCGGCCTCGGCATCGACCGCGTCGCGTTCGCCCCGGCGCTGCGAGACGTGTCCCTGAACATGCCCGCCGGATCGACCACCGTGATCACCGGCCCGACCGGCAGCGGCAAGTCCACCCTGCTGAAGCTCCTGCTGCGGGGCGACGACCCGGACAGCGGACGCGTCATCCTGGGCGGCACCGATCTGCGGCACCTCTCCTCGGCGGACCGGCTCCGCCGCTTCGCCGTCCTCCCCCAGGAACCCACGCTCTTCGACGGGACGGTCGCCGACAACATCCGCGTCGGCGACCCGAACGCCGACACCGCCGCGCTGCGTGACGCGGCACTGCGCGCGGGCCTCGGCACTCTGCTCGACACCCATCCGGACGGCCTGGACCTCCAGGTCGGAGCCCGCGGCACCGCGCTCTCCGGCGGCGAACGCCAGCGCGTCGCCCTCGCCCGCGCCCTGCTCAGGAACGCCCCCGTCCTGCTCCTCGACGAACCGACTGCCGCTCTCGACCCTGTCACCAGCGCCCATGTCACGGCCACGGTCAACGCTCTCCACTGCACCCGCGTCGTGGTCACCCACCATGACCCCGAACGCTGGCGTCCCGACCGGATCGTCCGACTCGTCGACGGCAGCATCACCGACGCGGAACCGGTACGAGGAGCGCCGGGTGACCGGCACCGCCGGGAGCGGGATGCGTGACCTGCCTCCCACCGAGGCGCCGGTGGAAGGAGTGGAAGGAAGGGCCGATTCGGCGCGGTCCCGGTGTTCATGACCCGCACGGCCCGGCCGACACCGTGGGCCGGGCCGGGTCGCGATTCAGGGCGCGGGTCGCTTCGGGGGCGTGTGCTCCGCTGGAGGCGTGCGGGGGGCGAAGCGGATCGGGGCCTGGAAGCGGGCCTTGCGGGCCGCGCGGCGGAAGACCGTGAGCACGGCAGGCCCGGCCAGGCAGACACAGATGAAGTTGGTGACGGCGCGGCCGGTGTCCCAGCCGAGGGAGGTGGCGAGGTCGAAGGCGAGGTAGCGCTGGAACTGCTCGGTGAAGGGGAGGCCGGGAAGGTAGGCGATGGAGCTGTTGGGGTCGAGGGAGAACGGCCAGAAGGAGAGGTTGAGGAGGAAGCCGAAGAGATAACCGGACACGGAGCCGTAGACGGCGAGCAGGGCGACCTCACGGCGGCCGGTGGCCTTCGGGAGGAAGCCGGCGAGCATACCGACGAAGGCGCAGCCGAACATCTGGTACGGCATCCAGGGCCCGACCCCGCCCGTGATCAGGGCGGAGGCGAAGAGGGACGTGCAGCCGAGGGTGAAGCCGAAGCCGGGACCGAACACCCGTCCGGCCAGGACCAGGATGAAGAACACCGTCTCGATGCCGGCCGTACCCGCGCCGAGGGGGCGGATGGCGGCGTTGACCGCGGACAGTACGCCCAGCATGGCCAGGGCCTTGGAGTTGATGCCGCCTTCGGCGATCTCGGAGATGACCACGCAGAGCACGATGACGAGCAGGACGCCGAAGATCAGCGGTGGCGCGTAGTTCGAGCCGAATTCCCCGGGGGCCACGAGGAAGGGCCAGAAGAAAGCGACGACGCCGAGGAAGGCGGCCATCGCGATGACGGTCCCGGCTCGCGCGTTGATCCGGATGGCTGCGGCGCGTGCGGTCATGAGTCCGGGTCCGTCTCGTCGGCTGGAAGGGAGGCGGCCAACTGGGCGACCGTGAGGTACGGGAGCGGGGCGAGGATCTTGGCCGTCTGCGGGGCGAAGACGGGGGAGGCGACGATCACCTCGGTGGTGGGGCCGTCCGCGACCACGTCGCCCTCGGCCATGACCACGACGCGGTCGGCGGCCCGGGCGACGAACTCCACGTCGTGCGTGGCGATCACGACGGCGCGGCCCTCCGCGGCCAGGCCGTCGACGATGCGGATCAGTTCGCTCTTGGCGCGGTAGTCGAGGCCGCGGGTGGGCTCGTCGAGGAGCAGCACGCGGGGGGCGGCGGTCAGCTGGATCGCGAGGACCAGGGCGAGCTTCTGGCCCTCGGAGAGGTCGCGGGGGTGGGTGGTGCCGGGGATGCCCGGTGCCAGCCGGTCCAGGATGGCGCGGGCCCTGATCCCGTCCCCGCTGACCCCGGCCTCGGCGTCGGCCTGGTCGAGCTCCTGCTTGACGGATTCCAGGTAGAGGAGGTCGGTCGGGGTCTGGGGGACGAGTCCGACGAGTCGGCGGGCCGCCGCCGCGGAGAGCCTCTGGGGATCCTGCGGCTTCGGTGCACCGGGCGCCGCGACGGCCACGGAGCCCGCCTTGCGCGGCCCCGATCCCTGGAGCGCCCAGAGCAAGGAGGACTTGCCGGAGCCGTTGCGGCCCATGAGGGCGGTGACCTCGCAGCCGTGCAGGGTCAGGCCGACCTCGCGTACGGCCGGTACGCCGTGGTACGTGACGGTGATGCCGCGCGCGGTGAGGAGTTCGGGGCGCTCCGGGGCCGGGGCGGGCCTCACCGGCGGGGGAACGGTGCCCGCCAGCCGGGTGCGCAGCGGAGCCGCCGCCCGGCGGGCGTCGCGGATCGACAGGGGGAGCGGGGACCAGCCCGCGGCGCGGCCGAGTTCCACGATGGGCGGGGCGATGGAGGAAGTACGGAAGATCTCGGCGGGTGCGCCCGACACGACGAGGCCGTCGCCCGGGAGGTGGATGACGCGGTCGGCGTACTGGACCACGCGCTCCAGGCGGTGTTCGGCGAGCAGCACGGTGACGCCGAGGTCGTGGACGAGCCGGGTGACGGCGGCCAGGACCTCCTCCGCGGCCGTCGGGTCCAGGGCGGACGTGGGCTCGTCCAGGACGAGTACGCGGGGGTGGGCGGTGAGGACGGAGCCGATCGCGACGCGCTGCTGCTGGCCGCCGGAGAGCTCGTGCAGCGCGCGGTGGCGCAGGTCGGCGAGGCCGAGCAGATCGAGGGTCTCCTCGACGCGTTTGCGCATGGTGGCGGGCGGAACCGCCAACTGTTCCATCGCGTAAGCGAGTTCTTCCTCGACGGTGTCGGTGACGAAACCGTCGAGGGGGTCCTGTCCCACGACCCCCACCACGTCGGCGAGTTCGCGCGGAGGGTGGTCCGCGGTGTCCCTGCCGTCGACCAGGACCCGGCCGAAGAGGGTGCCGCCGGTGAAGTGCGGTACGAGGCCGTTGACGGCGCCGAGGAGGGTGGACTTGCCGACACCGGTGTGCCCGACGACCAGGCAGAGCTCGCCTTCCTCCACGGTGAGGTTCACGTCGCGCAGTACGGGCTCGGCCGTGTCGTCGTACTGGACGGCGACCTGATCGAAGGTGATCATTTGGGTTCCTCGGTGCGCTGAGCGGGAACGGCCGGTCGGGCCGGGGCGGTCGGGGGCGGGGCCAGGATCCCGGCCGTGCCCGCGAGCAGGATCGCGGCGGCGGGTACCAGCGGCAGCGTGGGCCAGCTGAGCGGGTAGATGGAGGGGTTGAGCTCGGCGGCGTTGAAGCCGACGTTCGTGAACAGCAGGACGGCGGAGAGGACGCCGCAGGCGGCGACGGCCCATTCGGCGAAGTGCCAGGGGTCGGGGCGGTACGTGGTCCGGGTGACGCGGCGGCCGCCGAGGCGCAGACCTGCGAAGCACAGGAGCGCGCCCGCGCCCATGGCGGGCAGGCCGAGCAGCTTGGGGGCGGTGGCGTCGAGGAGGCCGTAGGCGCCGGCGCACAACCCGCACATGCCGAGCAGCATGAGGGCACCGGTGGCCCGCCGGGAGCGGCGGGTGGCGGTACCGGCCCGGCCGTAGCCGCGCGAGTCCATGGCCGCGGCCAGCCGCAGGGAGCGTTCCAGGGCGTCTTCGAGGACGGGAACGATGATGCCGCGCAGGGCGCGGAGCCCCTTGGAGCGGCCGGCCCGCAGCCGCTTGGCCCGGTGCACGCGCTGGACGCTCTGGACGAGCTGCGGGGCCACGCTGATGGAGACGGTGACGGCGACGCCGAGTTCGTAGAGGGCCCCGGGCAGCACGCGCAGGGCCCGCTTGGGGTTGGCGAGCGTGTTGGCCGCGCCGATGCAGCACAGCATGCAGGCCAGCCGCAGCCCGTCCGTGGCCGCGGAGAGGAGCGCCTCCAGCGAGACGGGGCCGCCGAGTTGAATGCCGGCGTACCAGTCCGGGGTGGGGATGTGGGGGAGCGAGAAGAGGAAGTGGTCGCGAGGGGTGACCCCGGTGGCGAAGATCGCGCGGAACACCACCCGGATCGCCACCACGGTCAGTGCCAGGTAGAGGTAGTACGTGAAACCGCGGGCCCAGGGGGCCTCGGTGCGGCGCATGGTGATGACGTACCCGAGGACGGCGAGGACGAGGAACAGCAGCAGTGGGTTGTTGGTGCGGCTGACCGCCGTGGCCAGGGCCAGGGCCCAGATCCACCAGGCGACGGGGTGAAGGGTGCGGGGCAGACGGCGGCCGCCCGCGTCCGGCGCGAGGCCGGACACGGGCGGCTCGGCCGCGGCCGTGGTGGTGCGTGACACGCGGCTACTCCGTACGACGGCGGCGCTTGGCCGCGCGTACGGCGGCGGCGCCGATGAGGAGCACCAGGGCCCCGGTGGCGACGGCGGGCAGGTACGAGCCCACGTCGTGTTTCGCGTCAGCGGCGGGAGCCGCGTCAACGACCTGGGGACCGGGAGCGGAAGCGGCCACCGCCGGGGCGCTGGACGACGGTGACGGCGAGACGCTCTCGGACGGGCTTGCCGAAGGTGCGGGGCTCCGCGACGCGGTGGGGCCGGGCGGCGATGCCGTAGCGGGAGGGGTCGGGTCGGACGGCGGCGGATTCTCCGGATCGGGGCCGGTGTTGACGTCGGGCGGCAGGGGCGCCGCCGTACGGGTGTCCTTGGGCGCGGGTCCACCGGTCGGCCTGGAGTTCTTGGCGCGCAGCTGGTCGGGAGTGACGGTGGGCTTGCCCTCGGTCCCCTCGATGTTGGTGCCGCCGAAGATCCACAGGTCCACGCTGCCGGGCTTCGGCTTGTAGAGCATCGCGCCGAGCTGGCTGTACTCCCAGGTGTTCCGGCCCGGGTTCGCGTGCCAGTACGACCAGTACGCGGAGGCCGGTGGGGTCAGCACGCAGTCGTCCTGCTGGGGCGTCGGGTACTGCTTGCCGTTCTTGTGGCCGCTGTATCCGATGCGGCAGACGAAGGCGGGGCCGTCGTGGCCGGTGCCGGTGGTGGCCCAGCCGCCCTGGTTGAGGAGCTCGTAGCCGGTGGTGGGGGTCGTCCCGCAGGAGCGGTAGACGGGACCGCCCCAGTGGCTGAAGTCCACGGCCAGCACGACCCCGGAGGAGGTGGTGCACCCGCCCATCGGCTGCGGGGTCGCGGCGGCGGGGGCCGCGGTGGCGGCGAAGGCCGCCACCGTCAGCCCGAGCGCGGCGACCGTACGGGCCAGGGCCCTCAGGAGTCGGTTGCCGCTCATGCCTTGCTCCCGGTGGTCTCGCGGCGGCGCTTGCTGGCGCGGGTGAGGCCCCAGCCGCCGAGGGCCAGGACCAGGGCGGCAGCGGCGAGGCCGCCGGCCTGAGCACCGGTGGAAGCGAGGCCCCCGCCGCCCGGGCCGGGGCTGCTGCCCCCGGAGGAGCCCGCGCCCCCCGCGTCCTCGCCCGCGGTCACGATGACGGGCGAGCGGTTGCCCCCGGAGGAGGAACCGGCGGTCCCGCCGTCCGTCCCGCCGGACGTGCCGGGGACGGGCTCAGGGGTGGTGCCGTCGAGGTCGCGGGTCAACAGGCCGAAGGAGATCCCGGTGGCGCCGCCGACCGCCTGGGCGGTGGCGCGGACATCGGAGCCGGGCTGGCCGCCCTTGGCGATGTTGAAGCCGCCGTCGCGGTTCTGCTGGCTCGCCAGGAACTTGCGGGCCTTGGCGATCCGCGCGCTGTACTTGGGGGCGTTCAGGGAGAGCCCCTGGATGGCGAGGGCGGCTGAGTTGACGGAGTTGCCGGAGGCGCCGGGGAACCCGCCGTCCTCCTTCTGCTGGGTGGCGAGCCAGGCGACGGCCTTGTCCGCGGCGGCCTGGGAGGCGGCATCGGGCAACAGGTCGATGGCCATGGCGGCCATGGCGGTGGAGTCGACCTCGGCATCGCTCGGCTCGCCGATCAGGCTGACCCAGGCGCCCGAGGGGGTCTGGAGGCTCTTGAGATAGGCGATCGGTTCGGCCGCGGCAGCCGTCTCGCCCGCCCGGAGCTGAGCGATGACGCCGAGGGACTGGGAGAACACGGAAGTCGCGTAGGTGTAGTTGCCCTTCGCCGCGCACTCCTGGCGGGTCGAGGTCCTGGCGGCACAGGTGCCCTTGGCGAGTGCGGCGATCAGGTCCTGACCGCCGAAGTCGCGGGGGTCGCGGCCCACGGCCTCCGCGAGGAGGGCCGCCTTGCCGATCGAGCCGCCGCTCGCGTACTTGGTGCCGATGAGCGTCCAGTCGTGGATGCCCCGGCCCTTGCCGTCCTTGCCGCCCTTGTCGAAGAAGTCGACGATGTTGCGCAGGGTGGCGTTGTCCGTGCCGGTGGCGGCCAGGGAGTAGGCGCCGTCGATGGTCATGCCGTAGTCGGCGTGGCCGGTGCCCGCGCCGGCCTCGTAGTAGCGGCCTTGGATCAACCGGCTGGGGTGGGTGAGGTATGTCGCGCCCTTCTTCAGATCCGGCCCGTTGCCTGCCGGAGGTTCGGTGGGCGGGTCGGTCTTCTTGGTGGTGAGCGTGACGAGGTCGCTCTTCGCGCCGGCGACGGTGACCGGAGCGGTGGCGAAGAGTCGCGATTCGGTGTCGTCCTCCTCGAAGCCGAAGCCGCCTTCGGGGAATTGCTGCCTGGAGAGCCAGGAGACGCCGGCATCCGCGAAGGCAGTGTCACCGGAGGCGCGCAGGGCCTGCGCCGCCCAGGCGGTGGAGGCCGGGCTGCCGGTGGTCATGTAGGAGGCGGAGGGCCAGGCCCCGGACGCCAGCTGGGACTTCTTGAGGTAGCCGCGGGCCTTCCGCACGGCGGCGTCATGACCGCCCGCCCGCTTGAGGGCCAGGGTGATCAGACCGGTGGAGTTCACGTCGCTGTCGCACCACCCGCCGGAGCGGATCAGGATGGAGGTGAAACCCCCGTCCTCGCACTGAAGACCTGTCAGCCGCGTCACGGCGTCGGCGGGGGGTGTCACACCGCCGTTCAGCAGCGCGATAACGGCCATGGCCTGTGCCTCGGACTGTCCCGTCGTGCGGAAGTCGCCCTTGGTGAGGCAGCCGTCGATCGTCTCGCCGTCGCCGATGTCGCGCGGACAGACGTACGTGACGAGGTCACCGAGCAGATCGTGCCCGCCGAAGGCACGGGGATCCTTGCCGGTGGCCTCGGCGACCAGCGCGAGGCGGGCGGCGGCGGTGGCGTCGGGTATCCCGTCCTTGCCGGCCGGGTACGCGTACGCGTCCGTCTGCGCGGGCCTGGCCAGGAAGTCGGCGATCTTGCGGGCCGCCGGGCTCTTGGCGCCGGTGGACGCCAGGGCGAACACGGCCTCGGTGGTGAGGAAGTAGTTCGGGGCGGTGGAGCCTTCGTCGACGACGCGCTGCCCGTCCGTCAGCTTTCCGGTGATCCACCGGGTGCCCGCGGGAACGTCGACCGATCCCGCGGGAACGTCCGGCGGGGCGGTCGGCACCGTCGGGTCGGGGGTGGCGCCGCCTCCGGCCCGGACGTCGTCGGGGGAGAAGCCCGGCTTGCCCTTGGTGCCGCCGATGTCGGTGCCGCCGAAGACCCAGGCGTCCACGTCGCCGGGCTTCGGGGTGCGCGCCATGGCGCCGAGCGGGCTGTAGGTCCAGTTCTTCTGGCCGGGGGAGGCGATCCAGTACGACCAGTACGCGGTGGCCTGCGGGGTGAGGACGCAGTCCTCCTTCTCCGGAGTGGGGTACCGCGTACCGGAGTCCTTGCCTATGCGGCAGATGAAGGCGGGGCCGTCGTGGACGGTGCCCTCGGTCGTGAAGCCGCCCGTGTGCAGCAGCTCGTAGCCGGTCGTCGGGGTCGTGTCGCAGCCGCGCTCGACCTTGCCCCCGAAGGGACCGAAGTCCACGGCCACGATGGCGCCGGTGGTGGCCGTGCACCGCTCGATCGGTTCGGCACTGGCGGAGTCGGGGGCTGTGAAGAAGGCCACGCCCGCACCGAGCGTCAGGAAGGACGCGGTCATGAGCGAGAGGAACCGTCGTCCCGTCCCCGACTGCCGTTTCGCCTGCTGTTCGGTCCCCACCGCGGCCCCTCGTCTCTGCCGGGCGGCTGCGTGCGTGGCGATGTGCCCCCGCACGGCTTCCTTCGCCATGGGGAGGCTGCGACGACCACACCGCAATCCGCGACGGCGCTCTTCGTACGGTGGCCCAGCCCCAGGCATTCCGGCTCACCCGGGACGAGCCCGGGTCTACGGTTGCGGGTCAGCGCCGGAATTCGACCGGCTTCCCCTGGAGTTGAGCAGCTATCAGCCGGAGTGCAACACGGATTCCATGGACGCGTCAAGGTGGCACAGGACCCGGCGGACCGGCCCCGGACGCGTGCGGTCCGCGTCACGTTCCGGATGGCTGGCGGTCCCTCGACCACTCGGGTAGCGTCCTGGGCTGCCACATGGGGGAATCCGGTGAGATGCCGGAGCTGACGCGCAGCGGTGTGGGACGGCGGGGGCCGTTTCCGAGCCCGAATGCCCAAACGGCGATGCAGTACAGGAAGCCGTGCCACGCGTTCCGGACAACGGCCCTCCGACCAGGCTCGAACCGTGCCCTACGGCGGTGACGTGCGGCCTGCGCAGGAGCAGCCGGGGTCCGCCGATTCCAGGAGCAGGACATGTCCCGTCCCCGTATCTCCCGCCGCCTCGCGCTCGCGGTGCCCGCAGCCCTGAGTGCGTTCGCTCTCACCGCGCTGCCCGCCTTCGCGACCTCGTCTCCCGCGCAGATCGCCACGTCCAAGGCGAACGGTGTCGCCTACCTCAAGTCGCTCCAGGCGGCCGATGGTTCGTACGCCGGTTCCGGCCTGTCCAACGAATGGGCCTTCAGCGCCTTCGCCGCCGCCGGCACCGCGGTCGTCGACGTCTACCCCGGCGGCGACACCACGAAGAACGCCCGGACCGTCTACCGGGACCTGCTGTCCACGGCGGGCTGGCCGTCCGGCGCCCCGGTGGTCACCGACTACGAGCGCGGCACGCTGAACGCGTACGCGGCAGGCATCGACCCCGCCCGGGTGTCGGCCTCGCGGAACCTCGTCGCGAACATCTACTCGTACTGGCAGACGGCCGAGGCCGGGTACTTCGGCCCGTCCGGCAACTTCAACGGGACCGTCTTCGCGGCCCTCGCGCTGCGTGGTGCCAAGACCCAGGGCGGCGCGAACCGTATCCCGCAGGCGCTCACCGACTCGATGGTCACGCGTATCCGCGCCAACCAGCATGTCGACGGCGGCTGGACCTTCAGCAAGGCCGAGGGCGACCCCACTGCCCTGAACGCTCCCAGCGACGTCGACATGACCGGCTCCGCGATGGCTGCCCTGTGCGTCTCCGGCGTGCCGAACACGGACGCGGACGTGGTGCGGGCGAAGAACTTCCTCAAGGGCAAGCTGATCACGGGCACCGGTGCCTTCAACTCCATGTACGGGGTCAACACCAGCTCCAACGGGTGGGGTGTCGCGGGCCTGAACGCCTGCGGCATCAACCCGCAGACCGGTGACTTCCTCACATCGAGCGGCAAGACCCCGATCGACTTCCTGATCGCCAACCAGTACAACCCGGCGGGCGGCTTCAAGTACCAGCCCGCCGACACCGGCCCCTCCGCCTACTCCTCAATCGACGCTCTGCGTGGCGTCGTCGGCGGCGGTTTCACGACTGCCCCGCCGGTCCCGGTCACCCCTGGAGCCCCGCGGTGGGTCGCCCAGCCCACCTTCACCGCAGGCACCGCCACCAAGTTGGCCCTCACCGTCGACGACGGCACGGGGAACCTGAAGGTCTGCTCGGTGGCCTTCACACCCACCGGTACCACCACCACCCTCGGCGACGTCCTCAACGCCGCAGGCGGCGGGGCCACCCCGTCGGGATGCGTCACGAGCGTGACCCCCTCCTCGGGCACCGGCACCCTCACCGACATCAACGGCAAGGCCAACAGCGGCTCCAACACCTGGAAGGTCGGCGTCGACGGCTCCGCCTTCGTCGGCGCCGCCCGCAACAAGGTGATCAACGTGGGCGACACCATCGCCCTGCGCTGGGGCGCCTGATCCCGGTCCGGGTGCGGCCTCCGCACGGGGGCCGCACCCGGCATCGGGCCTGTCCGGTCTCAGACGGCCCTGGGCAACGGCCGGCGTGAACACGGGTACGTCGAAGCCCACCAGGTGGTACGCGAGCGCGGCCGGGTAGTCCAGATTCGGATGAATGCCCTTGCGCCCGATCATCGCGTGGCGCAGTTCCGCGTGCAGGGCGGCGAGCCGGGTCACCTCTGGGTTCGCGGCACTGGTGACCAGTCGGTCGGTGGCCTCCTGCGTGAGCGGCACGCCGGGCTCCGGACGTCCGCCTCGGCCCCCGTGCGGTCCGATCACCTACGCGGCGCGGGCCGTCGCACCGGACGGCTTCACTTCCTGCCCAGCACCTCCGCGTACTCGGTGAGCATGCCTTCCTGGTCCCGGGTCAAGTGACGGATCTCCCAGACCAGCGCGGCTGTTTCGACCACCTCAGGTGTGAGTTCGCGGCGCTCCGCCGACGGGCGGATGTCGGTCAACTCGGCCAGCACGGCGACCGGTACGCCGAGCGTCGAGGCAAAGCCGTCGAGCATCTCCGCATCGAGCGGCTTGGCGCCTCGTCCTACCGCGCCGATGGTCGAAGCCGCCTTGCAGACACCGGACATCAGACACATCGCCTTGGCCGTCCCCGACCAACTCAGGTTACGGAGCGCGAGCATCGGAGAAGGAGCGAGCCGAAGCCCGGCGGGAAGTGCTCGTGCGCGCGGCGCTGAGAGAAGGTGAGCATGCCCTTCGGAGCGGTCATGGAGCGAGCACGGGTGCGCAGCAGCTGCCGACTCGATGCGGGCAGGGCAAGGGAGCGCCCCACCAGGGAACTGGACGGGCCGGCCGTCTTGTCGAAGAGCCACGCGGTCTCGGGCACGGGGAGATCCGCGAGGAGCAGGAGGTCGTGCGTACGCAGACCGGTCCGCTCCGCGAGGCAGTCGAGGTACTCCTCGGTCGGGGGCCACGTGGCCGAGAGGCCGACCGCGTCCGCGAGGCGTGCCAGCCGTACGCCGGGTTCGGGGTATGTCGAGGGTTCCATGGCCACCGAGGCTCCAGTAGGGGTGTTCAGTCGTGTCGGCTCCGCCGGGAAAGCCATCACGTGGCTGCTCCCCGTGGTCATACGCCCGGTCGGTGCTTCCTGCCCGGGGGCATACTCCCAGACCCTCTTGAGAATCGCCGTTCCGGCCTTGCGGTACTCCATGCCGAAGTTGGTGTTTCCCGAGGCGATCACGCCGCGCGGCAGCGCCCGGTTGGCCGGGTCGTTGAGGGAGCGGATCACTTGCCTCGGGACCGCGCCCCCGCCGGGGCCGCCGCCGTACGTCGGCACGATCAGCCCATAGGGGTCGGCGACGCGGGGCATGCCTTCGCGACGGGGGTGCGGGGGGATGCGCAACGCGGGCAGCCCCGGCCGTTCCGCACAGCGCTTCGTGTTCTCCGGGACGCTGGAGAAATACACCGGGCCGCTCACGGTCTCCGTCTCCTCTCGCTCGTACCCGGTTCATTCCGAGGACCGGGGGAGGGGGAGACCGGCGGCGCGTACGGCGGGACCACCGGTCGGCGCTGAGTCCGGCCCGGTCCGTACGACGGCCACGCGGCCCTCCCTCGGGGCCTCGGAGCATGTACGACGCCCAAGGACGACGTACGCACCGGTGGCAGGTCGTCGGACTCGTGGGCACGTGCCCGGCGAACCACCAGCGAAAGCAACACGGCATCTGGACCAGGGGTCGGGCGAGCACCCCACCTCTTGTGTCGCGAGCTTGCGTCGACGACTATCTTAGGTAACCCTAAGTCGCGCTTCGGTCCGTGGGTCGCGCGTGCTGCGAACTCTGTTGCCCGGCTCTCGCGCGCCTGTGCGGCGTGGTCTGCGAGAGGGGCCCGCCTCGGGGCCGGGGTGTCTCGCTCCCGCCGAGGGGAGGTGGGTGCCGGAGCCCTGGCCCGCGTGGCGCGAGTCGTCATTTATGCTTCAGGGCGGCCGCGGGGCGATGGCTCCTCGCGGTGGGCGGCGCCTGCGGAACGGTTCGTCGAGCCGTAGGTGCGCCGCATGCGTCGGGACCTTGGTCCGGCCGGGACCTGGATGACGCCGATCATGAAGATCTTGGGGAATCGGGTGGCTGCCGGCCCGCGTCTCAGTGGCGTGGGGTGTCCAGCCCCCGCCCGTGAACAGAAGCCCCCAGGGAGAAGCGAGGTATGCCGGTGATCTGCGTCGGAGGCATGATCGGGATCGGCAAGACGAGCGTGGCCGAGCTGCTCGCCAAGGAGCTGGGCAGCGAAGTCTTCTACGAGAGTGTGGAAGGCAACCCGATCCTCCCGCTCTTCTACACGGCGAGCCCGCAGGAGATCCAGGCGAAGCGCTACCCGTTCCTGCTCCAGCTGTACTTCCTGCAGACACGGTTCGCCTCGATCAAGGAGGCGTACAAGCAGGGCGACAACGTCCTCGACCGGTCCATCTATGAGGACTGGTACTTCGCCAAGGTCAATCACGACCTGGGGCGGATCAGCTCCCTGGAGATGCGGGTGTACGAGGGGCTGCTCGACGAGATGATGCGCGAGATCGACGGCCTGCCGTACCGCAAGGCACCCGATCTCATGGTCTACCTCAAGGCGGACTTCGAGACGGTGCTGCATCGCATCGGGCTCCGGGGCCGCGCTTTCGAGCAGGACGCGAGCCTCGTCGAGTACTACCGGACACTGTGGTCCGGTTACGACGACTGGGTGCACAAGCACTACTCGGCCAGCGATGTCCTCGTCGTCGACATGAATCACACCGATGTGGTGAACAACCCCGAGGACGCGGCCCGCGTGCTGCGAGAGGTGAAGGGCGCCCTGACGGCGGCCAGGCTCCGGGTCTGAAGCCGATCCGCGCGGCTGCCCCCACGCGGAGATCCCGGACGGAGCCGGGGGGCGAGCTGTGATCCTGCTCCAGGGGGGCATCCAGCCCGTTCGACGGCACCTCGTATCCCCGATCCGTACTCCTGACCCCCGTCCGTCGGACCTGTCCGGTGCCCGTACGCGGACGCTTCCGTGCGCGGAGGTCCCGGCGACCTCGTGAGCGGGGCGGCGTGCGTATCGAGTGGTCCATGCGGTAATTCCGTGGTGGTGGCCGCGCGTTGTGTTGTTCCTTCGCGTCCGCACCGCTCGTCGGCTCATCGCGGTCCGGGGCGCCGGTGCCGGTGCGGAGGCCCTGGATAGACTCGTCCCCATGGTCCGATCGTCCTGTGGTGAGGCGACCCCCGGGATGTGGCGGCGCGAGGCGGGCACCGCTATGCGCCGGGTAGCGGCGCCGCCGGAGGAGGAGGCAGTCCCTTACGCCATCGTCGCCGGGGTCCGGGTTCCTCACGTTCCCACGGAGTGGGCGCCGCATGCGCATGCTTTGCACGAGCTCGTCTGGGTACGCGGGGGGACGCTGACGTCCCGGGTGGAGGACCGCGTCTTCACCGTGTTCGAGGGGTGCGGTCTGTGGATGCCCGCCGGAGTGGTGCACGGGGGCAGGGCGACGGCCGGCGCGGAATTCCACGACGCCTTCTTCGCTCCCGACCGCACGCCGTTCGCGTTCGGGGAACCGAAAGCGATCACGATGACGCCGTTGCTCGAGTCGCTGCTGACCCATCTGTCCCGCGAGGATCTTGACGCGGAGGCCAGGGCGCGGGCGGAGTCGGTCGTGTTCGACGTGATCCAGCCGTCGGAGCGCCAGTTCGCTCTGCAGCTGCCCGGTGACGCCCGGATCGACGCGATCGCCGAGGCGCTGCTGGACGATCCCGCCGACGGCCGCTCGCTGGAGGAGTGGGCACAGTCGCTGGGGATCAGCGACCGCACCGTCACCCGCGCGTTCCGTCACGCGACGGGTCTCTCCTTCGCGCGGTGGCGGCAGATGCTGCGTGTGCATCGGGCGCTGATGCTCCTCTCCGAAGGTTTCGATGTGATGACGGTCTCGGAGACGCTCGGCTACGCGCAGCCCAGTTCCTTCATCGCCGCCTTCCGGCGGGTCATGGGAACCACGCCGGGCGCGTTCTTCGGCGCGACCGACGGTACCTACGGGAATGTCCGGAATCCCGTATCGCGTGTCCAGAACTCCGGATTGTCGACTCGGTAAGCGGAATATAACCTTCACGGAGTTAGGTGACCCTTAGTTGGTGCTCGCCGCGAACGGTGCTCTCTCCGTGCGTGGGAGAGCCGCGGCCCGGCCGGTGAAGGCCGGACGGAGGGTGCCGCAGTCCTTGCCCCTCCGACCGTCCGGACCCCTCGATGTTCACAAGCCCCTTCCGGCACGCCGGCCGCCCCACGGCGGACCGCGCCACGCCGGCCGCCGCTCTCAACGGGCACGACCTGGTACTGCGGTACAGCGGCAAGGCCGTCGTCCACGGTGTCTCCATCGCCCTGGAACCCGGCCGCGCGACCGCCCTGGTGGGGCCGAACGGCAGCGGGAAGTCCACGCTGCTGCGAGCGCTCTCCCGACTGCATCGAGTGGACGGCGGCCGGGTGACGCTCGGCCCCCGGGACGGGCAGTCCGAGCGTGACGCGGCCCTGCTCAGTCCCCGCCAGTTCGCCCGCGAGGTGACGCTCTTCTCCCAGTCGAGGCCCGCGCCCCAAGGGCTGACGGTCACGGAGGTCGTGTCGTTCGGACGCCACCCCTACCGGCAGGGCTTCGGCGGACAGACCGCCGAGGACCGGACCGCCATCGACCACGCCATGGGCATCACCGGCGTACGGGACATGGCCGGCCGGCCGGTCGGGGAACTCTCCGGCGGGGAGATGCAGCGCGTCTGGCTCGCGGCCTGCCTCGCCCAGGACACCGGCGTCGTGCTGCTGGACGAACCGACCAACCACCTGGACCTGCGCTACCAGATCGAGACGCTCGACCTGGTACGCGATCTCGTCGAGGAGCACGGCATCGCGGTCGGCGTCGTGCTGCACGACCTGGACCAGGCGTCCCGTGTCGCGGACACGCTGGTCCTGATGCGCTCCGGTCACGTGCACGCGGCGGGCGCGCCCGCCGACGTCCTCACCGCCGAGAACATCAGCGAGGTCTACGACATCCGGGTCGAGGTCGGCATCGATCCCCGCACGGGCCGTCTCCGTATCGACCCGCTCGGGCGGCACTCCTCCTGAAGCAGGACATCCGCCCCTCCGACGCATCGCAAACGAACCTCAAGAAACCTCAAGAAAGAGGACCCTTCATGAAGCATGCCCGTCGCCTGGCGGCGTCAGCCTCCACCGGGCTCGCCCTCCTCGTCGCAACGGCCTGCGGCACGACCGATGTCGACAAGGCCGAGGCCGGCGGCGCCACCAGCGCGTCGCCCGCGTCCAAGAGCTGCGCCGAGGACACCACGGTCACCTCGACGAAGCCGGTCTCCTTCAAGGACGGCGTCGGTCGGCAGGTGAAGCTCGACAAGCCCGCCAAACGGATCGCGGTCCTGGAATGGCAGCAGATCGAGGACGCGCTGACCTTGTGCGTCACCCCCACCGCCGTCTCCGACGCGAAGGGGTACCGCACCTGGGTCAGTGCGGAGAAGCTGCCCGGCGGGGTGACGGATATCGGCACCCGGGAGGAGCCCGACCTCGACACCCTCTACGCGGCCAAGCCCGACCTCATCGTCGTCGAGGCGTTCGACGCCGACGACGAGACCATCGCGAAGCTGGAGAAGAGAGGGGTCCCCGTGATGGCCACGCGAGGTGCGAACCCGGCCGACCCGATCGGCAACATGCAGGAAGTGTTCAGCATGATCGGCAAGGCGACGGGGCGCACCGAGCGTGCCGACCAGGTGCTCAAGGAGTTCGACCAGCACCTGGCCACGGCGAAGAAGCGGGTCACCGACGCGGATCTGCCGACGAAGGACTTCCTGTTCTTCGACGGTTGGCTCCAGGGAGGCAACCTCACCGTCCGCCCCTACAGTGACGGCGCCCTGTTCACCGAGATAGGCAAAGAGCTCGGCATGAACCCCGCATGGACCAAGGCCATCAACAAGGCGCACGGGGACGGCGGCGTCGACGCCGCCTACGGCCTCGCGCAGACCGATGTCGAGGGACTCACCGCGGTGGGTGACGCCAACCTCTTCTACGCCAACGACGAAGGAGCCGGCGGGTACATCTCGGCGCTGGCCAAGAACCCGATCTGGAAGACCATCCCGGCCGTGAAGGAAGGCCGTGCGCACGCGTTCCCGTCGCGGGTGTGGGGCGCGGGCGGTCCGCGTTCCTGCGAGCAGGCGATCGACGCGTACGTCGACGTACTCGACAAGAAGTGAACACACCGCAGACAGTGAAACCCGGTGGGAGATCGCTGCCGCGCGCCGAGCGCGGTGGCGGCCCCCAGGGGGCGGCCGTCCTGGCACTCCTTCTCGTCGTGACCGTGCTGGTGGGCATGTGGCACCTGACGCAGGGGACGTCGGGCGTCGGCGTCGGCGACCTGGTGCGCCATCTCGCCGGATACCGGGAAAGCACCGGTGGTGCGCCGGTCGGAGAGATCCTCACCGGCTCACGCCTGCCGCGCCTGCTCGCGGGCGTCGCGGTGGGCTTCGCCCTCGGCACCGCCGGAGCACTGCTCCAGTCCGTCACGCACAACGCGCTGGCCTCCCCCGACACCCTCGCGGTCACGGCCGGGGCCTACCTCACGCTCACGCTCGTCGCGGTCTTCGGCCTCGCCGTTCCGCTGTGGGCGTCGGGGGCCGTCGCCTTCACCGGCGGCCTGCTCGCGGCGGCGCTCGTGCTGCTTCTCGCGGGCCGGGCCGCGGGCACCGCGGGCACACGCCTCATCCTCGCCGGATCGGCGATGGCCCTGGCCCTGGACGCGGCGACCGGGATGCTCCTCGTCCTGTTCAACCAGAACACGACCGGCCTCTTCGCCTGGGGGAGCGGTTCGCTCGCGCAGCTGAACATCGATGCCGCGGCACGCGCGTTCCCTCTCGTGGCCGTGGTGCTGTGCGTCGCCCTGGTGCTGTCCCGACGGCTGGACGTGATGAACCTGGGAGACGATGCCGCGTCCACCCTCGGCGTGCCGGTTCGGACCACCCGCGTGACCGCCGTGATCTGCGCCGTACTTCTGACCAGTACGGCGGTGACCCTCGCGGGCCCGATCTCCTTCGTCGGCCTCGGCGCCCCCGTCCTGGCCCGCCTGATCGCGGGGCGCGTCCGGGCGTTGCGTCGGCACCTCTTCCTGGTGCCCGCGGCCGGGCTGCTCGGCGCCCTGCTCATCCTGCTCGCGGACGCGACCCTGCGCGCGGTGCAGGGTGCGGACGGGGCCGCCTCCATTCCCACCGGCGTGCCGACCGCGCTGCTCGGCTCCGTCGTGATCGTGGTCCTCGCGCTGCGCCTCCGTGACACGGGCCAGCTCCGGCAACCACCGCACTCACGGGTCGCCGCACGCTCACGCCGCGCGTTCCTCCTCGTCGTGTTCGGTGTGGTGACACTCCTGGCCGGGGCGGCCCTCGTGGCGGTCCTGGCGGGAAGCCTCTGGCTGCGGACGGGGGACATCACGCTGTGGTTCCGCGGTGCCGCCCCGGACCTGATCGGCCAGGCGCTCGACGACCGGGTCCCGCGGGTGACGGCCGCGGTCCTCGCCGGCGCGGCGCTCGGACTGGCCGGATGCGTCGTGCAGGGCGCGGTACGCAACCCGCTCGCGGAGCCGGGCGTGCTCGGCATCACGGCGGGTGCCGGGCTGGGCGCGGCGAGCGTCGTCACGTCCGGTCTGTCGGGCGGACGGCCTGTGCTCATCGCTGTCGCGGTCGCGGCGGGGCTCGCCACGTTCGCGCTGATCGCCCTGCTGGCCTGGCGCGGCGGATTCCTGCCCGACCGGTTCGTACTGATCGGCATCGGTTGCGGCTACGGCCTCAGCTCCATCACCACCTTCCTCCTGCTGCGTGCCGACCCGTACAACACGCCCCGGATCTTCACCTGGCTCTCCGGCACGACCTACGGCCGTACGCTGCCCGACGTCGTACCGGTCGCGGTGGCGCTGGCGCTCGCGCTTCCCGTGCTGTTCGCCATGCGAGGCCGGCTCGACCTGCTCGCCGTCGACGAGGACACCCCGCGCATCGTCGGCGTCAGGGTGGAACGCACACGCTTCGCCGCGCTGGCGATCGCCGCGGTGCTCGCGGCGCTCAGCGTGATCGCCGTCGGCGTCGTCGGCTTCGTGGGGCTCGTCGCCCCGCATCTCGCCCGGTCATTGGTGGGCGCCCGGCACGGCCGCGCGATTCCGGTCGCGATGCTGCTCGGCGGATTGCTGGTGTGTGTGGCCGACGCCCTCGGCCGCACGCTCGTCGCGCCCGCCCAGATGCCGGCGGGCCTCATGATCGCTCTGGTCGGTGCTCCGTACTTCGTCTGGGTGCTCCGGCAGTCCCGCGCGTGACACCGGGCGGGCAGCGCCCCCGTCCGCTTCGCCGTGCACCCGGCGGGTGAATTCCCGCCCCGTCCTCTCAGACCCACCAGGAGTACCGGAATGACGTCCCAGCGGGAAACGTCCCTGAAGCCCATCGTCGTCCCGTTCACGGCCGGTACCTCGCCGAGCCCGCTGAGCCGGCTCGGACACCATGAGGTGCTGGAGCGCTGGCATGCGGTCGACCGCTCCGCCCACGCCCCTCACATCGTGGCCGTTCCGGGTGAGGACGGCGAGGACTGGACCGCCGCCGCGCTCGTGACGGCACGCCCGAACACGGCCTATCTGAAGATCGTCGACGCCATCGGCGACGTGCCGGCAGCCGTCGCAGCCGTCGTCGCCCACGCACGCGGCCGGGATCTCGCGCAGGTCAAGTGGGAAGGATGGGCGGCAAGACCCGAGGATGCCGCTGCCGCCGGCTTCGCCTCGTTGAGCCCTCCGCTCGCGCAACGGGAGGCTGCCACGGGGCCTGAGGCCGGTTACGTTCGCTGGCTGCGCGGCAGTACGGTGACCGAGCCTCCGTACTACGGGCAGACCACACACTTCACGTGCGGCGCCGTCACCGCCCTGGTCGCCCAGGTGCACGCGGGGGTGTTGTCGCGGGAGGAGTTCGACCGCCGGGCGGAGCTGACGCTGTGGCGCGACGCGACCAACTTCCCCGCGTGCGAGCCGGTGGGGCTGGGCGTTGCCGTACGCCGGGCATGGCCGTCGTCCCCCGTCGCCGTCCACCTCGACGTGGACCGGCCCGTCCTGCTCGACCACCTGTCGGAGAACGAGCAGGAGTGGCGTGCCCACCTCCAGCGCATGTCGCGTGCGGACGCCGGACGGATCGGCGTCCCGATCGCCCCGCACCGTTTCTCCACGGCCGCGATCCGGTCCGCGATCGGCCGACGGGAGCATGTGCTGCTCCTGGTCTCGCTGGCCGGGATGCAGGGGTTCGACGTGCCGCACTGGGTGCTCTGTCACGGCGTCGTGCCCGGCGCCGTCGTGGTCGAGGACCCGTGGGCCAACGCGGCAACGGGGGACACCTGGGTCGATGCCCATCTGCTGCCCGTCCCCGATCCGTCGCTCGACACGATGTCGGCCGTCTCCGCAGACGGCTTCAGCGGTGCCGTGACCATCGGCCGCCCGCAGCGGAGCGGTGCGCCTTCTTCCGAACCGGCCGACGAGTAGCCCCCTCGGGGCCGGCACCCCACCCGGCATCGGCGGCGGCGGGTTCTTCAACTTTCGGTGGAGCCTCAGTGAGACCGGTAGGTTGCCGAGGTGACTTTGACAGAGGTACGGGGCCTTGCCTCGATGACCGACGGCGCGCAGTTGCGCTGGGTGGCGCGGGGAGACACGACTCGGCAGCCGGCCGTGGTCATGCTCCATGGCGGTCCGGGGCTGCCGGACTACCTGGGCGATGTTGCCCCCATGGTCGCGGACCTTGCGCCTGTGTACCGGTATGACCAGCGTGGTACGGGCCAATCCCCGTGGCGGGGGCCTCATTCCTTTGCCCGGCATGTCGAGGATCTCGCCGAGCTGCTCGACGAGTGGGACGTGCCCAAGGCCGTGTTGATCGGGCACTCCTACGGCACCGATCTGGCGAGCCGGTTCTGCCTGGCGCACTCCGACCGGGTTGCCGCGATGCTCCTGATGTGCGGACCCTTCGTCGGTGATTGGCGTACGGGGGACCAGGCGGAGCGCGGCCGTCGCATGTCCGTGGCGCAGCAGGCGCGACTCCGTGAGTTGGAGGAGTTGTCGCACCGCACGGAGGAGAGGGAAGTCGAACTGCTCACGCTGGCCTGGTTCACCGACCACGCCGACCTCGAACGCGGGTGGCACTGGGCAGCCCAGGGCGCCCGGCGGCGTCGCCCGGTCAACTGGGCCATGAACGGCGAACTCGGCAGGGAAGGGCGCGCGGACCCGCTCGATGAGCGCCTTGCCGAGCTGCGTGCGTGCTTGCCCGCGCGGGCGGAGCTCCTCGGTGGACGCGGCGATCCCCGCCCCCTGGCGGCACTCGAATCGCTCGCGCTCCGCCTCGCTCTTCCGCTGACACGGATCGAGGGCGCAGGACACGAACCCTGGTTGGAGCAGCCCGACGCCGTCCGTGCGCACCTGCGGCGATTCGTGCAGGGCGCCGTCGGCGCATAGGACTTCGACGGGTTCGGCGGCGGGGGGACAGCCTTCCCCTTCCCCTGAAGCAGCCCTTGGCCGACGATCAAGACGTATGGCTGGGCCACATCGATCCGCGCTGGACCACCGTGCCCGGCGACAGTCGGTAGCCGGAAAGCCGGGCCGTCCGCTGAACACGCGACACCTCGACACGCGAGCGCACCGGTTCCGAGGCCGGGACCGCCCATCGGACTACCGGACGGCTTCAATGCCGGTCAGTATGAGGTCGATGCCGGCGAGAAATTGCTCCCGGTCGTCGTGATCGCGCAGCCGCGTCGCCACCTGACGCATGAACGGGTACTCCGCGGGGGCGAGCTGCGCCCACTCCGCGGCGAAGACCGCGAGGAAGGCCGACCGATCTGTCTCGGGGGCCTGGAGGCGGGCGCCCGCGGCGTACTGTCCTGCGAGGCCGAGAATGTAGTTCACGAGCGCGGACGCGCAGTCGAACTGCGCTCGTTCGGGGACGCCGAGCGCCTGGAGCTGCTGGCCGACGCTTTCGAAGATCTGCAGCATCGCGGAGTGCCACGGCTCACGGGAGAGCTGGGCGCCCACCCAGGGGTGTGCGTCAATCGCGTCGAACACCCCGAGGGCGGTGGCACGGATCGCCTCCTGCGGCTCCGCGACGCTGACCACCTCGTTCATGGCACGCGCGATGACGAAGTGGGTGGTCGCCGCGAGCAGATCGCTCTTGTTGGCGACGTGGTAGTAGATCGCTCCGCTCCCTGTGGCCAGGCGCGCCGTGAGTGCGCGGAAAGTCAGAGCACTCTCGCCCTCGGCGTCGAGGATCTCGATCGCGGCCTCGACGATGCGCTCCTTCGAGAGCGCGTCCGTGCGCCGATCGGTCCGCCGCGCCTTGGTAGCCATGAGCACAATTTTGACATACGTGGATCGCCGTTCCAAAGTAGCTGTGGAACGGCGTTCTAATCTGCTTGTGAAAGGAACATCATGGCCACACCTGTCACGATCGTCGGTGCGGGCCTCGGCGGCCTCATCCTCGCCCGTGTGCTCCACGTCCACGGCATCCCCGCCACGGTCTATGAGGCGGACCCCTCGGCGAAGGCCCGCACACAGGGCGGCCAGCTCGACATCCACGAGGACGACGGGCAGCGCGCGCTCGCGGAGGCGGGCCTCACCGACGAGTTCCGCGCGATCATCCACGAGGGCGCCGAGGCGTTGCGCATGCTCGATCGGAGCGGCACGGTGCTGCTCGACGACCCCGCCGACGGCACGGAGGGGCGCCCCGAGGTGCTCCGCGGAGATCTGCGCCGGATCCTGCTCGACTCCCTGCCCGACGACGTGGTCCAGTGGGGACGCAAGGTCACCGGTGTCCGGCCCGTCGGCGACGGCCGACACGAGCTGGCCTTCGCCGACGGCTCGACCGTGACCAGCAGCCTCCTCGTCGGCGCCGACGGCGCCTGGTCGAAGATCAGGCCGCTGCTTTCCGACGCCAAGCCCGAGTACATCGGCACGACGTTCATCGAGACCTACCTGTACGACGCGGACGAGCGGCACTCCGCGACGGCCGAGGCGGTCGGCGATGGCGCAATGTACGCGCTGACCCCGGGGAAGGGGATCGTCGCGCACCGCGAGGCGGGGAACATCCTGCACACGTACATCGAGTTGAACCGCCCCGCCGAGTGGATCGCCGGCATCGACTTCACCGACGCCACCGCCGCGAGGGCACAGGTCGCGGCCGAGTTCGACGGATGGGCTCCGCACCTCACCGCGCTGATCACCGAGGGCGGGACCGCACCGGTCGCGCGCATGATCCACACGCTCCCCGACGGACACCGGTGGGACCGCGTGCCCGGGGTGACGCTCCTCGGTGATGCCGCGCACCTGATGCCGCCGTCCGGCGACGGCGCGAACCTGGCCATGTTCGACGGGGCCGAACTCGGCAAGGCGATCGCCGCTCACCCCGACGACACCGAAGCGGCACTCACCGCCTACGAGGAGGCGCTGTTCCCGCGCAGCGAGTCCTTCTACGCGGACGCCCACGAAATCCTGGACCTCTGCCTCGGCGATCGCGCACCGTTCGGCCTCATCGACTTCTTCGAGGGCGCCTCCGACTGAGCACCGCCCCGGCCACCTACGAGAGTCATGGGCCGATCTCGTCCTCGTCGGGCAGTCGCGCGAATGGATCACCCCGTCGCTCCTCCGACCGGCACCACCCGCCGGCTGCCGTGACGCACTGTCGCAACAGCGGCCGGGCCGCTCATGTTCGTGGTCCGGGGAGGCTTCGCGGATCGCGTCCCGTTTCACGGGTTGGCCCCGCCTCTGTCCAGGCGACACCGGTCCGGTCGGGTGATCTGTCGTGCGGCAAACGGTTCGGAGCGAGTGTCCCGTGCGGGCCATCCCCCGCGCGCGTGCGACAACGCCACGTATGAAACTCCTCACCCAGCTATCCGGCCGGGGGCCCACCAGACGCACCCGCACCCGAGCCTGGGCCACCGGGCTCGCGTACGTGGTCGCCGCCGCATCGGCCCCCGTCATCGCCCTCGGTGCCGCGGCGACACCGGCCGTAGCGGCTCCCCTCCCCGGCGGTCTCGGTCCCTGCGTCCCGGGTGACTGCCCGGATCCGTACCCGCCCATCAGCAACGGCCCGATCATGGGCCGCGACAACGGCATCAACATCTTCGCGGGCGGCGACTACCGGGTCCGCGAACGTGCCGCCGAGGCCGAGGGACGCCTCGTCGTTCTGGGCGACTTCGACCAGAACAAGAGCGCCGCGGGCAGCGCGATCTACAACATCGGCATCGTGGGCGTGGGCTCACGGGTCCCCCCGCCGAACGGCGCGGACTTCCTCACCACGGGCGGCAACGTCTCCGTGGCCACCGGCCAGCGCCTGCTCGCCGAGGGCGGGGTCGTCCGGCACGCGGGCACAGCCACGGGCACCATCGCCGGCACGGTCATCGCCGACCCGAACGCCGCCGCGCCGTACGCCGGGCTTCCCGGCCTGCTCACCACCGCGAGCCAGTGCTACGCGCGCACGGAGACCGGACCGCGGCCCGCCACCGGCACCGCTGTCAACCAGGGCGGCCAGACCCTCTTCACCGGCGACAACACCTCGGCACTCCAGGTCTTCAACGTCGACTTCGACATGACCACGAGCACCGGTGCCCAGCAGGGCCTCGTCTTCCGGAACATTCCCGCGGGCGCCACCGTCCTGGTGAACGTCCTCGGGACCTCCCGCACGCTCAGCACCTACAGCGGTGGCATCGCGGACACCGACCCGCTGAACCGGCTCCGCCCGCGTCTGCTGTGGAACTTCCCGGACGCCACGACGGTGAACCTGGCCGGAACCGGCCAGTTCCAGGGCAGTGTCCTGATCGGCAACCCCGCCTCGGAGGCCACCATCACCCTGCCGGGTGTCAACGGCCGCTTCTTCACCACCGGCTCCCTCACCCACACCAGCCCGGCGGGCGGGGGCGGCGGCCAGGAGTTCCACGCCTACCCGTTCGACGGCGACCTGCCGGACTGTTCGGCCCCGGCGCCCCAGGCCCCGGTGACGGTCGTCAAGAAGGACTCGGCGACGGGCGACGTGCTCCCGGGCGCGGTGTTCGAGCTGTGGGAGGAGACCAACGGGGTGGCCGGTCTCCAGACCACCGGTGGGACTCCCGACACCCAGGTCGGCGCCTCCTGCACCACCGGTGCCAACGGCGAGTGCTCCAAGACGGTGGACCTCGGTACGTACTACTGGCGTGAGACAGCGGCCCCGCCCGGCTACGAGCTGCCCCCGCAGACGGTCTTCGGGCCCGTGACACTGACCCAGGCACAGGTTCCGGACGGCGTCAGCATCACCGTCGAGGACGACAAGACGCCCGTCCTGGGCTCCGTGACGGTCGTCAAGAAGGACGCGGCGACGGGCGACGTGCTCCCGGGCGCGGTGTTCGAGCTGTGGGAGGAGACCAACGGGGTGGCCGGTCTCCAGACCAGCGGTGGGACTCCCGACACCCAGATCGGGGCCCCCTGCACCACCGGCGCCGACGGTCGGTGCACAAGGACCGCCGAGACCGGCACGTACTACTGGCGCGAGACGGCCGCACCCGCCGGGTACGACCTGCCCGACCCCGCGGTATTCGGCCCGCTGGTACTCACCGACGAGAGCGCGCCCGACGGTGTCACCGTCACCGCGGCGAACACCAAGACGTCGGTGCCGACCGAGGAGTCGACCATCGAGGTCGCCAAGACCGACGCGAAGAACGGCAAGCCGCTCGCCGGGGCCGTCTTCGAGCTGTGGCGCGAGTCCAACGGGGTCGCGGGTCTGCAGACCCGCCCGGACGGCACCGTGCCGCCGGACACCCGCACCGGTCCGGGCTGCTCCACGGACAGCGTCGGGTCGTGCGTCTTCGACGAACTGCCGCCCGGGACGTACTACCTGCTGGAAACAGCCGTACCCGAGGGCTATGTCCTGCCGGGGAACCCGGTGAACGGCCCGGTCGTGATCACCGAGCAGAACGCCGGTGAGACCGTGACGGTCCAGGTCGCGAACGAGCGGGGAGAGCCCGGCAAGTACAAGTGACCCGTTTCCCTCCCGAACCGGTGAGGCCCCCGGACGGCCGCGTTCCACGCGTGCCGTCCCGGGGGCCTCACCGGTTCGGCACGCTCCGCAGGGCGCGGAGAGGCCACTCCTGATAGCTGTGGGGTGGCAAGGGGCGACGGTCGCCCGGTGGGCACCGGTGGTCACACGTCGCCGGGGGTGTGCCGCACGAGGCGCGGAGGTCGGCATGAGGTTTACGGATGCCAGCGGACGTACGGGAGGGCCGTCCGCAGGAGGCGACCGGGCGACAGCGGTACGGGGGAGGGGCGTACGGGCGGGGCTTCGGGGCGGTACGGTGCGGCGGCGGATCGCGGTGCTGGCCGTGGTGGGCGCGGGACTGATGGCAGCGCTGCCCGCGACGGCGTCGGCCGCGGCAGAGACGTGCGCAGCCGCCACCGGCCCCTACCAGCGGCCGATGGAGGAGTACCTGAAACGGACCGTCGACGGTGCGCAGTCCCCCGAGGACTGCGCGGCGATCCGTACCTTCCAGCGGTCCCGGTCGATCACCCCCGCCGACGGCTACGCCAACCTCGTCACCTACCGGACGATGACGGCCGTCAAGGCCCGCGCCAACCCCAACGCCGCCGGTGACTGTCCCCAGCGCTCCTACCGCGTCACCTGCGTCGACCTCGACCGTCAGCTCCTGTGGGTCCAGACCGGCAAGAACGTCGTCTTCGACCCCGTACCGATCCGTACCGGGCGCGACAACGAGGAGACCCGGACCGGCTGGCACGCCATCTACTGGCGGGACCGCGACCACGTCTCCACGATCTACAACAACGCGCCCATGCCGTACTCGCAGTTCTTCGACGGCGGCCAGGCACTGCACGGGCGCCCCGACGGGCTGTTCGACGGCGGCGGGTCGGCGGGCTGCGTGAACCTGCGGCTCGCGGACGCGGCGGCCCTGTGGGACCTGCTGGACACCGACGACGCGCTGTACATCTGGGGCACCAAGCCGGGCACGGCCGACTGACCCGGCCGGGCCCGGGGAGACGCAGCCGCACCGGTGCCTGCGGGCGCCGGGGCGAACGGACCAGCACCCTCACCCTTCTGAACGGCGGGTTCCGACCGGGCTCGTCGGAAGGGCCGTGGTGCGGGTCCGATCACCTCGTACCGGTCGTCACCGGCAAGCCATTGGGCAGCGGTCTCCGTGACCTCGGGGGCGAGCAGCCGGTCCGGGACCGGGCGAGAGTCTTGTCAACCGCGGTGCTGACCAGTTCCGCTGTGCCCGGGGCCGGTCCGGCGACCAGGGCGTCCTTGCGCCCGATGACGGCGAACGTCGTGCCCGATGCGGCCATGGTGCCGGCGCTCCTCAGCGGTGCCTCTCCGGTCTCCGGCGCGTCCGAGCCGACCCGCTCGAAGGTACCCAGCCCTCAGGGCCGTTCGCCCGCCGACCCGCACGCCAGGTATCCGCGTGCGCCGGGAATCCGGGGCCGAACTCCCCTTCCGAGTAAGCCCGATCATTCCGAGCGGCTGTTACACAACGATCATTGAGTGCGTCCGAGCGACCCCGGCATACTTCAGAAATCCGGGGTCGTACACGTATCCGAATGCGCCCCGTGCGGGCTGGGCCTTCGCCCGCCCGATTCACTCCTGAGCAGGGGCAATCTTGCGTAGACAATCAAAGAAGGCGTGTGCCGTCGTTGCTGCGGCCGTCGCCCTCACAGCGGGCATGACCGGCCCGGCATCGGCGAATTTCGGCGGCCTGGATACGGAATCCCCGGTTGCCGCCAAGGACTTGGGCGCAGCCGGCAGGGCTGTGCACACCGTCACCCTGATCACCGGCGACCGGGTCCTCGTGGACTCCCGCGGCCGGGCGGGCGGTATCCAGCGGGCGAAGGGCCGGGAGGACATACCCTTCTTCACCCAGACCTACGAGGGCCGTACCTATGTGGTGCCGCGTGACGCCCGGCGGCTGATCGCCGACGGCACGCTGGACCAGCGGCTGTTCGACATCACCGCACTCGCCAAGCCGGAGAGCCGCAAGGCCAACCGGGCCGGACTCAAGGTGATCGTCGGCTACCGGGGATCGGCGGCCAAGTCCGCCCGCGCCGAGGTGCGTTCCTCCGACGGCACCACCGTCCGCCGGACCCTGTCGGCACTCGACGCCGATGCCGTCACCACTGCCGCCACCACCGACAGCACGGGCGCGCTGTGGGACGCCCTGACCCGTCAGCGGGGCGACGGTTCGGCGGCCACGACCTCCGGCATCTCGCGGATCTGGCTGGACGGCGTGCGGAAGGCGTCGCTCGACCGCAGCACCGGTCAGATCGGCGCCCCGGCTGCCTGGGCCCGCTCGTACGACGGCACGGGTGTGAAGATCGCAGTCGTGGACACCGGAATCGACGCCACCCACCCGGATCTGGCGGGCAAGGTGGTGGCGGAGCGGAACTTCAGCGGCTCCGCGGACGCCCGGGACCATGTCGGTCACGGCACACACGTGGCCTCCACCGCGGCCGGTACGGGCGCGAAGGACTCGCGGTTCAAGGGCGTTGCGCCCGGGGCCCAGTTGATCAACGCCAAGGTGCTGGACGACCAGGGCGTCGGCGACGACTCCAGCATCATCGCGGGCGTCGACTGGGCCGTCGCCCAAGGCGCCGACATCATCAGCATGAGCCTGGGCAGCACCGACACCGTGGGGATCGACCCGATGGAAGCCCAGGTCAACAAGGTCTCCGCGGAGAAGGGCGTCCTGTTCACGGTAGCCGCGGGCAACAGCGGGCCGGGACGGGGCACGGTCGGATCGCCGGGCAGCGCCGACGCGGCACTGACGGTCGGCGCCGTCGACGACAACGACCTGATCGCCGACTTCTCCAGCGTCGGGCCCCGTACCGGGGACGGCGCCGTCAAGCCCGACATCACCGCGCCGGGCGTGGGAATCACGGCGGCCGCGGCGGCCGGTACCGAGGGACAGAACCCTCCCGGATACGTCAGCATGAACGGCACGTCGATGGCGACCCCGCATGTCGCGGGCGCCGCGGCGATCCTCAAGCAGAAGAACCCCACCTGGACGGGCGCACAGATCAAGGCCGTCCTGACGGGCTCCGCCAAGGGCAGCTCCCAGTCGGTCTTCCAGCAGGGCGCGGGCCGGCTCGCCGTCGACAAGGCGATCGACCAGACGCTCGTCTCCGAACCGGGCTCGGTCAACCTGGGCACCCAGCCGTGGCCCCACACCGACGGCACCCCCGTCACCAAGCAGGTGACGTACCGGAACAACGGCACCGCCGACGTGACGGTCGACCTGTCGCTGTCGGAACCCACCGGCGGGGACGGAAAGCCCGCGCCGGCCGGGTTCTTCACCCTCAAGGAGCAGCGGCTCACGGTCCCGGCGGGCGGCACCGCCGCCGTGGATCTGACGGCCGACACCCGGCTCGGCGGTACGGTCGACGGCTCGTACTCGGCCACGGTCGTCGCGTCCGGGGAAGGCCGGACCGTGCGCACCGCGATAGCCGCGGAGCGTGAGAGCGAGTCGTACGAGGTCACCTTCAAGACCATCGGACGGGACGGTGAGCCCAGCACCGGCTGGCAGGCCGACCTGAAGGGCTACCGCGAGTCCGCCGCAGGACAGCGGTTCTTCCCGGATCTGTCGTCGGGAACCACCACGGTCCGGCTGCCGCGCGGTACCTACAGCCTCGCCGCCAACATGCTGGTCGACCCCGCGGCCCCGCACAAGGGCGCCGATCTGATCAACAATCCGCAGCTCTCGGTGACCGGTCCCACCACTGTCACCCTCGACGCCCGGACCACCCGGCCGGTGACCTTCAAGGTGCCGGACGCGGCCGCACGCCCCACGCGCGCCGGAATGATGAACACCCTGAGCACACCCGAGACCTACATCATCGAGGGGGCCGATTTCAGCAGCTTCGACAACGTCCGCACCGCGTACCAGGGTCCCAAGATGGACGACGGTTCCCTTGCCCAGCAGTGGTCCGCCAACTGGGCGCGGGGCACCACCGAATACAACGTCCTCACCGGCGGCCCGGTCCAGGAGCTGGCCACCGGCTACAGCAAGACCTACACGGCCAAGGACATGGCCCTGGTGAAGGCAAGGATCGGGTCGTCCGTACCCGGCCTTGACGGTGCCCTCGCGGCGCACGGCATGCTGGACTGGGGTGGCGGCTTCGACGCTCCCTTCGCCGTGCAGTCGGCACCGGGAACGCGGAATGTGTATCTGTCCACGGCCGACGGGGCCGCCTGGAACATCGTCGCGGGTGTACTGAGCGAGAAGGACCCGACGGGCTACCGCGGCTTCGACTCGGTATACGAACTCGGCGGGCCGCAGCGGTTCACGGCGGGGAAGACCTACACCGAGGACTACAACATCGGTGTCATGGGGCCGCGGATGAACGCGGACGAGGGGATCGTACGCGACGGCGACGACATCCGCGGCGCGTTCCCCCTGGTCAGTGACGGGGCGGGCCATTCCGGGTTCGCCGAGTACTCAGGTGCGAGCACCACCATCCACCGCAATGGCGAGCTGTACGTGCAGAAGGACGCCGCCATCGACCAGGGGCCCTTCACCCTGCCGTCGGACTCCGCCGCGTACACGGTGTCGACCACGGTCCACCGGAACCCGAAGTTCAACCGTACCGGCACCCGGATCGACGCCTCGTGGACCTTCAACTCGGCCCGTACCGAGAGCCCGACCGGGCTCCCGGTCTCCACGGTCCGTTTCCTGCCGCAGCTCGCGCTGGACTCCACCGCTCCGGCGGGCGGCAAGCAGACCTTCCCCGTCAAGGTGCAGGGCGCGGCGGCCGGCGCCAACCTGAAGACGCTGCGGGTCCTGGTGTCGTACGACGGCACGACGTGGCTGCCCACCCCGGTCAAGGCGGACAAGATCACGGTCCGCGTCCCGGCGAAGGACAAGGCGATTTCGCTGAAGGCCGTCGTCACCGACAAGGACGGCAACGAGTCGACCGTCACGATCCACAACGCCTTCTTCGGCAAGTGAGGCACCACGGGGCCGGAACCCACGGGCGGCGCGCGATCGGGTGAGATCCCGACGGGCGGGGCACGGCCCCGGGTGAGTTGAGGAGAGCGGCCCGCCGGAGGTTCCGGCGGGCCGCTTCCCGCTGTGCGGGGCAACCCGGCGACGTCACACGGGGATTGGCCTCTTCGGCCGGTGCTCAGCCGTTCGCACGGCCTCTGCCACGGCGTTCGCACGGCCTCTGCCACGGCTCAGCGTGCCGGCACCTTGACCGGGCGAACGGGGCAGTCGGCCGGGGCGAGGCGCCCGTCCTGCCCGACCAGGCTTACGGACACGGCGCCCTGCGCATGAGCCGCGTACGCGGCCGTGCAGACGATCTGGTCGCGGGCCGGGGCGGTCAGCCGTGTCACCCGCAGGCGCAGCTTGACCTCGACCGTGGGGCCACCCGTCACGATCCGTTCCGCGGCGGATGCCGTGCGGGGCAGCGAGGGCGCATTGCGCAGCCCGGCCCGCCGTTCGGCCTTGTCCGGCCCGGCGAGCAGGGCGGTGACGGCCGCGCGTGGCGAGAGGGACTCGCTCGTCTCCTCACCTGCCGGGAGCGAACCGCCGAGGCCGTCCTGTCCGTGCGACTCGTCCGGGCCGGTCGACGAGTCATCCGGCCCGGACGAGCCCGCGTTGCCGTTTCGCCACGGTGTTTCGACGGTCCGCGGCACGGGCAGCAGTTCGTTGTCGGGGGAGAAGAAGAACAACAACACGCGTCCCTCACGCGGGGGAAGCAGATCGGCGACAGCCGGGCGGCCGGCCTCGATCACGGCCGTCTCCCGCACACCGCAGCCGGTGAGCGTGCCCCCGGCGAGCACCAGCAGCGCGGCGAGCCGGACCGCTCGACGCCCACGGAACGCCGACTTCCTCACGCGGTGGCCTCCGTCCGGTCTCGGCTTCCCATCGCAGCTACGCCATGCGCAGGCGACGGACCGTCCGGCGCGCAGCCCCCGGACGCGGGCCCGTCGAAGGGCAGCTCCACAGTGAACAGCGCGCCGCCGCCGGGCGGGTTCTCCGCGCGGATCGTGCCGCCGTGCAGCCGTACGTTCTCCTCGGTGATCGCAAGCCCGAGGCCGCTGCCCGACGAGCGGGAACGCGCGGCGTCCGCCTTGTAGAAACGGTCGAAGATGTGCGGCAGCGCGTCCGGCGCGATCCCGGGGCCGCTGTCGTGCACCTCGGTGATCAGCGCGTCCTTGCCTGCCGACAGCCGCACAGTGACCGGTTCGGCACCGTGGCGCAGGGCGTTGCCGACCAGGTTGGCCACGATGACGTCGAAGCGACGCGGGTCGAGGCGGATACGGAAGCCCCCGGGCAGCTCCCCGCGGACCCGGCCGAGCCACTGCCTGCCGGACAGGGTGCTGCGCACAGCCTCCGCCGCATCCACCTCGTCGGCGTTGAGCTCCGCCGCGCGGGCGTCGAAGCGGGAGATCTCCATCAGATCCTCCACCAGTACGGCCAGATTGCCGGTCTCGGCGCTGATCAGGCGCACCGCCCGCGCGGTGTCCGGGGCGAGTGTCGCGGCGTCCTCGTCCAGCACGTCCGTGACGGCGAGCATACCGGCGAGCGGGGTGCGCAACTCGTGCGAGACGTCCGAGGCGAAGCGCCGGGCCCGCGCCCCGGCGTCCCGCAACTCCTGCACGGAGCGTTCGAGGCGGGCCGCCGACTCGTTGAACGTCCTGGCCAGGTCGGCCAATTCGTCCCGGCCGTGTACGGGGATACGCGTGTCGAGCTGCCCGCCGCCCATGGAGTGCGCGGCACGCCGCAGTTCACGGACGGGGCGCAGCACACTGCGCGCCGAGAGCAGTGCGGGCACCAGGGCCACGGCCAGCCCTGGCAGCGCGCCGTCGCGGGCAGCGGTCACCAGGGCGTCGATGTCCACTTCCTCGTTCGTCATGGGCATCACGGCGAAGAGAACCAGGCCGCTCGGCACCGCGCCGCCGCCGGCGACGACCCGGGTCATCACCGGCATCCCGATCGTCAGATACGCGCTCCCGTCCTTGACGACCCGCTCGAAGCTGCCGTGCGGCGAAGTGAGCGCGGTGCGTCGCAGCTCCGCGGTCAGAACACCGGAGACGGACCGGTCGCCCGAGGAGACGCGCAACGAGCCGTACTCGGCGAAGACGATCCACGGATGCGGTTTGGCGCGCGCCGCGATGTCGAAGAGGTCCCACCGCAGCGAATCCAGGTCCACGGGCAGGCTGGGGGCGAACCGCTCGACCTCCTCGCGGAAGGAGACGACGGCTGTGTCCTGCGCACGCACGAGGACCGCGCTGCGCGCCTCCCGATAGGTCAACGCGGCGGTCGTGACAGCGCTGACAGCGGCCACCAGCAGGAACGCGATCACCAGCCGGGTGCGCAGCCCGAACGCGGCGGTCGCTCCAGGCATCCTCACAGCGGACCGAAGCGGTAGCCGAAGCCACGCAGGGTCTGAATGTACCGAGGACCGCGGGACGGATCCTCGATCTTGGCGCGCAGCCGGCGCACACAGGCGTCCACCAGACGGACGTCACTGTGGTAACTGTGCCCCCAGACCTCTTCCAGGAGCCGCTGCCTGCTGAAGACCTGTCCCGGCACCGCGGACAGGTACAGCAACAACTTCAGCTCGGAGGGCGCCAGCGCGATCTGGTCGCCCGACTTGAGGACGCTGTGACCGGCGCGGTCGATGTCGAGTTCACCATGGTGCTCAACGGCGGGCCTCGCGTCGACCGGGCTTTCCATGCGGCGCAGCACGGCACGTATACGAGCCTCGATGACCTCGCTACGGGCAGGCTTGACGATGTAGTCGTCCGCCCCCGTCTCCAGGCCGACGACGATGTCGACGTCGTCGCCGCGCGCGGTCAGCATGATGATCGGCAACTGGCTGGTCTCGCGCACCCGGCGACACACCTCGACGCCGCTCATGGCGGGCAGCATCAGGTCGAGCAGCAGGAGATCGGGGCGAAACGCACGCAGTGCCTCCAGACCGGCCTCGCCGGTCGCGGCGGCGAGGACCTCGTGCCCCCGCCGGCGCAGCCCGATCTCGACGCCTTCGCGCACGGAGGGGTCATCTTCGACGAGGAGGACGCGTGGCATGGCAGTGTCTCCAGGGCCGTGGCGAATGAGAAGTCGTAAAGGGCTGGGCGACTGGGCGGCGGGGGCCGGAACCGGGGATCGGACTACCACGTCCGTGGTTTGCCCGCGCGATACCGGTCACCCGACGGCCCGCGTCACTGGTTCCGGTACGGGTCTGTCCGGCGCGGGCGGTCGGTGGCGCGGCGCGACAGCGCGTCCGGCTCGATCAGCCGCGGAAGCCGCGCGGGACGCGGGAACAGGGCGGCGACGGCCACCGGCCCAGCGGCGGTTTCGGCGAACGGCCCGCCCGGCTCCGCCCAGCGCGCCACCAGGTGCCCCGGCACCCCCCGGCCCGCGGTGCCGCACCCGGTGCGCGGTGCCGACGGGACCCTCCACACCCAGGGACCGTGCCGCATCCGGCCCCACCCCACCGTGTCCGTGGGACGCACCGCCCCTGAGCCCGGCGCGAAGCCGCCTGCGGGCAGGGCCGCTTGGTCGTCGTTCTGTAGTGCCATGACAGCAGTCTGGGGAACACCGAGCCATATCTGAAATCAATGATCTATCTGCGACTGTCGCGATCGGGGTGGTCGTCATGGGTGGGCGTGAGCTTGGGCGGGTGCGTGGAGCGGGCGGGCAGTGTCTCAGTATGCCCGTGTGCGGCACTTGAGAGGAGAGGCTGGATACGGGGGCGGGCTGGGCCTCCCGCCCGAAACGGCTCCGCCGATCGGCACCGGGCTCGCGCGCGGCCTGATCGAGGAGGGGCCGCCGGGCAACCCGCACACCCGTATCCCCGCGGTCAATGAACTCCGGCCAACTCCACCTGATCGCTCTGCGCGGCGCGCATCAGGTGCCCGTGGTACTTCACGCACAGGTCTGCCGACGCTTCCTCCGCGATCCGTTGCGGCCGGACGGGCAGGAAGTGACAGTCCGCGCCCTTCAGGTACGCCACGTAGTGGTCCAGCCCTGCTGTGAACTTCCGGATGTCGCGGACAAGGGACCGCAGGAGAACCCTGTGCCTGGCCCGCAGCGACGGGCACAGATCGAGGATGCTGCGATGCCAGTTGTCGCACTCGTTGACTCCACACGCGTCGACGAGTTTGACGAACGCGACCTCTCCTTCGTCCCGCACATCGACCGAGCCGTTCGCCGCCTTCAGCCACGCCGTCATCTCGCGGGCCATGGCGACGTAGTCGCAGCAGTCGCAGGCCACCTGCAACTCGGGGTCGGCCACGACGGTGGAGAGATACTCGCGCTGCGTCCGCAGCAGCGCGGACAGACTGTCGGAGTCCCTCCAGCTCGTCGCCAATTCGGCCTGCGTACGCTCCGGCAGCCCCCGGAACACGAACCGGTGCCGCTGTCCCAGCCAGACGTAGTGGCTCCACAGAGCCCACGCATCCGTCTCGGACCGGGACCACGAGTCGTCGCGGATGCGCTCCACCGCCCATTCGATCGCACCCCGGGCACCGGACTCGCAAAAGGTGTCGAGGAGATTGCGCTCCCCGCACATGGCCTCGTCCACCATGTCGACGCTACTGCAGATGATCATCACCCCGAGGCGGGCGACCACACTCCGCGCGAACTCGTCGCAGTCGGATTCGACGTCGCCGAGGATTCCGAAGTTGACGAGCTCGGAGCCCAGCAGGATCGGAAGCGGGTCCACTCCGGCGGGGAGAGCCGCGTCGCACAGCCAGTGGGCGTCCACCCGCCCACCGGAGTCCACGCCCTGACTGAGTCCGAGGCACACCACTTCTTCCGCGTCACGCACCCGGCCCGGCAGCGTCGTCGCCCGCTGCGCCTTCAGCCAGTCCGCGTACTGGTAGTGGTCTCCACCCTGGTAGTCGCATGCCCAGCCGAGGCCCAGCCTCGATGCCGCCCAAAGGTCCGATCGGTCGCGTGCGAGCGGGAATCCGCTGGTCAGTACCAGGATCGCGCATTCGCCGACATGGTCGTCGCACAGCTCCGGGGCGGGCCGCAGGAACGGGTTCCTGCCGAGCAGCGAAAGCTCTTCGCCACCTCCCGGATTCTCGAAATGGCTTCCTCGATGCCATTCCCGCAGTACGTCGCCCACCACCTTGAGGACGCTTCCCAGAATTGCCGCTTTGGTAATCCCGGCAGCACCCTTGTGCTCGTCCTTCAGCAGGCCGGCCAGGAAAGCGCCGCGACTGGCTTTCTCGGGGATCTCCGCGACCCTGTACGCGGCAGACAGCCAGCGGCCGCCACACTCCGCGCACATCGCTCCCCGCCCCTGGCCGCAGCCGCAGAGCGCGGACGGCGATGCCGGAACGTGTGAACCGAGCGCCGCGAAATACCCGTAGGCCAAACGGATCAGGGATTCGACGTCGGCAACCTCGCCCAGAGGTGCCACGAATTGTTCGTCGAACCCTTCCGCTTGCTTGCCTCCGTGCGCACACACGGCGAAAATCGGCCAACTCTGATGACGCATATCTGCTACCACCCGGTAATTTCGGCCTTCCTGAATGCGCATGCCGGTACGTTGACCACCGCATGCGCCATCGCTCCCGGGGGCGGCACTGTGCCGATGACAGCCCGGGAGGGCCGACAGACAGTGTGAGATCGCGCCCGCCAATCTGACCAGGCGTGACATAGGAGCAGAAAGATCGAACTACGGCGCGCCACCCGCGCGCTCCCCCTGCGCCACCTCGGCCCGCAGCGGCTCTTCGGCGCTGATTGAGCTCAGTGGTGGCCGGGGTCGGAGCGCGTCTCCGGGCCGGGCAGCGGCGCCTGGTGCGGTTGAGTACGGAGTCCGTCGAGAATGATCGCCAGATAGCGCCGCCACGCCTCGGACGGGTGTTCGGCGGGCAGGGACATGACGGCGTCGATCATCGCGGCGATCGGCGCGAGGTCGGCCTCGGTGATCCCGTCGCGCAGCGAGCCCTGGGTACGGGCCCGCGCCACGAGATGCTCGCAATGCGAGGTGATCTCCAGCCGCGCGTGGGCGAGGCCGGCGCCCTGGACGGTGTCGTGGCGCATCAGCTCACGCAGCCCGCGGTTGTGCGCGGCCCGCGCCAGGGCCCCCTCAAGGAAGTCGGCCAGGGCGGCGAAGGCGTCGCGCCCGCCCCGCGCCTCTTGCGCCATCGCCGCGATCTCGTCGAGCTCTTCGCCGAAGACGGCCTCCGCGAGCGCCTGTTTGTCGGGGAACTTCCGGTAGACGGTGCCGACTCCGAGACCGGCGTGGTGCGCGACATCGTTCAGTGTGGCCTGAAGGCCGCGCGCGGCGAAGACCTCGCGCCCGGCCCGGAGGATGCGCCGGCGATTGAGCTCGGCATCCCGCCTCAGCGGGCGTCCCTCTGTTACGGCGATGACCTCGTCCCCCCTCTGCCTGCCCATGAACGATTCCTTCCGTCGATGTAACCCGAACTCGAACCGGATTTAGCGTATCCGGTTCATGGTGCGGTGCCCGCATAAGCGGATGCAAATATCCGGATGTTGTTCCGTGGTATCGGGCCGCGTGTCCGTCACGCGGCCCGGAGGGAAGGGGAGTCGGGGATGCGGACCGTGGTCATCACCGGAGGAACCGACGGGCTCGGCGAAGGGCTCACTCTGCACTATGTGCGCCAAGGAGCGCGCGTACTCGCCGTGGGCCGCCCGCGAAGGGTGAGGCCCTGCCGGCGGAGGCGGCGGCCCTTGCGGCCGGTGGCCGCTCCACATTCCCCCAGGCCGACCTGACTTCGGTCGCGGCGGCCAAAGAACTCGGCACCAAGGCCACTCCGCAGTCCTTCCGCGCCAACGACCTGCTCGGCGTGTCCTTCGCCGCCGTGCACCCCGGCACGCCCATCCGCCGCATCGGCTACAACCCCGGCGTCGTGGTGACCGGCATGCCCAACCAGCTTCCACAACCGCTGCGCACCCTCGCCGGGGCGTCCTTCGCCCTGCTCGCCACCTCTGTGGCGAAGGCCGTCACCCCCATGGCCCGCCTCCTGGACGAACCACCGGCCGAAGGCTTCACCGCCTACCGCGTCACTCGCCTACCGCGTCACTCACCAACTGCCGCTGAAGAGGCCGTCATTCGACCCGGACGCCGCACCGCGTCTGCATCGCCTCACCCAGGACCTGTTGCCCAGTCGGAGCGAGTAGTCGCCGCATCGGCCCAGCAATCTTGTGCAGCGAACAGAGTTAGGGGCGTGCGCTGTTCCACGTCGCTCGTGAGGCGCTACGAGCGCCCTGCCCGTACGCCTGGTGGATCTCTTTCTGATCATGCCCAATTGGGTACAAAGGAAAATGTATCGCTCCAGGCGCCCGGCGTGTGGTCGCCGCCCGGTGCGGTGACGAGAGATGGGGGTGGCATGGCCGGCGAGGATGTGACGGGGGCAGGGCGGTTGGTGGTGCTGAGCGGTGGTCCACCGGAACTCCCGCGTGTGCAACGGCTGCCGGAGGGGGTCGTCGCGGATACGTCGCGGCTCATCGTGGCCTTCTACGGACGGCATCAGCGCTTCGTGCGCACCAGTGAGACGGAGTTGGTGGAGGGCCGGACAGTACCGGTGTTCCGGTTCGACTACAGCACGAAGATCGCCGAGTAGGCAGTGGCGAGTCAGGTTTCCGTCGGCCCGGAGCTTCTGGAATATGTCCGGGAGTTCTCTCTCAGGGAAGATGAGATTCTGCGCGATCTGCGCCGGGTGACCGCAGAGCTGCCCGGTGGGGAATCGATGCACATCATGGCCGAGGAAGGGCAGTTACTCGCACTTCTGGTCGCGGCGGCCGGTGTCGCGGACGTGCTGGAAATTGGTACTTTCACCGGCTACAGCACCTTGTGGATGGCTCGTGCTCTTCCGCCGCACGGTCGATTGGTCACCTGTGAATTAAGCGAGCGGTGGCCCGAGATCGGTGCCGACTATTGGCGGCGGGCAGGCGTTCAGGAACGGATCGACGTTCGCATCGGTGCGGCGATCGAAACGCTTGAGGAGATGCTCGCCGACGGCCATTCCGAGAGCTTCGGACTCATTTTCATCGATGCCGACAAGGCGAATTATCCGCGGTACTACGAGCTGGCGTTGCGGCTCGTGCGGCGGGGCGGGTTGCTGGTGGTGGACAACACACTTCTCGCGGGCCGGGTCATCGACCCCCTCGCCGACGACGCGGACACCGCCGGTGTCCGTGAGGTCAACGCCAGGATCCGGGACGATCAGCGGGTCGACATCTGCATGCTCCCGGTGGCCGACGGCATCACTCTGGTCCGCCGAAGGTGACCGCCAGCGGATCGGGCCGGATCGGGCCGGATCGGATCGGGGTCGGGTCGGCCGGTCCGGCCGGTGCCGTCGCACTCAATCCGGAAGGCCCGCGCCCGCGCCCGCGGCGCCGGTCGGTGACGTCCGGTCGGTGAGGTCCGGAGCGATCAGCCGGGCCACCGCGGGCGAGTCCCGCCGCTCGGCGACGAGGTGCAGCAGCTGGACGTCGTCGCCGGAACTCCCCGGGACCGGGTTCCGGCAGTCGCAGGGCTGCTCATCGAATCCCGCGAACCGGTAGGCGATCTCCATCATCCGGTTGCGATCGGTGGCACGGAAGTCCGCCAGCAGGTGGACACCGGCTCGGGCGGCCTGGTCGACCAGCCAGTTCAGGATGATCGTCCCCGCGCCGAACGCCACCACACGGCACGAGGTGGCCAGCAGCCGCAGGTGCCACGCCTCCGCGTGCTTCCTGAGGAGCACCACACCCACCGCACCGTGCGGCCCGAAGCGGTCGGTGAGCGTCGTGACCAGAATCTCGTAGTCGGGGTGGGCGAGGAGCGCGCGCAGCACCTCGTCCGGGTAGTGCACCCCGGTCGCGTTCATCTGGCTGGTGCGCAGGGTCAGTTCCTCGACCCGCGAGAGTTCGTCCTCCGTGGCCCGCCCGATGCGCATCACCATGTCCAGCGAGCGGAGGAAGTCCTCGTGCGAGCCGGTGAACCGCGCCCGCTCGTCCGTGCGCCGGAAGCCGGCCTGGTACATCTTCCGGCGCTGCCGCGAGTCCACGGTCACCGACCTCGGGCTGAACTCGGGCAGGCCGAGCAGCGTCGCGGCGGCCTCCGCCGGGTAGCAGCGCACGTCCGGCAGATGGTGGGCGACCTCGGCCCGTTCGGCCGGCTGATCGTCGATGAAGGCGATGGTGCCGGGAGCGAAGTCCAACTGGTCGGTGATCCGGCGTACAGCGTCCGACTTGCGCCCCCAGCCGATCTCCGGGAGGACGAAGCAGTCGGCGACACCGAGCGCCTCCAGCCGTGCCCAGGCGTGGTCGTGGTCGTTGCGGCTGCACACCGACTGGAGGATGCCCCGCGCGTCCAGGCCGGTGATCACCTCGCGGATCGCTTCGGACAGGACGACGTTTTCGTCCTCCAGCAGTGTGCCGTGCCAGAGCGTGTTGTCGAGGTCCCAGACCAGGCACTTCACGATCGCGGGCGGGACCGCCGGGGCGGTGTCGCTCATGTTCGGCTCCCTGTAACGACTTCTTCGGCGACCACGGACGGGTCACCTCCGGCTGAGCGCGTGCTCGGCCAGGATCAGCTGGCACACCTCGTTACTGCCCTCGATGATTTCCATCAGCTTGGCGTCGCGGTACGCCCGCGCGACGATGTGACCGTCCTGCGCCCCGGCCGACGCGAGTACCTGGACCGCGGCGGCCGCGCCCGTGGCCGCGTGCCGGGCACTCACGTACTTCGCCAGCACGATGGCGGTGGTCAGGTCGGCTGCGTTCTCGTCCCAGCATCGACTGGCGTGTTCGCAGGCCCGGGTGGCGACCTGCTCCGCGGTCCACAGGTCGGCCAGGTGCCGGGCGACGAGCTGGTGCTGCCCCAGCGGCCGGCCGAACTGGTGCCGGGACCGGGCATGGTCGACGGCCGCCGCCGCACAGGCCCGCAGGATCCCGACACACCCCCAGGCGACGGAGATCCGGCCGTAGGCCAGGGCCGTCGTCACGAGCAGGGACAGCGGCTGCCGCCCGCCGCCCAACAGGCTGCCGATCGGCAACCGCACCTCGTCGAAACGGACTTCCGCGTGTCCCGCCGCCCGGCAGCCCAACGGATCGGCCACCCGCCGCACCTGGACGCCGGGGGCGGCCCGGTCCACCACCACCACGGCACCCTCCTCACCCATCCGGGCGACGACCAGGAAGAGATCGGCGTAGTCGGCGGCGGTGACCCACTTCTTGTGGCCGGTGAGCACCAGGGCATCCCCGTCGACGGTGACGGTGGTCGCGATGGCCGACAGGTCGCTGCCCGCCTGCGGTTCGCTGAAGGCCACGGCCGCCGTGACGCCCGAGGCCAGCCGCGGCAGCAGATCCGCCGCCTGCGCCGGGTCACCGAGCCGTTCGACGGTCCACGCGGCCATGCCCTGCGAGGTCATGACACTCCGCAGCGAGCTGCACAGGCTGCCGGCATGGGCGGTGAACTCCCCGCTGTCCGCGCTGTTCCACCCCGGTCCGCCGTACCTCGCCGGGATCTGAGCGGTCAACTGCCCGGCCGCACCGAGCTTCCGCACCACGTCCTCGGGCAGCCGGCCCTCCCGGTCCCAGGCGGAGGCGCGGTCGCCGACCAGTTCGGTGAGAGCCGAGGCCGCCGCGGCGACCGCCTCACGCACCGGGGCCGCCGGGGGCCGGCTGCCGGAGCCGTTCGACCAGCGCGGTCATCCGCAGCACGGTGCGGAAGTTCTCCATCCGCAGGTCGGAGCCGCGGATGGCGATCCCGTACGTCCGCTCCAGATGCACCACCAGCTCCATGGCGAAGAGCGAGGACAACCCACCGGAACCGAAGACGTCCGCATCGATCGCCCAGGTCCTCCCCGTCTGCCGCTCCAGGAACCGCAGCAGGTCCGTCCGGACGGTTCCGGGGCCGTCGACGGGTTCCGGCACCTGCTGGTCGGATGGCATGGTCATGCGTGTTCTCCCTCGTACTCGTAGAAGCCGCGTCCGCTCTTGCGGCCGAGGTGGCCCGCCCGCACCATCTCCAGCAGTAGGCCGCAGGGGCGGCACCCTTCGTCACCGGTCCGGCTGTGCAGCACCCACAGCGAGTCGACCAGGTTGTCCAGCCCGATGAGATCGGCGGTGCGGAGCGGTCCCGTCGGGTGACCCAGGCACCCCTGCATGAGCCGGTCGACCGACTCGGCGCTCGCGGTACCCGCCGCCACCACCCGGACCGCGTCGTTGATCATGGGGTGCAGGATCCGGCTGGTGACGAAACCCGGCGCGTCGTCGACCACGATCGGTACGCGGCGCAGCGCGGCCAGCAGTGCCCGCAGCGCGTCCAGGGTGGCCTCGCCGGTGTGCGTACCCCGGATGACCTCGACCGTCCGGATCAGGTAGGGCGGATTCATGAAGTGGGTGCCGACCAGATCCACCGGCCGGGCCGTCGCCCGAGCGAGTTCGTCGATGGGAATCGCCGACGTGTTGGAGATGATCGGGGTACCGGGCGCGACCAGTGCGGACACGTCCGCGAGCACCTTCGCCTTGGCGTCGGCGTCCTCGGTGACCGCCTCGATCACTGCGGTGGGTGCCGCGTCGTCGGCCGCCACCAGACCATCGAGCGACAGACCGGTGACAAGAGCGCCGGGGACGGCCTCGTCCGGCAATGCGCCCATCAGCCGCGCCATCCGTACCTGGTGGCCGATCCTCGCCGGGGCCTCGTCCAGCCGGCGCCGGTCCAGGTCGATCAGCGACACCGCGATCCCGTGCCCGACCGCCAGCGCGGCGATGCCCGACCCCATCACCCCCGCTCCGAGCACAGCCAATCGGTGCCCGGCGCCGGGCGTACCGCTCTCCGCTGCCATGTCGTCCCTCTTTCGGTCCCGGCCCGGCCGGCTCCCGGGCTACGTCGAAACACGGTGATCGCAGACGACAGCGGCCCCGGGAGCGGCCCGCGCCCCCGGACTGCTGCCGCCGACCCTCACTCCTCCGAGCGGCTCACCTCGGTACGGGAAGGCCGCGGTGGTGCGAGGCCGCCCGTGGGTTCCGTGTAGAACTGCTGCGCCCACTGCCGGTATCGGCCGATCGGACCGTCCCCCTTGGCGAGCTTCGGATGCTCGACGTGCTCCTGGTGGTGCCACATCAGCAGGTCCGCGCCGGTGTCGACGCTCGCCACCCGCTGGAGTACGGCGCTGAGCAGCCGGGCGACGGGCCTCACCGCCGCGCGCCCCATCCTGTCGGGCATGCCGGGAAGGCCGCTCAGCTCCAGCTTCGTACCGAACCGGAGCTGCATGCGTCCCGGCCCGGTCGCGGTCGCGTGGAGCATCACGTACAGGCTGCCCGCGCCCCGGGGCAGGACGGTCCGCGCCGCGATGGTGGCCAGACCGATCACCGTGAGCGTGTAGGACTGGCGGAAGCCGCGCATCATGGTGCCGCGGGCGGTCGCGGTGACGGTGCTGACCGGTTGTCCGGCCACCGGTGTGCCCCCGATGTCGAGACCCTTCAGACCGTGCAACGTCGGCAGATGACCCCAGTCGAACGCGTTCTCGATGACGTCCTGCGGATGACCGGCGAGATCGAACGTGTCATGGCTGAACGGCTGCCGGTCGTCCATGGGGAAGACCGGGACCTCCCACTGCGGGGGCAGGCCCAGGGAGTGCCACCACACATAGACCGAGCCGTTGGCCTCGCACACCGGGTACTGCGACAGCGACGCCTTCGGCGGTGGCTGGCCGTAGCCCGTGCGTACGCAGGTACCGGCCGGGTCGAACGCGAACTGGTGGAAGGGGCAGACGATGTCTTCACCCTCGACCCACCCGCCGACCCCGAGATGCGCTCCCAGATGCGGGCACCGGGGCCGGACGGCCCGCAGCGTGCCTCCGGCCGTCCGGTACAGGACGACCTCCGCGCCCGCGAGCGGACGGGTGGTCACGGATCCGGGCCGCAGCTCGTCGGTGAACGCCAGGCTGAACCACCCGTTCGGATACGGGCGCGAGGGAGTGTGCAGGGTGTCGGCCGGCGCCGCGGTGAGCAGGTCGGCCTGCCGGGAGCTGAGAAGCTGTTTCACCAGCGGCTTGAGGTGAGGCTTCATGGCGTCATCGCTCCCCGTGCTTCACCGGGCACGCGCCGCCCGGCTCCGCGGACGGCTCGGCGCCCGCCTGTGCGGGCGCCTGTGCGGGCGTGGGCCGCGGCACGGCCGCGTCGCGGAGCTCGGCGCCGTCGGCGCCGCCCGTCCGCCGCTCACTGAGCCGCAGGCCCAGCCCGCGCGAACTCAGGCTGGTCTCCACCTTGGGCCGGAACGGCTCGTCGCCGACGGGGGACACCTCCCAGCGCGCGACGATGGCGGTGAGGGCCAGGATGGCCTCGTTGAGGGCGAACTGGTCCCCGATGCACTTACGAGGGCCGGCGCCGAACGGGATGTAGGTGGCCCGGTCGGGCTGAGCGTCGAGCCAGCGGTCCGGGTCGAACCGGTCGGGCTCGGTGTAGAGGTCGGGCCGGCGGTGCAGGAGGTACGGGCTGAGCACCAGGATGCTGCCGCTCTTGAGCCGTACCCCGCCGAGTTCGGCGTCCTCCCTGAGGGTGCGGGTCATCATCCACGCGGGCGGATACAGCCGCAGCGCCTCGGTCACCACGCGGGCGGCCAGGCCGAGCGAGGGCAGGTGCGCGGGGTCGAGCTTCCCACCGGCCAGGACGCTGTCGGTCTCGGCCTGGAGGCGGCGCTGGACGTCCGGGTGCGTGGCGAGCAGGTTCAGCGCCCAGGCCAGGGTGATCGCCGTCGTCTCCATCCCGCCGAGGAAGAACGTGAGGGCTTCGTCGGCCAGTTCGGTGTCGTCGAGTTGCTTCTTGCCGTCCTCGCTCTCCTCGTCGACCGCCGCGACCAGTGCGGAGAGCAGGTCGGCATGGTCGGTCGGATCGGCCCGCCGTTCGGCGATGATCTCCGCGATGGTGGCCGACAGCCGGTTACGGGCGTGGTCGTACCGCCGCTTCCGCGGAGTCGGCAGCCATCGGAGCAGGGGCGGCGTCATCATCCGGCGGAAGAACGCGCTCACGATGGTGGCGGTGTCGGCCAGGGACCGCCGCATGGTCTCCGCCGGCAGCGAGCCGCTGAACATCGTCTCCATGGTGGCTCGCGTCGTCAGCGTCATCATTTCCTGGGTGACGTCGAGGACATCACCGTCGTGCCAGGAGCCCGCCTTCAGCTCGGCGGCACGGGCGAACACCACCCCGTAACCGGCGAGCCGGGTGGGGTGGAACGACGGCTGGCACAGCCGTCGTTGCCGCCGGTGCAGGGTGTACGAGCAGGTGGACAGGCCGTCGCCGATGACCTCACTGATCCGGTCGTAGATCGGGCCGCCCTTGTCGAAGACCCGGTCGTTCAGGAACACCTGCCGGGTCAGGGCCGGATCGCAGATCATCACGGCGGTACTCGGTCCGAGCCGGACGCGGACCATCGTGCGGTACTCGGACAGGGACATGATGAACGCCAGCGGATCGCGGAGCAGGGGCAGCGCGTGGCCCAGCAGCGGCAGGGCCCGCGGGGCGAGGGGAACCGACGCGGCGGTCGCCGCGGTCGTGTCTGTCATGGACAGCCTCATTCCTTCGTGGATCGGCCGGCCGGCACCGCGGCGGCGTGATCGTGGGTGACCTCTAGCAGCGCGGTGGTCCAGCGGAAGCCGACCCCGAAACTCACGACGAGGATGCGTTCCCCGGCCCGCAGCGTGCCGGAGCGGAACATCCGGTCGAGGGCGAGGAGTACGTCGCACGGACCGGCGTGGCCGAGGTGCCGGCCGAAGGTCCAGGCGGTGTCCCCGGAACGGACGTTGAGTGGTGAGCCGGCGAGCACCAGGTCGAGCACGACCGACCCGATCGCGATGGACACCACATGCGAGATGTCCGCCGGATTCACACCGGTCTCGTCGAGGATGGTCTCGATACAGCGGCGGGTGGACCGCTGCAGCGCGTCGATGTGGGGCATGAACCCGGTCTCCTCGATGGGGAACGACCGGTCGGTGCCGACGGGCCCCTTCCTGGCCCGGGTCAGCATTTCCAGTTGCGGCTCCGTGGCGTGGGCGGTCGCCACCAGGCGCGCGAAGCCCGTTCCCCGGGTGAGGACGGCGGCGGCGCCGGCGTCACCGGCCACGTAATTCATCTCCTGGGACTGGCCCCACCGCTCCTCCGGGAACCGGCCGGCGGCCGTGACCAGCGCGGCTTTCGCGTCCGGTCTGGCGGTGAGGTGTTCGGCCGCGACGACGAGTGCGGCGGCCCCGCCGTCACTGGCGGCGCCGAGCTCGATCCCGTTGGTGTCCGGCCCCCCGAGCACCCGCAGCAGGTACGGCGCGGGCGTGTAGTGGTCCTCGTCCTGGAAGTTGGCGTGCACGAGCAGACTCAGATCGGCGGCGGCGACGTCCGCGTGGCGCAGCGCCTTGAGGCCGGCGCGGGCCGCCATCTGCGTCGCCGTACTGTCCGTCGAGACGGCGGCCGAGGTGAATCCGTTGAGCGCCGCCAGGGAGGGCTGCCCCGTGACTGTCAGGTCCCACGGTTCGTGCCCGGTCTTGACGGGTGGTACCCACGCGCCGGTCCCGGCGATCGCGATGTTCTGCCACAACACTGCTGTCTCCTCGGGCTGTCACGAAAGGGGCGACTGCGGAACGCGGCCGCGAGGCCGGACCAGTTCTCCGCTGTGGTCCAGGGCATGGGCGCTGACCCCGGTGATCCGGGCCAGCACCCGGCCGTGCCCCGTCACGGCGGTCAGGGCCCCGGTGGCGAAGTCGCAGTGCAGCCGGATGGCCGGGTTCTCCGCGCTGAGCCGGCAGTCGTTGCCCGGCCCCCTGAGGTCGACCTCGTCGAGGCCGGCCATCGGGCCGACCAGAGGCGGCTGGTCACCGCGCGGCGGCAGCAGCAACAGGTGCACCATCGCGTCCAGCAGGATCGCCGGTACGGTCGTCCCCGCCAGGACCGGAGCCCAGGCGGCGTGGTCCAGACTGAACCGGGCGCTGTTCCCGTCCGGCCCGCGGGCGTAGTCGCTGGTGCCGGCGAACGGGCCGGTGAGCGAGATCGGCGGGTCGGGGGAGTACACCGGCATCGCGAAACCGGGTTCGGGTTCGTGGGACGAGCAGTCGGGAGGGCCGGCGAGGTCGGGGAAGCGATCCGCCAGCATGACCGTCGTCTCGCACAACAGGTCGTTGAAGCGCAGCACCTTGCCGTTCTTGCCGATCCGGTGCGCCGTCATCCTGACGGCCACCTCGGCGCGGTCGCGCTCGCGGCTCGTGACCCGGGCCTCCACCGCGACGGTGCGCGGCGGCCCGGCGAGCCTGACCGTGATCGACGTCCGGCAGACGAGACCGCGGAACCCGGTGACCTGGAGGCCGGGGCAGAGCGTCGCTGCCGCGCCGGCCGCGGCCTCCAGGGCGAACGTGCCGGGCAGCGTGTACTCACCGTTGACCCGGTGGTGGCGCATCCACCGCCCGTCCTGTTCGGCCAGGGTGCGTGGATCCCAGGTCTTGGTGAAGACGGCCCAGTTCCTGCCTCGGTGCAGGACACCGTCGAGCAGCGGGGTGGTCAGCGCCGGATCCGGTGGGGCGGGCGGTGGCGCGTCCGGGGCGGGGATCCGCAGCTCGCCGGAGGAACCCCAGGTACTGATCCCGCGCCGGGCCAGCAGGACGCGTTCCTCTTCCCGGATGAAGAACGCCACCCCGTTGGCCGGTGGCCGGGTCACGGCCGAGAGGAACTGCGCGCATCCTTGCGCGGTACTGACGTAGGCGTCCATCCGGTTGCGTTTGAGGGTCTCCCGCATGGTGACGCTGCTGGCGACGCCGACCTCCCGCCAGCCGCTCCAGAGAATCGCCGTCTCGTGGTGGCCGTCCGGTCCGTGCCGCTGTGCCCACGCGCTCGCGTACGCCAGGTACTCGTTGACGGCGCAGTAGTCGATGTCACCGGGCGCGGGAGCGAGCGTCGCCAGGGTGCTGAAATTGCACCAGATCAGGGGCGGACGCCCGGCCAGGGCCCGTTTGAGGTTGCGGTAGCCGGTCGCCTTGGTGGCCCGTACCGCCCGGAAATCGGTCAGGGTCTTGGCGTGCAGCGCCCGCGAACGCAGGTCGAGGACCGTGTTGACGAGCAGGTCGATCCGGCCGTGCCGGTCGAGGATCTCGCCGAGGACGGCGGTGGTGCGCTCGGCGTCCAGGACGTCGCACACCCGGTGGTGGACTCGGTCCGGGCCGCACAGCTCCGCCAGCCGCCGCACCGTGCGGCGTACCTCCAGGCGCGCCTGGGCCTTCTCGTACGCCGCGCGCAGTTCGCCCACCGACGCTCCGGGGCGTCTGCGGCGTTCGGCGGTGATGAACTCGGCCTGCGGCGGCAGCGCGTCGTCGGTCTCCGGCAGCGGGGTGCGGCCGATGACGTACATGTGCGGCCGGTCGCCGGCGCGGGCGACCGCGTGGAGGAGCTCGGGGGTGATGCCCCGCGCGCCGCCGAAGGCGACCACGACCGCGCCGGGCGGCAGCGTGACATGTCCCGCCGGGGGCGGCGGCGCCGGGTCGTCGGCGACGGCCAGGGTGAGCCAACTGTCACCGCGGCAGGCCAGTGTGCGCGTCGGCACCTGGGCGGTGGCCGCCCGTGCCAACTGGTCCAGGGCGGTCGCGGTGTCCGCCGCGTCGCTGAGCAGGGTCACCCCGCCGCACTGCGGGACCTCGGCCCGGACGGAGCGGACGAGGCCGGTGAACAGGGCGCTCAGCGGGGGTGGGAGGTCGTCCGGTACCGCCCCGAGCAGGAGCGCGCTGAGCGAGCCGCCGGTACGCAGGGCGGGCAGCGCCGCCTGGAGTGTGGTGAATGTGAGGTCCTGAAGATCTTCCATCCGGGCGGCCTCGGCACCGTCGCCCCCGTGCTCGTCCCCGTCGTGGAGGACGGGCAGCCGGGACAGGACCCGGATGTGGCGCGGGACGAACGGCAGACCGGTCAGGGCGTCGGGCGCGGCCTCGGGCGGGACATGGGTGGCGGCTTCGAGGCCCGGCCGCGGTGACCAGACGGCGATGTCCGGGCCGGTGACCGCCGCGGCGATGTCCGGGGCGTCGGTGATGACGACGGTGCCCGGCGGGATCGACGGCGTGTCAGGGTCTCCCGGCGGCGGGGGAGTCGGGACGAGACGGAAGGTCTGGCGACGACCGAGGAAGTCCTCGGTGTGCTCAGGCCCGGTTCTGTCGGGTGTGGTGTGCTCCGGCGCGGTGGCCTGGTCGGGCGTGGCATTCTCCGGCCCGGTCCGGTCGGTCGATGTCTGTTCCGGCTCGGTGGTCCGGTCGTTCGCCGTGTGTTTTGGCTCGGTGGTCCGGTCGGTCGATGTGTGGTCCGGCTCGGTGGTCCGGGCGGGCGTGGTGTGCTCCTGCCCGGTGCGTGCAACCTGTTCCGGCTCCTCCCGGGCCGGGCTGTGGTGTTGCGGGTCGGCCGGGGGCCGGGTGAACCGGATCGGCGGTGATCCGGCGGCGGCGGGCGTCACGACGGTGTCCGTTCCGCTGACGACGGCCTTGAGGACCGCGAGCACGGCGTCCAGCGACAGATAGGTGTGTCCGGCGTCGGCCACCGCGGCGAGGGCGTGCGCGGGCGTTGCCGATGGCCTGGGGCCGGCATCGCCGGCCGTGGTGGAGAGCGAGCCCAGGACGGGCAGGTTGTGCTCCAGCGCGGTGGAAAGCCGAGTGACCGCCAGGACGGCGGCGCCTTCCGCGATGGACCGGCCCTCCGGCACCAGACCCGAGAGGTGGCGGTCCCAGCCGCTGATCGGTCGCAGGCATACCGCGCCGACGAGCGCGAGGTCGCAGGCCCGGTGCCTGAGCTGACGCAGGGCCAGGTCGACCGCGGTGTGCGCGGAGTCCCTGTGGGAGTAGACGCTGGTGCCCATGGCCTGGAAGTCGTAGTAGTTGGCGGCCCGGCCCGACAGGATGCAGGAGACCGCCCCGGTGAAGTCGTCCTCGTTCAGGTCGCCGGGGATCACCCCCTTGGCCTCCTCCATTCCCTTCGCGAGGTACTTCTTCAGTGCCTGTGCCTGCATCGGGTCGGGCAGGATGTCGAACGTGGTGGCGCACTCGCGGGCGTGCACCCGCAGTGCGGCCCGGGTGTTGTGCGTGGTCGGCAGCGTCGACCCCACCAGCACCGCGGTGGTGGGCCGCAGGCGGGTGCCCGGCTCGCCGAGCCGGTCCAGCAGCGGGCCGAGGACCTGGAGCATCATCAGGTGGGCGGCGTCCATGTGCCGCATCGTCAGCGGCGGGATGCGTACATCACGCGGGGACGGCAGGGGGTACGGCGTACCGAAGTCGGCTTCCGGGAGCGGGCCGTCACCGCGCAGCCAGGCGGGCACTTGGGCGGCGTCCAGGCCGGGCAGGTGGGTGTTCCAGCCCACGACTACCAGGTCCTCCGCGTCGGCGGGCCGGACACGTCCCGGCCTTTCCGCGGGGGCGGCCCGCGGCACACGGTCGGAGAGAACCACGTGCGCGTCCGCTCCTCCGAGGCCGAACGACGACACCCCCACCACGCGCGGTCGCGCGTCGTCCGTCGGCCAGGGCGCGTCCTTGACCGGTACGGTCAGTCGCGTGCCGTCACCCAGCAGCGCGTGCGGATCGGTGACCACGGGCTGACCGGGGACCGCCCCGCGTTCGAGAGCGACCAGCGCGTGCGCGACCGAGACCAGGCCCGCCAGCACACCGGTGTGCCCGAAGACCTGCTTGTTCGACGTCAGCAGGCACGCCCGCTTCCGCGGCCCCAGCCGGGAGAGCAGCGAGCGCAGTTCGATCTCATCGCCCACCGGCGTGCCGGTGCCGTGTGCCACGATCCAGTCCACGTCGTCGGCCTCGACGCCCGCGTCGGCCCAGGCCCGGGTGATCGCCAGCTGTTGCCCGCGGGTGGCCGGAGCGTGAATGCCCTTTCCCCGGCCGTCGGCGGCGAGACCGGTGCCCCGGATGACACCGAGCACCCGGTCGCCGTCGGCCACGGCCCGCGCGTACGACTTCAGGGCGAGCATGACGGCGCCCTCACCGATGAGGGTCCCGTCGGCCGCCCGGTCGAAGGGACGTACCCTGCCGCTCATCGAAATGCCCTGGGCCCGGCAGAAGAGTGTGAACCCGATCGGCTCGACCACCGCGGTACCGCCGGCCAGCGCCACGTCGCAGGAGCCTTCGCGCAGCGCCTTGACCGCCGCGTCCAGGGTGAACAATCCGCTGGCACAGGCCGAGTCGAGAGTCAGGTGCTGCGAGTCGGCGGGGATCAACCCGCGCAGCGCGTCGCGGGACACGGACGCGGGCAGGTAGGCCTGCGGGTTCCCGCCGTCTCCACCGTAGTGCGCGCCGATCGCGTGGTCGGCCAGTTCGGCCAGCCAGTCACCGTCCCGGTCGGCGGGGATCGCCTCGCGCACCATGCGCCGGTACTCGTCACCCAGCACCACACCCTGGGGGCCGAGCCCCGTCTGGTCGTGGATACCCGTGGTCGCGGCGAGCCACCTGTCCTCCGGACGCCGGGCCACCCCTGCGAGGGCCTGGACGGCGCAGTGCCGCAGCCAGCGCGTGGTCCGCGGCCACCCGGGGTGGCCGGCGTTCCCGTCCGGTTCGGTGACCGAGGCGGGATCGGGGACGAAGGTGTGGAGGTACCCGGCCTCGCGGACGTAGAAGGCGTCGGTCTCCTCCCGGGTGGGTGCCCAGAAGTGCTTCAGGTCGAAGGCGGACGGCTCGCTGGAGAGCAGGACGCCCTCCCGCAGCCGGTCCCAGAACTCCGCCGTGTTGTTCGCGCCGGGCAGGGTCAGGCCGAGGCCGACGACCGCGACGGCTCCGGGGTCCGTCTCCGGCTCTCGATCCTGCTCCGGGGTCGGTGCGGGTGCGGGTGCGGACGCAAGCGCAGGTACAGGTGCAGGCGCGGAGGCAGGCGCGGGCGCGGGGTGGACAGCCGCCGGTTGTTCAGGGGCGGGACTTCTCACCTCGGGCGTCGTCACCACCGCAGGCGGGACCGGTTGGCGCGGGGCGGGGGTACGGACCTGGTCGGCCAGCCTGCTGTGCAGCCGCATTCCCTGCATCCCGCCGATGCTGATGCCGCCATCGGCGACGATGGTCTGCCCGGTGATGTACCCGGTGTCCTCGTGCAGGAGGTGGACGATCAACTTGGCCGCCTCCGGCGTCGAGAGGGTACGGCGCATCAGTTCGCTGGTCCCGGCCGGGTCACCGAGCGCAATGTCCGGGTCGTCGAGATTGACGACGATCTCGCTGGCGACGGATCCCAGCAGCACCGTGTTGACCCGGATGCCCCGGCCGACCAGCTCAAGGGCCAGATAGCGGACCAGCGACTCCAGGGCCGCCTTGGTGACACCGCCGGGGCCGTACCCCGGAACCGGCTGATGCGCCCCGACGCTGGACAGGCAGAGGATGCTCGCGCCCTCTCGTCCCGCCATCAGCTCGGCCGCCCGGCGCGAACAGTGGTACGCCGCCATCACATTGGTCGACCACGCCCGCTGCCAATAGGTGTCATCGATGCCGAACAGCGGCAGGAACGCCCCGCCCGCGGCGTTGTTGATCAGAATGTCCAGACTGCCGTGCCGCTCCTGGACCAGGTCGAACATCCGGTCGATCTCGCTGGTCTTGGCCACCGAGGCGCGGATGAACTCGCAGCTGTGACCGGCCTGTTCCAGCTCGGCCCGCAGCAGCTTCGCCTGCTCGACCGAGTGGAAGTAGTTGACGATCACATGGGCGCCGTTCCCCGCCAGACGGCGGACGATGTCCGCGCCGAGGCTCTTCGCGGCCCCGGTCACGAGGGCGACCCGGCCTCGCAGGTTGTCGGTGGAGGTCATCGCGCGGCAGCCTCCGCCCGGCCCTGCACGACGGACTCCGCGATCCGGCGCAGTGTGCCGACGGTCAGCAGGGAGGAGTTCGCCCGGAGATCGGGCAGGTCGAACCGGTCGGACACCCGCCCGAGCAGGGCGACTTGCTTGAGCGACTCCACACCCAGCTCGGACTCCAGGCCGTCGTCCTCACCGAGCAGGTCCGGCGGGTAGCCCAGGAAATCGCCGTAGAGCGTCTGCAACTCGGCCAGCACCGTTTCGTAGTCCAACCCGGCGGACGTCGGCGAGACATCCGCGACGGTCGGGGCGGCCGGGGCGATCGAGACCGGAGCCGCCGAGGCTGTGGGTGCCGCCGGGGCAGCGGGGGCCACGGGGGCCACGGGGGCCGGAGGGGCCGGAGGGGCCGGAGGGGCCGGAGGGGAGACCGTGGCCACGTAGGACATGGCGGGCGTGGGTACGGGCACGTCGGCCCGGGGCAACGGAACGGCGGTGGGGAGTGCCGAAACCGGGTCGGCCGACGTGGCCGTACTCACCCGCACGGCGAGACCGCCTCCGTTGCTCGACGGCGCCGGCAGGCGCGGGCGGAATGGGCCGCCGTCGGTGGACTCGGTGACCAGCGCCCGGACGGCTTCGACAGGATCACTCTCGCTCAGCGGGACGACACACCGCACCCCCGGGATCGACGCCTCGACGAACTTGGTGACGACGGGCCACTCCCCGCACTCCACGAAGACGTCGGCGCCCGCCGCATGCAGGTCACGGATCGTGTGCAGCATGCGGACCCGGGCGGTGAGTGCGTCGGCGACCAGGTCGACCGGGTCGTCGTCGCCGATATCCCGGCCCAGCCAGGGTGAGCACACCCGCCAGCGCCCGGCACCGTAGGGGACCCGCGGCGCGGTCGCCCGCAGGTCCCGCGCGGCCTGCGCCATCGCGGGACTATGGGTCGGATGCGGGACGTCCAGGCGGAAACTCGGCCAGCCGAGCGCGTCGGTCACCCGCTCCACATGCTCGATCAACGGTTCGGGGCCGCTGATGACGCTCTGCCGAGGAGTGTTCTCGCAGGCCAGTACGAGGTGGGGATGGTCGATCAGTCCGGCGAGCGACTCCGCCCGGCGGCCGTCCACACCGACCGCGAGCATTTTTCCGCCCCAGCCCTGCCGGGTCAGTGCCTGGGACCGCGCCACGGCCAGGCGCGCGGCATCCTCCACGGACAGGCGTCCCGCGGCGGCCAGGGCCCACAGCTCCCCGATGCTCTGTCCGACGATCGCGACGGGCCGGGCGCCCTCGGCGATCAGCACGTGGTGCGTCGCGATGGCGACTGCGAAGATCTCCAGATACTGCACCTCGGGGCCACGCCGGTCGCTCGTCCCGTTGTGCTCGATCAGCCGGGCGCTGATGTCGGGCAGCCCCATTTCCCGGGCTGCCTTGTCGATGAGGGACAGCGATTCACGTACGGTCTCGTACCGGTTGTGGAAGTCGCGCAGGATCCCCCCGCGCGGGGGAGCCACCGTACCGGGCATGACAAAGACAGAACCCACCATGTGCATCACCCTTTTCTCCGTCCCGACTTCTGGCGATGTCGCATCTGTCGGCCGGGGATCTGAAACGCCACGACAGCGTGTCGAAAACCACGACATGCGTCCACTTTGTTTTGCTGTACCCGTTCAGTGAGTCCAGCGAAATGCGCCCCCGGCTCACCGCCATGGATTACCAATCAGGTAAGGGCGAGGGATCAGGCTCTTGTCGCCAGGTAAAGCCGAGAGTGTGTCGCGAAGGCGCGGGCCTGTGGCGCCAGTCTCGGTGAACTACCTGGCTAGCAGCGGGGATTAGGTGCGAAACGATTTTCTGTGGCGGAGATTCACTCTCTGCAATGTCGAGCTGAAATTCGATAGAGTCGATGTGTTGCTCTGAATCCGCGGCTGCCGGAGTCCATTCCCTCTTTCAGCGGCATGTACGCCATTTCGGCCATGAGGTTTCGGGAATTCTTGGGTGGTGTGATTCGAAATCATGCATGTCGGATGTGCGTGCGAACGCAAGTGGGATTGTTCATATTTTCGTCACCTGTCGACCGTGGCGTGTGACTTATTTAGGATGCAACGAAAAGTCGCCCCCGGTAAATGCTTGTCAGTCCGGATAAGTTGCGCGAGAGTCCTTTCATGGGTGCACCGCCGTATCTGGGTTCGACCGTTCCTGATCCGCTTACCCACACCCTCGGCGTGACCGGTGCACGCTGTGTGCTCGTCCGGGGTCTCACCGCCGGGGGAGGCTGGGCCCTGCGGTTTCCGGCCCCCGGCAGACTCAAGGTCCACGCCGTGCTGCGCGGCGTCAGCTGGCTGATGGTCGACGGCGACGAGCACCCCGTGCTTCTGGAGCAGGGGGATGCGGTGGCCTTCGGCGGAGGTCTCTCCTATGTTCTGGCCTCCGACCCGTCCGTGCCGCCGCAGGACGCGCTTGCCTTGCTCGGGACCTCGCCGCAGCTCTTCGCCCATGCCGGGGACGAGGACATCACCGAAGTGGTGTCGGTCGGTGCGCATTTCGAACTGAACACCGCGGGAGAGGACTTGTTGCTCCAGGCGTTGCCCCCGGTGATCCGCCTGCCCCGCGCGGGTGAGGAGGCGCCCGCGCTGTGCTGGCTCCTCGACCAGATGCTGCGGGAGATGAGCTCCGACCGTCCCGGTGGGGACAGCGTGGCCGAATACCTCTCCCAACTGGTCTTCGCCCACGTGCTCCGCGCCTGTCTCGACCGGAGCGAGTCCTACCCCGCCGGGTGGCTCCGGGCTCTCGCCGATGATCGCATCGCCCCGGCCCTGAGGCTGATGCACGCCGATCCCGCCCGGCCCTGGCACTTGACCGAACTCGCCCAGGCGGCGGCCATGTCCCGCAGCGTCTTCGCCGGAGTCTTCACTTCGGTCGCCGGCGTGCCACCACTCACCTATCTCCACCAATGGCGCATGCGGCTGGCCGAACAGACCCTGCTCCACAAGGACACACCGGTGTCGGAGCTGGCGCTCTCCCTCGGCTACGCCTCCGAGAGCGCCTTCAGTCACGCCTTCAAGCGGGCGACCGGAATCGCGCCCAAGCGTTTCCGGGACGCCGCTCGCGTGTCACGGGACCGGAGCGAAGTCGAACGAGCGGTAGCCGCCGCGTTCAGAGGGAATTCTCAGCCCGGTGGGGGACGAACCTCCCTCGGTGAACGACCGCGTCCTCGGCCGGACCGTACGAAGTGACGGAGGCGAGCCCGCCTCGCCGCGACAAGCTCCACGATACGGAAGCGACTTTGCCGGGCCGGCTGATGAAGGGGGAGGGGCTCGTGGGTGAGCATCTTGACGCGGTCGACGTGTCCTTCGACGCAAACGCTTCGGTGCCGAGGCGGTGGTCAGGCGAAGTAGTGGCCCTTGTCGAGGTCTTCGATGAGTCCGGGCTGGACCGGCCGCCACCCGAGCAGGTCGCGGGTGATGGCGCTGGACGCCGGCTGGTCGATCGCGAGGAGCATCCCGAGGAAGCCGAAGCCCTCGGCCGGGGCCACGGCCGTCGGCAGGTTCAGATGGCGGCCGATCGCGGCGGCGATGTCGCGGGTCGCAACGCCCTCGTCGGCGACCGCGTGCAGCACCGATCCTGCCGGGGCTTCTTCCAGGGCCAGCCGGAACAGTGTTGCGGCGTCACGCACGTGCACCGCGGGCCAGCGGCTGGAGCCGTCGTCGACGTAGCCGGACACGCCCGTGTCGCGGGCGGTCTCGATCAGACTGGCGACGAAGCCGTGCCGATCGCCCGCGCCATGGACCGACCGGGGCAGACGTACGACGGACGGGCGGACGCCGCGCGCGGCCGTGCCGAGAGCGATGGCGCCGTTCGCGTCTCTGCCCGCCCCGGGTGAGCCGGGAGCCGAGGAATCGCGCTCCGTCGCCACCTTCCCCGTCACCGCCGGCGTGCCGGAAGTGACGACCAGGGGCTTGCCGGAGCCTTCCATGGCGGCGCCCAGCGTCCCGATGGCGCGCGCGTCAGCCTGCACCGACGCCTCGAAATCGGTGAAGTCGTGGATAAAGGCGAGGTGGATGACCCCGTCGCATCGGGCGGCCCCGGCGCGCAGCGCGTCCTGGTCGTCCAGGTCGCCGCGGAGCACCTCAGCTCCCAGAGCGGTGACCGCGGCGGCCGACGTATCGGACCTGGCGAGCCCGAGGACCTGGTGGCCCGCGCCGATCAGCTCCGGGACGACGGCCGAGCCGACCCAGCCGGACGCGCCGGTGACGAAAACCCGCATGCGGGAACCTCCGATTTCCTGTTGCCGCCAAGGGCTGTCCCGTCATCCCTGGCGGGCGCGCGACGACAGCTACTTCCTCAAGCTCTCGGCTGCGCTCAAGCAGGGGAGGCCCCACTCTCGCGGCGTTGTCGGAACGCCCGAATACATCCAGGACGCGGAAGCCCCTCCGCCTTGCGATGCACCGCATCCGACGCCGCGCGCCGGTTCACCAGGGATGACGGGACAGCCCTTGGCCGTCATCACGCTAGGGGGTGATGACGGTTACCGCATCACGTCGCCCCATTCCTTGGGCCGAGCGGTGCCGGGCCCCGTTCCTCGGACCGAGCGGTGCCGGGCTGTCCGCGGTTCGCCGAGAAGCCCCGCCGACGGTCGGCCGCGGCGCCGTGAGAATCCGGCAGGGCCGACAGGACCGAGTGAGAATCCGACAGTTTCCATGCGACAGGACACGAAGGGCCGGTCGCCGCCGCGCCCCCGTACACGGTCGAGCCCCGAACGCCTACTGCGGCTGTGTCGCGATCTGGATCAGGTTGCCGCAGGTGTCGTCGAACACGGCGGTGGTGACGGGGCCCATCTCCAGGGGCTCCTGGGTGAAGCGGACGCCGAGGCCGTGCAGGCGCTCGTACTCCGCCTTCACGTCGTCGACGGCGAACTGGGCGAGCGGGATGCCGTCCGTGACGAGCGCGTCGCGGTAGGTCTTGACGGCCGGGTGGCCGGCGGGCTCCAGAAGGAGTTCGGTGCCGCCGGGGTCGTCGGACGAGACGACGGTCAGCCACCGGTCCTTCTCGCCCAGAGGGACGTCGTGCTTCTTCACGAAGCCGAGGATTTCGGTGTAGAAGTGCAGGGCCTTGGCCTGGTCGTCGACGAAGACGCTGGTCAGATGGATCTTCATGGGGTGCTCTCCTCCGGTCCGGATGTGTCTGGCACGGGCCATCGCTCGGCGATCTGCCGCAGCGGGGCCGTGTTCAGGTCATGGAATTTGTAGCGGCCCTCCCGCCTGGTCCCGACGAGCCCGGCGGCCTCCAGCACGGCGAGGTGCTGGGAGATCGCCTGGCGCGAGAGGCCGAGCTGATGCTTCATGCTCAGTCGCGAGCAGATCTCGAACAGTGTCTGTCCGGATTTCTCCGTGAGCTCGTCGAGGATGGTGCGGCGGGTGGGGTCGGCCAAGGCTTTGAAAAGGTCGTCGGCCATGACTCCATGATAGGCAAACGTTCGCTTGCCTATCAAGTCGAGGTGCGTCGCTGCCCGAGTCGGCCCACCGCCGGGTAGGTACCGGGGAGCACGGCGGCGGAGGTCGCGACGGGAGAGGAATGGAAGCGGAACGCAAGCGGAACGGAGACAGATGGATCGATCCTTGGTCTACACCAACCACCCCTGTCCCCGTATCCTCATCCGGAGCCAGTAGCACACCATCCCCCCACCCAGGTTGCGTGCTGGCGCGGGCAACACCCACTCAACTCTGCCCAAGCAGCCGGGTGACCTCCCTCTTCGCCGCCTCCAGGAGGATCACGGTGAACGTTCGCACCAGAAGCTCGGCGATCATCGGCGCCGTCTGCCTCGTCGCTTCCCTCGCCTTCACCACGGCGTCCGCCGACGAGCCCGCCGCCCCACGTCAGGCCCCGAAGGTCGCGCTCAAGGAAGTGACCACGGCCAAGAATCCATCCGCAGGCACCGCAGGTCCCGGTGGCACGGTCTGGATTGCCGAACGCGCCGGCACCGTAAGGGTGTTAGGTGATCAAGGACTCGGCGATCCGGTCCTCGACATCTCCGGCGAGACCACCACCGACGGCGAACGCGGCCTGCTGGGCGTCGCGTTCGACAAGGAGTTCGCGCACTTCTACATCTCGTTCACGAACCTCGAAGGCACCAGTACCGTGGACGAGTTCGCCGTGCGGGACGGCAAGATCCAGCCGGACACCCGGCGCACCGTCCTCACCCAGACGCAGCCCTACTCGAACCACAACGGCGGCGACATCAAGTTCGGCCCCGACGGGTACCTCTATATCGCGTTCGGCGACGGCGGCTCGGGCGGCGACCCGCACGGCAACGGGCAGAACCTTGACACGCTGCTCGGCAAGATGGTGCGGATCGACCCGAGCGGCGGCGAGCCGTACGCGATCCCGCCGGACAACCCGTTCGTGGACGACCCGAACGCGAAGGGCGAGATCTGGGCGTACGGGCTGCGCAACCCGTGGCGGTTCTCCTTCGACGCGGGCACCGGCGACCTGCTGATCGGTGACGTCGGCCAGAGCGCCTGGGAGGAGATCGACTGGGCCCCGGCGAACAGCGAGGGCGGCGAGAACTACGGCTGGTCCCAGATGGAGGGCAGCCATCCCTTCCGGGGCGGCACGGAACCCGCGAACCACGTGCGGCCGATCCACGAGTACGACCGCAACGGACTGGGCTGCTCGGTGACCGGCGGATTCGTCTATCGCGGCGAGGCGATCCCGGACCTCAAGGGTCAGTACGTGTTCAGCGACTACTGCGACGGCACCGTCCGCGCTCTGCAGATGGAGAACGGCGAGGTGACCGGTGTGAGCGACCTCGGAGTCAGCGGCGGCGAGGTCGTCTCGTTCGTGCAGGGCGGCAACGGCGAGCTGTACGTGCTCGACATCGGTGGCACCGTCTCGCGCATCGACCCGGCGTAACGACTGCTGGGTGATCCATCCGTCTGCTGGGTGATCCACCCGTGCCTGTGGACGGAACTGATCCGCCCCGGCCCGAGAACTTGACGTCCTTCGAGTGCGGGACCCGCGGTTCGGCCATCCTTGCCGGACGGCACGGAGTCGGTGCCGCGCGTTCGGCGCCGTGCGTTCGAGCCATATTCGGGCCGGGCCCGCCGGGCCCGGCCCGGGACCGGCGGCAGGCCGGTGCCCCTTCGTGGAAGCGCGGCCACAGCCTTGAACGGGTTGTGGCCGCGCTTCCGTGCGCGGAGCACGGCCACACCTCGAAGCCGTTGGCCTCGGCCTCCGGCATCACCTCCGCGTGAGCCGCGTTCCGGGCGGACGCGAGTTGGCCGAACAGTGCATAGACCAAATAGGTGACTCAGGCATCTAGTAGGGGGAGATCGGTAGGACTCCTTCCCTCCTGCTCTTGCGAGGCTCGTCATGGCAGACACCGACACCGGCCCTCAGGCCGACACCATCGCTTTCCCGCAGGACCGCACCTGCCCCTATCACCCGCCGACGGGGTATCGGCCGCCCCCCGGCGTGACGCAGCAGCCGCTGTCGCCCGCCACGCTCTACGACGGCCGGACCGTCTGGCTGGTCACCGGGCACGCCGAGGCACGCGCGCTCCTGGCCGACCAGCGGCTGTCCGCCGACCGGCAGAACCCCGCGTTTCCCATGGCCACCGAGCGGGTGGCGAAGTTGGCCACGCGCCGCATCGAACTGCTCGGTGTGGACGACCCGGAGCATCACGCACAACGCCGGATGCTGGTACCGAGCTTCACCCTCAGGCGCACCGAGACCCTTCGTCCCCAGATCCAGGAGACCGTGGACCGGCTGCTGGACAGGATGATCGAGCAGGGGCCGCCCGTCGATCTGGTGAACGCGTTCGCCCTTCCGGTTCCCTCGATGGTGATCTGTGCGCTGCTCGGCGTCCCGTACTCCGACCACGACTTCTTCGAGTCACGGACGCGGACGTTGCTGCGCGGGCCGGTGGTCACTGATGTCCAGGCCGCCCGTGACGATCTCGACGAGTATTTCCGGACACTGATCGACCACAAACGGGCCGTCAGGGGGGACGGACTGCTCGACGAGCTGATCGCCGAACGGCTCGACACCGGGGCGGTCAGCCGCGACGAACTGGTCCGCCTCGCGCAGATTCTCCTCGTCGCGGGCCACGAGACGACCGCGAACATGATCTCGCTGGGCACCTTCACCCTGCTTCAACACCCCGACCAGCTCGCACGGTTGCGCAGCGAGAAGGAGCTGATGCCCACCGCGGTGGAGGAACTGCTGCGCTTCCTGTCGATCGCGGACACGGTCTCACGGGTCGCCACCGAGGACATCGAGATCGGCGGGGTGACGATCCGGGCCGGCGAAGGCATCGTCCTGTCCACGTCAACGGTCAACCGCGACGCCGCCGCCTACCCCGCACCGGACGAGCTCGACCTCGGCCGCCGGTCGCGCCACCACGTCGCCTTCGGCTTCGGTATCCACCAGTGTCTCGGCCAGAACCTCGCGCGGGCCGAGATCGAGATCGCCCTGCGCAGCCTCTTCGCACGGTTGCCGGGGCTTCGGCTCGCGGCGCCCGCCGACGAGATCCCGTTCAAGCCGGGCGACACCATCCAGGGCATGCTCGAACTGCCCGTGGCCTGGTGACCCGCACTCTTTCGGAAAGGAGCCGACCATGACACGGATCAGTATCGACACGGATGTGTGCATCGGCGCGGGACAGTGCGCGCTGACCGCCCCGGACCTGTTCACCCAGGACGACGACGGCTACGGCGAACTGCTGCCGGGTACGGAGGGTGGCACCGTCGGCCCGCTGGCGGGCGAGGCCGCCCGGGTCTGCCCGGTGCAAGCGATCACCGTGGCCTAGCACCGGGCCCGGATGCCGGGGTCCGGTCATCGAGGCCCCGGACACGTTGTGCGAGGCCCGCGGAGCCAGGGTGCTCCTCGGGCCTCGGGTGCTCGGCGTCGTACCTCTCCGACGACGGCACGGTCAGGCAGTCAGGCAGTCAGGCAGTCAGGCAGTCAGGCAGTAGGGCCGTCGGCCCGATGAACACGGATCAGGCGGGGACAGCCTCGATCACCGAGATCGCGGCCGGTGCCGGCAGACGTGTCACCCCGGCCACGGAGAACCCGGCGCGCCCGCACAGCGAACGGAACTCCGCCTCGGTCCGCTCCCGGCCTCCCACGTTGACCAGCATGTTGAGGTCGCTGAGGTACATCATCGGCGGCAGCGACCCGTCGACGGTCTCCGGCAGTACCGGCTCGACGACCGACAGCCGCCCCTCGGGCGGGATCACCGCCCGTATGTGACCGAGGATCGTGACCACCCGCTCGTCGTCCCAGTCGTGCACGATGCTCTTGAGCAGATAGACGTCCGACCCGGCGGGCACCGCGGCGAAGAAGTCCCCGGTGGCGACCTCGCAGCGCCCGGCGACGCCGACGGCGTCCAGCACCGGACCGGATTCAGCCGACCCCTGGGGACTGTCGAACAGCACGCCACGCAGATGCGGGCGGGCGGGCAGGATCGCGGCGAGCAGTGTGCCGCCGCCGACGTCGGTGATCGAGGTGGCTCCGTCCAGGTCGAGCACGCTCGGCAGGATCGCCGCGGTCGCCCGGGTGCCCTGGCGCATCGAGGCGTTGAACGCCCGTGACAACACGGGGTGCTTCGCGAGGAAGCCGAAGAAATCGCTGGCGAACAGGTCGTCGAACGCGACGCGTCCCGTCCGGACGCTGTCGTCGAGGTGGCCCCAGGCGCTCACCATCGTCGGGTCCAGGAACATGCCGACGAACTCGGCGACCGAGTCGGGGCGGTCGGTGCGCAGCAGTGCGCCATGGGGCGTCAGGGCGAACACACCGGGCGCGGTTCGGTGGCCAGGCCCGAAGCGGCCAGCGCCCGCAGCAGACGGCGGGTGGCGCCGGGGTCGGTGCCCAGTCCGGTGACTACGGGACGGATCGAAGTGCGAGGCCGGGGGTGTCCGGACATGCCCCGCCCGGCGGGCGGGGCATGTCCGGTCGGGGCGGGCCGATACGGGCGGGCCGATACGGGCGTGCCAGGCCCTCAGGACAGGGTGTATCCCAGTACGCCTCCGTGGATCTGGCCCTCGCAGTTGGGCTGGATGGAGTCGAAGATCTGGCGGTTCTCGTTCCGCAGGCAGCGGAGCAGCTGAACGGTGCCCACGCCGGCCGGCTGGGTGGTGTAGAGCCAGCCGAGGCGGGTCACGTACTGCTGGCCCTCACAGTTGACGTCCGTGCTGGTGAAGTGGTCACCCCTGACCTGGCAGAGGTACAACGGCGTGGTGCCGGGGGCCGCGTAGGTGTACAGCGAACCGAGCGGCCCCTGCAACTGGTAACCGGTGGGGTGGTACCAGCTGTTGCTCTGTGTGTCGGAGCTCTTGTGATAGCGGTTGAGCATGAACGTCGGACCGGGGGTGTAGGGATCCCCCGCGCAGAGGTACTCGACCGCGACCTGCACGTACCCGTTCGGGAGCTGATTGACGACGGTGGGGCCCTTGACCAGGTTGCACCGGGCGGGATCGAATCCCTTGGCCACGGCACTGTCCGCCGCGGTGCCGACCGCCGACTGCACGGCGATGTTGTACGGGCCGCTTCCCAGGCCACCGATGTAGAGCTGCACCGGGCCGACGGATGAGACCGCCCGCTCGGCGGGGGCCGACGCGGCGGTGGGCGCGGCGACGGGCGCGGCGACGGGCGCGGCCGAGGCTGGAGTGATGAGGGTCAGGGTGAGCGCGGCGACGGCCGCGGCCAATCCCGTGAGACGGCAGGTCAAGCGCATGAAGAACCTCTTCCTCAGAGTGATGGAGTCGCGGGGTGGGACGGGGCGATCCATGGGATATCCAGATGAGGAGCGTGATTCGCGGGAGCCCGCGTGCCACAGCTAAGCATGAGCACGCCTTGCCGACCAGAAGGCCGCACGAGTGCGGGAGCGGAGGGCGCCGCCCGCTCGCGTCCCCAACTACCGCTCGTGGTCCGGATCGACCGGTGGCCTGACCTCGATAACCGTGGCTGTGCCGACAGCCGGCCTGCCCTCATGCATCGTGATCACGTCGCCGGGCCGAAGATGGCGCCACTGCTCGGGGCTGAGGGGAGCCAAGCGGACCGTGGCACTTTCGCCCGGCGCCATCCTCGGCACCTGTTCGACCCACAGCCGCGCGACGTTCACAGCCCGCTCCCCGTTGGGTGCGCGATTGCCGATGCCCCACAGCGGCCTGAGGTGGCCATCCCCGGAGAACGCGGTCCGGCGCCCGCCCTCCTCCGTCCTCAGCAGGCTCAACCTGGCCCGGAAGGTGCCGTGTCGCACCTCCCCGGCGCGCCAATCGCACCAGCGGGCGCTGTCCTCCAGCATCATCTGCTCAGCAGCTTCCGTGAGCAGCGACCAGAAGTGCGAGGGAAGGGGACAGTCGTCCCCGATCTCCATCAGAAGATCCAGCACCAGCTCCCACTCCTGGTGCCGCTGGTACTCGCGCACGTCTTCGCGTGTCACCCAGCTTTCGGCATGCGTGATCTCGGGAAGCAGATCGGTCGCGCGCCGAAGGAGCGTGAAGGCATCATCCATGCCCGGCATTCTCCCGGGGGCCCGGTCATGGCACCCGGCCGGGTGGATTAGCGCCCATCAGGGGTGCGCGAGGTTCGTCCCCGAGGCGATGATGGCGTAGCCGAATCCCCAAATGTTTGGAGAATTCTGGTATGGCCGTTCAGGACCTGCATGCCGACGACGCCGACGACGCGCTGTTGGACCTCTCGGATCAGGCGCTGGTACGGGATCCGTTCACCGCATACGCGCAGACCGACGAGAACGGGCCGATGGTGCGCGGGTGCGTGCGGGGGGTCGACCCGATGTGGGTGGCCACCCGCCACGACGACATCCGTACCGTCATGAGCGATCCCCGCTTCACCATTGACGCCGCCACCGTTCCCGGCGCACCGGTGGCACACCGCACCGAGCAGACCTGGCAGGCCCGCGGCATGCGCCTGGGCCAGGAGAAGTATCTGCGCGCCGGGATCTTCGACGCGGACGGCGCCGATCACCGCCGGCTGCGCGGCCTGGTCACCGCCGCGTTCTCCCGGGGACGTGTGGCGTCCTTGCGCCCCAGGATCGACGCCATCGCCGCCCAGCTGCTGGACCGCCTGCCGGACCACACCGAGGACGGCGTCGTCGACCTCGTCGAGCACTTCGCCCGGCCGCTGCCCATCACCGTCATCTGCGAACTCATCGCCGTCCCTGAAGCCGACCGCGACCGCTGGCGCGCCCGCAGCAGCACGCTGACCGCCGGTACCTGCGGTGACGAACTCGGCGACGCGCTCGCCGGCATGGTCGACGATGCCCACATCCTCATCGAGAACCACACCACCCACCCCGGAAGCGACCTCATCTCCGATCTGCTCAGCCCCCACCACCGCGACCGGCTGAGCACCGACGAACTGGTGGCTCTCGTCGTCAACCTCGTCGTCGCCGGGCACATCACCACCGTCAATCTCATCGCCAACGGCACCGAAGCGCTCCTCACCCACCCCGGCCAACTCGCCCTGCTGCGTGAAGACCCCACGCTCATGCCGCACGCCGTCGATGAACTCATGCGCTACTGCGGCCCCGTCGTGCGCGCACTGCCCCGGTACGCCACCTGCGACGTCACCCTCGGCGATACCCCGGTGCGCGCCGGTGAAGCCGTCCTGCCGATCGTGTCCGCGGCCAACCGCGACCCGGCCGCCTTCGCCGACCCCGGCCGCTTCGACATCACCCGTGCCCGGCGTGGCCGCCAACCCCACCTCGGATTCGGACACGGTGCCCACCGCTGCCTCGGCGCACACCTCGCCCAGGAGGAGACGGCCGCCGCCCTGACCGCCCTGCTCAACCGTTTCCCGGACCTGCGGCTCGCCATCGATCCGCGGCACCTGCGACGCGGCACCAACCCCGTCAACTGGCACCTGAAAGCCCTCCCGGTGCGCCTGTAGCCCCGGACCACGCGAACACACCCGGTACGGAGCCCCCGCACCCGGCACCGAGGCAGGAGCAGGGGCACCGCACCAGCGATTTTCAGCCAAAGTAAGGTTAGGCTAACCTTCAATTTGTGAAAGTTGGTGAAGCACTTCCCCAGGCCGCGCACTCTCGCGGTCACACCCTGTCCGCCACGGGCGTCACCGTGGCGTACGACGGTGTCGACGTCGTGCACGAGGCATTCCTCGACCTCGCTCCCGGGCAGGTGACCGTACTGGTCGGGCCGAACGGCAGCGGGAAGTCGACGCTGCTGCGGACCGTCGCGCGGTTGCAGCGGGCGCGGAGTGCGGCGCTGACCCTCGATGAGGGTACGGACGGTTTCGCCCTGACACCCCGCGAGTTCTCGCGGCACGTGGCGCTGCTGACCCAGGGCCGGCCCACGCCCAGCGGGCTGACCGTGCGGGACGTCGTGGAGTTCGGGCGGTATCCGTACCGGGGGCGCTGGGGCCGGGCCGATGCGGGTGGGCGTGCGGCCGTGGACCGGGCACTCGGGATGACCGGGGTCGCCGAGCTGGCCGAGCGGGGTGCCGAGCACCTCTCCGGCGGTCAGCTGCAACGGGTGTGGCTCGCGGGGTGTCTCGCCCAGGAAACCGGCGTACTGCTGCTGGACGAGCCGACGACCTACCTCGACCTGCGGTACCAGGTGGAATTGCTGGACCTGATAAGGGACTTGGCGGACGACCACGGGATCGCCGTCGGCGTGGTGCTGCACGACCTGGATCAAGCGGCGGCCGTCGCCGACCGGATCGTGCTGCTCCGGGCGGGACGGGTGATCGCGGACGGAGAGCCCGAGGACGTGCTCACTCCGGAGCGGCTGACGGACACGTACGGCATTCGGATCGAACAAGTCAGCCGAGCGCATCACCCTCACCGGTGCGTCCGGTACGAAGGTGGAGCTGGACGGTCCCGCCAAGAAGGTCGTCGGGACCGAGTGGAACGTCGTCGAACACCTGGTCTCGCTGGGCGTCGAGCCGGTCGGTGTCGCTGACGTCAAGGGGTACAGGACCTGGGACACGGCCGTTCCGCTGACGAACGAGCCCAAGGACATCGGCACACGCGGTGAGCCGAGCATGGACACCGTCGCCGCCCTCGCGCCCGATCTCATCGTGGCCACCAGCGACCTGCCCGCCGCGGCCCTCGCACAGTTGCGGAAGATCGCCCCCGTCCTGGACCTGAAGGCCGCCGACGCCGCCGATCCGCTCGGGCGGATGACCGGCGAACTGGACCTGATCGCCAAGGCCACGGGCACCACCGAGCAGGCCGACAAGCTCAAGAAGGGTTTCGAGGCGAAGCTTGCCGAGGGCGAGCGGGAGCTGGAGAAGGCCGGGCACAAAGGGACGAAGTTCGCCTTCGCGGACGGGTACGTGACCGGCAACCAGGTGTCCATCCGGCCGTACACCAGCGGTTCTCTGATCGGCGCCGTGAACGAGAAGCTCGGGCTGAGGAACCCCTGGACGATGAAGGGCGACCCGGCCTACGGCCTCGCCGCCACCGACGTCGAGGGGCTGACCAAGCTCGGTGACGTGGAGTTCGCGTACATCGGCAGCGACGGTGACAAGGGCAGCACACCGTTCACCGGGGCGCTCGCGGACAACGCGGTGTGGAAGTCCCTTCCGTTCGTGAAGGCGGACAAGGTGCACCGGCTGCCCGACGGTGTGCGGATGTTCGGTGGCACCGGGTCGATGGAGTCGTACGTCGACTCGGTCGTCGCCGCGCTGAAGAAGTGATGACGGAGCGCGCGTAAACATCATGGCCGTCACCACCACCGCCCCCTCCGCCCCCACCACGGCGGCGGCTTCCCGGAGGGGCGGCGTGGTCGCGGTGACGGCCACGCTCGTCCTGCTGGTCGCCGTCCTCGCGCTCGTCGACATCGCACAGGGCACCTCCGCCGTCGGCGCCGCCGAGGTCTGGAAGGCACTCACCGGGCAGGCAGACCCGGCGGACGCCTCCGTGGTCATCGCCTCACGCCTGCCGCGCATGGCCGCAGGGCTCTTCGTCGGAGCGGTGCTCGGCGTGGCGGGCGCCGCTCTCCAGGCCGTCAGCCGCAATGTGCTCGCCGCACCCGACACCCTCGCGGTCAACGCCGGTTCCTACCCCTCGCTCGGGCTGGTCGCCGTGACCGGCGTCTCGCTGCCGCTGCTCGCCTCCTCCGGCATCGCCTTCGTCGGCGGCCTGGTGGCGGCGGCCGTGGTACTGGGGCTGTCCGGCCTGGGAGCCGGGACCGTGCGGCTGGTTCTGGCGGGCAGCGCTCTGACCCTCGGTCTCACCTCCGTCACCGAAGGTCTGCTGCTGCTGTTCCCCGTGCAGACGGAGGGGCTGTACGCCTGGAACCAGGGCAGCATCGCGCAGAACGGTTTCGGCGGGGTGCTGTGGATGGCGCCGCTCGCCGTCATCGGGCTGGCCGGGCTGCTGATGGTCGCCCGCCGGGTCGACGCCCTGGCGCTCGGCGACGACGCCGCGCGCGGGCTGGGCGTACCGGTGCGGGCCACCCGCGTGACCACTGTCGTGCTGTCCGCGCTGCTGTCCGCCGCCGCCGTCACCCTCGCCGGTCCGATCGGCTTCGTCGGACTGTGCGCCCCCGCCGTCGTACGGCTGTTGGCGCGTCGCTATCGCGGATTCTCCCGGGTACGTACGAGCGTGACGCTGTCCGCACTGGCCGGTGCGGCCCTGGTGATCGGCTCGGACGTGGCGCTGCGGACACTGGTGTCGTCGGACACGGCGGTGGCCGTGTCGACCGGTGTGGTGACGAGTCTCGTCGGCGCCGTCTTCCTGGTGGTGCTGGCGACCAGGGGCCGGGACACCGGGGCCGCCGCCCCACCCGAGCGGTTACGCATCCGCGGCAGAGCCGTATTCCTGACCGTGGCCGGGACGCTGGTGGCGCTACTGATCGGGCTGGCCGTCGTCTCCGTACTGCTCGGCGACACCAAGCTGCTGTTCGGTGATGTCATGAACTGGATGCGGGGCAGGGCCGGCCGGGCCGTCTCCTTCGTCCTCGACACCCGGGTACCACGGGTGCTCGCCGCTCTTCTCGCGGGTGCGGCCCTCGCGCTGTCAGGCACCCTGGTCCAGGCGGTGACCCGGAACCCGCTCGCCGAACCGGGCATCATCGGCGTCTCCGGCGGAGCCGCACTGGGCGCGGTGATCCTGGTGACGACCGTGCCCGCGGCCGGGCCGATGGGCCTCGCCGCCGCGGCCTTCGCGGGCGCCGCCCTCGCCTCCGCACTCGTCTTCGGGCTGTCCGCGCGCGGCGGCTTCCAGCAGAACCGCCTGGTCCCGGTCGGCATGGGTGTCGCCACCGCGAGCTCCGCCCTGATCAGCCTGCTCATCGTCCTCACCGACCCGTTCAACGCCACCAAGGCGCTGACCTGGCTGTCCGGTTCGACGTACGGGCGGACCCTGCCCGACCTGCTGCCGCTCGCCGTCGTCCTGGTGGCGGCGGTCGCCGTGACCGTCGCCCGGCGTACCGAGCTCGACCTCGTCTCGCTCGACGGGGACACCCCCAGGCTGCTGGGACTGGGGCTGTCCCGCGCGCGCCTCGGGTTCCTGGCGCTGGGCGTTCTGCTGAGCGCCGCGGCCGTCGCCGCCGCCGGGACCATCGCCTTCGTCGGACTGGTGGCGCCGCACGCCGCGCGCGCCCTGGTGGGCCGCCGCCATGTGCGGGTGGTACCGGTGGCGGTACTGCTGGGCGCGGTGTTGGTGGGTACGGCGGATGTGGTGGGCCGGACGGTGATCGCACCGGCCCAGCTCGGGGCAGGACTGCTCACGGCGGTCATCGGGACGCCGTATTTCCTGTGGCTGCTGGTACGGAGCCGGGGGGAGACGCGGTAGGGGTACTCGCTCCGACCGTCACCCACTGCCCGCCCGGTCGCGGGCACGGGCGTGGAGACCATCGGGAATCCGGCACTGAAATCCAGTCCACTTCCATCGAATTGGACTTGGGTGGACTGTGATTGGCGTCGGTATGGTCGCAGTATGCGAATCCACGTCGTTGACGCCTTTACCGACCGGCCCTTCGCGGGCAACCCTGCGGGCGTGTGCCTGCTCGATGCGGGGGAGTGGCCCGAGGATGCCTGGATGCAGCGGGTTGCCGCCGAGCTGAATCATTCGGAGACCGCGTTCGCGCGGCCGCTCCCCACAGAGGCGGACGCCGACTGGGAGATCCGCTGGTTCGCCCCGCTCATCGAGACCAATCTCTGCGGCCATGCCACATTGGCCACGGCGCACACCCTGCGGCGGGAGCGGGGCGTCACCGGGACGCTGCGCTTCCGCAGCCGGTGCAGCGGCATTCTCACCGCGCACGCGCAGGAGGACGGCAGTATCACCCTGGACTTCCCGGCCGCGCCCGGCACCGAGGTCCCGGTGCCGGAGGGCTTGCCGGAGGCCCTGGGGGTGTCGCCGGAGGCCGCGTTCCGTACCGGTGCGCTCGGCGACCTGCTGACCGTCCTGCCCGACGAGGCCACCGTCCGGGCCGTGAGGCCCGACCTCGACGCGGTGGCCGGGGTGACCCGGCGTGAGGACCTGCGGGGCATCATCATCACGGCCCCGGCGCCCGAGCCCGGCCTGGAGTACGACTTCGTCTCCCGCTTCTTCTCGCCCGCCGAGGGCATCCTGGAGGACCCGGTCACGGGCAGCGCCCACACCGCGCTGGCCCCCTACTGGTCGGCGCGGACCGGCCGCGACGGGCTCACCGGCCTACAGGTGTCCGCGCGCACCGGACTGGTCAGGACCTCCGTGCACGGTGACCGCGTCCATCTCAACGGACACGCGGTCACCGTCCTCGACGCGACGCTGCTCGTCTGACCGGCCGACCCCGAGGGCCGGTCACAGCCGTTCGAGCGGCTGCGGCAGGTCGTCGAGTCGAACGAGCCGGGCGTTCTCACGTCGCCTGTCGTTGCGCCGCGTCGGCTTCGACGGGGTTTGACGCGCCGTCCAGGAAAGCCTTCCCCGGACGCAGTGTCCAGGGAACCGGCTCGGTGTTGATCAGCCACTCGTTGGCGATGAGGCGGTCGATGATGTGCGTCCGCAGGGCACGGCGTTGCTTCCCCCAGCCCATTCCTTCGCACAGTTGCCTGATGGAGGGGCCGTGCCCATGGTCGGCGCGGAAGGCGGCGGCGAACTCGGCGGCGCGGGGGCCCCGATCCGGATTGTTGTCCTTCCACGCGGTGTAGGCGGCACGCGCGTGCGCCTTGCGCTGGGCGGGAACGGGCCTGCCGATGAACGCTTCGGCGACCCGCCATTCAGGGAGCGAACACAGCGGACAGCGCTGGACGTTGTCGACATGCCGGCGCAACGCGGTGCTCGCCCGCGCTTTCCACTCCTCCCAGCGCAGGCGCTCGGCCGGCAGCAGGCCGTGTTCGTCGGGCTGTGGCTTGCGCTGCTGCTCGCGCTCTTCCCTCTCCTCGTCGCCGGGGCGCGGATACTGACCCGAGAGGTGGCGCACGACTGGGGACAACAGGTAGCTGTCGCCTTCGAGTTCGGCTACGAAGCCCTTGGCCAACAGTTCCGGAAGGGCGGCGTGGCAGTGTGCCGGAAGTCCGTCCGGAAGAGCGCCGCAGCGGTCGGACGTGCTGTGCGCGGCCAGGTACAGGGCGGCCAGGCGCGTTGCGGGCGAGGTCTTCTTCACCGGTTTGGCGGCGAGGGCGCGGGTCGTCCATCCCGACACCCGTGAGCGCATGTTCTTGCCGAAGGGGAGCCTGCGGTCCGTGTCGCCGGCCAGATCGGGCACGACGACGCCCACGGGCGTATCGGGATCGCCGTGGAGCAGGTCACCCTGTGGCTGCCACCCCAGAGCGGTCACCGCACCGAGGGCGGCTTCGGCGTCGCCCAGTCGCAGGGAGCGAAGGTCCGCTCCGGTCAGATTGCCGACCCCGCCCCGGGCGGCGCGGATGGCGATGACCATGGCCAGTAACTGCGCGTCGGCTCCGGTCAGCGGCAGCGTGCCCACGTACTCCAGAAGGGTGCGGGCGGCTGCTCCCTGCCGGGCCGACAGGAGGAACGGCAACGGGTCGCTCTTCACTGTCGGTGCGGGGGGAGCATGGGATGAGACAGACGGAATGTTCGACACACCAACTACAACGTGCGTGGAGCGCCGGGGTCACCACGCTCGGGGCCACAACTCAAGCCAAATCTCCGACCGTCCGTGCGACCGGCCGCCGGATGACCGGCCGCCCGCAACTACCCGGCGGCCGGCCGGCGATGACCGCCGACTCCGCGCTCGTACCGTCGGCAGGGCTGCTACGTGCAGCGAGTGAGAACGCGCCGCGCTACTTTCGCCGGCCCGTGCAGTAGGTGGCGTAGAGGCCGTCCTCGATATCGCGGAAGAAGGCGGGCCAGAGGCTGTCCGTGGAGAGCGCTACCGGGTCGGCGTCGAAGAATTCGGCGCGGACCTCGCCCGTGAAGCGTTCCATCCGGCGGCTCGGGGCGCCGGTAGCCCCGGGGACGTACGTCCTCTCGGCGCTCAACTCCTGGCGGTACAACAGCTCCAGCAGCCGCCGGAGCGACGACAGGTCCGAGTGGACCGGGCGGAAGTCCCCGGGGAAGAGCGCGATCTCGTCCGGGAAGGCGTGCACCGTTCCGTCGCCCAGGTGCAGGAAGAGGTACCAGCCCTGTACGGCTCCGAAGAGGAGAAGTTCACCGAACTCGCGCTCGGCGATCTCCACGGCATCTCCGAGGTGCACCATGGAGGACCGCTCGAAGGCGCACTCCGGGGCCACGATCGGCGGGGCCATCCGGAACGGACTCTGCGGGAAGCCGATGTCGCAGAGCGCGCGCAGGTCCTCCGGCCGCCGTACGACGTCGCCGAGAACCTCGCGCGAGGCCCGGACGCGCCGCGATCCCGCCACGTCCGGGCGCATGCATTCCTCATCGACGTCGAAGATCATGCGGTGCGCCCCTCCGGGTACTTGGTCTTCCGCCGTCCCGGACCGGGATGCCGGACATCATCTCTCAGGCATCGCGCCGCCGTGCGCGCCGGTGCGGAGATGCCGGTGCGTCACCTGGCGCGTGCGCCGCCAACTCCTGTCGAGGCAACGGTCCGGGCATCCCTCCCCTCCCGGATATCGGCCAAAGTCCGGAGCCGGGGGGGAGTGTTACGCGGCAGAGGAGGCACACGTGGGCAAGCGCGCGTGCGTCCTCACGGGCGCTCCGTGGATGATCCGAAGGTTTTCGGCCTCGACGGCGCGACTTGGGAACGTGACGGCGGTCCGGAGCCGGTGACCGGCCGTCGTTGGCAGGAGAGATGCGGCAGAGATACCGGGAGGGATGCCCGACCACCGCCTCGGCGGCCCGCGTACGTTCCTCGCACATGTTCACCGAACGGCCGATCCGGGGCGACGACCGGATCGGCCGGCTCGACCACCATGATGTGATATCTGGCAAACCAGGCCAACATTACGGGCAGGCCATGGGAATTTTTTGTCTGATGATGTGCCACCGCGCGGCGCGGTCTCCTACTAGATTGTCAAGCTGCACCACGGGACCGATCATGGTCTGTCTTTGTTCACCGGCCGGAAATCTGGCAGTCAGTCACCATGGCCAGAATTTCAGGTGAACAGCGTGTCCGGACAGGCTGTCGGTCCTACCGCCGAGACCGGCCGGGTTGACAGTCCTGGACGGCCAAGGTATTTGCAGTATTTCCTGACCCTGATCCGGTTGTCCGGGGACACCCACACGGCCGGCCGAGATTATGAGGCACGTTCTGTGAAGGTTCGTACGAAGCGGTCGAGCCCCCTGATCGCCGGGGGACTGGCAGCGGTGTTGCTGACGGGTTGCGGCTCCACGGATCAGATCTGGACATTCAAGTCCAAAGAGAAGATGGTCGTCGGGATGTCCGACGACATCCTCGCGACCGATCCGGCCGCGGGGTACGACCCGGGGTCATGGCTGCTGTTCAACAACGTCTTCCAGTCCCTGCTGAGCTTCCCGCCAGGGGCTTCCTCCCCGGTGCCGGAGGCCGCCGAGGAGTGCAAGTTCTCGGACGGCAGCAAGACCTATACGTGCACCCTGCGTGATGGGTTGAAGTTCAGCAACGACAACAGCCTTACATCGGCGGATGTCAAGTATTCCTTCGACCGGGCCATCAAAATCAATGATCCGGCGGGCCCGGCGCCGCTGCTCTCGACCATCTCGTCGATCAGTACACCGGATGACAAGACCGTCGTCTTCCGCCTCAAAGTCCCCGACGCGACATTTCCCAGCAAGATAGCCTCGGGTGCCGGTTCTATCGTAGACCGCCGGATTTATCCCAAGGACAGTCTGCTCAAGGATGGCAAAACGGTTGGATCCGGCCCCTACAAGCTGGACTCCTTCGACAAGGAGAAGGCTGTCTTCTCCGTCTACTCCGGCTACCACGGAACTGCCGAGGTGAAGAACTCCGGTGTGACGCTCGAATTCTTCCACGGCAACCAGCAGGACCTTAAATCATCCCTGGAGAAGGGTGACGTCGACATCGCCTACCGCGGCCTCACCGCCAAGGCGATAGCGGCGCTGGACACCTCGCCCACCGCGGAGGCGGACGGCATCGACGTGGTCCAGGGGAGCAGCGCCGAAGTCCAGCACATGGTCTTCAACGTCGCGGACCCCGTGGTCGGCAAGCTCGCCGTGCGCAAGGCCATGGCCTATCTCGTCGACCGCTACTCGCTCGTCAGCGAGGTCTACCAGTCCACGGCGACGCCGCTCTACTCGATCATCCCGGTCGGCATCACCGGCCATGGCACCTCCTTCTTCGACACCTACGGCGACAGCCCGCAGCCGAAAAAGGCGAAGGAGGTCCTGCGGGACTCCGGCATCACCGACAAGGTGAAACTCACCCTCTGGTCCACCCCGAGCCGTTACGGACCCGCCACCGATGACGAACTCCAGACCATCGCCGATCAGTTGAACGAGAGCGGACTCTTCGACGCCAGGATGAAGTCCGTCCCGTTCGACGAGTACGAGCAGGGCATCGCCGACGGCAAGTACGGCGTCTACGTCAAGGGTTGGGTGCCGGACTACCCCGACCCGGACAACTTCACCCTGCCGTTCTTCGGCCAGGGCAACGTCCTGTCGAACAACTATGAGAACAACGAGATCATCAAGCAGATCATCCCGCAGACCTCCTCCATGACCGACCGCGCCAACACCCGGCAGGAGTTCATGAAGTTGCAGGACATCGTGGCGCGGGAGCTGCCGCTCCTGCCGCTGTGGCAGGGCAAGCAGTACGCGGTCGCCCACGAGAACGTCCGGGGACTGCAGAACTGCCTGGACACCTCGACAGTCTTCCGGTTCTGGGAACTGAGCACCGCGGAGTAGCGCCGGGCGTCCGGTACGGGGGCATCGGCGGCGTACAGAAGGCGTGTTCGCGGCGTCGCCCCATGAGCCGGGCGAGGTGAGGGCCGGACCCCCGGCCGTGGCGGCCGGACTGGCCACCGCCACGGCCGGGCGCGGCGCTCTCGGGCCCCTGCCACGTCCACGACGCGGCAGGGTGCGCGGCGTGCCTTCATCGCGCATGCTGGTCGAACGTCGAACGAGGGAGAAGCCGTCGCCCGGGTAGATCCTGAGCGCGGCACGTGCGGGGATGATCCCCAGGGTGAGTCCGGGGAGGGCAGCGGCGTCATGCAGCCTTCGCAACTGCCCCCGCATGACGTCCGCTCCCCGATGTTGGTGAGCAGCGCCTGTTCCCCGAGCAGTACGTGGTAAGTGCGTCCTTCCTGTCCGATGTACTGGGCTCGTGCCGTCCGCGCGGCAACACCGGCTTCGATGTCGGCGGGGATCTCGGGTCGGGCCCTACGCGGCCCCCGCCCGCGCCGACGACCTGAGCGGGTTGCCGCCGGCCCACCTGGACGTCGGCGAACTCGACCTCTTCCGCGACGAGAACGTCGCCTGCGCCCACCGGCTCATGCGGGCAGGCGTTCCGGTCGAGCCGCACGTCTACCCCGGCGGCATCCACGCCGGTGAGCTGCTCGCACCCGATGCCGAACTCAGCACGCGTATCACCGACTACCGCATGAGCGTCCTCCGCCGGGCCCTCAACAGCCCGCCCACGCCCAGCACTCGCTGATAGCCCGCCCATCCGGCCGTACGCACGGTCAGGCGATGGGGGTGGTCTTCGTGCAGTTCGTCCACGGCTTCCACGGGCGGTTGCCGTCCCTGGTCGGGGCGCCCGCGTAGACGGGATCGCCGGTGACCGACTGGGTCCGGTGTTCGTGGGAGATGTCGATCCCGAAAAGTTTGAAGCCGAGGGACACCTGGCCGGCCGAGATGCCGAAGCCGATACCGAGCGAGGCGTTCCACCAGTCGGTGTTGGCCTTGTAGTCGACGGTGGATATGCCCGCCTGGTCGTGCAGGAGCCGCATCAGGGGGCCGGTGTCCCCGTTCGGCGGTGCGGCGGCGTCCGACGGGGTGGGCATCCCGTCGGACGCCGCCGGGTTTCCGCGTCCGCGCAGCCAGTTCTCCACGGTCTCGCTGTCCTGGCCGTCGATGAGGTCGACCGCCGCGGTCTCCGTGTGGATCTCGGACGTGGTGTTGCCCTTCCCGCCGCTGACCTCGATGGTCACGGGGCCCGCGTTGGCGCCGCCGCCCGCCGAACCGCCGGTGCTGGAGCCCTTCTCGGTGCTGGTGGTGATCTCCAGGTCCGTCGGGCGGTGGGGCGTGCCCTTCTTCTCCTCGGCGTCGTAGTCGTCGGCGTCGTAGGTGACGGAGACCTGCTGCATCCGGTTCCCCTCGGCGGTCCTGCCCACTCCGGTCTTTCCGGTGAGGGAGAAGGTGTAGACGAAGGTGACGGTGTCGTCCTTGCCGGTGGTCGAGCGCATGACCACCACGTCGTTGGTCATCGATCCGGAGGCGAGGTCGGTGGAGACGCTGCCGATCTCGTCGCCGCCCTTCTTCGTGCTCCTGGTGAAGGACTGGCCGAAGCTCACGCCGCCCGCCAGTTCGGTGGTGGTCTTGGAGATGTCCAGGTCCGGCATCTTCGTCGGATCGTCCTTCTGCATCTGGCGCAGGGCGTTGTTGCTGCACCCCACCTGACTGATCGGCGAGACAGGAGTGCCGGCCATGGCCGCGCAGGTTTCCGACTGCTTGAGCGCTTCCACGAAGTCCTTGGCGTCGTCCAGATTCGCCGTGAGGTCGGCGTTGGAATCGCCGCTCCTGTTGTTGGCGAACTCCCACTGACCGCCGACCCCGTTGCCCGTGGCGAAGCTGCCGCTCAGCGAGGCGCTGCCGCCCCAGTCCCTGAGACCCGGGATGCCAGCGGAGACGCTCGCGGTGACGCCGACGCTGTCCGTTTTCATCCGCTCGACGGTGACGGTGCCGTCGGACCACTGCTGAACCTTGAGCTCCTCGCTGTGGTTCAGCTTGAGGAACAGGATCTGCACCGAGACCGCGTCCTTGGTCTGGTCCTCGCTCAGCAGGCACTTGGCCGGCTCGAACAGCTGGCTGAGGGGTTTCTCACCCGGCAGGAGCCGGCCTGCGGAGCGGCTTCCCTCCAGGGTGGCAACGTTGTCATCCTGTGCGTTCGCAGACACGTCCGAGGCCGACGCTTCCGGGCCGCAATGACCGGCGAAACCTCCCGACGGCGCGATCCGGCACACCGCGTCCGCCAGCCCGCCCGACAACTGCCCCGAGACCGACGTCACCACCACCCCGCCGACCACCGCGCCGACGACCGTGAGCAGCCCCAGATACTCCAGAGCGCTCTGCCCGCGGTCGCCCCCGGCCCGGCTTGTGCCACGTTTCTGCCTACGCCCGCCATTCATGCCCCACCCATGCCTTCCGCTGCCGTCACCCGGTCTGCCCCAGGACCGTAGAGGGACGGGCGGGCCCACCAGAAGGGCCCCTGGGCCCAACCGGGGCTCAGCTCCGGGGTATGCCGAAGGCTCAGCTTCCGGGTATGCCGGGCGACAGCCGTACCGTCACCGTCTTGGGCCGTTGGTACTCCTGGAGCGCCAGCGCGCTCAGGTCCGTGCCGTGGCCGGACGCGCCCCGCCCGCCGTGCGGGAGCTCAGCGGTCTGCACCAGATGGCAGTTGAGCCATGCCTCGCCCGCGTCGAGACGGGCCGCGAGGTCCAGCCCCGTGCCGAGATCGGTCGTCCAGACACTGGCCGCCAGGGCCTGGGGGACGCTGTTGGCCAGGTCCAACGCCGTCTCCACGGTGTCCGCGTACTGGACCGTGAGGAGCGGGCCGAAGACTTCCTCGGTGACCGCCGGGTCGTCGTGCGGGAGATCCGCCAGGAGCAGGGCCGCCCGCCAATGGCCGCGCTCCTCGCCGGGCGGGGCGGCGACGCCGGCCTCCCGTCGCCGCTTCGCCGACGACGAGGCGACGAGGGCGTCGTACCGCGCCACCTGGTCCGGGTTGTTCAGCGGGCCGAAGTCGCGGCCCGCCAGCCGGGCGCCCATCGCCTCCGTCAGACGGGCCACCGTCGACTCGTAGTTCCCGGCGAGCGTGATGACCCGGGCCGGAGCCGCGCAGCTCTGGCCCGCGTTGTACGTGGCCGCTTCCGCGAGCGCGGCATACGTGTCCGCCGGGGCGTCCGGGAGCACGAGCGCCGGGGCGTTGCCCCCCAGCTCCAGGCTGATCCGGCGCGTCCCCGCCCGCGCCGCCACATCCAGTCCCGCCCGGCCGCTGCCCGTGAACGCGACCATGTCCACCGGTGACTCGACCAGCAGCCGACCCGTTCGCCGGTCTCCCGCCAGCGCCTGGAGCACGCCCTCGCCCAGGGTCCGCGCGGCGTGCTCCGCCAGCAGTTCCAGCGAGTCCGGAGTGGTCTCCGCGGGCTTCACCACCACCGTGTTGCCCGCGGCGAGTGCCGGGGCGCAGCGCCAGGCCGCCATCATCAGCGGGTAGTTCCAGGGGACGATCACCCCGACCACACCCATCGGTTCCCAGCGCACCCAGCTCTCGTGCCCGGCCACCAGCCGGCCCGCCGCCGGGGCCGTCCGGGTCCGCGCCGCCGTCGCGTAGAAGCGGAACAGATCCGCCACCTGCTCGATCTCGCCCGCCGTCTCCGCGTCCGGCTTGCCCGTCCCGGCCCGCTCACGGGCCGCGTACTGTGCCGCACCGTCCTCGATCAGCGTCGCCAGCCGCTCCAGCCGTCGCGCCCGGTCCCTGGGGGTCAGGGCGCTCCATGTGCCCAGTGCCGTACGGGCCGCCGCCACCGCCGCGGTCACCTCCGGCTCGCGGGAGACGGCCGCCGTGCCGCGAGTACGTCCCGTACGAGGGTCAATGAGTTCCGTGTTCATCGCTGCTTCCCACTCGTTGTCTCCGACACCCGTCCGTTCCGACACCCGCTGTCTCCGACACCCGCCGTATCCCGCCGCCCGTACCTCACAACGCGTACGAGCGCAGCCACAGTTCCAGCGTCAGCACCAGCCACAGCTTGCCGCCCTGACGGGGCAGCAGCGTGCCCTCGCCCTTCATCCAGGCGCGCACCGTGTCCGGGCGGAACAGGCCCCGGCCGACCGCCTGCCGGCTCAGCAGCAGATCGTTCCCGAGATCGCGCAGCGGACCCGTCAGCCACTGCTGCACCGGCACCCGCATCCCGCTCTTCGGCCGGTCGACGACCGTGTCGGGCAGGAGGTCGCGCACGGCCTCCTTGAGGATCCACTTCTCCGCCGAGCCACGGAGTTTGTACGTCGGTGGCGTCGCGAACGCGTGGTCGACGACCCGGCGGTCGAAGAGCGGTGAGCGGCCCTCGATGCCCTGCGACGCCGTCAGCCGCTCCACCTTCGTCAGGATGTGGTGCGCGCCCTTGGTCCGCAGATTGCAGTGCAGGAGCTGGTTGAGGAGGTGGTCCATGCGGTGCGGGCTGCCGTCGCCCGGCATCAGATACGGCTCCACGAACCGCTGGGGGCGCGGGGCGTCCCGCAGCGCGTCCAGGGTCCGCGGGGTCAGCAGCGTCGGGAGATCCGTCCAGCACTTGCGGTACGAGCGCAGATACGCGGTCGCCCGGTCCTCGTCCCACGGCGCCCCCGCTTCACGGTGCATCTCCTGCACCAGCATCGGAAGGTTCTTCGGGCCGCCGAACACGGGGTCGCCGCCCTCGCCGTTGAGGACCACCGAGGCGCCGTCCGCGGCGACGGCCTCCGCGAGCAGAAGATTCGGAACCGTCAACGGGTCGCCCACCGGGCTGTCCAGGAGCGCGGCCGCCTCCGCGAGCCGTGAGGCGACCGTCTCCCCCGACACGTTCAGGACCCGGTGACGGGTGCGGCAGTGGGCGGCCACCAGGCCCGAGTAGCCCAGTTCGTTGGGGAGTTCGTCGCCGAAACTGATCGAGTACGTGCGCACCGGATGGTGGTGGAGCTTCGCCGCCAGCGCGGTGACCAGGGAGCTGTCGATCCCGCCGGAGAGCAGGACCGCCGCAGGTTCCGCCGCCGGGAGCCGGTCGGCCGTCGCCCGCTCCAGGAGCGCCCGCAGGGCCAGGACATGCTCCGTGGGATCCTGCGGCAGCGGTCGCGCGACGTGTTCGCGGGGCTCCCAGTACACCGTTTCGGTGACCGTGCCGTCCTCCGCCAGCCGCAGCACCCGTCCGGGCAGAACCTCCCGCACGCCGGTCAGGAGCGTTTCCTCGCCCGGCAGATAGGCGAAGGTGAGGAAGGAACGGACCGCGGACAGATTCATTGACGTGCCGAGCGCGGGCCAGCGCCGCAGCGCCCTCAGCGAGGTCGAGGCGGCCCACGCCCCTTCGGCGCGGGCGTAGAAGAGCGTGCGCGCGCCCACCTGGTCGCGGATCAGGACCAGGTCCCTGCCGTCCAGCACGGCCAGCACGAACATGCCCTCGGCGAGCGCCACCCCCGCGTCACCGAGCCGCGCCCAGCAGCGCAACAGCAGCTCGGCGTCGGAGCACCGGTCGGGTACGGGCGACCCCTCGGCGTGCAGCGCGGACAGGAGGTCCGGGCGGTTGTGGAGGGTGACCTCACCCATCGCCGTCAGGCCGTACGCCGTGAACGGGCCTTCGGCGCGGCCGGGTTCGGCCGCGATCAGTCCCAGGTCGGCCCCGGCGACATCCACGGGCGCGCGGCCGGTCCCGGCCGCGCCCATCGCCTCGATATGGGTCCGGGCCTGTCGGGTGGCCGGGGCCAGGCAGACGCAGAAGCGTGCCATGGACGGCTCCTCTCCTTGATGTTCCCTGTTACGTGCCGCTGCCCCAGGCCCGGCCCCTGCTGCCGTCGCCACGGCTTTCGGTCGTGCCGACAACGGCCGGCTCAGCCGAAGTCGTCGTCGCTCCAGGCGTCGTCGTCGCCGTTCCAGCCCGCGTCCCAGTCCCCCGACCCGCCGTCACCGGAATCGCCGCCCCCGCCGCCACCCGAGTCGCCCGAGGACGACGACTGGCTCTGTGCCTGCTGCTGGCGGAGCGCTTCCTCCTCCGCGGGGCTCATGCTCAGCGGCGGCAGGTGGGCGGCGGTGATGGCGAGGCCCGCCACGCCCAGGCCCGTGAGCATGACGCCCATCCTGCCGCCGAACGATGTCCGGTTGACCATCACGGTCTCGCCGCGGCCCCACAGGGTGCGGCCGTATCCGATGTCGCGGGCGTACGTCACCGTGCCGTCGGCGAGGGTGCGCTTGATGATGCGGTTGCCGAGGAGCTCGTCGGTGCCTGCGGCGTTCCGGTTGTCGTGCCACCGCACGAGGTCGCGGTGGGAACCCTCGCGGTGGCGCCACTCCTCCCGGCCGTCCTCGTAGCGCCGGTGGACGCTTCCGTCGGCGAGCAGCTCGTCGGAGTAGCCGATCTCTTGAGGTCGGATCATCGTGTGCGTTCCTCGGATCTGTGGGGCGGTCGTGGCCGCGGGTGCCAGGGCTCGCCCGGACCGGCCGCCCCGCGGTTCACGGGCGGGATGACGTGGTGGGTCATGAGACGGGCCAGGTCAGGAAGCCCGTCGTACGCAGCCCGCGCAGTTCGACCCACAGGGAGTTCCGCGGCGGTCGGGGTCCCCGGGTGAGGCGCAGGACCGTCCGTACCAGGCGGGGCGGTGACACGGCCGCGACCTGCGCGAACCGTCCCCCCGCCAGCCACTGGGCCTCCTGGGGCCGCAGCGCCGGAGGCCAGGGCCGCAGCGGCGGAGCCGGTGCCGGGCCGCGGCCGGTGGGGAGCCGAAGGGCCGCCGCATGCCGGGGTACGAGCCCGATCGACGAGATCCGTACGCCGGGGACGCGGCCGAGGGCGGCCCTGATCCGCGCCGGGAGCTCGATGCCCTCGGGGCTCGCGTCGTGCAGCACGTGGACCGTCGCGCCCTCCGCCCGCTCCAGCGCCCCGACGAGGCGCGGGGCGAGCGGCAGGGCGTCGTCCGCCGCGAGGACGGGGCAGGCCGCCTCCAGATGCACATGGTTGGCGAGCAGCATGCGGGCGATCGAGCGGTCCTGGCAGACGAGGAGGCGGGGCAACCCGTAGGCGTACAGGTCGGGTTCGCCCGGCTCCGGCGTGGCCGGGGGCCGCGGCAGCGCGGGCGGCCGCGCCGGTACCGGCGGGAGCAGGCCCTCGACGCTCTCCCTGCCCCGCGCCTCCAGAGCGCGCGTGAACGCCGGCAGACGCAGGGGAGGGGCGGGGGTCCGGGGGACGCGGGTGAGCAGGGTCGCGGCCGGGCTCAGGACGCGGCACGTCTCGTAGTAGAGCTGCCGTTCCGTGAACCTGATGCCGCCGGGGCCCGCCGCGCGGGCGGCGGCCCCGGTGATCGCCAGATCGAGGAGGCGGGCGCCGGGCCCGCGTCCGGTTCGGGGTGCCGGGGCGGTGGAGGTACCGCTTCCGGGAGCCTGGGGGCGTCGCGGAGTCATGCGGAGCTGGTGCCTTCCTTCGTGGACGGGCCGGTGCCGGGACGGCCGGTACCCCGCGCCCGAGGGGTCTGTGGGGGCTGCGGTGCCTGCGGCCAGGTGAGGAAGCCGTGGGTGTGGGCCTGTTGGGGGCCGGGCGGCGGGACGGTCAGGGCCCGCTCCACGGCTCGTTCGACGATCGAGGAGAGAAGGGGCGGCGGTACGGCGGCGATGGGACTCCAGAAGCCGTCGGCGAGCCACTTGGCGTCGGCCTCGGACAGGCCCGCGACCGTGCGGAGCTGTTCCGCGTCGGCGATCCGGTTGGGCCGGGCGAGCCGTACGACACCCTTCCTGCCCCGGGCCGCGGAGACGGGCAGGCCCGCGTCCACCACGACCCGGTCGGGCTGCGCGGCGCGGATGAGCGGTGCCAGCAGCACGCCCAGCGGGTCGGCGTCGTGCAGGACGACCACCGGCAGCGCGCCGCGGTACTCCGCGAGGCGGTCAAGCGCCTCGGCAACGAGGGCGGAATGCCCCGCCGGTCCGTCCGGGCCGGTGGTGTCCAGCAGGACGGCGCCCAGTCGGCCCGGAACGTCATTGGCCGTGAGGAAGAGTGACACCACCCGGTCGGTGCACAGGATCACGGCCCTGGGCCGCGACACCGGCGCGGACGCACGGGAAGGGCCCGCACCGCGCGGCCGGGGCAGCGGGCGGGCGTCGTCGAAGACGCCCGCGGGCAGTCCGCCGTATGCCGTCGGCCAGGCGCCCGTCATCAGACCGCGGAATCTCTCCTCGGAGGGGATGATCTGCGAACGGGGTGGCACCGCGGGGCGATGACGCATGGCCGAAGCGGCGACGAGGATCAGCAAAGCGGCGGCTCCGGCGAAGAAGGCGAGGTCGCCGTCGACCAGGACGGTGCACAGAAGGAGGGCGACGGCCGCCGGCAGGGCCACGAGCCAGCGGATCCTGGCCGGCACACCCTCCCGCTCCCGCCCGGCCCACGCGTAGTTGTCGCTGCGGGACAGGTACCAGAGCTGGGTGAGTGCGATCTTCAGCCGGCCGTGGTCGGTGGCCCGCCGCGCGATGCCCCGGACACGGAGGTCGTGCATGCCCTTGCCGTGCACCGCGGGGTCCAGCGCGAAGCGCTTGTGGCAGCGCACGCACACCCGGCCGGTGCGCTCCTTGCCCTTGAGCGAGGCGGTGCACCGGGGGCAGATCATCGCTCTCCCGCCAGGTCCGCGGCCGTCGGACCGGGCCAGGTCATGAATCCCACGGACGCGGCGCGACGACGTTCCGGATCGACGCTCCGGGTGACCTGTTCGGCGACCCGGGCGACGGCGGCGAGCAGCCGGGCCGGAGGCATGCCGGCCAGCGGGTACCGCCAGCCCCTGCCCAGCCACTTCAGCTCCTCGTCGGTGAACTCGCCGAACGCGGCGAGCCGCGCCATGGTCTCCCGGTCGGGCCGGCCGTTCCGGTCGCGGTAGGGCACGGCCCGTGCGAGGGAGCGGACGGTACGCAGCGGCAGCCCGGCGTCGATCACCGCGCGCTGCCCCAGGCTCTCGCGGACGCGCCGGACGAGGAGTTCCCCGTGCGCGTCGGCGTCGTGGAGCACGATCACCGGGCCCCGCGTGGGCAGGGCACGGACCGCGTCGAGGTCACCGGCCGCCGCGATCCCGTAGCGGGCGGGCAGGCCGTCGGCGATCAGGAACGCCGTGATGGAACGGTCGGGGCACAGCAGTACGGCCCTGGGCTCCGTGCCCGAGAACGCGCGGGCTCCGGCCTGCGGGGGAACGCGGGGCGCGTCGTCGAGCACCCCGGGCGGCAGCCCGCCGTACACACGCTGCCAGGGGGCCAGCGCCTCCGTGCGGAACGCCGCACGGCTCATGGCCGGGAAGCCCCGGCCCGCACCGGCGGCCCGCGCGTAGGTGAACCCGGCGGAAATGAGCAGCAGGGCGCCCGAGACGAGAAGGAGGACCACGATCTCGCTGAAAACGCCGAAGGCACCGACGACCAGCCCGGCGAAGAGCGAGGAACCCGCGCACCCCGGTGCGAACGTGCCCTGCTTGAGGCGGTTGCGGGAGAGCGCGAACCACAACTGGTCCGGCGTCACCGCGATGCTGCCGTTCTCCGTCACCTTGGCGAGGATCCTGCGCACCCGCAGGTCGCTGAGGCCGAGGGAGTTGGTCTTGGGGTCCAGCGCGTAGCCGCGCCGGCAGTGGGAGCAGGTGTTGTTGGGACGCTCCTTGCGGAGCAGGTTCTTCTCGCATTGCGGACAGATCACCGGCGGACCTCCAGTGCGGTCGCCACACGGCGCAGTCGTGCGGCCAGACGCTCGCGGACGGTGGTGGTGGAGATGCCGCGGTCCCGCTGGAGGCGCTCGATGTCGCGCAGGGCGGCGGCGAGTGCCCGGTAGTCGGTGGCGGCGGCCACGGCCACTTGCCCGGCCGCCGGGATGCCGCCCGCGGCGCGGCGCTCGGCCTCACCGGCGGTGATCGCGTAGTCCTCGTGGTCGATCCCGTAACCGGTGTTGGCCGCGAGGATGGTCAGTGGATCGGTGCCCCTGTTCGCGAAGGAGTGGGGCATCATCTCCGGAATCCGTATCAGCGTTCCGGGAGTCAGGGCAATGTCGGTGACCCGGTCGCGGTCCGCGTCGTAGAGGCCGCACGCCGCGTGGCCCAGGCTGAGGACGAAGTGTTCACCGCCATGGGCATGCGGGGTGAAGGCGCTGCGCGGCCCCACGACACCGAGCTTGACCGTGGCGTTCGAGGGATGCTCGGGGGAGGTCGTCGCGTCGCCCACCAGATAGTGGGCGAACTGCCCGTCATCGATGAAGCGGAGGAACTCCCGTTCGGGCCCCAGCAGGCGGGGGCCGTCGCGGTCGGCCAGCTCGATGCCTCCGTCCGGCCTCAGGTGGTACAGCTCCACACCCTCGGGGAGCGTCCCCCACGCCCCGCCCGGCATCGAGTCGGATATGCCGTCACGCGGATTCCCTGACATCGCGCCTCCCCCTGTGTTCCTGTGCGCGGCGCGCGCTTCGCAAGCGCATCGTATGGCCTTGGATCACAACAAGGGGAGCCTCCGCGGCGACTCTTGGGCAACGCGCGCGGGAACGGTGAGTGAACGCAGGTCGGGCGGACGGCGCCGTACACGGGGGTGGGGACCGCGAACCCGGCGGCGTGGGACGGCCCCCGCCGGGGGAGTCGTCCCACGGGCCGGAGAAACGGCCTCGCGCGAGCGACGCCCGTACGGCCACGGTACGGCGGTACGCTGCGCGGGAGCGGTGGCGCATCGGGGCAACTCCGTTTCTCCACAAGCTCATTGAGCAGACAGGCACAGACAGGCGCAGGCGGACGCAGACGAATCAGACGGACATGGCAGCGGTCGGCATCGGCACGCCTTCACCCATCGATGGAGCCGCCATGCTGCGGGTGTACTTCACGTCCGAGGACCTGGTACGGGTTCGAGTGGCCCCGGGGCCGGACTTCCTCTGGGAGATCAGCAACAGCGTGCAGACGCTGCAACGCCGCGACGGCGAGAGGGTGTTCGGCGCGTGGCGCCGCTGGGCGCGGCCCCGGCTCCCGGACAGTCGCCGACTGCTGTCCTGCCTGCTGCCGCCCCGCGGCTACTCGCCGGACTTCCTCACCCCCACCTCCGGCGACCGCACCACCCTCCAGGCGGCCGTCGACACCCTGATGAGCACACCGCGCCCGCGACTGCGCACCGAGCTGACGCGGCTGGCCTCCTCATGGCAACTGGCGGGCTGGACAGGCGCCTTGGCCAACGGTGACCCGCATGCCCTGCGTCAGCTGGGCGATGCCCTTAACGCCTACCAGCTGGAGGCGCTGGCACCGTACTGGCAATGCGTCCGGGCACATGTCGACGCCGACCGTGCCGTCCGGCTGCACAGTCTCCTGGACGGCGGAACCGAAGGGCTGCTGGCCGGACTCGGTCCGCAGTTCCGCTGGCGGCCACCGGTACTGGAAGTCGCGTACCCCGTCGAACAGCAGCTGCGCCTGGAGGGACGGGGCCTCGTGCTGCAACCGTCGTTCTTCTGCTGGCCCACACCGATCACACTGGCCGACGGGGAACTGCCACCCGTCCTGGTCCATCCCATCCACCACAACGCCGACTGGGCCCTGCCCGCCCCCGATGCCCGCCCGACAGAAGGCGCCGGCCCCCTGGGACCGCTGCTCGGGCACACCCGCGCGGGCGTTCTGCGCGCGACCCGCGACGGCTGCTCCACAGTGGAGGCGGCCCGCCTGCTGGAAGTGACCCACCCGGCCGTCAGCCAGCATCTGAACGTGCTGCGCGCGGCGGGTCTGATCACCACCGTCCGCAGGGCCGGACGGACCTTTCACGTCGCTACGGCGGAGGGCCGCGCGCTGCTGGCCGCCGAGGGGCGGACGGCCGGCCGGTAGGCCGCGAGCACCGGGCCCCAACTCCGGTCGTAAGCCTGGACTTACCTCGCTTGTGCCCGTGGTGGGTGTGGAACCACGCTGGTCCTCGCCCGTCCCCCACGGCTGGGTGCCTACCCACGCCGCTTCTTCCCGTAAGGGCCCGTCCCCCACCAGGAGCCCCCATGCGTAAGAGACTTGTGGCCACCACGATCGCCGCCGTCGCCGTCGGAACACTCCTCCTTCCCGTCACGGCCCAGGCGTCCTCCGCACCGCGCGTCACGGCCGTGTCCGTACTCACCCACGGTTCCCGGGCCGGTACGGCCGTCGTCAGCGGGTACAACCGGCCGGGCGACCGGCTGAGTGTCGACTCCGGCCGTACCCGGAGCGCCCACTGGCTGCAGATCGACTACCAGGTCCAGGAGACCGGCTACTGGTGCGGCCCGGCCGCCACGCGCATCGCGCTCTCCGCCCGCACCGCCCCGCCCGGTCAGGGCGAGCTGGCCCGGCAGCTCGGCACCACCGAGGCGGGCACCGACCACATCGGCCAGGTCACCGGCGTACTCAACGCGAACCTGGGCGGGGGCTGGTACGAGACCAAGGAGATGCCGAACGACCCGCCCACCCAGGCGCAGCGCGACCTGCTGTGGTCGGACATCGTCCTCGACATCGACCGGAACTATCCGCTGGTGGCCAACATCGTCGCCCCGCCGGGCAACCAGCCGCCCGGATACCCGTCGGACCAGACGATCTATCACTACTTCACCGTCTTCGGCTACGACGAGGTGGACCGCACGGTTCTCATAGCCGACCCCGCCTCCTTCAGCGGCAACCAGATCTACTGGATCTCCTTCGACCAGCTCGCCACGCTGATTCCCCCGAAGGGGTACTCCGCCTGACGTCCGCCCGGCCGACGGCCGCCCCGGCATCCGGGTCCGGCCGCCGACCCCGCACGGTGTCCCGCCGCCGAGTCCGCGCCGCTTCCCCCACCACCAGGAGATCACGTTGAGCACACACCCCACCCGCAGGAACGTCATCAGGGCCATCGGCGGAATCACCGCGGCGACGGCTCTCGGCGCCGGAGGTGTGCCGGCCTCGGCGTCGGCCGCCGGCGCGGCCGGCGACGGCTTCGGGCTGCGCATCGTGGACCACAACGAGGGCGATCCCCGGATGTGGTACTACCGCTTCGCCACCGACGCGATCGGCTGGGATCCGGGCGTCAACGTCCTGCTCCCCGACGGCTACCACACCGGTGGACGCCGCTATCCGGTCCTGTACCTCTTCCACGGCGGCGGAACCGACCAGGACTTCATCACGTTCGACCGCATGGGCATCCGCGCCTGGACCGCGGGCAAGCCGGTCATCGTCGTGATGCCCGACGGCGGCCACGCGGGCTGGTACTCCAATCCGGTCAGCTCCAACACCGGCCCCCGGAACTGGGAGACGTTCCACATCGCCCAGCTCCTCCCGTGGATCGACGCCAACTTCCGGACCTACGCCGAGTACGACGGCCGGGCCGTCTCCGGATTCTCGATGGGCGGCTTCGGCGCGCTGAAGTACGCGGCCAAGTACTACGGCCACTTCGCCTCGGTGAGTGCCCATTCCGGGCCGGCCAGCCTGCGCCGCGACGCCGGGCTGGTCACACACTGGGCCAACGTCTCCTCCGCGGCCGTGGAGCTGGGAGGCGGCTCGGTCTACGGTGCGCCGCTGTGGGACGAGGCCAGGGTCAGCGCCGACAACCCGGTGCAGCGCATCGAGAGCTACCGCGACAAGCGGGTCTTCCTGGTCGCCGGCACCAGCCCCGACCCGATCAACTGGTTCGACACGCTCAACGAGACGCAGGTGCTTGCCGGGCAGCGGGAGTTCCGGGCCGGCCTCGGCGCGGCGGGTATCCCGCACGAGTGGCATGAGGTGCCCGGCGGGCACTTCGTCCGCCCCGACCTGTTCCGGCGGGACCTCGACGGCATCGTCGCCCGGCTCCGCAAGGCGTAGGCAGGGCACTCGCGCTCCAGGACCGTCGAGCAGACGGTGCCGGGTGACCGTCGAGCTGCCCGTGCCGGGTCAGGCGGTCAGGTGGTCAGGTGGGGTCAGGCCATCAGGACGTCAGGTGCGACAGGACGGAGCTCATCGTCCTGCGGACGGAGTCGCGTGACGCGTCGGTCGGGTCGACGGTCTCGAACCCGTGGTGGCCCTCGGGCACGTCGATCACCTCGACAGCGGCTCCGCACTCGTCGGCCGCGGCCAGGAACTCCGCGACCGTCACGGCGATCTCCGGCATCTCCAGCCCGGCCCGGACCAGGACGACCGGCAGCTCACCGGCCCCGCGCACCGCGCTCACCGGCCGGAAGCGGCTGCCACCGAGCCCCCAGTTCGGCAGCGGTGCGAGGATCGGGTAGCTCGCGGCGACACAGCGCAGCCACCCGGGCGGCGCGCCCAGCCAGTCCGCCGCGAGCAGGCCGCCGCCCGAGAAGAACCAGAGCGCGACCCGGTCCCGGTCGACCCGTGGGTCGGCCCGGACCAGATCCACCGCCGCCGCGACGTCCTCGGCGGCGCGCGCGTGGTCGGTGATCTCGTGCAGCCGGTGGTCCAGCGTCACGCCCACCACCCCGCGCAGGGCGGCGAGCCGGCCGTACCCGGTCAGCGTCGGCCAGTCCCGCGGGGTCGGCCGGGCGGCGGCGGGCACCGGGCCGCCGTGCACGAACACCACGGCCGGGTATGGCCCTTCGCCCTCGGGCGGCAGATACAGATCCACGTTTCCGCTCCGCTCGCGCGGGATGTCCGGCAGGTCCAGAAGGAACGGTCTCAGGTGCGCCGGCCGTTCGCCCGTCGCCGGGGTCAGCCGACGCCCCTCGCCCGCGACAGCCCGCAGCAGCACCGTGACCAGTTCGCCGGGACAGGAGAGCATCGGCCAGTGCCCGGTGGGGAGTTCGAAGAAGCTCACCCGCTGGTCCACGAGGGCCTGGAGGGCGGGGTCGCCGAGGCCCACCACCGTCTGGACCATCTCGATGCTCGCGCCGTTGGCGGTGCACAGCACGCCGGTGGTCGGCACCGCCGAGGCCGCGCCCGTCAGCCGCAGCGGCTGGAGCAGGGTGCCGAGCGGCTGCGGGGCCGCGAGCCGGGTCAGCCGGTCCAGCGCCTCCTCGGGAACACCGGCGGTGCTGCCCCAGCGCTGCCAGTCCTCCCCGGAGTCCGGGGCCGGGAGTACCTCGTCACCCACCGGAGTGTCCTGCCCCGCCCGCGTCCGCAACTCCTCGCGCACGCCCTGGGCGGGCACGGCGGCCAGCGCCGGGACGCCGTTCCGCGGCAGGCCCGTGTCCAGGCAGACGATCCGCGCGATGCGCCCGGCACGCCGGTCGGCGGCGCCCAGCACCGGGTGCATCCCGTAGTCGTGACCCACCAGCACGATGTCCCGGCCGTCCGCCGTGCCGACGGAGTCGATCAGCCGCACCACATCGGCGATGTGCGTCTCCAGGTCCGTCCCGGGGGCCGCGCTCCCGCCGTTCCTGCCGAGCCCTTCGCTCCCGCCGAGCCCGGTGAGCGTCACCGCGTGCGCCTCGGCGCCCTCCGCGGCCAGCCCCGCCGCCGTCTCGTCCCACACATGATCGCCGGTGAAGGCACCGGGCACCAGAATGAATGTGGTCATTGGCCTCTCCTCGTACGTCATGCCGCGGAGCCCGTACACCGAGGTCCGCGCGGCGGCCGAGCCTTCCTCGATCGCCCGTCCGCTCGCACCGGTACGGTAGGAACTCCCCCTGAGGGAGGTTCAAGTGTTCCCGTCGCACGACGGCCTGTGCGGCATCGGCGAGCTCGCCGGGCGCGCCGGAGTCACCGTCAAGACCGTCCGCTTCTACTCCGACCGCGGCCTGCTGCCGGAGACCGCGCGCAGCTCAGGGGGCCACCGCCGCTACGGCCCGGACGCCCTGGACCGGTTGTTGCTGATCCGTTCCCTGCGCGCCCTGGACCTGCCGGTCCCCGAGGTGCGGCGCATCCTCGACGAGGAGGACGGGTCGGGCGGTGCGCTGGAGGAAGCCGTCGCCGGACAGCTGCGCGAGGTCGGCAGCCGGCTGGGGGCGCTGCGGTGGCGCGAGGCGGGACTGCGGCTGGTCCAGGAGTGCGCGCCGGAGGAACGTGCCGAGCGGCTGCGGCTCATCGGTACGGTGACGGCCCCGCCCAGTACGGACCCGCTCGTACGGTTCTGGCGGGCCTGGCTGCCGCGACGGATGCGGGGCCGGGCGCTCGCGGCGTTCCTGGATCAGGCCGTGCCGCCGCCGCCCGACGACCCGACGCCCGCGCAGGTGCTGGCCTTCGCGCGGCTGAACGCCTTTGTGACACGCCCGTGCGAGGGGACCGAGCGGGTGCAGCCCGTGGTCCACCGGTCCTCCCCGGACTTCCGTCCGGCGGTGCTGTACGACGGTCTGGGCGAGGCGTACGGCCTGGCGGCGGCTCAGCTGCGATGGGGGCGGGCACCGCGTCCGGGCGAGGCGTTGGACTGTTTCGTCGCCGCCTACGCCGCCTCGTACGGCACGGGTGACAGCGCGGACTTCCGCCGTCTGCTGACCGGCAGGCTCGCGGCGGACCCGCGGATCGACCGGTACTGGGAGCTGGTGGCCGAGGTGATCGGCCCGCGGGACGGGCGTGCCGAGCCGACCCCCGGCACCGCGCACGACTGGCTGCTCGCGGCGCTGACGGGGGAGAGCGCCGAGCGGGCGGCCTGAACCCCGGCGGGGCCGGAAAGCCTGACGTGCCGACCCGCGATTGATGTCCGCGGATGGACCGGTGCCACCAGGAGCCGGTCGATGAAGACCGGTTCGTACTCCGGCCCGACCCGGCACTCGCCTCCGCCGACGGCCGTCCTCACGTCGCCCATGACGCACGGACCAGCAGCGCGCCACCCAGCGCGGGGCGACTTCCGCGACCAACTCGCCCAGATGCCGGCGCGACAGACCACAGGCGGCAGGACGGGACATGGCCGCGCGGGCCTGCCCGATCGCACACCGGACAACTCGCGCGGCCGTCTCCATGTCCCCACCCCCACCGACCGAGATCAATCGCAGGTCGGCCCCATAGGGTCGGAGGCATGACGACACCCCTTGCCGGCAGTGCCTTCGACTCGCTCCGCCGCGACGCTGTGCCCGACCAGGAGGCGCTGCGCCGGGCCTACGGACTCCCCGGCGACGCGGCCGTGCGCAAGCAGATGACCGAACTCACCCAACACACGCGGCGGTTGATCGGCTGCTCGTCGCTGGTGCTGGTCGCCAGCGCGGACGCCGAGGGCAACTGCGACGTCTCTCCGCGCGGAGGCCCCGCCGGATTCGTCGCCGTCCTGGACGCACGGACGGTGGCGATACCGGACGCGACCGGCAACAAGCGCCTGGACACCCTGCGGAACGTCATCGCCACCGGACGGGCCGGGCTGCTGTTCGTCATCCCCGGGCGGACCACCACCCTGCGGGTGAACGGCCGGGCTGTCGTCTCCACCCGCCCGGAGCTGCTGTCGCAGCTGACCGCCGTGGGCAAGCCGCCGGGCAGCGCGCTGGTGCTGGGGATCGAGGAGGTCTACCCGCACTGCCCCAAGTCGCTGCTGCGCAGCGGGGCCTGGAAGCCGGAGCAGTGGCTGCCGACGGACGCCCAGCCGACCTCGGCCGAGGTGACGCTGGCCCAACTGCGGATGCCGGAGCTGACGATCGCCGACATCGAGCAGGCGGAGGCGGACTCGCTGGAGTACCGGTACGAGTGACGGGCCGATCCGCGAGCGAACACCAGGCGGCCGGACCCCGGGCCGGCACGCCCCAGGATCAAACGCGGGTCAGCCCGTGAGCCCTGCGGGCCTCGGCCCGCGCCGCCTCACAGCCCGAGGGAGCTGAGGCGGGCCTCGTACCGGATGGTGAGGTCCTCCGGCTCGTCGGCCGGGTTGTCCCAGAGGGCGTCCAGTTCCGACCGTACGTCCGCGGGCAGGGCCTCGTAGCGCTCGGTCCAGGTGTCGGAGTCCGGCACCCAGTAGCCGACCACCTTGAAGCGTTCCATGGGGAGCTTCAGGTCCTTGCGGAGGTGGCGGCGCACGGTGCGCAGGGCGTTGGTCTGGCCCGCGACCCAGATGTATCCGCCGGTCAGGTCCGCGCCGGGCGGGATCGCGGCGGCGACCAGCTCGGCCAGGCGGCTCGGGCCCTCGCCGTTGCCGCCGTAGCTCCAGGTCGACCTGATGTGCGGCCGGTCCGGGAGCGGCTGGACGGCGGCCGGTCCCGGCACCTCGATGACCGCCCGGGTCGTGACCCCGTCCGGGGTGTCCTCCAGGATCCGTGCGACGGCGGGCAGGCCGGTGAGGTCGGAGATCAGGACCTGCCAGGTGAGGTCGGAGGGGGGACTGTAGAGACCGGTGGGGGAGTTGAGTCCGATCATGTCGCCGGGGCGCGCGGCGGCGGCCCAGCTCGACGCCACACCGTGGGAGTGCAGCACGAAGTCGATGTCGATCTCCCCGGCCTCCGGGCGCACCGCGCGGATGGTGTAGGTGCGCATGGGGGCGGTGGGCCTGCCCTCCGGGGTCTGCCAGTCGCCGTTCTCCGTCGTCTCGGGCAGTGACAGGTCGGCCCGGTCGGCCCCGTGGGGGAAGAAGAGGCGTACGTACTCGTCGCCGACTCCCGTCGAGGTGAACGTGGCGAGGTCCGCGCCGTGGAACGTGATCCGGACCATGGTTCCGGTGAGCGGCAGGACCCGGGCGACGACGGCTCGGTGGATGGTCATGGGTGTGCTCCTTCGTGCTGGCGTGGTGGTGGTGCGGTGCGTCGGGGTGAGGTCAGGAAGGGGGAGCGGTCGCGGTGTAGGCGTGCCAGAGGGCGGCGTACTCGCCGCGGCGGGCGAGCAGTTCACCGTGGGTGCCCTGCTCGGCCACCCGGCCGCGGGCGAGGACGACGACCAGGTCGGCGTCGCGTGCCTGTTCCAGGCGGTGCGCCACGATCACGCTGGTGCGGTCCCGGGTGACTCGTCCGAGAGCCGCCCGCAGGAGGTTCCTGGCCTGCGGTCCGGACTCGGCGGTGGCCTCGTCGAGGACGGCCACGGGCGGATCGGCGAGCAGCACCCGGGCCAGGGCGAGGTGCTGGACCGCTCCGTCGTCGAGGGGGGTGCCGCCGGGGCCGAGCACGGTGTCCGGCCCGCATTCCTGGTCGAGTGCCCAGTCGGCGCCGACCTCGCGCAGGGCGTCGCGGAGTTCTTCGTCGGTGGCGGTGGGGCGGGCGAGCCTCAGGTTGTCGGCGAGGGTGCCGCCGAAGAGGTGGACCTCCTGGGTGACCAGGTACCGGCCGGGGGGAGCGATGCCGTCCCCGATGGTGATCCGGCCCTGTGAGGGTTCGCCCAGACCCGCGATCAGGCGGGCCAGCGTGGTCTTGCCCGAGCCGCTGGCGCCGACGAGCGCGAGGCTGCTGCCGGCGGGCACGCGCAGGGAGACCTCGCTGAGCGCGGGGCGGGTGCCGTCGTACGAGAACGAGACGCCCTTCACCTCGATCGCCGGGCGGTGCGGCGCACGGGCCGGGCCGTCGGCCTCGCCCCGGCCGTCCGCGTCAGCCGGGCCGTCCGTCTCGCCCCGGCTGTCCGTCTCGTCCCGCCCGTGCGTCTCGTCCCGGTCGCGGCCCAGGTCGGTGATCCCGACGAGGCGGGCCAGGCCGACCGTGGCCCGCTGCACGTCGTCCAGGCTGCCCAGAAGCGCGCCGACCGGACCGAAGAGCCGGTGGAAGTAGAGGGCGGCGGCGGTGGCCGCGCCGAGCGTGATGGCCCCCGAGCCGAGCAGCGCGTAACCGCACAGGAGAACGGCGGCCAGCCCGATGAACTCCGCCGCGTTGAGCAGGCCGGTGAAGCGGTTGCGCAACTTCACCCCGTCGCGCTGCCGCTCGATGGCGAGCTCACCGCGCTCGGACAGCTCTCCCAGGTGCTCGCCCTGCGTCCGGTAGGTACGGATGGTCTCCGCCCCGTGCACCGCCTCGATGACGGACTGCCCGCGTGCGGACTCCAGTCGGCGGATGTCCCCGTACACGACGTGGGAACGGGCGAGGAACTGACGGGTGGCGAGGATGTGGAGGGGCAGGCAGACCAGACCGGCGAGGGCGAGCCGGAGGTCGAGGACGGCCAGCCCGACCAGGCTGAGGCCGATGGTGAAGCCCGCGTTGGTGATGTCGGGCAGCACATCCGAGGCCGCCTCCGAGATCGCCTCGACATCGCGGGTGACCCGCGAGACCACGTCGGAGCTTTCGGAGGATTCCAGGGTGGCGACGGGCAGGTGGATCGCGGTCTCGAACACGTCCTCGCGCAGCGCGGCCAGGACGTCCTGGACCACCGTGATCAGCATCCGGCCTCCGGCGTGGGCGAGGGCGGCGCCGGCGGTCGCGACGAGCAGGAGAGCGACGCCGAGAGCGGTCAGCCGGCCGCGTCCGGCCTGCTCCGTGACCGCGTCCACGATGCTCCCGAGGATCGCCGGGGTGGCCAGCGTGACCGCCGTACCGCTGAGCAGGGTGAGCAGCGCGGCGGCGAGCCGGACGCGGTGGGCGCCGAGTCGGCGCCGCAGTTCCCGCCGGGTGCGGCGGGGGCCGGCGATGGGCAGGGTGGGGTGCGCCGGGGTCACCGGGGGGTTCCGTTCGGTTCGTGGTGGGCGGCGCCGAGGTCGATGACCCGGTCGCAGGCGGAGAGCAGGATGCGGCTGGTGGTGATCAGCAGGGTGGTGGCGGGCAGGGCGCGCAGTCCTTCGGCGATGCGCTGTTCGGTCGCGGGGTCGACCGCGGTGGTGGGCTCGTCGAGGACGACGAAGTCGGCCCCGGAGTGCAGCGCGCGGGCGAGCAGCAGGCGCTGGCGCTGGCCGCCGGAGAGCTTGCGGCCGCGCTCGCCGATGTCGCTCCCGTCCCCGCCGAGGTGTTCGAGTACGTCGTCGAGCATCGTCGCCCGGAGCACGGCGGGGTCGCCGTCGCGGCCGCGGGGGACGAGGTTCGACCGCAGGGTGCCCGAGAACAGGGCGCCGTGGTGGGGCGGCGCGGCGATCCGCGCGCGGACCCGGTCGGGGCCGAGGTCGACGGCGTCGATCCCGTCGATGAGGAGTTCACCGCGGTCGAGCGGGACGCGGTAGCCGAGCCGGTCGCTGAGGTTCCGGGCGTGCGCGGGGTGGGCGGGCACGACGCCGACGAGGTCGCCGGTTCGCAGCTGGAGCGGCTCGTCCCGGCCGGGCGGGTGCCAGCGCAGAACCGGGCCGGTGGTGCCGGAGACCGGGGTGGAAGGGGCCGGTACGGTGCGGGCGGCGGCCGACGCGGGGCCGATCAGGGGCGGTTCGTTGATCAGGTCGCTGAGCCGCCGGGCGGAGGCGCGTTTGTGGATCCAGTTGGACGCGAAGGTGCCGACATGGGCGAGGGCGCCCTGGAGGTACTGGGCCAGCCCGAGGACGGTGACGAGCTGACCGATGGTGATGCGCCCGTCGAGCGCGAGGTACCCGGACGCGGTGGCGAGCGCGGCGAGGAACACACCGGACATGAGCACGCTGAGGCTGGAGTACGCCAGGACTGCACGCGCGGCGGTGACGGCGCCGCGCCGTGACTCGTCGCTCGCGGCACGGTAGCGGCGGGCCGCCTCGGCCTGGGCGTTCATGCCGATGACCACCCGCAGTCCGGTGATCATGTCGGTGGCCACCTCACCGGCCCGCGCCGCCGAGCTCTGCTCGGCCAGCCCCCGGGCCTCCAGCGGCATCGAGATCCTGCGCATGACGAGCAGCACCAGGACGGTGCTGGTGATGACGCCCAGACCGAGGGGGACGGAGATCAGCAGCAGGGCGGTGGACGCGGTCAGGATCGCGGTGATGGTGGACGCCTGCTGCACGACGCTCCAGGAGACCCCGGCGACACGGTAGGTGTCGGACGAGACCAGGGAGAGCGCCTCTCCCGCTCCTGGGCGCCGCAGGAGGGAGCGCGGGTCCAGCAGCCGGTCCATGGCGCGCTGTCGCAGGGCGTGTTCGCCGTAGCCGTACACGCTCACCATGGCCGACGAAGCCCGCTGGTAGGACAAGGACAGGGCGACGAACACCCCGGCGAGCACGGCGAGCCACCCGATCAGCGCCGAGCTGTCCGAAGGGGCCAGAGCCCGGTCGATGACGATCCCGATGAGGATCGGTACCAGGGCCTCGCACAGTTCGTGGACCATGAACGAGAGCGTGGTGAGCACGAGCCGTCCGCCGCGCCCCTGCCGCAGGAGAGCGGTGCGGAACAGTGCCTGTACGGTGCTGGGTTCGCGGTCCGGGAGTTCCGGGCGGGTGCCGGTGGCGGGCTCGCGGACGGCGGTGGGTTCGTTCACCGTGCGTCCCGCTGCCGGGCGAGCGGGACGACCATCGGGGTGCCGGTGACCGGGTCGGGCACGACCTGGCAGGGGAGGTCGAACACCTCCCGTACGAGTTCGGCCGTCACCACCTCTTCGGGGGCGCCCTCGGCGACGACCCTGCCGTCGCGCATGGCGATCAGATGGGTCGCGTAGCGGGCCGCGTGGTTCAGGTCGTGCAGCACGGCGACGAGGGTGTGACCGGCGCGGTGCAGATCGGTGAACAGCTCCAGCAGGTCGATCTGGTGGGCGATGTCGAGGAAGGTGGTCGGTTCGTCCAGCAGCAGGACGGGGGTCTGCTGGGCGAGCACCATCGCCACCCAGACCCGCTGGCGCTGGCCGCCGGAGAGCTCGTCGACGAGCCGGCCGGACAGTTCGGTGACGGAGGTGGCCGCCATGGCGTCGAGCGCGGCCCGCTCGTCCTGTTCGGTCCACTGGCGCAGCAGCCCCTGGTGCGGGTGGCGGCCCCGGGCGATCAGTTCGGCGACGGTGATCCCGTCCGGCGCCTGCGAGGTCTGCGGCAGCAGCCCGAGAAGCCGCGCGACCTCCTTGGAGCGGTAGCTCGCGATGGACCGGCCGTCGAGCACCACCTGCCCGGCGGTCGGCTTCAGCAGCCGGGCCACGGCCCGCAACAGGGTCGACTTGCCACAGGCGTTGGGGCCGATGACGACGGTGAAGGACTGGTCCGGAATACGTACGTCCAGGTGCTCCGAGACCGGCCGCCGGCTGTAGCCGAGGGACGCGTCCCGCACCTCCAGCCGGGCCGGTACCGGGGTCCGGGTGCTCTGCGTCGTGGTGGTCACGGGGTACTCCTGGCAGCTGGGGGACGGGGTGGGCAGGCGGTGCGCCGCGGGCGCGGTCATCGGCGGCTGCCCGCGTACTGGCGGGCGAGCAGCCAGGCCAGATAGGCCCCGCCGACGGACACGGTGACGACACCGACGGGCAGGTCGATGCGCTGCGCGACGAAGTCGGCGCCGACCAGGACCGCGGCGCCGGTGAGTGACGCGGGAACGATCCGCAGGGTGGTGGAGCTCCGGGTCAGACGCTGGGCGATCTGGGGTGCGGCGAGTGCGACGAACGCGATCGGGCCGACCGCCGCGGTCACCAGCGCGGTCAGCGCGACCCCGACGACGGTGGCGGTGAGCCGGGCGCGCTGCGCGCTCACCCCGAGCGAGACCGCGGTGTCGTCCCCCATTTCGAGATGGATCAGGGGCCGGACCACGGCGGCGGAGCCGACCAGCAGGACGGCGAAGACGACCATGGTCACCCACAGCTGGCCGAAACCGAGTCCGCTGAGTGAGCCGGCCCCCCAGGTGGCCGCGAGCATCGCCTGCTGCGGGTTGACGGAGAGGAGCAGCATCGAGGTGAGCGAGCTGAGGAACGCGCCCACGGCGATGCCGACGATGATCAGCCGGAACGGGTGCAGCCCGTGACGGTAGGCCAGCACGTACACCAGCAGCGCGGTCGCGGCCCCGCCGATGAGTGAACCCGTGGCGACCGCGAGGTAGTTGGCGGTGCCGAGCAGAAGCATCACGACGCTCGCGCCCGCGTACGAACCGGAGGCGAAGCCGATCACGTCGGGGGAGCCGAGCGGGTTCTTGGTGAGCGACTGGAAGATCGCGCCGCTGATCGCCAGCGCCGCGCCGCAGATGATCGCGAACAGCAGCCTGGGCAGCCGCCAGGTCACCACGACGAGCCGGGCCCGGGAGTCGGCGTCCGGGTCGAACAGGGCGGACAGGACCTGGCCGGGGGTGAACGAGATGGACCCCGAGCCCAGGGTGGCGATGCCCAGGGCCACCACGGTGACGGCCAGCGCGGCGCAGACGAGGACGGACCGGCGCTCGACGCGCAGGGCCAGTCCGGTACGCCGCAGCGTCCAGGTGGTCCGGCCGAAGTCGACCCGGTCCGGTGCGGCTTCGGTCGCGGCGGGTACGGCGACGGTCGTGCCGGGTGCGGCTTCGGTCGTGGCGGGTGCGGCTTCGGCGGTCACAGGGTGCTCACCTTCCGGCGCCGGACGAGGGCGACGAGTACGGGGGCGCCGACGAGCGCGGTGACGAGTCCGACCCGCAGTTCCCCGGAGGGGAGCACCAGGCGTCCGATGATGTCGGCGCTCAGCAGGAAGGCCGGGGCGACGATGACGGTGACGGGCAGGATCCAGCGCTGGTCGGGCCCCACGAACCAGCGCACGATGTGGGGCACCATGAGGCCGACGAACGAGATGGGTCCGGCGACGGCGACGGCGGTTCCGGCCAGCAGGGTGACGGCGAGGACCAGCACCACCCGGGTCACCGCGAGGCGGGTGCCCAGGGACCGGGCGATGTCGTCCCCGAGCGCGAGGGCGTTGAGCGATCCCGCGCTCAGCAGCCCGAGTACGAGACCGGCGCCGATCAGTGGCAGGGCGACCGGGAGGATGTCGAGCGACCGGCCGCCGATGGAGCCGACCGACCAGAACCGCATGACATCGAAGGTGGTCGTGCTCTTCAGCGCCATGGCGGAGGTGAAGCCGCCGCACACGGCGGTGAACGCGACGCCCGCGAGGGTGAGTTTTACCGGGCTGCCGCGACCGGCGCCGACCGAGCCGAGCGTGTAGACCAGCACGGTGAGCCCGAAGGCCCCCGCCAGCGCGAACCAGATGAACTGGCCGGCGCCGGTGTACCCGAGTACGGCGACCGCGAAGGTCACCGCGAGGCTCGCGCCCGCGTTGACGCCGAGGATGCCGGGATCGGCCAGGGGGTTACGGGTGAACGCCTGGATCAGCGCGCCGCTGAGGCCGAGTGCCGCGCCGACGACCAGTCCGATCGTGGTGCGCGGGACCCGCAGTTCGCGGACCATGACGTGCTCGTCGGAGTCGTCGAAGTGGAACAGCGCGTCCCACACCGTGCCCGGCGCGATGGAACGCGCGCCGACCATGACGCTGAGGACGGCCACGACGAGCAGCAGCCCGACGGCGGTGAGCAGGATCAGCGGGCGGTACCGGTTGCGCCGGGCCGGTGGTGAGGTCACCCGTGGGTGAGGCGGTCGTCATGGTTGTCCTTGGGGGAGGGCGTCACCTGTGGAGAGCGGCGGGGTCGGTCAGTTGTCCGCGCCGGTGCTGCCCTTGCCCGAGACGGCGTCGACGAGCATCGGGACGTACCGCTCGATCGCCCAGGGGATGGAGAGCACCGACGGTCCGCTGGTGGCCATGCCCATCGCCGGGTCCTGGACGAACGCGTAGTGCTTCCCGGCGATCGGCTTCCAGCGGGTGAACAGCGGGTCCTTGAGGGTGTAGGGGACCTCGTCGGGGCCGTTGGCCCAGCCGACGAAGATGTCGGCCTCGATGCTGTCGAGCTTCTCCAGGCTGATCCCGCCGTACCAGTTGGTGCCCTTGACGGTGGAGGAGATCGCCTTCATCGACGGGGTGTTCCTGAAGCCCATCTCGGTCAGCAGCCGGACCCGGGCGTCGTAGTCGACGTAGAGGCCGAGGTCCGTCGAGCCGGGCGTCAGGGCGACCCCGTAGGTGAACGTCGTGTCCTTGAACTCGGGGTGGTCCGCGGCGACGGAGGCCAACTGCCCCTGGACGTCCGTGACCACGCTCTCGGCCTTCTTGGTCTCGCCCAGCGCCGTGCCGATGGTGCGGGTCATCTCCTGCCAGGTCCCGCCGTCCCACGGCTTCTTCAGATAGGGAATGGTGGGCGCGATCTCGGAGAGGCGCTTGTAGTCGACGTCGCTGATGCCGGAGTACAGCCCGACGATGAGGTCGGGTTCCAGCGACAGGATCTGCTCGAAGTCGATCTCGCCCGCGTCACCGTAGTTCAGCGTCTCGGGCAGGGGGCCGCCGAGCTTCTCGACCGTGCTGCGGAACCAGGGCGTGTACCCCTGCTTGTCGCCGCCCCACTGCTTGTCCACACCGACCGGGACCGTACCCAGGGCCGCGACCACATCCAGTGACATCCAGCTGACCGCCACGACGCGCTTGGGCTTCTGCTTGATCGTCGTGGTCCCGTGGCCGTGCTTGATGCTCACGGGGAAGCCGGCCGCGGCGGCACCGGGCTTCGCCTCGGCCGAGTCGGACTCGGACGCGTTGCCGCCGCAGCCCGTCAGGACGACGACGGCGGCGACCGCCACCGCCAGCGCGCGGGCCAGGGCTCCCGGTCCGCGTCGGGCCGGGGTGAATGTGGACATGTCTCTCCTTGGATCCTGACCGCGTTCGGTGCGACGTGGCACGGGTGAGGGAAAACCACCGAAGGCGGGTGCATACGGTGCGCGACTCCGCGCACCAGAAAGTTAGGCAACCCTTACCCAAGGAGACAGTAGAGAGGCGGGAGTCTCGTGGGGGTCGCGGAGCGGCCAGGGTGCGTCGCGTATCGGCCACGTCCCGCCGAATGTCCGGCGGAGCGCGGATCCGGGGTGCATCGTGCCGGGCGGCAACGGCCGAAAGCCCGTCCCCGGCACACTTCTGGTGCCGGTGGACGGGCGGACGAGCGGTAAGGGGGTACGGCGAGGGGGTGCGGCAAGAGGGTACGGTCACCGGCGGGACTCGCCCGCCGGGGCGGCTCAGCGGCCGGCCGGTACCGGCACGTTCTGCTCGCGCAGATACTCGGTCGGACTGGCCCCGGTCACCCGGCGGAAGGCGGCGGAGAACGCGCTCGTGGTGGAGTATCCGCAGCGGTGCGCGACGAGATTGACCGGGCGCCCCTGTGCGAGCAGAGCCGTGGCGACGGACATCCGTACCAGCGAACGCCAGCGGGTGAACGGCATCCCGACATCGCGGCCGAACGCCCGGGTGACGGTGCGCACGCTCAGCGCGTGCCGGGCCGCCCATTCCTCCAGCGAGCGATCGCTCTCCGGGTCGCGCATGACATCGTCGGCGAGGACCCGGATCCGCCAGTCCTCCGGTACGGGTACCTCGATCACCGGATGCGTGTCCTCCTCCAGCATCTCGATGATGACGCGCTGCGTCCGCAGCCGGAGATCGTCGGGCATCGAGGTCGCGTCGAGGTGGAGCAGCATCTCCTGGAGCGCGCGGCCCACCTTCATCGGACGCGGGGAGGACCACTGCGGCGGGGCGGCCGCCCGCGCCACATAGGTGTAGCAGCAGACGCTGCCCGGTTCGTGGAACGCGGCGTGCGGGGTGCCGGGCGGCAGCCAGGCACCCTGTCCGGGTATGAGGCGGCGCACCGTGGTGCGCGTGTGCAGCGTCAGCGAACCGAAGTGCGGCCAGACCAGGAGCCCGTCGGTGTGCGTGTGCACCGCGGAGGTCGGCGGCTCCTTCGGCTCGGCGCCGTCGAAGACCGATGTGGTGAGCAGATAGGGGTCGGCCACCTCGCCGCCACCGCCCGGCGGTTCGGCCCATTGGAGCGGGACTGTCGAGGGGGCCTCGCCGCGCTGGTGACGGGGAAGGGTGATCGGCATGAACTTAGGCTACCCTAACTTCACGCTGGGGAGCGGCCGGGCAGGCCCGGCCGCTCCCGTCGCCGGCTCCGGCCGGCTCAGCCGGTCTGCTTGACGCAGGTCCGGTCGTGCACGGGCAGCTTCCGGGTCGCCAGGTACGTGTTGACCTCGGCATCCACGCAGGCGTTGCCGTAAAGGCCGTAGACCGCATGGCGGTTGGCGCCCTTGAGCGTGATCAGTTTGGAGCTCGGCAGCATGCCGTGCAGCGCGACGCTGCTCCGGTACGTCGTACGCGGGTCACCGGTGGCGGCCACGATCAGCGCCGGGGCGTCGCGCCGCACCTGGGTGGGCTCCTCACGCGGCCGGTCCCAGAAGGCGCACGGGCCGATGTTGTTGGTCAGCGGGCCGAACAGCGGGTGCGCGGCGCGGCTGCGCTCGATGTCCCGCCAGTAGACCTCCGTGTCGCGCGGCGCCGCCCTGTCCCCGCAGATGATCGCGGACTGCACGCTGCCCGACTGCGACTCCCCACCCGTCAGCGCACGCCGCAGCATCGCCGCGAACTGCGGCGACAGCCGGGTCGGCCGGCCCTCCGCGGCCCTGGCGAGCACGGACACCTGCTCGCCGAAGGCGGCCCGCTCCACTTCGCTGTCGTCAGCGACCCCGGCGATCAGGAGGAACGGCACCTGGGTGTCGTCGATGCGGAAGACATCGGGGGCGGTGCCGACGGTCAGCGGGTCGCGCGCGGACACCGCGTAGACCCGGTCGACGGTGGCGAGCACCTCGGCGCGGGTGCGGCCGAGACCGTACGCGGCGTCGCGCTCCGCCGCCCAGGCGGCCCAGCCGGAGAGCGCCCGCTCGTTCGCGTCCTCGGCGCCCTGCAGTAGCCGGGGGCCGTAGTCCTGCGGGGCGAGCGCTCCGTCGAGGACCACGCGGTCGTAGCGGCCGGGGAACATCTGCGTGTAGACGGTGCCCAGGTAAGTGCCGTACGAGTAGCCCAGGTAGGAGATCTTCCGTTCGCCGAGCGTGCCCCTGATGACGTCCATGTCGCGGGCCGTGTTGCGGGTGCTGACGTGGGGCAGCACCGACGCGTTCGTGGCGCGGCACTTGTCGGCCAGGCTCTTGTGGAGGGCGACCTGCCGCTCGAACGACGCCCGGCCGAGACCGGCCGAGGCGATGGAGGTGCCGACGGGCCAGCCGCAGTCCAGCGGGGTGCTGCGGCCGACGAAGCGCGGGTCGAAGCCGATGATGTCGTAGCGCGGTCCGACCCGCTTCATCGCCTTGCGGACATCCGGCGGTGATTCGAGGGCGGTGCCGCCCGGACCGCCGTTGTTGAGGAGGATCGAGCCGATCCGGCGGCGGGTGTCGGTGGCCTTGAGCCGGGATATCGCGACGGTGATCGTACGGCCCCGGGGGTCGGCGTAGTCGAGCGGTACGGTCACGTCCGCGCACCGTACACCGGCCTTCTCCAGGTCCCGGCCCATCGTGTCGTCGGGGCCCTTGAGGCAGGTTCCCCAGTCGAGGCGCTGGCGGTAGTAGCGGTCGAGCCCGGCCCCGGTGGCGCCGGTGGCCGTCGTGGCGCGGTCGCGGTCCGTGGCGGGGAGTGCCGTGGCCACGGCGGGGGAAGCGGTGAGGCAGGCGGCGAGCGCGAGGCCCGCGGCCGAGGCGCGGCGCGCGGCCGGGCGGAGGGTGTTCACGGAGTCTCCTTGAGCTGGTGCGTACGGTCGGTGGCGCACAGGGCCGTGTCCACGGCAGGGATCAGCGCGCCGCCCGCACCGCCGAGGGCCACGTTCCACTCGGTGCCGTCGGACCGGGACGGCGGTGCGCCGTCCGCTCCGCCCGGGGCGATGACGTAACTGCGCGAGTGCGGGCCCCGGGCACGTGTGCGGTCGCCCGGCCGGTAGGTGTCGCGCAGGCCGCGGGGCTTGATGATCCGGCGGGTCACCTCCGCCTCGACGCCGCGTCCGGTGACCTTTTCGACGATGAGCCCGACGACGACGGTATTGGTGGTCGCGTAGTGCCACTTCTTGTCCGGGGGCGGCATGGTGAGCGCGGTCGCGATCAGTTCGCGGGGCTCGAAGTGGCGGAAGCGCCACTCGTCCACCGGCGGCGGCGCGATGGATTCGACATGGTCGGGAAGGCCGCTGGTGTGCTGGAGCAGCCGACGTACGGAGATCTTCCGGCCGTCATAGCCGTTGGCCCGGATCAGCCCCGGAAGATAGCGCTCGACCGGAGAGTCCAGCCCGGTCCGGCCCTCCGCGGCGAGCTGCACGACGACCGTGGCGGTGAACGTCTTGCTGACGCTGCCGATCCGCAGCCGGTCCTCGGCACGCATCGGGCGGCCGGTACGCAGATCGGCGACGCCACGGGCGGCGGACCACCGGCCGCAGTCCGGGTCGATGACCTCGGCCGCCGTACCCGGTATTCCGTGCCGGGTGACAAGGGTGTCCAAGGCGTCGGCGGGCGCGCCGCGCGCCGCCTCGCAGCCGGCCGCGGCTAACGCCGTTGCGCACCAAGCCCGTTGTCTCATCCTGAAGGGGAGTTTCCTCGCTCTTCTCCGGTCATGTCTCATACCGCCAGACGCTAGGCGCGCGGTAATCCGAACTCACTACAGCTGTCCCCCCGATCCCGGTGGTGCCTGCTACACCAACCCCACCTGAAGACAGTGAAATTCGCCTCCCGGAGTTCGGCCCGGACCGTGATTAAGGCACCGATATGACGCCCCGTGAGTCAATGTCCGGCTCGACTCGGTGACGGCGGGCGGCGGGGGTATCGCGTCCACCAGTGGCCTCGGGGAGCGCGGTGCGGCGGCCCATCGGTGGCCGTCGTGGGTGAACTGCGGCCTCTGGCATATGCGATAGCGGACGGACCGCGATGTGGCTGACTTAATCCGTTTGCGCTCTATCGCGCAGTGGCAGGCTCCACGGGTGCGGCCGGAAGAGCAAGCCGCCATTGCGTTCTGTCCGATCGGCGCGCGAGACGGGCACGGAACTACGGCCGCCGCCCGGGGAGGCGCGGTTCGAAGAGCCAGGGGAGAGATCATGTCGCTGAGTCAGGTCGATATCGTGGCCGTTGACGATGGTGCGGCTTTCTGGGACGACCGGTCGGCACTTCTGACCGGTCTGCGGGAGAATCCGCCAAGGATTCCCGCGCACTTCGGATATGACGCGCTCGGGTCGGATCTCTTCGAGTTGATCACCGAGTTACCCGACTACTACCTCACCCGCGTCGAGTACGGGCTGCTGAAGCGCAATGCCGGGGAGATCGCCGACCTGATCGGGTGCGGACTGATAGCGGAAATGGGCAGCGGGAGCGCGAAGAAGACCCGTCTGCTGCTGGCGGCCTGCGTCGAGCGTCGTGCGACCTCCTATCTGCCGATCGACGTCAGCCGCGAGATGCTTGAGGCCAGTGGCCGGGATCTGACCGCCGAACTGCCCGACCTGCGGGTGCGGGGGCTGTGGGGCCGGTACGAGGCGGGTCTTGCCTGGCTGCGGGACAGCGGGCCCGAACCGCTGACGGTGTCGTTCCTCGGGAGCAATTTCGGCAATATGCCGCTGGAGGAGCGTGACAAGCTGCTCTCCGAGATCGTCGGCACGCTGCGTCCCGGTGACGGATTCCTGGTGTCGGTCGACCTTCTGAAGCCGGCCCGGATACTCGAATCTGCTTACAACGATCCGGCCGGCCGATCCGCCTTCACACCATTCCGGCTCAATCATCTGGACCACCTCAATCGGCGTTTCGGCGGTAATTTCGACGCGCGGAATTTCTCCGCGCGGGCGCATTTCGACGCCGGCACCGGAACCGTCGATGCGCGCGTCTACGCGACCGAGGACCATTCCGTCGCGCTTCACGAGCTGGATCTTGAGCTGAACCTTCGGCGGGGCGACTCGCTCAACGTCGGTCTGTCCCACAAGTTCCGGCGTGAGCAGTTCGTGGCCGACGTCACCGCACGCGGTCTTGAACTGCGCGCACAGTGGACCGACGAGGAATGGCAGTACGGCATCTTTCTCTTCACCCGCTCATCCGGCCGTCGAGAGGCGGCCGATGAGATCTGAGAGGAGTCAGGCCGATTCCCGCGATGTGCGGATTGCGCCGTGTGGTTACTGAGACCCCCGGGCGTGTACCGGCCCCAGGCGGATACGTGGTTGTTGGTTCAGGCTCTGCGCGACGCCGGAATCCCTTGTGGCGCACGAGTTCTCGACATGTGCACCGGTACCGGAGCGCTGGCCGTCGCGGCGGCCGCCGCGGGGGCGGGGCACATCACCGCCGTGGACATCTCGCTCCGTGCCACCCTGGCGACGCGGTTCAATACCCGGGTACGCGGGCTCCCGGTCCGGGTCGAACGCCGCGACGCCCTGACATTCCCCGCCCGTCGGCAGTTCGACGTGATACTCGCCAACCCGCCGTACGTACCGTCCCCACGGCGGGAGCTCCCCCGGAGCGGCCCGAGCCGGGCCTGGGACGCCGCACGGGACGGTCGGGCCCTGCTGGATCCCCTGTGTGCCAACGCCCCCGGGATGCTCTCCAGCGGCGGCATGCTGCTGATCGTGCACTCCGCCGTGTGCGGGGTGGACACCACGGTGGACCAGCTGCACGAGGGCGGACTGAAGGCCGCCGTGGTGGCCCGGCGGACAGTGCCGTTCGGTCCGGTCATGAACGGCCGCGTCGCACTGCTGCAGGACCAGGGAATGATCACGGCAGGACAACGTCACGAGGAACTGGTGGTGATCCGCGGTGACCGTCGGGACTCCGGAACGTAGCGCGGAACCGGAACGTAGCGCGGAACCGGGTCCGGCTCCCGGCCCGCGCGACCGGGACCGGAGGCGGGTCACCGTCGTCCCCGGCGGACCGCTGCTCGTCGAGGGGCCGGTCGAGATCGTGACCGGGGACGGCCGGACCGTCGTCTCGGACCGGTTCGTGGTCGCGTTGTGCGTCTGTCAGCGCAGCAGACGTCCGCCGTTCTGTGACACCAGCCACCGCCGACGCGTTCGTCAGGCCCCGCAGGACGGGACCGGGGGATCACCTCCCGACTGAGTGCTCGGGCAGCGCCCGGCGCAGTGATGTCGTACCGGTCCGCCAGGCGGTGAGCAGGTGTGCCGACAGCCTGCCCTCCAGCAGCTCGGTTGCCGCGATGCCGAACACCACGTCACCGGCGAGGTCGGGTTCCCGCCGGAGCAGGTCACCGATGACATCGCGGCGCAACACCTGCTCGTGCACGGCGTCGGCTTCGATGTGCTCGGTGAAGAAGAGGGTGCACGCCGGGTCCGCGCCCAGCCGTTCCAGCGCCTGGGCGATCCGCTGCGCGCTCGGCGCCGTACTGATCTCGGCCGCCGCGAAGTGACCGACCAGAGCGCCGCGCAGTCTGCGGTGCAGTCCGAACATCGACATCAGATTCACGAGGGCGAGTGCGGGCGCCGGGACGTCATCCACATAGTGCAGATACGCGGCGGACAGTCCGGCCCCGACCAGGAGGTCGGCGAACATCTGCGAGTGCGCGTTCTCGGCGCGGCCACCACCGAACTCATCGAACTCGACCGCCACCAGGGACGCCTTGGCCTGCCCCTGCAGACGGGGAATGACCCAGGCATGCGGGTCGGCCTCCTTCAGGTGATACACCGAGCGGTGCGCGAAGTACTCGCGTACCTGCCCCCAGTCGGCGGAGTCCCGAAGGAAATGCGAGACCCCGTCACCGGGTACCGGCTCGACGAGCAACGCGTCCAGCGCCGAAGCGACGTCATTACCGTCACCGCCACCGCCAACGGCGTCCGAGCGCAACGCCGTCAGGAACACGCGCTCCATCACCGCCCGGAACCGGAGCAGTTCCGGATCCCACTCCCACAGCGGGTCGACACCGGCGAAACCCCGGTAGTGCAGCTCGTAGCAGGTGTGGAGGGCCAGCGTCAGGTCCTCGCCGTACGGATCGATCCGGTCCACGTCGTGCGGCGGAAGCGGCTCCGGCGGATTCGAGGGGTCCTTCGCCAGCGCGCTGACCACCGCTGCCGACAACGGCCCGCGGGGAACGGGTAGTACGGGGGTGAGGTGAGGCACAACTCCGGTGGCGGCGACGGGGGTCATCGACTCTCCAGCTCGATCGGATCACGTGGATGTCATGCGCACGGTCGGTACAGACATGTTCGCTCACCGTGGCCCCGCGCCGCCAGACGCCCTTCTCGTCGCACTGGCCGGGTGAACGACCCGTGACGCGGGGAGGCGGGGTGCGCGGGGGAGGCGGGTACGCCGCCCGACCGGCCGGTCAGGCGGCTCCGGACGGGGTCGCTCCGGCGGCCGGGGCGTCGCGCAGGCCGAGGCGCAGGTGCTCGACGTGGAACAGGGCCTGGTCGAGGAGTTCGGCGACATGGTGGTCGTAGAGGGCGTACACGATCGAGCGGCCGTTGCGTTCACCGGTGACCAGGCCGAGGTTGCGCAGCAGACGGAGCTGGTGGGAGCAGGCCGAGGACTCCATGCCGACCGCCTGGGCGAGGTCCCCGACGGCGCAGGGGCCTTCCTGGAGGCGGGCGAGGATGCGCAGCCGGGACGGCGTGGCCAGCGCCTGGAGGGTGGCGGCGACATCGGTGGCCCCCACGGCGTCCAGACGCTCACGAGTGGTGGCGGTGTTCCTGACGTCGGCTCCGTGTCCCATGAGTTCATTCTACCGATGACACGTGAAAACCTGTTCATACGTTCTTGTATGGTGGCCGTACTGCCCGTGCCTCCTCCACTGAGGAACGTCCACGCCATGTCTTCCACCCTCACCGAGTGTCCGGCCCCGGCCGGACGCGGACGGGCCACCCTCACTCCGAGGCGCCGTACGCGTGTGCTGACGCTGGCGGAGGCCCGCTGGGCCGGGGCCGCGCCGGCGCTGTTCCTGCTCGCGTTGCCGCTGCAACTGACCGGTCTCCCGGCCTGGGTCTGGGGTCCGCTGTACGCGGCGGCCTATGGGACCGGCGGGTGGGAGCCGGCCTGGGCCGGTCTCCGGGCGCTCAAGGACAAGACCCTCGACGTCGATCTGCTGATGATCGTCGCCGCGCTCGGTGCTGCGGCGATCGGGCAGGTGATGGACGGTGCGCTGCTGATCGTCATCTTCGCCACGTCCGGCGCCCTGGAGGCGCTGGCCACCGCCCGTACCCAGGACGCGGTCCGCGGTCTGCTCGACCTCGCTCCCACCACCGCCACCCGCCTGCGCGCCGACGGCACCGACGAGACGGTCCCCACCGGGGACCTCGCGGTCGGCGACACGATCCTGATCCGCCCCGGTGAGCGCGTCGGCGCCGACGGCCGTGTCCTGGACGGCGCGAGCGACGTCGACCAGGCCACCATCACCGGTGAACCCCTGCCGGTGGCCAAGGAGAGCGGCGACGAGGTGTTCGCCGGAACCCTCAACGGCACCGGGGCCCTGCGGGTGCGCGTCGAACGCGACGCGGCCGACTCGGTGATCGCGCGGATCGTGGCCATGGTCGAGGAAGCGTCCGCCACCAAGGCGCCGACCCAGCTGTTCATCGAGAAGGTCGAACAGCGGTACTCCCTCGGCATGGTCGTCGCCACGCTCGCGGTGTTCCTGGTCCCGCTCGCCTTCGGCGCGGAGGTCACGGACTCGCTGCTGCGGGCCATGACCTTCATGATCGTGGCATCGCCGTGTGCGGTGGTGCTGGCCACCATGCCGCCGCTGCTGTCGGCCATCGCCAACGCCGGACGCCATGGCGTCCTGGTGAAGTCCGCCGTGGTGATGGAGCGTCTCGGGCAGGTCGACGCGGTCGCGCTGGACAAGACCGGCACCCTGACCGAAGGCACACCGCGCGTCACGGATGTCCACCCGCTGCCCGGCAGCGGACTGAGCGCGGAGGAACTGCTCACCCTGGCCGCGGCGGCCGAACACCCCAGCGAACATCCCCTCGCCCGCGCCACCGTCGACGCCGCCCGCGAACGCGGCCTGGAGCCGCCCGCCGCCCAGGACTTCACCTCCGCCCCCGGGGTCGGGGTGACGGCCGCGGTCGACGGCCGCACCATCGCGGTCGGTGCCCCCGCACGGCTGCTCTCCGTCCTCACCGGCACCGCGTCGGCCGGCGCCGTCGAGGCATCGGACCGCGCCGTCGAGGTGGTGCGCACACTGGAGGACGGCGGTCGCACCGCCGTCCTGGTCCAGCGGGACGGGGTCCCGGTCGGCGTGCTGGGCATCGCCGACCGGCTCCGTCCGGACGCCGCCGCCACCGTAGCGGCTCTCGCGGCACTGACCGGCCGTACGCCGATGCTGCTGACCGGCGACAACCCGCGCGCCGCCGCCCGCCTCGCCGACGAGGTCGGGATCGCCGATGTGCGTGCCGGACTGCTGCCGCAGGACAAGGTCACCGCCGTACGCGAACAGGAGAAGGCCGGGGCGAAGGTGCTGGTCATCGGCGACGGCGTCAACGACGCGCCCGCGCTCGCGGCCGCCCACACCGGCATCGCGATGGGCCGCGCCGGCTCCGACCTCGCGCTGGAGACCGCCGACGCGGTCGTCGTCCGCGACGAACTCGCCACTGTCCCCGCCGTCGTGGCACTCTCCCGCAGGGCGCGCGCTCTCGTCGTGCAGAACCTGGTCATCGCCGGAGTGTTCATCTCCGCGCTGGTCGTCTGGGACCTGGCCGGGCACCTTCCGCTGCCCCTCGGCGTCCTGGGGCACGAGGGCTCCACCGTCATCGTCGGCCTCAACGGACTGCGCCTGCTGCGCGACAGTGCCTGGCGCCGGGCAGCCGGTCGTGCGTCATGGAGGCTCGGCCCCCGGGGGTGCGGCAGGCCGCGCTCGTACGCCTTGACCAGCCGCCGCGGCACCCGGTGGACCGTCCCGTCGATCGATACCGGCACGAGCTGGGGCGTCGTGGCCTTCCACCGGGCGCGGCGGCGACCCGGCTGTTGCACCGCACGGCAGCGGCGGCGGCAGCGGCGTCGGACTGACCGGAGGGGGCGGCGGGCTTCAGTCGCGCTGGTCGATCCCCGCTCCCAGCGGCGGCTGCGGGGCGTCGAGCAGTGAGGTGTCCACCTCGCCGACACCCCAGCCGTACGCCAGCTTGTGCACTTCCAGCACGAAGAAGGAGTCCGTCGAGACGAGGCCGTCGATCAGCTGCAGCCTGCGGTTCATCAGATCCGTGAAGTGGTCGGTGTCCCGGCAGATCACCTCGGCCATCACGTCGTACGTGCCCGCCGTCATGATGACGTAGGAGGTCTCCGGCAGTTCCCGCAACCGTCGGCAGACCTCCTGGGCGGTGCCCGGCCGGACCCGGATGCCGACCATCGCGAACCGGTCGAACCCGATGGTCAGCGGGTTGGCGATCCCCACGATCTGGAGCGTTCCGTTCTCCTCCAGGCGCTGGACCCGGTAGCGCACGGAGGAGGCGGGAATGCCGAGTTCCTCGGCGATCTGGCTGTACGGGCGGCGGCCCTCCGCCTGAAGTGCGGCGATGATCTGACGGTCGGTGTCGTCCAGGGGGCTGCCACCCAGCGTGCTCATGCTGTCGCTCCGGCTCTCATGTACGGCCCACGCGGTGTGCGGGGGCCTGGATCTTCGGTCGTAGGCGCCTATCCTGCACGGCTCAGGAGTCGAAACCGAGGCCGAGCCGGTCCAGCGTGCGCAGCCACACATTGCGGCGCCCGTGGGCGTCCTCGCGGGCCATGGACCACCGGGTGGCCTCCACCCCCAGATAGCGGACCGGCTCCGGGGGAAAAGGCACCGGAGGGCGCCGGATCATGGCGGGCTCCAGCCGCTCCGTGCGCTCACCGGCGAGCAGGTCCAGCATGACCCGGGCGCCGTAGCGGGTGGCGCCGACGCCGAGCCCGGTGAAGCCGAGGGCGTACGCGATCCGCCCCCGCGCGGCGGTACCGGCGAACATGCAGAAGCGGGTCGTGGAGTCGATGACGCCGCCCCAGGAGTGCGAGAAGCGGACATCGGCGAGGGCGGGGAAGGCTTCGGCGAACTGCGCGGCGAGCGTGTCGAAGGTGGCCGGGCGCTGGGTGAGGCGTTCCTCGACCCGGTTGCCGTAGTGGTAGATGGCGTCGTAGCCGCCGAAGAGGACGCGGTTGTCGTCGGTCTTGCGGAGGTAGTGGAACTGGTTGCCCGCGTCGGTGATTCCGTGGTCGCCGCTCCAGCCGATGGCGGCGAGCTGCCCGTCGCTCAGCGGTTCGGTCGTCAGCGCGTAGTCGTAGACGGGGATCATGCTGAGCGAGAGGCGCTTGAGGAGCGGCCGGTAGACGTTGGTGGCGAGGGCGACCTGCCGGGCGCCGACCTCGGCGTACGGAGTGGTGAGGCGGACCCGGCCGGCCTGACGGCTGGTCAGGGCGGTGACCTCGGTGTGCTCGGCGATCCGGACCCCGAGTGCCAGACAGGCGGCGCGCAGGCCCCAGACGAGCGCGGCCGGGTCCAGGAGCGCGTAGTCGGGGGACCACAGACCGGCCGTCCAGAGGGGCGAGTCGATGTGACGCTTCAGTTCCGCGTGGTCCAGCAGCCTGGTCCGTTCGCCGTACTGGTGCGCGAGCGCGTGGGCGCCCTTCAGCCCTTCGGCCTGCCAGGGGGTGGCCGCGACGGTGACCTTGCCGCCGCGCACGAATCCGCAGTCGATGTCATGGGTGTCCAGGTCCCGCTGGAAGGCGTCGAAGTTCTCCATGCCCAGGCGGTGCAGCAGTCCGGCCTCGGCGGGCCAGCGGTCGGCGCCGTTGGCGAGGCCGTGGGTGATGCTCGGTGAGCAGAATCCGCCGTTGCGGCCGCTGGCCGCGTGCCCGCAGGTGTTCTGCTCCAGGACCAGGACGTCCCGTGCGGGGTCGGCGCGCTTGGCGAGCAGGGCGGTCCACAGCCCGGTGTAGCCGCCGCCGACGACCGCGAGATCGCAGGTGGTGTCGGCGGTCAGCCGGGGCAGCGGTTCGGGGTGCTGGGGCCGGTCGAGCCAGTAGGGGGCGGCCTTCGTGTCGCGCAGGCGGCTGCGGTGGTGTGTGCCGCGCTGCTCGGGGCGCGGGGCTGCGGTGGTCATGGGGCGGATACCTCGTTGCCGGCGGGTGGGGGCGCGCGGGCCGGGGCCCCGGCATCGGCCGGGGTCCGGCCCGCGCGGGCTGGGCGGTGAAGACGTACGGCGGTGTCGCGCGGCGCGGGGCGGGCGCGGCGCCGGTCAGAGGCTGATGACGCCGGTACGGGTGTCCGTCATGTCCATGAGCGTCCACTTGCCGCCGATCCGGCCCCAGCCGGTGGAACGGCTGCCGGCGCCGCCGAAGGGCATGTTGATGTCCCACCAGTTGTTGCTCTCGTTCACGATGACCTGGCCGACCTCCATCTCCTCGATGAAGCGGAAGGCGGAGGTCATGCTGCGGGTGAACACGGCGCCCTGGAGGCCCAGTCTGTCGTCGTTGGCGATGCGCAGCAGGTCGTCCTCGTCCTGCCCGGTGATGATCGGGACGACCGGTCCGAAGGATTCCTCGCGCGAGAGCAGACTGTCCTCCGGCACACCGTCCACCACGGTGAACTCGTAGTAGAGATCGGTCGGGTGACCCGAGGCGCGCCTGCCGCCGAGCAGGATGCGCGCGCCGCGCTCGCGGGCGTCGGCCATGTGACGGTCCATCTTGGCCGCGACGCCCTCGTTGTTGAGGGGACCGAGGACGGTCTTGGGGTCGAAGGGGTCGCCCAGGGTGATGCGCCGGGCCTCACGCAGCACGGCCTCGACGAAGGCGTCGTGGATGTCGGTGTGCACGATGACGCGTTCGGTGGCGCAGCACACCTGCCCGGCGCAGGGGTAGGCGCCGTCGACGGCCGCCTTGGCGGCGGCCTCGACATCGGCGTCCGCCAGGACGACGAGCGGCCCGTTGCCCGAACACTCCATGATGGAGCGCTTGAGTCCGGCGGCGGCCTGGATCTTCGCCCCGGTCGCGGTGGAGCCGATGAAGCCGATCGCGTGGATGCCCTCGTGACGGACCAGCGCGTCGCCGGTCTCGCCCTCGCCGGGCACGATGTTGACGAGTCCGTCGGGCAGTCCGGCGGCGACGAACGCCTCCATCGCCCTGAGGACGGTGAGCGGGGTGTTGGCCGGCGGCTTGACGACATGGGCGTTGCCGGTGGCGAGCCCGGGGGCCACGAACTCCGCGAGCATCAGCAGCGGGAAGTTCCAGGGCGTGATGATGCCCCACACCCCCACCGGGCGGTGGAAGGTGAACATCCGCTTGGTGCTGTCGGTGGACGGCAGCGTCTCACCGTGCAGCCGTACGGCGTCCTCGGCGTGCAGATGGAAGAGCTTCGCCGCCTCTTCGATGTCGGCGACGGACTCGCCGAGCGGCTTGCCCTGCTCCAGCGACTGGAGGCGGGCGAGTTCGTCGACCCGCCGGCTCAGCTCGTCGCCGATGCGGTGGCACAGCTCGGCGCGCTTCCACACATTGGTGGCGGCCCAGGCCGGCTGGGCGGCGTTCGCGGCGCGCACCGCCGCGTCGACATCGGCGGTGGCGGGCAGCGGGAAGGTGCCGACGAGTTCGCCCGTCGCGGGGCTGATGACCTCGTGGTCGGCCCCGGAGGTGCCATCGGTGTAGGCGCCGTTGATGAAGAGCTGGTGCCGGTCGGCGGTCGGGGTGCTCATGCGTTGGCCTCTCTGTCCTGTCCGGGCCGGGGGCGTGGGCCGGGGCACGGGGCCGCGGGCCGCTCGGCCCAGGGGTCCGGTGCGAAGCGATGACTGGAGACTCGCCGAGCAAACAAGAACTGTCAAGACTGCTGATTCAGCAAAATCACAACTCACTCACTGCTTGTTCATGAGTATTGACAGGTGTTTTTCGCTTCATCTATAACCAGGCCCCATCGCTACTTCTGTCTGCGTCCACCCCGAGGGGATCGCCATGTCAGTCCAGCCGCAGAACCCGCCCCCAGCCCCACCCCGCTCGCCCGCACCACCGGGAGCGGACGGCGCGAACGCCCCGGCGCTGCCCAGGAAGATGAGCTGGTTCGACGGCTTCGCGATGTCGCTGACCATGCCGGCGGCGCTCATCGCCTCGCTCGGTGCCTCCATCGGCGGACTCGGCGCCTGGGGTGCGATCGCCCTGTGGGCCGCCTCGATGGTGCTGGCCACCGCGACCAACTGGATCTACACCGAACTGGCCGCGATGTTCCCCGAATCCTCCGGCGGGATAGCCCACTACGCGACGGAGGGCTGGAAGACGCGGGCCCCCGTGGTGGGCCCCGTCGCGAGCATCGGCTACTGGTTCCCCTGGACGACGGCACTGGCCGTCTACTCCGGGCTCATCGGCTCCTTCGTCCAGGCCCAGTGGTTCCCCGGCCAGGACTGGAGCGTGGAGTTCGGACCGCTGAAGGTCGACTTCCCCATCGCGGTGGGCCTGCTGGTGATGCTCCTGCTGTTCGGCGCGGCGATGATCGGCCTGCATGTCGCCATGTGGGTCGTCTACGTCACCGGCGGGGCCCTGCTGATACCGCTCGCCGTCTTCATCGTCCTGCCGCTGTTCTCCGGCGACTGGAGCGCACAGGGCCTGCACTGGAATCTGCACGGCGCCTCGGGGCTGCGCGAGGCACTGGTCTGGCTCTACGTCATGGCCTGGACCTCGTTCGGCGTGGAGGTGTGCGCGACCTTCGCCCCCGAGTACAAGGACACCGTGCGCGACACCACCAGGGCACTGCGCGCGGGCGTGCTGTTCTCGCTCGGCGTCTTCATCCTGCTCCCGCTGACCCTCTCGGGGTACGTGGGGGAGAAGGCCATCACCGCGGAGCCCACCACCTTCTACATCGGCGCGTTCCAGGACCTGGTGGGCGGCGCCGCCGACCTCATGGTGGTCTTCCTCATCGCCTCCCTGCTGCTCATCATGATCACCGGTCTCGCCGACGGCTCCCGGGTGCTGTACGAGATGGGCAGGTCGGGGCTCACGGTCAAGCAGGTCGGGGTCCTGAACAAGCGCGGCGTACCCGCCCGCGCCCTGCTGGTGGCCCTGGTCCTGAACGTCTTCGTGCTCACGGTGCTCCAGACCCCGCTGGCCATCATCGTCACCGGCAACCTGGGATACATCCTCACGCACGTACTGGCCGTCTCCGGCTTCGCGCTGCTGCGCAAGGACCGCCCCGACGCGGCACGGCCCATCCGGCTGCCGCGCTTCTTCGTCCCCCTGGCCTGGGCGCTCGCCGCGTTCCTCGGTGTGGTGCTGGTGGTCGGAGCGACCGGCTTCTCCATCACCGGATACGGGGGCTACACCGAGCTGGGTGTGGCGCTCGCCGTACTCGTACTGGCCGTGCTGCTGTGGCTGTACCGGACCAAGGTCCAGGACCGGGCCGGTGCGGGGGAGCGGACCGGTGCGAGGGAGCGGACCGGGGAGCGGGACGCGCCGGGCGCCGACGGCCGTCCGGTGTGATCCCCGGCGGCTGACCGGACCGGGGAGTCCGGTCAGCCCGGTCCGGCTGCCGCGCCCGCCTCCAGTGCCCGGTACGAGGGCGAGTCCTCCGGGGCCGTCATGACGACCAGTTCGAGCGCGTGCGCACCGGGGAGCACGTACACCGTGTAGTCGAGCCGCAGGCGCCCCGCCACCGGATGGTCGAGATCCTTGTGGCCGGTGCCCGGACCGCGTACGTCGTGATCCTCCCAGGCGGCCGCGAACCCGGGGCTGTGCGCGGCCAGTTCGGCCACCAGCCGGTTGCCCCGCGCATGGTGGGGATCGGCGGCCAGCGCGTCGCGCAGCCGGTGCACATTGCCGCGGGCCACGGCGTCCCAGTCCACGAAGAGCCTCCGGGAGTGCGGGTCGGCGTAGGCGAACCAGGCGAGGTTGCGGTGCGGGACGGGGAGCGCGGCGAAGTCGGTGATCAGCCGGGCCGCCGCGTCGTTCCAGGCCAGCACATCACGCACCGGACTGACGACGTAGGCGGGCCACACCGTGATGGTCCGCAGCAGGCGCAGCGTCGCCGCCGGAACGCTCGGGGTGCCCCCGGCCGCGTCGCCCCCGGTTTCGCCCCGCCGCGACGCCCGGAGGGTGAGGCGGTGCAGATGGCGTCGGGCGTCGGCGTCCAGGCGCAGCGCCGAGGCCAGGGAATCCAGGACCTCCGCCGAAGGGTGACGCTGGCGGCCCTGTTCCAGCCGGGTGTAGTACTCGGGGCTGATCCCGGCCAGCACGGCGACCTCGGACCGGCGCAGACCGGGCAGCCTGCGCGCCCCGGAACGCGGCAGGCCCACGCTTTCCGGCGTCAGCCTGGCCCGCCGCGACCGCAGGAAGTGCGCCAGCTCGGGCAGCGGCGGCTCGGAAGCACCACGAGCGGAGGCCACGGCAGCGGAAGGAGCGGGTGCGGAAGGCACGGGTACGGAAGGCACGGGTACGGAAGGGTTGGGTACGGAAGGGTTGGGAGCGGAAGGCACGGCGCCGGACGCCGGGGGACCCGGCGGCGCGGGGGCAAAAGCGACGCGCGCGGATCCGGACGCCGGGGCCGTTGAGCGCGGGGCCGGGGGAACGAGAGCCATATCGCCCGATTATCTCTCCTCGCCCCGACCGGCGGCGGTCCCGGGGGTGGCCCTGCCGGGGCCACCCCCGACCGGTATCTGGTCCACCTCCTCCGACCTGCGAAGACTGTGCCCCGTCCGCATCGTCCACGCCTTTCGGAGCCCGTAGATGTCCACCGCCCCCACACTCGGCCGCCCGCCGGTGGCGCCGAGGCACCTGCCCCTTCTCGTCCTGAGCGCCGCCGCCGGGCTCGACGCCGGGAGCGTCGCCGTACTCAACAGCGCCCTGCCCTCCCTGGGCGCCGAATTCGGCACCTCGGCGCAGAATCTGTCCTGGGCGGTGACCGGTTACGCGCTCGCGTTCGCCGGACTGCTGCTGTGCGGCGGTGCCATGGCCGACCGCTTCCGACGGCGGCGGGTGCTGGTCGTCGGGCTGCTGATGCTGGCCGCCGGAGCCGTGCTCGCGTTCCTCGCCCCGGCCTTCTGGCTGGTCGCCGCGGGCCGCGTGGTGCAGGGCGCGGGCGCGGCGACCACCATGCCCGCCGCCACCGCCCTGGTCACCGAGCTGTACCCGGAGGGCGCCGCCCGGACGAGAGCGCTCGGCGTCTACGCGTCCGCGCAGGCGGGCTGCTACGGCGCCGGGCTCGTACTCGGCGGGGTGATCACCGACGCGCTGGGCTGGCGCTGGGTGTTCGTCCTGCAGGCGGCGGCCGCCGCGGTCACCGCCGCGGCCGCCGTACGGTGTCTGCCCACCGGCACGGTGGAGCGGGCGCGCCGCCCGGACCCGGTCGGCGCCGGTGCCCTCATGGCGGCGATCGTCCTGCTCGTCCTGGGCGCCGACCTGGCGGCCCGGACGGGCGGCGGCATGTTCCTCGTCGCGTTCGGATCCGCGGCGGTGGCGGGGACCGTGTGGTGGCGGCGAGGGCGCACCCGGTCCGCCGACGCGGTGCTTCTCGACCGGGCGCTGCTGCGCCTGGACGGCGTCAGGACCGCCGCGCTCATGGGGGCGGCCTTCTACTTCTGCGTGAGCGGTGCGCTGTTCCTGCTGCCGCTCCACCTCCAGCAGGTGCGAGGAATGTCCGCCGCCGCGTCCGGCCTCGCCGTGCTGCCGGTCAGCATCGCCGTCACCTGCGCGGCGCTGGTGTCCGGCCGGCTGATCCCACGGTTCGGGGCCCGCCCCGTCCTCGTCGCGGGGCTGCTGCTGACCGCGGGCGGAGTGCTGCTGTGGTGCCTGGCCGGTGCCCAATCCACTTACTGGTGGCCGGTCTTCGCCGGGCTGGTCATCACCGGCATCGGACAGGGGCTGTCCTTCCCTGCCATCAGCGTCACCGGTCTGAGCGGCGTCCCGGAAGCGGCCCACGGCACCGCGTCGGCGGTGACGGTCACCGCTCTCCAGATCGGCAGCGCCGTGGGCCCGACCGTGCTGGCCGCCGTGGCCGCCACCGCCGGGCACGGCACCCCCACACTGTCGGGCCACCACCTCGCGTACGCCGTGGCCGCGGGCGTCGTCCTGCTGCTCGGCCTGCCGACGGCCGCCCGGATCGGGCGATAGCTCCGGGCGCAGTGGCGTTTCCCTGCCTCGGGGGCCGTGCGGCACTCCCGCCGGGGCCGACGAGCGACACCAACGGGCTCACCCCGTATGGGGTTCGTCCTCCGGAGGACGCGTATGCGGGTCGTCCTCCGGAAGGTTCTGCTCGGCCCAGATGATCTTGCCGTGGGCCGCGTACCGGGTGCCCCAGCGCGCGGCGAGCTGAGCGACGAGGAACAGGCCGCGCCCTCCCTCGTCCGTCGTCCGGGCGTGGCGGAGACGGGGCGACGTGCTGCCCGCGTCGGAGACCTCGCAGATCAGGACCGACTGGCGCAGCAACCGCAGGCGTACCGGCCCCGAGGTGTACCGGATCGCGTTGGTGACCAGCTCGCTGACGATCAGTTCGGTGGTCATCGCCAGCTCCGCCAGTCCCCAGCTCTCCAGTTGACGGGCCGCGCGGGCTCGCGTCCCGGCGACGGCCGCCGGTTCGCTGGGTACGTCCCACGAGACGACCTGGTCGCCGCTCAGGGCGTGGGTGCGCGCGAGCAGCAGCGCGATGTCGTCGGGCTGCGGCACGGGAAGCAGTTGCTCGACGGCGCTGGTGCACAGCGTGTCGAGGGGAAGGCCGGGCCGGGCCAGGGCGCGGCCGAGCCGGGACATGCCGAGTTCGACGTCCCGGTCGGCGCCCTCGATCAGACCGTCGGTGTACAGGCCGAGCAGAGTGCCTTCGGGAAGTTCGATCTCCACGGCCTCGAACGGCAGCCCTCCCAGCCCCAGCGGCGGCCCCGCGGGCAGCTCGGGAAAGCTGACGTCGCCTTCCGGGGTGACGAGCACGGGAGGCGGATGCCCGGCGCGCGCCATGGTGCAGCGGCGCGTCACGGGGTCGTAGACGGCGTACAGACACGTGGCGCCCAGCACTGTCGTGCTGGCGGGGCCCGCGGCCTCGTCGTCGGACTCCTCCTGGCTCAGCCGGAGCACCAGATCGTCGAGGCGGGCCAGCAGTTCATCGGGGGCCAGGTCCATGTCGGCCAGGGTCTGCACCGCGGTGCGCAACCGGCCCATGGTCGCGGCGGCGCTGATGCCGTGGCCGACGACATCGCCGATGACCAGGCCGACCCGGGCGCCGGACAGCGGGATCACATCGAACCAGTCGCCCCCGACCCCGTCCTTCGCGTCCGCGGGCAGATAGGCGGAGGCCACGTCCAGGGCCGTTCCGCTGCGGAGCGTCTGCGGAAGCAGACTGTGCTGAAGCATGAGCGCCGCCGTGTGCTCCCTGGTGTAGCGGCGGGCATTGTCGACGCACACCGCCGCCCGCGCCACCAGCTCGCGGGCCGGTGCCACGTCCTCCTCCGCGAAGGAGACCGGATTCCGCGACCGTACGAACGTGGCGAGGCCCAGCACGGTGTCGCGGGCGCGCATCGGCACGCAGATGAGGGAGTGCAGCCCGAACTCCCGCATGCGCGCGGCCCTGGCGGGCTGGTCCACGGCCCACATCGGGCTCGTGGGGTCGAGCACCGGGATGAGCGCCGGCTCGCCGTCGATCAGGAAACGCGGATCGTGCGGCGGGGGGGTGAAGTCCACCAGCTCCCCGATCCGCGCGACGGCCTCCGGGCAGCCCTCCCGGACCGAACACATGGCCGCCCGCCGCATCACTGGACCGTCGGCCGCCCGCAGGGTGCTGGAAAGCCGCACCCGCTGTTCATCGGTGCTGACGACCGGCTCCAGAAGATCGACGAATACGAGGTCGGCGAAGCGCGGCACGGCGAAGTCGGCCAGCTCCTGAGCCGTCCGCAGCACGTCCAGGGTGCTGCCGATGCGGGCCCCGCCCTCATTGACGAGGGACAGCAGCCGCTGGGCGTTCCACCGGTCGGTGATGTCGAGGACGATGTAGCAGACGCCGGTGACGGTCCGCTCCTCGTCGACCAGCGGAAAGAACGAGGCCGAGTACGCGTGCGGGCGATGCGGATCGGCCCAGCTCCAACCCTGGTACTCGTAGTCGGTGACCGGTGCGCCGGTCTCCGTGACCTTCCGCATCAGCTCTTCGAGACGGTCGGCCCCGAGCCCCGGCAGCACCTCGCTCATCCGGCGGCCCAGACGCTGCTCACGGGGGACACCGCCCAGACGCTCCAGGGTGTCGTTGAGCCAGATGTAGCGCAGCTCCGTGTCCAGCACCGCCATGCCGACCGGCGAGCGGGTCAGGAAGCCGTCCAGTACGGACTGGCGCATCGTCCACTGCGGTTTGCGCTCCGTGCCGGACACCAGGAAGCACTCGCGGCCGTCGATCCGGAAGGACGCGGACACCCGCAGTTCCACGTCGATGCGGCGGCCGTCCCGGCACCGCACGGGAATCAGTCCGCTCCAGCCCGTCCCCGCCCGGCACCGCTCGGCGACACCCGCCGTACGGATGGGGTCCTCGGGGACCGCCAGCAGCATGGCCGCGGACCGGCCGGTCACCTCGGCGGCGGTGTACCCGAGAAGGTCCTGTGCCCCCTTGGTCCAGCCGATGACCGTGCCGTCCCCGGCGATCACGGCCGTCGCGTCGTTGGACGCGTCGAAGGGCCCCTGCGGTCCCGTGGAGGGCAGGGCGCCGGAGCCCGGCTCGGGCTGCTCAGCGGCGGCTGCCATGCGCCTCACCACACTCTCTGGGATTCCATGGTCCCGCTTCCGCCGGGAATGTGCACGAGCGTGGCCGTGCGCGGGGAGCTTCCCCCGTTCGGCGGCGTGACCGCGCCGTCCCCACGCGCGTTGTCGTGACGACGGGCGCCGCTCGTCCCGCATTCCCCCGCGCTGGACCCGTGTGGGTGGACGGCTCCGACTCCCGCGGGAGTCGGAGCCGTTTCCATGGGCGGGTCAGTAGCGCACGCAGATCTTGCGTTCCCTCAGCCAATGGCCGAACCAGTCGCTGAAGGGAAGCGTGACGCACCATCTGCGGGAGCCCGGATCCGGCACGGGCGCGGTCGGGGTCGGCGGGACGGGTGCGGAGGGTGTCGGCGTCGGGGAGGGGGCCGGGGTGGCGGGGTCGGCCGGTGCGGCCTGCTCGGTCAGCATGGAGCGGTACACCCGTGAGGACTCCGGGTTGTCGGCGCATTGCCACACACCGTGCGGACAGTAGTCCGTGAGGGTCTGGTACAGCGGATCGTGCTGGTCGATCCACGTGAGCATGCGGCGCATGTACTCGGGATTGTCGCCGTTACGGAACAGGCCCCACTCCGGATAGGAGATGGGTTTATTGTGCTCGGCCGCGAAGTCGACGTGTTTCCGCAGTCCGTAGGGTGCGTTGACCTGGTCGTCGAAGGACTCGCCGGGGGGCTGGTCGTAGGAGTCCATGCCGATGATGTCCACCACGTCGTCGCCGGGATAGCAGTCGGTCCAGGGAATCGCGTCCCGCCCGCGGCTGGGGGCGAAGTCGAAACGGAATTGCTGGCCCGGAACCTCGCGCATGGCGGTGACGATGCGTTTCCAGTACGCCTTCCACGACGCGGGATCGGGGCCGCAGCGATGTGTGTACGTGGTGCCGTTCATTTCCCAGCCGAGCACGATCACCGTGTCCGGGATACCGAGGGAGACCAGGCGTTCGGCCAGCTTCCGGAAGTGCTCGTCGTATTCTCCGGCGGCCCCCGCGCGCAGCATGGTGCGGACCACGGCGTCCGGGACGTGCTCCTCGTTCCGCTCCAGCATGGGAGTGTTGAGCACGAACATCCGGTCGCTCTTCGCCTGCCGCCAGTTCGCCCAGGAACGTAGGAATTCCGGTCTGCCCTCGATGTTCACCCAGAGATCGCCCGGCAGATAGCTGTGCCCCGCGCGCAGCTCGGCACCGCCGAGCCAGCGCGACAGGCCGGCCATTCTTCGTACGCCGGCGGGCCCGTAGTCCAGGTAGGCGCCGTGTGCGGTACCGCCCGCACCGGGCGGGCCAGGCGCGGCGCCGTCGACGGAGTCGGAGTTCGGCGGAGCCTGCCCGGCGATTCCGCCGCCGGCCAGGATGCTGAGCGCGACCGCCGCGGTGCACGCACTGATGAGACGGCGCTTTGCGAGCATTACTCCTCCTGGCTCCGGGGAAACTCCGGCCGGTTCGACGACGTGGGGAGATTTTCATCATCGGGTACCACAGGGCCCGAAAAGAGCCATTGATGATTTCCGGCGTTTCGGCCGGTCCATTCAAGTGAATTTCGACCGGGAGGGTTTCGGCAGGGGTCAAGTCTGTTGAAACGTGAAGGGCAGGGAGCGTACTCGGTTGTCGAAATTCGAATCGACAAGCTCCGCTTCCGCCACCTGTCGAAAGATATTCTTCCTGGTGAGCAATTCCCGCAGCAGGGCTTTCATCTCCAGCCGGGCCAGGTGTGCCCCGAGGCAGTGATGGGGGCCGCCTCCGCCATATCCCAGGTGAGGATTGGGGGAGCGGGTGATGTCGAAAGAATCGGGGTCGGTGAATACCGCTGCGTCGCGGTTCGCCGAGGCATAGAAGAGGGCGACCTTGTCTCCGGGGAGGAATGTGCGTCCACCCAGGGAGTATTCCGCCGTGACTGTCCGGCGGAACTGGATGATCGGTGTCGAATGTCGGACAATTTCGTCCGCGGCGCCGTCGATGTACCGGTCGAAGTCGGATTCCAGCAGTTCGCGTTGCTCCGGATGAAGGGTGAGCAGGGACAAGCCATGGGCGATGGCGTTACGGGTGGTCTCCACGCCGGCCACGAGCAGCAGGGAGAAGAAGGCGCCGAGCTGGCGCGAGGACAGCGCCTCGCCGTCGATGTCCGCGTTGACGAGAGCCGATACGAGGTCGTCCTCGGGGTGACGGCGGCGCTCACGGGCGACTTTCGCCATGACGATCTGCATGCGGGCCAGGGAACGCAGACCGCGTCCGGGCACGCGCAGCCGGGCCCGTCCCCGGCGCTGCACGCCGACGTGCTCCGAGGCGTGATTGATCTGGGCGGCGATCTCCGGGCGGTGGTGCTCGGGGATGCCCATCAGGTCGCAGATGACTTCCAGCGGAAGACGGGCGGGGGCCGACGGCATGAAGTCGGCGGCGGAGCCGGCGCCCACCTCGTCCACCAGCTGCCTGGCGACCTGGTGGATGTTCTCCTCGGCGGCGGCGAGCAGGCGCGGCGTGAAGGACCGGGAGATGATCCGGCGCATGGCCGTGTGCTCGGCGCCGTCCATGTTGACCATGGAGTTCCCGAACACCGCCCGCGCCCAGCGCGCCGGCTCCGGCGTGGTGACGCCCGGCGCGCTGGCGAAGATCTGGGGATTTCGGCTGGCGGCCCGTACGTCCGCGTGCTTCACCAGCGCGTAGAACGCGGTGCCGAAGGTGCGCGAGGCACCCGCGCGGGGTGTGAAACCGACCGGTGCGTCCAGCTCACGCAGCTGCGCGAACGCCTTGAGGCGTTCCGTTCGCGGCCGTTGCCAGAACAGCGGGTCGGCGAGGTTCGCCCCCTCCGTGCGCGGTACGCGGTCCCCGGACATCCGGGTCGGAACGGTCATGCCCACCACCTCCAAGAGTTCGCACGCCATGTTCCGGTCCGCCGCGCGCTGTCCGGCGTACGACGCGGCAGTCGCGGGCCGTCGGCCCGCCATGTCACGCGATTGCCGGAACACCGGGCGCGCGCGGGGCCCCGGACGGCCCCTGCTCCGACACCGTGTCGCGGTCGGTCCCGACTTCGGCAGCACCAGTGAGAGTTGACGAGAGGCAGGTTGCGTACCCCATGGATCTGACCAAGGACACGAGCGGCACCACGGCCGGAGCGCGCATCCTGCCCCGCCGCATCGTGCTGCGTGCCGCCTTCACGGTGGGTATGGTCGCGGGCACGGCCGGAGTGCTCGCGCCCGTCTTCGACAGCGACGCGGAAGCCGGGCCCCGCCCGGAGGCGGCGCCCGGCACGCCGCCTCCGGGCGGGGTGGCGGCGCCCGGCACGCCGCGAGGTGCCGCGGCGCACGGTGCCGGGACGCCGAACAGCGCGGGGACGGGGACCGGCGGCGCGCTGCCGCGGCCCGAGCGATTCGCCGAGATGTACCGAGGACGCGACATCCGGGGGACATCGACCGCACCGGCGCCCGCGGGAGCGGTACCCGCGGGTCATGTCCTCGCGGCCGTTCCGCACATCGAGGTCCTCATCGACGGCAGACCCCTGCACATCATGCGGCGAGCCGACGGGACCTATCTGAGTCACGTCAATCACTACGAGTCCTTCCCGACGCTGGTCGAAACGGCCCGCGCCGCGGTCGATGAACTCGGCCACTCCCAGTTGTCCCTCGCCACGACGCACAGCATGTGAACCAGGAGGACGAGCACCGGTGTACAACCGAAAGAATCAGCGGGATCTCACGCGGGCGGAGAAGCGGCGCCTGGTCGACGCCCTCCTGCGGCTCAAGCGCTCGGGGCGGTACGACGAGTTCGTCGTCATGCACCAGGAGTTCTATGTGTCGGATGCCGAGAACCGCCCCCGGCCCGCCCATATGACTCCGTCCTTCTTCCCCTGGCACCGCAGGTACCTGCTGGAGTTCGAAGCGGCACTGCAGGCCGTCGATCCGGGCGTATCGATTCCCTACTGGGACTGGACCCGCGACAACACACCCAGTTCCTCCCTGTGGGCGGACGACCTCCTCGGCGGCGACGGCAGGCCCGGCGACCGGCAGGTCATGACCGGACCGTTCGCGTACGGGCAGGGCAACTGGCGCACGAGCGGCGGCACGACCGACGACCGCTTCCTGGCACGCAACCTCGGCAGATCGCACAACCCGGTCACGCTGCCCACCAAGAAGGAGGTGGACCGGGCGCTGAGCGATCCGGTCTACGACGTCGAGCCCTGGAACAGTGTCAGCGTCGAGGGCTTCCGGAACCGGATCGAGGGCTGGGGCATCAGGGATTCACGCCCGGTGGCCAACCACAACCGGGTGCACCAGTGGGTCGGCGGCCCGATGGCGGGCGCCGCCTCACCCGACGACCCGGTCTTCTGGCTGCACCACGCGTTCATGGACCTGCTCTGGACCCGGTGGCAGAAGGCGCATCCCCGTGGCGGCTACCTGCCGGGCCGGAAGCCGTCCTCTCCCGATACGGATCGCGACCGGGTGTTCGGCATCGACGACCGGATGCCGCCGTGGAACGTCGCGCCCTCCCAGCTCCTGGACCACACCCGCTTCTACCGGTACGTCTGAACCTCCCGGGCACGAAAAACGGCCGGTGTCCCTTCCGACGGAAGGGACACCGGCCGTTTTCCTGGGGGAAGATCAGTGGCCGTAGCCGTAGTCCCCACCGGTCTCGTGGCCCCCGGAGGCGTTCACGCAGGTGTTGCCGAAGGCCGGGTTGAGCAGCCCGATCACGTCGATCGTGTTACCGCAGAGGTTGACCGGAACGTGAACCGGAACCTGGATGAGGTTGCCCGAGAGGACACCCGGCGAGGCGGCGGCGAGGCCCGACGCACCGGCGTCGGCGGAGGCCATCCCGGCGCCTCCGGCGATCAGGGCACCGGTGCCCGCCATCACAGCGGCCACCTTCGTCATACGCGACATCAGTACTCCTTGTAAGGATCGAGGTTGGCTGCGGAGCACGCGGCCCCGCATGCTGTGACAACGCGAAAGTCGGCAGACGGTAACGGATCAACACAAAGGTGATATCTCCGGTTCGTTCCGCACGGTGTCACCGGCACTCGCCGACGGCGTCGGCCGCGTGGGGCCCCCGCAGGATCACCGGCCCATGACGGAGAGGCTCGTCAGCCGGTCGCGCCAGTCCCGGGCCGCGGGAAAACGCGCCTTCACGCTCTGCGCCGCCCGGTCCCGCACAGCCACCTGCGACTCGCGCAGCCGAAGCAGCGGCTCCAGACCGGAACGGGCCAGCAGCAGCCGCTGATTGACCACCGCGACCGGATGCCAGTGATTCTTGTACTGCTCCGACCCGCGCAGCAGACTCAGCACGCTGCGCCCGGTGCCGGCCGCCTGCCCCGCCACGTCCCGCAGCAGGAGCGTCGCCACGTCCACCTTCCGGTCCCTGAGACCGGGATGCGCCCCGTAGAGGTATCCGCCCGTCAGACGGCCGGAGTGGAGCGACAGGTTGACCGCGACCACCTCGCCCCCGAGCCGGAACTCGGTGAGCGCCGCGTCACCGTCCCGCACCATCCGCCCGGTGGCGCGGACCAGATGCGCGGCGAAGCGGGGCCTGAGGTGCTCCGGGTTGATCCCCCGCCCCCGCCACTGGAGCTCGTGCAGCCGCAGCAGATGGCCGACCGCGGCCGGCACCTCGTCCTCCACCACCGGCCGCGACTCGACCCCCAGCGCGTCCACCTTGCGGAGCTTGGACCGCACCCGCTGTCCACGCGAACTTGACATGCGCCGGATGAGTACCTCGATCGGCTCGGCGGGCAGCTCCATGCACGTCGAGTCCGTGAGCCGGCTCCTGGCACCCGGCCACAACCCGAAGAGCAGCTGCGCCGACGCGTCGGGCCGCACCTCCCGCAGGTCGATCACCGCGTGCCGGGCGGCCCGGTCGAGCCCGCGCGCCAGTGCCGAGACCGCGAGTGCGGCGCACTCCTCGTCGACGAGGATGTCGAAGAAGTCGGAGATCGCGCCGCCCATCGGAACGAGCAGCGGCATCGGCCGGTGAACGAGCATCAGCGGCGCCGCGCCGATAAGTTGCCCGCCACGACGCGCCAGGACGACGCGGAGCCGGCCCTCCTGGCCGTACGAGAGCCACCACGAATGAAGCCAGGCGTGCCGCTGGAAGGGGGTCGCCGTGGCGCAGCGGCGATGCAGCGCGTCCCATTCCCCGGCGAGCGCGCCGAACTCCCCGGGATCACGGCAGAGCGTGACGGCGAGGCCGCCCGGCCCGTGCGCGGTCATCGGACGAGCTCCCGGTCGCCCGAGGACGCGGGTTCACCGGCGGACGTCGGCCCGGGGACCTGGGCGGACACGGTCCAGCCCTTCCGGCGGGGCCGTACGAGAAGGACGAGCCCGCCGATCAGGCCGCCCGCGCACGCTCCCACGGCCGTGCCGACGGGGACGGAGGGCGACACCGCCCGGTCCGGCGTCATGGCGTGGGTGTACTGGATCAGCTTCACCCCGGTGGCCTCGGCGACATGATCGCTGTTGATGATGACGGCCTCGATGACGGCGTTGGCGATGTCGGCGGCCCGGCGCGGATCGCTCGACGTACCGGTGACCGCGATCATGGGGGAGTCGGGCGAGGTCTCCGAGAGCACCTGGGTACGGAGCGCCGCCACCGGCTCACCGGCGGCACCGTGCGCGTACGAGAGAGTCGCGTCGCTGGTGGCGAGCCGCCCGTACGACTGGGCGTAGCCGATGGCCGCGGACGGGTCCGCGCCCTTCTCGACCACCGCCATCGCGTAACTGGTGGCCGCGTACTCGGGAGACTTGAGCAGGCCGTAGGAGAGCCCGCACGCCGTGCCCAGCACGATGCAGACGGGCAGCGGCCACCAATGGGGCCGATGCGGGGGCCGGAACGGGAGTGCGCGCCGCAGGCGGTTTCGTCCGGGGGCGGCCTGCTGCTTCTCGGGAGACTCGGTCATGAGTGTGCTCTCCAGGTCGGTGGGGCGGTGTCGAGGGCATGCGTGTACACGTCCATGAGGCGTTCGCCGCTGCGCCTGATGTCGTAGTGGCGGACCGCCCGAGGCGGCGGAAGCCGGTGCGGCGCCGAGGAGTCGACGACGGCCCGTATCCGCTGCCGCAGCGCCGCCGTCAGCTCCTGCGCGCCGCCCGCGATGCGGGTGGCGCCCGGGGCATGGGCGGCCGGCAGGTCGTCGATCGCGGGGCAGGCACCGTGCAGTACCGGCAGCCCCGCCGCCAGCGCCTCGACCGCCGCCAGCCCGAAGGACTCCTCGCGGGACGTCGAGACGAACACGTCCATGGCACTGAGCAACGCGGGGACGCCGGGGGCGGGTCCGGACGCTCCGGCGTCGCACTCGCCGAGGAAATGGATCCGGTCCAGGGCGCCGAGCCGGTGGGCCAGGGCCCGTAGCGAAGCGCCTTCGGGCCCGTCCCCGGCCAGCAGCAGCCAGGCACCGGGCAGCGCCGCGACCGCGCGGACGAGCACGTCGAAGCGTTTACCGGGAACCAGCCGTCCCACGCCGCCCACCACGAAGGCGTCGGCCGGAATGCGCAGCAGCGCCCGGGTCGAGCGCCGCTCCCCGCCGTCGAAGCGGAACCGGACCGCGTCGATCCCGTTGGGTACGAGGTGAATCCGTGCGGCGGGCACCCCCCACTCCCGCAGCCGTCCGGCGACGGTCGCGGAGACGGCGACCGTCGCCGACCCGAGCCGCTCGGTTCCCAGATAGAGCGCGCGGGTGCCGCGGGTTAGCGGGCGGCCCTCGATCTCCGCCCGCCCCAGCGAATGCTCGGTGGCGACAGTGGCGCGGGTGCCGGCCAGCCGTGCGGCGATCCGCCCGTAGACGCAGGCCCGGTACAGATGCGTATGGACGAGGTCGTACCCGCCCGCGCGGATGAACCCGGTCAGTCTGCTCACGGCCGCGAGGTCGCGGTTGCCGCCCATCCCCAGATGCGCCACCCGCACACCGTCGGCGCGCAGTCCCGCGGCCACCGCTCCCGGGTTGGTGAGCGTCAGGACATCGCAGCGGACGGGAAGATGGCGCAGCATCAGCCGCAGCTGCTGCTCGGCGCCCCCGACCCCGAGCCCGGTGATGATGTGCAGCACTCTCATCGGTGGCCGCCCGTCGGGACCGGAGGGGTGACACCACTCCCGTCGGACGGGCCCGTCCGGGACCCCGGAGCGTTCCCCCTGCCGTACCGCATCGCGTGCCGCAGCCCCTTCGCCCGCAGCCGGACACCGCCGTCGGCCTGACTGATGTGGGTACGGGGCAGGGCGAAGGGACCCAGCAGCGGACCGGGGGCGATGGCGCAGCCGTAGCCGTAGCCCGCGTCGCGCACCGCGTCGATCACGCGCCGGTCGACCGTGCCGTACGGGTAGCAGAAGCCCTCGGGAGCGGTGCCGGTGATGCCGCGGATCAGCTCCCGGCTGCGGAGCGTCTCGGCGCGCAGTTCGTCGTCGGACAGCGTGGTCAGATGCCGGTGGAACAGGCCGTGCGAGCCGATCTCCATGCCGGCGTCGGCGAGGCGGCGGATCTCCCTCGGCGTGAGCAGCGGCCTGCGCGGGCCCAGCGGGTCCCAGGTGTTGGAACCGCCCGGCCGGCCGGGCAGCACGAAGACCGTCGCCGTGCAGTCGTACCGGCGCAGTACCGGCAGGGCCTCGTGGAGAAAGTCCGCGTAGCCGTCGTCGAAGGTCAGCCCGACCAGCCCGCGCCGGGTGGCGGCGTCGGCGCGCAGCAGGGCGGACATCCCGACACCGGTCAGATGTCTGCCGCGCAGCCAGGCCAGTTGCCGGTCGAGCCGTTCGGCGGAGACGGTGATGCCGTACGGGTCGTGCCGCGGATCACTCACCGAGTGATAGGTGAGAATCCACGGCTGGGTACGGCCGGGCTGCCGGAGCCGGGAGGAAGGGGAGCCGGCGCGACGCGCCGAGGGGTCAGCGGCCATGGAAGAACCTCTCTCGGATGAGGGCCAGCAGATGGACGACTTCGGGAGCTCTGAACGCGAGCCCGGCCAGCAGGAAGACCGCGGGAACCAGGACGCAGCCGGTGGCCAGGCTCAGAACGGGACCGGTCACCGCGGGCGCGGCGGCCCAGCCCGCCGCCCCGGCCACCGCGGCGGCGCCCGCCAGCCGGGCCAGGGAGGCGGCGACGGTCCGGACCCGGATCGCGACCACCCGGGTACCGAGCCCCATCAGCAGGAGCAGCGCGGCGGTGCTGATGCCGATGGCGTTGGCCGTGGCGATGCCGTTGACGCCGAAGCGGAACGTCAGCGCGTACCCGGCGCCCGTGGTGACCAGCAGCCCCGTGGCCATGGCGAAGGCCGGGAACCAGGTGGGCCGCCCGGTGGAGAAGAACGGCCGGCTCAGGGCGCCGACGAGACAGTGGCCGAGCAGACCCACGGCGTAGACCCGCATGACATCGGCGGTCGCCGCCGTGTCCCGGGTGCCGAACGCGCCGCGCTGGAAGAGCACTTCGATGATCTGGGGCGCGTATCCCAGGAGGACCGCGGTGCCGAGCAGCACCACCATCCCGGCCAGCGCGAGGTCGCGCTCGACCCGGTGACGGGCCTTGTCCCGGTCTCCGTCCGCCATGGCCTGGGCGACCACGGGAAAGGTCACCGTGCAGATCATCAGGGACAGCACCATCGGCATCTGCGCGACCTTCTGCGCGTAGTTCAGATGGGAGATGGCCCCCGAGGGCAGGGTGGAGGCCAGGAACCGTTCGATCAGGACCTGCGACTGACGGCTCACCACGAACAGCACGACCGGAGCCAGCACGGTGGCACTCAGCAGCGGGGCGGTGCTCCTCGCCACCCGCCGCCGCAGGGCATGGGACGCCCCGGACCGGCGCCGCGGGGGCAGCAGCCGGACGAAGGCGGGCAACTGGGTCAGGATCATCAGCAGGCTGCCGACGGCGACTCCGGCCGCCGCCGCGCGGACGCCCCAGACCGAGTGGAGCATGAGCGTCATGCCGATGATGCCGACGTTGTACGCGACATAGACCCCGGCGGGCGGCAGGAAACTGCGGTGTGCGCGAAGGGCGGCACTGAAGTATCCGGTGATGCCGAAGGTGAGCACGGTGACGGCCGTGAGGCGCGTGCAGTCCACCGCCAGCCGGGGGTCGCGCAGGCCGGGCGCCAGCACGCCGACGACCCAGGGGGCGCCCGCGATCAGCAGTGCCGCGCCGCCGGCCAGCAGGGCGGACAGCCGGGGGAGGGTCCCGGCGATCAGCTCCCGGACGGGGTCGTCCGTGCGGCAGTCCCCTTCGGGGGCGGCCGCCCGCCGGGCCAGGGCCAGGCTGAAGGCCGGGACGAGAAGCAGCGCCATGCCGTCCTCGATCAGCACCGTCGCCGCCATCTCGGGCACGGTCCAGGCGATCAGGAACGCGTCGCTCGCGTCGCTCGCCCCGAAGTAGCGGGCGATGGCCTGGTCCCGTACCAGTCCGAGCAGGGCCCCGATCACCGTCAGCGCGGCGGTGACGGCCGCGGCCCTGGCGAGGAAGGAGCCGAGCCCGGGGGTCTCGCCGCCGGTGCCGGAACGCCCGGTCGCGGTGCCGGGATCGCCGCTCGCGGAGGACTCGGTGCCACCGGTCGCGGTGCCGGTGCCGCCGGGCATGCGCGGTACCCCACCGGCCGCGGCGGGGGCCGCGCGGCCCCGTGGCGTGGAGGGCGGCCGGGGGGCGGTTGCCTGTTCGGGTGCCAGGGGCGCCCCGAGGACGGGCTTGCGCGGAGACCGCAGCTCCGCCGCCTCCGCCTCCGTCCCGGTGCCGGTATCGCTCACGCGGCGCTCACCTTTTCCGGCTCGGCCAACGCCCACCAGGCGGCGAGCCCGAGGATGATTCCGCCGAGTACCGTGGTGGGGCCGCCGATGTCCGCGTAAAGGAAGTTGACGGTCTGCCAGATCATCAGGCCGACCGCGACCAGACCGCAGTCCACGGCCGCGTGCCCGCGCGACCGGGCGAGGATCAGCCTGCGTACGGAACCGACCAGGATCGCCGCCCAGCTGCCGAGCACCGCGGTGAGCCCGATCAGCCCCTGCTCGCCCAGCACGAGCAGGTACATGTTGTGCGGGGACAGGAGTGACTGCCGCCGGAACGCCTGGCCCGCCCCCTCGGTGTCACTGCCCGAGGAGAGCCCGATCGAGGCGTGCCCGTCGCGGTGCGCGGGGAAGCCCTTGAGACCGACCCCCGCGGCGGGCCGCTCGCGCCACATACCGGCCGCGGCGCTCCACATGGCGTACCGGTCGCTGACCGACCGGTCGGGGTTCCGGGTCACCTCGGTGACGCTGTCGAGCCGCTGCGAGATCATTCCGGCGCCGATGCCGAGGCCCCCGACGAGCACGACCGAGGCCGCGCACAGGACGGTGAGCGAGCGGATCGCCTGCTGTCGGCCGGTCAGCGCGAGCACGGCGACGACCGCCACCGCCGTGGCGATCCACACCCCCCGGCTGAAGGACAGCACGAGCGGAACCGTCAGCGCGACGGCGGTGAGGGTCGCGCAGGGCCGGAGCCAGCGGGGAGCGCCCTCGGGGGTGCGCAGCGCGTGGGCGGTGGCGGCGAGCAGGCCGTAGGCGACGACCGTGGCCATTCCCATGATGTCGCTGGGCCCGAAGGTGCCCACGGCCCGGATCTCCTCGCCCATGTACGAGGCGCCGGTGCCGGTGACGTACTGGTGGACGCCCGTGATGCCCTGGACGAGCGCCAGGAGCACGAGGGCGCCGGAGACGATCCGGAACCCCTGGGCGTCCTTGACCAGAAGGAACACCGCGGCCGGCACCAGGACGAAGACCTGGAGGTAGCGCACGAGGCCGGGCAGCGCGCCGGCCGGATCGGCCGCGGTGACCGTCGCCACGGCGAATCCGAGGGCGGGGAGGCCCAGGACCAGCGCGGCGGCGGCCGTCAGGGGACGCTGCCGGAGGAACAGCAAGCGGCCCACGCACAGGAGCACCGCGACGCCCGACGCGACATCGGCAGGGGGGACACCGGGCCAGGCACCGGAACCCTGGGCCGCGACCGGGACCGCCGGCAGCAGCACGGCCGCGACCAGGGGGAGCAACGGCCACTGGTTCTTCCAACGGCCCGCGGCGACGCGGGGGACGGTCCGTACGGGCGGAGCCGCGGTGTACGTCACGGCCATGATCAGCTGCCTCCGAGCCGGAACAGGGAACCGGCGGTGCGGGCGAGCACGCACGCGTCCTGCCAGAGCGACCAGGTCTCGATGTAGCGGTTGTCGAACCGCGCCCGCTCCTCGATCGACGTGTCGCCGCGCAGGCCGTTCACCTGGGCGAGTCCGGTGATGCCGACGGGCATCCGGTGGCGGGCCTGGTAGCCGGGGTGGGCCCGGCTGAACTGGGCGACGAAGAAGGGGCGTTCGGGGCGGGGGCCGACCAGGCTCATGTCGCCGCGCAGGACGTTCCACAGTTGCGGCAGCTCATCGAGCGACGTGCGGCGCAGGATCCGGCCGACCCGGCTCATCCGCCCGTCGGCCGCGACGTTCCACCGGGTGGCCGACTCCTGTGCGTCGGCCGGTCGCAGCGTGCGGAACTTCAGCAGGACGAACGGCCGTCCGTGCCGGCCGACGCGTTCCTGCCGGAAGATGACGCCCGGTCCGTCGGAGAGCCGTACCGCCAGTGCGCAGACCCCCATGAGGGGCGCCACCGCCAGCAGGACCAGCGCGGCCAGCGCGGCGTCCATGACCCGCTTGACCCGGTGTGTCAGCGGCCGGTGCGCTCCGCTGTGCAGGGCATACGCGGTGAAGCCCCACAGGTGGTCCGGCCTGGCCCCGGCCAGTCGCGGGGCGGCGGCCCCGGAACCGGGGCTGCTGATCAGCCACACCCGGCAGCCGTGCCCGACGAACAGACCGAAGAGGGCCGCTCCTTCGGGGGTCGACTCGGGCGGGGCGGTGAAGACCACGTGGCGCACGCCGTACTGGACGACGGCCCGGCCCGCATCCTCCACCGTGACCAGGGAGGGCAGGGGCGGGAATCCGACCGGGGAGCCCGTGAAGCCCCCGTCCGGGGCAGTGGTGGGGACGACCCGGCCGACCGGCCGCAGCCCGTACTCGGGGTGCTCGTACAGCGCCGCCGTGACCTGCTGGGCGGTCGCTCCGTGCCCCACGACGACGGTGGGCAGCGGGTTCCTCGCGCCGGACCGCAGGCGTGCGCGGTGGACCGCGGCCCGTGCGACGCAGCAGAGCACCGTCTGCGCCGCCGCCGCGCAGGCCAGCGCCGACCAGCCGATCGCGTGACGCGGGTCCCACGCGGCGAGCAGCTCGGCGGTCACGTACCACTGGAGCAGGGCGAGGCCCAGGAGCGCGGGCAGCTCGGACAGGGCCGAGGGGGACAGGCACTGCCGGTACAGCCCCCGGTAGCCGTGCAGCATCAGTTGTGCCGTGGCCTGGGCGGCGATCGTCGCCGACGGCCACGGCACCGGGGAGAACATCGCCAGGGTGATGCCCAGCGCGAGTGAGTCGGCGAGCAGCAGCCGCGCCGCGGGTGCGTACCGGCCGCCCCTGCGGGCGCGACGCAGGGACGGCGCGCGGGCCCCGCCTCTTCGCGGCGGATGAACCGTGTGTGCCTGAAGGGCTGTTGCCTGGGCAGTGCCGGGGACCGGTGCACTCTCCGTCGTCATCGCTCGGTGCGCTTCCTCATCGTGGGGCCGGACAAGCCGACGAGTTCCTGGTAAAGCCCGGCTACCGCCCCCGCGGTCTCCCGGACGTCGAAGACAGCTCGCGTGTGGCGCTGGACGCTGCGGGACAGCGCGTCCCTCAGCGCCGGATCGGTGAGGAGGCCGGTGAGCGCCGAGGCGAGGGCCGCCGGATCCTCGGGCGGCACGATGCAGTGCGCCTCGTGACCGGGCGGCAGGCTCTCCCGGGCGCCGTTGACGTCGGACATCACGACGGGCCGGCCGCAGGCCATGGCCTCCAGAGGGGCCAGTGCCATGCCTTCCCAGCGGGAGGGCAGGACGAGGACGTCCGCCGCGTGGATCCATGGCCGCACGTCCTCGTTCGCTCCGGCGAACAGCACACCGTCGGGTGCCGCGGCCCGCAGGCTGTCCAGATCGGGACCGTCGCCCACCAGGACCAGTCGGGCACCCGCGACCCGCATCCGCCGCCAGGCCCGCAGCAGCACGTCCTGGCCCTTCTGCCGACTCAGTCGGCCGACGCAGACGACCAGCGGGGCGTCGGCCGCGACGCCGTCCAGCAGAGGCAGGGCCGCGCGGGCCGTCCGGCGGTCCGTCCGGTCTCCGGGGCGGAAGTGGGCGAGGTCGATCCCGTTGTGGATCACCGACCAGCGGGCGGTGATGCCCGCCTCCTGCCCGGTGCGCAGTTCGGATTCGCTGACGCACAGGATGTGGTCGGCCCAACGCGCCCCGAAGCGTTCCCACTTCAGGGCCAGCTCGGCGGTGCGGCCGTCCACGGCCTCGAACGACCAGGCGTGCGGCTGGAACACGGTGGGCACCCGGCCGCGTGCGGCGATACGGCCCGCGAGACCCGCCTTGGCGCTGTGCGCGTGCAGCACATGCGGGCGGCACTCACGGATCAAGCGGCTCGCGGCCGCGACCTCCCCGGCCAGCCGGGGACCGGGCGCCCGCACGGCGGGCCAGCTGTGGACCACTGCTCCGGCCGCCGCGGCTCCGGCCGCCAGCGGGCCGACGGGCGGACAGGCCACCACCGGGCGCAGACCCGCGCGAGCCTGCTCCTTCACGAGGTCGGTGACCACCCGGGCCACGCCGCCATCCACTGGCTGTACCAAATGAAGGACCGTCAATTGTCTTTCTTCAGCGCAACGCTTTTGCAGCACGGCCGGCTCTCTTCTTACGTGCCCCCGAAGCGCAGGCTCGGGATAGCCCTGGTATCAGGAGATTCTGAAACGACGGTGATCCGACCGCCGAAGAAAGAAGGCGGTCGGGCAGCCGGGTAGGAGAGACCTCATCCACGAGGCCGTCGCACGACTTCTTGGATGTGACGTCTCGCGACGTCAACTGCGGGATCAATCCAGTGAGTAAAGACGAAGTGCACTTTGGCAGACAGAAGGCCGAAAGACGCGCGTGACTCGCTCATGCGTCCATGTGGGGAACACTCGAATGGCAGGCTGTTCCAGTGGAGTTCCGGAAATGCCGTACGCCTATTTGGTCCAGGTGGAACCGGGCTCCTGCTGGGCGGTGCGGCGGGGTCAAGGCGGCAATGGCCTGGGAAGCGGAAGTTCACGCGGTCCTGACCTCACCCTCTTCATGAGGGTGATATGCGGCCGATTGCCTTAATACCTGTAAGGCCCACCATTCGTTCAACTGCTTAGTTCTATTTTCCGCAAAGCGGCGGGGATTCCGGGGCGCCCGTGACAGCGGTTCGCGTCCGGAACCGCGACAGCCGCGCTGGCGGTCTGTTTCGGCTTCCCGATGTTCCTGATGGCCAACACCGGCAACCCGGTGTTCATCGTGCTGGTCTATATGATCGCGATCGGCGTGATCCACGCCGCGCTGACCGGTACCCAGGCCGCTTGGTTCGCCGAGCTGTTCAAGACGAGCCCCCGTACATCGGGAGCGTCCCTCGGCTACCAGATCGCGGCGTCCGTCGCCGGATTCGCCCCGTTCCTCGCCGTGCTGCTCGCGGAGTCCTTCGGCTGGGCGGGCCCGGCCGGGTTCTATGTGGTCATCGGAGTCGTCGGCCTGATCGGCGTGGCGACCACTGGTGAGACCTGGGGCCCGAAGCAGCGGTCGGCGGACACGGAAGCCGAGAAGAGCGTGAGCCGGTCCTGATGCCCGACTCCCGCGCCACCGTCCCCGTCGGCCGTCCTGAGCTGTTCCGCGCGCCGCCGTGAGTCCAACTCGCCCTGACCGGCGGGCGGACGACACGCGTCCGCCTGTCCATGCCCGTGTGCGGGCGGCGCGATTGCCCTGATCCACAAGACACGCCCGGCGTGCCATCCGGCCGTCACCCCGCAGCCCGCCGACCAGATCGGCCATCGTCCTCGGCGAGGCCAAGCCGGAGGCCGCCCGCCGGGCTTCGACGCCGAGGCATACAAAGCGCGTAACACGGCTGAACGCTGCACCATGGACTCCGCGGACTCCGCGGACTCCGCGGACTCGCGCAAAGCGGGACTCACCTACGCCGGTCGCGTCCTCGCACAGTCGTAGGCAGAACACCCCGCCTACCGCCAGGAGCGGCGTCCTGAGAAGTTTCCAAGGAGACAGGCTCATGCGGCCGGATCCTCGCCGGCGGGGTGGTGGTCGCTACTGTGCCCGCTGGTCTGTTGGCGGGGATCCGGAGAGGGCGGCCGGTGAGCGGCGACCGTCAGCCAGCGGCCCCGGGCACCGCCCGTCGGACAGGCATCATCGTCTCGACGGTCTCCTGTGCGAGGTGGTCGAGGATCAGCCGGTTGACGAGCGCGGACTTCTCCAGCGGGACCAGGTGCGAGGCGCCCGGGACCACGGCCAGCTCGGCGTTCGGGATCGCGCGGTACAGGGCGGCCGTGTGCTCCAGTGTCATCATGTCGTCGTCCCCGACCATGACGAGGGTGGACGCCGCGATCCGGGCCAGGTCGTCGGTCGTGAGGGTCGGCAGCGTGCGCCACATGTCGATCACCTTCGCGGCCACCACGGGCCAGTGACCAACGCCGTCAGGGGTGACGGGCTCGTACATCTCCCGGAAGAACGCGAGGTCGGGTCCGTCCGGCGTCATCGCGTCGAGCATCTCCGGTTCGACGAAGCACTCGGATCCCGGACGGAAGTTGGTGCCGATCGCCACCACCTTGCGGACGAGGTCGGGCCGGTCCATGGCGACGAGCAGCGCGACGATTCCCCCGTCGCTCCAGCCCACCAGATGCGCCGGTCCCGCGACGACGGTCTCCAGGAAGGCCACGGTGTCGTCGGCCATGTCCCGGTACGTCAGCGGCCCGGCGACATCGGCCGTGTGCCCGTGCGCGCGCCGCTCGGGTAGGTAGACGCGGTAGGTGGCCGCGAGGTCGGCGCGCTGTGCACCCCAGGTCTCGTTGGTGCAGAAGCCGCCGTGCAGCAGGACCAGCGGATCGCCGGCCCCTTCGATTTCGTACCAGGTCCTGACACCAGGCAGGTCCGCGTACTCACCCATCCCTCAATGCCTTTCCGGGTCGCTGTCGTCCGGCTCAGTCTGCGCCGCAGCGTCCGTCCCCGCCAGCGCACACAGTCCCCCTGCGGAGCGTAGGCGGCGACGGGGCGCGGATCGCCGAGCTCCAGCGGCAGCTGCTCCAGGTTCTGGGGGGAAAAGACCCCGGGCGCATGGGAGGCGCAGGAGTTCGGCCCGTTGCTGCGCGCTGAACGCGTGTGAGCTGATCGAGCGGCGCCGTGTGCCGTCCTTCGGGCGCCGTCGCCCCAGGCACGCCGCGCAGTACGTACGTCCGTGCTGCGGCTCTCGACCGCAGTTCCGGCAACGGTCCACTGAGGGGCTCGGCTTCCGCGTCGTGGTCTGTGAACGCCGACCATGAGCCGTGGACACGCAACGGTGCTCCGGATCACCTCTGTTCGGGCCGCTGCCGCCACCGCTGGACAGTACTTCTGCCGATGCCGGTCCGTGTTGCGGCTGCCTGGCCCGACAGGTGGCGGGTCGCGTCGATCGCTGCGGTCATCGACGTATATCCGGCGCCCCGCGCCTCGCTTTCCTGGGTGTCCCGGAGAGCGTGCCGAGCCGCAGGAAGGGTGCGGCGGGGCACCGGCGGCGCGTGCCGCGCGTACAGCGGACAGACCGTCCGTACCGGCACGGGCGTCGGCGGAACACCGGTTCAGCTCCTGCCCGGGCGGCGCCGCGGCTCGCATCCGGGTCCCCAGGTTCACCGACAATCTCGCAGATCGATCGTCCCATCACCGGTACGAGCCCGTCAGCCCAACCGCCGATTGGTCGGCCACCCAGCCTCAGTTCGGCACGACAGCACGCCGATCCGGGTGTTGCGCCGGAACCGGTCCACCGCGGCTGACCAGATCGCCTACGCCCGCGCCATCGGCGCCTACGGGCGGGGCGGTCAGACCTTCCCGTTCCGCTCGGCAAGGTGTGCGTGGATCGGGGTGACCAGGCGCACGTCCTGGACAGTGGAGTCGGTCGTGGCGACGTGTGTGATCAGGTTCGGGCTTTCCGGCTCGCAGGTCTCGGTGAGGTGGACCTTGTAGTCGTCCCGGAAGACGTCGCTTCACGTTTCCTCGTGCGTCGGTGTCGTAGGGCGTGACCAGCTGTTCCGCGCCCGGCGGGCGGTCCCTGAGGTCCCGGCGACGGACCTGCCCGTCATCGACGAAGTACTGCTGGATCCACATCTGCCGCAGCGTCTGGACCCGATCGAGGAGCCGCAGGGACGCAGGAGCGTCGGGGGCGTGCAGGGCCGCGAGAAGCCTCAGCCCGTCGGCGCCGATCTGCTCGATCTGCTCGGTCTGCTCGGTCTTCTCCTTGGGTAGCCGGGTGTCCTCGAACCGGATTGCGTACTGGTCGAACCACTCAGACGGAGCCCAGTCGGCCAGCTACTCCGGCTCGTGGCCGGCCACGCTGTTCAGCGCGGCACGCAGGGTCTCACCGAGTCGCACCAGCCCGTTGATCTGCCGCGCGGCGGACAGCATGATCGTTGAGTCCGTGTGGGCACGGACACCGGCCTTGAGGCCGCCGCGTTCGGCGGCGGCCTCAAGGACCCGGTCCAGGAGCGGGATCCCGGCGTCTCCGGCGATCAGCCGGTCCCTGAACTCGTTGAGCACCGAGTGATCGAAGCCCGGATCGACCGGCTCCAGCCCCAGTAAGTACTTCCGGTCAAGTCGCCCGCGGACCGCGTCCGCGGCCTGCCGGTCCGACAGGCCCTCGGCGAACTGCATGACCGATACGGGCGCCGGCCCGCCCGGCGGCCACGCCGGCCTCCCTCTGCTCGGATACAGCCCGGCGAAGTCCGCGTCCGAGAACAAGTTCGCCCAACTCGTCACGGATCCGATAGCCAGATTGCCCTTCGGGAACGCGGCCCGCGCCACCCGGGCCGTTTCCTCAGGAGCCCCATCGCTCTTCCTCGCGTGCAACGACACCGACACCCTCCCCGAACACAACGTCGGCCTCACGACCACAATGGGGTCAAGAAGGCCGACGTCACGTTCAGCCACAGGATTCGCCGACATTGTCGGGAGACCGGCGGGGTCGCGGAGCATGGCGGGGCGTGCTGTCACATGGTGCGTTGGATGAGGTACGGGAGAAGCGCGAGGATTTCCTCGTGAGCGGCCGGGGCGAGCGGAACGCGGGCCAGGCTTGCGCGGGCGGACGCCAGGTGCTCGTGCGCCTCGACCACGGTGGCGGTGCGGCCGCCGGCTTCCTCGATGAGCCCGGCCGCCCGGCGGGCAGTGGCGTCGTCGAGCGGTCCGCCGACGCGGAGGAGGGCGTCCAGCCGACGGGCGGCGGGGTGGTCCGCCGCCAGCGCCGCCAGGACGGGGTACGTCTTCTTCCGGCGCCGCAGATCGCTGTGCACCGGCTTGCCCGTGGTCTGCGGGTCCCCCCAGATACCGAGCAGGTCGTCCACCGCCTGGAACGCCACCCCGAGGTGGCGGCCCGCCCGGTCCAGGGCGTCGGCCGTGCCCGCGGGGGCCCCGGCCAGCACTGCGCCCAGTCCGGCGGCACAGCCGAGCAGGGCGCCCGTCTTGTGTTCGGCCATCGACCGGTACTCGTGCGGGCGGACCGCTCCGGGCCCCGTCCAGGGCCTGGACTCGAAGAGCAGGTCCTCCGCCTGACCGCGCACCAGGTCGCTCAGCGCCGAGGCCAGCCGCCGCACCGCCGGGGCGCCGCTCCCGCCGGGCGCGTCCGCCAGCGTCTGTACGGCCAGGGCGAAGAGCGCGTCTCCTGCCAGGACCGCGGGGCCGGTGCCGTACGCCTTCCACACGGTGGGGCGCTGTCGGCGTGTCTCGTCGCCGTCCATGATGTCATCGTGCAGCAGGGAGAACGTATGGATCAGCTCGACGGCGACCGCGCCCACGACGGCGTCCCCGCCGGGAGCTCCGGCCGCCTCGGCGCCGAGCACCGCGAGTGCCTGGCGGATTCCCTTGCCCTGCGAACCGGGCAGCGGGCTGCCGTCCACCTCGCTCCAGCCCAGGGAGAAGGCGGCCATCCCGGCGTGCCAGGGGTGCAGGCGCTGTACGGCCTGGGCGAGGGCGGGCCGTACGAGATCGCGGCAGCGGGCCAGAGTCCGGGGCGCGGTGTCCTGTTGGGTCGTGGGCACGGTCATCGGCGGCCGCTCCCGTCGTCGCCCGCGCCGCCGTTCGGTGCCACGCCGAGTTCGGCGTACGCCTTGTCCACCATGTCCCGGGCGTTCAGCAGGCCGATCCGGTTCAGTGTGTGGCGCAACTCGTCCAGATCCGCGGCGGTCTCGTGCCGGTCGCGGCCGAGCCGGGCGCGCGCCTTGACGAGCCCGAGCCGGGCCAGGGCCTCGCCGCGGGGCTCGCTCATGGCGCTGAACTCTCCGAGCGCCTGCTCGTACACCGCGCGGGCCTCCTCGTACCGGCGGGCGCGGAAGAGGACGTTGGCGCGCATCTTGTGGTTGTAGGCGAGAGCGCTGGACAACTTCATCTCACGACAGGTGACTTCGGCCTCGGCGAGCAGGGTCAGCGCACGCTCCGGGTCGTCCCGCAGGGAGACGATGTCGGCGATGCCGCGCAGTGCCCAGGCCCGGCCGCGCCAGTCGTCCGCGTCCTTCGCGAGCTGGGCCGCCTCCTCGAACATCGTCAGGGCCGTGTCGAGCGAACCCGTGTTGCGGTGGATCTGCGCGATGCCCTCCAGCGCCCATACGGTATGGCGCGCCTCGCCGCGGGCACGCGCCTCGGCGAGCAGCTGCTCGTGCAGGGTCGCGACGGTCCGGTAGTCGCCCTGTATTCGCCCGGTCTCGGCGAGGCCGGCGAGGGAGTAGCCGCGGGCGACGACGTCCCCGCCGCGCTTGCCCATGTCGGCGGCGAGCCCGAGCAGCCGGAACGCGAGCCGCAGGGCCCCCCGTTGGCGGGCCAGCGTCCCGCCGCTCCAGAGCGCCCAGGCCATGGCCCCGAGGTCCTCGGCCGAGCGGGCGGACCGGTAACTGGCCTTCCAGGCCAGATCGGCCTCCGCCACATGCCCCAGCCTGCGGTGCGCCTCCGCCACGGCGAGCCCGGCCCGCGCCACCTCAGCCTGCGAGCCGGAAGCCTCGGCCGCCGCCAAGTGACGTATGCCCTCGGCCAGTACATCGGTCAGGGAGGCGTTCACCGACATCTTGGTGAGAGCACCTTGGTACTCGGGCGCCAGTGCTTTGCTCTGCATGGGTGCCTTTCGCGCGTCAAGTCCGGTCACCGCACGGCTATGCATGTGATGTATACATGAAGTGCATAGCTGTACGGCGCTCATAGCCCGGAACTGATGGGGGGTGGCCGCCGCCCGTCACGTGCGGCGAACCTTCCTGTCGGTGATCAAGACGGAAGTCGCGCGCCGAGGGTTGCTTGTCCGCGTCAACTGTCTGGCCGGGGAACGGATTCAGGACATCGGGGAAACACACTGCCACGGGACGCCGCCGCACGGCATCGCGTCACGTCGTACGGGAGGTCCTCGCCCGAGGCCTGAGGCCCGAGGCCCTACGCATGACCCCATGCCGAACCGGGTACCGATGAGCGAGGCGCTCCGCGACGTACTGGGCGCTCCCGCCGGATCCATCCCGCTGGAGAGCGGCCCGCGATCGCGCGTGTGGCGGGTGGAACTCCGCGACGGCGGTCGGGTGATCGTCAAGCAGATCGCCGACGGCGGCGACACCGCGGCCGACGCGGACGCCCGCTACGCGCGCGAGGTCGCGGCGCTGCGGCTCGCCGCGCGGGCTCCCCGGCCGGGCGTCGCTCCCGCGCTGCTCGCCACGGACCCGCCGAACCGGGTGATGGTCCTGGAGTACGTGGACGACCTCGGCCCCGACGACGACTGGCTGCCGGGGTACGCGGAGTCGCTCGCCCGGCTGCACGCCCTCACCGGTCCGGCGGACACCGGCGTCCTGCCCGCGTGGTCCGGTCCCACGGCCGGGACGCCGAATCCTTCCTGGCGTTCGCGAGGGCCCTCGACGTCCCCGTACCGGGCGGAGCGCCGGACGAACTCGGCTCCCTGCTCGACCGGTTGGACCCCACGCCCCATGACGCGCTGCTGCACGGCGACCCCTGCCCCGGCAATGACCTGCGCACCGCCACCGGCGTCCGCTTCATCGACTTCGAACAGGCCGCGCTCGGGAACGGACTCGTCGAACTGGCCTTTCTGCGGATCGGGTTCCCGACCTGCTGGTGTGCCATGTCGGTAGGGCCCGCGCCGCTCGCGGAGGCGGAGGACATCTACCGTTCCACCTGGCGGACGCTGGCCGGCACGGACGTACCCGGCGACCTCGCCGACGCCTGCGCGGGCTCGCTGATCCGCGGCGACGCGCTGGTCGAGCGAGCTCACCGCGAGTCGGTCGACCACCTCGCGCGGGTAACCGTGGCGGACTTCGCGTGTGGAGACGTCCTCGCCCGGGAACGGCTGGTGCACCGGCTCGGAGCGGTCGCCGGGCCCACCCGCGACCACGAACACCTGCGTGACCTCGGACGCCTGTGCTCGGCCCTCGCCACCCGCATGCCGCACCGCTGGCCGGGTCCGCGCCCGCTGCCCGCCCACGACACCCGGCCCCGGTAGCCCGGAACCGTCGCCCCGGCCTGCATCAGCCGCCGTGCGCGCGCACCCCCGGCGGCTGATGCAGGCCGAACGGCGAGCCCTGATCGTCGTGGCAGAGCCGGAACCGGCCGAAGCGGGCGACCGAGGCGTCGTCGGAGCCGCCGAGATCGACGTCGTCCACGGTGCCGCCCAGCTCGCGGACGCGGTCGGCCGCGGCCGACAGGTCCTCGACCCCGAAGAACAGATAGGGACCCGCTCCCGCGTCGCCCCCGTGCAGCCCGCCCGGTCCGCCGGGGGTCCGGATCGCGAATCCGCCGCCGTCCGACAGCCCCGGATCGAAGGTCCAGCCGAACAGCGCCCCGTAGAACGTCCTGGCCCGTTCGGGGTCGTCGACACCCAGCTCGAAGAAAGAGACCTCACCGGCCATCACTGGCACCCGCCGTCCGTCGAGGGACTTCCGCCCTCCCACCGTACGGCCGCCCGCACCCGGCCGCTCCCGGTGGCGCAGGCCCCGCCGGGTTCGGAAATTCCGAACCCCTCATCCGGGTGGCCGCCCCATTCCGGGCCCACCCGCGGCTTCGTACCGTCGGGGAGTCGTCGGCGAGTGGCGCCGACCGAGGGAAGCGGGCAGAACCGCGATGGACCTCCTGACATCGGCGAGCAGCCGACCGGTTCTCGAACTCGACCGGGTATGCCGGACCTACGGGCGGGGGCGGGGTGCCGTGCACGCGCTGCGCGATCTGGACGCCCGGCTGCTCCGGGGCACGTTCACCGCCGTGATGGGCCCCTCGGGATCCGGGAAGTCGACGTTCCTGCAATGCGCGGCCGGACTCGACCGGCCGACCTCCGGCGCGGTGCGGCTGGCCGGACAGGAGATCAGCCGGATGCGGGAGCGGAAGCTGACCCGGCTGCGGCGGGCCCGCATCGGGTTCGTCTTCCAGTCCTTCAACCTCCTCCCCGCGCTGACGGTGCAGGAGAACGTCCTGCTGCCGCTCCGGCTCGACGGCAGGCGGCGCGACGCCGCCCGAGCCCGGCGATGCTCGCCCGGGTGGGCCTGGACGGACGCGAGAACGCCCGCCCGGGGCAGCTGTCCGGCGAACAGCAGCAGCGGGTGGCGATCGCCCGTGCGCTGATCACCGAACCGAGGTGGTGTTCGCGGACGAGCCCACCGGCGCGCTCGACGGCGCGACCGCCGCCGGGATCGTGGAGCTGCTGCGGGAATCGGTGAGCGCCTTCGGCGCCACGGTGGTGGTCGTCACGCACGACCCGCTGGTCGGGGTGGCGGCGGACCGGCTGCTGCGGTTGTCCGGCGGGCGGCTGGCCGAGGACACCGCACCTCCGCACGGTCCGGCCGGACCCGGCGCGCCGGAACGCCGCCCGGCCGGAAGCGGTGCCCATGGGTTCGACCCGCGCGGACACGGCGCCCACGAGCCGCGCCCGGCCGGATGCGGCGCCCACGGGCCTCGCCCGGCACAGGACGGACCGGTGTCATGACGACCGGACTCGCCCGCGCCTCCGTACGCTCCCGGCCCTCCGCCTTCGCCGGTACCTTCGCCGCTCTCGTCCTCTCCGCGACGGTGGTCACCGCCTGTGTGGCGATCGCCGTCTCCGCCGCGGGGGCGCCCGCGGCCCCCGGGCGCGCGGCAGTCTCCGAGATGGGCCTCGCCTTCACCCTGGTCACCGTCTGTCTTTCCGTCTTCGTGATCGGACAGGTGATGTCGCCGGCCGTCGCCCAACGGGGCCGCGAGAGTGCGCTGCTCCGGGCGATCGGGGCCGGACCGCCCCTCGTCCGGCCCGGCACTCGCCCCCTCGTCCGGCCCGTCCCGCTCACTTCCCGCCGGTGCGCCGCAGCCGGTGCCGTACAGCGCGCTGCGCCATCGGACCGAGACCTTCCAGAACGTCGACCAGCGCGGCGAGCTGCTCCAGGGCGTCGAGCGCCCGCCCGGCGCCGTCCGGGTCGACCCCGTCGTACAGTTCCAGGCCGACGAAGGACGCGGCCACGGCGCGGGCCAGCCCGGCGGGGTCCGCGAAGTCCCCGAGCGGGGTGGTGGCGAGCACCCGGACCAGGACCTTCTCGATCTCGTCGGTCCACAGCTCAAGACCGGCGGCGGTGGCGGGGGCGAGACGCGGCTGCGTCTGGGCGCCCGCCAGCAACTGGGCGAGGACGGCGACATGGCCTCCGGCCCGTTCCTCGGCATGCAGCTCACGCCCGCACCGGAGCAGCTCGGTCAGCGTCGTGACGGACGCGAACCGGTCGCGGTAGCGGGCCACGCGCTGCTCGGCACCGTGGCGGCAGGCCGCCGCGAGGAGTTCGTCGACGGACCCGAAGTGGTAGAAGACCAGCGCCTGATTGACTCCTGCCGCCGCCGCGACGGACCGGGCGGACGTCTTGGCGATGCCGTGCTCGGAGAGTGTGCGCAGGGCGCCCTCCATCAGCTTCACCCTGGTGTCCTGACCGGCGGCTCTCCCCCCGGTCATGCCCGCGCCTCCTCGCGTACGGGACGCAGTCCGGCGCGCACGCCATGACGCCGGGCATCGACGTACCGCGCGCGGAACGTGCCCTCGTACCCGAACAGGGGGCCGAAGCGCCGGTTGGTGACCGCGACCCGGATCCGGAAGCGGCCCGTCGCGTCGTCGTAGGACTCGCGCACTTCGGCGTCGCCCCGGAGGAATCCGGGGACGCGGACGTCGAACGGACCCTCACGGAAGCGGTGTTCGCCCGAGCGGATCAGCAGCGATCCGTCGGGCTCGGCGGTGAGCCGCAGATCGGTGGCGAGGTGCTGATGGGTGCCGAGGTAGTCGAGTACACAGGACCGCTCGGGGCTGTGCACCATCGTGGCGTCGAACCGGCGCGGCCCGCCGGGCAGCGCGAAGGTGCGCACGAACGTGACGCTCTCGCGGCCGTAGGAGTCGGTGTACGGCACGTTCTCGATGGTGAAGGGAATGTCGCGGCCGGTACGGGGGACGAGCACATTGCGGGTGCCGCCGAGCGCGAGGAACGGCTTCACGAAGGCCCGCCCGTGCCAGATCCGGTCCATGACCCCGCGTCCCAGGCAGGCTTCCCCGCTGTCCAGACCGACCGAGAAACGCCGTCGCAACTGAGGGTGCAGCCGGTCGAACCCGTCGCCCATGGCGAGGCGGAAGACCGAGGTCATGGACGCTCCAGCAGACGCAGGACGGCGGGTGCGGGGGCGGTGGCGCGGCCCGGCGGCCGGCGCAGACAGCGGCGGGCGGCGGGAGTGACGGGCAGCGGCGGCAGCAGCGTCGCGGCCGCCGCGGCGGCGAGCACGGCGCCCGGCCCGAAAGGCAGCGCCGACAGCACGGCCAGCAGCCGGACGGCGACCTCGGCCACGGCGTACCCGAGGGAGCGGGCGGGGCTGATGCCGCGTTCGCACCAGAGCCGCAGCCGGTCGAAGGACCAGGCGGTGGCCCAGCCCATCAGCGGCCGGAACGCCAGCCGGTCCACGAGCGAGCCGAAACGGCCCCACCTGGTCCGGTAGCCGTAGCCGGTCAGGAAGCGGATGCCGTCGGACGTCGGCACGTAACGCCAGTAGCCGCTGCCCTCGGCGAGGAGCGAGAGGGGCTGGGGCGAGGCGAACCGGAGGGCGGACACCCGCTCGCCGTCCGGCCGGTGCCGCTCGCCCGCGCTGGTACCGGTGCCCGCGACCGTGAGGAAGGGTGCCACCCGGGTGGCATAGCGGAATCGCCGGGCGGCATCGGGGGCGCCCGGCACATACGTGATCTCCGTGAAACGGAGATCCCACCGCTGATGATGCGCGGGGTTCTGGGTCAGCTCCCAGAGTTCCTCCGGATCCACCCGGATCCGTGCCTCGACGTACAGCCCCACGCCTGCCCCCGCTTCGTCCACGGTTGAGCGATCGCTCAATCCTCCGTCGGTCCGGGACACTAGCAGGCATTTGAGCAGTCGCTCAAATGCCGGTCGTGTGCGGGGCGGGCCGGCTCCGCGCCCGGAGCCGTCGGGCCCCTGAGCACGCACCTCGAACAGGCGATCATGACGCGCGTCCGTCGGACTCCCGCGCTCCAATGGACGGGTGACCGCGCCTCCCGACGACTGCCTCGCGCGCAATGAGTGGATCTGCGGTGCCTACCTCTCCAGCCGCCGGGAGATCCTCTGGGACGCGGCCGTCCAGCACCTTCAGCTGACCGCGGTCTCGGTGCTGATCGGACTGGCCATCGCCCTGCCGCTCGCCCTGGCCGCCCGCCGCCGACGCTGGGCGGCCGGGCCCGTGCTCGGGGTGACGACGATCCTGTACACGATCCCGTCGCTCGCGATGTTCTCGCTCCTGCTGCCGGTGTACGGGCTGTCCGCCACGCTCGTCGTCGCCGGACTCGTCCTCTACTCACTGACCCTTCTCGTCCGGAACATCCTCGCCGGACTGCGCGCCGTACCCGAGGAGACCCGGCAGGCGGCGCGCGGCATGGGCTACGGCGCCGCCCGCCTGCTGATCGCCGTGGAACTCCCGCTCGCCCTGCCCGCGGCCATGGCCGGACTGCGGATCGCCACCGTCTCGGCGGTCTCCCTGGTCACGGTCGGCGCGATCGTCGGCCACGGCGGACTCGGCAACCTCATCTACTCGGGCATGAACACCTACTTCAAGGCCCAGGTGCTCACCGCGTCCGTCCTCTGTGTCGTCATCGCCGTCGCCGCCGACCTGCTGCTCCTGCTCGTGCAGCGGTGGCTGACGCCCTGGACGAGGGCACCGTCGTGACCACCCTCCGGGACACCTGGTCCTGGCTCACCACCGCCACCCACTGGTCCGGCCCCGACGGCATCTGGCACCGGCTCGGCGAACACCTCTTCCTCACCGTCGTCTGCCTGCTGATCAGTTGCCTCATCGCGCTGCCGGTCGCCCTGGTCCTCGGCCACCTCGGCAGGGGCGGCGCCCTCGCGGTCAACATCTCCAACATCGGCCGGGCCGTCCCCACGTTCGCCGTGCTGGTCCTGCTGCTCCTCACCCCGATCGGTACGTACGGTCAGTGGTCGACCATCATCGCCCTGGTGCTCTTCGCCATGCCCCCACTGCTCACCAACGCCTACGTGGGGATGCGCGAGGTCGACCGGGACGTCGTCCGGTCCGCCCGGGGGATGGGCATGACGGGCCGCCAGATGCTGCTGGGAGTCGAGATCCCGCTCGCGCTGCCGCTCATCCTCACCGGCGTCCGGATCGCCGCCGTGCAACTCGTCGCCACGGCGACGCTGGCCGCCCTGGCCGGCGGCGGGGGGCTGGGCCGGATCATCACCGCGGGCTTCAACCTGGCCTCCACGCCCCAGGTCGTGGCCGGAGCGGTCCTCGTCGCCGTATTCGCCCTCCTCGTGGAAGGGCTCTTCGAGACCGGTCAGCGCCTCGCCCCGGACCGGCGCCGCACCCGGGAGGCCGCGTGACCCGCCCCCGTACCCCGTACGCCCTGTGCTGCGCGCTCCTGCTGGCCGCCACCGCCTGCGCCTCCGGCCCCACGCTGGAGAACCGGGGCGATGTCACGGCCCCGCCCGGCGACAGCAAGCACCTCACGATCGGCTCCGCCGGATTCACCGAGAGCGATCTGCTCGCCCAGATGTACGCGCTCCTGCTCGACCGGGCCGGGTACTCCACCGAGATCATCTCCGTGACCAACCGGGAGATCTACGAACCCGCGCTGGAGAACGGCCAGATCGACATCGTGCCGGAGTACGCGGCCACCTTCGCCGACTGGCTGAACGCCAAGGCCAACGGCGCGGACGCCGCCCCGGTCGGTTCCCCCGACCTCGGCACCACGATGAAGGCGCTCCGTTCGCTGGCCGCACGACGCGGCCTCGTGGTCCTCGATCCGGGCCGCGCCGTCGACCAGAACGCCTTCGCGGTCGCCGCCCCGTACGCGGCGCGGCACCGGCTGAAGACCCTCAGCGACCTGGGGCGCTCACACCTGCCCGTACGGCTGGCGGCGGGCGACGAATGCGTACAGCGCCCCTACTGCGCGCCCGGACTCAAGAAGACGTACGGCATCCGGATCACCGCCGTCGACCCGAAGGGCGTCGGCACCACCCAGGCCAAACAGGCCGTGCAGAGCGGTCAGGACCAGATGGTCCTGACCACCACCACCGACGCCACCCTGGACGACTTCGGCCTCGTGATCCTCGCCGACGACAAGCATCTGCAGAACGCCGACTATCTGGTCCCCGTCGTCAACCGTTCCCGGGCGGGCAGCGCCGGGGTGCGGGACGCGCTCGACCCGCTCAACACCGTGCTGACCACGGCCGCCCTGGCGTCGATGAACGAGCAGGTGGACAGCTGGCGCAGGCTCCCCGAGGATGTCGCGCGCCATTACCTGGAGTCCGAGAAGCTCATCCCGGCAGGGTGAGACCACATGGTCCGGATGGTCCGGACAAGGGGTGTCCGGCGCTCCGGGCCCGGTCAGGCCATCAGCTTTCCGGGCAGCCAGGCCAGTTGGGCGGCCTGCTGGAACGCGCCGCCGCCCTCGTGGTCGTTGAAGTCGTACACCTCGATCGTCTTGTCCTCATGGGCGTACGCGTTGAAGGCCGCGAAGACCGTCGACGGCGGGCAGGTCAGGTCCTCCAGGGCCGTCGAGAACAGTGCGGGAGCCCGCCCGCGCGCCGCGAAGTGCACCCCGTCGAAGTAGGCCAGTGTGGCGGCGGCCCGCGCGGTGCGGCCGCGGTGCGTCTTGAGGTAGTTGCCCACCTCGCGGTACGGCTGCCGGTCGGTGACGGTGACCGCGCGCGGGAAGTCGCACAGGAACGGCACGTCCGGAGCGACCGCCACCAGGTCCGGTATCAGCCCGCCGGCCGCGATCGCGATGCCGCCGCCCTGGCTGACCCCGGTGACGGCGGTGCGTGCCGCGTCGGCCAGCGGATGCGAACGCGCGGCCTCCACCGCCCGCACCGCGTCGGTGAACACCCGCCGGTAGTAGAACTCCCGGTGATCCTCGATGCCCCGGGTCATGAAGCCGGGCAGCGAGGGCGCGCTGCCCACGGGATCGGCGGTGTCGCCCGGTGCCCAGCCGCTGCCCTGGCCCCGGGTGTCCATCACGAAGTGGGCGAAACCGGCCGAGGCCCACAGCAGATGCGTGTGCGCCAGACCGCGCCCGCCGCCGTACCCGAGGAATTCCACGACCACCGGCAGGGGCTCCCGGCGGCCCGTGGGAAGGACGAACCAGCCCTTGACCGGATGCCCCCCGAAACCGGCGAACGTCACGTCGTACACCTCGACACTCGCCAGTCCCGTGTCGGTGCGGCGATCGAAGCGAGCGTCGAGATCATGGCTCCTGGCCTCGTCCAGCGTCGACGACCAGAACGCGTCGAAGTCCTCGGGCTCCACCGACCGGCTGCGGTAGGTGCGCAGCTCATCGAGGGGGAGGTCGAACAGGGCCATGCGGGACCGCCTTCGTCGCAGTAGCAGATGATCACACCGTACGGTTCCGTCATCGCGCCGAAAAGGCGTTGCCCTCCCACCGGAAGCCTGCGACGCTTCCGGCCATGCCCGAGAAAGAATCCAGCAGTTCGCACGGTGTGGCCGCGCTCTTCTCCCACGGACGTCTCACGACGATCCCGCGCAAGGTGGCACGCCGCGAACAGTTGCTGGTCCACCTCTCCGAGACGCTCTTCGAGCGCGAGCGCGCGTACACCGAGCGCGAGGTGAACGAGGCGCTGCTCACGGTGCACGAGGACTGCTCGGCGCTGCGGCGCCATCTCGTCGTCGCGGGGCTGCTGGTACGGCCCAAGGACGGCAGCAGCTATCGGCGCGGGCGGTAGCCGGTCACACCGGGGGGCGCCCCTACGCGTCCGCGACCGAGTCGAACTCCACGTCCTCGCGCCCGACGCCCTGAGCGTCCGCGTCCACCGAGCGGCGCAGCGCCTCATGGAGCTTCGCCGGAGTCAGTACGCCCAGGAAGCGCGCGCCGTCCAGCACCGCCACCCACCCGGCGTCGTACTGGAGCATCTCGCTGAACGCCTGCTTCAACGGGGCGCCGACGGGCACCCACGCGTCCATCCGCCGGGCCAGCTCGCCCACCGTGCCCAGCTCCCCGGCGATCCGCAGCGCATCCGCCGACACCCAGCCGTGCAGATCGCCCGCGCCGTTCAGCACCACCGCCCACCGGGCCCCCGACGCCCCCAGCCGGGCCGCCGCCGACCGGGCCGGTTCATCGAGGCGGGCCACCGGCGGCTCCCAGAGGTCCTCCGGTTCGATCGCGGTGACCGACAGCCGCTTCAGGCCCCGGTCGGCGCCGACGAACCCGGCCACATAGGGCGTCGCCGGGGTGCCGAGCACGGCGGCCGGGGTGTCGAACTGCTCGATGCGGCCCTCCCCGTACACGGCCATCCGGTCGCCCATCCGCACCGCTTCCCCGATGTCGTGCGTGACCAGCAGGACGGTCTTCCTGACCGTCGCCTGGAGCCCGAGGAACTCGTCCTGCAACCGTTCCCGCACCACCGGGTCGACCGCACCGAACGGTTCGTCCATCAGCAGCACGGGCGGATCCGCCGCGAGCGCGCGGGCCACCCCCACCCGCTGGCGCTGCCCGCCGGACAGCTGGGCGGGATAGCGCGATCCGTACGTGCCGGGGTCCAGGCCCACCAGGTCGAGCAGCTCCGCCGCCCGCTCCCTGGCCCTGCCGCGCTTCCAGCCGACCAGCGCCGGGACGGTCGCGGTGTTGTCCAGAATCGTGCGGTGCGGGAACAGGCCGACCTGCTGGATCACATAGCCGATCCGGCGGCGCAGTTTCACCGGGTCGACCGCGGCGATGTCCTCGCCGTCCACCAGAATCCGGCCGGCGGTCGGCTCGATCAGCCGGTTCACCATCATCATGGTGGTGGTCTTGCCGCAGCCGGACGGCCCGACCAGGGTGACCAGCTCCCCCTCGGCGACCTCGAAGGACAGCCCGTCGACCGCGGCCGTGCCATCCGGGTAGACCTTGCTGACCTGCTCGAACCGGATCATGACTGCACGCTAGGAGCCGCCCGCGCGCGGCGCACACGGGCCGGGACTGTCCGAGTCACGGCCATGTGCTGAACTGTCCCGGAACCATCTGATTCAGGAGCCTTTTGTGAGCAGCTACCGGCAGCCCGGTGTCGTCTTCACCGACCGTCATTTCACGGTCCCGCTCGACCACAGCGACCCGGGCGGCGAGCAGATCGAGATCTTCGGCCGCGAGGCGGTGGCGTCCGGCAGGACCGGGGAGCAACTGCCGTGGCTGATCTACCTGGAGGGCGGCCCCGGGTTCGGCGCCCGCCGTTTCGTCGGCACGGAAGCCTGGCTGGGCCGCGCCGTACGGGAGTTCCGGGTGCTCCTGCTCGACCAGCGCGGTACCGGCGGATCCACCCCGGCGAACCGGCAGACCCTGCCGTCGCGGGGAGGGCCGCGCGAGCAGGCCGACTATCTCAGCAACTTCCGCTCCGACAGCATCGTCCGCGACTGCGAAGCCATCCGGCCGCAGGTCACCGGCGGCGAGACCTGGACGGTGCTGGGACAGTCCTTCGGCGGATTCTGCGCCGTCCGCTATCTGTCGGCCGCCCCGGAAGGGCTCACGGCCGCTCTGATCACCGGCGGACTGCCCGCCCTGGACGCCCATGCCGACGAGGTGTACCGGGCCGCCTACCCCCGGATCGAGCGGAAGGTCGCCGCCCACTACGCCCGCTACCCGCAGGATGTGCGGCGGGCCCGGGAGATCACCGAGTACCTCGTCGCCCACCGCTCGGAGGGCACCGGGCACCGGCTGACGCCCGAGGGGTTCCAGTCCCTCGGCATCATGCTGGGCGGCGGCAACGGCAGCCACCAGCTGCACTACCTGCTGGAGAACGCCTTCGTCCGCACCCCGCACGGCACCGAGCTGTCCGACGCCTTCCAGGAGGCCGTGCGCACGGCCAACTCGTTCGCCGGCCATCCGCTGTACGCCCTGCTGCACGAGGCGATCTACGGCCAGGGTGAGCGGCCCACCGGCTGGTCCGCCGAGCGGGTCCGCGCCGAGTTCCCGCAGTTCGACGCGGCGGGCGCTCTGGCGGGCGAGGGCCCCGTGCTCTTCACCGGCGAGACGATCCACCCCTGGCACTTCGATGTCGATCCGGCCCTGCGTCCACTGCGCGAGACCGCCGAACTCCTCGCCAACCGCACCGACTGGCCCGTGCTGTACGACGCCGAGCGGCTCGCCGCCAACGAGGTGCCGGTCGCCGCCGCCGTCTACCACGACGACATGTATGTCGACACCGGGCACGCGCTGCGCACCGCCGCCTCGATCCGCGGGCTGCGCACCTGGGTGACCAACGAGTTCGAGCACGACGGACTGCGTGCGGGCGGACCGCGCGTACTGGACCGGCTGCTCGCGATGGTCAGGGACGAGATCTGACCGGCACCGTCCGGTGAACACGAGGGAGCCGGCCGCACACCGTGTGCGGCCGGCTCCCTCGCGTACGTTCCGGGCGAACGCCCGCACCGCTCACTTCTGGAGCGCCTCCAGGGTGGTGTTCAGGTCGGCGGCGGTGCGCGGTGCGCGGTTGTGCGGGAGCTTCGAGAGCGCCGCCGCCATGCCGCAGGTGTTGGTCAGCGCGGAGAAGACCAGGCCGGAGCCGATGCCCACGGACAGCCAGCGAGCGGCCGGGAAGCGAAGCCCCGCCACCAGACCGGCCACCACCAGCGAACCGGCGGCGAGACGGACCTGACGCTCCATCGGCCAGACGGCCCCGGCGCCCTCGGGCCGGTCCAGTCCCCGGCCGTCGCCCTCCCAGGCCGAGGTGCCGCCGGTGAGTGTCAGGGCGTCGATGTCCGCCCCGGAGAGGACCTCGCAGGCACGGGTGGAACGGACACCGGAGGCGCACACCATGAGCAGCGTGCCGCGCGCGGAGGCCGACTTCAGCGCGGGCAGGGCTTCGGGAAGCCGGTCGAGCGGGACGTTCAGGGCGCCGGGGACATGCCCGGAGGCGTACTCGCCGGGAGCCCGTACGTCGATGACGGTGAACTCTTCCAGACGGGCTGCGGCCTGGGCGGGGGACAGGGAAGCATGGCTGGTCACGAGCAGGTGGTCCTTTCGTTCACCGGGTGGGGAAGAGACAGACGTCTCTCCTTCCCCGGACAGGTTAGGATACCCCTTGGGGTATTCGGAGGAGGATGTGTGGAACTCGACATGGCGGCCGACGAGCTGAAGTCGGTCCTCAACCGTCTGCGCCGCGCACAGGGCCAGCTCAACGCGATCATCAGGATGATCGAGGAAGGGCGGGACTGCGAGGACGTCATCACGCAGATGGCGGCGGTCTCGCGGGCCCTGGACCGGGCCGGTTTCGCGATCATCGCCACCGGACTCCAGCACTGCATGGCGGACGGTTCCGCCGAGCCCGCCGACCGCGACCGGATGCGCGCCCGGCTGGAGAAGCTCTTCCTCTCGCTGGCCTGACCACGCCGGCCGGGCCCCCGGGCGGACGTGGGTCACGAGAACCGGTGGATCTTCCCCTGGCTCGTCGAGGAGGGGCCCCAGCGGCGGCGGCCGGCGGGTGCCGGTGGGTCGCCGGCCTTACCCGATTGACAAACCTCCTTGCTGATTCTGCAATGGGGGCATGAAGGAACACGACCGGGACGACCCGGAACTGGACGCCGTGCTCACCGGTGTCGGACCCCGGCTGCGCAGGCTGCGTACCGACCGGGGTGTCACGCTCGCCGCCCTCTCCGCCGCCACCGGAATCTCCGTGTCCACCCTTTCCCGGCTGGAGTCCGGCGGGCGGCGTCCCAGTCTGGAACTGCTGCTCCCGATCGCCCGCGCTCATGAGGTCCCCCTCGACGACCTCGTCGGCGCGCCGCCCGTCGGGGACCCGCGGATCAGGGCCAAGCCGATCGTGTACGGCGGGAAGACCGCGCTTCCCCTGACCGGCCGGCCGGGCGGCCTCCAGGCGTACAAGGTGGTGCACGAGTCCGCCTGCGAGGAGGTGCCCGAGCGGCGCACCCATGAGGGGTACGAGTGGGTGTACGTGCTCTCGGGGAAGCTGCGGCTCCTGCTGGCCGAGCACGATCTCGTGCTGGCTCCGGGGGAGGCCGCCGAGTTCGACACCCGGCTGCCCCACTGGTTCGGTCCGGCCGGTGACGAACCGGTCGAATACCTCAGCCTGTTCGGGCCGCAGGGGGAGCGCATGCACGTCAGGGCCAAGCCGAAGCGGGCGTGAGGGGGCCGGTGCGCCGGCCGGGAGCCAACTGTTCCCAGATCGGCAAGCGACCGCTTAGTATGCGCCGGAGCAGTGGTAATGCCGACAGTGTTGTGGAGGCCCCTCATGCAGGCATGGCGAGTGCACCGGAACGGCGAGCCGAGCGAGGTGATGGAGCTTCAGGAGACGGACCGGCCCACACCCGGTGACGGCCAGACACTGATCGAGGTGCGCGCGGCGAACATCAACTTCCCCGACGCGCTCCTCTGCCGGGGCCAGTACCAGGTCCGTCCGCCGCTGCCCTTCACACCCGGCGTGGAGATCTGCGGCGAGACCGAGGACGGGCGCAGGGTGCTCGCCACCCCCGCGCTCCCGCACGGCGGCTTCGCCGAGTACGTCGTCGCCGACGAAGCGGCCCTGCTGCCCGCCCCCGACTCCCTGGACGACGCCGAAGCGGCCGCCCTGCACATCGGCTACCAGACCGGCTGGTTCGGGCTGCACCGCAGGGCGCGTCTCAGGGCGGGCGAGACGCTTCTCGTGCACGCGGCCGCGGGCGGCGTCGGCAGCGCCGCCGTCCAGCTCGGCAAGGCGGCGGGTGCCACCGTCATCGGCGTCGTCGGCGGGCCGGAGAAGGCCGGGATCGCCCGGAAGCTGGGCTGCGACCTGGTCATCGACCGACGGAGCGAGGACATCGTCGCGAAGGTGAAGGAAGCGACGGGCGGGCGCGGCGCCGACGTCGTCTACGACCCGGTCGGCGGCGACGCCTACGCCAAGTCCGTGAAGTGCGTCGCCTTCGAGGGGCGTGTCGTCGTGGTCGGCTTCGCGAGCGGCGTGATCCCCGCCCCGGCGCTCAACCACGCCCTCGTCAAGAACTACTCGATCGCCGGACTCCACTGGGGTCTGTACAACACCAAGGACCCCGCCGCGGTCCGCGCCTGCCACGACGAACTGACCGCGCTCGCCGCCCGGGGAGTCATCAGGCCGCTGATCAGCGAGCGTGTCGCGATGGCCGGCGCGGCGGACGCCGTGCAGCGTGTCGCCGACGGTACGAGCACCGGCCGCATCGTCGTCCTGCCGACGGGAGCCGCCCGATGACCGCCTCCATCGACGCGGCCGAAGTCCGCCGCCGCACGAGCGAACTGCTCGCCGCGCACCCACCGGCCACCACGGACCGTACCCAATTCCTGAAGGCCCGCTTCGACGCGGGTCTCGCCTGGGTCCACTACCCGGCCGGACTCGGCGGGCTCGACGCACCGCGTTCCCTGCAACCCGTCATCGACGCCGAACTCGCCGCGGCCGGGGCCCCGGACAACGACCCGCGCCGCATCGGCATCGGTCTCGGCATGGCCGCCCCCACCATCCTCGGCTTCGGCACCGACGAGCAGAAGCAGCGCTTCCTGCGGCCCCTGTGGGTCGGCGAGGAAGTGTGGTGCCAGCTGTTCAGCGAGCCGGGCGCCGGGTCCGACCTGGCCGCCCTCGGCACCCGGGCCGTCCGGGACGGTGAGGACTGGGTCGTCGACGGGCAGAAGGTCTGGACCTCCAGCGCCCATGTGGCCCGCTGGGCGATCCTGATCGCCCGCACCGACCCCGATCTGCCCAAGCACCGCGGCATCAGCTACTTCATCTGCGACATGACCGACCCCGGTGTCGAGGTGCGTCCGCTGCGCCAGATCACCGGCGAGGCGGAGTTCAACGAGGTCTTCCTCACCGGCGTACGCATCCCGGACAGCAGGCGGCTCGGCCCGGTCGGCGAGGGCTGGAAGGTCGCTCAGACCACCCTGATGAACGAGCGCGTCTCGATCGGCGGGGCACGCATCCCGCGCGAGGGCGGCATGATCGGCCCGGTCACGCGGACCTGGCGCGAGCGCCCCGAACTGCGCACCCATGATCTGCACCAGCGGCTGCTGACCCTGTGGGTGGAGGCCGAGGTCGCCAGGCTCACCGGCGAGAGGCTGCGGCAGCAGCTCGTCGCCGGGCACCCCGGCCCCGAGGGGTCGGGCATGAAGCTCGCCTTCGCCCGCCTCAACCAGGAGATCAGCGGCCTGGAGGTCGAACTCCTCGGCGACGGGGGACTCCTGTACGGCGACTGGACCATGCGCCGCCCGGAACTGGTCGACTTCACCGGACGCGACGCCGGATACCGCTACCTGCGCTCCAAGGGCAACTCCATCGAGGGCGGTACGAGCGAGGTACTGCTGAACATCGTCGCCGAGCGCGTCCTCGGGCTGCCCGTCGAGCCGCGCAATGACAAGGACGTCGCCTGGAAGGACCTCTCCCGATGACCACGCTCGACCAGCCCGCCGCGACCCCCGACCTCCTCTACTCGGAGACCGAGGAGGACCTGCGGTCCGCCGTGCGCTCCCTGCTCGCCGACCGGGCCGACGCGCCGACGGTGATCGCCCGCACGGAGTCCGACACGCCGTACGACCCGCGGCTGTGGGAGGCGCTCGCCGTCGGTATCGGCGCCGCCGGACTCCTCGTACCGGAGAAGTTCGGGGGACAGGGCGCCTCGCACCGGGAGGCCGCCGTGGTCCTGGAGGAGCTGGGCCGCAGCGTCGCGCCGACGCCGTATCTGACGAGCGCGGTCGTGGCGACCGCGACGCTGCTCGCGCTGGGGACCGAGGACGGCCCGGTCGCGGAACTGCTAGCCGGCCTCGCCTCCGGCCGCCGGATCGCCGCCCTCGCCGTGCCGTTCGCCACCCCGCCCGCCGGCGCGCCCGGCACGACGGTGGCCGCGGCGGACGGGGTGCTCGACGGGACGGTGACCGCGGTGGCCGACGCGGCCACCGCCGACGTGCTGCTGGTGCCCACCCCGGAGGGCCTGTACGCGGTCGAGCCCGCCGCGGGCACGGTCACCGTGGACCCGCTCATCCCGCTCGACCTGACCCGTCCCCTCGCGGCCGTCACGCTGACCGGCGCCACCGGAACCCTGCTCGCCCCTGCCGGAGCGGCGATCGACGCCGTACGGCGAGGGCTGCTCACCGGTGCCGGACTGCTCGCCTCCGAACAGCTCGGCCTCGCGGAGTGGTGCCTTACGGAGACCGTCCGGTACACCCGTGAACGGCACCAGTTCAACCGGCCGGTGGGCTCGTTCCAGTCGCTCAAGCACCGGATGGCCCAGCTCTGGCTGGAGGTCGTCTCGGCCCGCGCCGCCGCCCGCAACGCCGCCGACGCCCTCGCCACCGGCAGCCCCGACGCCCCGCTCGCGGTCGCCGTGGCACAGGCGTACTGCTCGAAGACGGCGGTCCGTGCGGCCGAGGAGTGCGTGCAGCTGCACGGCGGGATCGGGATGACCTGGGAACACCCCGCGCATCTCTACCTGAAGCGGGCCAAGGCCGACTCGATCGCGTACGGCACGGCGGGAAGCCACCGCGAGGCCGTTGCCGAGCTGGTCGAACTCCCGGCGCCGTAGGGCCCTTTCCGCTGAGCCGCCGGCGGGGGTACGTGACGCGTACCCCCGTTTCGCCATGTCCGGCGGGGGCGGACGGGTGCGGGCGGGGTGGGCGCGGCCCTTTACGTGCTGTTTAATTGCGATCGTTTCGCAATAACATTCGATCTTCAATAGGGATGTGCAGAGTATGACGGCCCGATCGATACGGGGAGCGGTCGCCACCGCGATGGCGACCGTGCTGTCGATATCCGCGGCAGCCTGCTCGAATCCGGGGAATCCGGACGCAGGCTCCGGCTCCGGGGCGGGTGCCGCGGACTCCGCCGTCGTCGGCATCGCGTACGAGCCCGACAGCCTCAGCCCGCTGCTCGGCTACGGCAAGGACGGCAACTCCAAGATCTTCGACGGGCTGCTCGCCCTCGACGGCGGGATGAAGCTGCGGCCCGCGCTCGCCACCGCCCTGCCCGAGGTCAGCGACGACGGGCTCACGTACACCTACCGGCTCCGCCAGGGCGTCACGTTCAGCGACGGAAAGCCCTTCGGCGCCAAGGACGTCGTCTTCACCTACCGCACCATCCTGGACGAGAAGACGAACAACGCCTCCCGCACCGAGCTGGACGCGGTGAAATCCGTCGAGGCGGTCGGCGAGGACAGCGTCGTCTTCACCCTCAAGTACCCCTACGCGCCCTTCGCCCAGCGCACCGTCCTGCCCATCGCCCCCGAACACGTCGCGGGCAAGCAGGACGTCAATACCGGCGCCTTCACCACCCACCCCATCGGCACCGGGCCCTACGTCCTCACCAAGTGGTCCAAGGGCGAGAAGCTCAGCTTCAAGGCCAACCCCGACTACTGGGGCGGCGCACCGAAGATCAAGAAGTTCACCATGGCGATCATCAAGGACGACGACGTGCGCGCCACCCGGCTGCGCTCCGGCGACCTCGACGGCGCGATCCTGCCGCCCAACCTCGCCAAGGGCTTCAAGGGCGACGACGGCAGGCGGACCTACGCGGCCACGACGTACGACTACCGCACCGTGACCCTGCCGACCCACAACAAGGTCGCCGGTGACACCGCCGTCCGGCGCGCACTCGATGTCGCCGTCGACCGGCAGGCCATGGTCGATTCGATCCTCAACGGCGAGGGCAAGCCCGCCTACGGCCCCGTCCCCACCGACAGCGAGTGGTTCACCAAGGGCACCGAGCGCACCCACGACCTCGCCGCCGCGAAGAAGATCCTCGACACGTCGGGCTGGAAGCCCGGCAAGGACGGCATCCGCGCCAAGGACGGGGTACGCGCCGCCTTCCCGCTCTGGTACCTCACCGGCGACAAGCTCCGCCAGGAACACGCCCTCGCCTACGCCTCCGACGCCAAGAAGGCCGGCATCGACATCACCGCCGAGGCCGGGACCTGGGAGGTCATCGAGCCCCGGATGAAGCAGGACGCCGTCCTCGCGGGCGGCGGATCGCCCGCCGACCCCGACTTCGACCAGTACACCCTGCTGAAGTCCACCCTCGCGGGCGACGGCTTCAACAACATGGCGTGGTACGACAACAAGGCCGTCGACACGGCACTCGAAGCGGGCCGCAGGAGCGGTGGCAAGGCCGCACGCCAGGCCGCGTACGACACGGTCCAGCGGGAACTGGTGAAGAACCCCGGCTACACCTTCCTCACCCACATCGACCACCTCTACGTCGTAGACGACCGGTTCGGCCCGCTCACCACACAGGTCGAACCGCACGACCACGGCCTGGCCTCCGGCCCCTGGTGGAACGTCGAGAAGTGGACCCCCGAGGGCGCGAAGAAGTGAACCACCGCCTCCCCTGGGGGCCGATGGCGCGGATGGCGGGACGGCGGGCCCTGTTCGCCGTGCCCGTCCTCGGCGTCGTCACCTTCGGCGTGTTCGCCGTCGCCGCCGCATCCCCCTTCGACCCCGTCAAGGCCTACGCGGGCACCGCGGGCCTCACCGCCTCGCAGGAGAACCTCGACCAGCTCCGCGCCAACCTCGGCGTCGACCAGCCCCTGGTCACCCGCTGGTGGAACTGGCTCACCTCCGCGCTCCAGGGCGACTTCGGCGACTCCAGCGTGATGCGCCAGCCGGTCGCCGATGTCATTGGCGAACGCGTCGGCTGGTCCGTGCTGCTCGCCGCCACCGCCTTCGTCGTCGCGATCCTGCTCGGCACCGGCCTCGGCGTCCTGGCCGCCCGCCGCCCCGGCGGCTGGCTCGACCGGTGCGTCAGCTCGGCCGCGTACACCCTGGAAGCCGCCCCCGCCTTCTGGCTCGGACTGCTCGCCATCTGGTTCTTCGCCCTGAAACTGGACGTCCTGCCGGCCGGCGGACTCACCGACGCCGCCAGCGACACGGTCACCTTCGGCCAGGTCGCCTCCCACCTGGTGCTGCCCGCGGCGGTCCTCGGGGTCTCCCAGCTGCCGTGGTTCTTCCTGTACGTACGCCAGGGAGTCGCCGACGCCCTGGACGAGGACCCGGTGCGCGGCGCCCGTGCCCGCGGACTGCGCGAACGCACCGTGCTGCTCGGCCACGCCCTGCGCTCCGGCATGCTGCCGATGCTCACCCTGATCGGCTCCCGCGTCCCCGAACTCATCACCGGCGCACTCCTCGTCGAGACGGTCTTCAGCTGGCCCGGCATCGCCGCCGCCGCCGTGCAGGCCGCCACCTCCGTGGACTTCGCGCTGCTGGCCGCCCTCACGGTGCTCGCCACCGCGGCGGTGCTGCTGGGCAACCTCCTGTCCGATCTGCTGTACGGACTCGCCGATCCGAGAGTGGGCTTCGATGGCTGAGGCCGTGTTCGCGTCCCCCCGCCGCACCACCCGCCGCGTCCGTGTGGTCGCCTCCGCCGGGATCGTGGCCGCCGTGCTGCTGGCCGTCCTCGTCGTACCGCCGCTGGTCCAGCTCGACCAGCAGGCCGTCGACCTCGCGGCCAAGCTGCGACCGCCTTCCCTCGCGCACCCGTTCGGAACGGACGACGTGGGCCGGGACCTGCTGCTCCGCTGTGTCTACGGGCTGCGCGTCTCCCTGCTCGTCGGGCTGGTCGCCGCCCTCACCGCCACCGTCATCGGCACGGCCGTCGGCGCCCTGGCCGCGGCGTTCGGCGGCTGGACCGACCGGGTCGTGATGCGGCTGGTCGACACCTTCTCGTCCGTACCGCACCTGCTGCTCGGCATCTTCATCGTCGCGATGTTCCGGCCCGGCGTCTGGCCGGTGATCGTGTCCGTGGCCCTGACGCACTGGCTGTCCACGGCCCGGATCGTCCGCTCCGAAGTGCTCTCGCTGCGCTCGCGCCCCTTCATCGACGCGGCGATCTCCGGCGGCGCCTCGCGGGGACGCGTCATCGTGCGGCACCTGCTGCCCGGAGTGCTGCCGCAGGCCGGGCTGGCGGCCGTCCTCATGGTGCCGCACGCCATGTGGCACGAGTCGGCGCTGTCCTTCCTGGGCCTCGGCCTGCCCGCCCATCAGGCGAGCCTCGGCAACCTCGTGCAGTCCGCGCGCGGATCGCTGCTCGCCGGTGACTGGTGGCCGACGCTCTTCCCCGGCCTCTTCCTTATCATTCCCACGCTCGCCCTGGCGGGCCTCGCCGGTGCCTGGCGCGAGCGGATCAACCCGCGCCGCCGATCGGAGCTGATGCTGTGACCCGCCCGAGCGAAGACCGGCCGCGCCAGATGTCCGCGCCGGGGCACCATGAGGGGTCGGTACCGTCCGTGCCGGGGGCTCCCGTGCTGTCCGTGCGGGGGCTCTCCGTCCGCTTCCGGCTGCGCGGCGGCCGGCACATCGCCGCCGTCACCGATGCCCACTTCGACCTCGCCGCCGGGGAGTGCCTGGCGCTGGTCGGCGAGAGCGGCTGCGGCAAGTCCGTACTCGCCTCCGCCCTGCTCGGACTGCTGCCCGCCAACGCCGGGACCACGGGCAGCGCCCTCCTCGCGGGGGACACAGATCTGCTCACCGCGGACGAACGCACCCTCGCTCGCTCGGTACGCGGCCGCCGCATCGGACTCGTACCGCAGAGCCCCGCCGCCCACCTCACCCCCGTCCGCACGGTCCGCGCCCAGTTGGAGGAGACCCTCCGCGAACTGACCGGGATACGCGGGCCCGCCGTACGGGCAGCGGCGGAGGCGGCCGCCGCCCGCGCCTCGTTCCCCGCCGACCACCTCGACCGCCACCCGCACGAACTCTCCGGCGGCCTCGCCCAGCGCGCCGCCACCGCACTCGCCCTGATCGGCGACGCGCCGCTGCTCCTCGCCGACGAACCCACGACCGGGCTCGACCGGGACCTGGTGGAGCGGACCGTCGACGAACTGCGCCGCCACACCGACGAGGGCCGTGCGCTGCTGCTCATCACCCACGACCTCGCGGCGGCCGAGCGGGTCGCCGACCGGGTGGCCGTGATGTACGCCGGACGGATCGTCGAACTCGCCGACGCCGCCCGCTTCTTCGGGCGCCCCGGACCCCGGCACCCGTACGCGAGGGGACTGCTCGACGCCCTGCCGGAGCGGGACTTCACGCCGATCCCCGGGATGCCGCCGGAGCTGGGCGCACTGCCCGAGGGGTGCGCGTTCGCCGCCCGCTGCGCCCGTGCCGATGAACGGTGCGCCGTGCTGCCCGCGTTCGACGGGGCCGTCGCCTGCCACCACAGCCTGCCCACCGGTGAGGACCGCCGGAGCAAGGAGTCCGCCGATGCTTGAGCTCACCGGCATCACCGCCGGATACGACCCGCGGCGCCCCGTCGTCCGCGACGTCTCGCTGAGCGTCGCCCCGGCCGAGGCGGTCGGGCTGCTCGGTCCGAGCGGCTGCGGCAAGTCCACCCTGGCCAGGGTCGCGGCCCTGCTGCACCGCCCCGACGCGGGCACCGTCACCCTCGACGGCGAAGCGGTACGCGGCTGGCGACACCGGGCCCCGCAGGCGCGGCGGACAGCGGTCGGCGTCGTCTTCCAGCAGCCCCGGCTCTCCGCCGACCCCCGGCTGAGCCTGCGCGAACTCATCGCCCAGCCGCTGCGGTCCACGGGACGGCGCGGTGAGGTCGCGGACCGGGTGGCGGAGCTGGCCGGGCGCGTCGGGCTGACCGGGGAACTGCTCGACCGCCGTCCGCACGCGGTGAGCGACGGCCAGCTGCAACGGGCCTGCCTCGCCCGTGCGTTGGTCCTGCGCCCGCAGCTGCTGATCTGCGACGAGATGACCGCGATGCTCGACGCCTCGACGACCGCCGCCCTGGTGGCCGTCGTGGAGTCCTACCGCGAGGAGTCCGGGGCGGCGCTGCTGGCGGTGGGCCACGACCGGGTGCTGCTGGAACGCTGGTGCGACCGGACGGTCCGCTGGGACGAACAGGCCCCGCGACACGGACCGGAGGAGCGCGGGTGATTCCCCGCGACGGCACGGTTCGTCCGGCCGCTTTCCGCGGCGGAGCCGACCGGCGCTGGACGGCTCCTGTCTGACGGACCGTCTCCTCCATGGCCCGGCGCCGGGGGAACAACGGGTACAGCACGGTCGACGGGCGGACGACGACCGCTCCAACTCTTGGCAGGTACCTGCCGTAGAGGCGGTGCGCGCCCTCATACTCGGTCGCGTCCATCCGCACCGCTCTGCTCTTCCCACCGCTTCAGGGAGACCCCATGGCCATGGCACACCTGACCCGTCGCAGAGTCGTCACCACCGCGCTCGCCACCGCGGCGGCGGGCGTGGTCGTCCCCGCCGGGACGGCCGTCGCCGCCCCCTCGGGCAACCCGGGCAACCCCGGCCGCCCCCACGGCCCGCGACCCCTGCGCCACGCCCACGCGCACAACGACTATCTGCACCCGCGACCGCTCCACGACGCGCTCGCGCACGGCTTCACCAGCGTCGAGGCGGACATCTTCCTCGTCGACGGCGACCTGCTCGTCGCCCACGACGTCGCGGACCTCGACCCCACCCGCACCCTCGCCGCCCTCTACCTCGACCCGCTGCTGGCCCTGGCCGGGGCGAACCACGGCAGCGTCCACCCCGGACACCGCGCCCCGCTGCAACTGCTGATCGACATCAAGACCGACGGTGTGGCCGCCTACCTCGAACTGGACCGGCAGCTCCAGCGCTACCGCCGGATGCTGACCCGCTACAGCCACGGCCGGGTCCGCGCCGGAGCGGTCACCCCCGTCATCTCCGGCGACCGCGCCGCCCGTGTCCCCATGGAGGCGCAGCGCACCCGGTACGCCTTCTACGACGGCCGCCTCGAAGACCTCGGTACGGCGGCGACCGCGTCCTTCATCCCGCTCATCAGCGCCAACTGGACCCAGTCCTTCGGCTGGCTGGGCGCGGGCCCCTTCCCGGCCGCCGAACGGGACCGGCTCGCCGGTCTCGTGAACACCGCCCACCGGCGGGGTCAGCGCGTCCGTTTCTGGGCCACCCCGGACCTCGCGGGACCCGAGCGCGACGCCGTATGGACCGAGCTGCTCGCGGCCGGGGTCGACCATCTGAACACCGACGACCTGGCGGGCCTCGAACGCTTCCTGCGTGCCCGGGGGAGCGCCCTCGCGGCCGACTGACGCGCCACAGCCGGTAAGTACCCGTTCGGCGGACACGCCAGTGCGCCGAACGGCCTTTCCGCTACGCCACACTGGCGGCCGAATGCCGCAATTCCGGCGCGGCGGAGGAGGTTGGCCATGGCCATTTCGATCTCGTTGGTGCTGCTGATGCTGATCCTGGCAGTGATCTTCCTGCGCAACGGCGGGCTGAAGCTCTCCCACGCGCTGGTCTGCGCCCTGCTCGGGTTCTGCCTCGCGGGCACGAGCATGGCGCCGACCATCCAGGAAGGCATCGTCGCCACCGCGAACGTGGTCAGCGCCCTGAACCCCTGATCGAATTCTTGACCGAGCCCGGTGCCCCGTCCCCGTACACGGTTCGTGCCGGTGGGGCCCGATCCCGCACAATGGGGCCATGTCTTTCCCGCCACCAGGACGGCACTCGGGCGCCGCCCACCACGAGTACTGCAACAACGGACTCTGCTGCCGGTGCCAGATGCGGACCTGGTCGACGAAGGTGGGCAACGAACGCCTCTGCGGGCCGTGCGCCTCCTGCTGCCGTGAGTGCGGCCGGGCGCCCGCGCCGCATGTGGACGGGCTCGACGACGGACTGTGCGCCGAGTGCCGCGGTCTGTGCGGCCGCTGCCAGAGCCCGAGGCGGCCCGACGGCTCCTGCGAGTGCCAGAGGTGGCGCGAGGACGCGAAGGGCAATCCGCCGCGCTACGTACTGCAAGCCCTGCCTCAGCCGCTGATGCAAGCATTCGGCGGTCGCGTACCGCAGTCCGTCCAGGAGCTGATCCACCAGGAGCTCGGCCGGCGCACCGCGGGCGGTCTGCGCGAACGCATCGAACGCCGGTGGAACCTCCGCTGGGCCCACGCCCTCAACGAGAAGGACGAGGACGGCAGGCGCCGCTGGAGCGCCCAGGACATCGCCGAGCAGCTGCTGCGGCCGGGCCAGTGCGACGACCCGCAGTGCGAGGACGGCTATCTGATCACCACCGACGCGCCCTGCGGCCGCTGCCGACAGCCCACGCACCGCTTCGTCACCTCGGTCGCCGACCACACGGCCACCCCGGACCACGCCAGGGCGACCGCGGCGGGAATCCGCCGGGCCATGCTGGAAAACCGCTCCCACAAACAGCGTCGGCCGCGCTGAGGCCCCGCGCGCGTGGGCCCCGTGCACCGGGGCCCCGCGTGCGTCGGCGCTCCACGCACCGGCCGCCTCAGGTGCCGACGAGCCGTGAGCGGATGAGGAACCTCACGCCTTCCGGAGCCTCCAGCGAGAACCCGCTGCCGCGCCCCTCCACCACATCGACGATCAGCCGGGTGTGCGCCCACACCTCGTACTGGCTCCTCGACATCCAGAAGGGCACCGTCTCGGCGACGCCCTCGACGGCGAGATCGGCGAGCAGCACATCGGCGTTCCCGGTACGGAACTCACCGGCCAGGTAGCACATGGGCGCACTGCCGTCGCAGCAGCCGCCCGACTGGTGAAACATCAACGGGCCGTGGTCCGCCCGCAGCCGCCTGACCAGAGCGGCGGCCGCGTCGGTGAGCTCCACGACCGGAGCGTTCGGAACGTGATCCACGTATCAGTCCTTCCCCGACCGGTCACGGACGGGCCGAGTCAACTCCACCTGACGTTGCGGCAAGGTTGCACGCCCTATGCTCGCGACATGGAGCAGAGGGAAGTTGTGAAGCGCGTGATCGGCATTCTCACCGAGGCGGGTGAGATGCAGCGGCTGCTGGAGGCGGATGTCGACCGGGACGATCTGGACAGCGGTGCCGGTGCCGTCACCGCCCTGCTGAACGAGACGATGCCACACATCGCGATCCCCGAGGACTTCTCCGTCGAGGAGGTGGTGAGCGTGGTCGGGCGTGAGGTCGGCGGTGCGGTCGAGCAGCTCGTGGGCGCCTTCACGCTGGCCTTCACGATGCTGGCGCAGGTGCACGACTCCGGACAGACGGACGTGACGTCGACCGATGTGCTGCGGGATCTCGCGCTCCGGGTCGAGGCGGGCGGCCCCGACGACGATCCGGGTCCCGTGCTGTAGGCGGCGCGGCCCTCTCGGGATTCCGGCGGGGAGCACGGGGCTGGGCGGGGAGTGCGGTCACCGAGCTCCCCGTCGGGTGGCTCCGGGATGCGGGTGCGCCGCGGCACTGGTTCGCTGGGGGTGTTGGTCCCCCGACGTGGTGGCCCGTACCGTCCGAGGAGTGGTGATGAGCGGTTCCGACGAACCCGCGAACCTGGCCCGGCAGATGCGTGAGAAGGCGCAGCAGCTGACCGAGGCCGCGCAGCGCGCGACAGACCCGGAGGAACGCGAGCGCCTGGAGAAGAAGGCCCGGACGATCCGTGACCGGAGCGAACAGCAGAGCGGCATGGCCAGTGGAGACATCTACCCGCAGAAGTAGGTGCTCCGTACCCCGGGCCCCGCGCGGCGGCTCTCGGCGGATGACCTGGAGCTCACCGGGCCCCCGGTGAGCTCCACTCCAGCAGCCGGTCGGCCGTCCATGACGTGACGACACGCTCCACGGGTACCCCGCACTCCTCGGCCCGCGCACAGCCGAGGATCTGCCAGTCCAGCTGTCCCGGAGCGTGTGCGTCCGTATCGATGGCGAAGAGCACGCCCGCCTCGACGGCCCGGCGCAGCAGCCGTCGCGGCGGATCCAGCCGCTCGGGGCGGCAGTTGATCTCCACCGCCGTTCCGGACTCGGCACACGCGGCGAAGACCCGGTCCGCGTCGAACTCCGACTCCGGCCGGCTCCGGCCCGCGACGAGGCGCCCCGTGCAGTGGCCCAGCACATCGGCGTGCGGGTCGCGCACCGCCGCTTCGAGCCGCCGCGTCATCGCCCGCGCCTCCATGCGCAGCTCGGAGTGCACCGACACGACGACCACATCGAGCTGTTCCAGCAGCTCCGGTTCCTGATCGAGCGAGCCGTCCGGGAGGATGTCGCACTCGATGCCGGTGAGCAGCCGGAACGGCGCCCACCGCTCGTTGAGCTCCGCCACCACCTTCAGCTGCTGTTGCAGCCTGTGCGCGGACAGCCCGTTCGCGACCGTCAGCCGGGGGGAGTGATCGGTGAGGACCGCCCACTCGTGGCCCAGCTCAGCGGCCGTCCGTCCCATCTCCTCGACCGGGCTGCCACCGTCCGACCAGTCGGAATGCAGATGGCAGTCGCCCCGCAGCCGCGCGAGCAGTGCCTCGCCCCCCTCGGCGAGCGGCACCGTGGCCTCCGCCTCCAGCCGGTCCAGGTACTCCGGCGCCGTGCCCGCCAGCGCCTCACGGATCACCTGGCCCGTCCTGGGCCCGATACCGCTCACCTTTTCGAGAGTCCCGTGCGTCACCCGTTCCGTGAGCTCGTCCCCGGACAGGTCCTCGACCGCCTCGGCTGCCCGCCGGAACGCCCGTACCCGGTATGTGGCGCCCTGCGAACGCTCCAGCAGAAACGCGATCCGCCGCAAGGCGGTGGCCGGATCCATCAGTACCTCCCTGGCGGAACGGCGACAGCCGTTGACCGGGGACTTCCGGGGCTGTCCGCAACCAGCATCGCCGGATGCCCACCGGCCCGCACGGCGGCGAGCGAGGCGGGTCCCGGGGCCGACCAAGGACCAGCTGTACGGGGAGGCGAAGAAGCGGAACATCGAGCGCCGCTCCTCGACGATGAACAAGCAGCAACCGCGTAACGCCCTGGGCGGCTGAACCTCGACGGAGCGCACCGCGTCGGCCGCGACGGGAGCCGCAGCCCGCCACGCGCGGGCGAAGGGGCGGTTCCCGCTCGGCGCGTTCGGGTCGCGGTTCGCGAAGGTGCGCGGCACGGCGGAAGGGGAGCATGCTGGCTGTGTGACCCGGCACGGCGCCACCCGGCACACCCCGCCCGACGAGAGCGGGGCTGTGGCCGGGGCGGCGAACAGCGGCCGAGTACCGGACGAGCTTTCCCTGGTGCTCGCACAGGCAGCCGTGAGCGCGGTCGAGTCCACCGGGGGATACGCCGGCGGCGTATACCTGCGGTCGTCGACGCCCGGACTGCTGCGGCTGGCGGTACTCGCGGGGCTGCCCGGTCCGCTGTTCCGCCCCTGGTGGCGTATGCAGGTCAAGCGGCCCTTCCCGGTGTCCGAGTCCTACCGCTCGGGCAGGGCGGTGCTCCTCGCGGACGCGGAGGAGGCGATGCGCCGCTTCCCGCAGTTGATGGCAGGGCTGCCGTTCCCCTTCGGCTCGCTGTACGTCCCGGTCATGGCCGGCGGCGGCAGAGCGGGCGTCCTGTTCGTCATGCGCGCCGCCACACCGGGGGAGCCGGTGGCGCCCGCCGAGAGCGGGCGGCTCCAGCGCATCGCCCGGCGGCTCGGCCAGGGCCTCGAGGAGCTCGGATCCGGCGGCACACCGTGCCTGTGGGACCGCGAGCCGCTGCCCGTCCAGTTGCCCGCGGCCATCGCGCCGCCGCTGCGGATCGGCCGCTTCGACTGGGAACTCGGCAGTGGCGCCGTCACCGCCGACGAGGAGATGTGCGCGATCCTCGGCACCACGCCCGCCGAATTCCCGGGCACCGTCGACGCCCTCGCGGCGCGGCTGGTGCCGGAGGACGTGTACGGACTGTGGGCACTCGCCCGCCAAGCCGTCGAGCCGGACGCCTCCGTCGTACGCAGGATGCGGCTGCGGGGACCCGACGGCCGCTCGCACCTGCTGGAACTCTCGGGACGCTGGGTCCACCCGACCGGCGACGGAGCGGCGAGCCACCTGACCGGCTTCGTGGTGGATCTCGGCGCCGGGCCGGTCGTCGCGGAGGCGGCCGAACGGATGCCCCGCGGCATCTTCTCGCTCGACCGGCTCGGCCGGATCACCTATGCCAATCACCTGGCCGAGGACCTCCTCGGCCGCACCCGGGCGGAGCTGGTGGGACGCGTCCTGTGGGAGACCCTGCCGTGGTTCGGGCACCCTGCCTACGAGGACCACCACCGGGCCGCGCTGCTCTCCGACGAAGCCGTCCACTTCCTGGCCCGCCGCGCCCCGAAGGAATGGCTCTCCGTCTCCATGTACCCCGGCCACGACGGGGTGACGGTGGTGCTCAGCGCCGCGGAACAGCCGGCCTACGCGCCCGGGTCCGTCGTCGTGCCGGGCACCGGGCTCGGCTCCCCGGCCGACCGTTCCGCCGCCCTGTACCGGCCGGTCGCCCTCGCCATCGCGCTGACGGAGGCCGTCACCGCCCGCCAGGTGTCCGCCGTCGTCACCGAGGAACTGCTGCCCGCCTTCGGCGGCAGGCAGCTGGCGATCTACCTGCTGAGCGAACGCCACCTCTATCTGGCCTGGGAGACCGGCTTCCCCAAGGGCTTCCTCGACCGATTCGACGGGGTCGGTCTCGACGCCCGTATTCCCGGGGTGGAGACCCTCACCTCCGGCCGCCCCATCTTCTTCGAGTCCATGGAGCGCCTGGGGCAGGCCTATCCCGGCATCCCCATGGACGCCGACGTCGGAGCGCGGGCCTTCCTGCCACTGATCGCCTCCGGGCGGCTGGTCGGCTCCTGCATCCTCGGCTTCGACCGGCCGCGCGGCTTCAGCCCGGAGGAGCGCACCGTCCTCACCGCCCTGGCGGGGCTCATCGCACAGGCCCTCCAGCGGGCCCAGCGGTACGACAGCGAGGCGGCGCTGGCCCGGGGCCTGCAGGACGCCCTGCTGCCGCACCGGCTGCCCGAGATCGAAGGCGTCGGCACGGCCGCCCGGTACCTCTCCGGCACGCAGGGCATGGATGTCGGCGGCGACTGGTACGACGTCATCGAGACCGGCCGCGGTCTCGCCCTGGTCATCGGCGACGTACAGGGACACGGTGTGGCAGCCGCCGCGACCATGGGTCAACTGCGCAGCGCCGTACGCGCCTTCGCCCTCGGCGCACGTGATCCGCAGGAGGTGATGAGCGGTACCAACAGGCTGCTCATCGATCTCGACCCCGGCCAGTTCGCCAGTTGCTGCTACGTCGTCCTCGACCCCGTCACCGGTGTCGTCCAGGCGGTGCGGGCGGGGCATCCGCAGCCCGTGCTGCGCCATCCCGACGGCACGACGGAGGTCCTGGACCTCGTCGGAGGTGTCGTCCTCGGCATCGACAGCGAGGCGGTCTACCCGGTCACCGAATTCCGGCTCGACCCCGGGGCGATGCTGGCCCTGTTCACCGACGGGCTCATCGAGCGCGCGGGGACCGACATCGACGAGGGCATCGAGCGACTGCGGAGCGGCATCGCCGCGCTCGGCTCGGCGTCGCTCGGCGACATCGCGGACCGAGTGATCGAGGAGGCCGGGCAGGCCGACGACCGGCCCGACGACATCGCGCTGCTGCTCGCCTCCCGCTGGACGGCGGCGGACTGAGCCGCCACCGTCCAGGGGTGCGGAGCCGACCGGTCAGGAAACGGCGGGAGCGTCCGCCGTACCGGAAGTACCGGAAGTACCGGAAGCATCCGACGTACCCGACGTATCGGAAGCGCCGGACGCGTCCAGCATCGCGGAGCGGTCCACGACCTTGATCCGCTCGCGGCCCTCGGCCGCACCCAGCGCCTGCTCGTGCGCGTCCAGGCGGTGCCAGCCCTCACGGGTGGTGTAGCGGACACCGCGCTCGTCGAGGAAGGCGACGACGGCGTCCGGATCCGGCTGCGCCGGGGCGGGCAGCCGGCCCTCGGCGCGGTCCTCCAGCAGGCAGGCGACCGTCTCGTTGGCGTCACCCTTGGTGTGCCCGATCAGGCCGATCGGACCACGCTTGATCCAGCCGGTGACGTACACGGACGTCATCGGCTCCTCACCGGCGATGACGCGTCCGGCGGCGTGCGGGACGGTGCCGGAGGACACGTCGAAGGGGAGCTTCGCGAGCTCCTGCGAGTAGTAGCCGACCGCGCGGTAGACGCTCTGCACGTCCCAGTCGGTGAACTCGCCGGTGCCCCGGACATTGCCCGTGCCGTCCAGCTCGGTCCGCTCGGTCCGCAGACCCGCCACGCGGCCGTCCTCGCCCAGGACCTCGACCGGCGACTCGAAGAAGTGCAGGAAGAGCTTGTGCGGCCGGTCGCCGACGTCGCGGATCGCCCAGTTCTCCAGCGTGGAGGCGACCATGTTGGCCTGCTTGTTGCCCCGCCGGGTCTCGATGGACCCCGCGTCGTAGTCGATGTCCTCGGGATTGACGATGACCTCGATGTTGGGCGAGTGGTCCAGCTCCCGCAGTTCCATCGGGCTGAACTTCGCCTGGGCCGGACCGCGGCGGCCGAAGACATGCACTTCGAGTGCCTTGTTGGCCTTGAGGCCCTCGTACACGTTGGCCGGGATCTCCGTCGGCAGCAGCTCGTCGGCCTTCTTGGCGAGTATGCGCGCCACGTCCAGGGCGACGTTCCCGACGCCCAGTACGGCGACCTTCTCCGCCGTCAGCGGCCAGCCGCGGGGTACCTCGGGGTGCCCGTCGTACCAGGAGACGAAGTCGGCCGCTCCGTAGGAGCCGTCCAGCTCGATCCCGGGGAGGCCGAGCGCGCGGTCGGCGTCGGCGCCGGTGGAGAAGATCACGGCGTCGTAGAAGGACCGCAGCTCGTCCAGCCCGATGTCATGGGGGTAGTCGACGTTGCCGAACAGCCGCAGCTGAGGCTTGTCCAGTACCTGGTGGAGCGCCTTGACGATGCCCTTGATCCGCGGGTGGTCCGGGGCCACGCCGTAGCGGATCAGGCCGAAGGGGGCGGGCATGCGCTCGAACAGGTCGATCGATACGCCCGGGTCCTGTGCGGCTTCGGATTTGAGCAGCGCGTCCGCTGCGTAGATCCCGGCGGGACCGGCTCCGACGATGGCGACGCGGACGGGGCGTGTCATGGCGTGTTGTTCCTTAGGGCGGGCGACGCGGGCAGGGGGTGGCAAGCCGCGGAAGTAAGGCTTGGCTTACCAGTCTCCACCGCACACGTTAAGCCCTGCCCCGGCCGGACCTCGGGCCGGGGTCGTGTGAAGCCCATCAGCCCGCCCCAAGATGCCCGAATTCGGCAATATGGGCGATTTTCCAGAATTGGGCTTTTCGCTCGGGAGGGCCGTCCGGGCGATATGTGATCTTCGAGGCGTGGAGCAAAACGACCTTTTCGGACTCAGTGGCGAGAGTCACGTTCCGGACCCCTGACGGCGTGACGCGTCGCCCGGTTCCCTTCTGTGCCGGGAAATTTGACTTCGCGCTGTGGGATTGCTGACGGGCATTTCCATGAATTGATCTTGCGGAAGAATTGCGATCAAGAATTCGGGGCTTGTTCTGCTCGGCCTTTCTCGCCTACGGTCACCGTCAATCCGGATGGAACGCCTAATCCTGCCGCCGTCCGGCAATCGGACCTACTTACGTACGGCAGGAGCGGGGGACCCAGGTAAGCCGCCGATCCGGTATCCGGCTCGGCTCGGGGTGAAGTCGCATTCGCGTGCGACCAGGCAACTCCAGCCTGAACCCGACAGCTCACCTCGTAGGCGACGGAGAGGAATTCACCATGCCCTCAATGGGTAAGCACCGTCGTTTCAAGGCCACTTCGCTGACCCGCGGCATCATCGCCGTGGGCGCGGGCGGAGCCGCACTCGTACTTCCGCTGGCCGGTGCGACCGTCGCCTCGGCGGCGCCCGCGCAATCCGCCGCCGCCGAAAAGGCTCCTACTGCCGTATCCGCCAAGGAAATTGCCGTCGGTAAGGGCACGGTCACGACTCATTCCGTGATCGCGGGTGATTCCCTTTCCAAGATCGCCCGTGCCTATTCCCTCGGTGGCGGCTGGCAGAAGCTGTACGAGGACAACCGGGACGCCGTCGGTGGCAACCCCGACCTGATTCACCCCGGTCTGAAGCTGTCGGTCGGCGCCACGTCCCAAGCCGGGTCCAAGTCCTCTGACGTGTCGTCGGACCGGGGTGCGGGTGGCGACCGTGCCGACCGCTCCGAGCGGACCGCCGCGCCGCAGGCCGCGAAGGGTGCCACCGGCACCGCCGCCACGACCGAGGCGAACGACGCCACCGGCACCGCGAACGGCGTCGCCGACGTCACGACCGACGCCGACACCACCACCGTCCCCGCCGAGCAGCCCGCGACGTACACGGACGATCTCGACGGCTGGATCAAGGAGTCGCTGGCCGTCATGGCCCAGCACGGCATCCCCGGCAGCTACGACGGCATCCACCGCAACATCATGCGCGAGTCGTCGGGCAACCCGCAGGTCGTCAACAACTGGGACTCGAACGCCGCCGCCGGAATCCCGTCCAAGGGACTCCTCCAGGTCATCGACCCGACCTTCCAGGCGTACCACGTGCCCGGTACGTCGATGGACAGCCTCGACCCGGTCGCCAACATCACCGCCGCGTGCAACTACGCCGCCGACAAGTACGGCTCGATCGACAACGTGTTCGGGGCCTACTGATACCTGGCAGTGCCGGTAGCGAGAAGAACCGATGGGCGGTGAAGGGGCTTCAGGCCCCTTCACCGCCCATCGGCGATTGCGGATCATGCCGGGCATCCGGTGCAAGTTACCTACAGGTATGTAGTGACTTACCACGCGATCGACAGTAGAACCTGTTGCACTCTGTCGAGAGTGAGGGAAGTCACATGAGTGACGCTACCATGCAGAATGCGGGATCCAAGAGGGTCTCGCGCCGAAGATTCATCACAGGAACAGGTTCTCTTCTCGGAGCCGTGGCCCTTACTGGACACCCGGCCGCGGCGCGGGCGGCGACCGCGGCCGTGCCCGCTCCGATCGACCCCGGCGTCCATGTGCCGGTCCTGGTGATCGGCACCGGGTACGGCGGTTCCGTCGCCGCCCTGCGCCTCGCCGAAGCGGGCGTCGATGTGCACATGATCGAGATGGGGATGGCCTGGGACACCCCGGGCCCGGACGGCAGGATCTTCGCCAACACGACGAGCCCGGACTACCGTTCCTACTGGCTGCGCACCAAGACGAAGCAGCCGCTCAGCAACTTCCTCGGCTTCCCGATCGACAGGAACGTCCCGCGATACACCGGGATCCTGGACGCCGAGGAGTTCGCCGGCATCACGGTCTACCAGGGCCGCGGTGTCGGTGGCGGTTCGCTGGTCAACGGCGGTATGGCGGTCACGCCCAGGCGGGAGAACTTCGGCGCCATCCTCCCTTCGGTGAACGCCGACGAGATGTACGGCACGTACTACCCGCGCGCCAACGCCGGGCTCGGGGTCGGCACCATCGACCCGGCCTGGTTCGACACCGCCGACTGCTACCGATACGCCCGGGTCGGCCGCAAGCACGCGGAGCGGTCCGGTTTTCCGTTCGTCTTCGTGCCCGCCGTGTACGACTGGGACTACATGAAGCAGGAGGTGGCCGGAACCGTCCCCAAGTCGGCGCTGGACGGCGAGATCCTCTACGGGAACAACTACGGCAAGAAGTCGCTGCAGAAGACCTACCTCGACCGGGTCAGGGCCACCGGCAGGGTCACCATCTCCCCGCTGCACAAGGTCACCTCGGTCGCCCCCGCGGCCACCGGCGGTTACACCGTCCTCATCGACCGGATCGACACCTCGGGCAACACCGCCGAGACCAAGTCCGTGACCGCGGACAAGGTGTTCTTCGCCGCGGGCAGCGTCGGCACCAGCAAACTGCTGGTCGCGCTGAAGGCCACCGGAGCGCTGCCCCGGCTGAACGGCGAGATCGGCAAGGGCTGGGGCGACAACGGCAACGTCATGTGCGGCCGCGCCAACCACATGTGGGACTCGACGGGCAAGGTCCAGTCGGCCATTCCCACCGGCGGCATCGACAACTGGGCCGCCGGGGGAGCGTTCGCCGAGGTCGCACCGCTGCCCACCGGCATCGAGACGTACGCCTCGTTCTATCTGTCGATCACCAAGAACCCCCACCGCGCCGAGTTCGCCTGGAACGCCGCGACGGGCAGGGTCGATCTGAGCTGGCAGACCGCCTGGAAGCAGCCGTCCATCGATGCCGCCAGGACCATCTTCGACAAGATCAACAAAAAGGAGGGGACGATCTACCGGACCGATCTGTTCGGCGTCTACAAGATCTGGGGCGATCACCTCACGTACCACCCGCTCGGCGGCGCGGTGCTGGACAAGGCCACCGACAACTACGGCCGCCTGCGCGGCTACGCGGGGCTCTACGTCATCGACGGCTCGCTGATCCCCGGCAACACCAGCGTCAACCCGTTCGTCACCATCACGGCGCTCGCCGAACGGAACATCGAAGAGATCATCGCGACTGATCTGTGACCGCATGGCTGGGCAGCGCGCACACCGTGTCGAGGCCCAGTACATGGTTGAGCCGGCCGAACGCCAGCCAGGAGCCGATGCTCATGCTCAGCTCCACGATCTCCAGCTGACTGTAGGCCGCGCTCATCCGGGTCCAGAACTCCTCGTCGAGGCCGTGGTGATCCAGGGAGTACCGCTCGGCGTACTCCGCGGCCAGCCGGGTCCGCACATCGAAGACATCGGCGGTACGCCACTGGGTCACCGCGTCGGCGAACGTGTCCTCGACCGTCTCCCCGTCCCGTTCGGTGCGCCAGTCCAGGCAGAACGCGCACCCGTTGATCTGCGCGATCCGCAGCCGGGCGGCCTCGAACTCGCGCAGGCCCAGGGTCGTGTGGGCGTACACCGACATGGAGAAATTCGCGGCGGCGATGCCGATCCCGGGGACCATCTCGCCCCATACGTACGCGATGGCGTCCTTGCCTTCGGGGATGTCGATGTTCATCGTGGTCTCCTTCCGAGTCTGCCGACTGCGGGGCGCAGCGGGACGTCGAGTGCGTCGTACAGTCCGGGTTTCGCCGCCACGAGCCAGTCGACGGCACTCACGAGGCGGCCGACCGCGGTGGCGTTCCCGCCCGCCGACCGGTTCTCGCCCTCGTCGGTGGCCTCGACCGTGACCTCGATGCGCGGGCGGCCCTCGATGACCACCCGGTGCGCGCCGTCGCCGTCGGGCGGGCTCGGCCAGTGCGGTGCGCAGGAGGGGTGGATGCGGGTGATGTGTTCGATGACGATGCGGGGCTTCCCCTCGACGATGCCCTGTACCTCGAACCGCACCGCGCCCTGCGTACCGGCCTCGAACGCGCCCATCGTCCTGGTGCTCACCGCGGTCTCCAGCGGGCACCGCTCCAACGTCTCGCGAATCCCGTCCAGTTCGACACCGAGCGCCCTGGCCATCAGGCGTATCTGCCCGCCCCACACCATCGTGGGGACCGTCGGGGCGAGCATCAGCGGTTCGAAGTCCATCGGCCGGCCCATGCCGATCAGGTCGCGGACCGAGTCCTCCTGGTCGTACGTGGAGTAGTCGAAGATCTCCTGGCAGCGGATCACGTCCACGGTGGTGCCGAGGCCGCTGATCAGCAGGGGCAGCACATCGTTGCCCCAGCCGGGGTCGACGCCGGAGACGAACAGTGAGCCGCCGCCGTCCGCGATGGCGGCCAGTACCGGTTCCCGCAGCTCCGCGGGGGCGTTGAGCTGGTCGTAGAGCGCGTACAGCGCGGGGGTGACGACCACGGCACCGGCCCGGATCGCCCGGCAGATGTCGTCGAGGGCCTCGTCGGGGCGGATGTCGCCCGACGCCGCGTACACCACCGCCCGCGGACCGGCGGCCAGCACACCGGCGGCGTCGTCGGTCGCGGCGACCCCCAGACGACGGCCGGCCCCGGCGAGGTCACCGGCGTCCCGGCCCACTTTGCCGGGGTCGTGGACGATGACGGCGGTGAGTGCGAGGGCCGGATGTGCTTCGACGGCGCGGATCGCCGCGCGGCCGACGTTGCCAGTTCCCCAGACAACCGTGGAAATCATGCGCGGAGGGTAGCGGGAGGACCTATCAGTTCATAGTGCCGCGACCGGAAAATACGGGACCGCGGCCGGGACCTCCCGGCGGCGGGAGACGGGCCGGATCGGGTACGGGGTCAGATGAAGCTGCTGCCCCGCACCAGGAGCAGGGACAGATCCACCGCCGCCACGGCCACCGTCCCCGCCAGAGCCGCCTTGCGCCAGAACCGGCCCAGGACGAGCCCGGCGAACGCCGTCGGGAGGACCAGCGCGAGTGTGGCCGCGCCCCAGCGGTCCGGTGGGCCCGCGGGGCCCAGTACCAGCACCGCCGTCGCCGCAGCCGGGGGGAGCGGCAGCAGCAGCCGGGTGCCCGCGGCGCCGAGCCGGTGCGGCAGACCTCGGATACCGGCCCGCTCGTCGTCGGCGATGTCCGGGAGCGTGTCGCCCAGATGGGCCGCGAACCCGAGCAGCGCACCGGCACTCACCGCCCACCACGCCGGCCAGGGGTGGCCCGGCAGGCTCAGGGCCACCACGGCGGGCAGTGCGCCGAATCCGGTCACGTACGGGAGCCACGACAGGGCGGTCGCCTTGAGCCGCAGGTTGTACAGCCACGCCGCGGCGACCGCGGCCAGGTGCACCGCACCTGCCAGTAGGCCGCAGGCCAGCGACAGCGGTACGCACAGGGCGAGGGCCGCGAACGCCGCCGCCCACACCTCGCCGGGGCTCACCGCCCCGAGGGTCACCGGCTTTCCCCGGCGGCCGGCCTCGGCGTCGCGCCGCGCGTCGTAGGCGTCGTTGCACCAGCCGACCGAGAGCTGACCGCTCAGCACGGCCGCGCCGATCAGGAGGCAACGGGCCACGCTCGATCCGGCGGCGACGGCCAGCGCGGCGGCCAGCGACGTCACCGCGACCACCGGCCCGGGATGACAGGCCATGGCCAGTCCCGCGGCGCGGTGGAACGGCGGGGTGACCGCCACGGTCACCGCCGGTTCGTCCGGGTTGTCCATCGGCTGATCGTACGTACCCGGGGTCGGGCCAACACGACAGCCGCACGGGTTGTTTGCGGCGATTCATCCCCTTCTGGGGGCAGGATGGGGTCATGACGCCGCCTAAGCAGGAGTCGGGATGAGCCGGATCGCAGCTGTCCACGGGGCCCTGCCACCGCACCGCCACGCCCAGCGGGAGGTCACCGACATGGTGGCGCGCACCTGCCTGCCGCCGGGCGCCGACCGCCGCGTACTGGACCGGCTCCACGAGAACGCGCGGGTCCGCAACCGCCACACGGTCCTGCCGCTGGAACGCTATGACGAACTCGACGGCTTCGGCGGGGCCAACGACGTGTTCATCGGCGCGGCGGTCGACCTCGGAGCCGAGGCGGTACGCGGTGCGCTGCGCACCGCCGGACTGCGGGCCACCGATGTGGACCTGCTCATGTTCACCTCCGTCACCGGAGTGGCCGCGCCGTCCGTCGATGCCCGGCTCGTGGGCCGCCTCGGCCTGCGGCCGGACGTCAAGCGGCTGCCGGTCTTCGGCCTGGGATGTGTCGCCGGAGCGGCCGGGGTGGCCCGGCTGCACGACTATCTGCTCGGCTCGCCCGACCACGTCGCCGTGCTGCTCTCGGTCGAGCTCTGCTCCCTCACCTTCCAGCGCGATGACGTGACCCCCGCCAACCTGGTGGCGACCGGGCTGTTCGGCGACGGGGCGGCCGCCGTGGTCGTCACCGGCGAACGCCGGTCCCGCGCAGTCGGCCCCGAGGTGGTCGCCACCCGGAGCCGGATGTACCCGGACACCGAGAGCATCATGGGCTGGGACATCCGGAGCTCCGGCTTCAAGGTGGTGCTCGACCCGGTCGTCCCCGACGTGGTCCGCCGGTATCTCGCCGACGACGTGACCGCGTTCCTGGCGGAACACGGCCTCAAACCGAAGGACATCGCCCACTGGGTGTGTCATCCGGGCGGCCCCAAAGTGCTCGAAGCCGTCTCCGACGCCCTCGCACTGCCCGAGAACGCCCTCGATGTCACCTGGCGCTCACTGGCCGACGTGGGCAATCTGTCCTCGTCCTCGGTCCTGCACGTCCTTCGGGACACGCTGGCGGAGCGGCGGCCCGAACCGGGAACGCCCGGTCTGCTGATGGCCATGGGCCCCGGATTCTGCTGCGAACTGGTGCTGCTGCGCTGGTAGGACGGAGGACGCATGATCTGGTACACCGCGCTGGTGCTGGCCGTCGCGGCCGAACGCCTCGCCGAACTCGCCGTGGCCCTGCGCCACACCCGCTGGAGCCTGGCCCGCGGCGGCAGGGAGGCCGGCCGGGGGCACTACCCGGCGATGGTCGCCCTGCACACGGGCCTGCTGGCGGGTTGCCTGGCCGAAGTCGCGCTGACCGGACGCCCGTTCCTGCCGCCGCTCGGCTGGACCATGGTGGCCGTGGTCGTCGCCGCGCAGACGCTGCGCTGGTGGTGCATCCGCACGCTCGGACACCAGTGGAACACCCGCGTCATCGTCGTTCCGGGCCTGCCCCTGGTGACCGGCGGGCCCTACCGGTGGCTGCGCCACCCCAACTACGTCGCGGTCGCCGCCGAAGGGCTGGCACTGCCCCTGGTCCATGGCGCCTGGGTGACCGCCACCCTGTTCACCCTGCTCAACGCCGCGCTGATGGCCGTGCGCGTCCGGTGCGAGGACGGGGCACTGGCGCGCATGCCGGGAGCGGACGTGCGGGTGTGATCGACATCCTGGTGGCGGGCGGCGGCCCGGCCGGCCTGGCCGCGGCGATCGCGGCGGCCCGCGCGGGGATGGACACCGTCGTGGTCGAACCCCGCACCCTCCCCGTCGACAAGGCCTGCGGCGAGGGGATCATGCCGAGCGGGGTCGCGGCACTGCGGGCGCTGGGAGTGCGGCCTTCGGGCCGCGAACTGCAGGGAATCCGCTACCTCGAAGGCGGCCGCAGCGCCCAGGCGACGTTCCGCGACGGCCGGGGGCTCGGCGTACGGCGGACCGAACTGCACGCCGCGCTGCACCGGCGGGCCGTGGAACTCGGCGTCCGGGTCGTGCCGGGCAAGGTGACCGGGATCCGCCGGCACCACGACAGCGTCGGCGCGATGGGCCTCACCGCCCGCTGGCTCATCGCCGCCGACGGTCTGCACTCCCCGCTCCGCCGTGAGCTGGGCCTCGACCGCCCTGTCGTAGCGCCGCGACGCTACGGGCTGCGCCGCCACTACCGGATCGCCCCCTGGACGGACTTCGTCGAAGTCCACTGGTCCCGGCAGGGCGAGGCCTATGTGACACCCGTCGGGGACCACCTCGTGGGCGTGGCCGTGCTCAGCCGCGACCGCCGCCCCTACGCGCAGCACCTGACCGCCTTTCCCGCGCTCGCCGCCGTACTCGCGGGCGCGGATGCCACCCCCGTACGCGGAGCCGGACCCCTGCGGCAAGGAGCCCGGAGCCGACGGGACGGACGCGTCCTGCTGGTCGGCGACGCGGCGGGCTACATCGACGCGCTGACGGGGGAGGGCATCGCCCTGGCCATGGCGACGGCCACCGCGGCGATCGGCTGCCTGGCCGCCGGCCGCCCCCAGGACTACCCCCGGCAGTGGGCCGGGCTGACGAGACGTCACCGGCTGCTCACCGACGCCCTGCTGCGGGCGGCCCGCCACCCCTCCGGAGGCCGTCTGATCGTCACCGCCGCCCAGCGCGCACCGGCGCTGTTCGGGGCGGCGGTGCACGCCCTGCAATGAGCCCGGCACAGCGGCGGCCGGACCGGGCCCGGTGGGCGTACCGGGGATCACTGACCGGGTGGCCGCAGCCGCAACTGGAGCATGGCCTCGAACCGGGCCTCCGGGTCGCCGAGATCGATGCCCGCCACCACGGCCAGCCGCTTGAGCCGGTACCGGAAGGTATTGGGGTGGATATGGACGGCGGCCGCGGCGGCGATCACATCGCCGAACGTGCCCAGCCAGGCGTCCAGCGTCTCGGTCAGGGCGGTGTGGTGCCGCGCGTCGTAGGCGCGCAGCCGGACCACCGGGCCGTCGGGAAGATCGTCCTCGGCGGCCATCCGGTCCGTCAGTTCCTCCAGCAGCGAGGCGGCGTAGACGTCCGACAGCCGGGCCGCCCGGCGCGCCGAGCGCCCGGAGCAGAGCACCCGCAGCGCCCGGTCCGCGTCGGCGCGGGAACGCCGCAGATCGGCCGGGCGCGCGGCGAGCCTGCCGACGCCTATGACGGCCGGGACCCGACCGCCGATGCGGCCCAGGAACGCCTCGGCCACCCGCAGCGCCTGCTCGTCCGAACTCGTCGGCAGAACCGCGTAACTGACACCACCGAGCGAGGCCGCCGCCGTACGCGGGTGGATCGCCGACAGATGCAGGGCAAGGGCCTCCGAGACGCGCTCGCCCGCCGCCACCCGGTCGGGCGCGGACGCCTCACCCGTGACCGCCAGGGCCAGGACGCAGGCGGGCTGCACCGAAAGGCCCAGCCGGATGGCGGCCTGGGGCGCGTGCGGGCCGCCCTCCAGGACCGTGGCGAGCAGATCCGCGCGCAACCGGCGCTCGACGTCCTCGCCCGTCCGCTGCCGCAACAGGTGCAGCGCCGCCACCTTCGCGGCCTCGTGCAGAGCCTGCGTACGGTCCTCGCTCAGCCGGCCGTCGACGACGACCCAGATCGAGCCGAGGATCTCACCGCCCGCCCGGACGGCGATGGCGACCCGGGGCTTGGCGGAGATGCCCTCCACGAAGACCGGACCCTCGTTGCGGTACAGGGCGTGGAAGGCGCCGTGCTCCTCCAGCGCGCGCAGCTTCTCCGCGGGCACCTGGCGGTCGAGCACGGTCGCGATCCTGGCCTCGTCGCCCTCGTCCTGCCGACTGGAGAAGGCCAGCACCCGCCCGTTGCGGTCCTCCACGGTGACCGGGCCGTCCAGGAGCCCGGCCGTCGCGTTGGCCAGGGCGAACAGATCACCGGCCAGCGGCTCACCGCCGTCGGCGTCGTCCGGGCCGCCCACCGTGCCCAGCTCGTCCACGGCGAGCAGCGACCGCAGCAGCGCCGCCACCTGCGCCCAGGATGCCCCCGGGGTCAGGCCCAGCACGGTGAGGCCGGTGCGCGCGGCAGCCTCGGACACCGGCCCCTCCACCGGGACCGGCGACCGCACCACCACGGCCGCCGCGCCGAGACCGGCGGCACGGTCGACGAGGGCGGCGACCTGCTCGGCGCCGTACACCCCGACGCCGAGCACCACCGCGCCGGGCAGCCGGGCCGGCTCGTCCAACGGGTCCTGGATCAGCACCCCGGTCACGGCGCGGGCCGGATCCGCCTCCCCGACCACCACCTCGATCAGCGTCGAACCCAGATCCGTGAGTATGCGGCCGAGCACGGCCCGCGGCTGCTCCGTCATCGTCACAAACTAATGGATCGCAGTTCGTCCACCGCCAGTCGCGCCACCTGCCCGATCACCCGGTCCGCCCGCGGATTGCGCAGGTCGGGGGTGTCGGACCGGGTGAAGACGGCCACCGCCCAGCGCCCGCCGCCCGGGTGTTCGACCACCCCGGCCTCATTGCGCCAGCCCGGCAGCGTCCCCGTCTTCCCGGCCAGGCGGTAGCCGTCGTCGAACCCGGAGCCGAGCCGGTGCGGCCAGATCTGCTGGGCCAGCACGGCCCGCACCTCGGCACAGGCGACCGCGGAACCGGCCTCGTCACGCCAGATACGGGCGAGCAGTTCGGCGGTCTCCCGGGCCGTGGAACGGGTGGTGAGCTCGGGCACGCACACCGAGAGCTCCATGACCCGCTCCGGCCCCAGCGCGGCCAGCTTCGCGTGTGCCTCGACCTCGGTGGTCGCACCGAGATCGGCGAAGAGCGAGCCGAGCAGTTCGCGGCATCCGCCGATCAGATGGGTACGTTCCAGGCCGAGTTCACGGAGCAGGCCATTGACCGTGTCGAGACCGACCCGGGCCAGCACCACGTCGGTGGCGGCGTTGTCGCTCATCGTCAGCATCATGTGGACGAGGTCGCGCAGGCTCATCTCGATCGGGTCGGCACAGCCGGACGTGCCGATCCCGCCGTCGCGGTACCGTGCGTCAACCGAAAGACGCTCGGTCCGCTCCAGCCGTCCGGCGGCGGCCTCGCGGGCGTAGGCGAGGGCGACCGGAATCTTGAACACCGAGGCGAGAACGACTGGTTCGTCCGCCGCCACGCCGATCGTGCGGTCCCCGTCGATCTCGCGGGCGAGGAAGAACCCCTCGACCCCGGCTTCGTCGAACGCCGCCCGGATCCTCTCCTCGGCGATGGCGGTCGGTATTCCTGTCGTGCCCGTCCGGCTCGTGGTCATCGGCTGATCCATTCCGTCGATTCGGTGACCTCGGCCAGTCGGCCGGGGAGGGGGGAGAGCCCGAGCCCCGGCCCCCGGGGCACATCGAGATGGCCGTCCTTGAGGACGAACGGCTCGGTGATGTCGGTGCGGTAGTAGCGGTCGGACGCCGAGGTGTCGCCGGGCAGGGTGAACCCCGGCAGCGCGGCGAGGGCGACGTTGGCGGCCCGGCCGAGCCCGGTCTCCAGCATGCCGCCGCACCAGACCGGGACGCCGTGCGCGGCGCACACGTCGTGGATCCGCCGCGCCTCCAGATAGCCGCCCACCCGGCCCGGTTTGATGTTGACGACCGAACAGGCACCCATCGCGATCGCGTCCGCCGCCGACCGGGCGGAGACGATGGACTCGTCCAGACAGATCGGGGTCCGCACCAGCCGCGCCAGTGCGGCGTGGCCCCGGATGTCCTCCTCGTCCAGCGGCTGTTCGATCAGCAGCAGACCGTACGGGTCCAGCCGGGCCAGCTGCCCCGCGTCCGCGAGGGTGTAGGCGGTGTTGGCGTCCACCTGGAGCGCCACGTCGTCGCCGAAGCGCTCGCGGACGGCCCGCACGGGTGCCACGTCCCAGCCGGGCTGGATCTTCAGCTTGATCCGCCGGTATCCCTCGGCCAGATAGCCGTCGACCGCGTCGAGCAGGGCGGGGACGGAGTCCATGATGCCGACCGACACCCCGGCCGGCACCCGCTCGGCCGTCGCCCCCAGCCACTGGCCCATCGACAGCCCATGGGCGCGCAGCCAGGCGTCGAGCACGGCCGTCTCCAGCGCCGCCTTGGCCATCCGGTGACCCTTGAAAGCGGCCAGGGCCGGGGCGACCGCCCATGGATCGAGGGCGGGCAGTGCGCTGAGCGCGGGCACCAGATGGCCGCGCAGGACGTCCACCGCTGCCGCCGTGTACTCCGAGGAGTACAGCGGATCGGCCATGGTGACGCACTCCCCGTACCCCTCGTGGTGCTCGGTCTCGACCCTGACCAGCAGGATCTCCCGGGAGGTCAGGGTGGCGAACGAGGTCCGGAACGGTGCCACCAGGGGCATCGCGATCCGGCGCAGTTCCACACCGACGAGCTTCATGCCGTTCTCTCCTGACGCTTGTCGATCACATACCAGCCGTCCCGGGTGAATCCGGTGACGGTGTGTCCCCGCTCCATCAGCCCGCCGAGGACCTCGCGCAGCGCGTACCGCCACTCGCGGGCCAGGGGCGGGTCGGTGCGGCGCAGCGTCTCGATCTCCGCCGGGATCCGCACCAGTACGGTGTCGCCGTCCCGGCGCCCGACGGCGGGACGGCCGTCGGGCTTGGCGTCCAGGCCGACCACCGTGCGGGCACCCGGGGTGTCGTACGTGACGACGAGGGGGGTGCCCGCGGCGGCCCCGACGGCGGATCGGCCGGTCAGTTCCCAGCGGACCAGCAGCCGGTCCGTCTCGGTACCGGCGTTCACCGCGTCATGCATCGTGCCGTAGAAGTCGGCCAGATACTCGCTCGGCACCGCCCCCAGCTTCGCCAGGTTGAAGTAGGCGTTACGGCTGACCAGCGGGTCGAACGTCCAGGTCACCGTCGTGATGTCACGGGCCAGTGCCCAGGCCCGCTGGTGCAGCTTGATGGCGAACCCGACATTGCGGCCCCGGGCGCCGCCGTCCACCCCGGCGATGTGCGAGTGCAGCCCGGCGGTGGCCAGGAACCCCAGGCAGACCCCGGTCATCTCGCCGTCCCGGTGGACTCCCACCACATAGCTGCCGGAGTGGGCGAAGACGCGCAGCAGTTCCGGGGTGATCAGGGGGTTGCCGGGCTGGGGCCGCCAGATCCGGTCCAGCAGCCGGCAGGCCGCCAGGATCTCGTCCGGATCGTGCAGCTCCGCGACGCTCACCCCCGCATCGTGCGCCGCTCGTTCCGCCGCGGCCGCCGCGGCCACGACGTGCGTACTGTTCACGCTCCCACCCGGTCCGTCCCGGCCACCGGCTCACGTACGAGCGAGGTCACCAGCGACGCCACCAGGGCCGCGCGACGGGGCAGTTCGGCGACGGTCACATGCTCGTCGTCGGCGTGCGCCCCACCGCCCACCGCCCCCAGTCCGTCCAGCGTGGGCGTACCCACTCCGGCCGTCAGATTGCCGTCGGAGCCGCCGCCGACCGCCACGCCGCGCAGCGCCCCGAAGCCCAGGTCCGCGTAGAGACTCCGGGCACGGGCGAACAGCTCCGCCGACGCGCTCGCGGGCAGCGGCGGCCGGTTCGGACCGCCCGAGAGCTGGAGCGAGGCGCCCGTGAGGACCGGTGCCAGCCCGCCCATCGCACGGTCCACCCGCGCCTGTTCACCGACGCTCCCCACCCGTACGTCGACCAGCAGTCGCGCCGCGTCGGGCACCGTGTTGCCCGTGGTGCCGGAGGAGGCCACGGTCGGGGTCACCGTGGTGCCGGTCGCCGGATCGGCGAGCGCCGACACCGCGAGCACCTGGTGCGCCAGCTCGGTGGTCGTATTGACGCCCCGCTCGGGTTCGAGACCGGCGTGCGCCGCACGCCCGGCGATCCGCAGTTCGTAGCCGGACACCCCCTTGCGCGCCGTCTTCAGCGCCCCGCCCTCGCTCGCCTCCAGGACCAGCACCGCGCGCGTACGGCGGGCCTCGGCCTCGATGAGGGCGCGCGAGTCCGGGGCGCCGATCTCCTCGTCGCCGGTGAGCAGCACCGATACGCCGTCCCGGTCGTCGAGCACGGACAGCGCGTGGAACAGCTGCACCACTCCGGCCTTCATGTCGAAACAGCCGGGCCCCGTCAGCCGGCCCCCGGTCACCGTGAAGGGGTGCCCGGCCAGGGAGCCCACCGGCCAGACCGTGTCGAAGTGGCCCAGCAGCAGAACCCGGTCACCGGAGCCGAAGCGCCAGCGCAGAGCGGGACTCCCCGGCGTGTCGAGCCACTCCGGCTCGGCGCCCGTCAGCCGGGTGCCGAGTGCGGCGACGACCCGGGCGCAGGTCGCGACGGCGGCCCGGTCCTGGCTGGGAGACTCGGCCAGCACCAGCTCCTCGATGCCCGCCAGCAGGTCCGGCAGACCCGCCTCCAGCGCGGTGGCGAACGCGGGCACGTCAGAGGGCCTTCGGGGTGGCGCGGGCACCGTGGTGCAGATAGGGAGTGCCGTCGGCGAGCGTGTAGAACACGACCGGGATCCAGGTGCTGAACCCGGGCCGGCGCAGCACGAAGAGCCCCGGCGCGACCGGGTGCATCTCGTACTCCTTGTCGGGCTCCGCGGTCAGCCCGGCCAGCGGCCCCGTCACCTTGTCGAGCATCACCAGAGCGCCGTCCCGCTCCACGATCTCCATCCGGCTGGAGATCCGCTCGTACACCCCGACGTACTCGGCCGGGTCGAACGCGACCGGCTCCTTCGCGGGCTGGAGCGTCGCGCGCATCGTCACCCCGGCCAGCTCGCGGGCGATCTCCGAGAACACCTCCAGATACAGGCCCATGGTGTCGCCGCCGTTGGTGAGCAGGCAGATCGCGAGGTCGGCCCCCGGCAGCACCCGCAGGAACGCGCTCTGGCCGATGGTCCCGCCGTCGTGGCCGTACACCGGCTGTCCGTTCCAGGTGTCGAGAATCCAGCCCAGCCCCCAGGCATGCCCCAGCATGTTCGCGTCGGGGACCTTCACCTGCGGGCTCTGCATGGCGGTGGCGCTCTCGGCCGAGACGATCCTGTTGCCGTTGCCGGTGACACCGCCGTCGAGGTGCATCCGGGCGAAGGCGAGGACCTCGCGCGGCGTCGAGCAGATCAGCCCGGCCGGTCCGGCCGACCGCATCAGGCCCCACTGCGGGGCGAGCGCCGGGGGCTCGCCCGGGTGTCCGACGGCGGCGCGGTGGAGCAGCGCCTCCTCCGGCAGGGTGACCGTACGGGTCAGACCGAGCGGCCGGTAAAGGCGCTCACGCATCAGCTCGTCCCACTGGACGCCGGTGACATGCTCCAGCACCCGGCCGAGCAGGGTGAAGCCCGCGTTGCAGTACGACATGGTGGCGCCCAGCGGGTGGTTGGCGGCGACATCGGCCAGCAGCGCGGTGAACTTCTCCAGGCAGTCGTCGCCCCGGCCGGTGTCGGCGAAGAAGTCGCCGTCGATGCCGCTGGTGTGGGTCAGGAGATGGCGGAGCGTCACTCCCTGGGTCAACTCATCATTGAAGAGCTGCAGTTCGGGGAGTACGGAGACGATGGGGGCGTCCAGTTCGAGCAGCCCCTCGTCGACCAGGGCCATGGCCACCGTGGTGGTCCATACCTTGGAGATCGAACCGATCTGGAACAGGGTGTCGGTCGTCGCCTCGATCCCGGCCTCCATGTTGGCCAGGCCGGCGGACGCCTCGATCGTCACCTCGCCCCGGTGCAGGACGGCGAGGCTCGCGCCGGGCACCCGGTAGCGGGCGGCCAGCTCGGTGAGGCGGGCGGCCCAGTGGGCGGTCAGCTCGGCGGACAGACCGGGGGGCAGCTCGGCGGACGGGGCGGTGGGCAGGCCGGTGGTGTCGGTCATGTTCGGCTCCGGTTTCGTGGTCGTGTTCGGCTTCGACTTCATTGGCGTTCAGCGGTCGGTGTGCGTGGTGACCCAGTCGACGAGGCGCCGGGAGTAGTCCTCCCGGTGCGAGGGGCGGCCGTTGAGGATGAACAGGTGCGAGCAGCCCGGGTACAGCACCAGCTGGACCGGCACGCCCCGGGTGCGCAGCGCGTGGAACCACTGCTCGGCCTGGCCGACCGGGCAGGTGTCGTCCGCGCCGCCGTGCAGGATCAGCGTGGGCGCGCGGACCGCGTCCACATGGCTGAGCGGGGAGAGTGCCGTCAGCCGGTCCCGGTCGCCGATCTCGTGACCGGCGATCAGATGTCCCTCCTCGGACGTCCCGGCCAGGCTCGTCAGGTCGGCGACCACGCCGCCCGGTACGACGGCGGCGAAGAGATCGCTGCGGGCGGAGAGCCAGCAGGTCAGATAGCCGCCGTAGCTGTAGCCGGTGAGCGCGATCCGGGCCGGGTCGACGAGCCCCTCGTCGACGAGGGCGGCGATCGGTTCGAGGATGTCCTGCTCGTCCGCCTCGCCCCAGGCGCCCACGGCGGCCCTGTAGAAGGACTCGCCGTAGCCGTCGCTGCCGCGCACGTTCAGCGTCAGGACGGTCCAGCCCCGCGAGACCAGCTCCTGGTGGTAGAGGTGGGCCGGGTCGGCGTGCGGCGCCCAGGCGTTGTGCGGTCCGCCGTGCACGTCCACCAGCAGGGGGCCGCCCGGGGGAGTGTCCGGAGCGCGGGTGATCATCCCGTGCACCGCGGTGCCGTCCGAGATGGTGAACTCCCGTTCGGTGAAAGGGTGGAGGGCGACGTCGGGCAGCGACCGCGCCATGTGCGCGGTCAGCCGCGCGGGCTGTCGCCCGGTGCTCGGGTCGCCAGGCCGCCCGGACCCCGCGTCAGCCAGGTCGAGCAGCGCGATCTCGGCGAAGCTCGCCGTGTCGGAGACGACCAGCGCGGCCCGGCCCGCCTTGGCGGCGACCGAACAGCCGCTGACCCCCTGACCGGCGGGCAGCGCGAACTCGCCGATCCCGGAAGCGTCGACGCGGTAGAGCCGGGTGGCCCCCCGGTCGCGGGCGCAGAACACGATGCCGTCGCCGTGGAACTGCGGCAGCGCCCCCGGGTATCCGGGCCCTCCGGGCAGGACGTTACGGTCCAGAGGGGCGCTGAGCGACACCGGAGCGGATCCGTCGAGGGGCTGGCGCAGCAGCTCCAGATGGCCGACCCCCATGGCGGTCCGCCCGACGACGAGCAGCGCGCTCCCGTCGGGGTACCAGCTCACCGGCCCGGCCATCCCGGTCGACGGGCCGACCCGCACGGGTGCCGGCACGGCGGCCCCGACCTCGACGACATGAGCCGCCGAGGTCCCGGTGACATCCGCGTCCGCCCCGGTCTGCGCCGGATAGGCGAGCCGTGTGCCGTCGGGCGACCAGGCGGGCGGGCCCGCGTGCCGGTCGCCGTCCGTGAGCTGCCGGACCTCGCCGGACTCCACCTCCACCACGAACAGCTGGGTGCGGACCGCGCCGAGCAGCCCGGCCCCGTCCACCTTCCAGCCGAGGCCGTCGATGACCACCGGAGCGGTGTCCTCGCGGAGCGACCCCGGCCCCGCGAACGCGATCCGCGAGCCGTCCGGACTCCACACCGGCACCCCCGCCCCCGCCGGACACCGGGCGGGCGTGGTCAGCGGCGCCGCCTCGCCCCCGTCCGCGGGCAGCAGATACAGCTGCCCCGCGCGCAGGAACGCCAGCCGCGTGCCGTCCGGGGACCAGCGCGGCGCGGCGTCCGAGGGACCCCGGGTGAGCCGGCGGGCCGGACCGTCCGCACCGCGGACCTCCCAGATCGAGGTCACCGCACAGTCCCGCTCGGCGTCCTGGGTGGTCAGTGTGTACGCGACGCGTTCGCCGTCGGGGGACAGCGAGGGATCGCACGGGATCTCGAACCGGTACACATCGTCGATCCTCAGCGCTCTGGTCATGACGCCTCCTCGGCGGTCGCAAGGGTGGGTACGCAGGAGATGAGGGTGCACGTCGTCGGGTGGGCGGGCCGCTCCAGTACCTCGGCGGTGGGACCGCACTCGACCAGGCGTCCGCCGTCCAGCACGGCGACCTGGTCGGACAGATGGCGCACGACCGCGAGGTCGTGGGAGATGAACAGCATGGAGAACCCCAGCTCCCGCTGGAGCCGCCGCAGCAGATTGAGCACCGCGCCCTGGACGGAGACGTCCAGCGCCGAGGTGATCTCGTCCGCGATCAGCACGGCGGGCCGGGCGGCCAGGGCGCGGGCCAGGGCGACGCGTTGGCGCTGTCCGCCGGAGAGCGCGTCCGGCGTCAGCGCCGCCCGCCCGGGGTCGATGCCGACGAGTTCGAGGCAGCGCGCCACCTCCGCGTCCCGGGCGGCGCGCCGCTCGCGGGCCGTCGTCCGGCGGGACGGCTCCCCGTCGGCGCCGGCCCGGCGGGGCAGCGCCTCGGCGACCGAGGCACCGATGCTCATGCGCGGGTCGAGTGAGGCGTACGGATTCTGGAACACCAGCTGCACCGGGCTGCGACCGCGCCGTACGCCGACCTCGCGCCCCGCCACCCGGACGCGGCCCGCGGCCAGCGGCGCCAGCCCGACCACGGCCTTGCCGAGGGTCGACTTGCCCGACCCCGAACCGCCGACCAGGCCCGTCACCGTCCCGTCCGGCACCAGCAGATCCACGTTCTCCACCGCGGTGAAGCGGCCGTATCGCACCGTGATCCCGGACAGTTCCAGGGAGCTCATGACGTGGCCTCCGTTGCCTGTGACGCGGTCCCGACGGGGTCGCCGCCCGCCGCTCCGACCACCGGGTACCAGCAGGCGACCTCCCGGCCCGCCCCGAAGCCGGCCAGCTCGGGCGCGGCCGTGTGACAGCGTTCCCGGGCCCGTTCGCAGCGCGGGGCGAAGGAGCATCCGCCGCTGTCCTCGCCCGGCTCCGGCGGACGGCCCGGGATGGTCACCAGCTCCGTACCGGGGGGCGTGGTCATCGTCGGGACCGCTCCGATCAGCGCCCGCGTGTAGGGGTGCGCGGCGCCGTGCAGCAGCTCCGTGACCGGGAGGCTCTCGACGATCAGGCCGCCGTACATCACCAGCACCCGTTCGCAGACCTGGGCCACGACGGCGAGGTCGTGGGAGATCAGCAGCAACGCCGCGCCGGAGTCCTCACGCACCTCGGCCAGCAGGTCGAGCACCTGCTTCTGGACCGCCACATCCAGCGCCGTGGTCGGCTCGTCGGCGATGATCAGCCTCGGATTCCCCATCAGTCCCATCGCGATGACGGCCCGTTGCCGCATCCCGCCGGAGTACTCGTGCGGCCGCTGCCGGGCCCGGCGTTCCGGCGACGGGATACGGACGGCGCCGAGCCGGTCGACGGCGCGCGCCGCGGCCTGCGCCCGGGTGTGGCCGAGGTGCACCTCCGCCACCTCGGAGAGCTGGCGGCCCACGCGCAGGGCGGGGTTGAGCGAGGCCATCGGGTCCTGGAAGACCATGGCCAGGGCGGTGCCCAGCCGGGGGTCGGTCCGCAGATCGTGCCCGTCGAAGCGGAGGGTACGGGCGGATACCCGCCCCGGGTGCGGAACCAGGTCCGCCAGCGCCAGCGCGGTGAGGCTCTTGCCGGAACCGGATTCGCCGACCAGCCCGACGGCCTCGCCCGCGCCGATGTCCAGCGAGATGCCGCGTACGGCCTGCCGTCCGCCGGGAAAGGTCACGCGTAGATCGTGCGCCCGGACCACCGGCCCGTCGTCGGCGCCGGCCGCCGTGTCCCGCACAATCTTTTCCGGCTGTCGCCGCGCCGAGGTCCCCCGCGCCTGTGGTGCGCGCCGGCCGCCCGCCTGGGCGAGTACCTCACCGACCAGCGCGAACATCAGCCCCGTCAGCACCACGGCCACACCGGGCGCCAGGGCCGCCACCGGGTTCACATAGACCCGGTTCAACTGCTCGTTGAGCAGCCGCCCCCAGTCGTAGTCCGGGGCCTGCACACCGAGCCCGAGGAAGGAGAGCCCCGAGAAGGCGACCAGGATGCCCCCCGCCGCCTGGGTGGCGAACAGCACCGACGGCTCGGCGATGTTGGGCAGCAGATGACGGACCACCAGCCGGAACCGGCCCACGCCGAGGATCCGTGCCGCCGCGACATAGTCCGACCCCGCGACCGACGCCGTGAGGTTCTGCACCAGCCGTGCCGTCGGCGGGACCATGGCGAGCCCCACCGCGAACACCGCCCCGGTGCTGCCGACGCCGAAGATCGTGGCCAGGAAGAGCAGGAACAGCAGTCCGGGGAAGGCCACCAGCACGCCCACCACGGCGGTGATCAGCCGCCCGGCGCGCCGCCCGAGCACCGCGGGTGCGACACCGAGCAGCAGCCCGCCACCGACTCCGATCGCGGTGGCCAGCAGGGTGAGGCGAAGGGTCAGCCGGGTCGCCACCACCACCCGGGCGGCGATGTCGCGGCCCAGCTGGTCGGTGCCGAGCAGGTGCGCGGCACTGCTGCCCTCGTTGATCGCGTCCGTGTCCACCCGCGCCGCCTGGGTGCCGAGCAGGGCGGGTCCGAACACGGCCACCAGCGCCACCACCAGGCAGGCGGTGAGGGCGGTGATGCCGATCGGCGTCCTGAGCGTGCGCCCCAGCCGGTGCCGCAGCGCGGTGTCGTGATCCTTATGAGGCATCGTCAGCTCCCGAGAACGGTGGACCGGGGGTCGGCGACGGCCACGGCCACGTCGACGGCGAAGGTGATCAGCAGCGCGGCCGCCCCGTAGACCAGCACGACGCCCTGGACCAGGGGGTAGTCCTTCTCGGTGATGGCCTGCACGATCGTGGTGCCGAGACCGGGCCAGGCGAAGACGTTCTCGATCAGTACGGTGCCCGCGAGCAGTGAACTGAACAGCAGGCCGCCCAGGGTGAGCGAGGAGGTCAGCAGATTGGGCAGCGCGTGCCGCAGATAGCGCAGCCGGGCGGGCAGCCGTTTCGCCTGGGCGGTACGCATGTAGTCCTCTCCGAGCACTCGCAGCGTCTCCACCCGGACGATGCGCGACAGCGTCGCCGCCGGGACGAGCGTGAGGGCCAGTACCGGCAGTACGTAGGAGGCCGGGCCGGCCTGCGAGGCCACCGGGAGGACCGGCCAGGCCACGGCGAACGCGGCCACCAGGCCGACCGCCAGCAGGAATTCGGGCACGGCGCCCAGAAACCCGGTGACCCCGGTGAAGGCGAGTTCGCCGCGCCGCCTGCGGCCGTCCCTGGTCAGGACCGCGGCCGTCATCCCGACCGGGATCGCGAGCAGCAGGATCAGCACGAACGCGGGGACGGCGATCTGCAGGGTCGCCGGAAGCCGGCTGGAGATGATCTCGGACACGGGCAGCTGGGCACCGATCGAGTCCCCGAGGCTGCCCTGGAACAGCCTGCCGACGAAGTCGCCGTACTGCTGCGGCAGCGGCTGGTCCAGGCCGAGCGACTGCCTGCGGGCCTCGACCAGGGCCGGATCGGCGGTGGGGCCGAGCGCCGCCCGCACCGGGTCCCCGGGAATCAGATGGATCATCGCGAACGCGGCCGTGACCAGCGCGGCAAGAGACACGACCAGCCGCCAGGTGCGGCGCAGCGCGAATCCGAACCAGGGGCCGCGGGGCCGCGCGCGCAGGGATCGCGGCGAGCCGAGGGTGCGCAGTCGGCGCAGGGAGCGCACCGGGAGCGTGGCCATCAGCCCGCGCTCCGGCGCAGAGTGCTGGGGATGATGCCGCCGCCGTCCACCTGGAAGGTGACGCCCTTCGCGTAGTGCCGCATCGGCCTGCTGACGATCGGCACGATGTCGAGCCGCTTGACCAGGGCGGCACCCGCCTCCTCCCACAGGGCGCAGCCCGAAGTGCCGGGCATGGCCGAGGCACGTGCGGCGAGCCGGTGGTAGTCGGGGTTGGCGACGGCCCCGAAGTTGTTGCCCTTCGGCGGTGGCGGTCCGTCGTAGAACTGGGTCAGCTGGTCCGGGAGGGTCACCCCGATGGGAGCCCAGGCCACGTCCCAGTCGCCGCCCGCCAGGGTGCCCGCGATGCTTGCCCCGCCCACGGGGGCGGCCGATGCCTTCACGCCGAAGGAGGTCCACTTCTGGACGGCCAGTTCTACCGCCGACGCGACCTGCGAGCCCAGGTTGGTCGCGTAACTGAACCCGATGGTGAGCGGCTTGCCGTCCTTCGTCCAGGTGCCGCCGCTCTTGGTCCAGCCCGCCGCGGTGAGGGTGGCGGCGGCCCGCTCGGGGTCGTGGGCGGGGAGATTCCCGGCCACCGGGTCGCCGGTGCAGGGGGTGGGCGCGACCTCACCGATGCTGGTGGGCGGTGTGCCGTCACCGCCCGTGGAGACGTTCCTGAGGTCCTTCAGATCCAGTACGGAGATCAGGGCCCGGCGCACCGCGAGGTCGGCGGGCGGACGCCCGGCGGCCTGGTTGAACAAGAGCTGTCCGAACAGCCCCTCGACGCTCCGGTTCTTCACCTTGGCCGCGTCCAGCCGTTGCCGGTCGCCGCCGTTGATCTGGGCGACGTCGATCTGCCCGGCCATCAGGAGGTTGGCCGCGGTCGACTCGTTGGCGACGACCTTGAACACCACCGTGCGGGGAAGGTCCGCCCCGGTGGCGCCGCCGGGCCCCCAGGAGTATCCGTCCCGCCGGGCGTACGTGTAGTGGTCGCCCGGAACCGCTTCGGTCAGCCGGTACGGGCCGCTCGCCCCGGTGGCCTTGGCCAGCGCGGCCGGGGCCGCCAGGCTCTCCTCGCAGAGCAGCGGCAGCAGCCGGGCCATGTGCGCGATGAACGGTGCGGGTCGTTTCGTGGTGACGGTGACCGTGCGGGTCGCCTCGTCGGCCTTCGCGACGGCGCCGACGGGTACGGAGAACCCGAGCATCGGCGACTGGTTCGCCGGGTCGGCGATGTGGTTGTACTCGGCGGCCACATCTGTTGCCGTGAGCGCCGAGCCGTCCTCGCAGCTCACCCCGGAGCGGATGGTGAACCGGGCCGAAGTGGAGGTGACCGTCCACTTCTCGGCCACTCCGGGAATCAGCGAACCGTCGGCCGCGATGTGCACGAGCGTGTCGTAGGCGAAGGAGTTCATCGCCAGCGCGGTGCTGGCCAGCGCCGTCGTGGGGCTGAGACTGCCCGGATCGGCGGCGATGGCGACCACCACCCTCGACCCACCACTGCCCCCGGCCGAGCCGCCCCCGCACGCGGCCGCTGTGGCGACGAGACCGAACGCCGCCGCCACAGCGGTCACGGGCCGCACCCCGCGCTTCGGTGTACGTCGCGTCCCCTTGCCTGCGGAACTGGGCATGGTCACCTCCGAAGGAGCGGCAGGCAGCCGCCGAGTGAGGGGAACATTAGGCAGCGACGGACCGGTCCCGATTGGTGGCGGCGGACGAAAAACCGCCCCGCCGACGGTGCGCCGCACCGAAGACGCGGTCCCTGCCGCCCAGGCCATGCGCCGCGGGGCATGGCCGGATCCGGCCGACGCCCTGTTTCGCCCGCGCGCCCGTTGCCGGAGGCTGTGGCGACCACGGGCGCGGGCCCGGGTGCCGAGGGGAGCGCGTGCGATGGCCGAGGTACGAGGAGAGGGCGCCGAGGCGCCCGTCCAGCGGACGATGACCCCGTTCGACGACATCTACGACCAGGCCGATCCCCGTGCCTTCTTCCGCGAACTGGGGGCGTTCGGCTACCGGACACCGCATCACGCCCAGCCCGTCTTCCGGCGCCTGGCCGCACTCCGGCTGCGCGGCACGGGCGACGCGGTGCTGGACCTGTGCTGTTCGTACGGGATCAACGCCGCTCTGCTCAACCACGACGTCACGCTGGAGGAGCTGCGGGCCCACTACACGGCTGCGCGGACGGTGGCCATGACCACCCAAGAGCTGATCGAGCACGACCGGGCGTTCTTCCGGGCCCGCCGCCGACGGGACGCCGTCCCGGTGATCGGCCTCGACATCGCCCCCCGCGCCATCGCCTACGCGCGAGCGGCCGGCCTGCTCGACGACGGGTTCGCCGAGAATCTGGAGACTTCCCCGCCTTCCCCGGCACTGCTGGACGCGGCCCGGAGCGTCCGCCTCATCACCATCACCGGCGGCGCCAGCTTCCTGTCCCGGGCCACCTTCCAGCCGATCCTGGACAACGCCGGCCCACCACCGTGGGTCGCCGCCTTCGTGCTGCGTACCGGCTCCTACGCGCCGATCGCCGAGCACCTGGCCCGCCATGGCCTGACCACGGAGAAGTACGCCGGGGGCACCTTCATCCAGCGCCGCTTCACCAGCGCGGCCGAGCAGCGGTACGCCATCGACGCGGTGACCGCGGCAGGGGACAATCCGGACGGCAAGGAGACGGCGGGCCACTTCCACACCGCACTGCATCTGTCGCGCCCCCGTGCCGATATCGATACGCCCCCGCTCGGCGACCTGGTCGCCCAATGATCGATTCGCGGGGCGCGACGCCCCGTCCTAGGGTCGATGTGTGAACGCGACCGTTCACGCGTGAGCCGCGATCGGCTCGCGACCGAACCGCGACGGACTCACCCACGCGAGCAATCCCATGACGGGCTCTCCAGAGACACCCGCGCACACTGCACAGGCCCCGGAGCGGGGCCGAGGCAGTGGGATGGCGCTTCTCGTCATCGCCTCGTGTCAGTTGATGGTGGTCCTCGACATCACCATCGTGAACATCGCCCTTCCGCACATCCAGACGTCACTGGGATTCTCGACCGAATCCCTGTCCTGGGTGATCAACGCGTACACGCTGACCTTCGGCGGGCTCCTCCTGCTCGGCGGGCGGCTGGGCGACATCCTGGGCCGCCGCCGGGTCTTCATGTTCGGCGTCCTGCTCTTCGTCTTCGCCTCGCTGCTCGGCGGTCTCTCGCAGGAATCCTGGCAACTGCTCGCAGCCCGCTCGCTGCAAGGTGTCGGCGGCGCCATCGCTTCCCCGACAGCCCTGTCGCTGATCACCACGACGTTCCGGGAGGGCCCCGAACGGAACAGGGCGTTCGGGGTGTTCGCCGCCGTCTCGGCGGGCGGCAGCGCGATCGGACTGCTCGCCGGCGGGGTGCTGGTGGAGTGGCTCGACTGGCGCTGGGTGCTCTTCGTCAACGTGCCCATCGGCCTGCTGATCGCGCTCGCCACCCGCCGCTACATCCGCGAGTCCGAACGCCATCCGGGCCATTTCGACATCGTCGGCGCGCTCACCTCCACGCTGGGCATGGTCATGCTCGTGTACGGATTCATCCGTGCCTCCGAGGACGGCTGGAGCGACCGGGTGACCCTGCTGTCCTTCGGTGCGGCGCTCGTGCTCCTCGCCGTGTTCATCGCCATCGAGCAACGCTCGAAGCAGCCCATCACGCCGCTGTGGATGTTCCGCGACCGCAATCGCGCCGGTGCCTACGGGATGATGCTGTGCCTGTCCGCCGCGATGTTCGGGATGTTCTTCTTCCTGACCCTGTTCGTGCAGAACATCCTGGACTTCAGCCCCCTGCGGGCCGGTCTCGCCTTCCTGCCGGTGAGCGTGATCGTCGCGGTGGGCGCGGGAATCACCTCGCAGCTGCTGCCCAGATGGGGCCCCAAACCCTTCATGGTGACGGGCGCGGTCCTGGCCGCGGTGGGGCTGGGCTGGCTGACCATGGTCGATGTGCACAGCTCGTACCTGGGGAGCATCCTCGGCCCCGTGCTGGTCTTCGGCCTCGGAATGGGCCTGCAGTTCGTGTCGCTGACGCTGATGGCGGTGTCGGGCGTGGCGCCCCAGGAGGCGGGCGCGGCTTCTGGGGTCCTCAACACCACCCAGCAGGTGGGCGGGTCGCTCGGTCTGTCCATTCTGGTCACGGTCTTCGGCACGGCCAGCCGCGACTCGGCGGCCGAGCAGGTCCCCCGGTTCCTGAAGGAAGGGACCCCCGCCCAGCTGCTGGAGTTCCGCAGGACCGGGCAGCTCCCGGCGCCCTGGGGCAGCGAGGTGCTGGCCTCGGGCGTCTCCAGCGCGTTCATCGTCGCCGCCATCCTCGCCGTGGTGGCCGCGCTGGTCGCACTCGTGGTCATCCAGGTGCGCCCCGGAGACCTGGAACGCCTCAGGGGCGGCGCCGCACCGCCGACGACGCCCCAGGACGCCCCGGGGAGCCGCCCACCGGCTCCCGGCGCACCGCGTGACTGATCCGCGATCCCCGGCGGACGCACCCGGCACCGATCGGTAACCGTGCGCGCCAGGTGGACGTCAGGAGATGGCGAATTAGCGTTGCTCTCTGGTGAGCGCCCCTCTCGCCGTGTAGCGTCATCGGCAGATGTCGTGGTTCGCAGCACCTGCCCGCGCCTGGCGCGGGCGTTTTGCTGTGCAGTGCCTGAGGACCAGGGCGATCACCTCCGGATTCGCGCGGTGCGGATCCGATATCGACTGAGAGGCACCGGCATGGCAAGCGGAACCGTCAAGTGGTTCAACTCGGAAAAGGGCTTCGGCTTCATCGCGCAGGACGGTGGTGGCCCGGACGTCTTCGCGCACTACTCCAACATCAACTCCACCGGCTTCCGTGAGCTCCAGGAAGGCCAGGCCGTGACCTTCGACATCACGCAGGGCCAGAAGGGCCCGCAGGCGGAGAACATCACCGCGGCCTGACCCGGTCCGAACAGCACATCAGGCCCCCGGACGTGTCGTCCGGGGGCCTGATGTGTCAGGGGCGTCGGTCGTGGCCGCCGGTGAACCCGGCAGCGGCGCCGGAGGTCAGGAACGCGGCCGGGGCGACTGCTCGCCCTGTTCCGCCTTCTTCTCCTTGATGCGCACCGTTTCCTTGCGGACCTCGGCCTGGGTGGCGCGCTCCTTCTGCAGCCACTCGGGAAGCTCGTTCTTCAGGGCCTCGATCTGCTCCGTGGTGAGCGGCTCCGTGACTCCGCCGCGCGCGAGACCGGCGATGGAGACGCCGAGCTTCGCCGCGACCACGGGCCGGGGGTGCGGGCCGGTGCGTCGCAGCTCCTGCAGCCACTCGGGCGGATCGGTCTGCAGGGCGTTCAGCTCGGAGCGCGAGACGACACCCTCCTGGAACTCGGTGGGGGTGGCCTCGAGGTACACACCCAGTTTCTTCGCCGCGGTCGCGGGCTTCATTGTCTGGGTGGTCTGGTGCGACGTCATGGTGTCAAGAGTATCGAGCGTGTGAGCTACCGCCGACCACGACCGGTAATCTGGGCGAGTGACTGTCTCGGAAGTACCCCCCGCGTTCCGGCTCGCCTATGTCCCGGGGGTGACGCCCACCAAGTGGGTGCGGATCTGGAACGAGCGGCTGCCCGAGGTCCCGCTGACCCTCGTCGCGGTGCCCGCGGCCGAAGCGTCCGACCTGTTGCGGGCGGGCGGGGCCGACGCGGGATTCGTACGGCTGCCCATCGACCGTACGGACCTCAGCGCGATCCCGCTCTACACCGAGACGACCGTGGTCGTGATCCCGAAGGATCACCTCATGGCCGCGGTCGACGAGGTGTCCACCGAGGACCTGGCCGACGACATCGTGCTGCACCCCCTCGATGACCCCCTCGACTGGGAGCACCGGCCGGGGCGGCCCGCGATCGAGCGCCCGGCCACCACGGCGGACGCCATCGAGCTGGTGGCGGCGGGGGTGGGCCTGCTCGTCGTCCCGCAGTCGCTCGCCCGGCTGCACCACCGCAAGGACCTCACGTACCGGCCGGTCTCCGGCGCCCCGGAGTCGCGCATCGCACTGTCGTGGCCGGAGGACGAAACGACCCACCTGGTCGAGGAGTTCATCGGGATCGTCCGGGGGCGGACCGTCAACAGCACCCGGGGCCGCCCGCCGACCCCGGCGCAGCCGAAGGGCAAGCGCGCCGACGCGCGTGGCGCGGGGCGCAAGCCCGCGGCCGGGAAGTCGACGGGCAAGGGCCCGCAGCGGGGTTCGGGCGGCGCCAAGGCCGGCAAACGAGGCGGGCCCGGCAAGTCGGGCAAGCCTCGCCGCCAGTCGTAGCCGATCCCGTTCGCCGGCCGGGCCGGTGAGTCACATCCCGGGCCGGCCGCGGGCGGCCCGGCCTCGGGACGGCTCTCAGTCCCGCGCCGGTGCGATCACCTTGTTCCCCTCGTGCACCGTGATCGCCTGGGCCGGACAGATGTCGGCCGCGTCCAGGACCCGTTCGTCGGGTTCGATCGCGTCGACGACGGTCCGCGCGTGCTCGCCGTCCAGTGCGAACACCTCGGGGGCCACCCCGGCGCACATGCCCGACGCCAGACACAGCTGCGGATCCACGCGTACGTGCCACGTCATGGCGCTCACCACCCGATCGGCATGACGCGGGGGCCGCGCACGAGCAACTCGGTCTTCCAGGTCACGTCCCCGGCAGACTTCAGTCCCGGGAAACGGGTGAGGAGCGCGCCCAGTGCCTCCTGAAGCTCCAGCCGGGCCAGCGGGGCGCCCAGGCAATGGTGGACCCCGTGCCCGAACCCCAGGTGCTGGTTGCCCTCCCGGGAGACATCGAGGACACCGGGCGCGGTGAAGCGCAGCGCGTCCCGGTTGGCCGCGCCGATGGCGACCAGGACGGGGGAGCCGGTGCGGACCAGGGTGCCGCCGACCTCGACATCCTCGGTCGCGTACCGGGGCTGACCCGCTCCGCTGCCCAGCGGCACGAACCGCAGCAGCTCCTCCACCGCGCCCGGGATCAGTTCGGGGTGCGCCCTGAGCTGATCCATCTGACCGGGATGATCCAGCAGGGTGAGCACGAAGTTGGGAATCTGCGAAGCGGTGGTCTCGTGTCCGGCCACCAGGATGGCCACGCACAGATCGATCAGCTCCAGCTCGGTGAGGCGTTCGCCGCCGTCCCTCGCCTCGATCAGCGCGGTCATCAGGTCGTCCTGCGGATCCTCACGGTGCAGGTTGATCAACTCGCCCATGTAGGCGCGCAGTTCATCGCGGCTGGCGTCGAACTCGGCGGCCGTCAGCGAGCTGGTGGACAGCGCGTTGTCGCTCCATACCCGAAATCGTGGGCGGTCGGCTTCCGGAACCCCGAGCATCCGGCAGATCACCGCGACGGGCAGCGGCAGCGCGAAGCCGTCGACCAGGTCGGCGGGGGGCCCGGCCTCCTCCATCTCGTCGAGCAGGCTCGCGGTCAGTTCTTTGACCTGAGGCCGCAACTTCTCGATCTGGCGGACGGTGAACGCCTTGGCCACCAGGGAACGCAGTCGCGTGTGGCCGGGCGGGTCCATGCTCAGGATCCCGCTGTCCCGGCGGCCCTCCGACTGCCGCGGCTCGTCGTGCGCGGCGCCCGCGGCCCGGCTGAAGCGCTGGTCGCCCAGTACCAGCCGGGCGTCCGCGTAGCGGGTGACCAGCCACGCGGGCTCGCCGTACGGCATCTGGACCCGGAGCAGTCCGGAACTTTCGCGGACGCGCTCGTACTCGTCCGCGAGCTGGAGTCCTTCGGCGGTGTTGAAGGGGTACGCGTGGGGCTCGACGTGCGTCGTCATACGATCTCCCAGTTGTAAGCAGCTGCTTACAACGGTAGGACCGGCCCTTCGAGCGGTCAACAGCGCTTTACAGCCGTTACTCTGACGGGCCATTCGAAAGGACGCAGTCATGGCAGAAGCGCCCGCCCCGTCGTCCGGCCGGGGGCGCCGGGACGCTGCGGCCACCCGCGAACGGCTGCTCGACGCCGCTCGTGACCTGTTCGCCGAGCGGGGCTACGACCGGGCCACCGTCCGTGCCATCGCCGAGCGGGCCGGGGTCAACCAGGCCCTGCTGTTCCGGTACTTCGGATCGAAACAGGCGCTGCTGACCGAGGTTGTCGCCGAGGGCGGGCTGGAGGAGCTGCGCGCGACCCCGCCCGAGGAACTGTTCGAGAAGGCGCTGCGCTCCATGCTCACCCGCAGCGCCCCCGGCTCCGGCGACCGCACGCTGGAGGTCTATCTCCGGTCCATCGGCCGGGGTGACGAGGCGGCCGGGGCGCTGCGGGAACTGGGTGCGGAATACCAGAAGGTACTGGCCTCGCTCTCCGGGACGGCGGACGGCGAGCTGCGCGCCGATCTGGCCATCGCCTGGCTTCTCGGTATCGGCCTGATGCGTACGGTCGTCGCGCGCGAACCGCTGGCAGGCGCCGACCCGGACGCCGTGTGTGAGCTGGTGCTCGACGCCTTCGCCCGCCTCGGCGGACAATCCGGGGGAACCTCCGCGTGACCATTCCACCGGGCCGCTAATAATACTAAGTAACTCACATTAGCGACAGCGGGCTCTGTTCATATTCCACCCGGGTAGGACGTCCGGTTCAATGGTTCACGTGAGGGTTCGCAGTCTACGGAATTCTCATTTCTCGGGGGCGCGTGAGGATTGAAGCCGCCGAAAAGGGAAAAGAATGAACCAAGCCCACGGGGGCGGCGTCCACGTGTCGCCACGCGGAGTTTGACCTGCAAAGGTGCAGGTCATTGCCCCGCGACCGCATCGCTACGGAGGTGTTGCGGATGGACGAATATGAACAGCAGATCGACGGTGGGGCGTATCCGGCCACAAATTCCGGATGGCGGGGAATTCTCTCCGAATTAACCTGGGGTGCTGTCCTCCGCAGGATTTCCTATCCGTTGCTCCTCGGGGCCACCGTTGTGGTAGGTGCGGCGTCCCTGCTCCTGCGGTGGGATCTGACCCGGATCAGTCCGCTCTTCCTCATCGGCATCCTTCTCTATCTGGGCGTCCTGGAGAAGCTGATTCCGTACCAACGCGACTGGCACCCCAGTCGGGCCGAATGGCGCTGGTACGCGGTCTACTTCCTCCTCACCATGGCCGGCAGCGCCCTGGCCCAACTGCTGGTGACGACCGCCGTCGGGATGCTCTCCCCGGCCCATCCGGCGCTCGGCCTGTGGGCCGAGATCCCGCTGGCGCTGGTGACCGGTTCGCTGGCCAGCTACTTCGTGCACCGGCTGGGGCACACCAACGCCCTGCTGTGGCGGCTGCACGGTGTGCACCACGTCCCGCAGAAGGTCAATGTCGCCAACAACGGCGTCAACCACGTCCTCGACATCCTCCTCGCGCAGGGAATCATCCAGCTCACGCTGGCGCTGATCGGCTTCTCCCGCGAGTCGGTGTTCGTCGTGGGGCTGTTCGTGGCCGCACAGGGCTACTTCGTCCACGCCAACATCGATGTGGGCATCGGCCGGCTCAACCACGTCCTCGCGAGCCCTGAGCAGCACCGCCTGCATCACAGCACCGATCTGTCCGAGGCCGGCCACTACGGCTCCGACCTGTCGTGCTGGGACCACCTCTTCGGGAGCTTCACCTGGCGGCCCGGACGCGAGCCGGCCGCGGTCGGACTCGGCGATCCCGCCTCGTTCCCCGGCACCGGTGAGATTCTCGCCAGTCTTCTCCACCCCTGGCGCCGTGCGAAGAAACCCGGGAGCGGACCCGCCTGACCGGGCCCTTCGGGCCCCACACCGTCAACTGCACCACCGCCGCGAGGCAGTGTCACGACTTGAGGAGTGTGCGAACTTGGCTGACGCGATCAACGACGCTTTACGGGGCAAAGTCGCGATCATCGGCATGGGCTGCCGTATGCCCGGCGGAGCGTCGGACCATCGGGCGTTCTGGAAGAACCTGGTGGAGGGCAAGGACTGCATCACGCCCACACCGGCCGACCGGTACGACGTGACCACACTCGGCAGCGGACACAAGGACAAACCCGGACGCCTGACAGGTGGCCGGGGCGGATACATCGACGGCTTCGACGAATTCGATCCGGCCTTCTTCGGCATCAGCCCGCGCGAGGCCGACCACATGGACCCGCAGCAGCGCAAACTGCTGGAGGTGGCCTGGGAGACACTGGAGGACGGCGGCCAGCGGCCCGCCGGACTCGCCGGTAGCAACACGGCCGTCTTCGTCGGGGCGTTCACGCTGGACTACAAGATCCTGCAGTTCGCCGATCTGAGCTTCGAGACGCTGGCCGCGCACACCGCGACCGGCACCATGATGACGATGGTGTCGAACCGCATCTCGTACTGCTTCGACTTCCGCGGGCCCAGCCTCTCCATCGACACCGCGTGCAGCTCGTCCCTGGTGGCCGTGCACCTCGCGTGCCAGAGCCTGAACAAGGGCGAGACCGATCTCGCGCTCGCGGGCGGCGTACTGCTGCACATGGCACCGCAGTACACGATCGCGGAGACGAAGGGCGGCTTCCTCTCGCCGGACGGCCGCTCCCGTACGTTCGACGCGTCGGCCAACGGCTATGTACGGGCCGAGGGAGTCGGCCTGGTGGCGCTCAAGCGGCTCGGGGACGCGCTGGACGACGGGGATCCGATCCACGCCGTGATCCTCGGCAGCGGGGTCAACCAGGACGGCCACACCAACGGCATCACCGTGCCGAACGCACAGTCCCAGATCTCTCTCATCGAGCGCGTCTGCGCCGAGGCGGGCATCACCCCCGGCGGGCTGCAGTACATGGAGGCGCACGGCACCTCGACGCCGGTCGGCGACCCGATCGAGGCCAACGCCCTGGCCCGCGCCCTGGCCATCGGACGCGCCCCCGGAGCCGCGTGCTACGTCGGCTCGGTCAAGACCAACATCGGTCACACCGAGTCGGCCGCCGGTATCGCCGGACTGCTCAAGACCACCCTGTCCCTGAAACACCGGACGATCCCGCCCCACATCAACCTGGAGCGGATCAACCCCGCCATCGACATCGCCGCCGCGCCGTACGACATCCCCACCCGGCTGACCGAATGGCCCGATCACGAGGGGCCCGCACGGGCCGGTGTGAACTCGTTCGGCTTCGGCGGGACCAACGCCCATGTCGTCCTGGAGGAAGCACCTCCGCGACCGGCACCGGCCGCCCCGCCCGCCCACCGGGCGGAACGGGCCTGGAGCATCCTCCCGCTGACCGCACGTCACCCCGAGGCGCTGGCGGACGTGGCGGCGGGCATCCGGCGGGAGCTCGACGGGAGCAACGGCCCGGCCGTCGCGCCGGCCGACCTCGGCCACACGCTCGCGCACCGTCGCAGTCATCTTGAGTCACGGCTGTCCGTCGTCTACTCCTCGCGCGACTCCCTGGACGAGGCGCTGGCCGCGTACCTGCGCGACGAGCCGCACCCCCGCGTGCTCCAGGGGCGTCGGCTGGACGCCTCGGAACGACGCCTGGTCTGGGTCTTCACCGGCATGGGCCCCCAGTGGTGGGGCATGGGCCGGGGGCTGTTCGCGAGCGAACCGGTGTTCCGCGACGTGGTCACCGCCTGCGACCGGGAGATCCGCAGGATCGCCGGCTGGTCGCTGATCGACGAGATGATGACCGACGAGGACCACTCGCGCATGGGGGAGACCTGGCTGGCGCAGCCGGCCAACTTCGCCGTGCAGATCGCTCTCGCCGCCCTGTGGCGCGCCCACGGCGTGCGGCCGGACGCCGTCGTCGGGCACAGCACCGGGGAGATCGCCGCCTTCTACGAGGCGGGCGTCTACTCCCTGGAGGACGCGGTCCGCATCGCCGTGCACCGCAGCCGCCTGCAGCACACGCTCGACGGAACGGGCACGATGCTCGCCGTGAGCCTGCCCGAGGACGAGGCGGAGCGCCGCGTCCACCCCTACCGCGACCAGGTGTCCGTGGCCGCCGTCAACAGCCCCACCGCGGTGACCCTGGCGGGCGACGAGGCGGCGCTGACCCGGCTGGCGGACGAGCTGCGGGCCGAACAGGTCTTCACCAGGTTCCTGTCGGTACGCGTCCCGTACCACAGCCCCGGCATGGACCGCATCAAGGACGAACTGCTGGCCTCGCTGCGGGACCTCGCGCCACGTCCGGCGCGGGTGCCGGTGTATCTCACGGGCCAGGAAGGCGTCGCCGAAGGCGGCGAGCTGGACGCGGGGTACTGGTGGAAGAACGTCCGTGACCGGGTGCGGTTCCGCGCGGCGGTCGACCGGCTCGCCGACGACGGCCACAGCCTGTTCCTGGAGATCGGCCCGCACCCGGTGCTCGCCCACGCGATCCGCGAATGCCTGGACAGCGAGAACCGGCCCGGCACGGCGGTGCCGTCGCTGCGCCGCAAGGAGAATGAACCCGAGCGCTTCGCCGCCTCGCTGGCGACGCTGCACAACGTGGGCGTCGGCATCGCGTGGGACGTGCTCCAGCCCACCGGGGAGCCGGTCGCGCTGCCCCGCTACCCCTGGAAGCGCGACCGCCACTGGACGGAGCCCAAACCGGTCGCACAGGTCCGTCTCGGGCTTGTCGACCACCCGCTGCTGGGCCGCCGCACGGACCACGCCGAACCCGCCTGGCAGGTCCGGCTCAACACGGAGGCACTGCCGTACCTGGCCGACCACCGGATCCAGGACACCGTGGTCTTCCCCGCGGCGGGCTACCTGGAGATGGCGACGCAGGCCGTGCGGGCGCTGACCGGCGGCGACGCGGCCGTCCTGGCCGACATCGATCTCCGCAAGGCGCTCTTCCTGCCCGACGGCGAGGACCGGACGGTGCACCTGTCCCTGTCCCTGGAGAACGCGGCCTTCACCATCGCGTCCGTACCCGACCCGGACGCGGAGCGGACCGTACACGCGAGCGGCGTGGTCCGTGTCGGGCAGCGGCGCGCACCCGGCCCGGCACTCGACGCCGAGGCGATCAGGGCCCGCAGCCGACGCCGGCTCGACGGCCCGGAGTGCTACGCCGCACTCGCCGCCCTCGGCTATCACTACGGCCCGGCGTTCCAGGCCATCGAAGAGGTGTGGATCGGCTCCGGCGAAGTCCTCGCGCGCATCCGTCCCCCGGAGGCGATCGGTGACGACGCGGCCCACCACCACATCCACCCCGTACTGCTCGACGCCTGCTTCCAGTCCCTGCTGACGCCGCAGATCCTCACGGACCGCGAGCAGCCGCAGAGCACCGGCATCCGGCTCCCGCTGTCACTCGACGAGCTGAGCCTCGACCCGGTCGGCGACCAGCCGCTGTGGGCGCACGCCACCGTGTCCGGCGACGACGGGAACGAACTCGTCGGCGACATCACGCTGTACGCACAGGACGGCACCGCACTCGGCCGCATCCGCGGCTTCCGCGCGGCCGACGTGGAGAAGGCGTCGACGGCCGTCGCCCGGAGCACCATCGACTCCTGGCTGGCCGAGACCATCTGGATCGACCGGCCGTGGGACACGGTGGCCCCGCAGGACGGGGGAGAGCGGCAGGGGGACCGCGCCACCGGTGACGGGCACGACTGGCTGGTCCTCGCCGACACGGGCGGCGTCGGCGACGCGTTCGCCGCGCTGGTGACCGCACGCGGCGAACGATGCCGCACCGTACGTCCGGGACCCGCGTACGGGCGAGCCGGGAACGGGCGGGAATTCACCGTCGAACCCGGATCCGCCACCCACCTGGAACAGCTCTTCGCCGACCTGGAACAGGACGGCGCCCCCTTCCGCGGCACCGTCGTCCATCTGTGGAATCTCGATCTGCCCACCATCGCGGAATGCGGGCGCGACGGCCTGGCCCGGCACAGCGGCACCGGAACGTACTCGCTCATCGCCCTCGCCAAAACCCTCCTCGCCAGGGGACAGGGCGGCAGGCTGCACATCGTCACCCGCGGCGCGCAGCCCGTCTCACCCGGTGAGCCGGTCGAACCGCTGGGAGCGCCCGCCTGGGGCGTCGGCCGCGTGCTCCGCCACCAGGAACTGACCTCCCACCGGGGCAAACTGATCGACCTCGACCCCGCACGGACGCAGGACGACGCAGGGCGCCGGGCCGATGCCGACGCGCTGCTGCGCGAGCTCCTGACCGACGACGAGGAGGAGATCGGACTGCGCGGCGACCGCCGCGCGACCAGCCGCATCCGCACGGCCGAGGGGCTGACCCGCCCGTTGCCGCTGCGCCTGCGCGCCGACGGAAGCTACCTGGTCACCGGCGCCTTCGGCGCTCTCGGCAGACTGCTGTGCCGCACGCTCGTCAAGCGGGGCGCCCGCAGGCTCATCCTGATGGGCCGCACCAGGGTTCCAGCGCGCGAGGAGTGGCAGGCGACCGACCCCGCGGGCCCGCAGGGCCGGGCGGTGGCGCTCCTGAGGGAACTGGAGGCACTCGGCGCGCAGACGGTACTGGCGCCGGTCGACATCACCGACGAGCAGGCCCTGACCGGCTGGCTCGACGCACACCGGCGCGGTGACCCACCGCCGATCCGAGGGGTGTTCCATCTCGCCGGACAGGTCCGGGACACGCTGATCGCCGACATGGACCGGCCGACGTTCGACGCCGTCCACGACCCCAAGGTCGTCGGCTCGTACCTGCTGCACCACCACCTGCGCGACGAACCTCTCGAACACTTCGTCCTGTTCTCCTCGATCGCCTCGCTGCTGACGACCGCGGGCCAGACCAACTACGCGGCGGGCAACGCCTTCCTGGACGCACTGGCCCACCACCGCCGGGCCCACGGCCTGCCCGCCCTCAGTCTCGACTGGGGCCCCTGGGCCACCGGCATGATCGAGGAACTCGGCCTGGTCGACCACTACCTCAACAGCCGGGGGATGAGCTCGCTCGCACCGGATGTCGGCATGAGCGTGCTCGAACGCGTCATAGGCCAGGACCGTGCCCAGCTGCTCGTCGCCACGGTCGTCGACTGGCAGACCTTCCTCGCCTGGTACGCCGCCCCGCCCCCGCTCGTCGGCGAACTGGCGGCGGCCGCGCGGGAACCGGCCACCGGCGGGGGCGACGGATTCCTCGACGCCTTCCGTGACGCCGGAGAGGACGAACGCCGCGCGCTGGTCACCGCACGGTTCACCGGCCTGTGCGCCACCGTGCTGCGCACGGCGACCGAAGAGATCGACGTGGCGACCGGACTCGGCATGCTGGGCCTCGACTCCCTGCTGGCGATGGAGCTGCGCGCGAAGGTCCACGCCGAACTGGGGATCGCCCTGCCGGTGGTCGCCCTGCTGAGCGGCACCCCCGTCGGCGAACTGGCCGGGCAGCTGTACGACGGCCTGATCGAACGGGTGGCGACCGACGCCGCCCCCACCGGCGTGACGAGCGTCGAGGTGTTCACCGACGAACGGCGCTATCCCCTCACCCAGAACCAGAAGGCGCTCTGGTTCCTCAAGCAGCTCAACCCCGACGGCTACGCCTACAACATCGGCGGCGCGGTCGAAGTCCGCGTCGAACTCGACCCGGACCTGATGTTCGAGGCCGTACGCAGGCTCATCGCACGGCATCCCGCGCTGCGCACCAACTTCCTCCTGGAGGACGGCCGCCCCGTACAACAGGTGTCCACCGACGTCGACCCGGACGTCGCCCTCTTCGACGTCCAGGGCCAGGACTGGGAGACCATCCACCGGACGATCGTGGCCGAATACCGCAAACCGTACGACCTCGAACGTGATCCGCTGGTCCGCTTCCGCCTCTTCAGGCGGGAAACGAACCGCTGGATCATCATGAAGGCCGTCCACCACATCGTCTCCGACGCGATCTCGACGTTCACGTTCATCGAGGAACTGTTCGCCGTGTACGAGGCGTTGAAGAAGGGGCAGGAGCACGCGCTGCCGCCGGTGCGGACCCGCTACCTCGACTTCCTCAACAAGCAGAACGAATTCCTGGCCGGCCGGGAGGCCGGGGGAATGCTCGACTACTGGCGCTCCCACCTGCCCGCCGAGGTCCCGCTCCTGGACCTGCCGGTCGACAAGCCGCGCCCGGCCGTGCAGACGCACAACGGCGCCTCCGAGTTCTTCACGCTCGACTCCGAACTCAGCGTCCGCGTCCACGCGCTGGCCCGCGAGCACAACGTGACCCCGTTCATGGTCCTGCTGAGCGCCTACTACATCCTGCTCCACCGCTACTCGGGGCAGGACAACATCATCGTCGGCAGCCCGGTGACCGGCCGCACCGAGCAGGACTTCGCCCCCGTGTACGGGTACTTCGTCAACCCTCTCCCGCTGCACGCGGATCTCTCCGGCGCCCCCACGGTCGGAGATCTGCTGGACCAGGTCCGCACCGCCGTGCTGAACGGGCTGGACAACCAGGAGTACCCCTTCGTCCTGCTGGTCGAGGAGCTGGGCCTCCAGCACGACCCCAGCCGCTCCGCGGTGTTCCAGGCGATGTTCATCCTGCTCACCCACAAGGTGGCCACCGAGAAGTACGGGTATCGCCTGGAGTACATCGAACTGCCCGAGGAGGAAGGCCAGTTCGATATCACGCTGTCGGCCTACGAGGACGAGGCGGAGGGGCGGTTCCACTGCGTCTTCAAGTACAACACCGACCTGTTCCTGCCGCAGACCATGCGACGGATGGCCGCGCACTACATCAATCTGCTCGACAGCATGACCCGGGCGCCGTCCGTCCGGCCCACGCCGCAGCTGACGATGCTCGGCGCCAAGGAACGTGAACAGCTGGTCGGCGAGTGGAGCGGAGCCGCCCGGCTCGCCCTGCCCCAGGGCCGTACGGACCAGGAACCCGGACCCGTCCGACCGGTGCACATGATGATCAGCGACGTCGCCGCCGCGCATCCCGGCGCGACGGCCGTCTCGGTGCCCTCCCCACGGGGCGCCGCGACCCGGCTGACGTACGCACAACTCGACCGCCGCGCCACGGCCAGGGCCCGCCGGCTGCGCGAACTGGGAGTCACGGCGGGCTCGGTGGTCGCCCTCTGCCTGGACAAGTCGCCGGAACTGATCGTCACCCTGCTCGCCGTCCTCAAGGCCGGCGGCGCCTATCTGCCGATCCAGCCCGACCAGCCCGCCGAGCGCGTCGCCCACATCCTGCGTACCGCCGACGCCGGACTCGTCGTCATCGCCGACGACGGCCGCCGGGAATGGGCGGCAGGTCTGCCGGCCACGACGGTGACCCTGGAGGAGCTGCGCGCGACCGAGACGGACGGGCCCGCCCTGCCGGGGACGAACGACCTGGACGCCCCCGCCTACATCATCAACACCTCGGGCTCCACCGGCCGCCCCAAGGCCGTACAGGTCAGCCATCGCAGCCTCGCCTCGGCGTACGACGCATGGCGCGAGGAGTACCGGCTGGAGCAGGACGTGCGCGTCCACCTCCAGATGGCCGGGCCGTCCTTCGACGTGTTCACCGGCGACCTGGTGCGAGCCCTGTGCTCCGGCGGCAGCCTGGTGCTGGCCGACCGCGACCTCATCCTCGACACACCGCGCCTCTACCGCACGATGCGGTCCGAGCGCGTCGACTGCGCCGAGTTCGTCCCGGCCATCGTGCGCGGACTGATGGATCACTGCTCCCGCGAAGGGAAGCGGCTGGACTTCATGCGGCTCCTGGTGGTCGGCTCGGACGCGTGGAAAGTCGCCGAGTACCGGCGACTGGGCGATCTGTGCGGGCCCGGCACCCGACTGATCAACTCCTACGGCCTCACCGAGGCGACCATCGACAGCGCCTGCTTCGAAGGACCCGTCGACGATCTGGAACCCGGCCTGATGGTCCCGATCGGCCGGCCCCTGGCCAACAGCACGCTCCATGTCCTGGACGAACACGGCGAACCGGTCCCGCCCGGAGTCCCCGGCGAACTGTGGATCGGCGGCGAAGGCATCGCCATCGGGTACGCCGGTGATCCGGAGCAGACCGCCCGCCGCTTCGTGACCCGCACCCTCAGCCACGAGCCGGACGCCACTCCCGTACGCCTCTACCGGACCGGCGACATCGCGCGCTGGGACGTGCACGGTCGCGTGCATCTGCTCGGAAGGATGGACAATCAGGTCAAACTGCGCGGCCACCGCATCGAGATCGGAGAGATCGAGGCGCATCTGGCAAGCATGCCCGGCCTCGCCCGAGCGGTCGTCGCCGTCCGCCCCGACAGCCGGGGGGACGACACGCTGTGCGCCTACTGCGTCGCGGAGCCCGGCGTGGTGCTTGAGCGGCGTACCCTGCGCCGCCATCTCGCCACGGCCCTGCCGACGTACATGATCCCGTCCAGCTTCACCGAACTGACCGACCTCCCGCTCACCCCCCACGGCAAGGTCGACATAGCCGCGCTGCCCGTGCCACGGGCCGGGGAGCGGGAGCGGCCCCACGAAGCGCCGGTCACCCTCTACGAGACGAGCATGGCCCGGCAGTGGGAATCGCTGCTCGGCCTCGAACAGGCCGGCCTGGAGGACGACTTCTTCGAATCGGGCGGCAGCTCGATCAAGCTGATCGAACTGCTCCACCACCTGCGGACGGAGTTCGGCATCAGCATCCCCGTGAGCCGGCTCTACCAGGCCACGACACTGCACGGGATGGCCGCGACCGTGGAGGAACTCATCCACAGCACGACGGCCGAGGAACTTCCCTGCCTGACCTTCAACACCCAGGCCGGACCGACCGTCTTCTGCTTCCCTCCGGCCGGCGGCCACGGCCTCGTCTACCGGGGCCTCTCGGCAGAGCTCCCGCAGTACCGGATCATCGCCTTCAACTACGTACCGGGCGACGACAAGGTGGCACGCTACGCGGATCTCATCGAGTCCGCCCAGCCCGAAGGCCCCTGCCTCCTGCTCGGCTACTCCCTCGGCGGCAACCTCGCGTTCGAGGTCGCCAAGGAGATGGAACGCCGAGGACGCCAGGTCGACCATGTCGTCGTGCTGGACTCGCGCCGCATTCTGCAGAGTTATGTCCCGGGCGACGAGGGGATCAAGACCTTCGAGGCGGAGCTGGGCAGGCATCTGCACAAGCACACCGGATCGGAGATCGTCGCCCGAGTCACGCTCGAACACGCCGCCGAGTACCTCGCCTTCTGCGGCCGCAACCCCAACACCGGGACGGTCGCGGCATCGGTCAGCATCGTGACGGACGAGGACAAGACCGAGCTCTACGCGGAAGGCGCCCGGGGCACCTGGCACGGCAGCTCCACCACCGGCACGACCGTGCTCCGCGGCTCCGGAACCCACGCCGACATGCTCGACGCCAAACACCTCACCCGCAACGCCGACCTGGTACGCGCCATCCTGACGGGGGGCGCGGACCATGCCGGATGACCACGAGCCCGACTGGGGCACCCGACAGCGGGCCGCCGGGAGCAAGCCCCGCGTCATCGTCATCGGCGCGGGTGTCGCCGGACTGTCCACCGGCTGCTACGCGCAGATGAGCGGAGTGCGGACCCGTATCTTCGAGAAACACGTACTGCCCGGTGGCTGCTGCACGGCCTGGGCGCGCGACGGCTACATCTTCGACTACTGCATCGAATGGCTGATCGGTACGGCCGACGGCAACGACGCGAACCGGGTATGGCGTGAACTGGGCGCGCTCGACGGCAAGACGATCACCAACTTCGAGCTGTTCAACAAGGTCGTCGACGAGAGCGGACGCTCGGTGACGTTCTACAACGACCCGGCCCGGCTGGAACGCCATCTGACCGGGGTCTCACCCGCCGACGCACGGCTGATCCGCTCCTTCTGCCGTGATCTGCGGCGATTCACCGACATCGAGCTGTACCCGTTCCTGACCGCACCGGCCCTGCGGACCGTACGGGAGAAGGCCGCGACGCTGCGCACCGTGCTGCCGGCGTTCCGGCTCTTCTGGCGCACCGCCGCCACCCCGATGCACACGTTCGCCGACCGCTTCGAGGACCCGCTGCTGCGCAGAGCGTTCCGGAACATCTTCTTCCAGGATCCGGAGGGCTTCCCGCTGCTGCCGTACCTGTTCAACATGGCCAGCGCGTACCACCACAACGCGGGCTTCCCGCAGGGCGGTTCCCTCGGGCTCGCGCGGTCGATCGAGGAACGCTACACCGGGCTCGGCGGCACGATCACCTACCGGGCCCGGACCGAACGGGTACTGGTCGAGGACGGCCGGGCCATCGGCATCCAACTCCGCAACGGCAGAAAGTACTACGCCGACCATGTCGTGTCGGCCTGCGACGGCCACACCACGATCTACGGGCTGCTGGGCGGGCAGTACACCGGACCCCGGATCGACAAGCTCTACAACGACCTGCTGAACCGCCCGGGGACCCTGTTCCCCGCGGTGGTCTCCGCCTTCGTCGGCATCCGGGGCGACTACGCCCCCGACGACGACGCCCACAGCACCACGTACCTGCTCTCCGACGCCGACGCCGCCGAACTGCCCGGCGCACTCCAGAACAGCCTGGTCGTCCAGTTGCGCTCCCGCTACTCGGAGGGCTTCGCGCCCGAGGGGAAGTCGGTGGTCCACTGCACCTACTTCAGCGACTTCGCCTACTGGAAGGCGCTGCGAGCCAGTGACCGCAAGGCGTACTGGGCGCAGAAACGCAAGGTCGCCGACTTCGTGCGGCGCTTCCTGGAGCGCCTGCGACCGGGCACGGCCGAGCGCATCGAACTGGTCGACGTGGCATCACCGGCGACGACCAAGCGGTACACGGGCAATCACAACGGCTCGATCCTGGCCTGGAAGGCGTTCTCCGACGCCGACGACGTGGCCGCCGACCTGGTCGGCAAGGACCGCATGCGGCTGCCCGGACTGAGCGGCTTCTCCATGGCCGGGCAGTGGGTCGGCATGGGCGGCCTGATCCGCGCCGCGTCCACCGGCCGCTTCGCCACCCAATACCTGTGCGAAGAGCTGGGCGTCGAGTTCGCGGCCTGGGAGAGCGAGGGCAAGGAGCCCTGGCACCCCGGCAAGCTCGGACAACTGCCCCAGCTCGACCGGCGCTCCCCCCAGGAGGACGTCGCCCCGTGAACACTGAGGAGAGCGAGCCCATGGCGCGTTCGGCGCGCGGCAGAAAGACGATGATCATCATCGGCGCGGGGCTGGGTGGGCTCTCCACCGGGTGCTACGCGCAGCTGAACGGCTACCGGACCCAGATCCTGGAGATGCACGAGATCCCCGGCGGCTGCTGCACCGCCTGGGAGCGGGGGGACTTCACGCTGGACGCCTGCGTCAGCTGGCTGCTCGGCAGCGGCCCCGGCAACGAGATGCACCAGATCTGGCTGGAACTCGGCGCGTTGCAGGGCAAGGAGATACGCCACTTCGACGTGTTCAACATCGTGCGCGGACAGGACGGCCGGGCGGTGTACTTCTACTCGGACCCGGACCGGCTGCAGGCCCATCTGACCGAGCTGTCGCCCGCCGACGCGAAACAGATCAAGGAGTTCTGCAAACAGCTCCGGGCGTTTCGCAAGTGTCTGGCCGTCTACCCCTTCCTCAAGCCGGTCGGACTCATGGGACGGACCGAACGCTGGCGCATGCTGGCCTCGTTCATCCCGTACTTCAACTCCATCCGCAAGGCGATCAGCGTGCTGATGTCCGACTACTCGGCGACATTCAAGGACCCGCTGCTGCGCCAGGCTTTCAACTTCGTCCTGTACGAGAAACACCCGGCGTTTCCCGTCCTGCCCACCCATTTCCAGCTCGCCTCGCACGCCAATCTGTCCGCGGGTGTGCCCGAGGGCGGCTCGCTCGGACTTTCGGAGTCGATCGAGCGGCGCTACCGGCGCCTCGGCGGCGAGGTGACGTACAACGCCAAGGTCGAGGAGGTGCTCGTCGAGCGGGACAGCGCGGTCGGTGTCCGCCTCAGCGACGGGCGCGAGATCCGGGCCGACATCGTGGTGTCCGCCTGCGACGGGCACACCACCATGATGAAGTTCCTGGGCGGCCGCTATCTCAACGACGCCTACCGCCGCCTCTACACCGAGACCATTCACGAACCGGGCATGGTGTTCCCCGGCTACTTCACCCTCTTCCTCGGCCTCAAGCGCACCTTCCCCGAAGCCGACCCGTGCACGACCTATCTGCTGGACGACGCCCAGGCGGCCGAGCTGACCGGCATCCGTCATCCGAGCATCAACGTCCAGTTCCGCAGCAGCCACTACCCGGAACTCTCCCCCGAGGAGACGACCGTCATCTACGCCACGTACTTCAGCGACATCGCCCCCTGGCGCGAACTGGACGAAGGGCCGGAACAGATCAGCCGCGCCCGCGGTGGCCAGGAACTCCACACGCTGCCCGTGCGCCACGGACGCGGCTACTACGCCGCGAAACGCCGGGCACGCGTGGCGCTCGTGAAATTCCTGGAGGAGCGCTACCCCGGCATCGAGGACGCCATCGCCGTACGCGACGTGTCGAGCCCGCTCACCCAGGTCCGCTACACGGGCAACCACGACGGGACCGTCCTCGGCTGGCAGCCGTTCGTGGAGAGCGGGGAGACGCTGGAGGAACTGGTCAAGAAACACGGCCCCGGACTGCCGGGGCTGAGCAACTTCTACCAGTCCGGTGTCTGGGCCACGACCGGCGGGCTGATCCGGGCCGCTGCGGCCGGCCGGCACGTCGTGCAGTTCATCTGCCGTGACGACGGCAGGACGTTCACCGCCTCCATCGACCGGACAGGGCCGCCACCGACCCATCTCGTCATTCCGGTCGGAAAGCACGCAGGCATGGAAAGGGAAGCGAAATGAAGATCAAGAAGTGGGTGGTCCGTGAGCACGTCAAGGGTGTTCCCGACGTCGACCGGGTCTACGAGAAGGTCGTCGAGGACATCGACGTGGACCTCGCCCCCGACGAGATGCTGCTCAGGACGCTGTACGTCTCGGTGGACCCCTACCTCCAGGGCATCGCCCTGGACACCCCGCTCGGCGGACACATGGGGGCCGACTCGATCATGGAGGTGCTGGACGCCGGACCCCTGGCCGCGCACCGGCCCGGCGACCTGGTGCAGGGGTTCGGGGGCTGGCGCTCCCATGTGATCGGCACGGGCGCCGCCACGCTCTGGCAGACCGGCACATTCCCGATGGTCTTCCCCGCTTACCGACGCCTCGACCCCGGCTGGTACGACGACGCCCTTCCACTGACGACGGCGCTGAGCGCGATGGGCGGCCCCGGCATGACGGCCTGGGGCACGCTGACCAAATTCATGACGATCCGCCCCGGTGACACCCTCGTGATCAGCGGCGCCTCCGGCTCCGTGGGCACACTGGTCGGCCAACTGGCCCGGCAGGCCGGAGCACGCGTGATCGGTACGACATCGAGCCCGCGGAAGGCCGAGCACCTCACCGGCCTCGGCTTCGACGAGGTCGTCGACTACCGGCACGGGGACAGCGCCGACAGCATCCGTGACGCGCTCGCGCAGGCGGCCCCGGACGGTATCGACCGCTACTTCGACAATCTGGGGGGCGCCGTGACCGACGCGGTGTTCTCCATGCTGAACATCAACAGCCAGGTCGCCGTCTGCTGGCAGTGGGCGACCCAGGTGGGCCGGGACGCCGTGGGCCCCCGGCTCCTGCCGTACATCATGTTCCCGCGCACGACGGTACGCGGGATCTTCTCCCTGGAATGGTTCACCGACGAGAACTGGCGGACACTCCACACCGAACTCGGCGGCCAGATCCGCCGGGGGGAGGTCGTCTTCGACCACACCCTCCACAGCGGCTTCGACAACATCCCGGCCGCCTACGGGAGTCTGTATCACGACCGGGCGGCGAACCTGGGAAAGGTCCTGGTCGAGCTGTGACCCGTAAGGGCTGTCCCACGATTCCCGGCGGGCGCGCGACGACGACCACGGCGCCTCGCCGCGCTGTCGGAGCACCCGAATACATTCAGTACGCGGACGTCCCTCCGCCCTGCGACGCACCTCGTCCGGCGACGGGCGCCGACGCCCCGGGACCGCTGGGACAGCCCTTGCCGCAACGGACGACGACACCAGGAGGCACCGTGCCCGCCGCGGACAGCACGACGAAGGCCGGCCCCGACGAGCCGCTGCCCCCGCTCCACCGGCTGGACTTCGACGAACCCGGCCCGCCCCGGACCATGACGCTGCCCGACGGGTCCCCGGGCTGGCTGGTGAGCCGATATCCCGATGTGCGGCAGGTCCTCACCGACACCCGGTTCGGCCGCGCCGAACTGTACGCGGCGGACGGTCCGGCCCTGTCGGACGCGCCGGGTCTCGTGAACAACCCCGACCTGATCTTCAACCAGGACGGCCTCGACCACCTGCGGCTGCGCCGCACCCTGCGCCGCGCGTTCACCCCGAGGGCCGTCGCCCGCTGGCGCCCCTGGATCGCCGCGATCGTGGAACAGCTCCTGGACGACCTGGACCGCGGGCAGCGGCCGGTGGACATCGTCGCCGAATTCGCCCTCCCGCTGCCGGTGGCGGTGATCAGCCGGCTGATGGGTCTTGACGCGTCGGTCTGGGGCCGGTTGCGCCACTGGAGCGAGCACGCCTTCTCGGACGGTTCCCACTCCGCACCCGAAGTGGCCACCGCACTCGCCGAGTTCACCGCGTTCGGCGCCGAACTGCTGGCCGAGCGGCGTCTGAAGCCCGGGGACGATCTGGTCAGCAGCCTGGTCGCGGCCGCCGACGAGGAGGGCGGGATCCCCGAGGCGCAGCTGGTCAGCCTGGTCTGTGGACTGGTCGTGGGAGGCCACGACAGCACGATGACCATGCTCGGCAACTCGCTCCTTTACCTGCTCGGTGAACGGCCCGAGTGCTGGCCCAGACTCGGCGCCGACGAGGAGGCGGCCGGGGCGGCGGCCGACCGGCTGCTCCACCTGATCCCCCTGGGCGACGACCGGGGGAGCGTACGCCGCGCGTCCGCGGCCGTCGACGTGGGCGGCGTGACCATTCCGGCGGGCGCGGTGGTCGTCGCGGACTGCGGCATGGCCAACCGGGACCCGGAGGTCTTCTCGAAGGGGCCGCTCGATGACCTGTTCGCTCCGATGGAGGCCCCGACCCTGTCGTTCGGCGCCGGACCCCACTACTGCCTGGGCGCCTGGCTGGCCCGGCTGGAGCTGCAACTGGCCCTGCACCGCCTGGCCGCCGGATTCCCGGGCCTGAGGATCGCGGAGCCGCCGGACACGGTCGAATGGCGCCTGGGCTCCACTTCCCGCAGCCCGATGCGGCTTCTGGTCACCTGGTAGGGGAGCGGGCGCCGCCTTCGGTCCGCGGGAGGCAGCCCGCGCGAACAGCGTGATCTGGGCATGGGTGCTTCCCTTTCGAAGTCCGAAGTTGCCGGGGGATCAGGTGAGTTGAGGCTGCGCGAGAGGTGAGGGCGTGCAGTGCGCAGCGTATGCGTGGGCGTCATGATGAACGGCGTTCGCACGAAATTGAGGGGCTGTCAGGCGTCGGCGCACGGCTCGCACTTCACGTCGTGGATCACCACGCCGTCGGGGCCGGTGCGCCGCAACGCTCATTCACCCCAGGGCTCAGGGGAGGGGCAGGGCTCAGGGCCGGGGCCCAGGCGGCGCGGTGGCCGGGCCGGACGCCGCGGATGCGTCGGGTGACGGATTGAAGGCCCGTGGCCGCCGGTCGGCCGACCCGGTGGTCCGGGCGGGCGACCGGCGGCCACGGCGGGTGTCATTCGCAGAACACCTGCACTTTTCCGTCGGGGTCGTCCACGTCGAGGCTGACGTCATCGAGCTGGTCGATACGTCGACGTACCCGCGGTCCGGTGGAGGGCTGGACGACGATGGCGTTGGCGCGCTTGGGGGTCCGCGATGTCCCTGCCGCCGTGCCCGAGTCCGCCGCTGCTGATTGAGGCGGGTGATCGGGATCGAGCGCGGATCTCCGGCAGCCCTTGGCGGGTGCGAGCACGGGCGTTGTCGCTGGACAGGTCGATGACCAACCGGGCCACCGGGCGGCGTCCTGCCCGGTAGCTGTCCAGGAGCGCCGCGGTGACGCGGCCGGCGGCGAGCTTCTGGGCGAGGTTGTCCGCGTCGCCGATCCCGGTGTTCATGCCGTGCACCGGATGCCCGCACCGGCACGGACCTTATTGCCCGCACCGTCGCAGCCGACCAGTCTCTCGGCACGCACTATGTGCTGCTCGCCATAGGCGCGATTCTCCAGCACCGCAATCACGCGTGTGGGCCCGCGCCGACCGGCGCCGGCCGAGCTCACGGCCACCGGTCCTGGACGAGCTGTGAGCGACCTGCTCGTCGCGCTTCATCCCGTCGTGCCCTCTGCCGGTATCGGCGCCGTGAACGTCGTCAGCTCAGGCGGGCTCCGTTCGCGGCGATGTGACTTCGGGTACCTCAGGGCGCGGCAGTCCCGTCAGCCCCGTTGCCTCGCTCGTCGTTGTCGCCGAACCGAGTTCTTCCTCTCCCTCCGGCACCGGGTAGAACCGCCGGGCCCAGCGCCGGAAGGGGCCGATCGGCCCGTCGCCCGGAGCGAGCCGAGGAGGCTGCTGGTACTGCTTGTGGTTCCAGATCGGAAAGTCGGCCGCGGTGAATTCGCAACTTGAGCGGAAGACAGCACGGTCCAGCAGCCTGGCGGCGGTTCGGCTCACCACACGGGCGAGAGGGGCCGGCAGCCGGGCCGCCTCGGTGAAGGCGATGCGGTTCTTCTGACGGAACTGCATCCGGTTGGGGGCGATCGCCGTCGGCATGACCATCGTGCACATCCGCAGTCCGAGCCGAGGTGTGTGCACATCGGCGTGCAGGCAGCCGAGTCCGTAACCGTCCACTTCCACATCGACGACGAAGTCTCCGACGAGCGGCGCCGACTCGTGGGCCCGCATGGACACGTGGAACGAGGCGTCGTCGTAGCTGACAGGACCGCCGATCTCGGCCTTGGCCCAGCCGTGCAGGGTGGCGAAATGCCCGAGGTCCACCGAGTTCTCGATGACTTCCTGGACATTGCCGGCCAGCTCCCAGGCAGCGTTCCGGGCAGGTCGGTGGCCGATCTCGTGCCACTCGGGAATGAACCAGTCCGGTGCCCGGCCGTCATGGTGCCGCCATACGAAGACAGCACCGTTGACCTCGTGCACGGGCAGCTGCGTCAACGGCGATCGCGGCGGCTTCGTGTCGTATCCCGTCCGCACGCACGTGCCGTCGGGACCGAAGGCGAAGAAGTGGAAGGGGCATACGAGATCGTCCCCGTCGACCTTCGCCAGACCCAGATGCGCGCCGAGATGCGGGCAGTACGGACGGACGGCGCGGACCGCCCCCGTACCGAGCCGGTACAGCACCACGTCCTGGCCCGCCAAGGGCCGCGTGAGCACAGCACCGGGACACAACTCGTCGGAGAAGGCCAGCGCGGACCAACCGCTGGGGTAGGGCAGCGCGAGCGCCCCCGCCGCATCGGCCGGCGTCGGCCCCTCGCTGATGGCGCCTCCGTACTCGCGTGACACTCCCACGAATTCCCCTCCCAGGATCCGGACGCCTGGAGACTGCCCACACCGCCCCGAGATCCTCCCGACGCGCCGCAGATCACCCGAACGGGGACGCGCGTGGCAGGTGTTGACGGCCTGCGTGATGAGGCAACACCCGGGTCGCAGTCCCGCGACCTTGTCTGTCGGTCCTCGCGATTCCGAGGACCACCACTCCCGACAGGACGTGCCGGTCCCGGAGCGGAACATCCTGCGAGCGGCATTCTCATACCGTCGCGAGTGGGTCCTCGAATCCGCGTCCGAGCACTGAGCCAGGTCATCAGACGACTGGCCCACGGGCTCGGGATCTGATGGGGTGGGGCCGCCTTCCACCGTCCGAGGAGAAACCAGTGGGACACAGCGAGTGCGTCTTCTGCACGATCGTGCGAGGTCAGACCCAGGCCAGCATCGTCTACGAGGACGACTCGGTCGTGGCTTTCATGGATCTCCAGCCTGTTACTCCGGGCCACCTGCTTGTCGTCCCCAAGGTCCATGCCGAGGGGTTGGAAGAGCTTGAGGAAGCCATGGGCTGTCGCGTCTGGGCGGTGGCTCACCGACTCGCCCGCGCACTCCGGCGATCAGACCTGCGGTGCGACGGCGTCAATCTGTTCCTCGCTGATGGCGAGGCCGCCTTTCAGGAAGTCTTCCACGTGCACCTGCACGTCTTTCCCCGCTTCGCGGGGGACGGGTACCGGATCAACGCGAACTGGCGAGTGAGGGAGCGGGACGAACTTGACGCAGGCGCCGCCGCTGTCCGTGCCGGCCTCTGCGAACTCACCACGGCGCAAGGCTGACCCGGAGGGCCAGTGGAATGCCGTGATGTCCAGGAGTCTGCCGGGGGAACCGGAAGATGCCGGGGGTGCGGTCCCCGGCCGCCGACTGCCGGGGACCGCACTCATTCCAGCGCCGGACGGCCCGAAGATGTCACGCTCGCGCGAGTCGGGCACGCTCGGTGCGTCGCTCACAGGCGTGGTGGTGAGTCGTTTGGTGGGTGCGATCGACTCGCGCGCGTATCCGACTTCAGCGCCGTGCCAGCGCCAGCACGCTCAGTCCGAACATCAGGACACCCAGGGGGAGATGGACCGACGGTATGTGCGCGATGCCGAGCACGACCTGGACCGAGGCGAGGACAAGGAAGCCGGACGCGTGCCAGACGGGCCGGGGCGAGCCGCCGCCGGGCTTCCACGCCAGCACCGCCGCGATGACGTACAGCATCGACGCCCCGTACATCACGCGGGCTCCGGCGCTGTGCAGCGTCTCTCCGTAGGACGAGGTCAGCAGCAGTCCGGCGGAGACCGCTTGAAGGAAGATGGTCAGGGTCTGCAGGGTGATCGCGATCTGCAGAAACGAGAAGCGGCGCTGTGCCGTCGCCTGGGTTGCCATGTCGCGGTCCCCTTTTCCGCCCGGGGGCAGTAGATCGATAAGGTCTCATCAGCCCGACGACGCGGGCCTGCGAAAGGTAAGGCGAGGAGGCGATCGGGAGCATGGGGACGGCTGGGACGAGCACCGAGGGGATAGCCGGTGAGCGGCGCCAACTGATCAATGTCGCCTACCGGTTGCTCGGTTCACTGGCGGAGTCCGAGGACGCCGTGCAGGAGGCCTACGCGCGCTGGTACGCGCTGCCGCGAAGCCGGCAGGACGAGATCGTGTCCCCCGGAGCCTGGCTGACCACGGTGACCGGCCGCGTCTGCCTGGACGTGCTCGGCTCGGCACGGGCCCGGCGTGAACGCTATGTCGGCGCGTGGCTGCCCGATCCGCTGCCCGACCGCGCCGAGTGGGACCACGGCCATGGCACCGACCCCGCCGACCAGATGGTCCTGGACGAATCGGTGACCATGGCCTTCCTCGTCGTCCTGGAGTCGATGACACCCGCCGAGCGGGTGGCGTTCGTCCTGCACGACGTCTTCCGGTACCCCTTCGCCGAGATCGCCGACGTCCTCGGCCGGACCCCCGCGGCCTGCAAGCAGCTCGCGGCCTCCGCCCGCCGGCGGGTGCGCGTCGCCCGGGCTCCGGAGACGGCGGCCGGGCAGGCCGACACGGTGCGGCAAGTCAAAGAGGCATGGGAGACCAAGGACATCGCGGCCCTCGTCGACCTCCTCGACCCGGCCGCCGTGATGACTGCCGACGGCGGAGGCCTGGTCGGTACCGTCCTACGCCCGATCGAAGGCGGCGCGCGCATCGCCCAGTACATGGCCGCCATCGCCGACAAGGCTCCGGGGCTCGAACTCCTGGAGCGGTCGGTCAACGGAGTGCCGGGCCTGGTGGCCCAGCGTGCCGGCACCGTCATGACCGTGGCCTCGTTCGAGGTCGCCGACGGCCGCGTCACCCGGATCTGGGCGGTCCGCAATCCGGAGAAGCTGCGGCCGTGGGCGCGGGGCTGAGGGCCGTCCCGTACCCGTGCCGACGGAGCCATGGGCCGCGGTTCGGCGTTCGTCCCGGTGCTGGGGCGTCACGCGGCGTCGGCGTCATCGTCGGCACGAGCCTCGACGACCTCGGCGAGTCGGCGCAGCATCGTACGGTGACGCATCTGGAGCAGCGCGTCCACGGCCGCGTTGTGCAGTTGGCCGCCGATTCCTCGCAGGGGGTGTTCATCCACCAGTACGAGGGTGTCATCGCCCCACGGCCGGATATCGAAGGCGATCCGAGCCGTGCCCAACGGCCCGCTGTGCGCCTCCAGTTCCAGGGCCCCCGGGGGATCCAGCAGACGGACCACGGTCCGCCCGTGGAACTCCTTCCGGCCCAGACGCACCGTGTACTCGATCGAGGATCCGACCTCCGGCCAGATTCCGCCCGCCGCACGGGAGGAATCGGTGCCGACCACCCAGTCGCCGTAGCGTGATGCGTCCCGCAGAACTTCCCAGAGCCGGTGGGGCGGGCTGTGGATGAGACGATGCCGAATCGCCATGAACGCCTCCACGTGGGTTGCATTCCGCACAGTACGAATTCCGGTCGGTGCGTATTCCGGTCGGTGCCCGGCCTCGTGGATTTCGCGCCTCATCACATCGTAGAGGGCCCGCGCTCGCGCCTCATGTGGATCACCGGCCAGGGCTCGTCGCAAGCCGCAGTGCTCCTCGTTTGCGGCACCGTTCACCGGCTGGTTCGCTGGAGGGGGAGGCATCACGCTCGACAACCGGAGCCATATCCGAAGGGGAAAGGCAGAGAAGCAGAGAAAGGGGCGGCCGCCATGTGCCGATGGCTCGCCTACGCCGGATCACCCGTCCTGATGGACGATGTCCTGTACAAGCCGGCTCATTCCCTCATCGACCAGAGCCTGCACTCCAAGCTCGGGGTGGAGACGACCAATGGTGACGGATTCGGGGTCGGCTGGTATGCCTGCGCATCGGACGAGGGGGACGGTGAACCGGCCGTGGTACGGGAGACCGGACCGGCGTGGAGCGACAGGAACCTCCGTGAGATCGCCCGTCATGTCCGCTCACCCCTGTTTTTCGCGCATGTCCGGGCGTCGACGGGAACGGCCACGCAGCAGTCCAACTGCCATCCGTTCCGAAGCGGACGATGGATGTGGATGCACAACGGCGCCATCACGGATTTTCCTCGACTGCGGAGGGAATTGTGCCTGGCGGTCGACCCCGCGCTCTTCTCGTCCATCGAGGGCTCCACGGACTCCGAGGTCATGTTCTACCTGGCCGTGACGTTCGGCCTCGACCAGGACGTGCCGGGAGCCGTCGCGCGGATGGCCGGCTTCGTCGAGCGGCTGGGCAGGGAGCACGGTGTCGAGTACCCACTCCAGATGACGGTGGCCGTGTCCGACGGCCGGCGCGTATGGGCGTTCCGGTATTCGAGCCGGGGCCAGTCACGGTCGCTCTTCTACAGCAGCCGACCGGAGACCGTGCGCATGCTGCACCCGAATCTCGCACTTCTGCGCGATCTGTCGGACGACACCCGATTGATCGTTTCCGAGCCGTTGGGGGATCCGCCGGGCGTGTGGAATGAACTGCCCGAGGGAACTTTCGCGATGGCGCCTTCCTCGGGCAGCGACTACGCGCCGTTCCGGCCGGCATCGGCCTGAACGATGCGGGCGGCGGAAAGCGTACGGTGAGGCGCATAATTGAAGGTGTCTCGACGGTTTCGCGCTGCGATTGGAGAACACCATGATTGTCCTTGGTGTCATCCTTCTCGTGATCGGGCTGGTGACAGGAGTCGGCATTATCTGGACCATCGGAGTCATCCTGGCCGTCATCGGCGCCATTCTCTGGATTCTCGGTGGAATCGGTCACGCTGTGGGCGGCAGGCGTCACTATTGGTGAAGCCTGTTGTGGTGAATCGAAGGTGCGGCGGACGCCGCACCTTCGAGCACGCGGCGGGTGGCGTTCCGTCTGTGCGGCTCGTTCATGAGGCCCCAGGCGTCGCCCTGTCGAAGTTTGCGGGAAGATATCTCATGAGACTGAGCCACCAGGCATGGGGCGGTCTCCGGGCGGAGATCGCCCCATGCCTGGGAGTCGCTCCAGCGGAAGCGGAAGAGCGTTTCGCCGCAGGCCGACGGCTGGAACACCGCTTTCGATGTTCCCTGCCGACTCGATGACACCGGCCGCGAGCGCGTACCTCAGCTGCCCACGGCGGCCTACGACCCCGCCTGAACCTCTACGCGGCCTCTGTCCTGAACGTGGTCCGAGCCGTCGTGCCCTCATCGTTCCCAGCCGCAACCGGCTGCCCATCTCGGCAACTCCGATGACAGGCAGGCGCGTTCGCCCGAGCCGTGGAGAGCTCGTACAGATTCTCGGCGCAGGGGTAGGCCCGCGCGGCACTCTTGCTATACCTTGCGTCTAATAAGCTTGCTAGACACGGTGTCTAACAAGCGTGGCGGCGCTCGGCGGCCATCGGTCTCATCGGACGGGCACGCGATGGGACACCGGTCGGGCAGCGTCGGGTCGATCTCTCGATTCAAGGAGCCGCACCATGGCAAGCAGCACCGTTCGGCCGGAGGACCAGGGCCGCCCCGTCGAGCAGGACGTCGCCCGACGGCTGCTCGAATCGGCTGCCAAGCTGTCGTACGACCCGGCCACGGAGGTGGACTGGGAGACCCCGCTGAACAAGGACGACCACGGGGCGAGCCCCGAGTGGAGCACGCTCTACGGCACCGCGTACTGGGCGGAGTTGACCGACGCGCAGCGCAAGGCGCTCACCCGCCAGGAAGCGGCGTCCGTCGCCAGTACGGGCATCTGGTTCGAGATGATCCTCCAGCAGATGGTGCTGCGCGACATGTACGCCAAGGACCCGACCGACCCCCGGTTCCAGTGGGCGCTCACCGAGGTCGCCGACGAGTGCCGGCACTCGATCATGTTCGCCAGGGGTGCTGCGAAGCTGGGTGCCCCCGCCTACCGGCCGCACCGGGCGGTGGTGGAGCTGGGGCGGGCATTCAAGACCCTGGCCTTCGGCGAGGCCGCGTACGCGGCGATACTCGTCGCCGAGGAAGTGCTGGACGTGATGCAGCGTGACTGGATGAGGGATGAGCGGGTCGCGCCCTTCGTGCGCACCATCAACAACATCCATGTGGTGGAGGAGTCGCGGCACATGAAGTTCGCCCGTGACGAGACCCGCAAGCGGCTGCGCGACGCGGGCGCGGTGCGCCGCCGGATCAACGCGTTCGTGGTGGCGATCGCCTCGTACTACATCGTCACCAGCATGGTGAACCGGGACGTCTACGCGAACGCGGGCCTCGACAGCAAGCGGGCCCGCGCCGAGGCGAGGGCCAATGAGCACCACAAGTCCCTGATGCGGTCCAGCTGTTCGGGCCTGATGGAGTTCCTCGCCTCGGCCCGGCTGTTGACCGGACCGGCCATGTTCTTCTACAAGCGCGCCGCGCTGATCTGACCTGATCCGAGCCGACGACCTGAGCTGACGAGATGACCTACGCCATCACCCAGACCTGCTGCAACGACGCCACCTGCGTCGCCGTATGCCCCGTCAACTGCATTCATCCGACCCCCGAGGAACGGGCGTTCGGCAGCACGGAGATGCTCTACGTCGACCCGGCGACGTGCATCGACTGCGGTGCCTGCGCCGATGCCTGCCCGGTCGACGCCATCTTCCCCGTGGACAGCCTCTTCGGTGCGCAGAAACAGTACGCCGCGATCAACGCCGCCTATTTCACGGACAAGGAACCCGGGCAGGCCCCCGCCGGACCGAACTTCCACGCCTGGGGCGAGCCCTCCTTCGCGCGCAGCCTGCCGTCCGACTTCGCGCCCATCCGGGTGGCGGTCATAGGTACCGGACCGGCCGGCATGTACGCCGCCGAGGATCTGCTCCTGCACACCAACGCCCAGGTGACGCTGGTCGACCGGCTGCCGGTGGCGGGCGGTCTCGTCCGCTACGGCGTGGCGCCCGATCACCCCGCGACGAAGAAGGTCGGCGAGACCTTCGCGCGTTTCCACTCCCATCCCCGTGTACGGATGCATCTCGGCATCGAGGTCGGCAAGGACATCACGGCCCAGGAACTCGCCGCGCACCACGACGCGGTGATCTACGCGGTCGGTGCCTCGGCCGACCGGCGGCTCGGCATCCCCGGCGAGGATCTGCCCGGCAGCGGCTCGGCGGCCTCGTTCGTGTCCTGGTACAACGCCCACCCGGAAGTCGCGCCCGAGTCCGTGGGCCTCTCCGCGGAACGGGTCGTCGTCGTGGGCAACGGCAACGTCGCCCTCGATGTCGCGCGCATCCTCGTCACGGATCCGGCCACGCTGGCCGGCACCGATATCGCCGATCACGCCCTCGCGGCGCTGCGGGACTCGACGGTGCGTGAGGTGGTCCTGCTCGGCCGGCGGGGCCCCGAGCACGCGGCCTGCACCGCCTCCGAGCTGCGCGCCCTCGGGCATCTGCCCGGTGTGGAACTCGTCGTGGACGACCACGATCCCCGGACCCGGGCGGCGATCGACAGCGCGGCACCGGGCGAGAAGGCGGCCCTGCTGCGGGACGTGCCCCGCCGGAGGCCGGACTGGTCGCGTCCGCCGGCTCCGGGCCGTCGCATCGTCCTCCGCTTCCACTCCGCTCCCGTGGCGGTGCTCGGTGACGACAGCGTCGCAGCCGTGCGCGTGACGGACGGTCCGGGTGAACGGGACATCCCGGCGGGCCTGCTGCTGCGGGCGGTCGGCTACCGCGGCATGCCGGTGCCGGGGCTCCCCTTCGACGAGTCGGGCGGGACCGTACCGCACGAGGGCGGCCGGGTGGTGGGCATGCCCGGGACGTACGTCGTCGGCTGGATCAAGCGCGGCCCCTCGGGCGGCATCGGAGCCAACCGCACCTGCGCGGCCGAGACCGTCGGCACCTTGCTGGCCGACGCGATCGCGGGCGCCCTGGCCTCCCCGGTTCACCCGCCCAAGGCGTTCCACCGCCTCGCCCGGAGCCGTGGCCGCGACGTCGTGGACGCCCGGGGGCTGGCCGCCATCGACCGGGCGGAGCGGGCACGCGGCCGCGAACACGGCCGCCCGCGGATCAAGCTCGGCACGGTGCCCGCACTGGTCGCGGCGGCGAAGGGCGGCCGCCGCTGGAGAACGCCGAGCTGAACGGGACATCCCGCGGGGCCGCAGAGCACGCCCGGGTGCTCCGGCATCGGCGCGGACGGTCCCGGCGCGGACGGTCCCGGTGCGGCAGCCCGTGGAGCACCTGACACAGCCGAGGCCCCATGGGCGAACCATGGGGCCTCGGTGATTCGTGCGGGCGGGGGAGCGTGCCCGCACCAACTCGGGTCATGGGCTCTTGTACCCACTGATCGCCGGATCGCACCTGGAGGCGTCCTCGGCCCGGCGCACACAGGACGTGCCGATCGCTCACTCCGATCACGCGAGCGCGTCGATGGCGCACACATCGCCGCGGCCGGTGGCGGTGGCGGTGGCGAACATGACCGCGCCCGCGGAATCCGGAGCGCGAACGAAGCGCCGGACCACCGCACCAGGCGCCCACGGGCACGGACGGCCACGCACGGGCGACCGTCGATCCGTACCCGGCTCCGAGGCAGGCGTGGACGAGGACCTACGTATCTCACTCCTCACGGTCGACGGCAGCACGCAGCAGGTCCCGCAGTTCCAGGGCGGCCGGCAGCGGCGCTGAGGGCAGAGCCACGTGCAGAGTCCGGCGCAGAGCCGGATCGGTGAGGCGGCACACGGCCAGCGTCCCGGGGACCGCCCGAGCGGCCAGCGAGGGTACGAGTGCTACCCCCAGTCCCGCGGCCACGTAGCCGAACTTGCCCGTCCACTCCGCGATCCTGATGATCTTCCTTGGGCTGAATCCCGCCCGGACACAGGCGTCGGCGAGCATCGTCGGGCGGTCACCGTATGCGCTCTGGAGCCAGGCTTCGTCGCGCAGTTCGCGCAGGTCGATCCGACCGGTACCGGCCAGCCGGTGCCCTCGCGGAAGGGCGACGCACAGCTCGTCCTCGCACAGCACGGTCGTCGTGACACCGTCGGCCCGCGGCAGGCCGGACGGGTAGTCGCTGACGACGGCGAGGTCCAGCGCCCCGTCCGAGAGCCGCCGCATCAGGGTGTCGGTCGTGCCTTCGGCCGCGACCACCTCGACCTCCGGTCTGGCGTCCCGGAGTGCCCGCAGAGCACCGGGCACCAAGGAGATGTTCGCCGTGGCGAATGCGCCGACGTGCAGAAGTCCGCCGAGGCCGGCGTGCAGCACGGCCAGCTCCCGCTCCGCCCGCGCCAGCCGGTCCAGCACCTCCAGGGCGTGCCGGTGCAGCGTGCGGCCGGCGGGATTGAGCCGTACGCCGCGAGGCAGCCGGTCGAACAGGGCCCCGCCCGACCGCTGTTCCAGCGCGGCGATCCGCCGGGACACCGCGGACTGCGTGTAGTTGAGCCGGGCCGCCGCTTCCGTGAACGAACCGCTCTCCGCCACGGTCACGAACAGCCGCAGCGCGTCGTTCTCGAACACCCTTGTACCGCCCTCCGGTTACCTTCGCCAGCCGCACCATCCTCCATCAACACATTCCTCAAGCGCATGGCTTCCATGCAAACCAGTCGCTGGTGGAATGCCGGGCCCCGTCCTAGCGTCGTCTCACGCGGCGGTGCTCCGGAACGGGAACGAGCTCCGCCGCTCCATCAGAGGCCCATGAGATCCGAGGAGGACGCGCGGTGTTACGACGGAAATGGACGACGGGGCGGAACCGGTGACCGGGAAGCACGACCTCGCCCTGCCGGGGATGCTGGCCGACCTCAAGGAACTCGTGCTCTGTGAGTCCTTCTCGGCCGACCTGGGGGCGGTGGCGCGCAGCGCCGAGGTGGTCGGCGCCCTCGGGGCGAGGCTGCTGGGGGCCGCGCCGGAGACGATCGTGATCGGGGGAGTGACTCATCTGCGCTGGACCTTCGGCACGCCGCGGGTCCTGTTGGTGGGGCACCACGACACGGTGTGGCCCATCGGCTCGCTCGATACCCACCCCTGGTCGGTGGCCGGTGGGAGGGCTCGCGGTCCTGGAGTCCTGGACATGAAGGCCGGTCTGGTGCAGATGTTCCACGCACTGGCTTCCCTGCCTTCCCCGGAGGGCGTGTGCGTGCTGGTCAACGGGGACGAGGAGGTCGGATCCACCACCTCCCGGCAGCTGATCGAGCGTTCCGCGCGAGGGTGCGCGGCGACGTTCGTGCTGGAGGCGGCAGCCGACGAGAAGGGCGCGCTCAAGACCGCCCGCAAAGGCACGTCGCGATACGAGGTCGTGGTGCACGGCCGGGCCGCGCACTCGGGCCAGGAACCGGAGAAGGGGGTCAACGCCACGGTCGAGATCGCTCACCAGGTGCTGGCCGTGGCCGGTTTCGGAGCCTCGTCGGCCGCCTCCGGCGCGGACGGCGGACCCCTGGGCGCCGCGACCGTCACTCCCACCCTGATGTCGTCCGGAAGCGCGCGCAACACCGTGCCCGCGCTGGCGCGGCTGGCGGTCGACGTACGAGCGCCCACCACCGCGGAACAGGACCGGATCGACGCGCTGGTACGAGGTCTCGGCGCGCGGACGCCCGGAGCCACGGTGGAGGTGCTGGGCGGCAGGCAACGGCCGCCCATGGGACCGGAGTCCTCCGCCGCCCTGTTCGCCCTCGCTTGTGGGATCGCCGCCGAACTGGGTCAGGAACCCTTGCGCGGACGCGCCGTCGGCGGCGCCTCCGACGCCAACTACACCGCGGCGGCCGGCTGTCCGACGCTGGACGGTCTGGGTGCCGTGGGAGGCGGCGCGCACGCGGACTCCGAGTACGTCGATGTCGCGCGGCTGGTTCCCCGGACCCGTCTGCTCGCCGAACTCATCGCGCGGACAAGGCAATGACGTGGTGGCTCACGCGCACCGACAAGGAGACCTCACCTCACATGACCTACCGGGGAGACGATTCAGCATGCGACCAGGCGTGAACGGGGCCGGTTTCGGTGAGGCGCGTGGCGACTATGCCGTAGCGGCGCTGGGTGGAGCGCTTGCCCAGCTCGGTCGGCGGCTCCTCATAGGCCTGTGCCTGGTGTTGCTCGTCGCCCTGGTGTACATCAGGCCCACGGCGGCGTTCACCAAGGGCGCCATCACGATCTCGGCGGCGCTGGTCGCGATCGGGCTCAGGTGGGCATGGGGCCGCGCATCCACCAGATTCGGGCTCAGGCGGTGCTACCTCTTCAGGGACGGCCTGGTCATCACCGGTCTGTTCGGACAGCCGCGGAGGGCGGTCGCGTGGGCCGATGTGATGGGGATGCAGATGATGGTCTCCCAGTCCCTCTTCCTGGCCTTCTACCGGTTCGAGATCATACGGCGCGGTTCCCGGCCCGTGGCCTTCCTGGCTCTGGGCTTCCAGCCGCCGCTGGTGGAGCCGCTGTTGAGCCAGGCGGCGGAGAACGGCGTGAGCCACTGACCCCGCCGAGGCCATCGCGGCGGTAACGGAGCGTGCCCGGCCCACGGAGGGGGTGAGCCGGGCCGTACCGCTGGTGCGGGACGCGAGCGACGCGGTCAGTGTCCCGGACGGAACATGACGAACAGAGTGTGCCCGGTCTCCTCGTCCACGCGGCGTTCGCGCTCCTCGAAGCCCATGAGTTCGTAGAAGCCACGGGCCCCGGGATTCGCCTCGAACACCTCCAGCAACAGATCGCCGCGCAGCGTTGCGGCATGTTCCACCAGCGCCCGCCCGACTCCCCGCCCCTGAGCCCGGGGCGCGACGAACAGGCCACCGATCTCGCTGCCGATCAGGCCCAGCAGGCCAACGGCGACACCGTCCTCGTCCGCGACCCAGTTCACGGCCTCGCGCAGATAGACCTCCCGTACCTTCCGGGCCCGTTCGCCCTCGCCCTCACCCTCGACGAACGGGTGGGCCAGCTTCGAGGCACTCGACCACAGAGCCATCACCTCGGCCTCGTCGGAGGACTTGTAGCGACGGATGAGAGGCTTCGTTTCCATGTGGCGGACGCTATGCAGAACCTCCGGTTCGATCAAGTGACTTTCGGCCCGGCCGGGCTCCGCCGTCCTGCCCGCACCCGGTACGCGTCTCAGCACCCGGTCCACGTCTCAGTGGCCGAGCCGGGTCCAGTACGTGCAGCCTGCCGCGGTCGCTCCGCCCAGACACATGATCCAGCGCAGTGCGGCCAGCGAGACCGACAGACGCAGGTGCGCGCCCGCGCCGACCTCCAGCCCCCTGCCGTCCAGGCTCAGATGCCAACCCCCGCGGTCCGTACGGCGATTCCCCGTCATGGTGACTCCTCCGGTTGCTCGCGCCGGGTCCGTCTCCGCGGATCACCGGCGCCCTCTCACTGCGACGACTCCATGGGAGGACATGGTCGAGCCGGAGACCAGCCGGGCGAACAGACGAAGACGAATCCGAACCGGCGAGGTGTTCGGCCGAAACGCCATTCGTTCGGTGGTTTTCGCTGGAACGCCCGAAAGTCCCGCGCACAGCCGACTAGCGTGACGGAACGTGCTGGAACGAACACAAGGAGCCCGACGGTGGGTGCTGTCGACGAAGAAGACGCGGTGGACGGTGCCGAGCCCTCGGCCGACGCCCTGGCCGATGCCTACGACAAGGCGTTGAGGGGGTTCGCCCACCGATTGCGCGCGGTGCACCTGGACTCCGGCACACCGCCTTTGCGGCAGATCTCCCGAGGTGCCAGACGGGAGGTCCCGCTGTCCCCGGCCGCCGTCTCCGAGGCACTGAACGGCAAACGGCTGCCCTCGCAGCAGTTCACGCTGGAACTCGTGCGGCTGCTCGCTCCCGGCGACCACGCCAAGCTGGAGGAGTTCCGGAAGCTGTGGCGTACCGCCCGTGAAGCGCAGATCGCCGCCAGGGCGGCGGCCCGAGCGCGTCAGAACCGAGCAGGTGGCGGCCCGCTGCCGGACGGCGCACGCACCGCCTCGCAGGACGCGGAAGAGATCTCCGCGGCGGCGGAGCGGCTGCGCGAGGACGCCGCCGCGGTGCCGGCGGAGGCCCGGCGCGAGGCGAAGACCACACGGACGGGGGCCGAACCACTGCTCCGCGCATCCGGCGTCACGACGTCCGCACCCTCCGCCGGCACCAGGTCGGCCGAAGCCATCGTGGCGGCGGCTCGCGAGGAGGCGAACGCGATCCTCACCGAAGCGGCCCGGCAGGCCGACCGGGTATGGGAGGCCCTGGAGAGCCAGTCGCTGAAGATGCGGCGCGAGATCGAACAGTCGATCCGACGACGTGAGGAGATCCAGCTGGAGATCGCCCGTGTGCAGGACGTATTGGAAGCACTGGACTCCTTCTACGAGCCTTCGGTACAGGACACATCCGGGCATCGGCCATCGGGCCAGGCCCACAACGCGCCGTGGAGCACCGCTGTCGCCGGCGGCGTGGCATGGCCCTGGCCCCACGCCGACGCGGGCACCCTCACCACACGTATCAAGCTGAACATCCCGGGATCGGCGCCACATCCGCCCCAGCAGCCCCCGCAGGGCTGACCAGGGCATCGCCTCGACGTACGGTTCAGCCGTTGAGCCGGACGCGCGGGGCAGCCCTTAGGCTGCGACCGGCACCGAACCCGACCGAGGAGCGCGCATGTTCGAGTCCGTTCGCAAGCACCCGTATCCCGACACCTCTCGCCCCGACGAAGCACCTGCGCCGCACCCGCTGCTCGCGCCGCTGATCGGATTCCTGGGCACCTGGGTCGGCCGGGGCCGCGGCGAGTACCCGACGCTCGCCGAGGAATTCGCGTACGCGCAGGAGGTCACGTTCAGCCACGACGGGCGGCCCTTCCTCCGCTACGAGGCGCGAGCCTGGCTGATCGACGCGGACGGCACCCCGCTGCGGCCCTCGGCCCGGGAGGGCGGCTGGTGGCGCATGCAGCCCGACGGGCGGGTGGAGGCATTGATCACCCAGCCCACCGGTATCGCGGAGATCTCGGTCGGCCATGCGGACGACGGCACCCTCGACCTCGCCACCCAACAGGTCGCTCTCGCTCCCACCGCCAAGGAGGTCAGCGCCACCCGCCGCCGCTACACCCTGACCGACGGGAACACGCTCACCTTCGTCCACGATCTCGCCGCGGTCGGGCAGCCCCTCCAGCACCATCTCTCGGCCCGGCTTCGACGCGAGGGCAGCGGCTGAGGGCCGCGATCCGACCCGGCGCGGTGGCCGGCTGTTACGTCCTGGACGCGGCGGGGGAGGGGACAGCGTCGTAGCGGCCGGAAGCCGGGTCGCCGGAAGCCGGGTCGCCCGAAGCCGGGTCGCTCGAAGCCGGGTCGGCCGGAGTGGGTGGCCGCACCCGGGGTATCCGGGAAATATGACTGTCGAGAAGACGAGTGTTCTGGTTCTGGACTGCGCCGAACCCCTGGAACTGGCCGAGTTCTATTCCGGCCTGCTCGGCGCGGAGACCCGTATCGGGAGCGACCCCGACTTCGTGGAAGTGGTCGGGAACAACGGCGTGCATCTCGCCGTCCGTCGCGACCACGGCTATGCGCCGCCGAGCTGGCCGCGCCCGGAGGACGCCCAACAGGCCCATCTGCGCATCCTGGTGGGCCGGGGCGACATGGATGAAGCGGAGCGCGAGGTGATCGGTCTGGGTGCCAGGCCGGTCGACACGAAGGACAACAGCGGTCCGCGCGATGTCAGGGTCTACACGGACCCCGCCGGGCATTCCTTCTCCCTCGCCGTGTACCCGTCCTCCCTGTCCGCGCACACCTGACGACTCACTCCGGCAATAACCGTTCGGTCGTGTCCTTGCCCAGGAGTTCGTGGAGCAGGCGCGTCGCGGGCAGGGCGGAGTGGAGGTACACGTACTCGCTCCGGTGTTCGATGACAGCGACCATGGTGCGCAGGGTGTCCACCGCGTCCTCCCGTTGTCCGGCGTGGTGCTGGGCCTGGGCCAGCAGCCCCAAGTGGAGGGGCAGGCGTATATGCGTCCGGGACAGTCGCAGTTCCGCCAGCGAGTTCCTCATCTCGGGGATCCCCTCCCGGTGGCCGGTGTGTGTGAGGGCCCAGCCCAGCGGCATTTGAAGCATCGCCTTCCAGTAGTCCAGCCCGTGTTCGACGGCCAGCCCGATGCCCTCGGAGCCCGAGGACCGTGCCGTCTCCACATCGCCCTCCCAGGCGGCGACGATCGCGTCGGCGTACAGGGCCTCGATCCGGTCCCACGGCCTGCTCTCGTACCGGGTCAGCCGCAGCAGGCGCCGACGCTGTTCGGTGGCCGCCGCACGGTCGTTCAGCAGCCAGCGGGCGAACACGTCGTAGCAACGGAAGTAGACACGTGGGTCGGACCGGTACGTGCCCTCCGGCAGTCGGCCCTCGCGCGCGAGCCGGTCGGCCAGCTCGACGCCGTGCTCAAGTTCCTTGAGCGCGTCGGGCAGGAGACCGCGGACGAAGAGCGCCGCACCCTCGCCGTACGCCGCACCGAGCTGGGCGGTCGGGCCGTCGGTGCGCTCGGCGATGTTCCGCAGCAGGATGGACAGTTGCCTCGACTCGTCGTAGCGGCCGCGGACGAGAAGCGACACGCCCAGCATCGACAGGACCGCCGGGTCGTCGGAGGTCTGGGGGGTCGAGTGGAGGGCGTGTCCCCGGGTGACCTCCGCCTCCGCCTCGGCGTCGCCGAATCCGCGTACGTGGCCCAGTAGATGGCCCAGTTCCAAGTGAAGTCGCTGCTCCAGATCGCGGGCGGACGGGTCGTCGGGCAGTGAGCCCGCCATCCCGAGCGCGCGGCGCAGCCACATCTCGCGTTCCTCGGAGGCCAGGCGCAGCTCCGCGTTCTCGGCCGCGCGCAGCAGCCAGGGCAGTACCCGCTCCGGGGGCATGGCGCCCTTGGCGCGCCAGGCGTGATGGGCGACGCGATCGATCTCCTCCGGGTCGCTGTCCTCGTGCACATGCGGGGACAGGGCGTCGGCGTACCGGGCGTGCAGCCGCTGGTGCTCCTCCTCCGTCAGCTCGCTGGTGAGCACCTCCTGAGCCTGCGGAGGGGCGAGGTGGAGCCGTCCGCTGCGGTGCCGGTCCGCGGCGAGCAGCCCGTACCGGACCGCCGACTCCACGATGGCGATGGCCGAATTGGTGCCGGTGGCACGGCACAGCGGGTCCAGTTCGATATCGGGTGCGACGACCGCGCACAGCCGGAGGAGCCGCAGGACGGGCTCCGGCAGCATGGCGAATTCCTGGCGGAGAACCTTGCGCGCGCACGTGACGATGAGGCCGAGGAGCTCGTCGACGGCGCCGGGATCGCGCAGGTCCCTGGCGTCACAGAGCAGGGAGAGCATCTGAAGGACGAAGTACGGACTGCCCGTGCTCTGGCGGTGCAGCGCGTCGATGACCCGCTCGTCGACGCCGGGCCCGGCGTGCGCGTCGACAAGGGTGGCGACGTCCGACCGGGTCAGGCCGGCCAGCCGCAGAATCTCCGTGTTGGGACCCTTGAGCACCTCGGTCATCACCCGGAACCGCGAGGCGTCGGGCCAGGCTTCCAGGTCCCAGCCGGTGAGTACGATGCTGAGGCAATGGCCCTGACGGCGAGTGGTCAGCAGGCGAAGCAGGTCCAGGGAAACGTTGTCCGCCCAGTGCACGTCCTCCAGAAGCAGCACCAGCGGCCGCTGGGCGGCCAGGGCGAGCAGGACTTCGCAGAGCGCGTCGTGGGTCCGGAAGGGGACCTGAGAACTGTCCGGCTCGCCCTCGCCCTTGTCGTCCGGACCGGTCTGCCACCCGGGCAGCAGCGGGGTGAGCAGCGAGCCGAAGGGGGCCGCGGCGGCGCGGAAGGCGTCGGGCCGTGCCGCCGACAGCCGGCGCAGCACCTGGGTCCACAGCCAGTACGGCGGGACCCCCTCACCGGAGAAGCAGCCGCTCCGGATCGTTTCGATGTCCTCGTCCATGCTCTGGAGGCGCTGGACGAGCTCCATCACCAGATGGGTCTTGCCGAGCCCGGAAGAGCCGAACACACAGGCGAGATGCCCACGGCCGGTCGCCGCTCCGGCCGTCGCGGCGACCAGGCGCCTCAGCTCCCGCTCCCGGCCGGTCAAGGGCGGGGGCGTCACCGGTTCACCGAGGGTGAGCCCGGTGGCAAGGGACCGGGTCTGTGCCGTACGGCCCTGACCCTTCGGCTTCTCCGGACCGCGCAGGACCGTTTCCCCGGCCGCGGGAGTCACCGCGGCCACCGGCTCGGCTTCGACGGACAACCCGGTCCGAACGGGCCGGGTGAACTCGGGCGCCCTGGACGGCAGCTCGACGTTCAGCACGGTGTGGGGACGTTGATCGCCGAGTTCCTGCCGGAGGAGAGCGGTGTGGAGCCGCTGGAGTTCGGCGGTCGTGTCCACGCCGTACTCCTCGACCAGATAGCTTCGCGTCCATTCGTACACCTCCAGGGCCTCCGCCTGACGGCCCGACCGGAACAACGCGGTCATCAGATGGCCCACCAGACGCTCCCGCGTCGGATGCTGACGCACCTCGCGTTCCAGTTCGGTCACCACCTCGGCGGTCTTCCCCAGTTCGAGTCCGGCCTCGGCGGATGCCTCCAGGGCCGTGAGCCGGACCTGCTCCAGCCGTGTGCACTCGTCGGCGAGCGGCTGGTGGGTGACGAACTCGGCGTACGGGGAGCCGCGCCACAGCGCGAGCGCCCGGGTGAGCCGGTCCCGGGCCGCGGCGGGATCCTGGCGGGCGAGAAACCGGCGCCCGGTGGAGAAGAGGTGCTCGAACTGGTGGACGTCCACCTGCTCCGGGGACAGCTGAAGGACGTATCCGGGGGCCCGGTGGCGCAGTACCGCCGACCTGCCGGGGCCGGCCGCGGGGGCCAGCGCCCGGCGCAGGTGGGAGATATGGCTCTGCAGCGTGGCGACGGCCCGCTGCGGCGGATCGTCCCGCCAGAGCTCCTCGACGAGAACCGTGGTGGGGACGACCCGGCCCAGCCGTATCAGCAGGAGCGCCAGGAGCGCCCGACGACGTGGTGGACCGAGGGGGACGTCCTGCCCCCCGAACTGGGCCGACATGGGCCCCAGGACCTGCAGCACCGGTCCGGAGGGGGTGGGCGACTGGGGAGGCTGCGGTGCGCTCTGAGCCTGACGTACAGACATATTCGGCCCCATTCGTTCCCACGCTTGAGACATCTCCGGCGAATTAATCCTAGTTCAGCGGATGTTCCTCCAATGATTGAGGGCCGATGAATGGCCAATAAACGATCACGGAATTGGCAAAGTGGTTCCCGTGTATACCGATGGAACCGGCAAGCGGACGGCAATCGGATGGCAAGGATCCCGACCAGGGGCTGAGTCGGGGGATCAGCATTCCGGCCAGCGCGCCGCAAGGGGGGTGGCACAGCATGTGCGGAACCGACATCGCCGAGTGGCCGTGGGCCCGCCACCGGCGCAGACCCTGGAGGTATCACGGTGTTTGCGATTCTCTTCCCTGGGCAAGGGGCGCAGTTCCGGGGCATGGGTGCAGATGTTTTCGGCCGCTATCCAGGCATCTCGCGATACGCCTGCGATCTCCTGGGGTATGACCTGGTCGCCCGCTGCCGCGACAATCAGGACGACGTGCTCGCGCGAACGGAGTGCACGCAGCCGGCCCTCTTCACCGTCAACGCGCTGCATACGTTCGAGCGTGAGCGTCGCGAGGACCGGCGTGCCGACTGCTATCTCGGGCACAGCCTCGGGGAGTACAACGCGCTGCTGGCGGCCGGGGTCTTCGACTTCGAGACAGGGCTCCGGCTCGTCAAGAAGCGCGGCGAGCTCATGGCCGAGGCGTCGGGCGGCGGGATGACCGCGGTCATGGACACCCCGGCTCCGCGCCTGCTCGACATGCTGAGGGAGGACGGCGTCGAGGGAGTGGATCTCGCGGCCTTCAACACCGACGCCCAGGTCGTGATCGCGGGCAGCGACGGAGCCCTGCGTGCCGCCCATGCCTCGCTCAAGGAGCGTGGCATCCGCTTCGCCGCGCTACGGGTCAGCGCCGCTTTCCACTCCCGCCACATGGAACCGGTGCGCGCCGAATTCGAGAGATTTCTCGACGGGTTCACGTTCGCCGAGCCCAGAACGACCGTGATCTCCAACGTGAGCGGGCGTCCCTACGAGAGGGGCACGATCCCGGAGATGCTGAGCAGGCAGCTCGTCGAACCGGTCCTGTGGGCCGACAGCGTTCGCTATCTCCTTTCTCTCGACGCCGGGCTGGAGTGCGAAGAGGTGGGGGGGCACTCCCTGCTCCGCATGGTGAAGAGTCTCGCAAGGACCGATGCACATAACACTTTCAGCAAAAGCGGGGTGTGAGACATGGACCGAGCGCAGCACATACAGAAACTCATCGAGGATCAATTTCTCGTGGAGTTCGACGGCGAACTGACGGCCGAGAGCGATCTGTTCAAGGCGGGGGTGATGGATTCATTCGGATACATTCAGCTCCTGAGTTCCCTCGAACAGGACTTCTCGCTCAAGCTGACGGACGAGGAATTCCTCACGAACGTCTTCACCTCACTGGCAGCCATCGACGCCTTCATCGCGAAGAAACTCGCCGAGCGCGACGACCACTGAAGCAAGGAGACTCGCATGTGCGGAATAGCAGGCTTCGTCTCGCCCTCGCTCGACGCCGGAGCCACGCCCGAGGTCATGACCTCGATGCTGTCGCTCATCCGCCACCGCGGGCCGGACGAGGCGGGGTATTACCTGGACGACGGCGTCGCCATGGGCACGGCCCGTCTGTCGATCGTCGACCTCCCCAACGGCGCACAGCCGATGGCCGACCCGACGGAACGCTACTGGATCTGCTTCAACGGCGAGTTGTACAACCATGTCGAACTCCGCCAGGAGCTGCGAGGGCTCGGCCGCCGGTTCCGTACGCGTTCGGACACCGAGGTCGTCCTGCAGGCGTGGGCCCAATGGGGGCTCGCCTGCCTGCCCCGCTTCAACGGCGCCTTCGCGGTCGCTGTCCGGGACGTGCTGTCGGGCGATCTCTTTCTGGCGCGTGACCGATACGGCAAGCGCCCGCTCTTCTACGTGGACCGCGAGGGGAGCGAGGGCCGGGGAGACCGGGGCGGAGAATTCCTCTTCGCCTCCGAGATGAAGGCGTTCCAAGCGTTCCCGGGGTTCCGATTCGAGCTCGACTCCCGTGAACTCGCCTCCACCTTCGCGGTGTGGACGCCATTGCCCGACCGGACTCCCTTCAAGCACATCCGCCAGCTCCCCATGGGCAGCTGCCTGACCGTCCGCGGCGGACGAACGGTGCTGCACGACTACGCCGAACTGGAACTCGACGTACCGCCGTTCGTGGGTACCGAACGCGACGCGGCCGCATTCGTCCGCGACACCCTCCGTGAGAGCGTCGAGATGCGGCTGAGGAGCGATGTCGAGGTCGGCGTCTACCTGAGCGGCGGCCTCGATTCCTCCATTGTGACCAAGCTGACGACCGACCTCTCCTCGCACGAGGTCCGCACGTTCTCGGTGGAGTTCGATGAGGCCGCTTTCGACGAGTCGAGCAGCCAGCAGGTCGTTGCCTCGCACCTGGGGACGCGCCACTCGTCCATCGCCGTGTCGAGCGCCGACATCGCCGCGAACTTCCCGGCGGCCGTATATCACGCCGAAGTGCCCGCATTCCGTGCGGCGTTCGTGCCCATGTATCTCCTGTCCCGGCACGCCAGGGACGCCGGAATCAAGGTGATCCTCAGTGGCGAAGGCGCCGATGAGGCGTTCCTCGGATACTCGCTCTTCCGCGAGACACTCCTGCGCGCCTCATGGAACGATCTGTCGGACGACGAGCGGATGACCGGGCTCAGCAGTCTCCACCCGGAGCTGAGCCACTTCGGGCCCGCGAACCGGGCGCGGCTGAAGGGCCTTTTCGAGCAGTTCGCCGTCGAGCGGCTGCCGGGACTCTTCTCGCACGAACTCCGCTACCAGAACGGCCGTTTCGCCGCACGCCTTTTGAAACAGCGTGAAGATCCTTTCACGGACATCCTGGCGCTCACGGACACGACACCGGGCTATGCCGCTCTGAGCCCGGTCCGTAAGGCGCAATGGCTCGAATACAAGACCCTTCTGCCCGGCTATCTCCTCTCGACCCAGGGGGAGCGCATGAGCCTCGCGCACGGGGTCGAGAACCGCTGCCCATTTCTCGATCCCGCTGTCGTCCGCGCGGCGGCGTCCATCAACCTGCGATTCGACGACGGTTTCGAGGAGAAGGCCATTCTCAAGAAGGCTTTCTGGGGTGAGTTGCCGGAATCGAGCCTCACCCGGCGCAAGCAGCCGTACCGCGCGCCCGGCGCGACCGTGTTCAAGGAGCAGCGGCCCGACTATCTGGACCTGCTGCTCTCGGACACGGAGTTGAAGAAGATCGACTGCGTCGACCCCGTGTTCGCACGGAAGCTCGTTACGAAGATCATGGCCACGCCCCAGGGGGAGATCAGCACGAAGGAGGACCAGGCCTTCGTCTACCTGCTCACGACCGCGATCCTCAACCAGCAGTTCGTGCTCGGGCAGGGACTGCCCGAGCACGCTTTCCCGGAGGACGGTTTCACGGTGAGAACGATCGTCGACCATCGCACATCCCGGCGATCGACGTCAGCGGACCAAGCCTTCCCCTCTGCAGGAGGACTCCGATGAGTACGGTCGAACCGACGCCCGCGACCGATGATGTCGCGATCATCGGGCTTGCCCTGCGATTCCCCGGTGCCGACACACTGGAGGAACTCAGCGGGCACCTTATCGCGGGCCGGTCGCTCATCTCGGAGGTTCCGGCCGAGCGCTGGTCCAAGGAGACGTACTTCGGGGATCCGAAGCGCGGGGCCCAGAAGACGAACAGCATCTGGGGCGGTTTTATCGAGCACGCGGACTGCTTCGACGCCGATTTCTTCAATATCTCGCCGCGCGAGGCGGAGAGCATGGATCCGCAGCAGCGAATGGCGCTCGAACTCGCCTGGCGGGCCATCGAGAACGCGGGCTACGCGGCGAGTGGACTCGCGGGCACGGAGACGGGCGTCTTCATGGGGGTCTGCCATGCGGACTACGCGGAAATGATGGAACGTGAAGGGGCCAGAACAGACGTCTATTTCCCCACCGGCACGGCCTACTCCATCATTGCGAACCGGGTCTCCTACCATTTCGATTTCCAGGGTCCGAGCATCACCAACGACACGGCATGTTCGAGTTCGCTCGTGTCCGTGTACGAGGCGGTCCGTGCGCTGCGCAACGGCGAGTGCGGTCTCGCGCTGGCCGGCGGGGTCAACCTGATCTGGTCGCCGAAGCACTTCGTCGCCTTCAGCCAGGCGAGCATGCTGTCCCGCACCGGTCGCGCGAGCGCCTTCGACGAGAGCGCCGACGGCTACGTGCGCGGTGAAGGCGGCGCGATCCTCCTCCTGAAGCCCCTCGCCCAGGCCGTCGCGGACGGTGATCCCATCCAGGCGGTCATCAAGGGGGTCGCCACGAATCACGGCGGCCGGACGAATTCCCTCACGGTCACCAATCCGACAGCACAGGCGAATCTGATCGAGCGGCTCTACACCCGCGCCGGAATCCGCCCCGAGACCGTTACGTACATCGAAGCGCACGGCCCGGGAACGCCCGTGGGCGATCCGATCGAGATCATGGCCCTGAAGCGGGCCTTCCGCAACCTGCACGCGGCGCAGGGCACCGTCGCTCAGCCGTCGAGCTGCGGGATCGGCTCGATCAAGACCAATATCGGGCATCTGGAAGGGGCCGCGGGAGTCGCCGGCATCGCCAAGGTGATCGGCTCCCTGGCACATCGGACGCTGCCCGCGACCGTCAACTTCCAGAATCAGAACAAGCTCATCAGGCTCGACGACAGTCCCTTCCACGTCATCCGCGACACCCAGCCCTGGGCCGCGCCGCCCACCGGGACGGATGGTGAGACCCTGCCACGCCGTGCCGGGGTGAGCTCGTTCGGATTCGGCGGCACCAACGCGCATGTCGTGCTTGAGGAACACCTCACCGACGACGGCACGCGGGACGAGCCCGTCCGGGGCGCGCAGCTCGTGCCGCTCTCGGCGAAGACGTCGGAGCGATTGCGCGCGGTCGCGGGCAACCTGCTCTCCCATCTGCGCGAGCAGCCCTCGCAGGCGCTCGCCGACATCGCGTACACCCTGCGGTCCGGCCGCGAGCCGATGCCCGCACGGGTCGCTTTCGTCGTTGCCGACCTGGCCGAACTCGACGTCGCTCTCCAGGCGTTCATGGACGGCACCCGCGCCGAGGGTGAAGTCCACCTGGGCGGCACGGTGGCTGCCGCCGACGAGCAAATCACCGAGCTGAAGGGGACAGGGGCACTCTGGGCCGGGGGCGGGGAGGTGGACTGGGCGGAGCAGTCCGGTCCCGGCCCCGCGGCGGCACGTCCACGGCGTGTGTGCCTGCCCGGCTACCCCTTCGCCCGTGAGCGGCACTGGTTCAGGACTCCGCCGAAGGACGCCGCGGCAGCGGTGACGCCACCGACGGTGGGCCGAAGCGCCGTGCCTCACCCGCTCGTTCACGCCGACACCTCCGATGCCTCGGGACCCGCCGGGCGGCGCTACAGCTCGACATTCACCGGGGAGGAACCGTTCCTCGCCTCGCACGTGGTGCGCGGCACCCGTGTCATGCCCGCGGCCGCCCACGTGGAGATGGTCCGCGCCGCGGTGGCGCGTGCGGTGGGGCGCGATGCCGAGGAGCCCGCGGTCATCCGGCTCCGCAACGTCGCCTGGCCGCGCCCGCTCGTCGTGGCGGACTCACCGGTCGACGTCAGTGTGGGGCTCACCCCGCAGGACAGCGGCGCCATCGCTTTCGAGGTCTCCACCGGCACGGCCACGACCGTGGTGCACAGCTCGGGCATCGTCGAGATCGGCGCACCCGAGCAGCCGGATCGGCTCGACCTCGACACGCTGCTGGCGGCCTGCCCCGGGGAGCGCGGCCCGGCGGACGTGTACGCGGCGTTCCAGGAACGGGGGCTGGAGTACGGACCGGCCATGCGCGGGCTGAGGGAACTCCGTCTGGGTACGCGGGAACTGCTCGCGCGTATCGCGGAGCCGGGCACCGGGCAAGCCGGGGACCCTGGCCAAGCCGAGGACGTCGGCCAAGCGGAGCGCGGCGGTTTCGTTCTGCCTCCCAGCGTGCTGGACGCGGCGCTCCAGTCCTCTCTCGTCCTCCTGGCGGAGACCTCGCCCGAGCCGTCCGACCGCCCCGCCCTGCCGTTCGCGTTCGAGGAACTCACGGTCCACGGCCCCTGCGCGCCCGAGACCTGGGCGTGGGTGCGGCGCCGTGACGGGCACAGCGCGCTCGCCATGTTCGACATCGATCTCTGCGACAGCGAGGGCATCGTGAGCGTCAGCCTGCGCGGGCTGGTCCAGCGGACGGACCCGGCGAAACCCGCCCGCGGACCCGGCGCGGACATCGTCACCGCCACCGTTCACTGGGTGCCGACGCCGCTTGCCACGCACCTCGACACGCACGAGGGCGAGGCAGCCGCCCCGCCCTCCGTGCGCGGGTACCTCGGTGGAGAATCCGCCGCGCACACGGCCCCCGTGGCAGAGACGACCGGCTTCACCGTCTCGCCCCTTCCCGATGTCGCCCCCGGCCATGTCGCCGATGGCGTCGGGGCGGCGGTGGACCTGGTCTTCGGCCACATCGCGGAACTGGTGCGGTCGAAGCCCAGGGGAGCCCACCAGTTCGTCGTACTGGTGGACGACCGCATACCGAGGCACTACCACGCGCCGCTCACCGGCCTGTTCAGGACCGTCGTGCTGGAGAACCCGCGCATCTCGGGCCGGGTCGTACGCGTCGCGGGACTCGACACCGCGTCGCCGGAGCGGATCGCGGAGATCCTGCGGGCGGAGGCGACGGACCGGGCGGCCGACTGCGAGATCCGCTACGGGGCGGACGGCACACGTCTCGCGTCACGGCCCGGGGAACTCCACCTGGGCGAGGGAGCCGGGACACCGCCGCTCAAGGAGGGCGGGGTCTACTGGATCACGGGCGGCCTCGGCGGCCTGGGGCTGCATGTCGCGCGGTACTTCGGGCGGTGTGCCGGCGTCACCGTCGTCCTGAGCGGACGGTCGGAACCCGGAACCGCGAGCGAGGCGGCCCTTCGAGAGCTGCGGGAGGCGGGGGCCGACGCCCACTACCTCCCCGTCGACGTGGGGTCGACGGATGATGTGGACCGCGCGGTCCGCGCCATCACAAGGGACCACGGAACGATCGACGGCATCGTCCACGCGGCGGGCATCCTCCGTGACGCGTACATCTTCACCAAGGACGCGTCCGATCTCCGGGCGGTGCTGGAGGCGAAGGTCGCGGGCGTTCTCAACCTCGACGCCGCCTCGCGCGGCCTCCCGCTCGACTTCTTCGTCGCCTTCTCCTCGGTGGCGGGGGTGTTCGGCAACGCGGGGCAGTCGGACTACGCGGCGGCCAACGCCTTCCTGGACGCCTTCGCCCACCACCGCCGGGCGCTGGTCGACATCGGCGAGCGGTCCGGGCGAACCCGCGCCGTCAGCTGGCCGCTGTGGGCCGACGGCGGGATGTCCGTGGACCCCGTGACGCTGGAGTCGATGCGCCGCGACCGCGGCTGGGAGCCCCTGCCGACGGAGGACGGACTTCGCGTCCTCGGCCGCGTACTGGGCGACGCGCCCGAACACGTCGTCGTCGCGTACGGCGCCGCCGCCACGCTCACGGCAGCCCCGCCCCCGCCGCCGCACGCGCCCGTCTCCGTACCCACGGACGCCGCTCCCGCCATCGCCGAGGGAGAGCTGACGGAGCGTACGACCGCACTGTTGCGCCGCATCGTGGGCGATGTGCTGCACCGTGATCCCCGCACGCTGGACGAGACGGTCAACCTCGTCGAGTACGGGATCGACTCGCTCGCCATCCTTGAGACGACCGCGTCGCTCGAAGAGCTCTTCGGCCCGTTGCCCAAGACGATCTTCTTCGAGCACACCAACATCGAGGGCGTCGCCGGTCACTTCATCGCGGAGCACGGCGACAGGCTGCGCGCCCTCGTCGCTGCCGAGGACCCGCCTCAGGTGTCCGCCGCCCCCGCCCCCGCCCTCGTCCCCGCCGCGGCCCGGCGGGACGAGGCGCCGGCTCCCGCCGGCCCCGCTCGGCCCGATCCCGTCGCACCCGCTCGGACCGCTCCTGTCACCGGTACGCCCGCCGCCGCCCCTGACCGGCGCGACGCCGTACCGGGCCCGCGCGACGACTACCACGACATCGCGATCATCGGCATCTCGGGGACGTACCCCGGAGCGGACACACTCGGCGACCTCTGGTCGGTGCTCGAAGAAGGCCGCGACGAGTTCCGCGAAGTGCCGCGCGAACGCTGGGACTACGACGCGGTCTACAGCCGCGACCGCAGTGTCCTCGGCAAGAGTTCCATCCGGACCGGGACCTACCTCCGGGACATCGACATGTTCGATCCCCGCTACTTCCGCATCTCCAAGCGTGATGCCGAGAGCATGTCGCCCGAAGTCCGTCTGTTCCTTCAGACGGGTGTCGAGGCACTGGAGGACGCGGGTTATTCGCGCGAGACGATCCAGCGCAGGTACGAGGGCGATGTCGGCGTACTCGCCGGTTCCATGAGCAACCACTACGGCCTGTACGGATTTCAGAACAGTCTGACGCGCGGGTCCCCGGCAAGCGGCAGCTACACGGGGACGCTGCCCAACATGCTCTCGTACTTCTACGGGCTCACCGGTCCCTCGATCTTCGTGGACACGATGTGCTCGGGGTCCTCGACCTGTGTCCACCAGGCCGTGCAGATGCTCCGTGCCCGCGAGTGCAAGATGGTCGTCGCGGGCGGAGTGAACCTGCTGCTGCACCCGTACAACCTCATCACCTCGTCTCAGGAGCACTTCACGACGGCGACCTCCGACGTGATCCGGAGCTTCGGTCTGGGCGCGGACGGGACGATCCTCGGGGAGGGCATCGGAGCCCTCGTCCTCAAACCGCTCGTCGAGGCCGAGCGCGACGGCGACCATGTGTACGCGGTCATCAAGGGAACGGCTCTCGCCAACGCGGGTGTACGCAACGGGTTCACCGTCCCCAGCCCTCGGATGCAGGCACGGGCGATCGAGAAGGCGATCGAGGACGCGGGCGTCGATCCACGGACCATCAGCTATGTGGAGGCCCACGGATCAGGGACGTCACTGGGCGACCCGATCGAAGTCAAGGCGCTGACCACCGCCTTCCAGAAATACACGGACGAGACGCAGTTCTGCGCGATCGGTTCGGTCAAGTCGAACATGGGACATCTTCTTCACGCCGCCGGGATGATCGGCATCGCGAAGGTCATCCTTCAGTTCCAGAAGGGGAAACTCGCACCCTCGCTGCACAGCTCGGTGACGAACCCGGACATCGACTTCTCCCGTACACCGTTCCGTGTGCAGCGGCAGCTCGCCACCTGGGAGCCGGCGGTGACGACCGTCGACGGACGGCGGATCACCCATCCGCGGCGAGCGGGCATCACGTCGATCGGTGCGGGTGGGATGAACTCCCACATCATTCTTGAGGAGTACCCGCAGGCGGGAGGCGACCCGGACGGCACGGTGAACGGGCGCGAGGAACTGTTCGTCTTCTCGGCGATGAACGATACGGCCCTTGAGGCGTATCTCGCCCGCTTCCGCACCTACCTGGCCGCCGGAACGGAGACGGACCCTGCGGCGATCGCCTTCACGCTCCGCGTGGGCAAGAACGAACTCCCGCACCGCTGGGCATTCCTCGCTAAGACCACCGGCGAAGCCGTCGCCGCCGTCGACCGCTATCTCGCGGGAGACCGGAACCTCGGTGCCGCGCTCGCGAGCGGCGGCCCGGGGACCGAGGGCCTGCGGAGCCTCGCGACCGCCTGGGTGGGCGGGAAGAGCGTCGACTGGCGCCGGGCCGACGAGGGCGCACGCGCGCCCCGGCGGGTCTCCCTCCCCTCCTACCCCTTCGAGCGCGTGCGCTGCTGGGTCGCCCAGGAGGAGGGCGCGCCGTCCGTGATCGCGCCGCTCGCACTCCGCGACAAACTCCACCCGTTCCTCGGCAGGAACGAGTCGGACGTCAACGGGCTGCGCTACGCACTCGACGTGCACCTGGACGACCTCCTCGACTACGGCTGCGCCACGGGAGAGCGGCAGGACAGGAAACGCGGCATCGTCCCCACGTTCGCCGTCGACCTGGCGATCGCCGCGACGAAGGTGTCCGGATTCGCCGACGGGTCGCTCGTGCGCGGGCTGCGCCTCCTGGGCCCGGTTCCCTGGGCGACCGCCACTCGTCTGGTGACGTCCGTCGACGCCGTCGACGGGAAGACGGCCTCCGCGGCCGTGTTCGCGCAGGACGCGTCGGGGGCACAGGTGCCCGTAGCGGCGTTCGACGTGCGGGTGGGTGACGACGACCGTATGTCGTCGCCCGGTCGTCCCCGTACGGAACCCTTCACGGGAATCCCTGTCGGGGCGCTCACCTCCGGCCCGGCGGACCCGCTCTCCCGGACCGAGTTCCTCGCGGAACTCGCCGAGGGCGGCCTCGGATACACACCGGAACTCAACGGCACCGAGAGCGCGCACCGCATGCGGGACGGGCGACTGGTGCTCAAGGTCACCGCACCCGAACTCCAACGGGACCATGTGAAACCGAACGTCACCCTCGCTCCGCACGTCCTCGCCGCCGTCGCGCAGGGCCTCCAGTACGAAGCGAAGCGGACGGGCTCACTCCATTGGGCGCGGACGGCACCGCACCGGATCGATGAGATCCGGCTCTTCGCCGGGGCGAGCGGCACTGCCGGTGAACCGGTGGCGTACGTCGTCTTCGACGTGACCGCCGACGGCGAGGGTCTCGGCGGGTCCGTCGGACTGCTGGACCGGCACGGCGAGGTGCTCGCCGTCCTCTCGGACATGTGGTGCGGCGATGACGAAGCACCGCGAAAGGACTCCGGCGTGAGCGCACGAGCACTGGACCGAGCCGAAGGCGCGGACAACGAGAGGCCGGGGGAGGGCGGCGACGACATCGTCTCCTTCGCGGTGGACGAACTCCGTGAAATGGCGGGCGGCATCCTCAAGTTCGAGGTCGGTGAACTCGACCCCCGCACCGGCTTCGACGCCTTCGGCTTCGACTCGATCTCGCTGATCACCCTGTCGAAGCAGGTGAGCGAGCGGCTCGGCATCGATCTGACCCCCGCGGTCTTCTTCGACCGGAACACGTTCGACTCACTGGGCAGGCACCTCGTCACGGAGTACGCGGGCCCTCTGCGCGCGGCGTACGAGCGATCACTCCCGGCGGACCGTACCCAGGAGCGGGTTCCGACTCGCACGGAGCGTACGGAGGAGCTGATTCCGAGTCCTGCTGACCATGCCGAGGAGCCTGTTCCGAGTTCTGCGGGCCGGGCCCGCGGGGAGACCGCCGAGGTTCCCGACGTCGTGGCGGCCACCCCGCGCCCGGCGCCCGAGGACGCACTCATGCCGATCGCCGTCATCGGGGCCGCCGGCCGATTCCCCGGTTCACCCGATCTGGACGCGTACTGGGCGAATCTGGCGGCGGGGACCGACAACGTCACGGCGTTCCCGCTGCACCGCTACGACGCGGCGTACGCGCGCGTCGTGGAGGAGTCCGAGTTTCCGCGCCACGCGGGCGTCCTGGACGATGTGGATGCCTTCGACGCCGCCTTCTTCCGCATCCTGCCGCGCGAGGCCGAGCTGATGGACCCGCAGCACCGGCTGGCGCTCCAGACGGCCTGGAACGCGCTGGAGCACAGCGGCTACACCCCCTCCGGCCTGCCGGGGAACACCGGGCTGTACTTCGGTGTCTCGGGTACCGACTACGCGACCCTGCTCACGGCCCACGGCACCCCGCCGGACGCGTTCACCTCCACGGGCAACGCCCACTCCATGCTCGCCAACCGCATCTCGTACGTACTGGACATCCACGGTCCGAGCGAGCCCGTCGACACGGCCTGTTCCAGCTCGCTCGTCGCGGTCCACCGGGCCGTCGAAGCCATCCGCTCCGGGGCGTGCGACGCCGCGATAGCGGGCGGGGTGAACCTCCTCCTCAGTGTTGACACGTTCGTCAGCGCGGACCGGGCCGGCATGCTGAGCCCGGACGGCCGGTGCAAGACCTTCGCCAGCGACGCGAACGGATACGTACGGGGCGAGGGCGTCGGCGCCGTCGTACTGAAGCCCCTCGCGGCGGCCGAGCGCGACGGGGACGCCATCCTCGGAGTGATCGTCGGGAGTGCGGAGAACCACGGCGGGCGCGCGAACTCCCTCACCGCGCCCAACGGTTCCGCGCAGTCGGAACTCGTGGTGCGGGCGATGGGAGACATCGATCCCCGCACGATCGGCTACGTGGAGGCCCACGGCACCGGCACGGCCCTGGGCGACCCCGTCGAGGTGCGCGCCCTCCAGAGCGCCTTCCAGAAGTTGGGCGGCGACGGCGTCGGCACCTGCGGACTCGGCTCGGTGAAGACCAACATCGGGCATCTGGAAGCAGCCGCGGGTATCGCCGGGCTCCTCAAGGTGCTGCTCGCGATGGAACACAACACCCTGCCGCCGACCCGGAACTGCGACGAGATCAACCCCTACATCCAGCTCGACGGCAGCCCGTTCCGCATCGTGCGCGCCAGTGAACCCTGGGAGCGTCCGCGCGACCGCGACGGAGCGCCCGCTCCACGGCGCGCGGGGGTCAGCAGCTTCGGCTTCGGCGGCGCGAACTGCCATGTCGTCGTCGAGGACTACGCCGGGCGGGCAGCGGCCGACAGGAACCCGGCGGACGACAACGACGGCGCCGGGAGCCGTGTCGCCGTCCCCCTCTCGGCGCGTACGGAACAGCAGCTCCGCGAGCGGGCGAAGGACCTGCTCGCCCACCTGGAGAACAATGCCCGCCCCGCTCCCCTCCGTTCGATCGCGTGGACGCTCCAGGCCGGGCGCGAAGCCATGGACGTACGGGCGGGCTGGGTCGTCACCTCCCACCGGGAACTCGCCGGAGAACTGCGCGCGTTCCTCAACGGCCCGACATCCGGGCCGCAGGGCGGCACCGGGCCTGCCCCGGACGGCCTCGCCGAGGTGATCGCACGCTGGACCGGAGGGGCCGAGGTCGACTGGCGCCGGCTGTACGGTGCCGCGGGTGCCGCCCTGCCGAGGCGCGCGCATCTGCCCACGTACCCGTTCGCACGCGACAGGTACTGGGTCCCCGGAAGCGGCCCGAGGGAGAACAGCCCCATGGAACCCGCCCGCTCGGTCGGCACCACGCTGCTCGTGCCCCGCTGGACACCGAAACCCGTGACGTCGGGCGGTTCCGGCACAACCCCGTACACGCGTCATGCCGTCATCCTCTGCGGAGCGACGGCGTCCGCGCGGGACAGCGTCGAACGCCGCCTGCCGGGTGTGCGCCGCCACACCGTCACGACCGGCAAGCAGCGTCCGGAGAGCCGTTTCTCCGACATCTCACGGCAGGTCTTCGAGATCCTCCGAGCCCTCGCCGGGGAAGCGCACGAGGGCTCCACCCTCGTGCAGCTGGTGACATCCACGGACGGGGAGGACGCGGCCGGGCTGGCCCTCGCGGGACTCCTGCGGACGGCCACGCTCGAAAACCCGCAGATCGCCGGGCAGGTCATCGGACTCGACGGTGAGCGCGACGCGGAAGGCATCGCGGCGATCGTCGGCGACAACGCACGGCACGCGGACGACGGACTCGTTCTTCACCGGGGCGCCGAGCGCCTTGTACGGACCTGGGCGCCGATGCCGTCCGACAGCACCGGCACGCCCTGGCGCTCGGGAGGCGTGTATCTGATCACGGGAGGCGCGGGCGGTATCGGTGCCGTCGTCGCCCGCCGGATCGCACGGGACGTCGTACGCCCGACGCTCGTCCTCGTCGGGAGGTCGGCACAGGACGCACGGATCGACCAGCTGCTCGCCGAACTGCGGGAAGCCGGGGCGGTCGCCCGGTACGCCCTCGCGGATGTCTCCCGCTGGGAGGAGGTACGCCACCTCGTCGCGCGGGTCGGCGAGGAGAGCGGCACGATCCACGGAATCATCCACGCCGCGGGCGTCATCCACGACGCGACCCTCACGAACAAGACCGCGGAGGACTGGGACAAGGTCCTCGCCCCGAAGGTCGACGGCCCGGCGCACCTGGACCGGGCCACGGCGGGCACGCCACTGGAATCCTTCCTCGTCTTCTCGTCCGGAGCGGCCATCACCGGAAACCCCGGTCAGTCCGACTACGCCACCGCCAACGCCTATCTCGGCACGTACGCCGCCCGGCGCAACACCCGCGTCGTGGCGGGCGAACGGTCGGGCCGCACGGTCTCGATCGCCTGGCCGCTCTGGAGGGACGGCGGAATGACGGTGGACGACGCGACCGCCGCGTACCTCCGGCGCGACCGCGGCCTCGTCCCCATGGAGTCGGAGCAGGGGATCGAAGCACTCCTGAGCGCCTGGCGGCTCGGCGAGGCAGGTGAGGACCAGATATGGGTGCACCACGGCGAGACGGCGAAGGCCGTGCCCGGCTCCGTACCCGCGCCCGCTCATGCGACCGCTCCCGTACGCACTTCTGTTCCCGTTTCCACGTCCGCTTCCACGTCCGCTTCCGCGCCGGGGACGGCAGGCGGGCACCCCGACCGGGAGACGCTCCGGTCCGTCGTGGAGCTGTTCGCGCGGGTCACGAAGCTTCCCCTGCCCGAAGTCGACGCCGATCGGCCGCTCGACGACATGGCCCTCGACTCCGTCATGGTCGTGCAGCTCAACAGGGAGCTGTCCTCGGTGTACGGCGAGGTCTCGACGACACTCTTCTACGAGTTCCCCACGCTGCGCGCCGTCGCCGGACAACTAGCCGGACAATCAGCCGGGCAACTCGCCGGGCAACGCAGCCCGGCCGCTCCCGTCGGGCGTAACGACGCACCGTCGGTCTCCGTCTCCACGCCGGTACGCCTGCCCACCCCCGGGACGGTCGAGCCCTCCGGCCCGCCCGCCCAGGACGAGGCCATCGCGATCATCGGAATGAGCGGGCGCTATCCGCAGGCCGAGAACACCGACGAGTTCTGGGAGAACCTCAAGGCGGGACGCGACTCCATCACGGAGATCCCGCCCGGCCGATGGCCCCTGGACGGCTTCTACGAACCGGACCGCGCCACCGCCGTCGCCACCGGGCGCAGCTACAGCAAGTGGGGCGGATTCCTGGCGGACTTCGACGCGTTCGATCCGCGGTTCTTCCGGATCGCACCGCGCGACGCCTACGCCATGGACCCGCAGGAGCGCCTCTTCCTCCAGGCTTCGTGGGAAGTGATCGAGGACGCGGGCTACACCCGCGAGGAACTGGCGCGTCGCCATAGGCAGCGGGTCGGCGTCTTCGCCGGCGTGACCAAGTCCGGCCACGCACGGCACGGTGAGGCGCGCCTGCCGTCGGGCGAGAGCGTCCTGCCCTCGCTCTCCTTCGCCTCGCTCAGCGCACGGACCTCGTACGTCCTGGACCTCCACGGACCGAGCCTGACGATCGACACGATGTGTTCGTCCTCCCTCACCGCGATCCACGAGGCTTGCGAGCACCTGCGCCAAGGCTCCTGCGAGGTGGCCATCGCCGGTGGGGTGAACCTCTATCTGCATCCCTCCGACTACATCGAACTCTGCCGTTCCACCATGCTGTCCTCGCGGGCACACGTCCGGAGCTTCGGCAACGGCGGTGACGGGTTCGTACCCGGCGAGGGTGTGGGCGCTGTGCTGCTGAAGCCGCTGGGCCGCGCCCTGGCGGACGGCGACCGGATCCTCGCGGTGGTCCGCGGGACGAGCATCAATCACGGCGGGCGGTCCAACGGCTACACGGTGCCGAGCCCGACCGCCCAGGCGGAACTGATCAGCGACGCGCTGGCCAGGTCCGGCGTCCCGGCGCGGGACGTGAGCTATGTCGAGGCGCACGGCACGGGTACGGAGCTGGGTGATCCGATCGAAGTGAAGGGTCTCTCGCTCGCCTTCCAACAAACCACGGACGAGCGGCAGTTCTGCGCGATCGGCTCCGTGAAGTCGGCGATCGGGCATCTGGAGGCCGCCGCGGGCATCGCGGGCGTCACGAAGGCCGTACTCCAGCTCCGGCACCGCACGCTCGTACCGTCCCTGCACGCCGAGGAGCTCAACCCCGGTATCAAGTTCGAGCAGACGCCGTTCTTCGTCCAGCGGACCCTCGCACCGTGGGAGTCCGAACGGCCGCGGGTCGCGGCGGTCTCGTCCTTCGGCGCAGGCGGGTCGAACGCCCATGTGATCCTTGAGGAGTACGTGGCGCAGGCCGCCCCGGAGGACCGGGCGGCCCCCGACGGGGGCGAGCACATCGTCGTTCTCTCGGCGCGGACACCGGAGCGGCTGCGGCACTCCGCCGCGCGTCTGGTGGCGTTCCTCGAACAAGGGGAAGCGGGGCGCGAACCGGTCGGTCTGGCGGATCTCGCCTTCACCCTGCAGGTCGGGCGGGAGGCGATGAAGGAGCGCCTGGCGGTGACCGCGTCCTCACTGCCCGAGCTCCGGCGCGTACTGCGTGCGTTTACGGAGACCGGGGACGGCGCGCGGACGCCGGGCCTCCACCGGGGCAGCGCCGGACAGTCATCGGGCGCCGTCGCCGAGATCTCGGCCGACGAGGATCTCCGGGAACTCCTGGTCGAACGGTGGGCCCGCGCGGGGAAGCTCGACAAGCTGGCCGCGCTCTGGGCCGACGGCGTGGCGCTGGACTGGCGGACGCTTCACGGGGAGACGTCGCCGCGCCGGATCTCCCTGCCCACCTACCCCTTCGCGAGGGACCGGTTCTGGATCGGCGACCTGGAGCCCGTCCGGGCGGAGATTCCCGGCGGCACGCAGGCGGCCCCCGCGCGGCAGCCCGCCGAGGTCGTCCCTCACCTGACACCCGATACCGCGTCTCACCTGACGCCCGAGGTCGCGCCTCACCTGACATTTGATGCCGCGCCCCGCACAACACCCGGTGCCACGCCCGACATCACACCCGATGCCGCGCCCGACATCACCCGCGATGAACGGGTCGCACGCACCGTGCGCGAGAAGATCGCGGAAGTGCTGGTCATGTCGCCGGACGAGCTCGACGGCGGGCTCGCGTTCGCCGACTACGGACTCGACTCCATCCTCGCCGTCCGTCTCGTCCATCTGCTCAACGAGACGTTCGGTCTCGACCTCTCGACCGGCATCGTCTTCGACCACAGCTCCGCCGATCGTCTCGTCGCGCATCTGCTCGCGGAGTACGGCGACATCGGCGCCCTCGCCTCACCGCGGGCCGACACGGTCGAAGCACGTCCGCGGATCGCTCCCGGCCCCGTCCCCACCGAACGGCCCACCGGCCACGCGCCGATCGCCATCGTCGGGATGAGCGGTCGGTTCGCCGGGGCCGGCAACCTCGACGACCTCTGGACCCACCTCGTGAACGGCGACGACCTTGTCGCCGAAGCGACCCGCTGGAAGCTCGCGGACACCGGGGCCGACGGTTCGGCGCTCTGCACACAGGGCGGATTCCTCCACGGGATCGATCGGTTCGACCCGTCGTTCTTCGGTATCTCGGGCGTCGAGGCCGCCGCCATGGATCCCCAGCAGCGCCTGCTACTGGAAGAGGCGTGGACGGCGCTGGAGGACGCGGGGTACGCCGGGCGGCACCTGGGGGAGACCCGCTGCGGTGTGTATGTGGGCTGCTGGAACGGTGACTACCAGGAGATCGTGGGGGAGGACGCGCCGGCCCAGGCGTTCTGGGGGAGCATGGCGTCCGTCATCCCGGCCCGCATCTCCTACGTCCTCAACCTGAAGGGCCCCGCGCTGGCGGTCGACACCTCGTGCTCCAGCTCGCTCGTCGCGATCGACCTGGCGTGCCGGGGGCTCTGGTCGGGCGAGACCACGATGGCACTGGCGGGCGGTGTCTTCGTCCAGTCGACACCGCGGCTCTACGAGCTGGCCGGGCGCGCCGGAATGCTCTCGGCGACCGGGCACTGCCACACCTTCGACCACCGTGCCGACGGGTTCGTACCGGGCGAGGGGGTCGGTGTCCTCGTACTGAAGCGGCTCGATGACGCCCTCGCCGACGGCGATCACATCCATGGCGTGATCCGCGCCACGGGGAGCAACCACGACGGCGCGACGAACGGCATCATGGCGCCCAGCTCCGTCTCGCAGGAGCGTCTGCTCCGCGAGACGTACGAGACCTTCGGCGTCGATGTCGAGTCGATCCGGCTCGTGGAGGCACACGGCACCGGCACCCCGCTCGGTGATCCCATCGAATTCTCGGCGCTCAGCCGCGCGTTCCGGGCCGGCACGGAGAAATCCGCCTACTGCGCGCTGGGCTCGATCAAGACGAACGTCGGGCACACCCAGTTCGCCGCAGGCGTCGCGGGAGTGCTCAAGATCCTCCTCGCGCTGAGGCACGAACAGATCCCCGCCTCACTCCACTTCGAGAAGCCGAACCCCGCCATCAGCCTTGAGGACAGCCCCTTCTACCTGAGTACGCGCAACCACCGCTGGGAGAGCCCGTCCGACGGCGGACCGCGTCGCGGCGCCGTCAGCTCCTTCGGCGCGAGCGGCACCAACGCGCATATCGTCATCGAGGAGGCGCCGTCCGCCGCCCGTGCCCGTGCCCGAGACCGAGCGCCGCGCCCGGCGTATCTCGTCGTCCTCTCGGCACACTCGCGCGAGCAACTGGCCGAACAGCTGACGCGGCTGGCGGCGCGCTGCCGCCGCGAGGACGCCCCCGACCTGGGCGACCTCGCCTACACGCTCGCCGTGGGAAGGGACTGGTTCGCCCACCGGTTCGCCTGCGTGGTGGCGGACCGCGCCGAACTGCTCCGGATACTCGACGAAGGGCCCGACGGATCAGAGGCGTTCACCGGCCACGCGGTGCCGTCCCGCAAGGGCGGTGCGGGAACCGGGAGCAGCCATGGCGACGCGTGCCTCCTGCGCTGCTCGGACCCGACGGGGGCCGGCGCGGACGCCGAGGCGTACCGCGCGGACCTCACCGCTCTCGCCGGATACTTCACCCAGGGCGTCGCCCTGGACTACGGCGCGGCGTTCGCCGCGGGAGCCCATCTGCGGGTCCCCCTGCCGACCTACCCGTTCGCCGCGGAAAGCTACTGGGCCGGGCCGCCGCCCCTGTCTCCTCCGTCCGTCGTGAGCCGCGCCGCGGTGCGCCGGCCGCTGACGGACCACCCGCTGACGGAGCACCCGCTGATCCAGGAGTCCTCGCTGGTGGCGGGCAGCCCCGGCACCCTGCGCGCATCCGCCGAGTTCAAGGGCGACGAGTCCATCCTCCGCGATCACACGGTGCGCGGGCAGCGCGTCCTCCCCGGCGTCGCCCATCTCGAAATGGCACGGGAGACCGCGGCCCGGCTGTGGGGCACCGACGCGTCGGCGCGGCTGCGGATGCGTGACATCACCTGGGTACGGCCGGTCACCCACGACGGCGCACCCCTGAGCGTCGATGTCCTGGTGAAGTACGCGAAGGGTGACGAGTTCACCTTCGAGATCGCCTCGAACACCGGTGGAGCCGCCCGACCCGTCGTGTACTCCACCGGGCGGATGGCGCCCTCCGACACGGGCCGTCCCGACCCCGTCGACCTCGCATCGCTCCGCGCGAACTGCGCGACGACCGTGTCCGCCGCACGCATCCATGACGCGCTCGCGTCGATGGGCATCGTCCACGGGCCGTCGCTCCGCGCCATCCGTGAGGCACACGTCGGTACCGGCACCGTCGTGGCGAAACTCGAACTGCCCGCCGACGCCGACCCGGCCGACGCGGCGTACGTCCTGCACCCGGCGCTGCTGGACTCGGCCATCCAGGCGTCGATCGCGCTGCACCTCACCGACGGCGAGGCCACCATGGAGACGGTGGTGCCGTTCGCGCTCGACCGTTTCGAACTCCTCGCCCCGTGCCCGGCCTCGATGTGGGCGGTCGTCCGGGTCGCGGACGCGACGGGGACGCCGACCGCGCTGAGCCGGCTCGACGTGGATCTCGTCGACGGCGACGGCGAGGTCTGCGTCCGGATGACCGGCTACACCTCGCGCCGGGTGAAGGAACCGGCACCCGCACTGTTCGCACCGGTCTGGGAACCCGTGCCCGCGCAGACGTCGGGCGACCGTGCCCTGCCGTCCACGGACCATGTCCTCGTCGTGGGAGGAACCACCGACCAGCGGTCCGCACTCGCCCGTCAGTACCCGCGTGCCACTGTGTGGGACCTGCCGCCGAGCGCGTCGACGGACGAGGTCGCGTCCCGGCTCCGGGCCTCGGCTCCGATCGGGCATCTCGTCTGGATCGCGCCCGACACCGAACCGGAAGGACGGGCGGCGCTCCTGCCGACCGACACCGCAGGCTTCACCGCCGCCCAGGAGGACGGCGTCATCGCGGCCTTCCGCATGATCAAGGCCCTCGTCCGCACGGGTCACGACGCACGCCCGCTCATCGTGACCCTGGTGACGCGGCGCGCCCTGGCCACGTACGACACCGAGTCGACAGCACCCGCCCACGCCGGGCTGCACGGCCTCTTCGGGTCGCTCGGGCAGGAGTACGCGAACTGGTCGGTCCGCCGGACGGACCTCGACACCCCCGAGCTGCCCGATGACCTGCTGACGCTCCCCGAACGGGCGGACAGCGACACCCTGGTGCGCCGCACGGGCCAGTGGCTGGTCCGGCGCTGGGTGCCGAACGAGGCCGGGAACGTGGAGAAGAACGCGTACCGCGAAGGCGGCGTCTACGTCGTGATCGGCGGTGCGGGCGGACTCGGCACCGTATGGACCCAGCACGTCGTCCAACGCTACGGCGCCCATGTGATCTGGATCGGTCGCCGCCCGCGGGACGCGTCGATCGACGCGAAGCTCGGCAACGGCAACGGCAACGGCAACGGCAACGGCAACGGCAACGGCAACGGCAGTGTGCGCTACATATCCGCCGACGCAGCCGACCCCGCGTCGCTGCGTGGTGCCTACGAGGAGATCAAGCGGCAGCACCCGCGGATCCACGGCGTCATCCAGGCGGCACTCGTGCTGCGGGACCAGAGCCTGGCCCGGATGGACGAGGCGACGCTGCGCGCGAGCCTCGCGGCGAAGATCGACGTCAGCGTGGCCATGGCCGAGGTCTTCGCGGACGAGAGCCTGGATTTCGTCCTCTTCTTCTCGTCCGTCCAATCGTTCACGACGGCCGCCGGCCAGGGCAATTACGCGGCCGGATGCACCTTCAGCGACGCCTACGCCGACTTCCTCGCCCGGCACTGGGAGTGCCCGGTGAAGGTGATGAACTGGGGGTGGTGGGGGAGCATCGGCAGCGCCTCGTCCGAACGCCACCGCGAGAGCATGGCACGTTGGGGCCTGGTCTCGATCGAGCCGCCGGAGGCGATGGAGGCGCTCGACACGCTTCTCGGCGGACCGCAGTGTCAGGTGAGCTTCATCAAGTTGAGGAAGCCCGACGCCATCGAGGGGATCGACCCGGCGACCCGGCTCACGGTCCACGCGAGGGCGCGGTTCCACGTCCCGGCCGCCGCCGTCGTGGCAGCCCCCACGGCACCGTCCGAGTGGGAGACCATGCGCGCGATCGCCGCCTGGCGCAGGAACGAACGCGATCCGCTCCTCGCGCGCATGGTCCGCGGACACCTCGAAGCGCTCGGCGGCCTGCGCGGCCCCGGCACCCCGTCGTCCCCCGGCGACATCGTCCGACTCCGCCGACGTGCCGGAATCCTGGACCGGTACGACATCTGGCTCGACCACGCGCTCCGTATCGTCCCCCAGTCGGCCCCGTCGCTGGAGGTTCTCGACCGCGAATGGGACCTGCGCCGCGCGGAGTGGTCCACGGATCCCGACAAGGCGGCCGAACTCGCCCTGCTCGACGCCGCGCTCCGGGCGCTGCCCGACATCCTCACCGGCAAAACCAGGCCGACCGACATCCTGTTCCCGCGTGGCTCCGTCGCGCTCGTCGAAGGCACGTACCGCAACAACCGCGTGGCCGACATGTACAACCGCGCCATGAGCGACGCCGCGGCAGCCGTCGTCGCGGAGCGGCTGCGCCTGGATCCCGGCGCACGCCTTCGCGTCCTGGAGATCGGAGCCGGCACGGGCGGCACGAGCGTTGGGATGTTCGCCGCGCTGCGCCCCTTCCAGGAACACATCGAGACGTATGTGTACACCGATCTCTCGAAGGCGTTCCTGAACCACGCCCGGACCGAGTACGGACCGGAGGTTCCGTATCTCGCGTACGCCCGCTTCGACGCCGAGCAGCCGCTGGCGGGGCAGGGCGTCGAAGGCGGGAGCTACGACCTGGTCATCGCCGCCAACGTGCTGCACGCGACGCGCGACACCCGGAACACGATCCGCAACGCGAAGGCGGCCCTGCGCGACGGGGGCTGGCTCCTGATGAACGAACTCGCGGCGTTCGACGTCTCCAGCCACCTCACGTTCGGACTGCTGGAGGGCTGGTGGCTCTTCGAGGACGACTCGCTGCGCGTGCCGGGTTCGCCCGCGCTGTCGCCGGAGAACTGGCGTGAGGTGCTGGCGAGCGAAGGCTTCCCGTCGGTCGTCTCCGTGCTGCCACAGGCACGTGAGCTCGGGCAGCAGATCATCGCCGCCGAGAGCGACGGGATCGCGCGGCAGGCGGCGGCCCCGCCGGCGCGGCGGGGGCCCGCGACCCGGCGAACACTCCCGAAGTCCCCGGCCAGGACCACCGCGCCCCCGCAACCCGCCCTCACTCCGGTATCGGTCCCGGCTCCGGCAACGGTCCCGGTATCTGCTCCGGCTCCGGCAACGGCCCCTGTATCGGCCCCGGCTCCGGCGGCGGTGGCGGTCCCGGTCCCGGTACCTGCGCAACCCCTGACCGCTGCCCCGACCGGAACGACGTCCGGTCCCGACGCGGCGAGCCGGGCCGACATGATGACCACGTACCTCCGTGACCGGGCCGCACGGACCCTCGGTATTCCGGCGGACAAGATCGCTCTCTCGGCGCCGCTCAGCGACTACGGGATGGACTCCATCCTTGTCCTTCAGCTCACGAACGCGCTGCGCGAGGATCTCGGCGAGGTGTCGTCCACGCTGCTCTTCGACGCCGAGTCAGTCGAGGAACTGGCCGACCACTTCCTGGAGACCGGCGGCTCGTACGTGGACGCCCTCATGGCGCGCCTGAGCCCCGCGGCAGCGGAGCAGCCCGCCTCCGACACCGCGTCCCGGCCACCGAACGCGTCCTCGCAGCAGGCAACGCCGCCCTCGCCGTCCTCGGCCCACCCCATTGCCGCGCTCTTCCGTACGGCGCTGCAGACCGGCACGCCGCAGCAGGCCGGTGACCTCCTGTCGATCGCCGCCCGGCTCCGGCCGACCTTCGAGGCGGGTGCGGGGGCCGAGCCGGAAACCATGCGGCTGTCTGACGGTGAACAGGAACCGGCACTGGTCTGCCTGTCCTCCCTCATCGCACCCACCGGGGCGTACCAGTACGTGAAGTTCGCCGCCGCTCTGCGCAGCCGCCGCCAGGTCTGGACTGCCGCCGCTCCCGGATACGCCCCTGGGGAGCCGCTGCCCGTGAACCTGGAAGCGGCAGCGGACCGACTGGCCAAGACGCTGCTCCGACGGTTCGAGGACCGGCCGTTCGCGCTCGCGGCCTATTCCTCCGGAGGCTGGCTGGCTCACGAGCTCGTACGACGGCTGGAGGCGGCGGGCGTTCCGCCCGTCGCACTGGTGCTGCTCGACACCCCCCGGTCGACCGGGGCGGCCATGGTCCGGGGAATGTCCGTGATCACACGAAGGCTGCTCGACCGGTTCCCGCAACTGCCCGTCGCCGACGAACAGCTCACGGCGATGGCGTGGTACGCGGAGCTGCTCGACGGCTGGCGCCCGCAGCCCGTGACCACCCCGACCCTGCTCGTAGGGGCGGCGGAGGACAAGGCCCTGCCCGAACTGCTCGGCAACGACGCCCGCGCCGGCTGGACCCTGGAGCACGTCCGGACGGAGGTGGCGGGGGACCACTTCTCCATGCTTGAGGAACACGCCGAGTCCACCGCACTCGCGGTTCATCGGTGGCTCTCCGAACACGGCGACTTCCAGAAGGGGTTCTGACCTCGCCGGATACGTAAGGCCGCTGTCCCGTTCCCGGAATCGCACCGGGAACGGGACAGCGCGCGTCGGCACCCGGACGGTCCGCCGTTCGTTCTCCGGTCTCAGATCGCCATGGGTTCCTGGATCCACCGGCTCACACGGTAGGGGACCCACCAGGCCAGCGGTCCGAGATGAAGGACGAGCTTCTCCTCGGTGAAGTCGTCCAGGGCGTCCTTCGGCACGGACCGACTCGGAGCCCCGTAGGAGAGCTCCTCGACGGCGCTGCGGTAGTGCGGCTCGTCCGCGGTGAAGCGCTGGAGGTTGCCCCAGCGGCGATCGCGGATCTGGAGGAAGCCGGGGCCGTTGCGCCACAGGCATTTGCCCAGGTAGTGGCCGTTGCGCCAGGTGGTGAGCGTGGCGAGCGGGTCAGGTGCCCCGTGCAGGGTCCGGGGCGGCTGGAGGTGACTGAGGGTCAGCCAGTCGTCCGGGCGCGCGGGGTCCAGCCGGAGGTCCCACTCGACGAGCACGGCGCGGGCGGTGAGGTCCCGCACCAGGCTGAGCGCCCGCACGGTGCGGCGGGCGCTGTCGAGGTCCCCCGTAGCCGTGAGGTCCACGGCGGCGGGCAGGATGACGCGGCGGACGCCGAGATCCCAGAGCCGGTCGCTCTCCAGCGCCACGGGGCCGGTCAGATCGAGTTCGCCCAGGAACATGCCGGGCAGGGCACAGGCGGCTTCGTCGTAGTCGCGCCAGGCCGTGACGCGCAGGGTGTCCGCGGTGGTGTCGAGGGCTGAGTCCATGGCAGGGGGTCTCCGGCTCGTCGGGTTTCGCCCACATCGGGCGGGTCAGCGGGTCAGGGGGCAGGGAGGAGCGGGGGGAGCAACGAACGGGGAGCGGGGACGTCAGGCAAGGACGGCGTCGCGGTCCGCCTGGGCGCCGCTGTCCGTTCCGCGCTCGGCCCCGGAGTCGGACTCCGGCGGGGAATCGGGTGCGGGCGCCGCGTGCGCGGTGCGCATGAAGCCCAGGCGCAGCAGGTCCTCGTTCACGGCGGACGGGGCGAGGTGCACATAGTGGCCGCCGTCGGTGAACAGCAGCCCGCGCTCCTGCCAGTGGGCCAGCAGCGCGTCGACGTCCGCCTCGGTACGGGTGTGGCCGGGCACCCGTACCGTCGCCTTGCGAAGGAGCGAGGCCGGTGCGTGGGGCTGGTCCAGCAGGCGGAAGACCGCGATCTCGAAGGGGTCGGACAGTTCCATGACCCGCCAGTCGAAGGCGCGCCGCCTGCTGACGAGGATGATCCGGTCACCGAGGTCCGCCTGGGTGAGGCGGGCGTCGGCGTGGTGCTCCTTCCAGAGCGCCAGAGCATCGTTGAGAGCCGAGACGGTGGTCTCGCCGATCCCCCGCTTGGGTGCCTCGAAGACGTAGGCGAGGTCGTACAGTTCCTCTTCCGGCAGGTCGTAGGTGAAGCGGTAGTGCGCCTCGGGCCGAAGCCCGGAGAACCCCAGTTCCGGCTTGTTGAAGTACGGGCTGAAACGTTCGATCGCGATCCGCGCGGAGAGATCGACAGGCGGGTCGAGGTGCTCCAGCGCCGGAATCTGGCCGATGACCGCTTCGTAGTCCTGCGGGCTCTCCCCGGGGAAGCCATGGAGGTAGTTCCACGAGATGGACAGCCCCGTCTCCGCTCCGTCCCGGAGCATCCGGACGTTCTGGCAGCCACTGACGCCCTTGTCCATCAGGTCCAGGACGCGCTTGTTGAGGCTCTCGATGCCGGGCTGCACGTAGATGAGGCCGGCGTCGGACAGAGTGCGCAGCTGGCTGCGCCGCATGTTGGCCTTGATCTCGATGTGCAGCCGCAGGTCGTACCCGCTGTCGATGATGCGGGGCAGCACGGTGGAGAGATAGCCCATATCGAGGATGTTGTCGACCACGTACATGTCGAGCACCCGGTGCTTGCGCGCCAGTTCCATGATCTCGTCGTAGAAGACATCGGGGCTCTTGCTGCGGAACTGCATGAAGGAGCCGTTGAGTCCGCAGAAGGTGCAGTGGTGCTTCTCGCCCCACCAGCAGCCGCGCGCTCCTTCGACGACGAGCTTCGGCTCGACCCAGTTGCGGGCGGCGGAGGAGGCCAGCCGTTCGAAGTAGCCGCTGTAGTCGGGCGCCAGGATGGTCGCGGGCGGCAGCGGGCTCGATGCCATGGCGTTCACGGTGCTCACCCCGTCGTCCGTCCGGTGGCACAGACCGGACACCCCGGCCGGGCTCTCCCCCGTGGCGAGCGCGTTGAGCAACTCGGGGAAGGCGGCCTCTCCCTCGCCCCGCACGACATAGTCGACGAAGGGGAAGTTGCGGTGCAGGGCCGCCCCCTGTTCGGCGTCGCAGTTGGCGCCGCCCATGACCGTCCTGATGTGCGGGGCGAGCCGCTTCACGTGCTTGGCGGCGGCCAGTGCCGCGGTGTTCTGCTGGAACGTGGAGGTGAACCCGACGACGTCGGGTTCCTCGTCGACGATCCGCTGGGCTATCTCCGCGACGAAGTCCGGGGCCAGACGGTGCAGTTCGTGGGACATCTTGATACGGGACTTCTTCAACCGGGTGCGCATGGCCTCGGTGAACTCCGCCTCGCGCCAGGAGGGGTCGTCGTAGAGGGCCGAGGAGAAGACCCAGTCGCCGCAGCCCATGAAGTACGAGGAGAGGGCGTAGTACTCGTAGTCGTCGGCCGTGAACTCGGTGCGTGAGGTGATCCAGTCGGTGAATTCCAGGTTGGCGTGGAGCACCGTCGCCGAGGCCCCGGGAACACGCTCGTCCACGCTGCGCTTGAGGATCCCCAGGGCGAGTGACGGAAGATCGATGGGCGACCAGGGCATATTGACCAGCAGAACACGCACGGGGGCTCCTTGCGGTGGCGTCGCGGCGGCGGGGCGGGGACGTGCGGGGGCACCAAGGCACTCGGGACGGTCCGAGGGTCCGGACCCCGGGACGGTCCGGCGGTCCGGAGGGACCGGGGGTCCGGAGGGGAGGGCCGGCCCGGTGCGCGGGGCACCGGGCCGGCCCCATGAGGACTAGCTCTCGTTGTCCGAGTCCTCGGCGTTGCGGATGGGAACCGTGATGGTGATGGCGATGCCCGGCTTGCGGCTTTCCTCGTCACCCGTGAGCGGGTCGTTGTTGATGATGTCCTTCTGCATGATGGGTCTGCCTTTCCGTGAGGCGTTACGGTGTGCCGTTCGCGGCCGGTGCGGAATCGCCCGTCGGCCGGACGGACTCCCCCCGCCGGGTGGCGGGGGGCGCTGTGGGGGTGGTGCGCGGACGGCCGCGCAGTTCGCGGTCGAGGAAGACGAGGGCACCGCGCAGAACGTTCACGTGGTCCCGCCCGTCGTATCCGTCGTGGCCGGTGTCCAGCCAGAGCGCCTCGTGCCGCTTGTGGTGGGTGGTCAGCTCGTCCAGGTACTCCCGGATCTGGCCGGGTGGGCACTTCACGTCGTGCGTCGCCGCGACGAGCAGCAGCGGCGCGTCGAGGTGCGGGACGTAGGTGTGCGGCGAGCTCCGCGCGTAGACCTCGGGGAGGTCCTGCGGCGTCCCTCCGAAAAGCCGCTCGTCCAGAGCCCGCAGGGCGGGCGTGGTGGTCGCGTGGGCATGGGCGAGATGGGCGACCGGTTTCACGGCGACGCCCGCCTGCCACAGGCCGGGCCGGGTGCCCAGCGCCAGCAGGGCGAGGTACCCGCCCCAGGACGTGCCCCAGAGGGCGAGTGCCCGCGGGTCGGCCCAGCCGCGCGCGACCAGGTCCGCACGGACCGCCGCGAGGTCGGCGACCTGGGTGAGTCCGACGCCCTCCGTCATCGCGCCCCGCCACGCGGGCCCGTACCCGGTGGAGCCGCGGTAGTTGACCCGGGCGACGGCGAACCCGGAAGCCACCAGGGAGTGCACGGCGCCGTCGTAGGCATCGCGGTCGTGGTCGGCGGGGCCGCCGTGGACGAGGAACACCGTGGGCGTGGGTGCGGACGTCCCCTCGGGCAGGGTGACGAGGGTGTGCACCGGTCCGTCGGGGCCCGGAGTCCACAGATCGTGGGGCACGCCGGGTACCCGCGGGGCGAGGCGCGCGGCGGAGGGCAGCGGCGTGCCGGCGGTGGAGAGCGCGCGCGGCGGCGTGGCGGTACTGGTCCAGAGCGTGTGGACGTCGCCGTTCACGTGCTCGGAGGCGTCCAGCAGGGTGCCGGGGTCGGTGGGCAGCACGGTCAGCGTGCGGGCGGTGAGGTCGGCACGGTGCAGGATGCTGCGGCCGTGCCGGTCCTGGCGGATCAGCACGGCGCGGCCGTCCGGGCACCAGCGCCCGGTGATCTCCGTGTCGAACGCGCACCACTCGTGGGTGACGATCGGCTGCCCCGGGGACCAGGTGGCGAGCAGGTAGCGTCCCTGCCACTCCCGTATCAGCAGCAGATCCCGCTGCCCGGTACGGGACCCGAACCCGAGGGACCACAGGGCTCCACCGGGTTCGGACAGCACGGCGCAGCGGGTGCCGTCGGTGCGGAGGACGGTGACCGCGTTCGTGGAGCGGGCCTGCGCGCTCACCGCGAGCAGGTCACCGGCGGCCGTGATCCCGGTCAGGGTGGCGTGATGGGGGAGGCGGGTCACCGGACGGGCCTCGCCGCCGCGTTGCCCGTAGTGCACGGTGGTGCCCTCCGCGTCGCCAAGGGCGACCGCGACGGTGCCGGCGCGGCTCACGCTCAGACCACGCGCCGGACCGGCGGGAACGCCGAGCAGGCCGTCCCGCGCTGGCCCGCCGTCGAAGGGCTGGAACTTCCAACGGCCCACCCCGTGGGTGTCCTCCTCGAACCACCACACATGGGCGTCGCCGTCGATGGAACCGTGGAACGTGCCCAAGGGGTGGTCGGTCACCTGCCGGGCTGCGGCGGCCCTGGCGTCCCAGGTGAAGACCTCGCAACGGCCCCCCGCGTCGGCGGTGAAGACCATCCGGAGCGGATCCGTCGCGCACACCTCGGGCAGCGCGTCCCGGGAGACCAGGTAGGGAGGGGGTGCTTCGACCGCCGTGCGGCTGCTCCCGGAATCGGCGGCTGAGGGGCCCGTCACGAGGTGCTCCCGGTGCTCCTGAGCGTACGCGGATGGGCCGAACTCGTATACGCGGCAAGGGCGATGAGGGCCACCGCGCACCCGAGGGCCGGACCGGCGGTGCCCGCCCGTGAGGCGAGCAGCCCCGCCGCCGCGGGCCCCAGTGCGGCGGCGGCGCCCGCGGCGGCGGCCAGAACGGCCCCGGCCCGTGCCTGGAGGTGCGGCGGAGTAGTGGCGATGGTCCTGGACTGGAGGACGACGGTGGCCGCGGGCAGGATCAGGCACACCGTGCCGAACAATGTGGCGAAGGCCCATGGCGAACGGGTCGCTGCCAGACCCGCGGTGAGCGGCACGAGCAGCCAGGTCACCGCGAGGAAGGTGCGCGTGGCACCGAGTCGGCCGGCCAGCGCGGGTGCCGCGAGCGCGCCCGCGATGCCCGCCGCCCCGGACACGGCCAGGACCACGCCGGTCGCGGACCCGCTGTGGCCGTCGTGCCTGAGGGAGAACAGCACCCCGAAGTAGAGGGCGGACAGCGCCCCGTTCACGACGGCGGTCCACAGCATGACCAGGCGCAGCAGCGGGGAGGAACCCACCAGGCGCAGCCCGGCGCCGACTTCGGCGAGCAGCTCCGTGCGGCGAAGCCGGCGGGCGTGCCGCTCCCGGCCGTCGCCACTGCCGTGGGGACCTGCCGCGCCGGGTGTCCCGCCCTCGGGCCCGTCCGTGAGGGCTGTCGCGGCCTTGGTGTCCGCCGTGGCGGGGGCACGCAGATCCGCACGCATGAACCGGATGCAGACGGCGGTCACCGCGTAGGACAGGGCGTCGGCGACGAAGGGCAGGGCGCGGTTCACCTGGTAGAGCGCGCCCCCGAGCAGGGGCCCCAGGACCAGGGCGACGTTGTCTCCCACCTGTAACCGGGCCACGAGGCGGGGGTAGCCATCCGGCGGGCAGATCATGGCGACCGTTCCGCGCGAGGCGGCTTCGTAGGAGGCGGTGCAAAGGCGTTCCACGAGCACGGCGCACAGCAGCAGGACCAGGGGCGGCCGTCCTAACGCCACGGTGACGGACACGGTCGCCATGGCGAGAGCGGCCCCGCTCGCGGACCACAGCATCACCGTCTTGCGGGCCCCCCGGTCGGCGGGGACCGCCGCCAGCGGGCCCAGTACCATTCCCAGGGCCGTGGACGCACCCGCGATCAGACCGACCGCGGCGGGCGAGTACCCCAGTGTGAGCAGCAGCAGGGGAAGTACGATGCCCGAGGTCTGGCTCCCGAGGGCATCGGCGGTGCTGGCCCACCAGAAGAGGCGCACATCGCGGGGCAGAGCACGGGGCTCGGCCGCGGGCGGAGTGGCCGGGCTGTTGTCCGCCCGGGACGCCGACGTCCCTGCCATCCACGCCCCCTCTCCGCATGCGGTGACGACCGGTAGTTGTTCACGACTCGTCCAGAACTTGAAGAAAATGCCAAGGAATTGAAACGAGCCGGAGCCTAGCCAGGCGTTACCGAGCGCCACAAGGCCAGTACGGGGTGCGGAATTACCGGCCCCACGGCGCAATCCGGCCGTAGACCTGATCCCTGTACGAGCCCGAGGGGTCGTGTGCCGCTTACCGGCCCACGGCCGTACGGCAGCGCGTGATGTGCGGCGGAAGGCTCCGGCGCCACCCCCGGTGAATTCGCTCCGGCACACGACCGATCGCCCTGTGCCGGGCGCCCCGCCCGGCCGCGCCACGCACGCGCGCGGGGACGGCGCCGAGGCTCCCGTGTGCTCTCACCTCGGGTGTCCGGCGGGCGATGCGGCGCGGAAAGAGGTCATGTTTCGGGAGTGGGCCGTCCCCGGACCGTACGGATCGACGGTGCCGCCACTCACGGGAGTCGGCTTCCCCGCGTTCTCGGAGGCGAACGGTGGACCTCCGCTTCCGTGAGCCGGTGACCGGCCCGTGCTCGGCGCGATCTTGAGGTCCGGCCGGGGCCGGTCCGCTCACACATCGTTCGCGCGACACTCCCCGGCCCCATGATTGGCCGAAAGCAGAGGCGCTCCTTCCGCTCCCTCGCACGGCCGCCGACACCCTCGCACGGCTCGCGACACCTTCGTACGGCCGCCGACACCCTCGAACAGCCGTCGGCGGCCACTCCGTCCCGGGAGCGGCCTCGCCCGTCGGCGGGCCGGTCACAACCAGCCGGAGCGCTGTGCCTGCAGGGCCATCTGGAAGCGGTTGGCGGCGCCCAGCCGCGCCATCAGGATCTGCAGGCGGCGGAACAGCGTACGGCGGCTGATTCCCAGCTCGCGGGCGATGACATCGTCGCTCGCGCCGCCCGCGAGGAGCCACAGCAGCCGGCGGTCGGCGGCGGGCAGACCGCCCGGCCGGGTGGTGCGGCCGTGGAACGGCAGGGCGTTCTGCCACGACTGCTCGAACAGTGCCACGAGCGCGGAGAGCAGACCGCACGGCTGCACGACCAGCATGGTGTTGTGCACGTCGGCCTCCTTGATCGACAACGACACGAGTGCGTACGCCTCGTCGATGATCACGAGCTTGACCGGCACCGACGGCAGCACCCTCGCCTGCTCACCGGCCTTGATGCATGGCTCGATGACGTCTTTCAGGTGGCCCGGATGCTCCAGCGACTCCCGCGAGTACACGACGCGCTGCGTCACACCGCGGGCGAGTGTGGCCAGCGCGTCGTCCGTGGCCCCCGGCAGGGGGAAGTACGGCGGTGACTCGAACTGCCGGATCCGGTCGCGGGCACTCGCCCAGGCGTGACGGATCCTGGGACCGATGGCGTCGCCGGTGACGACCTCGACGAGATGGTCGTTGTACGCGGCGAGCCGCTGCCGCCGGAACGACTCGAACGCGCCCCCGACGGCGATGCGCGACTCCTCGACCTCGGCCGCCCGGTGCCGGGCGAGGATCTCCAGGCCCGCGGTGGGCGGAACCGGCGCCACCACGTCCTCGCCCGCCTCGGCGGCACTGGCCAGCCCGGCGTCGACCAGCGTGCCGTACGACGCGGCGAGATCCGCACCGTCCAGACCCGCCGCGGTTCCGATCGCACTCAGCGGCGCGGGGGCCAGCTCCAGCAGTGCCAGATAGACCCGGACCGCCGCGTGATCGATTCCCAGAAGCCGCAGGGCCTCGCCGAGTTTCACGTTCGTCATGGGCCACATTATCGACGGCTCCGCCGGGGTTTTGGCGGATCCGTGCCAGTGGCGGTCCTCGGCACCGAACGCTCACGGTGCGCGATACCGTCCGGAAGCCGTCGACGACCGGCGGCAGCGAGGGCGCCCTGGACGCACCGCGAACGGAAGCGGTCCGCGCGGTTCCCGCAGCCCCTCGCCGCTGAGGCACTCACCCCACAGGAAGGCGTACGACGTGGCGAAAGGCCGAAAGAACGGTCTCTACTCAGGGATCTCCGAGGAACTGTCCGCTCTGATGCGGACAGGGTGGGCGGACACCGAGCGGCACGACCTGCGGCTCGCCGAGCAGGCCCCGTACGCGGCCGGCCGCCGCGCCGCGCTCTCCGCGCGCTTCCCGGGCGAACGCCTCGTGATTCCCTCGGGAAACCTCAAGGTCCGGTCGAACGACGACGCCTACCCGTTCCGCCCGTACTCGGGCTATGTGCATATGACCGGGGACCAGGCCCGGGACGGCGCCCTCGTCCTCGAACCCCGCGCCGACGGCGGCCACGACGCCTACTGCTACCAGCTGCCGCGGGACAGCAGGAACAACGACGAATTCTGGACCGGCCCCACGGCGGAGCTGTGGATGGGCCGGCGCCGCTCCCTCGCCGAGTCGCAGCTCGTGCTCGGTCTGCCCTGCCGCGACGTCCGCACGGCGGCCGGTGACCTGGCCGCCGCCACCGCTGCGCCGACCCGGATCGTCCGCGGGATCGACCCGTCCCTGGAGACCGCGGTCACCACCGAGGAGGAGCGCGACGCCGAACTGGAAGAGGCGCTCAGCGACCTCCGCCTCGTCAAGGACGACTGGGAGATCGCCGAGCTCCGCAAGGCCGTGGACTCCACCGTGCGCGGATTCACCGATGTGATCGGTGAGCTCTCCCGGGCGATCGCGTCGTCCGAGCGATGGATCGAGGGCACGTTCTTCCGCCGCGCACGCCTTGAGGGCAACGCCGTCGGCTACGGCTCGATCTGCGCGGCGGGCGAACACGCCACGATCATGCACTGGACGGACAACGACGGTCCGGTGCGAGCGGGGGACCTGCTCCTGCTCGACGCCGGCGTGGAGACACACACCCTCTACACCGCCGACGTCACGCGCACTCTTCCGATCAGCGGCACCTTCACCCCGCTGCAGCGCAAGGTCTACGACGCGGTGTACGAGGCGCAGGAGGCCGGCATCGCCGCCGTCAAGCCGGGCGCCGCCTACCGCGACTTCCACGAGGCCTCCCAGCGCCACCTGGCGGCCCGGCTGGTCGAGTGGGGCTTCATCGAAGGCCCCGCCGACCGCGCGTACGAACTCGGCCTCCAGCGCCGCTTCACCATGGCGGGCACCGGTCACATGCTCGGCCTGGACGTCCATGACTGCGCGCAGGCCCGGCACGAGGAGTACGTCGGCGGTGTCCTGGAGCCGGGCATGGTGCTCACCGTCGAGCCGGGACTGTACTTCCAGCCGGACGATCTCACGGTGCCCGAGGAGTGGCGCGGCATCGGCGTCCGGATCGAGGACGACCTGGTCGTCACCGACGACGGCAACGAGAACCTTTCGGCGGGCCTGCCGCGGTCGGCGGACGACGTCGAGGCATGGATGGCCCGGTTCGCGGGCTGAGCGCGTCGAAGAAGGGGCCCGGCGCCCGATGATCTCCAGGCCCTGTTTGACCGCACGCCCGGGACAACTGTGCCCAGCGCGACGGAAGGCGTTCGCGCTGGGCACGGGACGGGCCCGCGGGGTCAGAACAGCCGGGCCCCGCGGGGTCAGAACAGCCGGGCCGGCTCCGGCATCCTCGGGGTCACGAACAGCACCGGGTCGCCCTCCGGGGCGCGGACCGGTTTCAGGCTCCCGGGGCACGACTTCAGCTCCGCGGTCCTGCCCGACGCCGGATCGTGGCGGTAGACGAGACCCTTGCGGCTGACCGCGACATCGCGGCCGCACCCGGGCTCGGGGCACTCGGTACGGGGAAGAGACATGCACCCAGTCTCGCGCGTCTCCTCCCCGTACCGGACGTGTCCGAGGGAACTCACCCCGGTGATCGGTCCGGCGTCTTTCAGGGGAACCGCGTGGCGCGGCTCCGCGAGGTCGGCTCGCTGTGGCGAACTCGGTCGCGAGGTACGGAATGTAGTCGGCGAGCGCGGGGCCCAGCAGCCGTAGTTGTGGCCGCCGTCGCACGTGGGAGCCGGCGTGAAGCCGTTGCCGTAGTTGATGAGGCGGACTGGGGAGCACGAGCCCGTCCAGGCGGTCCTTGACCGTCTTGGCGGCGATCTCGGTGAAGTGACCGATGGGTCCCTGACTACTGGTGCAGAGCGTGACACCGGTCCCGGTCGGAGCGGCGAGGTTGGCCGGGGCGGCGGGGTTGACCGCTTTCCAGACGCGGTCCGCGTCGAGGACGGGGTACGGGGAGCCGAAGAGCGCGTCACTGTCGGCATAGGACCCGTAGCCGGTGCACACCGGCCGGTGCCGGACGGGGTGAAGCTGCTCACCGCGCACCACGCGCCGGTGAGGTTGAGCTCCGTGGCCAGGACGGCCACGCGAATCTCCGCCGTGCCGAATTCGGGCCGATGAGCTGGAGCCTGCCGAACGGGATCCTCATCGGAGCCGTCGGAGGGCTCGGCGGTGCCCTCTCGTACGCACTGTGCTTCACCGCGTGGGGGCAGTGGCTGATCCTGGTCCGCATCTGGCTGCCGCTCACCGGAGAACTGCCCTGGAACACGGGCGCCTTCCTCGACGACGCCTACCGCCGAGGCGTGCTGCGCCGAACCGGTGCGGTCTATCAGTTCCGCCGCGCCCGGCTTCAGCACCATCTCGGACACCCGTTCCGCCTGCGGCAGGCGAACTGCACGCCGGCCGGATTCCGCGCGTCGCGGACGCCGCCCACCACGGTGGTGAAGGACCCCGACGTCAGCCGGTGACCCGCGCCGCGTCACCACGCGTCGGCGCGGCGCTGCTTCGCTCAGGAGGAGGAAGGGGGTCCGTCCGCAGTGGACGAGATCGGGAAAGGGGGAGCACCCACTCCTTTCCACTCTCAACGTATAGCGCACAGGGGGCCTTGCGGCAAGGCCCCGGTGATGCCGCAGAATCGTCGGCCGAGGCCAGAACCTGCGGAAAGCCAGAACCTGCGGAAACGGGAGAGTCAGTCAATGCGCGTGCTGTTGTCTACGTATGGGCCGCGCGGAGACGTCGAACCGCTGGTGGGTCTCGCGGTGCGGTTGCGGGCGCTCGGCGCGGAGGTGCGGGTGTGCGCGCCGCCGGACGAGGACTTCGCGCGGCGGCTGGCCGGTGTCGGCGTGCCGTTGGTGCCGGTCGGCCCGTAGCCGGGCACGCCGCGCTGGACGACCAGTCCGCGTTCATCGCCGGCCTGGGCAGCAACCGGTCGCCACGGATGCGCGATGTGCTCGGCACCATCCAGGCCGACCAGGACGCCATCATCCGCGCGGGATCCCGCGGCGCGCTCGTTGTCGACGGCGGTCCGGGTACGGGCAAGACCGTCGTCGCTCTGCACCGCTCCGCCTACCTCCTCTACTCCGACCCTCGCCTCGGTCACCGCCGGGGCGGCGTACTGTTCGTCGGTCCGCACCAGCCCTACCTGGGCTACGTCGCCGATGTCCTCCCCAGCCTCGGAGAGGAGGGCGTGCAGACCCGCACCCTGCGCGACCTCGTCGCCGAGGGAGCCGCGGCGACGACCGAGACCGACCCGGACGTGGCCCTCCTGAAGTCGTCCGCGGATCTGGTGAAGGCGATCGAGACGGCCGTCAGGTTCTACGAGGAGCCGCCCACCAAGGGGATGACGGTCACGACCCAGTGGTCCGACATCCGGCTGAGCGCCGACGACTGGGCCGTGGTCTTCGCGTCAGCGGGACCCGGTGCGCCGCACAACGAGGCACGCGACCAGGTCTGGGAGGAACTGCTCACGATCCTGATGGCCAAGTACGACGGCGACGGCTCGGCCGACCTGCTCCGCAAGTCGCTGCTGTGCGACCGGGAGTTGCTCACGGCCTTCGACCGCGCGTGGCCGCTGCTCGAAGCGGCGGACCTCGTCGGAGACCTGTGGTCGGTACCCGCCTACCTGCGCATGTGCGCTCCCTGGCTCAGCCGCGAGGACATGCAGCGGCTGCGGCGCGAGGACGCCCAGGCATGGACGGTGTCCGACCTGCCGATCCTGGACGCGGCACGACAGCGGGTCGGCGATCCGGAAGCGTCGCGACGCAAGCGTCGGCACGACGCCGCTGTCGGCGCCGAACGCGAGCACATGGCCTACGTAGTCGACGCCCTGATCGAGGCCGATGACGACGGCGAAGGCGCGGTGACGATGCTGCACGGACGGGACATTCGGGACGCCCTGGCCGACGGGGCCGCAGCGCCCGGCACCGAGCCGGACCGGCTGGCGGGCCCGTTCGCGCACGTCGTCGTGGACGAGGCCCCGGAACTGACCGACGCGGAGTGGCAGATGCTGCTGCTCCGGTGCCCGTCCCGGAGCTTCACCATCGTCGGGGACCGTGCCCAGGCCCGGCACGGGTTCACGGAGACGTGGCAGGAACGGCTTGAGCGGGTCGGGCTCGGCCGGATCAGCCTGGCCTCCCTGAGCATCAACTACCGGACACCGGAAGAGATCATGGCGGAAGCGGAGCCGGTCATCCGCGCCGTGCTCCCGGACGCCAACGTGCCGACCTCCATCCGCGGCGGCGACGTGCCCGTCCTCCATGGATCCACCGCGGATCTGAACTCGGTCCTGGACACCTGGCTCGACGCACATGCCGACGGGGTCGCCTGCGTCATCGGCGATCCCGCATTCCGGACGACGTCCCGCGTGCGGTCGCTGACCCCGGAACTGTCGAAGGGGCTTGAGTTCGACCTGGTAGTCCTCATCGACCCGGAGACGTTCGGCAAGGGCATCGAAGGAGCGGTCGACCGCTATGTCGCGATGACCCGAGCCACCCAGCGACTCGTCATCCTCACGAGCCCCTGACGTCGGCTCCGCATGCCGATCAGCCGAGCCTGGCTTCGTCAACTTGTAAGGACAGCGTTTGTCGACGAGTTCCGGTTCTGGCTCAGATTCCGTGACGTCGCCACGGTGAGTGACGGTTGACCGTCGTGCGGGCTTCGGGAAGTTGCCCGAAATTGATCAGTGGCCATCTTGAGTGGCTGACAGTTCGGGTCCGTGGAAGAGATGGTGCTCCGGCTGAAGGAGCTGCTGTTTCCGTCGCCCGCGGACGTGTCGGTGCTGGCGGTGGGTGTGACGAACGAGAAGGTACGGATCGAGGTCTGTAGTACTGCGGGCGGGTGCCCAGATGGCCAGCGTCTTCGGGGTGTCCGTCAGCGCAGCACCGTGCTGTGGCTGGTCGCGGCACTGCCCGAACCGGACTTACCAGCGCCGCAGGTGGTCGGCGTCGATGAGTACGCGACTCGCAAAGGCCGTCACTAGGGCACGGTGCTGGTCGATGTCGAGACGCGGCGTCGCATGGGCCTGCTGCCCGACCGGGAGGCGTCGAGCCTGGCGGCTTGGCCGGCCGAGCGGCCAGGCATCGAGGTGGTCTGTCGGGACCGGGCGCCGTTTTTCGCCGAGGGCGCCACCGCCTGGGGCGCCCCAGGCGGTGCAGGCCGCTGATCGCTGGTATCTGTGGCACGACCTTGGCGAAGCCGCCGAGCGGTGCGTTGCAGACCACGGCGTCTGTTGACTGCACAGGGCGCCCGAGCCACCCGGGCAGGTCCAGGAGCCCGAAGAACCCACGGATACTCCTGGCTCCCCGTGGCCTACGGCCACCGGTTCGCCGACCGGACACGAGCCAATCACGCCGCCGTTCACGCGCTGCTGGCCGTCGGCCACAGCCGCCGCGCGATCCAACGCCAGCTCGGCATGACCTACCGCACCGTCAAGCTCCTCGCTGACGCTGTCACCCCGGAAGACCTCTTCCACGGCCAGTGGCGGGGCCGCCCCTCGGTCTTGGATGAGTTCAAGCCTTATGTGGACGACCGCTGGAACCAGGGCTGCACCAACGTCTGGAAGGTGGGGGAGGAGATCGTGCCACTCGGCTACACCGGTAGCTACCAGCGAGTTCGCGCCTCCTTCCGTACCAAGCGTCTCTCGGCAGTCCCACTCCCCGCGTCCCCGCCGTCGCCCCGCACCGTCGTCGGCTGGATACTGAGGCACCCCGACTCCCTCACCGAGGTGGAACAGCTCCGCCTCAAGGCCGTCTTGGCCCACTGTCCCGAGCTGGATGCGCTCACCGAACATGTCCGGTCCTTCGCCCAGATTCTCACCGAGCACCAGGGCCACCCGCTCTGAGTGGCTCGACGCGGTCCGCCGAGACGACCTGCCCGGCCTCCACACCCTTGCCGCAGGCATCGACCGAGACGGCGACGCCGTCATCGCCGGCCTCACCCTGCCCTGGAACTCCGGCGTCGTCGAGGAACACGTCAACCGAATCAAGATGTTCAAGCGCCAGATGTTCGGACGTGCCGGGTTCCAACTCCTTCGGAAAAGAGTTCTCCTGGCGTGACTGGTGACTGGTGACTGGTGACTGAGGCCGACAGGCGTTTCGCAGAGAGACAGTTCTACGATCTCAGTTCATGACGACTCCCGACTGCTACACATGCAGCAAGGAAGCAGATTTCGACAACCTCCCACCACGCGAGTGCGTGGTATATGACCAGCACTGGCGGGTGGCCCACGCCTTCAACACCGCAGTGCCCGGCTGGCTGGTGCTGCTGCCTCGACGCCACGTTGCCGCGGTTCATGACCTCACCAACGCTGAGGCATCTGCCCTAGGAGTGTGGCAGGTCAAGCTCTCCCGGGCTCTCCAGAGCATGACTGGTTGCGCCAAGACCTACGTCGTCCAATTCGCCGAGGCCGAAGGCTTCGCGCACGTGCACTTCCATATCGTTCCGCGCATGGCAGATCTACAACCAGAGCATCGTGGGCCGGGCATTTTCGAGCTGCTTCGGCGACCGGAGCAGGAGCGAGTAACAGCTGACCAGGCAGACCAAATAGCCCACTCGCTCCGAGCCCAACTTCATGGGCACCCGAACGCTCAGTAGCCAGACCACGGAATCTGAGCCAGAACCACTACTGCTGAACAAAGCCTGCAGCATGGGGCTCGCCGCCGCTTGTGTGTACGAGTCCTGGGGCGGACGTCGGACGTTGGCCTGGCTCGGGTCAGTGGGCCTCCCCCAGGTAGCTCAGGGCTTGGCGGAAGTCATCGAGGGCGGGTTTGAACTCTCGGGCGGCGGTGTGGAAGGTCGATCGGTCGATCAGGATCCTGGCCAGTGTTCGTGTTCCCTCTGCCGGGTCGTGCTCAGACAGCCGGCGGGCCAGGCCCACTCCCTCGTCGAACAGGGAGCGCACTCGCTCCGCGAACAGATGGGTGCGGTTCTCCCGGTGGACGGCGGAGCGGATGGTGAGGACGCGATGCAGGCGGACCAGTTCGGCCAGATGCTGGTCCGGATCCGCGGCGGCTCGCGGAGAAAGGGCGTCCACCTCTTCGCGGAGGGCATGACGGCTGTCGAAGTAGCGCCGCTTGGCATCGGGCGACCACTGCATGGGCGCCGCACCCGAAGGCGGACGCGGTCCGTCCGCGGCGGGCCGATCGCTTTCGGCGCCGGAGAAGGTCAGCAGCACCGCCCAGAACGATGCCTGGTAGCCACTCCAGGAGCTCCGCTCACCGGTATCGGCCAACTCCGTCAGCAACGCGAGCGCCTCTTGCCGCACGAGGGCCGCCTGCCCACCCCGGCCGTAGGTGTCCAGCATCTGCGCGTACCCGATGAGCGAGTAGAGATGGCAGGCCATCGGGCCGCGGTCGCTCGCGGCTTCGGCCGCTTCCATGCTGACGAGCGTCTCGAACGCGGCGAGTGCTTCGCCGGACCGCCCGGCGTGACGGAGAGCGGCGGTCCAGTCCAGGAGTGACCAGGCGAGAGTCCCACTGTCGGGCCCGCCGGGCAGGATCGCCGCGACCAAGTCGGTCATGGCATCGGCAGCCTCGGCATACCGGCCTGCCTCGGAAAGTCCGGCAGCCCACAGACGCAGCCCTTTGACCACCGGGTCTCCGGACAGTTCGGCCTGCGCACGGCCGATGGCGAGCATCTCGGCGCGCATGGCGAGACCCTCGGCGCCTCGGCCCAGGCAGTACAGCTCTGTCTGGCACGCGTCGAGGGCCCCGTACAACACGTCCCCACGGGCAGGTTCCGCCGGATCGATGGACCGCGCCGCGGCCACCGCCTCCTCGCGCAGCGCGAGGCGGGCCACATGCTTCTTGCCGGAGCCGCTGTCGTAACTCAGACGTTGCAGCGCCCCGGCCAAGAGCGGCAGGTACGGGGCGGGGCTGACCTGAGCGAGCACCCGGTAGGCATCGACTTCCTCGCGCGGCGTGCGGCGTCCCGACGCGAGCAGCACATTCCGCGCTCGCACGATGTCGTCCTGATCGACTTTCCCCGAGTGATTCATAACGGAGATTCTGGGTGTCCGGAGAAGGCCGAACAAGGCTGGTCAGCTGTGCCGTTCCTCCTACGAAAACAGCCTCTGACCTGTCATGATGGGTGTGACATCACTTTCCCGACGAGATCCGCGCGGAGCTCCTCGGCGCCCCGTCCGCGGGACGCGGTACGGTCGCCGAATTCAATGCGACTGTGATCATGCTGCGGTTCGCCTCCGACACCACCGCCCTCCTGCAGCAGAACAGCAGCACTAGGACTGGCGGCGCGCGAAAAGGACCGCTCCTGGAAAGCTCTCGTCGAGGTCGGTCAGCAGCTGAGCCTCGACAGTGAATCCGGCATCGCTGAGCCAGGCCGTCATTCGGGCAGGCCGGCGGCGGTGGACGTGGACCTTCATCGGGTGGTCGCCGTAGCCCTGCGTCTTGAGTCTCGACTCGTCGCCGAGGTGAAAGCCGAGCAGCAGCGGTCCGCCAGGTCGCATCACCCGCCGGAAATGGGCGAGGACCGCGGGGATCGCCTCGTCAGGGACGTGGATCAACGACCAGAAGGCGAGCAGGCCGGTGACCGACGCGTCGGCGAGGGGGAGATCGGTCATCGAGCCCACCTCGAACCGCAGGTCTGGGTGGTCACGCCGAGCCACGTCGATCATCACGGGTGAAAGGTCGATACCGAACGCGTCGACGCCCGACTCATGCAGGTGGGCGGTGACGTGTCCCGGTCCGCAGCCCACATCGGCCACCGGCCCGCCACCGGCCGTGTGAACCATCTCGGCGAACAGCGCCAGCGCCGCCCGAAGGTACGGCTTCCCTGCCAGGGCCTCACGCAACTGGTCGGCGTAGCTGACCGCGACCGTGTCGTAGGAGATCCGAGTGTCTGCCAACCAGCCGTCCACGTTCATGGGCCAACACGGTAGCCGACCAACTGCCCGATCGATCCGGTGGTAGACAGGGGCAGCATGCCACGACGAGTCGGCCGGTTCCGCCGGGGGAGCAGCGGGTCGCGGTGGCCGTGCGCCCGGTCAAGGGCACCCGATATCCCCTGAAAGGAAGAGGAAAACAGTGAAGTGCGGGAAACTCGATGAGGTCGACGAGATCTCCAGCATGCTTATGATCACTGGGCCTGCCGGTGCGGGGAAAAGCACCCTGGCGGATGCCTGGGCCAGAAGTCGGCCGACCCCCACCGTTCATATCTCTCTCGACGATGTACGGGACTGGGTGAAGTCGGGCTATGCGAACCCCGAGGACGGGTGGGGCGTGCTGTCGGAACGTCAGTACGCCGTGGCCAGACGCTGTGTGGCCCGGGCCGTGCACGAATACGCGCGGATCGGCTACAGCTGTGTGGTGGACGATGCGGTCTTCCCTGACTGGGAGGCCGTGAGTCTTGCCGGGTGGGAGCGTGAACTCGGCTGTATCGCGGTGCAATTGGTCGTCCTCATTCCCTCGCTCGACGCCCTTCAGGAGCGCAACAGCGCACGCAGCGGCCGTCGTCGTCTCTCCTCCGGGATGATCGAGATCATCCATGAGCGGATGAGTGGCTGGCGAGACAGTGGAGCTTCGCTGATCGACAACTCGCATATAGGTGTGGACGAGACCGTCGGGCTATTGAACGAGGTGCTGCGGCAGGGCTGACGTGCTCATGGCGCTCCACGCGCCTCGCGCGATGGAGTGATCGCGTACCCGGGTGATCGGAATCCAGCATGCCCGGCTCGGGCAGGACCACCTTCGCCGGGTGGGCTCTCTGAGGACACCGCGAGGCGTGGGCTGCCCTTCGGTCGCGCGCGGAGTGTGATGCGCGGACAGGGTTCGATGCCTGCTGAGTTGTTGCGGGGCGGGATGCGGGTCCCGGAGACGTGGAGCGGTGACGCTGATCCTCGGCTCTTCTCTGAAGCACGGCACTCGGAATCCAGGCAGCGGGCTCCCTGCGGTCCACCGGGTCGGTGACCACGAGGCCCCTCGCAGGTACGTGTCGGTTTCGACCGGGCGTGCGGCGACCCACCCGGTCCCGATGACGTCCTCGCACGGGCGTTGGCTCGGACCGACGTGGAGCTGGAGGCTATCTCCGGGGGCGCCGGACGGGCCGGTCCGCTGCTCCGGCAGCCACGGGAACGCGGCCACCCGCAGGAGGACGACTCGGCGCGCTGCCTTTCGGTGTCACGTCGACCAGATGACCCCGCCGTTGTGCATGATGACCACCTTGGCGTCGGCTCGGAGCATCAGCTGGGCGCCCGCGTGGTCGTGGGTCCGGGAGGCCCAGATCGGGCGGTCGGCGGCGTTGTGGATGACGAGGTTGCCGTCGGGCTGGAAGATCGCCCGGTGGTTGTCGCCGAAGGTCATGGATGCCCAGATGGGCTTGCCCTGCTCGTTGAGGACGACGAGGTTGCCGTCGGTCTGCATGACCATGCGGATGCGGTTGGTGGTCCAGGCCTGGTTGACCTCCAGGACACTGGGCGCGAAGACGGTCACGGTGGTCCAGTTCGGCTTCGGGGCCGCCTTGGGCTTGGTGGTGTGCTTCTTCTCGGGCGGACTGCTCGGCCTCGGCTCCGACGTGGGCACGACGGGCTTGGGCACGGTGGCCTTCGGGGTCTCGATCTTCTTCGGTTTCTCCTTGCTCGGGGACGAACTGGGCTTCTGCGCCACGTAGTCGTCGAGGGCCGCAGGGGCGGAGTCCGGGTTGAGGACGGTGTCGGCACCCTCCGCCGCCCGTCCCTTGGCGGTGTTGTGGTGCCCCTCGTCGTTCGCGCTCCCGGTCAGCAGCAGGGGTATGGCGATCAAGGCGGCGCCGACGGCGGCGGCCCCCGCCAGGATCGGCCTGCGGGGGCGTCCGCTGTTGACGCCGGTGCCGGTCCTGGTGGTCGGTACCGTCCCGACGGCCGCTGCCACGCCGATGCCTTCCTCGGGCGGCTGGGCGGTCCTGGCGGCGGCCGAGGGCGGGGGCGGGGTGGCGGCGGCCTTCCCGGCCGGGATGGCGGCGGGCTCCGCGGCCGGGGTGGTGCCGGGCTCCGCCCCGGGAGCGGCGGCCGGGCCCGGCGCCTCCTCGGCCGGTGCGGTGGACGGGGGCGGGGACCCGGCCTCCTGTACGTCAGGGGCGGCGGCTGCCGCCGCGTTCGCGCCGGGGGTGGGCTGCTGGGGGGACATGCGGTTGTTGCTCCTCGGTGGCGGGGTTGTCGATGGGCAGTGGTCCGGCCGGATGAACACCGGGGTGACCCGGGGGTGTTGGCGCGTGCCGCGTCGAGACGGGCGAGGTCGGACCGGCCCTCGTGGTCGAATCCGCGCGACCCGGCGCGGTGGTGGCCGACGGCCGGTCCGACGCCTCCGAGCTGCGCGGTATCCCGTACGACCCCGGCCCCTGCCCCCGCCCGGACGTCCGGGCCGAAAGGCGCTGTATGCCGAAGGGGCCGATGGCGTACCCAACGTAGCCCGTCGTGGGGACGACGGCCGCTCTCCTGCCCCGAACGTCCCCACCGCTTTGTCCTCCCATGCCTCGCTGCTCCCGGAAAGTTCCTCGTTCCGGGCAGTGGCCGGGCGCAAGGGAGCCCGATTTGGATCTTCGTCGAGCTCCCACGCGGGGGGCTCGTATGACATCCTGGTGGCCCCCGATCCAATGCGTACAGACCCAAGAGTTCAGGTGGAGATGCGGCCCGGAGAACGGCAAGAGGGCAGGAATGAAGCCCCGTTCGCCCTTCCCGATGGCTTCGGCCCCACCGCCGGCCCCGAGTCACCCGTCTCCGGCAACACCGCGGCCACCGACACCTCCGGGATACCCGAGGCCGTGAGGGCGGCTGCCCGCCGGGCACCGGGGCACTGGATCGGGATGGTGGACCCGGAGTGGACCGAGGTGCGGACGCCGCCCGAGTGGGCGGTGCTGGGGGAGTGGCAGTCGGACGAGAGCGGGAGCGTGGGGGAGTACCGCGCCAACCCGGCGTACCGGCCCTCGGCGCGGGTCCTCGGCTGGCCGGAGCCCACCGACCCGGTGGACGCGGCGGCACAACGGGCCGCCACCGGCTACGGCTCGGTGGAAGCGGCGCTCGCGGCGCTCGCGGAGGCGGACATCACCGTGGTACGCGGGCCGGACGGCGGGCCGCTCACGGCCACCGGACGGGACGGGGCTCCGGTGGTCCTGCTGTTCACCTCACCCGCACATGAGTTCATGTCTGCGGCACTTCACCATGACACGCTGTCGGCACGGGAGCTGGCCCGCTCACTGAGAGGTCCGGGCACCATGCTGATGGTCAACGCCGGGGCCGCGGCCCCTCTGCTCGTCCCGGCGGACAGCCTTCTCGGCGCCCGCGCCGGTACGGCGGACCCTGCTGGTGCTCCGGCCACGACCCCTTCAGCGGACCGGACCGACAGCTCTTCCGATGAACTCTGGCCCCACACCACAGGGAGGACCCCGTGACGCGTTCGTCCCAGCAACCCCCCGCCTCTCCGAGGGCTCGCGCGGAATCCGCTTCCGAGGGCGAGGAGCCGGCCGCGACCACCAACACGGCCGAGACCGCCACCAGCACCAAGCCCGCCACCGGCGCCGCGCCTGCCAACACCGCCGAGCCCGCCGCCCTCGCGGAGCCCAAGTCCGAGCCGGCGGAGGCGAAGAGCGGGTCGGCGGCCGGAAGGGCCGGTGCGGGGGCCCCGGCGGCGGAGGCCGAGAAGAAGTCCGGAGAGGCCGAGAAGGAACCCGGAGAGGGCAGGACCACCGAGCCCGGGACCGGGGCCTCCGCCGGCGCCCGGTCCGAGCCCGAGTCCGAGGCCGACCCAGGTGCCACTGCCGCCGCCCAGAGCCGGCTGCCCGCGTTCGTGCGGACCATGACCGCGACCGCGATCGACCGGCCCCGACAGGCCGGGCCGGTGGGCCGGCCGGGCAAGGCGGTGCTGGCCGGGGCGGCGGCCGCAGGGGCACTGCTCGTATCGGTGCCGTTCCTGGTACTCGCCGGGAACGACGACAAGGGCCCCGGGCAGCCGTCGGTGGCGGCGGCGGGAACCGTGCTCGACGGGAGTACGCAGGAGGCGCCGGGGGAGTTCGCGGTGACCCCGCCCGAGACCGGTTCCCCGGGCGACGGCAAGAAGGACACCGACAAGCCGGACAAGGCCGAGGAGCCGGAGCGGCCGGGGCCCGCGCCCACCCCGGTGCCGGACACGGCCAAGGGCGCGCCGAAGAAGGCCGCCGATTCGAAGGACCAGCCGAAGAGGGAGAGCGGCGGGAAGGAGTCCGGCGGCGGGAAGAACCAGCCCGGGAAGGCCGGTCCGGCCGTCACCTTCAGCGACCCCGTCTCCTTCCGCAGCCATCTCTCGGGCCGCTGCGTCGACGTACCGAACCACGACTTCGGGGACGGCAAGAAGCTGATCGTATGGGACTGCAACAACGCCCCCGCGCAGAAGTGGAGGTTCGCCTCGGACGGGACCATCCGCATCCAGGACAAGTGCCTGGACGTGGCCAACGCGAACTTCAACGACGGCACCCCCATTCAGATCGCCTGGTGCAACGGCGCCGACGCCCAGAAGTTCGCCCTGAACGGCGCCCATGACCTGGTCAACACCGTCGTCGGCAAGTGCGTCGACATCAAGGACCACAACCGGGACAAGGGGGCCCCGCTGATCCTGTGGCCCTGTACGGGCCTCGACAACCAGAAGTGGAGCGTCTGACCCGGACGCCTCTGTGCAGGGAGCGCTGCTCCGGGAGCCCGTAAGCCCCCGGACGAGGCATGATGGCACCGTCGGCTCGCCGACCCGCGTCCCCGGCGAAGAGGGGCGTTCGTTGAAGACGACGCCGTAGCAAGGAGGTTGGTGCGTGTCGCGCCAGGTACTGTCGGTCGGCCCCGGGGACCGCTTCTCGACGATCGGTGAGGCGCTCGCCGCTGCCCGTACCGGGGCGCTCATCAGCGTCCGGCCCGGGACGTACGCGGAGAACCTGGTGATCCACACCAGGGTCACCCTCACCGCCGCCGAGGGACGGGGCACGGTGGAGATCCGGCCGCGTTCGGGCAGCGTGGTCGCGTTGCGCGCCGACGCCGTGATGCTCTCCGAGCTGACCCTGCGCGGCGGCGACGCCGAGCTGCCCGCCGTGGACGTGCGGCGCGGGCAGGCCGCGCTCGACGGCTGCGAGATCGTCGGCGCCGCCTGGACCGCGATGCTGGCCGGCGGGACGGGTTCCCTCGCGCTGCGGGACTGCCGGGTGAGCAACCCGCAGGGCGCGGGCATCGTGGTGACCTCCGCCGCACCCACCACCGTGGAGTCCTGCACGTTCGAACACCTGGGTACCAGTGGCCTGGTCCTCGCCGAGCAGGGCGAGGCACGCATCCGTGACTGCACGGTGCGCGACGCCCGCGGCAACGGCCTGCTCGCCAACGGCGAGACCCGGGCCAGCGTCGAGGACTGCGACATCTCCTCCACCGACAAGCCCTCCATCGCCCTGGAACAGAACTGCGCCGTCTCGGTGGTCCGCACCGTGGTGCACGACACCAGCACCGGCGTGCACCTGAGCAGCGCGGGCCGTACGACGCTGGAGGACGTCCGTGTCACCGGCGCCTCCGGGAACGGGATCGCGCTGGCCGGAGGCACCGACCCGGTGCTGCGCCGCTGCCGCGTCTCGCGCGTCCGCGGCCACGGCGTGCTGGTCACCGACCGGGCGCGCGGCACCTTCGAGGACTGCTGGGTGGACGGCTCGCAGGGCGCGGCGCTGCGCGTCGCCGGGGCGGCCTCCCCGGCGCTGACCGGCCTGACGGTCCGCGACTGCGATGGGGTCGGGCTGCTCATCGAGGAGGATTCGGCGCCGGAACTGGACCGCCTGGAGGTGATCGGCGGCTCGCCCGCGGTCGCGGTGCTCGGCGGCGCCAACCCGCTGCTGCGCCGGGCGCGGCTGGTGGAGCCCTCCGGCGACGGCATCGCGGCGACCAGGGATGCCCGGGGCCGCGCCGAGGACTGCGAGATCGTCCGGCCGAAGGGCGCGGGCGTACGTGTGGCCTCCGGCAGCACCCTCTACCTGGCTGGTGGCGGGGCCTCCGACGCCGCCACCAGCGGCCTGGTCGTGGAGGACGGTGGCAACGTCACCGTCCGCGACTTCCGCGTCGAGATGTCGGGCGAGGAGGGCGTGGTGGTCGCCGCGGGCGGCGAGCTGACCGCCAACCGCACCGTGGCGCACGCCGCCAAGGGGCACGGCTTCCTGCTCCGCGAGGGCGCGCTCGCCTCGCTCAGCGGCTGCGAGGCCACCGGCGGTGCCCAGGACGGCTTCCGGGTGGAGTCCACCGAGCCGGTCTCGCTCGTCAACTGCCTCGCCCGGGAGAACGAGGGCGGTGGCCTGGTGCAGACCGCGCACGGCGAACGGCTCGCGGTGGAGGGGCTGAACAGCATAGGCAACGGTAAGCGGGACGCCTGGGGCACCGGCAGCGCCGAGAACACCGACCCGGCCGGATCCGGCGCCGCGGACGCGCCCCCGCCGGACCGTGCGGACGGCCCGCTCGGCGCCCTCAACGCGCTGATCGGCCTGGAGAACGTCAAACTACAGGTGCGTACCCTGGTCAACCTGACCCAGCTCGCCCAGCGCCGCGAACAACTCGGCATGACCGCACCGCCGATGAGCAGACACCTGGTCTTCGCCGGTCCGCCAGGCACCGGTAAGACCACCGTCGCTCGCCTCTACGGCGCGATCCTGGCCGAGCTGGGTTCGCTGCGCAGCGGGCACCTGGTGGAGGTCTCACGCGCCGACCTGGTCGCGCAGGTTGTCGGCGGTACCGCGATCAAGACCACCGAGACCTTTCAACGGGCCCTCGGCGGTGTGCTGTTCATCGACGAGGCGTACACGCTCACCGCGGACAGTGGCAACGGCGGCGCCGACTTCGGCAGGGAGGCCGTGGACACGCTGCTGAAGCTGATGGAGGACCACCGCGACGACGTGGTGGTGGTCGCGGCCGGCTACTCCCGCGAGATGGACTCCTTCCTCGGTTCCAACCCGGGCCTGGCCTCCCGCTTCTCACGGACCGTGGAATTCGAGAACTACTCGGTGCCCGACCTGGTCGCGATCATGGACAGCATGTGCGCCCAGCACCAGTACGAGCTCGGCGAGGGCACCGCGGCGGCGCTGGCCGCGCACTTCGAGGCGATGCCGCGGGACGCCGGCTTCGGCAACGGCCGTGCCGCGCGGGGGGTGTTCGAGGAGATGGTGGACAGGCAGGCGGTCCGGCTCTCCACACAGCCGCAGGTCGGTGAGCGCGATCTGCGACTGCTGCTGCCGGACGACGTCTCCGCCACCGCTGTCGCCACTGCCGCCGCGACGGCCGCCGGGACCGCCGTACCGGACGACGACCCGCTGACCCGCCTCGGCGACATGATCGGCCTGGCCGAGGTGAAGCGCGATGTCGCGGATCTGGTCAACCTCATCACCACGGCCCGCCACCGTGCCGCGGCCGGTCTCCCGGTCCCCTCGCTCAGCAGTCATCTGGTCTTCACCGGCCCGCCCGGCACCGGCAAGACCACTGTCGCCCGCCTCTACGGCGAGGTCCTGACCCAGCTCGGCGTCCTTGAGCGGGGCCAGTTGATCGAGGCGGCCCGCGCCGACCTGGTCGGCCGCTACATCGGCCACACCGCCCAGCTCACCCGCGAGGTCTTCGAACGGGCCCGCGGCGGCGTGCTGTTCATCGACGAGGCATACACGCTCACCCCACGCGGCGGCGGCGCCGACTTCGGCCAGGAGGCGGTGGACACCCTCCTGAAGCTCATGGAGGACCACCGCGACGAGGTGGTCGTCATCGTCGCCGGTTACACCGAGGAAATGGAGCGCTTCCTCGCCTCCAACCCGGGCCTTTCCTCCCGGTTCCCGCGCCGGATCACCTTCGCCGACTACTCCTCCGACGAGCTGGTCACCATCGTGCGCGCCCAGGCCGCGAACATGGGCTACGAGTGCGGACCCGGCACCGGCCCGCTGCTCAAGGAGTACTTCGACGCGCTGCCCCGGGACCGCTCCTTCGGCAACGCCCGCCTGGCCCGCCAGGTGGTCGAGTCGATGGTCACCCGCCAAGCGGGACGGCTCAGTTCGCTGGCCGCGCCCACCTTGGACGACCTGCGCGTCCTCCTCCCCGGGGACGTCACGGCCGCGGCACCGAAGGTGGCTCCCCGGTGAGGCCGCCCGTCCGCGGGGCCGCCCGCCTGCTGTCCGGCGCCGGCATCGCCGCCGTCCTGCTTCTGCCCGCGGCCGTCGCGGCCCAGGCGGCGCCCCTCTCGGGCGTCCCGGCGACTGACGGGAAGAGTCCCGGCGTCCCGGCGGCCGACGGGAAGAAGGGCCAGGAACTGCCCGGTATGCCCTCCGCGCTCGATCCGGGGGCCGACGAGGTGGCCTGCACCCCCGCCTCCCGCGAGAAGGCGAAGAAGCAGGACTGGTCGCGCCAGCGCCTCGACCTGGACCGGCTGCACGGGCACAGCACCGGTGCGGGCGTGACCGTCGCGTTGATCGGCACCGGTGTCGCTCCCGGCGCGGCCGGGCTCAGCGGCCGGGTCACCGCCCGCGGTACGGCCGGTGACGACTGTGTCGGGCACGGTACGTTCCTGGCCGGGCTGATCGCCGGGACCGGCGGGGACAACCCCCGTCTGGCCGGGGTCGCCCCGGACGCGCGGATCCTGGCCCTGCGCGGCACCGACCGGCGCGGGCAGGCGAGCCCCGGCCCGGTCGTGGAGGCGCTGCGTGAGGCGACCGCAGCCCGGGCCGGAGTGATCGCGGTCGCGGTGGCCCTGCCGCGGCGGGACGCGGCGCTGACCCGTGCGGTCGCCGAGGCCCGCCGCGCGGGCGCGGTGGTGGTCGCCGCGGCCACCCCGGACCCGCCGTCCCGCGGCTCCACCGACGAGATCCCGTCCCGCACCTACTGGCCGGCCGGCGAACCCGGCGTCCTCTCGGTCGCCGACATGCTGCCCGGCGGCGCGCGCCCGGACGGCTCCCTGCCGACCCGCGGCATCGACCTGGCCGCCCCCGGTGCCGGGGTGGTCTCCGGCGGCCCGCGCGGCGAGGGCCACTACCTCGGCGGCGGTGCCGCGGTGGCCACCGCTTACGCCGCCGGGGCCGCCGCGGTGGTCCGCGCCGCCCACCCCGACGACTCGCCCGACGCCGTCATCCGCCGTCTGACCGCCACCGCCTACCCCGCGGACATCCCCCAGCTGGACGCCTACGCCGCCGTCACCACGGTTCTCGGCGACTCCGCCGCGCCCGCCCGCGCCGAGTCTGCCGCAGATCCCGTGACCGTCCGCGACACCTCCGCCGCCGACCGCGCCACTGGGAGGGCCACGCTCTTCGTCCTTCTCGGCTCCGCCGCCGTCCTCGCCGTCCTCTGGGGCACCTTCGCCCTTTCCCGGGCCCGCGCCCGGGGATGGCGTCCGGCGGGAGCGCGTGTAACGGGAGAGGGCTGAACCCTTCCCGTAATGGGAAGGGGTTCAGCCCTCCGTCCTCGCGTTCTCTCAGTCCTGCTGCCCCTGGCTCTCCTCCGCCAGCGCCGTCTGCATCAACCGCGGCCGACGGCGAGCGATGTGGAGGGCGCGGCCCGGCGGCAGGTTGAGGGGTTTCGCGTTGCCGAAGAGACGGCCTTCCGTGGGCGGGCAGGAGAGCAGGACGGCGGGGTTGTTGGCCTCGTCGAGGCGGCGGATGAGGCCGTCGCCGAGGCCGCGCCCGGCGCCCATCGCGCTGCGGGCGACGACCAGGTGCAGGCCCATCTCGAAGCCGAGGGTCAGATTCTCGAAGAGCGGCTCGAAGGGACTCTGGAAGGAGTTGCCGGAGATCATGTCGTAGTCGTCGACCAGGATGAAGAGCCGCGGGCCGGTCCACCAGTCGCACCGGCGCATGCGGGCGGGGGCGATGTCGGCGCCGGGGACGCGGGTCTTCATCGCGCGGGCCGCGCCCTCGATGGTTTCGTTGAGGTTGTCCAGGGAGATCACGTGCCCGATGCGGTACTCCTCGGGGATGGCGTCCACCAGGGTGCGGCGGTAGTCCACCGCGATGATCTTCGCCTCTTCCGGGGTGTAGCGGGTGGTGATGCCCTGGGTGATGCCGCGCAGCAGGTTGGTCTTGCCGCTCTCGGTGTCGCCGACCACGATCAGGTGCGGGGTACGGCTGAAGTCGTGCCAGACCGGCTCCAGGGCGTCCTGGTCGATACCGAGCGGAAGGCGCAGACCGCCGCCCTCGGTGGGCTCGGGCGCGGGGAGTTCGGCGAGCGGGAGCCGGTGCGGCAGCATCCGGACCTGCGGGGCGGGTGCGCCCGGCCAGTGCCGGGAGACCTCGGTGACCAGGTGGGCGACGCCCTCCCCGAGGTCGTCGAGGGAGCCGCTGCCGTCCAGCCGGGGCAGGCCGGCGAGGAAGTGCATCTTGCTGTCGGCCGTGATGCCGCGACCGCCGCTGCGCGGCACCGATCGGGCCTTGCGGGTGTCGATCTCGGAGTCCATCGGGTCGCCCATCCGCAGTTCGAGGCGGGTGGCAGCCTGGTCACGGACCTGGGCGGACAGCTCCACCCAGCGGGTGGTGGTGACGATCAGGTGGATGCCGTAGTTGAGGCCGCGGGCGGCGAGTTCGTTGAACTTCGGGATAAGGTCGTCGTAGTCCTGGCGGACCGTGGACCAGCCGTCGACCACCATGAACACGTCGCCGAAGGGCTCGTCGGGGAACTCCCCGGCGGCCCTGCGGCGGCGGTAGGACTGCATGGAGTCGAGGGTGTGGTCCACGAAGAACTGTTCGCGGTGGGCGAGCAGCGTCATCACCTCGGCGACGGCCCGGTGCACCCGCTCCGGGTTGAGCCGCGCCGCGACGCCGCCGACGTGTGGAAGGGCGGCGAGTTGCGACAGGCCGCCGCCGCCGAAGTCGAGGCAGTAGAACTGGACCTCGGCGGGGGTGTGGGTGAGGGCGAGGGCGGCGATCAGTGTGCGGGCGAGGGTGGACTTGCCGCTCTGTGAACCGCCCGCGACGGCGACGTGGCCGCCGGCTCCGGAGAGGTCCACGACCAGCGGGTCGCGGCGCTGCTCGAAGGGCTTGTCCACGAGGCCGACCGGGACCCGCAGCCTGCCGGTGCCGGACCAGCCGGCGGCATTGAGGCCGCGTGCCGGGTCGGGAGCGATGCCGGGCAGCAGGGCGTCCAGCGGGGAGGGTTCGTCCAGCGGCGGCAGCCACACCTGGTGGGCGGCGGGGCCGGAGTCGCGCAGCCGGTCGAGGGCCACGTCGAGCAGGACCTCCTCGTCGCCCGCCTCCTCGGTCTCCGGCTCGGGAGGGGCCTCCAAGGTGCGCGGTACCACCCAGCCACTGGTCCACGGCACCACCTGGCTGGCCACCCGGGCCCGCACCACCGCGCCGGTGCGGCGCCGGTACGTGCCGGAGGAGTAGGCGGCGCGAAACCGGGTCAGGGACTCCACGCCGGACTTCAGGTAGCCGCTGCCGGGCTGGGCCGGCAGCTCGTAGGCGTCCGGAACGCCGAGCACGCCGCGGCTCTCCATGGCGGAGAAGGTGCGCAGACCGATGCGGTACGACAGATGGCTTTCGAGCTGGTGCATACGGCCCTCGTCCAGGCGCTGCGAGGCGAGCAGCAGGTGCACCCCCAGGGAACGGCCGAGGCGGCCGATCATCACGAAGAGGTCCATGAACTCCCTGTGCGCGGAGAGCAGTTCGCTGAACTCGTCGACCACCACGAACAGGCTGGGCAGCGGGGTGAGGTCCGCCCCGGCGGCGCGGGCCCGCTCGTACTCCAGGGCCGAGGTGTAGTTACCGGCGGAGCGCAACAGCTCCTGGCGGCGGATGAGTTCGCCGTGCAGGGCGTCCTGCATCCTTTCCACCAGGGCGATTTCGTCGGCGAGGTTGGTGATGACGGCGGAGGTGTGCGGGAGTTCGTCCAGGCCGAGGAAGGTGGCGCCGCCCTTGAAGTCGACCAGGATGAAGTTGAGGGTCTCGGAGGAGTTGGTCAGGGCGAGGCCGAGGACGAGGGTGCGCAGGAGCTCGCTCTTGCCGGAGCCGGTGGCGCCGATGAGCATGCCGTGCGGGCCCATGCCGCCCTGCGCGGACTCCTTGATGTCCAGTTCCACCGGGCGGCCGTCCACGCCGACCGCGATCGGCACCCGCAGCCGGGCGGAGCCGGTGTGCCGGTCGAAGAGGGCGATCGGGTCGTGCCGGTGCAGGTCGGGGATGCCGAGCAGCGTGGTCAGCTCGACATCGGTCTCCAGCGGCTGCGCGATATCGGTGCCCAGGCTCATCCGCCGGGGGGTGAGCAGCCGGGCCAGTGACTCCGCGCCGAGCGGGCCGAGCCGGTCCGGCCGGCCGAGCGGCACGGAGCGCTCCTTGCGGCTGCGGTCGGTGCGCACCAGGCTCACCAGATCGGGCCCGACGGTCAGCCGCAGCGTGTTGCGGCCGGGTCGCCAGCGCAGCGCCCCGGATACGTCGAGGGCCAGGGCGTTGCGGTAGCCGTGCCCCTCCCAGCGGTGGCCCTCGGGTACGGTGACGCCGTCCAGGACGACGATCGTGTAGGGCTCGTCGCGGCCGGGCCGGGCGTCCGGGTCGAAGCCGGGGCGCTCGGCGAAATCGGCGCCGAGCAGGTCGTCGAGCTCGGTGAGGTCGGAGGTGATCCGGCGGGCCTGGCCGGCGCCGTCCTCCTCGTACGGGTCCAGCGCGTGCGGCAGCCACTTGACCCACTCCCAGTCGGGCCGCCGCTCGTCGCTGACGCAGAGGGCGATCCACAGCTCCTCGGGCGCGTGGAACACCGCGAGCTGCCCGAGCACGGCGCGCACCAGGGCGCGTACCGCTTCGGCACCGGGGTCCTCGCCGCCCGCCCCGGATGGCGGGGTGCCCGGCTCGGCCTGGTCCCCCGCCGTTTCCTCGGGGCGCAGCAGGATCCGGGCCGAGGAGCGCAGATAGAGGCCGAGGGGCTGTCCCGGGATGGTGGAGTAGGCGCGGATGAAGCGGCGCAGGGCGTGCGCGCAGAGGGGTTCGAGGTCCTCCACCGGGCGGGTGGAGACCGGATCCAGGGTGAGTGCGAGCTGCTGCTCGCCGACCGCGAGCCGGACCTCGCCGAAGTCCTCGTCGGCGGGGCGGCGTTCCCACAGCCGTGAGGTGCGTGCCAGTGAGCGGAGCGCCGCGGGCTCCGGGTGGCGCCAGGCGAGTGCCCGCTGCTGCTCCGTGATGGTGGTGCGGACCCGCTTGCGGATCTGCGCCAGGTAGCGCAGGTAGTCGCGGCGTTCACCCTTCAGATGCTGCTTGCGCTCGCTGGAGCGGCGCATCAGCTGCCCCAGCAGCATGGCAGCGGCGGAGAGCGCCATGACGCCCATCGCCAGGTACATGAAGACGCTGTTCCCGCCGCCGGGCCGCAGGAACATCAGCATCATCGACACCGACATCAGCGCCATCGGCAAATAGGTCCAGATCGCCGAGGTGTCGGGCACCGTCTCGGCGAGGACCGGCGGCTCCTGGAGGGTCAATTGCCCCTCGGGCATCTCCGGGCCGCGCCGGCGGGCCGGGCGGCGAAACAGCACGACACTCAAGGAACAGAACCTCCGGTTCACTGACTTTCCGGCCCACGCCGGAATTCCGGCGCACCCGGTGGTGGGAAAGGCCGCTTCGCGCTGATTCTCCGGGACCCGCGTGACGCGGTGAACGCCGGGTGAATATTCCGAGCGGTTAGCGGGGACGGCCAACTTCCGTGATGGCCAACCGCATACCGGATATTTTGTAGTCCGGTCCACCGTACGACCCGGTGGCCGTAGGCAGTAGTGTGCATTCACGGAACGCGACCTGTCCACGGGGGAGTGGTGGTCGCCGGGCCGCGGACGTAATTTCCCTCCCAGGCCCCCCGGTTCCCGGCCGGGCGGACTTTCCGTACTGTTCGCACATCCCCTCTCGCGGGGGAAGTCCTCCTGTCAAAGCCTTCACGGAAGACGAGAGTTCAGCTGATGACCGACAGTGCGGTGGCCGAATCGTGCCGCCTGACCGTACGTGCGCCGAGCGTCTGTGTCGATCTGGCCGTGCCTGCCGACGTGCCGGTCTCCGATCTGCTGCCCACATTGCTGCGTTATGTCGGCGAGGAGGCCGAGGAGGCCGGACTCGACCACGCCGGCTGGGTGCTCCAGCGGCTCGGCGACGCCCCGCTCGACGAGGAGACCACCCTGGCCCGCGCCGGGCTCGCCGACGGCGCCGTGCTCTATCTGCGCCCGCACACCGAGGCGTTGCCCGAGGCACGGCTCGACGACCTCGTGGACGGGATAGCCGAGACCGTGGGCCGACGGCTGCACACCTGGCACCCCGGGGCGGCCCGCGGCCTGCTGGTGGGCACCGCGGTGGCGACGGTGGTGGCCGCCCTCGTGCTGGTGTTCTGGCCGGGGGTGACCGGCTCCGGCGCCTCCCGGGCCGCTTGCGCGGCCGTGGCCGGGCTGCTGCTGCTCGCGGGCGCGGGCTCCGCCAGCCGCGCGGCCGGCGACCGCCTCTCCGCGACCGCGCTCGGCCTGCTGGTCGCCCCGTGCCTGGCGCTGGTCGGCTGGGTGCTGCCCGGCGGCGACCTGTCCGGCCCCGACGCGGGGCGGGTCGCGGGCGCGCGGCTGCTCGCGGCGGGCGCCGCGGGCGCGGGCGGCGCGGTCCTCGCGCTCGCCGCCACCGCCGTCGGCGCCCCGGCCCTGCTGGCCACCGCGATGGTCTCGGTGGCCGCCGCGATCGCCGGGGCCCTGATGGGGTACACCGGCCTGGACGTGCCGGCCGCGGTGGCGCTGGTGGCGACGGTGGTCGTGCTCGCCGCCGGGGTGGTGGCACCGTTCGCCTTCAAGCTGGCCGGGATGAGAATGCCCGCGTTGCCGTCCTCCGCCGCTCAGCTCCAGGAGGGCATCGACCCCTACGCCGGCGACGAGGTCGCCGAGCGCACCGAACTGGCCGGACGCTGGGTCGCCGCGCTCTTCGCCGCCACCGGCACCATCGCCGCGGCCGCCCTGGTCGTCCTCGCCGAGAACCCGGACCTGCCCGAGGTGCTGACCGCGCTCGCGCTGAGCCTGCTGCTGCTCCTGCACTGCAGGGGCCTGGTGCACATCGGACAGCGGCTGACCCTGGCGGTGCCCGGGGTCCTGGGGCTGCTCCTGCTGGCCCGGGCCTGGGCGGTGGACAGTGACGCGGACGGGCGCGTGGTGGTCTTCGGGGTGCTGCTCGCCGCGGCGGCCGCACTCGTGGTCGCCTCCTGGACGGTGCCCGGCCGCCGGGTGCTGCCGTACTGGGGCCGGGCGGCGGAGCTGGCGCACACCGCCCTCGCCGTCGCGCTGCCACCGCTCAGTCTGTGGGTGGTGGGTCTCTTCGGCTGGCTGCGCGGCCTGTTCGGCTGAGCACACCCGTACGCCGTTACCCGGAGATCGAGTTGAGGAGAGGCTGTGCAGTCCAAGCGCGACCAGGTACAGGCCCACGGATTCATGATGGGCAGGCTCAGCTCGGGCCTGCTGACGGCCGACCCGGACGCCGCGGAGAGCCCGCTCGGGCGCACCACCCGAGGCGTGGTCTTCGGCGTACTGGTGACCGTCCTGATCGGCGCGGGCGCCATCGTGTACGGGTTGCTGCGCCCCGGCGGCAACGACGGCTGGCGCAATGACAGGCACCTGGTGGTCAACCGCGACACCGGTGCCCGCTACCTGTGGACCGGCACCGACGGCGTACTGCATCCGGTACGCAACTACGCATCGGCACGGCTGATCGGCGGCTCCGACCTGGCGACCGTGGACGTCGCGACCGCCTCCCTGCGCGACGTTCCCGTGGGGGCCCCGGCCGGCATCGCCGGCGCACCGGACGCCCTTCCCGCACCCGGCCGGCTCGACGACGGTGCCTGGCACATGTGCGTCACCGGACCGGACGGGGCGGTGCCCAGCACCTCCGGTGCCGTGACGGGCGCCGGAGTGGAGAAGCCGGGGACCACCACCGTGGTCGCCGGGGCGCCACTGGACTCCCGCGGCGTCGGCGGTGACCGCGGGGTGCTCGTGCGCGGCCCGGACCGCACCGAATACGTGGTGTGGCGGGGCAGCAGGCTGGCGCTGGACCGCGCCTCCGACGCCCGTAACGCTCTCGGTTACGGCTCCGAGCGGCCGATGCCGGTCTCGGCGGCCTTCCTCGACGCGCTGGCCCCTGGCCCCGCCCTGAAGCCGCCCGAGGTTCCGGGGCGCGGCGGGAAGGGCCCGGTGCTCGGTGGCGAGGCCGGCCGGATCGGCCAGCTGTTCAAGGTGAGTGTGCCCGGTGGCGGCAGTACGTACCACTTGCTGCGGAAGGACGGCCTGGTGCCGTTGACCCGGCTCGGCGCCGCGCTGGTGCTGGGCGACCCGGCCACCCAGAAGGACGCCTACCAGGGGCGGTCGCCCGAGGTGCGCACGGTCGGCGTGGACGCGCTGCGGGCGCATCGGGCGGCGGGCTCGGGCCCCGCCGGGTCCGCGGAGCTGCCGAAGACGCCGCCGGTCCCGCAGTCGGTGCCGCGCGGCACCGCGCTCTGCGCGCAGGTGGACGGCGACAACGGCGGTGCCCGGATCAGGTCGGTGCTGGTACCGCTGACCGCGCTCGCCCCCCTCGCGGTGTCGGAGGGAACCGCTCAGCCGGTGATGCCGGCCTGTGTCCGGACGGACGCCACGGTCGTACGGCCGGGGCGCGGCGCCCTGGTCCGGGCCCTGCACGCGAGCGGGGCCGCGCACGCGGGGACCACCTATCTGGTGGCGGAGAACGGCGTGAAGTACCGCGTCCCGGCCAAGGACTCCCTGGCAGCGCTCGGGTACGGGGCCGGAGACATCAGCTCGGTCCCCGCACCGTTGCTCGCGGCCCTTCCGACCGGCGCGGACCTGGATCCGGCCGCCGCCTCCGGCGCCGCGGAGCCCAGGGTCACGGCTCCGCGGTGTGGCACCGACGCGCGGCCGGGGCAGAGCGGGGAGAAGGACGAGCAGAAGGGCAAGGGGAAGGACGAGGGGGATACGCCGGACAATGCGGCCGCGGAGGGAGCTCCTGGCGCAGTCGGCGCAGCCGACTCCGCACCCTGATCCGGGCAAACACCGCATAAGGCTGTCGAAGAAAAGGAAATGGGCGGGGGAGGTGGACCTTCGAGCTGAACCCGGCGCCGGCGGTGCCGATTCGGCATGGATCGGGCGCGACGGGAAACCTCAGATAAAGCTCAGATTTTTCGACGGCCGTATCCGTGGAATCCCGCGCGGCCAGGCACGTTTTACCGGAAACGGGCCGCCCCGACGACCGTTTGCATTCTTCGCCCGCCTGTTTCTCGACCGCATCGCGTCGCCCGGCGGAGGGTTGGTGCCCCGCCGCCCCGGCGGACCGGGGCGGACGCGTTCATTTCGTGGAAACCTTCGGACAACACCGTTGCCATGTAAGGATTCTGTCGAGCTGACCTATGCTCAAATCTTCCCCGCATACGTTGCGCCGGACAGTGGGTTCTCTTTAGCCTCAGCGGGGCAACGGTGCGAGGAGACTCGCCTGAACGAAGGGAGCGTGACATGGCGGACGGTTCCGCGAGGAAAGCGGACTATGCCAAGGGCTTGGGAGGTGTCTCCTCCCTGGAGTCGGCCCGGGCCGCGGTCGAGAAGATCCAGAACAACGTCGCCGAGATCGCAGCGCGTTCGGGCGTCGGCGGCGACGAGGGGCAGGCTCTGCTGAAGCTCTTCCGCAGCTGGAACTCCGAGGCGCAGAAGGTCGTCGTCCAGATCAGCAAGATGGTCGACGCGCTTGAGGAGAACGTGACCTCGGCCAACCGCCTGGCGAAGGAGAACCAGGACCTGACCGAGGTGCTCAACAGCAAGACCAGCCAGGGCGTCTTCGAAGCGCTGCGCTGAGGCACCCCCGCGACACCGGCCCCCTTCGGGGAGGCCGGAACCCGTGAGCTTCCCGGGCCCCGGCGCCCGGCCACCCGAGAGGAGACGTCATGGCCGACGGCATCATCGATGTGCAGTACTCCACGGTCCGCAACGCGATCGAGGAGCTGAAGGGCCAGACCCAGCAGATCATCACGACCCTCAACAACCTGGAGGACGAGCTGAAGCCGCTCGTGACCTCCTGGGAGGGTGATGACCAGCAGATGTACCGCGGGGTTCAGGCGGAGTGGGACCAGGCCACCAAGAACATGGCACTGCTCCTCGGCGACAGCGGCGAGCTGGTCCAGAGCATCCACGACAACCACTCGCGCGACGAGCGCAGGAGCGCCGACAACTGGGGCAGTGTGCGGGCTCGCTGAGGTCCTCCGTTCGGATCGGGCCGCGACACGCGTGCCCCGGCCCGATCCGAACGGGAGGTCCTGGGCCCGGCCGGGGCTCCCTTCGTCCGGCCGGGCCGTACCCCGTCCGGCACCGAACGGCAGGAGGACGTCCCATGGCCGGTGAGAAGGCCGACATCAAGCATTTCGACCTCAAGCAGATGGAGAACTTCCGGGACAACGAGGTGCAGCCGGTGTACACCGCCGCGAAGAAGCACCGCGAGGACGGCGACGGGGCGCACATCCGGCCGCTCGGCCACCTCATCAAGGGGCACACCACCCCGGAGAACCTCGCCCAGGACAAGCAGATCCTGCGCATCGGCCGGATGGTCACCGAGCCCCTGGTCTCGGGGCCGAAGCTGATCGAGGGCATCCGTACCGCGGCGGTGGCCGTCGACAAGCTGCTGGGCGACCAGATGGACCTCTTCAAGGAGCTGAAGGAAGCGCTCACCGACACCATCGACGAGGCCAACAAGACCAAGGACAAGAACCTGAACGCGATCGACGCGCAGACGCTGCTCCAGACCTTCGACGAGGTCGACTCATTCACCGCGGGCGGCAGCGGGTCGGACAAGAACAGCACCTGAGCCCGCGCCGCGCGGGCCGGCCGGCGCCTCGGCCGCCCGGCACGCACACGTGAGAGACACCCGGCCGCACACCCGCATGAGGAAGCGGTGCGCCGGCACGGACGGCAAACGACCAGAAAGGGCGCCCGGTGGCCGATCGGTACGATCCCAACTCCGTCGCCAACCTCGACAAGTTCGACAACGCCAACAACCCGTCGGCCGACACCTGGGGCACCCTGGTCACCCACCTCACCGGCTATCCGGTGCCGGACCGCAACACGGTCTTCAACACGCTCCGGTCCGACCACGGCGGCAAGCTCTTCCGGATGGACATCAAGGAGCGCAGCCTCAGCCTGCTCGTCAAGGACTCCGGCTTCCTGACGAACAAGGGCGAGGACTACGACATCTGGTTCTTCGACAGTGGCAAGAAGCGGTCGATCATGCAGGCCCGGATCGTTTTCGAGGGCCGTGTGAAGGCCGGGGACGAGATCATCTTCGCCGGGCCCAACTCCGACAGCGTCCACGACGCGGAGGTCCGTGACGGCAACGAGTTCACGGATTACCACAAGGACAAGATGAGCACCGTCCCCCTCGCCCAGTACATGAACGGGCCGCGGGCGGCACTCCTCGGTCTGCTGGGCGGCAACACACAGGACGCCCGGTTCAGCAACCTCGGTGTGCCCGGTCCCGACGTGGTGGACCTGAAGTCCTTCAACACCACCGGGGAGTCCTTCGACTTCGCGGCCAAGTTCTTCAAGGACCACGCGGTCGTGCTGAAGGACTGGGAAGACCGTTTCGCCCGGGACGACGCGAGCTGGAAGGGCGAGGCGGCGGAGGTCTTCCGCGGCCTGCTGAAGAAGATCCGCGAGAACTACGACAGTTATGTCGAGACCTTCAACTCCACGGCGGGCGGCGGAGACAAGACCGGAACCGGCGGCACGGTGTACTCGCGCGCCCTGTCACTGGGCCGCACGTACCTGGAGGACTCCGCCAACAAGCTGTTGGAGGCGTGGCTGGCCTGGGCCAAATCCCCGTACTACGACCCGCACCAGGTGCTGCGCTACGTCCTGGACGACCTTGCCCAGTGGGTGGACGCGAACAACGTCGCCAAGACGGACATCAAGTCCTACACCAGCCGTTACATCACGACCGTCAGCCACAGCCCGCAGGGCGAATTCTCCCAGGTGCACCCCAAGTACGGCGACCTGAGCGACACCGCGAACTGGGCGAAGGTCGGCGATGAGGCGGTCAAGATCTGGACCCAGGGCGTCGACGAGTATCTGGGCAAGCCCGCCGCACAGGTGCAGTCGGCCCTGAACAACCACTTCCTCGAACTGGGCGAAGACTTCTCCGGCAATGTGCCCAAGCCGAAGTCGACCAGCACAGCCTCGGAGGAGTACGAGAAGAAGAAGCTCAAGGCGGAGCAGGACGAGGTCAACCGGCAGAACGAGGAGAACCGCAAGTATCAGGACGAATTGCGCGATGAGCAGGGGCGGCAGCGCGAGGAGGACCGCAAGTACCAGGAGGAGCTGCGCAACGAGCAGAACCAGCAACGTGATGAGGACCGTAAGTACCAGGACGAGTTGCGCGATGAGCAGCGGCGCGAGCAGGAGGAGGCCAAGGGCCTCCAGGATGAGCTGCGGAACGAGCAGAATCAGCAGCGTGATGAGGACCGTGCGTACCAGGACGAGCTGAGGGAGGAGCAGCGGCGCGAGCAGGAGGAGGCCAAGCGCGAGGCCGAGGAGCAGCGCAAGGCAGTGGAGGAGGGCCTCGGCGGGCTCAACGACCCCAACGCGCTCAACGAGCAGAGCCTCGGCAACCGCGACGAGCTGCTGAACCAGAACATCCCGGTCACCGAGAGTTTCGGCGACCTCGGTAAGCTCAACACCCCGGGCCCTGGCGACGTGAACAACGCGATCACCGAGGAGCTCGGCAGTCTTGGCGACGTGAACAACCCGGGCGGCGAGAACCAGCAGTCGCCCATGGCCGTCCCGCCCCCGGTCACCCAGAACCTCGGCAACCTCGGCGCGCTCAACAACGGACCGGGCGGCACGAAGAACACCACCGACGCGGCCAACGACGCGATCATCCGGAACCTCGGCAGTCCCGGCGGCCTGAACAACGGCCCCGGCGGCTCCCTCAGGACCCCGACCGGAGGCAGCACCCAGATCGGCGACGGCAACCTCACCACCGACTTCCCGGACGGCAGCAGCACCGCCTTCGACCCGGACAGCGGGCTGCTCACCACCACCCACCCGGACGGCAGCGTCACCAGGCAGAACCTGGGCGACGGCACCGGAGTGACCAACCCGGACGGGTCGGTCACCTCCCTCGGCGACGACGGCAGGCTGACCACCACCTTCCCCGACGGCACCACCCAGATCGTCGACCCCACGACCGGCCGGGCCATCTCCACCGCCCCGGACGGAACCACCACCACCCAGAACCTCGGCAACCTCGGCAACCTGAACGGCCGGGACGGCCTCGGGGACCTGGGGGACCTCGGTGGCATCAACTCCGACCTGCCCACCGAATCGACCGGCGACCTGGGCGACCTCGGGAATTCCCACGGCGACCGGTCCGGCCTGGAGACCCCGACCGGCGGGCACACCGCGCTCGTGAACGACGCCTTCACCACCACGTACCCGGACGGCAGCAAGACCGCCTTCGACCCGGACAACGGGCTGCTCACCACCACCCACCCGGACGGATCCACCGTGACCACCGATCTCACCCACGGGGCGAAGGTGACCAACCCGGACGGCTCCACCACCGTTCTGGACAACGGCCGGCTGACCACGACCTTCCCGGACGGCACCACTCAGGTCATCGACCCGGACACCGGTGTCGCCACTGTCACCGACCCGCAGGGCAAGACCGGGACGGTGGACCTGAAGAACCTCAACTCGCATGGTGGCTACGACAGTTCGGACATTCTCGACGATCTTGAGAATTTGCGCGGCCTCAACGAGACGGGCGGCCGCAATGAGACCGGCGGCAGCAGCGGTCTCGGCGACCTCAATGATCTGGGCGGCCTGAACGGCACCGGCGGCGGCAACGGTGCCGGTGGTGGCAACGGGACGGGCGGCGGCGACGGGACCGGGGGCGGCGACGGGACCGGTGGCGGAGACCGCATCACCAGCCGGGACGTGCCGTTCTCCGAGCTGGGCCTCGACGGTGGCCAGACGAGCCCCGGCGCCGCCCCCCTCTCGGACGGTGCCGCCGGTGGCGCGGGCACCCCGCTCGCTCCCGCCGCTGGGGGCGGCGCCCCCGGCGCCCCGGGTACGCCCGGCAGCCCCGGCATGCCGATGGGCGGCGGCATGGGAGGCATGGGCGCGGGCGGTGAGAAGGGCAACGGCGAGCGTGTGCGCGCCGTCCTGGTCGACGCGGCCGAGGAGAGCGAGCGCCGCAACCGCCGCCGGCGCAGCCCGTGGAACCGCCAGGAGGACAGCGACACCTTCCTGGCCCCGGCCTCCCGGGTGGCGACCACCGGCGGTGACTCCCCCGAGGAGGAGACGGACCAGGGCCGCAGGTCCACCACGTCTGCCGACTACCTGGAGGAGGACGCGGACGTGTGGGGCACCGAGGAGGGCGGCACTCCGGCCGTGATCGGGCGGTGAGTACCGACCGGCTGCGGCGCGACCACCGCGCGGAGACGAATCCCACTCGGCCCCGGCTTCCGCGGCGGGGCTTCCACCAGGCAGGATCAGCAGGGCAATTGATGGACCGGATACCGGGGCCGGACGTACCGGACGGTCGTCCTGACGTACGAAGAGTTCGACGGAGAAGGGGGGAGCGGGCGTGACGGAACCGCTGGAGAAGCGCCTGGAGAAGGCCATGGCCGAACTTCAGGCTGCCCAGGAGGCGGTCGCGCGGACCGAGCGCGAGCTGCGGACGGCGTCGTTCGCGGCGCTCTCCTCCGACCGCGCGGTCCGTGCCACCGCGGGCCCGCAGGGTGAGCTGACCGGGATCGAGTTCCTGGAGAACAAGTACCGCGACATGTCCCCGCAGGAGCTGGCCGCCAGCGTCCTGGAGGCGGCGAGCGCGGCGCGCCTGAAGATGAACCGGCATGTGATGAAGGCGATGGCGCCCTTCGCCGAGCCCAGCAGCAACGTGCCGGAGCTGAAGGGCTTCGAGCTGGACTGGGAACGCATCTTCGGTCCCGAAGTGCTGCGCGAGGACGACGAGGACTCGGCACGTGGCGGTCGGGCCGTCCCCGCCTGGCGGGACGCGCTCGGCGAAGAGGGGGAGGACTGACGATGGGACAGCGGTATTACGTAGACCCGCAGCGCATCGAGGCCCTGGCCAGGCAGCTGGAGGAGATCGGCTCCCTGACCAGCAGCATGACCGAGGAGTTCCTCGACGCTCTGGCGCCCACGGTGAAGTGGCCCGGCTCGGAGGGCGAGTTCGCGGAGAAGGCCAAGCCGCAGGAGCAGAAGGAACGGCAGACCACCAAGGACACCATGATGTCCATCCGTGACGCGCTGGTGGGCATCACCGACGCCACGGTCAGCCAGGTCCGGATGATGAAGGACACCCGCGACCGCAACATCGACGCGATCGAACAGGGCAACAACCGCATCAGCACCGACGGACTCGACGGCGGCCCGGGCGGGCATGGCCGCCGCTGACCTCCGCACCGCCGGCCGCTCCCGCGCTCTGCCGGGAGCGGCTGCCCCGTTCTGTCCGCGCGGGCTCCAGGGCGGTTGCCGGTGAGCATCCAGGTATCGCCCGAGATCAACGCGATGATCTTCATCCTCACCGGGGAGAAGCTCATGGACGCCGACGAGGACCTCGCCTTCGAGAGCCGTCGGCCGTACTCCGGGCTCGGCCGGAAGCTGGAGAGGCTGTCCTCGCTGATCGACAAGTCGATCCACGACATCGGCGAGTCCATGCCGGACGACCTCGCCAAGTCGTACGCCAAGGCGATGGGGACGCTCATCGACGACGGCGGCAAGAACTACCTGCGTGACTTCGCCGATCAGCTCGACAAGATCGCCGAAGGCCGGCGCAAGACCTCCATGGACATCATGGAGTCCAAGTGGCAGGTCATCGCCGAGATCATCCGCCTGCTCATCGAGATCGCCATCTATCTGGCGATGTCCTTCTTCACCGGCGGCGCCTCGGCCAGCCAGATCATGTTGGCCAAGCTGCGCAGCCGGTTCTTCATCCTCACCACACTCAGCCATCTGCTCCAGCGGCTGCACCTGGCGCCCTCGCTGACCGAGGCGTTCGCCGAGGCGTTCACCACCTTCGCGGTGCGGCTGGCGATGATGAACTTCGCCCCGGACGGCCGCCGTCCCGACGGCATCGACTGGAACGACATCCTCAAGTCGGCGGCGTTCGGCGCCGCCGCAGGCTTCTTCACCAGCGTTTTCGACAAGTTCGCGAAGAACATCGTCAAGAGTTACGACAACAACTTCCTGAAGAACGGCCCGGACCTCGACTTCAAGAACAACCCCAACCTGCGGAACAACCCGAACCTCGACCTCAAGAACAACGGCCCGCACCCCAAGCCGAACCCCGACCCCACGCCCAACCCCAGCCCGAACCCCAGCTCCAACAGCCCCGACCGCGACAGCCTCCTGAACGACCGCCCCGGCCCCAACCCGCACGGGAACGGCCCCAACCCCGCGAACAACCCGCCGGTCACCTTCCGGAACAACCCGTTCTCCTTCCGGAACAACCCCGAGCTGTGGCGTAACAACCAGATCCTGCGTAACAACGCCGACCGGCCCGGAGCGCTGGCCGGGCACTACGGACTCAAGGGGACGGCCGACTTCATCGCCGCCGGTTCCGGCGAGGCGCTCGCGGAGATCCTGATCAAGGGAGCCTTCGACGGAGACTGGTCCACCAACTGGTCCACCTTTGTCGGCGCGGGCATCAGCAGTCAGGTCGAGGGCACGCTCAGCGGCACCGCCGTGAACAGCGGCGCCGAACTGCGCCACGTCATAGACAAGCTGCGCCACCAGCCGCCCACCGTCTCCGGCGGCGACTCCGGCACGCGGGACTCCGGCGGTTCCTCGCGCTCCGGCGACGGCTACGACCGCACGGACGGTCCCTCGCGCCCGGACACCACGGGCGGCGACGGCCCCGCGCTCACCTCGCCCCCGCCGGTCACCGGGCAGACCACCGGACAGGGGAACGTCACCGGCAGCCAGTCGCCTCCGCCCTACATCTCGGAGAACCCGCCGCCGTACACGACCCTGGACCCGCCGCCGTATACGACCGTGGACCCGCCGCCGTACTCACCGGGCCCGCTGCCCGCGACCGCCGCCGAGAACGAGCTGTGGCAGCAGGTCCACCACGGCCCCGCCGAGGTCCGAGAGCAGGCGCTGCGTGACCTCGCCGCCCTGCGCGGCGCCCAGCCGCCCGGCAGCGCCGAGATCGGTGTCCGCGACAGCCTGCACGGCAACCTGTCGCAGCTGCCCGAGGTCCGGGTGGTGCCCGCCGGGAGCGGCCCCGCCGTCCAGGTCGACACGGACGAGGTCCGCCGCGCCCTCGGCGGCTTCGGCACCCAGGTCACGGTGGACACCCCTCTCACGGTGGACACCCCGGCTACGAGGGGAACCCCGCTCGCCACTGTCCCGGGCACCTCCGGCGACAGCCCCGTCACGACCACGGTCGACTCCACCGCACGTCCCGGAGGGGACAACGCCGACCCGATGGTGGACCACGGCCCGGACGCACGGTTCGACGGCACAGCCGACCGGCACGGCGTCGCGCCCGGGGTGTCCCCGGAGAACGTGGCCGTGGATGTGCCCGCGAACTCGGCTGTGACGTTCCCGGAGAACAGCGTTCAGGATTCCCCGGAAGGGGCGGCCGGGCAGAACGAACGTACGGCTACGGTGCCGGGCCACGGGGGCGGCGCTCCCTTCGCCACGGGCGGCTCCGCCACCTCCGCCGGGCCCGGCACGGGCAGCGGCGTCCGGCCGGGTGGTGTCCCCACCGCCGGGGGCGGCCCGGCTCCCTCGGCCACGTCGCCCCAGGGAACCCACACCCCGGACGGCGCGGGCCCGGTGGACGGCTCGCCGAACGCGACGGACGACTCACCGCAGACCACCCCCTCACCGCAGACCACCCCCTCTCCGGAGGCCGTCGACCCGACCGGTACCGATATCGCGCCGGATTCCGGAGAGAGCGTCCCTGCCCCGGACGTCGACACCACCACCGCTCCGCCGAAGGTGGGCACCGTCGGCTCGTTCGCCGACACCGGCGACGTACGTGATGTCGGCGGCACAGCCGACGTGAAGTCCGGCTCCACTCGGGCCGGGAACCCCGAGTCCACCCAGGAGCCGCCACTGACGATCGTGGTCTCGGCGGTGCCGCCGCCGGGGGAGGGGTCGCCGGAGGCGGCCGAGCTGCTGGACAGGGCCGGGACCGACCGGGCCGTGGTGCTCGGGCCGGCGGTCGCGCCGGACGGGGCGGGGCGCCCGGTACGCGCCGCGGTCGAGCTGACCCGCGCGGAGCCTGGCGCCCCGGTCCGGGTCCGCCCGCTCACCGGCCCGACGCCCGCCGCGACGGCGGACGGCGCCACGGACACCGCGTTCCCCGGCGCGGACGTGCTGCTGCCGCTCGCCGAAGCCCTCGGCCCGATGCCCCGCCCCGCCACCCAGAGCACCGCGACGACCGACGGCGCCCCGGTCGTCATCTCCCCGGTCGTCACCTCCCCGGCAGTGCTCCCGGAGAAGGCAACCCCCGTACACAGCAACGGATTCGGTCCGGACTCCACGGCCACCACCGGGCCGGCCCCGGCCAAGCTCGCCACCCTGTCCACCCCCTGGACCGAGACGGCCACCGACCTGCACCTGGAGCCGGGCCAGGGCGACGGCAAGGGGCAGGGAGACGGCGGACAGGCTCCCGGCGGCTTCGGCTCCGGACGTGGGCCGGGCAGCGGCGGCAGCCCGCAGCAACCCCCGCCCACCACGCCGGACAACGTCCCGGCGATGTCTCTCGCCCCACCCCTGCCGTCCGGCCGGATCGTCGTGCGGCCCGCGGTCGGCGACTCCACCGGCGGCAACGGAAACGGTCCCGGACGGTCCGCGAGGGAGCCCGCCGTCACCACCCTGGACGGCCACACGGTGCCCGTCGCGCAGCTGCGGCGCTGGGTTCCGGACGCGGCCGTGAAGCCCCGACCCGGGCGTGCCGTACAGACATTGACCATCTCGCAGGGTCCGGCCGAGGACGGTACGGGGCACAGTGCGGGGCGCCGGGCGCTGCTCGGCGAGGACACCTTCCGCGGCGTGCGCACCACCTCAGATGCCCCGACGCCCGAGGCCACCGCGGTCCCGCCCGCCCTCCGTACGGTGTTCACCGGCCCGCCGACCGCGCTCCCCGGTTCGGGCACCGAGCGGGGCGCCGACTACTTCGTGGGGCACGGCACCTCCCGCACCGTCACTCTCGGTACCGAGGACGCGGCGCGCCCCACGGTGAAGGTCAGCGGTGTGCAACTCGGCGAGGTGCTGAAGTCCTGGGCGGAGGACGGCCATCAGGACCGGCCGCTGGTGCTGTTCTCCTGCGAGACCGGGCGGCAGCCGCAGGTCGCGGGGCTGCCGGTGGCCCAGCACGTGGCGAACCGGACCGGGCGCCCGGTCCACGCGCCGACCACCGAGGTGGGCACGGCCCGCGACCGGGACGGCAACGTCCGCGCGGTGCTCACCGAGGGCCCGGACGAGCCGGGGCGGTGGCGGCTCTTCACTCCGGAGCCCAGCGGTGCCGACCTGGACGGGGCGGCGCGCGACGCCGGCCTGCACGCGGGCCCGGAACCGGCCGACGCCTTCGCCCGGGCCCGCACCCTCCAGCAGATCCGCACGCTGCGCGATGCCCTCGGACCGGATGCCGAACAACGGCCGGAGAACCGGGAACTGCTCGCCGGGCTCGCCTTCGTGGACGGCCTGCGGTGGCACAGCCCGGACACCGCGGCCCGCTACGGCGACGGCCGGATGACCCCGGACCTGCTGCGCCGGATGGTCATCGACCGGCGCGGCGCGACGGGCGCCACCGCCGGTGATGCGGCGGCCGGCCCCACGGCCGAGCAGTACAGCGAATTCCTGCGCTCCGCAGCCGAGTTGCGTGCCACCGCCGGGCCCGGCACCACGCTCGACGCCCTGCTGCCCCCGCCGCCGTCCGCGCTCCCGCCGCCGTCCACCCTGGTTTCGCCGGAGGACGTGCGCGGCCTCGCCTACGCGCCCACCGCGCAGATCACCTGGTCGCTCTCCAGCACCCCGCTGCCGCTGTCGGAGCTGGCCCTGAGCCCCGAGGACACCGCCGAACTCGCCCGCCGCAGGCCCGACCTGGCGCCCGCGCCGAGCCGCCCGGAGAGCCTCGCCGAGGACCTGACCCTGTTCAGCAGGGGAGCCGTGACGCCCGGCCCTGCGGGCATCGTGCGCGCGGACGGCCTGGCATTGCGTCGACTGGACACTCCGGGCGACGGAAACTGCCTCTTCCGGGCGCTGCTCGACAGCGCGCGCAGCCAGGCCGTACCGCCGGCGTGGGCCGCGCGGAACGTCGCCGGGCTGCGCGGCCTGCTGCGCGACCGGATCACCGGGTCCGAACTGGCCGCCGCGGCGGCCGAGGCGACCCCGGACCCGGTGCTCGCCGTCGTCGACGACCTGCGGATGCGCGCCGTCTCCGGGGTGCGGGATCCGGATGGGCTGAGCCGGGTCACCCAGCACTGGAACCGGATCGCGCAGGCGGTCGTCACCGACGGCGAGCACCGCCGGTGGCGGCGGATCCTCCGGGACAGCGGCTACCCCCAACTCGCCGACGTGGCGCCCACCCCCGCCGACGCGCGGCGGCTCGGCACCGAAGGGCTGCTCGCCGCGGCGGCCGAGCTCCCCGGACTGTGGGCCTCTCCCTTCGCCGACGTGCTCCCGCAGGCGCTGGCCCACACCCTCGACCTGGACCTGCGGCTCGTCCAGAGCGACCCGCAGTCACCGGGCAACACCCTCGTCACCCCCCTCCACCCGGGCGGCCGGGGCGACACCCTGCACCTGGCCTACAACGGCACCGACCACTACGACGCCCTTGTCCCGGCCTCGGCCCCGCTCACCCCCGCACCGGTCCCGCCCACCCCTACTCAGGACCCGGCCACCCAGGACTCGGACGGCTCCGGCCTCTTCGGGGAGTGGATGCGCAGCATGGGCGGGATCACCGATCTCGACGGTCCCGGCACCGAGACCCCCGACCGGGGCGACCCGCTACCGCTGGAGACGCAGCTCGAACGGCACCGCCCGGCACGGCTGTTGACCGGCGAGGACGCACGGCCGCCGGGCCCGGCGCCGCGCACCGTCACCTTCGAGGACGGCAGCCGGCTGCCCACCGTCCTGATCAGCCCGGACGCCGATCCGCGCGACGGGAGCCCGGGCACCCGCACGGACGGGACCCGGCAGACCCCGCAGACCCCGCAGACCGGGATGTTTACCGGCCCCGGCGCCGTCACCCTGCGCTCGCCCGAGGAGGTGGCCCGGGAGATCCTCGGCAAGCTGCCGAAGAAGCTGCGTGCCCAGTTCGACGAGGCGGAGCTGCTGCGCCTGCTGACCGGAGATCCCGGCGCCTTCACCGCCCCGCGCGGCGCCCGTTTCGTGGGCCGGGAGAAGTCCGGGGTCGGCCACGAGATGACGGTCGAGGCCATCCCGTACCACCGCTGGGAACGCTTCTCCGAGGTGAACGGCGCCACCGTACGGCTGGACACCATGCGGCGCGGCCAGGCGGGTACGGGCGGCGGGCGCAGCGTCGGCGTCGGGCGCCGGGTCGCCGCCGCGCTGGGCATGGGCCCGCCGCTCAACTGGCTGCTGAAGATCGGCGTCTCACTGGGCTGGACCCGCAGGACCGACTACAGCCTGGGCACCCAGGCGTACAACCAGTCCGAGTACCGGGCCTGGGAAGGCTCGCACCTGCACCTGGACGACGTCCACTACCGGGTGCGAGTGGAGCGCGTCACCGAGGCGCCGGGTACCACGGGCCGGAACACCACAGGCCGCCCGTCCGGCCCGCCCGCGCAGGGCCCCCGCTGGCTGCGCGACCCGGTGCACACCGCGGAGTTCGCGATGCGGGACGGGCTGAGCTGGCGGCTGCCGGACGACCTCACCGTGCCGTTCAAGGGGCCCCGGCGGGCGCCGGAGACACTCACGTTCCCGGACGGGATCGAGCCACGGATCACCGACACCACCGGACTGCACCTGGTGGACCCGCCGGAGGAGGTGGCGCTCGCCATCTCCGGTGCACGGCCCGGTAGTTCGGCGCATCGCACGCTGGTCTCCTACGTCCGGCCGGGGCGGCTGCTCGGCCTGTTCGGGCGACTCTCCGGACCGGTCAGCGGGCCTGAGCTGACCCGTGGCAGCGGTCAGCACCCGCTGGGGCACCTGATCGTGGAGCGGTCGGTTCCGCACCGGGCCACCCTGGTCACCGAGTCGGTCAAGGCGGAGGTGCGCGACCTCACCCAAACCACGTACCAGAACCAGCGCGGCCATGTCCGCGACACCCGCTTCGGCATCCAGGTCACCGCCGGGCCGAACTACACGCTCGCCGGCCCGGAGACCGACGTACGTCTCCAGGGCGGCCCGCTGGTCCGCGCCGACCTCAGCACCGGGCGGGGTCACTACCTCGGCACCGACGCGGCCCGCAAGACCACCGGCCGCGTCCGCAACCATCCGGTCGCGCTGTACCGGGTGGAGCGCACCCTGATGGTGCGCAAGGCCGGCGATCCGTCGTCCGCGGCCCGCCCGGTCCGGGTGGTGAGCCTGGACTGGATCTCCACCCAGGACGCCCGCCGATTCGCGGGCTGGGACAGCGGTACGCCCGGCCGCTCGGGCCCGAACCCTGACGCCGAGCCGCCGGTGCCGTGGTACCTCACCCGGGAGGACCCGGTGCACCTGAGCGGCCAGGTCCGCGCCGAGGGCTTCCGTCCCGACCGCCCGCAGAACCCGGTGACGAGCCCGGACCAGGATCAGCAGGACCAGTCCCGTACCCAGGCACCCCCGTCGGCGCCTGGCCGGATGCGGCCGGAACCCCGGACGCGAACCCAGCAGAACCAGAACCAGCAGCCTCACGCCCAGCAGAACCAGAACGGGCAGCCCGCCCCCCAGGACCCCCTGCGGGCCTTCACCGACAGCGTCCTGGACACCCTCCACCGTTCGTATCCGTCGCTGTTCGCCCCGCCGCTGATGCTGCGGCACCCGCGACTGGCCAGGTTCTGGTACGGCGACGGGCGGATGCGGACCGCCCTGCACAACGACCGCCAGGTGCGCGAGGCACTGAACCGGCCCAGCCTGGCACAGAGTCTGGACGACCTGACCACCACCGGGGTGCCGGTCACCCTCACCGAGGACGGCAAGGTGCGCCGCGGCCACCACACCCTGATCCTGCGGGCGCGGCTCACCGACCGGCGGTTCGAGACCACCATGAGTGAACGCTCGCTGCGCAACGCGGTGATCGGCACCGAGGTCTCCGGCCAGGGACAGCAGGCGTCCACCACCCTCTCCGCCGGTGTCGAGCTGGGCATCTCACCGCGTGACCACGACAAGGTGCCCGAGGCCGGGTTGCCGCGCCAGGCAGGCAACGTCTCCCTCGGCGCCCGCTACGCGAAGACGGACGGGAAGGCCACCCGGAGCACGGTCGCGGTCGCCCACGACCACCTGATGTTCCAGAACGGTGCCGACCTGTACAGCTACCAGGTGGAGCTGAGCGCCTCCTTCGAGGGCCACCGCCGCCCGCGCGGCTGGGCCCGGCTCGTCTCGGTCGGCCTGTTGGGCGCGGGTGTCTTCGTCAGCAAGGTCGAGGAGCGCCCGCTGTTCGGCCGGGGCAGCGAGACCGTGGGCCGGGTGGAGCTGGCCGTGCCCGCGGCGCACGGCTCCGAGCGCCATGCCCCCGCCGACCCTCCGCCCACCGGGCCGGAACCGGCGCCCGCGCCCGTACCGCAGCGGCTCTCCTCCGTCGAGGCGGACCAACTCCTCGACGGGACCCGCCCGCTGCCGAGGCAGGACTCGTCCGACCGGCGGCTCACCCGCAGGCTGCTGAGCGCCCCGCACGTGGTGCTCAGCACCGAGGGCGGCCGACAACGCCAGCGGCTCGTGCAGGACACCGCCGACCGTGCGACGGGCACCTCCTGGCACGTCAGCGCGCCCGGCGCCCCGGTGCGCACCGCGCTGCGCCGGGCGATGGCCAACCTCAGCGTGGCCGGGCAACTGGGCCAGTACCTGGGCCCGTTCGGATCCCGCATCACCGGACTCAACGGCGCCGGACCGCTCGCGACCCACTACCTGAAAGCCGCGGTCCGCGGCGAACTGCACAACGTACGGGTCAAGAGCGACCCGAAGCCGGCCAGCCTCGAAGCCACGATCGGCAACGAGCACCGCGTCGTCGGCAGCGCGAGCACCGTCTCACACACCACACTCGGCCTCCAGGGCGCCGATACGCCGCTTCAGCAGGCCCCGGGCCAACAGCCGGTGACCGGCTCCTACTCCACCGCCCTCCAGTACGCCTGGGGCAAGGGCCGCGGCGTCTCGCAGACCCTCACCCGGGGACGCAATACCACCCTCAGCTTCGCCGGGCGGATGTACCTGGTGGTCGCCGACGTCGCCGAGACCGTCGCGGTGCGGGACCGCTGGACGGCCGCGATGGGGGCGGTGGGCACCCGTGCCGGGGCCGGGATCAGCTCCGCGGCCGGGCGGATGTCCGGGCGCCTTGCCCGCGGCCTCGCCCCGCGCCGGGCCGCCGCCGCGCTCCAACGCGTCCGCGACGCGGTGATGTTCCACCTGCCGATGCAGGACGTCATCGAGGCAGGGCTCGCCCCGGACGGCCTGGGCACCACCACACCGCGCAACCTCGGCGGCGGCTACCGGGTGCCCGCCTTCCTGCGCGGCCGTCGCTTCCCCACCCACCCCAGCGGTCAGCTCGACGCGAGCCACGCGGCGCGGCAGCTGTGGGGGAGGCTGGAGAAGATCGGGGTGCCCTCGCACGACCGGGAGCAGGTCCTCCAGCGCCTCTCCCCGGATTTCCTCCGCGCCCACCTGCACGAGCTGACGACCGACGGGATGACCCTGCCGGTCCGCTACCGCGCCTGGTCCAGCCCGCACCACCTGCCGGTCGGCGGCAGTCCCGGACTGGTCCGGTTCACGCTGACCCCGGTCAGTACCACGGTGGAGAGGCTGCGCACCGGCTTCGAGCTGGAGGACTACCGCACCATCGCCCGCGACGACGCGGACGGCGAGTCCCAGGACCGCGGCGCCGACGCGACGCTCAGCGCCGGCGAGCGCGCGGCCGACAGCGGCATCCTCGTCGCCAACCCCTCGCTGCAGGGCACGGCGGCCAAGCAGCGGTCGAGCAGCCGGACCGGGACGGCCGGCAGCACCTCGATGCCGAACATCGCCACCACCCAGGCGCACGCCGAGATCGTCACCACGTACACCCTGGCCGTCACCATGACGGACGCGACCGGCGAACCGCTCCCCCCTCGCGCCGTCGCCCAGGTCGGCAGCCTCAACGAGATCCTCCCGGCGGGCCTGCTCACCCCGGAGGGCGACGGGGCGGACGGCGCGCTCACCGAGCAGGACGTGCCGGAACCCGAGCGTGCCGTGAGGATGCTGACAGCCGCTCAGGCCCGCCCGGAAGGCGTCTCCGCCTGGCGCACCTCCGGCAGCGGCACCGGCACTGGCACCGGCGGCGCCGACCCGGATGTCCTGCCCCTGGACGACCGGATCGGCTCCGGCATCCTCGCCGTGGACATCCGCGGCGCGGCCAACGTGTGGGATGCCCTGACTCTCGCCACCGCCCGCGCCGACGGCTTCAGCGACAGCGACAGCGACCTCGGCAAGCGGCACACCGGCAGGCTCCTCGGCGAACGCGTACGCATGGCTCGTCTCACCCCGCTCACCGGCCTCGGCACCGCCCCGGCCCAGGCCCAGCAGGAGGCCACCACGCAGGGCGGCCTGACCGCCGGTTTCCGTGAGGCGCTCGGCGCGGACGGCTCGCCACTGCCCACCCAGGCCTCCGCCCGCCTCTTCGGCCAGTCCCACACCGCAGGCTCCCGTCTTTACGCGAAGATGCACCGCCGCGGCGCCCGGCTGCTCGCCGTGGAGAACAAGCCGCGTATGGAGGCCATGCAGCGCCGCAAGACCTCCGACGCGCTGGAGGCCGGCATCACCGACAGCGTCGAGGGCGCGGCGGGCACCGCGCCGTTGGCGGGCAACAGCAACGCGGGCGTGACCAACCCCGGTGCCACGGTCCCGGTCGGCGGCGCGAACGACGGCACCGCGCTCAAGGGCAGCACGGACACCACCCTCGGCACCCACGTCAAGGTCGTCACCGACCGCAGCCTGCTCTTCGCGCTGCCGGTGAGCTGGCTGTCGGTGGCCGAGGTGGACCACCGGGTCACCGACAGCCGTCCGCTGCAGGCGCTCGGCAAACCCCTGCGCGGCCCGCGCGCCGCCGAGGCCGAGACCACCGCCCTGGTCTGGCTGCGCGAGGACATCGCCCGCGACTACGGCCTCCTGGACGACACCACGTTCCCCGACGAGGTCCGCAAGGCCTGGGACGACATGGCCGAGGCGGCCGGCGACCTCGCCGCGGCCGAGAAGGGCTACTACGACGCACGGGCGCGCGCCCGGGAGACGTGGCTCGACCTGAGCGCCGATGAACAGGCCGTGCTCGGCGACGGCCGTCCCGACCGGGTGACCGTCCTGCCGCGGTCCGTGGCCCAGTCCCCGGCCGTCGCCGCCTGGCAGGCCGCCCGCGAGGAGGCCCGCCGCTGGGAGCGGCGCACCGACGACGCCGCCGCGGACCATCACCGGCTGCACCTCGCCGCCTCGCGCCTCACCGCACACCACCAGGGTTCGGTCTCGGTCCCCGTGCCGGACCGGCCGCAGGAGTACACCAAGCCCGGATGGCGCTCCGAGGCGCCGGAGCCGTACGGGATCACCGACGGCACCGGCTCCGCCCCGCGCACCATCAACTCGCCGGACGGCGCCACGGTGCGCGAGGTGCACGACATGCCGCACGACGGCGCCTCGTTCTTCCACGCGCTGCTCGCCGTCGCCCAGGACCGCGCCCGGCTTCCGCACCTGCTCGGCACCGACCTCGCCGCCCGGTTCGCGGCCGACCCCGGCGACCCGGCCGTCACGGCCGAGGCCATCGGCACCGCGCGCGACCGCCTCGCCTGGGCGCTGGGCGAGGACGGCAACGAGGACCTGCTCGACGCCCTGGCCCTGGACGCCGCGGACACCTTCACCCAGGACGAACTCGACTCCGCCGGAGTGGAACTGCCCCCCGCGTGGCAGGCCGAGTTCGACGCCTTCGGGCGTCTCCCGCAGAACTTCTGGCCGACCCCCGCGCAGCGGGTGGCGCTGGCCGTCGCGGCCCTCTCCCGCCCGTTCGCGAGCGAGCCGCGGCAGGAGGGCACGGGCGACTCGGGAGCCTCGGATGTTTCGGACGGCGTACCGGCACCGCCCGAGCGCCGTGCGGGCGACCACGGTGGCGCCGACCTGCTGCCCGCCCTCGCCGCCCGGGTCCTGGGCACCCCGCTCACCGTGGTCACCGGCGAGGGCCGCGAGCAACTGTTCCTCCCACGCGGTACCGATCCGGCCGCCGTCGACCCGGTCACCGATCCGGTCCTCTTCGCCACCGGGGGTTTCTTCCACGCAGCCCTCCCGCCGGGGACCCCGGCCCCGGCCGCCACGCCACTGCCGGCTCCGGGGAGCGCGGGCACGTCGGGTACGTCCGCGACGTCGGGTACGTCGGGGACCTCGGGTACGGACAGCACGCGCCCCGCGAAGCCGCTCGCGCACCGCAGCCACGCCACCCCGCCCTGGATGCCGCCCGCGGACAGCACCGGCCCGCGCTACCGCCTCGACCGGGACGGTGTCCTCACCGCTCCCGACGGCGCCACCTACACCCAGGGCACACCCGCCGGCCGCGGCAACGGCTTCTTCGGCGCGCTCTCCACGGCCCTGCGGCAGGCGGCCGAGCAGTCCGGACGGGACCGTCGCGAGGCGGCACGCCTGCGCACCCGCGCCGGGGCGCCGCCCGCCCAGCTGATGCGGCTGAACGGCCTGCCGGGCGACCCAGCCGAGCGCGACTCCCTCTTCACGCCGCCGCCCATGAACGTCCGTCCCGGCGCGCCCGAGCCGAGCGCCGACGCCCGCGAGGGCCACCTGCGCCGCTATCTCGCCGAGGCCCCCTGGGGTGCCGATGCCGACCGCGCGGTCGCCGAGTGGGCGGCTGCGGCCACCGGCACCACCGTCACTCTGATCGAGGAGAACGGCGCTGCCCACACCTACCCCGGTCCTGCCGCCGAGGGCGGACCGCACCTCAGGCTCCGTCGTCGCGGCGGCGACTTCGTCCCCGTGGCCCTCCGCACCCCGGCACCTGCCCCGAAGGCTCCCGAGTCGCCCAAGCCGCCCAAGACGTCGGAGACGCCCAAGTCGACGGAGAGGCCCGTGTCGCAGCAGGACCCGGCCGCAGTCCCGCTGCCGCCGCCGCCCGGGTCCCCGACCGGCAGCGACCTCCCGGGGCTTCCCGGACTCCCGGGCGAGGAGGAGGCGTACCACCTGAGCACGCTGTCCGGCGCCGAGGCCGAAGCCGAAGAACTGGCCCAGTTCCGGTTCACGGACGACTCCGACACCGAGGAACTGGCCCAGTTCCGGTTCACGGACGACACCGGCACCGAGGCGCTGGCGCAGTTCCGGTTCACCGACGACACCAGTGACTCCGACAGCGAGGACGACCCTGCGGAGGCCGCGCACGAACTCTGGCTCGACCTCCTCTTCGGCTCCGCGGACCGGCATGACCATGCGCCCGAGATGCTCGTCGGCACGGCGTTGTCACTGCGGGAACTCGCCGGGAGGCACCCGGAGTCGTCGACCGTGGCCACCGGCACCCTCGCCCACCTGAACGGCCTGGCCCGGCGGGTGCTGAACCTCGCCCCGGCCGCCGAGGTGAGCGAGCAGCACCTCCTGCTCCTCGGGTCGCTGGCCCTCGACGCCTCCCCGGCCCAGCTGGCCGACGAGACCGCCCTCACCGCGTACCTGACGAGCCATGACGCCGCCCTCGGGCGGGACAGCCGGCTGGTGTCGGACGGCGGCACCGTGCGGAACTGGACCGGCACCGGGGACCAGGTGCCGGCCCTGAACTCGTACGCTGTGGAGGGCGAGGACGGCCGGCTGAGCACGTGGCAGGCGCAATGGTCGAAGCCGTACGTGGTCCTCGCCCAGAGCACCACGGACGCGGTCCTGCTGAACACGCCCCGCGGCAGGCTCACGCTGGACGATCCCGGTGAGTTCGCCCGGCTCGTCGCCCGGGACCCGGCGCGGCGCGCGGGCGCCGACGTCGTCCTGGCCTTCCCCCACGAGGACATCGGGTCCCTGGCGCGTCACGTCGCCGACCTGACGGGCGCCAGGGTCTGGTACTCGGAGCACGGCCCCCGCCCGTCCACCGACTGGCGCACCGGCACCGACCAGATCATGCTCGGGCCCGTCCGCGACGGCGTCGGCACGGTGTGGAACTCCGTACGTGCGGGGCAGGACGCCGACAGCGACGGGGACGTCACGGAGATCCTCGGGATGTACTCCGACCGCCGCGAGGGCGTCGACGCGCGCCGGGCCGAGCCGTTGACCACGACGAACTACGGCGTCGTGGACGACCGCGGCACGGGCGTGCTCTTCCGCAGGCCCGGCGGGACCCAGGGGAGCTGGCGGACCCCGCGGGCGCTGGCGGGTACCCAGGACGCGCCCGAACTCGCCATGTCCGTGCAGGACCACCACGAGACGCTCGTCACCGAGCGGCCCGTCCTGCGGATCTCCTCGGACCGCACGCTGGCGGTCGAGAACGGCATGTACGGGCAGCAGGTCTTCGCCACGCCCGAGGCCGTCGCCCGCGCCTCGGCCAAACTGTCGCGTGCGGGCGCGGCCGTGCGGTTGCGGACCGATCAGGACCTGAGCGTCATCCTGCCCACCGCCGACGGGGGCAGCAGGCAGCTGTTCCTCGTCGCCCCGGTCTTCCTGACCCGTTCCGGCGAGTCCACGGAGGAGGTCTGCCGGGACTTCGCCGACATGCTGGCCGAAACCTCCCGCACGTCGCACATGGTCTTCCGCGCCCCCGAGGGCGGCGGCCCGGTCGTCACCGCGCCGGTCAACGCCTCCGACGGAGCCGAGGTCACCGGCACCCATCACCTCGCCGAAGCCCTGGGCGGTATCGCGGACGGTGGCACGCCCCCGAACACGGCGGATCCCACGTGGGCGGCCGGACTCGTCCGGCGGGACGACCGGCCCACCGGCGGCGACGGGGGTCCTCTGCCCGGCCGCGCGTACGGCAGCGCGCTCAGCCTCGCCCAGGAGGATGACCCACGGCGCGACGCCCTGTCCGGCGCCGCCGGCCGGATCGGCGTCAACGAGCACGCGTGGGCCGACATCGGCGAGGGCTACGTCGTCCAGTCCGTCGCGGCGTCCGGTGCGCAGGGCCAGCCGAGCCTGGAGCACAACTACGCCAAGCCGCAGACCGGTTCCGGCGGCGGACACTTCGGCTACCACTTCGTCACCGTGGTCCTGGCGAGCGAGGACGGCAGTCACCAGATCTCCCTGGAGAACCACGCGCGCGCCTCGGTGCGCAACGACCGGCACCGCAGGGCGGTCCGGGCGAACCTGCGCAACCACGACCTGGAGGAGCTGCGGGAGATCGCGTCGCGACTGCGCCGGGAGTTCGAGCGGCAGCAGGAAGCCGGTGTCGACGAGCACCTCGCGGAGCTGCGCGGCCACCTCGACCTGGCCCTGGCCCTCGTCAGGGCGAAGCAGGCCTGGACGGAGGAGCAGGCGGCGCCCGCCGGATCGGCGGAGCGTGCGGCGGCCGAGCGGACGCTGGAGGGCGCCACCCGCGCCGCCGCGGTCCGCATCGGAGAGCTCGAAGCGGTCATCCCGGGCAAGAACCAGTGGTACATGCGGATGTACTCGCAGCGTCCGGGTGAGTCCGCCCACGACACCAACGCGGACCTGCTGGGCGAGGGGCCCTCCGCCGAGGCCAATCCCCTCACCGCCGTCGTGCTCCGGGGCCAGCAGGCACTACCGGTGTCCATCTCCTTCGACAAGGGCGCCCAGCGGACGCCCGAGGGTGCGAAGCACTCCATCCGGCACCTGGCCAAGGTGGTGGCCAGGTCGGCGCTGTGGAACGCCGCCAACGGGCTGCCGTTGCCGGACGTCCAGGTGGCCGGCCGGCGCACCGGCCGCTTCGTCGGGCGGGACATCGCGAAGGTACGCGCGGAGGCGGTCGCGGCCTCGTTCCGGCAGGAGCTCGCCGACGCGCTCGCGGCGCTCCAGAACGGCACCCCGCAACCGCACCTCACCGTCGACCGGTTCACCGTCGCACCGGTCTCGGTGCACGGCCGCGGTCCGTCCACCGGCGACGCGGGCGCCGCCACCGTGGACATGACGGTCGACGACCACCGCGGCGGGCCCCGGCAGGTCGCCACCCGCGGTCCGCGCGGCGGCTCCCGGCCGGGAGGTCTTTCGGGCGGCTCGCGCGACGACGGTCTCGACCCGGTGGTGGAGCAGTGGCCGATCGGCCGCCCGGTCACCGTCATGCGGCCCCGCTTCGGCGGCATCGACCCGGACTCCGTCGTGTCCGCCACCGACGTACCCGCCGCCGGTGCACCCGGCACCGACGTACCCGTCACTGACGAGTCCGCAGGCACCGGGACGGTGGACACCGGGACGGTGGGCACCGGGACCGCGAAGGGCAAGACCCCGGCTGTCGCGACCGCGGACGACGTACCGGCCGACACGGGCCCGCGGCCCAACCGGTGGTTCACCTACACGCGGTCCGCCGAGTCCCGTTCGGAGCCCTTCCGCTACGAGGTCGCCGACACCGGGCACATCAGGCTCCCCGACGGGGAGGAGATCCCCCCGGCCGGGTGGACGCGGTTCGGCCACGACTTCGTCCATGAGGCCACGGGCGCGATCCTGCGGGGCGACAGCGGCTGGATCGGCCGGGTGGACAACATGGACACCCTCGCGGTCGTGATGGCTGACCTGGACCAGGGGTCCGCGCCCCACCGGATCGTGGCGGACTCCTCGGCCCTGTACCTGGTGCCGGAGGGCGACGGCGACACGGCCCTCCGCATTCCGCTGCGGGAGACCGCCGACTCCGCCGCCCTCGACGGCACGTCCGCCACCACCCCGCAGTCCGCGCCCGCGCAGCCCGCGCCCCCGCAGGCCGTGGAGCCTCCCGCCGCCGAGACGGTGAAGCCCGAGCCGCCGCGCGCCCGTCCGGGACCGGCCCGCCCGATCCTCACCAGGCCCGTCGCCGCCGAGCCGGACCACCCGGTGCCGCAGATGCCGAACCCGCTCGGCATTCCCGCCATCGGCAATCCCGCCATGGGACAGGGCGCCGCCCCGCCCCGGACCGTCTCGTCCGACGAGGCGGAGGGGCACCGCGAAGCGGTCGTCGAAGCGCTGTACGGTCTGGGCGCCCTGAACGGTGTCGACCGGGAGCGGGCCGCCCGGGCGCTGGAGCGGATGGACCGGCTGCGGGCGGCGGACCCGGCGCTGCGCGGCGGCTTCCTGGACCTGGACGCGCTGGTCCGCCGGGTGCTGCTGCTCGCCCCCTCCGACACCGTGAACGCCTCGACGCGCGGCGCCCTGATACGGCTGGTGACGTCCCCGGTCACGGCCGACGCCGACACACTGGCCGCGCTGTCCGCGCACTACCTGGCCCAACGCGGGGCGTTCCACGCGGACTTCCGGCTCACCGACGCCCAGGGCCGCCCGCGCGGCTGGAACTGGCTCGGCCGGCCCCTGCCCGCCGACTTCGACCCGGGCAGCACCGGCCGGATCTCGCGCGCCCCCGACGGCACGACCGGCCACAGCGGGCCCGAGGCCGCGCCGTGGCGTCCCACGTCCGGCGACCCCGATCCGTACCTCGTGCTGCTCGCCGGCCGGTCCGACGCGGTCGTGGTGCGCGGGCTCGGCGGATTCGCGCGTCCCGCGCCGCCCGAGGTCTTCCACGAGCTGATGGCCCTCGACGGGAACCTGGCGGCCCGGCCCGACCGGGTGCCGCTGCTCCTCCACGTCGCCCGGCCCGCCGCCGCGGCCCTGGACCTGCCGCGCGCTCTCGCCGACCGGCTCGGCCGGGACGTGTGGGCCACCAGCGGCCGGTCGGGCATCGGGCGCCTCCCGAACGTTCCGGACCGTTCGATGGTCCTGTTGCTGGACGAGGAGAAGCAGGCGCCCCGGGGCCAGTGGTTCGCCAGCACGCCCGTCACGGTGCCCACCTCGTCCACGTTGCCCACGTCGCTCGCCGACGCGGCGGACGGCCAGGTGAGCGCCCTCTCCATCGGCCACCACGGCCACCGGTCGACGGGCTACATCTCGATGGACCTCGCCGAGACGGCGGACGGGGGCTGGTCGCGGACGCTGACGCACAGCCGGCTGGGGACGGTCACGTCCTACACCTTCCTGCGCACCGGCTACGACGCCGGGGGCGCCACCTCCGTCGTGCCCTGGGTCGAACTCAACCTGCCGGCACCCTACTTCCCCAACAACCACGGCCTGCCGGGCGCCGTCCTGTGGCACACCCCGGAGGGGGAGCGGAAGGACGACGGGCCGCGGTTCGCCCGTACGCTCGCCCGCCGCCGCAGCCTGGCCTCCCTCGCTCCCGAGCACCCCGTGGTGCTGCTCATCTGCTACGCGGCCACGCCTCCCGGCATCGGTGAGGTGCACGGGCGCCACATCGACGGCCCGCTGCCGTTCGTGCCCGACCCGCTCGCGGTCGTCGCGGTCGGCCAGCACACGGCCAACGAGACGGGCCGGACGGTGTTCGCCACCGTCCTGATGAACGCCGCCGGGCAGTCACGGCCCGGCGACCCCGAGACCTACATCAGCCTCTTCACCGACGCACGGGGCCGTACCTATCAGTGGGTGATGTTCCGGCCGGAGCCGGCCGGGGACGCGCTGGACCGGCGGGCCCGCGACGCCGGGCTGCACCACGGCCCGGGACCCGCCCCGGAGGAGGCACGGGAGCGGACCCTGCGGCTGGTCCGGGCGCTGCGCCAGATCTTCGGTCCGATGGTCGACTGGACCGCGGAGTATCCGGTGCTGCTGCGCGGTACGGGCGCGCTCGACCTGATGCACGAGGCCGATCCTCACCTGAACCGCGACGGCGCGCGCCGGTTCACCCTGGACCTGTACGAGCAGATCCTGACCGGGTACCACGCGGGCGGGTCCCCGCCGGGGCAGACCCCGCAGTTCACGCCGGACAGCCACCGCAGCCTGCTGGCGGAGGCGGCCCGCCGATGGGACGCGGGCCTGCGGGGCCCCCTGACCGGCTGGATCGAGCTGCCGAACCTGGTCCACATGCTGGCGGGCCTCGGCTCGTCCCCCCACCGCGAGGCAGTCGCCCGGCAGGTCCTGGGGCTCGACGCCACGGCGCCGGTGGGCGAGACCGAGTGGTCGCGGCTTCTGTGGGCGTCGTTCAAGGCCGCCACGGTGACGGCCGCCCACCCGGACCGGGGCGCGTTCGCCGCCGCGGTGCTGAACCTGTCCGCGCCCGACCCGGCGCGGTTCGGCGACGCGGTCCTCGTGGCACGGCAGGCGGCGGCCGTGGGCCGCGACCCGCGGCAGCTGCACGAGGTGGCCGCCCACCACCTGGAGCGGCAGGGCGCGCTGGAGCCGGACCGGCTCCTGACGGACGCCCAAGGCACGGCCTGGGGCCGGACGCTGGACGGCACGACCCGGCCGCAGGGGACGTTCGACCCCGGCGTGGTCACCCTGATGGGGTACGCGCCCGACGGCTCGCTCGTGCCCGTCGGCACCGAGCCCGCGCCCTGGACCGACCCGTACCGCCCGACGCCCTTCGTCTACGTCGCCGACGGTGACGCCTACGGGCTCCGCATGCCGGGGCCGGTACCGCCCCAGCAGTTCGGCGAACTGGTCTTCCGCGACCCGCAGTTGCTTGCCGAGCAGGGGAACGCCGAGGTCATCGCGGTGGTTTCGCACGGCAGGCCGTCCGGGGCGCGGCCGGTCGAGGGCAGCCTTCCGGGCGAGGGCGCGCGGAACTCGGCCAGGAACTGGTGGACCACCCACGGCGCCACCACGCTCCACCACGACCCGGCGACCGGGACGTACACCGTCGCGGTGCTGCCGGGCCCTGACGGGCAGTCGGCCGCGGCGGGCTCCTGGGGGCGGACCACGCCCGCGGAGGGCGACCGCTCCGGCACCACGGGCGCGGAGACAGCGCCGAACGCGCCGACGTCCCGTACGGCGGTGGCGGCCAGCACCGCGGCGCTCGCGTTCCCGCCCGCCGGGGCCCGCATCGCCGCTGCTGCCGCTGCCGTCGTCACCGCCGCCGACGCCGACGCCGACGCCGAGACCGCCGAGGAGGCCGCCCCGGCCGCGGACCTCGCCGTGGCGTGGGACGCGCACGCGCGGGCGCTGACCGCGCTCGGCGAGGCCGCCGCCGAAGCCGCGACGATGGAGCGGGTCAGCGGCGACGGGACGGCGGTGGCGTTCGCCTGGGCCGGGGTCGACGCGGCGCGTCGGCGGCTTGAGGACGCCGGGGTGCGGCTGTGGGCCCTGGGCGTCGCGCCGAACGCGCTGGGCGCGGCGCGGGGCACCGGCGGGACGGCCGGGACCGGCCGGGGCGATGGCTCCGACGCGGGTGACGTGGCCCCGGTCGTCCCGAGGGGCGCGGGCCGGCGCCGGTGGATCGCGGGGCAGGTGACCGAAGGCGACCTGACGCCCGCCCCGCCGAGGCACGCCGCGAGCGAGACCATCGGCCTGGAAGAGCTCGGCGCCGCGGGCATCACGCTCTCCCGCGGCCAGCAGACCGAGATGGCGCTGCGCGGCGACGACCGGCTGCCCGCGGGCGCGCTGTCGCCGCTGGACCTGGTCCGCGTGCGGATGGCGCGGCCCGACGCCTGGACGGACACGATGGACACGGTGGCCGCGAAAGCGTCGCGGCGGTTGTGGGCGCAGGCATACGCCGACTTCGCGGGCGCGGCACCCGAGGCCATGGGCGAGGCGGACGTTCCCCGTGCCTGGGCCGCCGCTGTCTCCCTGGTGCTGCCGGCGGAGCCGCACGCGGTGCTCGCCGACTCCCGGTACGCCGGTGACGACTTCCGCGACGCGGTGCGCCGCGTCGCAGGCCATCTGCTGGGCGGGGGGACCGGCACCAGGAACGCACAGGCGTCCGCCGCGGTGCTGGCCGACACGCTTCGCTCCGGCCTGGGCCTGCGGCAGCGCTGGACCGTGCCCGCCACGGACACCCAGGACACCCAGGACACCCAGGACACCCAGGACACCCAGGACACCGAGGCAGCCGCCGGGGTCGGCGTGGAGACGTTGCCGGTGGCGCAGTCGGGCGCCGACGCCGACCTGTCCGACCTCGACATGTCGGTCCTGGACCACCCGGACCTGGACGCCCTCGGCCTCGGCGACTTCGACTTCGACATGTCGGGACCGGGCCTCCCCGACCTGGACATGACCGACCTGGACATGACCCCTCTGGACTCGGGCAGCGGGCAGCCGGTGTTCGCCGCGCCGGCGGCGGCCTCGTCGGCCGGGCCGCTCGCCGCCCTGCCCGGGCTGAGCCTCGTGGCGTTCGGCCGGGGGGAGACGAGCCCATGGGCAGGCGCGCGGGAGAGCGTCGAACGGCTGGCGTTCCGGGTGGCGAAGACCGCTCTGCGCAACCGGCGCACGCGGGTGCCGCTGCCGGCGATCGACATCGCCGGGTACGGTGCCGACGCGCGACGGGACGGCGCCGCGCAGGCGCGGGAACAGGCCGCCCGGGAGGTGGGCGACCGGCGCGCGCGGGCCGCGTACGAGCTGTTCGTCCAGAAGCTGGACCACGCGCTGCGCACCCTCCAGGAGAACCTGCCGGCGGGGCGTGCGCGGCTGGCCGCGAAGGACTTCAAGATCACCTCGCGCGGCCGTGCACGCGTGCCCGGCCAGGGCGTCACCGTGGGCTCGTCCGAGCAGGTGAGCCGCGAGGACCTGGGCCGGCAGGCCACGATCGCCATCACCTCGCCGGGGCACGCGGCGGCGGTGGAGACCCTGGACGCGTTGCGCCGCGAGGACCGGGCGTTGCGCGCCGGGGCGTTCGACGTGGACGCGGTCGCCCGGCGGATCCTCCACCAGGGCCCGTTCGTGCTCGTCGACCCGGGGACGCGCAGGGACCTGTACACGATGGTCGAGCGGGCGATCGCGGCCGGGCGGGCGTCCGGCGTGCCCGCGCTCACGGCGTTTCACCTGGAGGAGGAGGGCGTGCTCGCGGCGGACCGCCCCCAGTACGTCTCCGTAGGCGGAAACAGGGTGCCGGGCCTGAACTGGACCGGGCCCGACATCGTCGAACTGGACGGCATCTTCGTCGAGAACCTCAAGCCCGATCAGGCGGGCGGTTTTCTCCCCTCGGGGACCTCGGACTTCTCCCCCTGGCCGTGGGACGTGACCCCGTACGCCGTCCTGGCCGACGGGCGGCACGACCTGGTGACGGCGCGGCTGCCCGACGGGACGACGCGCGAACTCGACGCCGACGATTTCGCCGAGCTGGTCGCGGCCGACCTGGCGCGGCAGGGACTGCCGGCCGGGACCCCGATCGTGCTGGCTGTGCCGTTCGCCGGCGACCGGTACCTGGAACTGCCGAGGAAGCTCGCGGAGCGCACCGGCCACACCGTGTGGGTACACAGCGGCCTGGCGCGTCGCCACCCCGATCCGGCCGGGCAGAGCACCATCGCCGTGATCCGGCGGGACGGACTGCCGCACGGCTCCTGGGTCCCGGTCCGGCCCGGCCTGGCGCCCGACGCCGACGACGGCGCCCCGGACTGGCACCGCGACGTGCTGACCCAGCCCATCATCAGCGCGCTGACCGGGAAGCAGATCGGCCGCAGTCTGCACGAGCCCGGCGAACTCGCCGAGTCGCGCGAGGACAACTTCAGTCATCTCGACCGGATGACGTTGTTCGTCCACTACAACCCCGCCACGGGCACGTACTCCGCCAAGCTGCCGCTGGTGGACCCCGGGCCGAAGGACAGGGCGTACCACCTTGCGGGCCACGGTCTGCCGGGCCGTCTGATGCTGCCGCTGGCCGGCGGCGGGTCGAGGACGGCCGACCGGCATGAGGCGGGGGAGTGGCTGCGGCGGCGCAAGAGCCTGTCGAGCCTGCCCGAGGACCACTGGATCGACATGGTGGTCTGCTACTCCTCGGCCCCGCAGGACGGCACCACGCAGGACCTGTCGCAGGCCGGCGACTCCTTCCCCGTACCGTTCGCCGCCGATCCGCTCGCGGACGACGCGATCTCCCTGGGGCAGCACCTGGCGAACGTGACGGGGCGCACGGTGCGCCTGTCCTACGCCCTGCAGGGGGCGTTCAGGTATCAAAACGACCCCGTGCGGGTGCTGTTCACCGACGCGCGCGGACGCCGGTGGTGGTGGGAGACCAGCCGTCCGGAGCCCGGCGAGGCCGAGTTGGACCGGCTGGCGAAGCTGTCCGGGTTCGAGGGCGAGCCGTCGTCGCGGAGCCGGGCCGAGATGCTGCGCCTGGTGCGGGCCCTGCGGCTGATGTTCGGACACGACGTGGAGGACGCCGCCGACTTCGCGACCCTGATCCGAGGGGCCGGTGCGGTCGACAACATGTGGCACGTCGATCCGGACCTCGGCCGGACCGGCCCGTTCTCGCCGGACCTGCTGCGCCGGGTGATCGCCGCGCACCCGGAGGCCGCGTCCGGAGTGGACCGGCAGGTCACCCGCCGTGTGCTGGCCGCGGCGGCACAGGCGTGGCAGTCCGGGTCCGCCCTGCCCGTGAGCCGGTTCGTGGACCTGCCGGTGCTGCACTCGGCCGCCCGGTGGCTTCAGGACGCGGCGGCGGTGGACGCGGCGGCCGTCGCCGCGCTGAAGCACTCCGGCCCCGGCGGGGTGGGCGGGGCCGAGCGCGCGCGCATGTTCTGGGCGCGGGTCAAGGCCGAGGAGACGCTGCGCGCGGCCGGCCCGGACGCGGACGCGCTCACCACGAAGGTGTCGCACCTCGATCCCGCCGTCGAGGTGAACGACGCGCTGCGCGGTGAGGCGCTGACGCTGCTCACCCGCGGGTTCGCGGCGGGCCGGAACATGACCGACCCGGACGTGGCGGCCGCGTACGACCTGGAGGCGCGCGGCGCCTTCGACGAGCCCGTGCCGCCCACGAGCATGGGCCTCGCCATGGGCGGGGGCCGCGACTGGAAGGACGGTTCGGCCTTCCTGCCGGAGCTGGGGAGGTTCCGGGCGCCGAGCGGGGTCGTCGACGCGCCGTGGGCAGGGCAGGACGCGTTTGGCAAGGACAGGCCCGTCCCCCACCTGGTGCGGGCCTCCGTGGACCTTCAGGACGGCGACCACCTCGACGTGGCTTTCGGCGGCCTGTCGTACCGGGTGCCGGCCGCCGAGTTCGCTGAACTGCTGGCCGCCGATGCCGAGTTGCGGCGCAAGGCGCTGACGACCCCCGTCCTCCTGGTGCTCGACGGACTCGACGGGCCCGCGCCGGGCCTCGCGGACCTGATCGCCCAGCGGCTGGGCCGGAGCGTGTGGTGGAGCCGGTTCCCGGTGGAGCTGTCCGGGACGGACGACGCGGGTACGTCGGTGCCCACACTGGTCGACTCGCTTGCCACCATGACCAGTCCGACGGCCACCGACTGGCAGGAGGCGCGGCCCGTCGACCCGGCCGGGACCCTGGAGGGCCCACGCCCTGTCGAGCCGCCGCTGCCCGCGGGGCCGCGGCCCGGTACGACGAGCACGGCCGAGGACAGCCCCGCGGCCGGGAACGGCGCGATGCCCGGGCACGCCGCGGCGGCCCCCGCTCCGAAGGCGCGGCCTTCGGCCGGGGGACCGCATGCAGGGAGTGGAGACGACCCTGTCCGTGAGCGGTGAGGAGACCATGGAGCGACTGGTGTCCCGGGTGGTGGCCGCCGGGCTGCGTAACCGGCGGGCGGACGGGCGCGGCGCGGTACTGCCGTGTGTGTGGCCGGGGGCGGGAGCCGGTGTGGACGCGGGTACCCGGCGGCGCGCACGCGGGCCCGTCCTCCCGGTGTCTTGGCGGGCACCGGCGGGCCGCCTGCCCGCGCATGTGATGATGACGCTTCCCGACTTCTTCGACCGGCTGCCGCCCGGCCGGGACGTGATGTTCCTCAACTCGTCCGCCCCCGCGGCCCCGTTCGTCCCGGCGGACGATCCGCCGGCACGGTGGGGGCAGACGACGGGCGAATCCGCACCGGGCGGCCCCGGCCCGGACCAACCGCGCCCCAGCACCGACTCGGGCACCCCCAGCAAGCGAGGACAAGATGAGTGAGTCCGGCGCCGAAGCCTCCGCCGCCCCGGTGGACCCCGCGCCTCCCGAGGAGTTCGTCCAGGCCGCCGGGCTGGCACCCGACCACTGGCTCTACCTGACCGATCCCGCCTGGCAGGGGGAGGGCCCGCCGCCGACGTGGGCCGTGGTCGGTCAGTGGCGCTCCGACTCCGAGGGCGAGATCGTCGAGTGGGAGGACAACGAGGACTACAGGCCGTCACCCGAGGCCATGGGGTGGCCCGAGCCCGCCGATGACGTGGACCGTGCCATTCAGCTCGCCACCACCGGGTACGGCTCGGCGGAAGATGTCACCGCCGCTCTGGCCAGGGCCGAGGTCGCGGTGTTGGTCACGGCCGACGGCGAGCCGGTGAGCGCGTCGGCGCCCGACGGCACGGCGGTGGTCCCGGTCTATACCTCCCCTCGCCACCTCCAGGCCGCCGGGCGGCTGGGATTCGAACGGCTGCCGGTAGCGGATCTGCTCGGCCGGACCCCTCCGGGCCATAGCCTGTACCTCAACAGCTCGGCCCCCGTCAGCATGGTGCTGACCACGGACGGGCTTGCGGAGGTACTCCAGGAGGCGGCGAAGGAAGCGGCGGCGGGGGAGACCCGGAACGGGTGAGGTCGGCGACGTCCACGGTGACCTGATGCTCGGGCAACTGGGGGAGGCATATGGCTTCAGCAGCGGCTGGGCCTCGTCCGGCTCGACCGGGCCCGGGGCCGGAGTGTTGCTCACGACTCGCCGCTTCCGGCGCCAACTCCGTTTCTCCTGGCCGAATGTGGCTCTTCGAGCAGGCGGTGCGGAGTCGTCGGGCCGGTCTCACACGGCATGACCAAGAATCATGGGTGGAGCATCAGGCCCAGCGAACGGATTGGGCGAAGGCAGGGAAACGGGCGAGTTCTTCGGCGATGCGCTCGGTGGCGTTTCGGAGTTCGGGCAATCGGGTGGACACGAGTTCGTCCTCGGTGAGGTAGCCGCTGGACGCCACGCAGGCAGCGGCGGCGATTACCGTCGTACCGTCAAAGATCGGGACGGCGATGCTGGTGATGCCGTACTCGAACTCGTCGACCACGACGGCGTAGCCGTGTTCTCGAACGTCGGCGAGGACGGCTCGGAACTTCGTGGGTGATGTCTCGGTGCGGTCTGTTCTTGCCTCAAGTCGGACTCGGGACAGGAACTCGTCAATGGCGTGGGCGTCGAGGTGGGCAAGCATGGCGCGCCCGGCGGCTGAGGTGTATGCGGCTTCCCGGGTTCCGTTGGTCACCGTGAACCGGTAGAGACGGCGGGCGGGGACATAACAGACCTGGATGATGTCATCGCCGTCCAGCACGGCCAATGATGTGGCGTCGCCGACGTTGTCGCGCAGCGTCTGCAGTTGGGGCTGGGCGATCTGGGCGATGTTGACCGAGCTCAGATAGCCGGCGCCGAGTTCCAGGATGGATGGCCGCAACATGAAGTGCTTACCGTCATGAGCCGCGTATCTCAGCCGGACCAGTGTGAGCAGGAAGCGGCGGGCGACCGCAGGACTCAGGCCCGTTGCCGAGGCGACCTCGGTCAGGGTCATCTGAGGTCGGTCGGGGCCGAACGCCCGTATGACCGCGAGTCCCCGAGCGAGTGAACTGACGAACTCCTCCTTGTTATCGGCATCCGTCCTTCTTGACTGCATGGTGAAGCGCCTCCTACGCTCGGCAACGTTCGTATAGCGAAACAGAATTCGCCTAGCGAAATTATAGGGCTGGTGCCACGCGGTCAAGCGGTCGTCGGCCACGAAGGGTTGATCGATGGAGCTGTCCAAGCTGACGACACAACGAACATCCACCAAGGCTTCTGCCCTGCGCAACCGGTGGCAGTGCCAACAAGCACACCCAGCGGTCGAACATCGCTGCGTTCGACAGGCAGGTGTCCCAGTGGACAACGGATTCTCACCTGCCGCCTGAAGGGGATCGCGAGTGGAACTCGATGAACTGTCCAGGACGCTGCTCGCCGATCTGCGCGGCGCATTGCCCGGAGGCGAGCGGCACCATCCCCGACAGTCGGAAATCAACGAGGACCTTCGCTCCTGGGTTCTCGACAACAGCCTCGCATCCTCGACCGAGGAGGATTCCCGCTTCCTGAGTGCGGGATTCTCACGGATGGCCTCTGACATCTTCCCGCACGTCGAGCGGTCCCGGGTGTTGCTGGCCGCGAAATGGGGCGTTGTGCTGTTCTACCTCGACGACCTGCACGACGAGCAGTTCTGCGTGGACGAGCAGGCGGTTACCCTGGCCTATGCTCGTCTGCTGAGCATTCTTCGTGATGTCGAACCAATGAGTCCGTCCGCGTTCGAGTCGGCCTTTCTCGGCCTGTGGCGGCAAACCGGCGACCTGATGAGCGAATCGTGGCGCAGCCGCTTCATCCGCCACTTCATGCAACACCGCGACGGGTTGAGAACCGAAGCGGTCAATCGTCGAAGTGGTCACATTCCCGCGGTCGAGGAGTATCTGCCGCTGCGTCGGCGGACCAACGGCACGTTCATGCAGGACCTGCACGAGGTAGTGCTGCGGCAGGAACTTCCGCGCGTACTGGCCGACTCGATTTCCTGGGAATCTCTCTGCGCCGCGTCGAACGACATCACCGCATGGTGCAACGACATGTTGTCCTTTGCCAGGGAGACGCAGGTGAACGATCCGCACAACCTGGTTACGGTGCTGGCCAACGAACTGCGATGCGATATGCCGTCGGCGATGAAAGAAGTGGCGGAGCGGATTCGACTGCGGGCCCGGTCGATGAACAGACTTCGCGAGGAGTGGGGCCGGACGATCGCCGTCGCGGACAGTATCTGCGCGGCGACCGGCGGCCATCTGTCCTGGGCGCTCGCCTCACCGAGATACATGAACTGACCTGCGTCGGCGAACGGAGTGATCCGCATGGCGTGCCCCTATCCCTTCGGTGAGCCGGTCAAACTGGAACTTGCGCCGGAGTACGCGCGGCTGCGAGCGGCTGGTGTGATCTCCAGGATCGCCATGCCGCACGGCGGCGAAGCCTGGCTTGCCACCAGGCATGACCACGTTCGGACGGTCCTGTCCGATCCGCGATTCAGCCGGGCCGCGACGGTCGGTCGCGACATGCCACGAACTGCGCCGGCGCTGAAGACCGATGTCGACCTGCGCAAACTGGACCCACCGGAGCACACCAGGCTGCGGCGGCTGATCTCACACGAGTTCAGTTCCCACCGTGTCGCCGGACTGGTCGACCGGATCCAGTCGACCGCCGATGAACTCGTTGACCGGATGACCGCCCTCGATCCGCCGGTTGACCTCGTGCAGCACTTCGCGCTGGCGCTGCCCATCTCCACGATCTGCGAGATCCTGGGTGTACCCGCAGACGACAGGAAGAAGTTTCAGTCCTGGTCGGACCGCAGTCTGCTCATGGGTGAGTCCGGCCATGACGAGGTCAGGTCGGCCCGCGAGGAGCTCAAACGCTACCTGCTGGACATCACCCGGCGTCGCAACCCGGGACTGCTGGGCGCCCTGCTCCGGGACGAGCGAGGTGGGCTCACCGAAGAGGAAGTCGTGATCTTCGGTTCGCTGCTGCTCGTCGCCGGGTACGAGAACACCGCGTGCGAGATCTCGAACTTCATCTGTCTGCTGTTCTCCCATCAGCACTTGCGTGAGCAGGTGCTGGCCGACCCTACGCTGATTCCCGATCTCGTCGAGGAACTGCTCCGGTTCACGCCGCTGTTGAGCGCCGCGTCCTTCGCCCGCCTCGCGACGGAAGACGTGCGCCTCGGCGACGTCCTCATCGCGGCAGGCGATGCCGTGGTGATTCAGCTTGCCGCGCCCAATCGGGATCCTTCGATATTCGACTCTCCGGACGAACTTGTACTCGGTCGGCGTAGCAATTCGCATCTCGCGTTCGGATACGGTCCGCACTACTGCCTCGGTGCGGAACTCGCACGTGCCCAGTTGCGTATTGCGATTGGCACACTCTTCACCAGGCTGCCCGACCTGCGTCCTGCGGGTTCGCTTGCCGGGATTCCATTCAAGAAGGGTCGGTTGATTCGCGGTCCGGAATCTTTGATGGTCACCTGGTGACAGCGCCCTCGCGGCCGTGCCTCTGGGGACTTGCCGGGGCGCCGGGACCTGGTTGACTGTGCCGCGCTTCGGGTGATTGTCCATGTGCTGCGCAAGGGCGTGAGCTGGAGGGACATCCCCGCGGAGCGGGTCGGCCGCGGCGGGGTGACGGCCTGGTGGCGTCTGCGGGACCGGGCCGAAGCAGGGGTGTGACCCCGGCTGCACGAGGTCCTGTCGGCGGAACTCCGAAAGGGCGGCCTGCTGGAGATGGACGATGCCGCGATTGATGGCTCGCACGTCCGGGCGCTCGAAGGGGTGCTCACACCGGCCCGAACGGCCGGCACCTCACCGCCGCCGAGCTGGGGAGGCCGTCGGCCGTGTCCCTGCACGGCGGAGCCTCGCACGGTCGTGACGATCGCGGAACTGATCGAGGCCACCGTCCGGCCTGCGCTTATAGACCATTTCCTGGCCCATGAGACCGTCGTTCCAAGGGATCTTCCTGCAAGGAAGGCTAACTCGCCCCAGCCGGGGTTAGGTTGGACCGATCGACGTGCAATCCCTCGGGAAGGGGCTTGAATCGGTATGACCGTCGCCTCACAAGCCCCGGCCCAAGCCCCGGCTCAAGCCCCGGCTCAAGCCCCGGCTCAAGCCCCGGCTCAAGCCCCGGCCCAAGCCCCGGCCCAAGCCCCGGCCCCGGCCCAAGGCCGTGTCGCCCGGTTGGCGGGGCGTGCCCCCGCCGGGGTGCGGCCGTATCTGGAGTTGCTGCGGCTGGACCGGCCGGTGGGGGCCTGGCTGCTGGTGGTGCCCGGGTGGATCGCCCTGGGAGCGATCGCCGGGCCCCGGGAAGGGGGCCTGCTCGGGCTGCTGCTCCTGGTGTACGGGGTGCTGTCGAGGGGAGCCGCCTGCGGGCTCAACGATGTGCTGGACGCGCGGTTCGACGCGCAGGTGCCGCGTACGGCGGGGCGGCCCGTCGCCTCCGGGCGGCTGGCGGCCGGGCGGGCACTGGTGCTGTGTGTCGTGGTGGGGGCCGTCGCTCCGCTGGTGATGGGGTTCTGGAGTGTGGAGGCCGTGGTGTGGGCGGCGGCCGGGGCGCCCCTCGCAGCGGTGTATCCGTATATGAAGCGGGTCACCCACTGGCCGCATGTGTGGCTGGGTATCACCATCAACTGGACGGTACCGCTGGTGTACGGCCTGCTCACCGGAGGGTTCGGGCTCGGGGGCGCGGTGCTGTACGGGGCGCTGATCTGCTGGGCCGTGGGGACGGACGTGATCTACGCCTGCCAGGACCGGGAGGCCGATGTGCGGGCCGGGGTGCGGTCGGCCGCCGTGCTGCTGGGGCGCCGTAGCCGGGTGCTGGTGGGCGGCGTGTACGCGGGGTGTGTGGTGCTGCTCGCCTGGTTCGGGGTCGTGGCCGGGCTCGGGCCGCTGTACTGGCCCGGACTGTGCGTGGTCGCGGGGCAGTTGGGATGGCAGGTATGGCGGGCCGACCCTGCGGACGTCGGAGCCTGCGGGCGGGCGTTCGGCACCAACCCCCTGTGCGGACTGCTCATCCTCGTGGCCGTGCTCGCCGGGCGGGTCGGTACCCTCGGCTGAGGGACACGGACGCTGGAGGCGCTGGTGGGACTGCGGGAACGGATCGCGGCGGAACTCACGGCGACCATGCATGGCGGGGATCTCAAGCTGGAACGGTACGCGGGGCCGCCCGGTGATCCCGGGCTGTTCGGGATCGCGCCGGGGGACCCGGTGTGGCGGGTGCACGGGCACGCCACCGGGATGCTCACCGGTGGGTTCGCCGCGCTCATGCTCCAGTCGCTGCATCCGCTGGCCATGGCGGGGGTCGACCAGCACTCCGACTTCCGAGGCGATCCGGTCGGGCGGCTGAACGGAACCGTACGGTTCATCACTACGACCACCTTCGGCTCCTCGGCCGCCGCCCGCGAGGTGATCGACCTCGTCCGGCGGATCCACACCCGGGTGCACGGCACCGCTCCCGACGGCCGGCCGTACCGCGCGGACGACCCCGATCTGCTCACCTGGGTGCACACCGCCGAGGTACGCAGCTTCCTCGCCGGCCATCAGACCTACGCACCCCGGCCGCTCCGGCTGACCCCCGCCGAGTGCGACGCCTACTACCGCCAAGCCGCCCCCATGGCCGAGGCGTTGGGCGCGCGAAACGTACCGCGCACATCCCTCGAAGCCGAGCGCTACCTGGTCGGCCTCCGCCCCCAACTCCACGCCACTCCGGCCGCGTTGGACTCGGTGCTGTTCCTCCGCCGCTTCGGACGCACGCGACGGGAGCGGCTGGTCGTCGGCCTGCTCACGAACGCCTCGGTCGGAATCCTCCCCGACTGGGCCCGCACCGAACTCGGCATCCACCGCCCGGCCCCCGTCCGCAACGGCCTGGACCGGCCCCTGGCGACGGCCGTCGGACGCACCCTCCAGTGGGGGCTCGGGCCCTCCCGGATCCAGGCCGCCGCACAGGGGCGGCTGGCGGGGGTGCGGCAGGAATGACGTCGAGATCCTCGAGGCGTCCGGCAGCGGCACGCTTCGGTGGAGGGGAACTGGCGGCTCACAGGGTTTCATGACCGGGCGCGGTCAGGCCGTCCGGGCCGTTTCGGAGGATGCCGTCGCCGAGCACGGGCGGTGGCGTGGGGGAAGGACCCTGACTGGGGCGGCGCGTCGCCCGCGAGCATCCGTGCGCGTCGCGCTGCGCGGCCCGTTGTTCGTCGAGGATGCAGATGACCTGGCCGAGTGCCGTCGACATGCCGATGGGGTGCAGGACGTGACCGCTGCGTTCGGTGGTGTACGAGTCGAGCGGTGCGTCGTCGCAGATGCCGCACAGGACGAGGTCGAGCTTCCCGCTCAGGTTGAGCGCGTCGAGCAGACCTGAGCACATGCCCTGCGCCGCGAAAGGAGGCATCTGGTGGGCCGCGTCCCCGGCGAGCAGAACGCGGCCGTGGCGCCAGGAGTCCAGCCAGCGAGCCCGGAAGGTGTAGACGGTGTGTCGCTCGATGGTGGTGTTGGCCGGGGTGCGGCCCCACGGTTCGAGGAGGTTCCAGGCGGTGTCGAGGGTGTTGAGCTGATCGACGTTCTCATGCGGGAGGCGCATGAACTCCCAGCGACGGCGGCCGGGTCCGCCGGAGACGATGGTGGTGGGACAGCCCTTAGGTCGGTGACCGCGGCGTCCATCCATGTGCGGACGAAGCTGTTGGCACCGTCGGTGCCGATGACGTACCTCGCCCGGTGTTCGTATCCGCGGCCCTGGTCGTCGGTCGTGGTGAGTTCTACGTGGTCGGGCCGCCGGCGCAGCCCGGCGACCTCCTGGCCGCGGTGGAGTGTGACCTTGTCCAGGACGGTGGCCGCGTCGGTCAGGACGCTTTCCAGCTCCGGCCGGTTGAAGAAGTTGGTGGTGGGTCAGCCGCTCTGACCGGTCCCGGACCAGTCGATGCGGACCAGTGCCTCGCCGTCGTGGTTGCGCCACTCGTAGCGGTCGGGGGCGGGAACGGGGACGTCCGCCACCTGCCGGGCAGTGCCGGCGGTCTGGAAGACGCGGGGAACGTCGGTCATCGGGTCACCCGGCCTTGCTGTGCGAGCCGGTCATCAGGGCCGCGAGGTCTTCGGGGTGCAGGAAGGAAGGCGGGGGCGGCGGGCCCCAGTTGAAGAGGCCCTCGGCGCCTTCGAGGGTCTCCGGGGTCCACAACTGCTCCTCCGGGATGCAGTCGAGGTCGGAGTAGTACTCACTGAAGTTGCCGGCCGGGTCCTTGAGGTACCAGAAGAAGTTGGATCCGGCGTGGTGCCGGCCAAGGCCCCACACGTGCCGCTCGGGGTGGTCCTCCAACATCGCGGTGGCACCGCGGCCGACCTCGTCGATGTCGTCGACCTGCCAGGAGGTGTGGTGCAGGAAGACGACCGGGGCGGCGAGGACGAGGAGATTGTGGTGGTCCGTGGAGCACCGCAGAAACACGCCGGCGTCCTTGATGTGGTCGCTGGTCTTGAACCCGATCGTGTCACGGAAGAACGCGGTCGTCGTCTCGAAGTCGGTGGTGGCCAGGACGGTGTGGCCGAGCTTTCGGGGGCGTACGCGATGCGCTCGCAGGATACCGGGGGCGCGGGTACCCGCGCGCTCGACGCGTCCTGGACCGTTGTACGGCGTGGGCGGTACGGCCGGCTGGGCGAGGCGCTCCTCGATGCGCAGGACGACGCGTGTACCAGTGACGGGCTCGACCGTGGCGAACGCGTCGGGTGTCAGCTCCGCAGGTGCGCCGAGACGCTCGATCCGGGACCGGACGGCTGCCAGGTCGTCGGCGTGGTCGACACCGATGACGAGTTCGACGAGGCGTCGGGTGGGTGCGGCGACGATCCGGAGCTGGCTCCCGCCGTCCTGCGTGGCGAACCAGCCGTCGCGCTCCTGGGTGAGGCCGAATTCCCCGTAGTACGCGCGGGTTTCGGCGACATTCGGCACACCGATGGTGACCGAGCTGAGGCGATGGAGAGACATGGAGACTCCTCGAAATGCGGCTCTCTTTGAGGGACGGGCGCGGCGGTCGTACGGTGGCTGTGTCAGTGGTCGTGGAACGTCTGGCGCAGTTCGCCGATGCCTTCGATCGTGCTGACGAGTTCGTCGCCGGAGCAGATCCACCGCTGCGGCTCGCGGCCGAGGCCGACACCGGCGGGCGTGCCGGTGAAGATCACGTCGCCGGGCAGCAGGGGAGTGACGGACGACAGTGCCTCGATCAGTGCGGGCACGGAGAAGATCAGGTCGCGGGTGCGGCCCTTCTGGACCTCTTCGCCGTTGAGGGTGCAGCGCAGTTCGAGGTCGTCCGGGTTGTCGAACTCGTCCGGAGTGACCAGCCACGGTCCGATCGGCGTGAAGCCGGGGTGTGACTTGCCGAGGCTGAACTGGGGCACGGGTCCGGTGAGTTGACCGACGCGTTCGGAGATGTCCTGCCCGACGGCGAGGCCTGCGACGTGACTCCAGGCATCGACGGCTGCGACGTGTGATGCGCGACGGCCGATGACGGCGACGAGTTCGATCTCCCAGTCGGTGTGACCGCCCTCGGGCAGCGCGACGCGGGTGACCGGGCCCGTGATGCTGGTGGCGAACTTCGTGAACACAGGGGGAAAGCCCTCAGGTGCCGCGAATCCCGATTCGGCGGCGTGGTCGCGATAGTTCAGACCGATGGCGAACAGCTGGCGCGGCTGTGGCGTGGGGGAGCCGAGCTCTGCCGGCTCGAAAAGGACCCCCTCGGGGAGTTCGGCGTGGGCCGCCCAGTCGCGGAAGTCGTCCCATGCGTCGTAGACGGCCTGCGGGTCCGCCGCGAAGCGACCTGAGCTCGCACGTTCGACGTCGATTGCGAGGCCGTCCGCATCGATGAGGGCGAGGCGGCCGGACAAGTTGGCGATGTGCATGTGCCACTCCGTGATCAGGGCTATTGATTATGATGAATAGGTTGATAGTGCGTCGCAGCTCAGTGGGGGGTCAAGAGGGGATCGCTGATAATCTTCATGATGTTTTGTAGCGCGAAGGGAGGATGACCGTGACTGGAGCACGGGGCCCCGGTGCCACCAGGGCGGCCACCGCGGCGGAGCAGGTCACGGAGCTGGTCGGAGAGGCCCAAGCCGGCGAGCGGCTGGGCACCAAGGAGGAACTGCGCACTTTGTGCGGGGTGTCCGTCGGCACCTTCAACGAGACGCTGCGCCTGCTGCAGTCCCGCGGCATTGTCACCGTCCGCCCAGGGCCGGGTGGCGGGATCTTCGTCGCCGAACAGTCACCCATGGCCCGCCTCGGCAATTCCGTCCTGGCACTGGACGCGAACCCGGACAGCGTCAGCGAGGCCATCCGGATCCGCGACGCACTGGATCCGCTGCTCATCGAGGACGCGCTCTGGCATGCCTCGCCGGCCGAACTGGCGGCCCTGCACGGTCCGCTGTCAACGATGGAGCGGGCGGCGGGCGACGGTGATCCCGTCGCCTTCGTCCACGCCAACTGGGAACTGCACCGCAAGATCGCCGGCGTCAGCCCGAACCACCTGTTGCGCGAGATCTACCGGAGCCTGCTCGACCTGATCGAGTCCCACACGCTCACCGTTCTGCCCGCCGGCGATCAGCCGCTCGACGAGTACATCGGCCAGCGGTACCAACTGCACGCGGACCTGATCGCGGCCCTGGAGCGGCGGGACCGTGCGGAGGCGCTGCGCCTGATCGGTGATCACGGCACCTCGCCGGCCGGCCGGCATTGACGACGAAGCAGCCAGGCTCAGGGGCCGAGCTCGCGCAGCCGATGAGGCACGCTCTGCGCGGTCGCGCCAACCCGTTCCGCCACGTGAGGAAGGCGCTCGTCACCCCGGTGCTGCTCCAGACCGACGACAGTCGCACCCGCGATCACGGAGCCGTCCGCGCCGCGGATCGGCGCCGCGACCCCACGACGAACGCGTCGACCTCTCCGCGGGTGACCACGTAGCCCTGTTCCCGGATGGTGCCCAGACGCTTGCGCGGCTGCTCGGCATCGGAGGTGCCGCGCTCGGGCAGGGGTGTCAACCGCGCCTCGGCGAGAACGCGTTCGAGCTCCTTCTCGGGAGCCCATGAGAGTGAGACCAACCGCATCCGTATCCGTATGAGCAACGAGTACGGAACCGCTGACCATCGGCGCCGCCCGTGTCGCCATCGCTGACACCGACGACGGGGTGCGGCACGGAAGCGATCACGCGGTGACCTTCGGCGGCCGGTCAACCGGCACCGTGCCGGCGGGCGCGCCGATCCTCAGTGACTCCATCGATCTGCGGACCGCCGCGCCGTCTCGGCTGACCATCAGCCTTTACCTGCCTGGCCGAGTCGACACCGCGACCTGCCACGGGACCTTCCACACGCTCGGCTGGCTCATCCCCGGCGACGCGAGCGCCCTCATGTCGCTGCCCGCGCACGCCGCCCCCGTGTCGGCACAAGCGCTGATCGCGGCCGTGGAAGCGCAGCCTGAGACACCGACCCAGGCCATCGCCTCTCCTGGACGACGGCACTGCCCATCCGCGCCCTCGCCGAAGCGCAACGACGCCTGAGCACACCCCACCAGGGCACTCTGTGCAGCGTCCAGATTCGGAAGACCGGCACAAGGCGTCCGGACGCTGCCTCGACATCCCCGCCGCCCGCCCCTACCTGCGTCCGCGCAACGGCACGGGCGCGCGGCGGTGGTACTTCATGCCGGGGGAGGAGTACGGCAGCGGCGGCGATCCGTGCGGCCCCATGCCTTCCGTTTGCTGATTTCGGCTTCTCACGGTGAACCGGGACGGTGTCGATTTCGATGGCGATGCGGGATTGGTCCCGTACGGCCTGGTGGTCGGTGCACCGGCCGGAGGTTCAACCTCGCGGCTGACTGTGGGAGAGGGGGGGGCTGCACGCGGTTGTACGTGGTGCGGCAATGATGTGATCGCCACGGTATCGCCCTGGCCCGGTTCCCGGGAGGGGCTCCGATGGCTTCACGGAAGATCCGGTGATCAGCCTTCCGCACTGCTGCCTCCGCGCAAGAACCGAGAGCCGGGGTGGCCAACTGGCGCATCACCTGCCGCAGCGGACGGCTGGCCTCGCGCGCAGCCCAACGGGTCCGATCAATCCGGCGTCGGCTCTCGCCACCGCCACCAGAGCCCCCGAATTCACGGCACTGCCCCGATCGGTCGCCCCTGGGGTCACGTTCGGCCGCCCAAGGCGCCACCCATGCCCGCACGCAGGGCGCTCGGTGCGGTTTCCCCGGCCGGGCACCCGTCCGCTCTGCTCGCAGTCTCATCAACGTGTTGCGACGACCGCTGGAATTCGTCCCCGGTGTCAGTGACCTCGGTGTCAGGGACGTGCGGCCAGTTCCCGGCGCAACGTGGCGAGTTCGGCGCGCAGGGCTGTGAGTTCGGCGCTCAAGGCCGCCACGTCGTTCTTGTCGGCGGCCTGGTCGCTCTTGCGCAGGGTGACCAGGAGCGTTCCGCTGGGCTGCAATGTCACCTCGCTCGCCTCGGCACCCCCGTCACCGCCCTGACTGCGAACCGCCACTTCCAGGTCCGAGCGGCGCAACCTGTTGCGGCTGATCGCCTTCGGGAGCCATGTCCCGTCGCGTACCAGGGTGACCGGGACGCCCTCGACGAGGCGGCTGAAACGATCCGACATCATCGTGCCCCGCACCATGAGGCCGTTCGCGAGGATCAGGATGAGCGCCCCGAAGGCGCCCCCCGCCACTGATTCGTCCGGGCCGATCACCGCGTTCTGCAGGATGGTCACGAGCAGCAGTGACACGACGAGGTCGAACGTGTTGAGCTGGGCCAGATCCCTTTTTCCCGCCAGGCGCAGAAGCACCAACACCAGCACGTACACCAGGACCGTGCGCACTGCCTTCTCAAGGTACGACATGTCCGTGTCCACCAAGTTGTGCCACATGCGTGCGCTCCGCTCCCGCGTCGTGTCCTCGGCTCACAGACCCTGCGCTTCCAAGCTGCCGTCAGGTTACGCAGGCCGACGCCGACAGGACGCCGGGACACACGTACGGTCATCGCTGGAGAACTGACCGCACGAAGGCTGCTTGTTGCGATCCGGTGTCCGCGGCGATATCCCGCCATGGGCGATCGCCTGGAGGCGGACTCTCGGGAGAAGGCGACTTCTCAGAACGTGTCCTGTCCGGCGGGGGCACGTCGGATCACGATCTCCTCACCGTCGGCGGTGTGGACCGCGACGGCGTGCAGCCCCGGTTCACCGGGCACGAAACGCAGCGGCAGCCGGTCGAAGGTCTCCGCCCCGATGTGCTCGCGGAACTGTGCCCGGTCGCCGGCCACCTCCAGCCAGGCCACCCCGGCCGCGGTCCGGTCGCCGGTCACCTCGCGGCGGGCGGGGTTCTTGGCCGGATCATCCCGGTAGTACCAGTTCGGCAGGCCCCTCTGCCGGGCGCGCAGCGCCACCTCCCCGGCCGGCGCGCTGACGACCACGCGCTGGGTGCCGTCCGGCTCCCTGCGCCCCGGGATCACCTGGACCTCGCTGCCGAGCCGCGAAGCGACCTGCTCCAGCTCCTCATGGGTGTCCGCGCGCAGGCACCAGAACATCCAGCGCTCCGTCCCGTCGCCGGTGGCGCGCTGGAACCAAGACGCCGGGCCGCCGGTCGCCCCGGCAGCGCTCTCCACCTCCAGGTAGACATCCCCGCCCAGCGGAAAGATCCAGTTGCGTATACCGCCGGGGAACACACCACCCTCATAGCTGCCCAACCCGGTCTGCTCGGCCAGCCCGCGCACGCTGCTCTCGATATCCGATACCCCGAGCGCCATGTGGTCCAGGTGAAACACAGCTGTGGCACCTCCAGCTCAGGCGAACACGTCGGACGAGCGTAGCAACGGCCCTTTCACCGCGGACCATATCGGCAGAACACGGCACTGCGTCCGAGACGGGACCCGGCCGGCTTCCTTATGTAAGGCCTGTCCCGCCTCGGTGTAGGGGGTCGATTCTGCGCGCGTGTGACGGGCTCCGCCGGGGCCTGGTGCGAAGTTGTGGGTTGGCTGGTCGTGCTGGTGCCTCTCGACGGTGCGGGCAGGGCGAGGCGGTGGAGCATTCAATGGTCCAGCGGTTCTCCGGTTTCGCGAACCGGGGAGCCACGGCTGCGTTCCGCCGTCCTCGCCCGAGAGGGGTGGTGGTCCTGGTTGGCCGGTTCAGTGGTGGAGCAGGTTGTTCGGATTGATGGCCAGTCAGGTCACGGCCGTGGTGGCTTCCAGCGCGGCGGTGGCGAGGGTGAAGCCCGAGGTGCCCCCGGGCGTGCCTCCCAGGGCTGGTCCCGGGTACCGGAGATGGCGGCTCGGAGTCTGCGCTGGACATGGGATCTGACTCAGATCATGTCCGTGCGGTCCCCGTGCGGTCCCCGTGCGGTCCCCGTGCGGTCCCCGTGCGGTCCCCGTGCGGTCCGCAGTTGCCCTTGTGAGGACTCTCATCTCATGTCAGCTCCCGGTAGGTTGTGATCTTGATCGGTTCCGCCAGGAGTGTCTCGACCGCGGTGGCGAGATGCTGGGAGTGCGCGCTCCGGTAGTGGCGCTGAAGGTCCTCGGTGTGTCGCCACCGCTCGATGGCGATGAATTCCTCCGGGGTTTCGACGCTCTGCTGGATGGAGTAGTGCAGGCTTCCCTCCTCGTTGCGAGTGGGTTCGACGACCGACTGAAGCAGTTGTGCGAGTTCTGCCTCCTTGCCCGCCCTGGCGATGACCCGGCCCACGACCGTTACTTCACTCATCGGATCTGCCTCTCTCGTTGTTCCGCTCGGATGGGTGTTCTCTGTTCGTCCTGTCGGATCGGTTCTCTACTGTCGCCGTCCGACCGCGGGGGCATGTCCATGGGCGGCGCCGATGGGGAGTGCGGGGAAAACCACGGACGGGTCGTCGAACAGGGAGGAGAGGTGGCCATCGGTGGTGTCGAGCAGCCCGTGGTCCTGGAACGCCGGTGCGAGGCGGGCGAGCGTGAGCGCGTAGAAGCCGCGCTTTCCGCCGGGGACGAGGGGGTGTCGCCGCTGGTGTGTGATGCTCTCCAGACCGTGGGCGGCGAGGATCACCGGGAGGTTGCTGCCGAGCTCGGGGTGCGCTCCGGCGAGTGTCATCAGCCGGTGCACAGCGGTTGCGAACTCCAGGAAGGCTGTGGCCGTCTTCCTGTCCGGGGCCTGAGCGGCGGCGATGGCGAGTGTCTCGGTACTGACGTCGATCGCTTCAGCGAAGAGCTGCCCGTGTGGTGCCAGCGAGGGAATCAGCCGGGCCAGGACGGATTCGGGGTCCGGCAGATGTTCCAGTACGGATCTGGCGTGGATCAGATCCCAGGAACCAGGGGGCAGAGGATCGGTGGTGATGTCGTGTTCGATCACGTTGACCCCGGGATGGGCGATGTTCCTGAGAAATCGCGGATCGGTGTCGGTCGCCACCACTCGTCCGGACTCTCCGGCCGTCGATGCCAGGCGACGGGCGATACTGCCGGCTCCCGCGCCGACTTCGAGGCACGACCACCCGGGTGCCGGGTCGACCTGGGTGAGGAGTTCCTCGGTTCCGGGGTCGTAGACCTGCTCGATCGTGCGCAGGCGGTCGAATTCGAGATCCGCTCGGGCGGCTGAATCCAGAACGTAGGGGGTGGGTTGCGGATGGTGCGGATCGGTCATGGTCTGCCTCTCTCTTTCCTCCGGGCCCGGTGAGTGGTGCGGGGCCCGGCGCGAGTGTGAGCCGCCGGGGATCCGGGTCCCGCTGGTCATCCGGCTTGCATGCCGAGTGAGCGAAGATGGCCGGTCACATCACCTGGAGTCTCGGTGGCCATCGAGATGTATCCGTCCGGCCGTACGAGGAACAGGCCGTGCGGAGCGTATGCGCGAGATGCGAACCCCGCGGTATCTGAGATGTCGTGGCCGACTCGCACCACACGGACCACCGCGGGATCCCAGGCGCCGACGGGCGGGGTCGGCGGGCTTCCGAACGAAAGAAGGGTGAAGTGCGGTCCACGGAAGAGGTCGAAGAGACGTACAGGGACCCCACTGAGGTCGGTACACGGAGCATCCGGTGCGCGGTCCCCCGCGTGGAGGGCTTCCTCGGCCAGAGCGGGGCGCATCTCCGTGTTGGGCGGGATGCCCCGGTATCCGAGTGCCAGGTGGTGCGTGGTGCGGTCACGGTTCGCGGCCAATTGTCGGACCTGGAACGACCCTTGGTGGATGCGGGTGCTCACTCCTAGCACTTCCGCCGCGGCCGGCCGGCGCTCCGCCTCGTAGGAGTCCAGGAGCGAGGGTGCCGCCTGGCCGGTTGCCGCGAGCGCCAGTTTCCAGCCCAGGTTGTAGGCGTCCTGGATGCTCGCGTTGATGCCCTGGCCGCCCGCCGGGGAATGAACATGAGCGGAGTCACCGGCCAGGAACACCCGGCCGACCCGGAAGTGCTCCGCGAGTGCCGCTCGTGCCCGGAAGACCGATGACCACAGCACCTTCCGCACCTGCAATCCTGTGCGGGCGGCCACCAGTTCGCGGACCCGCTCCGGTGCGGGGTCGGGGGTTCCTTCCGCGAACCGTGCGATGACCTGGAAGTAGTCTGTTCTGGCGACGGGACAGATGGCGGTCATGATGCCGGCCGCGTTGCCCCAGGTGTGCCAGTGCTCTCGGTCCAGTGCGGGAATATCGGCATCGGCCACGAGCAGGGGCCGGGTATCCACTTCTTCGCGGTCGAACCTCACACCCAGGATTCTCCGTACGGTGCTGCCGCCCCCGTCCGCCCCGACGAGGTAGTCGGCCGTGATCTCCTGCGTACCTCCGTCGGCCCGGACGACCTGGGCCCGCACCCCGGCCTCGTCCTGGGAGAATCCGGCGAGCCGCGATCCGAACTCGACGCCGTGGCCCAGATGCAGCAGTCGCTCGCGCAGCAGTTCCTGGGTACGCGACTGAGGAAGCATCAGAGGTTCGGCGTAGGGCGTGGACCCGGTGGGCTCGCCACGGGCGATGACGTCCCACTCCTTGATGATTCTTCCCTCCTCCCAGGCGACCATCGGTGGCAGTGGTGCTCCCTCCGCTTGTACGGAGTCGATGATTCCGAGGTCGTCGAATATCTCCAGGGTGCGCGGCTGGAGACCCTTGCCTCGGGACCCCGGAAAGGGGCCTGTGCCGGAGTCGATGATCCGGAAGTCGACGCGTCGGCGGGCCAGTTCTTCCGCCAGGACCAGCCCAGCAGGTCCTCCTCCGGCAATCAGAACAGATGTGTGGTGGCGAGTGCTGTCCACGGCATGTCCCCTTTCCGGCCCTCCGTCATGGTGATGCGGAGGAGGTCGCAGTCGGCCGCATGCGGATTCCCCGTTCCGGTGGTTCAGGCCGCCAGGAGCCGTCCTTCCGCGGTGGGTTCGAACGTCAGGGTGAGCGATTCGGGGCCGCGGGAGTAGAAGCCGGTCTCCTCGTAGGTGGCGTCCTCGGGGAAGCCGATGTTCTCCATGAGGGCCAGCAGCATCGTCACTACTGTCTCCAGTTCCCTGCGCGCGAATGCTGCCCCGACGCACGAGTGCATGCCCGCGCCGAACCCGAAATGGTTCGCAGCGGCGGTGAAGGACCGTTCGGGGCCGAGGTCTGTGCGGTGGAGGTCGAAGGTGTCAGGCCGTTCGAAGACACGAGGGTCGCGGTTGGCGGCGGCGAGCATGCACCAGACCATGGTCTCGGCGGGTATGGCGACACCGGAGATCTCGACGCTCTCCGCTGTTTTGCGGGGGATCAGTTGCACGGGCGGTGTGTAGCGGAGGGTCTCCGCGATGGCGTTGGTCACCAGTTTGGGATCGCCGCGGACCAGGGCCATCTGATCGGGGTGGGTGATCAGATGCCGGAACAGCAGGGCCAGTGTCTTGTCCGCCGGTTCGGTCGCGGCGAGGAGCACGTTGTGGCACAGAGCCGTGACCTCGTGCAGGCTCATTCTCCCGCTCTCGTACTCCGTGTGGCACATCAGCGAGATCACGTCCTGACCGGGGTTCTCACGCCGTTCCTCGATGAAGGGCCGCAGATAGTCCTCCAGTCGGCGGGCGCACTGGACGCAGTGCTGGTATCGCTCCTCGGTCAGGGTGACGCTCGTCACGAATTCGGCCACGCCCTGGAACCAGGAGTGCACATTGCGCCAGTCGTCTTTGGGCAGTCCAAGACTGTCCAGCGCGACCCAGATAGCCAGCTGCTGGCCGAAGTCCTTCACCAGGTCGAACCGGCCGCGCCGCAAATGGGGGCGGATGAGCTCCTCCACGTTGCGGCGGATGAGCGGGGTCTGATCTTCCAGCATCGTTCCGGTGTATCCGTGGATCATCGTTCGGTGCTTCGCGGTGTGTTCGGCTCCGGTCATCTGTGCCAGGACGCGACCGCGCATGACCGGCTCGGCGCGTTCTCGTAAGGCCTGGGTGGTGAAGATCTGGTCCTGGGTCAGAACCCGGCGAACGTCTTCATGCCGGCTCAGGAAGTAGGCGCCGATGCCGGGTTCGTAGTGGACTGGGTCGCTCTCCCGCAGCTGGGGGTACCAGGCGTACGGGTCCCGAGCGAACTCGTCCGACAGGACACTGATGATGCGAGCAGTCGAGTGCATGGTGTTCCTCTCTCACCGAGTTGGCCGTCACCAGGCCACGGGCAGACAGGCCGGACGGATGAACGTCAGATCACTCCTCCAGGGAATCTCGTACTCATCCACGGCCAAGCGCAGTTGTGGGAAGCGTTCGAACAGGGCGGGGCAGACGATGGTGAGAACCAGTCGGCTCAGGGCGTCGTCTGCCAGGGGCCCAGGACCCATGCGAAGGTCCGCGGGCCTGGTGACCGGACGATGGATGTCGAATTTCGCCGGGGTGGGGTAGTGCTCCTCGTCCCAGGCCGCGCCAACGGGCGTCGCACATACCGCGTCTCCGGCCTTGATCAGAGTGCCGTGCAGTTCCAGGTCCTTGAGCGCGATATGGACAGGGCCGAGCACCGTGCCGGAGTGGTACCGGCGGAGTTCCCCGGCTGCCGCCCGCCACAGCAGCGGATCGCGCAGGCACTCCCGTAGCGGTTTGGGGTGGAGCAGGAGCGTGAACGGTCCGGTCAGCAAAGCCGAGAAGAGTGACCTCGCACACCGGACGAGCAAGCCTGTCACCGTGGTGTGCGGCGATTCAGCGTCGGCCTCCCGCTGTTCACAGGTCTTGAACAGCGCACCGGCCGCATCGCTGCGGACGGGGCCGTCCCGGAGGTGTTCTGTGAGCGAGTGCAGGACCGGATGCCTGCTACCCGGATTTCCTGCCGGCTCTTCCAGAATCAGAAGGTTCCGCAATTCCTGAGGATCGAATGACAACCCGAAGACATCGCGACACACGGCAGCAGCCAGCGGCGCCGCCCATTGTTCCAACAGGTCAGCAGGATTGCTCCCGGATTCCATGACGTCCAGGACGCGACCCGCCTGTTTCCCGATTGCCGCCCGGTGGAGTTCCATCGCTGGCGGCGCGAAATAGTCGGAGGCCGGCCGCCCGACCCGTGAAAATGTCCCCCCGCTGATCCCGGCCGGAGGGGACGGCGCGTCAGCGGCATCGCTCAGCCGTACGAGACCCGGGTCGGTCAATATCCGCAGTATGTCGTCCCGACGGGAGATCATCCACAGTCGCGATCCACCCGGAAGCTCGACCGGGCATACCGGCTGCCGTCGGCGTGCCCAGTGGATCACGGGCGGAGGCGTGCCCAAAGGGCCCAACACGAACGGAAACCTCAACGGTACTTCCGGTGTTATCGCCGGCATCGGGAGTTGCCTGAGCTGCCTCATACCGAACCATCCGGCGGTACGGGCTCGGCCACGACGAACCCCTGTTGCGCGGCCGACCGCAGCCCTGTTGCCGGACCGGCGAGCACGGCCGCGGCGAGCGCGATCCGCCGGTGGTAGACGAACACCGAAGAAGCCACGTCAAAGATCGACGGGCTGTCCACAATCAGCGGCAACTCCGCGATCGGATAACTGACGCAGGCGTCGATCTGCTCCTCGCCGGGCTCCGTGTCCGAAATGGATCGGACCGCTTCCCGGGCAACCGCCCGGCAGGCCGCCCTGAGGGCGGGATCGACTCGGTATGCCGTCCTGGCCTGCTCACGCAACGCCGCGTACGCGGGTCGGCTCATCAGCTGAGTCCATGTGTGCACATGCCTTTCCGGCGCGGACACGCCGGCGTGCGACAGGGCCAGCACCGCGGGATTTCTGAGCTGATTCACAGCCCGCCGCACACGGCCCACTGCCTCCAGCGGTCTGACGCCCGCAGCGGTGAGGGTATGTGCCGCCTCGAACCCGGGAACGAGAACGTCGACCCTCGTGAAATGTCCGGCTGCCCACTGGACCAACGCCTCCACCCGACTTGGTGTGTAATAGCCGTTGAACGGGCTCAGGCCCACGAGACAGTGGTCGGATATATCGGAAATCCGACGGCAATTCTCGCTCTGTGGTCGAATCAGGAAATCCACGATCATCGCCGCTCACCTGCATCTGTATTCCACGTTCTCATTCCAATACCTGTCCCGGTCGCCAGGTCTGAAAGCCCGCCATGAAACAGACGGCCTGAAGAAGAGGCGGTCGTCACACCGTCGAATTCTCACCCGACACCCTGCCCGAACGGCTCAAGTCATTTCGAGAGGGAACCTGCTTTCTCGTCACGGCAGCCCTGTGGGCGGCATACATACAACTCGACGGTCGAGTCGTGCACATCACCCGCGATCACTCCGCAGCGTGCCGACGCCTCCTCGTTGTGCCGTCACACGCTAGGGGATGTTATGAACATTCGATAGGCCTTGGACAGTGTCTCACGTGGTGAGCTTTGCGGCTCTCCTGTAGCAGGTCAGGGCTGCGGCGAAGCTGAGGAAGGCAAGGAAGCGGCCGCCTTTTCGTTCCTACCGGACGGTGCGGCGGCGGTGGCCGAACAGCCAGGAGACCGATCGCTCGATCTTCCAGCGATGCCGACCGAGCCGCTCGCTGGACCCGGCACCGGGGCGGGCGGTCCGCGCGATGAGGTTCCGGCCGCGGAGCCGGCGGAGGCGCTCCGCGGAGTAGTTACGCCTTGTCCGCGCGGACCTTCACCGGCTTCCTCCGATTCGGCCCGGTCAGCGGGCCCCCCTTCTCGCCCGCCCCGACGCGGCATCGACGATCGCGGACGTCCAGTCCAGCTCGCCCCCGGCACCGATCTCGTTCAGTGCCGCCCGGTGCAGCCTGCGCCACAGCCCGGCCTCGGTCCACACGGTGAACCGACGGTGCGCGGTGGCCGGCGAGACATCGAACGACTCCGGCAGCTGCCGCCACGCGCACCCGCTCGTCAGCACGTACACCACGGCCGTGAATACCGCCCGCTCGTCCACCGGGGCCGTACCCCCGCCCTGCGGACGGGATGTGAACCTCGGCATCAACGGAGCTGCCAGCTCCCACAGTTCGTCCGGAACCAGCCGACGCGACAGATCAACCCTCACGGAGCGATACTATGCCGCACCCCGAAGTGCCACGTGAGACACTCTCCTATCGCCGAATTGGCTGCGGCTCGGGAGGTTGCCCTCAATGGGCGACAGAAATCGTTATTGTGTTCGTAAATGGAAAAAGATTTCGAATTCACTCGCCTTCGGTTGTATTTCGAGCCCGGCGGCAGGGTCCTCGTCGGCCACGGATCTTCTTCACCGAGGTCCGCTCGGCTGGGCGGCACCACCTGGACTGTGGCACCCGTGCGGTGATGTCGACGCCTGGGGCCTCGCGCCCCGGCGTCGGCCGTGCGCGCTGCCCGCAGCTCCCGAAGCCCACTTCGGCCCCGCAGGATCGTCTCTCCGGCTGCCCAGGCTGAGCAGCCGGAAAGACGCATGGGGCTCCTGCGCGCCCTGCTCGTGCCGATCGACGCCGCGATCTCCCGCCGACGGACGACCACCGGAGCACTATCAAGCCCGTGACCTGCCCGAGCACTCTGCCCTCGCACCACGCCAGCGCCCGTGACCCGTAGATTTCAGGGTGGAATCAGCTCATGGGGAGTCAGGCGCGGGTGCGTCGGCCCCAGGCGGACAGGGTCATAAGGGCGAGGTCGGTGTAGTCCCCGCCTTCCAGCAGGTTCGTACAGTCCGCCAGCTCCTCGGGTGTGGTGAGACGTTCACGGACCAGGGCCGGACCGATTTGTTCCAGGGAGAGCCGCAGGAAAGCGTCGGCGTTGCCGTTCCTGCCCACCAGGCCCGGGGTGCAGCGGACGCCGATATCGGTCAGACCTGCCTGTGAGAGGAGTCCCGGCAGCGCCGTGCCCCATCGCTGCTCGGTGCGCATCACGGTCTCGGACAGGGTGAACACGGCGTTGAGGCAGCGCTGGTAGGCGTTCCGGGTGTCGGACGGGGGATGGACCGCCATAACCGTCTCCACGCACACCCAGCCTCCCGGTGCGGTCCAGCGCACCATCTTGCCGAGGACTTCCGCTCGCTCCGGCAGGTGTTCCAGTAGCGCTCGGGCATGGACGAGGTCGAAGGAGGCCGCCGGAAAGTCCTCCTGGACGACATCGTGGCGTCGGACGGACAGGTTGGGCACATCCCGGGGCAGCAGGGCGGTGCTGATGTCGGTGCCCACGACCTCCCCCGGGGCGCACTGCTCGGCCAGCCAGCGCGCGACGGATCCGGCGCCGCCTCCGAGTTCGAGGCACCGCCAGCCCGGCTGGATGCCGAGACGAGTGATGACGGAGCGTGTGGTGGGGTCGAGGTACGCCTCAAGGGCCCGCAGCCGCGCCGTCTCCTGCGGGATCCGGTGGTCGAGGAGTCCCGCCCCGTACTCATGTGCCGAAAGCCCGTCGGCTGTCCCGGTCACGACGAAGCCTCCGGGGTGTTCCGTGGATATGCCAGCCGGCGTTCTCGCAGGCGCATGGAGAGGGCGTTGGGGGTGAGCGTGATTCGGCGGGCGGGGTGGACGGGCCGGCCGGGAACCGGGTCGAGCTGCCAGCGTGCGGCGATGGAGGCGAGGGCGAGTGTCGCCTCGTTACGGGCGAAGACCTCGCCGATGCACTTGCGCGGCCCGCTCCCGAAGGGCAGCAGCGTGCCCGGCGGGGCCTTGCCCGCGCCCTGCCAGCGATCGGGGTCGAAGGTGTCGGGACCGGGGTAGAGGTCGGCGCGGCGGTGGACCTGATAGGCGCCGGACATCATGGTGGTGCCCGCGGGGAGACGGTGTCCGCCCAGTACGGAGTCGCTGGTCGTGTTCCGGGTGAAAAGCCATGCCGACGGATACAGGCGGAGCGTCTCGGTGACGATCCTGTCGGTCACTTCCAGCGCGGGAAGGTCGGCGTGCTGTGCGGGGCGGCCGTCGAGGACGGTGTCGACCTCGGCCTGGAGCCGGTCCTGGATGTCGGGATGGGTGCCGATCAGGTGCCACGCCCAGGAGAGCAGGATGGCGGTGGTGTCGATCCCGGCGAGGAGGAAGGTGAGAACCTGCTCGTGGATCTCGTCGTCGGACAGGCCCGGTCCCCTCTCCTCCTGAGGGGCCAGCAGGGTGGACAGCAAGTCGCCCCGGTCGACACCGGCGCGGTGGTTGGCGATCAGCGTGTCGGTGAGCCGCCGGACGTGGTCCCGGGCCCGGTCGAAGCGGCGGTTGCCGCGGGTGGGGAGCCTGTCGGCCATCGGGACGGGCATCATGGCCCGTCGGGCGATGCCGCGGGTGATGGCCTCGACGCTGTCGTAGAGGGCGGCGGAATCGTGGGTGTCCATGTCGGCGGCGAACATGCACCGGGCCGTGACGGCCGTGGTGAGCCGGTACATTGCCTTGGTGACATCGAGGACCTGGCCGTCGTGCCAGGCACCGGTCAGTGCCGTGATCTCCTGGCTCGTCATCGCCGCGTATCCGGGCAGCCGTCCGCGCTGGAAGGCCGGCTGGACGAGCCTGCGTTGTCGGCGGTGGGCGTTGGCGGGGCAGCCCAGCAGACCGTTGCCCGCCAGTTCTCGGCACTTGTCGAAGATGGGCCCGCCCTTGTCGTAGACACGGTCCTCGGCGAGGACCTGGTGGAGCAGGTCGGGATGGCAGACCATGTGCATGGTCTGCGGCCCCAGCTTGATCCGTACGAGATCGCCATGTGCGGGAAGTTGTTTCACGAAATCCAGTGGTCTGCGGGCGAACGCGAGCGCGTGGCCCAGCACGGGCAGGGCTCCCGGGGCGGTCGCCATCGTGTAGGTGGTTGTCACGGTGGGCATGGCCTCCTGTGCTGTCGTGGATTGCGCCTCGTCTTTGTCCGTCCCGGGCGCGGGGTTCGCCGTCGGCGGGCTGCCCCGGCCGGGGCAGCCCGCCGACGGCCCGGACGGCCGGAGCAGGCGGGGCGGCCGCCGGAGCGCGCTCACCGGGTGGGCGGGTCTGCCCGCCGGGACGGCTGCCGGCGTTCGCCCGCCCATGCGGCGTCCGGAGTGCGCCACCACCAGCCGATCACGGCGGAATCGGGGGCCGATGCCCCACCCGCCGGCCGCGGATCCGGTGCGCTCGGGCCGAGAACGAGGCGCTCCCGTACCGGACCGGCATAACGCGTGGTGACAAGGCTGAAATCCAGATTGGCGCGTACCCAACGGCCGAGACTCCCGACGAACCGCCGGAGTTCGACACCGGCCTCCGGCGTCACCGTGCGCTCACTCAGCTCGACGAAGCGACGCATCACCGTGTTGCGCAGCACGACGGCCTCCTGGAGCGCCTCGGCGGTCGTCGCCTGCCGCTCCGCCGCCAGCACATCCAGGAGGTTCACCTCCGCAGAGCCGTGCTGGGACTCCTTGTGATGCGAGAAGATATCGTTGTCGAGGGAGACGAGGACCGCGCACATCTCCACCAGAGCCCGGACCTCGGGCGTATCACGCGACTCCCTCGGCATCACGTATCCGCCTGCCACGTCCAACAGGGCGATACTGCTCTGCATCGCGCCGTTGCGCAGGCGGAGCAACAAATAATCATCCAACCTCTGGGGCTTCTCTCCGATTCGTCGCCGCGACCGCTCCCAGACCAGAGCGGCGAAGTAGGACCGGACGGCGTCAGCCCAGTCGCAGAACTGCGTGGGTGTCGCGCATGCGGAGATGCGGGACGCTACATCACGGAGCGCCCAGGCATAGGTGTTGTCCGGCAGGAGTCCGATGTCTCCGGTTTCGGCCACCCTGTGAAGCCGTGCCAGGAAAGCCGCCCACTCGGTGACATCCACGTCCGCGTTCTCGGCCTCGTCGCAGTACTCGTCGTCAAAGGCGAAGAGCCAGGTGTGGTAATCAGCGAAGGCGGCGAACCCTTCCCCCTTGCCGTGCGGCACGACCCCCGCCGCGAGCGCTCCTGGCCGCATCGTCGAAAACCGTTCCCGGTGTTCCCGGCCGGAAGGGATTCCTTGCTTGGTGGCCCAGGTCGTCGTGCTTTCATTGATTGCTGCGGCGGCCGGGTTCTCAGCCTTTTCGATGGGGCAGTAGAAAGTCAACTGGCTTAAGTTCTCAGGCATTTCGACCTCGAAAAGTGATTATTGATTGAGGAATCCGCCGACGGAAACGGTGCAACCCCAGTGGTGGGGTACAAGGTTGATGTCCGGAGGGAGGGGAGATAAACCTGGATGCGTGATGGCTTTTGTCGTGGTTTTTCGCAATCGAGGGCCTTGGGGGCCTGACGCCCAAGACCTCCAGCCGGAGCAGTGAAGTGCTAATCGAAGGCGAATAGCGCCGATGAGGGGAAACCGCCGGGCCGTCGCCAGAGCGGGCCGGGTGAGCCGTAGAGGAGTTGCTTGCCGGTTCCGATCGGCCAGTCATCGGCAGTGGGGTCAGTCGGCCGCCGCGTCGGTGAGGCCGGTGAGGTGTTCCGGTGGAGCTGAAGTGTCCCGTCCGTGTCGACCGTCTCGAACAGAGAGAAATCGGTACCTTCAGCGAGCTTCCCGACTTTGCCCATGTCCTGCGGGACAAGGCGGTGATCGAGGGGTCATTTGTCCCGGAAGGGACCAGCCAGGCCCGTGACCTGCTGGATTCGCTGGGATCAAGCCGCTGACCTGCACAAATGTTCTTTCGGCTGTTTCACGGTCATGCCCGTTGACGCGGCCTGCAGTCCCAGGAAAGCCTCAGTGCATTCCCACTGCCCGCAGTCGCTCCGTCAGCGGTCGGCGTGAGTGGGACAAGGGCCGGCTTTCGCAAGGCGCCCGGCGCGTTGGCGGCGGGCGCCGGAGGTGAGGCGGGCTGATCGACCATGACGGTAGGAGTCCTCCTTCCAGCCGGCCCGCTTTCGCCGAGCACGGGGGCGGAGCGGCCGAGGTGTGGCTTTGACGGAGCGGTGGCCGTCGTACTTGGTGGATGCCGGGGTCTCTGTCAGCAACGGCGGATGAGACGGGACACCGACGCTTAGCCGTCAAGATCCCCCTCCTCGACGGGCGGGTGGACGACGACGGACAGCCGCGGCGTGCCGTTGTCGAGAGTCGCGGGTGGGAGGCCGTCGGGCGGCGACGTCCGTCCCGCCATCAGCGCGGTCACCGTCCGCAACCGCAGGGCCTCTGCCCTGACGGCGACAGAAACCGTGCGTCTCCCATCTGATCACTCACGCCCATCTCACCGACCAAAATCACAGGCATTTCGGATCAATGAACAGGACACGTTCCCGGCTGTCCGGATACTGCGACCTTTCCTCTATACCCGCCGGTCGTCGCATTCAGTGCCCTGAATTTTCAAGTTTCCTGCCCTGCGTGTTCTGGAACTTCGTGTCCTGTTCTCGACCTGCTCCAGGCAGTAGATGGGTTGACCGACTCGGACAGGGCAGGCGCCCATCACGAAACGAGTTTAAGGGGCATGAGTATGGTGTCAGCCGTTGAGCAGTACTCCGCCACCCCGAAGAGCGCGTACCAAGGGGCGGTAAGTCACTACATGTCACCGGGCCGCCGGGATCCGGTGAAGCGCCTGTGGGAAGAGCCCGTAACACTCGGATTCCTCTCCACGGCGCTCGATTACCTGGGCCCTCTGGAAACAACTCGCGTTTTAGATGTAGGAAGCGGTGCCGGTGAAGGGGTGAAGTTTCTCCTTTCGTTGGAGGAAACAGAGTCTTGGCATTCGCAGAGAAACAAGTACCGCTACTGCGGGCTCGACCTGGACGGCGACCTCTTGGATGCGGCACGTATCATTCATGCCCGACGCCCCGAGGTGAGTTTTCTTCAGGGAGATATGCGGGAGGATCCTCCGGAAGACCCGGCGCCCAGGTGGCCGCCTACGGCGAGGGCATGGCCGAACGTGTCAGGGCACTGTCCGGAGGCCACATCGATCGTGCCCTCGACGCGGCGCCGACCGGCGGCCGGATCGACCGCGCCGACCAGCCCAGCCCGGCCGGCGGCTCGCTACCGACCCTGATCGAGCTGACCGGGGATCCCGACCGTGTCCTCACCGTCTCGGACTTCGCCGCCGCGGCCGAGCTGGGCGTCCGGACCACCACCGAGATCCGCTATGAGCAGATGGACGAGTTCGCCCGGGCTCGCCGGCGAAGGCATCTTGGTCGTACCGGTCGCCCGCACCTACACGCTCGACCAGATCCAGGAAGCGGCCGAGCTCAGCCAGTCCCGCCGACCCGGCGGCAAGCTCATGCTCGTCCTGTGATCGCCCTGACGGCCTGACAAAGCGAGACCACCTCGACGAGGAGCGGGGGCAGGCCTCTTTTCCAGGCCGACCTCGAAGCCGCTCCCGTGGGTTCGCCGCGAACCCACGGGTCAATCCCCGCGAATGGCGTCCCTGGACCCTCGGGTTCCCGCTGAAGAAGCTTCAGTTTCCGCGAACTCGCTGGGAGCACGACCCTGTTCTCGTGTAGCTACCGCCCGGTGGTGTGTAGTGCTGAGTAACTACTTGCAGCTGCGGTCGCGCTGCTGGAAGCCGGCGAAGTCGGCGTGTGCGGTCTCGGCGGCCTCGGGGTACGCCTGGGTCTTCTCGTGCTCGGCCAGGGCCCGGTAGATGCTGGATAGGCTGGGGCTCTGCCCTTTGCGGCGGCCGGTGGGGATGAGTAGGCCGGGGTGCCGGGCCGCCACGGCTGGCCGGGCCGCGGTCGGTGGGGGTGGGCACGCGCAGGAGTTTCGCGAGCTGGGGCATCTTCGTGAAGCGGCCGGTGTGGTAGGTCCCGGCGACCGCGCCGGAGCGGGAGCGCAGGGTGAACCTGGCGATGCGTCACAGCGTGGGCAGGGGTGGCGCTCGACGTCGTCCGCTTCGGACGCGAGTGCGGTCTAAGGGTCAGCCATGGCCCTAGGCGCTGTCACAAACATTTACCAGAACGCGCCCGGTTCCATTTTTGAGTGAGAACAAGTTGTGACAGCGAATCCCGCGATCCGGACCGCTTCCGCCGACTGTTCTTGATCCTGCTCCGAGAAGGGACCGCCTCCAGGAGTCGGGCCACTGCATCCAGGAGTCGACAGGGCGGGGTGGCTTGAGCGTCACGGCGGGCCAGTCCGCCACCACGCCGGGAGGACCCCCGCAAAGTGCATGGACTTTCAAATAATTGGATTATCCATGTACTGTGTGGGTCATGGATGATCGGCAGCTGACCGAAGAGCTTTACGACTGTCTGTTCGCGATCCGCGCCCAGGTGCATGCCGAGCTCAAGGAGCTGGCCCGGGACGCGGGGCTGACTGACACTCAGGCCGATGCGCTGTGGAGGCTGAGCCGGGGGCGGGAGATGACCGCGCGCCGTCTGGCCGAACTCTTGCAGTGCGACGCCTCAACCGCCACGTCGATGATTGACCGGCTGGAGAAGCGCGGCCTGGTCCGCCGCGTTCCCCACCCCACCGACCGCCGCGCGAAAGTCATCCAGCTCACCTCCGAGGGATGCGCGCTGCGCGATCGCGTCGTCCGGCACACCACCGAGCACTCACCCTTCGCCCTCCTCGACCACGGGAGCAGGCTGCGCCTGCACACGCTTCTCCGCGAAGTGATCGACGGCCCCCGGCCGACAGGTGAGGCCGCCGGCGTCAAGGGCACCGTGGAAAAGGAGCAGCAGTGAGCAGCAAGACCGCGGTCATCACGGGCGGAGCCTCGGGTCTGGGCCTTGTGACGGCACGCCACCTGGTCAAGGCCGGTCAGAGCGTCGTCCTTGTCGGCCGGGACGCGACGCGCACCCGGGCCGCCGCCGACAGTCTGCGCGGCCTGGCCCCGGCGGGCAGTGACGCGGCACCGCCGAGGACGTACACCGCTGACCTGGAACAGTGGTCGCAGGTACAGGCAGTGGCAGCGGAACTGGCCGCCGACAGACACCCGGTGGACGTCCTCATCAACAACGCAGGGGCGGCGTTCCCCCGGTATGAGCAGACGCCGGACGGCGTGGAGCGCACCTACGCACTCAGTCACCACGCCCCGTTCTTGCTCACCCACGCACTCCTGGCCGAGGGAGTGCTCACGCGCGAAGCGCGGATCGTCAACATGTCCTCGTTCGTGGAAAAGCGTGGCAGTCTCGATGCCACCGATCCGGATGTCGCGGGAACATCGTGGAGCAAGCGCTTCTACAACCAGATCAACGTCTACGCGACGAGTAAACTCGTCAGCCTCCTGGCCGCGCGAGAACTCGCACAGCGCCTGCCCGACGGCATGAGCCTCTACAACGCCAATCCCGGCATGGTCAAGGGCACCGCGATGAACAGCAACGCCGGCGGTCTGATGCGGCTGACCGCCCCGCTGTTCCGCCCGTTCGCCATCACCGCGGACGAAGGCGTGCAGACCCCGGTCTGGCTCGCCAGCGCCTCGCCCGCACCGCGCCCCAGCGGCGGCTTCTTCAGCGAGTCCCAGCCGGACACCCCTTCACGCCTGGCCCTGAACGACGCTCTCGCCCGGACCGTCTACACCAAAACCGCAGCCCTCCTCGGAGTGGAGCCGCTCACGAGGTAGGGCCGTCCGGAACCGGTTGCCACGCCGGGAGTCCTTGACCGCCTTGCCTATCAGCCGCCCGACCCGCCCCGGCGCCGGTGGCTCGATGCTGTCGTTGCGGCACCGGGCCACCACCGCCGCTGCCAGCCGCTCCCGCGACAGCTCCACGGGGCACAGCTCAGCTGCCAGCCACTCGGCCAACTGCTTCTGGTCCTCCTCGGTGTTCGCCCGGATCCCGTACGCCTCCCGAATCTCCTTGCGATGCCGCTTGATCCGGTCGTCCTGCCAGTCGTAGTCCGCCCACGTCTCGGCGGGGACCTTCACCTGCTGGGCCACGTACTCCACCGCCGCGGCGGGCATCTCCTTGGCGGACTCCGGGAACCGGGCCTCCACCTCGAAGAACTTGAGCAACAGCGCGAAACCCAACGGGGTCGCCCCCGGACTTGTTCCGCACCTTCTTCATGTTGTCTTCGAGCAGCGTCCAGACCTCGATCAGATCTTCCGGCTCCCAGTCCTGCCGCATCCACCTCGACCCCTCGCCGTCACTCGTTCAGCTCAACGAGACAGTCGGAGCAGGGAAACGAGGGCTATGGCAGTTACTCAGTGCTACACACCGCCGGGCGGTAGCTATACGAGAACAGGGCCGTGTCCCGCGTGGACGTCCGGGCCGACCTGGCGAAGGTGTCCGCGCACACCCTGGTGGTGGCGCCGACCGGCGACCGGCTGGTGCTGCCCGAGAGCTCGTACCGTCTGGCGGCCGGCATCCCAGGTGCCCAGTTGATCGAACTGCCCGGCGCCGCCCACATCCTGAACCCGGCGGACCGGGCAACCTGGCTCCGCCACGTACGCGAGTTCCTCGCCGCGCCGCCGCCACGTCGGCGTGAGCGCACCACTCCTCACGGATCGGACCGGTCCGCCCCGCCGGGCCGGTCTGCTCGTTCTGGCCACCACGACCTTCGTCGTCGTCACCACGGAGCCGTTGCCGGTCGGGCTGCTGACGCCGGTCAGCGACGATCTCCCGGAGGGTACTTGTGCCGACCGCCGCGTCTGGGACACAAACAAAGCGTCCGGGCCGGGCTGACGGCAGCTCCCCGGCATCACGCAGGGGGCGGCATGCTGGTTCGGGGCGACCTTCGCCCCGATTGGCGCAAGTTCCTGAATCACGGCCTCAGAATTGCAACAATGCGTTGAAGGAGCGCTGCGGTGAGTGACCGTCGCAGTGGTGTCGCCTTCCGTTGTCGCTGACCTTGGAGAACACGTGACCCAGCTCGCGCCCCGCTCTGCTCGTACCGTGCCGGGGAGACGCCGGGTGCGGAGCGCCGCCCTTGTCGGAACGGTGGCTGTTTCCCTTCTCGCAGGTGCTTTCGCCGTACCGGCCGCAGCAGGCAGTCCTGTCGCCGAGGGTGTTGATGCCGCCGTGGCCGGTACGGCGGACGGCCTGCCCGCAGTCGTCGACTGGCGGGAGGGCCAGGCGGTGACCGAGGCGAAGAACAAGGGGCAGTGCGCGGAGATCGCCAGCAAGGCGTACGCCACTGCCGCAGCTCTGGAAGGCGCCTGGGTGGTGCAGAACCAGAACCCGCTCACCGGGTTCACTCCGCTGATCACCGACGCCGACGGTCAGGACGTCTACCCGAGCGTGTGCGGCGAACCGCGCCCGGCGGGGGCGTCCTTGCCCGCCGGTGCCTTCAAGGAGTGGGCGGCTGTTGCCTCCGGCGACGAGGAGGCGCTGAAGGCCGCGGTGGCCCGGGGCCCGGTCCGTACGAAGATTGACTCCTCGCACGTGAGTTTCACGCTGTACAGCGAGGGCGTCTACGACGAGCCGCTGTGCTCGTCGTCGAACACCGACCACTACGTCACCGTCGTCGGCTACGGGACCGACCCGGCCGACCAGGACTACTGGATCGTCAAGAACGACTACGGCGTCGACTGGGGCGACGCGGGCTTCGCCCTCATGTCCCGCGACAACGGCAACCAGTGCGGCATCGCCACCGAGGCCGAGGAGCCCGTCCTCAACCCCGCGCCCTACGACCTGCCTTCGCGGAACCCCTGGCCCACGTACCCGTAACACCGCAGCAACGCTCCGTTCGTAGCGCCCACCGGCCACCGCAGTGGAAAACGGGAGGGAACCCCTGTGTCCAAGGAGAAGTTCGAGCGCACCAAGCCCCATGTCAACGTGGGCACGATCGGTCATGTCGACCATGGCAAGACCACGTTGACGGCCGCCGTCACGACCGTCCTGGCGAAGACGTACGGCGGCAACGCCCGGGCCTTCGACCAGATCGACAACGCGCCGGAGGAGAGGGCCCGAGGCGTCACGATCAACACCAGCCACGTCGAGTACGACACCCCGTCCCGCCACTACGCGCACGTCGACTGCCCCGGCCACGCCGACTACGTCAAGAACATGATCACCGGCGCCGCCCAGATGGACGCCGCCGTCCTCGTGGTCGCCGCGACCGACGGCCCGATGCCGCAGACCCGCGAACACATCCTGCTCGCACGGCAGGTGGGCGTCCCGTACATCGTGGTCTTCCTCAACAAGTGCGACATGGTCGACGACGAGGAACTCCTCGAACTCGTGGAGATGGAGATCCGCGAACTCCTCAGCCAGTACGACTTCCCCGGAGACGACATCCCCGTCGTGCGCGGCTCCGCGCTCAAGGCCCTGGAGGGCGACCCCGCGTACGAGGCGAAGATCATCGAACTCGCCGACTACCTCGACACCTACGTTCCCCAGCCCGAACGCGCCGTGGACAAACCCTTCCTGCTCCCCATCGAGGATGTCTTCAGCATCTCGGGACGGGGCACCGTGGTCACCGGCCGCGTCGAGCGGGGCGTCGTCAAGGTGGGTGAGGAAGTCGAGATCATCGGTATCAAGGACACCTCCAAGTCGACTTGCACCGGCGTCGAGATGTTCCGCAAGCTCCTCGACGAGGGCCGGGCCGGAGAGAACGTCGGCGTCCTGCTGCGCGGCATCAAACGCGAGGACATCGAGCGCGGCCAGGTCCTGGCACAGCCGGGATCGATCAAGCCGCACACCACCTTCGACGCCGAGGTGTACATCCTCAGCAAGGACGAGGGAGGTCGGCACACCCCCTTCTTCAAGGGCTACCGGCCGCAGTTCTACTTCCGTACCACCGACATCACAGGCACCATCGAGCTGCCCGAGGGCGTCGAGATGGTGATGCCGGGCGACAACATCGCCATGCGGGTCACCCTGATCCACCCCATCGCGATGGACGACGGCCTGCGCTTCGCGATCCGGGAGGGCGGGCGCACGGTCGGAGCCGGCGTCGTCGCCCAGGTGATCGAGTAACCCCCGGCCCTCGCCGGCACTCCCGACGCGTACTGCTCGTGCCCCGGCGGTGTCCGGAGCACGAGCAGCACGCTTTGTGGCGGCGGACGTACGGTCAGGGCGTGCGGCGGCGGTTCACCGACTCACACCCGTGCCTGCGTGATCGTCTGCGCGGTGTTGCCCACGGTGCGGTGGACGAGGGCGAGGAGTCCATCGCCGCCGCGCACGGGCACGATGTCGCTCGCCACCCCCGGAGCGAGCGGGACGAAGTCGCTCCACTCGGCGCTGCCGGGCCCGTTCCGGCCCTTGACCCACAGCCCGCCGTAGTCGGGCCGCCAGGTCTTCGTCCACACCAACACGTCCGGCGAGGCGTGGGTGATCCGGCAGCAGACGCCCGACGGGTACGGGGGGCCCTTCCAGTACACCTTCGGCAGCGCGAAGGGGGACCGGGTTCCCGCAATCGCGGTGCGCGCCGACGGCCGCGCGGTGATCCTCATGGTCGGAATCCGACGGCGGCGTCTGGGACTGAGGCGTCCGGGGCTCGTTCAGGGACGGGACATAAGTTTGACTCTGTCGGGGATCTTGAAGTCGCCGAGGTCAGCTGCCCAAGATTCGCCAGGACTTCAGCCGGGGCATCTCGCGCTGGTCGAGGTAGTCCTGGAAGGCGGTCGGTCGGCGGGGTGCGGGGGTTTCCTCGTCCGGTGGCAGTCCGCTGAGACGCTCGATGTTGACGGCGATGGCCGTCAGGACGTGCTGGACGTGAGCCTTGAACGAGGTGTTCGGCGTTGCGGTGGAGCGGGGGTACTTCAGCCAGAACCCATTGGGTGTTCTGCGATGGTCTGCGTCGGAAGTCGCCGACGAGGTCGATTCGGACTGCGTGCCCAACCCGGCGCAGCCAAGGCGACGCGGCCGGTGCCGATCCCGCCTGTGCTTGTCCGCATGCTTCGCGAGCATATAGAGAGTTTCGGTGTTGCCCCGACGGACGTGTGTTCCGCGATGCCGCTGGCAACTACCTTGACGCTTCGGCGTACGGAATCACGTGGGGACGGGCACGTGAGGCGGCGCTCACCCTCGACGAGCGCGCCCTTGAGCTGGTGAAACGTCCCTACGACCTGCGACACACAGGAATCCCGTTCTGGCTTGCCTCGGGTGTCGACCCTGCGGAGTGCACGCGCCGGGCAGAGTATCCAGGTGCTCTTTCGCTACTACGCCAAATTCCTGGCCGAGGCGCGGAATCATGCCAACACCTTGGTAGAGGAGCCGATGCGGCGGTGGGAAGGGCCGGACGACACCGCCCGGGACACATGAGCCCGGCCTTGGCCCGGAAATGCCCCGGAACGGCTGGTCAGAGGTGGGACAGGGGCGGGAGATATGGAGGGTTACCTCGTATCTCGCCCCATGGTCTGGATGCGTGGCATGAAGGGCGCCTGGCAGGTAAAACACCTGCTCAGGCGCCCTTTTTCTGTGGCTAGAAGAAGCCCAGTTTCTTCGGCGAGTACGACACCAGGAGGTTTTTCGTCTGCTGGTAGTGCTCCAGCATCATTTTGTGGTTCTCCCTGCCGATGCCCGACTGCTTGTACCCGCCGAACGCGGCGTGTGCCGGATACGCGTGGTAGCAGTTCGTCCATACCCGGCCCGCCTTGATGGCGCGGCCCGCCCGGTAGGCCGTGTTGACGTCCCGGGTCCACACGCCGGCGCCGAGGCCGTAGAGCGTGTCGTTGGCCGTGGCGATGGCGTCGTCGAAATCGGTGAAGGACGTCACCGCGACCACCGGGCCGAAGATCTCCTCCTGGAAGACGCGCATCCGGTTGTCGCCCTCGAAGACGGTGGGCTGGACGTAATAGCCGCCCGCCAACTCGCCGCCGTGCTCGATGCGCTGCCCTCCGGTCAGGATCTTCGCGCCCTCCTGCTGCCCGATGTCCAGGTACGACAGGATCTTCTGCAGCTGGTCGTTGGACGCCTGGGCGCCGATCATCGTGTCGGTGTCCAGGGGGTGCCCCGGCAGGATCTGTTCGGTGCGGGCGATGCCCGCCTCCAGGAACTCGTTGTAGTGCCCGCGCTGGATCAGCGCACGCGAGGGGCAGGTGCACACCTCGCCCTGGTTGAGGGCGAACATGGTGAAACCTTCGAGGGCCTTGTCCAGGAAGTCGTCGTTCGACGAGGACACGTCGTCGAAGAAGATGTTCGGCGACTTGCCGCCCAGCTCCAGCGTCACCGGCTTGATGTTCTCGGAGGCGTACTGCATGATCAGCCGCCCCGTCGTCGTCTCGCCCGTGAAGGCGATCTTCGCGACACGGGGACTCGACGCGAGGGGCTTGCCCGCCTCCGCGCCGAAGCCGTTGACGATGTTGACGACCCCCGGCGGCAGCAGGTCCGACACCAGCGTGAGCCAGAAGTGGATGGACGCCGGGGTCTGTTCGGCCGGCTTGAGGACCACCGCGTTGCCCGCGGCGAGCGCCGGGGCGAGCTTCCAGGTGGCCATCAGGATCGGGAAGTTCCACGGAATGATCTGCGCGACCACGCCCAGCGGCTCATGGAAGTGGTACGCGACGGTGTCGTCGTCGAGCTCGCTGAGCGAGCCCTCCTGGGCGCGCAGCGCACCCGCGAAGTACCGGAAGTGGTCGATGGCCAGCGGGATGTCGGCCGCCAGCGTCTCGCGCACCGGCTTGCCGTTCTCCCAGCTCTCGGCGACCGCCAGCTCCTCCAGATGCGCCTCCATACGGTCGGCGATCCGGTTCAGGACCGAGGCGCGGTCGCCCGCCGAGGTCGCCCCCCAACCGGGGGCCGCGGCGTGCGCCGCGTCCAGGGCCAGCTCGATGTCCTCGGCGGTGCCGCGGGCGATCTCGGTGAACGGGCGGCCGTTGACGGGGCTCGGGTTCTCGAAGTACTGGCCCCGGACCGGCGGGACGTACGCGCCGCCGATCCAGTGGTCGTAGCGCGACTCGTACGAGACGATGGCGCCCTCGGTACCCGGCGCAGCGTAACGGGTCATCTCTGTGGCCTCCCGGATGCGGTGCCGCCCGCCGTTGGACGGCCCTCGGCGCGAGGCTAGGGAACGCGACGTTGCAACGTCGTTGCACGGCGTGGGGTGGCCCCGCCGTCACGACGGCACCGGCCGGGCGGCGGTCGTGACGGCAGCCGGCACCGGCCGGCGGCGGTCGTGACGGCGGGGCCACGACCGCCGCGCCGTCACCCGCGCTGCTCCGCGTCGAGCCCCCGCACCCTGGCCAGCAGCGCGGCGCGCCGCTCCCTCGGTACGGCCCCGGCCAGGGCCCGCCAGACCGGCAGGTCCTCCTCGCCCCACGGGCTGTACGCCCAGTCCGCGAGCAGGCCCGGATCGCCCCGGTCGATCAGTGCGGCCCGCAACTGGTCGGCGAGCTGTCCGCGCAGCCGGACCACGGCGGGGGACTGCGAACCCGGCAGCAGCGGACCCGCGTACGCGCCCATCGCCGCGGCCACCGCCCCGGAGCCCAGCCTGCGCGCCACCGTGTCGAAGTCGGCGTCCACCGGGGCGGCGATCCGGTACGGGCGCGAGCGCAGCAGCTCGGGACCCAGCAGCCGCCGCAGCCGGGACAGTTCGGCCCGCAGCGTCACCGGGGTCACCGACTCGTCCTCGTACAGCTCGATCAGCAGCTCGTCACCCCCGAGGCCCTCCGGACGGCGGGCCAACGCCACCAGGATCTCGCTGTGGCGCCTGCTGAGCCGGATCTTCCGGCCCCGCGCCACGAGCAACGCCTCGTCCCGCCCCAGCGCGCTGAGCTGCACGGACTCACCGGTCGGTGGTGGTGCCAGGAGCGCCAGCTGGGATTCGGCCGCCCGTGCCACGGCCTGCACGAACGCCAGGCTGTGCGGGTGCGCGAGCCGGTCGCCGCCGGTGATGTCCACGGCTCCCAGCACCCGCCCGGTCCGCGGGTCGTGCATCGGGGCCGCGGCGCACGTCCACTGCTGCACCGGCCGGAGGAAGTGCTCGGCGCCGAAGACCTGGACCGGGCGGTCCACGGCGATCGCCGTTCCCGGCGCGTTCGTGCCCGCCACGGACTCCGCCCAGCGGGCGCCCTCCACGAAGTTCATCACTCCGGCGCGCCGTCGCGTCACCGGGTGACCCTCGACCCACAGCAGCCTGCCGTGCGCGTCGCAGACCGCGAGCAGGTGCTCCCCGTCGGTCGCGTACGCGCTCATCAGCTCGCGGATCACCGGCATCGCACGGGCCAGCGGGTGGGCCTCGCGGTAGGAACCCAGTTCCTCCGCGCCGAGGTCCAGCAGCGCCTCACCGTCCGGGCTGACCCTGGCCCGGGCCGATCGGCGCCATGACTCACCCACCACGGAACGTACCCGTCGCTCCAGCCGTCCCGCCGAGGTGAACACCTCGTGTGCGTGGCGCAGCGCACCGAGCTGTTCGCCGAGATCCGTGTCGGCTGCCAGAGCCAGCCAGGGGTCCGTCAACTCACCCTCCCGTCCAGGGGCGTCGCGCCTGCCCATCGTGACCCCGGTCGGCCCTCCGCGACAACCCAGGTGCGGACAGTAATCGCTGTGGCCCCTGAGGAGGGGGAGTCAGGAGAGATTCACGAGGCGGATGTAGCGGACCCAGTCCCAGTTGTCCCCCGGATCGGTGTGGTCGCTGCCCGGCACCTGGTGGTGGCCGATGATGTGGGACCGGTCCTTCGTGATGCCGTGGCGGTCGCAGATGTCCGCCGTCAGCTTCGCCGAACGCTCGTACATGGCGTTGGTGAAGTAGACGGGCTGGTCCACCCAGCCTTCGTGCTCGATGCCGATGCTGCGGGTGTTGTAGTCCCAGTTCCCCGCGTGCCAGCCGATGTCCCGCTCCCGCACGCACTGGGCCACGTATCCGTCGCCCGAACGCACCACATAGTGGGCGGAGACCTTTTTGGCCGGATTCTGGAAGATGCCGATCGTCTCGTTGAACGTCTGCTGCGCGACATGGATGACGACGAAGTCGACCGGATACGCCGAGGGCCGGGACGAGGACGTGTAGTTGGACGTGGACGCCGGTGCCCAGTGGGCCTCCGGATAGTCCGTCTCGGCCGTCGAGGAGGCCACGGCCCGCGCCGAGGCGGGGAGCAGCGCCGCCGCGGCGGTGACGGCGGCGCCCTGAAGAAGTCTTCTGCGGTGCATCGGCACTCCTGTGGGAAGGGATGGTGACGCAGGATCAGGATCGAGGCAACACCGAGGCCGTCTGCCGAAGATGACGGTGGAGGCCGCGGTTCGGTTCCCCCGCGGGCAGCCATTCCTTGCGGATCTTGGCCACGCAGGTGTAGTTCGTGTCGCAGACATTGGCCAGCGGTGCCTCGCCGGCCTGGCTGATCAGCTGGTACGCGTCGAGTTCGGAGAGCCCGTAGTCGCGGGCCAGCCACTGCACCAGGTCCAACTGCGAGATGCGGAAGGCGTCTTCGAGGGGCCGGGCGGATCCGGTGGACATCAGATGGGTGTCGGACTCGATTCGTGGCCACGGCGTGGCGACACCCTTCAGCAGCTCGACCAGCACCACCGTGTTCATCGCGCACTCCACGGCCACGCCGCAGGTCTCGCCCTCGCCCTGGCGGGCGTGTCCGTCGCCCAGACTCAGCAGTGCGCCTTCGACGTTGACGCCCAGATAGCAGGTCACCCCGGCCCGCATCTCGGGCGTGTCCATGTTGCCGCCGTGCGCGTCCGGGACCAGCGCCGACCGGACCTCCAGGTTGGCCGGGGCCACCCCCACCGTGCCGTGCATCGGATCCATCGGCAGCTCCACCTGGAAGTCGCTGTCCCGTGCGCTGAACAGGCACGTCCGGCGTGCCCGGTCCAGCTGCCACATCCACACCACCTCGGGCAGCGGGGCCTGGAGCGAGGCCGTGGTGTGCGTGGAGGTCAGCGCCCCGAACAACGGGACGGTCGTCGAGGCGGCCCAGTCCCGGGCCGGTTCGATCGACACGAAGTGCACCGCCACGGTGTCGCCCGGCTCGGCCCCCACCACATGGAACGGGCCCGTCTGCGGGTTGAGGTAGGGGAACTCGCACACCTCCGACACCAGGTCCTTGTGGGAGCGCACCCGTCCCGCGAAGCAGTCCTCGGTGTAGAGGTCGAGGTACGTACCCGGCTCGATCCGTGCCACCGGCGCGGCGCCGCCGAACGTCCAGGCGTACTCGCCCTCCCGCGGTCGTACGGTCAGAATCCTGGGGTCGCTCATCGCTGTGCGTCTCCTGTCTCCGGCGTGGGCTCGGGCTTGGTTCCGCCCCCGCCCCCGCCCCCGCCCCCGGTCCCGGGCTCGGGCATGGTCTCAGGGTTGCTCGTGGCGGTGGTCGCGGCGGTCCCGTACCCGGCGGCCGGCTGCCGCGCGGACTCGTCCAGATGGACCCGCCCGGTCTGCGCCACCCGCTCGGGGTGGCGACGCAGCAGTACCGCCAGGACGACGAGGCCGATGAGCATCCAGACGCCCACGACCGGGCCCGCGTACGACACGGGAGCGCTGAGCTCCGAGACGAAGTCGAAGGCGGGGATGCCCGCCGCGGTCAGCAGGGCCGGCACGAACGCCGCGATGCCCAGCACCGGGAAGAGGAGGTGCAGTACGGGGTTGAAGGCGTCGCGGCGGCGCCGCAGGAAGTACCCGGCACAGGCCAGATCGACGACGATGTACACCCCGATGATGACTGTCACGATGACGGTGGCCAGCAGCACGAACGCCGTCACCGGGCCGTAGGCGAACCCCAGCCCGAGTGTCGCGCCGACCGCGATCACGAACTGCGCGGCCACGCCGGTGACCGGGGAGCGGCGCCGGGGATGCAGGCGGGCGAAGGCGTGCGGGAACACCCGTATCCGGCCCAGCGCGAAGGCGGTCCGGGTGGAGACGTTCGCACAGGCGTTGGCGTTGGCCAGGGTCGAGTTGACGACGGCGAAGAACAGGAGCACCCAGAACAGCCCGAACGACGCGCGGGCCACGCCTTCCCAGGACGCGCTGCCGGACGTACCGAAATCGGCGAATCTGTCGGGCCCGAAGTACACCGACATGGCGTACGTGGTGAGGACGTACACGAGTCCGACCGAGAGCGCCGCCCCGAGCACCGCGCGCCGCATGGTGCGCCGCGGGTCCTTGGTCTCCTCCGCGAGAGGGGCGGCGGCCTCGAAGCCCGCGAACGCGAGGATCGTGTACACCGACCCGGCGAACACGGCACTGATGCCGTCGCCGCCGCTCGGGGTGTGCCCCGTGCCGAACACCGACAGGGTGTTGTCCGTGCCCGCCTTACCGATCAGCACCACCGCGAACCCGACGAAGACCAGTACCTCGAAGATGCCGAGGACGGTGCCGAACCGGGCGGAGGCCCGCACTCCGAAGTAACCGGCGGCTGCGATGACCACCGCCCCCAGCAGCGACCAGGGCCACCACAGGCCGGCCGGAAAGGCGGGCCACTGTTCGTTCAGGGTGCCCGCGGTGGTGAAACCGAGCTGGAGCAGCAGCAGCGCTGGGATCAGAGCTTCGACGAAGACATAGCCCCAGCCGACGAGGAAGCCGACGGCCGGATGCAGTCCCTGTGCGGAGTACGTGGCGACCGAGCCGGCCGCCGGTAACCGCCGGGCCAGCTCCGCCACGCACGACGCGGTGAACAGGCAGGCCACCAGCGCCACCAGGACGGACAACGGCAGACTGCCCCCGGCGAACGCGGCACCGGCGGGGATGGACGCCGTGATGGCAGCGGCGGGCGCCATCGCCGTGATGCTCTGGAAGAGGACCTCGCGCAGTCCCACGGCGTCGCGCAGCAGTTCCGCGTGCGATTCCCCCGACACCCCGTGACCCGGCACCCCATGACCCGGCACCCCGCGACGTGACACCCCGTGACTCCTCATGTCCGACGACCGGAAGGCGTTGTCCGATGTACGGCCGAGCGTCCGGCGGAGCCCACCGTACGGTCGTCGCGGAGGTGACGGAAGACGGCAGGTGTCCGAAACGGGGCAGTGGTTCAGCCGACGGTGTCGGTCCGCACGGGCTCAGCCTTTCAGCGGGCGGGGGAGCTTGAGCGACGTCACCGAGGTCTCGATGCCGCTGTCGACCAGTCGGCCGTTCGCGTCGAACGCCTCCGCGCCGTCCGTCATCCCGAAGTCGTTGTCGTTGATGAGGGCAAGGGTGCTCCGGCCTGTGACCGCCACGCCTTCGATCTTGCCGGGCACTCCCGCGACCGTGCCGAGGTCGACGACCAAGTTCTTGCGCAGCAACCGCACACCGGCTGCCGAGGGGTCCGTCAGCTCCTCGTACGAGGGTGAGGTCGCCGGGTCGTCCCAGGCCGAGCCGAGGATGCCGGAGCCGTGGGGGAGCGTCACCCGGTGCAGCCGGGCCGCCTTGTCGGTGCGCTCCTCGACCAGCAGCGTGTTCCGGTCCAGGGCGACGACCGAGGAGATCTTCAACTCGGACGTGTCGTCCTCGCCCGGGTCGACGACCTCGACCGGGTCGAACCGGTAGGCGTACTCGGCGGTCACCGCCTGCTTCTTCGTCGAGAAGCGCAGCAGCCGGACATTGCGCGACGCCTCGCCCGCGTTCACGTCGGGCAGCGAGAGCGGGCTCTGCACCGCCATCACCAGATCCCCGCCGGGCAGCAGGGCCAGCCCCTCGAAACCACGGTTGATCTTGCGGTGGAGCAGCACTCCGGGCAGGGCCTCCACGACGGGATAGTCGGCGCCCTTCAGTCGCAGCCCCTCGGGTACGTAGCGGGCCAGCACCCGGCCCCGGGAGGAGACATGGACCAGGGACGGGCCGTACTCGTCCACCAGCCAGAACGAGCCGTCCGCCGCACGGACGACGCCCTCGGTGTCCAGCCCGTTCGGGTTGTACGTGAGAGGGGTCCGCGCGTCGTACGTGTACGGGGCCTCGTCGCGGCTGGCCTGGTTCGGCAGCCCCGTGACCGGCGCACCGGAACGCGTCGTGATCGGGATGGCGCTCAGCACCTTGATCTGCTTGCCGCTGACCCGGATCTTCACGATCGCCGGATCGAAGCCCGCGACGGGGAACGTACGCCGCTTCTTGCCGTCGACCTTGATCTGGCCGTTCGGCCCGCGGTCCGTCACCGTCCAGAACTCGCCCTTGCGGCCCGCCGGGTAGATGTCGCTGCCGATGCCACCGAGCTGCACGCCGCGGTCGTCGGAGACCGTGCCGGGCAGCAGACCGTTGCTGAATCCGGCGAGCGGTATGTCGCCCAGCACGGCACTCCCGGTGATCCGCGCGGTCCGGTCGGGACGCTCGTGGTGTGCGTGGCGTTCCTGCGTACCGGCGGTCGCGGTGGCGGCGACACCGAGGGTGGACAGCAGGGCGAGCGGCAGCCCGACAGAAAGGGTACGACGGACAACACGCGCGGACATGGGGCCTCCTGGGGCACAAAGGTTCATCAGGACCGTCAGGTTCCGCCCTCACGTACAACACCCGGTGACATCGAGTTGAACGTGAGGGCAGCAGATGGCGAACCCGGCCTCGCGTGCACGCCGGGATGCGGTGCTTCCGCCTCCGGCACAGGTACTGCCCCGTCCCCGGTACGTGTATGCGTCGGATCAGGCGTCGGCCGGTGACACCGCCAGCGCGCCCGCCGGATCGTCGTCCGCCGGCCCGGCCGGCACCCAGCGGCCGCGTTCCTTGCGGTACGGCCACCACCGCCCGTCCCGCCCGTACCGGAGCTGGAGGTCGGCGCCCGTCACCGTCCAGCGGGCACGCCCGGCGCGCAGCTGTGGGCGCTCGCCCTCCTCCCAGGCCGCGGCGAGCTGCGCCTGGGCCCGCGCCAGGGACTCCGGGTCCGGCTCCCACTCCTCTTCCAGCACCGCGAGGGCTGCGCTGCCGCCGTACCGCCAGGCGCGCACCGCGGTGTCCAGGTCGGCCCGCTGCCGACCGGAGCCGACCGCGAGCCGGGTGGCGATCCACGGTTCGGGACCGGCGTCTGCCGCCAGCCGTACCGCGTCCTGGTCCGGCGTCAGTTCGACGGGCAGCGGGCGGTGTTCGTGTGCCGGAGCCAGTGCTTCCAGCAGCATTCGGTGGGCCCGTACGGCACTGTCCGCCGCCAGCAGCTCCAGCGCCGCCGGGTCGAGTCCCGGGGCCGGGTCGGTCTCCGTGTCCAGGGACGGCGGAAGACCCGGCTCGCCGGGTACCGGCGGCGGCTCGGGCAGCGGCGGCAGAATGTCTTCCGCGGCATAGACCTCCTCGGCCGGAACGCCGTGCCGTGCCGCGGGCGCACTCCGGTCCTGCGCGCCCGTCGGCTCCCCGCGCACCGTCCGGACCGCTCGCGCGGCACTGCGCACCTGGAGCTCGTCGAGGAGCCGCCGCTCGTCGCGCCCCCGCAGCAGCAGCAACACGAACGGGTCCTCGTCCAGCAGCCGCGCCACCTGGTAGCACAGGGCGCCCGTGTGCGGGCAGTGGTCCCACGCCTCGCAACCGCACTCGGGTTCCAGGTCACCGATGCCCGGCAGCAGATCCACCCCGGCCGCCGCCGCGTCCTCCACCAGGTGCGGCGGCATCTCCCGGTCCAGCAGCGCCGCGATGTGTCCCGCCCGGTCGACGGCCATGTCCAGGAAGCGGTCCCATTCCTCCTCGCCCAGTTGCTGGAGCAGCACATCGCTGCGGTACGCCGTCGCGTCCCGCTCCTGGACGACGGCGGTGATCCGGCCCGGCCGCACGGAGACCGCGCCGACCTTGCCCTCTCTGGCCAGCCGGCGCCCCTTCTTCAGCTGCTGACCGTCGAGGGCCGTGTCCTCCAGGGCCTTGAGCCACGCCTGGCCCCACCACGACGCGGCGAACCCGCGCCCCTGCGTCGGCGGCAGAGCGGCGAACGTACGCTCGGGGCCGCCACGCCCCTCAACGCCCCGGCCGTAACCGGGCTGTTCGCCCCGCTCACTGTCCGGCTCGTCGCCCTGCCAGTCGCCGTGCCCGCCGCCACGCTCGTCGTAGCCGTCGTTCTCGTATACGTCCTCGTACGCGTCGCTCATCGTGCGCCCCCTCGCAGCTGGACCAGGTCGGCCAGTTCCGCATCGGTCAGTTCGGTCAGCGCGGCCTCGCCGGAACCCAGCACCGCGTCCGCGACTCCCTGCTTGCGGGCCAGCATCTCGGCGATCCGGTCCTCGATGGTGCCCTCGGCGATGAGCCGGTGCACCTGGACCGGCCGGGTCTGGCCGATCCGGTACGCGCGGTCCGTCGCCTGCGCCTCGACCGCCGGGTTCCACCAGCGGTCGAAGTGCACCACGTGCTCGGCCCGGGTGAGGTTGAGTCCGGTCCCGGCCGCCTTGAGCGACAGCAGGAAGACCGGGGCCTCGCCCGCCTGGAACCGCTCGACCATCTCCTCGCGCTGTGCGACGGAGGTGCCGCCGTGCAGGAACTGGGTGGGCACCCCGCGCGCCGCCAGATGCTGTTCCAGCAGCCGGGCCATCTGCACGTACTGGGTGAACACCAGCACGCTCGCCTCCTCGGACAGGATCGTGTCGAGGAGCTCGTCCAGCAGTTCCACCTTGCCCGAACGGTCCGCGATCCTCGGCTCCTCCTCCTTGAGGTATTGCGCCGGGTGGTTGCAGATCTGCTTGAGCGCCGTCAGCAGCTTCATGACGAGCCCGCGCCGGGCGAATCCGTCGGACCCGGAGATCTCCGCCAGGGTCTCGCGCACCACCGCCTCGTACAGGCCCGTCTGCTCCGCAGTCAGCGACACCGCACGGTCGGTCTCCGTCTTCGGCGGCAGCTCCGGCGCGATGCCCGGGTCGGACTTGCGGCGCCGCAGCAGGAACGGGCGCACCAGGGAGGCGAGCCGCTCGGCGGCCGCCGGGTCGTTGCCGCCCTCGACCGCGGCAGCGTACCGGGTACGGAAAGTGCCGAGCCGGCCGAGGAGTCCCGGGGTCGTCCAGTCGAGGATCGCCCACAGCTCGGAGAGGTTGTTCTCCACCGGGGTGCCGGTGAGCGCGACGCGCGCCCGCGCACCGATGGCCCGCAGCTGCTTCGCCGTGGCCGAGTGCGGATTCTTGACGTGCTGCGCCTCGTCGGCGACGACCATTCCCCAGTTCGTCCCGGCGAGCCGGGGTGCGTCGAGGCGCATCGTGCCGTACGTGGTGAGGACGAACTCGCCGTCCGCGAGCCCGTCCAGGGAGCGTGTGGCACCGTGGAAACGACGTACCGGCGTGCCCGGCGCGAACCTCTCGATCTCCCGTTGCCAGTTGCCCATCAGGGACGTCGGGCACACCACCAGGGTCGGCCCGGCCGCCGCGGGATCGCTCTGGCGGTGCAGATGCAGCGCGATCAGGGTGATGGTCTTGCCGAGTCCCATGTCGTCGGCGAGACATCCGCCGAGACCGAGTGAGGTCATGGTGTTCAGCCAGTTCAGGCCGCGCAGCTGGTAGTCGCGCAAGGTCGCGGTGAGCGCCCCGGGCTGACCGACCGTCTGCTGTGCGCCCGACTCCGGGTCCGCGAGCCGGTCCCGCAGCCGCTCCAGCCAGCCCGTCGCCTCGACCTCGACCCGGTGCCCGTCCACCTCGGTGGAGCCGGTGAGTACGGCGCCCAGCGCGTCGATGGGTGTGACCTTGCGGTCCTGGGACTCCCGGGCCCGTCGGGCCTCTTCGGGGTCGATGAGCACCCACTGGTCGCGCAGGCGGACGACCGGCCTGCTGGACTCGGCGAGCCGGTCCAGTTCTGCCCGGCTCAGTTTCTGGTCGCCCAGCGCGAACCGCCAGTTGAACGCGAGCAGCGCGTCGGCGGACAGGATGGAGGGAGCGTCCGACCCGGTGCCGACGGGGGCTCCGGAACCGTCCTCCGACCCGGCTCGGCCGTCATCCGGGTCGGGCGGTCCGATCACCGCGCGTGCGGTGAGCTTCCTGGCCAGTTCCTTGGGCCAGTGCACCTGAACGCCCGTCGCGGCCAGTGCCCGTGCGGCGGGGCCCAGCAGCTCGGCGATCTCCTCGTCGGCCGGCTCGACCGAGTCGGGCACCGCCGCCGACAGCAGTGGGGCCAGCGGAGGCCAGGCGCGGGCGGCGCGGCGCAGCGCGAGCAGGGCGTCCATCCGGGCCCGCGGGCCGAATGCCGCAGCGGTCGGCGCGCTGCCCGCCCATACCTCGGCCGCGTCGGTGACCAGGGTGGGGTCGCTGACGCTGTGGATCTGCAGGACGGCCCGGAACGACGGTCCACGATCACTCGACTGCGACTGCGACTGCGACTGCGACTGCGACTGCGACTGCGACTGCGACTGCTCGTGATAGTGATGGTTTTGGTTCTGGCGCGAGCCGTGGTCGGAGCCGGTCGTGGTGGCCGGTTCGGTCAGCCCCGACACCTCGATCCGCAGGGAGAGCCGTACGCCCGCGTCGTGACCGGCCGCGACATCGGCCGCCCAGCCCCGCAGACCGGGGAGCTGTTGCGGAGCATCGGCGGCGAAGGCGGGGCCCGTTGTGGTGAATGGGGCGGCGGGCGTACGGGGCAGCCCGTCGGCCACCGCGTCCAGGAACGCCCGCAGCAGCCGCTCCGGTTCGGGCAACAGCACCGGTCGGCCCGCCGCCGTGTCCGGGCCGGCGTCCAGCGGCACGGAGTGGGCGGTGGGCGGCATGGACGCCGCCAGCTCCCGGATCCGCGCGAGGTCGTCCGAGGTCAGCGGACCGGCCCGCCACGCATCGTGGTCCGTGGGGCTCAGCCCCGGCAGCAGCAGTCCGCGGGCGGCGAGTTGGAGCGCGAGGATTCCGGCGGCACCCCAGAAGGCGGTCGCGGGGGAGGCGTGCCCGCTCACCCGCGCACGCGTGAGGACAGCGAGGGCATCCCGCACGGGCAGGTGCAGAGCCGGTACGGCACGCGGCTGCGCATCGGCTCCGACGACGGTCAGTTCCCTCGAAATCCCGGGAGCATCGGGCGGGGTGCTACCGTCCGGGTTCCAGAACGCGATCAGGCCGGTACGGGCCGGATCCGCGGGGAGGAAGACTGCGGAGCAGCGGGACAGTTCAGAAATCTCGGAAAGCGTTGCCGCAGGGTGCAGGTGCACAGCGATGTCAGATTCCTCAAATTTGACTAGTGGGTCGGGGTCGCCGAGGGTACTCCACCCGTCGCCTCTTCCGGCAATTTCGCGCCGTGACCCCCATCACTTTCCTCTGCCTTCCGGTCTCGTGGTGCAGCCAGCACCACCGTGGGACACGGGGGCAACCCCCCGGAGAACCAGGGTGGTGGCGCCATGGCTGCCACCAGCACCCAATCCGTACGTTCTACAAGGTCAGCGCACATGCCCAGAGACCGGAGATGTCATGCCCCAGGCGATAGCCACCGTTGCGGAGCACGCCCGCGACGGATCGGACAGTTCCGGAAGTACGGGAGGTGTCGCGTGTGCCGCAGGCGCGGATTCGGAGAACCCGGTTTCACAGAACCCGGTTTCGGAGGGGCAGGGCGCCGAGCGATCCGGTTCCGGGGGTTCCGCGAGTTCCGGGAGTTCAGGGAGCGATTTCGCCCCCCTTCTGAGGGCAGTCAAGGGGCAAGGGCTCCTGGAGCGGCGCACCGGCTGGTACGGGGCGGGCATCGCGGTCAACCTGGTGGCCCTGGGGGCGGTGATCACCGGTCTCGTGCTCCTGGGCAACACCTGGTGGACACTGCTCCTCACGCTGCCGCTGGCGATCCTGTGGACCCGTACCGCCTTCTTCGGACACGACGCGGGACACGCCCAGATCTCCGGTGACCGCAGGGCGAGCCGCATCATCGGGCTCTTCCACGCCAATCTGCTCCTCGGCATGAACGAGGCGTGGTGGAACGACAAGCACGTGCGCCACCACGCCAACCCCAACCACATCGACAAGGATCCCGATGTCGGCGTCGGCGCTCTTGTCTGGACCCAGAAGCAGGCCGCGCAGCGCGAAGGTTTCGCCCGCTGGCTCACCCGTAACCAGGCCCGGCTCTTCTTCCCGATGCTGCTCCTCGAAGGCATCGCCCTGAAGATCTACGGTTTCCAGTTCCTGCGGCGTCAGCCCGTCAGGGAGCGGGCCCTTTCCGGTCTGCTGCTGGCCGGGCACCTCGCGCTGTACGCCACGCTGCTCCTCACCACGATGTCTCTCGGCAAGGCCGTCGTGTTCGCCCTGGTGCACCACGCGCTGTTCGGCCTCCACCTCGGCATGGCCTTCGCCCCGAACCACAAGGGCATGGAGATGCCCGACCCGGACGGTGACCGCTGGGGCCACCTGCAGCGACAGGTGCTGACCTCGCGGAACGTTCGCGGGGCCGTCCTCACCGACTGGTTCCTCGGGGGCCTGAACTACCAGATCGAGCACCATCTCTTCCCGAGCATGCCGCGCCCCCACCTGCGACTGGCCCAGCCGCTGGTCAAGGCTCACTGCGAGGACATCGGCATGCCGTACGCGGAGACCGGGCTCATCGAGTCCTACCGCCAGGCGCTGACCCACATGCACGAGGTCGGCGAACCGTTGCGATAGTCGGGGCCGCGTTGCGGAACCGATGGGCGCGCACAAGCGTTCACACAACAGGAGCGGCTCCGGCCGCGAAGGAGGCGTGGACCATGTCGAACGGTGCGAAGATCGCCATCGGGGGAGTCGTCGCGGCGGCGGTCCTGTGGCCCCTCATCGGATTCTGGTGGGCGCTGCTGGTGCTGATCGGCGTACCGGTCGTGGGGTATCTGATGCTGGACCCGGCCCAGCGGCGTCGGCTCCGCAGGGTCAGCCGCAAGGAGATAGGCCGCTGACCCCGGCCACCGGACAACCGTGCGGCGGCGCCCACTGCGGGGCGCCGCCCGCCGGTCTGTTCGTACATCGCGCAGAACGCGTGCCTGCCTCCTGAACCTCCGCCCGGCCGGAGTGATCCCGCAATCAGGCGGGTCGTACGGTCAGTTCGTCCAGAGCCTTGAGCAGGCCGGGCAGCTCGGGGCCGCGGCCCACGGTATGGATCTCGCCCGGCGTCTCGTCCAGCAGGATGAACGCGATGTCGTCGGTCCTGGCGACCAGTGACCAGCCCGGACCGTCGGCGCGCAGTGTGCGGGCGTCGTCGGAGGCGAAGGCGGACCGGACCCGGCCGGGCGGCGGTGGGCACTGTGTATACGCACGGGCCTCCTCCAGCACCCGGCGCACACCGGGGTGCTGCCCGGACTGCGCGTTCCCGCTCGATGCCCCGGAATCCTCGGCTGCCGCACCCGCATCCGAAGCCGGCTCTCGCACGCCGCCGGGCCCGGCACTCCCAGCCCCCACGGTCGCCGCTTCCTCGCGCACCGTCTCACCGGGCCGGGTGAACTCCGAGTCGGCTATCTGTTCGCGCCAGGTCGCCCACCGCGCGGCGATCTCGTCCGCCCCGAGGCGCCGCTGCGCCGGTCCCCAGGCGTCGGTGTCGGGCGGCGTCAACGGGGCGGGACCCACCCCTTCGGCCTCCGGATCCGGCAGCGGATCGTGCGGCGCGGGAACACCGGGCGCGGCGACAGCCACGGCGAGTGGCCAGCCGGGCAGCGCGCACACCACGGAACGGTCGTCGGGGGAGAGGTCGTAATCCATTCCACAGTCCCAGGCGGCGATGGCGACAGCGACCAGCGAGACGTCCTCCACGACCACGGTCCACCGGGCACCGTTGCCGTCCTGGCCGAGGACCAGACCGTAGCCCTCCTCGTACGGTTCGAGGGCGAGCGTCCGGCAGGCGGCCACATAGTCGTCACCCAGCACGCTCGGGAACTGCGCGGGGGTGAGCAGTACTGCGGTCAGCACAAACAGTGCGTCGTCGTCGGCAACCGTGTCGTCCGTTCCGGCCACAGCATCCTCCTCATCCCGCATACCTCATCGCTTGGTCCGTCGGCGCACCCTAACTACTCGGTAACCCTGTAGTCGAGGCCCTGACAAGCGGGGTTGCGGGGCGGAGGGGGTGCGACCGGCGGGCATCAGGTGCGCCCCGGAACATCCGCGTGCGCGACGAGCCGGCCGCGGCGCCGGTATCGCGCTTCTCGACGATTCGCGGCCGCGGGCGTTCCGGTACGAACGGCCGGGGCCCGCCGCCCGCGCGATCGTGAGGGCGCTCTGCCGGAAACGGAAACGGATCGTCCAGCTCTTCCGTGTGCGGCGGCCGGTCGGCGCAGCCCCTTCTGACCGCCGACGGGGCGACCCGTATCAGCCCGTACGGACAGCGAGTGCCAGGAAGCGGTCGTCCTCGTCGGTGTACGAGTCCAGCCGCCATCCGGAACGGGCCAGCAGCGGGCCGAGCCTGGGCTCGGCCCGCAGATCGTCATCGGTGATGCGGCGGCCGTGGCGCGCGGCCAGCGCGGCCCGGCCGATCGGATGGAACAGAGCCAGCAGCCCGCCCGTCCGCACAACCCGCGCCAGCTCCCCCAAATCCTCCTCCGGCCGCGAGAGATGGGAGATCAGCCCGGCGCCGAACACCGCGTCCAGCGCCCCGGTGCGGAGCGGCAGCCGTGCGGCATCGGCGAGCAGCAGGACCCCGCTCCGCTCCCGCCCGGCCCGCACCGCCTCCTTCAGCATCGCGGGCGTGAGGTCCACGCCGAGCACGGTGCCACCGGATCCGACGGCGGAGCGCAGAGCCGGCAGCGCACGCCCCGTGCCGCAGCCGGCGTCGAGCACCGCGTCCCCGGGACGCAGCCCCAGCGCACTTACCGCGGCGTCGTAGGCCGGCCCGTCGTCGGGAAAACGGCTGTCCCAGTCGGCCGCGCGGGGGGTGAAGAAGTCCTGGACATGTGCGTGGTCATCGGCCATGTGGACATGATCGCGCAGTCGGCGTCCGAACGAAACGGGAAGAGGCGTGGCGCGCATTCGAGCGTTGAGCGATTGTTCGGAAGCGGCTCTCTGCCATATTTCATCAGCTTTCGAACCGAGTCGCGGAACTCTCCGCCGACCCGGCTCTGCCGGTTGGCGTGGCGCGCATGCTCCTGGGAGGTCTGTTCGAAACGGGGCGGGTACGGGGCAGTCGCCCCGTACCCGCTGCGGAGCTGTCCGATGAATGGATTCTCCATGAGGTGATCAACGGCCTCCGGACGCTCTAGCGGCCGGACGGCGTGGGCTCACCTGTCAGACATTGACGCCGTAATCGGACGCGATTCCCGCGAGCCCCGATGCGTAACCCTGGCCCACGGCGCGGAATTTCCACTCCGCACCGTGCCGGTACAGCTCGCCGAACACCATCGCCGTCTCGGTCGACGCGTCCTCGCTGAGGTCGTAGCGCGCCAGCTCGACGCCGTTCGCCCGGTTGACCACGCGGATGAACGCGTTACGCACCTGACCGAAGCTCTGGCCGCGGCTCTGGGCGTCGTGGATCGACACCGGGAACACGATCTTCGCGATCTCGACCGGGACCCCGGCCAGGTCGACGTCGATGGACTCGTCGTCACCCTCGCCCTCACCCGTCAGGTTGTCGCCGGTGTGGCGCACCGAACCGTCGGGACTGTTGAGGTTGTTGTAGAACACGAAGTGCGCGTCGGAGAGAACCTTGCCGGCCTCGGAGCACAGCAGGGCACTGGCATCAAGGTCGTGATCGGCTCCGGTCGTGGTACGTACGTCCCAGCCCAGGCCGACCGTCACGGCGGTCAGGCCGGGCGCCTCCTTCGTCAGGGAGACGTTGCCGCCCTTCGCCAGGGTCACACCCATGAAAATTCCTCCAGTGTTACGTCGATCCGCACGGTTCGGCCGTGCTGTTCTGCCGTCACTTACGCGAACGCGTGGCGCGGTCGTCAAGGTTCCCGGATTGCGCAAGTCGTGAAGTGAAGATGATGAAGACGCCGAGAGGGCGAAGGCGCCGTGAGCCGCGAAGGTGCCGCAGGTCGCGAAGATGTCGCGGGTCGAGAAAGTGCCGCAGGGGTGTGGGGTCGGCGAGTGGAGTGGGTGCGCCGGGCGCCGTGCAGCCGGTGATGGCCGCACTCGTCGTCGCCTGGCCCCTGCGCCGCACTCTCGCCGTTCATCGGGACTCGTCCTCCTTCATGGCCTTGGCCTCACTCTTGAGGATGCGCATCGACTTCCCCAGGGCGCGCGCCGTGTCCGGCAGCTTCTTCGAACCGAACAGCACGATGAGCACGATGGCCACGATCAGCAGGTGCCAGGGCTCCAGGCCGTTGCGCAACATTCTGGTCCCGCCCTTCTCTCCGTCCGCACGGCAACAGTTGCCGCATTGCGCAACTGTATAACCATGGCTGGGGGGCGAACCAGCGCCCCCTCGGTCCGCTCGGCATCACGGTGCGGTGTTCGTGCGGTCGTAGCGTCTGCGGGCTGCCGCCAGCCCGATCGCGTACAGCCCGAGGACCGTGCCGAGGAGCAGGTAGTACAGCGGGGGCAGGGCGGCCATTCCCAGCAGCGGGCCCAGCGCGGTGAGGGGCAGCAGCACACCCACGGCGGCGAGCCCGGCGGCCGCCGCGCGCAGTGGCCCGCCGGCCTTGCGTTCGGCCGAGTTCCGGCCGGTACGCAGCAACATCATGACGAGGGCCTGGGTGAGCAGGTTCTCGGTGAACCATCCGGCGTGGAACGCGGCCTCGCCGCCGGGAGCGGCCGTATCGCGCAGAGCCAGGGCGAGCACGCCGAAGGTGGCGAGGTCGGCGGCGGCGTTGAGCAGGCCGAAGCCCGTGATGAACCGCAGGAAGTCGCGGGGGCGGAGCACGGTGGGGCGGCGCAGGGCCGCGGCGGCGGGCCGGTCGAACGCGAACGCGAGTTGTGCCGCGTCGGAGCAGAGGTTCTGCACGAGCACCTGCGCCGGGAGCATGGGGAGGAACGGCAGCAGCAGGCCCGCGGTCAGCATCGCGAGGACATTGCCGAGATTCGACGAGAGCGTGATGCGCAGATACGTGGCGATGTTGCCGCTGCTGCGGCGCCCCGCGACCACGGCCCGGTCGATCGCGGTCAGGTCCTTTTCGGCCAGGACGACATCCGCCGCTTCCCGTGCGACGTCGACCGCGTTGCGCGGGCAGATGCCGACATCGGCGGTGTGCAGCGCGGGCAGGTCGTTGACGCCGTCACCGAGGAATCCGGTGGTGTGCCCGCCCGCGCGGAGCGCCGAGACGATGCGTGCCTTGTGCTCCGGGGCGCAGCGGGCGAACACGGTGGCCCGGTCCGCCAGCCGTGCCAGCTCCTCATCCGACAGCGCGTCGATCCGTTCGGCCGTCACGACCTCGCCGGGCGGCAGCCCGAGGTCGTGACAGACACGGGCCGCCGTGCCGGGATGGTCGCCGGTGAGGACCTTCACGGCGATGCCCCGCGCCGCCAGGACGCCGAGCGCGTCGGCGGCGCTCGGCGCGGGGACGTCGCGGAGGGTGACCAGGCCGAGGAACGTCAGCCCTCGTTCGTCGGCCGAGGTGTAGGCGCGGGCTCCGGACGGTCGGTCGGCACGGGCCACGGCGAGCAGCCGCAGCCCGCGCTCGGCCTCCCGGGCGGCGCGGGCGAGCAGCCGTTCGCGTTCGCCGTCGTCCAGTACGCACCGGTCGAGTACGGCTTCGACGGCGCCCTTCGTGACCAGCGTGTGGATGCCGGGACGGCCGGGCCGCCGGACCACGGCGGTGGCGAGACGGCGCACCGGATCGAACGGCAACGCGGCCACCCCGTCGTACACCGACAGCGGCGAACTCCCGTCGCCTTCGGCCGCGTGGTCCTCCGCAGCGTCCAGTACCGCCTCGTCCAGCGCGTCGGGCGCGGGCAGCTCGGCGAGCTGCAAGGTCCACAGCGCGCCCACCGCGGCCCACTGAAGAACCTCGGGGTCGGGCCGTCCCTCCCCGTCCACCGCACCTTCGACGACGGGCCGGTCCTCGGTCAGGGTGCCCGTCTTGTCCAGGCACAGGACATCGACCGCCCCGAGATCGTGCAGTGCGGGCAGCCGCTTGACGATGACACCGCTCGTACGGGCGAGCCGTGAGGCACCCCGTGCCAGCGCCGTCGTGACGAGGACGGGCAGCATCTCGGGAGTGAGGCCGACAGCCACGGCGACGGCGAACGGCAACGTCTCAAGACCCCGGCCGCGCAGTGCCGCGTTGGCCATGAGGACCAGGGGCGGTGTGAGCAGCATGAAGCGGATCAGGGTCCAGGAGATGCCCTGCACCGACCGGTCGAAGGCACTGGCGCCCCGGCGGCGGGCCCGGCCGTCATGGGCCGCGGCGAACCAGGTGTCCCCTCCGGTCGTGACGACGACCGCCGTTCCGCTGCCGGACGTCACACTGCTGCCCTGGAAGCAGAGGTGCGGCTGTGCGAACGGGCCGGACGGGGACACGGATGGTTCCGGGGCGTCGACGGGATGCTTGGGCACCGGCGCCGACTCCCCGGTGAGGGCCGACTGATGCACGGTGAGGCCACTGGCGCGCAACAGTCGTACGTCGGCGGGTACGAGATCTCCCGGCCCGAGCCGGATCACATCGCCCGGCACCAGCTCGGCCACGGGCACCTCACGGGCACGCGGTGCGGCGTCCGCGGACGTACGGCGCAGCACGGTCGCCGTGGTCGCCACCAGCTCCCGCAGTGCCGCGGCCGACCGGTCGGCGCGGTGTTCCTCGCCCGAGCGCAGCAGGCAGCTGACCAGGACGAGAACCAGAGTCACGCAGGCCGTGCCCCATGCCGACACAAGTGCCGACACCAGGCCCAGGCAGAGGAGCACGGAGGTGAACGGGTCGCGGAAGCTGGCCAGGAAACGCCGGGGCCACGAGACGGGGCGCCACGCGGGAAGAACGTTCTCGCCGAGGTGGGCCAGGCGCTCTTCGGCGACGCTCTCCAGCAGTCCCCGCGGCCCGCTGTCCAGTGAGCGCAGTACTTGGAGCGAGGTCGGCCCGGCACCGTGACGACCACCCGCACCCGCACTGCCGCGGCTGCCTGAACCGGCGTGGCTCCCCGCATCGCTGCCCGCACCGGGGCTCAGAGGGATCACCGTGGCCGACGCGTCGTCCCGCTCCGTGCGGCCCGGCCCTGCGGCTGCGCTCCTGTCAGGCACCGAGCTCACGCAGGCGGACGGGGTGCGCGGCCGAGTGCCCGGCGCGCTCCGCCAGCTGGCCGACCATGAGGCGCACCACAGTCACCACGCCGGGATCGTCGACCAGGTAGACCTGGCGGCGTCCCTCACGGCGCGACCGTACGAGTCCGGCCAATTTCAACTTCGTCAGATGCTGGCTCACCGAGGGCAGGGTGCCGCCCACCCGGTCGGCGAGACCGGTCACATCGCACTCGCCCTGGGACAGAGTCCACACGATGTGCAGCCGTGCCGGTGACGCCAGGAGCCCGAACGCGGCTGCCGCCTCGGCCAGCACCTCCGCGGGCGGATCCTGGAAACCGCCGCCGGAACCTGTGGACACGCTTGACCTCTCCCGTTCACGGGGCCGTCCGCACGCACCCGTCGCCGCACGTCTTCCCTGTACCGACAGGGCCAGTCACCCGAAAATGCCAGTGTAGAGGCCCGCGCCCGCTCGCTGAGCGGCCGATCCGGGCACCCTTCCGTATCGGTATGGCCATGCTGTCCGCGTACCGATACCGGGCGTGACCCATCCGAGCCCGCCGAGATGGCTCCGGCCGCCCCCTTCGCATCGTGAGGCTCACCCGCGAGAGAGTGATCGATGCCCTCCGGGCACGCCGACAGCGCGGTCCAGGACGCCGACAACGGGGTCGGCCCCTTCGAGCACCGGCGCATCCCGTTCATTGTCGACGTCCAGGGGTTTCCCGTGTTTCCCGGGCGCTCGCACCTACGGCGCGTACGAGAAGTCGCACGCCCTCGACCTCGACCGGGCACGCCCGTGGTGCCTCTGTGACGCGTGCGACCGGGATTCCGGAAAAGAAGTCCTGATCCGGACGGTCGAGTACACCGGACGGATGCACACCGCCCGGTTCCTCGACCCCGTGAGCTGAGGACCGGCTTCGGACCGGACCGGGCCGGATGGGCCGGGTCGGAGGAACCGGGCGGGCCGCACTGGAGGAACCGGGCGGGCCGGGCTGGAGGGACCGGACGGGCCGCACGGGAGGAACCGGGCGGGCCGGGCTGGAGGGACCGGACGGGCCGGTCCCTCCAGCCCCGGGCGTCGCGAGCCGTGGTCAGTCGGCCACGGCAGCCATGGCCAGCGCCTTGTCGACACGGACACGCACGACCAGTTCACCGGATACGCCGTTACGCCTCCCGAACTCCTCGGCCACCTCCTCGCCCATGTACCGGGCAGCGATCCGCGTCGCCCAGTGCCTCAACTGGTCAGGATCTTCACTCAGTTCGGCCTGGCCCTGGAGCACGGTGAAGGCGAACGGCGGCCGGTCGTCGTCGATACACAGGGCCACCCGGCCGTCGCGTGCGAGATTGCGGCCCTTCACGGTTTCCTTCCCGGTGTTGAAGACCAGATCGTCGCCGTCGAGCAGGAACCAGACGGGGGCGATGTGCGGACTGCCGTCGGCCCGGACGGTCGACAGCTTGGCGGTGCGGGTGCCCTCGGAAAGGAAGGCCCGCCGCTCTTCGTCGGTCATGTGGTGTGCCATTTCCCCATCCTCGGACGAACCCTCGCGTGGCGCGAAGCGACGCCCCGGAGGAAGGGGGCGCTTGCCCGTACGGGAGTGGTACGCAAGGCTTACGCGATACGGGCAACGGGGAACGTATGAGCGGGGAGGACGAGCAAATGGCGCTGGACCGGGGACTTGACTGGCTCCTTGACGATCTCACCAGCAGGGTGGAGCACATACGGCACGCATTGGTGCTGTCGAACGATGGTCTGGTGACCGGGGCGAGCACGGGGCTGGCCCGTGAGGACGCGGAACATCTCGCGGCGGTCTCCTCCGGTCTGCACAGCCTGGCTCGCGGATCTGGCCGGCACTTCAGGGCCGGCAGAGCCCGGCAGACCATGGTCGAGTTCGACGAGGCGTTGCTTTTCGTGACGGCGGCGGGCGACGGCAGCTGTCTGTGCGTGCTGACCGCTGCCGAGGCCGATGTCGGCCAGGTCGCCTACGAGATGACGCTGCTCGTCAACCGGGTCGGCGAACACCTCGGTGTAGCGGTTCGCCAAGGCGCCACAGAGGGCATCGACAGTCCCTGACCTGCGCTTTTCGCTGGACGTCGGGAGTTATCCACAGGCATGCCGATAGAAGCCCCCTCCGGGCTACCGTGGTCACAGAGAGTATTCGGACCTCACGGGGAGGGCAGGGGCATGACCGTTACGGAAGCCACCCGCACGCATGACGAGGACGCGCGCGGGCGTGAGAGCGGTGACGGCGCGGTCACGGTGACCGCGGGCCGAGCCGCGCAGGAACTGGGCATGAGGCGCGGGGAGTTCGAGCTCGCCGTGCATCTGGGGCTGGTAGCCACCACCACCGGACCGGACGGCGGACGGCCTCGGGTCGTCCGGGACGAGATCGAGCGCCTGCGCGCGCACCCGGGATTCCCCGACGGCCTCGGGGGACGGGTGCGCACGGTGGGCACCGCTGAAGGGGCCGCGTTGCTCGCCATCAGTCCGGCCCGTTTCACCCGGCTGGCACGGGCGGGGTGTTTCGCGCCGGTCACGTTCTATCTGAACCGTTACCGGGCTGTGGTCTGGCTCTACCTCGTCGACGAACTCGCGGGATTCGCCACCCGCGAGCCCACGCTGCTCGCCGGCACCAGCCCCGCCGGAATGCGGGCGATGCTGGAAGCCGGAGCCGACTGGCGTGCCCGCAACTGGCGATCCCAGAGGATCGACAGACTGCTCGGCCGCACAGAGGACGCGTGGGCGCGAGCCGCTGTACAGGCATCCGCCCTGGACCCCGTCCAACTCGGTGAGGTGGTGGACGATCCGTACGAACGGGCCTACCTCGCCAGGGTTCGGCCGGAACCCGTGTTCGGACGGCCGGGGTCCGTGTCGGCCAAGGAGGCCATGGGGGAGCTGATGCTGGCCGACGATCCGGACGAGATCCTGTGGCGGCGGGTCAACCTGGCGCTGGAGCTGGACAGGGCCCGCGAGGACCGGCAGGCCCCGCGCCCCGGTGACGAGCGCGGACCACGGCTCGTGCCGGATACTGCAACAGCCCCTGTGCGGGCGGCGGCAGTGCCCTGGCCGCCTGTGCGCGACTCCGGGTCACCGGCATCCACACCCGCACCCGCACCCGCGCCTACACCCACATCCGCGTCCACGCCCCGACCGGCACCCGCTGCCCGGCCCGCACCACCATGGGCACCCGGTCCTGTCCCCGCGTCACGGCTCGCACCCGCACTGGTTCCGGCGTCACGGCCCGGGTCCGTAAGTACACCGGCCTCGGTACGCTCGGGTGCCTCCGGAGGCCCGTCCGAAGTCTCCCTCGGAATCCCCGTCGAAGGTCCCGTCGGGGATCTCGCCGAATCCGTATCCGGCACTCCGTGCCCGCCGACCCCCGCGAGGGGTTTGCTCGCCCGGCTCCGGTGGCGAAGGCGCGGATCCGATAAGAACTGGCGGGCGCCCGCATCGCACCGGCACTCTGTTCCCCATGTTGATCAGGGAAGCAACCACTGAGGACTGGCCCGCCATCTGGCCGTTCTTCCATGCCATCGTCGCCGCCGGCGAGACACTCACCTATCCGCTTCACCTCGGTGAGGACGATGCGCAGGGCTGGTGGTTCCTCGCGGCGCCGAACCGAACGGTCGTCGCGGTCGACGACTCCGGGACGGTGCTGGGCACGGCGAAGATGAACCGGAATCACATGGGCAACGGTTCGCACATCGCCAGCGCCACGTACTTGGTCGACCCCGAGCACTCGGGGCGTGGCGTGGGGCGGGCCCTGTGCGAGTACTCGATGGACTGGGCGCGCACTTCAGGCTTCCGGGCCATGCAGTTCAACGCGGTGGTCGAGACGAACGCGTATGCCGTCAAGCTGTACCGATCGCTCGGCTTCGAGATACTGGGGACGCTGCCGGAGGGCTTCAACCATCCGACCGAGGGGTACGTCGGTCTGCACATCATGCACAAGGCGCTCTGATGCTGATGCCGCTCACGCACAAGGCGCTCTGATTACCGCGCTCACGCACAAGGTGTTCTGATGTCCCTCGCCCACGAAGCGCGCTGATACGGCCCGTTCAGCCGCCGAGGTCCGGAAGGGTGCGGCCGGCGGGACCGCCGTCCTCCCGGCCGCTCGCGGTCGCCGGGGCGACAACGGTCCCGGCCCAGGAAAGGGTCGACCAGCCCTCGTCGGGACTGCCCTCGACCACCACCACGCCGGTGTTGTCGAGGGCGTGCTCGGCGGCGAACTCCACCGTGACGTTCCGTGTCCGGGCCGCGGTCCACATCCGGATCGCGGCGCCATGGCTGACCAGTGCCACCGTCCGGGAGGTGCCGGGGGCGCTGTCCGAAGCGGCCTCGGCCACCACGGAGTCGAAGCGGGCCAGGACCTCGGCCCCGCTCTCGCCTCCCGGCATCCGTCGCACCGTGTCACCGGCGGCCCAGGCGAACGAGGTCGTCAAATACTGTTCGATCGCCTCTTCGTCGGCGCGCATCTCCAGCTCGCCGGCCGAGACTTCACGGATGCCGTCGCGGATGCGCACCTCCAGACCTCGCTCGGCGGCGAGCGGCGCGGCGGTGAGCTGCGTACGCGTCAGGGTCGAGGCGTACAACGCGTCGATGTTCTCCTGCGCGAGTGCCGTGGGCAGCGCGGCAGCCTGGCGCAGGCCCAGTTCGGTGAGACCGGGGCCCGGAAATGCCGTGTCCAGGAAATGGCCGAGGTTGGACGGCGTCTGGCCGTGACGGATCAACAGCAATCGCATAGAACGGGTCGAGGCTCCAGGATCGGTCGCGCGTGCGACAACAGATGCGTTCATTGCCCACTCTCTCATCGAGCCACACCCGGCAGGTACTCCTCGGAGGTGCGTGTCCGCCTTGTCTCAAGTAGCGGTGGTATGGGAATAGTTGGGCTATCCCGTGACGTGCGGGGTGGGTGTGTCGCGCGGGGGCGATGGCAGTACTGTGCGCCCCACCGCCATTCGGGCGATGAGATTCATCTGGAGGAAGAATCCATGACCATACCCAGGAGATCGTGGCGTGGCGCGGGAGCACTCGTGGCCGCTGCGGTCGTCGGTCTGACCGGTGGGGTCATCTCCGCAGGTCAGGCCGCAGCTCACACCCCCACCTGGGCCGTGACCTGCTCTGATGTGAGCGTTGACCTCACCAACTACACGAGTGACGTCGCCAACACGGTGACCGTCACTGTGGATGGCAAGGACCTGCTGCCGACAGAGACGTTCGGCCGCGAGTTCCACAAGAAGCTCACGCTGCCCGCGCACGACAAGGAAGTGACCGTCCGGCTCGTCGTCAAGGACGGCAGCGAGGGCGGCAAGTTCTCGCGCGACCTGACCGAGACGTCCCCGGTGTGCGAGGACGAGACGCCTCCGCCCACCCCCACGCCCACCGAGACGAAGCCGTCGGAGACCCCGACCACGTCGACTCCCGAGCCGAGCGAGACCCCCAGCGAGAAGCCTTCGGAGTCCGCGCCCGCCGTGCCCTCTCCGAGCCCCAGCTCGCCGGACCTGGCCGAGACCGGCTCGTCGTCCGCCACGCCGGTCATCGGTGGCGCCGCAGTGGCGGTTCTGCTCGCCGGCGGCGGCATCCTCTGGGCCGTCCGTAAGCGTCGTACCGCCCAGAACTGACGCTGTTCCGTCGGGCACACGGGGCGCGCGGATCGCACCTCGCGCCGCGTGAGACCGGGCGAACGAGCGTGTGAGGGCAGCCCGTCGAGGGGTGTGCCGCACTACTTCCGGTGGTGCGGCACACCCCTCACCGGTGCGGTCCCGCGGTCCCCGGCCTCGGGAACCGTCCCGGCGCCAACACGCTCCACCTCATCCAGTGGCCGGGGGTGCTGTGGCGAGCCGGGGAGGCGGACATGGGTCCACTGGCTGGGATTCCGTCGTCGAGCGGAACCCGGGGCTGAGTCATCTTGTCGCCGTTGGTAGTGGGTCATTCTCCTCCGGCGGCCGTCCGGCCGGGGCTGCGTCCTGCCCCGTCCTGCCCCTTGCGCACCTCCCTGTCCTGCCCCCGGCGCGGCCGTCGCAGAATGGGCAGGGAAAGATCGTCCGCGAATGGCGGTCAGTCCGCCCAGGGGCCCCACTGACCGGAGCGCACTCATGAACGATGACGACCCCGTCCTGCTGCACACCGAGGGCCACGCCCTGTTCATCACGCTGAACCGGCCGCGAGCGCTCAATGCCCTCAACCACGTCATGGTGCGGCTCGTCGACGCGGCCCTCGCCCGAGCCGAGCACGACGACGCGGTCACCTCGGTCGTGATCGACGGGGCGGGGGAACGCGGTCTGTGCGCGGGCGGTGACATCCGTACCCTCCACGACGACGCACGCGCCGGCGGCCGGGCCTCCCTGGAGTTCTGGCGCGACGAGTACCGCCTCAACGCCCGGATCGCCCGATTCCGCAAGCCGTACGTGGCACTGATGGACGGCATCGTGATGGGCGGCGGCGTGGGTGTGTCGGCCCACGGCAGCATCCGCGTCGTCACCGAACGATCGCGGGTGGCCATGCCCGAGACCGGAATCGGGTTCGTGCCCGATGTCGGCGGCACGCATCTGCTGGCCGCGGCACCCGGGGAACTGGGTACGCATCTGGCGCTCACCGGGCGGGCCGTCGGCGCGGCCGACGCGCTGCTGTGCGGCCTCGCCGACCACTTCGTACCGTCACAGCGCCTGCCGGAACTCGCCGCGGCCCTCGCCGTGAGTGCCACGCCGGACGAGGTGACGCGTACGGTGCTGCGGCACGCGTCCGACGCGTCCGACGCGCCTGTCGGCGAGCTCGCCGCTCAGCGCCATTGGATCGATGCCTGCTATGCCGCGGACACGGTCGAGGAGATCGCCGAACGGCTCCGGATCCGTGGCATACCGGCCGCCGAAGAGACCGCCCGCACGCTCCTGGCGAAGTCGCCCACCGCGCTCAAGGTCACCCTGGCCGCCGTGCGCCGGGCGGGTGCACTCGACAGCCTGGAGGCCGTCCTCGACCAGGAGTTCCGTGTCTCCAGCCGGGCTTTCGAGCAGCCCGACTTCGTGGAGGGCGTACGCGCCCAGATCATCGACAAGGACCGGAACCCGCAGTGGAAGCCGGCCGTCCTCGCCGAGGTCACCGACAGCGACGTCGCCCGCTTCTTCGCCCCGCTCGGACCGGGTGAGCGGGAACTGGGGCTCGCCTGAGCGGGCGCAGGCCGCACCTCGCCCGGGACCCTGAGACGCCCGCCCGCGTACCCCGCCCGTGGACCCGCTCACGTACCCCACCCACGGACCCTGCGGCGTCTGCCCGGGACCTCGCCCCACCCGCCCAGGGTCCCGCCCGTCGCCACCCCGGCCGCTCAGCCGTGTTCCAGTCGCGCCGCCGCCCGGTCCCAGGCCCGTCGGTCGCCGAGCGGGCTGTAGTGCCGCAACTCCTGCGTACGGGCGACCAGCCGCCGCAGATCGGGGAGATCGCCCACCAGACCCTGGGCGCGTGCCTGCAGCAGGATGTTGCCGAGAGCCGTCGCCTCGGCGGGCCCCGCCGTCACGGGCAGGCCGGTCGCGTCCGCGGTCCACTGGCAGAGCAGTTCGTTGCGCGAACCGCCGCCGACCAGATGGATCCGGTTCACCTCGCGCCCCGCCAGTTCAGCGGCCTGCCGCAGCGTCCGGCGATGGGCCAGCGCCAGGCTCTCCAGCACGCACCGCACATAGCCGCCCCGGCTGTCCGGTGGAGCCTGTCCGGTCCGTACGAGGAAGGCGTCGATCCGCGACGGCATGTCACCCGGTGCCAGGAACGACGGATCGTCGGGGTCCATCACCGCGGCGAACGGCCGCGCCCGCGCCGCCCGGGCGAGGAGTGCGGCCAGGCTCGTAGCCGTACCGGACCGGTCCCAGGTACGGCGGCACTCCTCCAGAAGCCACATGCCCATGATGTTGCGGAGGTAGCGGACAGTGCCGTCGACGCCCCGCTCATTGGTGAAGTTCGCCGCCCGCGACTCCTCGGTCAGTACCGGATCCGTCAGCTCCAGCCCCGCAAGGGACCACGTGCCGCACGAGATGTACGCGAATCCCGGCTCCGTCGCCGGCACCGCGGCCACCGCCGACGCCGTGTCGTGCGAGGCGACCGTCGTCACCGGCGTACCGGCGGGCAGGCCGGTGAACTCGGCGACATGGGGAAGCAGCGTTCCGGCCGTGTCACCCGGCTCACGCAGGGGCGGAAACAGTGCGCGGTCCAGCCCGAGACGGTCGATCAACGCATCGGACCAGGTCCCGCCGCGTGCGTCGAGCAGCCCGGTCGTCGACGCGTTGGTGATCTCCGCCCCGACCGTGCCGGTCAGCCAGTGCACCAGCAGATCGGGAATCAGCAGCAGCGTCCGCCCCGACCGCCACTGCGCCGCCCCGCCGTGCGCGGCCAGCTGGAACACCGTGCTGAACGCCAGCTGCTGCAACCCGCTCACCGCATACAACTCCCGCGCACCGCAGCGCGCCAGCACCCGGGCCGCGGCCTCCGCGTTGCGGCTGTCGCGGTAGTGGAACGGCATCCCGAGCAAGGCCCCGTCGGCGTCCAGCAGGCCGTAGTCGACCGCCCAGGTGTCGATGCCGATCGAGGCGACCGGACCGCTGCGCGCGGCCGTGCGCAGACCGTCCAGCATGCCCTGATACAGGGCGAGGACGTCCCAGCGCAGCCCGTCCGGCAGCCGGACCGGAGTGTTGGGGAAGCGGTGCACCTCGGTCAGCACCGGCGCGCCGCGCCCCACTCTCGCGGTGATCACCCGGCCGCTGGTGGCACCGAGGTCCACAGCGGCGAAGACCGGGTCGTTCCGTGAAGCGACAGGCATGAAGATCTCATCCGATCCGGGTGGCGCCGCCCGATCCGTGTCCGGGCCGCGCCGCGCGTGGTCAGCGCAGGAAGGCCGCCGCCACACCGGCGTCGACGGGAATGTGGAGCCCGGTGGTGTGGGTGAGATCGTCACCGGTCAGCGCGAAGACGGCATTGGCCACATGCTCGGGTAGCACCTCTCGCTTGAGCAGGGTCCGCTGGGCGTAGAACTCGCCCAGCTTCTCCTCCTCGATGCCGTAGGTCGCGGCGCGCTGGGCGCCCCAGCCCGCGGCGAAGATGCCCGAGCCGCGCACCACCCCGTCCGGATTGATGCCGTTGACCCGGACGCCGTGCTCGCCCAGTTCGGCGGCCAACAGCCGTACCTGGTGGGCCTGGTCGGCCTTGGTCGCGGAGTACGCGATGTTGTTCGGGCCCGCGAACACGGCGTTCTTGGAGGCGATGTAGATGATGTCGCCGCCCAGCCCCTGTGCCCGCATCACCCGGGCCCCTTCGCGCGACACCAGGAACGAACCGCGCGCCATGATGTCGTGCTGGAGGTCCCAGTCCCGCGCCGTCGTCTCCAGCAGCGGCTTCGAGATGGAGACCCCGGCGTTGTTCACGACGAGGTCCACACCGCCGAAGGCGAGTACGGCGGCCTTGAACGCGTCGACGATCTGCTCCTCGCCGGTGACGTCGACCGTCACCGCGACCGCGTTGTCCGCCCCGACCAGTTCCTCGGCCACCGCGGCGGCGTTCTCGGCGTTCAGGTCCGCGACCACCACACAGGCACCTTCCGCCACCAGCCACCGGGCGATGGCCCTGCCGATGCCCGATCCGGCGCCGGTGACCAGAGCGACCCTGGTCGCCAGCGCCTTCGGCTTCGGCATCCGGCGCAGTTTCGCCGCTTCCAGCTCCCAGTACTCGATGCGGAACTTCTCCCGCTCCTCGATCGGCGCGTACGAGGAGACGGCCTCGGCGCCACGCATCACGTTGATGGCGTTGAGGTAGAACTCCCCGGCGACCCGGGCCGTCTGCTTGTCCTTGCCGAACGAGAACATGCCGACTCCGGGCACGAGCACGATCGCCGGGTCCGCACCGCGCATGGCGGGGGAGCCGGGGACGGTGTGCCGTTCGTAGTAGGCGCGGTACTCCTCGCGATAGTCCGCGTGCAGTTCCCTCAGCCGGCCGATCGCCTCGTCCAGCGGTGCGTCGGCCGGCAGGTCCAGGACGAGCGGCCTGACCTTTGTCCGCAGGAAGTGGTCCGGGCAGGAGGTGCCCAGCGCGGCGAGCCGCGGGTGTCCGGCACGCGCCAGGAAGTCCAGGACCGGTTCGGCGTCGCTGTAGTGGCCGACCTGCGGACGGTCGGTGGAGGCGAGCCCCCGGACGACCGGCGCGAGCGCGGCGGCCCGCTCCCGGCGCAGTTCCTCGCCCAGGGCCTCCCGGCCCGGCAGCACGGCCCCGAACGGCTCGTCCCTGCCGTGTTCCTGAAGGAACGTCTCGGCGGTACGGATCATCCACAGCGCGTTGCGCTCGCACTCCTGCGACGTGTCGCCCCAGGCGGTGATGCCGTGACCGCCCAGGATCACGCCGACGGCCTGCGGATTGGCCTCCTTGGCGGTGGCGATGTCCAGACCGAGCTGGAAGCCGGGCCGGCGCCAGCCCACCCAGGCCACCGTGTCGCCGAAGCACTGCGCCGTCAGCTTCTCGCCGTCGGCCGCGCACGCCAGCGCGATACCGGAGTCCGGGTGCAGATGGTCCACGTGCGCGGCGTCGACCAGCGCGTGCATCGCGGTGTCGATGGACGGAGCGGCGCCGCCCTTGCCGTGCAGGCAGTAGTCGAACGCCGAGACCATCTCGTCCTCACGCTCCACCCCCGGGTACACGTCCCTGAGCGCGCGGACCCGGTCCAGACGGAGTACGGCGAGACCGGCCTCGGTGAGCGTGCCGAGGTCACCGCCCGAGCCCTTGACCCAGAGCAGTTCGGCCTCGCCGCCGGTGACAGGATCGGTCCCGGTCGCCTTGGCCGAGGTGTTGCCCCCCGCGTAGTTGGTGTTGCGGGGGATCGGAGCCGATCCGATGGGCGCGGTCCAGGAGCGCGGCGACTGCGGCACGCGTCGCGGACGTCATGAGGATTCCTTCGGGAGGCGGCCCGGACGAGGGCCGGTCGGTTACGTGGACGTCGGGGCTGGAAAGTGGCTCAGGCTCTCCAGCCCGCCTGATCGCCACCGACCCGGGCGGCGGCGATCCGCTCCTGGTTGCCCGAGGCGAGGTAGGCGGCGAACGGGTCACCGGCCAGGCCGAGTTCCTCGCGCACCTCGACGAGCAGCGGCCGTACGTCGGTGTTGTACGCGTCCATGAGGACACCGTTCGACGCGAGTACGTCACCGGAACGCTGAGCCGCGGTCAGGGCCACGGTGTCGATCAGGAGCGCCTTGGCGGTGGCCTCCTGGACATTGGTGACCGACCGGATGACCGCCGGGATCTTGGCCTCGATGTTGTGGCACTGGTCGAGCATGAAGTTGACGTTCGTCTCGGTCCTGAGACCGCCGTTCTTGACCACGTCGTGCATGATCCGGAACAGCTGGAACGGGTCCGCGGCCCCGGCCATCAGATCGTCGTCGGCGTAGAAGCGGGAGTTGAAGTCGAACGCGCCGAGCTTCCCCTCGCACAGCAGGAACGTGACGATGAACTCGATGTTGGTGCCGGGGGCGTGGTGACCGGTGTCCACGACGACCTGGGCCTTCGGACCCAGCTTGAGGCAGTGGGCGTAGGCGGTGCCCCAGTCGGGCACGTCCGTGGTGTAGAACGCGGGCTCGAACAGCTTGTACTCCAACAGGATCCGCTGGTGGTCGCCGAGCCGGTCGTAGACCTCGGTCAGCGCCTCGGCCAACCGGTCCTGACGGCCCGCGATGTCGTCCTGGCCGGGGTAGTTGGTGCCGTCGGAGAACCACAGCTTGAGGTCGGGGGAGCCGGTGGCGTCCATGACGTCGACGCAGGCGAGCAGATGGTCGATGGCCTTGCGGCGGACCGCGGGATCGGGGTGGGTGACCGAGCCCAGTTTGAAGTCGTCGTCCTGGAAGACGTTGGAGTTGATCGCACCGATCCGCAGGCCGAGGTCCTCGGCGTGGTGGGTCAGCGCCGTGCAGTCCTCGACCTCGTCCCACGGGATGTGCAGGGAGACCTTCGGGGCGACACCGGTGAACGCGTGCACCTGGGCGGCGTCCTGAAGTTTCTCGAACGGGTCGCGCGGCACACCTGGCTGGGCGAACACCTTGAAGCGGGTCCCGGAATTGCCGTAGCCCCACGACGGCGTCTCGATCACCTGGGACTTGAGAGCTGCCTTGACGGCCGACACATCAGACATGAACACCTCGTAAGCGGAGTCATCCGGCGACCGCTGGCGACCCGGATGTGAATCGTTTCATCAGCAACGTACGCTAGATTCCGTTCTTGCTGCTAGTCAAGCAGTCAGCCAAGTTTCGGAGGATTTTGAATCAATTCACCATGAGGTCGCGCAGGGCCGGCCGGAGTCGCTCCCCGGCACTGCGTGGTTCCGCGATGAGGCACTCCGGCGCCGTGGAGCGCCACCATCGCACCGGCCGGTAGGTCGGCCGGGCTCACCGGTCAGCGGTCGCTGACGGACAGACATGGCCGCAACGCCCGTACCAGAGCGAACAGCTTGTCCTCGTTGCCCGTCAGTCCCGCGCCGCTGAGGGCCCGGTCCGCCTCCTCCATCGGAGAGGTGAGCAACGGCAGGTACAGCGGTGCGTCGTCCGGGTCCGAGAGCGCGGCCCGGGTGGCCTCCAGTAACCGGATGTACGCCTGGGCGGCGGCCAGTTCGTCTTTGTCCATCTCAGCATCTCCTGGTCAGAGGTGTCGGACCGGCAAGCATCCCCCATGGGTCTGACAACGCCGCTCCGCGGTCGCGCCGTCCCGCCCCGGAGAGCAGGTCGCCCGCCTCACACGCCCTTCCCGCGCGTGGCACCGGTAGGAGGCTCCACCTCCAGGAACCGCCTCCGGCGCGGCCCCCGGTAGAGCAGCGCCGTCCAGCCCAGCCGTCGCAACGCGTCGGCGCACCGGGGCAGCGACTCCTCTTCCTCATGAACGGCTCCGCTCCCCGGTGGGCCGGCCCACTCCACCCGTGCCGTGCCCGGGGATTCGCCCTCCAGCACGCGATACCCGGCCGTTGTGCGCCGCCCGGACGCGTCGACGGCGGAGGGAGTCGCCCCGGAAGCCTCCAGGACCAGCGCGACGGCCCGTACCGTCCGACGCAGCTCCCACTTGGCGGGCACAGCCTCCGGATCGGCCTGCCCGGCGTTGGTCAGCCGGCGGATCTGGAGCAGCCCCTCGAAAGCGGTCCGTACCGAGGCGGCCCGCACCGCGGCCGCCCGGTCGACGTCGATGGCCCCGTCGCTCACCCCCAGGGGCGGCGGACCGTCCCCGGTGGCGGGTTCGAACCCGGTCTCCTCCTCGGCGCCCATCCCATTCCCCTTCGCCGGTTCCGCACTGAGGTCCAGTGTGCGCCGCGCCACTGACAACGCGACGTGCCCGGAACGGGGAGGAGGGGCGCAGCCCTTGTCACACCGGGGTGAAGCCCTTCAGATAGTGCTCGCGCAGCACGCCCCGGTGCCGGGCGTCGGAGAGCTGCTCGGTCACCCAGAGGAAGAAGTCGTCCGCGAGCATGTCGGTCCAGTCGTACGCCGGGTCGAAGGGGCCAAGGGCCGGCGCGGGCAGAACCCTCTCCCACGGCGGCCCGTCGAGGCCGCCGGTGACAGTAAGGAGGCGGCTCCCGTCCGGCCGCGAGGCGCACCGGACGGAAGCCGCCTCGGCGTCCCACCGCTCGGCGCCGTACTGCAGCCAGAGCGTCGAGGACGCGGCGTACAGGGCGGCGCCGTCACCGGTGTCGTGCGACAGGACGTGAACGAAGCCGTGGCAGATCCGCTCACCGGCAGGTCGCGCGAAGGCGTCGGCGGGGCCGGGGGAGAGGCGCCCGCTCTCGGGGTCCAGGACCCAGAGCCTGCCGTACCTGTCGTAGTCCTGAAGCACGGCCGGGGACATCAGTGACGCGGCTCCAGCCCCAGCTCCTGGTCGACTGCCGCGCTGCTGCGGGTCGCCGCGTCGATGACCTTGGCCCAACTGCCGTACCGGGCGTACTGCTGATCAGCCGTCGGCCCCAGGGGATTGCCGTACTTCGCGAGGTTGCGCGCCTCCAGCATGGCGACCGCCTCGGGCGACATCCCGGCCCGAGTGATGTCCTTGGCCTCATTGCGCATGGTCACCAGGACCCGGGCGATCTCCTCGTCCGAACGGCCCTCCTCGCGCATCCGCTGCTCGACCGACTCCATCTCGTCCAGCAACTGGTGGTACCGCACGCGGACCTCACGGGCCTGCGCCTTCTCCTCCGGTGTCATCTCGCGGATCGCGCAGACAACGGGATCGCCACTGGTGCACGGCGCATCCGGAACCGTCGTCAGGGCGAAGGTGAACGAAGGACCGGTCGCACGGGCGAGCGACGGGCCTGCCGCCGGAGCGGCGAGTGCGCTGCCGGGGGCGACCAGGGCGCTGCCCACGACGGTCAGCAGCGGGAGAAGCAGGGAGACGACCAGCCGGCGCGCGAGCGGACGGCGACTGCCGACGGAACCGGGGGCAGCCAGAAAACGTTCATGCATGAAGAGAGGCTCTTTCGCCTGGGGAACAGGGCGAGACGGGACGTTACGGTGAGTGACTCACCGCCCGGCGGTCATGGGCGCGGCGCGTCCGGGTGACGCCCGGATAAACTTGGCCCTCTCTCACCCCGGACACGTGATCCGCGTGATGCCCCTTGCACTCCAGACAGAGGAACCGCGCCCCGTGACCGACAACGATCCGAGCGCCGCACCCGACACCGGGCGGGCCGCACTGCGCGCGGACTGCGCGAACTGCTTCGGGCTGTGCTGTGTCGCCCTGACGCTGACCGTGTCGGCGGACTTCGCGATCAACAAGGACGCCGGGCGGCCCTGCCCCAACCTCCAGGACGACTTCCGCTGCGGCATCCACACCCGACTGCGGCCGAAGGGCTTCTCCGGCTGCACGGTGTACGACTGCTTCGGCGCCGGGCAGAAGGTCTCCCAGGAGACGTACGCCGGTCAGGACTGGCGGTCGTCCCCGGACACCGCCCAGCAGATGTTCCAGGTGTTCCCGGTGGTGCGCCAACTGCGGGAACTGCTCTGGTACCTCACCGAGGCGCTCACGCTGTCCGCCGCCGCGTCACTGCATCCCGAGATCCGGCGCGCCATCGAAGCGACGGAACGTCACAGCGACGGTTCAGCCGAAGCCCTGGCCGAACTGGACGTGGCGGCGTACCGGGGCGGGATCTCCGACCTGTTGCTGCGGACCAGCGCACTTGTGCGGGCGAGCGCGCCCCGCCGCAAGAAGCGCGACCACCGCGGCGCCGACCTCATCGGGGCCCGGCTCAAGGGCGCCGATCTGCGCGGTGCGGACCTGCGCGGGGCCTATCTCATCGCGGCCGATCTCTCCGGAGCCGACCTGCGCCTCGCCGACCTGATCGGCGCCGACTTCCGCGACGCCGACCTCGCGGGCGCCGACCTGACCGGCAGTCTGTTCCTGACCCAGGCCCAGCTCAACGCGGCCAAGGGCGACGCGGCGACCAGGCTTCCGCCGTCCCTGACCCGCCCCGCGCACTGGGACTGACCCGCGCGCCGGGCCTGACGGGGGTGTCCGCCGGGGATCGTGGGACATCCCTCAGGAGGTCTCACCGGCTTCCAGCGCCGACTTCAGGCGCTCCAGAGTTGTACGGATGTTGCGGCGCTGGAACTCCGCGAACGTATGCCCCCGCGTCGCGATCCGGTCGAAGCCGTTGGCCAGGAGGTCAGGCCATGCGCGCCGGTCGTCGGTCCAGGTCTCGGTGACCCTGGTGGACCCGTCCACCGCCTCGAAGCGGTACTCCCAGGTGGCGATCGGGCCGGGTAGCCGCGGCTGCCGGGCGCCGATCGCGTGGACGCGGAAGGCGAAGCGCTCACCGGGGTCGGCGGCGGTCACCGTGCACCTGGTCGTCCAGCGCACCGCGCCGCGCTTGTTGCGGCCGTCGAAGACCATGCCGACGTACGCGCCACGGCGTTCGCCGCGTACCGTCGCTCCCCGGTTCTCCGGGCTCCAGCGTCCCATCGCGGTGGGATCACTGAGCTGTTCGTACACGTCCGCCGGGGCGGCGTGGACGACGATGCTGTCCGACACGGACATGGTGCGACGGGTGCGGGGCATGGGGCGACTCCTTGTCCACGGCCGTCCCGGTCCACCGCCGGGGGCCGGACGGACCGTGGAGCCGGCGCCCCGGGCCCCACACCTTACTCGCGAGTAGCTTCGTCCGGCTGTGCGGAGGGCGGCACTTCGGTGCGCGGGCGGCGCGCGGGGCGGGACGCCCTGGAGGCCCCCGCCATGGCCGACCGGTGGACAACGGCGAAGACCTCCTTCACCGGCCGCTCGCGCCCCTCGGAGTCAGGCGCGCCACTCCGCGGTACGTTCCGGCGAAGCCTCTGCCAGCGCCTTCATGATGGTGTCGACATCGCCCTGGCTCCCGTAGACGGGTGTGCCGGGCTGCTGGCGCCACGACTCGTCCAGCCCGCCCGCGTCCACGGTGTCGAAGCCCAGCTCGTCGATGAGGTCGCGCACGGCCTGCTTGGCCGCCGCGTCGTCACCGGCGACCGGCAGCGCCTGGCGGCCGGGGCTGCCCTGCGGACGGCCCCGGTCCAGGATGTCCTGGGCGTACGTGCCGTTGAACGCCTTGATCACCGGGTGGCCGATCTGCTGCTCGGTCCACCGGCTCTCGGTCAGCCCGTCCTCGATGGCGGCGATCCTGCCGTCACGCTGCTGCGGGTAGTAGTTGCCGGTGTCGATGACCGCGGCGCCCGGTGCCGCGCCGTCGAGGAATCCCGAAGGCAGGTCGGGCACCGCCTTGAGGGGAACGGTCACCACGACGACCTGGGCGTCCTGGGCTGCCTCGGACGCGTGGACCGGGGTGGCGCCGGTTTCCTCGGCGAGTGCCGCGAGCGTCTGCGGGCCACGCGAATTGGCCACGGACACCTCGTGCCCGAGAGCGGTGAGCCGCCGGGTCAGGTTGCCGCCGATGTTGCCCGCTCCGATGATGCCGATCTTCATGGGTCCGACCTTCCGATGCTGACTGCGTGGAGAAAGTGGTCTCGTCGCATCACCAACCGCGCACCGGCGAGCACTATTCCGAGCGTCCTCGATTTGGGCCGGGCTCGGCGTGATCCGAACAAAAGTCCCTACGGTGGCCGACCGGTTTCCCCTCGGCGGCGCGGATGGGGCGGGACCTCGGCGGGCACATACCAGGGCAACAACCGGAACCTCGGATCCCCATGTGGAGGCGGTATCCATGCTGCACGGCGTCGACGTCAGCGCGTATCAGTCGTCCTTCGAAACGGACGGCCTCGACTTCGTGTTCATCAAGGCCACCGAGGGCCGCTCGTACGTCAATCCGGCACTGGAAGACCAGGTCAAGCGGGCGAGAGACGCCGAATGCGTCGTCGGCTTCTACCACTTCCTGTGGCCCGGGAACGTGGCGGAGCAGGCCGCGTACTTCCTGAGCAAGGCGCCCGAGAAGGCCGGTGAGCTGCTCGCTGTCGACTGGGAGGAGACCGGCGACGGCACCCGCGCGAGCAACGTGGAGAAGGACAGCTTCATCCGTGAGGTGAAACGCCTGCGGCCCCACAACCGTGTCCTGCTGTACTGCAACCGCTCGTTCTGGCTGCAGTACGACACGACCTCGTACGCGGGTGACGGGTTGTGGATCGCCGACTTCGTCACCAGCGGCAAACCGCGTATCGAGGCGTCGTGGCGTATCCATCAGTACACCGACCAACCGCTGGACAAGGACGTGGCCGACTTCGCCTCGGCCCAGGCGATGCGCGACTGGGCGGCCGGGTAGCCGGAAACGCACCGTCCCGTGCGTGCGCCGCCGGGACACTCCTCACGCGCGCGTCGAGGAGACCCGCAGGACCGACCGGCGGCGCGGACGCGGCGATCTCCCTGCACGCGGGCAACGACTCGTTCGGCCCGGCTCATGGTGCGCGGCGCCGAGGGGGGAGCCTTCGTGCCGGCGGCACTTCCTGCCGAGGGGTAGGTCGAACTCCCCGTCCTCGGCGCGCTGCTGAACGGCACCAAGGTCGTCGGCTCGATCGTCGGCGCACGCGAGAACCTTGCCGAGGTATTCCCACTGCGCCGTCTCGGCCGCACCGGAGTCGTCCGGGAGACCTGCGGCCTCGGCGACGTCAACAGCTCGATCGAGGATGTCCTGAGCGGCAAGGTCTCCGGGCGCCGCGTCTTCGATCTGCGCAGACGAGCGCCCTGACCACGCTCCCGGAAGCGCTCGACGGCCGTACCCGCACGCCGGGCGCATCGGACGGTCTGCGTGTGTCATGCCCCTGGGCCATTTGAGTGTCCTTCGTGCGCGCTCGCGCAGTGCTGGGAGAGATGTCCCACCGCACCGAACGTAACGGGTCCATTCTGGTCGCCGAGTCCGCAACTGGCCGTCGACCGAAGGAGCGTCGCAGTGACGACGAGGGACACCTCACAACCGGTGGAAGACGATGCCGCCTACCAGGATGAATTGCCGGTACGGCGCAAGGAACCGGGGAATGTCGTCATCACGTGGCTGACCACCACCGACCACAAGACGATCGGCACGCTCTACCTGGTCACGTCGTTCGCCTTCTTCTGCATCGGCGGACTGATGGCGCTCTTCATGCGCGCCGAGCTGGCCCGTCCCGGCACGCAGATCATGTCGAACGAGCAGTTCAACCAGGCGTTCACGATGCACGGCACGATCATGCTGCTGATGTTCGCGACACCGCTGTTCGCCGGATTCACGAACTGGATCATGCCGCTCCAGATCGGCGCGCCCGATGTGGCGTTCCCGCGGCTGAACATGTTCGCGTACTGGCTGTACCTCTTCGGCTCGATCATCGCGGTGGCCGGCTTCCTCACCCCGCAGGGTGCGGCCGACTTCGGCTGGTTCGCCTACTCCCCGCTCACCGACGCGGTCCGCTCGCCGGGCATCGGCGGCGACATGTGGATCATGGGTCTGGCGTTCTCCGGATTCGGCACGATCCTCGGTTCGGTCAACTTCATCACCACGATCATCTGCATGCGCGCACCCGGCATGACGATGTTCCGCATGCCGATCTTCGTCTGGAACGTCCTGCTGACCGGTGTCCTGGTCCTGCTGGCCTTCCCGGTCCTCGCCGCCGCTCTGCTGGCGCTGGAGGCGGACCGGAAATTCGGTGCGCATGTCTTCGACGCGGCCAATGGCGGCGCATTGCTCTGGCAACACCTCTTCTGGTTCTTCGGCCATCCAGAGGTGTACATCATCGCTCTGCCGTTCTTCGGAATCGTCAGCGAGATCATTCCGGTGTTCAGTCGTAAACCGATCTTCGGATATATCGGTCTGATCTCCGCGACGATCGCCATCGCGGGACTTTCGGCGACTGTGTGGGCCCACCACATGTACGTCACCGGCGGTGTGCTGTTGCCGTTCTTCTCGTTCATGACCTTCCTGATCGCGGTACCGACCGGTGTGAAGTTCTTCAACTGGATCGGCACGATGTGGAAGGGGTCGTTGTCCTTCGAGACACCGATGCTCTGGTCCATCGGCTTTCTCGTCACCTTCCTCTTCGGTGGTCTGACCGGTGTCATCCTGGCCTCGCCCCCGATGGACTTCCACGTCTCCGACTCGTACTTCGTCGTCGCGCACTTCCACTACGTGGTATTCGGCACCGTGGTCTTCGCGATGTTCGCCGGATTCCACTTCTGGTGGCCGAAGTTCACCGGCAAGATGCTGGACGAGCGGCTCGGCAAGATCACGTTCTGGACGCTGTTCGTGGGCTTCCACGGCACGTTCCTGGTGCAGCACTGGCTCGGTGCCGAGGGAATGCCGCGTCGATACGCGGACTATCTCGCCGCTGACGGCTTCACCGCGCTGAACACGATCTCGACGATCTCCTCGTTCCTGCTCGGCCTGTCGATGCTGCCGTTCTTCTACAACGTCTGGAAGACGGCCAAGTACGGCAAGAAGGTCGAGGTCGACGACCCGTGGGGTTACGGCCGTTCGCTGGAGTGGGCCACGTCCTGCCCGCCGCCGCGGCACAACTTCGTCACCCTGCCGCGGATCCGTTCCGAATCCCCGGCGTTCGACCTGCACCACCCCACGGTCCGCGTGCTGGACGACGCCGCCAACAGCACCGCCGCCTCCGTGACCGTGGCGCCCGGGGACAAGCAGGCGTGAGGGGGCGGCCGCCCGGACCGGGACGGCCCGACGAGAGGAGCACTGGTGGAACCCGACAAGGACAGCGCCCGGGGACTGGCCCAGATGGAGGGTTATCTGCTGTGGAACGCCGAGGTCGAGGAGGCGCGCCGGGAAGCCCGCCGCTTCACCGGCCAACTGCCCTGGCTCACCACGGCGCAGCGCGAGGACGTGGAGCGCGTCTACCTCATGGACCGGCTGACGCTCTGCCGTGAATCGCTGACGCGTGTCACCGGCCGGGCCGCCGAGCTGCGCGGTGAGTACACCGAGCGTTACGAGCAGCTCAGGGCGCGCTGCGTGGCCGCTTCCGCTCTGGTTGTGAGCGCGGCGATCGGCGCCTGCACCGCGCTCACCCTGCTCACCCGGTGACCGGAGGGCCGACCGGCAGCGTGTAGCGGACCTTGTCCTGGCAACGCACGCCGGGCCGCCGTGCGTAGAAGCGGATCGCGCCCTCGTTCCACGAGGGTGTCTGCCACTGGACCTCCGTGAGGCCGAGCCCGCGCGCCTCGGCGACCACGGCGTCCATCAGCAGAGCTCCCAGGCCCTGCCCCCGGGTGCTGTCGCGCAGAAAGAGGCAGTCCATGTGGAGGTACTCGGCGCCGTCCCAGGTGGAGATCTCCGGTACGCAGGTGGCGTAGCCGACGACTTCGCCGTCGGGCGATTCCGCGACCAGGCACCGCAGCCGGGGCGACGGCGTCTCGAAGAGGAGCAGGGCCAGCCGGCGCTCCAGAGCGGCGGCCGGCGGGGCGGCCCGCTCGTACGCCGCGTGCTCGGCCACCAGGGCGACGACCACCGGAAGGTCGGCCGGGCGGGCGTGCCGCACGTGCGGGGCGTTCATCGTTCTTCCCTCTCTCGTATCCGGTCAGTGACGCACCAGGCAGAACGGGTGGCCCGCGGGATCGGCGTAGATCCGCCAGCCGCGCTTCTCAGGACCGCCGTCGAGCACGGTCGCCCCCAGCGCCAGCACCCCTTCCTGGGCCAGGTCCAGATCCGTGACGGCGAAATCCAGATGGAACTGCTGGGGCCGTGCGGGATCGGGCCACCGCGGCGGCCGGTGGTCCACGACCCGTTGGAAAGCGAGCACGAGCCCAGCCGCCGTGTGCAGTGTCGACCACCCCTCATCGAGCGACCACCGTCCGTCCGGCCGGTCGACGGTGCCCCCGAGCACCCCCGCGTAGAACTCCGCGAGTTCCCTCGGAGCCGGGCAGTCCAGCACCACGCACTGCAGTTCCGCGATCATGGCCACATCCTAGGGAGCCGTCGGCCGACGCCCGACGCCGGATGCGGAGTCACACCAGGACGGCTCCCGCGAGCCGCGGTGCCCCGCGTGTGTCGTCGAGGGCCGACGGACGCGCCGCCAGTCTCTCCGTGTGCGACCGGGGAAGTCCGGCCGACGACAGCTCAACGGCCGCCCGCGCAGCCGACGCTCGGCCGCGGAACCCGCGTACCGGCGAAACCGCAGGCCCGACAGCGCGTCCTGGGCATGGTCAACAGCTCATCCGGCAGCGCCGAAGTTCTGGGTCCACACCGGCCCGCTCCCGGTGTTCCGCATCCCGACGCCGATCTCCTTGAACGAACAGTTGAGAATGTTGGCCCGGTGCCCCGGACTGTCCATCCAGGAGCTCATCACATCGGCCGGGGTGCGCTGGCCCTTCGCGATGTTCTCTCCGTACGTGCTCCAGCGGTAGCCGGCCGCGGTGAGGCGATCACCCGGATCCGTGCCGTCGGGGGACGTGTGTGAGAAGTAGTTCCGGGTCGCCATGTCGGCGGAATGCCCCTGCGCGGCCGTGGACATCAGGCCGTTGCCACGTACAGGGGCACAGCCCTCCTTCTCACGTTCGGTGTTGACGAGCTCGGTGACCTGCTCCGATATGGAGGGTGGGGCCGGCGGGGCGGGCTTCGGCGCGGGAGCCGCCGAACTCGGCTCGGGCCGGGCGCTCTTGCTCGCGGTGGGCTCGGCACTGCGGGACGGATTCCGGGACGGCGAAGCGGTGGGCGAGGACGGTGCCGAGGACGCAGGGTGCGACGGCGTCGGGGCGGGTGCCGAGGAACGGGCACGGTCGGCGGGGGCAACGGCCGTCACGGAGTCCTCGTTCCGGTCCCGGTGGTCGTCGTCGGTGGCGTAGAGATGTACGGCGCCACCGCCGGTGCCCAGGGCCGCGACCGCGACCACGGCCGCCACGACGCTGTTGCGGCGGCGGCGCCGGACCTGGCCGCGCCTGCGCTCCGCCCGTCCGGGCCCGGACGGATGGATGGCGGCGTCGGCATGCGAGGCGGCGGTGGCATGTGAGGTGTGCGTGGGATGTGGAGTGTTCGTGGGATGCACGGTCGTGTGCGCGGCGGCCGTGGGAACCAGCTCCGGAGCAACGCCTGTCACAGAAGCTGCCAGAGGCACCAGCGCCAGCCCCACGAGCAGACCCTCCGCGGGCACAAGCCCCGAGCCGTGCCCCGAGCAGACGGTGCAGCCACGGGCGTGGCGGGCCAGACGCTTGCGCCAGAGTGCCGAGGGCACCCCGTCCCACTCGCCGACGATGTCCGCCAGCAGCACGCAGCGTGGGTCCGAACCCAGCGCGCTCACCACGACCCTGGACGCCTCCAGCTGGGCCTTCATCCGCTGGACCCGGACCGCGGTGTGCTGCGGGGAGAGTTCGAGTGCCGCGGCGACCTCCGCGCGGGACAGCTGCCCGGCAGTCTCCAGCCACCACAGTGACAACAGGGCCCGGTCGTCCTCGTCCAGCCACCGTGTCGCCTCGGCCACCTGGCGCCGCTGTCCGGTCAACCCGAGCCGCAGGATGGTCAGGTCGACGAAATCGGCGCCCGGATCGGCCCGGTCGTGGGCGTCGTCGAGGCGATCGGAGGGCAGGGCTCCGGTCGTGCGGTCCCGCCAATGCCCCCGTATCTCGTTCATGGCTATCGCCACCAGCCAGGAGCGGAAACTCTCCGGGTCACGCAGACCGGGGAGACCGCGCAGCATGCGGAGCACGCTCTCCTGCACGACATCGTCGACATCCGCGTGACCGTCCAGCGCACGGCCGACGATGTTGTACAGCAACGGCAGACACGACGCGACGAGTCGGTCCTTGGCCCGCTGATCGCCGCTCCGCGCCGCAGTGATCAGCGCCGTTCCGTAGTCCTCGCCCATACTGTGCTCACTCTTCCGGGGTCCTGTTCTGTCACTTCCCACACCCGGGAGATGCGGTGCGGCCGGGACAATAACAAGAAACCGCCGGACGACCCCACGTTCTTTCCCGCGACAGCGAGATCGGCTGCTCCGATTTCGCTGTCGTACGCAGCACGCCGGACCTCCACGGCGGAAACGCCGTGGAGGTCGGAGCGGCGTGCTGCGGCGACGCGCAGCTACGCGTGAACAACGGCCGACGTGGGGAGTGCGGCCGGGGCGGTGTCGTCAGGTGCGGGGCGGCCCGTCCTGGTCACGGTCCGTTCCGAGCTGCTGCTTGAGCTTGTCCTGCGCGGTGTCGACGTGCTGGCTGTACTTGCCCTTCGTCCTGTCGTCGACCATGTCACCGCCCTTGTCGACGGCCTTGCCTGCCTGGGCCTCATGCCCCTTGAGCATCCTCTTGAGCTTGTCCAACGCGGACATGGCTGATCCTCCTCGCCTCGGCGCCCCCACCCATCCAGGGTCACCGCACATCGGCCGGGCCGCATCCGGACCGTCCGCACACGTACGCCGGCCGTGGCGACGCAGCGGGGACGGAAGGTTGAAGACCGGCTGCGTGGGCAGATACCGGTTGACCAATAGGAGGTGGTGGCAGTGGGCCGCATCAGGATCGTCCGTCGTCCGCCGCCCCCCTCGGGGCCGCCCCCGCTCGACCTGCGCACCCCCTCAGGGCGTCCGCTGCCGTACTGAGCGCGTTCGGCGGCACGGAGCGTGACTCTCCGTGAGACGGAGGAACACGCGGTGACCCCCGGTGAGACGAACTGGGCCGGTAACGTCACCTTCGGCGCGCGCCGACTGCGCACCCCGCGTTCCCTGGCCGAACTCCAGGAGACGGTGGCCTCGGCGAGCGCGGTACGCGCCCTGGGCACCCGCCACTCCTTCAACACCGTCGCCGACACCCGCGGCGATCTCGTCTCCGTGGCCGGGCTGCCCCGTTTCCTGGAGATCGATGAAGAGGCCCGGTCGGTCACCGTGAGCGCGGGACTACGGTTCGGCGAGTTCACCGGCGAGCTGCACCGGCGCGGCTTCGCCCTGCACAATCTGGGCTCGCTGCCCCACATCTCGGTCGCCGGTGCCTGCGCGACCGGTACCCACGGTTCGGGCGTCGGCAACCGTTCGCTGGCCGGCGCCGTCCGTGCGCTGGAACTGGTCACGGCCGACGGTGCCACCGCGGAACTGACCAGGCCCGACTCCGACTTCGCCGGTTCGGTCGTCTCGCTGGGCGCCCTCGGCGTGGTGACCCGTCTGACCCTCGACCTCGTACCCGCCTTCGACATGCGGCAATGGGTGTACGAGGGACTGCCGCGGGAACACGTGCGCAGCCACTTCGACGAGGTCATGTCCGAGGCGTACAGCGTCAGTCTCTTCACTTCCTGGCAGGACGGCCCGATCGACCAGGTGTGGGTCAAGCGACGGATGGGCGACGAAGGTCCGCGTACGGCGCCGCCCCGGTGGCTCGGCGCGTCACTCGCGGACGGGCCACGTCATCCGGTTCCCGGTATGCCGCCCGCCAACTGCACCGCGCAGCAGGGTGAGCCCGGGGCCTGGCACACCCGTCTGCCGCACTTCCGGCCCGAGTTCACCCCGAGCAGCGGACAGGAACTGCAGTCGGAGTACTTCGTGGCCCGGTCCGACGCCGCAGCCGCCTTCGCGGCCCTGGACCGGCTCAAGGAACGGATCGCACCGTTGCTCCGGATCTCGGAGATACGTACCGTCGCCGCCGACGACCTGTGGCTCAGCCCGGCGCACGGCCGGGACTCCGTCGCCTTCCACTTCACCTGGCTGCCGGACACCGACGCGGTCATCCCGGTGCTTCGGTCGATCGAGGACGCACTGGCACCGTTCGGCGCCCGGCCGCACTGGGGGAAGCTGTTCACCACCACTCCCGAGACCCTGCGGAGCCTGTACGCACGCTACGGCGACTTCGAACGGCTGGTGGCCCGGTCCGACCCCACGGGCACCTTCCGCAACGAGTTCCTGGCGCACCACTTTCCCGGTGCGTCGCACGCCTCGTGAGAACCGACGGCAGGGCGGTCGGGTAACGGGGTAACGGGGGAGCGGCGGCAGGCCGGGGCCGGGCCGTCAGGAGCGGGAGGACGGTCCGCCGTCCCGACCGCCGGGCCGGCCTTCGTCGGTGGCGCGCCGTGCCGGTGGCCTCGGCAGCGGCGCGAACTGCTCCACCAACGCCTGCAACTCCTCCACGGCACGCTCCGTCCTCCGGCGAATGTTCGACTGCTCGGCCACGATCGCGGCCAGCAGCAGGGCGGTGAGCGCCACACAGCCGTTGAGGAGCGACAGGTTGACCATGATCTCCACGAGGCTGTGATCCGCGAACGGCCCCACCCGGTCGGTTCCGGCGACGATCGCGAGCACGGACACCAGGAACGCGCAGGGTGCGCTGCCGGGCAGCTGAAAGCGGAGCGCCGCCCAGATGAGGACCGGGAAGACCAAATAGATCATGGACAGTGAGCTTCTCGTCGCCAGCAGGCCGGCCACGAGCGTGACGACCATCAGTACCGAAGCCTCCAGCCACCGGTCGCTCCGTCGCGGAAGCCGTACCTTGCGCAGGACCAGCAGGAGCGGGGTGACCACGAGCACTCCCATGGCATCGCCCGCCCACCAGGACGACCAGACCAGCCAGAAGCTGCTGGCGGGGAGCTTGCCGGTGAGCATCAGCACTCCGCTGCCCACCGTCGCGCTGATGAGCATCCCCGCGAACGCGCCGAGAAGGACCAGCGCGATGCCGTCCCGCAGACGAGCGAGCTCGTTCCGGAAGCCCGCCCTGCGCAGCATGACGTACGCGCACAGCGGGGCCACCGTATTGCCTGCCACGATGCCGAGGCCGGACCACGTGAAGGAGCCGCTGGTCGCGGTGATCGTCAGGAGCGCGCCGAGCGCGATGCCCGGCCAGATCCTGGTCCCCAGAGCGAGTAGCGCGCCCAGCGCGACGCCGGTGGGTGGCCAGAGCGGGGTGACGACGGAACCGTGCACCACCACTTCCCTGAGCAGTCCGAGCCGTCCCGACCCGTAGTAGACGGCGGCGACGCCCAGAATCTGAGCGACTGCCACGGCCCGACGTCTGGCTTCCTCGCTGCGGATCACACGGATCATCAGACACCGACCTGGTCGGGAGGCGGCTGTGACACGCTCGGCGCAGTCCCGCAGTCCCGCAGTCCCGCAGTCCCGCAGTCCCGCAGTCCCGCAGTCCCGCAGTCACCGCGTCCGGCGTGCGGTGGCCTCGTGGCGCAGGACGAGTACCGCCGCGTCGTCCTCATGGCCCGTGGACTCCGCCGCACCCAGCACCTCGTCGGCCAGTTCCTCGGCGCTCGCCCCGGCATGGGCGCCGACGAGGCGCCGCACCCTGTCCAGACCGTCCTCGATCAGCAGCGACGGCCCCTCGACGACGCCGTCGGTGAGCAGCACGAGGGCACCGGCGCTGTCGAGCGTGCGCCGGGTGACCGGATACGCCTCCCCGGCCTGGATGCCGAGAGGTAGCCCCCCGGGGTCCTCGGTGATGCCGGACTCCCCATCCACACTCGCCCATACGCAGGGCACATGGCCGGCACGCGCGCTGTGCAGCTCCCAGGTGAGAGGATCGAGCCGGAGAAACGTACACGTGGCGAAGAGGCCGGAGTCCACGGACAGCAGCAGATCGTTGGTACGGCCCATGACCTCACCCGGATCGGACGTCGTGGCCGCGATCGCGCGCATGGCTATCCGTATCTGCCCCATGAAGGCCGCCGCCTCGACATCGTGACCCTGCACATCGCCGATGGCGAAGGCGAGAGCCCCGTCGGGGAGCGGGAAACCGTCGTACCAGTCGCCGCCGATGTCCAGCCCATGACGCGCGGGGGCGTAACCCGCCGCCGCCTCAAGTCCGGGAAGCGTCGGCAGGGAGGACGGCAGCATCTCGCGCTGGAGGGCCTGCGCCAGTTCCACTCGGGCCTGGTGCAGTTCCACTTCCTGCCGAGCGCGGGCGGTGAGACTCTGCAGCGTATTGAGCAGGTCCTCGGCGCTTGCTGAGCGGGAAGTCCGACGCCGGTTCATGGGCCGCTCCGCGGTGCGTTAGTCCCTGCATCATATTTCGGGTGCCGGTGTGCGGCGACTCCGGAGCCGGAAGAGGTACCGCACACCGGACCGATCCGGAGCACGGTCCGGGTGCCGGATGGCCCGACGCACCGTGCCGTTGTCAGTGCCCGGTGGGATGCTGCCCGCATGGACGAGCTCATGAGGCAGCGCCGGGTCTACGGCACGGACCACGACGACCCCCACCCCGGCCCGAAGACCGGCCACGATTACCGCGAACTGGTGGGCGGCCCGCTGGACGGGCTGCTCCTGGACGTCACGGGCTGGAGCGCCGCCGCGCTGCGCGAGGGTGCGGGACTCATCACGGAGATCGGGGCCTACGGGCCCGGTGGGCGCGCGGAGTACGGGCCCCGGCCGAGCGATCCGGACCGGTGGGACTGGCGGGGCGACGTGCGGTAGGCAGGGCTTGCGCTCCGCACCCGCGCGTCGCACCGACGGATGACGCCCCGCTGTTCCGGATGCGCTCGCGCGGGTCCGGCGTGAGGATCGGAACACGGGCGGCGTTCCGGCCGCGCCCCGGCCCTTCGGCCGGCTCTCCCTTCCCGGCGCTCCGGTCCGCCTCCCGGCCGCACTCGGTCTCTTGGCGGAGCACGAGCACAGCACGCGCACGAGCCGGGTCGTGACGGCACAGCCGCACCATGGGCAAGGGCGGCAGGAGTCGAACCTGCGGCATCCGGTTTTGGAGACCGGCGCTCTGGCCTCTGAGCTACGCCCCTTCGGGTGCCGATCAGCCTGGCATCCCCGGCCGCACCCGGCCAACAGGTTTCGCGCGGAGTGCTCACGGAGTCTGCCATCGCCCCTGAGCTGGGGTGTGGTGATCCGCCCGCGCCCCCGTTCGGTAGGTTGGCGCCTCATGTGGGCATTGAGCGCTGAAGGGTACCGTCGGCTCGGAGTGGCCGGTTCCGCCGCGGCCGCCGTGGGTGGCTGGGCCGCCGGAAGTCTGCCGGCCCGCGACCCATGGGGACTCTGGGTCCCCCACGGGCCCGGGGTGAGTGTGGCAGCCGCCGTTCTCGCGTACATCGGGCTGACGCTCCTCGTCATCGCCTGGTGGGGGTACGGCAGGAGCGGGGCGTCAGTCCGCGCCACGCTCATCACCCTCGTGTGGTGGGCGGCCCCGCTCGTACTGGCACCGCCGCTCTACAGCGCCGATGTGTACAGCTACATCTCCCAGGGCGCGATGGTCCTCGAAGGACACGACGTCTACAGCGTGGGACCGTCGGTTCTCGACCCCGGCGGGCTCGGGGGCGACGCCGCCGCGAGCGTCGGCGGTCACTGGACGGACACACCCGCTCCGTACGGCCCCGTCTTCCTGGTCCTCGCGCGAGCGGTGGTCCAGCTCACGGGCGGGACGATCGTTCCCGCCGTGCTGGGGATGCGGCTCATCGCCCTGGCCGCGCTGGTCCTGATCGTGTGGGCCGTGCGGCACCTCGCGCGCGAGCACGGCAGGAGCGAGAGCGGTGCCCTGTGGCTCGCCGCGCTCAACCCGCTGCTGCTCATGCACGTCGTCGGCGGAATGCACAACGACGGTCTGATGATCGGCCTCATGCTGGCGGGAATGGTGCTCGCCACCCGTGGCAAGTGGATCGCCGGGAGCGTGCTCATCGGCCTCGCCATGATGGTGAAGTCCCCGGCGGCGGTCGCGCTGCTGTTCATCGGCGTGATCATGTACAGGGCGGCGACCGGCCCTCTCGTACGCAGGGCGGCCAAGGCGCTGCTGGCGCCCGGTCTCGTCGCGGGGACCGTTGCCGCGGGGGCGACGGTGGTCGCCGGCACGGGCTTCGGCTGGCTCGGGACCCAGAGCGTCGCGGGCTCCATTCACACGGCGCTGTCGGCCACCAGTGACCTGGGCCTGCTGCTCGGTGAATCGCTGCGCCTGCTTCTCGGCACCGATCCCGAACCGGTCAAGAGCGCCGTTCAGACCCTGGGCCTGGGGGCGGCACTTGTACTGATCGCCCTCCTGGCCTGGCGGGCGGTGAATGGCCGTATGGCCCCGGTGCGCGCCCTGGGCCTGGCGCTGCTGGCCCTGGTCGCCCTTTCGCCCATGGTGCAGCCCTGGTACCTGCTGTGGGGCATGGCGGTGATCGCAGCCACGCAGGCGCACGGCCGCACCGTCAGGGTGCTGACCGTGCTGTCGGCGGCGCTCGTCTACGAGACCCATCCCACGGGGGCCACCCCGGTCTACGCCTTCGTCCTGACGGGAATCGCCTGCGTACTGGCCACGTTCGCTGTCCGGCGGGCCCCGGTTGATCCGGCCCCGCGCGCCTGCGGTCTCGACGCCGAACCGCCTGGCATCCGACTGGAAAAGGCACTGCCGTGAGCAGCTGAGGTATAGTGCTCGTGTCCCATTGTCTCCGATAGAGGTGGACGTTGCGCATCTGAGGTTCGCGATCATCACGCGGTACGGCACAGTCCGTACACCTGTCACGCTTTTCCGGCGTTCCTGCCGCCCGTGACCCCGCGTGGATGCGACCTCGGTGCATGAGCCGTCCTTCACCCTTCGGAAGGCCGCACCCCCTTTGTTCTTCTCGGTCTGGTCGCCGTGTGGTGCTCGCATACGAAGCCCCCCTGTTCACCGCGCTTGCGACTGCGAGGACCTTCATGGCCAACCCCACCCTGCCCAGTGCCTCTGTGACCTGCTCGGGCCTGTCCTTCAACTGGCCGGACGGCACACGCCTCTTCGACGGGCTTTCTCTCACCATCGGCCGGGGACGAACCGGCCTGGTCGGCACCAACGGCACAGGCAAATCCACCCTGCTGCGCCTGCTGGCCGGACGGCTGGTCCCCTCCCGGGGATCGGTGACGGTCGGCGGCAGCCTCGCCTACCTGCCGCAGAACATCACCTTGGACACGACACTGAGCGTCGATCAGGCTCTGGGCATCGCCGAGCGGCGGGCCGCGCTGAGCGCCATCGAGGCCGGAGACGTGGACGAGAAACACTTCGCGACGATCGGCGAAGACTGGGACGTCGAAGAGCGGGCTCGGGCGACCCTGTACTCACTGGGGCTCGACGACGTCGAACTGGACCGCACCGTGGGCGAGATGTCCGGCGGGGAGACCGTTCTGCTGTGCCTGGCCGCGCTGCTGCTGGAGCGCCCCGACGTACTCCTGCTCGACGAACCGACCAACAACCTCGACCTGGTCGCCCGCCGCCGGCTCTACGACGCGGTCGACTCCTGGCGTTCCGGGGTACTGATCGTGGTCAGCCACGACCGTGAACTGCTGGAACGCGTGGACCGTATCGCCGAGCTGCGAACCGGATCGGTGAGCTGGTACGGAGGTGGCTGGTCCGCCTACCAAGAGGCGCTGGCCACCCAGCAGGAAGCGGCCGAACGCATGCTGCGGGCCGCCGATGCCGACGTACGGCGACAGAAGCGCGAGCTGGAGGAGTCCCACATCAAGTTGGCCCGTCGCGAGCGGCACGGCAGGAAGGTGGAAGCCGAGCGGCGGCTGCCGAAGATCCTCGCCGGTGCGCGAAAGCGGGCCGCGCAGGAGTCGGCCGGCAAGCTCCGAGGCGTACACGAGGAACGGCTCAATGAGGCGCGCGAGCGGCGCGAGGAGGCCGCGGACGCGATCCACGACGATGCCGAGATCAGGGTGAGCCTTCCCCGTACGGCCGTGCCCGCCGGCCGAACCGTTCTGACCTTGCACCAGCTGCGCCCGCGGTTCGGCAAGCTGCGCGACGGCGAACTCCATGTGCACGGGCCCGAGCGCATCGCGCTGGTCGGGCGCAACGGGGCCGGGAAGACCACGCTGCTGCGCACCCTCACCGGGGAGCTCGCGCCCCTGGAGGGCGAGGCCAGGACGTTCGTACCGTGGCGGTTCCTTCCGCAGCGTCTGGATGTGCTGGACGAGGGGCTGAGCGTCGTGGCGAACGTGGCGCGTCTGGCGCCAGGGGTCAGCGACAACCACATCCGATCCCAGCTCGCACGGTTCCTGTTCAAGGGGGCGCGCGCCGAGCAGTGGGCGGGCACCCTCTCGGGTGGGGAGCGCTTCCGGGCCGCACTCGCGGCGACGATGCTCGCCGCACCGGCACCCCAACTGGTCATGATGGACGAACCGACCAACAACCTCGACCTGGCCAGCGTGCGGCAGCTGACGAGCGCGCTCGAATCCTACGAAGGCGCGCTCCTGATCGCGGGCCACGATCTGCCCTTCCTCGAATCGGTCGGCATCACCCGCTGGCTGCTCGTCGGGGAGGAGTTGCGGGAGACCAACGCGGAGGAGGTCCGGGGAATGCTCGAAGCGACGGAGGCGGGCTGAACCCGTGGTGAGGCGGCCGCACATGGGCGGGGACGGCGGGGGCAGCCCCCGCAAGTGGACGGGGGAGCCCCTGAAGATGACTGAGACACACAGGGACCACAGCGGTGCGGCAGGACGTGCTGTCCGGCGACCATCGCTCCGCGCACCTCCTCGCCGAGAACGTTCACTGCGTGCTCGGGGACCGGCTGGTGCTGCGCGACGTCTCGCTGAAGGTGTCCCGGGGCGAGCGGGTGGGGCTGATCGGTGAGAACGGCCGGGGCAAGTCGACGCTGTTGCGTGCCCTCGCCGGTGAACTGCCGCTGCGGCGCGGTCAGGTCGTGCGCGCGGTCGCGGGCCAGGTGGGGTTCCTGCCGCAGGAGCCGGGCTTTCCGGCCGGCGCGACCATCGAGGACGTGCTCGCGCGGGCGACCGCCGAGTTCGGGGAACTGTCCGAACGGATGCGCGCCGCCGAGGAGCTGATGGCATCCGGCAACGACGACCCGGGCGAGGTGCTCGCCGAGTACGGCCGGCTACAGGACGAGTTCGAACGACGTGGCGGCTGGGAACTCGACGCCCGCGTCGGTGAGGTGCTGGACGTCTTCGGTCTCGGCCGTCCGGACCGGCAACGTCCCACACAGACGCTGTCGGGCGGGGAGCGGTCCCGTCTGGCGCTCGCCGCCCTGGTCCTCACCGAACCCGCCGGGCTGTTGCTGGACGAGCCGACCAACCACCTCGACGACCGCGCGGTGGACTGGCTCGTCCAGTGGCTGGCCCAGTACCGGGGGCCGTGCCTCATCGCGTCGCACGACCGGGTGCTGCTCGACACCGCCGTCACCGCCATCGTCGATCTGGACGGCCCCGCCGGCTCCACCGTGCGGTACGGCGGCGGGTACCGCGACTACCTCGACGAGCGTGCCGCGGCGCAGGCGCACTGGTGGCAGCGGTACCGCGACTGGCGCCAGGAACTGGCCGAAGCCCGCCGCCGGCTCGACAGGGCCGGCAGATCCGGCCGCACCTTCAGTGGGATCCGGGACGGCGACAAGCTGGCCTACAACGCCGCCGGGAGCGCTGCCGAGGCCGCCGTCGCCCGCGCGACCCGCGCGGCCCGGCAACAACTGGGGCGGCTGCTGGACGAGGAGGTCCTCCGGCCACCGGAGCCGCTCGCCTTCACGCCGCCCGAGAACGCGGAGCTGCCCGACGGCGTGCTGATCAGGGCCGAGGGACTGGTCGTCGGCGACGTCGTACGTGGTGTGGACCTGGAACTCTCACCCGGTTCGCTGTACGTCATCACCGGACCGAACGGCTCCGGCAAGTCCACGCTCCTGTCCGTCCTGGCCGGGCGCAGGGCCCCCGATGCCGGGGTGGTCGTACGCCGACCGGGGCTGCGCATCGGTTACCTGCCGCAGGACAGTCATTTCGCGCACGAGCGGCGCGGCCTGCTGGACACCTTCGCCGCGCATCGCGCGGCCTATATCGACGACGCCGCGGCCGAACTGACCAGGTTCGGCCTGTTCGGGTCCGCGGACTTCGACGTTCCGGTGAACCGGCTGTCCGTGGGGCAACTGCGGCGCCTCGAACTCGCGATGCTGTTCGCGCGGCGCCCGCATCTGCTCCTGCTCGACGAACCCGGCAACCACCTGAGTCTGGCCCTGGTCGAGCAGCTTCAGGAGGCGGTGGAACACTTCACCGGGCCGGTCGTGATGGTCACCCATGACCGTGCGCTCCGGGAACACCATCGGGACAGACTGCTGGAGCCGGCCGACGGGCGACTCGTCCGGCCGGCCTGAGTCCGGTGGCGTCCCGTGGAACCGCCATGGCCCCGCACGTCCGGGGCCATGGCTGTCCCGTCGGGACAGCCCTTGGGGTGCACAGCGGGACAGCCCTTGGGGCGCACGGTCGGGAAAGCCGCGAGCGTGGTCATGGTCGTGGTCAACGCAGGGGAACGAGGCGGTCACCGCATGAGAATCACGGCGCGCGAGCTCAACCGCTCCACACTCGCCCGGCAGTTGCTGCTGCGGCGGGAAGCGCTCGGCGCCACCGAGGGGATACGGCGCGTGGTGGCGCTCCAGGCGCAACAGGCGGCCTCGCCCTATCTGGCGCTGTGGAACCGGCTGGTGGGCTTCGACCCGGCAGAGCTCGATGCCGCATTCGATGACCGTACGGTCGTCAAGTCGATCCTGATGCGGATCACGCTGCACGCTGTCCACGCCGACGATTTCCGGGCCTTCCGCCAGGCCGTGCAGCCGTCGGTGCGTGCCGCCAGGCTGGGTGACCGCTTCACGGCATCGGGGCTGACCGCCGAGGACGCCGACATGCTGGTCCCGGAACTGCTGGCGTTCGCCGACCGGCCCCGGACGGCTGCGGAATTCGAGTCGTGGCTCACCCAACGGCTGAGCGGGCCGCCGAGGCCCGGAGCGTGGTGGGGGCTGCGGCAGTACGCGCCTCTGCTGCACGCCCCCACCACCCCACCGTGGTCGTTCGGCAGCCGTCCGTCCTGCATCGCGCCTCCGGCCCGCCCGGAGCAGGACAACCCCGAGGTGTCAGCCGCGTCCCTGCGGACGCTGGTCCTGCGCTACCTCCAGGGGTTCGGGCCCGCGTCGGTGGCGGACGTGGCGCAGTTCGCGCTGGTTCAGCGGACCCGGGCCAGGACAGCATTGGGCGCACTCGCCGGTGACGGCGGCATCGAGCGGCTGGAAGGACCGGACGGCGAGGAACTGTTCGACACGCCGGGCGCGCCGCGTCCGGACGGGGACGCGCCCGCACCGCCGCGGCTGATGGCGATGTGGGACAGCGCGCTGCTTGCCTACTCCGACCGCGGCCGGGTCATCCCACCGCGGTACCGAGGGCTCGTCATCCGCAGAAACGGAGACGTGCTGCCGACCCTGCTGGTCGACGGGTACGTCGCAGGGGTGTGGCGCACGGCCGGGGGAGGCGTCGAGGTGACCGCCTTCCACGACCTGCCGGACGAGGTCTGGGAGGAGATCGCCGCCGAGGCACAGTCGCTGACGGCCTTCCTCGCCGACCGCGAACCGGCGGTCTACCGCCGCTACGACCACTGGTGGAGCAAGCTGCCCGGCTCCGGGGCCCGACTGCTCCCCGGGCGGTGAGGCGATATCCCGCGAGCATCCGCCCGGCACCTTCTCAGCGCGCATCCCGGTGGGCGAGCAGGGAACGGAGGACCGCGTCGGTGTGTGTCCACAGCAGGGAGCCCGCCGCGTCGGGCAGCACGTGGCGTCGCGCGGTGGGGATGAGGCGGGAGAGGGAAGCGCCGTGATCGGGTGAGTGGGACGGGCTGGTGTCGTGCCGCCCGTACCAGAGGTCGACCGGAACAGTGATGCGGGCGGGGTCGAACGGCCAACGGCCCATCGCCAGGACGGTGTCGCGGGCGTACCCGTCCGTTCCCTGGGCGAAGGCCTCCCCCATCGCGTGGCGGAACGCGGACCGGAGAACCGGGTCGGCGTACACAGTGCGGTCGATCTCGCAGGATGTCGCCATGATCAGGTCCCACAACGCGTCCGCGCTGCCGAAGTCGGCGAAGGACACGGCGGCGCTGTCCGGGTCGGAGGCCACGGCGTCCACCATCGCCCTGACGTGCGGGTGAGGCGCATCGGTGAAACGGGGACCGGCCAGTTCGTCGCTGCCGGACACGATGGCGGCGGCGCTCACGGCACCGGCCGCCGCCAGGGCGAGGGCGAACGGTGCCCCCTGGGAGAACCCCACGACGGCCGGATCACCCAGTTCCCGGGATCGGATGAAGTGCTGAATGTCCGCGGTCCAACTGGCCAGCGTTCGGCCGGGATACGCGTCCGAGGCGCCGAGTCCGGGCCGGTCGACGGAGACGAGGCGGATTCCGGCGTCCTCGACCAGGCTGCCGCCGAAGCCGAGCCACCGGGTGGTTGCCGCGCCCGGACACAGCAGCACCGCCCAGCCGTCCTGCGGGCCCCACTCCGCCCATGCCAGCCGCCGGCCGTCGGGAAGCCGGGTCTGCCCGAGCCGGGCGGGGTCTCTCACGCCATGGTCCATGCTTCGGAGCGTAGGTGAACGAAACATCGACGGCAGGATATTTTTTTGGGGGAGCGCGGTGCGGTGGCTGCTGGTCTCTGCGCCGGGTGCTGTCTGTTCGGATTCCTGGCCGGCTACTGGTCGGCCGGCGCCGGTACGAGACCGTCGGCGACAAGACCGGCGAGGACCGCCTCGCCCAGGGCGTGCACCGCGGACTGCGGGCGGACCATCACGGTGAACTCCTTGATCCGTCCGTCCGGGGCGAAATGCAGCAGGTCGATGCCGTGGATCTGCTTCCCGTTCACGGTGGCGCGGAAGAGCAGGACCGCCGAGGGGGCCTCGGTGCCGTCGGCGCTGGTCTCGGCGGTGCCGTCGAAGTGACCGACGTAGCGGAAGTCCTCGAAGGTACGCAGGAGGACCCCGAAAAGCCCCAGCACCATCGGCCTGCCCTCGAACGGCGTGAACTTCACCGGGCTGTAGAGCCGGACGTCCTCGGTGAAGAGGTCGTCCAGAGCTGTCAGATCGCGGCTGTCGACGGCGGCACGGAAACGGTCCGCTGTGGCCATGGCTCCTCCTTGATAGTCATGGATATGATTAGTCAGATTCTTGATTATCATGTAATCGGTGTTCGTGGACAGAGGCGAGAAGGAGGCGGTCCGATGGCTTTGCGCCACGCCGTGCTGGCGGCGCTCATCGATGTGGAGCTGAGCGGTTATCAATTGGCCAAGGCGTTCGACATGGGTGTGGCGAACTTCTGGCACGCGCTGCCGCAACAGCTGTACGCCGAGCTGACCAAGCTGGAGAGGGAAGGGCTGGTCGTGGGCCGTGAGGTGGTCCAGGACACTCGGCCCAACAAGCGCCTGTTCGGTGTCACCGCCGCCGGGCTGGCCGAGCTGGAACAGTTCGCGGAGACGCCCACCAAGCCCTCCTTCATCCGTGACGACCTGCTCGTCATGGTCCAGGCCGCGGACCATCTCGACACCGAGGCGCTCGTCGCGCAGCTCACCGAACGGGCCTCCTTCGCCGCGGCCAAGATCGGACTGTTCGAGGCGCAGCTGCGGAAGATGCGCGGTGATCGCGACGAGGAGGAGTTCCTGCGCCACGGCGAACGCATCGGTCCCTATCTGACCTGCTGCCGTGGCCTGGACTTCGAGCGGGGCAACCTGGACTGGTGCAGGCGTACGGCGGCGCTCCTGCGGGAGAGGCGGGCGACCCGTGCTCAGCGATGACCATCTGCGCTTCGTCGCGCTGGGCGACAGCCAGACCGAGGGGCTCGGAGACGGCGACGACACCGTGGGACTGCGGGGATGTGCCGACCGGCTCGCCGAGCAGCTCGCGCTGCACCACCCCGGCGTCCAGTACGCCAATCTGGCCGTACGCGGTCGACTGGCCGGGCAGGTCCGTGAGGAGCAGCTCGCGCCCGCTCTCGCGCTGCGCCCCGACCTGGCCACGGTCGTTGCCGGGGTCAACGATCTGCTGCGGCCCCGGTTCGACGCCGACGAGGTCGCCGGTCACCTGGAGGCGATGTTCGAGGCGCTCACCGCCCGAGGGGCCCGCGTCGCGACCGTCACCTTCCCCGACATCGCCCGGATCACCCCGCTCGCCCGCCCGATCGGCTCCCGCGTCGACGCCCTGAATCACCGCATCCGGCAGGCGGCCCAGCGGCACCGTGTCGCCGTCGCCGAGACCGCACTCCACCCCGTGGTCACCGACCCCCGGCTGTGGAGCCCGGACCGGCTGCACGCCAGTCCGCTCGGCCACGAACGGATCGCAGCCGCCGTCGCGCACGCACTCGGCCTGCCGGGCAGCGACGACTCCTGGACCCACCCCCTGGCCGGACCAAGCGCACCTGTACCCGCCGGATGGCGGCATGCGGCGGGCGAGCTGCGATGGGCGGCCTCCTTCCTCGGTCCCTGGATCGGCAGGCGCCTGCACGGCCGTTCCTCCGGCGACGGGCGCACGGCCAAACGCCCGAACCTCCGTCCCGTACACACCATTTCGGGCCCTGGCGGTACGAAGAGGCGCAGCGCACACCCCGGAGACGCACCTCGGCTCCCGTGAGGTATCGAGGGTGACCGGCATGCCGTCGCTGTGGACGGGCGGCGTCCAGGGGCCCGGCGGTGATCGGCCACTCAGCTCTATGGCGCCGTAGAACTATGTGGCGCCATGGAGCTGCGTGGCGCCGTAGAACTGCTCGGCACCGTAGAGCTACGAGGACGGCCTGCCCGGCACTACCGTGCTACCGCTGCTCGCCCACCTGCGTGATCCGCTCGTCGCCGAGCCTCTGCTGTACGTCCTGGAGGAGTACGCGCAGCAGTTCGTTCAACTGACGCTGTTGCTGGGGTGTCAGAGCGGTGATCAGGTCGGCCTCGCCGCGCAGGACTTGGTCGACGGTGGCCTCGACCAGCTCGTGACCTGCCGGGGTCAGCGTGACCAGTACGGTTCGCGGGCGCCCCTGGGCGGGCCGACGGGCGACGAGCCCCTCGCGTTCCGCGCGCGCCACCCGCTGCGAGATCGCGCCCGCCGTGACCAGGGAGTGCTGCGCGAGTTCGCGGGTGCTCAGGGTGTACGGCTCGCCGCTGCGGCGCAGCACGCTGAGCAGGTCGAGGGTGGCCGTGTCCACCCCGGCTCGGGCCAGCACCCGGCGCCGGTCGTCGCCGAAGAGCTTGGCCAGCTGCCAGATCGGCGTGACGATCCCGATCGAGGAGACGGGGGTGCCCGGACGTTCGCGCTCCCAGGCGGCCGCGATGTCCTCGGCCGAGTGGAAGGCGCCGTCGACCGGCGTGGACTGTTCACCGGGGCCGGACGAAGCGGCACCGGCCGCAGCACCGGCGTCCGCAGCACCGGCGTCCGGCTCGCCCGGCGGCGGGGTGAGGGGATCTCTCGTCACCGTGTTACTCCCAGGTGGTACGTTTAGATCTAAATTTAGACCTACATGAACGCGATACGGAGCTCAGCATATGGCACGCACCATCCTGATCACCGGCGGATCCACCGGCATCGGCCAGGCCCTTGCCCGTCACTTCGCCGAGCGCGGCGACGCCGTGATCATCACCGGCCGCCGGCCCGGCCCGCTCAAGGAGACCGCCGCGGCTGTCGGCGCCCGTGGGCTGGTCTGTGACCACACCCGGCCCGAGGCACTCACCGCACTGCTGTCCGAGCTCCCCGACCGGATCGACGTACTCGTCAACAACGCGGGCGGCAACACGGACTTCGACGCCGACGGTGCCGACGACCTCGCGTCGTACGCCCGCGACTTCCGCGCCAACCTCGACGCCAACCTCGTCAGCGCGGCCCTGACCACCAAGGCGCTGGAGGGCCGCCTCGCACCCGGCGGCGCGGTCGTGCACATCGGCTCGATCGCCGCGGACCAGGGCGCGGGCTCCTACGGAGCATCCAAGGCGGGCCTGGCCACGTGGAATCTCGACCTCGCCGGACAGCTCGGTCCGCGTGACATCACGGCCAATGTGGTGGCGCCCGGTTACATCGCCGACACGGAGTTCTTCCGCGACCACCTCTCCTCCGAACGCCGCGACCAACTGATCGCCGGCACGGCCACGGGTCGCCCCGGCACACCGTCCGACATCGTCGGCCCGGTCGACTTCCTCGCGTCCCCGGCCGCCCGGCACATCACCGGTCAGGTGCTGCACGTCAACGGAGGTGCGCTGATGACGCGGTGAGGCTTTCGGGGACCCCGGGGACCCCTGCGGTTGCCGTGGCACTCGTCATCGCGCCTGTCATGGCAGCCGCAGCCGCAGCCGCAGCCGGGACCGGGACCGACGACCCGGGCCGAAGGCGCACGGCCGGGTGGAAGGCGCCGCGACTCCGCCCGTCGGCGACCGTGCGATGTCAGCCTCATGGCGTGGTGGTGTGCGGTCGAAGACTCACCTATGAAGAACACACACTCACGCCGGACCCTGCTCGCGAGCGCGGCCGGGACCGACGCCGCCCCGGGTTTCGCGGCCCGGCTACCGGGACTGTTCGGCGCCGTCGCCGCTTTCGGGGCTCCCGTGCACCCGGTACGGCACCCGGAAATGTGGCTCTCCGGAGCGAGATTCCTTGGCGTGGATGGTTACACGGTCTTCGGAGACCCCTCGAAGCGCTGGGAGACCTGGCTCGGCTGGGATCCCTACCGCCGCGCCGAGGGGCTGAGTCACACACCTGTCTACCTGGCCTCCGGCGACGGTGACCCGGCCCGCTCGACGGTGAGGAACCCGATCCGCGCATCCCGGGCACGGAGAGATGGGTCGCGCTCGCCCTTGCCGATGTCGTCTCCATCACCGAGGCCGTCCGCGGCGAGGAGACACGGATGCTCAGCGCGCGGCTCACGTCCCTGGGCGCGCCCGTCGCCACACAAATCTGCCCCGGCACCCACAGCGGGACTTACCGGTACCGGGAACTGCGACGCGCGCCGGGAAGCGGAATGAGCCGTGTACGGGCACGGTGGAAGGGGCGGCGATCGACAGGATACGGAGGGCGCCATGGATCAGGAAGACGCCGCAGCGGGGCTCCACTGCCTGGTGACCGGGGCTACCGGCTACATCGGCGGGCGGCTGGTTCCCGAGCTGCTCGACGCCGGCCACCGCGTGCGATGCCTCGCGCGTACCCCTGAGAAGCTGCGCGACCACCCGTGGGCGGGCCGGGCCGAGGTCGTCCGGGGCGATGTCCTGGACCCGGATTCCCTCCGGGCCGCCATGCACGGCGTGGATGTCGCCTACTACCTGGTCCACACGCTCGGCAGCGGGCGCGATTTCGAGGCCACGGACCGTGAGGCGGCCCGGAACTTCGCCGAGCAGGCCCGCGCCGCGGGGGTGTCCCGCATCATCTATCTCGGTGGCCTCACGCCTGCGGACGTACCGGAGGAGGAGCTGTCACCGCATCTGCGCTCGCGCGCGGAGGTCGGCGGCATCCTCCTGCGGTCCGGGGTTCCGACCACGGTGCTGCGCGCGGCCGTGATCATCGGTTCGGGCTCGGCCTCCTTCGAGATGCTGCGCTACCTCACGGAACGCCTGCCGGTCATGGTCACCCCGAGCTGGGTGTCGACCAGGATCCAGCCGATCGCCGTCCGGGACGTGCTGCGGTACCTGGTGGGCAGCGTCGGTATGCCCGCCGAGGTGAACCGCACCTTCGACATCGGTGGTCCCGACGTCGTCACGTACCGGGAGATGATGGAGGAGTACGCGGCGATCGCCCGGCTGCGGCAGCGGCTGATCCTGCCCGTCCCGATGCTGACGCCGCGCCTGTCCAGCCACTGGATCGGACTGGTCACCCCGGTGCCCCGCTCGATCGCGCGACCGCTCGCGGAGTCGTTGAAGTACGAGGTGGTGTGCGCCGAACACGACATCCGGCGATACGTTCCCGACGGCCCGGGGCAGCCGTTCACCTTCGAACGGGCGCTCACGCTCGCGCTCCAGAGGGTGCGCGAGGCGAACGTGACCACACGATGGTCGTCGGCCTCGGTACCCGGCGTGCCGAGCGACCCGTTGCCCACCGATCCGGACTGGGCGGGCGGCAGTCTCTACGTCGATGAGCGGAAGGTTGAGGTGGACGCGCCGCCCGAGGCGCTGTGGAGCGCCATCGAGGGCATCGGGGGTGACAACGGCTGGTACTCCTTCCCCCTGGCCTGGGCCGTCCGCGGCTGGCTCGATCGTGCCGTGGGCGGCGTCGGACTGCGGCGGGGCCGCCGGGACGCCACGCGGCTCAGAGTGGGTGACTCGCTGGACTTCTGGCGGGTCGAGGAGATCGAGCGGGGGCATCTGCTCCGGCTGCGCGCCGAGATGCGACTGCCGGGCCTGGCCTGGCTGGAGCTCTACGCGGAGCCGAACGGTACAGGCGGTGTCCGGTACCGGCAGCGGGCGCTGTTCCATCCCCGGGGGCTGCTGGGCCATGCCTACTGGTGGAGCGTCTCCCCGTTCCACGCCATCGTCTTCGGCGGCATGGCACGGAACATCACGCGGGCCGCCGTGTCGCCGACGCGTGCGGAACCGGTCAAGGCGGCTTCGGCTCTATGAAGGAGCGATTGACAAGCGATCGACACGGGGCGCGGGTATCGCACGGTGCGTTGGTGCTGCACGGTGCGTTGGTCCTGCACAGCGCGTTGGCGACTGCGGGGGAGCGGGGGCGCAGTCGCGTGCCGGGAGGGCGCCGTCGAGTGCTTCGGTGAGCCTGTCGATGTGGGCCGGTGAGTGGGCAGCACTATCGAGGGCCGTAATCGGGCAGGCGGCCTCGTGGGTGGTGGTGCCACTGCGCGTCAGGCTGGGGAGGAGTCCATGGTGGAGCGTTTGCTCGCACCGCACGAGGCGGCTGTCGCCGAGGCCGGTGTCCGGGTCGTGCTCCACAGCGAGGTCGAGGGCGACCTGGACGAGGAGATCCTGGCAGAGGCGCTGGCTCGCCTTCGGTTCTGCTACCCGTTGCTGGCCGGCGGCATCATCCGGAGAGCGGAGGGCGAGCAGGTCGTCCGGATCGACGAGACTGCCCCAGGACCCTTACTGAACAACGGTGTTGATCTCGATCAGGAGATCAACACCCCCTTGCCCGGGACAAGGGCCCGCTGCTGCGACTCACGCTGCTGCGTGAGCCTCACCGCACCCGCGTAGTGATGACGCTGCCTCGGGCGTTCGCCGACGGGATGAGCTATCCGGCCGTCCATCAACGGCTGTGGGACCTCTACACCGCACTGGCCACGCACCGGCCGGTTTCCACCGAGCCCGTCCGGCCGGTGCTGGGCCCGGCCCTGGACGACATGCCCGCTTCCCGCTTCACTTCGGAACAGCTGAGTGAATTCGTCGCGGAACGCGCGCGGCTGGACTCCGGGGCGCCGCCCTCCCCGCTGCCCGCCCTCGCCTCCCGCGACGGCGGTCCCGGCCCCGATACGAGCTTCGGCATCATCGGCGTGGAAGCCGACGCGGACCGGTGCGGGACGCTGGTCCAGCGCGCCCGCGACGCCTCGCTCACCCTCGACGCCCTTGTCTCCGGCATCCTGCTGACCAGCCCGCGCTCCCTGTGTCCCGTTCCGGACGGTCCCGTACGGATGCTGTGCACCACGGCCGTGGACATGCGCCGCAGACTCGACCCGCCACCGCCCGACCAGGTTCTTCAGTCGGCCGCCACCACCACGTCCATCCGGCTCCAGGTCACCGACCGGTCCCGCCCGGTCGAGGTCGGGCACGACCTTGCCGCCCGGCTGCGCGCCGATCTGGACACGGGCGCCGCGGCGATGGAACTGGCCGCCTTCGCGTACATGCTCGACCAGCACCCACCCAGCCTGGTCATCACCAACGTGGGCATCATCACCGAACCGAGCCTGCCCGGCGGTCTCCGGATCCGCGACGTGCGCCTGGCACCGCTGGGCCACGTACCGATGATCTTCGCGGTCGTCAGCCGCTACAAAGGCCGCCTCGCCGTCGCCCTGACCTACAGCCGGGCCTGGTACACCGATGCCCAGATCCAGGAACTGGCCCGCCACGTCACCGTCGCACTGGACGACCTGGTGGCCTGATCGCTGTCGGAACCGACAGAAAGGGGAGTCGCGTTGACGCGAGGGACGGGGCGCCGAGCCGTGCGCGAAGAGCGTGCGGTGTTGGTGGTGGCGGGGCTGGCGGATGTGGCCGCGAGCACTCTCGGTTCGGTGATCAGTGCCGCGCGTGGGCTGCTGCTGCGCTCGGACGCCGCCGAACTGGTCGGTGACGCGAAGGACGATCTGGTGGCGCGCGGGCGCCTGGCACTGGACCGGCATCTCGGCGTACCACCTGCCCACCTGGAAGTGCTTGCCCGGCATGTGACCGATCGACAGGCCGCTCGCGGCGATGCCTGACCGGTACGAGTCCGACGCTCTCAAGGCCCGTATCGACCGTGCGCTGGAGCAGTTCGTGGCCCACGGGAAGCGGCTGCGCGCGGCGTTCTGCTACTGGGGGTGGCGTGCGGTCGGGCAGCCGGACAGCGACGCCCTGGTACGGACGGCGGCGTCCATGGAACTGGTGCACGCCGCCGCGGTCGTGCACGACGACATCATCGACAACAGCCCCGTCCGGCACGGCCTGCCCACGGCGCATGTCGCGCTGCGCCGCGTGCGGCACGGCCGTCCGCGTTCCCGGACGGTTGCCAGGGACTTGGCGATGCTCGTCGGAGACCTGCTGGTCACCCTGGCCGGGCACATGTTCGTCACGGGTGGGCTGCCCGCGGCCCATGTGACGCGGGCACGTCCGCTGTGGGCGGACCTGGCCCGGGATCTTGTCGCCGGGGAGTGCCTGGAGATCCTGCGCACCGGCACCGCCCCGGACACGGACGCCTCACTGAAGGTGATCCGGTACAAGACGGCCAAGTACACCGTCGAACAGCCCCTGCTCATCGGCGGTGCGCTGGCCGGTGCCGGTTCGCGGCTGCGAGAGGCGTTCTCCGCCTACGGCCTGCCGCTGGGGGAGGCGTTTCAGCTGCGCGACGACCTGTTGGGCCTCTTCGGCGTACTGGCCCGTACGGGTAAGGCCAATCTCGATGACCTCCGCTCCCGCAGGCCGACCGTGCTGCTCGCCGAGACCTGGCGGGTCGCCGGCCCGGCCGAGCGCGAGCAACTGCGCAGCGTGCTGGGACGGCGCGCCCTGGGAGCGAAAGAACTGGACGAGGTACGCGACGTGATGAGCCGCCTGGGAGCGCCTGCCCGTATCGAGAACCTGATCAGCGCCCGAGTCGAGCAAGCCATCCGTGCTCTGAACGGCATCGGCCTTCCCACGCACGTCGTGCGGGCGCTGGTCGACCTGTCCCGCACCGCGACCGACCGTCGGCACTGATCTCCCCCGCACACGTCCGCCGGCAGCCGCTTCATCCCCGCCGTCCAGAAGGTCCGTCTGCTGCACGCTTCCATCCGCCACCACCTCACGAGAGAAGGCGACTGGAACGCGGAGAGCCTCGGCAGGCCGATCTGCCAGGAGGACATGATCGGCGGGCAGATGATGTTCTCCCTGCTCGTCCTGGACTCCCTGCACCGCCTCAACATCCACATGAGCGTCGAGGGAGCCGAGGCGTACTTCTACGCGTGGCGTGTCGTCGGCGCGATGCTCGGTGTCGACCAGGCCCATGCGCCCACGGACCTGGAGTCCGCCCGTCAGTTCTTCGACCTGTACATGACCCGCTATATGGGCCCGTCGGAGGAAGGCGCCCACCTCACCCGACGCCTCATCGAGCTGTACGAGGAGGTGGCCCCGGGCACCCTCTTCGACCCGATCGTCGCCGCCCTGATCCGCTACCTGATCGGTGACACGTGCGCCGACTGGCTGGACGTGCCGCGCACCGCCTGGGACACCGCCGTCAAGGCCGTGCCGCCCCTGCTCGGCGTCCTGGAGACCATCGAGGACAGCTCACCCCTCGGTGCCTGGGCCCTGGACCGCCTCGGCCACCTCACCACGGTCCTCGAACTGTCCTCGCTCACCCGCGGCCGGGTCATGCGCTACACCATCCCCGAGCAGCTCAAGAAGGAGTACGGCGTCTCCGGAACCGTTCCACGTACCCGGCGCTGGACCCCGCCCGCCCCCACCATCAGCTCCCCATGATCCCGCTCGGCACCCAGACCCGGTGATGGCCTGCCCCGACGGTCCCGTGCCCGGCGGTCCGCGACCCCGTCGTCAGCGGCGATCGGTGGTGGGCATTGCGGGCCGCCCCACTGCGATGGAGCAGGACCGCGCTTGAGCGGCCGGGACCACGGGAGACGGAAGTGAAGGCAGTCGCGATCCAGACGTACGGAGGCCCTGGAGGTCTGGCCGTTGTCGACCTGCCGGCCCCGCACCCGCTGGTGCTCCACGCCGGGCCTGCCGCGATGCCCTCGGGACACCCGTGCGCCGCACCGGTGGGAGGTGCCCTGCCACTGGTGCGGCGCACATGTCCATCAGGGGTCCTCGGACCGGGACGCGATCAGCTGATCTTGACGCTGTCGCCGGCCGAAGTGACCTTCATGGTGGTGCCGGTGCCGGCGAAATGCCAGCGCCACGTGCCCGCCGCGGACGCCGTCACGGTGGTGCTGAGGTTGCCGGAACCGCTGGTCTTCACCGTTTTCACGCTCTTGTACGAGGCCGAGCCCGCCTTGCGGAACTGCAACGTGACGTTCTGCCCGCTGTAGCCGTGGTACTTGAGGTCTTTCCAACTGGCCCGGGAGAGCTTCCCCTTGACCGTGAGCTTCTTCCCCTTCGTGACGGGCTCCGGGGCCGCGTTCGTCGTCAGGGTCGCCGCACGCTTGAAGTGGTACAGCGCGATGCGGTCGGAGATCCAGTAATCCTTGTCATTGGCCTCGACAGTCGCGTTGACCTGCCACTCGCCTGCGATCCTGTTCGGATCCTCATCGCTGATGTACGGCATCTCCAGCGGGTTGACGCGCATCGTCGCCGTGCAGTCGGACGTGGTCTTCGACTTCTTCACGCAGGTCGTGCCGACCCACTCCACGGGGCCACTGCGGTTGTGCGTGCTGAACGTGCTCACGTAGTCGACGCGCTTGACGCCGGAGTTGTCCTTGACCGTCATCTTGATCGGAAATGTCACAGGCTTCGAGACGCCCACGATGACGTTCGTTCCGTTGTCGACGACAGTCTTGGTGATCCGGATGTCTCCGCGGCCCTCCGCCTGAGCCGATGGTGCTCCCAGCATCGTCAGGACAACAGCGGCGGCAGCCGTCGCCCAGAGCGGTCTTCGGTTCATTTTTCTCCTCGGTCGGGGCTGGTCCGGTGCACCGGACCAGGCGGATCATGCTGACATGCGCCGCCCCGACCGTGCTGCCCGGGGGAGTGGACCGTTGACGGTGAGTCGAGAGTGAGCGGGCCCGCCGGGCTGAGCGCTTCCGCTGCCTCGCGGCCGGAAACGGCAAGTCCGCTCTCGGCCCCATCGATGCCGGGACAGGAGGAGGCGGTGCGGAACGGGGAACGTCCGTCCGGGACGCCCTACAGACGTCCCGGACCTCGTGCTTAGTGTCCATGCTGGTCAGCGTGCTGTGCCGCGGCCCTGTCCCAGTGCCGCCCGTGTGCCGGTACAGGCCTCAGCTCTGGGGGACGTCCTTGACGAACACGACCCCGTCGCTGTCCGCCAACTGGGCCGGGTCAAGCGGGGCGTAGCCGAACCAGGGGGATACGCGCGGCGCGGGCAGTGTGTCGCCGAGGGCGGCGGCCAGCCGGGGGGCGTCGACGAGGTAGCGGTCCTCCGGGAGCGCGTACAGGAGTCCTTCGACGGTGCCCGGTGGCGGCGTGTCCACTCCCTGATGCCGGATCGTGCCGAGGGCCGTGGCCACGAAGGCGTACTCCTTGCCGAGCCGGGCGCTCACCAGCGCACCGGCACTCCACCACTCCAGCGGTATCCCGCCCATCGTCATCGAGCTCTTCTCCCGCTGGAGATGGCCGTTGTGGGCGTGGATGAGTGCCGGGCTCCGTTCGGCGATGGCGAGGATGTTGTGGGCCATCATCCGGTCCCGCAGGCCCACCAGCCGGGTCATGCGGGCCGGTGAGGTGTCGGCCATCCAGTAGTGGTAGCGCAGCAGTCCGGTGGCGGTGCGCCCGAACAGGCGTGCCCGGTCCCAGTGGTCCCGCGGCGTCGCCGTGATCAGGTGCGGCGTCTGCGTGTCGAGCAGCGCCACCAGATCGTCGGCGAGCAGCCGCAGTCGACTCGCCTCGGCCGATTGCCCCACGGACTGGGACGGGTCCGTCATCGCGGCGGGATCGGTCCACCGGTCGTCGGTGCCGAGCAGCCGGTCGAGCGTTTGCGCGGTGGAGGGGAGCAGACCCTCGTCCACGTGGGCCGCGAGGTAGCCGTGGAGCGCGGTGAGGGCCTGCCGGGGGCTGGCGGCGCCCGCAATCTCCAGCGGGCCGTCGAAACCGGCGAAGCGGAGCCGCTCGGACACGGGCCGGCCGTCGTTGTGGGCGCGCATCCAGCGCACGAGCTCGCGGTTGGCCGCGGAGGCGCCCCAGCCGTGGCTGAAGCCGTGCGCCATGACCTCGTCCAGGGTGCCCGTGCCCGAGGTGACGTAGTCGTCCACGACCAGGCCCATCATGCAGTCGCTCTCGATCGCGATCGTCCCGTAGCCCTCCTGTTCGACAAGCTGCCGGAAAAGCTCGTTGCGCAGGTCGAGCAGAGTGTCCTCGCCGTGGGTGGGCTCGCCCAGGGCGAGCAGCCGGGGCCGGGCCGGGAGCAGCCTCATGACGGCGGCAGCCTCGACGGCATGGACGGTGTCCTTGATGTCAGTAGCCATGCCTTCAACGGTATCGTTGAACCTTCGGTGGAGACTTTCTCGCGATATCGGCAGGATCATGGGGCGAAACCTTCAAAGCGGTGAGCGGCTCCGGCCGATCGACCTGGCGCGCGGACACGGTCTGTCCACGCAGGCCGTCAGGAACTACGAGGAGGCCGGCATCCTTCCGGCCGCCGGGCGCACACCCCACGGCTACCGCACCTATACCCCGCTGCACGCGCGGGCCTTGGACGCGTTCCTCGCCCTGGTGCCCGGCCACGGCCACCAGCGGTCGACGTCGATCATGCGGGCGGTGAACGAGGCAGTGCCCGATGAGGCATTCCGGCTCATCGACGAGAGTCACGCCCAACTCCTTGAGGACCGGCGCACGCTCCAGGCTGTGGAGAGCGCCCTCCGCGACCTGGGGCCCATCGACGCCTCGGGGCCCGACGCGGGGCCCGACGTGGTGTCCGGACCCGGCGGCACGTTCATCGGGCCACTGGCAGCGAAGCTCGGAATCCGGCCCGCGACCCTGCGCACATGGGAGCGCGCAGGACTGGTGCTCCCGCACCGCGACCCACGCACCGGATACCGCGTCTACGACGAGGCCGACGTGCGGGACGCCCGGCTGGCCCATCAGCTCAGGCGGGGCGGCCACCTGCTGGAGCAGATCGCTCCGCTGCTCGCCCAGGTGCGGGCGGCGGGCGGGCTGGAGCCGCTGGAGGCCGCCCTGCGTGACTGGCGCGGCCGGCTGTCCGCCCGCGGGCGCGCGATGCTGACCGGGGGCGCCGCACTGGAGGTCTACCTCCGCGAACGCGGATAGGACGGGTCCGCACCGTGGCCGAACCGAACCGAACCGAACCGAACCGAACCGCACCCAACGGTGTGGACACGCGACGAGTCCCCCGGTGGCTACTGCGACGGGGTCAACTGCTGTGCGAGGTCGTGCAGTTCTCGCATGAGTGCGGCCGCTTGAGCACGGCTTCGGCCGATACAGAGGGCGCCGAACTTTCCGTACTCCGTGACGGGGCTCATCATGTGCAGTACCACGCCGGTCTTCCGCGCCGGGTCGAAGCCGATCGGCGAACCGGTGACGGCCTCGATGAGCTGGGCCGGGCGCAGCCCCTTGTAGCGTTGGTCCATGATGGCGTCCGATGCCTCATAGCTGTACTCGGTGTTGTCCACGAAGAGGCGACCGTCCGCTGTCGGCTCCGCGCCGAGAAGGCCGACGGCCATGGTGAAGGGGTGTTTGGTCGCTGTGGCACGGAGATTGATCTCGCAGCCCAGCAGGCGCCACCCGGACCCTGACCGCACGGCGAGGAAGTCCACTCCGTAGTCCCCGCCGTTGACGCCGCGCTCCACCAGTACCTCACCCACCCGCAGCCCGTACTCGATGATCAACTGCCGGTAGTCGGCATGGGCCGGGAAGGTGCAGCCGTGGTAGCTCTGGCCGTTGGCACCGAGAACCTGGTCGTGAGTGGACACGGCTTCCACGGTGCCACTGTCGGTCAGGCGGCCCTGGAAGCTCGGGCTGGGCAGCGGGACATCCGTGATCATCTCTTCGGCGATCACCCCGGATTCCTTCATCAGGGTGACGTAGTCGTCCCAGGTGATCTTGGGGTCCATCAGGGACGAATGAGGCAGCGCCCGGGAGATCTGTTCCTCGACGCTGTCATCGGGTGCCGAGGCGATCCCGTCCTCCAGTTCGAGCAGAGCATTGCCCAGACCCCCGCCGTACGCGGTGCTGTTGAGCTTCAACACCAGTGTGCGTTTCCCGGCCCTGACCAGTTTGGCCACCTCGGTGGCGAGTGCCGCGGTGTCACGGCACACGCTGCTGCCCGCGGGTACCGGAATGGCGGCGGCGGTAAAGATCTGACGGCCGGCGTGCTTGGTTCCCAGCGGGATGTGGGAAGCGGAAGGCTGAGTGCCAGGCACTTCCAGGTCGCGGGCCAGTTGCTCCAGCGGCTGGGATGGCTCGAAATAGCTCAGCCGCACATCTGCTCCGGTGCTCCGGTGCGCGTCCGCGAACTCCCGCAGCACCTCCCGCACAGAGGCTGCACGCGTGCTGACGGGATCGAGAACCTTGACGCTCAGCCAGCGGGTGGAGGCATCGTCAAGGGGCACGATGCGGACCAGGTCGCGCTTCCGGCGCCGTTCGCCGATACCGGCCTCCTGAGCGTCTCCCGACAGGAGGCCCAGGTAGTAGTCCACCTGTTGGTCGGCGTCGATCAGGCCCGGGGCTGTCACGTACAGCAGGTGACCGTCACGACGGAGCACCGTGTTGACGATCGCGGGTCCCAGCAGCCGTTCGGGAAAGTACGTCGCGCCGGTCAGCCGCTCCAGCAGTTGCGGGCTGCACTCACGGCTCTCGATGTGGATACGGGCCGTGGGGCGTCGATGCGGTTCAGTCACAACGTCCTCGAAGCTACGGGCGACAGGTGGGGGTTGCGCAAAGCAACAACATGGGTACCCGCATCGAGGTCACGGCCTCCCACCGTGGCGTGGACACGGCGGTGTTCGACGGGCTCCAGCCCCTCGTCCCGAGCCAGGGTCAGAAAGTTCTCCACCCAGGTTTTGCGCTCCACGTCGTAGTCGACTCCAGCCACCAGGGCTTCGAGTTCCAGAACGCAGAAACGCACGCGCTGCCACGGGCTGTCATCCCCGATGTGGAACCACCGGTCCTGGCGCACTTCCTCAAGGAGGTCCGCCAAACGACCCGGCACCCGCCGGTCCGTATCACGCAGGGCCCGGATACGGCGCTGCTCGACAGGCGGGAGACGGGCGTCCGGAACATGTGCGAGCGCCTGGTCCATATAGACGAAATGGTGGTCGGTGACGGCCCGCGACCGCTCGGATTCCGACGCGTACGGCGTGACCATCTCGTCCGCGACAACAATCAGCCCACCGGGCGCCGTGTGCCGCTTCAGACCCCGCAGGAACATACGTGTGTCCATGTGGTGGGAGGCGCCGACCGAAACCGTCACGGGGTAGTCGTGGGGCCCGGCGAAGTCGGTGATCCCCGTCCTGTGCACGGACACCGCATGACCCGACGTGTTCTTCACCAGATGAGGGATGGCCGCCGGACTGGGCTCCACCGCGTCGATCCGCGCGCCCGGGAACATCTCGGCCAGCATCACCGTCGGCAGGCCGGGCCCGCTTCCCACATCGAGCACCACATCCGGCAGAGAACGGCAATGGGACCGCACCATGCGGCCCAACTCCACCATCTGCACGGCATAGCCCGGGTGTACCGCTTCGAAGAGCGCGTACTCGTCCACGCTGATGCGGGCCTCCCACACCTCGGTGAACGTGCCGTCACCGTGGGCGGCGTCCCCCGTTCCGACGTTTTGGTGGGGATCGTGGTCACGCACGAATCGCGGTACGGCCGGGACCCCGGACCGGTTCAGCACGTCACACGCGAGCGTGGCCACCAGCCAGCTCTCGTGCTTCAGCGCGGCCCTGAGCCGTTCCTCGTCACCGGTGAGTACGGAGCCGGCGTCGCCCGGCAGGCCAGTGAGGTACTCGGCGAGCTGCCAGACTTCCGCGGCCTGCTCCGGCGCCGGTAACAACGGGCCACCGCGAGCAACGCCCGGTCCGGCGCGATGGCCATGGACCACGAGGGACGATGCCCGCTCCTCGATCGTCACCGCCGCTCGCGGAAGCCGCAGCCGCAGACCGTTCTCCCATTCCTCGACGGACGCCTCGATCCGGCGCGCATACGTGCCCAGACGCTTCCGCAGGGCGGGCCAACCTACGTCGCTCGACAGATGGATTATTCGTTCCGGCAGCCCGTTCTGGCACTCCTGCACTACTTTGGCCACCACGGATTCAAGACGCTCAGAAGAATTGATCATCAACTCGGGACGCGGCAGTTCCACAGTTGTCCTTCCGGGAAGAGCAGTCCGGCCCGTGGCCGGAGCGGATCGTGCCAACAGCATCGCGACGACGGGGGCGTGACGACGATTTCGTACCGCCCCCGTTCCTCGGAACAAACAAGCCCCAACTTTGACGGAGTCGCCCGACTCAGACAAGACCGCCCTTCGCTATCCACCCACGTCGTGGGGGCAGGCGGGTGAGGTCGTACCCGCGGCGACCGGTGATCGGTGCGCGGGCCGCCGGACGGCACCGCCCGCGCATGATTGGCTGTTCCTCATGAGACCGACCGGAGCCGTGCTGATGACCCGTGACGGCGTCGTGGTTCACGAGGTGTACACCGGCACGGATCCCGCGACGGGGGCTCGCCGCCACCCGGGGACACGGTTCCAGATCGCCTCCCTCAGCAAGCAGTTCGTGGCCGCCACCGCCCTGCTCCTCGCCGAGGACGGCGTCCTGTCCCTGACGGACCGCCTGGCCGACGGGCTCCCGGGCTGCCCGCCCGCGTGGGCCGCCCTCACCCTTCACCACCTGTTGACGCATACGTCCGGCCTGCCCCACTGGGACGCGGTTCCCGAACCCGGTCCGCACACGTCCCCCTCCCGCGGGGACACCCTTGCCCGGATCATGCGCCTGACCTTGCTGAGCGCCCCGGGGGACCGGTGGCACTACAGCAGCCCCGGATACGTCCTGGCCGCCCTCATGATCGAGCACGCCGGCGCACGTGCGTACACCGACATCCTCCGCGAGCGGATCCTCCTCCCGCTGCGCCTGAACCACACCGGCACCTCAAGTCACCGGGCCGGCGCGCAGAGCGGCACGACGGACCTTTCCTGTCTGCCCGGCACCGGCGACCTCTGGTCCACCGCCCACGACCTCGCCCGCTGGGCCCGCGTACTGGAACAGAGCGAACTCCTCAACCCCGGCTCCCTCCGCAGCATGTACACCCCACACGCCATCCCCCGCACCCAGTACCCGACCCCTCTCATCGCCACCGGTTACGGCTACGGAGTGTTCCTGGGAACCCTGGCCGGACACCCGGCACACTTCCACCACGGCGACAATCCCGGCCACCGCTCGCTCCTGGTCCGACTCCCCGAACAGGACACCGGCATCGTCGTGCTCACCCGCGACGACGACACCGACCCGTGCACCACCCTGCCCGAACTGCTCACCGCACTGGCACAGCACCCCTGACCACTCGCCACGTGTGACGGGCGCGGCCGCCGCCGGTCCCCGGCCCCTGGATCGGCAACGCCCCACCGGAACAGCGTCGTTCGGCAACGCTCAAGTCGAGGGCGCGTTCGGCCGAAACGGACAGAGGGCGCCGACGGATCATGGCGGGGCCCGACGGTGCTTGTTCTCATTCTTCTGCGGAATTTTCTACGGAGTGTGTATGCGCGTGCGTATGCGTTGGGTGGCGGCTCTTGTTCTCGTGCTGCTTCCGGTGACCGGCACGGCGGGCGCGGTGGACGCGCCCGGCGGGAGCCCGCTCGGGGTGGAGCGTTCCGTCCGGGCGGTGCCGGGCGAGTACATCGTCACGGTCAAGCCCGCGTTCTCGCCCGACGACGTGCTCGGGAAACTGGGTGTCAGACCCCTGTTCACGTACGGCGCAGCGCTGCGTGGCTTCGCCGCCGCCCTCACGCCGCTCCAACTGCGGCTCGCGCGTACTCTTCCCGCCGTCGAGGCCATCGAGGAGAACAGTGAGATCACCCTCGACGCGATGTCGTCGCCGGGAGCTGTGAACAGGACGACCGGAGGTGCGGGGGCTGCGGGGAGCGGAGCCGCGGCAGAGGCCGGGAGCTGGGGTCTGGACCGGATCGATCAGCGCGGCCTTCCCCTCGACGGCCAATTCACCGTCACCGGAACGGGCCGTGGCGTCACCGCGTACATCATCGACACCGGGATCGAGACCGCGCACGCCGAATTCGAAGGGCGTGCCACCGTGGGATTCGACGCCGTCCAGGACGGGCGCAACGGCCAGGACTGCCACCGCCACGGCACCCACGTGGCCGGAACGGTCGGCGGCAGAACCTACGGTGTCGCGCGTGAGGTCTCCCTTGTCGCCGTCCGCGTACTGGACTGCACCGGTGACGGCACCGCGGCGCAGACCATCGCCGGACTCGACTGGATCGCCGCCCACGCGCGGACCCCGGCGGTCCTGAACGCGTCCATCGGCGATCCGGCGTCCCGTGCGATCGACACCGCGACCGACGCGGTGGCCGATCGCGGCGTCCTGCCCGTCGTCTCCGCCGGCAACGACGCGCAGGACGCCTGCGACGCCTCCCCGGCCCGAGCCGAGAAGGCCCTCGCCGTCGGCGCTGTCGACCGGCAGGACCACCAGGCCGGGTTCAGTAACTTCGGCCCGTGCCTTTCGCTGTACGCGCCCGGCGTCGGAATCGTCTCCGCGCAGCTCGGCGGCGGCTCCAGCACGCTCAGCGGTACGTCCATGGCCGGCCCGCACGTCGCCGGGGCAGCCGCACTTCTTGAGGAGCGAGACCCCCAGGCCACTCCCCAGGAGGTCACCCGCCGCCTCATCGACACCGCGACCACAGGGGCCGTGATCTCGCCGGGCGCGGGTTCACCCGACCGCCTCCTGTACACAGGCGGCCTCTGACACACCAGGGGCGGTTCCGCGTTCAGAGTCCGGTCGGCGGTAGTGGGGAAGCGGGAGCCGGACACCGCCGGGGCCGACGGTGAGGGAGGAGGCGGACGGGGTGTTGCTTCCGCGCGCCGTCCGAATGGGTGAGCGGGAGCGGGCGTCGGCGGGGCCTGATGCCCAAGGATGCGGAGCAGCCCGATCCATCCGTCGTATCTGGAGGCTTCCGTGCCCATTCCCGCCCTCGATCACCGCCAGAGCGGGTACGACCTCGCACACGCCTACTGGCTGGCCAGGGCTGCCCGTGCCGCCTATCTGGACGCTGACGCGGCCCGTGAGGAACTCTCGGGCTGGGGCTTCGACCGGTTCCGTCATTTCGTCTCGCCGCACGCGATGCCCTTCCCCCTGGAGGACACTCAGGCGTACGTCGCGGGAAGCGAGCACATGGTGCTCGTCGCCTTCCGCGGGACTGAACCGCTGAACATCCAGGACTGGCTCTCCGACGTCAATACTCCGCCCGTTCCCGGCCCCGGCGGGAAGGGATTCGTGCACTACGGATTCCATCAGGCCCTCGCAGCGGTGTACCCGCGTGTCCGCGACACCGTCACCGAGTTCACCGACCGGGGCCAGAGCGTGTGGCTGGCCGGGCACAGCCTCGGTGGTGCGCTGGCGATGCTGGCAGGTTCCCGGCTCCACTTCGAGGCGGACATCCTCCCCGCAGGGATCTACACCTACGGGCAGCCACGGACCTGCGACCGTACGCTGGCCGGCGCCTACAACACCGCTCTCAAGAACCGCACCCACCGGTTCGTCAACAACAACGACATCGTCCCTCAGGTCCCTCCGGCACCCCTGTTCAGCCATGTCGATCAACTGCGCTACTTCGACGCCCTGGGCGCCCTGCGTGACCGGATGCCCCTCGTCCCCGGCATCCAGGACAGGATCAGGGGACTGACCGCCGACCTGTTCGCCCCCACCACGGACGGCATCCGGGACCACCTCATCGACTCCTACCTGACCCGCCTGGAGGAGAACCTCACCTGACCGCCCGGCGGAGCAGGGCGGTGCGGGCCGCTCGCGCACCGCGATCAGCCTTCACCGCCCGGCCCCGGAAGCGGCCCGTGGGTGCGGCTCATCGGGCAGAAGCGGCGATCCGTACACGGTCGCTGTCGTTGTCGGAGAGGAACGACGCCAGCGACCGGCCCTGCTCGGCGACGGTGGCGCGGTCGGCTCGCGAGAGACGGTGCAGCGGCGTGACGATCACGGTGCCGGCCTCCACGTTCCAGGTCGCGGCGACCCGGCCGTCGACCAGGACGACACGAGCGCCGGTGACCGACAGGCCGCGGTCGGCGTCATCGATGATGCGGCTGCGGTCGTGGTAGCCGAGGATCGCGTTGTCGAACGCAGGCAGGAACCGTACCGGGGCAGGTGTGCCGGGGTCGGGGCGCGGTGCGTCGGGGAGGTCGAGCAGCTCGCGGCCGTTCTCGTCGCGGAAGGTGACCAGCTCCTCGCGCATCGCGGCGATCGCCGCGGGCAGTCCGGCGAGACCGCACCAGGCGCGCAGGTCGGCGGAGGCCGCGGGGCCGTACGCGGCCAGATAGCGTCGTACCAGCGCCTGGCCCACAGGATCGGAGCCGTCGGGGGAGGGAGCGTCGATCTCGCGGCCCAGCCACGACGAGAGCAGGACGTTGCGCACACCCGCCTTCTGCCGCCAGAGCCCGCGCGGCGGCAGCTGCGCCACCGGGAGGAGGGCGGCGATCAGCATCTCGCCCAGTGCACGCGGCCCCGGCGCCGGCCATCGCCCGGCGAGCGCCCGCGCGAGTTCGGTCATCGAGCGCGGCTCGCCGTCGGCCATGACCGCCCGGCCTGCCGCGGCGAGTTCGTCGAGGTCGATCCCGTCGAGCTCCCGGCGGTAGGTTCCCAGCACCCGTTGACGCAGCATGGTGCCGTGGCGGGCCCGCCAGGCCAGAGCGTCGTCGGCGGTCACGAGGTGGACGGTGCGGCGCATGAGATGGGTCCGCACCACGCTCCGTCGGACCAACTGGTCCGAGAGCTCCGCCGGGTCGAACGCGCGCAGCCGCGACCAGAGGCCGACGAACGGTTCCTGCGGTTCCTGCGCCTGCAGACCTCCGAGGTGCGCGACCGCGTCGAGGACCGGTACGTCGGCGTGATCGAGCAGCAACTGCCGGGAAAGCGTGGCGCGGTTGAGCGCCCGGGTGTCGAGAACGGCCATCGGGGTCATGCCGCAGCACGCCCGTCGGCCGATCGTCGGCGTAGCGACGCGTGTGTGGTGTCGGCGGCGTTGAACATGTTCGTCTCCGTACTGTGCGGGGGCGGTAGTCGAGGGTCCGGCCCAGCGAGACCGTGGGCCCGGGGCCGGGCGGCTACTGGCCACCCGGCCCCGGGCCCGGATTCCACCGGACGTCACCGGTCGGGCCGATGGCCCGATCCGGCAGGAACTCGCCATCGCTCAGGTCGACGTCCGGCCGTCGAGTGTCTCGCGCAGGATGTCCGCGTGCCCGGCGTGCTGGGCGGTCTCGGCGATGACGTGCGTCAGCACCCGGCGTACGCTGCGCACCGTCCCCGGCTCGTTCCAGGGCGCATCCGGCAGCGGGTGCGTCGCCGACAGGTCGGGCACGGCGGCGATGACCGCCTCGCTCCGGACGGCGACCTGCTCGTACCGCGCGACGATTCCGGCCAGCGTCTCGCCGGGCAGCATCCGCAGGTCGTCCTGGTGATCGATCGCCCACTGCGGGAACTCGCGTGCGGTACCGGCCGCGAGGTCGTCCCACGTGACACCGTCGGGCAGGTCGTAGCGCATCGCCGACGGGCCCTCGGCCACGAAACGCATCCACCCCTCTTCGATGGACGCGACGTGCTTGATCAGCCCGCCCAGGGACAGCGCGCTGACCGTCGGATGCTCGTCGGCCTGCTCGTCACTGAGCCCACGCGTCGTGTTGGTCAGCGCGGATCGCGCCGTCGCGAGCGCGGCGAGCAGGTCGGCCCGCTCGGCGTCGAGAGCTGAGGGTTGCTCGGTCGTGGTGGTCACGGTGGTCGGGCCCTTCCGGTCGTTCTCGTTGTCTGACAGAGACAACACTCGCAAGAGAAGAGGACAGGGTGTGGCCGCTTCCTGAGGCAATATGGAGCCATGCCGAAGACCTCAGCGCGACTGCTCTCACTGCTCTCGCTGCTCCAGGCGCGCCGGGACTGGCCAGGGGCACTACTGGCAGAGCGGCTGGAGATCAGCCCGCGTACCGTGCGCCGCGATGTGGACCGCCTGCGCGAACTCGGCTACCCGATTCTGGCGGTCAAGGGCCCCGACGGCGGGTACCGGCTCGACGCGGGCACGGAACTGCCCCCGTTGCTCTTCGACGACGAGCAGGCCGTCGCCCTCGCCGTCGCACTCCAGGTCGCCACCACCACCATCGCGGGCATCGAGGAAGCCGCGGCACGCGCGTTGATCACCGTCCGCCAGGTCATGCCCGCACGGCTGCGCCACCGGATCGACACCCTCCAGGTCACTGCCGTCGAACGGCCCACGCCCCGACCGGACCCACAGGTCGACAGCAGCGTGCTCATGGCGATCGGCGCCGCCGTCCACGCCCGCGAAGTGCTGCGTTTCGACTACACCCCCGCGTCACCACCGGGAGAGGACGGCAAGGGCGGACACACGCCGCCGCGCCGGGTGCAGCCCCATCACCTCGTCACCTGGGGCGGGCGCTGGTACCTCGTCGCCTGGGACCTCGACCGAGAGGACTGGCGCACCTTCCGTGCCGATCGCATCAACCCGCGTACCCCTGCCGGGCCCCGCTTCACCTCGCGCGAGCTGCCCGGAGGCGATGTGGCCGCCTTTGTCGCGGGCAGGTTCCGGGGCTCCGACGGCTCGGGCGACTGGCCCTGCCGCGGCGAGGTGATCCTCGACCTGCCCGCCGCCGTAGTGTCCGGCTACACCCGCGACGCGGTCGTCGAGGAACTCGGCCCGAAGCGCTGTCGGCTCGTCATGGGCTCGTGGTCATGGCCCGGCCTGGCCGCTTCCCTCGGCAGGTTCGACGCCGGCATCGAGGTCGTCGGGCCGCCCGAGCTCAAGGACGCCTTCGCCCACCTGGCCCGCCGCTACGCCGACGCCGCAGCCGACGCCCCCACAACCGCCGCCTCTCGTGAGTAGGCTCTCCGCCTGCGAGCGGATCCGGTGGGTTCCCGTGTGTGGCTCGACGGCCGTGCGGGCGTCATCGGCGTTGCTTCCGGGGCTTCCCGGACCGGCGGCGTATCCGGGGTGGGAACGGCATGCCGTGGTGGAGCGGAGGCTTCTCGGTCTCCCGACGCTCACGCCCAGTCGTTCTCCGGAGTCGCCGCCCGGAGCACCGCGCTCGCGTTGTCCAGCAACGGTTCGCCGTGGGGTACGCACACCGTTTCGACCTCCAGCGCGGCCAGCCTCCGGAAGGAGGCGATGGCCTGCTCCCTGGCCACGTTGAACGGACCGAGGATGGCCCGCCCCTCCGCGGTGGCGATGGTGTCGCCCGGGAACAGCACGTTGCTGGAGGTGAGGTGGAGCGCGATGCTTCCCGGGGTGTGGCCCGGCGCGTGCAGGACGCGGACGGGCTCCGACCAGCCGGCGAGGGTGTCGCCGTCATGCAGCTCGGTGTCCACGGGCACATGTCGCACAGGTGGCATGTCCCCGTCCGCGAAGCCGGCCGAGATCTGCTCATGGAGGGTACGTTCCGAGGCGGTGTGCACCGGCTCGGGTTCGGCGGCGGTACCTCGGATGACCGGGGCGTCCAGCGCACCGGCCAGCACACGGGCGCCCGTGGCCGCGGCTAGATCCGCGGCGGAGCCCATGTGGTCCACGTGCGAGTGGGTCACGACGATCTGTCGCACGTCTTGAGGACGGCCGCCGAGCCGCTCCAGGGCGTCCAGGATCGCCGGGGCGGACCCCGGCATTCCGGTGTCGATCAAGGCGTATCCGTCCGGCAGGCGCACGAGGTGGACGTGCCCGACGGGGAAGGGCAACTGCCAGATGACAGGGGTGATCCGGAGGGGCTTCATGGTGCGAAGCTAGACGGCGGTCCAGAGACGGCCGCCGCTTTCTGCTGCGGGCGAATTGCGCGCGGCGCGAACGGCAGGCATCGGGATGCCGGTGGGTCCGCCCGGAGAGCGCGGTGCAACGCTCTTCCGGGCAGCGGCTGTTCCCGTACGAATATGGGGTCCGGGTCCGTTCGGGTGTCGTGTCAGAGGGCGATGTCCACGTCGTACGTACGCAGCCAGCCGTCGAGCTGCAGCGTGGTCTCCAGGGCCGCCCTGCTCATCCCCTCCTCCAGTGCGGCGGGACCATGGTGGCGGATCCGCGTTCCGAGACGGGGGGAGAGGAGGGGGGCGAGGGGGCTCGACCCGGTGAGGACGACGTCGGCCAGGCGCTCGCGGAGCGTCCGGTTGTAGGCGTCGGCCCGGATGGACGGGTAGGGGGTCTTGACGCGCTGGGCGACCGCCTCCGGCAGCAGATCCTTCATGGCCGCGCGGAGCAGGCTCTTCTCGCGTCCGTCGAAGCTCTTCATGGCCCACGGGACGTTGAAGGTGTACTCGACCAGACGGTGGTCCGCGAAGGGCACCCGGACCTCCAGGCCACAGGCCATGCTCATGCGGTCCTTGCGGTCGAAGAGGACCTGGGCGTGGCGGGTGAGGGCGAGGTAGGTGACCTCGCGGTAGCGGGCCTCGGCGGGGTCGTCGAGGTGGTGGCCTGCGGAGATCTCGGCGACCGCCTTGCTGTGGCAGTCGCGCTCGTAGGCGTCGAGGTCGAGCTTGGCGAGCAGGCCCGGAGCGAAGACGACGTCGTTGCCCTGGTAGTTGTGGCGGCCTTCGTGCACCCAGGGGAACGTGGTGGAGAACACCGCGTCGGGGTCGCGCTGCCAGCGGTACCCGCCGAACACCTCGTCGCCGCACTCCCCGGAGAGGGCGACGGTGGAATGCCCGCGGACGATACCGAACAGCATGTGCAGGGAAGCGTGTTCGTCACCCTTGGCGATCGGCAGGTCGTAGGCATTGAGGACGGATGCCCGCAGGTCCGGGGCGAGCAGGTCGGGGGCGTGCAGGGGCAGCTCGCTGTGCAGGGAGCCGACATGCTCGGCGAGCAGACGGGCGTAGATGTGATCCTCGTTCGCCCCCGCTCCCGCCGTGCCGTCGAGGTCCGGGTCGGTGACCGAGCAGGAGCGGATCTCTCCCAGGCCCTTCCGGCGGGTGACCTGGGCGGCGAGCGCGGTCAGGGAACTGGAGTCGAGGCCGCCGGACAGGAGCGTGCAGAGCGGTACATCGGACACCATCTGCTGCTCGACGACGGATTCGAGCAGTTCGCGCACCGTGTGGATGGTCCGGTCGAGCGAATCGGTGTGCTCGGCGACTTCCAGCTGCCAGTAGCGGTCCTCGGTGAGGCCCGCACGGTTCACTCGTACCGTGCAGCCGGCCGGGACCTCCCGCATGCCACGGAAGATCGCGTGTCCGGGCACCTTGGCCACCGACAGGATGTCCCGCAGCCCGTCGGCGTCCAGCACCGCCTTGAACTCGGGATGGGCGAGGATCGCCTTGGGCTCGGACCCGAAGAGCACCCCGGACGGGGTCTCGGCGTAGTACAGCGGCTTTACGCCCATCCGGTCCCGGACGAGGACGAGCTCCTCCCGGTCCATGTCCCAGACCGCGAAGGCGTAGATGCCTTCGAGGCGGGTGGCGAGGCCGGCACCCCACTGGAGATAGGCGCGGAGAACGACCTCGGTGTCGCTCCGGCTGGTGAAGTGGTGCCCCAGTGACGTCAGTTGGGAGCGGAGTTCCTGGAAGTTGTAGGTCTCGCCGCTGTAGGTGAGCGCGGCGCGGGCGCCGGGCGCCCCGTCGGCCACCATGGGCTGGCAGCCGCCCTCCAGGTCGATGACGGAGAGGCGCCGGTGCCCGAGGGCGACATGGTCCCCGGTCCAGAGACCTTCCGCGTCGGGTCCGCGGCGGGCCATCGTGGCAGTCATGGTCCGCGCGAGATCCTGGTCCACGGGGCGCGCGAAGTCTACCCACCCTGCAATACCGCACATGAGAAGTACTCCTGAGAGCTGATCGGGCATCGTGCCCGGGTCTACGAAGGGATTTCCGGCACCGCAGGGGTGTCCTACAGGCGGGTGATGTGCGGCTGCGGGTGCACGGAGCCACGGGTGTCGAGGAGCAGCGGGGCGTGGTTCTCGATCTCGGCCATGTCGAACGCCTTGTGCTGCTGCAGGAGGATCGCCAGATCCGTCCGGTCCAGGGCGGCGGTCAGGTCAGGGGCCTCGGGGACAGACGTACCGTCCACCTCCCAGTCGCGTACGTAGGGGTCGTGGTAGGAGACCTCCGCGCCGAGGGTACGGAGCCTTCTGGCGACGTCACGGGCGGAGGTCTCCCGCTGGTCGGCGATGTCCGCCTTGTAGGTGACGCCCAGCAGCAGGACGCGTGCCCCGCTGAGGGTGGTGCCGCTGCTGTCCAGGAGCTGCTGCGCCCGCTCGACGACGTACCGGGGCATCCGGGTGTTGATCTCCTGGGCCAGCTCGACCATCCGGAAGGGGTAGCCGAGCGTACGGACCTTGTGGGCCAGGTAGTTGGGGTCGATCGGGATGCAGTGTCCGCCCACCCCCGGCCCCGGGCGGAATGCCTGGTAGCCGAAGGGCTTGGTGGCGGCGCAGGAGATGGCGTCCCACAGGTCGATGCCGAGCTCGTGGGAGAAGATCGCCATCTCGTTGACCAGCGCGATGTTGACGTGCCGGTAGGTGTTCTCGATGAGCTTGGCCATCTCGGCCTCGCGGGTACCGGCGGCCTGGACGACCCGGTCGACGATCTTTCCGTAGAAGGCCGTGGCGACGGTGGCGCAGGCGGATGAGTAACCGCCGACGACCTTGGGCGTGTTGCGGATCCCGTAGACCTTGTTGCCGGGGTCGACCCGTTCCGGCGAGAAGGCCAGGTGGAAGTCGGTGCCCGCGGTGAGGCCCGACTGTTCGAGGATGGGCAGGACCACCTCGTCGGTGGTTCCGGGGTAGGTGGTCGATTCGAGCACGACCAGGGTTCCGGGCCGCAACTGGCGGCTGATCATGGCGCATGCGCTCTCGACCATGGCCAGATCCGGCCCGCCGTGAGTCGACAGCGGGGTTGGCACGCAGATGACGACGGTGTCCGCCTCGGCGATGACACGCTCGTCGGTGGTCGCCGTGAAGCCCTGGGCCCGCAGGCCGTCCACGGCGGCGTCGTCGATGTCGTCCACGTGCGAGACACCGTCGTTGAGCCGCGCGACGGTCGCCGCGTCACGGTCGAGACCGATGACGCTCAGACCGGAGCGGCCGGCTTCCACCGCGAGAGGAAGACCTACGTAACCCAGACCAATGACGACAAGGTCACTTCGCAAAACGTTCCCTTTCGGAAGGGTGGAGTACTGCTGGAGGTGGGAAGTCCGGACCGGTCCGAGGAGGCGGCAGCGTTCAGTTGCTGCGCGCCCGGACGGCCAGCAGAGCGACCAGAACGGTCGGCACGAGCAGGAGCGCGAAGGCAGTCGCGTAGCCGTTGAGCGTCGAAGTTCCCACGGCGAGACAGGCGTTGAGAACCGCGGTGGCGAGCGCCAGGACGACGACCTGGCCGAGGTTCATGTTGGTCTGCATGGCGCTGGTGGTGTGCCCCTGCCGGTGCCGGGCACTGTGTGACAGGGACAGCACGGTGACACAGGGGTCGAGCAGTCCCATCCCGATCGCCGCCAGGGGCATGGCCGCCGCCGCGGTGAGCGGCGGCACGGCCGAGAAGCTTCCCACCACCGCGAAGGCGACGGAGGCCGTCATGATCAGGGCGCCGGCCGTGACGAGACGGTGCCGGGCGACGTGCTGGAGCAATTTGCCCTGCACCCAGGAGGCACCGGCCCACAACACCGCGGAGGCGGTGAACGCCACGCCGACCGCCACCGCGGCGACGTGCCGCTCGGTGATCAGCATCAACGGCACCAGCGCCTCGACGGTGAAGTAGGTGCCGGAGGTCAGACCGCGCAGCAGTACCGCGGTCGGCAGTCCCCGCGCGCTGCGCCACGTACCCTTCGGCAGCAGTCTCGGTGCGAAGGTCACCAGGAGCACGACGCCGACGGCGACGAACACCAGGTGGCGTACGTCCCACTCCGACACGCCGTACTGACCGAGCGCCGCGCCCAGACTGAGCAGCGCCGCGATCATGAGCGGCGGGCGGGCCGCCCGTTCCTCCGCGGGCGGAGCATCGGCGGGCTTCGCGTCCGGACCTCCCGCCGGAGCTCCGCGCAGTACGACCACCAGGGCCAGGGCGGGCAGCGCGGTCAGGACGGCCAGGCCGTAGAAGACCGCACGCCAGGACCAGACTTCGGCGACCACACCGGCCAGCGGCGGCCCGACCAGCGACGGGATGACCCAGCTCGCGCTCATCATCGCGAGCATCCGGGGCCGCAGGTATTCCGGGTACGACTGGCCGATCGCGGTGGTCACCGACACCGCGACCATCCCCGCCGCGAGACCGTCCACGAAGCGGCCGATCGCCAGCTGCCAGATCGACACGCTGGACGCCGACACCAGCAGCGTCACCACCGAGAGGACCATGCCGAGCGCCAGCGGGCGGCGAGCTCCGGACCGGTCCGCCCAGTGGCCCCCCATCACCCCGCCCAACAGGCTGGCGGCCACGAAGCAGCCCGCCACCATCGGGAACAGGGACACTCCGTCCAGGTCCCGGGCGGCGGTCGGCAGGGTGGGCACCACGGCCAGCGCGGCGAACCCGGTCAGGAACATCACCACGCTGAACGTCGTGGTGGCGGCGGCGTACTGCCGGGAGAAGAGGCCCGGCAGTACGGTGTTCTCCGGCCGGAGAGTCTGCTGTTCCTCAGGCATCGGTGTCCTGCCGCAGTACACCGGGGATGTGGTCGTGGGTGTCGCAGGCCAGCCATTGGGCCTGTGCCCGCGCCCCGCTCCGTACCGGGGCCGATGGCCGCCAGCCGGTCTCGGCCGTGATCAGGACGGTGGACATGGGGGGCGTGTACGGCGTATCGGTGCCGGAAGCCCGTTCCCACGGGGTACGCCGCGCCGTCTCCGCGGCGAGCTCGGCGAACTCGGTCTCGTCGTAACGCGCCGAGGCCACGTTGTAGACGGGGGACCGCACGGGCCCGGCGAGGACGGCGGCGAGCGCCTCCGCCAGGTCACGGTGGTCGACCACCTGGTGGTGGCGCCCTTCGACCAGGACCATGGGGCGGCGCGTCCATGCCCGCAGCATCCAGGTGGCCAGCACGCCGCGCAGCGGCGCGTGCGCTCCCACCTGCTCGGCGACGCGCACGATCTGCACGGGGGTGCCTGTCTCGCTGCCCCAGCGCAGGCATTCCTGCTCCTGGTCCCACCAGGCGCGGGCCTCCGCGTCGTGAGGCTGCGTGGCGAGGGCGTCCTCCGCGCGATCGCCGGTGCCCGCGCCGCGGTAGACGGCTGCCGAGCTCACATGGACCAGACGCTCGATCCCGAGCTTCTCGGCGTCGGCGAGCAGGTCCGACACGGAGCGGCCGCCGTGCGGATCACCGAGGTGGATCAGGGCGCGTACATCCCTGTCCTGCTCCGGGCCGAGCTGCCCGGCATACGCCGCGCCGCAGCCCGCGTCGGTGAGCAGCCCGGCCAGTTGCTCACCGAACGCCGGACTGCCACCGGTGACCACGGCGCCCGCGGCCGCGGCGGTGACAGGGGGAGTGGTGTCACTTCCGGCCCGGCGGGCCGACCGGCCGGATTCGAAGGCGGCCAGGGCCAGTTCCGTGATCAGGGGAATCATGGGAAGGAGTTCGGCGCCGGTGTACTCCTCGCACAGCCCACCGGGGCCGAGGGAGTCCATCACGGCTCCGGCCGTCCCGGGGTCGGGGTCCTGCTCCGTCAGACCGGCGACGACGACGCCCGTCGCGAAGGCCGTGAGCCACACCTGCCGACGCACGACGGCGGGCAGTCCGGGCTCGGCCATTCCGCCCGCCGCGCCTGCCTCGCGCACCTCGCTCGCTTCGCCTGCTTCGGCGAAGTAGCCGTCGCAGCGCTCGGCCAGGCCGATACGCCGCAGATAGCGGTCGGTGTCCAGGTACTCCCAGCGCGCGCCGCTGCGCACCGCGCACTTGGATTCCCCGTACTGGTAGAACGGCACGACGGAGAACGACGCACACGCGTGCGTGGTGACATCAACAGTCCTGCTGGAGAAGAGAGTCGCCCGCCGCCACCCGTGCTTGCTGTTCCCCGCGAGACTCGGCACGTCGTCGTGGTCGACCGTGCAGGGAACAGCGAGTCTGACCGGAATGCCCAGCGCCTTGAGGTAGCGCTGAATGACAACGTCGTACGGCCACCCGTCACCGTGCTCCGCGGCGAACTGGGCATATCCCCGGGCCACATCGGCCGGAAGCATCAGCGCCAGCGACGGGACATGCTCGTCGATCGCGTACGCCCAGTGCTCTCCGGTGAGGGCCCCCAGGCGCACGACACCACTGTTCCTGCCCTCCCACCCTTCGTAAAAGGCGACTGCCTCTCCCGGAACGGCGGCGGCGGTCTTTTCCACGTAAGCGAAGAATTCGTCGGCCAGGAGGACATCGTCCTGGAAGACGATGTGATGTGTTGCCGCGTCCCCGACGCAGTTCCACGACGGATTCGCGGTACGCAGCGCGGTGGGCGGGCCGGAGGGGTCCGGGTCCACGATGACGCGAATGCGCCCCTGCGAGTCTTTCGCCGCGACTTCCTCGGCTGCGGCAATTCTCCTGGGGTGGGTCATCACAGCGCCTGTCAGCGTGACAGCGTTCACGGCATGCCTTTCTGGCCGTTCAGGGCCGGGCCGGCCCATCGGCCGGCCCGGCTGGGCGGAGAAGTGTCTGCGCGGTGGGCAGCGCGCGCGGGGCGCGCAGGCTGCTGCGGCCGGTCCGGTCAGTCCTCGGCCGCGTCCGGGTTACGGACCTGGCGCACGTTCTCGTTGAGGCCGTGGTCGGCGCCGCGCTCCCGCTCAAGCTGGATCATGGCGGCGGGGCGGTAGTTGAGGATGTACGCGCGTCGCGTGCCGTCCGTGGTGTTGCCGCGCGAGTAGTGCAGCGTGGTCCCGGAGTGCGCCACCGCCTCTCCTGCCCGTACGGGTACGGGCGTGGCACCCGGCTCGTCCTCGGAGCAGTCGCATTCGATGTTCCTGCCGTCGCTCGTGGGCCGGTGCGGCCGCAGTGGCTCCTGATGGGAGCCCTGGACGTACCACATGCAGCCGTTGTCGAGATCCGCGTCGTCCAGCGCCACCCAGATCGAGACGGCGCGGCGATCGGGCATGTCGACCCAGTAGGCCGCGTCCTGGTGCCAGGGCGTGGCAACGGCCGTGTGCGGTGCCTTGTGAATCATCATGTCGAAATCGAGTTCCGCGTCCGCGCCGATGAGTTCACGGGCCATCGTGAGGGCCCGCCGGTGCAACGGGAGATCGCACAGCGGCGGATGGAGCGCCGACGGCCACATTATCTGGGTGATGTTCTCCCGTACACCCTCCTTGCGCGGAACGTGTGAGCCGAGATCAGACCTTTTGTCGCCGGATTCGATGTCACCGCTCAGGAGGCGGTCATAGATGACCCGGTAGACGGCGAGATCGTCGGGAGAGATCACCTCCCCCAGCGGCGTGAACCCGTCATCGGAGAACTTCTCCAAAGTCCTGGAAAACACTTGCGTGGTCAAACTCAACAACTCCTTCGCTACCTCGCCGGGCCGTTCGGCGCAACACGGAGAGAAAGCTGTCTACGGAAGAGCATCGAATCGTGAATGGCTGGTCTAGACCTTGCAGGCGAAACTGGAGCCTACGAGGCGCCTCGCCCGGGGGTCAAGGCCGTTTGGCCTTCAAGATCCGTCAGGGTCCGTACGTCCAGCGACAGTTGGAGTTTCGCCGCTGAGTCATCGCCCCTGGTCATGGGGCGGATGACGGCAGTCGCCGAGCTCACCGTGCGATACGACGGCGTTGCCAAGGGGCTGTCGGGAGTGCATGATCTCTCCGGCAGCGGACGGAAGTTGATCTCCGAGTGGGCCATTGTGGATTGCCTCGGGGAGGCGGATTCGATACGCCCGTATGGCCAATCCTGGACCTCACCGGGCGAGTTGGGGATCATCGGTCAGGAGACGACATTCGTGAATCCCGGGGCCGAACGGCGGGCGACGTCCGGAATTAGCCCCCTTGAGTGTCCAGAAACTGTCGCTCGCCGACACGCCAGAAGGCACGGATCCGGCCGCTCCGAACATCCCAACTCGCCGCCCAGTTCCTCAAGTCGACGGCATCGGAGAATGACATGACCGAAACTCAGCGCGTACAGGCGGCCGTGCGCCGCAACCCCTACCGATACATGCTGGACGACACCGAACTCACCGAGCTGCTGTCGGACCTCGGACGCCGTCGCGCCGAGAGCATCCTTCGGAACCACACCGCCGATCTCGGACAGGCGCCGCGCGGGCCCTACCCGCGCCCCGCCATGGGATTCGTCATCCTCGACCCGACGGCCGACGCGCAGGCCGGCCACGCAGACGCGGTCCTGGGCGCCATTACGGTCGGGGACCAGGCGCGTCAGTTCCTGCCGAAGGCGGCCGCCAAGGCCGCGGCCCACCGGCGCCTCGGCCGCAACAACGGGACGTCCGTCCACACCGATCCGCACCTGCTCGGCACCGGCGCCTTCCGCTACGGCCACTCCGCCGAGGTCCGGGGCCTGATCGTCGCCGCCAGCTCACAGACCACCGACCAGGACCTGTACGAGGCATCCCGGCTGGCCGCCGAACTCGTCGAGGAGATCGCGGCCCGCCATCGGGACTACGAGTGGCGCCGGGGCGAGACGGACTGGCTCTCGTCCGACGATCAGCCCCTGGCCCTGCACAACGAGATGATCAACTGGTTCCCGGCCGGTGAGGGCGCCTGATCACCGCTCGCTATGGCGGGATCGCTCCGTCGGCGCGTTCACGAGCCTGCCTCTGCGTGGAGGCAGTCGGGCAGTCGGACAGGCGGGCGGGTCGGTCGACGGAATCCTGGCCCGACGGGCCGGCGCGGCCGACGATATCTCCGCGCCATGAGATCGCGTCGAGCCGTTCCTGAACGGGGCCTACGTGAGGTGTGGCGGAGTTGGCTTGTTGTGGGTGAAACTCGGCTCGAACCGCTCGGTGTGTTGTCCGTCGCGTCAGTGGGCGAAGCCGCTCGCGACGCCCCTGTCCCGCAGAGCGCTGAAGAGTTTCGTGTCCAAAAATCTTACTTGTCGGGGCAGTCGGTCCGGTCTTTTCTTTGCGGGGCGGTGACGTAAATATCTGTGGGCATCGCCTTGTCGATGCCCTCCTGCAGGTGACTCTCGCGTAGTTTGTCCCAGGTCTTGTCCTCGATCTGTTCCGCGATGGATTTGCATACCAGGCGGCGCAGGGCGGGGTCGTTCTGCGCCATTCCCACACCCCAGTGAGTCGTACTTCCTTTCAGGTAGTCGCGGATCACTTTTAGGTCAGGGTTGCGGGTCAGGAAGCCGGACAGGATGATTCTGTCCGTGACCACTGCGTGGGTTTTCCAGGATGCGGCAGTAGTGTTCCGGTATTCTTTGAGCTCTTCTACGCAAGCCTTGTAGTCGGTTTTGCTGTCATCGACATCGAAGTCTTTTTCCGGAAATTTATCCAAGATCTCTTTGGGGATCGACTCGCTTGCTGTACAGATTTTTGTTCCGTTGGGGAACTCTTCGAGACTGTTGACCTCCTTCGTCAGTATTTTCCCGCCCTCCACCATGCGGCTCTTGGCGGTGTCGCTCGGATCCTTTACTGCCAGAACTCCCTGGTTGGTGGAGAGGTAAGGACCCGCGAAAGCTACCTTGGTCTTACGGTCCGGGGTGATGCTGTAACTTCCTGCAAAAATATCGAGCTGCCCATTCTGCAGCATGTCCTCTCGGTTGCGGGAACCGGCTGCAATAAATTCGATCCTGTCTCCGAATCCCAGTGCCTTCGCGATGTTCCTGGCGAACTCGATATCGAATCCGGACCATTTGTTGTCGGAATTCTCGCTCAGTCCGGGCTGGTCGGCTTTCACCCCGATTCTGATCTTTTCATTATTCTTCGCCTTCCGGAGAACGTCGGACTCCGGCAGGGATGCGCCGTCGGTTTCCCGCTGGGGCCCCCGGGCGACCGGCGGGGCCTTCTCTCCTTCATCCCGCAGCTGGTCCCAGGCGAGCCAGCCGCCCGCCAGCAGAGCCAGACAGGTCGTGCTGATCAGTGCTACGGGCCATCCTCTGCCTCTTCGGCCGCGTGGTGATCCGGATCCGCTCGCCGGGGGATCGTCTCCACGGGTCCAGCCGCTGCCGGCGGCGCTGTTGTCCTCCGGCAGAGCGGAGAAAACATTGGCGACGTCCCCGGTGCCGGTGGTATCCGCGGTGCCGGTGCTGTCCGCGGCGTCCGTGGACGGAGTGGGGACAGCCTCGCCAGGGATGGTCCGCGGCTCGTCGGATGCGGGCGGGGCGGGGATGCCGATCTGCTCGCGAATGGCGTCCATGTGGGCGTCGTAGGAGTCGAGCCACGAAGGCATAGATGAGCTGGGTGAGACCCTGCACCGTCGCCTGTGCCTTGATCTGACCTTGGCGTGCGTCGTCCAGGCGCATCTGGAGTTCGTTCACGGTGCCATCGGGGGGAGCGGCAGTGGATCCGGCCGCTCGGCGGGTCGCGTCGGCCTGTTCGGCGGCTTTCAATAGTTCGCGCCCGATGCCCCGTTGCCGTTGCTGGTCCTGTGGAGGGACCAGTTTGGTGACGACGTTTTCCAGCAGCCACAGAGTAATCAGCTTGTGGCCTTTGAGGAATTCGCTCCACTGGGCGCGAGGGTAGGGGAACAGGTCTTCCAGCTGCTGCATGGTCCGTCCGGCTACGCACGCACGTAACCATTTCGCGAGTTCAGCGGATTCGGGTGTGTCTCCTGCCACCGGGCCGGACCGTGGTCTCAGCCGATGTGTGGGTCGTTCTTCTTCGTGCACTCTTGCCGCCTTTGAGTGGGATCCGTCCTGGGTGTCCTTCGGCTTCACCGCTGTGACGTGCGCGGAAGTGAACGGGCGGAAATGGACATCAGATCACCAACTTGCTGTGCTCCTCTACCCGTTCTGCGAACCTGGAAGGCACCGGCAATGCGAGAGTGCTCAAAGTGCCCCGGCACGGCCGTGAGCAGCGGGCCTCTTACGGCCGTCGGATCAGTTCGGGCGGGGTGGGCGCGGTGCGGGTCGGCCGGATTGCACGACGAGGCGATGCTGCGCCGACCTGTGGGGGAGGGGCGCGTCGGCGTGGCCGACGCGGCCTGCGCTGCGCTTTCTTGGACTTCGGGCCAGCCGACTGGCCGACCGGTCCGTTCTGGTGCGGTGCGGGAGTCCGTGTCCGTGGCGCTTGTTGGAGATCCGCGGGTGTTCCCGGCCCTGGCCGCGCGCTGGATGCGGTTGATTCATGGCTCTACGCCGTGGCGGGGCGACGTACCCGCTGAACTGCACCGTGTCCAAGGCGCAGAGGAACAGCGACTCGTGTGCGGCGCACCCGGGGGTTGGCCGGATGGCGGACGCCCGTGGACGTCTGCGGCGCGATCGACGTGGTCCGCAGCCGTGGTCCGTAGCTGTGGCTGGTCGGCGCGGACCTCGTTCGGCACCGGTCGGGCGTGACGCTATTGGCGGGTCTCGCGCCAGGTACGGCCGAGGCGGGCAGCGGTGGCGCACGTGGTGGTGGTCCGGCAGGCGGAGCAATTCATGGTGTGACCGAGCCACGCTTTGTAGGCGGTGTCCGGGTGAATGGTGGTCTTCTCGGCCTGGAGCGTCATGGGCGGTCCTTCCACCTGGACATGCGGGGGCGTCAGCACAGGTTGAAATCAGGGCCTGTTCGGGCGACGCGCCGACTCATGCGGATCAACCGCTTGAGTATCGCATCACAGACAGTGACCGTCGGCCCCATGAGGTGAGGATCGGACAGGTCTGAACCACCTTCGCTGACCAGGTGTCCGCGCACGGATGAATGTTCCTCGGCAGCCCCACGTAGACTCCCGGCTCTCATCTTGGGATGGAGCCGGTACTGCTCTGCGATGCCCTCCGTGTGGTCCGCTTCAGGCCGGCCCGTTCTGCGGCCGACAGAGGTAGAACAGCTCGGGATCGCCCTCATCGAGGCCGTGGAGAAGGCCGACCGGGCTCCATCCGGCTCGTTCGAGCAGTCGCTGCATCGGCTGGTTGGACACGTTGGTCGAGGTGAACAGCTTCGGGGTCGTGCGCGAGGCTGCCACGGCGTCCAGCAATCGATGGCCAACGCCCCTACCACGGGCGGATGACGCCACCATCAGCATCGTGACGAAGCCCTGTTCGAAGAACGTGTACTCAACCACGCAGTAGCCGAGCAGGCCAGAAGCGTCCTCCGCAACGACCACCAAGCCCTGCTCGCACCACCTCCGGATGTTCGCCTGCCGCTCGACGTCACCCTCGACCGCGACCGAGTCGATCTCCACCAGCGCGCCCGACTCCGACTCATTCGCGCGGCGCACAACGAAGTCGCCAAGGTCCACTGCGTTCATGAGCCCATTCTGTCAGTCCGCACCACCAGCCACCCTGGCCGATACGGACCTCAGCCCCCTGCTGGAGACGCTCCGCCTATCGGGAGGCAGGCGGATTCTCAGCGTTCAGCGGAGATCCGCGCGCCTGTCTCACGGAGCGCCTCGCTCTGCTGCGGAGCTTCCACAACACCGCCGCCCGGCCAGGCGTGGCGGTGGGTGACCTGGGTGGACTGAACACCTGCACCTCCCGCACATGAGCCTGTACGTCGCTCCGCGCATGAGCCGGTGCTCCGGCACACTCAGACGAGCCGACGTGATTCAGTCGCCACTGGGCGGGCCGGCAGACGGCCGGAAGTGATCTACCGGAAGTCGCTCAGGAAGTCGCAGAGCACGTTGTCGGCCTGCGGAGCTTCCGACAGCACGATCTCGATGAAGTACGGAGACAGCCGTTCCAGCCACGTCTCCCAGTATTCGGCAGCCTTGTCGGCCAAGTCGGCACTGATGAACACGGCGGGGTCTTCGTCCGTCAGCTCACCGAGCCGGATTTCCCAGGAAGCGGCCCCCTGATTCTCATGCCGGAAGACCAGCTTCCTCGGCCTGGTCCACATACAGCTCGGAAGGGCTGAGCAGGACGCCATGGTTACTGGTGAGGTCATGACGGTGGCCGAACAGCAGATACGCTTCTCGAAGCGCCGACGGCAGCTGGATGCCGAGCCTTTCCTCGGCGGCCACGAGATCCGTCTCGCCCCAGCCGTCGTCATCACCGAGCGCCTTCACCCAGACCGCGACGAAACCCCGGATGAACTTCCAGGCGCCCTGCGGTCTTCAGTACCCGCAGCGAGCGACCGCGCCATATCGAACTCATGCGTAATGTCAGGACGGTACCGGCTGTGCCCATGCAGCCATCGGGCGCGGGACCGGAGCCGGAGTTCCCGATCAGGGAGGCGGCCGGAGGGGTTGTCAGCGGCGTCTGGCCCAGAACAGAGCGTGCCCGCCGTCGCCTTCGGGCACGAACTCTTCCCTCTCGACGGTCAGACCGGCTTGAGTGATCCAGCTCCGATTCGTGGCGGCGTCTGCGTGGCTCCACCACATAGGGGTTCCGCCGCCCAGCCAGTCCTCATCGACGCCGGTCCAGGCCTGATGGCCGGTGGTGCCCAGGAACCAACCGCCGGGGCGCAGCCATCCGACGATCTTCTCCAGCAGCGGAAGCTGTTCCGGGAGAGGGATGTGGATGAGTGCGTACAGGGAGACGACCGCATCGAAGGAAGCCGCTCCGAACTCCACGCCCGTGGCGTCGGCGCGGACGAACTCGGCCTGAGGAACGAGCTCCCGCGCCCTGCGGATCTGTTCCTCGCTGATGTCGACGCCGGTGACGTGGTGGCCTGCGGTCGTCAGGTCGCGGACGACGGGGACTCCGCTTCCGCACCCCAGATCCAACACCGCGCCTCCGGCCGGGATGAGAGCGCACAGTTCGCTGATCCACGGCTGGTACTTCGTCTCGGCGGCGTACGCCTGGTCATAGCGGAGGGAGAGCGCGTCGTACCCACGCCGGACCAGGTCTTTGGGATCTTCGGTGTCCACGTCGGTGCACGCTAACCCTTCGTATTGCGAGGATCTCCCCCGACCTCGATGGCCTGCCCCATGTCGACGATTTTCGCCGGGTCCCCAGCGCGCCGCCACGACAGCTCGTGTCGAAGTATGCGGCCCGCCGCACGATGCAGTCCTGTCGCCTCCCAAGGTCCATGATGACTTCCTGGCCCTCGAAGCCGGCACGGCGTAGCTCGTGAGACCGGGCTCCGCCGGCTCCGACGGGTCTGTCACCGGCTCGGCCACGGGCTGTTCACGGGAAACAGTTGCACCCGATGTCTTGGAGGAACCATGGACCTGCTCACAGTCCTCGATGAGGCGGTGGCCACTCTCAAGGCTCCTCTGGAGCAGGAAGACCTCGAGCAGGGCTGGAACGACGATCTCCGGAGAGAGATTCAGGAAGAGATTTCGATCAGCCGTTCAGCGCTGCGCCGCCACGGGTCCGGCATGGCGCGCTATCTGCGGCCACACCTCGACGAGTGGATGCAGAACGAGGGCGTGCGATCGGGACGGCTCCAGCGTCGGGTGTCGGAAGTGCAGCGGCGGCTGGTGGACGCCGGCAGCAGGGGCCTTTGATCGGCGGCGTCGTACCCACGGGCCCGTCACGGCCGGTCACGGCACGCTGAGCTCACCTTCACCCCTGCCCCCCTGTCGGGGCTGAGTTGGCGCACCTTTCACTCGAACCTCTGCGGATCCGAGTGGCGCGTGCTGCTGTCCCGGGTGTGATCAGGGGTAGCTGTTGACGCCGGGTGAGGGGTGGGTGGCGGCCCAGGTCCAGTGCTGGTCGATGGTGCCGTGGGCCTTGCCGGTAACGGTGGTGGCCGGTGCGCCGGGGTCGTCGGCGGGGCGGGGGAGCGCCTCGGCGAGGACGGCGTGTTCGTGCTCGGGGTTGTTCCAGGGCACGGTCGGGATGACATAGGCGTGGCCGGGGCGCAGCGCGGGGTCGCCGGTGGTCTGGGTGATGACGACAGTGCCGGTGAGGTTGCCTTTGTAGGTGTGGATGACGCGGACTTCGTAGAGGTCGGAGGGCACGTCCTGGATGGTCCGGGTTCCGGTGTGGCGCTGGACGGTGGCGCGGAAGACGTCGCGGGCCGCCGTGGCGACCTCCTGGTCGTCGTCAGGGTCGTGGAGCGTCATCGCCTCGAAGAACGACCGGCCCGGGGTGAGGTAGGAGTACGCGGTCCAGCCGGTGGCGACGATGACCGTAAGAGCCGCTCCGGCAACGGCCACGATCCGGGTCTTCTTCACAGTCAGCCCCACAGTGCGTGATAGTTCGTACGGTCGGAGCGGGTCGGACGGCCGTTCGTCGGCTGCTCGACCAGGTATCGCTTCATGAGAGACGCCGGCCCGGACGCCGCCTTGTGGCAGAAGCCGAGAGCGTGCCCGAGCTCATGGGCCGCGACTCTGCGCCGCCCACTCTTCGTACCGAACTTCTTCCCCTTGCCGAGGTAGGCGTTGTTCATGCGGATCCAGTCGGTGCCGGGGCCGGGGCTCCATGCGGCGCCGACGTTGAACCATGTGCCGTCGGTCTTGCTGATGTCCGACCATTCCATGTCCGCGATCCGTGATGCGTCGTCCTTCGGGAAGGTCACCCGGTCGAGTCCGTTGGACGACCACACCGTCGCGGCGAACTTTCGGGCGTCGTCGTAGCGGGTCTCGTCCTCCCACGCGATCTCGGACCCGTCGACCGAGGAATGTCCACGTGAGTCCGTCCTCCCTCCGGTGCACTTCGTCGGCTGTGCCGCTGCCGGGGTGGCGACCGCGTGGTTGATGGTCGTCGCGAGAACCAGGCAGGTGAGCGTCGCGGCCCACGGCAGGCACCGTGCCCCGGACAGCCGGTTCCGCATCACCGGGAGGACGCCATCTCGACCGGGGTGCCCAGCCCGGCACCGCCACCCCTGACACCGCCGTTTCCGCCGCCACCGAGGCAGCGCCGGACAAGGGCATCGGCTTCCTGGCCCGCCGTGACGACCGTTGCCCTGACATCCGTACGCATCGCGCCCCCCGCTCCCAAGACCACGAACCAGACACGATGTTGGTATCGGGTTCGTGAAGGCCGCCCCGCATGAACGCGACGCCGTTCACCCGTCGGCGCGGAAAGTCACACCATGCGACTTCGTTCTGGGGCCTTGGTGGCCCCAGCGGCTCTGGGAGCTCTTGGAGGGGCCGTTCGGGGCCTGGTTCAGGCTGTCCTTCCGCCCGTGGACCGGCCACCGGACCCCGGATGGGCACCAACTCGGTGGTGACGTATGTTCACGTGCGTGCAGATCTCATCGCAGCAGCCTCTCCCCGTCGAAGACCGGCCGGACATGGAACCGGCCACTGTGGCGACGTCCCGACGAGGCAGGGGTCCGCTGTGGGCGCTCTGTGGTGCGGCACTGGCCACCGCTGTCTGCGGCGGGGCAATCCTGCTGGCGGGAGGTACCTCGGGTGCTCGCGAGGTGCGGTACCGGATGAGCGACAATCTCTGCGCGGACGCCGAGATGGCCGCTCTAGGCGCGCTCTTCGACCGCAGCGACGACTCCTCCCACGGGGAAAACCGCCATCGGGCGATGGATGTCGCGGAATGCATCGACACGCTCGCCGAGAAGGGCAGCCACGAGGCCGGGAACACGCTCACCCTGCGTCTCAAGTTGCACAGGGCCACCGACCCGCGTCCGGAATTCGAGGCCAACGGCGAGGCAGTCGAGACCAACACGGGCCCGACGATCGTCAAGAAACGCGTCGAAGGTCTCGGCGAGCGCGCGTACTTCGGGGTCATCGACCTCAGCGAGGGCGCCGTCGTCATCCTCACGGTTCTCGACGGCGCAGCGGAGTTCTCCTTCAACTTCTACGCCGGTTCCACGCACACTCCCGAGCAACTCAAGCCCTTGATGATCAAGGACATGAGAGCGCTCATGGCGGACCGCGCACGGTAAGCCCTCTCCCGGGCATGGAGGCGCTGTTGGACCGACCGGCGTCAGGGATGGCGTCGGTCATGGACTCTGCCCCGGTCTCCGGGACGAGTTCACCAGCAACGACCCGCCGGACCGCCTGCTGTCAAACCCTCGTAAGCCAGTGCCAGGCACCGTCCGATCGCCTTGGACGTCACCGCCCACGCCGCATCGAAATTGCGCATGCTCTGCAACCTCTCGCACCGCCGGGCCCAGTTTCGCAGGGGGTGAGTTCAGCGATCTCGGCGGACTCGGCGACCTGAGCGATGTCGGCGATCTCAGGCCGGGCACCCGAGCCGCTGTCGCCCTGGCATCGTGCGGCAGCCCACTCCGGTGCCTCCCGACGCCCCACCGCCGTACACACGGCTTCTCGGTCACCATCAGGTTCCCCGGTCACCAAGAAGTGCGTTCTTCCATGTCAGCCGCCGCTCTCCTACGGTTTCCCAGTAACCACCAGAAACCAAAGGCTGCTCTTGGGCGGGTGGAAGTGAGCCCGTGGGTACTCAAGGCAAGGAGACAGACAGCATGGCCATCACCCTGGTAAACCCCGGCGGGCTGCCGGAGACCGATGTCTATCGGCAGGTGTCGGTCGGAACCGGTTCGAAGCTGGTCTTCATCGCCGGCCAGGTCGCCGTTGACGAGATCGGGGTCACGGTCGGCGAGGGTGACCTCGCGGCTCAGGTCGAGCGGTGCTACCTCAACATCGCCACCGCTCTTGCCGAGGTCGGTGCCTCCTTCGAGGACGTGGCGAAGCTGACCGTCTACGTCGTCGACTGGACCCCCGACAAGATGCCCCTCTTCCTCGAAGGGGTCTCACGGGCCGCCGCGAAGCTGGGTGTCACCCCGGTCGCGCCGGGCACGCTGCTGGGCGTCGCGGCACTGGCCGGCCTCGACTATCTGGTCGAGGTCGAAGCCACCGCGGTCATCGACTGATCGGCGCTCGTCGCCCTGGTGCGGCCGGGGTGATCAGCGGCCGGTGGCATGCGACCGTTCGGTGTGGGGCGATCTCGCGCAGGGTGGGCGTCTCCGTGGCGCAGCGGGCGTCGGCGAGTGGGCAGCGGGTACGGAAGCGGCAGCCGGAGGGCGGGTTCAGCGGGGACGGCGGGTCGGCTGGAAGCAGACCGGTGTCGCCGAGGGGCCGGCCGGGTTCGGGGACGGCGGCGAGCAGGGCGGCCGTGTAGGGGTGGGCCGGGGCCGCGAGGACCTCTTCGGTGGGGCCCTGTTCGCAGAGTCGGCCGAGCTGGAGCACGGCGACGTCGTCGCTGACCGCCCGCACGACGCCGAGGTCATGGGAGATGAACAGGCTTGCCAGGCCACGTTCCTCGGTGAGCCGGCGGAGCAGGTTCAGCACCGTGGCCTGGGCGGAGACGTCGAGGGCGGAAACGGCTTCGTCGGCGATGAGTACGCGGGGTTCGGCGGCGAGCGCCCTGGCGATGGCGACGCGCTGGGCCTGGCCGCCGGAGAGCTGGCCCGGTCGGCGGTCGCCGAACAGGCCGGGCGGCAGCCCCACCGCGTTCAGCTGCCGTTCGATGACGGCCGCGCGGTCGCGCGCCGGGTCGGGGTGGGCGTCGAGCGGTTCCGCGACCAGGTCGCTGACCTGGCGGCGTGGGTTGAGCGAGGACAACGGGTCCTGGAAGACCATCTGCATCCGGGGACGCAGCCCGCGCAGCGCACGGGGAGTCAGGGTGGCGAGGTCGGTGCCGTCGAGGGTGACGGTTCCGGCGGTGGGCGGGGGCAGCCGCAGGAGGGCTCTGGCGATGCTGCTCTTGCCCGAGCCGGACTCGCCGACCAGGGCGAGGGTGCGGCGTTCGCGCAGCGTCAGGTCTACCTCGCTGACGGCGTGCAGCGGCCCGGAGCGGGTGCGGTGGACCACCGAGAGTCCGGTGGCGTGCAGGACGGCGGTCATGCGGTGTGCTCCGACCTGGTCAGGGGGAAGTGGCAGGTGGCCGTGTGGTCGGGACCGGCCGGGTGGACGGGTGGGGCGGTTGTGGCGCAGACGGCCTCGGCGCGCTCGCAGCGCGGCGCGAACGGACAGCCGGTCGCCGGTCGGGCGAGGTCCGGTGGTGTGCCGGGGATGGCCGGCAGGGTACGCCGCAGCGGGCCGGTGACGCGGGGGACGGAGCGCAGCAGCGCGGCGGTGTAGGGGTGGGCTGGGCGCTCGGTGACGACCTCGGTGGGGCCGGTCTCGACGATCCGGCCGCCGTACATGACCGCGACTCTCCGCGCCCGGCCGTAGAGCAGGCCGATGTCGTGGGTGATGAGCAGGGTGGCGAGGCCGCGGGTCTCGCGGTGGCGGTCGAGCAGGTCCAGGACGGTTCGCTGGACGGTGACATCGAGCGCGGTGGTGGGTTCGTCGGCGAGCAGGAGTGCCGGAGAGCCGGCCAGGGCCGCGGCGATGCCGACGCGTTGGCGCAGACCGCCCGAGAGTTCGTGCGGGTAGGCGCGGGCGCGTCGGGCCGGGTCGGGGACGTCGACGGCGGCGAGGAGTTCGGCGGCCTTATCACGGCGGGCGCGGCGGGAGAGCCGGCGCCGGTTGGTGATCGATTCGGTGACCTGGTCGGCTATCCGGACGACGGGATTGAGCGAGGTCATCGGGTCCTGGTGGACCATGGCGACGCCGGTGCCCAGGAGTTCGGAGCGCCGTACGGGGGTGGTGTCGAGCAGGTCCTCACCGCGGAGGAGCACCTGCCCGCTGGTGGTGACGGTGGTGGTACGCGGGTGGACGCCGAGAACGGTGCGGGCGAGGACCGATTTGCCGGAGCCGGACTCGCCGACCACGCCGAGGCATTCGCCCGCGTCGATGGTGAGGCTGACGCCGTGCAGGATGTGCAGTGCCCGGCCGTCGGGAGTGTGCAGGGTGGTGTCGAGCGAGCGGACGTCCAGCACCGGGGCGGCGCCGGGGGCGGGATTCGGTACGGCGCTCGCTCTTGCATTCGGTACGGCGATGCCTTCCGCATTTGGTACGGCGCTGGCTTCCGCGCTCGGCGCGGGGCTCGGGGCGGTCATGCGCGTACTCCCTTCGGTGCGGACGAACGCAGCTGTTCGCCGAGGTAGTTGAGGGCCAGGACGGTGAGGCAGAGCACCGCTGCCGGGGCGAGTGAGATCCAGGGCGCGCTGCCGAGCATGGTGCGGCCCTCGGCGATGACACCGCCCCAGGACGGCTCCGGCGGACGCAGGCCGAAGCCGAGAAAGCTGAGGGAACCCTCGGCGACGATGGCGACCGTGGTCGCGGTGAAGGCGAAGGTGAGCGAGGCCGACGCGACGTGCGGGACGATTTCGCGGCGCAGCACGCGCAGAGGCGCGGTGCCGATCATCCGGGCGGCCTGGACGAAGCCGCGCTCGCTGAGCGAGAGCACCACGGCGCGCACCACCCGCGTGAAGTGCGGAACGGTGAACAGGCCGATCAGCCCGCCGATCACGGGCAGGCTGGGGCCGCGCAGCGAGACCACGATCATCACCAGGATCAGCGTGGGCACGGACATCAGTACGTCGGTGGCGAAGCCGATGGCCTTGTCGACCGGGCCACGGAACCAGCCCGCGGCCAGGCCGAGCGCGCCACCGCCGAGCAGGCCGACGGTGATGGTGAGGGCGGCGACCGCGAAGGAGGCGCGGGCGCCGGCGACGGTGCGCTGAAGGACATCGCGACCGGAGGCGTCGGTGCCCAGCCAGTGGCCGGGGCCCGGCGGTGCGGAGGGGGCGGCGAAGTCTCCGTGCAGTGGGTCGAATCCGGGCAGCAGGGGCATCAGCAGCGCCGCGAGCGCCACAGCGCTCAGCCAGGCGCCGGCGGCGAGCACTCCCGCCGACGGCCGTCGCCAGGCCCGACGGACGGTAGGGGTGGGGGCGGGCTTCGCCGGGGCGATGTCAGCGGTGGCCATGGGCGATCCTCGGGTCGAGCTTGCGGTACAGCAGGTCCACCGCGAGCGTGGCGGCGACGACGGCGGCGGCGCTGACCACGGTGACGGCCTGGATGACGGGGAAGTCGCGGGCGTTGATGGAACCGGCGGCGAGGCTGCCGACGCCCGGCACCCCGAACAACGTCTCGACCAGCACGGATCCGCCGAGCGAGGTTCCGACGCCGATGCCGATCAGGGTGACCAGCGGCAGCGAGGACGGCCGCAGCGCGCGTCTCAGCATCAGCCGTGCTGTGCCCATGCCGCGGCTGCGGGCGGCGGAGACGTACGTCTGGTCGAGGGTGTCGAGCAGTTGTCCGCGCAACGTGCGGGTGAAGACGGCGGCCTCGGTGAGGCCGAGGGTGAGCGCGGGCAGCACCAGGTGCCGCAGATTCCCGGCCGGGTCCTCGGCGAACGGTGTCCAGCCGGTGGCGGGCAGGATCCGCAGCTGGACGGCGGCGATCCAGATCAGCAGGAGGCCGAGCACGAAGCCGGGTACGGCGAGCCAGACGAAGGCACCGGCGGTGGCGATCCGGTCCACCGGGCCGCCCGGCCGCCAGGCCGAGAGCAGGGCCACCGGCACGGCGAGGCAGAGCGCCACCAATTGGGCGGCGACGAAGAGTTCGAGTGTGACCGGGATCCGGTCGGCGAGCTCGGTGGTGACGGGGGTGCCGGTGCTCAGCGATAGCCCGAGGTCGCCGTGCAGGGCGTCGCCGAGCCAGCGCCAGGTCGCCGACAACACGTTCTCGTCCAGCCCCAGCTGCGCCTCGTACGCGGTGACCTGTTCAGGTGTGGCGGTGGGCCCGAGCGCGGCGAGTGCCGGGGATCCGGGCATCAGGTGCGGCAGGGTGAGCGCGGCGAGTGTGACCAGCAGCAGTACGGCGGCGGCCCGGCCCAGCGGCGCCGTGGCGCCGAGGATCCGGGACGTCACTTCTTCACCCACAGGGCAGCCGGGGACACGCTGATGACGGTTCGCCGGGACAGGTCGGGCAGGCCGCCGACCTCGGCCGTGGCGAGGAAGCCGGCCGGGTTCTCGGTGAGGAAGAGCATCGGGGCATCCCGGACGACCGCCTCGGCGGCCTTGCCGTAAGAGGTGCCGCGCTTGGCGGCGTCCGGCTCGGCCCGCCCGGCTCCGATCGCCTTGTTCGCCTCCGCGTTGCCGTAACCCGTGAAGTTGTAGGGCGAGTTGGCGGTGTAAAGGCTGTTCAGCGCGGTGTCCGTGTCACCGAACATGCTGGTGACGAAGTCCAGCACCTGGAACTTCCGCTGGAACATCGCGGTGTTCAGGCTCGCGGTGTCCATCGGCTTGATGGTCATCTTCACCCCGGCCTCGGCGAACATCTGCTGCAGCATGGTGGCGCGCTGCTGGCTCTCGGGGCGGTTGTCGACCAGGTATTCGAAGGAGAGGTCCGGTTGCCCGGCGTCCGCGAGCAGGGCACGGGCCTTCGCGGGATCATGGGCCGGATAGTCGCTCGCGCCGGCCGACCGGTAGGGGGAGGCGGAGCCGATCGGGCCGTTCGAGACCTGACCCTGGCCGAGGTAGACGACCTTCGCGACGGCTTCCCGGTCGATGGCGTATTGGAGCGCCCGGCGCACGCGCGGGTCGTCGAAGGGCGCGGCCTTGGTGTTGAGCAGGACGGTGGAGGTGGAGCCGGGCCCGGTGGCAGCGCGCAGACCGGCGCCGCCGGCCTGCTTGAGCTGGGCCGGGGTCTCGGTCCAGATCAGGTCCGCGTCGCCGGAGCGCAGCGACTGGTAGCGGCTGTCGGAGTCCGGCAGCACCTTGTAGACGATCTTGTCGGCGTGGCCCTTGGCACCCCAGTAGGCGGGGTTGCGTGCCACGGTGACCGAGACGCCGGGCTGGACGCTCTCCACCGTGTACGGACCGGATCCGACCGCCGGTGCCGCGCCGGTGGGGGCCTGGGAGACATAACCGAGCGAGCGGGTGAAGAGGCTGGGGAAGGCTGCGTTGGGGGCCTTGAGGGTGAAGTCGACGGTGGTGGGGCCGTTCGCTTCGAGGCTGCCGATGGTGGCGGCGTCGGCGGCGCAGGTGCAGGTGCTCTCCGGCTTGGCGAGCCGCTTCACATGGTCGACGACGGCCTGGGCGTCCAGCGGCTTGCCATCGCTGAACTTCACTCCCTCGCGCAACTTCAGGGTCCAGCCGATGGCGTCCGCGTCGGAGGTGAACGCCTTGGCCAGATAGGGCTGTACGACGCCGTTGTCGCCGTTGACCATCAACGGGTCGTACAGCGCGTTGGCCAGGATCATCATCGGCATCGAGGCCAGCGTGCCGTCGGCCGGGTCGAGCTTGGTGAAGGGGCGGTCCAGGCCGACCTTGAGGGTGCCGCCGTCGATCGCGGGCCCGTCGGTGCGGGCGGCCTCGGCGGAGCCGCCACCGGACACCGCGTTGTCGGACGCCGTGCAGGCGCCGGCGGTCAGGGCGACGGTGAGCGCGCAGGCCGTGGCCGCGAGCAGGTGCGTGTGCCGCTTCATGTTTCCTCGGGTTTTCTCGGAGCACGGAGTGGGAACAGCAGCGCGGGGCTGCCGCCACCCACACCATTTCGGAACTGGCAGTACTGCCAAAAGGCAGTTGTGCAAACACCCCGTGACCAGCTGCCGAAGAGTTGACACGTGCCTTGAGCGGGCCTGGCCGGACATGGTTCGGTACTGGTCGTGGCGGCATACGACGCACCGTCACGACCGGGACCCGGCGACGGGCACACAACAAGGAGCGGCAGACCGATGCAGGAGACGGGCCCCGTGACGGAACTGGGAATACGCGACCGTAAGAAGGCGCGCACCCGCGAGGCCATCCGCACGGCGGCGCTCGACCTCTTCGAGGAGCAGGGCTTCGAACGCACCACGGTCGACCAGATCTGCCGACGGGCCGACGTCGCCCACCGCACCTTCTTCCGCTACTACGCGACCAAGGAAGCGCTGCTCTTCGGCGGGGCCTTCGGCCAGGTCGTCCTCGACGCCTTCGCCGAAGCGCCGGCGGACCTCGGCCTCTGGGAGGCGCTCGGTCACGCCCTGACCGTCTCCGACGGCCGCCTTGAGGAGCCTGCCGAGCACACCGCCCGCCGCCGTCGGCTGCGCCGCGGCCTCCTGGAGGTGCGCTCGGTGCGCGACCACGCCCTCATCCTGGTCGACACGTTCGGCCGACGGGCCTCCGTCATCGCCGCCGAGCGGCTCGGCGCCGACCCGCACACCGATCTGCGCCCGTGGGCGCTCGGCGCGATGCTCAGCGGCATGATCCAGCGCCACATCATGGTCGACTCGGAGACCGGCTTGCTGGCCGAATGGGCCGAGGCGTACCGGGAAGTCCTGCGCCCCGGCCACTGACCTGTCCGGCCGGCTCTCCCCCGCCCACTCACGTATGACCTTCGCTCCCGCGCCCACCCACGTATCGGCCTCCTCTCCCGCTACCTCTTTCTCCCGTACGGGATAATTGCTCCGAAAGGCTCACCTATGTCCTTGGTCAATTTCCGCGACCCCGCACTCGGCACCGATCCTCAGGGCTCGCGGATCCGTCCGGGCGTGCTCTACCGCTCGGCCCAGCCCTTCCCCCGCGCCGACCACGCCACGGTCGCCCAGCTGCGCGACCACGGCATCCGCACCGTCGTGGACCTGCGGGGCGCCGCCGAGTCCGATCCCGGCGACTGGGCCGCCGCCGAGGCCGCGGGGATCAACGTCATAGCCGCCCGGATGGATCCCACCACCGACGCCGTCGTGGCTGCCATGCGGACCATGACCACCGCCGCGGATCTCGGTGCCTTCTACCTTCTGATGGCCGAGCAGGCCCCCGACTCCGTCACCGCCGCGGCCGAGGCCGCCGCCCGCCCCGGCGGTGTCCTGCTGCACTGTGCCGCCGGCAAGGACCGCACCGGTCTGATCACCGCGCTGCTGCTCGAACTGCTCGGCGTCCCCGCCGAGGCGATCGTCGCCGACTACGCCCGCACTTCCGAGGCGCTGCCGCAGATCTTCGCCCACCTCGCCGAACGCCACCCCACCCACCCCGCCGCCCTCAACGCCCGCGGCTCGGTTCCCGCCCCGCTGCTGGAGGCCCCCGCCGAGGCGATGACCGCCTTCCTCGACCTCGTCCGCGCCCGACACGGGGCAGCGGCCTTCCTGGTCGCCTGCGGAACCTCCACCACCACCCTGGACGCCTTCCGCGCCAAGACCTCCGCAGAGGCCGCAGCATGCTGACCCTGTTGCGCCACCACGACGGAACGCCGTTTCGCGACCTCAACCACAACGGCACCATGGAGCCCTACGAGGACCCCCGGCTGCCGGTCGAAGAACGCGTCGGTGACCTGCTGAACCGGATGACCCTGGAGGAAAAGGCCGCGCTGATGTGCCACGGCCGGATGCTGGTGGGAGAGACGGGAGACACGGGGGTGGCCGGGGAGACGAGGGTGGCAGGGGACGCCAGGCACGCCGGGGAGGCTCGCCCGGCCCTGCCCGGGAATGGCATCCCCACCGGTGCAGAGCTGATCACCGGACGCGGTCTGACCGCCTTCGCCATGATGGCCGTCCCCGACGCCCGCACGATGGCCGAGTGGAACAACCACGTCCAGGAGCTCGCCGCCGCCCAACGCCTCGGCATCCCGGTCACCCTCGCCTCCGACCCCCGGCACGGCTTCACCGCCAATCCCGCCACCGCGCACACCGGCGGCGGCTTCAGCGCCGGTCCCGAGCCGATCGGCCTCGCAGCCACCGACGATCCGGCCCTGGTGGAGCAGTACGCCGCCCTGATCGGCCGCGAACTGCGGGCCGTCGGCATCCGCCTCGCGCTCCACCCGATGGCCGACCTCGCCACCGAACCGCGGTGGGCCCGGATCAGCGGCACCTTCGGCGAGGACGCCGACCGCGCGTGCCGGATGATCACCGCCTACATTCGAGGTCTCCAGGGTGAGCGGCTCGGCCCGGACAGCGTCGCCTGCATGACCAAGCACTTTCCCGGCGGCGGCCCCCAAGCGCACGGCGAGGACTCGCACTTCGCCGCAGGCCGCCGACTGGTCTACCCGGGCGGCGCGTTCGAGCACCACCTGCTTCCCTTCGAGGCCGCCTTCGAGGCCGGCACCGCGCAGATCATGCCCGCGTACGCGATCCCTTCGGGGTCGGGTCTGTCCGAGGTCGGCGCCAACTTCAATCGGGACGTCATCACCGGCCTGCTGCGTGGCCGTTACGGCTTCGACGGCGTGGTCTGTACCGACTTCAACGCCATCACGGGCATCGAGGTCCCCGGCATCACCACCTTCCCGCCACGTCACTGGGGCGTCGAGGAACTGTCGGTGGCCGAGCAGGTCGCGCTGGTCCTGGACGCCGGAACCGACCAGCTCGGTGGTGAGACGGACCCGGAACTGATTCTGAGTGCCGTCCGCTCCGGCGCGGTCAGCGAGGCGAGGATCGACGAATCCGCCCGCCGCATCCTGCGCGACAAGTTCCGTCTCGGTCTGTTCGAGGACCCCTACGTCGCCCCGGACGCCGCGGCCGAACTGGTCGGCGATGCGACCGGCCGCGAGCACGGCCGTCGTGTCCAGCGACGCTCACTGGTTCACCTCTCGGGGTATCCGGTCGCCGGGCAGCGACTGTATGTCGAGGGAATCGATCCGGCCGTCGCCGCCCGCTACGGCACCGTCGTGGACCGGCCCGAGGACGCCGACGCCGCCATTCTCCGGATCACCGCACCGTACGAGAAGCGCGAGGGCTTCCTGGAGCAGTTCTTCCACAGCGGCTCACTGGAGTTCCCGGCCGTGGAGACGGAACGTCTGTGCTCCGTCGCCTCCGCTGTTCCCACCTGCCTCGCCGTCCATCTCGACCGCCCTGCGGTCCTCACACCACTGACCGGGCACGCCGCCTTCCTCATCGGCGAGTTCGGCGCCGACGACGACCTCGTACTCGACGCGGCCCTCGGCCGGGCGCCGCTATCCGGAACCCTTCCCTTCGACCTTCCCTCCTCCATGGCCGCCGTCGAGGCTGCCCGGGAGGACATCCCCTTCGACACCCGTGCCCCGCTGTTCCACTGCGGTCACCCGACAGCCCATGAAGCACCGCCGCGGAGGTAGTGCTGGACGAGACGGGCGCTGACTATCTGCGTCCACCGGCCTTCGCCACCCGCCTCTGACCCGGCGGCGCCCGGAGGGTACGGGGCCCGTAGCCTCCTCCGAAGCACGGGCTGACCGACTCGCCACGGGGTGCTGCCGGATACGCCTTCAGGGCGGGCCCGCCGCGTCCACGGCGTGCTCGGCGGTCCGCCGGTAGGCGAACCGGGGCAGGAAGAACTGGGTGACCGGGCCGATCATCAGGGCGTACAGAACTGTGCCGACGCCCGCACTCCCGCCGAGGAGCCGGCCCACGCCGAGAACGGTGAGCTCGATCAGGGTGTACGACACACCCGATGAGCAGGCCGACCCGGGCCGTGAGCCCGAGGTTCTGGGGGATGAGCAGGAGGCCCAGGTCGGACGATGCCCCCACGACGATGATGTTGGCGGAGGTGCCCAACGTCGGTTTCTGCTTGAGGGGGATCCACAGCAGGAGTACGAGAACGCCGAGGAGGGCACTGGTCATGCCGAAGCTCAGGGGGGGTTGTGGTGCTCAACCCCCTCGCACAGGACGCTCCAGGGATTGACGCCCAGAGAGGTGCGGACCATGGCCGACAGGCTGAACCCGTACAGGGCGAGACCGACGAGCAGTTGGGGAAAGCGTCTCAGCGGACGCTCACCGAGGCGGACGTAGGTGAGGGGCGGCAGGTCCGGGCGCGGACGGGACGCCGACGGCCACTGATCGCGTTCCTCCTGACGGCGCCCGAGTCTGCTCTTGTGACGTCCCGTGATCTTCTGCTCCACTCCGGTCGCCCACAGTGTGTTTTTGACTCCTCCCGCCATCTCCTCCCGCCATCCGTCCACGTCAGGGCTCCAGACAGCTCGGTGCGCGCCTCATCCGTCTGCCGACCTCGCCCGGGAACGTACCCGTGCGGCCGCGGTTGATCCGCACGAAATGGTCCAGGGCAGGAACTGATCGGCGGTGCCGTAGCCACGCTTCCCGTAGGCGCCGACGAAGGCCGTGAAGCCGACGAAGAGGAAGCAGCCCTCCTCGGGGACGTCGATCCGCAACGAATGCACTGCGCCGAGCTCCGCCGGCATGGCTTCGTGGTTGCTTTCGTCGGCCGACTGCGACTGGGGGGCATGTGCGTATTCGGGACCGGCCCGGTTCGTACGCCTCGCGCATGACGTACCGTCATGTCCTGCTGTGCGGCGGGTCGCCCTTCCTACGCAGAGGGGCGACTCAACGATGTTGAGGAGCCTGTGATGAGCCTGCCCACAATCACCACCACCGAAGTCCTGATCGCCGGAGCAGGGCCCACCGGCCTCGTGCTCGCCTGCGACCTGGCCCGCCGCGGGATCGCCTGCCACGTCGTGGAGAGGGAGAACCGCGGCTTTCCCGGCTCACGCGGCTCCGGCCTCCAGCCGCGCACCCTGGAGGTCTTCGACGACCTGGGCGTCATCGACGCGGTACGGGCGGCAGGCGGCCCCATCCAGCCCCTGCAGAGCTGGGACGGCACCACACGTATCGCCGAGTGGGACGCGGTCGAGCGCTCCGAGCCCTCGCCCCACGTGCCGTACGGCGAGATCTGGATGCTCCCGCAGTGGCGCACCGTCGAGATCCTTCAGGCGCGCCTCGAAGAGCTGGGCGGAAGCGTCGAGTTCGACTGCGAGCTGACCGGCTTCGAGCAGGACGCGGACGGGGTGACGGCGCGGCTGCGTGGGCCGGACGGCACCGAGTCGGCCGTACGGGCCGGCTATCTGGTCGCGGCCGACGGTGGACGCAGCACGATCCGCAAGGCCCTCGGGGTGGGCTTCCCCGTCACCGAACTCGTCACCGATCCGACGCTGATCGCGGACATCCTCATGGACGGACTCGACCGCGGGCACTGGCACGTATGGCCCACGGCGCCGGGCGGGCGCGTCGCGATCCGGCCACTCGAAGGGTCGGACTTCTTCCAAATGCTCGCCCACTTCGAGGGCGCGGGACCGGACTTCACGCCCGACGCCACGCCGGAGGCGGTCCAGCAGCTGCTCGTGGAGCGCACCGGCCACATGGACGTGCGGGTGCATGAGGTGCGGTGGTCCTCGGTGCTGCGTATCAAGGCCGGGGTCGCCGACCGCCTCCGCATCGGCCGTGTCCTGCTCGCGGGCGACGCCGCGCACATTCACTCCCCTACGGGAGGCCAGGGCCTCAACACCAGCATCCAGGACGCGTACAACCTCGGCTGGAAGCTCGGCGCAGCACTGCGCGGCGCGTCCGACGCGCTCGTCGACACCTACGAGGACGAGCGGCGGCCGGTCGCGCAACATGTGCTCGCCCTCACCACCCAGGTCTTCGAGCAGGACCGCGTGGACAAGGACCGCGGCTTCTCCCAACGCGGCGGCGAGACCTTCCAACTGGGCCTCGGCTACCGCGAGAGCCCGCTGACCCGCGAGTGCCGCGAGGGCCTGGCCGACGACGCACTGCGCGCCGGAGACCGCGCCCCCGACGCCCCCTGCGGACCCATCCGGCTCTTCGACCTCTTCCGCGGCCCGCACGCCACACTGCTCGCCTTCGGCGGGACCGACGCCCCGGCCTCCGAGCGCTACAAGCTGGTGCGGGTCGGCCGGCCCGGCGAGCAGGCCGACGTCATCGACGTGAGCGGGCACGCCCACAAGGCGTACGGGGACCGGGGACTCTTTCTCGTACGGCCCGACGGGTATGTAGCGCTCGCGACGGAGGATCCGGCGGACCTGGCCTCGTACGAGATCCACTAGAGAGGCCGGCAGGAGATCCGACGTCAGCCGGAACACCACCACCGCAAGCGTCCGAGCCGCCGACCAAGCCCGCGTTGCGGGAGCCCAGGGGCGATGGCAGGACCGTCCGCGGCTCCCGCACGCCCACCACGGACCACGATCCAGCTGCCGGCCACTGTGAACCCACCGCGACGAGGTCCGCCGTCTCAAGGTCGCCGCGTTCCGGCAGGTCGGCAACCCCGGCGCTCGTCAAGCCATCCAGACCGTCGGATGGCGCCGCGAGTTGAGTGCGGGGAAGCTGACTATCGAGCGGGTCTACGTGGCCCCGATCCACTCCCAGCTGCTCGACCAGTCCGAGCCCGACGACCGGCTGGAGACGTGATCACAGCAGGACTTCAGCGATACGCCCTGGAGGAATCGCGGCATCCACGCCGCATCATGGCGGCACTACCTGGGCGACCGGCCCGCCCCGTCGTCGACCGCGCGCCGCCCGGCTCATCCCGCGCCGAACGGTTGTACCCGCGGCCCTCATGAATTGGCTGCCCGACGACTTCGTCCACCCCGTCTGCGTGCCCGTGCCCAACACCCCGCTTCACCTGCGGCCGATATGGGAGGTGGACACCGCGCTCGACTACCCCGCCGTGATGGGTTCCCAAGAGCGCTTGTGGGAGATCTTCGGCCTGGCCTGGGCTTGGCCCAAGCAGACGATGACCTATGAAGAGGACCGCATCGACCTGCTGCGGCACGAAGGAGATAGCGGCGCACCAGTCGTTCAACTACGCGCTGCTGGACGAGGAGGAGACGGCGATCCTCGGCTGCGTCTACATCGATCCGCCCGAGCGCACCTGCTCCGACGGAGAGGTCTCCTGGTGGGTGGTGGACGACCTCGTCGGCGGGGAGGCGGAGCGCGCACTCGACGTGCTGGTGCCGCAGTGGATCGCCACCGACTGGCCCTTCCAACGGCCTCGTTATCCGGGCCGCGACATTACTTGGCAGGACTGGCTCGCGCTGCCGCACGCCTCGTGACATGTCCGAGGCGGTGGCTGGATCGTGTCATGACAGATAGTCCGATCGTTGTGCGAATTGTGCTGCTGGCGGATGCCCAGTGAGCGTGGATCGAGCCGTTGTCCCCGACCGGCGAGCAGATGCGGCGCCTCCCGCCGGAGTGCGGGTCCTGGGCGATCGTGATCACGGCCGGGCAGCGTGGGTTGAGCGTCCCAGCGGCAGTGCTCTCAAATGCGGTGGACTGCTCGGCAGCGCCTGTGGCACGGTCGGGGATCGTGGCGGAACACGGCCGGAGTTGAAGCCGGATCTGGCCGTACGGATCAGCGACGTGGTGACAACAGAATTCCGTTTGTTCCTCCTTGATGGCACGGTCCACACGGGTTCGCAGTACGCCACCTTCGGCCGCCTCGACGCCGCGCCGCTCGAAGGGCGCCGCTATGACGATGCCGTACTGGAGTTCGCGGACGGTCTGGCGGCGGTCGAGGCGAACATGGCCTGGTAGGCGATGGCGAGCATGTCGCTTCGTACGGCCATACCGCCCCGCTGGGAGTAATTCGTAGGTGGCCATGGTCCACGGCCGCCTAAGCTCCCCGCATGCCAAAGCCAGAGCTTCAGCGGATCAACTCCTTCCTGTCGTCCTTCGCCCGCCGCCAGGCCGCGCGCACCGTCGAGCTCCCCGGCGGGTTCGCCGTATATGACGATGACTTCGCGCATTCCCGCGCGAACAATCAGATCGTCATCGAGTCGGCCGTCGACTCCGAGGCGCTGCCCGCCATCGCGGACGAGGCTCTGGGGCATCTGCCGCACCGCCTGATCTCCGTCCTTGACGACGAAGTCGGAACGGCGTGCGCGGAGCCGCTGATCCGGGCCGGATACACCCACGCCACCTATCTGGTCATGCTGCACACCGGCCCGGTGCCCGCAGGGGCCGGCGGAAGAGGCGGACCTCGACGCGATACGTATCCCACTCACCCGGCGATGGCGGAGCCTCCTTCCGGGCGTCGAGGACGAGGTCCTGCGCCACCTCGTCGACCGACGAGAGGCTCGCCGTCGCGGCGCCGACGCCGTTCACTTCATCGGTGCCCGCACGGAGGAGGGAGAGGTCGCCGCATGGGCCGACCTCTATATGGACCCGTCAACCGGCACCGCCCAGATCGAGGATCTGATCACCTCGGAGACCCACCTCAGACGCGGATACGCTGATGCCGTCCTGACCACCGCCCTGGGCCTGGCCACCGACAAGGACTGCGGTACCCGGTTCCTGACCGCAGACGCGATGGACTGGCCACGCCACTGGTACGAGCGCCGCGGCTTCTCCGTCATCGGCTACTCGCACTGCTTCCAACGCGGCTGATCGACAGACGGCGGAGCCGTTGTGGCTTTGACCTCGCCGGGGCGGAACCCTCGACGCGTATCGCTTCAAGGTGCTCGCCCCGGGCATCGGAGGCGAACGGCTGAAGGCGTTTGATCGTCCAGGTACTGAGAGCGCGGTACCGCGACTTCGAGTTCTGGCGCAGGCTGACTCCGGATGACGAGATCACGGAAACCAACGCCCAGAGCGAGGCCCGGTTCGTGAGCTTCGCGATGCGAGGTCATCCTCAACATTCCCGGTGTGGGCCCTTTGCCGCGGGCGGAGTTCATTGCCTGTACCGGCCTGGAGATGGACGACTTCGGCTGTGCGGGGCGACCTCGCAGGGGGTGTCGGCCTCGCACCGGTCCACGGGAATCCGGTCCCGAACCACGGGACCAGCAGTGCGTGCGGCACCGCTATCCCGCCTGGAAGGCGGCGCGCAGGCTGTCGCGTTGGGCGCGCACATAGCGCATGTCCGTCTCGTACAGGTCGGTGTGACCTTCCGCGATGTGTTGCTGGAACGCCTTGTTGCCCTGCGCGGCCTGGTCGCGCATGAAGTCGATGAGGGCCTGCAGCCGGTCAGGGACGATGTCGAGGACCTCGGCGCCCACGCCCGGCCCGTACGCCCGGCAGAAGGCCGCGACCCGGCGCCCCTGCTCCTGCGGTGTTCCGAAGCTCTCCGGATTGTCCGGTCCCTGCAGGGGCGCGAACCGGTACACGGTGTAGGCGACGTCCCAGACGCGTGGCCCGGGGTGCGCCGCGTCGAAATCGATGAAACCGGCCGCCAGGCCGTCCTTCACCACGCAGTTGTACTGGGCGGCATCGCCGTGGCACATGACCTCGGCCGGCTGCCGGACCGGGAACAACCAGCGGTCCTCGGGACGCCGCCGGAACGTAACGCTCGCGTCGTGAAGGCCCCGCAGCAGTGTGGCCGTGGAGGTGAGGAGTTCGGGCGTACGCAGGTCCGGCGTGAGCGCGTCGTACACCTCGCCGTCGAGGAAGGTGAGCAGCTCGTTGCCGTCGGCGTCGAAGCCCCGTGGGTCCGGTGCGCCGTGGAACCCCTGGTCGTGGAGCTGCCGCAGCAGCCGGTGGATCGTCGGCGCTGCTGGGGACGCCGGCCGGAGGACGATGTCGCCGTGGCGACGCACGATGTTCACGCCGCCGCGGAATTCCTGCCATTCAGTCATTCATGGCTCGCTTTCCGAGGACCGCGGGCCGGACTTCGTCCGACCGTACGTTGGGCAGGGTCACGGCCCGCGCCGGGAGATCCTGCGAAGTGGGATCGGATGGCATCGTGTTGCGGTCCGAGGCGTGATCACCAACGTGAGGAACGCCCCTGCCCTGCAACGATATGACTTGTTGAGAGTCCCGTCGGTTGAGCGGGAAGAAGTACTCCCCAGGTGAAGAAGCGTATCGGTTCGTACCCACGGGTCCGCGTCGAGGGCGGTGGTCCGCCGGTGGTCTCGCAGGCAGGAGGCGCCTTGCTGGTGGAGACCGTCCGCCAGACCGGGCTGGATCAGACGATATCGATGGCCCTGGCCCCGTGGCGCAAGCCACGGGGCGGTGCACGATACGGGGCGGTGCACCACTCGGGAAAGCCCCCTGCTGGATGTGGCCCTGGCGGTGGCGCTCGGAGGTGACTGCCTGGCAGACGTGGGCGTGCCGCGGGCCGAGCCGGCCTTGTTCGGGGCAGTGGCCTCCGATCCCACCACCTTCCGCCTGGTCGACGCCCTCGCATCGGCCGGGCCGAAGGCCCTAGTGACGATCCGCTCGGTACGGTCCCAAGTGCGTGAGCGGGTCCGGACGTTGGTGGGTGCGTGCAGTCCGGTCGCCGGCGGCCAGGTGATCGTGGACATCGACGGGGTGCTGGTGATCGCGCGCTCCGAGGGCAGGATGCCACCGCGACGTGGAAGAAGACCTTCGGTCATCATCCGCTCGTCGTGTTCGTCGACCATGGCGGGGCCCCCTGGATCCGGGCCGGGCCGGATCCAGGGGGCCGGTGGCCGCCGGGCTGCGGCCCGGAAACGCGGGCTCCAACACCGCCGCAGACCACATCACCACCACCCAACTCGCCCTGGCTCAACTGCCGGACCCCTTGCGGCGGGGACGGCAGACGCTGGTCCGTACCGAGTCCGCCGGTGGCGCCCACGCCTTCCTCGGTTGGCTGTCGAGACGGGGCCGGCGGCTGTCGTATTCCGTCGGAATGACCATCGCCGACGCCATTCGCCAGGCCGCGCTGAAGATCCCGAGGAGGGCGTGGACGTCGGCCTACGACTCCGCCGGCACCGAATGCGGGCCCGCTGCGAGGACCGCATCCGAAACGCCCGCGACACCGGTCTGCGGAACCCGCCCTGCACGACACGGCCCAGAACCAGATCTGCTGGAGATCGTCTCCCTCGCGCTGGACCTCCTGGCCTGGATGCCGATGCTCGCCCTGACCGGCGACACTCGCTGCTGGGAACCCAGAAAGCTCCGCCTGCGGCTGTTCTCCGCCGCCGCCCAACTTGTCGCCACCGGCCCCCGCCACCACCTGCGCATGACCGCCCGATGGCCCTGGACCGACGTCATCACCCGGGCAGCTGACCGGCTCCAGGTCCTGCCAAACCCCGGCTGACCAGCCACTTCAACCGTCCCAACAACCGGGCCCTCAGCCTGCCCCACACCAGAAAAGCCGCACCGCACAAACACAGAGTCCCCGTCAGTGAACCGACGAGGACTCGTGAACGATAGAGGCTGACGCCTGTCAGGGTGCGACGGTGCCTGCCGCCTGCCGTCAGGACGCGTCTCAGCCCCTGATCAACGGATCGTAGGGTTCGCCCTCCGGCGTGAAGATGAGGACGAAGCCTTTCCCGATCCCGGTGGCCACCTCCCACAATCGGGCCAAGACATCCTCTTCAGAGGGAAGGGCAAGACCAAGGGCTGCGGCGGTACGGTCCCGTCGGGCCACGAGGTCCGGTACGTCCTCCAGATACTCGGCCGCGAGCCTACGACTTTCCTCCGCTGTGAACGTTTGGCAGTCGCGCCACCACGGGGCGATCAGCAGGAGCCGTAGGAGTTCAGGCAGGCCCATCGCGACCAGCGCCGCACCACCTTCGGAGTCCGCGTACAGAACGGGACGTTCCTCGCCGCCTTCACCGCAGAAGAAGAAGGTGCCCCCGGCGCCGTCGCCCGCGAAACCCTCCAGCGCGGCGCCCGAGGCGAGATGGACATCCTCGACATGGTCACCTCGGTCCAGGTCGAAATCGCCCGGCCAAGCGAGGAAACGGGCTGCCTCACCCTGCTCGCGGACGGCAGCGATCAAAGATCTCATGCGCGGAACCATAGGGCCCGCCGGTTGACAAGCACCGTGGGGGATCAGTCACAGCCCCGCGCACCAGTTGACGGCGTCGTGTGCCCCGGCACCGGCGTCGCGGTTCCACTCGGGCGATGCGTCCGGCAGCAGGCCCGGCAGAGCCTCGGACATGTCCTGCCTGCGGGCAGGATCTATGTCTGTGGCTTGCGGCCACCGCCTGATCTTCTGTCTTCACAGACCGATGATCACCGGTAGCCCCCCTTCCCCGACCAGCCCCCAACAGCGAAATCATGATCTGCGTTCTAGGCGATGCCGGGGCCGCAGGCCATCCATCACCACGGCCAGAAGCTGATCGGCCTGCTCTTCGCCGTCGGGTTCGCATTCGGTGACGAAGGCGATGGCATTGACGAGTTTGAGCACCTGGCCCGCTGTGACGTCGGTGCGGACCGTACCGGCCTGCTGGGCCCGGTCGAGCAGGGCCGCCGCAGCGGCGTACATAGTCTCCCGGCACCAGGACACGTTGGAGCCCTCATCCCGCAGGGCAATCGTCACTGCCGTCGCCAGGCTGCGTGAGGTGCTCCCCTGCATGGTGAGTTCCCGCAGCCAGGTCGCCAGCCCCTCGTCCGGGGAGCGTGCGGCAAGCAGTTCTTGCGACCGTGAGTACAGGGCCTCGATCTGGTCGTGGTGGACGGCCTGCAGCAACGCCTCCCGGGTCGGGAAGCGGCGGTAGAGAGTCGCGTTCCCGACGCCGGCGTGGCGGGCGATGTCGTCCATCGGAACGTCGACTCCCCGCTCGGCGAAGACTTCGCGAGCGGCGCTGACCAGTCGCTCGTAGTTGCGCCGTGCGTCGGCTCGGAGCGCGGGCTGGGGTGGAGGTGTAGTCATGGCGCCCTCTATCGAGAACTGGGGAGTCTCCCCATATATTACCAAGCCATAACTGGGGAAACTCCCCGGTTGATGCAGCTCCCGCTCCCGAGCCCGGTAGCGTCCGGTGCTCGTTCCGGAGGTAGAAATGACAACGAATCCCACCGTGCTGGTGACCGGGGCCACCGGTCTGCAAGGCGGCGCCACCGCGCGGCAGCTGCTGGCGGCCGGGTGGCAGGTGCGAGCCCTCGTCCGCGACCTGGTCGGCCCCCGGGCCCAAGCGCTGGTACGGGCCGGAGCCGAGGTCGTTTCGGGCGACATGGGCGTCCGTACTTCCCTCGACGCGGCGATGCGGGGCGTGCACGGGGTCTTCAGTGTTCAACCCACCGTCGGCTATCCCGGAACGCCGCCCGGCTTCGCTGTCGAAGATGAGATCCGGTTGGGCACGAATGTGATCGAAGCAGCAAACGACGCCGATGTCCGGCACCTCGTCTATGCCTCGGTCGCCGGTGCCGAGCGCTCACCCGGCATCCGCCGCTGGGAAAGCAAATGGCAGATCGAGGGGCGCATCGGCGCCCTGGGCCTGCCCGCCACCATCCTGCGCCCCGTCCGGTTCATGGAGAACCACTCCGACCCGACCATGGGGGTGCGCAATGGCGTACTGACCGATGTGGTCAAGCCGGAGGTGCCCGTCCAACTCATAGCCGGCACCGATATCGGTGCTTTCGCGGCCCTGGCATTCACCAACCCTGGCCAGTACATCGGCCAGGCACTTGAGATCGCTGGTGATGAACTGACGCTCCCGCGGATCGTCGATGCGATCAGTCGCACTACCGGAGTCGCCATCACCTACCGGGCGATCCCGCGAGAGGCTCTCGCAGGGCTGGATCCGGACGCCCAGGCAGGCTACGACTTCGCCAATCACAGGGGCGGCTGGCAGGCTGACATTTCCACGCTGCGAAGTCTGCACCCGGCTCTGATGGACTTCGATACCTGGCTGCGCAACGAAGGCAGGACGCAGTTCGACGCACTGTTCCGCGATCAGCCTGCCTGAGCCTGCCTATCCGGCGGCGCGGTGCAATTCGCGCGTGGCGCATCCGCCAGCAACCTGAGCCCCAACTGCCGCGCCCGAAGAGGGGTTTCGATAGGCGCGAAGCGGCCCGCGACCCGCCTCGTCAAGCCCTCGGACATCGTCTGCCAGCTGGCAGGCACTGGGCTGTGACCGGCAGCCACAGCTGGAGTACCAGTACCAGTACCAGTACCCAAGCCTGTCTGGAATCGTGATCAGTGCGGTCTGTTTCGGACCTGAGGGGCACGCCGAGCTGGTAGAACGCTGCCGCTACGTGACGTGAACTGAGCGATGGTGAGTGGGAACCGATAGAGCCGTTCCTGCCGATCGGACGGTACGGCACTTTCTTGCAGCGCCTCCGCGAACAGTTCGAGGGCGTCATCTGGTGGTTCCGTACGGGCAGCCGATGGCGAAGAAGATCCGAGAGTGGCGGGGCCTGGCTACCCGCTACGACAAGACGCCCGTGAGCTACACGGCGGGGCTCCAGCTACGCGGATGCATCATCTGGATACGCAGTCTCAACCCGGGCCGCGGTAGCGGCGCCCGATGGGCAGATCGGACGCCGCCACCGCTCACCTTCAGGCCGGTGAGGTGACCGCCCGGCCAAGATGCCGGGCGAGGAACCGGACCGCGCTGTCGGCCTCGAACCTGGCCAGTTCAAAGTGCTTGCCCACGTTGGCGTGCAACGTCTTCTCCTTCGAGGCGAAGGCGTCGAACAGCGAGAGGCTGGCCTCACGCGGGACGCGCTCGTTGTCCCACTGCACGGCGAACTCGATCGGGATGGTGATCCGCTTCGCCTTCTCGATCAGGGCATCGGGCCACATCATGCCGAAGACCGCGGCCGTGATCCTGGGCTCGACTGCCACCAGCGGCATCCCGATCGCGGTGCCCAGGCCGATGCCGACATAGCCCACCGGCCCATCGGCGCCGATCTCCGGAAGTTCCCGCAGGGCGTCCAGCGTCGACCGCCACTCGGGCACGGCGAGCTCCGCCAGACCGGCGTTGTAACGGACGACGACCGGGCCTTCCGGTGCGCCCGCCGCCTGAGCCTTGCGCAGCTCGGCGATCTCCCGCTCGTCGTGTGCGGTGCGCGGCCGGTCGCCGTGACCGGGCGCGTCGATGACGGCGACATGGAAGCCGCAGCCGGTCACGAGAGGGTGGGCGTGGCCCGCCATAGCTCGATGCTCCCCGTGGGTGCCGCCGCCGTGGCCCATCAGGACCAGGGGCGCGCGAGCGGCACCGGAGGCCGGCGACCAGAGAACGCCGGGGACCTCGCCCACGGTGAAGTCGCGCTCGACCATGCCGTTCGACGACGACTCGGCGGTCAACTGCAGAAAGGGTATAGGTGTTGCCTTTCGGGAATGCCTTGTTGTCGAGGCGCTCCCGGCGACGCCTACGTCAATCGCCGGTCGTGACGAGAAGGGGGAGCACCCACATCGATACAGCGTTCATGGGTCTCACCTCCCCGGGCGGTGTCACGGTCAACTGCAAGCCAACAGGCCCGGTCATCATCCCTCCAACTCTTTTTCCCGCACTGATCACAACTCCAGACAGCCCTTACAGTAGGCCGTGTATCGAAAGTGGATCTTGAGCTGTGAATGACCACGGTTCATGGGTCGGGGAGATCTCACGGACGAGCAGTGGGCGGCGCTGGAGCCGTTGTTGCCGAAGGGGCATGAGGGCGGGGGCGGCCGCCCGTCTGGCCTCGGCGGCAGTTGATCGACGGCATACGTTCCGGGTCCGGACGAATGTTCCGTGGCGACGACCGTCCTCGTGGCGGTTATCAACGAGTGGCTGTGACCAGCTGGTCATACCAAACCGGACAGGATGTCGCGTGGCGTCAGGAACCCACCGCAGCTCGGTCGGACTCGCTGCGAAGAACGCAGAATTCGTTGCCTTCGGGGTCTCCCAACACTCAGAACTAGACGTTCTGGAGTGTCGGCATGGTGGCATCGGCCCTGGTCAAGTCGGGTAGCACGAATTCCATGGTCCCTACGGGGTCCATGCAAGAGACCACACGTAGGAACCCCCTCGCGGGCACGGCGTTCGAAACGCGAACCCTCCGGGGTGTGCGGTGCGTGCGCCTGTCCGTCCTGACCGACGAAACCACCAGCCCCGAGCGGCAGCGCGAGGCCGACGACAAGGTTGCGGCAGAACTCAACATCGACTTTGGGTCCGGTGACGCGGTACGCGAGGCCGTAGACCTGGACGTGAGCGCGTCCAAGATTGCTCCGTTCGACCGTCCCGCCCTCGGTCAGTGGCTTGCCCGTCCGGACGACTACGACGTCCTTGTTTGGTGGAGGTTCGATAGGGCCATCCGGTCCATGAGCGACATGCACGACCTTGCGAAGTGGGCGAAGCAGCACCGAAAGATGTTGGTCTTTGCCGAGGGCATCGGCGGGGGCAAGCTCGTCTTTGACTTCCGGAACCCCATGGAACCCATGGCGGAATTCCAAATGATGATGCTCGCCTTTGCGGCACAGGTGGAGTCGCAGAGCATCAAGGATCGCGTTACCGGCGCTATGGCTGCCATCCGGAAAATGCCGCTTCGGTGGCGCGGCGGTGGTCGTCCGCCTTACGGCTACATGCCTGCCCCCATGCCCAAGGAACACGGCGGGGTGGGGTGGACGCTCGTCCCCGACCCGGACGCCGTTGCCATCATTGAACGGATCGTCCGTGAGCTGTTGAAGGGGGCGACCGTATCGGCGGTGGCTGCTGGTCTCAACGTGGACGGTAAGGCGAGCCCGCGTGATCACTGGGCCGTGAAGATGGAGCGCGACAAGGGCGGGAAGACCGGCGGGGCCAAGGGGTCGCACGTAGTCCGCGATGTGTTCAAGTGGACCCCCGCTGTCATTGGCCGGATGCTCCGCAACCCGACCATGCTCGGATGGAAGATGCACAAGGGCCGCCCCGTGCGCGACTCCGAGGGCAACCCGATCATGGCAACGGAAACCCCGGTCATGACCCGCGAGGAATTCGACCGTATCGGCGCGTTGCTCGACTCCCGCAGCATCGACAACGGAGAGCGCAAGGACACGGACGCGCTGCTGTTGCGCGTGATCCACTGCGACTCTTGCGAGGGCCGCATGTACCTGTCCAAGCCCACCAAGAACGGCGCGAGCGTGAACCCGTTCTACAAGTGCAACAGCCACGCCCGGGGCGACCTGTGCGCGCTGCCCGCGAACATCCGTGCATCGTGGGTGGACGAGTACGTTGAAGCCGAGTTCCTGCGGGTGGTCGGTCCGGTCCAGACGACACACGTAGTCGAGATTCCCGGGTACGACCCCGAACCCGAACTACTGGCCACGATTGCGGAGTTCGCGGAGCACCAGGAGCAAGAGGGACGCCAGAAATCCAAGCACGCTGCGGCCGAGTGGCAGCGACGGGCGGACGCGCTCGACAACCGCATAGCCACGCTGGAGGCAGCCGAAAAGGTCGAGCCGCAGCGCATCATCACGAACACGGGCCGGACGTTCGCGGACGAGTGGGCGGAGAAGGACACGGCGGGGCGGCGCGCGATGCTCGTTGAAGCGGGTGTTCGGCTCGACGTGCGGCGCGGTGTCCGTGGAGGGTGGCGGAGGCTCGACGTACGGCGCGTGGACTTCACCATGCGCGGTGAACTGGACCCCGCAGTGGAAGCCCTCGCGGACGTCGTGGCGGCCCTTGAGTCGGAAGCGCGGAGACGAACCGACCCCGGGTGCGAGCGTGCGTCCGGTCGAGCCCACCCGCTCCCTGGTAGCCGCGTAAGGCCACTACCGCCCCGCGCTAGCCCCGGTAGTCCCTCGCGACCGCCGGGGCGCTCTGCTGCCCGCACACGGGCGTGAGGGGCCCTCGCCGGCTCACCCGCGGGCGGGGTCGCCGTACAGCGAGAGGCGAAAAGGTGTCGAGGTGTCGAGTTTCGACAGTGTTTGGGGTAGCTAGAGAAAACCTAGAGAGAAAGGAGATCGGGGGTCATCTCGTCATCTCAGCACCAGCGCTGTCCGCCGAGGGGCGTACAGCAGGCCGAATCATCCGCGTTGAAATGTTGCCTGCATCACATTCGCCAGTCAATTAGTCCGACTTGACGTTAGTCCGGTATGACGGGAAACCGCTGGTCCCTACTACTGAGGTTTAACTCGTGGTGTCGTTACGTAGATCTGATGGTCAGGCCGGTCTCGGCTAGGCAGCCGTCGATTAGGTTGCTGCGGTACTGGATGTGCCGTAGACCGCTCCGGACCGTGCGGATGAGATGGTCTGGCGTGGAGAAGGCGACGTTGGAGAGCCAGCCGCGACGTAGCAGGGACCAGATGCCTTCGACGGGGTTGAGGTCGGGTGCGTAGGGCGGCAGGTAGAGGATGGTCAGCCAGTCACGGGAGTCGGCGAACTCCCGTAGACCTGCGGCTTTGTGGACGTTGAGGTTGTCCCGGATGAGGACGATCGGGCCGCCGAGCTGCTGGTGGGCTGCGGTCAGCAGGTCCCGGTAGTCGCGCCAGGAGAAGCTCTTGCGCCCGTCACGGTTGCCGTCGTCCCGTCGCGGCCGGTAGATCAGCCGGGATCGGCGGCCGGGTTTGTAGCAAGTCAGCGCGGCGATCGATATCCGTCTGCGCGAGCGGCTGCGGACCCGCACCACCGGGGTCCGCCCGCGCTGGGACCAGGTCCTGGCTTGCGACGACGTCATGGAGAAGCCGGCTTCGTCCTCGAAGACCAGCCAGGCCCCACGGGCCGCCGCTGGCCTTCCGCGCGGGGCCACACCTCCTTGACCCACCCGGCCACCGCGTCGTCGTCCCGTTCCATGGCACGACGGGCCGGGACCTGGCAGGACCAGCCGTTGCGCACCAACAGCTTGCGGACACCCTGAATCGTGTACGTGAGGTGGAAGCGCCGTCCGATCACCGTCTTCACACGGTTCAGAGTCCAGCGTTGGTCCTCCCAGCCGTGCGCGGCCGGCCCTTTGGCCAGCTCGGACTCCAGCTGCGCGAACTGCTTCTCACTCAGTAGCGGCAGCGACGCGGGCCCCTGCGACCTCAAGGATCGCGGGCCGCCCTCGGCCCACGTGTGACGCCACCGCCGCACCGATCGGACACTGACCCGCAGATCCCTGGCGATCGCCGTACTGCCCTCGCCCCGAGCGAACCGCTCAGCTGCCTGGAGCCGTAACTCCTCGCGCTTGCCCTGCCGTTCAGCGGTCAACCCGCCACCCTGTGGATACCTCATCCTCTCGTGATACCGCAGGCAGACACCCCTCGTCAGCCCCTATGACTTCACGAGTTCAATCTCAGTAAGAGGGAGCGTAGACAACCGGACACAGCGAGGGGCGTTTCTATACGTAGGTAGACGAGTATAGAGGAGTTCGTTACCGTCAGAACTGAAACGCCCCGGAAGACCGCTGGTACCGGTCCGCCGGGGCTCCGCCGCAACAGCTTTCGAGGAGCTGAAACGACATGCGTGATGCTATCGCCCGCATCCTGGCGTACATCCTGACATTCGTACTTCCGGGCCGGGGGCGCCACGCAGCAGACCCCGCCCCCTCGCCCGCTCCCGTGTCGCCCTGGTCCCGCCCCTGGTCTAGCCCCACCAAGGAAGAAGCCCAAGCGCTCTTCCGGAAGCAAGCCGAAATGACCATGCAACTCGGTGTGATCCGGGAACGTCGCCGCGCAGCAGCCCTCGCAACGCTCGGCGTGGACTACCCGTACAGCTACCCCGGCGCCCCGTTCCCCGCTTCCGCCTTCCAAGCCGCGGGGGTGTCCGCATGACGCGCGACTGGCTGACCGCTGACCCGGTCATAACGATGGCGCTGTGCGTCCGCTGCAAGACCGTCACCTATGCCCCGATCCCGATCCGCTACATACAGAGCACCAGCGGCCCCGGAACCACCCTCTACGCCTGCCCCGCACACGCCGTGGCCCTGGACCCCACCCCATCCCCGGAGAGCTTGAGCCAGGCATGTAGCCCCGCGCAGACAGCAAAATGCCCCGTTCGGCCAAGCGCCGTGCGGGGCTCTGTCGTTGGTGCTGACGTGCGGGTATGCTCAGAACTGGTAGTCAGGAGTGTTGGGGTCAGCAAGGACTGTCCAGCCAGAGCCATCGGGATTCCGGTGATCGGTAACCAAGGTGGCACCAAGGCCGAGCAGTCGTTCCACCTCCTGCTCACGCGATGTCTCAGGGCGCAAACACAGATGGATCCGATTCTTGATCTTCTTGGACTCGGGCACCTGATTGAAGTACAGCACTGGGCCCTCCGCCAGCAGCACCTGAGTCTCCCGGTCGCCCGGTTCGTCCTCCGGATGCAGTGGACGGCCAGTCACTCTGCTCCAGAACAGGGCCAGCTCGTAGGCATCCGCACAGTCAATCGCCACGTTCTGCAAAACCGAAACCATGCGCGCGAGCCTTCCTTACTTCCACTCCAGACGCCACCGAGTTGCGCTCAGCCTTCGCGCACACGGCTCAGGCGCATGGATAGGCCGTGTATCGGAAGTGCGTGGGGTACCCCCGGATCTGGCGTCTCGCGTGGCGGTGGCATCCTTGGCCGGTGTTCTCATCCGATCATGCGGGCGCCGTGTTCTTCGATGTCGATGGCACCCTCGTCCCAGGCACGAGTTCGTCGGTTTTTCTGGCTGGCTTCCTTGGCCATCGGGACGAGTTGGCCAAGGCCGAGGATGCCTACGCCTCCGGTGACCTGGACAATCGACAAGTCTCGGAGCTGGATGCCAAGGGCTGGGCAGGTGTGTCCGAAGAACAAGTCTCTGGCTGGCTCGATGGGCTTCCCTTGGTCTCGGGCATCACGGAGACCGTGGGCTGGTGCCGGCGGAACGGGTTGGTGCCCGTGCTGGCCACTCTGGCCTGGTCGCCGGTCGGCTGTTACCTGACCGACCGCTTCGGCTTCCACGCGTTCAGCGGACCGCGGCTGGAGACCACCGGCAACCGGTTCACCGGCCGCGTCGCCCGCCACTTCGACGAGTACGACAAACGAGATTTCGCCCTCGCACAGGCCCGAGGGCTCGGGTTGGCTCCCCGCTCGTGCGGGGCCATCGGAGACAGCCGCTCCGACCTGCCCTTGTTCGCTTCCGTCGCACTGAGTGTGGCGTTCAATGCCTCGGCAGGGGCACGGGCGGCGGCGACCGTCACGGTGGACGGCGGCGACCTCCGAGGCGTGCTCCCCGCCCTGAGCCGCTTGGTCACAGCCACTCGTTGACGGCCGCGACGAGAACGGTCGCCTAGCAGCGGACCGCGAGCTTGTCGTACCTTGTGGCCACGGCCCGGTGCCTTTTGAGGCGGTTGATGCCGCACTCGACCGCGTGCCGGGCCTTGTAGTCATGCGGGTCGAACTTCGGAGGACGGCCACCACGGGAGCCGCGCTTTTTTGCGGTGACTGGCCTGGTCCGTCTTGTCCGGAGTGGTGCATCGGATGCTACTTCTGCGCAGGTAGGCACGGTTCTTGCGGGAGGCGTACGCCTTATCGGCGCGCATCCGCCGCGGCCGGGTTCGCGGTCTGCCCATCCCCAGTCGGGCTACCCTGACGCGGCTCAGGACGGCCTCGAACTGAGGGGAGTCCCCGCGCTGCCCGGCAGCGATCACGACAGACATAGGCGTCTGCCCCTGCTCGACGGCCAGGTGCAGCTTGGTGGTCAGGCCGCCGCGCGAGCGCCCGAGGCCGTGGACACCGGGCTCGGTGGCGACGCCGCCGGGCGGTTCCTTCTGCAAGTCCCCCTTCTCCTCGCTCCGGCAGCGTGCTGGTGGGCTCGGCAGACGGTGGCATCGACGTTGAGGTTCCCGGCGATCAGGTTCTGCGCGTCGGCCCGGGCCTGGATCTGGGTGAACATGCGCTGCCAGGTGCCATTGCGCTGCCGGCGGCGAAACGGGTCGTACACCCGGCCCCACGGACCGTGTTCCTCGGGCACGTCCCGCCACGGGACACCCGTGCGGACCCGGAACCGTATGCCGTCGATCAGCTGTCGCCGAGCCCACGTCGATGGCCGGCCGGGCTTCTTACCTACCCCGTCCGCCCGCTCGCCTTCGCCGTCACGGGCGGCAACACCAACGACTGCACCCGGTCCGCGGCCGTGATGCAAGCGATACGGGTGCCCCGCATCGGCCCCGGACGGCCCCGTGTGCGTCCCGGCCATGTCCTGGGCGACAGGTGCTACAGCCCAGAGCCATGCGCACCTGGCGGCGACGGCGCGGCATCGCCACCCGGTACGACAAGACCGCCGAGTCCCACCACATCGAGCAGGTCCGGAACACTGATCTGCCCGCGCTGAAGCACTTCGTCGGTGACCTCGTACACGACCGGGCCGCGGGTGTCGCCGGGCTTTCCTCAACATGCAGCTCGGGCCAGGTGCAAAGGACAGGTCAAGAGAGAGCCAGGCTGATCGAGCGTGCCGACTACTGACGGGAAGATCTGGATCTGCTTCGACACCGGCAAGAGGACCAACGGCCGTAGGAGGCACCTCGTGGCCAACATGTTCGGCCTGCCCGTGATCTGCCGCCCGGCGCCCGGACCGCATACCGCGTCAACCGCCCGTCTCATCTGTCGGGTTGCGGCTCGGCTACGTCTGCGCCGTTCCGCGTTCAGCACGCCATTCGTCTTCGAGGACGCTGAACATCAGGGAGTCCCGCCAGCCGTCCCGGATCCATGCCGTGTGTCGATGATGCCCCTCGTACGTCATGCCGAGCTTGGTCAGTACGGTGGATGAGCCGAGATTCCGAGGGTCGCAGGTGGCATAGATCCGGTGAAGCCCCAGATGGTCGAAGCCGCGTGAGAGTAGCTGGCGCCCGATTTCTGTGCCAATGCCTTTTCCCCACAGGTGTGGATGCACGATGTAGGAGATCTCACCCTGGCGCTGCGTGTGACTGCGAACGTGCAGCTCGCCCACACCGACGACGGCGTCCCCGAAGCGCGCTACATGGGCGAACCTCTGCTGGGGTGCGCTCGACCAGGCCGCGACTGCGGTTCTCACGAAATCGCGCGTCTGGTCCTCAGTGTTCGGTCCCCAACGCTGAAAACGACAAGCCTCGGCGAGGCAGGCCCATGAGTGAATGGCCGACCAGTCACCCAACGCGATCTTGTCCAAAGTCACCGAGCCCTGACTCATGGAACGATCTTGTCAGCCGGAGTCCGAAAGGGATACGGGTACAGAAGCACGTATTCACGGGCGGCGGGCCGTCGAGAACGGACGGGCCGGTGCCGGAATCGGCAAAAGAACCCGCAGTCGTCAGCCCCTGCTGCCGAGCGCGTCGAGGATGTGCGGCCACGCAGCCGCGCCCAGGAGTGCGTCAGCCTCGGGCGTGCCTCCGTACTGGAAGTGCGGGGAAGCCAATGCCGGGCTCTCACCCGGAAGACGTGGTCGGTGGCCGGCACTGTGGCGGGCAATCAGTCGGACCGGGGCCCCGGCTGACCGCCTGCGGTGGGCCAGTTGTTCGGCGAAGCGCAGCGACGGCCACATCGCGTCGTCGCCACCCGCGACAAGCAGCAGATCAGCCCGAGCCTTCTCCACAGGTATCTCCGCCGGGGGAACCAGATGGGTGAACGTCCTCTCGCTGAGTTCGTACCATTTACGGATCGCGACGGGACCGCCCGACGGTTGCGTGGCTGTCCAGGAATCGTCCAGCGGTACGAAGGGCAGCGGCTGCCCCCGCCATGTCCAGGACGATCGATACGGATGCTGCTCGCCGTCGTGGCCTGGTCCGACGTTGCACCAGACCCGCGAGGTCGGCGACAGCGCAATGACCACGTCCACGCGCGGGTCGTGCACCGCGGTGAGCAGCGCTGCTTCAGCACCCTTGGAGGTGCCCAGGATCCCGATGCGCCGTGCCCCGTTCGAGCGGAGAAGGTCGACGGCCCGGACGAAGGTTTCCAAGGGGATCTCGCAGATTCCCGGGGACTGTCCCGGCCCGCCGAACCAGCGGATCGCCAAGGCCGTAATGCCCTGCGCGGCGAGGATGCGTGCTCTCGCGCGTTCGATGCGCCCGCTGGAACCCGCCAGGACCAGAACGCCGATTCCGGCGTTTGCGGCGGGAGCCATCAAAACACCTTCCCACGGGTTGGTCAGCTCGCGCTCTGTCAGTTCCATGTGCTCTCCCTGGCGGTCTGCCTTTCAGCGGCTCAGTGTGCCAGGGCAACTCCTTCGGCCTTTGAGGTGTGACGGCTGATGGTTCAGTCGGCCGTGGCACTCGCGACTCGGAGGGCGTCGATGATGAGTGCGTTCTTCCGCTGGGACTCCGGATGCCGCTCGGTGTACTCGTGTGCGGCGGTGAGTGCCTTCGCCGTGGGGGTGGCGCCACGTCCGAGAAGCCGGCGCACCATCTGCACCTGTCCGAACCGGGCCGCCCACTCATGCGATGTCCTGCCCTTCATCACTGCGTTGATGTCCGCCCCACGATCCAGGAGCAGCGTCACGGTTCGCGGATGCCCCTCGTCCCCGCTCGTCGCTGCCAGTACGAGCGGTACCCAGCGCATCCTGCCCTGGGCCCGGAGGTGGACACCGGCATCGATCAGGGCCTCGACGACCGCCGTGCGCCCGTGCGCCGCCGCCAGGCACAGCGGCGTCGACTCGCGGTGCTCACCCGCCGGTTGTTCCGGATCGGCACCCGCCGTGATGAGCAGACGGACCACCTCGGGGTGTCCCCGAAATGACGCCAGGTCCAATGCCGTACGCCCCATGCTGTTCCGCGCGTCCACCGCGGCACCCTCCGCCAGCAACCGGGCCACCAGGAACACATCGCCGCCTTCCGCTGCCTCCACCAAGTGGTCCGCTATGCACATGCGTTGATCATTCCGAATGTTCCGGGCGCAGGGAAGGCAGGGGGAGCCGTCCTGATCGCGCGGCGGTCACTCGTACGATCGGAAGATCCCGATCATCGCGACCGGATTGGAGATGCTGCGCGAGCACGGCCATACAGGGGAGGTGTTTCATCGCTTTTGGCCGGCCGGGGTCCAGACTCTGGTTCGTTTCTGGCCTGGGGACGTCTGAGGTTGGATGGCGGGATGGAAGGTATCGAGGCTGGGCCGTTGCCTGTGGTTGCCGAGCCGAGGGCTGGTGGACTTGCTCGCCCTGTGCGGGGAGTGAAGGTGTATTCCCGGCAGTCGCTTGGTAGTTGCGCGCCAACGTACGGCAGGGCGGAGTTGGATTTCGAGCCGGTCCCTGTGGGAACCGCGTCGTCGTGCGTTTTTGCCTGTACGGCGCTGCCGGAACCGGATGCGGAGCTCGAAGAGGCACTCGTACGGGGTGTGTGGCGGAGGACCGTGAGCCGCGGGAGATCGTGACACGGGTCAGCATGCTTTGACCGGACCAGATGCTTCCTGAACCATTGCCGAAGCACTGTCCCGAGGCGCCAGGGATGCGAAGCGTTCGCGCAGCGTGAGGACGGCCGGGTACTGCGAGCCTGGCCCCAGGATCCTTTTTCAGCGAGGAGGGATCCGGGTGAGCGAGCCGTGGACGGGCTGTCGACCCGAGTGGCCTCGCCGGCCGTGAACGGCTTCCTGATACGGGACGCGCTGTGCCCTCGGGCGGCTGCCTTCGTTTCGTTTGCAGCGTCGGGTGGTAGCTGACGGAGGCGCTGGCCACTGGCCTTGTTCGCCCGGGCGCTTGGCCGTCAAGCAACCGTCGACTTGTGCGGGGCTGTTTCGTCAAGGTGCCGGGTTTTGCTCCCGGCGCTCCGGCCGCCCCGCCCGGTGGGTAGCACGTCACGTGCCGCCTTCACGCTGCGACGAGCCCGAGCCCGAGCCCGAGGACGCAGATGTGGAGCTGGGCCACTCAGAAGCGGACCGTCCGTGTGGCCGGCACCCGCTACTTGCCCGCCGACAGGTACACCAACAAGCTCGAAGGCGCCGAACTCGTCGGCGACCCAGACCGTCATCGTCGCAGGCGTCCGCGACAAGGTCGTGATCCAGCGCCTGCCCGAACTGCTGCCCTTCGCCGAGGAGTACTTCGAGGCAAAGATCCTCGACGTCTTCGAAGGTCAGGTCGATCCCGCCACCATCGACATCAGTTATCGCCTCTACGGGGCCGGAGCCGTTCTGGCCGGCACCGAACCCACCCCCTGAACCCGCAGGAACTCGGCGTCCTGATCACCATCACCGCACCCACCCAGGCCACCGCGCACGCCATAGCGACCTTCGTAGCCCATGCCAGCAGCCATCTGCCCATCCCGGAGTACGACGGCCTGGTCTCCACCCTCGCCTACCCCTACTCACCGCTCGAGATGGACCGAGGCCCCCTCTGCCGCTTCACCCTCAACCACGTCGCCACCGGCATCACCCCCACCGAACTGTTCCGCACCACCACCGAAGAGGTCTGACGATGGCCACCCTGCTCGACTACTGCTCACTCGTCCGCTCCAAGAACGCCGGACCCTTCACCCTCACGTTCGACTTCATGTGCCATGACGAGCACACCTATCAGGCTCTTGTCGACACCGGATTTCTCACCCCCGCGCTGTTCGCCGAGCTCTTCGGCACCGCCGAGGCCGAGATCCTTGTCGTCAACCACCCTCTTGCCCTTGCCGTCAAGGTCTCGTTGCCCCGCCCACCATCCTGGGCGACCTCCGCGACGGCGACTGTTACGCCGGGCAGCAATATGCCCCCTGATGGCGATGAACCTGCCCGAACCACGCTGACGAGCCCCCCGTCGCGGCCGCCCGGCAATCCAGCTCCACCCATTGTGCGCACGGCCACTGACAAGGAGTTCAGCCCGACGAGGGAAGGGGTGTGCGCGAGGCACAACGGCGTCCGGCACCCCACAGCCTTCAATCAGGTCACGCCAACACACGCCGGACCGGTTTCAGGGGCGCGGCGCTTTCTCGCCGTGCACGACTGTGTATTCGGCGGCGAGCCAGGGGCCCAGGTCGTTGATGAGCATGCCGAGTACGTCAGGGTCGGCCGAGGGGGTGCGGCCGGTGGCCGCGGCGATGCGCATCTGGTCGATGCGCCCGGGGTAGTAACGGCCGAAGAGTTCGGCGGACTCGTTGAGGTCGCTGGTCCACCCGCCCCATCGGGGCATGATCAGAGTGAAGCCGGTGCGCACGATGCGGCGGGCGACGAGGCGGCAGAGAATCCGGCGGTCGGAGTCCGTGGCGGCTTCGGCGGCTCGGGTGCGCCAGCGTTGCAGCGCGAGCGCGAGGTCGCCGTTCGTTTCGCGGGCGAGCAGCGTTGTGGGGCGGTAGCGGGGCAGTCGCTCAGCGAGGTCGTCACCGAGCAGCGGGGTGCACAGGCAGGCGATGAAGAAACCGGCATCGTGGCGTTCGAGGTCGCTCAGCAGAACGCGCGTGCTCGTGAGCAGGATGCCGACGCCGTCGATCTGGGGGAGTACGCGGTCGAGTGCGGCCTCGATCGCTGTGGCGTCAGCTCGGTCGGCGTCGCTGGGCTCGTGGTGGAGGGCGAGCTGGAGGTCGAGGTCGGAGACTCCGGGAGTGGCGGTGCCACGCGGGATGCTGCCGTAGATGCACGCACTGTGCAGGCGCGCGTTGTCGAACGTCTCGGCGATATGAATGCGGGCGGCCTCGACGGCAGGGACGAATGCTGCCGGGACTCGGCCCAGTGTGCCTTCGCGTGCGATCGTTCCGTCGCGGTCCAACCCTCGTTCGCTCATGAGGTCACTCTGCCTTGCACCGCTGTGCGCAGCCGAGCGGATATCGAGGCGGAGAGAGGGCGGCGTCGGGACGGCAGCCGCACGGCGACCGGACATATGACTCTCGCGGGGTTCGCACCGTCGAAGTCGGCCGACCGGGGTGCTCGTGTTTCAGACGTAACTGGCGAGTCATGCACAGGGGTTGTGTGGCCTGCGGGAGGCAAGCGCTTGGTCCGGCCTGACGGGGGAGGGGGCCTGCTGCCGTCGCGGGCGGCTCTCACCTCTCCGTGTGGTGATTTGCCCCGTGGGGCTCGCGGCGACGACGGAACATCGCGCGGTACTCCCTCGGCCGCTGGCCCGTGTGTCTGGCGAAGATGTCGCTGAATGCGCCAGGGTCGCGGTACCCGACGCCGGCGGCGATGCTCGCGACGGTCCTGTCGGTCGTCTCCAGCCAGTGTCCGGCTCGACGCACCCGGGCCGTCTGCAGGTACGTGAGCGGCGTCTCGCCCGCCTCGTCGCCGAAGCGACGGAGCATGGTTCTCGTACTCACGTGGAATTCCTGGGCGAGGGCGGGCAGGTCATAGCGAGCACTCAGGTTCTGGTCGAGCCACCGTTTGACGCTGAGCGAGAACTCCCTTCCCACAGTGGGTATGAGCCCCGCGTCGACATAGGGAGCCTGCGTGGAACGCGCATCGTCGACGAGCGCGATGCGCGCGGTGCTGCGGGCGACGCGGGGGCCGTCGTGCTCACGGATGAACCGCAGCGCGAAGTCGTACATGGCGCTGAAGGCCGCTGTGGTCGTCACCCCTCGGTCGGTCACGACCAAGCTCTCCGGGCGGAGGCGTACGTCGGCGTACCGGCGGGCGAACCGATCCGCGAACAACCAGGACGTGGTCGCTTCGCGCCCGCCGAGCAGCCCGGCTTCAGCGACCAGGAAGGCACCCACACAGAGTGACACGACAGCGGTTCCCGAGGCCGCCTGCGATCGAATCGATGACACTTCCGGTCCCAGGTCCGCGAGTGTCGCGTCAAGATCGAGCGTGGGCGAAAGCTCGAAGCCCGGCACGATCAGGACGTCCACCGGGCGAGCCGCCGAGACATCGATGAGTGAGCCGCCGGACGCGACCACTCGCCGCCGGGGCGAAATGACCGAGACCTCGTAGCCCGGCTCAACCGACCCTTGTGCCGCGGCGACGTGCGTGGCCATCGCCAGGAGGTCGGGGACTCCGAATACCTCCGACGCGAAGCAGCCGGGATAGGCCAGCACACCGACTCGCAACGGACTCATACGACCCCTCCGGCCTCATTGCACGGATGGCGATATTACCGGGATACATGGCGATGCCGCCGCTTCTCAAGACGGGCTGCCCTTCATCATCATCTCGGTCATGACCATCATGCGAGGACAGAACGACCCCCTGGACGACTTCTCGAGGAGAGCCGTCAGCGTCGATGACATCGACAAGACCGTGTACGTTGCCGGATCAGGACCGGCAGTCATCCTCCTGCCCGAGATGCCGGGTATCAGCCCCGACGTCGCGCGGTTCGCCCGGTGGGTGCGCGATGCAGGTTTCTCCGTGTACCTGCCCTCTCTTTTCGGCGTCGACGGTGCCTATCCGCTGGCCGAGGCACACGAGACCGTCGTCCGACGCGCGTGCGTCAGCGCCGAGTTCCGAGCGTTTGCGGGGGGAGGCACCAGCCCCGTCGTCACCTGGCTGCGCGGCCTCGCCCGCCTGGCACACGCCGAGCGCGGCGGGCCTGGCGTCGGTGCCGTCGGCCTGTGCTTCACCGGTAACTTCGCCTTGACCATGGCGCTCGAACCCGTTGTCATCGCCCCAGTGGTCAACCATCCGTCGCTTCCGCTCGACGACGCCGGCGGTCTGGAGATCAGCGACGAAGACGCCGTTGCCGTGGCGGAACGCGTAGAGCGGGACGGATTGAAGGTTCTCGCCTACCGTTTCGACAACGACAGGTGGTGCACCGGCCGGCGGTTCGCTGCTTACCGGGCGCTGCTCGGGGACGCGTTCGACGGCCGCGTACTCAAGGCCGAGGCGGCGAACACGAACCCTCCGCCCTTCTTCCGTGACGTCGTCGGCTGCGCCCACAGTGTCGTCACGGCACACCTCGTCGACCAGGACGGCCACCCCACCGTGCAAGCCCGGAACGAGATCATCGCTTTCCTGGCCGAGCGCCTCAGGGCTGTCCCGTGATCCTTGGTGGGCGCGATGAGTTCTCGGACGGACAACCCGTGGTCGGTGGGCTGCCGGCTTGGGTCGCGCAGGACCGCGTAAACCTCATCAATCACCCAGTTCGGCCGCGCTGTTGCCGTTTCATCACATCGCCATGGAGTGATGATCGCATTCACGGGTCATGTTGGACGGCATGCCCACCCCATGCACCAGCCGAACTGTGCCCGGCGCGCCGATGCGGAGGTGCCGGTGACGCGAAGGCATCGACGACCCACGCGGCGCGGCGTGTTCATCCTCGGGGGAGGGGTTCTCCTCGCTCCGGTGTCGGCGATCGTCCTCCGCTGGGAGGGACAGCCCGCGCGGCAGGCCCCGGAGGCTCCGGAGATGCGCGCCGTTCAACAGCCCCGTGGCGCGGCGGCGCCCTCCGCTTCCCCGCCGCCCGGATGGATGCCCGGCATCGCCCGGAGGCCCATCGGCGCGAACGTCAGCCGGGGCGGGCGGCAGGGGCAACGGGGTCTGATACTGCACGTGCAGGAGGGCGAGGGTTCGCTGTTCGAGCGGTTCTCCGACCGCGCGACGAAGAGTTCAGCCCATTTCTGGGTGTCGCAAGCGGGCGAGATCGAGCAGTACGTGTCGGTCCACGATCGCGCCTGGACCCAGCGCGCGGGCAATGTCGAATGGGTGTCGATAGAGACCTCGGGCTTTGTCGGCAAACCGCTCACCACGGCGCAGGTGGACGCTGTCGCGCGCGTCTACGCCTGGGGCGCCCGTGAGCACGGCTGGCCTCTTGAGGTGACGGACTCCCCGATGGGGCGGGGCTTGGGCACCCATGCCATGGGCGGAAGCGCCTGGGGTGGGCACGCCTGCCCTGGCACGATACGGGCGCGGCAGCGCGAAGCCGTCATGAGCCGTGTGCGGCAGTCCCAGCAGACCTGATGCTCGCCATTGCGCGGGCCGCGCCCGTATGCGGTGGCCGTCGGCCGCCCCGAACGCCGATGCGCCCGAGACCCGCGCGGTTCCGGGCACATCGGCGTTCGGGCCCGTCGTACGTCAGGGCGCCGGGAGCGGGACGGAGTCCGGAGATTCCTCGTCCAGGCGGAAGGTAGACGCCGTCCTCGGTGAAGTCGGATTCGCCCCGATGCCAGATCGACCCAAGCCTCGGCTCGGTCACCTTGATCAGGATCGTGCCGGTGAACAGCCGCGTGATCGGCAGATAGTCCCACGACAGGTCGCCCCGGCCGAACGGGTGCGCGTAGAGAAGCTCCGTATGTACGTTGCCGCCGGTCCGGTAGCCGTAGAGGTCGTCCTCTATGTGGTATTCGACTCCGACAGGATGGCATCGAGTGGGAACTCGGCGCCGTTGGTGCGGCCCAGCCACGCTCGGTACTCCGCCGGGAACGGGACTCGGAGCTGCGATTCGAGCTCGCACAGAGCTTCCTCGGAGAGGGAACCCCGAGGAGTTGGTTCGATGAACATCAGGACTCCCAGATGGCCATTCGGGCCTTGTGACCACGTACGGACGTATTTCGACGTTCTCCGAAACCGTTCGGACATGTTCCGGAAATCATCAGAAGATGTCGAACACGTCGTACGGTCGAGGTGAACCTACATGTCCACGAAGCGCTCGCGGAACATCTTCAGGACGATGGCCTCGGGCAGGCTCGGCCACGTCGTGACGCGGCCGTCGCGGCGGTCCACGATCCACTGGCCGGAGCCGAGGCTCGCGAAGGGGTCGGGATCCGCGAAGGAGCCGGGGTCCGCATGGACGGCCTGGACCAGCCAGCCGAATTCGAACGCGGTCATCGCGAAGTCGACCGGCGCGTTCGGGCCGCCGCCGACCACGTGCCGACGGGCCTTGTCGCGGGCCTCGGCCTCGTCGATCGGCCGCGCCGGCAAGGGGGCCCGAGACGGTGTCAGGTCCAGCCGGACCGGCCGGCGGCCCTCGATCAGCGCGATCAGCGCTCCGTCGAAAGTGTCCGCCACCTTCCACAGGTCGCCCCACCACAGGTAGACCGCGCCGAGCGGGTCCATCGCCAGCCGGCCCCGGCCCAGGTCGAATTCGCCGATCGGGGCGAGCGGCCGACCGAGTGCCGCGCCATAGGCCGCGAGCGTGTCGCCCGCTTGCAGACCGACCAGCGGGTCGATCCGGAACGGCATCCGCGACATGTCGGTGCCGGGACCGTACTGGTGCACCGTCATGCCGCCGAACTCCCGCAGCGCCGTCATCGCGCTCGGCGGGAGGTCGATTCCGGATGTGCCCAATGCCCGGTACCAGCGCAGGAGTTCGTCCCCGCAGATGCGGATGCCGTCGTGCCAACCGGTCGCAGTGAGAGCCTCGATGACGCCCTTGGGGAAGCGGCTGCTCATGACGCGGGCACCCCCAGGATCCTGACCTCAAGGGCGGCCAGCGCGGGCGCGCAGGACGTGCACGGCGGGATCGGCCGTTCATGTACGGGGTCGTTCGGCTCGGGCAGCAGCATCGCCGTGACGACCGCGCCGCGCAGTAGCTGCCGCATGCGGTCGAGTACCGCGTTCTCGTCGCTCTCGTACGTGCCCTCGGCGGCGAGCGATGCCTCCGCCTCCACGGCCACCCGTGACAGCAACAGCGCCTCGGGGCAACGCCCGTGGAACACCGAGCGCATAGAGGGCCCGGTGCGGTCGAGCAGGGCCGAGACGGAGGGGTGCACATTCACCGTCGTGGTGTGCGCGCTCACCACCGTCATGGTCGCGGCGCCCGCGCGTCGCAGAGTCGCGCCGACACCGGGCGGCATGCGATTGTCGAACATGGGGGTACGTCCGCTCCCTTCGTGGGGTGGCACTACGCGCGCAGGTCGGCCGGCAGTCCGGCGCCGGCGTTGTCGAGGGTGACCGGGTGGAAGAAGTCACCGGAGACCGCCGATCGGGAGATCTTCTCCAGCTCCGCGGGAACCTCGATCAGCTCGTCCTCCAGCAGCGTGAAGATGTCATCGGCCAGGTACTCCAGCCGCGACACGCCGATCTCCGGGGTGTCGCCCTGCCGGGTCCTGCGGTCGTCGTTGTCCCAGTACAGGATCGAACCGGGTTCGGTGCCCTGGACCTTCAGCACCAGCGCACCGCCCTGGACCCACGCGATGGGGAGGTACTCGGCCGTCAGACGGTCGGCCATCACCGCCGTGTTGTCGAGCAGGTCGTAGGGGTCCGGATCGCCGTAGAGGTTGAAGAACTGCTGGTCGAGGACGAACCCGCGATCAGGATGCACGATCGCGTGCTCCGGTGGACCGCCGCCGTTCTCTATCATGAAGGTGCGGTAGCTCTCCGGGAGCCGGTACTCCAGGTATTTGCCCTCCAAGTGGCTCAGGTCGCCGTCGCTCAAGCCGCTCCCGGTGCGCATCGCGGCCGGAACGCGTGGCTGCGCCACCGGGCTCCACAGTCCCGTCTTGGCGCGGTTCGCCCGCATGGTGGCTACGCCGCCGTGGTGGGCCATGTTGTTCTTGACGTCGACCGGAAGCAGCAGGAACCGGCGCTCCAACGGATCGTGGTGCCAGGTCCAGCCGCGCGGCGTGGCCATGTCCGGGGCATTCGCGTACAGCGGGTCGCCGGTGCCGGCCGCGGCGATGTTCGACGCGAGTACATCGGTGACTCTGGCCTCGTCGATGCCCAGGCCGGGCGGCACCGGACCGCTCTCGATCACGATCCGGGCGTACGGCAGGAAATCGGGGAAGCCCAGGAGCCCGACGTACACGCCGTCCGAGTACTCGCGGCTGCGGTGCGTGCATGCGAAATCGACGATTCCACCCGCGAATTCGGAGGTCGGCGAGCCGCCGGGCTCGGTACCGGATTCGGTCATCTGTCGCACGTCTCCTTGGCCCTGACGGGGGAAGTTCACAACTCAACTGTCCCACGCGGGTGGTTCGGGTCGGCCCGCCGAGATGACGCCGGACGTAGAGCCTTTCTCTTTGACCGGTCGCAGATCAACTGACCACCCTTTCAAGGGGACTCGCTCCAGCTCCCCGCCGAGAAGGGCGCCAACCGTACACCTGACCCGTTTCGCCGCACCCTTCCCCGCTGGGGTGAGGGCGGGCTGCGGGCTGCTGGGCGTGTGTCACGGCCCCAGCGCACCGAGGTGGTGAGTCTTGATGTTGCTCGCTCGTGCGATCGCAGGGACTCAGGGGTCGTTCCTGAGCTGTTCGCGCTGGGTCCGGCAAGCGAGGGCGCGACGCACAGAGGCTGACGCGGTGGCGGTGACCTTCGCGGGGATGTCGAGGCCGGGCTGATCTCGTCGTACGCCTTCCGGTAGCTGCCGGACATTTCTGCCCGGTGCAGCATCAGGTCCTCTTCGACGAGGCGGCGCAGTTCGTCGACGTTCTGGGGGCGTGAAACGCCTTGTGGACGACGTCCAGGCGCTGCGCGAACACCTCGGTCTCTCCAGGATGGATCTGCTCGGCCACTCCGCCGGTGCCAACATCGCGACGCAGTTCGTGGCCCGGTACCCGAAGAACGTCAGCTAGCTCGCCCTGATCGGCCCTGGAACCCGAGCTGTCGGTGTAGCGATCACCGAGGAGACACGCCGTGAGCTCGCGGTGCGGCGGAAGAACGAGCCGTGGTTCCCGGACGCGTTCGCCGCGTTGGAAGCGATCACCCAAGGTACCGGCAGCAACTGGGAGGCCACTGCTCCCTTCTTCTGCGGTCGGTGGGATGCCGCGGCGCAGAAGCACAATGCGGCCAGCCGGCCGAGCAACAAGGAAGCCGTCGCTGTTTTCGCGGCCGAAGGCGCCTTCAGCCCGGAGACCACTCGTGCGATGCTCGCCGCCTGTTAGGCTCCCGTCCTGTTGCTCGGCGGAGAGTTCGACTTGAACAGCCCCCCTCGGACGGTGGCCGAGTTCGCGGCACTGTTCCCCGATGCCACGCTCGTGGTGGAGCCAGGGGTGGGTCACTACCCCCTGGCTCGACGACACGGACCAGTTCGTGGCGACCATGGCGGCGTTCCTGTGATGAGAACCTTGCCTGCTGCCTGCTGCCTGCTGCCTGCTGCCTGCTGCCTGCTGCCTGCTCGACCGGCTCCACACCGCCACCCCACGCCACCGGCCCACGCCACTAACCAATGTCGTCACCAATGTCGTCGCAGTCAGGCTCCTCTCCGTCGCAGACGGCCCAAGGAGCTCAACCGCCCTCTCGTGATCAGCGCCGACACGGACGAGGCGGCCGGAGCACGGGCACCGAGGCTCCTGGAGTCCGCCGCCGACCTGCCCGTCCGCGCCGTCGCCGCTCCTGCTCGACCGGATCGGCGGACTGCTCTGCCCGGCCGACCCGGTGAAGGGGGCAGCCGTGGGCGTCTTCTTGGCCACCACCATCGACCCGGCTCGTCCCCCGGCAGACGTACGTGCGGGCATCGGGCGACGCCGGGCATCGAACTCACCCAGTCCACCGGGCTGATGAGGACCGGGCTCGCCCCCACCGCACGACGGTTGCTCAACGACTGACGTGGACCACCAGGGCAGCCCGAATCGGCGTCCTCTTCGCCGGATGCATGTATGCCTCGGGCGTGCTGCCTCGTCAGGAACGATGTACGCAGCCCCGCGCATGAGGGTTTGGGTCATGCCGTCAGGGAGCGCACGCCTCCGCGATCGACAGGCTGTTCTCGTACAGGTGGTGCCGGGTGATCCGACCGCCCTCGACGGTGAGGCGCAGCGCGAAGGGGCCCGCGAAGGACTTGCCCGTCGCGCGGACGGTCCCCGAGAGGTGACCCATCAGGACGGCCTCGGTGCCGTCGACAAGGAAAGTACTGACGGACGCACGGGCGTCCTCGGCCACAGTGTGTTCGGCCAACTCCGGCAACTGAGCGGCGCATTCGGCGGCCGTGGAGCGCGGTCGGATCCACGGGACGGCGGGGTTCTCGGCGAGCAGCCAGTCGACGTCGTCGGCGAAGAGTGCGGCGAGCCCCTCGGTGTCCCCGGCGAGGCGGAGGGAGAGGAACGTCTGAACGGTGGCGCGGGTGGCGTCTGCGGTGGTGGTGTGCGTCATGGTGGTAAGCCTGGCAGGGCACTGCTGAGGCGTCGATTACCCCGGGGGTAATGCGAGCAGGCGGCGGTCCACCAACGGCTCGGCGGGCGCATTCTGAGCTTGTTCCGCGCCCCTGAACCGCTGCAATGCGGTGATCGTCCACGTCAGTGTCGAACCACCACGGACCGCCCCGCCGTCAGGAGGGTCGCCGTGTCTGGATCGATCGCGTTACGGGGCGGTCAGCACACAGAACTCCTGGCCGTCGGGATCGGCCATCGCCACCCGGCCGATCTCGCCCCGGCCGATGTCGATTCGAGCCGCCCCGAGGGAGACGAGACGGTCGACCTCCGCTTGCTGATCACCGTGGACAGATGGAGCGAGGTCGAAATGCAGCCGGCTCCTCCCTGCCTTCGGCATCAGTGGCGGACCGCCCCAGGTGAACTTCGGACCGCCGTGCGGCGAGCGGATCGCGGTCTCCTGGTCCTGGTCCCAGACCAACGGCCAGCCCAGCGCACGGCTCCAGAAGTATCCGACGTCCTGCGAACCGTCGCACGCGAGCGCCCCGATGAAGCCGCAGTCGGCAAGGAAGCTGTTGCCCGGCTCGATGACGCAGAACTCATTGCCTTCGGGATCGGCGAGCACCACATGACCCTCCTCCGGACGTTGACCGATGTCGATGTGCCGGGCGCCGAGCCCGAGTGACCTCGCCACCGTCTCCTGCTGGTCCTCGAAGGACGTGCTCGTCAGATCGAAGTGCATCAGGTTCTGGCCGGCCTTCTGCTCCCGGGTCGGGAGGAACCGGATCCGGAACCCGGTGTCATCGCTCGGCAGGAGGGCGATGCCGTCGTAGGGGTCGTCGGCCATCTCCCAGCCCAGGACACCGGCCCAGAAGCGCGAGAGACGGAGCGGGTCGTTCGCGTCGAAGCAGAGCGCGTGGAGGTGAGAAGTCATCGTTCGGTATCTCCGATCTACTGACCGGTCGCCCCACCCTCCGATCGAGTAGGGGAGTCCATCAGCAAGAGGGCTTTCATCCAGGTCGTGCTGGAGCTTGCCCAGACGGCGTCACCCGGTCAACTCATTAACGACCCGCGCTCCGTCACCGTCGTCACAACAGCCCTCCTCGTCCACCATTCACAGGCTCATGAGGAGATTGTCGAGGGCCGACGGTACTTGTTGGGGGTCGAGGGCCTCGACGAGGAGGCGGCCGTAGCGGATCTTGCGGCCTTTCTTCGTGCCGAGGAAGCGCCGCAACTGCTGCTGTCGGGTGCGCCCCTGTTGTGCGGGCTGGTGCTGGAAGGTCTGCCAGGCGCGGAAGTCGCCCTCGGCCCGGATGACCTCTGCGACCCTTGCCGTGCCCAACGCGCGGATGAGTTCGTCCTCCAGATCCGCCGCACACACGAAGATGTCCCGGTGCGGCGCCCGTGCCCGTTGCATGCCGCGGTCGAAGAAGCGCTGCTCGCCCTCGTCGCACAGCCCTACCAGGCGCAGGCCGAGGCCGGGCGGCCCGAGGAGGCCGGCATGGCGGCCGACGCTCATCGCCCCGCCCATCGGCACGACGCACACCCCCTCGGCGGCCAGATCCCGGTCACGTCGTGCGGCCAGCGCCTCAACGGCCGCGAGGTCACTCAGCCCTTCCACCAGTACCGCTGTCCGCACCCCCAGTCCCACGGCCAGCTCATGCGCCGGCCCGCCGGGCCCGCCGGCCGCCCAGCCACTGACCGCGTCCCGGAACGCCCGCATCTCCGCCATGGAACGATTCTGCACCTCCACCGACTTGCACGGCACAGGATTATTCGAGGGCCCGCTCGACACGACCGCCGCCCTCGTCCGTGCGGCGAGCTTCGCCTCCCTCCCTCGCCCTCCGGCCCCCGGACCATCCCTCCTCGTCCAGGAATTCCCCGTAGTGATCGTCGAGTTCACCGGCTCGGTGAGCGCCGCACTGCTGGTGCACCATCCGCCCCCGACCCCGTATACGGCCGAAGTGCGTGTTCGCCGACCGCGCGTACGGCTACGACACGTACTGGTGCCTGATCCGCAAGCGCGGCGGTGATCCTGCGATCGAAGGTCTGTACGTATGGCCACACCGCGACTCCTCATTCCGCCTGCTGACTCGGCGCGTCTTCTCTCGCCCGTCGGGCTCCGGGCCGGATCGAGGGCGTTGCGCCGCGTGCGACGTCAGGATCGGGGCGCCAGCAGGTCGTCCAGCTCGGCTGCGAAGAGCAGGGCGGGGTCGAGGTTCATGCCGGCGAAGTGGCCGGCGAGTTCCAACGACAGGACGCCGTGCAGGCGGGTCCAGAAGGTCAGGAACCGGTGAAGTGCCTCGGGTGGGGCGGAGTGGCCGGCGGCCCAGTCCCGGTGGCCCTCCAGGTAGGTGCCGAAGGGTGTCGAGGCGCTGACCGGGGCGAGCGCCGTGCACGCGTCGAGGAGGGTCGTCATGATCTCGGAGGAGATGGCGGTGGTGTCCGCGGGCGCTCGGTAGCCGGGGATGGGGGTGCCGTAGATGAGGAAGTACCGCTGAGGGTCCGCCAGGGCCCAGCCGCGCAGGGCGTGTGCCAGCCCGGCCAGGTCGACGCCGTCGGCAAAGGCGGTGCGGAGGGTCTCGGCGAGACTTCGGTACGCCTCCCGGACGAGTTCGGTGATCAGATCGTCACGGCTGGCGAAGTAGCGGTAGAGCGCCGGTCCGCTCATGCCCATCTGCTTGGCGATCGCGTTCAGGGAGAGCGCGGACGCCCCCGCCGTGGCGATCTGCTCCCAGGCGCGTTCTGTGATCTCCGCCCGCACCTGGGTCCGGTAGCGCTCCCGCGGGGTGCTCGCGCCCGTCGTCGCCATGGCCTGCCACCGTTCCCATCCATATGGCTACAACCTCAAGGGTTGGTTAGAAGCTATCACGCAACCCATTGACCCGCCGCTCCGTAAAGCGTTATAACCATTAACGAACACGAGAGTGTCTATCTCGATTTGGATGTGCGGCACGACCGCGCGCCCCGCCCGACAAGACAGCGCTCACGCCCCATCGACAGAGGAGAACTCCATGCCCGGCATCCGCGGCACCGGCATTCGCGCCGCCCTGCTCACCGTCCCGCTCCTCCTCGGCCTTCTCGGGGCCACTGCCGCATCCGCCGGGGCCGTCGACTCCCACACCTCTCACCCCGGCAAGTCCCTCACCTGCCGCGGGAAGGGCGTCGACCCGGATGCTCTCGTACGCCATCGGACCGAGATCGTGATCGACGCCCCGCTGCGCACCATTTGGAATCTGCAGACCGACGTGGAGCGCTGGACGTCCTGGCAGACCCCCGTCGAGACCGTGGAACGCCTCGACCAGGGCCCCTTCCGCAAGGGTTCGGCATTCCGGTGGACGACTCCGATACCCCCCAACCCCTCGACTCCCGCCACCAGCCTTGAGATCACCTCGACCGTTCAGCAGATCAAGCCCAACTCGTGTATCCGTTGGACCGGCCCGGCGATCGGTGAAGGGCTGCATATCGACGGCGTCCACGTGTGGAACTTCACCAAGGTCAAGGGAGGCTTCCGCGTGAGCACCGAGGAGACGCACACCGGCGCCCAGGTCGAGGCGGACGTTCCCACCGCGACCAAGATCCTCAGCGAGGGCCTCGAATCATGGCTGCTCGACCTGAAGTCCGCCGCCGAAGCCCGCGCCCAGAACCGGCAGCACTGACTCAGGAACCGCTCGCGCGTCGCGTATTCATCGACACCGGCCACCTGCGGGGAGGGGCGGGGTCTCAGGCTCGGGGGACGTGCTGAGCAGGGGCAGGATCGCGCCGCGGCTGGCGGGTACCCGAAAAAACCGTGCCATTCGGGTACCGGCCCGGTCGGCCGGGGGAGACCGGCTACGGCAAGCACCGAACGCTGTCGGTCGGTCCACCCGCTGTGCCGCTGGGCCGGCCCCGGCATCTGCTCGACGAACGCCCGCCGTCCGTACGAGGCGTCACGACAGAAGAAACGGTGGACCCGCCAGCAGAGGACGCCCACCGTCCCCGGCTGGAAACGTCAGCAGGAAACCGTAGGTAGTCGCCGAAGGGTAATGCTCCAGTTGCAGATCCCGATCTTGAGCCGATGGCTCTCTCCTGCGCCGGTGCGGGTAGTAGGTCTGAGGCAGTCTGGTGCTCCCCCCTACGGAGAGGTGCGCAGGTGCCAACGGATCGACAGCCGATGGATCTTGAGAAGTACGTGGAGCGGACCCGAAGCGGCCCCTGCTTCGTCTGCGCGTTCCTGGCCGGGAACCCGGACTACCCGCATGCGACGGTCTTTGAGGATGCCGATCATGTGGCGTTCCTGGACAGGTGGCCCACGGTGCCGGGCAAGGTCCTGGTCGCGCCACGGGCGCACGTCGAGCACGTCGTGCGCGATCTGGTTGAGGCGGACTACAGCCGGCTCATGCTGTTCGTCCGGGAGATCGCCCTCGCCGTCGAGGCGGTCTGCGGGCCGGAGCGCACGTACCTGTACTCGCTCGGCAGCCAGCACGGCAATGCGCATCTGCACTGGCACATCGCCGCCCTGCCGCCCGGCGTTCCCTATCGTGAGCAGCAGTTCCACGCCGTGATGACGGAGAACGGGGTCCTGAAACTGTCGCCGGAGCAGGCGGCCTCGATGGCCGCGCGTCTGCATGAGGCGGTTGTCGCGCGGGGTGTGCTCAAGCCGGGATGACCGGCGGTGTCCGGCTGTTTCCAGTCGGCCGCACACCTGACGGTCTTGCCGGTCGGGACCGGTCGGCACATGGAGGGGAATGCGGACCAGGGTCAGGTTCCAGACCGGAACGCAGTGGGTTCATCTGCCAGAGAGGTACGGCGACTGGCGGGGCGTCTGTTACCGGTTGCGGAAGCGGCCCGTCGCCGACGGCGCATGGGAACGGGTCTTCAACGCGCCAGTGGCTCAGGCCAGCGCCGATGAAGATCTCAACTGGCCGGTCCCGGTGGATTCCACCACCGTGCGCGCTCACCAGCATGCGACCGGGGCCCGCAAAAGGGCTCCGGCCGGCGAACCGGGCCACGCCATCGGCCGGTCCCGCGGCGGGCTGACCACGAAGATCCACCTCGCCGCCGACGGCCGTTGCGACCATTGGTAATGGTGCTCACCGCCGGGCAGGCCGGTGATATGCCTGTCCTTGCCGAGGTCATGTCCCGCCTGCGCGTTCCCCGGCGCCGTGGACGGCCCCGCACCAGGCCGGACATGGTCCTGGCCGACACGGCGTACTCCTCACGCGCTGTCCGCGACCACCTGCGCAGGTGCGGCATCGGCACGGTCATTCCCGTACCGGCGGATCAGGAGGCCACCGGCTGTGTCGCGGCAGCCGGGGCGGCAGGCCGCCCGCCTTCGCTCAGTGAGTCAAACGAAAGTTCTGGTGTCTCGATGCGCGCCCAGGCAGCGAGGGCGAGTTGGGACCCTATCTGATCATCATCCATGAGCGGGGACCCTAGCCGCAGGGCGTGACAGGCGTTGGACACCAGTCAACAGCGCACCGGAGCCGGGAGCTTCACCTGTCGGCCAGGGTGAGGTCGAGGAGAGGGAGCAGTCGGTCCCAGTGGCGCTGCAGTGCGGCGGGGTCGAAGGCGTCGGTGTCGGACATGGTGAAGCCGTGGACGGTGCCGGGATAGATCTCAGAGGTGTAGCTGACGCCTGCGGCATCCAGGGCCTGGTTGAGCTCGCTGATGGCCTCGGACGACATGTCGTTTTCGGCGAGGCCGAGGTGGACTCGGGCGGTGAGCTTGGAGACGAGGCGGTGCGGGCTGTCGGGCGCGTCGGTGACCAAGCGGCCGGGGTGGAATCCAGCGACGGCGGCCACCTGGTCGGGATGAGCCGCAGCGGCGCGCATCGCCAGGACGGCGCCCATGCAGTAGCCGATCACGGCGACCGGCCCGGAGCTGACCTCAGGCTGGGCGCTGAGGAACCTGAGGTAGGCGTCGGCGTCACGCTGGGCACGTTCGGTGGTGTGCGCCTCGATCAAGGGCATCAGCTGAGCGAACACCGCGGGCCGGCTCTCTTCTCCGATGTGCTCGGGAAGCTCGATCACCGGTGCCGGGCCGTGCCGGTAGAAGAGGTTGGGGACGAGCACGTAGTACCCGCGCTCGGCAAGTTCGCCGGCCATCTCCCTCAGTACGGGCCGCACGCCGATGGCGTCCATGTACAGCAGCACCCCTGGGTGTCGCTCGCCACCGGCGGGGAAAGCGGCGAAAGCGTCGGCCTGTCCGTCCTTGGTCGGGATCTGCAGCGTCTTGGTGGGCAAGATCTTCCTTCCTTGGGCTGATGCCAGTGCACAGCCTCTACCAGGATTGAGGTCAACCAGAGATCAGCCGGGCGGTGACCGGCGACCACCGGGCAGACCGGCGTGAACCAGAGTGAACCAGAGTAGTGACGATCAAACCCAGCCGACATGGGGAGGCTGACCAGGTGACTCCATCCGGATCGGGGTCCCTTCACTCCGGCTACAGTCGCAGAACATCTCCAGGCTGACTGAATCGTGATCATTCTCAGCCGTAGCGGCTCCCGAACGTCGAGGTTTGGTCCGGGTGAAGGCCACCGCCCGTGGTTGCAGCGACTCTGTCCTTGATGAGGTCTGGCACACCGTTCCTTCCTTGAGGGCGGACGAGTTCTGCCGCGCGCACGCCGTCGCTTTCGCCGCCCCGCCCTTCAGCCCGACTGGTTGAGGGCCGGCAGCCCCCGCCGCCTTGTGCCCCGGTGGCCCACCGCCGTCAGGAGGGCGTACGACTCCGGCTGCGCGTTCCACGCCAACCAGAACATCGAACCGACTGCATAACCGTCAGCCCGCCTTTCCAGGGGGTGGCCCGTCCGAGTGGATGTGGCGCCAACTGCCGTACCCGATCCCCCTTGTTGTCCGACGATGTCTCCCTTGCTACGTACCGCATCAAGGGAGACCATGCGAACCCGCACGACCGCCACTGCCACCGCCGCACTCGCAGCGACACTCCTGGTCGCGCCCCTTACCGCCTGCACACAGTCCGAAGCGGAGGTGCGGGCCACGTGCGAGCGGGCGCTGGACAACCAGTCGACGCTCAGCAACCGGCCGACGGCATGCCAGGACGTACCCGACGAGTCCTATCGAACGCTCCTGCTGGTCTACGACCTGAAGGCGGAGGGTCTCGACTAGAGGCCGCCAGTTCATACGGTCCTCCGGGCGGACGGCGAAGGCCACCGACGGGGAGTGGAAAGCGCCGTGGGCCATCGCTGGCCCGCCCGGTACGAGAGGCCGCCTTCACCTGCCCGCGAGCGCGGCTGCCCTGACCGGTATGGCCGCCAGACGTGAGGCCCGAGGACGGCAGCGTCTTGGCGTTGACGTGTTTCGGCGGGCCTGTCTACGAAGGGCCCCGCAGCGTGACCTATTTCGGCGTTGACGGACTCCACGCATGAGCGTGTGACCAGCTCAAGGTCATGGCGGAGGGCCCCAGCCGAGTGTGCGGTATCACCGGAACGGGGTGCACCAAGAGCAGATGAGGCGGCGGGCTGTACGGCTGTCGCCCCGTCGAACCGTGCCCGGCCGTTGCGCGATGCGGCCGGGAACGGGGCTCTTCCCCGATCGTCGGGATGCCATTCAGCGCCGGGGGCACGCGGCCGGGACCGGGCGCTGGGATCAGGGAGGGAGCAACGCGCAAGGCTTTTGGGTCGGACCCAAGTTGGACGCGGAGGGCGCACCTTGCCGGGTGATCGATTGATGGTCATCGAGTAGGCCGACGTTGGCCCGTCGGCTGGGAAGGTACGCCCATGCCTACCGCAGTTGTCGAGGACGGCTTGACGCGAGACGGGCCTCCGATCGACGAGATCGTTCGGGCGCCGACGGCGAAGAAGGCCATCCAGGATATCTACAACGCCGAGAACCGTGAGCATGCCGCGAAGGCAGTCACGGCCTTCGCCGGCGGCCCGCAGATATTGACAATTTGCTCCGGCTCCGTAAGGCGACGAGCCACGGCACCAGCGCCTCCGCGAGGTGCTGATACTCGGCGGCCTTGCCGGGGCTTCCCGCTCCACATCCTCTATGTCATCGAGTCCGGCCGATGGTGTGTCGGCCCGACGGTAGGTCCGCACACCGTTTCAGCGGGTCTGGTCGGTCGGTCGGATCAGGATCTCGTTGACGGCGACGTGCTCGGGCTGGGTGAGCGCGTACAGGACGGCGTCGGCGATGTCCGGGGACTGAAGGGTCCGCATGGAGTCGGCGTAGCTCTTGGCGAGGGCCTGCATGGCGGGGTCGGTGATATGGGTGGCCAGCTCGGTCGCGACCATTCCGGGTTCGATGACGATGACGCGTACGCCCTGCGCGGTGACTTTTTGCCGCAAGGCTTCCGAGAAGGCGGTGATGCCGAACTTGGTTGCGGCGTAGACACCGCCGCCGGCAGGTGCGGTGCGCCCTGCTGTCGAGGAAATCTGCACCACGGCGCCCCTGCTCTCCAGCAGGTGGGGCAGGGCGGCATGGGCCGTGTACATCGATCCGAGGAGGTTGGTGTCGATCATGCGCGTCCACTCGGCGGTGTCCGCGTTGAGGATCGGTCCGCTGAGCATGACACCGGCGTTGTTCACGAGGGCGTCGAGGGCGCCGAAGTGCTCGACGGCCGCCGTTACCGCGTCCTGCACGGACTCGCGGTCGGTGACATCGAGCTCCAGGACCAGGATCTCGCCGGGGGCATCCTGTGCGAGCGACTTCAGTCGATCGGCCCGGCGGGCCCCGACCGCCACCCGGGCACCGGCTTTGGAAAGGGCAAGCGCGGTGGCCTGTCCGATGCCCGAGGAGGCGCCGGTGACCAGGACGACCTTTCCGTCAAGGGTGTTGCTCATGTCTTCCTCCGATGGGCGAATGCTGAGAGGCGGTAGCACCGCCAGGTGTCTTGGCGACAGTCGGCGGTTGATCCAGTAGAAAATGACCGCTGGGTCATTTTGAGCGTAACACCAAACATGACCGTCTGGTCATGTTGCTGGTAGGCTCGTATTCGCCGGATAGGGGATACGTGTGAGCGAGATGACCACTGCGGGTCGGCGGGCGGACATGGTGCGTAATCGGCGCCTTCTGCTCCAGGCCGCGACGGAGGCGTTCGCGGAGCTGGGGACGGACGTGTCGATGGGCGAGATCGCTCAACGCGCCGGCCTGGCCAAAGGCACGGTGTTCCGGCACTTCGCATCGAAGGAAGACCTGCTTGCGGCGATCATGCTCCAGCTTGTCGACCGGCTGATCAGCACGGCGGAACGCCTTGTCGAGGCCGACGACGCGGATGCGGCGCTGGTGGAGTTCATGGCCGACGGCATCGAGGCCCTGGCCGCCGACCGTGCGTTCTGTGAAGTGATCGGGCGCCCGTCACTGGACCATGCTGGTGTCCGGGACGCGATCGGCCGCCTCTGCGGTGCCGCCGAGGCGCTCACTGGCCGGGCGCAGGAACAGGGAACCGTCCGCGGCGACGTCTCGGGCACGGACATCGTGCTGCTGCTCTCAGGCATCCATCAGGCGGCAGCGCCCCTGCTGGCCACACAGCCGCAGGCATGGCGCCGCTACCTCGAACTGACCCTGGACGGGCTCCGCGCCACCGGAACCCGCAAACTGCCGCATCCGCCGGGTGACCTGCACCTCGGTGAGCATTCCGGGAAGAGCTGACCCACGGACGTCGGGGACAGGGCCCGCCGCCGCATCGCACCGCTCACCAGATCCGTTCGGCAACGTGATCCGCTTCCACGGCTCGGCGACGTGCCCATATTCCTCGGGCGGCGGCACCGACAGGAGGACCTGGGCGAGATCCGGATGCCGGCGGGAGGGGCCGACTCCGTCGAGGCGGCAGTGCAGTTCGACGTTGAGCCGCAAGGGTGTCTAGTGCTCCCATGAAGCGATGTTCAGCAGGACGGGGCTTTCGAGCGCACGCCGCGCACGAGGCGGTCCTGCCCGGCCCCGAACGAAACTGGGATCAACCCATCCACAGGTCTTGACGTCTCCCGAAGGGCCTTTGGCCTTCGGGGATCCCGCCGGGAGCGGTTGCTGTGACGGTAGCCAGCTGAGCCCGGGTGCGTGGCTTCCGCATTTGAGCCGCCGTTGGTTACGCGGGGCCCAACCTGCCCTCCGCGCCGACGTGCGGCACGTCCGGGCGGTTGCCCAGTGCGCGCGAGGACCCGATCGCCGGGCCTGAGGCATGCGCTGCTTCCGTCACTCGGAAGGTCCCCCCGCTTGGCGTTGGTTCAGAGCAAGTGGCCCAGGATCGTGCAGACTTCGACCGGTCTCCGTAGTCCCGGTTCCGTACTCCTGACAAGGAGACGTTCGCCGGCATCGAGGAACTGGGCCAGGTCCGCCTAGATGGACGATTCCAAGGGGTAGTTGCGGCTGCGGGGTCCAATGAGCCTTTCCCATTGCTGTGTTCGGCGGCCTCTGTGGGAACAATCAGGTCCGGTTGACGGCCCTCGTACGGGGACAGTCGACGGGATCAGATACTGGCCCTCAACGCAGGAACGGATGAGGAGCACGATCAATGACCAGCGACAATCGCATAGGACCGCCCAGTTTTGGCAGCGAACGCGACATGCTGCGGGCTTTCCTCGACTACCACCGCGCAACGCTCGCCATGAAGTGCGAAGGGCTTGCCGACGAGGAGCTGCGGCAGCAGTCGATGCCACCGTCCACGCTTTCGCTGCTCGGTCTGGTGCGGCACATGGCGGAGGTGGAGCGTGCTTGGTTCCGTCGAGTGTTCGAGGACAACGACGCGCCCATGGTCTGGTCCGACGAGATCGACTTTCAGGCGGCGTACGACGCGAGTGCGTCGACCAGGGACGAGGCGTTCGTGGCCTGGGATGCCGAGGTGGAGAACTCGCGCCGTATCGAGCGGGAGGCTGAGTCACTGGACCAGGCCGGGTATCAGCCACGATGGGGCGAGGAGGTGTCGCTGCGGATGGTGATGGTGCACGTGCTTCTTGAGTACGGCCGCCACAACGGGCACGCGGACCTTCTGCGTGAAGGTGTCGACGGGACCGTGGGCGCCTGAGTCCGCAGGAGCCATCGATCTTCACATGCTGATCCGTTCCGGAGAATAGCCCGCAGGGTTGGAAGGAGGGAGTCCAACGTCAGTGTGTGAGGACAGAGTTGGACTCCCTCGCCACCGCACTCCATGGGAAGACCGACGACCTGCTGAAGGACTCACCGCACCTGGCGCCCCGGCGTCCGGCGGTCGGGATCGCCGCGCAACTGACTGATGCCGAGCTGGTCACGCTCGCGATGATGCAGGCCATGCCGGGCTTCACCTCCGGCCAAGTGGCTCCGCCACGTCCGCGCTCACCTGCGGCATCTCTCCCCCCATACCGCCAGCAACATGCTGAGGAGGGGGCGGAGCGTTGCACAGTCGTGTTGCAGCAGGGTCGGCGTCCTGACCGGCCGGGCCCGTCAGCTCGAGTTCCCGGGCGATGACGCCCCGGGCGATGACGCCCCGGGCGATGACGCCCCGGGCGATGACGCCCCGGGCGATGACGCCCCGGGCGATGACGCCCCGGGCGACGGCGCCCCGGGCGACGGCGGTTGTCGCGCCCACTCCACCTCAAGCTTCGTGAGGTCCTCGAACTGTTCCTGGGTGAGCCGACCCTGCTTCAACTAGGGGTTGCTGACGAAGATGTCGACATGCGCTGCCGGTGGGGTGGCAACGTCGATACTCCTCTGCCAACAGCCCGGATCGACCGCGCCGTCGGAGGCGCTTCAACCCGGTCGTAGATGTCGATGCGCAGGAGGTCTACGGCTTGCGGGCGACGAGTCCCCACTGGTCGACGAGAACCGGCTGCTCGTCTGTCGGCCGCCACTGCGCGATCGATACGAAGCCCGGCTCAACCAGTTCCAGACCTTCGGCGCATCCGGTGATCTCCTCGGGCTCCCTCACCAGGTAGGGCGGGTTGTCGCCCGACCCGTACGCCTCTTCAGCGGCCAGCGTGGCGGGCGTCTTCACCGTGTCGCACAGCACAAGGTAGCTCCCCGACGGCATGCGGGACATGTACCGCTGGACCACGTCGATACCGTCGGCCGGGGACAGGTGTCCCAGAGTCGACAGCAGCAGCACAGCGACCGGCTCCGACAGGTCCAGCGTCCTGGCGGCCGCGTCCACGACCTGATCCGTCTCGGACAGGTCCGCCTCCACATACTCCGTCCGGCCGTCCGGAGCGCTGGTCAGCAGTGCTGCGGCGTGGACCAGGACGATCGGGTCGTTGTCCACGTAGACGATCCGGGCCTGGGGCACGATGCTCTGCGCCACCTCGTGAGTACTGTTCTCCACCGGCAGGCCGGTTCCCACATCGAGGAACTGACGCACGCCCAGCCCGGCGAGGTACCGGACCGCGCGAATCTGGAACGCACGCGATGCGCGGGCGATATCGACCATCTGCGGGTAGGCCGCGCTGACCGCATCGGCCAGATCCCGGTCAACCGGGTAGTTGTCCTTCCCACCCAGCCACGCGTTCCACACCCGTGCGGAGTGCGGCACGTCCGATCGGATCCGCCTACGGAAGTCAGCATCGTTGCTGCTCATAATTGTCTCCATACACACTGAATTTGTAAGCCAGTTGGCCTGATCGTATCGTTGCATGACGGCCTCGCGGTCCGGTGAAAGGTGCCGGTGACGGCGCGCTACAGCTGTGGCACCCCCAGTTCGCGACGGCCGATTGTCACGTACGTCGGACAAAGGGCATTCGGCGCCCGGATGGACTCCCCGGAGATCGGTCAGGTCCAGGGCAGTTGTGCCGTCGGCTCTGTGCGGACGGACCCAGGACAGTGGTCAGGGCGGGGTGCCGCTCCAGACACAGGCTCCGACTTACCGGCAGACGGAACCGGTTCGGCTGTGCCTTTGTAGCCGCAGGTCATGCTCGTGTGACAGTCGTCAGCCTGAGCATTGCCCACTGCGGCGACGGTGCCTGCGGGCCAAAGGCCGCCACCACGAACGGTGTTCCGAATCTCCGCTGGGTGCCTCGCGTCGTGTTCACGACGGGTCCAGTGGCCACTTCTGCTCCAGGACACGGCACACGGGCCGCGCTCGCACCCCGAGGAATCATGCGAACTTCGGCCTCGGTTCGGGTGGTTTCGCGTATGTACGTGTCGCGAGTTCGCGGTCTGTCCAGGGCGAGCCGGACGCTCTCCGCGCGGACATTCATCCTCCCCGGGTACGGTCGTCGGGCTGCCCGTCGGGCGCGTCAGGAAACGAGCCGTCGTGCAGGGGAGTGACGGGACCAACCGCAGGCACACCCGAGCTGTCCTCGTGGGTCCCTGTTCTGACCCCGGCCTGTCTCGTCGCCAGCGCAGTCGACCCCAACTGTTCACGGGGGTGGTCGGATAGGCCACATTCGCGGCGGCCTGTACGCGCTGAGACCCGGCCGTTGTACGGCGCCGGGCCCGAAGACCGGCGAGCTCGCCGGGCACTGCGCTCGGCGAGCCGCTGCGAGCGGTATCGGCACAAGCCGCCCACACCCCGTCGGCCGGCTCCGTGAAGAGCTCTGAGCCGCCCCACCCCTGTACGCGCACCCAGGCCGGGCATTACGGCCCCGGGCACGCCACGAAGGCCTCTCTGAGCACCGCGAGGATGAACTCCTGGCGTGAGATCGGGCCGTCCCGATCGGTGTCCAGCATGGTGAACGTGTCCATCGCGTCGGGCGCATCGCTCATCCCCACGTCCATCAGGAAGCGGGCGAAGCGGGTGAACTCGTCCTCGGCGATCTCGTTGTCGCCGTTGACATCGAAGATCGCATGGCCGCCGCCCTCGGTCACGTTGAGCCGACTGGTGTCGATGGCGGCGAGGCGGTCGGCGGTGACGAACTGGTCCTTCGTGAGCCGATCCCCCTCTACGCCCGCGTGACGCAGCAGCTCCAGCCAGTAGATCTGGTAGAAGGTGCGGAGTGCCCTGGCCCGGAGGTCGTCCTTGTCGAGCCGGCAAGCCTCGACGTAGTGGTCGGCGAGCTTCTGGTAGTCCGTTCAGGTCGGACAGCCGTCGTGGTTGGCGTCCATGGTGTCGAGTTCACGCTCGTAGGCGGTGGTGATGACATCCTGCGTCGTCGTGGTCATGGGGGGCGAACCCTTTCGGCGATCTTGCTCTCGTGACTTCCTCAGCGTGGGGCCGGGCCTCCTGAGGGCACGTCGAATCACGCATCTGACACCCGATTCAGTGATCACCCCCTGGGGGTTTGCCGCACGTACTCTTCGCGCGCGACTGAGCTGGGCCGGCAGGTCGCCCGTGGCGGGCAGGTCACTGCGGTGGCCTGCCCGGCCCCGCATTGGCCTTCGTACTACGCGAGCAGACCCAGCACGCGAGATCAGAAACGCGCAGTCACCGTCTCCGGTATTGCTGATAACCCACCGAGCCGTGTGTCGTCGGCCGTTTACTGTACGGATACGCCGCGCTGCCCAGCGCAGCCATCTGAGGAGGAATCCTGTGTCATCGCCCTGCGACCCCCAGCACGCTCCCGCCGGCGATGTGGGCGCAGCGCTCATGGTGATCGACTCTCGGCTCAAAAGCATCCATGACGGCAACACCGAGACCGACGCCGAACAACAGGCGCTGATCGACCAGTTCACCGCGACACTGGGCCCCGAGGGAGCCAATGACCTGCTGGACGGGGCGTGCACGCTCATTTTCATGTTCATGACGTGGCTGCGGAAAGCCCACGAGGACCACGACAAGGACGTCATCGAGTACGTGGTGCCCACCCTTGTGGCCACGATGCGCATGATGCCCAGGAGCGTTCGCCCCGAGGCCGTCCCCACCATGGCCGGCCTGGTCATCGCCGCGGGCACCGGCCTGAGCCCCAACCTGTGGCGCAAACAGTACGGAGACTGGACTGACGAGGAGATGACTCCCCTGGAAGTCACCGCCTTCCTGCTCGCGGAGCACATCAACCGCATCACCGACGACTCGGACTTCGCCACCCGCATGATCGCCGAAGCTCTGTCCAGTTCGGAAGAGGACTGACGTGCCGCATCCTCGCGAGTGCCCTCACGGGCGGCGGCTCTCTGTTCAGCGTTCCAGGGACCGTTCGTGCATGTGCCGGGCCATCGCAGATCAAGGGCGCTGCTCCGGACCGTAACCGGGCATTCCACGGCCATTCCGGGGAAGGGGGCCGCAGCCCCTACTTGCCCACTGGATCCGGTGGTGCCGTGTGCCCGGTGCCATGGGCCAACCCGTCGCGACGAGGTCGTACCGGTTGCTGATGATGGTTGGTTCTTCGGAACCTGTGGTCGGGCGGGCGCTGGTTCGAACCGGCGTGCACGGCGCGTTGGCCACGCCGTTCCATACCCGTTCGGACTCCGCGCGCCCTACCGGTGACTTCGGGCCGCAGTAATGATGAGCAAACCGCAAGGCATCCAGGCGACTTCGCACACCTGCCACTTGGCCCAGGACATGCGGTGGAAGGAGTCCACGTTGTTGCTTCTCATCTCCCCGGACAGTGTCGAGGAGGCCCTCGACTGCGCGAAGGCGGCGGAGCATCTTGACATCGTCGATGTCAAGAAGCCCGATGAGGGCTCGCTCGGCGCGAACTTCCCGTGGGTCATCAGGGAGATCCGCGACGCGATCCCGGCGGACAAACCGGTGTCCGCCACCGTGGGAGACGTGCCGTACAAGCCCGGCACGGTGGCCCAGGCGGCGCTCGGTGCGGTTGTCTCAGGAGCCACGTACATCAAGGTCGGCCTCTACGGATGTACGACGCCCGAACAGGCCATCGATGTCATGCGCGGCGTCGTCCGGGCGGTGAAGGACTATCGGCCGGACGCGTTCGTCGTCGCCTCGGGCTACGCCGACGCCCACCGGATCGGCTGCGTCAACCCGCTCGCACTGCCCGACATCGCCCTGCGCTCCGGCTCCGACGCGGCCATGCTCGACACCGCGGTCAAGGACGGAACACGGCTGTTCGACCACGTTCCGCCCGAGGTCTGCGCGGAGTTCGTCCGGCGGGCCCACGAGGCCGATCTGCTCGCCGCCCTCGCGGGCAGCGTGAAGGTGGGAGACCTCGGCGCGCTGACCCGTATCGGCACGGACATCGTGGGGGTGCGCGGGGCGGTCTGCGAGGGGGGCGACCGTACCACCGGAAGGATCCAGCCGCAGTTGGTGGCCGCCTTCAGGGCGGAGATGGACCGGCATGCACGGGAACACGCGGCTGCCGTCACCGCCGCGAGCTGACCGCGGGCATGGTGACACATCAGCACCGTCACGCACCCGGAACCCTCGGCGAGCGCTTCGCCGTCCTCGATCCGGCAACGGGCGAGGCCTTCGAGGAGGCCCACGACCAGCAGCCGGACGAGTTGGACGCCGTCGTGGGCCGGGCCCATGAGGCATGGCGCAGCTGGCGGGACGACCGAGTCGCCCGCGCCACCGCGTTGCTGGCGGCAGCCGACGCCGTGGCGGCGGCCGGGGCGGACATCGCTCCGCTGCTCACCCGCGAACAGGGCAAACCCCTGGCCGAGTCGTACGCGGAGATCGCCCGCACGGCGGCCCGTCTGCGCTACTTCGCCGAGCTTGCCCCCGGGCCCCAGCCCATTACGGACGGTCGGCCGGTACGCAGCGAGATCCGCTGGCGACCGCTCGGGCCCGTCGCCGCGATCGTCCCGTGGAACTTTCCCCTCCAGCTCGCGTCGGCGAAGTTCGCGCCCGCGCTCGCCGCAGGCAACACGATGGTGCTCAAGCCCTCTCCTTTCACGCCCCTCGCCACACAGCTGCTGGGATCCGTCATCTCCGCCGCCCTCCCCGAGGACGTACTGACGATCGTCACCGGTCACGAACCGCTCGGCGCCCGCCTGGCCTCCCATCCGGGGATCCGGCACGTGACTTTCACCGGTTCGATCCCCACCGGACGGGCCGTCGCGCAGGGCGCGGCGGCGTCGCTCGGCCGCGTCACCCTGGAGCTGGGTGGCAATGACGCCGCCATCCTGCTGGAGGACGTGGATGTGGAGCGGATCGCGGACCGGCTGTTCTGGGCGGCGTTCCGCAACTGCGGGCAGGTCTGCATGGCGGTCAAGCGCGTCTATGCCCCGGCTCGGCTCTACTCCGACGTCGTCGAGGCCCTCGCACAGCGCGCGAGGGCCGTCGTCGTCGGAGCCGGCCTCGACCCGGGCACGCAGTTGGGCCCGGTCAACAACGTCCCCCAACTGACCAGGGTCGAGCGCTATACGGCCCAGGCCCTGGCAGACGGTGCCCGAGCCGTGGCCGGTGGCCACCGGCTGGACCGACCGGGCTACTTCTACGCCCCGACGATCCTGGCCGATGTCCCGCCCGACAGCCCGGTGGTGACGGAGGAGCAGTTCGGTCCGGTCCTGCCCGTGCTGCCGTACGGGAGCCTCGACGAGGCCGTCGAGGCTGCCAACGACACCGGCTTCGGGCTGGGCGGCTCGGTATGGGGGACGGATCTCGACCGGGCGGAGGCGGTGGCCGACCGGCTGGAGTGCGGGACGGCATGGATCAACCACCACGCCGAACTGTCCCTCGCTCAGCCCTTCGCGGGCATCAAGGAGAGCGGTGTCGGCGTCGCGGGCGGGATATGGGGGATCCACGGGAACCTCAGGCCGTTCGTCGTGCACCGTCCGGAGGAAGCGTGACGATGAGGTTCGGCGCGGCGGTTCTGCGCTCGTACGAGGGCCGATTCGCCATCGAGGAGGTGATCCTTGACACGGGACCGGCCGAAGGCGAGATTCTGGTCAGAATTGCGGGCTGCGGGATGTGCCGGACCGATCTCGCGGTCCGGCGTTCGGCGGGCCGCTCACCGCTGCCGGCGGTGCTCGGCCACGAGGGGGCCGGGGTCGTGGTGGAGACGGGCGGCCCGCACACCGGCCTGAGCAACGGCGACCACGTCGTACTGAGCTTCGACTCCTGCGGACACTGCCGGAACTGCATGGGCGCTGCCCCCGCCTACTGTGACTCCTTCGCCTCGCTCAACCTCTTCGGAGGGCGCGAGGAGAACGCCGCGCGGCTCATCGACGCGGCCGGAGACGAACTGGCCCCCCGATGGTTCGGCCAGTCCTCGTTCGCCGAGTACGCGGTGGTTCCGGCCCGCAACGCCGTCCGTGCCGACCCCTCGCTGCCCATCGAACTGCTCGGGCCGCTCGGCTGCGGTTTCCTCACCGGCGCCGGAGCGGTTTTCAACTCCTTCGGCGTCGGGCCCGGCGACACCGTCGTGATCTTCGGCGCGGGAGCGGTGGGCCTGGCCGCGGTGATGGCGGCCGCCGCCTCCGGAGCTGTGATCGTGGCCGTCGACCGGCACCCCGAACGGCTGGCACTCGCCGAACGATTCGGCGCGACCCCGCTGCACGCCGCGACGGCCGACCTGCCCGGCCGCATCCAGCGACTGACCGACGGCGGTGCGCAGTACGCGCTGGATACCACGGCCTCCGCCCAGCTGATCAACGACGCACTCCGGTCCCTGCGCCCGACCGGCCACCTCGGTCTGGTGGCACGGCTCCACACCGCGTTGTCGCTCGAACCGGGAGCACTGGACCGGGGCAGAAAGATTTCCCACATCTGCGAGGGGGACGCGGTGCCGGGCCTGCTGATTCCGCGGCTGACCGGGCTGTGGCAGGCCGGGCGGTTTCCCTTCGACGAACTGATCCGTACGTACCCACTCGCCGACATCAACGAGGCCGAACGCGACTGCGACGCGGGCCGCGTGGTCAAACCCGTCCTGCTTCCCGAGGGCAGGAACCGATGAGCGAGGCATTACACGCCGCTACCCATCCGACCCACTCCGATCGGCCGCCGTCCGACGGCAGGCACCGGACACCGCACTGCGGTAGCCGGCCCGCACGGTTACCCGCCCCACGCCGGGCCGGCCGGACTGGGGAGCCGGATGGCCGCGAGGCTGCGCGCTATCGGCATTCCCCGAGTATCGGGGCGCCCGGAGCGGTGGCCTCGTGCGTCCACCATCGATCCATCATTCGCATTCCTCGCTATCAGCGGGTCTCAACTCGTCCAAGGGAGAACACGTGGTCGGCACTACGCCTCGGAACACCGGCGTGGAAGGCAAGGAGGGTGTGGAGGGAGGCGTCGGTCTGACCGCTCTCATGGTCGCCGCGGCACGGGCGATCGAGACCCACCGTCACGACAGCCTGGCACGGGACGTCTATGCGGAGCACTTTGTGCTCGCCGCACCGGCGTCCGCCGACTGGCCGATCCGCATGCAGCAGGTTCCGGATGGGGACGCGAACCCGCTGTGGGGGCGATTCGCGCGCTACTTCGGGCTGCGAACGAGGGTTCTCGACGACTTTCTCCTCCGATCGGTGCGCACGGGCAGCGCTTGCCAAGTCGTGCTGTTCGGGGCGGGGTTGGATTCGCGGGCATTCCGACTGGACTGGCCTCCCGGCTGCGTGATCTTCGAGATCGACAGGGAAGGCGTGCTGGCGTTCAAGCACAAGGTGCTCGACGGACTGTCGGCCACCCCGAAGGCAGCGCGCGTACCCATCCCGATCGATCTGCGCGCCGACTGGGTCGGAGCGCTGGCCGACGCCGGCTTCGACACGGCCGCACCGAGCGTCTGGCTGGCGGAGGGGTTGATGTTCTACCTGCCCGCCGCCGCCGAGACGTACCTCATCGATACGGTGGACCGGTTGAGCACGGGTGGAAGCGCTCTGGCGTTCGAGGTCAAGCTCGACAAGGACTTGCTGGAATACCGCGACAGCCCGCTCTACACCTCGACGACTCACCAGATCGGTATCGACCTGCTCAGCCTCTTCGACAGAGAGCCGCGGCCCGATTCCGCCGGCGATCTGGCGAGCAACGGCTGGTCCACATCGGTCCGGACCCCCTTCGACTTCACCCGCCATCACGGACGCGGCCCGTTGCCCGAGCCGAACGACGCACTGGCGGGTAACCGGTGGGTGTTCGCTAACAAGCCCCTACCGTAACGCTGCCGTAGGGCGACCGGGCAGGCCGAAGGCGACCCCGGGCAAGCTCTCCCGCGCGGAGGCTTGCCCGGTGCCCGGGGCACCGTTGTCGTCCTTGGTGGTTCTGGGGCGTCGTATGGAGCGTCTGGTTTTGAAGGGCCCGGCGTCTCCTGGCTGTTCAGGGAGATGCCGCTTTGGTGCGAGAGCCGGGAGCCGAGCGGGGTCAGCGCTGCGGTTGCGTGCGGAGTCGGGCTCAGGGCGTGGTTGGGGGCGGCGTGGCCGGAACCCGACAGATCTACCGCGAGATCACGACCTCCGAATCCTGACCGGGCGGGCAAATGGCCGGACAGATGGGGCGGCGGTGCGAGGACCGGGGAGCGGGGGAGTGGCTGCCGTTGACGTGGCTGCTCCGACGGGTGGCTCGGAGGTCGGATCCGGCCGTAGCTTTCGTCGGTGGGTGCTCACGCTCCGGCCGCGTGGACTTGGGCGCCGGGGGTCAGCGGGCCTGGAGGCTGTAGTGGGCCTCGATGACGCCGTTGGCGAAGGTGTGGCTGGAAGCCAGCGTCAGGGGGATCGGCTCGCCGTCGGCGAGGGTGCGCCCGGTGCCGACGATGACAGGGTTGATCTGCAGGTAGAGCTCGTCCAGTAGGCCGTTGCGCATCAGCCACTGGACCAGGGTGATGCTGCCGCCGACATTGATGGAGCCGCCGGGCTGCTGCTTCAGCGCCCGGAGCTGACCGGTGATGTCGTCCCCGGTGACCAGGCTGCTGTTCTTCCACTCCTCCACGCTGGTGAGTGTGGAGGAGACGACGTACTTGGGGGAGGAGTTCATCCAGTCGGCGGTGGGCACCTGCTCGTTGGAGGCGTGCGGGAAGAACGGGCTCCACTCCTGGTAGGTGTTGCGGCCCAGCAGGGCGGCGTCGGCGTCCTCGAACAGCCGCAGCAAGGCCGCGCCCGTCTCGCTGCTGTTGTAGGGCATGTTCCACAGTTCCGGGGCCTCCACCACTCCGTCCAGAGACGAGAACAGATAGGCGATGATCTTCCGCATGGGGTGCTCCTGCAAGCTTGGCCATCAGTTGCTGTCATTTGGTTGGACCGCGCACTCCGACGGAACTCATCGCTGTCGGCGCGAAGATTCCCGGAGAGCTTTTCGATGGCCCAGAAGCCGGCTGTCGCGCGGCCGACGAGAACCGGCCTGTCGATAGATCTGAGCCGGACGGCAACCGCGGAGCTCACCGAGAGGACCCGGCCATCGACGACCTCGATGACCTCGACGCTGAGGACCTGGTGTGCCTCGCTCAGTCCGGTGCGGAGGGCAACGGGCGGCGCTGATGGATCCTTGAGCGGCTCGGGGAGGGGGGCTCTTCCTCTACGGGTGCGTCAAAGAGAGCCGAGCACCGGTCGGCGCCACCGGATGCGCGGCGGTGACGCCGACCGCACCGGCCACCGGAGCGGGGATGGCTTCGCGCTGGACCAGACCGGCGCGCCAGGCGTCGGCGAGCTGGGGCAGTGAGACGTTGAGCACCTCGCCGAGCATGACGATGGTGCCGAACGCGGGCGTCGGCAGCCGGCCGGTCTCGATCTTGCGGAGGGTTTCCGGCGAGATGCCCGCCGCCAGGGCCACCTCGATAAGGCGGCGCCCGCCCCGGGCGCCGCGCAGGAAGGCCCCGAGGCGTCGTCCCGCGTCGATCTGTTCGGGGGCGAGCGGATGACGGACCATGCGGACCACGGTATGGCCACATCCTTCGGACGACAACCACTCCACCATCTGGTATAAAAATACCTCCGGTATAAAAATACCTCCACGCAATCCGGGAATCGAGGATCGTAAGTGATCGAGCTCAAGTCTCCTGATCAGATCGAATGTATGCGCGTCACTGGCCAGTTCCTCGGCCGCCTGCTGGCGGAGCTTGGCGACCTCGCCGCGGTGGGTGTCGATCTGATGGACCTGGAGCACCATGCCCGCCGTCGGATCAAGGAGCGCGGTGCGGAATCCTGCTACTGGGACTATTCGCCCTCGTTCGGGCGCGGCCCCTTCCGCAATGTGGTGTGCCTCTCGGTCAACGACGCCGTGTTGCACGGGCTCCCGCACAGCTACAAGTTGCGTGATGGGGACCTGCTGAGCATGGACATGGCTGTGAGCATCGACGGCTGGGTCGCTGACTCGGCGTACTCCGTCATCGTCGGCACGCCTGCCGAGGAGGACCTGCGGCTGATACAGGCCACCGAGGCGGCGCTGGAAGCCGCGATCAAGGTTGCCCGGCCTGGCAACCGGTTGGGGGATGTCTCCGCGGCCATCGGCGCGGTCGCCTCGGACTACGGTTACCCGGTCAACCTGGAGTTCGGCGGTCACGGCCTCGGCCGCACCATGCACGAGGACCCTCACATCCCCAATGACGGCCGACCCGGTCGCGGTTTCAAGCTGCGCCCCGGTCTGACGATCGCGATCGAGCCCTGGTTCGCCCGCACCACCAACAAGATCGTTTACGACCCCGACGGCTGGACGATCCGCTCGGCCGACGGTTCGCGTACCGCCCATTCCGAACACACGGTCGCCATCACCGAGAACGGCCCGCTCGTGCTCACCGGGCGCCCTCAGCGCGACGAGGGGCTGGAAGGCCGGCGGGAATCGTCGGCTACCGAACGCTGACGGGGGCATCATCGTGGACGGGGCCCCGGCGGCCGACGGCACGGTGACCTCGGTGATGAGCCGAAGGCGGGACGGCGGCAGCGGGTGCTACGGCCGGTGCGGGGGCGGAGGCAGTAGCAGCAGCGGCGGCGGTAGCCGGACGGTCACGAGGCGGGTGCGTTCGATGCCCAGCGGAGCCGGCCTGATCGTTTGCCGGACTTGAGCGGGTAGCCAGGCTGCACGCGGGGGAGAACGGCGTACTGACCTGCCGTCCCAAGACTTCGGCGTAGCCGCGTGATGCCCGGTTCCCTGATCGTTTGATGCCGGGGGGCCGGTGCGGGCCGGGTACGGGCCGACACGGCATACGAGGTCTGAAGGACGGGGCCGGAACCGCCCGCGAGGCTCACCAGCTTGTGTCCGGAGCCCTGGAACGCTACGGCGATCACGCTTCCGGTCGTCTGGCGTGGTGGGCCGAGGAGGCGCGGGCCCGCGCCTCCCGGTGGGCCGGGCCGAAGGACGACAACCCGGTCTCTCTGGACCGGTTCGACTTCACGGACGCCGGTGCGGCCGTACAACGCTTCGCGCCTCGCCGCTGTACGCCGGACTTAGGCGTGCCCGCGCGCCCGGGGCGCATCGAGTTCCGTCCCGAGCCCGACGACTCGGCGGTTCTCGACCAGGGCAGTCTCGACGCCCATGCGCTCCGCACCATCGCCGCATCCGGGCTGGAGGCGGCCACCCAGGAAGAAGTGGACTATTGGCGCTGGATGCCGAGCCCGCCCGAGTCGTGGCGCCCGGCCTGCGACCCCGCCGGGGAACTCGTCGGCCTGGGTGTCCCAGCCGCAACTACGGAGACCCGCTCGTCAAGGCCACGCCCTAGGAGGGCCGGGGCACCTCAGTCCGACCAGCATGGCGTGCTCCTGAAACGCCATGGGTGAATGTTCGCGGTTCTGTGAGTTCTCGCTCCGGCCACCGGCGTACACAACATTCCATCCGCCCGCGCGGAAGACGGTCCCGGGCGACCCGTCCCGGCCGCCACGCCTGTGCCCTGCGCCGGGCCGGGCACAAGGTGACGGGCATCGACACAGCCCCCGGCGCCATACAGGTCGCCATCGAACTCGGGATCGACGCGAGCGTGGCCACGATCGAGCGGCCGCCCCGTACCTTCGACGGCCCGACCAACAAGGCGGAATCGTACGGTCCACCCAGGGGGACCCATCGGTTTGGACTCGCGCTCCAGACGTGGGGACGGCCCGCTGCCCCAGTGGGCGGCGGGCCGCAGACCTGAAGTGTTCAGCGGAGGGTGGGGGCCAAGTTGTCGAGCCGCAGATTCGCCCTCGCCGCGTCATCCTTGGCTGTCCGGACGGTTGTTGCCCGCACAGCGATGCGATGGTCAGCCGCTGCGGTCGACTTCACGGCGGGCACAGATCCGGTCACAGGCACGCGGGGTTCAAAATTCTCACGCAGAGCGTCGATCGCGGTGACGGTGGAGGTGTTGCGGGGGACCACAATGGCCTCGGCGTCACGCTGGACGGCCAATTGAGCCGCACCGAACAGACGGTCCCTGACGTCGGAGGCCGTTTTCGATTCCCACGGGGCGCCGTCAGGGTCCGGAAGCAGAAGCAGAAGCAGAAGCAGAAGCAGAAGCAGAAGCAGAAGCAGAAGCAGAAGCAAAGCAGATCGAGCGAGGCCGAGCCTGAGTCGGCGCTGAGACGGGCCCCAGCAGTGAGCGGTCCGCGCTCGGCGGATCAGGCTACGCACGGTGACGATGGTGGCGGCAAGCTGGAAGACGGCGTGGGCGCCGGTGGCTCGGCGCTCGTAGCAGCGGGCCAGGTTTTGGAAGGCTTTCCGCGGCAAGGCGCTCCTTCGGCTGCGCACAGCGATGGACCCCGACACCCCACGTCGCGGTGGGATGCCGGGGTTTTGTGACGCGTCAGACGCGCCAGGCCCAGAGGGTGCGCGATGCGGTCGTCGGGGCCCTGGAGCAGATGACCGGCCGGCCCCGCGCGGGTGCGGACCGGCCGGGGAACCGGCGGGCGCGTCACCGGAACCCGGCGGCGTACGCGCCCACACCTGGCAGGAACAGCTCCGCCGGGGCGCCGACATCGTCAGGCTCGTCGTGGTCCTGGACGCGCGTATCGAGGGTGGTGGCGTTGAAGTCGTGCGTGCCCTCGCCGGAGGCGGCGGAAGTGCTGACCACCGCCCCGGCCCCTGCCCCCCCCCGGGCGTCTGGTGGCCTCCGCGCTGGGCTTCGCCCTTGCGTGGTGCGGCAGCTCGACGTGGGGTGTCAGTCGGTGAAGGGAACGGCGTCGGCGGGGTTGGCGTGCCAGTTGGTGGTGATGGGCTCGTCGACAAGGACGGTCCTGGGGAGCTTGAAGGCAACGGCGTTGGACTCGTCGCCGACGACGGCGATGATGAGCTGGCCGAGTTCCTTGCCGTAATTGGTGTTGGTGGACTTGGGGTTGATGCCGGCGTAAGCGGTGGCGGAGCCGGAGAGCTTGATGGTGTCGCTGACCGCCTGCTCGGCAGGGGATGCCTGGGTGTCGGGGGCGGAGCCGAAGGAGGCGGAGGGGATGGTGCCCTCCAGGTAGCAGGTGATGCCGGGCTTGGCCTTCGCGGCAACGAGGAAGTAGCCGCCTGCCTGAGTCTCCTCGCTGACCTTGAAGGTCAGGTCGGTGGTACCGCAGACCTGTCCCCAGCCGTCCTTCTGAGCGGCGTCGGTGGTGCTTCCGCTGCCGGCGAGGGCGGTGGTGGTGGCAGCGGCGGTGAGGGCCGCCGCGACGAGGGCGGTCAGGACGAGGCGGGCGGAACGGGTGGCAAGGCGCGAACGCATCGAGGTCTCCATGTCAGGGAAGTGGGGTTGCCCAGCGGAAGGCTTGGACGACCACAGCTTGTGCCGCGATCCGTACCGCCCGCCGCAACAGGACGCCACTACGGGACACTGGAATGCTGGAACGGGCGCTGACCAGCAAGGGCGCCGACTGCCTGGGACATCTGGGTGGGACACGGGAACGGTGGCGGCGGCAGAGGAAACGGCCGAGTTCACAGCGTCGCTGTGGAAGCGAGCGGCGTTCCGGACTGAGCTGCCTGGTGTTGCCTGGTGTGCCGGAGCGGCCCGAGAAGGAACGGCGCTGTCTCCGCGTTCAGTGGGGGCTGGTCGTCGACGAGCTGTCGTGGGTGCCGTTGGGCTTGGCGCGGTATTGGTAGCGGCCAAGCTTCCGGCCGCGCCGCACTCGGCGTCCGCACAGCAGCAGCACGGTGACGATGATCAAGATGAGCAGCGCGACGCCAGTTCCGGCGACTATCAGTGCTGTGGCCATCGGATGAGCATATGAAGGATTGCTCCAGGGTTTGGGTGCTCGTCGCGATGCACCGGTCTGATATCAGTGGAGTGCCGGTCGTGATGGGGCATCAGCCAATGGTGTTCGTGGTGGTGGGCGGGTGCGGTCGCTGTGTTCGCGCCGGTCTCGCTGTCATGGTGCGGTGCACCCGTCGATGGCGGCCAGCCGCGCGGCCCGCGCCGCGAACCCGACCTCGTACGACCTGTTTCGGTGCCGGGGGAATCGCGACTGCGGGGATGCTGGGTGGGCCGTACGATTCGCCTTGTTGGTCGGGTCGGCCGATCGGACGGGGGACGGGATGACATACGTGACGGGTATAGCGGCGGGGACCAAGGTCAATGTCAGGATGCAGCTCGACGAGAAGACGTTGCGGAAACGGCCGGCCGGGACATGGGCGGGGCCGTTGCTGTCGACGGGTCCTGGTGGGGATTCGTCCCCGCAGGTGCCCGAATACGAGTTGTTCGTCGACGATGTCAAGCGGGACAAGGAGACGCAGGACAAGGACTGGCGGCATCTGACGCTGTGGGGGGACGCGCGACGTCAGGCCTGGGTGATGGTGATCGAGACCGAGTCGGCCGATTCCGGTACGGCTGTGTATCGCGTGCGCGGTTCTCAGGGCGAGTTGTTGGCGCGGGTGACGCGTCGGCGGGGGAGTATCTTCCGCCTCGCCCGCACGTCGTGGCGGGTGGAGGTGAGCGACGGGCCGGTGTTGCATGGACTCAAGGGGCACTTGGCCGGCTGGTTCCTGTGGTGGCTGTTCTCGCCGGTATGGGCAGTGATGCTGGTGCTGATTCCGCTCGGGGGTGAGTTCCCGCGGATGCCGTTGACGACTCGGTGGCGGTGTGAAGGGCACGAGGTGATGCACTTCGACCAGGGCAGTTACCGAGTCGTGAGTGGCTGGCCGGATATGCGTCTGGTGCATGCCGTGACGATGTTGCACTGGGTGCACCCGACCGTCTTGGGCGACTGGAGCCGCCCCTGAGGTCACGCCCGCGATTGAGTCGGCCCTCGCCTCAACGAGGGTCCGACGAAATCGCACCACAATCCAACAAGGATGGAGAAGAGCGGGGTGATCTTGCCGCGCGTGATCGACATCAAGGGCTGTCCCGTAACTGGTGGTGTTTCGTCAACCTGCGGTGTCCCGTCTCAGTGAGGTTCAGCGATGCCGTTGAGAGCGAGCGAGCGAGTGCTGAGCGTCAAAACCAGGTCGACGTAGGTCGGTGCGGTACCCGATTATGCGTTCATGCCTCTGAGAGACACCCTTGCCCGAGTCGACGCGGACCTGGCCGCCGGCCGGATTCCCGTCGCGCGCCAGCGCCTGCGCGGGCTGGTGTCGTCCTTTCCGAACGACCTGACGCTTCGCCGGCGCCTGGCCGAGGCGTACCGCCTGTACGGAGAGCCCGCGGAAGCGGGCCGCTGGATGTACCTCGAACAGGACAGGGACGCAGCAGAGACCTCCGCCTTCGAGGCGAGGTACCACACAGCTCAGCAGCGCATGCGGGCACTCGCCTGGCAGGGTCGTGAGTCGCTTGCCCGAACAGCCTTTGCCAGAGACCAATTGGCAGCAGTACGAGCAGCCTGCTCCGATGCCATGGGGCGCGCCGTCGACTGGGACACGGTGTCATCCGGAGAGAAGGAAGACAGCGGGCGAAGCGCCTTCGCCGACTTCCTGGCAGGGGCCGGATGCCTGGCGGCGGTCCTCGCGTTCCTCGCGATCTGGGTGAATGGAGTCGTCGCCCTCTTCGACTGACGCAGGTCACCGGGCCCTCGCCTTGTTCGGCAAGCTGGTGACCGTACCGCGGCGCGAGGGTGCTGTTGCCGTCCGCAAGGACCGGCCGTGGAGCCTCCAGCTGAAGGACCGGCACCTGGCTCGTCATACCCCACCGGCGGCGCGAGGGCGAAGACCCTCCGGACCGGAAGGAAGCACACGACAAGTCCCACCAGCAGGTCCGCGCCCGCGTCGAGCACGTCTTCGCGCGAATGGAGACCTGGAAGATCCTCCGCGACTGCCGCCTCAAAGGCGACGGAGTCCACCACGCCACGCTCGGCATCAGCCGGATGCACCACCTCACCCTCGCCGGACAGACGAGCGGTCCGCACGACGGCCAACGACTCCCGAGGCAGCTCGGAGATGATCCACGGGACGGCCGCTGGGGAGGCGGATGTCACTCGGTATCCCCCCGGTACGCCACCGCCCTCGGCGGCCGTCGTGCTCTCTCCCGTTCTGCGGCGGCTCGGCGGCCGTCATGATCTCAACTCGGCGGAACCGCCCCGCGACCGAGAAGATTCTGTGCCGTGAACCCCAGCAGCCTGCGCGCGGCCGAGGTGTCGACCGGTGCCGCGCGCCCCGGCAACGGGTGCCGCAGCACGGTGGTGGGATGGTAGCGGCGCAGCAGTTCCTCCGTCGGGTACGGCACGATGATCTCGGGGGCGCAGAGGTGTACCGCGTGCGCCGCACGGCCGGGTACGTCCAAGGCCAGCAGCGCGGCCCTCGCCGCGTCATGGACCTCAAGGTATGTCCACAGGTCCCTTGCCCCCGCGGCCGGGTCGGCAGTGAGCCGGGCGGCGTGCGCCTGCAGCCGTTCCTCGAACCCGCCCACGTACGGATAGCGCAGGCACACCACGCTCATCCCGTGCCGCCGCGCCATCATCCGCGCTGTGAGCTCGTCGACCTGTTTGGAGAGGCCATAAGGGTCGGCCACCTGGGAGGCCATCGCCTCGTCGACCGGTGCGTACGGCGGATGCGGATCCTCGGCGTCCGTCCAGGGCAGGCCCGTGACACCCCAGGAGCTCGCCACCGCCGCATGCCGGATCCCGGCCCGGCCGGCCTCCTCCAGGACGGTGAAGGTGGACAGGCTGTTGCCCGCGAAGACCTCGAACGCGGTGTTGCGCTCGGGAGTCGGGATCGCCGCCAGGTGGATGACCGCGTCGGCGCCCTCCAGAGCCGCCCGCACGGTCTTCGCGTCGGCGGCGTCACCGGTCACGACCAGGCGCGCCGCGAGGTCACCGGGATCATCGAGGACCAAGGCGTTCGCCTCGATCCCGCGCTCGGCGAGCAGCGCGAGAACCGCTCGCCCGATCCGCCCGGCGGCCCCGGTGACCATCACTCTTCCGGCCATCCAGTCACTCTCCTGCGTCGGTGCTTCTACTTGTAGGCGCGCACGGCGACGATGTGCGCCGACGCCGCCCCGTTGGTGGCTTCGACGACGACCCGGATCGCCGATGTGGTGACGGGCTCCGGCAGCGTGTGCGCCTCGCGTCGCCGCCGATTTCGCGCCGCACGGGCGATGACGCGCCAGGTGCCGTCAGTATCCAGTGCCTCGACGCGGTAGTCGCGAAGGAGGGTGGGGAGGGTGTCGAAGGGCGTGCGGTGATGGTGCAGGTTGATCAGGTCCTCGTTGACGTCGTCGTCGGCGATGACCTCGATCCGGCCCAGCGGCACCGGCTCGGACCAGGCCAACTTGAGCCAGGGGGAAGGGCTGTCCGCCAGCGGTGCCGAGGCCCACATGTGCGGTCCCGCGTACGGGCGGGCATAGCCGTCGGTGGCCTTGGCGGGGGAGTAGGCCGCGGTCTCTCCCGTACGGAAGCAGAAGGTGCGGCGGAGCAGGCCCTTGTCCGTCCACTCGCGCAGCGGCTGCGGCGATTCGTCCGACGGGCGCAGCGGGACGCGCGCGAAGCACAGGACGCCGGGGGTCGGGCGGTCGGAGCGGTGCAGGGCGACGGCGTCGTTGGCGCGGACGACCAGGAAGGCGTTGCGCGGGGTTTCGGGAGTCCAGTCCAGGCCGGTCTTGAGCCACTGCCGGGCACCGGCGGCGACGGGCAGGGTGATGGAGGTGACGAGGCGGCGCGGGACGTAGTTCTGGCCGAGTTCGGGGTCGTACAGATCGATCACGATCTCGGTGTCGCGGTCGGCGTCGACGAGCAGTTCCACCCCGGAGAGGTCCGGGTCCGCGGGGAGGACGAGTCCGGCGTCCGCCGCGAGCGGCCACAGCTCGTCGGAGTCCTCGACGGCCAGGCTGCTCAAGGTGGACGATGCCGTGGCCGTCGCCCGCAGCGCCAGGTCCTCCGGGTCCGTCGAGGCGAGGCCGATCAGCGAGGCGTCCTGGCGCAGCAGCGCCCGGTGCAGCTCGGGTACGGGGAGTTCGCGCGGGGTGACCTCGCCGGTGGCGCAGAGTGCCGCCGCCGTGCCGGCCGCCTGGCCGATCGTGGCGCAGGTCGCCATGACGCGGGTCGAGCCGAAGGCGACATGGCTGGCGGAGATGTTGCGCCCGGCGAAGAGCAGGTTCTCGGTGTTCACCGAGTAGAGGCTGCGGTACGGAATGTGGTAAATGCCGTCCGCGTAGAGCTGTTTGGCACCTGCCTCGGTGGCGTACATGCCCTGCGGCGGGTGCAGGTCGATCGACCAGCCGCCGAAGGCGACCCGGTCGGCGAACTCGGTCTGGCCGAGGATGTCGCCCTGGTGCAGGACGTAGTCGCCGAGGAAGCGCCGGTACTCCCGTTTGCCGGGGATCGAGCCCACCCATTCCAGGGTCATGTTCTCCGCGTCGAACTCGCCGGAGTTCTTGATGTGGTCCCAGATGCCGTGGATCACGGACCACAGCTCGTCGCGGATGCGTTCGTTGTCGTGGACGGTGTCGAGCTCGCCGCCGAACTCGATCCACCAGTACGCGCAGCCGTTGTCGCCCGCCTTGATGATGCGGCGCTGCGGGATGGAGGTCCCGGTGATGTCCTTGGCGAAGTTCGGCGGCACGAACTTGACCGGGTGACCGGCGTCCTTCGTGTAGAAGAGGAGAGTCGAGCCCAGGGTGATGTCGTCGGCCGTCTCCGGAGCCCATGCCTCGTCGTACTCGGCGCGTGATTCCCGGCCGATGCGGTGGTGGGCGCCCGCCAGGTGGCCGATGAGGCCGTCTCCCGTACAGTCGAGGAAGAGCGAGCTCTCGAAACGGATCCGCCGCTCCGAGCCCATCATCCAGCCGGTGACCGAGGTGATCCGCCGGGCCTCGTCCGGACCTTCGGCGTCGACCTCTCGCACGTCGGTGTTGAGGTAGAGCGTGATGCCGGGCTCGGCGCGCACGGCGTCCAGGACCACGGCGTCCCAGTAGTAGGGGTTCCCGTCCGGGTTGCGGAACTGGTTCTCCACGAGCAGCTCGCCCATGATGCCGCCCTCACGAGCGTGGTGGTTCTTGCCGTGGCCGGTCGCGCCGCACACCCAGACCCGGACCTCGCTGCTCGCGTTGCCGCCGAGCACCGGCCTGTTGTTGATCAGCGCGACGCTCCGGCCGAGCCGGGCCGCGGCGATCGCCGCGCAGACCCCGGCCAGGCCGCCGCCGACGACGGTGATGTCGTGCCGTGCGGTTTCATTCCTCATGTCGTACGTCACTACTTCCAGTCAGGATTGGCGGCGAGCCCGTAGTAGATGCGCGGGGCGCCGTCGAGGGTGAGGGTGACCTTGCCGCCGGAGGCTTTGAGGGAGCGTTCCTGGCCGATGCAGTTCAGCTCCCGCACCGTGCCGTTGACCGTCCCCGAGTGGGCGACGACCGGGGTCCTGGTCGTCCAGGTGTCGACCCAGGGCTCCGGCGAAGCGAACCAAGGGTCCTCACCGTGCTCGGAGTTGAGGATGTACCCGTCCTTGCGGCTCCAGAGGATCGACACCGGCCCGCCGGGAGTGGTGAAGAGGAGCCCCTTGATGTCCTTGTCCGCGAAGGCGAGATGCCGGACGAACTCGGCCTCGTCCAGGACCCGGGCGGCGGTCGCGAAGGCGAGGAGCGAGGGCTTGGCGCTGGTGTCGCGGTTCATCAGGCCGTAGTGGTACTCGGCGTTGGCCGGATCGGCCTCCTGGGGGTGGTAGAGCACCGAGTCGTGAAGCTGGTACCAGTTGACGGCACGTACCTTCTCGGCCTTTGCGAGAGCGAGCGTGAGCAGCGTGTTCTCGGCCGCGTGCCGGTAGGTGTCGCTCCACCACGCGTTGGGCCGGGTCGGTGCGTATGCCTCCGTGAGCCACAGCTCCTTGTCGCCGCCGTACTCCTCAAGGACCTGGTTCGCCTTGCGCAGCGCGCCGAGGAAGTTCCAGTACGAGCCGGCCGACCCCTGCGTCCACTCCTCGGGCGGCGGCGCGAAGTCGGGCGTGAAGTTGCCGCGACCGGGGTGGAAGGCGAAGGCGTCGATGAGGTCCCAGCCGCCCGCGTCATGGAAGTTCTTCGTCCACACGTAGTCCATGCCGCCGAGGCCGGCGTTCATGACCTTCATCCGCGAGCCCGCCGCGTCGAGGCGCGTGGTGACCTGACGCAGGCCGTCCCGGACATAGGCGTCGGCGCCGCGGCCCGACATCCAGGGCTGGTTGACCTCGTTGCTCACCTCGAAGTACGCGGCCTCGGCGTTCAGGGCCTTGGCGACATTCGTGTCGGCCCAGGCCGCGATCTGTTCCGCACTGCCGCCCACGGGGATGCCGGACAGCTCCACGTTGTGCCCGATGCCGTTCGCGTCCAGAGTCGCGGTGTCGATGCCCGGTGCGCCCGCGTAGGCGATGCGGATCCACTTGATGCCGAGCGTCTTGACCAGCCCGAGCACTGCCTCCTTGCTGGGCTTGAGCAGCCAGGGGTAGTTGGCGAGGCCGAACATCGACTCCTTGCCCGCCTTGTACGCGAACTCCGGTAGTACGCTCAGATTCGTGCGGGCCAGCGCCTTGTCACTTCCGCTGACCACCTCCACCCCGGTGAACACGATGTTCTGCGACGGCGAGGTCACGGGAAAGGAGGCGTCCCAGGCGGCGCCCGCCGCGAGGGTCTTGCAGAGCGTTCCACCGGCGATCTTCGTACCGCCGAAGTCGCGCGCCCACCACGTCAGGGTCACCTTCCTGGCCACGGCGGAGCCGTTGACGACCTGCGCCTTGAGCGTCATCGTCTGCCCGGCAGCCTTGTAGAGATTGAACGGCTGGTCGGTCCACACCTCCACGCCGAGGGGCCTCTTGGCGGCGAGCGCTCCCGCCCCGCGCGGCCGCAGATCGCCGAGGACCAGATCGGCCTCGGTGACCGCGGTGCTCGCACCGGTCGAGGTGCCGGGGGAATGGACCCAGGTGGCGTTCGTGTTCGCGGGGTTGGTGGACGAGAGGCAGAAGAAGCCCTTCGACCCAGCCCATGTCTCCACGTACACGCCGCCCGCGTTCACCTCGTACGGAATGCCGCCCCGGGCGTCCCGCTCCCACACGGTCAGCGCTTCGTACGACTCCGCCGCGCTCGCTTCGTACACCGTGCGGGAGAACATGAAGCCGGTCGGTGTGAGCGTGCTGGAGCCGCCGACCTCCCACTTCATGTGTGCCTTGCCAGGGGTGACGTCGAAGGTGCCGCGCACCGTGACTCCGGAGGTGCCGCTCGCCATCGTGTACGTGACCTGAATCGCGGGCCGCCCGTCGGGGAGCGTGATCCGGGCGGGCGTACCGCCGAAGGTGCGCTGCTGGCCGAGTGCGGAGTCCTTGAACATGAAGTGGCTGAGCAGGATGCGATCGGCGCCCGCACCGTCCCGCACAAGGACGCTGCCGTCGCTGCGGCCGACCAGGGTGATGCCGTCGGCCTCGATGGTGACCGGGTCCGCGGCGTATGCGGGAACGGTCGGCAACAGCGCGGCGCCGGTGGCGACGGCCGTGCCCTGGATGAATCTGCGGCGGGCGACTGACATGGAGGTGCCCTTCTCTTGGTGGGGGTGTTCCGGATGCTCCGGATGTTCCGAAGCGGAATCGGAAGCGGAAGCTGTGGCAGGGGAGCGGAGAGCTCGGCGTCGGCACCGGCGGAACACGACGTCCGGCTCCGGGGGATCTCAGCCCTTGACTCCGGTGAAGCCGAGCCCGGCGACGATGTACTTCTGGCAGACGACGAAGACGAGCACCGGCGGGGCGACGGCGAGCACCATCGCGGCGATCAGCTGGTCCTGCGGAGCCTGCGTGGCGAGCTGGGCGAGAGCGACGCTGATCGGCTGCTTCTCGGGGTCGGTGATGGCCACCAGCGGCCAGATGAAGTCCTTCCAGGAGTGCATCACCGCGAGCAGACTGATCACGGCGAGCACCGGCTTGCTCATGGGCAGCACGATTCGGGTGAGCAATTGCCAGGTACTCGCCCCGTCGACCCGCGCCGCGTCGAACAGCTCCTTCGGCAGGGCGTCGAAGAACTGCTTGGCGAGCAGCACCGTGAAGGCGTTCGTGCCGGCCGGCAGCCAGATCGCCCAGTAGGTGTCGCCCAGATTGAGGTGGAGCAACGGCACATCGATCACGGTCATGAAGAGACTGACCATGTTCACCGTGTACGGCACGAACATCGTGGCGAGGATCGCCCCGTAGACGACCTTGCCGAACCGCGGCCTGAGCACCGAAAGGGCGAAGCCCGCCGTGGCCGAGACGAAGAGCTGCACGAACCACGATCCGCCGACCACCAGGAAGGTGTTCATCAGATAGCGGCCGACACTCAGATCGGTGTACGCCGTCGAGAAGTTGCCCAGGGCCGGCCGGTCCGGCCAGAGGGCCAGGGGCTGCGTAGTGAGCTCGGTGGGCGGTGAGACCGCGCCCTTGACCATCCAGTACAGCGGTCCGATGCCGATGAGCAGCAGCAGGATCAGGGTGAACACCTGAATGGAGCGCACCGCGGCGCGTACGCCGGGGCGTTGGCGGTCGTTGGTGGAGACGAAGGTGGTGAGCGTGGTCATGACGTGCTCCAGCTGCGGGTGGCCCGCAGATAGACCGCGGAGAGCAGGGCGAGGGCGAGCACCATCAGGAAGGAGAGCGCGGCGGCCTGGCCGTACTCGCCGTCCTGGAAGGCGTACCGGAAGATCAGCAGCAGGACCGTGAGGGTGGCGTTCTCGGGTCCGCCGCCGGTGAAGACGTACGGCTCGGTGAAGACCTGCACCGTGTTGATCAGCTGGACGAGCAGCAGCAGCCCGATGACGGAACGGAGCTGGGGCAGCATCACATGCCAGATCCGCCGCCAGATTCCGGCGCCGTCCACCTCGGCGGCCTCATAGAGTTCGCCGGGGATGCCGACCATCGCCGCGAGGTAGATCAGGACGGCGCCGCCCATGCCCGCCCAGGTGGACTCCAGGACCAGCGAGAGCATGGCGCTGTCGGAGGACTCCAGCCACGAGTACGGGCCGAGCCCGACCTTGCCGAGGACGTTGTTGAAGAGCCCGCTCCCGGGATCGTAGAACCACTTCCAGAGCAGGATCGCCACGACGGGCGGGATGACCACCGGCAGATACACCAGGAAGCGGTAGACGCCCGCGCCGCGCCGCACCGTCGACATGATCGCCGCCAGGATCAGTGGCGCCGGGAATCCGATCAGCAGGCCGAGGACCACGAAGAACAGGGTGTTCCCGACGGCGGTGCCGAGCAGTGGGTCGTCGAAGAGCGTACGGAAGTTGTCCAGGCCGACCCAGACCGCGGGATCGACGAGGTTGGTCTTCTGGAAGCTGAGCAGCATGCTGCGCACGATCGGCCACCAGGCGAAGAGCCCGAAGACCAGCAGCGCGGGGACGAGGAACAGCCAGGCCGTGAACTGTCTGCGGGCGCCGGTGCCACGCTGCCGCAGCGGCAGGGTGCGCGGCACGGGGTCCTTGGACACAGCGGCCGGGCGGCGGGACGGAGTGAGCAGGGCCACGGGCCGACTACTTCTGGTCCGCGGCGAGCTTGGCATTGACGTCCTTCTCGGCCGAGGCCAGCAGGGAGTCGATGTCGGCGTCGCGCTTGGTGAGCACAGCCTGGACCACCGGGTCGAGCGCGGTGTACAGCCTCTGTGCCTGGTACGGCGGCTCCGGCTTCAGCTTCAGCGTGGAGAGACCGTCGATGTACGGCTTGAAGTTCTGCAGCTTCACATTGACGTACGGCTTGATCGCGGCGTCGATCTCGGTCTGCCGCTTCTTGTCGAAGACCGGCAGTGTCGGCACGCCCACCGCGGACTTCGGGTCGGCGGAGAGCGCCTTGGCCTGCTCGGCGGCCATGTCGGTGCTGTACTGCGGCTTGGCGTAGGCGAAGGTCAGCCACTCGACGGCGGCTGCCGCGTGCTTCTTGTCGGCGGACTTCGGGACCATGTAGATGTCGCCGCCGGTGAGTGTCGCGTCGCCGCCGGACTGCGGCATCGGGGCCGCTCCGAAGGCGTCGGTGTTCTCCATGCCGAACTGCATCTTCGCCAGTCGGTACGTCCCCGGGCTGCCCATGAACATGCCGACCTGCCCGGCCGCGAACTGCTTGATCACGTCGTTCTGATTGTTGAGGAGGGTCTTTCCGAGCGAGTCGTCCTTCCAGCGCATGTCCTTGAGCAGCCGCAAGGCCCTCTTCGTCGGCTCCCCGGTGAGCGTGGCGGTGTACGTGCCACCCTGTTCCTTCTCCAGCTCGCCGCCGAAGGCGTACGTCAGCATCGCCAGCTGCCAGCCGCCCTGGTTGTCCTTGGACTCGTGGACGAAGCCGGCCTTGCCCGTACTGTCGCTGATCCTCTTGGCGGCGCTACGGACTTCCGCCCAGGTGGTCGGCGGTCTGTCGGGGTCGAGACCGGCCTTCTCGAAGAGCTCGCGGTTGTAGACCAGGCCCTGGGCGTACGGATTCTGCGGTACGCCGTACACGTCACCGGCGCTGTCGGTCAGCGGCTGGAGGATCTGGGGGTTGAACTCCTCGAAGTGCTTCCACTCCTTGAGCTGCCCGGTGATCGGCTGCACCTGCTTCTGCTGGATGAGCCGCTGCGGCTCGGTCAGCGGCACCTTGATGACGTCCTCGACGTTGCCGCCGGACAGCTTCGCGGAGAACGTCAGCGGGTCGAAGACCGTGGTCGAACCCTTGACCTTGATGCCCGGGTTGGCCTTCTCGAAGTCGGCCACCTGCTTCTTGAACAGGGCGACCCCCGGCTTGTCGGTGGCCGGCGGCATGCCCTGCACCCGCAGCACGAGATCGCCGTCCCCGCCGGCGCTGCTCGGGGTGAGGGAGGAACAGCCCGCGAGGGTCGCGGTCAGCGCCATGCAGCCAAGTATGGCCGCACGGCGGGAGTTTCTGGGCATAACGGCTCCAAGAAGGGCAGGAGTGGGTTCGGCGCGGTGTAGCGCGGTGTAGTGCGGTGCTTTGCTCGTTGTGGTGGTGGGCGCCGTGGATCAGTGGGCGGGTGCGGGGCCCGTCGAGGCGCGGGGGATCAGGCGGGAGCCGATCTCCACGAAGGGAGAAGTGACTTCACGTCCTTGTCCGGTACGGCCTGTCGTGCTCGCGATCGTCTCGATCAGTAGGTCCCCCGCCCGGGTGGCGATCTCCTCCGGGTCGATCCTGATCGTGGTGAGGCTGGGAGTGGAGACGGAGGCGAGCAACGTGTCGTCGATGCCGATGACGCTGACGTCGCGCGGCACGTTCATGCCGAGGTTGGCCATCTGGTGCAGCACGCCGAGGGCGACCAGGTCGTTGTGGGCGATCACGGCCGTCGCCTCGTGGGCGGCCACGAGGGTGGCGGCGTGCACGCCCGTCTCGAACCGAGGCTCGTACGGGCCGAGCTCGGACAGGGAGAGGTCGAGCGCTTCGAAGGACTCCTGGATGGACTTGCCGCGGCTCAGCTCGGCGCGGGACGCGTTGATGAACACGCAGCGCCGATGGCCGTACGCCTTCAACTGCTCGGCGGCCTGCGCGATGCCGGCGGACAGTGAGATCCGGACCTCGGGGATGCCCGGCACATGACGGTTCACCACCACCAGCGGCATCCGGCCCGCGAGTTCATGGAGCCGGTCCTCGGGGAGGGTGGAGGCCCACAGGATCAGGCCGTCGACCCGCTTCGACACGGCCGCGATGGCGGCCAGCTCGTCCGCCTCGCGCTCGTCGCTGTCGGCGACCAGGACCGTGTAGCCCAGATGCCGGGCGCGGGCCTGCATCGCCTTGATGATCGGCGGGAAGAACGGGTTGGCGATGTCCGGGACGATCAGGCCGAGCGTTCCGGTGCCGCCGCCGCGCAGTGAACGGGCCGCCGGGTTGGGGGAATAGCCGAGCCTGGCCGCGGCGTCGAGGATGCGCTGCCGGGTCGTCGGCTGCACCTGGTCGGGTGCGGTGAACGCACGGGACACCGTCGACACCGAGACGCCCGCGGCGCTCGCCACCTCCCGGATCGTTACTGCCACGGACGGCCTCCTCGTCGTTGTGAGCCGGGAGACCCGGCCGTCTCGCATCTGGATCCTGCGAATGCGTTGATGTTTGCGAACGTTCCCATGACGTGTCAAGACATGTGTCAGGAGTATTTCATCGAGGGAAACCTTCTGCATGCACGGGTCTTGCGCTTCGGCTTGGCTGCTGTCGATGATGTGCCCTCAAGAACGGTGCTGAAATTGCGGGAACGTTTTCATAGAGGAGTGGAATGAAGATCACCGGCCTGGAAGTGCTGACTCTCCCCGACCACGGCGACAGCATGATGCTGGTCGTGGTCGACACCGACGAGGGCATCCACGGTCTGGGCGAGGTCGGCATCAGATCGCGCCAACGGGCGGTCGCGGGCGGTCTCGAACACCTCGCGGAGCTGATCGTCGGTGAGGACCCGCGACGGATCGAGCACCTCTGGCAGGTGATGTTCCGGCGCGGGTTCTTCCCCGCCGACCGCATACTCGGCGCCGCCATCGCAGCGGTGGACGTGGCCCTTTGGGACATCCGGGGCAAGGCGCTCGGCGTACCGGTGCATGAGCTGCTCGGCGGCCGGGTGCGTGATCACGTACCCGCCTATGTGCATGTCGGCGACGGTTACCACGACCGCGCGTGGTTCCTGGACCGCTGCCGCGAGCTGGTCGCCGAGGGCTGGGGCCATCTGCGGTTCGCCTCGCCGCACGACGTCGACGGCACGCTCGACGCCCGCCGTTGCCTGCGCGACTCGGTCGACCTCTTCCACCAGGTGCGGGACGCGGTCGGCGACGAGGTGGAGCTGATCCTCGACGTCCATACGCGCCTGGATCCGCCGGAGGCGCTGACCCTGTGCCGGGAGATCGAGGCGGCCCGCCCGTACTTCGTCGAGGACCCACTGCGCTGCGAGAACCCGGACAGCTACCGCATGCTGCGGGCCCGCACCGGCGTACCGCTGGCCGCGGGTGAACAGTACGGCTCCAAATGGGAGTTCAGGACACTCATCGAGGGCGACCTCATCGACTACGCCCGGGTGGACGTCGGGGTGGCCGCGGGCCTGACCGAGGCGAAGAAGATCGCGGCGATGGCGGAGACCCACCACATCAAGCTCGCCACCCACAACCCGCTCGGCCCGGTCACAGCCGCCTCCTCGCTCCAACTCAACCTGTCCTGCCCCAATGTGGCGATCCAGGAGCACCAGACCGACCCCGATCCGGCCATCGCCGCCCTCTTCACCGCGCGGCCGACGATCGTGCCGGGGCGGGTGGAGCTGAGTGAACTGCCCGGCATCGGCGTCGACATCGACCGGGAGGCGGCGCGCCGGTACCAGGCCGCGGCGGCCGAGCGCCCGCACCTGCGCACGGCGGACGGGGCGTTCACCAACTGGTAGCCGGCAGGGTGGGTCGGCCGCACCGGCCCACCCCTGCGGAATCGAAGGCCGCGTACCACCCTTGTGTCCCATCCGGTGGGGAACAGGACGCCGGGCAGGGAGCGGGCCCTTTCCCGTCACAGACCGGGCGGCCGCACACCATGACAACGGGACAGGTGTGTCACCGTCCCGGCGGGCCCACGGCCCGCGTCCGCACACTGAGCACGAATTCCGACTCCAGGAAGTGAGGCGATTTCCGTCGTGTCGTTCAGAGGAGCCGCGAGACCAGTCCAACTGGGCCTTGTCGGCATAGCGTTCATGGGCGTGCTGGTGGGTGCGTCGGCCACGCCGGCCGGCAGCCAGGAACGCGAGAAGCTGCAGGTGACGGCCGTGTCGTCGCGCCCCAGCACGGTGTCGGGAGACGACGCCCTGATACGTGTCGAGGTCCCCGCCTCCATAGTGGCCGACACCGTCCGGGTCGAGGTGGAGGGCCGGGACGTGACGTCGAGCTTCCGGCACTCCGGCGACAACACGCTGATGGGTGTGGTGAAGGAGCTGTCCACGGGCGACAACAGGCTCACGGCCAGTGCCCAGGGCGCGGACTCCGGACAACTGACCCTGAAGAACCACCCCATCACGGGGCCGGTGTTCGCCGGGCCGCACGAGCAGCCGTTCATCTGTGACACAGCCGAGTTCAAGACGGTCACCGGCGGCACCCTCGGGCAGCCGATCGACAAGGACTGCTCGGTCAAGACCCGCGTCGATTACATGTATCGCACCACGGCCGGCACGTTCGTTCCGCTGCCCGACGAGAACGTCCGTCCCGCCGACCTGGCGACCGCCACGACGAGCGCGGGCAAGAAGGTGCCGTACATCGTCCGCGTGGAGACCGGCACCATCAACCGCGGCATCTACGAGACGGCCGTGCTGCACGACCCGAACGCCGGTACCCCCGACCCGTTGCAGCGCGGTCCGGGCTGGAACGGGCGCCTCGTGTACGGCTTCGGCGGGGGCTGCAACGGCGGCTGGTACGTCCAGGGCCGGAACACCGTCGGCATCATGAACGACACATATCTGAGCAAGGGTTACGGCGTCGCATCGTCCACGCTGAACGTCTTCGGCAACAACTGCAACGACGTGCTGGCCGCCGAGACCATGAGCATGGTCAAGGAACGCTTCGTGGAGACGTACGGCGACCCGGCCTTCACCATCGGAAACGGCTGCTCCGGCGGCTCGTACCAGACCCACCAGATCGCCGACAACTACCCGGGTCTGCTGGACGGCATTCTCTCCGGCTGCAGCTTCCCCGACGTCGGCTTCGGGACGATTCAGACGCTGAGTGACGCCCAGCTCCTGAACCACTACTTCAAGGACGTCGCGCCGGACGCCTTCACCAAGGACCAGCAGAGGGCGGTCTCCGGGTTCGGCAAGTGGGAGAGCATCGGCAGCCTGGCCAGGGCCGGCGGCCGTATCGACCCCACGGTGTACTGTCCGCCGCAGCTGCCCGCGGCGCAGCGCTACAACCCCGTCACCAACCCGGACGGTGCCCGCTGCGACGTCTACAGCCACGCCGTGAACGTCTACGGCGAGGTGCCGGAGACCGGGAAGGCGCGCAGGCCGCTCGACAACACCGGTATCCAGTACGGACTTGAGGCCCTGAACAAGGGGACCATCGACATCGGCCAGTTCATCGATCTGAACCGGCGCATCGGCGGCCTCGACGACGATGCCAAGCCCGCCGCCGAGCGCACCGTCGCGGATCTCAAGGCGGTACGGCTCGCCTACCGCACGGGCCGCATGCTGAACGGCGGTGGCGGCCTGGCCGACGTACCGATCATCGACTACCGCGACTACACGGACGACGCGGCGGCCGGGGACATGCACATGCGCTTCCACTCCTTCTCCACCCGGGCGCGCTTGGACAAGGCCAACGGAACCCACGCCAACCAGGTCATGCTCACCCGCTCCAGCGGGCACGGATTCACTCTCGCCGGGATGCTGTCCGACATGGACCAGTGGCTCACCGGCATCAAGGGAGACCCCGTCAACGACGCCCCCATCGAGAAGATCGTCCGCCACCGGCCGCAGGGTCTCACGGACGCCTGCTGGACCCGTGGCATCGGTGCGAAGAAGATCGCGGAGCCCCAGGTCGAGGGCATCGACAACACCGAGTGCAACACCCTCTACCCGGTGTGGACATCGCCGCGGATGGTCGCCGGAGCCGATGTGGCGAACGACATCGTCAAGTGCCGCAAGCGTCCTGTGGTCCGCACCGACTACCAAGTTCCGGTGAGCGACGGCCAGTTCGAGGATCTGAAGGCGATCTTCCGAACCGGTGTGTGCGACTGGTCCCAGCCCGGGGCGGGTCAGCAGGGCCTCGCCGGTACATGGCTGTCCTTCGACCCGAAGTGACGGGATCGCCGCAGGCGAGCCCAAACGGCGGCAGGCGCGGCCTCTCGCTTCGGTGCCAGTGGTGGTGAGTCCCCGCCTTCGTCCAGGCCATCACCTCGGTTGAGGGGAGGGGGGCGGGCCAGGTGACCCTCTGGCACCTGACCCGGGCCATCGCGAACGGAAGGGTGCCGCCCACCGGAGCTGCGCCCCCGGGGCTCCGCCGAGGACGTCGGTGTGGGGCAGTACTCGGCCTCCCCGCCGCGGCCACCGCGGCGGGGAGGCCGAATGCTGCCGACCGGAGTGTCGGACCCGACGAGCGTCTTCGCCATCGCCAAGGACGGCGGCACCCTCAGCACCGCCGGATTCGATGACCTCTCCCGTGCGTTCATCGGGTCGGCGGCTTGGCAAGGTCGCACTGACTGAGCTTGCGTCCGGTGGTCGGTGTCGGGTCCCGGGTCAGGTTCCGCGCCGGTTGGTGTGGCTTTGCCTGGGGGCGGCGGGGAATGAGTTCGATCGACTCAAGGTGCCGAGCCGCCGGGAAGCTGTGATTCCGGGCGCGCGAGCGCTGCAGCTGCTTGCCAACTGCGCTGCGCAAGGCGAGGGTTGCGGAGTTCGAACGGAAGAGGGGGATGTATATGACCGACGGGATCCATCCGGCCGGGCGCTCGCCCGGCACGCCGGAACCTCCGCCACCCGACACCTCGTCGGCCCGCCCGGCTGTACCGGACACCACCACTCATCGGCCGGACCAGCCCCCACAGCCGGCACCGCCGCCGGAACCCACACCGTCGCCGGCCCCTGAACCCCCATCCGCACCGCCGCCGGGCGTGCCGTCCCCCCTGGGCCGCCCGAGCCGTCTCCGCGCTCAGGTCGCTCGTGTCCGCGCCCTGGATTCCGCCAACAAGATCGCGTTGGGTGGGCTGGTCCTGGCCGGTCTGGCCTTCGCGGCGCCCTCGCTCGGTTCTGCGTACCACCACGTCTTCGCTCAAGACTCGGTGGTGGTTGAAGCCAAACAGCTGAACAGTTTCTGCACGAGCACCTGGTCCACCCTCCCCGGCAACGACGATCTGCTGCCCCTGCTGCCCGAGGCGGATACGCGGGAGATCGTGCGCTGGGAGCGCGAGCGGCGGATCGTGCAGCGGCAGACACTGCGGGTTCTGATCGGTCTGCGCGGTAACACCGACAAGGCAGCGCAGCTACGTGACGTCACGATCACTGTCGTCAGCCGTGATCCGCTGCCCACGGGGGTGCGCCCGGACGTCAGGACGCTGGGGTGCGGGAACGGCGAGGAACCTCCGCAGGCGGCGGGTATCAACCTCGATCTGCTCGCGGTCGGACGGCCCGTGTCGCTCAGCGCGTTGCGTGGGAAGCCCGGGCAGCGTGCTGCGGCCAAAGAGGCGCTGGACTGGGGAAAACCTGTGTCCCTGCCGCATTCACTGAACAGTGGGGAGGTCTATTCCCTTTTCCTCCTGGGCCGGACCGAGAACTACGACGTGAGGTGGAAGGCCACCTTGACCTGGTGGGACGGTGAGAAGACGAAGTCGGTCGAACTGGACAACGACGGTCGGCCCTTCCACGTCATGGCCGACCCCGGCGGTACCCCGTGAGCGGCCGGCTCCGGATGGTCGCTGTGGCTGTCGCCGTCGTTCACTCGGCCGGCGTGCTTCCCGCGCAGATCCACTGGGCGGAGGCGGCGGGGTCCCTCTCGTCCTGGGAGGCCGTGAGGATGGCGACGGTATCGCCTGTGTGGCGGTTCAATGAGCAGACCGGCGTCGTGGGCCGGCTCCTGGAGGGACTCTGGCTGGCGCTCTTCCTGACGGTCCTGCTGTCCGTCACACGTGCACTCGTCGCCCGGATGGGACCGCCCCTACGATCCGGGACGCGGGAGGCAGTCGTTCTGCCGTTGGTCGCTCCGGGCGCCGGGATGCTGGCCCTGCTGATCAGCAGGCTTCCGGACCTCTTGCGCGACCGGCCGCCGGAAGGTCTCTGGCAGAGCATAGTGAGATACCAGGGCCCGGAGCTCCCACGTCTCCTGGAAGACGCGTACACCGCCGCCCCGCACGCCCTTCTCCTCGGCACAGCTGCCGCCGCGACCTGGCTGGTGTGGGCGTTGCCCGCCCGGATGCGGTCCGCCCGATTCCCCCGGTCCGCCAGGCGGCGGGCGCTGGTTCTGCTGTCGAAGCTCCGTGGCCCTCTGCGCACCCTCTGGCCACGGATCGGCGAGACAGTCCTGATCACCACAACAGCCACCGTATTCGAACGCCTCCTGGTCATGCCCGCCCCGGCCGAGGCGATAGGCCGCGCCCTCGACCACCTCTGCCAGCAGGGGTGCGGCACTGCTGTGCTGCCGTCCCCGGAGGACAGCGCACCGCCGACCACGGTGCAGGAGCTTCTGACAGTTGTTCATATCGAGCCGGAAGGGCACTTCTGGTTCACTTGTGCCTTCGCTCTCATGTTCTTCGTGCTGCGTGCGCACCCGGCATTCCGCGCCGGACCTCTACGCCCGGCCACCCTGTTCGTGTTGTTCTGGATCGCCTACACGGCTGGTCGGCTTGTCAGTCACCTGTACGTCACCGCGTCCCTGTTCAGCATGTGGGTACCGCGGGGCGCCGCGCCCGGAAGAGCGGTTCGGTCCTTGCTCCTGGTACCCGAGCCGCTGCGCGAGGCACTGTACGGCGCTCCGGTCATCGCCGCGCTGGTGACGGCGGGGGTCATGCTGATCAGAGCCGTACGCCACCGGTCTGCCGCCCGCCATCGCTCACCGCTCCCCACGGACTCCGTCGAACGCAACGAAGGCGTGGCCCGGAAGCCGTAGCCCTCCTGCTGTGGGGCGACGAACCGCCGGGAGGAGCAGCCGACGGGCGTGCGAGGTTACGCCCCAAGCAGGGCTACGCCCCAAGCAGGGCTACGCCCCAAGCAGGGCTACGCCCCGCGCAGGACCTCGACCCGCTTCTCGATCGCGGAGATCAGGGCCTCGACCCTGACCTCGAAGATCCGCTCCTCCGTCACCTCGGCGAGCTCGGTGCTCAGGTCGGTGATGTTCGGGAATCCCCGCGCGTCGACCAGGCGGTACTCGCGGTCCCAGGAGGACTCGTCGGCCGCCCGGATGTCCGCGTCGAACAGCAGGTAGGCGGCGCGCTGGCCGACGAAGGCGAGGATCGAGTCGCCGACCATGCGGTAGTGGACGGCTGCCTCGGCGCCCTGGAGTCCGGCCTCCCTGACGGCTCCCAGGATGAGCTCGACGACCCGGAACTCGTTCGTCCGCCGGGTGGTTCGGCTGGCCATGGCCGAGCCCACCACCGGATATCGGAGGGCGACCTCCAGCGAGCCGACGGCGAGTGCCCGGATGCGTCCCCTCCAGTCGAGGCCCTCGGGGATGCCGTCGAGCACCTCGCCGAGCGTGCGGTCCGCAACGGACAGCAGTAGCTCGTCCTTGTCGCGGAAGTGCCGGTAGATCGCGGTCGGGTCGGTGCCGAGCTCCTCACCGAGGCGCCGGACGGTGAAGGCGTCCTCGCTTCCGCGAGCTGCGATGCGCAGGCTCGCCTCAATGATGGCCTCGGGCGTGAGCTGGCTGCCCGCACGCTTGTTCCGTGCGGGGGCGGCAGGTGACTTCGGCATGATGCGGCCAGTGTATCGATCCGGAACCGGGGCAGCGCAACACCGTTGACAACAGCGTTGCGCTGCCGTTCACTCCTCCTCAACAACAAGCCAGCGGGTCCGTCCCGCCGAGCCGGAGGATGCGTTGATGGCGAACACCAGCCAGCGGGCCGACACCATTTTCGTGGGAGGTCGGGTCTTCACCGGGACCGGGCCGACTCCGGTGGACGCGGCCGTCGCCGTCGGGGGCGGCCGGATCCTGGCCGTCGGCGACGCGACCGCGGTGCGGTCGTTCGCGGGACGGGACACGGAGGTCGTCGATCTCGCGGGCGGCCTGCTCGTCCCCGGCTTCCAGGACGCCCATGTCCACCCTGCGGTGGCCGGGGTCCAGATGCTCGGCTGCGACCTCAGCGACGAGCACACCGTCGACGGGTATCTGGCGGTGGTCGCCCAGTACGCCGAGGACCACCCCGACGCGGCCTGGATCCGGGGTGGCGGCTGGTCGATGGACAGCTTCCCCGGAGGCACGCCGACCCGCGGCATGCTCGACGCGGTGGTCCCCGACCGGCCCGTCATGCTCACCAATCGCGACGGCCACGGCGCCTGGGCCAACACCCGCGCGCTGGAACTCTCGGGCATCGACCGCCACACCCTCGACCCGGCGGACGGCAGGATCGAACGGGAGCCGGACGGAACTCCGGCAGGCACCCTCCAGGAAGGCGCCGTCGATCTGGTCGGCCGCCACCTGCCCGTCGCGACGGCGGACGAGGCGCACGCCGGACTGCTCGCCGCACAGGAGCACCTGTTCACCCTCGGGGTGACCGGCTGGCAGGACGCCATGATCGGTGAATTCCCCGGCAACCCCGACAACTTCGACGTCTACCTGCGCGCGGCGCGCGAGGGTTCGCTGCGCGCCCGCGTCGTCGGCGCCCTGTGGTGGGACCGCGACCGCGGCCTGGAACAGTTGCCCGTACTGGAAGAGCGCCGGCGCACCGGGCAGGTCGGCCGCTTCAACGCGACCAGCGTCAAGATCATGCAGGACGGCATCGCCGAGAACTTCACCGCCGGGATGCTGGAGCCCTACCTCGACCGCTGCGGCTGCCCCACCGCCAACTCCGGTCTCAGCTTCATCGAACCCGGCCTGCTCGCCGAGGCGGTCTGCGCGCTCGACCGCTCCGGCTTCCAGGTCCACTTCCACGCGCTCGGTGACCGCGCCGTCCGCGAGGCCCTCGACGCGCTCGCCGCAGCCCGTACCGCCAACGGCGTCAATGACAACCGGCACCACATGGCGCACCTCCAGGTCGTCCACCCCGATGACATCGGGCGCTTCGCGAGCCTGGGCGTCGCCGCGAACATCCAGGCACTGTGGGCCGCGCACGAACCGCAGATGGACGAGCTGACCATTCCGTTCCTCGGGCCCGAACGCGCCGCCCTGCAATACCCGTTCGGGGACCTGCGGCGCGCCGGGGCCCGCCTGGTCGCGGGCAGCGACTGGTCGGTGAGCAGTCCCGATCCGCTGTGGGGCATCCACGTCGCCGTCAACCGGGCCGTTCCCGTCGAGACGCCCAACGCCTCCGGGAGCCCCGCGCCGTGCCCGCCGTTCCTCCCCGGACAGGCCCTGACCCTGGCCGAGGCGCTGACCGCGTACACCGCGGGCAGCGCGTGGGTGAACCACCTCGACGACGTGACCGGCACCGTCGAGGTCGGCAAGTACGCGGACCTCGTCGTCCTCGACCGGGACCCCTTCGCGCACCCCGCCCCGGAGATCGCCGACACCCGGGTGCGCCGGACCTACGTCGAGGGGCAGCTCGTCTTCTCCGCGACCGGCTGACCCCGACCGCGTACGCCCCCCAGCCACCCCAGACAGAGGTAGACGATGTCATCAGCATCATCAGTGAGAGCCGGATCGTGGCGCGGGCCACGAACAATCCGGCGCATCGCGGGGGCCGCCCTCGCGGCGGCCGCCGTACTCATCACCGGCGCGTGCGGCGGCACCGCCCATCCGGACCAGGGCGCCGGCCCGACCAACGCGTACCGGCTCACCGACCGGACGCCCGCTCCCACCGGCGCCGTGGACTCCTTCACCTGGTCGATCTTCGCCGAGCCGACCTCGATCGACTACGCCTACGCGTTCGACTTCCCGCCCAACCAGATCCTGTCCAACGTCTGCGAGAGCCTGCTGCGCTGGAACCCCGACCTGACGACCTCGCCGAACCTGGCGTCCTCGTACAGCAATCCGACGCCCACCACCTGGGTCTACACGATCCGTCCCGGTGTGCGCTTCCACGACGGGACGGTCCTCACCTCGAAGGACGTCGTCGCCTCGCTGCGCCGCCACCTCGACCCCGCGACGGGCAGCGCCTGGGCCAACACGTTCCGCAATGTGGAGTCGGTGGCGGAGTCCGGCCCGCTGGAAGTCACCGTCAAGCTGACGAAACCGGACTCGACCTTCAACAAGCAACTCGCCGCCAGCCCCGGCACGGTCGAATCCGCCGCCACCCTGGCCAAGCGGGGCAAGGACTACGGCAGCCCCAAAGGCGGTGTGAACTGCACCGGCCCCTTCTCGTTCTCCTCCTGGACCCCGGGCCGGTCGCTGGTGCTCAAGAAGTTCGACGGCTACTGGAACCCGGCGCTCAAGGCCCGGTCCGGCCAGGTCAAGTTCGTGTTCCTGAGCGACCCGACGACCCGGGTCAACGCCCTCCAGAGCGGTGAGGTGGACGGCGGCTGGGCGGTCCCGTCCGACGCGTTCGGTCAACTCCGCTCCTCCCGGGCGGGAAAGCTCTACTTCGGCCGCAACACGACCGTCGCCGCCGAGGTGGTCGGCAACCTCAAGGGCCCCCTGGGTGATGCCCGGGTACGCAAGGCCCTCCTCATGGCCATCGACCGCAAGGGCATCGTCAAGGCCGGCGCCGGCGGGGTCGGCGAGGTGGCCGATTCCCTGGTCACCGACAACCTCTGGAGCGACGCGCCCGCCGGGACGCGCGAGGCCCTGCGCGAGAACCTGCCGACCTACGAGTACGACCCGGCCAAGGCCAAGAAGCTCGCCGAGAAGGCCGGAGTGGGCGGCCGGGAGATCGTCATCTCGACCAGCCCGCTCGACTCCCAGACCACGATCATCACGCAGGCCGTCGCCCAGGCGGCCACGGCCATCGGGCTCAAGCCCCGCATCGACACCCTCTCCACGGAGAAGTACTCGACGCTCTTCACCGACCCGGCCGCCCGCAAGGGAACCGACCTCTTCCTCACCTTCTGGTACACGTCGATCACCGATCCGTTGGACATGTACAGCTCCCTGGAGACCGGCGCGTTCACCAACTACGGCGGCTGGTCCGACCGCCGCTTCGACGCGGCCGTCGAGCGGGCCGTCGGAACCTACGACCCCGCCGCGCACGCCGCCGCCAACGCGGAGGCCCAGCAGATCGCCATGGAGGAGCTGCCCTGGCTGCCCCTGTACACACAGCCCGTGAGCGTCTTCCTCGGCAAGCGGATCACCGGCGTCCAGCCGTCGATCGCCTACCTGTACTACCCGTGGGCGGCCGAGATCGGGGCGAACGGATGACGATCGCGGTGACGCGGGCGCTACGGGTCCTGCGCAGGCTGGCCGGTATGGCCGGGACCCTCCTGGTCACCTCGTTCCTGGTGTTCTCCTCGCTGTACCTCGTGCCCGGTGACCCGGCGAGCTTCCTGGTGCGCGGTCGCAGCGCGAGCCCCGAGGAACTCGCCCAGATCCGGGGGCAGTACGGCTTCGACGAGCCGTTCCTGGAGCGGTACGGGCACTGGCTGGAAGGCGTGTTCCACGGCGACTTCGGCCGGTCCTACCTCCTCCACCAGGACGTGAGCTCGGTCATCTGGTCACGCCTGCCGTCCTCCCTGTTGCTGGTCGCGGTGTCGGCCCTGCTGATCGCGGTGGTGGGCGTCGCGGCCGGGATCGTCGGGGCGCTGCGGCGCGGCACGCGCACCGACACGACGCTGATGCTGCTCGTGACGGTCGGGGCCGCCGCCCCCGCCTTCGTCGCCGCACTGCTGCTGAGGTCGTTGTTCGGGGTACGGCTCGGCTGGTTCCCCACCATCGGGAACGGCACCGGCGTCCTCGACAGCCTGTACCACGTCGTTCTTCCCTCGGTGGCCCTGTCCGTGACCTTCATGGCCCTGGTCACCCGCGTGACCCGGTCGGCGATGCTGGACGAACTGGGCCGTGAACATGTCGAGGTCGCGCTGAGCCGCGGCACACCCCGCCGGACCGTGATCCGGCGTCATGTCCTGCGCAACGCGCTCGGACCGATCGTCACGGTCTCCGGGCTGCTCGTCTCGGGGATGCTGGTCAGCACCTCGATCGTGGAGACCGCGTTCGGCATGTCGGGCGTGGGCTCTCTCCTCGTCCAGTCGGTCAACCAGATGGACTTCCAGGTCGTGCAGGCGATCGTGCTGCTCGTGGTGACCGCGTTCGTCGTGGTCAACGCCCTGGTGGACCTGGTGCATCCGCTGATCGATCCGCGCGTGACGGCAGTGGGGAGCACACGATGAGCGCACAGATCGCCGATGTGGTGCGCGGCCCGGTCACCCGGCTCAGGTCGCTGGGCGGCAGTCGGCTGCAACGCCTGTGCCTGCTGCTCCTGATCCTGTTCGTCCTGGTGTCCGTGTTCGCACCCTGGCTGGCACCGCAGGACCCGACCTTCGGTGACCTCGGCGCGAGCCTGCAGGGCCCGAGCGCCGCACACTGGCTCGGCACCGACCAGGGAGGGCACGACACCCTCTCGGCCCTCATCGAGGGGACCCGTACCAGTCTCGCCGGACCGCTCGCGGTGGTGCTGTTCTCCACCGTGACGGGCATAGCCGTCGGCCTGTTCACCGCCTGGCGGGGCGGCTGGGCCGACACACTCATCGGCCGGATCCTCGACATCGTGTTCGCCTTCCCCGCGCTGCTCGTCGCGATCCTCGCGGTGGCGGTCTTCGGTAAGGGGATGACCGCACCGGTGATCGCCATGGCCATCGCGTACATGCCGTACACCGCGCGTCTGGTGCGCGGCCTGGCCATGCAGGAGAAGGCCAGGCCCTACATCGCGGCCTACCGCGTGCAGGGGCACTCCGGGGTGTTCATCGCGGTCCGCAGACTGCTGCCGAACATCGCCCCGACCGTACTCGCGCAGTCGACGGTCAACTTCGGCTACGCGCTGCTCGACCTCGCGGCCCTGTCCTTCCTGGGCCTGGGCGTACAGCCACCGACACTCGACTGGGGCGCGATGATCAACCAGAGCCAGGCCGCCGTTCTGCAGGGCGAGCCGCTGTCCGCGATCGCGCCCGCGATCGCGGTCGTGCTGGTCGTCGTCGCCTTCAACATCGTCGGCGAGAACATCGGCGACCGGCTCGCGGGGAGGGACTCCTGATGACACTGCTGGAGTACGAGGACCTGAGCGTCGAACTGCCCGGGATGGCCCGCCCGGTCCTCGACCGCGTCAGCCTGACGGTCTCGGCGGGCGAGGTGGTCGCCCTGGTCGGCGAATCCGGCTCCGGGAAGTCGGTCACGGCCCGAGCCGCGCTCGGCCTCTTCCCGGCGGGCGCCGGCATCGAGGGACAGGTCCGTGTCGACGGCACCGACCTGGTCGGCGCGGATGCCGCGAGCCTGCGCACCATACGTACGGCCAGAACATCAATGATCTTCCAGGACCCCCGGGCGGCCATCAATCCGGTGCGCCGTATCGGGGACTTCCTCACCGAGTCGCTGCGCCTGAGCCACCGCTGGTCCAGGGACCGGGCGAACGCGCGGGCCGTCGAACTGCTCACCGCGGTCGGCCTGCCGGACCCCGCCCGGCACCTGAACCAGTACCCGCACGAACTCTCCGGCGGAATGCTCCAGCGCGTCATGATCGCCGGAGCGCTCAGCACCGAACCCCGACTGCTGCTGTGCGACGAGCCGACCACCGCCCTCGACGTCTCCACCCAGGCCGAGATCATGGCCATCCTGGGAAGGCTGCAACGTGAACGCGACCTGGGTCTGCTCCTCATCACCCACGACATCGAACTCGCGGCCGCCGCCTGCGACCGGATCTACGTGATGTACGCCGGGCGGGTCGTCGAGACGGCGCCCACGGCCACGCTCTTCGCCGCCCCCCGCCACCCGTACACCGCGGGCCTCCTCAGCTCGTCCCCGCCCCTGTCGGCGCCGGACGGCCCGGTCGCCCGCCTCACCCCGATCCCCGGGGCACCGATGGGCCTCCTGGACTCCGCGCCCGGCTGCTCCTTCGCGGCCCGCTGCCATGCCGTCCGGTCCGGGCGGTGCGACCAGTCACCGCCACCCCTGGAACGACACGGCCCGGCTCTGGTCGCCTGCCACCGCACCGACGAACTCACGGATACGCAAGGGGCGGCCGACGTGGCGGTGGCCGGTTCCCTCTCGCCGCACAAGGAGGACCGTTGACCACCGATCCCACACCCGCGGCGCGAACGCTGCTTCAGGTGAGCGGTCTGCGCAAGACCTACCGGACGGGAGCGACGGAGGTCGTCGCGGTCGAGGACCTGTCGTTCTCCGTGCGGGCCGGGGGCGCACTCGGCATCGTCGGGGAGTCGGGTTCCGGCAAGACCACCACGGCCCGGATGCTGATCGGCCTCGAACGCCCGGACGCGGGACGGATCCTGGTCCAGGACGAGCCGCTGGCCGCCACCGTACGAGGGAAGGAGGCCCGGCTCGCACGGGCCAAGGCGGTCCAGATCGTCTTCCAGGACCCCTACCTCTCGCTGGACGCGCGGATCAGCATCGGCGCGACCATCGACGGGGTGCTGCGCCTGCACGGGCTCCGGGACCGCGCGGCGCGGGCGGCCCGGACCAGGGAACTGCTGGCCCAGGTCGGCCTCGGCGACCGCGAGGCGGCCGCGCTGCCCCGCAGGCTCTCCGGCGGGCAGCGCCAACGTGCGGCGATCGCGAGGGCGTTGGCCGTCGAACCCACCGTACTCGTGCTCGACGAAGCGGTGTCGGCCCTGGACGTGTCGGTGCAGGCACAGGTGCTCAACCTGCTGTCGGACATCCGCCGCGACACCGGCATCGGCTTGGTCTTCGTCAGCCACGACCTGGCCGTCGTCCGGTACGTGTGCGACGAGGCACTCGTCCTGTACCGGGGGCGGACCATGGAACACCGGCCCGTCGCGGACCTGCTCGCGACACCCGGACACCCCTATACCCGGCTGTTGCTGGCCTCCGTTCCCCGGCCGGGCTGGGACCCCGACTCGATCAGCCGGCGACGCCGGGAGCTCGATCCCCTGAAGCCGCACGGTCCGGGGTGACGGGGGCGGTGAGGAACACGACGCCGCGGAGGGCGCTTCCACACGTCACCGACACAGTCGTCCCACCCTGCTTGGCACTCGTCGGACGGGGGGAAACTGTTACTGATCTCAAGATGCCGTCAGCTTGTTCCGGCCCGCGCCATGGGGAATGCCTGTGCGCGGGACGCAGGGGGTGCTCATGGAAGAAGAGTCCGTCGCTGCCGAACGAATTCACCTGTGGGACCGGGACACACTGGAGGAGGAGGCCTGGCTGATCCACCTGCCTTCGTCCAGGCATGCGAGCGACGTCACCGTCACAGAGCTGACAGACACCGCCGGGCGAGCACCGGGGAACGCCAAGTCCGCCCTACGCCCGCACCCGTTCGAAGACCTGGCGTGCCGACTCCTGTCAGCCCTGTGTGACGGGCCGGGACTGGTAGTTCTGCGTGGCCTCCCGCTGGACGAACTCAGCGATCAGGCATGCGCGGAGCTGTGCCGATCGGCTATCTCCCTGGCGGGCACACCCCGCCCACCGGAGTCCGCCGCGCCGATGGACCATCTCCTCACCACCGTCCCCACATCCCGGGTTTCCGCGCCTGCTGACCCCGATGACATCCTTCGCGGTCCGGCGGAAGAGGCGGCACTGGCTCCGCACACCGACCGTGCCGGGCCATCCGGGCCCCCACGCCTGCTCGCACTGCTGTGTGTCAGGCCGGCCTTGAAGGGAGGTGAATCTCTGCTGGTCAGCGGTCACAGCGTTCACGACCGGCTCTCGGCCGACCGTCCCGCGGTGCTGTCGACGCTCTACCGGGATTTCTATTTCGGCGCGGAACGGAACCTGGCACGCTCCGGGCCCGTCTTCACCCGAAGCGACGGCCGGCTCCAAGTGCGGTACAACAGGTACCAGATTGAACGCGGCCACCACGCGGCAGGCGAGCCACTGACCGCGGCGCAGGTGGAAGCCCTCGACGCCTTCGACGAAGTGCTCGGCGACGAAAGCCTGTTCCTGCGCCTGCCCCTGCGCAGGGGAGACCTCCTCATGCTGAACAACAACACCGTTCTGCACGGTCGAACCTCCTTCACCGATCATCCCGATCCACTCCAGCACCGCTGCCTGGCCCGTGCATGGGCGGACTGAACCGCCCTCCCGCCGCACCCGTGGTGGCACCGAATGGGCGAAGCAGTCGGGTACTTCCCCGAACCGGCCTCAGGGATGCCGCCGTGGGAGCGGGTGGGCTGCTAGCAATATTCCTGCGTCGGGGAAGCCGCGTCCCTGTGGCCGGCCCGGTTTGACCGCTCGTCCTGGCGGCCGGCACATCCTGTGATCCCGACGCGGAAAGGGCACCAGCCGTGGAGTGCGTGCAGGAAAAGTCCGTTCAGGAGCGAAGTACGGGAGGTACTGAGGACCGTAGTCCGAGGCGGTGGTGGGTTCCGCTCCCGGTCGGAATGCTCTCGCTCCTGCCGATCCTCCTGCTCGCGGCAGCGGCCTGGGCCGGGCGCCGGGTCCGTCCCAGCGGTGACGACTGGTGCTTCCTGCCCGTGGTCCGGGAGGGCGGCCTGTCGGCGATCGTGAACACGTTCTACTCCATGGACAACGGGCGTGTCGTGAACGCGGTGCTGGTCTGGGCCTACGCGCGGTTCGGCGTGGCCGGCCACCAGTGGTTCGGTCTGGTCAGCGGTGTGCTGATCCTCTGCCTCCTCTGGGCGTTCGTCGCCACGGTCCTGCCGAGAGCGGGACTGAGCGCCCCGCGGGGAGTCGCGCTTCTGGTGGCGTCCATGGTGACGGCACTGTTCCTGCTCGGTTCCGCGAACACCTACAAGACGTTCTACTGGCCCGCGGCATCCGTTTCGCACACCGTGCCCCCCGTGCTCGCCTGTGCCGCGGCCATCCCCCTGCTGCGTGCCGCGTCGCGGCGGGGGAGGATCTTCGCCCTGCTGACGGTCTTTCTCGCGGGGCTGCTCCTGGGCATGCTGTCGGAGGAGACCTCCGTCGTCACCGTGGCCGTCCTGGGCGCTCTGCTGCTGATCAGCGGCCGGGTCCTGCCACCGGCGCGACGCCGCTTCGTCCGGTCCTGGTGCGTGGCCGGGATCGCGGCCATCCTGATCTCCGGGCTGGTCCTCTTCACGTCCCCGGGCGCACGCCATCGCCGTGAAAAGCACGGCGCCGCCTCCATGCTCGACCCCGAATCGCTCCTCGCGTCCCTGCGAGGCTTCGCCGATATCGCCCTCACATGTCTCACGACGTGGCAGTACCTGGGCGTCGTCGCGGTCGGGACCCTCCTGGCCCTGCTGGACCGGCGCCGCCGAGGCCGGACCGCTCCCACGAAGGACGAAGCGCTGTGGGCCGTGGCGGGCGTCTGCGCCCTGCTCGTCTCCGGCTACGTCTGCACGGTCATCACGTACCCCGCATTCGGAGAGAGCGTCGCGACGTCCACGCGCCTGTGGAACGACTACCTGCTGCTCTATCTCCTGCTTCTCGTCTTCGTGGGCGTTCTTCTCGGTCGCGGGTGGCTGCGCCGAGGACGACCGATCGCACGGCCCCTGGCCACCGGGGCAGCGGTGTACGGCCTGGTCTGCCTTTCGCTTGCCATGTCGCTCGGCAGCCTCGACACCGAAATGACGGCACGGGCACGGAACTGGGACGACCAGGACCAGTGGCTGCGCAGCCGGTCCGCGGCCGGTGCTCAGGTCCTTCCGTACCAGCGGCTGCCCATCAGTAGAATGACCGAACCGTTCAGCCGCCGCATGGCCTGGCCCGCTTCCTGCGTCGCCGACTACTACGGCCTCACACGCGTCACCCAAGCCGCCGGGCGCCCCGGGGGATGAGTACATCGGGCTGCGCTGTCGCGAGGTGTCGGCACGTACCTCACGACGCGCTCTCGTGCCTGAGCTGGCGCTGGAGGCTGAGGGTCAGATGCTCCGTCATAGCCTCGGCGGCGCGATCGGATTTCCTGCGGAGTATGGCGCGCACGACCCGCTCGTGTTCGGCCAGCGTCGGATCCTCGGCGACTTTGGCGCTGGTGAGCCGGAAGACATGCAGATGTGAGTGGAGCCTTTCGACCGCGTCGGCGAGCAACGGCCGATGCGACGCGGCAGCGATCGCGTCGTGGAAGCGCTGGTCCAGAGCGGCGAAGTCGCGGTAGTCCGCGTATCGGCCTGTCGGCCCCGGAAGCGTCCGCATCTCCTCCATGATCCGTTCGATGGCGTCGAGCTGTTCCTCGGTCGCGTTCGTCGCTGCCAGCGCTGTGGCCCTGGGCTCCAGCAGCAATCGCATCTCGAAGAGTTCCTCAAGTCCCCGCCGCGTCAGCAACTCGGTCGCGCGGTATCCCGAAAGTGACCGCTTCACCACCAGGCCGTCGGCTTCGAGCCGGGCCAGGGCCTCGCGCACGGGGGTCGGCGACACGCCCAGGGTCCGGGAGAGGGCGTCAATGCCGACGCGGGCACCCGGCGCGATCTCATGGTCCATGACCATGGCCTTGATGTTCTCGTAGACGCTGGCGGAGAGCACCTGCCTGACAGGGGGCGTACTCAGAGCCTTTCCGTCCGATTCCTCGGTCCTGCCCGCGGAACGGTCCTGCGGCGGCATCCGTTCTCCTGTTGCTCGGGGCGTTTCGGGACACTCGCAGTTTAAGGGCCCGGGCGGTGCGCTCCCGAGCGCGGCCGGAGAAGCAGTCCGCTGTGTCCGGGCCGGGTCGGTCACTTCATGAGGAAGACCTGTTCCATCGGCGCCCATCGTTCCCCGGACGCCGCCTCCGCCACCGGCTCCTGGCACGGATCGGTGAGCCGCCACCATGCTCGCGTGGACTCGTCCGCGGCCATGAGTGCGAGATCGGCGGCCAGATCCGCGCCGTCGTACTCGAAATAGCTGAAGAGCAGGTCGCCGAGGAGGTGGATCGAGTAGTTCGTGATGTGACAGGCACGCAGGCGGTCCAGCACCGGTGGCGGAACATGGCGGTGCAGCTCGCGGTACTCGTCGAGCCTCTCCGGTCTGACCCGGATCACCTGTGCCACGCGCTTCACCCGGCATCGGCCTTGTTGGTCACGGCCGAGACCGCGCGGCCATGGATGAGACGGATGATCCGGCCGCTCATGTGTTCGTAGTCGCGGTCGTTGGCGACCTCTCCGCGGATACGGTGATCAGCCATCACGACGACCCGGTCCGCCAGCGTGATCATCTCCGCGAGGTCGCTGCTGATCAACAGGATGGGCAGACCGTTGCGAGCCAGCTCCCACAGGAGTTCGTGGAAGGAGTGCTTGGTGCGGACATCGACGCCGACAGTCGGCTCATCCACGATGAGCAGGCGGGTGTCGGCCGCGAGCCACTTCGCCAGGCTCACCTTCTGCTGGTTGCCTCCGGAGAGTTCACCGGCGTTCTGCCCGAGCCCGGAGACGCGGATGCCCAGACGGTCGACGAGATCGTGCGCGATGTCTCGCTCCTCGCGTGCGGAGACGAACCCCAGGGCCTTGGCCAGCTTCCTCCACACCGTCACCGTGATGTTCTCCGCGACGGAGAAGCCGGGAATGAGGTTGCGTTCCTGGTGGACGACGCCGATTCCGGTGCGCGTGGCCTCCAGGGGGGAGCGCAGGTGGACCTCGTCGCCCAGCCAGACGAGCCGACCGCCGTCGGGGGAGTGCACACCCGTCAGGACCTTGATCAGCGTGGACTTGCCCGCGCCGTTCTCGCCCAGCAGTGCGTGCACGGAGCCCGCCCTCAGACGCATTCCGACGCCGTCCAGGGCTCGTACTCCGGGGAAGACCTTGACTATGTCCTGGCAGTTGAGAAGAACGTCGTTCATCGCGCGCCTCCCGCGTTCGGCAGAGCGTTGTCCGTGTCGAGGCGGGTATCCACCGGGTCCGGTGGGACACGTCCGTGCGCCTTGCCCTTCTTCTCCAGACGCGCCTGGTGCATGCGTCCACCTACCACGGTGCCCAATACCACCAGGCCGATAAGGAAGTTCACCCAGCTCGGGTCCAGCGAGAACTGTGCCCGTGCGGCGTCGATCAGCCGCATCACGAACGCTGCCAGTACTGTTCCGAGCACCGCGACGGTGCCGCCGTTGAGAGCGACACCACCGATGATCGGCGCGGCGAAGCTCGGCAGCAGCCAGTCGCCGCCGACGCTGCGGTTGACACCCGGAAGGGAGGCCGTCGCGGTGAGCGCGGCCACGCCGATCAGCAGGCCGGACAGGGTGTGGGCGAGCACGATCTGCCGGTCGGTCGAGATGCCGGACAGCCTGGCCGCGAGTGGGTTTCCACCGGCTGCCAGGAGCCGACGTCCCGCGGTGGTGCGGTACATGAAGCCCGCGAGCAGGACGGCCGAGGCGAGTGCGACGAGGAAGACCAGCGGAATGTTCGACGGAGCCGCTCTGCCGAGGTCCTTGAGGGTCTGCGAGTAGCCGTCGACGGTGCGGGTGCCGGCGAGCCGGTACTGGGCCCCCAGGAGAATCGTCATCGTTCCGAGCGTGACGATGAAGCCGTTGATCCGCGTCGCCACGATGAACAGGCCGGTGACCAGGCCGACCACGGTGGCCGTCAGCACACCCACCAACACGGCAACGGGAGCCGGGACACCGCTGTCGGCCATGAGCGCGCCCATCAGGCAGGCGCTGAAACCGCCGAGGGCACCGACCGCCAGATTGAGCTGTCCCACGCACAGCGCGACCATCTGGGCGAGGCCGATGAGAATCGGCGTGGCCAGGTACTGCAGGAACGTGCGTACGGAGGGACCCTCGAAGAACGAGCCCGACGAGGCCACGCCCAGCGCCGCGTAGCCGACCAGCGCGACACCCAGCAGAGTTGTCGTGGTCGAGCGGGAGAAGCGCCGCAGGGACGCGCCGGTCAGGGCTCTCCGATCGTTGATCGTGATCATGTGGAGCGCACCACCTTGCGATAGGACACGACAGTGCGTACGCGATCGGCCGACAGGGCCAGCAGCAGAACACAGCCGAGGTAGATGTTGAGGCTTTCGAGGCCGACTCCGAGGAGATCGAGGCCCTTGCGGATGACGCCGACCAGGGAGGTTCCCAGCAGTGCGCCGATCACCGAGACGACACCACCGGTGAGCAGCGTGCCGCCGAGCACCGCGCCCAGGAACGACGGCAGCATGAAGTCGTCACCGATGGACGCGCGGAAGGTTCCGGTACCGACGGCGGCCATGAAACCGGCGAGCGCGGCCAGCAGTCCGGACAGCGCGTGAGCGAGGATGACCCGGCGGCCCGTGGGAATGCCGGACAGCTCCGCGGCCGCCGGGTTGGCACCGGTGAGCAGCAGTTCCCGGCCGAGGCGGGTGCATCCGTAGAGGAAACCGAGACCGGCCAGCGCGAGCACGGTGAACTGGATCATCTGCGGCACAGCGGGGGAGCCGCACACCGGGCCGACACAGATGTCGGCCAGCGAGTAGGAACGAAGCTCGGCCAGCCCCGACGGCCTGGTGGTGAACGCCGCGTTCTCCGTGAGGGCCGAGTACAGCAGCGAGACCAGGCCCAGCAGTGCGAAGTCCATGGCGAGCGTCACCACGAAGGAACTCACACCGGTTCGCGCGATGATCCAGCCCGTCAGTGCGCCGATGGCCGCGCCTGCGAACAGGCACAGCAGCAGCCCGAGCGGCAGGGGCAGGCCGAGCCGGTCGTATCCCAACCCGGCGAACAGGGCCCCGAAGGCGGCCATGCGGCCGACGGCCAGATTCATGTGCCCGACGGACAGGGCCACCATCTGTGCCAGGGCCACCACGGTCAGAGTCGCGATGTCACGCAGGAGCGGGAACAGTACGAGTCGTTCGTCGAGGAAGGCGGGGCGCAGCACTCCGAACAGCGCGCACAGGGCGACGATGAGCACGAGCAGGCCCAGCCGTTGGTTCACCCAGAACGGCGGCTTGTGCGGTGTGCGCGCGGTGGCCGGCGGTGCCTCGGTGTCCGCGTCGAGGCCGGGTGGAGCGGAGGGGGGTGTCATGACACCCGCCGGTTGTCGATGGCGTCCATGTCCCAGTCGATGCCGATACCCGGCTCGTCGGGCGCGATGGCCATTCCGTCGCGGACGGTCAGTTCGGTACGGGTCACGGCACGCAGCTGCGGGATGTGTTCGACGAACTTTCCGTTGGGTACCGCGGCGACGAGGCTGACGTGCAGTTCCATCAGGAAGTGCGGGCAGACCATGACGTTGTGGCTCTCCGCCAGGTGCGCGACCTTCAGCCATGGCGTTATGCCCCCGATGCGGGCGGCGTCCACCTGCACGATGGAGGCGGCGCGTGTCTCCAGGTAGGCGCGGAACTGCATGATCGAGTACATGGACTCGCCGACGGCTATCGGAATCGTCGTCGCACGGGCCAACTGCGCGTGGCCGCTGATGTCGTCGGCCGGCATGGGTTCTTCCAGCCAGTAGGGGGCGTAGGGCTCAAGGGCGGATGCCAGCTGGATGGCGGAGGAGATGCTCTGCGACTGATTGGCGTCCGTCATGATGTGCAACGACGGGCCCACGGCCTCGCGCACCGCGCGCAGCCTCTCGGCGTCCTCGCCGACGTGAGGCTTGCCCACCTTGATCTTGACGCCCGCCCATCCGGCCTGCTGGGCCTGAAGAGCCGACTTGACCAGGTCGTCGGTGGTCAGGTGGAGCCAGCCGCCCTCGGTGTCGTAGACGGGTACTTCGCGGCGATGACCGCCGGCGAGCCGCCACAGAGGTTCCCCGGCGCGCTTGCAGCGGAGGTCCCAAAGAGCGGTGTCCACTGCGGCGAGGGCCAGGGAGGTTATGGCTCCGGTGGTGGTCGACCGGGTCGTGGCGAACAGGCGTTGCCACAGTGCCTCGACGTTGCGGGCGTCCTCACCGACGAGGAGGGGAAGAAGATGGTCCTGGAGCAGAGCCAGGACGGAGGATCCGCCTGTTCCGATCGTGTAGGCGTAGCCGGTTCCCCGGAGACCGTCCGCGGTGGTGATCTCGACGAGGATCGTCTCCTGCTTGACGAAGGCCTGCACCGCGTCGGTGCGGTCCGTCTCCACGGCGATGTCGGCCAGCAGGGTCGTGGCGGTCGTGATGATGCTCATCGTGCGACGTCCGATTTCTGTAGTGCCGGCGGCAGCGTCAGCCGCAGGTGAGGATGTCGTCCGCGAACTGCTTCTTGAGCTGCGCGGTCTTGGCCCTGCGGTCGTTGTCGTACTCGTCGACATTGGACTCGGTGACGACGAAGGAGCCGGAGTCCACGATCTGCCCGGGGTCGCGGACCGTGCACTGCTCGGTCCGCAGCAGCGCCAGCGCCCACGCTCCGACGTCGGCCTGTGCCACCGGGTTCTGTACGACGGTCGCGGTGACCGAGCTCTTCCGGATCGAGCTGAGGATCTTGGCGTCGTCGTCGATGGCGACGACCTTGGCCGTCGAGCCGGCGCTGCTGACGGCGTCGGCGGCGGCTACCGCCGGGTTGTAGGCGGTGGCGACAATGCCCTGGATCCTGCTGCCCTTGGCCGCGAGCAGATCCGAGACCGCCTTCTGCGCGGTCTGGAGGTCCTTGTCGATGTCGGTGATGGTCTGGAGCAGCGTGACCTTGCCGCCGGACTCGGACACCGCCTTGGAGACGCCCTTCATCCGGAGCTGTGTGTTGGCGTCGACGTTGTTGCCGGTGAGATGCACCAGGGTGCCCTTGCCGCCCATGGCATCGATGGCGGCCCGAGCCGCCTTGTAGGCGGCGAGCTCGACGTCCGTCGACAGACAGAACTCGGCCTCGTTCCTGCCGCCGGCCGGGCACGAGCCGAGCGAGGCCACCGCGAACCCCTGCGCCTTCAGGTCCGCGAACGTGGTGTTGATATCGGTCGGTGAGACTCCGAACACGCCGAAGGCGTTGTAACCACGTGCCGCGAGTGTGGACAGCAGGTTGTTCTGCTTCTGCTGGTCCCATTCGGCAGTCTCGTCGAACGCCACGTCGCCCAGGCCGTAGGCGTTCTCGGCAGCTGCTCCGGCCTTCTTCCATGGCTGGAAGTACGGGTGGGCTCCGCCGGGGACGAGCGCCACCTTGGTGCCGGATCCGTCGGCGAGTTCGGCGGAACCGCCGCCGGTCCTGCCCGACGCCCGGGACCGGTCGCCCGCGGGTTCACCCGAGGTCTTCACGGTGCATGCGGAGGATGCCATGAGGAGGGCAACGGCGAGAACGCCCGGCACGACAACTCTGGTCGGGAGACGCATCTCCACCACCTTCTTGAGAATCAGATAGGAAATCGATGAGGCGATAGTTGACCAGCGTGCTCGTTCCGTCAATGCCTGCGGCGTCATTCGTCTCCGGGATGGATGGCGCCGTCATGGGTGCGATGCCGCAAAAGTGCCCTTGAGGCAGCTGGATGGCGGTGTGGGGGCTTGGCTTCCTGCTGTTCGCGCGGCGGGGAGCTACCACCCGATGTCGTTCCCCGGAGCCGGTTCCAGAATGTGTACCTCGTGTCAGCCGTCGGGAATCATATAGGAAATCTTGTCGAAACCATTGACATGGTGCGCCCGTACCACTGCACTTCTGCCAGGCGCCGCCCAGCGGCCGTCGGACCCCCGCGATTCGAGCACCGCTGCCCCAGAAGGAGCCGCAGTCCATGTCCCGTCATACACACGCCCAGCCTCCCGCCCAGGACGAGGCCGGTATGTCCCGTCGTGGCGTACTGCGCGCGACGGCATCGATGACGGCGCTGGCCGCGCTGTCGTCACTGCCCGAATTCACCACGAACGCTGCCGCGGTGGCACGCCCGAAAACGCTGTCGCTGGTGCCGGAGAGCGACGCGGTGACGCTCCGGTACGCCAAGCCCGGCGCCGAGAACCGGATCGTCGAGGAAGGACTGCCGATCGGGAACGGCCGGCTGGGGGCTCTCGTCACCGGCGATCCCTCCCGTGACGCGATGGTCCTGGCGGACGCGACACTGTGGACCGGGCATGCCAACGCCGCGCTCCAGGCGGACGGGCAGTTCCCTTACGGCACGGGCGACTTCGGTACGTTCGGGACGCTGGCCAGGGCCGTACTGGAGATCCCGGCCCACGCATCCGGAGCGGTCACCGACTACCGCCGCACACTGGACATGAGCAATGGCCTGGTGACCGCGTCCTACCGGACGGGGGGCGTGACGTACCGCCGTGAGGTCTTCTCCAGCCATCCCGACGATGTCATCGTGGTGCGGCTGTCGCAGAGTGGCGGTGGCTCCTGCACGGGGTCCATGACCCTGTCCGGGACCCGGGGCGAGACCGTGTCGGTGAACGCGGGCGCCGCGGAGGCGTCGTTCTCGGCGGAGCTGCCGAACGCTCTGAAGTACGCCACGGTGGTGAAGGCTGCCGGACAGGGCGGCACCGTCTCGGCGTCCGGTACCAAGGTGACGTTCACGGATTGCACCGAGGTGGTGCTGATCATCTCGGGCGGCACCAACTACAAGGCCGACGCGTCCGTCGCGTACAAGGACATCTCCCTCGTGCCCCTGGACGTGGCCCGCACCAAGGCGTCGCGGGCGACGGCGGCCGCCGGAACGGCGTTGCTGGCCACGCACGTATCCGACTTCCAGCGGCTCCAGCAGAGCATGACGCTGAACCTGGGTACGTCCTCCGCCGCGCAGCGGGCGATGGACACGCCCGCCCGGCTGGCAGCACGGGCGGCGAGCGGATCCGCACCCGACCCGGAACTGGAGGCGTCCTACCTGCAGTACGGCCGCTATCTGACGATCTGCGGCTCCCGCGGCAGCCTCCCCACCAACCTCCAGGGGCTCTGGATCGACACCAACGCTCCGGCCTGGATGAGCGACTACCACAGCGACATCAACGTCCAGATGAACTACTGGCTGCCCGACCGTGCGGGCCTGCCCGAGTGCTTCGACGCGTTCACCGACTACTGCGTCGCTCAGCTGCCCGGCTGGCAGGCCACCACCAAGGACCTCTTCCAGGACTCCCGCAACCGGTTCCGCAACACCTCCGGCAAGGTGGCCGGCTGGACCCTGGGGATCTCCACGAACATCTGGGGCGGCAACGGCTGGTGGTGGCACCCGGCCGGCAACGCATGGATGTGCAACTCCCTGTACGAGCACTTCGAGTACACCCAGGACACAGCTCACCTGGCCAGGATCTACCCCTTGCTCAAGGGTGCCTGTGAGTTCTGGGAGTCGCGGCTGCTCATCATGACCGTGCCCGACCCCGCGACCGGTGGAACGAAGCAGGTCCTGGTCGACGACCACGACTGGTCACCGGAACACGGGCCGCAGGACGCACGCGGCATCACTTACGCGCAGGAGCTGGTCTGGCAACTGTTCCAGAACTACCGGGCCGCCGCCGCGGCACTCGGCAAGGACGCCGCCTACGCCGCCACCGTCTCCGGTCTCCAGGGCAGGCTCTACCTGCCCGAGGTCAGCTCCACCAGTGGTTGGCTGGAGGAGTGGATGAGCAACGACAACCTCGGTGAGACGACCCATCGCCACCTGTCGCCGCTCATCGGCCTCTTCCCCGGCGACCGCATCGACCTCGGACACTCGCCCGCGGAGCTCGTCGCGGGAGTGACGAAGCTGCTCGAAGCCCGCGGCATGGCCAGCTTCGGCTGGGCCAGCGCCTGGCGGGCCGGCTGCTGGGCGAAACTGAGGCACGCGGACAAGGCGTACGAGCTTGTCCTGGACGTACTGAAGCCGTCGGTGAACTTCAGCAATGGCAGCGCGATCAACATGTTCGACATGTACAGCTTCGGCAGCAGTTCCGTCTTCCAGATCGACGCCAATTACGGCACATCCGTGGCGATGATCCAGATGCTGGTGCAGTCCCGGCCCGGACAGGTGGAGCTGCTTCCGGCTCTGCCCCGCGCGTGGGCCGCTGCCGGGTCCGTCACCGGAATCGGGGTACGCGGGGGCTTCGCACTCGACATGCGGTGGAAGGACGGGCAGGTCACCGGCGCGACGCTGCGGGGGGCGGCGGGCAGGTCCACCAATATCGTCTTCGGGGACTGGAGCAGTCACGTCACGATCCCCGCCGCCGGATTCGTGGCCATCACACCGCCCGCTCAGCACGCCGTCTCCCAGCTGGTCAACCGTAGGACAGGCAAGGCGGTCGACGTTCCGGGTGCCTCCACCGGCAATGGTGCCGGGCTGATCCAGTACACGCCGAGCGCGGCCGTGAACCAGCAGTTCCGGTTCGTCCCCGTCGGGGGAGGGCACTACGAGATCTACACCACCCACGGCAGCACACCCCTGGTCTGGTCCGTCCGGGGCGGCACCTCGGACGTCGGCGCCAAGATCGTTCAGTGGACGCCGGAACACAGCACCAGCCAGCAGTGGAAGATCGCCGACGCGGGCGACGGCTACATCACCGTCACCTGCGCGCGCAGTGGCCGGGTCCTCGGGATCGCCGGCGACTCCGATGCCGACGGCGCGACGGTCGAGCAGCAGGCGGCCAACGGTGGCACGGGCCAGCAGTGGCGGCGCGTCGGCAGGTGAGCCGCGGGTGAGGCAGGTGGTGCCGCTTCCGGCCGTGCCGTCGTACTGCCGTGCGGGAAAATCCCTCATGCCGAATGTGATGCCCGTGATCTCCGACAGACCGCAGGAGGAATCAGTGCAACTCCCATGTGCGCGACGGAACATCGATGCTCCGCCGACACCCGTCGGCATCGGGGCATCTCCGACTCGGAAGGGCGGCCGTATCAGGCTGTGGGCGGCGTTGCTCGTCGGCGCCGCGGTCGCCTCGCTGGTAGCGCCCGTGCCCGCCGCGACGGCGACAGAGACCGCCGAGACGGTTGTCGATGTGACGACGTTCGGTGCCGACCCCACGGGCGAGAAGGACAGCGCCGCGGCCGTTGCGAAGGCCATGCGCCAGGCCAGGACCGTCAAGGGGCCGGTACGGGTGCTGTTCCCGCACGGTACGTATCAGATCTACCCCGAGCAGGCGGAGGTGCGGGAGCTCTACCTGTCCAACACGGTCGGTGCGGACCAGAATTACCGGGACAAGCGGATCGGGATCCTGGTCGAGGACATGAGCGACGTCACCATCGACGGCGGCGCGTCGCATCTCCAGTTCCATGGGCTGATGACCACGTTCGCTGCCATTCGCTCCCGGAACGTCACCGTCCAGAACTTCAGCTTCGACGTCACCGCGCCCAAGGTCGTCGACGCGTCCGTCAGCGGGACGGGCGTGGCCGACGGCCGCGGGTACCGGGTGCTGAGCATCCCGCCGGGCAACCCGTTCTCGGTCGCCGGCAACCAGGTGACCTGGCTCGGCGAGAAGAGCCCGGCCGCCGGCCGGCCGTACTGGTCGGGCGTCGACGGCATGCGCTACACGCAGGTCCACGACCCGGCGGCGAAGCGCACCTGGCGCGGCTCCAACCCGCTGTTCACCGACGTGGCCTCGATGGCCGACCTGGGCGGCAACAAGCTCCGCATCGAGTACACGAACGGAACGGCCCCCACCGACCGCGGCCTCGTCTACCAGATGCGCGAGGACACCCGGGACACCGCATCGGCGTTCTTCTGGGAGTCGAAGGACGTGACCGTCCGGGGCCTGCGAGCCCGCTATCTGCACGGGTTCGGGTTCCTCGGGCAGATGAGCGAGAACATCACCATCGACGACAACGAGTTCCGCACCGACCCCGCTTCCGGACGCAGCACGGTCGGCTTCGCCGACTTCGTCCAGATGTCCGGCGTCAAGGGCACCGTACGCGTCACCAACAATCTGTTCGACGGTGCGCACGACGACGCGATCAACATCCACGGCACCTACGTCGAAGTGACGGGGCGGCCCGCGCCGAACACGCTCACACTCACCTACCAGCACGCCCAGACCGCCGGCTTCCCGCAGTTCCACCCGGGCGACAAGGCCGAGATCGTGGCCAAGCGGACCATGGCGGCCGTCCCCGGAGCCCCGCCCGAGGTCGTATCGGTCGAGGGCCCTTCGGGGCAGGACCACGGCAAGCCCCTCACCACCATGACGGTCACCTTCGACCGGGCCATCCCGTCCTCGGTGACCGCAGGAGACTTCGTGGTGGAGAACACCACGTACACACCGGCCGTCGTCATCAGCGGCAACACCTTCCGGAACATCCCCACCCGTGGCGTGCTGGTCACCACCCGGCAACCGGTCGTCATACAGGACAACGTGTTCGACGGCAATCAGATGTCCAGCGTCTTCATCTCGTCCGACGCCTACCAGTGGTACGAGTCCGGTCCCGTCCGCGACGTCCTGATCAGGAACAACAGGTTCCTGCGCCCCGCGAGCCCGGTGATCTTCGTCGAACCCACCAACCAGGCCGTCGACGCGGCGACCCCGGTGCACCGCAACATCCGCATCGAGGACAACGAGTTCAGGGCCGGTGACGTTCGGCTCCTTGAGGTCAAGAGCGCGAGCGTAGTCACCTTCGAGCGGAATGATGTCTTCCGACTCGGCCGCGACACGGCCGTCACCGCTCAGGCCAAGAACACCTGCCCGGCACCGGGCGCCACCACGGAGGTGCGCGCGGTCCCTTCCGCCGCGCCGTACTCCACCGCGCTGTTCTCCTATCGCGGGTCCTCCGGGGTCCTGATCAAGGACAACAACTTCGACAACGGACTGAACCTCCGCGCCGACCTCAACTCCACCGACGCGGCCCAGGTCAGCACCGACGAGGTGACCAAGAACGGCACAGACAACATCCTGCCGCTCGTGCCGTCCGCCACCTTCGTCAGCAGCGATCCGAACGTCGCCGCAGTCGACGGGGACGGCAAGGTCACCGCCAAGGCGGCCGGCACCGTCGCCATCACTCCCATCATGAGCAGCCAACTCGGCGACGTCCGTGGCACACCGGTCACGCTCAGGGTCGGGGCGGACACCACCTCCGCCGACTGCGCCACGGCGCCCAACACCGCCGCGTGGACCGTCATCCGCGACCGGGCCGCCGACCGCTCGGACGGTGCGCTCACGCTCACCCCGTGACAACTCCTCAAGCCCCGTCGTGAATCTGGCAGCCACGACGGGGCCGTCCCCGCTCCGGGACACACAGCGGTGCCGGCTGTTCCTCCGGCGTATCGGTCAGGCGAACCTGGCCGATACAGCGCCATCGACGGCCCAGTCCGCACCGGTGACGAAGCCCGCGGCGTCGGACAGGAGGAACCTGCGGGTGTCGGACGGGAGGAACCCGCGGGTGTCGGACAGGAGGAACCCGCGGCGTCGGACGGGAGGAACGTGACCACGGAAGCGATGTGGTCGGAGGTGCCGAGGCGGCCGAGGACGTGTGTGGCCAGCGCGGTCCCGGCGGACGTCCGGCTGCTCCGGGTCGAAGTACCCGGTCAATAGGTCGGTCTCGATGTGACCGGGGCTGACGGCGTGGACCCGGGCCCCCGCGGCCCGACCTCCAGGGCCTTGCCGCGTGACAGGCACACGGGCCCGGCCTTGGCCGAGGCGTAGGGAAACATGCCGGGGCGGGTCATCGTGGCGTGCGGACGCCGCATTCGGATGGCCGGCGGCCGGGCCGTCCTCACGGCCGAGCTTTCCGCCTCCGACGGCTGGATCGCCCGGGACCCGCCAGGGCCCGCGCAGTCCAGGGCTATGGCATCGACTCCCTGGTCTCCGCACCGCTGCGGGCACGTGGTGCGGTGCTGGGCAGCGTCGACTTCTGGCGCAAGGGCAGGGACCCGTCGAGCCCGAGGAGCTGTCCGTCGCCGAGGAGTTGGCAGCCCGAGCGGGTGTGGCCATCGACAACGCGCGCCGTTTCACCCGCCAGCACGCCATGGCGGTCAGCCTTCAGCGCGGTCTGCTGCCTCGCCTCCTGCCCACGCCCTCAGCCCTGGAGGTGGCCCATCGCTACCTCCCGGCTCAGCCGGGAGCGGGTGGGACTGGTACGACGTCATCCCGCTGCCCGGAGCCCGGGTCGCGCTGGTGGTCGGCGATGCTGTCGGCCACGGCCTGCACGCAGCCGCCACCATGGGACGGTTGCGTACTGCCGTGCACGACTTCTCCGCCTTTGACCTGTCCCCGGACGAACTCCTCGCCCGCCTCGACGACCTCGTCAGCCACCTCGACACGGAGGGGGACAGCGACGTCGAAGTCTCCGGCGCCAGCTGTCTCTACGCCGTCCACGCCATCTACGACCCGGTCACCGGGCGCTGCGCACTGGCCGGGGCCGGTCGGCGGCGAGGCCATCGGAGTAGGGAGGCGCACGCGCGGTACGGCCACTTTTCCGCGCGTAACTGACCCACCGTCGTGGCTCACACCGACGACGGCGAGAGCCACACCCGGGGTGAGCCGGTCGCGGCGGCTCTTCCCCGGCTACGCCACTCCGCGCCTCGTCTGCGACGTGCCGTACGTCGACAAAAGAGGTGGCACGCCAAGCAGTCGAGTACGCCCAGGATCGAGGCAATCACCACTGGACGGAGAGCTACCGCAGCCCGGTCGAATCCGACGACCTGATGCGCCGGCCCGGCGCTATTCCTTCTACGAACCGCTGTTCATACTGCCCGAGAACGGGTGGCGCCGTTGGGAGAAGAGGAGTACGGCGCATGAGCGCCACGGAGTCCACCCAGCGCTCCCGGCTCCCGGGGGAGCCCGGCCTACCGGTAACCGGTGAGGCCGTCCGCCAGCTCTTCCTCGTCGCCGTCGCGCTGCGCGGAGAAGGCTTGCTGGAGGGCGAAGGTGCCACGGATAGCGGCGATCCGCCCGGCCATCTCGGTGCCGGCCCAGCCGCCGAGCGTGAGCACCCGGCCCAGCAGTTCCTCGCCGTAGCTGGCCCCGACCGCGGCCAGATCCTCGGCCGGGTCGCCGACCGTGACCTCGTCCCAGTCGACGACACCGCTCAGGCGAGGCACACCGCCCGAGGTCTCCCACAGCACGTTCTCGCCGCCGGGGTCGCCGTGGACCACGGCGGCGGTGAGGCGGGGGAGCGCGTCGAGCGCGGTGAGTTCGCGCTCGGCGCGCTCCCGCCCGCTGTCGGACATCAGCGGGAACAGCTCGGCGCGCACCCCTGCCCCGAACTCCTGCCATTCCCCCTCGGGGGCCAACGGCAGCACGGCACGCACTTTCTCGTCGTTGGCCGCGGCGGCGAGCCCGGACAGGAGGGTGGCGTACTGCGTTGCCACTGCCTCGGCCACCTCGGGGCTGTCGAATGCGTCGTCCTTCAACGGGGCTCCGGGGATTCGGCTCAGTACCAGGTACGGCGGTTCGTCGGTAGCCCGGCAGCCGGACTCGGAAAGCGGCCGCGGAGTGCGGAAGCCGAGGTCGAGCCCGGCGAGGGCGCGCAGTACGGCTGCCCGCGCGGGCAGCCGTACTGCGGCCGCTTCGGTGCGGGCGAAACACACCACCCGGTCCGAGCCGATCACCACTTGGTGGAACTGCCCCTGGTGGACGGCGAGTTCATCCAGTCTGTCGCCGGGCAGCCGTCGGCTCAGCACATCGTGGTGTGTCTCGATGATTCCCATGGTGGGTGAACTCTCCACTTCTCAGGCTTTCGTAAGCTCTCAACAGATGTACGGTGAAGTGCGGAATCATCTGCAGCAGGGATACCCCGCCTCACGTCGCCTGGCAGGCTGGGCGATCGCGGACCACATGCGCACCGAGTTCAAACGAGAAACGCTCCAGGGCCGAAAGCACGGGTGCGACGGTGTGGTGTGGTGACGGACCGGCTGGTCCGTACGCTGCAGGCCCCGGTGGCCCGTTCCCAGCCGCCTTTCCGGGCCGGCGGCACGCCCTCGGGAACGTAGCGTCCGGTCGCTTCGGCGGCCTCAGTTGCGAGCGGTGCGGCGACGGTCGGGAGTCATGAGGTAAGCGATCGCCATGTCGCTGAGTTCGTCCGCGTACCGGCGTTGGGAGGCCGCGCCCGTAGCGGGGTCGGGGCGTACGGAGTTGTGGAAGCAGGCCCCGAGGATGGCGCGGGCCACGGTGTCCAGCGCCGTCTGCGCGTTGGAGCGCCGGATCTGGTCGGCGTAGGGGGCTGCCGCTTGGAGCAGGAGGCGGTGGATCTCGGTGATGGTGCGGGCCCCGCGGTCCAGGGCACGCGTTCCCCGCACCCGCATCAGTTCGGGAAAGAGCTTGCTGCTGTCGGCGAAGGACTGCAGCAGCGCGTTCGCGTAGGCGTCCATGACGCCGGAGAGCGACGGTTCGGCTGCGCGCAGTCGCTCGGCCACGTACTCCTCGCGCCGCTCCAGCATCCGCTCCGTCAGGGCGGTGATGAGCTGTTCCTTGTCTTCGAATCGGCGGTAGATCGTGCCGACCGAGACACCGGCGCGTTGAGCGACGCCGGTGATCGTCATCTCTTCCAGACCGGACGAGGAGGCGATTTCCTCGGCCGCCCGCAGTACGCGAGCCAGTGTCGCGGCGCTGCGTGCCTGCCGGGGTTCCCGGTAGGGCGCGGGACGGTCTGGCTCCTCGGTCATGTCCCGCATGGTATCCGCGGCGGTCTCAGCAGGTCTCTTTGACAAGTGCTGCACTCCCATGGGTAACCTCATGATGCGAATGTGAATTCACATTCGCATTCTACTGGAGGTTCGACCATGACCGACAGCCAGACTTCCCCGCCCGTGACCGTCACGCTTGAGTCAGGGCCCACCGGAGCCGGGAGCATCGACGACTTCGAGCTGTTCTACGCCCGCCGCGCCCTGGACCGCCTCAGGACGCGATTGGGACGTCAGGGCCTCCTCGACCTCCTGGCGGCGGACATCGAGGAAGGCAACGCCTTCCTGCGCGAGAGCGCTCGCGCCTCCGACGGCAGCTTCAAGGCAGGCACGACCGTGCTCGCGACGCAGGGCCTCACCTCCGGCACGTTTCTGGCCTGGATGGACGAAGCGTTCGCGGGCGACGAGAGCGCACTTCTCGCGGCGCACCCCGAGCACTACGTGATGGGTACCGATGCCATCGGAGCGCGTGTGGTGGAGAACATCGGCCCCCACGTCTGCTCCTTCTACATGGGCGGCTGGGGAACGGACGCGCTGGCCTGGGCCGCGGACGCGGACGCGCTTCTCCCGGAGTCCGAGTTTCCGCGCAAGATGTCCTCGAACCTGTTCCTGGCCGACGGCACGGTCGTCGGGCGGGCGCTGATCCAGTTCGGTGACACCGCTGACGGCTTCACCGCAAACCTGACGGTCTACCTGCCCACCACGTGCCCGGACGACGTCCTGGAACATCATCTTCGGCACTACGCCGTCGAGTTCAGGAACTGGATCATCGCCGCAGCGGCAGCCCGCGCCTGAGGATCACGGCCGGACGTCGGGCCTCAGAGCCCACCGGGGCCGCATCGGCCCGATGTCCGGCTCGCAGGCCGCGCGGCAGCCGACGGCATCAGGGCGATACGGAGCACCCGCTCCGGCGTACGCGGCTCGGGCGCGCAGCGCGGTCCGGCCTTGTGCACCACCCCGGCCCAGGAGGACGCTCCGCTGCTCAGAGCCGTCGCCCGCCGCAGCGATGCCGCTCCGGGGGCCGGCCCGACCTGGACGAAATCCGGCTACCGCAAGGCGGTCTCACCCTAGGCGCGCGCGAACCTCCCCAGTCGCCTTCGAAGCGGGCGACGGCGCCGATCACACCTACCGCCCGCCCTCACCACTGCCACGATTGCGCGCGCGGAGAGGCGGGAAAGACAGCCGCGCCGGGCGCCGTACGCCGACCCGAAACCTGGGCCTCTGGGCACCGTTTCCCAGGTCGGCGGCCTGGCCGCGGGAGGGCCTGCGCTCGTCGAAGATGTCATCGAGGTGCCAGAATGCGCGGTCACCGATCCATCCGACGAAGTCGCCCGCCAAGGCGGGGGTACGAGGCGGTTGTTCCCAGCAGACCGGGGCTCGCGGCGGCAGAACAGTGTCCGGCTCTTGGTCCCACGCTGTGGAGCGCCGCCGGCCGGGGCACGTCGGCGATGGCGGTGAGCGCATGTCCCAGTCGGCTGCCAGGTCCTCCTTGGGGCACGGCAGCTTGCCTCGTACTCGTACAAGAGCAGGGCGAGGCGGTTGCGGGCGGTGCTCGCCCGCCGGACGGCAGCATCGGAGAGCCGGCCGCCGGTGATGCGACGCCCGTGAGCGTTCTCATGCCGGGCGGATGAGGCGGGTCTCATAGCCGAAGACGACGGCCTGTACCCGGTCGCGTAGTTCCAGCTTCGTCAGGATCCGATTCAGGTGTGTTTTCACGGTGGCCTCCGCGAGATGCAGAGCGGCGGCGATCTCGGTGTTCGACAGGCCGCGGGCCACCTCGACGAGTACCTCGCGTTCGCGTGCTGTGAGCCGTTCCAGACGCTCGTCCTCCACCTGCTCACGGTCCACGGGGAGTTGGTGGGCGAAGTTCTCCAGCAGGCGACGGGTGATGCGTGGGGAGATCGCCGCGTCGCCCGCGGCGACATTTCGGATGGCCGCGAGGAGTTCCTCGGGCAGGGCGTTCTTCAGGAGGAAGCCCGACGCCCCGGCCCTGAGTCCGGCGAAGGCGTATGCATCGAGGTCGAAGGTGGTGAGAATGAGGACCCGGGTCTGTGGGCAGTCCCGGATGATCCGACCGGTCGCCTCGATGCCGTCGCTACCGGGCATCCGGACGTCCATCAGGACGACGTCGGGGCGGAGCAGCCGGGCGAGTCGTACGGCTTCGGTGCCGTTCCCGGCTTCGCCGACCGGCTCCATGTCCGGCTGTGCCTCCAGGACCATGGTGAACGCCATGCGCAGCAGCGGTTCGTCGTCGGCGAGCAGGATACGGATCGTCACGCGGCACCGGTCCTGGCTGTCCCGGCTGCCCCGGCTATCTCGACTGTCCCTGTTGTCCCAGCTGTGCTCAGGTCGAGGTGGGCCGAGACCCGCCAGCCGCCGCCCGGGAGCGGTCCCGCCCGCAGAGTTCCGCCGTAGGCGGCCGTGCGCTCACGCATGCCGGGGATTCCGTGCCCGCGCGGCGGGTCGGGATCCAGCGCGGCGCGGCCGTGGCCGTCGTCGGTGACGTCGATGGCGATGGTCCCGGCGGAGCAGCGCACCCGCACCTCGGCGCGGGTGCCGGGAGGGGCGTGCTTGAGGGTGTTGGTCAAGGCTTCCTGTACCAGTCGGTAGACGGTGAGCTGTGCGGCGGTGGGGACGTGGGAGGGATCGCCTGCCAGACGGAGGCGGGTCGGCAACCCGGCGGTGCGCACCTGGTCGAGGAGGGACTGCAGTTGGGCGATGCCGGGTATCGGGTGACGAAGTGCGTCCGGTTCGTCGGCACGCAGGATCCCGAGGAATCGTCGCATCTCGGTGAGGGATTGGCGCCCGCTGTCGGCGACCTGCCGCATGGCGGTGGTCGTCCTGTCGGGGGTGCGGTACTGGGCGAAGACGGCGGCATCGGCGAGAGCGATCATCACGGACAGGTTGTGGCTGACGATGTCGTGCATGTCGCGGGCGATACGGGCCCGTTCCTCGGCCACCGCGAGCTGAGCCCGTTGGTCGCGCTCACGTTCCAGACGTACCGCCCGGTCCTCCACGGACGCGAGGTAGGCACGCCTGGTGCGCATGTTCGTGCCGATGACCGCGGCTGCGGTGGCCATGGCGGTCAGGCTCACGGCCGCCCCGAGAAATCTCCCCTCGGTCGACCAGCGCACCGATGCCATCAGGACCCCCGCTTCGGAGACGGCACCGGCCAGCAGCAACAGCGGGCGGCCGGCGTGTGCGGCCACCGTGTAGAGAGCGATCAGCAGCGCGATGTCGGCCGGTAGCTGGACATCGACGAGCCACTGGGCGAAGGCCGCCACGGCCACCGCGGCGAACACCGTCAGGGGTGCCCGACGCCGCCACATCAGGGGCAGGAGCAAGGCCGCCTGAATGACGAGGAGCCAGGGGCGGTCGTGCAGGTCGATGCGGACGGCGAAGGCGGTGAGGACGAAGAGCGCGGTCACCAGAGTCGCGTCCACCGCCACCGGTGGCAGCTGCGCACGCGCTCGCAGCAGCCGGGCGCGCCCGGTCAGGGTGCGCCACGGCCGCCCGACCGGTGTGGCGGCGGGCCCAGTCGCCGTCATCGGCTGCTCGGCACGGCCCGGCCTGCGGGCAGCGCCCCGGCAGCAGGCACCCAGGCCGACTCGCTCCGGCGTCCCGCCCGTCGGGAGACGACGACCTCGCCCGTCCCACCTCGCTGGTTGCGGAATCCGACCGTATCCACACCGACCACTACGCGTCCCGCCGTTTCAGTACCACCGCGGCTCCGCCGAGCGCCACAGCCGCGTACAGGCAGAACACCGTGAAGCCGGTCCATGGCGCCAAGGTATTCGGATCCGACTGGAGGACGGCGAGCGCGTGTCCGGCGTTGCTCGGCAGGTACGGGCCGATCCGGTCGGCCCAGGAGGAGGGGAGGGCCCTGACGAGCTCCGGCAGGACCAGCAGCAGACCGAAGACGGCAGTGATGCCGCCCGCCGTGTTACGGGTCAGTGTGCCGACAGCGACGCTGAGCAGTCCCACAACGGTCAGGTACAGACCGGTACCGAGTACGGCGCGAGTGACACCCGGGTCGCTCAACGAGGCACCGGCTCCCGTGGAGGACATCAGGGCCTGACCCGCCAGGAACGCCGTCAGGGACATGGCGGTCATCAGCCCCCAGGTCACCGCCGCGTACACGGTGGCCTTCGCCCACAGGACCGGAAGCCGTCGCGGCACCGCCGAGAAGGTCGCATGGATCATGCCGGTCGAGTACTCGCCACTGACCACGAGCACACCCATGACGCCGACCGCCAGCTGCGCCAGGAAGAACCCGATCAGGCTCAGTGCCGTCGGGTTGACGGACGCCCGCTCGGCCGCGCCCATATCCGACCAGTGGGAGGCGGTGACGGCCGAGAACAGCGGGCCCATCCCGGTCATCACCACGGCGGCGGCGAGCAGCGTGAAGAACGTCGAGCGCAGCGTCCGGAGTTTGACCCACTCAGAGTGCAGCACCCGCGTCCGGGTGAGGTGGCCGCGCCCGGCGGCGGCGGAGAACTGAGGCATCGTATCGGTGGTCACGCCGCACGTCCTTCGGTGCCGGAACCGGCCGGAAGCCGGTCCGGGGTCTGGTACTCGACGGCATCCCGCGTCAGCTCCATGAACGCCTCCTCCAGCGATGCCTGGCGAGGCGTCAGCTCAGCGAGCGCGATCTGGTGGTCGGCGGCGATCCGGCCGATCCGGTCGCTGCTCAGGCCGGTGACTTCCAACACGCCCCGGTCGGCCGACGTCACGGTGATATCCGGCCCGGTCAGCGCCGCACACAGCCGCTCCGCCTCGTCGCTGCGTACGAGCACCGAATTACGGGCGGCGCGCCGCGTGAACTCCCCGACCGAGGTGTCGGCGATCAGCCGACCGCGCCCGATCACGATGAGGTGCTCGGCGGTCACCGCCATCTCGCTCATCAGATGCGAGGAGACCAGCACCGTGCGCCCTTCGGCGGCCAGATCCTTGAGCAGACTGCGGATCCACAGCACGCCTTCGGGATCGAGCCCGTTCACCGGCTCGTCCAGGACGACGGTGGCCGGGTCACCGAGCAGAGCGGCGGCGATACCGAGCCGCTGGCCCATGCCCAGTGAGAAGCCGCCGGCCCGCTTCCCGGCCACCTTCCGCAGACCGACGATGTCGATCACCTCGTCCACCCGGCCGCGGGGGATGCCCGTGGTGACAGCCAGCGACAGCAGATGATTGAAGGCGGATCGGCCGGTATGGATCGAACGGGCCTCCAGCATCGCACCGACCTCATGCAGCGGTGCTCGGTGCGCGGCGTAGTGCTTTCCGTTGACCACGACCCGGCCGGCCGTCGGGGCGTCCAGTCCCAGGATCATCCGCATCGTGGTGGACTTCCCGGCGCCGTTCGGCCCGAGGAATCCGGTGACAACACCGGGCCGGACGACAAAGCTGAGATCCATGACGGCGGTCTTGTCCCCATAGCGTTTGGTGAGCCCGTGGGCTTCGATCATCGGATGTCCTTGTCGGGCTCGCAGTGGCGTCAACTGACCACCACGCTAGTTTTCCGGCCCGGCGCGGCACATGAACCCACGGGTTGAAACCGACCGCCGAAGATCCGCATCCCCGGGTGGATACCTCTCCACCCGCGGGTGTAGACGTCGGCGCACCGAGCGCCTCCGCCGGACCCGTCACCGGTGCGCGCCGGTCGTCACCAAGGGACGGCGGGAGGGCGGGCACAGAGGTCCGACCTGGGGAAACGGCCTGGGGAAACGCGGTTCACCAGGGCCGGGACGGGGGTGTACGGGCGGGGCGCCAGGACGCGACCGGCGGTTGACTCGCTGGACCGGCCACGGCATCTAGTGTCCGGGACATGCCCAGATTCTCCGCAACCCCGACCGTTGCCCTGCTCACGCTGACCCTCGCGCTGCCGACCGCCGTGGCGCGGCCCGCCGCCGCGGCTCCGACCCCGACGCACGCGTCCGTCATCCCTTCCGCCACCTCTTCCATCGCCGCGTCCGTCGCCCCTTCCGTCCGAAGTGACACGGACATCCGCACATCGCTGTCGCGCCCCACCGGCCCGTACGCGGTCGGCCGCGACGCCCTCCACCTCGTCGACCATGCCCGCCGGGACCCGTGGGTGCCGGATACGGCTCGCGAGCTGATGGTCGGCATGTTCTATCCCGCTTTCCCCGGCACCGGTACGCCGAAGCCGTACGCCACGGTGCGGGAGGCCCGGCTGTTCCTGAAGAGCTACGGGCTGGAAGACGTCTTCCCCGCCGAGACCTTGAGCGCCACGACCACCAGCGGCCGCGTCGGCGCTCGGCCCGCCCGAGGCCGGTATCCCCTGGTGGTGCTCTCCCCGGGGTTCGGTGTCTCGCGCTTCACCCTCACCGGCCTCGCCGAGGAACTCGCCAGCCGCGGATACGTGGTCGCCGCAGTGGACCACGCGTACGAGTCCGTCGGCACCGCCTTCCCCGGTGGCCGGATGCTGACCTGCGTCGCGTGCGCGAATGCCCGGAGCGAGCAGGACATGGAGGCTCTCACCGCCGGCCGGGGCAAGGACGTCTCCTTCCTCCTGGACCGGCTCACCGGGCCGCGTCCGGCCTGGCGTCACGCCGGACTGATCGACCTGAACCGGATCGGCATGGCCGGTCACTCGGTCGGCGGCGCGAGCGCGGCGGCAGCCATGGCGGGCGACCGCCGTATCTGGGCGGGCGTCAACATCGACGGCGCCTTCCACGCCGCCGTGCCCGCCGACGGACTCGGCGGCAGGCCGTTCATGATGCTCGGCACGGACGACGGAACGCACCGTCCCGGCGGTACGGACACGAGCTGGGACCAGGCGTGGGACCGGCTGGATGGCTGGAAGCGCTGGCTCACCGTCGCCGGGGCGACGCACTACAGCTTCACCGACATCCCCCTCTTTCTGGATGAACTCGGCCTGTCCGGCACGCAGTCACCGCTGGTCCTCCCCGGCAGCCGCTCGCTGGACATCAGCCGTGCGTACGTCGGGGCCTTCTTCGGCGCGCAGCTGAAGCACACCCCCCAGCCGTTGCTGGACGGCCCGACGCCGACCGAACCGGAAGTCGTCTTCAACAACCCGTAAGCGGATTTCGGAGCGACGTCACGGCCACGGCACCGTGCCCGCAGCTACGGCCACGGTGCCGTGCACGGCCGCGGGCCGAACGAAGAAGTGGCTGGGTTGCGCACCGCCAGAACATGCTTCTGTCCTCCGTGACATGGTGCCGCAGGGCCAACGGATCCTGACGGTGCGGGGGCCGCGTCCTTGAGACGGTCCAGAGCACCCGGCTCGGCGCCGCAGCCGACGGGCTGACACCCGATCGGCGCCCACGCCTGCTCGCGTTGATCCGTCGGCTGTCCGGCCTGGGGCTGTTCATCGCGCGGTACGTCGGCTTCGGGCTGGTTGCCGCGGCCTGGTCGGACGGGGACACCGGGGAGGTCCGGCTCGTTGCCCGCTTGCCCGCCGTTACGGCTTGGCCGGCCGGGTCGGGGCGTCGGATCCGGTGGGTGAAGAACAGTGCGACGAGGCGGAGAGCGCGAGGATGGCGAGTGCGGCGTGCAGGCCGTCGTGGTTCCGGTGGTGTTCGTCTCGATGCTGGGGCACGGCCTCTGGGTGGCCGAGTACGCCTCGAATCCGCAGCCGTTCACTTTCCCGCGAGCGGCCGTCGGGAGCCAGGATTCCGACGCATCGAGGCCCGTCGCGGAAACGAGGCTGAAAACCTCTCAACCACCCCAAGAGAAGCAACTGTCGCGCATCGATGTGCGTCCTGTTTCCCGATCGAGCTGATCACCGGCCCACTTGGGGGAAGACATGCTTGTACGCACGACACTGGTGGCCGCCATGGCCGCCGCTCTGACAGCGACCCTGGCGGCACCGTCGCTCGCGGCGGCGGACAGCCACGCGGACGACCACTCCGCGACGAGAACCGCCGTCCGGGCGGCGGTGACGGCCGGCGTCCCCGGCGTCACGGCGACCGCACGGGACGGACACGACACCTGGTCGACGTCGGCCGGCGTGGGCAACCTCCGTACCGGCAGCCCACGTTCGGCCGACGACCGCTACCGGGTCGGCAGCATCACCAAGACGTTCGTCGCCACCGTCATGCTCCAGCTGGAGGCGGAGGGACGCCTGTCGCTCGACGACACGGTGGACACATGGCTGCCGGACCTGGTCCGGGGCCACGGCCACGACGGCCGGCGCATCACCCTCCGCCAGCTTCTCAACCACACCAGCGGCATCTACGAATACCTGGCGGACCCGACGTTCAGCCGCACGTACTTCCTGGCCGACGGCTTCTTCCGGCACCGCTACGACACCCATACGCCGGGCCAGCTGGTGGCGATCGCGATGGCCTACGAGCCGGTCTTCGCGCCGGGAACGTCGTGGAGCTACTCCAACACCAACTACGTGATCGCCGGGATGGTGATCGAGAAGGCGACCGGGCACGCTTTCGGCGAGGAGATCGGCCGGCGCATCATCAAGCCCCTGCGCCTGAAGGCGACCTCGGTGCCGGGCACGAGCCCGACGGTCCCGTCCCCGAGCAGCAGGGCGTACTCGAAGCTGGCGGAGACGACGGAGGGCCGTACGTACGACGTAACGTACCTGAACCCGTCGATCGCCTCGTCCGCCGGGGAGATGATCTCCAGTTCCGCCGACCTGAACCGCTTCACCTCGGCTCTCCTGAGGGGGGAACTGCTGCCGCCGAAGCAGCTCAAGGAGATGAAGACGACGGTGAAGGTGGACGGATTTCCGAACGCGTCCTACGGACTCGGACTGATGGACCGCACCCTCTCCTGCGGTGTCCACGTCTGGGGCCACGACGGCGGAATCCACGGCTCCTCGTCCTCGGCCACGACAACGGCCGACGGCCGCCACACCCTCTCCGTGAACTTCAACGGAGACTGGACGGGTGACATGGACAGCGTGGTCGAGGCGGAGTACTGCGGGAACTGACCTGCCTTGATCCGCCTCTCCGAGGGGCGCCGGGCCCGGTCGTCGCACTCGGCCATCAGCAGCTCGGCGAGGAGGTGCGGGACGGGTCGGCCCCGGACTTCGTCGCCCACGGCTCTATGGGTTTCGCTGCTCCGGCGGTGCAGATGGGAGAGGGCGCTGGCGAGGGGTGACCGTCGGTCCGTGTCCTGGGCGGCACCGTCACTGTCTCCGGTGCCGCCTTCCGGGTGCCGGGCCCGGGGCGGCCCGGGAGCGGGACGACGGGTCTGACGGGTGGTCCGGGCCGGTGCGGGAAGGGCCGCGGCGAACTCGTTGTCCGGCGGCCGACAGCAGTCTGACGTAGCGGCGGCAACGGGTGCCGCACCGGTCGCCGCAGTAGACGCGCCGGCCCCCGGCACGGGTCCGCTCGGCGAAGTTGGGGCAGCCGGGGCTCGGGGAGGGGGTTTGTGGCTGGTCGTTCACGGACACCCGCCCCCGGCCTGCCCCTGCACCCGGTGGAGGAGACGGTTCACCGCCTCGAAGTGGTCGAAGCCGTGCTGTTCGGAGCAGCCCTCCTGGTCACCGGCACCGCTGGGGCCGTGTGGGTACGGATCTCGCTGTGCCCTCTCCAACGAGTGACCGCCAGGGCGGCGGAGGTCGCCGGACTACCGCTCGCCAGCGGCGAGATCGCCATGCCCGGACCGCTCCCGGACACAGATCCGCACACCGAGGTCGGTCAGGTCGGCGCCGCCCTCAATCATATGCTCGGCCACGTCGAGGACGCCCTCTCATCCGTCGCCAGGCCAGTGAGGAACGACTCCGCCACTTCGCCGCCGATGCCAGCCACGAACTACGCACCCCCGTTGCCAACATCCGGGGGCACGCCGAACTCGCCCTGCGCGACCGCGGTCCCATGCCCGGCGCGGTCCGCCACGCCCTGGAACGCATCGGGGGCGAATCACAGCGCATGACACGCCTCGTCGACGACCTGCTTCTGCTCGCCCGACTGGACGCCGGACGCCCCCTCGAACACCAGCCGGTCGACCTGACCCTGCTGATCCCGAACACGACGGACGACGCACGTGCCGCCGCCCCCGGTCACCGTTGGTTCCTCGAACTCCCCGAGGAGCCGATCACCGTCACCGGCGACACCCGCCGACTCCAGCAGGCCATCGGCAACCTCCTCGCCAACGCCCGTACCCACACCCCGTCCGGCACCAACGTGACCATCACCCTCGCCGCCGATCAGACCGGTGTGGCCTTGGAGGTGAGCGACAACGGACCCGGCATCCCCGAAGACCTCCAACCCGAAGTGTTCGGCCGCTTCGTCCGCGCCGACCACGCCCGCTCCCGCAGCACAGGGAGCACCGGTCTGGGCCTCTCCATCGTCCAGGCCGTCATTACCGCCCACGGGGGAACCGTCACCGTCGTCAGCAGCCCCGGACACACCACCTTCCGCCTCACATTTCCCAGCTGACATCGCCCAGACAGGCCACAGCACCGATGCCTTGGCCCCTGCGCAGCCGTTCAGATCCTTCATCCGCAAGGTCGCCTCGCGCTGCAACTTCGACTGCGACTACCGCTATGTCTATCGGCACGCAGACCAGTCGTGGCGGTCGCAGCCGACGCGTATGTCTTTGGAGATCGCTGCTCAGCCGCCCAGCTCGGTCGCCGGATCAACGAGTACGCCTGCGAGGCGGCCTGGAACAGGTGGACCTCACTCTCCATGGAGGCGAGCAGCTGCCGCTGGGGTGGACCATCTCCGGGCGCTCTGTGAGGCGGTGACCCGGACGGCATCGGACGTCAGGGTCCGCTGGAGCGGCAGACCAACGGCACCGCGTAGTCCGAGGAAGTTCTGGACCGCCGGGAGTGGGATGTCTCCTCCGGCCTGAGCGTGGACGGGCCGCGTGCGGTCGGGGAGCCCCCGGCTACCCGCGTGCTGCCAGGACTTCTTCCGGCAGCGCAACAACTGGAACGACGACAACACCTACTTCGCGGCGCTGCGCAACACCCGGGGCAGGCCGTCACCCCTGTGCGACCCCTACCATCCAGTACACGCTGTACGGCCTGGTCCCGTACCTGCCCTGCTCCGCTGTCTGTCCCGCCACCATGAAGTTCGCCGACCCGGCAGTCACGGACTCCACGCTACGAGGGAAACGTCGTGGGGGATGTCTCAGCAAGGGGCGTACAGGGCGGCTCTGCCCGTCACGTCAGGGCGCCCCGTATCGCAGATGATACCCCAGGGGGGTATGCTGGGCTGTGATCGGGAATCGGTCATCGCGTGGCTGACCACGAGAAGAGGCCACGCCGCACCGCCTGACCGGACACGCCACCGGTGAGTTCGGTCAAGCCGTGCCAGGGCGATACCGGTGCGGTAGCCGTCGATGATCCCTTCGATCCTCCGGCGGCGTCTGCCGGTGGTCAGCCATGCCCCGCCGTCGGCGGAAGCAGCGGTGCGCACCGTCGCCACCGCTCGTCCGGCGCAGGCCGCAACCGATCCGAACCCATCCAGTGGCCCGGCCCCGCGCCCGGCCAATCCCTTGGGAGAAACGCCCTCCATGCGCACACATGCCCGCACCGCAGATCGTCGGGGGTTCGGCCTCGCCATCGGCGGGATCATCCTGACGATGGCCTCTGCCAGCGCACCGTCCCTCTTCTACCCCCAGCTCGCTGAACAGCTGAGCTTGCCCCCGGTCGCGACGACCGCCGTGTTCGCGGTCTACGCCTTCACCATGCTCGCGACACTGCTGTTCATGGGGCCGCTGTCGGACACCAGGGGGCGGCGTCCGGTGGTCACCGTCGGCGCTCTGCTGCTCGCGGCGAGCCTGGTCCTCTTCCGGCGCTCCGGAAGCCTCGCCCTGCTGCTGGTCGCCCGCTCACTCCAAGGTGTCGCCGCCGGCCTGCTCATACCCGCTCTCTCGGCGGTCGCGGTCGACTTCGAACCTCCGCACCGGCCGGGACGTGCCGCGCTGTGGAACACCATCGCCCCCATGATGGGCCTCGGGGCCGGTGCCATGACGGCGGCGCTCCTCCTCGACGCCACGGCGAACCCGATGGGGGCGGTGTTCGGAACGCTTACGGGCCTGTCCCTCCTGACCGCAGTGCTCGTGTGGCTCGTTCCGGAGAGCTCGGGGAAGAAGCCCGCCTCCGCCGCACCGGTGCGCCCGCGGTTCCGTGCCTCGCCTCGTCTGCGCGGCGTGCTCCTCGTGGCCGCGCCCGCCATCGTCGCGGGCTCGGCGACCAACGGACTGTTCCTCGCGCTGGGTGCCGGGCTCGTCAAGAGCGAGTTCGGCGCCGTCACGCACACGCAGGCGGGCACCGTCATCCTCACGCTGGCCGTCTCCGGCATCCTCGCCTCCCAGCTCGTCGCCCGCCGCTCCTCGCGTGTCATCACCGTCTACGGAACGTCCGCGCTGGCCATTGGTACGGTGCTGAGTCTGGCCGCCCTCGCCGCCCACTCGTTCTCCGCGTATCTCGCGACCGTGGTCATCGTCGGTTCCGGCTTCGGGACATCGTTCATGGGGGCCCTGCGCACACTCATGCCGCACACCGTTCCCGCCGAGCGGGCGGCCGTCATGGGCGTGATCTACAGCATCTCCTACCTCGCGCTCGGAGTGCCTACCATCGTCGCCGGACTTCTCGTCCCCGTCCTGACGGTGCAAGGCGCCATGGCGGTTCTCGGCGTCGCCATCGCCGTCCTCAGCGTCGTGGCCACGATCGCCCGGCTCCGCCTGCGCTCCGAAGAGCCCGTCAGGGAGCCTTCGACCGCCGCACGGCAGCCATGAGACATCTCTCCCCGAGGTGCTCGCCGCGACTGGGTCGACTCTGTCGAAGACCGCGGGGTTTCGCCGCCCGGTACCCGCACGACGGGCGAACGGGACCACTCCCGGCCCGGCTCGCGATGGTGAACGTGCTGTCCGGCTTCCGGTACCGGCTCACCCAACACGGCTTCCCTGGCGTTCTGTTCGGTCCCGTAAGAGAAGGCCATGGCCTTCTCTTATGTCTGGCCAGGAGCCTGTGTGTGGGACGCAATCCGTCAGAGCGTTTTACGCGGCCTTCGACAGGGTGGACCTGTCCGTCCGGTGCGCGGGACGGACGGGCTTCGCGGGTCCGGTCACGGCTCGTCGTCCGTCGTGGCGTGGCCACAGGAGGAGGGCGCCGATGGCGCCCGCCCCGGCGAGGGACGCGAGGACGGACCAGGCGAGAGTGAAACCGGCGTTCGTGCCGAGCCATCCCGCGATGGGGTAGGTGATCAGCCAGGCCAGGTGCGACAGGGAGAACTGGGCTGCGAAGGCCCCGGGGATCGCGTTCGGTGCGACGGAGGCGCGCACGACGTTGCCCGTCGGTGTGATGATCAGCGCCATGCCGATGCCGATCACGGTCCAGACGATCGCCGTACCGGTCCATGTGGTCAGGCCGGCCGCGATGAGAGCCACCGCGGCGATCGTGCCGCCGACGAGGACTCCGGCGCCGCTCACCATGACGGTGCGGGCGCTGATCCGGTCGAGTACGCGGGGCAGCACGAGGGCGGCCAGGAGGGTTCCGCCGCCGGAGGCGGCGAGCATCCATGAGACGTCCGACTGCGAGCCACCGAGTTCGTCACGGACGTAATTGACGGTGTTGACGACGACGATCGATCCTGCCGCCGCGACCACGAGATTGAGCGCCATGACGCCGCGCAGCCGCGGAGTCCTGAGGAATGTCCTGATTCCCGCTGCCGCCTTGTCCCATGCCCGGGTGTGGCCACTACTGGGACGGGCGTCGGGGATGCGCGTCGACAGGACGAGCAGGCCGGAGAGGAGGAATCCGGCGGAGGTGCCCAGGAACAGCCAGTTGAAGCTGATGAATGCCAGGGCGACCGCTGTCAGTACGGGGCTGAGCAGGCTCTCCATGGTGGAGGCGACCTGGGAGGCGGACAGAGCACGCGTGTAGTCGGACTCATCGGTGACGATGTCGGGGATGACGGCCTGGAACGTCGGGGTGAACGCCGCGGACGCGGCTTGGAGCAGGCCGATCAGGACATAGATCTGCCAGACCTCGGTGACGAACGGCAGGGCCAGGACCACTGCGGCGCGCACCACATCGAGGAGGACCAGGAGGATTCTTCTGGAGAAGCGGTCGACGTACGCGGCGGTGAGAGGAGCTATGACCACGTACATGACCATCTTGATGGTGAGGGCGGTGCCGAGGACCATCCCGGCGCGCGGGCCGGCGAGATCGTAGGCGAGCAGTCCGAGGGCCACGGTTGTCAGCCCGGTACCGAACAGGGCGATGATCTGCGCGCTGAACAGGCGGCGGTAGTCGCGGATGGCGAACAGACGCATGGCGTGTTCCTTTCAGGTCCATGCGGCGGGGCACGGCCTCGGGTCGGAGGCCGTGCCCCGCAGAGGGAGGCGGGGATGTCTCTACGCATCGGTGCCGCTCTCCGGTGTGAGGCCGGCGAGCAGGTTGAAGGCGCCGGTGAGGATGTTGAGTGCGACGACGCCGACGACGTCGGCTATCGCGCGTTCGCTGTAGCCGTGCTCGCGCAACGCGATGACCTGCTCGTCGGTGATCGACGTCGGCTCGCGGTAGACCTGGAGGGCGAGGGTGATGATCGCCGCGATCGCGGGATCGGCCGAGGTGCCCGCGCGGGCACGCTCGATCTCTTCCTCGTCCACTCCCATCGCGCGGGCAGCGCTGACATGCGCGTCGAGACAGAGCCCACAGCCCTGCTGGACCTGGATGGCGATCGAGATCCGTTCGCTGATCCTGCGGTTGAGCTTGGCTCGTCCCATGGCCCGGCTGAGCTGCAGATAGCCGCCCAGAACGGCGGGCGAGTGCGCCATCGTGGAGACCATGTCACCGATCTGGCCGTGGCGTGAGACCAGCTCGGCGAGGAGGTCGCTCGAAGCGCCGACCGCTGTATCGGGCGTGAGTCGGGTCAGGCGGGGCATGACGGTCCTTCCGACCTGGAGGATGTACAGGGGGCGGCGGGGCGCTCGACTCGGCGAGCGCCCCGCCGCCGCGCCGCATGGCGGCGACTGGCCAGTGACGTTTCTGCGGTCAGTGGTGTGCGTGGTTGCCGGGGTGGTGGCCCGTGTGCTCGGGTGCCGCGTCCGAGTGGGGGGTGGTGGCGGTGGTCCGCACCGTGAACTCGGCGGTCCGGACGACGTCGTCGTGCTGGAAGTCCAGGTAGAGGCGGTAGGTGCCGCCCGACGGCGCGGCGGCCATGAAGGTGATCTCGGGCCCCGGCTCGGTGGTGCCGTCACCGGGCTCGCCATCCGGGTGGACGTGGAGGTAGCCCAGGTCGCCGACCCGCAGTGCCACCAAGTGCCCGTACGCGCCCAGGTAGGGCCGCAGGTCGGTGACAGGCCGCCCGTTCCGGCTGACGGTGAGCGTCAGGTCGCTCGCCGCACCGGGCGCGAGTTCGCCGTCAAGGGTGACGGTGTACTCGTCTACGTGAGCGATGCGGGTGTCCTCGGAAAGCGGTTGCGGGTCGTACTGCCCGGCGACCGAGGCATCGATTCCCAGCGTCATGGTCGCGTCGTGGCCGGCCGGGTGGATGTCGGCGAAGAACCTCCAGTCTCCCGGCTTCAGGGTCAGTTCGATGCTCCAGGTGCCCTTCTCGTCCATCACCGGGTGCACGTGCTGGAACCCGGTCGTGTCGCGCCGGACGGCGATGAAGTGCAGTTGCTTCTCGTGCTCGGGCGTGAACTCGGTCACCGGCGCCCCGTCGGGACCGGTCACCCGGAAGGTGACCGTCTGCACCCCGGTGGAAAGGATCGTCGAGTCGAGGTCGAGGGTGTACCCGCTCTCGGAGACCGACAGCCCGCCGGGACGGGCTCCGCCGTGGCCGCCGTGGCTGGTCATGTCGTGGCCGGAATTGTTCTTCATCGTGTCTCCACCTGTGTGATGCGTGCTGTGTGATGCGTCTTCTGGCGTTGTCCGTATTCGGTACACCCGCCACAACGACATACCCCCAGGGGGTATTCCCGTAAGGGGTTTCTCGACGGGTAGCGTGTCGTCATGGGGCCCTGCGCCAGGTGTGGCGCCGCACCGCGTGGCACACGGATCCGAGGCCGCTGGGCTGGGCTGGGCCGGTGGCGGTGCCGCGGTGCGCGGCGTGAACGTGTCAGTGCGTCTGCCGACGGGCAGCAGGCACCTCGAAGTGACCGGCCGACACGCGGGTGCACGCGTCCGTGCAGGACGGGCGGCCAGGCCTGTCCTGCTGTGTGAGATGGGACGCCAGAGCCTGTAGTGCCGCGGCGGCTGCCATCCTGACAACGGGATGGGCGGCTACCTGGCGTACCGTGCTGGTCCATGACGATGTGGCCATGACGAACCTCCTCGTGGGTCACTGGCGGATTTACTGGTGGTAGCGGGCATCGGCGGCCCGCTGACCGCGGCGTTCCGGGTCCACGTCACGGCCGGTTCGAGCCGAACAGGAGTAAACGGCTCGGCTTCGCCCCGACGGTCGCGATGCCCACGGCGGCCGGGCGGCGTGATCGAAGATCCGCCCGCCGCCGGGCGGCAGCCGTCGCTGCCATGGTGGATGACGTCGTGCATACGGACTCCTTGTGCGTCCGACCGGCTGCCCTCCGGGGAGCCGTTACGCGAACGAGGGGCGGGCCCGGCCGGGCCCGCCCCTCGTTCGCGTATGTGGCGCGGGCGGTTTTCCGGTTTCCGGCGGCTGCCTTGAAGCCGCGTAGGCGCAGGCCCAGAACAGGTTGGACTTTGATGGTGCCCAGCGTCTTGCGGGCGAGGCGGATGGCGTCGGCGGCGGCGCGCAGGTCGCCCCGGACCAGGCTGAGGTCGCCGGCCTCGATGGCGGCGTCGGTGCCGGTGCCCATGGCAAGGCCGAGGTCGGCATGGGCGAGTGCGGCGGCGTCGTTGACACCGTCGCCGACCATGGCGACCGAACGGCCCTTGCCCTGAAGCTGCTTGGCGACGTTGACCTTGTCTTCCGGCATGACCTCGGCGATCACCTCGTCGATGCCGACTTCCGCGGCCACCGCCTCGGCGACATCGAGGACCGCCCTGGCCTCGCCGTCCCAGGCGACCGCGATCGCGGTACGGCCCGCGGTCTCGGCGTCCGCCTTGGCCCGCGCCAGGCCGGCCGGCAGATCCATGGCCCACTCGGCGAGGAGTTTGGTGCGGCCCACCAGGACCGCTTGGCCCTCGACCACACCCTGAACGCCGAGGCCGGGCACGTTGACGAAGTACTCCGGCGCGGGAAGCGTACCTACCCGCTCGGCAGCACCCGCGGCCACCGTCTGGGCGATCGGGTGCTCGGAGGTGTGCTCCAGGGCGCCCGCCAGGCGCAGGACGTCCTCCTCTCGCGTACCTTCCGCGATGTGAACGGCCAGCAGGGTCATCCGTCCGGTGGTGACAGTGCCGGTCTTGTCCAGGACGACGGTGTCGACCTTGCGCGTGGACTCCAGCACCTCGGGGCCCTTGATCAGGATGCCGAGCTGGGCGCCGCGGCCGGTGCCGACCATCAACGCGGTCGGCGTGGCCAGGCCCAGGGCACAGGGGCTGGCGATGATCAGGACCGCGACGGCGGCGGTGAACGTGGCCGTCAGACCGGCACCGTCGCCCAGCCGGAACCCCAGGGTGCCCAGGGCCAGAGCTATGACGACGGGGACGAACACGGCGGAGATCCTGTCGGCGAGCCGCTGGGCCGCCGCCGTGCCGTTCTGCGCGTCTTCGACCAGCTTGGCCACGCGGGCGAGCTGCGTGTCGGCGCACACTCTCGTGGCCTCCACCACCAGGCGTCCGCCGACGTTCACGGTCGCCCCGGTGACGGCGTCGCCGACAGCGACCTGGAAGGGTACGGACTCGCCGGTGAGCATCGATGCGTCGACCGCTGAGGTGCCGTCGACGACCGTACTGTCGGTGGCGATCTTTCGACCTCGGCTGTGTCGGGGACCGTGGTAGCCATCACTGCTCCTCGGCCTGGGCGTGTGCAGGGGGGGAGAGGAGCCGGGCCCGAGGGCGGGCCCGGCCGGTGGGCGGAGTCGTCAGGCCGCCCGGCCGGTCAGCTCGTAGCCGGCGTCGTCGACAACCTTTGCCAGCAGTACGTCGTCGGGCGCGCCGGAGGTGGGCACGGAGACCCGGCCGGCGTCGACGTCGACGTCCACCAGCAGGACGCCGTCCAGGGCGCCGATCTCCTTGGTGAGCGTGGCCTTGCAGTGCCCGCACGTCATTCCGGAGACGTTGTAGACGGTGGTGGCGCCCTCGATGACCTCGACCGTGACGGTGGAGCAGCTGCCGTCGGGGGTGCAGCAGGACATGGGTTCCTCCTGAAGGATGCGAGCCTACTAGTACCCATGGGGGGTACCGCTAACGATCCCCATGTATACCCCCTACCGGTATATTTGCCAAATGCCTCCAGCGTTCTTGTCAATACCCCCTAGGGGTATATAATCGAGAGTGCTCGTCGCGGAAGGTGCGACACCGCAGAGAAAGGGCCCTCATGAACACGGGCGTAAAGATCACCGCTTTTGCCGCCGCAGTCGCGGCGACCTTCGGTGCCGCCTATGGCGTCGGTACAGCAGCTGACCCCATCAAGCAGGATCCACAGCCGGCGGCCCACGCGGCGCACGACAAGCCGTCAGCCCCGGAGCGTAAAAGCAGCCAGGGGGACGCGACGCCCGCAGGCCTGCAGGTCTCCGAGGCGGGATACACCCTCGACCTGAAGACCCCCCGCGTCGCCGCAGGAGAAGAGAGCGAGCTCCGCTTCGCCGTCCGCGACCAACAGGGGCGGCAGGTCACCTCGTTCCAGCGCGAGCACGACAAGGAACTGCATCTCATCCTCGCCTCACGTGACCTGGTCACCTACCGGCACCTTCATCCCACCCGGGCCTCCGACGGCACCTGGAGCACCCCCGTCACCCTGCCCACCGCCGGCTCCTATCGCGTCTTCGCCGATTTCACTCCGGCCGTCGGCAACGCGACCAACCTCACTCTTGGCGCCGACCTCGCGGCCTCCGGCTCCTACAAGGCCGTCTCTTTGCCCGCACCGGCCGCCAGCTCCACCGTCGACGGCTACACCGTCACTCTCAACGGCGACCTGACCCCGGGCAAGACGTCCGGCGTCACTCTCGGCGTCAGCCGCAACGGCCGCCCGGTGACCGACCTGCAGCCCTACCTCGGCGCCTACGGCCATCTGGTCGCCCTGCGCTCGGGCGACCTCGCCTACCTCCACGTCCACCCCAACGGCGAACCCGGCGACGGCACCACCAAGCCCGGCCCCGGCATCTCCTTCAGCACCACCGTGCCCAGTGCGGGCAGCTACCGCCTCTTCCTGGACTTCAAGCACAACGGCACCGTCCGCACCGCGGCCTTCACTGTCCAGACCGGGAAGTCCGCCACGCCGGAGACGGCAGACACCGAGGAGGGCGGCGCCCACCAGCACTGACCGTTACCACCCGAGGTGGGCGGTCGGCCCAGGATCCTCGGTTCTGCCGGTGCTTCCGCCGGTCGAGGCGTCCTGGGACGGTGAGCCGGACTCCGGGCCGTCGTGGGCAGCGGCGGTTCTTCCGAGCGGCGCAGGTATTGTCCGCCCTTGTCCGCCAGGACATGGGCGGGCCGGGTGTGGGGGAGTCCGGCTCCGGTGCGGGGCACGGACATCTGCTCCAGCCGCGTTCGAACTGGGGCTGCCACCGTACTGTCCGAGGGGCAGGACGCGGGCGAGGAGCCTGCACCGTCCGTCGGTAGCGAGGCGGATCCTGGTGTGGTGAATCCGCTTCGCAAGCGTCCCAGGCATTCGCCGATCTGATGACTTCCTCCAGCGGGTCCGCCGGTTTCCGAAATCCCGGATCAGGTTCCGCGACGGCACGCCCGGCCTCAACACCGCAGCCACGTCAGGAGATCCGAGAGGCGGACCCTGGTTCACTCGTCCGCGCGGAACCGCACCTGGTCTCCTGCCATCGCGGCCCTGTCGCGGTCTGCCGACGGAGGGCAGATGCGCTGCGCACGTCAACAGCAGCACAGGAGGAAACGGTGGCTGGCTACAGCACTCACAAACAGAATGAGCTCAAACGACTGCGGCGCATCGAAGGGCAGGTGAGGGGCCTGCAGAGAATGGTCGAAGAAGACACCTACTGCGTCGATGTCCTCACCCAGGTCGCGGCCACCACGCGCGCCCTGCAGTCCTTCGCCCTGCAGATGCTCGACGAACACATGGACACCTGCGTCCGCGCCGCCGTCGCGGAAGGCGGCGAAGACGGGAACATGAAACTCAAGGAAGCCGGCGACGCCATCGCCCGACTCGTGCGTTCGTGACGCCGTACGGCTGGTGACGGCCAGTCCGGGCCGGCTGTGACCGCAATCGCGTACCAGGCCGTACTTCGGACTCGCGTCATGAAGGGTGACGTCCGTTCCTTGTCCGGGCTTCGTGTGCGGCCGGACAAGGGTGGCGATGCTGAAAGCCACCCGGCCGACACATCAGTGGGCTGGTGGCCTGGGAAGACCCGAGTGAGTCCCGCGTCGAGCGCGGAGACAGGGGCTGTGGCGCAGGCCGCGACCAACCGAAGGGCCTGGGTGGGGGCGGAGCTTTCCGAGTTCGGCGAGGACGGGCGCCTGCGAACGACGGGTGTCGGCCGCATGGTGATTCGCCTGCCCGGCCGGGGAATTGCCGCAGTGAATGGAGCGAGCCGAGGCGCCGACCTTCGGTCTGCACGTCGTCGGCGTCGCCGCAGTCGCGCAACGCCGATAAAGGCGCACCGCCTGCTGTTTGCCCACTGGAGCGACGAAGCGCCCCGGCGGCTACGAACACCCAGGCAACCCTGTCGACTGGGTACCCCTAGGGGGTAGTTGACGTGGGGGCTTGTTGAGCCCTATCTTTCTCTTGTCCACGAGATACCCCCTAGGGGTATAAGTGATCTGGGAGGTCACCATGTGTACCACTTCCGCCGCATCGCAAAGCGTCCCCGCCGTCGTCCGAGCGGGCACGAGTGACAGCACGCTGCCCGACTGGCACTTACGGGGAGAGTGGTTCGACGTGTGCAGCTGCGCACTGCCCTGCCCCTGTACGTTCGCCCAGACGCCGACCCACGGGGACTGCCTCTTCACGCTCGTCTGGCAGGTTCACGAGGGGCACTTCGGGGACGTGCGCCTGGACGGCCTGGGTGTCGTGGCGCTGGGCGAGTTCGCCGGGAACATGTGGGTCGGTGACCCGGACGCCACGATGAAGGTGATGCTCTACATCGACGCCAAGGGTGACCAGGCTCAGCGTGACGCGCTGGAGCAGATCTTCGCCGGTCATGTCGGCGGCTGGCCGGGCCAGTTCGGCTCGCTCATCAGCGAACTGCGCGAGGTGCGGCACGCGCCGGTCCACTTCGACGCCGCCGAGGATCTCTCGTACTGGCGGGCCAGTGTCGCCGACAAGGTCTCCGTCGGCGCGACCGCGCTCACCGGGCCCACTGCCGACCCCTCCCGTCGCGTCCAGCTGATCAATGCTCCGGGCGCCGAGGTCGGCCCCGGTCAGATCGCCACCTGGGGCGTCGTCGAGAGCGATCGCGCGGAGGGGTTCGACTTCTCCCATGAATACCGCGGTGGTTCCAGCAAGCACTTCCCCTTCGACTGGCGCCCCTGACCGCGGGGCAGAGGCAGGAAGACGGTCAGGCGCCTCGTTCGGCGGCTGACCGGCGCGACCGGGACCGGAACCCCCGGCGCAGCGCTCATCCTCTTGTCCCCCGGGGCGAGGCCGGGGCGGTGACGCGCGGAGCGGCGGGAGAGCCGTCACCCCGTCGGCCCGCGCCTGCCGGAGGAGGCGGGGGGCCGGGGCGCGTCGCCGCCCCAGCCCCACAGGCTCGGGTCGCCTGCGCGCGGCTCGTAGTCGGTGCGGCCGCAGGGCCCGTACGGCCGTCGTTCCTGATCAGTACGGCCCTGGCGGCCCGCTCCCCGGGCGGCCGGCTCGTAGCGTCCACGAGCCGGCCGCCCAGGGCGCGGCCGACGAGCTCGACGTAGGTGCGGGTCCGGCTTCGGTCCGGGGTCCGGATCGTCATGCTATGTGTCGTACACCCGTTGAGGCGTGGAGATGCCGGGAATTCCGGCTGATGCGGTCCTGGTTGGCCGGATGCCGGATGCCGGATGCCGGATGCCGGATGCCGGATGCTGTTTCAGCTGAGCAGGCCCCGCCGCCCGTGCCATCAATGGTTGAGTGGGATCATGGACAGCTTCGAGATCGATGAGAACTTGGTGCGCTCTCTGGTGCGAGAGCAGCATCCGGACCTTGCAGAGTTGGACCTGCGTGAGGTGGTCGGCGGTTGGGACAACCAACTGTGGCGTCTTGGCGACGAGTTGGCCGTGCGCATGCCCCGCACGGAGCGCGCACCGTCCCTCCTGCGCAATGAGCACCGATGGCTGCCCGCCCTGGCCCCGCGCCTTCCACTGCCGGTCCCGACCCCGATGCGGATCGGTGAACCCTCCGCGCGCTTCCCGCGGCCATGGACCATCGCGACATGGGTTCCCGGCGAACCGGCCGACCGCGCCCCCATCAGCCACGACCGCGCGGCCGACACTTTGGCGGGCTTCCTCAAGGCGCTCCATGTGAAGGCGCCCGCCGAGGCGCCGGTCAGTCCGGATCGCGGCGTTCCCCTCAAAACGCTCACGGACGGCTTCGGTAAAATGCTTGAGGAAGTCGCCTCCGGGGGCATTGTCGGCGGCCTCCGGAATGTCCAGGACGTCTGGGACGAGGCCCTTGCGGCTCCCGATTGGGACGGCCCGCCGGTATGGCTGCACGGCGACCTTCACCCGGCGAATGTCGTCGTCGCGGACGGGACGCTCTCGGGCGTGATCGACTTCGGTGACATGTGCGCAGGCGATCCGGCGGTCGATCTCGCGGCTGCGTGGGTGCTCCTTCCCACAGGGGCGGCCGCACGGTTCTTCGACGCGTACGCGCACGCGGACGCGTCGATGATCCGGCGCGCACGAGGGTTGGCTGCCCTGAAGAGCCTTGTCCTCATCCTTATTGGCCACGCCGGGGATCAGGGCCTGCCCGGCGGAAAGCCGACATGGGGACCTGCGGGCCGGGCGGCGCTCGACCGTGTTCTGGCATCAACCTAGGCGGATGCCAGACTTCCACGTTGCCCAACTCTCCGTGGCTCCGGTCAAGGTTCGTTGCCGAAGGACAGCGAGGTCACCGAGGTCACCTGAGGCCGCAAGCGAATCGGAGTCCGCGGTGAGCCCAGGGCTCCCGTGTCTGCTCTCCTCGAAGCCAGTCCCCGTCTCATTCAATCCAGGCGGACCGCAGTTGGCTTCCGCGCGACGGCGCTGGCGAAGACGGCAGCACGGCAGAACGGCAGCCGTCGTCGGGGGAGAGCTAGGGGTAGGGGAGGGGCGCGGCAGAAGTGCGGCACGTGTGTGCAGCGCCACCACCCCGTCCTGTCGGTGCGTCCCAGCGGGCCATAGGGTGACGGATCATGGAAGACGCCAAGGACGATCTCGGCGGCCTCGTACGGTCCCAGGCCGAGCGGCGCGCGGCTCAAGGTGACGCCCGGTACGTACGCGAGCTGGGGTCGCGGCTGGCCGACCGATACGCGTCCACTGCCGAGCGGCTGCGGGAATACGAGCACCAACTCGCCCACGTCGTGCGGGTGCTCGCCCTCACCCCCGGCCGCGACAGCCTGGTAGAGCTGCTCCAATTCCTTGACGAGAAACGCCCGTCCGGCTACGGCGTTCTGCCGCGCTTCGTCGCCTCACTCCTCGCGGAGCATCACCAGGCCGCCGACCTGGCCGCGACGGTCTTCGACCATCGCGAGTGGGACCGGCTGGACGATCTGCGTGCCTGCCTCTTCAACGAGTTGGTGCTCCGTGGCGTGGACATCGACGTCTTCCCGCCGCTGCGCTCCTGGCCGCAGGTGCGACCTGGCTGGCACCCGCTGGCCTGGCTCCCGGTGCGTCGCCGCGACATCGAGGCCAACGTCGACTTCCCCAGCCGCTCGATAAACGGCTCTGCCAGTGGGGTACCGGGCGGGCTGCCCGCCGCAGGCCGGATGGACCCCCCGACGCCCCGTACGTCCGAGCGGTCGGCCCTTCGTGACATCGCCACCACAGCCATCCACGAGAACATCGTTGCCGCCGTGCAGGCGGGCGACTGGGGGGACTGCGATGCCTGGGTCTTCATACCGGACGAGGCCATAGCACCCGAGCAGGTACCCGAGTTGCTGCCGACTCTGCCAATGCCGTGTGTCGACGGGCTCGGCCCCACGAACCGCTTTCAGATCGCCATCCGCCCGGTGGACGAAATCTGGCGTCTGCTCTTCGCCACCGCCTCGATGGGCGGCATGGGCAACTCGGGCGTGCATGCTGCCTACGGCCGACTGTGGGCATGGCGTTCGATCGCAGGGCTCAGCGGCGCTCCAGCGGGCGCGAGCGCGGAGGAGGTGGAGCGCCAGGCCCAGCAGAGCACGTGGTTCCACTTCGAGGCCGATACGGAATGGTTCCACAACGACATCGGCTCCGACTACGGCATAGCCGCCCTCTCGCCCGACTGCCGCCGACTCGCCGTGCTGGCGGCGATGGACGCCGACTAGAGATACCGCCGGACCACTTGGTTGTGAGTGCGGTCGCGCGCGCCTCCCGTTCGTACAGAGCCTTTCTTCTCTCAGACCCATGGCCTGGGCTTGACGCATTCTCTCCCGCCCCGCCGGGGGGAATCGGCCGCCATCGCGACCAACTCGTCGATCCCGCGACAGGGCTGGCTTCATCGATGCCTGGTGGGATCAGAGCAACCAAGCGGAACTCCTCACGCCCAACTGGCCAAGTTTGACCACCATGGCGCTCCCTCAGCGTTCCGGTGATCGGGGCGGAGAAGTTGGATCGTCCGCTATGCCAGCCACGTACCGTCCCGCATGATGAGCCTGCCGCGTAGTTCCGGTTCGTCGCGCCAAGCACGCACAGTCTTCGGCACCACGCGCACATACAGGAAGGCGCCCTCCTCCGCGCGCGGGTCCCACCCGAACTTGTCGGCGAACGCCTCCGCCGCGTCACCGGGCACCTCCTGGACGGGAAACAGCTCCGCTTCACCCTGGAGCAGCACCACATCGAAGGTGTCCGGCAGTGCCAGTCGCACGCGCGGCTCCGCGGTGACGTTCCGCGCGGTCACGGAAGTCGCACTGGTGCACATCCATACCGCTCGCCCATCCCACAGGAACCACAGCGGCACCTGGTGCGGCCCGTTATCAGGGTGAGCTGTCGACACCCAGACATCCCGCTCCGCGCCGAGCCGTTCCAGTGCGTCGCGCCTACGTTCCGGCGTCTGGCGATGAACTATCTCCGTGGTCTGCATGAGTACAGACCCTAGCCAGCAGACGTGAAGCACGGATGAGGCGAGGGACCTACTCCCAGCGGCCGATGAACCCCTCAGCCCGCACTTCGGTTGACCAGTCCGAGCATCGTAGTTGGCCATTTGATCACGCTGCGGTGAGCCTTGATTCCCGGCCCGAGGTCGGGCCCGTCTCAAAGGTCTATAACCCTGGCAGCCGCGACAGCAGACCGGTCGCTGTCCACGGGCGATGTCGTGACGCCTGCGCAGAGGGCGAACCGGCAGACGGCGAGCGGGTCAAGCTGATGCGCCTGCGCTACGGCGGCACCGCCAGCCGATGGGGCTTCGCCCTCTACTACGCCGGCAGCGACCGCTACGAGGACTCCCTGCTACCCGCCGGCGCCTTCGCCGGCGGCCCCGAAGACACCCTCGACTGCGCCTGCCAGCTTCACCTCGCCGGACCCGGACTTTGACCCCAGCGACACACAGAGCAGCGGCTTCGGAGGCAACCCGCGAAGGACTGCCGGAGCCGACTACTAAGCTGGCGGAGGCGGAGGCCGACTCCGCGTCAGTCCGGCGAACGGTGATGGACGCTTTGTACTTCGCGTTGGCATATAAAAAAGAGGCCCGCTGCCCCGTCTTCCTCAACGGAATGATCCACGAGGCGTTCTCGGACAAGGGCTACGACAGGTCGATGCAGTACACCTGGCACTACGCCATGGGCCACGCCCCGCTGGCCGACCTTCCGCCCGAGCTGTGGCTGATCGCGAAGGACCGGGCATACGACTTCGACTTCCATACGTCGTTCGACGGGCAGGTTGTCAGCGGCGACTTCCTGTCCCTGATGCAGTCCACCGACACTGGCAGCTGGCAGGCCGCGAGGTTGCATGCGGTGTCCACCAAGGGCAAACGGATCTCGGTGAAGGACTACTTCTTCGTAAAGTTCCCCCGGGCCGAGCTGCTGAAGGTCGAGGACGTGGTCGACCTCGAGAGGTCGAAAATCGACTACCGCCGCGACGGGCAGATCAAGAAGGTCTGGGAGCTCCGATTCAGGAAAACACCGGAGCGCGACCTGTTCTTCCTTGACTGTATTCCGCTCCTGGGTGTTGCCTTCTGCTCGGAGAGATTCACCGAAGGTGCGAAGCGGTTCAGACCGAGGGGGGTCGAGTTCGTGGAGCTGCCTGAGATCGGGGCTATCCACAGCGCGTGACCGGACGCTCCGCTTCCGTGTGACGATCCTCCATCTCGTCGCCCTCGACAACTGACAGCGGGCACACCCACAACCAGCCCGGAGTCAACCCCCGAAGGACTTCGAGAGCCGACCCTTAGTTGCCCGCACGAATCCTCATTCCGGTGTCTACTCCGGTGGGTTGCCCAGTACTCGTACCTTGGGTGGTGATGCCTGGTGGCCGGCGTCGCCAGGGTGTGAAGCTGGGGGATGCGGTGCGGCTCCGGGGTGAGTTGGCGGATCGCCTGCCGGCTGTCCGAGGGCGATCACTCCGCAGGTGTGGGGATCGCGCCGGGGGTGGGGGATCGACGACGTGTCGTTTCCCAAGTGCGGCCGGGCGTCGGCGGGGGTGGCCCGCCATTACTGCGGAGCGCTCGGGAAGCGGGCGAACTGCCAGGTCGCGGTCAGTGTCCACGCCACCACCGGCACACTGCGTTCTGCCCACTGGGCTGGCAGTTGCATCTGCCCCGGGACCGGGCAGGCAGCGCACCCGGCCGCAGTGGGTGCGTACACGAGTGGCTGTGACCCGTACATTCGAGCCCTTAGCGCCGGGCCGCGTTCGCCTCCGTCCCACTGCCCCGCACCACGTCCATCAACGTCCCCGCCACCGCGCTCATCCTGCGCTTGCGGAGGTCCAGGACAGGGGTCGGGTTCGAGAGGCCGTGGGATGCCAGCAGGTTCATCAGGGCCCAGATCACGTCAGGACGTCCCGTCACGGCGAGTTCCTGGCCGTCGGGGGCGATGGCCTTGGCGGCGGTGGTGCCGGCGAGGAGGTTGGTACGCGCCCAGTCGATGACGTACGACCTGCCGTTCGGGTTGGCGTAGAGGACGACCTCCCTGGTGCGGTGCAGGACCGAGAGGTAGTCCATCGGCACCGTCAGCCGCCGGGCGGCGTCGAACGGAGGTGTCCCGTCCTCGGGACGGATGCGCAGCACCGTGTCGAGGACCGGGCCGTGGCCCCGGAGGTCGATCGTGTCGCCGACCATCTCGACACCTCCGGCTTCCCGCGCGATCCGCATCTGTTGCAGCAGCCAACCCGGGCGCCGGGTGGCATCGGTCCACCGGCCCTCAAGATCGATCATCCGGCTGGTTCTCGTACCCGACATGAGGGCGCTGCGGGGCCAAAGAGGGGGTGACCTTTCCGGGGACCTTCGGATCGGGCGGCGTGCCGACAGCGCCGGGTCGACGAGGCCGATCAGGCGGCCCGCCGTGACGGCGGACAGACACAGGGAGGGTACCCGCCACGTGTCCGTGATCTCGAACCCGGCGGCCCCATCGGCCCCACCGGCCTCTTTGGCGTCATGCACTCGCAGCTTCAGCCTGATCAGCGGCGTGAACTCATTGGGGGTGAGGTCGCCGGAGTAGGTCGTGAAGGTCGCCTCGTTGTCGGGGTTGTATCGCACGAGCGACGCCTCCAGGACATCCGCCCGCACCATCCGCGCCTGCGCCGAGCCGTGTTCGGACCGTGGTGCCCACATCACGAAGGTGTCGTCCCCGTAGGAGACGTTCTCGTGCTTCACCCGGTCCCTGCGCGTGATCCGGGGGAATTGCCTCCGCGCGTCTTTGAGGGCTATGACAGGGATCAAGACCGAGCCGACCAGGCCGACGATGAGCGCGATCCAGGCCCAGTTCTCACCCTCGTCCCAGGCGACACATCCCACGACGAGGACAAGGGGGACCGGAAAGCAGCAGACCGTGGCGAAAAGTAGTTTGCCGACCAATACGCCGGCATAGCTACGCATGGCCCCACCTCAAGCTCGCCCCCTGCCCCGCGGCACGTGTCGTGCCCTGGGGATACCGCACGCTGCCCCATGGTTCCGTCGACCTCGCCCCGGCGCCACCCTTCCGGAGGAACGAAAACCAGTTCCCGGGCGGGATGCGCCAGAGAGCGGCCGATCATCCGGTGGGGAGGGTGCAGCACCAGCCTTCCTGTCACAGGGCAGGGCTATGAGGCGGTCGGACAGGTGGGGGAGCTCGGTGGAGTACGCACGGTGGAGCGGCTCGTCGGCGGTCGGGATATCGACGGTGACGACCAGCGGCCTGGATCTCGCCGTGCTCCCGTAGATCGGCTCGTTGAACTGCTCGGCGCAGTCGAAGCGCAGCCGGGTCAAGCCACTCCTGCGTGCCTCGGTACGCACCTTCACTCGGCTCAGCGGGGCCCGGTACGGCCCGATGAAACCGTCTGGCCGGAGCAACTCGAAGACCCCGTGACCGACCCGTAGATTGAAGCGGCCATGCTCGAAGACCTTTGATTCCACGTCAGGCGACCCGCCGGTCGGCGAGCGCGGCCACTTGGGTGAAGTACGCGCGGAACAAGGGCTCGTCCCCTGGCGGCACCCGGACCGCAGGCGAGTAGCGGTACCTGAGAGCGAGCCGGTCGGTACCGTAGAGCGCGGCATTCGGATCGCGCACGACACCGAAGAACAACTCGCCGGGCTTGTCCGGTTTCTTGTAATGCACCAACATCCCGAGCCAGTGCAATGGAACCCGGAACGTACTCTCGGGGCTGTCCAGATTGAACAGTTCGAACACCCCCCGGTCCACCCGCAGGTGCAGGTTCTCGTAGTCGAACGTGAGCGGGTCCATGCTGGGAACATAGCCTGACGGTGGTCACGACGGACAGGGGATTCTGCCCCTGTCCGCCGGCCAGGTGCAGCTTGGCGGTGAGGCCGCCGCGCGAGCATCCGAGCCCGTGGTCATCGGGCTCGGTGGCGATGCCGCCGGGCGGCTTCTTCTGCAGGTCCCCCTCTTCCTTGCTCCGGCGGCGTGCCACGCGGCGTCCTCGTTGGCGGGGTCCCAGAGAGGGCCGAAATGCATGCCAGGGAGACTTGAGTACGTACTTCGCCGGACGGGCCGACTGCGGCGCTCAGTCACGCCTAAGCGTCGACATGCACGAAGGAAGCTCCTCTCGCCACGTTGGGCCCGCCCCGGCGCCCGAACACCTCGGCGTCGTACGCCGGTTCACCCCACCAGGCCCTCGTGTCCTCCGGCTGGGTGAGCGACGCGGAGCCTGAGCTGAGCCGAATAGTTCTACGCGGCTGGCTGCGCCCGCCAGACCCATGTGAAGCCTCTGCGGGACATGCTGACCGACCTGCCGAACGGGCTCTCGGCGGCGGCGCTCAAGAGTAAACGGATCGCTGGCCACCCCTCCTGACCCGCATGACACCGGGATGGGCCGGGCGGTGGCCATGGTGGGGGCAAGAGGGTCCAGCTCCAGTTCACTCGGGGCGGTGGCCCCATCAAGTCGATCTACCCGATCAGCTTTTGGAGTGAGTGGCATGGGTGGACAGCTCGGGCAGGTGAAGATGTCCTTGGCCGATCTGGAGGTGCGCCCGGGAACACCGCCGCAGGTCCAGGGCGAGATCTGGCTCACCCTGGGGGAGGCGGATCTCCCCGTGGCTCACTGGACCCACTCATCTCTGTCTGTTCTCGGTTCGCTGGGCGAGGCCATCCGGAGCTCCTCGGCGGGGGAGACCGGAGATGCCTGCCTCTCCGACGGGCTCTACACCATGCGGCTGGTTCCGGCCCGGCCGGGCTTTGGGGTCATGCCGACGTCATCGGGATCAACGAACGCGAGGGCTTGATCTCGGGAACCGGGGAAGGCTTCGTCGAAGTTCGCCGCGAGATCCCGTTGACGAACTGTCCGGCGCGCAGGTGGACGAGGCTCATCGTGGTGCTCGGCACCGAGCGGTTGCCCGTGGCCCGGAAGCGGGGTGCTGATGTCGCTCATCTCGGGCACGAACTCGGCTGGGTCGGGCATCCGGGAGATGGAGGGTTCGTCATGGCTGTATGGCTGTGCTTCTTCGCGTCAGCCTGGTTGGCTCTTCGCGGCACTGACGGATGGGCGTATGGAGACGTGACAGGAATCCGGAGAGACTTCCTTCCAGCGTGCTCCGGGCTTGGTGGCAACCCTGTGCCGGTGGCAAACCTGTCTTGAGCCGGGCAGCGCCCGGTCCACCCACAAGCGGAACTGCCGATTCGGCGCGGTCCGCAGAGGGCGTGGCTGCGGGCTGCGAAGGAGCGGAAGCCGGGCAGAGTCCGGTCGTGCCGGACGAGCCGAACCTCCGTCCGCACCATCGCCGCCATACGGCGAAGGGAGTCTTCCTTGGCACCACGTTGCCAAGGAAGACTCCCTTCGCCTTCCCACCGCCGGCCTCGGCTCCGCACGATGCGCGGGCCTCCCCGCGTTCATCATGATCGTCTCCCGTGACGCTTCTGCCCCCGAGTGGGGCGCAGTTCGAAGCGCGGGCAGGCAACGACGGTTAGGCTTCCTGCGTCCTTCAGATGATCATCTCTTGGGGAGTGTGCAGCATGCGGATCTACATCAGCGCCGACATGGAGGGCGTCACGGGACTCGTGGACGCCGAGGATGTCCAGCCTGGCGGCAGGGACTACGAAAACGGCCGCGTGATGATGACGGAGGATGTCAACGCGGCCGTCCGTGGTGCCATGACAGCGGGAGCCACCGAGGTCACGGTCAACGATGCACACGGCCCGATGCGCAACCTGCTCCCGGAGACCCTGCATCCTGCCGTCCGCCTGATCCGCGGTCGGCCCAAGGTTATGGGCATGCTGGAAGGCCTCGACGATTCCTACGATGCGGTGATCTGCATCGGCTTCCACGCCCGTGCTGGCGCCCATGGGGTGATGAGCCACAGCTTCATGGGGCACGAGATCGAGGACATGTGGCTGGACGGACGGCCAGTCGGCGAGATCGGACTGACTCACGCCACCGCCACCGCGCTGGGAGTTCCGGTCGTGATGCTGTCCGGCGACGACGCCGCCTGCGCCGAGATGACCGACTGGGATTCCTCAGTGACGAGTGTCGCCGTGAAGTACGCGCGCGATCGCTTCGCCGCCGAGCTACGCCCGATCGGCGAGGCGCGCCAAGCCATCGAGCAGGCGGCAGCCCACAGCCTGACCGGCCGGGCTGCCGACGCTGCCGCAACGGCCCACCGTACGTCCACGCTTGCCGTCCGCTGGCAGTCGACCTCGGTCGCCTCCGCATTGCTGGGGATCACCGGTGTCACCTCGGTCGACAGCCGCACGATCGAAGCCGACGGCACTCTGCCCGACCTCTACCGGCTGTTCAGCGTTTGGACCCGCGTGGCGACCGCGCTCACCAATCAAGGGCCCTATTGCTGAGCTTGGGCACTGCTCTTCAGCAGCGCCGAGCGTGGTTCTGAGCGGGGTCGCGAGCCGGGCGGCCGAGATCACTTGGAACGCGGATCGCGATTGCAGCGGGGGCGCTCTGTGGCTCTTGGGTATGTTCACGAGAATGGCGAGAACGGGTTCTGGCTCAGGTTCTGTGGAACGGCCACGGTGAGTGAGAGATGTGCGCCGAATCGGATGAACCTGGAGCCAGGTGAGGTGACTTCCAGGCGTAGGTGTCCTGTCCGGCAGCTATGTGGTCGAGCACAGTTCGGGTCAATACACCGAGCCCGTCCTTGAACGCATCATCCGGCGGTACGGACGGCGCCTCGTCGGCTGGTCGGTGCTACCGGCCGGCCGGCTGACTACCGGAAGCCGCCGGCTGCGGGCACTCAGAGGTTCAACTGGCAGGGCGACCTGTACGGTGGGGGCTCCGTGCTCGCTTCATACGAGGGATCCGGGGGACGGGAACCGCTCGTCTCGGTGCGCGAAGGTCTGCGCGCCTGCCTGTACTACGAGCAATAGGGCCTGGCCAGGCCCTATAAGGGCACGGTCACCATCGGTTCCGCCCCCCGACTCGGAGACGAATCCGTGCGATTCGAGGTCACGGCTACCGTCGAGCTCGGTGGGCACGTGACCGAGTACACCGTGGTCCGTGTGGGGAACTCCGTGGCGAGCTTCACCAAACTGTCAGTTGCCGGCCACCACGTGCCTGTCGTTCCCTGCCGCATGATCGCCAAGCAGATCTCCCGACTCCAGGAAACGCAGATCTGACCCCGAGCTGCCCGCACTCCGTCGCTTTCGGATGTGCGAAGACGGGGGATCATTCAGCGTTTGCGAGAAGGGCATCCGCTGGGTCGGACATCCCCCACGACCGCAGCTCGACCAACACCCGGAGCCAAGCTCAACTGACCTGGTCCAGCCATGCGCGGTAGCGGCTTCCGAAGGGTTCTGCACCGTCCCGCAGCGCGGCTGACAGCCACTCGGCGGCATTCTCCGCGCGCGTGATGACGTCTCGTGGATAGCCGTACTGCCTCTGATGACTGGCGAACTCATCCTCGTCGTCCACGAAGACAGATCCGTCCTGCCGTACCCGGCAGACATCCAGATCCAGGTCGACCGTGGTCACTTCCCCCTTATGCGGCCAATCGGGAGGAGTAGTGACGTCGCAGTAGACGTCCAGGCGAGCTGGAGCTGCCTGGAACCGGGCCGTCCACCACGCGCCGCGGGGAAAGAGCATGACTCGTCGCTCTTCGATTGTGAAGACCTCGCCCTCCCCGCCCCTGCCGCAGATCGTCCCGATCGGCGCACCGAGCCAGACCCCGAACTCATCCTCGCCCAACCACACCATCGAGTGGTGCCAGTGCGGGCTGCCATCGAACTTACGGACCACGACCCGGACCTCGGCTTCTCCCATGGCGGGAGGCTACTGGCGGCCAGGCAGACTTGGTGAACCTTCTCGGTCACAGCACCAGCCCACCTGAACCACATGGTCTGCTCCTTGAGCGGCACCTGCCCCAGCTGCGGCCGGCCGGCGGTCCGTATGTGACCGTTGCCCGTGCGTGCGAGACCTGGAGAGATGCCAACTGACCAACTGACGCAAAAGGGGGCCCGCGGTGCCAGTTGTCTGACATCACAGGCCCCCATTACGCGGCGTGTTCCCGGAGGCTCGCCCGCGAGCTGTACATGCGGGCACGGTGGTGGCGCCGGCCCCCTGCCGTAGCTAGGCCCAGGGGATCCAGCCGGACGACATCCACGTCGCGGCCGCGGCCCCGCACAGGAGGCACACCGCCTTGTCCGCCCACCGGGGCGCGCCCAGCTTCTCTGCCGCGTCGGCCGCTTCGACGGTGATCAGCAGGCCGCTGATGAGGACGAGAGGGCCGTCGTTCCAGGTGATCTCCGGGCGGCCGATGGCTATCCAGCCGGCCGCGATGCCGAGCAGGCACAGGCCGGTGTGGAGCGTGTACGAGTCGGGCCGGGAGCGAGGTCTGTTCTTCGCTCGGTGGATGAAGATCACCGTGAGCTGCGCCAGCAGCGCTATGAGAGCGAACATGGTGCACGACTCCTAGAACTTGCAGGCGTTCTTGATCGCGGTGATGCCGAGAAGCGCTGTGACGGCCTTGCGGTGCGCGGAGGTCATCTTGCGGTGCTTGGCGTAGGTGCGGATGAGGTTCGCCGTCTTCTTGACGCCGATCCGCTTCACCAGCCGGACGGCCGTCCATATGCGCGTCGAGGAGCCCATCGGAGTCAGGCTGAAGACGACGCCGGCGATGGCCGCCGCGCACTTGGTGATCTTCCAGGTGGTCGACCAGAATCCGGGGTCGATCACGATGGGGAAGGCGCTGGCGGAGGAGAACTCCACGCTCTGGACGATCTTGTTGCCGACGACCTTGTAACTGGTGGGCACGTCCATGCCTTGGGCGTCCTTGGCCCAGGGCGCGTCGAAGAAGGCGGCTGCCTCCTTCGCGGGGGCCTTGTCGGCGCTATCGTCGCCTGTGGAGTACAGGGAGACGGAGCCGTCGTCGTGCGTGACGGCGTACATGCCGGCCGGAATCTGGAAATTGGTCTCGTAGGCCTTGGGCGCCGTGCTGTTCTTGAGGATGTTCAGCGTGCGCGAGCCACCGTCCGCAGTGGGCTGCACCACGGTGTCGACGGGGCCGGTGGAGGTATAGACGACGTTGCCGCCGACCTGGGTGCCCTGGGAACCGGCCTCCGGGATGGAGAGCTGGTTGGGCATGATGCCGTTCTTGATGTCGATGGACTTGTTCTTGCCGTCCCAGGGGACGGAGACGACGTTGTCCTCGGTCACGGCGATGGAGGCGTAGGTGGAGTCGGAGGAGGTGGCCGCGGTGATGTCGGCCGCGTCGGAGTAGGTGTTGGCCAGGCCCAGCGTGTTCTCGGCGGCGGTCGGCTTCCAGGCGGTGTCGACGGTGAAGCGCACGGGGTCGGACCAGCCGTTGGCGTAGTGCTCGCCGTCGAAGGTGGTGGTGCGGAAGCTGTAGGTCTTGCCGGAGGTGAGCTTGCCCGCGGGCACCTTGAGCTGTGAGGTGGCGTTCGATGCCGCCGCAGGTGCGTTGACGGTGGCCACGACCTTGCCGGTGGCGGTGTCGGTGATCTCGTACGTGCCGATGATCTCGTCGTCGCCGTTGGTGTCCTCGGTGGAGAACCGCAGGATCGGGGTGGTGGTGTTGACCTTGAAGATGCCGCCGTTGGAGATGAAGGGCGCGCCGGCCTGCAGGTTGGCACCGTTGCGGGGCCGGTAGTTGTAGGTCACCTCCAGGGTGGGCACCTTGGTCTGGTCGGCGGCATCGGCGGAGTAGAAGCGCTTCCAGCCGTACGTGTCGGACTCGTTGGCGGCGTTCAGCGCGATGCTGCCGGTCTCGGCCTTGGCCGAGGACCAGGTCTGGGCGAGCCTGGTGATGTCGGCCGTGGCCCAGCCCTCGGTCTTGCACGCCGCGGACTTGGTGTCCGAGGACGTGGCGATCTTCTCAAGGCGCGAGGGCTGCTTGGTCCAGCGGGTGTTCTTGTCCGCGGTGCCCGCGGCCCACACCTCCCAGTCGCGCTTCTCGCACGACCAGGAGTGGTAGTTCCACATCTTCAGTGACGCCTTCGACACGAGCGCGTCGGCGAAGTTGGAGGTGCGGAAGGTGAGGAAGGAGCGCGCGACGCGCTTGGTGCTTCCCTCGTAGTCACCGGGCCACCCGACCTTCAGATCGGTGTTCACCGACTGGTCAGTGGTGTCGCCGCCCTGCACGAAGGTGTCGAACAGGACGTCGAGGGCATCGGTCGAGGGGTCGATGGTGACCGGGTACTGGGTGTGCTCGTCACGCAGCCACCCGGCGTCGGGCCGCAGGCTCAGCTCCGCGGTGTTGCCGGACTGGGTCACCTCCATGGCGACCTTCTTGCGGTTGGTGTGCTCCAGCGAGCGCGGGTCGACCTGGCTGTCCCACATGGTGGGCGCGGGCATCGTCGCGACGGTCTCGCCGGACGCGTCACGGAAGTCGATGCCCCCGTCGGCCGCGGCATTGGCCCGCATGCCCTCCGGGAGGACGAGCGGCAGCACCAAGGGAGCGCCGTCCTGCGGGGCCTTGCGCAGCTTGAGGTACTGCTCGAAGCCGGTGCGCGTGGCTTCGACGACAAGGTCGCCCCCCGGCACGGCCTCGGGGTAGGTGGCCGTGTTCTCGGTCAGCTGCGGGGCGGGCAAGCCGCCCTTCCACTGCATCGCGATCCTCTGGTCGCCCTTTCCGAGCACGACCAGGTCGCGGGCGGTGTCCTGCGGGGCCGCCGCGGCGGCCTTCAAGGAGCGTGCCTTGGTACCCCCCGCACCGGCCAGCCGCAGACCCTCCGGGTGTGCGGCGGCCACGACGTCCCCGTCGTCGGTGCGCTTGAAGTCGAGATCGACGTCCACCCAGCGGCCGTCCTTGACCATGCGGACCGGTCCGGCCGCGGAGGTACGGGTCAGGGTGCCATCCGCGTTGGCGTAGACCGTGTCGGTCTCCGTACGCATCTGTAGGACCTCGACCCGGCGGTCCTGCATCTTCGCAGCCATCAAAGCCGCTTCGGCGGTCTCCGCCTCGCGGATCGGGTTCCTCGCGAGCTCCGCGGCAGCGTCCAGCAGCTCCGTGACCGCCTTCTCCTCCTCGGACTCCCCGCTCTCGCTGCGGCCGTCCGCAACGGCCAGATACGGCGTGGACAGCAGAACCGCACCGGCCGTGATCAAGGCAACGCTCCCCGCGCGCCAAGTCGTCTTCACTTATGCACTCCCCTTGCTGAGCTCGCCGGCCGCACAGATCGTTGCGGATAGCAAAGCTTCTTAACGCCAGCGATATAAGCATATATTTACACCCCATGTCCAAGCCTGAACTGGCACTTTGTGACCATTGGCTGGCGCCGTCCCGGAGTCAGAGCAACTACTCAGCAAAGACCGAAAGTTGGCACACGTGGCCGAGTCGTACATGCCTCAGGGAGGCGCCTGGTGACCGTCCGATACGAGACCGGAACGGTGGAGTGTCCGGAGCGCGGGGCCTGCTGGAGGACCGGCGTCAACCGCCAACCGGAGGCCCGCTACCGCTCGCGGCGGTGCGCCGTGAGGGCCTGACGGCGAAAAAGACGATATGCGGACCGTTCATGGCGACGACTGGCCACATGCTCTCTGCTCCAACTTCGGCCATGAAGTGTTCACATGCGATCATTCGCCGTGATCTCCTGCCCGTCGGTGCAGGAGAGAGTCCTCTCGAACCTTCACGGGCCACCATAGGAACAGCGTTTGTCGGCGGTCTTCGAAGAGTGCCGGTGCTGCCGACGGGCAATGGCTGGTGGTACGAACCAAAGCTCGACGGTTCTCCGGACACCTTGAGATGTCTCATTCGGATGAGTCGTCGAGGCCGCCCCGTAGCCGTTCAAGTGACCGTCCGTTGGGGTGGCTTCGGGTTCTTCTTGTCCGGCTTCCCGATGATCGAATCGTGAGGACGGTGCCTCGCTCGACCTCGATGCATGGGAGAGCCGGCGGGCCACCCGGACCACGGGCCCGTGCGCATACTCACCGAGCCTCACCTCGTTGAACTGCGCCAGACGGCCGGTCGTCGCGAGTTCGCCCGTTTCGTACGTGTACGGCCCGATGGGCGGGCATCGGGCTTCGTCGGCCTTCACGAGCGGCGGTACGTTGCGAGGTACGAGAGACGGGTTCACGTGGACTCCCGCACAGCCCGCCTGCGGCGGCCGCGCCAAGTGCCGCGGGAGAGTCCGAGCCCGACCCGTCAGCGACACCGGCGGGCGTTGAGCCGGGCGGCCTGGCGCGTCAGGTGGTCGCGCTCGGCGAGGTTGGGTGCTTTGTGGGCCGCCTCGGCGTACAGCCGTGCCGCCGTCGCCAGGTCGCCGTCGCGCTCGTGGAGGTACGCCGCCACAGCGGCGTAGCGGGGCAGTGAGGTCTCCAGCGCGGCGAGCGCCGCCAGGCCGGCACGCGGTCCGTCGGCCTCCCCGACGGCCACCGCGCGGTTGAGCCGGACGACCGGGCTGTCGGTCAGGCGCGCGAGCTCGTCGTACCACTCGACGATCTGCACCCAGTCGGTCTCCTCGGCGGTGGGCGCGTCGGCGTGGAGTGCCGCGATGGCGGCCTGGGCCTGGAACTCGCCCAGCCGGTCGCGGGCGAGGGCCGCCTGCAGGATCCCGACGCCCTCGGCGATCAACGCGGTGTCCCACCGGCCGCGGTCCTGCTCGCCGAGCGGCACCAGGCTGCCGTCGGACGCGGTCCGGGCGCCACGCCGGGCGTGGTGGAGCAGCATGAGAGCGAGCAGCCCCGCCACCTCGGGGTGGTCGATCGCGGCCGCGAGCTGCCGGGTGAGCCGGATGGCCTCGGCGGCGAGGTCGACGTCGCCGGAGTAGCCCTCGTTGAAGACCAAGTAGAGGACGCGCAGCACGGTGGCGACGTCGCCGGGCCGGTCGAGACGCACGCCGGAGACGGTGCGCTTGGCCCGGCTGATGCGCTGCGCCATGGTCGCCTCGGGCACCAGGTAGGCCTCGGCGATCTGGCGGGTGGTCAGCCCGCCGACGGCGCGCAGCGTGAGCGCGACCGCCGATGCCGGAGTCAGCGACGGGTGGGCGCACAGGAAGTAGAGCTGGAGCGTGTCGTCCACCGCGGGCGCCGACCCGGGCGCCGGCTCCTCCTCGACGTGGTCCTCACGTCGGCGGCGGGCGGCGTCGGCCCGCGTCGCGTCGAGGAACTTGCGCCAGGCCACGGTGACCAGCCAGCCCTTGGCGTCCCGCGGCGGGTCGGCAGCCCAGACCCGAAGCGCCTCGACCAGAGCGTCCTGCACAGCGTCCTCGGCCGCCGCGAAGTCGGCTCCGCGGCGTACGAGGATCCCGAGCACGCTCGGCGTGAGGCTCCTGAGCAGGGCCTCGTTCATCCGTGTGGTCACTCCGTGATGGTGGGCGGCGCGGCCAGGAACGGGCGCACCTCAAGCCACTCGTGGATCGGCCTCCCGCCCGCTCCAGGAGCGGCCGACAGCTCCCCGGCCAGCTCGACGGCGCGCTCGTAGCTGTCGACGTCGATGATCATCCAGCCGGCGATGAGGTCCTTGGTCTCCGCGAACGGTCCGTCGGTGACCGGCGGGCGCCCCTCACCGTCGTAGCGGACCCACGCTCCCTCGGGGGCGAGTGCCTGACCGTCGACGAACTCGCCCGTCCTCTCCAGCCGGGCCGCGAAGTCGTTCATGTACCGCACATGCGCCGAGATCTCCTCCGGCGTCCACCGGTCCATCGGCACGTCGTTGACCGGAGCAGGGGCACCGCGGTAGTGCTTGAGCAGCAGGTACTTGGCCATCGTGGTTCTCCTCGGTACTGGTGCGGCCCATTCTGGCCGCGTTCACTGACCGGAGCAGGGGCACCGCGGTAGTGCTTGAGCAGCAGGTACTTGGCCATCGTGGTTCTCCTCGGTACTGGTGCGGCCCATTCTGGCCGCGTTCACTACGGGGACGGAGCCGGCCACGGGTTCTCGACATCGACGTCCGTGTTTTTTGGCTCTCGTGGATGAGCCCGGGTGAGCTGCTTCGCGGTGTGCGGGTCCGCGTCGTGGCGCGAGGGCGGGACGGAGCGAGGCTTTCCAAGATCAGCTGCGACCGGCAACTGCATGAGGAGAAGGCTTCGGGTGCGTCACTGTACGTGTCGTTCAGGCGCGTCGTGGTGAGCTCGGACCGATGAGTTGTTCAGCGTGGAGGGCATGCACGTCCTCAAAGTCACCCGCGATCCCCACGTTGGCGGTGGACAGGGGGCTGGTGGTGCTGGACATCGAGTCGGACGCCGATCTGACGAGCTGCCCGGACTGCGGGTGTCCTGGTAGTCGTATGTGGCGATCAACAGCGCCAGTCGGCGTCCCTCGGCAAACCGTCCGTCTGGTCCGTGTGGCGACTGATGTACGTATCGACCGGAGCGCGCCGCTTCGAGTCGGACGCCCGCTCCAGCTCGATCGTGTCGCATCCCCCGACCCGGTACCGGCAAGGCATACCCCACAGTGTGGCGGCCCGCAGTGACCGAGGCAGCCCGTCGGAACAATCGAGCCCGAATCGACAGCCAGTTCGGGCTTGATAAGGAGACGCACGACGCGAACGCCCACTGTCGGGTCCGAGCGGCGTCTTGGGGCCATGGGTAAGACCGCACCATAAATAGGTGCGTGAATCTCAGAGGTGGCCAAATGCCGTGGGCGGGACCGGGAGCCCGTATGACAGCAGCAGGTCTGGGGACTGTTGCCCGCCTGCCACCGCTATGAAGCCCCCTCACTCGGCGAATTCAAGGGGCCTCGTCGTACGGCAGATCGCCCAGGAGGAACAGCAGCGCCGTGCTTCGGACCCGTTCACCGGTTGCTGGGGCGCGGCGGGCGCAACGCGCGACCCGCAGATTCGGCCGACGGCCCCATTGCTCTCGATTCGCCCGATGCGTAGGTTGCTCCTCGGCGTGATCGCACCCGAGGGAGCAGCATGGGACGTCATGAAGCGCCGCTGGATCCGGCTGCGGGGCCGGTGCAAGGGTTCGCGTCCGAACTGCGCAAGCTGCGAACCGGTGTGCAGGGGCTGACCTACCGGGTGATGGCCCAGCGGACGCCGTACACGATCTCGACGCTGTCGAGGGCCGCAGCCGGGGATCAACTGCCTTCGCTGGAAGTCACACTGGCGTATGTGGCCGCATGCGGTGCGGACCGCCGCGAGTGGGAGCGGCGCTGGCGAAAGGCGTCGGAGGAAACGGCTCGCCAGGCAGCCGAGGACGACGACACCGAGCCGCCCTACAAGGGGCTGGCCCGCTTCGAACCGGGGGATCACGAACGGTTCTTCGGCCGGGACAGGCTCGTGGACGATCTCGTCGGCCTGGTCCGCACCCACCGCGTGGTTGTGGTCGTCGGGGCCTCCGGAAGCGGGAAGTCGTCGCTGCTGAGGGCAGGCCTGATCCCTCGGCTGCGGAGCGCCGAGGAACCGTACCGGCCCGTCGGGATCCGGATCCTCGCCCCGGGCGAACGCCCCGCCCGCACCCATACCGCGACCCTCGCGCCGATGGGCGGTGAGGGTGACACGGTAGTCGTCGTCGACCAGTTCGAGGAGGTCTTCACCCTCTGCCGCGCCCAAAAAGAGCGCGCGGAGTTCCTCGACCGGCTCCTGGACGCGCGCCGCGCCGGGAGTCGATTACGGGTCGTCATCGCGGTGCGGGCCGACTTCTTCGGACAATGCGCCGAGCATCCCGCGCTCGCCGACGCCTGCCGGGACGCCACCGTGCTCGTCGGCCCGATGAGCACGGCCGAACTGCGCGACGTGATCATCAAACCGGCCATGGCGGCGGGCGTGGTCGTCGAGCGCTCCCTGACCGCTCGCCTCGTATCCGAGGCATCCGGCGAGCCGGGCGGACTGCCGCTGCTGTCCCACGCGCTGCTGGAGGCCTGGCGACAGCGCAGGGGACAGACCTTGACCAAGGCCGTCTACGACTCGGTCGGCGGGTTGCGCGGGGCCGTGGCCCGTACCGCGGAGGACGCCTGCGCCCGGCTCACGGACGCTCAGACCGACCTCGCGCGCCGCATCCTGCTCCGGTTGATCTCACCGGGGGACGGGACGCTGGACACCCGCCGCTCCACTCGCCGCGCCGAGCTCACCTGGACCGCCGACCAAGCCGAGACGGCCACCGTCCTGGACTGTCTGGCTCGGGCCCGCCTCATCACCCTGGACGAAGAGGTCGTCGAGCTCGCCCACGAAGCCCTGATCACGGCCTGGCCGCGGCTGCGTGACTGGGTGGCGGAAGACCGGGAGCGGCTGCGTCTGCAACGGCGACTGACAGAGGCCGCGCGTACTTGGGAGGAACTGGATCGTGACGAGGGTGCGCTGTACCGGGGCGCACGGCTGGCCGCGGTGCGTGACTGGGCGGCGCACCATCGTATCCGCTCCGAACTCACCGCCTTCGAGCACGTGTTCCTCGATGCGAGCATTGCCCTGGAGGACGACGAACGGGCTGTGGCCGTGCGGCGAGGACGTCGGCTGGCGTGCCTCGCCGCCTGCTTGGCGGTACTGCTGATCGTGGTCACGGGCGTCAGCGTGGTCGCCGTACGGCAGCGCCACAAAGCACTGGAATCCCGTCAGATCGCCACTTCTCAGCAACTGGCGTCCCAGGCACTGAACTTGGCCGACTCCCGGCCGGGAACCGCCATGCTGCTCAGCATCGAGGCGTTCCGAACCGAGCCGACGCTCGAGGCACGTGGCGCCCTGCTGAGCATGTCCGCGCGCCGCTCCTACCAGGCCGAGCTGACCAGCCACGCCGATGCCGTCTCCGAAGTGGCGTTCAGCCGCGACGGTACGCTCGCCAGCGTCGGCCGGGATGGGAAGGCCGTGCTGTGGGACGCCCGGCGCCGCACCCGGCTGGCCACGCTGACCGGCCACGCCACGTGGCTGCGGGCGGTGGACTTCAGCCCGGACGGGCGCTGGATGGCCACCGGTGGCGATGACCGGAAGGTCGTGCTGTGGAATGTCGCTTCCCGTACCAGGGTAGCGACCCTTACCGGACACCGGGGATCAGTCAAGAGCGTCGCGTTCAGTCCGGACGGCCGGACCCTGGCCGGGGCGAGCGACGACGGCACCGTCATCCTGTGGGACACCGAAAGCGGTCGGCAACGGCTGACCCTCACCGGCCACGGCAACACGGTGTGGGCCGTGGACTTCAGTCCGGACGGAAGGCTGCTGGCCACGGCGAGCACGGATCGCACCGTGAGGCTGTGGGACGCGGCCACCGGCGAACAACTCGCCGTGCTGCGGGGCCATACCCGGTCGGTGGACGCCGTCGGATTCAGCCCGGACAGCCACACCCTGGCCACGGCAAGCCAGGACTACACCGTCAGGCTGTGGGACGTCCGGCGCCACACCCAGGTGGCCACCTTGAGGGGACACAGCGCAGAGGTCAGGGCGGTGGCTTTCAGCCCCGACGGCAGTACCGTGGCCACCAGCGGACAAGACCATACGGTCATCCTGTGGGACATCCGGAATCACACTCGCCGAACCACCCTCCTCGGACAGGGCACCAACGTCTACACCCTCGCCTACAGCCGGAACGGCTCCCTCCTTGCCTCGGCCGGGGAGAGCGGAGCGGTCACCCTGTGGGCTCCCACCCACATTCCTTTGTCCGGTCACATGGACCGGGTGAACAAGGTCGTCTTCCGCCCGGACGGACGCCTACTGGCCACTGCCGGCCAGGACGGGACGGCCGCACTGTGGGACGTCACGGGCACCCGCCGCAGCAACCTGGCTGTCGGTCACGGACCCGTCAGATCCGTGGCGTTCAGCCCGGACGGCCGCACGCTGGCCGCCGCCAGTTACGACGGAAGAGTGACCTTGTGGAGCGTGGCCCGGCGGACCCGCACGGCCACGCTCACGGGTCACACCGGGCAGGTGAGTGCGGTTGCCTTCAGCCCCGATGGCAAGACACTTGCTACTGCCGGCATCGATCAGACGGTGATCCTCTGGGACGTCGCCGGACACAAGCGCCTGGCGACTCTTGCCAGTGACACCGGCCCCGCGTTCGCGGTGGCGTTCAGCCCGGACGGCCACACCTTGGCCACCGCCAACGCGGACACTTCAGTCATGCTGTGGGATGTTGTGCACCGCAGGCAACTGGCCACCCTCACCGGCCACACCGCCCAAGTGAGGGTGGTTGCCTTCAGCCCCGACGGCAGGACTCTCGCCACCGCGGGAGACGACCGGACCGTCAGGCTGTGGAACACCGATCCACGGCTCACTGTGACGCAACTATGCACGTCCCTTTCCCGAGATCTCAGCCGGAAGGAATGGAAACAGCTGATCACTGGCATTCCCTATCACAGGACGTGCGATACGGGGTGACGAGTGTGCGATTCAGCAGCGGATGTCGACGATCTGAATGCTCTGAATGTCCCGCACCTTGTGCCAACCCGGTCCCACTGTCCTCAGGCCCAGTGAACGCTTGACCTTGCAGCCGGGACCGACCCAATACCCGTCGGTGTCCTTCACGCCTACGCCATGACCGTTCTGACCGGGCTTGAGAACGTGCCAGGTCGACCGGTTGCCCCTCTTCCCCAGTTGTCGGTGATCAAAAGGTTGTACCGGTTGTCGTGATTGCTGACGTTTCCGCACAGGGCACCCCCGGCGGAACACGTACCGCGAACTTGTGCCGTCGGCTCGGCGCCGTCGGTCGGTCGAACAGATGCCACCGCCGTCGGAGTCGCCGCAGACACGAATACAGCGACTGTCGCCGCAAGCGCAACGATGACCGAATTCTTGAATCGCATGGGTTTCCTCCTCTGACCGCGGGTTACCGCCGGAGCGTAGCCGGTGGGGTGCGGCACCGGCCGGGTATCCCGGTGCCGCACCCCGAGCCGAGCGCTGGATGTCACCACCAGCCGCCGCAGTAGGAGACGCCGCCGCCGGGGCGGTGCAGGCACAGCCGCATCAGGGCTTTCCGCGTGTTGCGGTACTTCTTGTTGAAGGACTTGGTGCCGTACGTCGCGCCGAGCAGGAACTTCCTTCCGTCGATGCTCACCTGCACGACGACCCGACGGTTGGCGGGGGCGCGGTAGTGGTGGACCTTTCCCCGCAGCTTGCCGTAGTACTGGCCGGGGTAGCCCTTCTGGGATTTCTAGGTCTTGTGGACGTCGGCGAATCCATAACCTCGCTGCGTCCACAGCCTCGTGCTGGCTTGGGCCTTGAGTGTGACCGACGTGCCGCCGACCGCCTCCGCGGCCGGTCCGGATACCGCGTCGGTGGCCGGTGCGGTCAGGGCCGTGCTGGTGACGGCGTTGGCCGGCGCGGGAGCCGCGGTGGCGGGTGCTCCAAGAGCGAGGCCGGCGCCGAGCGCCGCAGCCGACAGGGCGACGGTGGCGCGTTTGGGTACGTTCATGCTCGTGATCCCTCCGTTGGTGGATGCGGCCAGGCCGGCTGTGGCCCGGTCCGTCCCCTGTGTTGCCTGGGGATGCGTCAAGTCTTCAAGGGCGGGGGATTGTTGCGCAGGGGGGTTGGGCGCGCGCAACAATCCAGGTGCCCGGCAGTGGGCTTGATCCGCTTTGACGGACATACGAGAGCAGGGGTTCGTCCCCGGGGAGGATGTCCCTCATGGAGAGCACGGGGAAGAAGCATCGCCCCCGCTGCTCGGCCACGCCCGCGTTCACGGCCGAGACCGGACGGCAGCTGGCGTATTTGCCATTGCCACTGCCACGGTTTCATGCGCTGTGGCGGATTGGCCGAGGAGCTGGCTGATCATGATGCTGCCCACCCCGACGTGCCGTCGGCGCAGCGTGTGCCACCTTGACCAGGGACTGGTGCGTCTCCTGCCAGGCGCACATGGGCGCAAGGAAAACGCGCAGGGGAGCCCCTCGGTAGGCGCCTCGATGTCATCGCGGATTGGCTGGTCGGCTGCGATACCTGCGATGCCTGTGATTGCTGCGACTGGGGAACGGACTGTGGCGTCTTCCGTTCCTCGCTCGTCGTAGCACTCACCGTCGTCGGGAAGGTTCAAAACGTCACGTGATGGAAGTCGAAAGCGAGCGTCTGCACACGCGGGCCTCGCTTCGCTCGTGGCGTTGAGCTGGGTGCGTGGCGTTGAGTTGGTCAGTGGTCCTGCATGCCGAGTGCTTCCAGCATTTGCCGCTGGTGACGGTGGCCGATTGTTTCGTAGCCGATCACGGTGACGAAGGGTGCGAGCATGACGATGAGCAGGCACACCGCGATCGCGATGCCGGCTGCGGAAAGCAGGACGGCCACCAGCAGTACGGCAAGCGTGAGGGAGATCAGGAGCAGGTGGAATGGGTCTGCCGCGGACAGCAACAGGGTGTGCAGCAGATAAACCATCAGCAGATACAGGCCTACCGGGATGGCCAGGGACAGGACCACGGCGACTCCACTGAGCTCGGAGTGGTGTTCCAAGTGGAGCCCGGCCACGTGCAGCCCGGCGCCGGCGCCGGCGATCGCGATGAACAGGGGGATGTGCCCGTAGCCGAAGAGGTAACCGCGGCTGCGGCGGTGCACGAGAATGTCACCGAAGGGGGTGGCGAAGTACACCCACCACATGCCGAAGGTCAGTCCGACGCCGGCGATGACGACGGCGATCCCGTTCCCGCTCCAGTGCATTCCGTCCGTGCCTCCCAGGAGGCTGCCCGAGGAGGCGACGGTGCCGACGACACCCTCACCGAGAACGATGATCGCGAACAGGCCGTAGCGCTCCGCGACGTGGTGGGGGTGCCAGGGGGTGCCGTCCGCGCTGCCCTGGGTGAGCAGCGGCAGAGCCAGTTCCAGCGCTCCGAGGATGACGAAGGCGGTAAACACGGCGGCCAGCGGGAGGTGGGTGAAAGCGACCGCGATCCAGGCGAGTTGGATGATGGCGGTCCAGCGGATGTTGGCCATGCCGACGTCGTGGAAGGCGGGGGAGTCGCGGGCGGCGCGCCACCATTGGAGCAGCATGGCGATGCGCATCACGACGTATCCGATCACCATGACCCGCAGTTCGAGGTGTCCGCCCTCGTCGACGGAGTGGAACATCGCGGGCAGGCCGAGCGAGAACACGACGACGCCGGTCATCTGCACCATCGTCAGGATGCGGTAGAGCCAGTCGTCGGTGCCGAAGGCGGAGGCGAACCAGCTGAAGCTGATCCAGGCGACGCTGATCGCGAACATCGCCAGTACGAACGCGGTGACCGCCTGCCCAGGATGCCCCTCGGCCACCATCTCGGCGAAGTGGTCGGCCGCTGTACCGACCGCGACCACGAAGGTGAGGTCGAACAGGAGCTCCAACGGGGTGGAGGTCCGTCCGTGTTCCTCCGGGTCACGGCCCGTCATGCGCACCAGGCGGTGCGACGGCTTGCCTCTACCGGTGTCACCGTGGTCTGCGGAGTCGCTCATGGGCAGCATTATGTTCCGTGATCCCTTGCTGTGCGGTGATCCCCGCTCGGGCAGGACCGGGCGAGTCGCGCATCGCGGCGGCGGGGTGCCCGGGGTGATGCGTGGTCAGGCGCATACGACGACGACAGACTTGGTCTCGAAGTATTCGCGACATCGAAGGCGGCCCGCACACGACCGTTGCCGGACTGCTCGTAAGGCGTCAAAGAAGTTCGTCGACGACGAGGACGAACTGTCGGCGTTCTGCGACTCTCCCGTCGAGAACTGGATCCACCTGCGCACCACGAGCCCGGAGCAATGCCGATGCACCGGTGAACCCGCGGCGGCCGCGATCGTGTCTGGACGCGGAACGTAGAATCGCCGGACGAGTAGGTGCGGGAGGGCGCAGTGGGGTACTTCGAGGGCTTTGATGTCGCCGGGTTCTGGGACGATTCGGCGTACGCGCTGAGGGAGTACGTGGAGGAGGCCCCGCCCTCTCGGGATTTGATCGCGTCGTTGGAGGAGGAGCTTGGCGGATACCGTCTGCCCGGCTCCTACATCGCGCTGATGACCGCGCACAACGGCGGCATTCCTGCCCGGGTCCGCTTTCCCATGACCGAGCCGACCTCCTGGGCCGACGACCACATCGAGATCACCGGCATCCGGGGCGTCGGGCGGATGCGACCGCAGTCGCTCGGCGGCGAGTACGGCAGCCTGTTCTGGATCGACATGTGGGAGTACCCCGACATCGGTGTCTACTTCGCCGACACACCCTCGGCCGGCCACGACATGCTCGCCCTTGACTACCGCGGGTGCGGCAGGCACGGCGAGCCGACGGTGGTGCATGTCGACCAGGAGGACGACTTCGCGATCACCTTGGTCACAGAGAACTTCGAGGCGTTCGTCATGGGCCTGGTCGACGGGTCCGTCTAGGACTTGTCCGGGCGATCATGTTGCTGGTTAGGGTGCGAGCGTGGCCAAGACGAGCGTGAGCAACGAAACCAGCAGCGTGGTCTGCCTGTGGGTTGAGCCGTGGGGAACTGATCACTGGATGGGGCCGGGCGAAGAGTTCACCGTCGTGACCGAGACGGACCCGGAGCACTCGCCGTTCAACGTGGTTGTGCATGATCAAGGCATCACGGTGTGGGTGAATTCGGGCAGCGACGCCGAAGTCTTCGACAAGAACGGCGACCTGGTCCCGTGTGGGCATCAGCGGCCGGCGGAGGGCGACCACTGAGGTGTGTTTTGCCGTCAGGTTCGGAGCCAGACGACGATGGCTGCCACGGTTGCGGTGCCGAGGTAGACGTAGCGGCGTTTGTCGTAGCGAGTGGCCACCGCCCGGTGCTGTTTCAGTCGGTTGATCGCCCGTTCGACGGTGTTGCGCTTCTTGTAGCGGTCTTCGTCGAACTCGGGTGGCCGCCCGCCGCGTGATCCCTTGCGCAGGCGGGCGGCCTGGCTGTCGGTCTTCTCCGGGATCGTGTGCCGGATGCCGCGGTGCCTCAGGTAGTCGCGGCACGGCCCATTGCTGTAAGCCTTGTCCGCAGCGACGCTGTCGGGCTTCTTCCGGGGCCTGCCCGGCCCGACTTTGGGAACGCGGATCTTCTCCAGTACCGGCTCGAACTGCGTGCAGTCTGCCCGCTGACCTGGTGTGACGATCAGAGACAGAGGGCGGCACCGGCCGTCCGCGCTCAGGTGGACCTTGGTCGTGAACCCGCCGCGCGAGCGGCCCAGGCCCTCACCTCCAGCACCACCTCCACCAGGCGGGCGACGAGGCTCTGCCACGGTCTCTCGTGCTGGTGTTCTTCTGACGCGTCCCCCTTTGAGGCGGGAGCCGGCGGTGGGTCTGTCCGGGCGCCCGCCGCGTGCTGATGCGCCCGCACGATGGTGGAGTCGACCGAGACGTCCCAGTCGATCTCACCCGCCGCATCCGCCGCGGCCTGGACCTGCTGGAGCAGACGCTCCCACGTCCCGTCGGCCGACCACAGACGGTGGCGTTCGTAGACGGTCTTCCACGGCCCGAACCGTTCGGGCAGATCACGCCAGTGAACACCGGTCCGAACCCGGTGCAGAATCCCGTCGATCACCTGCCGATGATCCCTCCACCTGCCACAACGCCTATTACTGACAGGCAGGAACGGCCGCAGCCGTTCCCACTCTGCATCACTCAGATCACCCCGCCCCATGACCACATCAACGACCTGGGCAGGGAGTAGTCACATGATCGGCCGGACAAGTCCTAGCCGTTCTTCGCCCTGCACGCCGACACGCGCTCGACGCTGATGTACGACTACCTGCTCTGGTTGTCCACCAGCTTCAACCAGGTCGACTCCTTCGAGCGGTACGTCAGCTCGCCTCATCTCGCGCGAACCGTTCCGCCGTTCGAAGACGTAACTCCTCGCGTAGCCGATGCCGTTCGGCCGTCAGCCCGCCTCCCTGCGGTACCGCATACCCTGGCGATACCGCAGGGATGACCAGCTGCCAGCCCCTACGATTCCACGAGTTCAACCTCAGTACCTGAGCGCGATTACCTGCGCGGAGACACCGCGGGTACGCCGCCAGGTTCCAGGGCCGTCACGGTCGAGTCATCTGCACTTCGGAAACTTCGAGCAATCCGTCGAGTTCGACCTTCCCCCTGGTTTGGTCCGGACTCACCACGAGGCCGTCCCGGCGCACAATGTCCAGGAGCCGTTCGGCCAGGGGCAGGACCATATGCCGGCCCCAGCATCGTTCGCTTACGTGGCCGAAGGGGAGATAGCCGGGATGGGTGTCCCCGTCCAGCTCGTCCCAGCGATCGGGGCGAAACACGTCGGGCTCGTCCCAGAGCTTGGGGTCCCGATGGCTCAGCAGGGGAAGCAACAGGACATCGTCTTTCGGGCCGATCCGTGCGTCCACGTCCGAGAACTCCGGAGAAGCCATTCGCAATATGTTCCACGAAGGGGGGAGCAGCCGGAGCGCCTCAAGGATGATGTTCCGATTCGATACGTCGTCGCTGAACGGAGACCCGAGCCACAGGGCGTTGGTGACAAGCGCGGATACGGTGAAGCACACCGGTGCCGCCACTCGCCGGTACAGGTACATGGCATAGCGCCGGTCACTGTAGCTCTTGGAATCGAGAACGAGAGCGGCAAGTTTTGACAGCGGCACGTCCTGCCCGGGCCTGCCCAACAAAGCGGCACCGGAGGCGACGGCCGACCAGGTCAGTTTCGGTGTCAACTCCAGTCGGCGGTCGACCAGAACCCGGAATCGCAGACGTTCGTTTCCGAAAACGAGATCCCGCAGGTAAACATGCGCCACATGCGGCCACCGGCCGGTCAGGTCGACCGTGTCATCGAGGGGACGTTGCAGCGCGTTTCGCACGTCCGAGCCCACGGCTTGCATAAAGGTGGATGCATCGGCGCGGCCGACGAGCCGCCCATGAACGGGCTTGAAGGTCGGCCTCTCCTCTGCGTTGGCCGGCCTGCTTCGGAGCAAGCTGTCCATCAGATCGGCGCCGGATATACCGATCGTGTCGGGCTCCAGACGGAACAGCGACGCATCGCGATAACGACTCAACAGCTCGTCGATTCTCGGCGCGAACTCGATGACCCGACCGCTCCCGCCAACGGGGTGCATAGGCATGGGTGAACTCCGTGGGTAGGCAGCTCGCGCCGACCAGAATTCCTGATCAACGCGAGCCCGGCAGGGAAACTACCTTATTAAATCCAGCCGTACCAGGCGTATGCCTTGAGGCTCTTTTCCGGGCGGAATTTATTGACGAGGCGAACGAGCTTCATGAGAACCTCCATTTGAGTGGTGAACGGGGTGCTTATTCGACGACAGAAGATGTGGAGACCGGGCAGAATTCCCGGCATCCATTTCAACTGCCGTGGGAAGTAAAGACCTGTTCGATGAACGTGTCAAGTGACTCACGTCACTTCCTGAATTGACCCATTCACGTTTCGAATTCATACATATTCACATCTCGGCAAATCGATCCTAATTTATCCATTGGTGCCCAATGTGGACACCGGAGGGGAGTGGATGGCATCGAATGGGGTGGTTTGGTCATGTGCGTATGGCATGGGCGCCTCCTGTGGGGCAACCCCGTCGAGGGCGTCCGGTACCTGCTCCGGCGAGGCCGGCTCTCCAGCGTCGCCACCGCAGGGCACCTCATCCCGCGCGTCCGGCGGGGCCTGCGTCGCATCCAGTACCGCAGCGATCTCATGGACGGCTGTCACACCGAGAACGGTCTGGCCGTCCGACCGGCCTGAACGGTCACGACAACGCGAATCCAACCTCGGTAACCGGGACGTCTCGCCAAGATCCTGTTACGAGCTCTTCGGAGCCTTCCGCGTCCAGCTGGTCTGCCTGCGGGGCGGACGCCTGGGCATGAGCGTAATGAGGGACCCGGTTCAAGTGGGCTTCGCTGTGTTGCGGAGCCGTTCGTAGTGGCGGACGCTGCTGCGGACGTTCACGGCGATCCCCGCGCCCTCGGCCGGCGGGTCCAGGCGGCGCGCCGTTGCCGCGGCCCAGGTGGGTTCGTGGACGGCGGGTACGCGCGGGACGCGCTTGAGGCGCAGACCACCGCCGGGGTGTGTCCGGGGGTACGTGAACCGACCGAGGATACGTGAACCGACCGGGGGAGTGCGGACCAAACGGAAGAGTGCGCGGGCGCTTCCAGGGTTGCTCGGCTCACGGAGCCTTGACCATGTGCGCTCCCGGCGTACCACCGCACGCCCCCTTCCGCGTCCGGGCCGACGCGGAATTCCGCCAATTCCTCGGCGTACGCGAATGCCCATGCGTTCCACTGGAGACTCGTCACCCGGTGCACCTGCGCTATCGCACTCTGCGATGCGCGGGTCGAAGAGAAATGCTGAGGGCAGCTTGATGACAAACGTTCTGCTGGTTCACGCAGTGCCGCTGTGGCGCGCTTCGCTGGCCTCCCTGCTCGGCGCGGCCGAGGGAATCGACGTACGGACCGCTGAGCGGGGCGCGATACGCGCGGCGCTGACCGGGAGATGTCCGGATGTATTCCTGACGGATCTCGACTGTCCGGACGCCATGGATGTGCTTCAGGAGGTGGAGCCACTGACAGGGCCGGACGGCCGGCCCTGTCCGCTGGCGGTGCTGACCTGCAGCGACCGTCCGCGCGGGCTGCGGCGGGCCTACGAGGCGGGCGCTCGTGGCTACATCGACAAGTACCGCCCCGTAAACGATCTGGCCGAGGTGATGCACAAACTCGCGGACGGTGGGCGCCATATCGACGAGTCGCTGGCATTCGGGCTGCTGCAGGTGGCCGACATGCCGTTATCGCCGCGCGAGGTGAGCGTGCTCGCGCTGGCCGAGAGCGGCGAAAGCGTGGCCGGCATAGCGGCCCGGCTGAATCTGACAGCGGGGACGGTACGCAACTACCTGGCCGCCGCCATCCGGAAGTCGGGGGCGCGCAATCGGCAGGATGCCATCAGGCTCGCGAAATCGGCCGGCTGGATCTGAGCCACGCATGTCACGGTCTCTCCGGTTGTTCCGGTGCCCATAGCCCGTTGAGGTCCCGGTACAGAGCCGAATCACGCAGCAGGTCGGCGGGGGTCCCGCACTGGGTGCGGGCACCGTCCATCACCAGGATCCGACCGGCTCGGCGGGCGGAGCTGAGACGGTGGGCGACGACCACGAGCGCGCCGGGCCGGGCGGCGAAAGCGAGTTCGGCCCGGGTCTCGGCGGACGGGTCGAGCCGGCTGGTGGCTTCGTCCAGGATGAGGAGGGGGGCGTCGGTCAGATAGGCCCGGCCCAGGGCGATCAGCTGGCGTTCACCCTGGGACAGCAGGGCGGGTGCTACCGCTGCGTCGAGGGAACCGAGCCGGGAGAGCAGCGGATCCAGGCCCAGCGCGTCGATCATGGCCGCGATCTCGCACTCGCGCGCGTCGGGGCGGAGGTAGCAGAGGTTCTCCCGCAGTGATCCGGTGAACACGTATGCCCGCTGGGGCAGCAGGACGCGTACGGAGGATGCGTCGCCCCGGTGCACCGGTCGGCCGTGCCACCGGACCGCGCCGCGGGTGGGGCGCTCCACGCCGGCGAGTACGGCGGCGAGCGTCGACTTGCCGCTGCCGCTCGGCCCGATCACCGCCAGGTGCTCTCCCCGGCCGACGCGCAACGAGAGCCGGTCCAGGACAGGTTGGGCGGCGGGACCGTAGGCGAAGGTGACCTCGCGCAGCTCGGCGACCGGGGGACGCGGGCGCCCGTACCGGTCCGGGCAGTTGGGACCCCGGGCGTCCGGACGGGCGGGACCCGGGGCGTCCGGGGTGTCCGCGCGGGCGTGGTCCGCAGGTTGGCGGCGCTGAGCCGAGGAGTTCACCGGTGCCGGGCGTGCGGCCTCGCGGTCCGGTTCCGGCGGCGGGGGCGCGTCCGTGAACCGGTCCAGCACCACGACGAGCCGGCCGCCGACGGTGGCGAGCATCGTCATGAGCGCCTGGACCGCCGGTGCCAGGGCCTGGGTGAGATAGGTCAGCGCGCCGACCAGCGCGCCGGGCGTGAGCCCGTCGCGCAGCAGCCAGGGGGAGCCGAGCAGCAGCAGGAGCGGCGGGAATCGGCCGCACAGGGCGAGCGCCAGCACCCGGACCGCGGACCAGCGGGCCAGTGAAACGGCCGCGCGGGCCTGCGCCCCGGCCAGGGTCCGGGACTCCGCCACCATCCGCTCGCCCCCTCCCGCAGCGGCGATGTCACGCAGCGCGGCGGACAGTTCCCCCGTGTGCGCGGCGTACGCCTCGTCCGCGGCGAGGTAGTCACGCTGGCGTGCGGCCATCGGACGCAGGGTCGCGGCGAACAGGGCGCCACCCAGCAGCACCGGGGGCAGTACGAGGAGCAGGAGTCCGGGCTCCAGCGCAAGCAGGCCGAGAACGGCCCCCGCCGCCGTGAACACGAACGACCGCAGGGTCAGGACGAGTCCGGCCCAGCCGTCCCGGGCGATCTCGCTCTGGTGGGTGACCTGGGAGAGCGAACCGGTGGTGACGCCGAGAGGCTGCGCGAGCGCGCCGGACAGGGCCCGGGACACCGCGCGCCGCACGAGGCCGTCGCGCAGGGGCTCCACCAGATCCGCGAGGCGTCCGAACACCTGGCGGGTGGCGAACTGGGCCGGCAGTGTGGCCGCGGCCGCGACGCCCAGCCAGAGCAGCCCCGTCGAGGGGTGTCCGGCCAGGAATCCCTGGTCGAGCGCCTTGGCGACACCGAACCCGCTGAGGAAGGTCTGGACGAACTCCAGCAGGGACCAGCCGGACAGCCTGAGCAGGACGCCGGTGCGGGCCTTCAGGAAGGGCCGCGCGTCGCCCGCCACTCTGGTCAGGGCCCCGTGGCCCGCCCGCCGCGCGGCACGGGCCGGCCGGGACGCCGTCATCGGTCCGCCGCCCTGTTCGCAGGGCCGGACCGGGCGGCGGCGGGGGACGACGGCTCCTCCGGTTCCGGCAGTCCGGAGGAGCCGGGCGGATCAGTACGGAACAAGGCCCGGTAGTCCGGGTCGGCCCAGAGCACATGGTGCGGGCCCGTCGCCCGGATCCGGCCGTCCTCCAGCCACGCGACCCGGTCCGCCCGCGCGGCCGAGGAGAGCCGGTGGGCGACGACGACACGGGTACTGCTGCCGGCCCGCCCGGCGAGCGCGCGTTGCACATGATGCTCGGTCACGGTGTCGAGGCTGGACAGCGCGTCGTCCAGGATCATGAGACGGCCCGGATGCGCGAAGGCGCGGGCCAGGCCCAGGCGTTGGCGTTCCCCGCCGGACAGCGGGGCATCCGTGAGGGGGGTGCCGTACCCCTGCGGGAGCAGCGCCACGAAGTCGTCGGCGCGGGCCTCGCGCGCGGCGGAGCGTACCTCCTCGTGCGAGGCGGTACGGGCCCCGAAGGCGATCGTCTCCCCGACGGTGCGGCCGGGCAGGGCGGGCCGGGCGAAGGCGTAGGTGACCTCACGGCGCAGGCGGTCCGGCTCCATGCCGTCCATGGGGACGCCGTCCAGCAGTACGGTGCCGGTGTCCGGGTCCATCAACCGTCCCGCCACCGCGGCGAGCACCGACTTCCCCGAGCCCGAGCGGCCGACGACGGCCAGGGAGGTGCCGCCGGGGACGACGAGGCCGACCCCTCTCAGCAGCTGCCGCCCCTCGTGTCCGACACCCACGTCGCGCAGTTCCAGCCTTCCCGGGGCGCCGTCCACCGGCCTCAGTGAGCGGTGCGGCACCGGCGGCAGGGCCAGTAGAGGATCGAGGCGGTCGGCGGCCGCCCGGCTGCGCGCGAGAGAGCTGAGCGCACCCGTCAGCGAACCGATACCGACGACCAAACCCGCGTAGCGGGCGGCGGCGACCAGGTCGCCGACGCCGATCGCGCCCGCGTCGAGCCGCAGCCCGCCGACCGCCAGTACCAGCAGCATGAGCAGGGGCAGTAGCAGGGCGCTCTGGCCGGACGCCTTCCCGTACACGGTCCAGGTGCGGCGTCCGTGGTCCGCGAGTGCCCCGAGTGGTTCGAGGACGCGCCGGTACTCTCGTGCCCCGGTGCGGGCCGCGCGGATGGTTTCGGCGCCGTCGAGCGCCTCGGTGAGACGGTCGGCGATGAGCGCCTGCGCGCGCTGATAGTCGGCGTTCGCGTCGGCGGTGCTACGGGTGAAGGTGCGCAGCAGCGCGATGAGCAGGGGGGCGCCGAGAAGCAGGGCGGCAGCCGTCCACGGGTCGATGAGCAGGAGTCCGACGACCGCGCCGACCGGGAGCAGGGCGCCCGCGACGGACCCGGCCGCGGTAGCGGGCGCGGCAGCGGCGTCGGCTGCCTGGGTGGTGATCCGGGCCGTGAGGTCCCCAGTGGGCACATCCAGCGCCCGGCGGGGTTCGGCGGCCAGCACGCGGGCCACGGTCCGGGTGCGCAGCGCCGCGGTCAGCCGGGCCGTGGTGCTCGCCCCGACCACCGCGGCACCCGCATCGCACACGGTCTCGGCGAGGGTCAGCACTCCGCACAGCAGCAGTCCGGACCAGGGCACGGGGCCGCCGACGATGAGCCGGTCCACGGTGTGGCCGAGCGCGGCGGGGAGGGCGAGGGCGGCGAGCGCCCCGCCGGTGGAGCACAGGAGCAGGCACACGAGAGCGGCCGGGCGCAGCCGGGCGAGTTCGGTGGGGCGGGCTCCGGGGGGCGGCGGCGGATGAGCGGCCTGTTCCCGGGGAGCGGTTCGGGGCCGGTCGGGGACGGGGGCAAGAACCGCCTCGGCGGGTGGGTTCGGCCGCACGTGGGTCCCTTTCCGGCTTCGGGCGGTACGACGTCGGCTTCGGGCTCAGCGTCATCGGGCCCGTCTGTCGCAGGTTCCGGCGGCGCGGGCTCCGCGTCGTGGGGCCTGGACCGCCCGGCACCCGCAGCCGCCCGGTCCGCCGGTGGGATCACCGGCGGACCGGACGGCCTGGCACTACGGGGTGCAGAGGGTCACGCTGAGCGAGCTGTGCTCGCAGATCAGCAGTGAGACCTGGCTGCCCGTGGCGAGCTCGCCGAAGGCCTCGTCGGCCGGGGTCTCCATCGCCTGAAGGTCGAGAAGTGCCATGATGATGTCCTTTCTCGGGACTGTTGTGTCGGCGTGTACTGCGACGACCCCTGATGGGGCCGGTCCTTGGGGCCGCTAACGCGGCGAGGTGTGCCGCGCGAGCGGCAGGAAGGGAAGCGTGGCCGGTTGCCCGAGTGCGCCGCCCAGAGCGAGCAGGCACCCGGCGGTTCCGGTGGCCAGGTCCATCGACAGGCGCATCAACTGCTCGCCGGGAAAGGCGAGTTCACCCTCGTACGACATGGCGTGGCTTTCCAGCAGGTCGGTGTGAAGGCGGATCGCCCGCGCACGGTCCGGAGCTTCCAGGAGTGGCGTGGCCGCCAGGTGGGCGAGCAGTCCGGCCGATCCGCGCAGGAGTCCGGGCTGGATGTAGAAGGTGGACAGCGCGGCCGGGAGCAGGTCGCGGCCCGCGGTCTCCAGTGCGGGGTCGGGGCGGTGGGCGAGGTAGGCGTCGATGACGGCCGCGATGCCGATGCTGCCCGAGGCGAGGTACGGCATCAGCCGTTTCCCCTCCACGACGAGCAGTCCGCCGCCGTCGCCCGCCCGGCACCGTTCGAGATCACGACGCAGCGCGGCGGCGGCCAGGTCGAGCAGGGCGGTGTCGCCGGTCGTCCCGTACCGGTGGATGAGCAGCAGGGCGATGCCGGTCGCGCCGTGCATGAGGCCGGTGCGGGGTGACGGGGGGTCCTCCACGAGCGCGCGGACGGCAAGGGCGGTGCAGCGGTCCGCCGCGGCGGCGAGGGCCGGGCCGTCGACGGCGGCGGTACGGGCCATGTCGCCGAGGGCGAGCGCGATACCGGCGTAACCGCTGTGCAGGCCGGCCGGCAGTCCCTCCAGGGGCTGTTCGAGAACGACCCGGACCAGGTCGGCGGCTTCCGCCGGATGGCCGATCCGGTTCAGGGTCCAGGCGATGCCGGTGAGTCCGTCGTAGAAGCCGAGCGGGGTGCCGGAGGCCGGGTCCTTGACCCGGCGCAGCAGCCAGTCGACGGCGGGCTCGCACTGCCGGGCGCCCGTCTCGTGCAGCGCGTAGAGCACTCCGGCGGCCCCGTAGCCGAACGACTGGCCGCCCGCCGCCGTGGCGAACTGCGCGATGTCGCCGGGGAAACACCGGTCCTCGCGCTCCGGTGTGCAGGAGGCCGCGATGGCGCGGGCCATCGAGTCGCGGCTGCGCGGCCAGTCCCCGGGCGCGGGCGGGCGCCGGTCCGGTTCCGCGGGCCCCGCCGGATCGCCCGTGGTGCGCAGGATCTCCTCCACCGCAGGGCGCAGCAGTTGCTCGCTGACAGGGAAGACGCGGGCCGCGTTCCGGGCGAGGCCGACGGCCTTGGTGCGGTCGAGGGCGAAGAGCGTGGTGAGCGGCAGGTGGAGTGCGAGCCGCAGGCATGCCAGCGCGTAGCGGTCGATGTCGGTGCCGCGCCGGTCGGTGGGGGCGACGAAGGCCGGGTTGGCGACGATCTGGCGGGCCCGTTCCTCGGTCCGGGACGCGGCCTCGAAGTCCAGGAGCACGATGCGGGAAGTCTCCTCGTCGACCATGACGTTGCTCATGTGCAGGTCGCTGATGACGATGCCACGTGCGTGCACCGCCTCGACGGCACGCTCCACCTGGTCGTACACCCGTTCCGCCCACGCGACGTGCTCTGCGAGCTGCTCGCCTGTGGGATTCCGCCGGGACAGCGGGAAGCGGTGGGCGAAGACCGTGTTGAGCGGGGAGCCGGGAACGTACTGGAGCACCAGGAAGTGGTGGTCGCCGACCTCGAACACGTCCCGGACAGCCGGTACGCAGTCCAGGCCCGCCAGTTGTTCCAGCGCGGTCCGTTCGCGTATGAGCCGGGTGACGGCGTCGGCTCCGTCGGCCGCCAGCCCGGCGTACGGGCGGGCCTCCTTGAGAACGACCTGCTCACCGCTGCGGGTGTCCCGACCGAGGTAGACGCCGCCGCCGTTGGAGAAATGGAGGGCCTTCTCCACGGTGTACGGCAGCCCCGTGAGACCGACCGAAGCCCGTGCTTCGAGGTAGGGGTGCAGGAAGTCGGGCGGTGTCACCCAGCCGGGGACGCGGAAGGACGGCCCCCGTTCGTCGGGGACGAGACGGCCCTGCGGGTCCGCGACGGCGGGGACCGGCCGCCCGTCGGGTCCGGGGCAGAATCGGGCGGCGAACGCCCCGTACCGCGTGTGCACGGGTCCGTCTCCGCACCGCAGATCACTGAGGATGTACGGGCCGTGCTCCCCGGCCAGGAGTTCCGTCAGCGCGGCGCACACCTCCGGAAACCGTTCCGGCGTGGGCGGATACACGGTGATGAACTTGCCGCTGCCCGCCCGGTCGGCGTACTTGGCGTTGCGCAGGTGCAACAGCCTGGGCGTCGGTACGCACTTGAAAGGCAGCCGCCGCGCCAGACAGTGCTCGACGACCCTGCGCAGCACCGATTCGGCGTTGTCCATGGCGGCGGACACATGGATCTTCCAGCCCTGTGCGGGCAGCCGGATGTCCGAGGGGGCGTAGGAGAGCCAGTCCCCGCGCCGCGAGCGGCTCCACCCCTCGGGAGCGTCGCCACGGACCGGTACATAGAACGTGCGGTCCTCTTCCGGCCGGGAGACCGAGCGGTGCGGTGCGTCGTAGAAGTGGCGGTCCGCCTGGCAGTACGCGGCGTACTCCGGATTCACGCACGTTCCCCTCGCTCAGTTCTTTCCTGGCGAGAGAGAAGTTGTCACAACGACAGTAGGCGCCAATAGTCACCATTGTCATGACTCACACGTGCGTACGAGATATGCGAAGCGCACTGTACTTCGGTGCACGCGCTACTGCGGACGCCGCGCGCAGGTCTGCGGCGCCGTGCGAACGGCCTGGTCCCGGCGCAGGTCCGCGTCCTGGGGGGCGGCCTCGCTCCTCGGGCCGCATCGGTCCCGGCGTCAGTCCGCGGTGCGCATCGGGAGTCGCGCGCGTCCGTCCGGTAATGGAGCGCGGAGCGTCCCGTCCGACGGAGCTTCCCGACGGGAGCTTTCCGCAGCTCGGAGGCGGTTTCGCGTGATGAGGAGCCGCGCAGCCAAGCGTGCTGCAGCCGCGTTGTGCGAGCACGGCTTGCAGGATTGGCCGGACAGGGCCTCATAGGGCTTTGTTACATCTCTGGGTAAGTGGTCGTTCTGGTGGTTTCCTGTCGATATAGGGATGGATGGGATCGCGTCGTGGCGTGGCCGGTGGACACGGTTCGCACGAGGTTGGCCCGCCGGGCGGTGGCGGTGGTGCGGCCGCAGGCGGGTGGTGGACGGCACCGGGTTCCCGCCGGACGGCACGTCCTCGGCCGGGGTGCATGGGCGGTACTCGGGCACCGCCCAAGCCCTGGGCGGGAGGGACCGACCGCTGAGGTCCAATGGCCCACTCTCGATCGGGCCGCTGCCTGCCGGCGGTTTTGTGTTCTCGTGTTCGGATGGTGGGGGACGATGTCTCTGTGATCAACGGGGATGTTTCATTACGCTTGGCGGCCAGGCGTGGCCGTCGTATTGCTCAGCTCGCTGACGCGGCCGCGGGATGGGGCAGACAGGTGCCGGAGGATCCGGGTATCGCCGAGCTGGCCGATCTCCTCGAAGCGGCTGCCGCCGATGTTCCCGCTCGGACCGGCGAGTCCGGGAACGCCGCCAGGACCCTTCTGGCCGCGGCGGTGGAGGACCTGAGGGCGGCTGCCCGGCTCGGCGGTCTGCTTCCCGCGGTGACCCTGTGGCACTTGCACCGCGCCAGGGATCAGGAACGCGCCGCGCACCAACACCTGCACCCCCGGGCGCCGACACGATGAGCAGACGGTGCGCCGCCCGCCCCGATCCCCTCCAGGCCGCCCGGCGACTCGACCGTCCGAACCGCTGAGGCGTGCGCCTCCGGGCGGGGCGGGCCGCAGAGCGACGGCGGCGCCGGGGTGGGTGCGGTTGCGGGAAGCCGGGTCACACCCCTGTTGATCTGCGGAGTTCTGTACCGGACGGGCGGTGGGGAAGCGCTGTTGTGAGGTATCCGGCGACGATTCGCGGTTACCTTCTGCGGCTGCTCCAGATGATGGCGGCGGCCAGGATGAGGGCCGCGCGTGTGTGGTGCGTGTGGGTCGAGGGCCGACCGCGGCCGGCTACGGCTCCGTTTGCCGCAGTCGGCGGGGTGGTGGGGGAGCGGTCCGCGAGGTTGCGGAGGATCTCGCGTCCCTGCTGAAGGCTTCCGGGAGCGGCGATCATGAGTTCGAGCGCGATACGGGCGGCTTGCTGTTCGGAGAGGGTCTCCTGGGCGAGGCCGAACATGATGGTGCGCAGGTTCTCCTCGAAGACGTCCGTGATGGACAGTTCGGGGCACAGGTAGCGGACGGATCCTTCGAGGTTGGCGAAGGATTTTCCGAGGAGGGCGATGACGGGGCTGGACTGGATACCGCGCCGGGTGGCGTGGGTGAGGACGGCGGTGAGGGTGACGCCGAAGTTGAGTTCCTCCAGTGAGGCGGAGGTGACCTTCGGGACAAGGGCGGCCATGTCGGTGCGGAATCCCGCCAGGTCGGCCCAGGGCGTGGGGTGCCCCATCTCGGTCCAGGTTTTCGCCAGGCCGGTGCCGTCGTTGGCGGCCACGTTGAGCAGGGCCAGGACGAGGCTTCTGCTGACGTTGGCCTCCACGCGGCCGACCATGCCCCAGTCGATCAGATGGGCCGGGTGCCCGGGGGCGACGAAGATGTTCCCCGGGTGGGGATCGGCGTGGAAGTAACGGTCGAGGAAGAACCCCCGGAACATGAACGCCATCAGGTCGCGTCCGATACCGGTGCGCTCGTCGGCCGTGAACTCCCGGGGGTCGGCGGCGTGGACCGATGTGCCGGGGGCGAGAGCCTGCACCAGGACCCGCCGGGTGGGATCCAGCAGGACGAGGGGGACGGTCAGGTGCTTGAAGTCTTCGGTCAGGCGGCCGGCTGTGCGCATGTGGGCGGCCTCCTTGCGGAAGTCGCACTCGCCCTCCATGGCGTCGAAGAGCACCCCGAGCATGGCCGGCAGGTCGATCACGGCGGTGAACCGGGGCGCGGCCCTGGCGATCAGACGGGCGGTCCGGCGCAGGACGGCCATGTCCTGGGCCATGACCTGCTCGACGCCGGGGCGCTGGATCTTCACCGCGGCCGGTGTGCCGTCGGCCAGTACGGCGCGGTAGACCTGGGCCAGCGACGCCGCCCCCAGCGGCGTATCGGTATCGATCTCGCGGAACAGCCGCGGCCACCGGGCCCCGAAGTCCTGGGCCAGGACCGGCTCGAACACCTCGAACGGCGCCGGAGTGACCTGGTCGTGGAGGCGGCCGAACTCCTCAATCATCGCCGGGGGCACGAAATCGGGGCGGGTGGAGAGCATCTGCCCGGCCTTGATGTAGAACGGCCCCAATGACTGCAACGCCTCACGCACCGTCCGGGCGTGTTCCCGCGCCTTCTCGCCGGTATCCGCACCGCCTCCGCGTCTGGACCGGCGCGCTTCCTCCACGAGCAGACGGCCCAGCACACCGGCTACATACCGGGCGCGAGTTGACACACAGCCTCCCAAGACAGCCACGCACGCCGGCACCAGGGAACCACCGTTCGTCGCGGACGGTTCGCAGCAACCGGCCCCGGCGGCGCGCGGGACGCCCGTCCGCCGTCTCGCGGCTACACGTTCCACCCGGGAGAGGAGCCGTTGCCGACCACGTCGAACGGAGGTTGCACCGTGCCCGACGACCGGTCGGCTGCCCGAGCCGCCCCGGGCACGGCCGGGGCGAAAGCGGTGAGGAGCACCTCGGCGAGGACCTGGAAGGTGCACTCGACTCCGCTCTCGCTTTCCCTGACCCGGAAACGACGCCCGCACCGCACATCGCCTGCCAGCCCTTCCAGGGTGACCGGCCGCCGCGTGAGTGTGTCGAACAACCGTCCGCCGTCCGTTCGGACGAGGAAGTGTTCTACGTCCGTGCCCCGCCCGTCTCGGCCGATGCGGTCATCCATGTGCCACCGGGGACCGGCTGTCGGCCGGATCAGCCGACGGCTTCTGTGCGGGCTGCGGGGTCCCGGCCAGGCGGTCGATCTTCTTGTGCAGCGCGACCAGCTCCGCGTACACCCGGGCAAGCTCCTCGGCTTGGGCCTGCGCGTGCCGGGCGCTCTCACGGGTGACGGCGGTGTCCTTGGCCTCTTCTTCCCCCAAGAGGGCGACGACCGTCTCCCTGGCCTTTCCGTCCACTCGCGCGAAGCAGTCGAGGAGGCCGTAGGCGCCGTCCCTGGCGCCGTCCATGACGGTGCCGGCGAATTTGATGATGCCGTGACGCGGCCAGGACTTGCTCATGGGAGGCTGCTCCTTCTGCTCGGATCCGCCGTACACGGCGACTCTGAAAAGGGTGTTCGTCGGCCTCTTCGAGTGCACGCCAGTCCGGGGGCCGTGGCAACCCCGCGGACGGGGCGTGCGGGAGCACGCCCGGTGTCGTACACGATCGTCCGCCGGAACAGGCTCCGTGCGCGACGCGTAGCCGACGTCCCGGATCACCTGGGTCCATGGGACCTCACCAGGCCGTGGGCGGCCCCCGGGCCGGGTTGTGGGCAGCGATCCGGGGGCGGTTATGGAGCCTTGCGCGGGCGGACGGACGATTCACGGCGGGTGAGCGGGGCGGGATCCGCGCGCCGGGGCGTATGCGTCAGGCAAGTGCTTGCGTCAAAGGCGGCTTCTCACTCTCTTCCCGGGGGAGTGGGGCTGAGCGATCCTGCGACGAGATGGACGAATGTGCCGGGGCTGGAACGGCTGACCGCAGGATCGTTGCCGAGAGGGAGTCTGGTGTCGTGTGGCCACTGTCGTGCTCTCCTCCCCGCTGCCTGGCCGTTGCCGGCGGCAGCGGACGGTTCCGCCACGTCGCGTGCTCTCGATCCGCCCCGGTCCGAGCTGTCCGCCTCACGGATCGCCTGCGCGGTCCTGCGTGCCCGGGCCGACGAACCCCGCCCGACCCGACCGCTTCTCCGACGGGAGTACGGCATGACCGCCGTCGACCTGCCCCAGCTCACCGTTCCCCAGGCCGCACCCGACCCCCCGCGCCGCCGCCGGACCCGTCAGGTGCGGGTCGGTGATGTCCTCGTCGGCGATGGCGCACCGGTCACCGTCCAGTCCATGACCACCACTCCCACCGCCGATGTCGACGCCACTCTGCGGCAGATCGCCGAACTCACCGCCGCCGGATGCGACATCGTCCGTGTGGCCGTGCCCTCCCAGGACGACGCCGACGCCCTGCCGCGGATCGTCGCGAAGTCGAAGCTCCCCGTCATCGCCGACATCCATTTCCAGCCCAAGTACGTCTTCCAGGCGATCGACGCCGGCTGCGCGGCGGTGCGCGTGAACCCCGGCAACATCAGGAAGTTCGACGACAAGGTTCGCGAGATCGCCGCGTCCGCCTCGGCCGCGGCGATTCCGATCCGGATCGGCGTCAATGCCGGATCCCTCGACCAACGGTTGCTGACGAAGCACGGAGCGGCCACCCCGGAAGCCCTGGCACAGTCGGCGCTGTGGGAGTGCACGCTGTTCGAGGAGCACGGCTTCACCGACATCAAGATCAGTGTGAAGCACCACGACCCCTTGACGACGATCGCCGCCTACCAGCTGCTCGCGGCCCAGTGCGACTACCCCCTCCATCTGGGAGTGACGGAGGCCGGGCCGCCGCCGCAGGGCACCATCAAATCCGCCACCGCCTTCGCGATCCTGCTGAACAAGGGCATCGGCGACACCATCCGCGTCTCCCTGACCGCGCCGCCCGTGGAGGAGGTCACCGCCGGCATCCAGATCCTGCAGGCCCTCGGCCTGCGCCCCCGACAGCTGGAAATCGTCTCCTGCCCCTCCTGCGGCCGGGCCCAGGTCGACGTCTACCGGCTCACCGCCAAGGTCCAGGCCGCCTTCGACGGATTCCCCCACCCCCTGCGCGTCGCGGTCATGGGCTGCGTCGTCAACGGCCCCGGCGAGGCCCGCGAAGCCGACATCGGTGTCTCCTGCGGTAATGGCAAAGGCCAGATATTCATCCACGGCCGAGTCATCAGAACGGTGCCCGAATCGCAGATAGTCGAGGCACTCCTCGAAGAAGCCCTGCACATCACCGACCCCGCCGGCACCCCGGACGGCACCCCGTGACCGCCCTGACCGCGCCACCCTCCGCCCCCCTGGACCCGGACGGCATCCGTGCGGCCGTCGACGCCGTGCTGTACGCCTTCCTCGACGAACAGGAACAAGCAGCCCCCGACCTGCTGCCGGAACTCGCCCTGTTCACCGGAACGCTCCGAACCATGCTCGCCGCCGGCGGCAAACGTATCCGCCCCCTCCTGTGCGTCACCGGCTGGGCGGCGATCACCGACCAGCCACCGCCCCCCGTCGTCTGGCGGACAGCGGCCTCCCTGGAACTGTTCCACGCCTTCGCCCTCGTCCACGACGACATCATGGACAACTCCGACACCCGCCGAGGCCGGCCCACCGCCCACCGCGCCCTGGCAGCCCACCACCAAAACCGCCCGGACGCCGACGCCCTGGGAGTGAACACCGCCATCCTGCTGGGAGACCTCGCCCTCGGCTGGTCCTATGAACTCCTCCGCACCCACGACGTCCCCGCCACCCGGCTGGACCGGACACGGAAGCTGCTGAACGCGCTCCGCACCGAGACCCTGACCGGCCAGTACCTGGACCTGACCGCGACAGGGATCCCGACGGCCGACGCGGACACGGCCTGGCGCATCATCCGCTACAAGACAGCGAAGTACACCGTCGAGCGTCCCCTGCAACTGGGCGCCACCCTGGCCGGCGCCGACCCCGCCCGATTACAGTCCCTGTCCTTGTACGCGATCCCGCTCGGTGAGGCGTTCCAGCTCCGCGACGACCTCCTCGGCGTCTTCGGCGACCCTGCCCGGACCGGCAAGTCCAACCTGGAGGATCTGCGCGAGGGCAAGCACACCGTTCTGACCGCCACGGCCCTCGGCACGGCGACGCCCGCCCAGCAGCAGACCCTGAACAGCCTGCTCGGTGATCCCGCCCTCGACCAGGCCGCGGCCGACACGCTGCGAGCGGTACTGACCGCCACCGGGGCACCGGCAGCCGTCGAACGGATGATCACCGACCGGGTCCACATCGCCCAACGGGCCCTGGAGGAAAGCGCCCTGCGGACCCCGGCCACCACAGCACTGAGCCGCCTCGCCGCCTCCACAGCCACCCGCGCATCCTGACAAAGGGGCCATCAGGACACGACAGCCCGGAACATCGCCCACCCGCTCGGGCTGAACCCGAGATCCCACTCGGCGACCTCGCACCCGGCCGGCCCTCGCGCACGCCCGTACCACCCGACCGTCGCATCGGGCGGGCCGGACTGCTGCGGCCGCCGTCGAAGGTGCTGCGCCGACCCCGGCGGCCTGTCCTGAGTCTCACCACCGGCAACCCCATACCGGGGCGTCATACGGGCCCGCAGGAACGCCACCCTCATCACTCCACACCACGACGGAGAGTGCCATGCACATGATTCCGGACACGACCGCCCCGCGACTGCTTCATCTGCCGCCGCTGTACTGCCCCATCGACGCGGCCATCCACCCCGAGCACGCCACCATCGACCGCGACGCCCAGGTCTGGCTCGACCGCTACCGCCTCTACACCAGTGACATCGACCGGGCCTGGGTCATCGCACGAAACTACGCAGAAGCGATGACCCGCATCTATCCCGAAGGCATCACCGACCGCGTCGCACTCACCGCCCGATGGCTGCACTGGATCTTCTACGTCGACGACGTCCGCATGGAAACCGCCACCACCCCCGACAAGCTCGCTTCGACGATCGTCCTCACCAGCCACCTGCTCCGCGTCATGGAGTCCCCGGCCACCGAACCCTCGGCAGATCAGACCGGCCCGGTCGCCGCGCTGCAGTCACTCATGGCCTCGGTGCAAGCCGTCGCCACCCCGACCCAGCACTACCGGTTCGTCGAGGCCCACCGCAAATGGTTCCACGCCATCCTGTGGGGCATGGCCAGCCCCGCCCTCGCCGGCCTGGACGAGTTTCTCCACCAGCGGATGCTGAACGCCGGCGGCGCCGCCAGCATGTGCTGGTCGGAAATCACCACCGGCGAGGAGATCCCCGGCGCCGAATTCCACTCTCCCGCCATGCGCGCACTCCAGGAATCGTCCTTCCTGTTGATGGCCCTCGACAATGACCTGCTCTCCTACAACCGCGAACTGTTCATCGACGGAACCAAGCTCAATATCGTGATGCTGCTCGCCCAACTGAACAACTGCCCGCCCGAGCAGGCCGTCCAGCAGGCCGTGGCCCTGCGAGACCGCCTGACGACACTGTTCCTGAGCCTGCGCGAGCAGGAACAGCCCAAGCTGAGCGCCCCAGGGAGGGCCTACGTCGGGGATCTCGCCTACGCCATCCGCTCCAACCTCGACTGGGGCTCGAATTCCCCCCGCTACACCGCCGTGACCCCGCGCACCCAGCTGCCCCCGCCGAACCCCGCCCCCATCCCGCTGACACTCACCGACCGCCCCAGCGACCCCAGCACCGAACCCCTGCCCTGCCCCTCGATCGCGTGGTGGTGGCAGCAACTGCGCACGTGACAGGCCCCGGGAAACCCTGTCCCCGCCCTGCGCTACACCGCAGGGCGGGGACAGGGTGCGGTGGTCCACAGCGGGCTGTCGGGTATCCCCACTCGTGTGTGGACTCAGCCGTGTGCCGGACCATACGTCCGCCTCGTCGTCGGTCGGCTGCGACGCGCGCCAGTTGGTTGTTCTGTGGGTGTTGCTATTCGGCGAGTGAGGTGCGTGAGGTGTGGGTGGTGATGTGGATGTATTGGACGTCGAGTTGGTTGGCGATGTTGTCGAGGACGTCGGCGAGGGAGCGGACGGTCACGGGTTCGAGGCTGATTCCCGGTCCGTTTTCCGTGGCCAGTACGGGAGTGCCGTCGTGGGCGCCGGCCTGCCAGGAGCGGGCGATGGACCGCAGGAGCGCGGTGACGTGTTCCGCGGGAACGGTCAGGCGCCCGTCGGGCTCGACATCGACCTCAGGTGCCGCGAGCCGCGCCTCGTGTCCCTCATCCGGGGAGCTCATGCCGTCCATTCGATGCCGGTCTTGGTGAGGGCGTTGCCGTACTGCCGACCCGGGTGGAGCGGTCCAGGAGGCGTACGGCGAAGTCGATGGCGCGGTCCGCTCGTGCGCGGTCTCCGGAGACGAGGAGATCGAGCTGCAGGCCCCGGACCTGCGCGAGGACAAGGGTGGACAAGGCGGAGGCGTCCTCGGGCGGCCAGCCGTCCGCAGCAAGCCTGTTGGCGATGATCTCAATCCAGTTGTGGACGATCGCCCGGGAGAGTTCCTCGTCCTCCCCGGACTTCTCCCCGTGATGGCCGACGAATTCGAAGAGAAGGAGGAACTGCCGCTGCTCCTGCGGTTCGCACAGCCGGCGCCATACCGCCCTGACGAGTTCGGCCGTCGAGTGCGCCTCACGGAGTTCCACGTCCGACATCAGCCATGCGGCCAGATCCGTGCGGACCTTCTCCGCGACGGCCAGGAGCAGTGCGTCCTTCGAGGAGAAGTGTCGTAGCAGTGTCGCGTGGGTGACGCCGAGCGCCTGCGCCACGGGACGCAGGGACAGGCCGCTGACGCCGTGTTCAAGGACGTACTCGGTCGCCGCGGCCAGCAACTCCGGCCGCCGGTGCTGGAACCGGAGGGTGCGCCCGTCTACGTGGGGCGTACTCATCGCTGCCTTCCCCTGCTCTGTAGTCATTGGAAAAGTAACAGTACCACTCGGTTGTCCTAACCGAATGGTACTGCTAATTTCTGGGTATCGCAGCCGGCCCTCCGGCCCCAGGGCGAGCCCACCCCAGCAGTGCTGTCGGCCCCGCCCACTCCTCTTCCTCCTTCCGAATCCCTCGCTCCACCCGAAGGACGACAATGACTGTTCAGAAGCGCATGACCTTGGCCGACCTCGGCCTCTTCACCGGCGCGCCGCAGCACGAGCACTTCTGCCGGATGAAGGACCTCCTCGACACCCGCGAGATGGCCCCCTCCACACACCCTCACGTCTGGCCACGCGGTGAGACGACCCCCCTGCCGGAGACCTACGATTTCGACGGCACCTCACGGCCGACCGACGAGTTCCTGGCCGGCACCGACACGTCGGCGCTGCTCGTGCTCGTCGACGGGGCCATCAGGCGCGAGAGTTACTTCCTGACCGGTGGCCCGGACGTGCGGTGGCTGTCCATGTCGGTCTCCAAGAGCTTCGTCTCCGCGCTCGTCGGTATAGCGGTCGCCGAAGGGCACATCGCGAGCATCGACGAGCCCATCAGCTCCTACGTGCCGGTGCGGGCCGGTTCCGCGTACGACGGTGTGTCCATCAGGGACGTGCTCCAGATGTCCTCCGGCGCCCGGTGGAACGAGGACTACAACGACCCGGCCTCCGACATCTTCCAGCTCACCGCCGCGACCTCGGGCATCGGCGGCACGCTCGACGACTTCGTCGCCCACATGGTGTGCGAGAGCGGGCCCGGCACCGTCTGCCGCTACAACTCCGGTGAGACGCAGATACTCGGCGCCCTGGTGGCCTGGTCCACCAACCGCACGGTCGCCGACTACATGCACGAGAAGCTGTGCGAGCCGCTCGGCATGACGTCGGCGGGCTACTGGCTACTGGACCCTGCCGGGAGGGAACTCGCCTTCGGAGGGCTCAACCTGACCACCCGCGACTTCGCCAGGCTCGGAGAGCTGTACCGCAACGAGGGTATGTGGCAGGGCCGGCAGATCGTGCCTGCGCAGTGGGTGCGCCACTCGGTCACCGCGACCGCACCGCATCTTCGACCCGGCCGCCCTCTTGTCGGCAGCCAGCAAGTCGATGTCGGCTACGGCTACCAGTGGTGGATCTTGGCGGGAGACCGTGGAGAGTTCAACGCGGTCGGCGTCTACAACCAGTTCATCTACGTCGATCCGGTCAGCCGGACCACCATCGTGAAGCTCTCCGCCAACCGCCGGTACGGGACGTCCCCGGGCGAAGCCACCAGCGGCGAGGAGGAGACCATCGCATTCCTGCGCGCGGTCGCCCGGCACGGCCACTGACCCGCGATGGAACGCGCGTGCTGTGCCGTGTGTGAGGGGATGGCGGAGCGGGTTTCCACGCGGTGCCCGGCGGGCTTGGCGAGAACGTCACCACCCGCAGCAGCAGTCGGCCCTGCCCAACGCCGACGGTGTGCGGCTGCTGGGCGTGCCACTGGCGGCCGAGACTCAGGTCGACAGCGGACGTCACGCCACCGCCCGCTGCCACGCCTCAAGGCCGACCAGGGCTGACGTCGGCCCGGAATCCACACGTTCACCACCGGCCTGGAGAAGGACTGGAACGCGGTCGTCCGCGTCCTGATCACCTGCTGAACTCCGGTCCGGTGGAAGGCCGGGGCAACCACATCAAGATGATCGAGCGCCAGATGTCCGGCCGCGCCGAACTCCCGACTCTCCGCGAGCGCGCCCTCCTCACCGCCACCCGCCCACCGGCAGAGCCAGTAGCCGCCGGACAGGTCCGGTGATCTTGAGGGGACATAGATTGAGTCCCTCGACGACCCGGCGGGAGTACGCCATGGAGATCACCGTTCAGTGGATACGGACGTCCTGGACGAAGGAGTGTCCCGGGGAGGGCAGGCGGCCTCGCGCAGGAACGCGGCGCCGATCGGCTTCGCTCTCCCGCCTGCTGAGACCGCCACCACCGCACACGCGATCCGCATGCATGAGCGTGACGGCTTCGATCCCTTCAGCACCCAGGAAGACCGCGGCAAAGTCGATGTCCAGCTCCGGGAAGCCGACGGTCGACTGCGGGTCTTTCCCCGAGTCCAGCCCATGTTTGCCCTGCCGCCCAGGCCGCGACGGCCCCCGGCAGTGCGGCTCGCCCCCGGCCAGTGGGTGCGCCGGCAGCTCAACTACCGCTTCAGCAGTGCTCTGGGGATCCGCGGCTGGTCGTAGTGGCTGGACACCTTCAACATCGCCTACGGCCCGGTGAACGTCGGCGTGTTCCTGTCCACGCCCACCATGTTCATCGACGAACAAGGAAAGCTCCGATAACCCTGCCCTCTTTTCACTTTGACCACGGTTCCAGATGACGTTGCGTCACCAAGACCGAACCCCGTTGATCGTCCTCACGGAGTTTGTGCCTGATCCCGCAAGTGGTCGAAAAAGCCAATGCCGTCGGTCGAGTAGTGATCGAGGCGGCCGAGTTCGCGGATGGTGGCGGCGTTCTCGGTGGCCACGGCGAAGACGAGGACGCTGAGTGTTCGTCCGTCGTCGGCAATGTGGTCCTGTGACCGCAGGGCGGTTGCATCCGGTCTCAGAGGGGGCAGGAAGGGGTTCGGTGAACACCCGACAAAAGCGGTGCGGAGAATGTCGGGTGACCCGGACCGGTGTCGCCGCACGATGGGGGCATGGACGACACGACCTTGGTATCCCGATTCCTCCGCGACGGCTTCGTGAAGTTGGAGGGTGCCGTCGCGCCGCGCGTGGCCGCGGACTGCGCGCGGCTGCTGTGGCGAGAGACAGGCTGTGACCCGGACGATCCAGCGACGTGGACGCAGCCCGTGCGCTGGGTGGCCGGCATGGCGCAGGGACCGTTCGCCGCCGCACCCAACTCCCCTTACCTGCAGCGCGCGTACGACCTGCTCGTCGGCGAGGGACGCTGGGAGCCGCGCTACTCGCTGGGCACGTTCCCGCTGCGCTTCCCGCACGAGGAGGAGCCGGGCGACGCGGGCTGGCACATCGAGGGGAGCTATCTGCCGGAGGGCGAGAGCTGGTACTTCACAAATCTGCGCTCCCGGGGCCGGGCGCTGCTGATGCTGTTCCTGTTCAGCGAGGTCGGTGAGGAGGACGCCCCGACCCGGATCCGGGTCGGCTCACACCTCGACGTACCGAAGGTGCTGGAGAAGTACGGGGAGGACGGGGCGAGCGGGTTGACCCTTGCGCCCGATCTGGTGGCGGCGTCCGACCACCGGCCACTCGCCCTCGCCACCGGGTCCCCGGGCGACGTCTTCCTGTGCCATCCGTTCCTGGTGCACGCGGCGCAACCGCACCATGGGGTGCGGCCGCGCTTCATGGCCCAGCCGCCGCTGATGCCGGCCACGCCGTACGAACTGGAGAGGGCCGACGGCGCGTACTCACCCGTGGAGATCGCGATCCGTCGCGGTCTGGGACAGGACACCCCCGGTCCGGACGGAGACGGCACCCACCGCAGCGCCGGGTAGGCAGGCTTCATCCGGTCCTGGTGCTCCAGCCGGACTTCGGTGTATGTCCTGGTCAACGGCTTGAGTACCAGGTGCCAGTGGGCGTGGTGCCTTGCATATGAACGCCGAATCCGCCGCGGCTGCCGTGTCCCGACCATGACACCCCGGTCGGTATCCAGCTGCCGACGTCTGACGCCGACCCGCCCAGGCTGAAGGGCGATGGGTCCGTGTCCCCAGCCCACGCACGGTGATCCACTTCGGGCGGCGCGGAAGCCCCGGTCCTTGTCCCGACGGGAGGCCGTCGTCCTGAAGCGAGTGGGGGAACGTGCGATGCGGGCTCGGATTTCGCGGCGAGGTCAGATGTCGGAATCGGATGCCGGGCGCGGGGCCGGGCCGGCGCGGGCCACGCGGCGTATGCCCAGCGCTGTTGAGGCATGGATGCCCGCCGTGCCGCCGTGTACCTCAAGCCGGTCGTCCGCGTCGTCCCATATGCCCGCGAAGACGTACTGGCCGCCCACCCTCATTGCCGGAACTCCTGGGTCCGGGAGCTCCTTGCCGGATTCCAGGAAGGCGTTCGTGTTGACTTCGACTCTTCCGCCGGCGTCGCCTTTGAATGACCGTTCGACCTCGACGAGCCATTGCTGTTCCACGTCGCCGTTGTCATCGGTGCGCTGCTGGCCGGTCTTGCTGATGACCGTGCAGTGGAAGAGGAGTTGAGCGGCGTGTGCCACGTACTCGTCCCCGGACAGGCCGGGGATGAGAAGTGACTCCGACTGGCTGGCCCGGACAGGGCCTTCAGTGCCTGCCAGGCTGAGGTACGCGCCGTACCCGCCGCGGACATGACGGCGGTGGCCGATGCCATCACAACGATTCCCCGACTGATTCGCATCTTATCCCCAGAGTTTATGGTAGGCGTTGCGGTCATACCCAGTGATCTCTTTTCCTGGCCTTTGCGGCAAAGGCCGAGCGCGTGACTGAACTTGTGTGCGACTGCTGCCTTTCTCTAGTAGTCGGAGGCGCAGTCTCCATGGCCATCCAGGTAATGCTTGTTGAGATAAATTTATCCGTCGCACCTATATTGCCGTGGCGTTCCCATATTGCGAGTGCGTCGTCGGCCTTCTTCTTGTCTTCCCAGTGCAGGTCTTGCTGGTCAGGGCGTCGTCTGGTGCGACTTTCACCTTGTCCAGACGGTAGTTCGAGGTGTGCCAGCGGGACTGTGCCCACGTGCGCGCCTTGTCGTACTTCGTTGCCTCGGTCCACCTGACTTCCTGGTCATCGACGGACGAGTACGACTTCGAGTCCCCGACGGCTGTGTGCCGCAGCTGCGCCTCTTCGCCGAGAAGGCGTGGCAGATCGCGTACTGGCAGTGTCCGAGGCCGCTGATAGCGTGCCGCCTCCAGCCAAAGGATCATGAGAGGACTGCAGTCGTGCAGGAAGTGGCGCGCGACGAGGCCAGCGGATGGCTCATCACCGAAGCAGTCGCGGGGATCGGCACACGAGCTCACGGGCGGTGGCACATGATGCGCTACAACGATCCGGCCCCGGAGAAGATGCTGGAGCTACGTGACGAGCTCCTCGACCACGTCGCCGCTCGCACTACGGAGGATCGCCCGCTAGATGAAGACTTCAGCGAGGTGCTGCGGACCGCGGCGGAATGCACGCTGGGGGCGCTGAGCGTCGGCTGTTTCCCCGGAGGTGACCAGGAAATCGAATTCCCGCTCATCGACAAGAAGCTCACCAGCGAGACGATTGATTTCGAAGGCGTCGTCGATACGGCGCCCACCGCCAGGACCTGGATCGACACGTTCGAGGTGTGCCTGGTCAGCGGCATGATGTGGGAGTGGCAGCGGGTGATCGGTCTGTTGCTGCGGAGCGACTACGCTCCCGCGATCCACGACGGGGTGCCGTACTCCAAGCGGAACACGCCATCAGAGCCGGCGGACCTCGCGGCGATGGACGCACTGTGCGTCTACCTGGCCGAGGCACGCGGGGGCCTGCCCAGGGACTGGCCCACCGTCACCCTCCGCAAACCGGGCCCCGACGAGCGCATCGAAGCGACCCGGAAACTGGACACAGCCGGGGCCCTGACACCGGACCAGCACCTCCTTCGCATACTTCTCGACGACGACCAGCCGGCCTTCGAGCAGGCTCTCGTGGCCCGGCTCGTCGAGCACCGGGAGAGCACGGGGCCCGATCCCGTACCCAGAACGCTGCTGCCCCTCGGGGCTCTTGCCCTGGCCGCCCTCGCCGTTCAGGTGCACGGATGGGAGCTGGGCGTCCGCTCCGGCTATCTCCCGCCCGGCCTGCTCGGCTCCCCGGACGCGCTGCAACGAGCCGCAGGCGTCGGCGTGAACAACTTGGGCCACTGGCACGCCAAGTAGGCGGCTCTTGTCCCGCATGAGTTCGTCGATCTGGGTGGAGCTCTCCCCTCCCCGGATCCAGGACACCTGGAGACTGGGATCTGAGGTTCCAGAAGAAATAGTGCCAGGTGGGAAGCGAGTACACGAAGTGGTACTCGGATGAGTACAAGCAAGACGCGATCGAGCGCGTGGAGTCGTCGGGCCGGACGGTGACCGAGGTTGCCCGGGAACGCGGGGTCAGTTCGGAGTCCCTGCGGGGCGGGGTGAAGAAAGAAGAGATCGGCACCCGTTGCTGGCCAGACCGGGCCAACGCCCGCGGCGGCATCTTCGATTTCGTCGAGACCTTCTGCAACAGACGCTTCCTGCGCGAGGACATCCACGGGGGCTACCTCACGCCCCATGAGACTCGCCCGCGCCACCGGCAAGATCAAACCCTCACCGCGTAACAACAACGTGTTCAGGAGCACGGGGAAACGTCAGTTGCCGGTGGGCCGGGTGTGGGGCCGTAGCGCGCGTAATAGTCCCGGAGGAGTCCGGACTCCTCCAGCACTGTGTCGGCCCAGGCAGGATCCAGCCCGGGTTGGGCGGGTCGGGTGGCGATGGTGCAGGCGCCCGTCAGCATGCCCGCGTAGACGAGGTCGGAGTGAAGGTTGCTGATGCTGTCCGTCTCGTGGAAGTTGACGGGACGGCCGTCTGCCAGCACGGTGACATCCACGCCTCCGGTGAGCGAATGGGTGCGGGACGAGGTGCCGCTCATCGGGTGCTTAGTGGGGCCGTGGGCAGCGAGGGATTCGAGTGCGGGAAGGTCGAATTCGGTGTCGCGGCTGCTGACGCTTGCCAGGTATACCGGACCTCTGAGGGCTTTGAACTCTTGGGTCGACATGCTGGTATGTCCGGTAGCCCCCAGGACGAGGAGGGGCTCATGACGGGCGGGCAGGGTGCCTAGGTCCTGTGCGGTGACGTAACCACTCTCATGAGCGTCGATGAGGCGGAGGATGTCGGAGTCGTGGACGGCGACCCGCATTCGGCGCTGCGTCAGGAGCACGGCAATCTGGGCCCCCACATTGCCATAGCCGATCACCAGTGCGGGCTGCCCTTCGATCTTCAGGACGGGCAGCAGTTCCAGCGCGGTGGACACCGCCTTTTGTGCGATCCAATATGACTCGATGCGGCTCTTGAGCCGAGACTGGGCCACTGAGAATACCGGGTAGGGCAGTTCTGCTTCACGGCCGCGGAGCTGGTAGATCCCGGCCATGGTCTGCTCCACGGCTCCCACCCAGTTCGCCGCCTCATCCGGTGTCAGCGACCCGTCGCGGATCTGGTCCAGCAGCGGCGGTGTGATGTAGCCGCCGTCATCCAGCGCGAGGCAGCGCAAACCCTCCCGGCGGGCGTAAGCCGTGTGTTTCCTGACTGCTCGGGGATCGGTGCAGTCGGCGACACGCACCCCTTGCTCTTCGAGGTGGCCGTGCACACGGTGGCGCCATTGGTAGGCGTAGTCCTTGCGCAGGACCGTCATGGCCTCCAGCGGTGCCCCCAACTCGGCCAGGCAGCCCACGAGATGGATCAGGTCGGTCAGAAAGTGCCCAGCGAGCAGCACCGCGACCCCCGCGAGGGGCTGGTTGTCACGCAGCCGCTCAACGGCGGAGTTCATCAGCGGCTGCTCACCGGCAATCCGCGCCACTTCCGGTACGGAGAAGGGCTGACGGTGCCAGATTTCCGACCAACGGTCGAGGGAAGCCGTCGGCGGTGCCCCTGATCGGCCGGATAGTCGCAGGGTGAGGCGCAACAGGGGCGAGGCGGCGGAGTCGCTCCGCATCTCGGTGGATACGAACATCATGGCGTTCAGGCCCGGTTCGAGCCGCGCGGTGAGTTCACCACCGACCTGGACCAGGGTGGCTTGTGGGCCTGCTGCGTCGCACAGCCGTCGGGCAGCGCGACGCAGCAGGCGGGGGCCGTCCTCGGGCGTGGCAGCGACTTCGACGGTCGTCGCCGCGAAGGGACCGAGGCCGTCCGTGGACCACGAAGTGCGATGGTATTCATTTCGGGTGGTCATAATTTTGAATTCTCGATCCGCTCGGCTTTCAATTCCACTCGTCGCGTGCGGCGGCAGCCGGTCGTTACAAAGCGCATGCAGGATTCTCGTATGACAATGGTGGGCTGATGTGAGCCCTATGCTAGGTGCCACTATGGAGGCATTTTTGACGGCATGGGGGCGGTGCATGGAATTTGAGGAATCCCGGCAATACTGGGCGCGGGATCGGGATAACGGCAAGGCTGAGGACGGTGAACTCTCGCGCTTCCACGTCCTACCCGTCAGCGGCACGCGATCATCGAAACCCGCGCATCGGCAAGCTCACATGCCGGTCGGACAAGGCGTGTCGGGCAGCCGTCGGACCTGCGTGGCCTCCGGTGCCACAGCACGCCAAGGGCAAACGACTCGGCGAACCGGCCGTGGTCAGCACTCAAGGTGTGGCAGCTGCCCCGTGCCGCAGCAGCAAACAGATCACCACCGTGGCGAAGGTCCTTTCCCTCTTCGTCACGCATCGACATGAGGGCGGCGGACAGCTCATGGATCTGAACACGGTTCTCGACGTGTGTGACGCACGCCGTCATGAGCTCTGGCGCTCGGGTGACGCCTGGCTCGGCGGCGGAACAGACCTCCTCTCGACACCTCAGCCGCAGCTGCGGCGCCTGGTGGATCTGAGCCGGATGGGCTGGGAGCCGATCCAGGTGTTGCCCGACGGCTCGGTGGAGATCGCGGCCACCTGTACGATCGCTCAGCTGTACCGCTTCGGGCGAACGCTCGACGCGGAGGCCGCCCCTTTGTTCGAGCAGTGCTGCCGGGCCTTCCTGGCCTCGTTCAAGATCTGGAACATGGCGACCGTCGGCGGAAATCTGTGCACCGCTCTGCCCGCAGGCCCGATGATCTCGCTCACTGCGGCACTCGACGGCATGTGCCTGCTCCAGGGCCAGGACGGTTCGGTCCGGCGGGTGAAGTCCGCGGACTTTGTCACCGGGGCCGGCCGCAGGGATCTCAGCGAGGGCGAGCTGTTGCGCTCAGTGACGCTTCCCGCTCACTCGCTGAGGTGTCGTACTGCCTTCCGGCAGGTCTCCCTGCACGGTCTCGGACGATCCGGCGCACTGGTCATCGGAACGCTCGACCCTTGGAACGGCGCACTGTTCTTCACCATCACGGCCGCGACCCGACGGCCATTCCGTTTTCGGTTCGCGCTGCCCCCCGGCCCAGCCGAGCTGCGCAGGGCGATCGCGACGACCGTGGGAGAGCCTGACTGGTTCGACGACATCCACGGGCTTCCCGAATGGCGACGGCACATGGTCTTTCGTCTCGCCGAGCAGATTCTTCAGGAACTCACCGAGGACGGTGCGCCGTGAGCTTCAGCCTCCACGTCAACGAGCAGCCCGTCGACTCTGAGCCCCGTCCCGGCCAGTGTCTGCGTACGTATCTACGCGAACTCGGTTGGTTCGGGGTGAAGAAGGGCTGCGACGCCGGTGATTGCGGGGCCTGTACGGTCCACGTGGACGGCGAGCCGGTGCACAGCTGCCTGTACCTGGCGGCGCGCGCCGAAGGCCGACACGTGACGACGGTCGAGGGTCTCGCGTCGCCGGAGGGTGAACTGCACCCGGTGCAGAAGAAGTTCCTCGACGCCCAAGGCTTCCAGTGCGGCTTCTGTACTGCCGGGTTCCTGATGACCACGGCCGCCCTGGAAGCTGAGCAGGGCACCGCGCACGACGACGGCAAGCTGGAAGACCTGGCGCGTGCGTTCAAGGGCAACATCTGCCGCTGCACGGGCTATCGCGCCATCGAGGACGCCGTGCGGGGCGTACGTCGCACCGAACGGCCCGCCGCGGGCGAGGCAGTTGGCAGGAGTCCGCGTGCTTCTGCGGGCCCGCAGGTCGTTACGGGGACCGCCCGCTACACCTTCGACGTGGACGTACCCGGGCTCCTCCACTTGAAGCTGCTGCGCTCCCCGCACCCGCACGCGCGGATCGTCTCCATCGGCACCTCTGATGCCCTGCGGGTGCCCGGGGTCCACGCCGTGCTCACCCACGAGGACGTCCCCGACACGCTCTACTCCAGCGCCCTGCAGGAGCCACCCACCCAGAACCCCCATGACACCCGCGTCCTCGACGGCACGGTCCGCTTTGTCGGCCAGCGCGTCGCCGCCGTCATCGCCGACAGCGAGTGCGCCGCCGAGGAGGGCTGTCGCCGGTTGGTGGTGACCTACGAGGAACTTCCCTACGTCATCGACCCCGAGGAGGCGATGGCCCCGGGCGCGCCCGCCATTCACGCGGGCAAGGGCCCCGAGGCGCGGATCGCGCGCGTCGGGAACAACGTGGCCGGTGAGGTGCACGGCGAGATCGGCCGGGTCGAGGACGGCTTCGCCGAGGCGGATGTCGTGTACGAAGAGACCTTCCGCACGCAGCGCGTCCAGCACGCCAGCCTGGAGACCCACGGCTGCGTCGCGTACTTCGAGCCGAAGAATGACGGCACCGGGGAACGTCTGACGGTCCGCTCGTCCACCCAGACCCCGTTCCTGACCCGGCAGGCCCTGTGCTCCCTGTACGGGCTGCCCGAAGACGGGGTCCGGGTGGTGGCAGGACACGTCGGCGGCAGCTTCGGTGGCAAGCAGGAAATGCTGACCGAGGACATCGTGGTCTTGGCTTCACTAAAACTGCACCGTCCGGTCAAGCTTGAGTACACCCGTGCCGAGCAGTTCTACGGTGCCACCACCAGTCACCCATTCACGATCGACATCAAACTGGGTGCGCGCTCCGACGGCACGCTCACCGCGATCCAGATGCGCGTGGTCTCGAACACCGGTGCTTACGGCAACCATGGCCCAGCCGTCATGTTCCACAGCGTTGACGAATCCTTCGCTGTGTACCGCGCCCCGCACAAGAAGGTCGACGCGTACTCGGTCTACACCAACGTCGTACCAGCGGGAGCCTTCCGCGGGTACGGTCTGAGCCAGGTCACCTTTGCCGTCGAGTCCGCCATGGATGAACTGGCGCGCCGACTCGGCATCGACCCGCTCGCCTTCCGCGAGAGGAATATCATCGGCCCCGGCGACCGCATGATCACCCCTGCCGGCGAGCAGGAGGACCTGCGCATCGCCTCCTACGGACTCGACCAGTGCCTGGCGGTCCTCCACAAGACCATCGCCGAGGACCGCAGCGCCAAGGACGCACCGGAAGGATGGCTGACCGGCCAGGGCGGCGCCATGGCGATGAGCGCCACCGGTCCGCCCGGCGGCCACTACGCCGACGCGACCGTCGGCCTTCGCGCCGACGGGACGTACGACATCGCCGTGGGCACGGCGGAATTCGGCAACGGCACCAGCACCGTCCACCAGCAGATCGCCGCCGACGCCCTCAGTACCACCGTGGACCGGATCGCCCTCCGCCAGTCCGACACCGATCTTGTCCGCCACGACACCGGCGCGTTCGGTTCAACCGGCACGGTCGTGGCCGGCAAGGCGGTCCTGCTCGCCGCGGACGCCCTTGCTGAACGCCTGACGAGTTTCGTGGCCCAGCACACGGGAGTGGCCCGCCACCGGTGCACGCTCGGGGCGGAGGGATTCGACTGTGCCGGCCTGACCGTCACACTGGAACAGCTCTATGAGGCGGCCCACGCCGCCGGTGCCCAGGACGAGGTGAAAGCACAAGGCCACTGGACCGGCAGCCCACGCTCGGTAGCGTTCAACGCTCAGTGGTTCCGCATCGCCGTTGATCCGGACACCGGCGAGATGAGGATTCTGCGCAGTGTCCATGCCGCTGATGCCGGCAAGGTGATGAACCCCCTTCAGTGCCGGGGGCAGATCGAGGGCGGGATCGCTCAGGCACTGGGGGCCACGCTCTTCGAGGTCGTACGTCTCGACGAGCGCGGTGAGGTGACCACAGCGGCCTTGCGAAGCTATCGCCTACCGCAGTATGCCGACGTGCCGCGCACCGAGGTCCACTTCATGGAGACCAATGACGCGATCGGCCCGCGCGGCGCCAAGTCGATGAGCGAGAGCCCCTTCATCCCGGTGGCTCCCGCCTTCGCCAATGCCCTGCGCGACGCCACCGGTATCCGGTTCACCGAACTGCCTCTCAGCCGCGACTACGTCTGGTTGGCCATCGACCAGCGGGCACATACCCGGGAAGTCTCGTCGTAACTGGATAGGTCTGTGACACTTGGTTCGATCTTCGTGTCCGGTTTGGTCTCGCCTTGGCTCGCCCTACCTTTTCAAGCGTGCGTCTGAGCCTGACTCTGTCGCGAACCCTCGCTTTCTCGCTTCAGCCCCTGCCAGAGACTCTCGGCCAGGCCGTTGTCATGACTTGAGCCGACCCCGCCCACCCTCCGGCGGATGCCGTGCAGTTCGCAGACTGGGCGAACGCGGCCGGAGGCAGGCTGATACGCGACTGTCCGCTGACCGCACGACTCCGCGAGCACGGACAGTTGCCGCAGCCTCGGGGGCGTCCGCGGTCAGGCTTCTGCGGATATCCGTCAGGACATCGACGCTCCGTGATTCCCTGGACGCTTGCCGGGCCCTGCCGGACCGAGGTCTTCTCGATCCGCCCGTCGATAGCCGCTGGACCGCTACTACTTCAGGGCGTGTTTGCCGACGACCTCTGAGGCCCCCGTGTTCGATTCCCGACCTGGGCGAACGTCTATCGGAGGTTCAGACACAGGACTTATGACCGGCGAGCCGGCTCACGCACGGCCATCGCGGTCGCATCAGCCGACCAGCAGCACGAGCTTCCCGCGCACGTGACCGTCCTCGCCGGCGCGGTGCGCCTCCGCGATCTCGGTGAGCGGGAAGGTCCGCGCGACCGGGAGCGAGAAACGTCCGGCCTCGATCAGCTCGCCGATCTCGGCGAGTGCGTGGACCGCACGGCCGGCGTCCCCACGGCTGAACGTCACTCCGTACTCTTGCGCGCCAGTGAAGTCGGCGACCGTGACGACGTGCTCCGGGCCGTCCGCGAGTTCGATCAGCTCGGGCAGTACGCCGCTCCCGGCGATGTCGAGCGCCAGGTCGACGCCGTCGGGAGCAAGCGCGCGGACCCGCTCGACGAGGCCCTCACCGTAGGCGACGGGCTCGGCCCCCAGTGAGCGAAGGTACTCGTGGTTTGCCGGGCCGCCGGTGCCGATCACGCGCGCGCCGCGTACCACGGCGAGCTGAACCGCGGCGCTGCCGACGCTTCCGGAGGCGCCATTGATGAGCAGAGTGCTGCCGCTCCCGACGCCGAGCTGGTCGAGCGCGCGCGTGGCCGTCTCGACGGCGGCCGGCAGCGCGGCGGCGCCGGGGAAGTCAAGCGACGGTGGGATCGGCGCATAGTAGGACAGCACGGCCAGTTCGGCCTGGGCCGCCCCCTCGACGGAGAAGCCGAACACGCGATCGCCGACGGCCACGTCCTGGGTGCCCTCGCCGAGCTCGTCGACGACGCCCGCCGCCTCGTGGCCCAAGGTCTGAGGGAGCTGCTCATCCATCAGGCCCCTGCGCTTCTTCCAGTCGCTCGGATTGACGCCGGCCGCGCGCACCGCGATCCGGACCTGGCCGGGACCCGGATGCGGATCGGGGAGATCCACGATCTCAAGGACCTCCGGGCCCCCGAACTGGTGGAAACGAGCTGCTTTCATCATTCTCTCCGCTCTCGACCCCGGGGTGTCGCGCCTGATGCGCGTCCGGCGGTGCACGCTGTTCGCTGCGGAAACCGTACGGGGTCACCGCAGCTCGGGAGGGAGGCTGTCCGGCGTACCCGGAGCGGACAGCCCACTGTCCCGTTGACCGCCCGACGGTTGACATGGCATAGGTCATTCGAATGGATCGCCGCAGCCAGATCGATCGTGCGGATGTTCTGTGTCTCGATAGCCGGCGGCAGGCCTGGGCAGTTTCGTTTGGATCACCTGCGCACCCCGGGCCCTGTGAGCAAGCCTGCGCCGGCTTCCTCCTCGTCAGCTCGTTCGCGGTAGAGCTTGATCGAGGAGGACTTCCGCCGCCGCCCAGGCGTGTCGGCCGTAGTCCGCTTCGTCCAGCACCATGGCGCGGCTGGCCGCCCCGTCCGCGAGGGTGGCCAATTGCTGGGCAAGTGAGAGGGGGTCGCGGCAGCCCAGCTCCGTCACCAGGGCGACGATCAGTTCCACCATGCGCAGCTTCTGCTCCCGGGCGTAGGAGTGCACCGTGCTCTTTGGGTCGGGGAACTCCGCTGCGGCATCGATGAACGGACACCCGCGCACCGGAGCCGCGTCCGGCGCCGACTGGTCGAACAGTTTGCGGATCCGGTCACGTGGCGGGATGTCCTCGCGGGTCAGTACGCCTTCCAGTGTGGCCCCCGACAGTACGAGGCCCTGCAAGTGGGCGATGACGAGATCGTTCTTGGTGCGAAAGTGCGCGTAGAGCGTCCGCTTGGACACCGGCGCTTTCTCCGCGATCTGTTCCATGCCGGTCGCGTTGATGCCCTGGGTCGCGAACAGCAGGCCGGCGGCAGCCAGAATGCGCTCCCGCCCTCCACGCCCCCGCCGCTGGGATGTCGTGGCCGTCGTGCTCACGGTCGTATCCATGAATTAAGTATACGCACTCGTTTACTTCATCCGGGAGGCCGCGCTAAGGTGACGCCTGCATGTAAACGATTCCGTTTACATGAACTCTCGGTCGCCAAGGAGTCACATGAGCAAGTCCGTCCCCACGGAGCTGAGCGGCTGCGCGGAGAAGCTGATACGCGGCCGCCACGCGACCCGCGCGTTCCGTCCGGAAGCCGTACCCGAGGACACGATGCGCAGGATCTTCTCGCTGGCCGGCACCGCGCCGTCCAACTCCAACGCCCAGCCGTGGCAGTTGGAGGTGGTGAGCGGGGCGGCAGGTCAGCGCCTGACCGATGCTTTGCGGACGGCTCACGCCGGGAGCCACATGTCGGTGGACTTCCCGTATTCCGAGGGGATGTACGCGCAGGTGCACCAGGCACGCCGGGCGGCGTTCGGCGCCGAACTGTACGGGGCGCTGGGCATCGGCCCTGACGATCACGCGGCACGTGCGGCCTACGACTTGGAGAGCCTGCGCTTCTACGGCGCGCCACACGTGGCGTTCCTCTTCGTCCACGGTGACGGAGAGGCGCGGCTGGCCGCGGATGTCGGCGCCTACATGCAGACACTGCTCCTGGCGATGACCGCGTACGGCGTGGACAGCTGCCCGCAGGGGCTGTTGAGCTTCTACGCGGACACTGTCCGCACTGAACTCGGCGTCACCGGAGGGAAGCTGCTCGTCGGCATCTCGTTCGGCTATGCCGACGAGGCCGCACCGGTGAATCGAGTGAGGACCGAGCGGGCTCCAGTCGAGTCGACTACGGCCTTCCACGACTAGAGGGCTTCCATTTGAATCACGGTGCGGTCCAGAGGAAGATGCCCGCGATGTGAAGTCCGGCCAGTCATATGGTCGTGGTCTTCCCATAGCGGGTGGCGACGCCTCGCCGCTGTTCGAGGCGGTTGATGCACCGCTCGACGGTGTTGCGCTGCTTGTATGTCTCGCGGTCGAATGCTGGTGGCCTGCCACCCCGGCTGCCCCGTCGCAGCCGATGGCCATGCCGATCCCGGTACCGGGATCACCGCCCGTATGCCGCGTCTTCGCAGGTAGTCGCGGATCGCGCGGGAGGAGTCCGCCTTATCCGCGAGGACTACGTCGGGCCTGGTGCGTGGCCGTCCGCGCCGTCGGGGAACACGCAGGGCGGGCCATGATGTCGGTGAAGGTGGGCGTGTCACCGGCCTGTCCAGCGGTGAGAACGAACCGAGAGGCCGACAGCGGTCGTCGGCAGCGAGGTGGACCCACTGCGTTCCCATCTGGAACTTGAAGACGATCGCGTCGATCACCTCCCGATGATCGCGCCACTGGCCACCCCGGCTTAGGCGTCCGGTCCGGGAGCAACGGCTCGATCCGCGCCCGCTGCACATCTGTCAGCGGCACACCCGGACCAACGACCGACTGATCCAAACGAACTGCCTAGTGACCTGAGTCAGAGATTCGCCGACAGTGGGTGGTCGTTCCATTCCAAGTCCCCCGCCCGGATGTCGCGTTCGAGTGCTTGGACGGAACGGTGGATGCCGCGCTTGAGTTTCTCCTGTGTGAGCTCGGCGAACCATCGTTCCACCAGGTTCAGCCAGGACGAGCTCGTGCGCGCGGTGCCTGCGGTGCAGTGAGCCGATGCCTTGGCGGCGGCCCTCCCGGCTCTCGTCGATCGCCGTCAGTTGCTCAGCCGTCGCTTCGACCGCGTGTCCGGTGCGGGGTGTTCGGGGGACGTGGAGGCTGATCAGGTGCTGGCGGTGCCGGGGCCGTTGGGGGTGCTGGGGTGGTGTGCTGGGGAGTCTGGGCCCGTAGGGCTGTGACTTCGTTCCGGAGTTCGGTGAGTTCCCGGTGCAGGGCCTGGATTGCGACGAGGGCCACTCCGTTGGTGTCGGTGCAGCAGATCGTCCTGTCGTTCTCACCCACTTTGAAGGCCTTCCACCAGTCCTGTGCCATGGGGCCCAGGTGCCTCACGTGGGGCGGATCCCAGTGATACCTCCATGTGCTGACCGGCAGCTGCACCACTTGTTCGAGTACCTGGTAGCCGTTGACCGGCTCGCTGCCGTACACCGCCCCCGATACCGCCCCGGAGGCCAGCCCTGCCGCGGAGACACCCTGCCGACGGCGCTCCCTGACCACGACCGGTGTCCAGATCCTGGCCAGGAGCCCCCTCAGCCGCAAGCCGCTCACCGCTCCCAGACCACCGCGGTGACTGCGGTCTTCAACTCACGTTCGGAGAAGAGGAGACTGCCACCGCCGCCGCCGTTCTCGGGGCGGTTCACCGGCAGCTGGACGAGACTGCCGGCCAGCCCGCTGCCGTGAGCTGTCTGGCCGACTGCCGTGACTTCCTTGTGTGTGTTGAGCATCGTGTTGCCGTATGCGCCATTGCCGGCTGCGAGAATGTTCTCGCTCGCCGCGGCCGGGGCGCTCATGGCGCCGGTGCATGCGGCGGCCGTGGCCGACAGCACCACCAGACGGCGGCCAACGCGCTTCGTGGGCATCAAGCATCCTTTCGCCGGAGGACGCCGATCACGCCCCGTCCTCCTAACGGCCCAACGCCCGGCAGGACACGCCGTGAAGAACTCCGGCTGGTGTTCCCGGTGGGAGACCACCCTACGGCGGCGGCCCTTCCGGTCGTGTGGATCATGATGGCCTGCTCTCCCGGCAGTTGAGCTTCAGGCGGTGTGGGTGTGCGGCCGAAGAACAGCGTCAGCCGATCGGATCCGGCGGATCGCCCGGACCGTTGGCGTTCGCCTCATTCATCACGGAGTAGCCGCTGTACGTCCCGCCGTAGCACCGCCGCCCCTTCGTCGTCCCGTACGTGACGGTGCCACCGCTGTCGAAGCACCCCTGCGTCGTCACGGAACCGTTGGCCTCGACGGCCGCGGCCGGGACGGCCGTACCCACGAGCGAGGTCAGGCCTACGCCGAGAACGGCCAGACCGACGGAAACACGTCGCATGAAGACACTCTTCTCTGCTCCGGTCGATGCCTGGGGCCTCTTGGTGGAGTGCCCGTCCGCCGGTTCAACGACCGGCCACAGCCGGTGGCACACCCACTCCACCCCAGAGCTCCGTGAAGACGTCGTGCTGAGCCGTGGCGGCCACGAGCTGCCGCGCAGGCCGGACATTGCGTTCAAGGTCAAGGCGTGAGCGACGACACCGCCCGCTTCCAGGTCAACCATGCCCAGAACGAACGCTCCCGGCGAGCCCGCGACAACCGAGGACACCAGCCCGGTCGCTCCGGCAGTGTCGGTAGTTGTTCAACGTGTGTGTTTCACGGAATGTGACCCAGAACCATTGCTCGCCGACATAGCCAATGGTCCGGTTCTCGTTGTGTCGGAGCCCGGCTCGTCGGATGCCGATCTGGGGAGCCAGTGCAGGGCAACGGTTCCGAGTGCGGCGTGCAACAGGCTGGTCACCACCACGACGACGTGCAGGCCGGTGACGAAGGCGGTCTTCGCGTTCTGGGCCGCTGCCGGTACGAGGGAGGGGAGTTGGAGGGTCTCATCGAGGGTGGGGGCAAGGTCTGGGCCCTGGAGACGGAAGAGCAGCGCGGCGAGCGAGCCGAGGATCGCGATGCCGAGGGCGTTGCCGATCTCGTTGCTGGTCTCGGCGATCGCGCCGGCCGACCCCGCTCGCTCCGCGGGGACCGCCCCGACGGCGGTGTCTGCGACGACGCTGAAGGAGATGCCGTACCCCAGGCCGGCGATCGCAGTCGAAGCGACGTACCAGCCGATCCCGCCTGTGATCGTGGTGGGAAGCAGCAGCAACAGGCCGGCGGCGATGGAGAAGTGGCAGATGATGAGCGCGGCCTTTGTGCCGATGCGGTCGACGACGGTCGGCGTGACGATGCAGGCGATAGTGAGGACCGCCGCGCCGGGGAGCGCCAGGAGTGCCGCGTGCAGGACGCTCAGGTTCAGTACGGACTGGAGGTAGATGCCCGCCAGGTATGCCGTCGCCGACCACGCGGCCAGGGGCAGCAGGCCTGTGATGATCGCGATCGTGAAGACGCGGTCACGGAAGAGGGAGAAGTCGATCAGCGGGTGTTCCAGGTGCCGTTGGCGCAGAGTGAAGAACGTCAGCACTGTGACGCCGAGGAGCGTCGTCGCGATCGGCAGGGCCGACATCCCGTCCGCGGTCAGGTGCTTGATTCCGTAGATCGTGAGCAGCAGGCCTCCGGCGGAGGTCGCGACGCTGAGCGGGTCGATGCGGCCTGCCCCGGTCGCCCGGACCTCGCGGAGAAGGACCGGCGCGAACAGCAGAAACACGACGATGACGGGGAGGCTGACGAGGAAGACCGAGCCCCACCAGAACTGCCCCAACAGGGTGCCGCCGACGATCGGGCCGATGGCGAACCCGGCGGCGAAGGCGGCGGCGAAGATTCCGATGGCCTGCGCCCGGCGCCGGGCGTCGGGGAACAGTTCGCTCAGCACGGCCAGCGCCGAGGGCAGCAGGGTCGCGCCGGCCACCCCTGTGAGTGCCCGGCAGGCGATGAGGAGTTCCGGGTTCGGCGCGAACGCCGCCCCGGCGGAACCGAGTCCGAACACGGTCGCGCCGATCATCAGGAGCTTCAGCCGGCCGTGGCGGTCACCGATGCTGCCGAAGACGACCAGCAGGGAGCCGACGGCGAAGCCGTAGATGTCCAGGATCCACAACGCTTGGTCGGCGGTCGGTGAGAGGGCTCGGCTGATTTGCGGCATCGCCAGGAACAGGATCGATCCGTCCATGGAGACGAGGAGTACCGGGCCGAGGATCACCGCGAGCCCGAGCCATGGTCGCAGGCGGGACGCGGTGTGTGCGTGTTGTTGAGTCATGTTGTCGACGGTCCGGCACAGTGCGGTCGACAACCATCCCCGCGCCGTGGGTGCACCCAGCAGGTACACCCATGGCTCCGGCCGACATCCTAGGATCGGGTTCATGGAGAGCCTCGGAACGTTCCTGAAGAGCCGCCGTGACCGGGTCACTCCGGCTGAGATCGATCTGCGTACCTACGGCAGCTCCCGTCGAGTCCCCGGTCTCAGGCGTGAAGAACTCGCCCAGCTCGCCGGAGTGAGTGCTGGGTACTACACGCGCCTGGAGCAGGGGCAGGCCGAGACCGCTTCCGAGCAGGTGCTCGACGCGCTCGCCCGGGTACTCCGGCTCGACCAGGTAGAGACCGTCCACCTGCACAATCTCGCCAGGCAGTCCGTGAAACCCGGTCCATGCGAACCGCCCCACGAGGAGGCTCACCCGCGCGTCCTCACACTCCTGGAGTCACTCGGTGAGGCCACACCCGCAGTTGTTCTCGGCAGGCGTGGAGACGTACTTGCATGGAACCGCACCGGACAGGCACTCGTCGCCGAGCACCTCCCCTACGAGGCGCCACAGGATCCGGAGCGGCGTCCGTCGATCCCACGGTTGTTCTTCCTCGATCCCCACACCCGCGACATGTACCGCAACTGGGCCGAGCTCGCCCGCGTCCACGTCGCCTACCTGCGACTCACCGCGGGCCGGTATCCCACCGACGCCCGGCTTGCGGCACTCATCGGCGAACTCGCCATGCGTAGCGACGACTTCGCCAGGATGTGGGCCACCGGTGACGTTGCCGACTGCACCGTCGGGGCCATGCACCTGCGGCACCCCACTGTCGGCGCAGTGGACGTGGACTACCAGGTGTGGCTCCAGCCCGACAGCCCCGACCATCGGGTCGAGATCTACACCCCCAACGACTCGACCTCCGCGGACGCGTTGCACGTCCTGAACCAGCAAAGCGGCCGGGCCTGCGAGCCGGGGACGACCGCGCGGGCCGGGCAGCGCTGAATCCACGTGTGGTCGCTCCCGTACGACGGCCGCGAAGGGGAGGGGGCCGGTCCGTACGGGACGAGCGCGCCGACGCGCTGATGACACGATGTGTTCCTGCGAGTGTGGGAGCCCGGTCGTCGCGTTCTGCTCCTCGCGCGGCAGCCAGCGCACCGAGAGGCAAGCGGTGGCAGCCCCGTATCCGCGTCCGTGACCGCGCGACGGACGCCATCGTCGCCGTCCTCTCGATCTCCGAGGTGCCCCATAGCGCCCGCACCACCGCAGGTGCTCTCTCTGCCACGACACATTCGCGACGCGGGCGCCGCCGAATGATGGGCCGTCTTCGGCGGTTCTGTGTGTTTCATCCTTTGGCGGAGTATGTGACTGCCCCGTCGCCGTACCCGGCGACGGGGCAGTGTCGGGGGCCGGACTCCGGCCGTCCTTCCTCTACTCCTTGACCGCGCCCGAGTTGGCGCCGTTGACGAAGTAGCGCTGGAAGAAGAAGAACAGCGCGGCCACCGGCAGGGTGGAGAGCAGCGCCGCCGCCAGTTTCAGCGGATATTGCGTGCCGCCGCCGAGACCGCCCGAGACGAAGCGGGCCAGACCCGTGGTGAGCGTCTCGTACTGACCGGACTGGGTGGCGACCAGGAAGTGCGTGAACTCGTTCCACGATCCCTGGAACGACAGGATCGTCAGCGTGATCAGCGCGGGTCTGGCCATCGGCAGGACCACCGACCAGAAGATCCGGAACACCCCTGCCCCGTCGACCCGCGCGGCCTCCTCGACCTCACGCGGCACCGACTCGAAGAACTGCTTCATGATGAAGATGCCCGCCGCGTCCACCAGCAGCGGCAGGATCATGCCGGTGTACGTGTCGAAGATCCCGAAGGTGTTGAGCACCAGGAACTTCGGGATGAGCAGGGCCACCCCGGGAACCGCCATCACCGCGAGCACGAAGCCGAAAACCACCGAGCGGCCCCGGAAGCGCAGCCGCGCCAGCGCGTACCCGGCCATCGAGTCGAACAGCACCCGGCCCGCGGTCACGATCACCGCGACCAGCGCCGAGTTGGAGAGCCAGCGCAGGAAAGGCACACCGTCCGCCGACTTGCTCAGCCCGAACAGCCGCTCGTAGGCCGCCGTCGTCGGAGTGGTCGGCAGCAGCGAGAGCGGATTCGCCGCCGCGTCGGGGTCAGTCTTGAAGCCGGTCACCAACTGGAGGAGGAACGGCAGCAGATAGAGCAGCGCCATCCCCACCACCAGGGAGTACCCCACCACCCGCAGCGGGAAGGAGAACCGTCCCAGCACCGGCGGACGTGCGGGATCGCGCGCGGCGCGCCGGAGCCGGGCCCGCTCGACCCGGTCGCGTACGGCCGTACCACCGGCGCTCATCGCCTGCTCCCTTCACGTGCGCCGCGCTCCCGCAGGGCCCAGCGCTGGAACGCGGTCAGACAGAGGATCAGGGCGAGCAGCACGAACGCGATCGCCGCGCCCTGGCCGAAGTCCGAGTTGTCGAAGCCCGCGGAGTACGACAGGAACGCGGGGGTGAGCGTCGTATTGCCCGGGGCGCCCTGGCCCATCACATACACCTGGTCGAAGACCTGCCAGGTGGAGATCAGCCCCAGCGTGAGCACCAGGAACAGCACGGGACGCAGCGCGGGAAGCGTCACGTACCGCAGCAGCTGACGGCGGTTGACCCCTTCCAGCGCGGCTGACTCCTCCAGCTCCCGGGGGATGTCCTGGAGCGCCGCGAGGAAGATCAGCATGAAGGTGCCTGACGTCGTCCACACGGCCAGCAGGATGATCGTGCACATCGCGATCGAGGGGCCGGACAGCCACTCGAACCACGAGAGCCCCATGAAGGAGTGGTCCGCCAGCATCCCGGCGGGCCGTTCGGGATCGATGATCCCGAGGCCGCCCAGGATCAGGGAGAGCACCCCGCGCGGGTCCGCGAACCAGTTCGGTCCCTTCACCCCGATCCACGACAGGAGGGAGTTGACGGCACCGCTGCCCTGGAAGAGGAAGAGGAAGACCGTGGAGACGGCGATGGAGCTGGTGACCGACGGGAAGAAGAAGGTCGTACGCAGCGCCCCCCTTGCCCGCAGCAACTTCTGGTTGACGATCAGGGCCAGGCCCAGCGCCAGTCCGGTCTGCAGGGGCACGGTCAGCAGGACGTAGTAGGCGTTGTTGCGCAGGGCGGTCGCGAAGAGGGTGCGGTCGAGACCGTCCTGTGTGAACAGCGTCCGGTAGTTGTCCAGGCCCACGAAGTCGGCGTCGCCGCTGAACGGGTTGGACTGCCCGTCCCAGTGCAGCAGGCTCACCCACAGCGCCATGAGGATGGGCAGCACCAGGAAGAGTCCGAGGATCAGCACCATGGGGCTGACGAACAGCCATCCCCAGGCGCCTTCCCGGCGCTGGTCCCCGCGACGGCCCGCGCGCGGGGCGCGGGCGCGGGCCGTCGCGGTCGTACCGGTCACGCCGGGCGCGTCAGGTTCGTCCGGCGTGCCGGTCGATCGGTGTGCGCGGCGCGCGCGCACAGTACGGAGGGGCATGGTGCTCAGTTGCCCTTCGCGATCGCCTGTTCGCCGTTGCGCTGGAGGTCGGCGAGGATCTTCTTCGGGTCGGCCGTACGCAGCGACTGGAGGTCGGTGTTGAACTGGCTCAGGACCTTGTCGAAGCCGGCGATCGTGACCGGGCCCTGCGCGTAGGCGCTGCCGTCCACCCACGCCTTGGCCTGCGGAGTCCGCTCGGCGTACGTCTTGAGGGCGCTCGTCCGCGACGGCATGACACCGAACGCGTCGGCGAAGGCCAGCTGCTGGTCGGCGGAGGTCAGGTGCTTGACGAGGTCGACGCTCGCGGCCCGGTGGGTGCTGTCGGCGGCGACGCCCCAGCAGGTGCTGAAGGCGAGTGTGCCCTCGCCCTTCGGACCCGCCGGCAGCGGGGCGACGGCGTACTTCACATCCGGGTAGTCGAGCTTCATGCCGCCGTCGATCCAGTTGCCCTCGATGGTCATCGCGGCCTTGCCCTTGCCGAGCGCCTCACCGCCCCAGCTGGTGTCCACCTGCTTGGCGAACTTCATCGAGCCCGACTTCAGCATCGACTGGACGAAGGCGAGACCCTCGGCGTTCTCCGGGGTGTCGGCGGTCATCTTCTTCTGGTCCGCGTCGGTGAGCCAGCCGCCCGCCTGCTTCATGAAGACACCGAGGCGCTGGTACTCGTCGCTGGTCACCAGGCCGGTGACGCCATTGGCGGTGAGCTTGTCCGCGACGCTCCGGAGCTCCTTCCAGCTCTTCGGGTAGTCCTTCTCCGTCAGCCCGGCCTTCTTCCACAGGTCGGAGTTGATGGCGAGACCGAGGGTGGAGGTGTCCTTGGGCAGGCACATCCGCTTCCCGTCGTACGAGAAGGACGAGAGCAGCTGCTCGGAGAAGTCCGAGGCGTCGGGTATCTGGTCGCCGTACGCGTAGAGCGAGCCGCCCTTGGAGTAGTTCGCGAACTGGTCGGAGTTGACGTAGAAGACGTCCGGCGGCTTGTGCCCGGCGAAGGACTGCGCCAGCTGCTGGTTCATGTCCTTGGCGACCTCGACGGTCACCGTGTTGCCGGACTTCTTCGCGTATGAGGCGGCGGCGGCCTTCACCGCCCGGGTCTCGGCGTCACCCGAGGTGGCGATCAGGACGGTCAGCTTCTGCTTCTCGGCCTTGTCCTGTTCTTTGTCCTTGCCACTGTCGAAGTCTGACGAGCAGCCGGTGGCGGCCAGGAGCGCCGCGCAGGCGACGAGTGCGGCGGCGGCCGTGCGGGTGACCATGAATTCCTCCAGTAGAGATGAAACGTGCGGCTCAGTAGCCCGGGAAGGGGGTGCTGGGAGTCGGTGCCCCGGGGAGGGTTCCTCACCCCGGGCGCTGGTGGGCGCGGTCAGCTTCCCGGGGCGGGTGTGCTGTCGCGGACGACCAGGGACGGTTCGAGCAGGACACGCTCGGGCGGGGCACCGGGCTCCGACATCCGGGCGAGCAGCAGACGTACGCACTCGCGGCCGACCGCCTCCAGCGGCTGGGCGACGGTGGACAGACCGGGGGAGAGCAGGGCCGCGGTGGGGGAGTCGTCGAAGCCGATGACGGCGACATCCTTGCCCGGCGCGGCCTTCCGCTCGCGCAGCGCCTGGTAGCAGCCCATCGCGAGCATGTCGCTGGCTGCGATCACGGCCGTCGCCCCCGCGTCGAGCAGCGGTGCCACGGCGGCCTGCGCCGAGGAGGTGTCGTCGAGGCTCTGCGCGCGTCGGCCGCGTACCGGCAGACCGTGCCGGTGCATGGCGCGCTGCCAGCCCTCGGCCCGGTCGTCGCCGACACCGGAGCCGCGCGGCCAGCCGAGGAACGCGATTCTGCGATGCCCCAGTGCCACCAGATGCTCGACCGCGGTGTCCGTGCCCGACGCGCCGTCGACATCCGCCCAGTCGCCTATCTGCCGGCCCGACCACATCCGGCCGAAGCCCACGAACGGTATGCCGCGTTTGGTCAGCCAGGCCTGACGGGGGTCGCCGCGGTCGGTGCCGCTGAGCACGAACCCGTCGACGCTGTGCAGACCGATCAGCTCCTCGTGCCCGTTCAGGCTGGCATTGCCGGGCGGCGAGGCGAACAGCAGGATCCGGTAGCCGGCCTCGTCGGCCGCTTGGGACAGCGCGTGCAGGAAGCGGTCCATGACCGGCGCCGAGTTCCCCGGCGTGGGACGTATGCCGTAGCCGATGAGCTTGCTGGAGCGCGTACGCAGCGTCTGAGCCGCCCGGTGCGGGCGGTACCCCATCTCGTCGATGGTGCGCCGGACCCGCTCCAGCGTCTCGGAGCGGAGCAGTTCGGGCGAGTTGAGGGCATTCGACACCGTCTGTGGAGAGACTCCGGCGCGCCGCGCGACCATGGCCAGGGTCACTGGACCGGCCTTGGGCGAGGGGGTGTTGGGGGAGCGGGGCATGACGGTCTCCGGAACGGTTTGTACGAATCGACGAGTTGATTGGAGCGTTCCAATGCCATTGTCAACGAGCTGAAGTCGTCGTTAGGGTTCTTGGAACGCTCCAATGACTGAGAGGTTCTGCTCTGTTGTCCACTACTGTCAAGACCCACGACACTATGAACTCCGTCGCAGCCGCGGTCCCCTCGGCCGAGGGCCTCCAGCCGTTCCTGCACGACGCCTGTGTGACGCTGTACGCGCCGAGCTTCGCGATATCCCACGCGGACGGACAGATCGACGGCGGCGCCGAAGGCTTCTACCACGGCGACAGCAGAGCGCTGGCCAGGCTGACCGTCGAGGCCGACGGGATCGCGATCGCGCCGGTACGCGGAGCCCTTGACGGTGCGGACCGGGCGTCCTTCCGCGGAGTGCTGCGAGGCCTCGGCGAGGAGACCCCGGACCCGGCCGTCACCCTCCACCGCAGGCGGCGCGTCACCCCCGGCCGGCTGGAGGAGACCCTTGAGGTCTCCAACGCGGGACGACGGAACGTCTCCGTCCGGCTGATCGTCACCGCCGCCACCGACCTCGCCGCGATGGAGCGCGTCAAGTCCGGGCACGCGCAGAGCCCGGTCGCCGCGACCGCCACGCCGGACGGACTCGGCTGGTCCAAGGAGGCGTTCGCCGTACGCCTCACCTCCACCCCGGGGCCCACCGCCATCGACCCGGCATCCGGGCGGCTGGAGTACGACATCGAGCTGGCGCCCGGAGCGGTCTGGACCGCCGTACTGCACTGCGACGCCGCGCACGAGGACGGCGACCAGTTCCCCGCCCCCGCGGCGGACAGCGTGCCGTGGCGCACGCCGGTGCTGCGCAGTGCCGACCGGCGGTTCGACCACTGGATCGGCCAGTCGGCCGCCGACCTCGACAGGCTGCGGCTGACCGACTCCGAAGCGCCCGCCGATCAGTTCCTGGCCGCCGGTGCCCCCTGGTTCCTCACGCTCTTCGGCCGCGACTCCCTGTGGGCGGCCCGGATGCTGCTGCCGCTGGGCACCGAACTCGCCGCCGGTACGCTGCGTACGCTGGCGCGCCGCCAGGGCGTGAAGTCCGACCAGGACACCGAGGAGCAGCCCGGCAAGATTCTGCACGAAGTGCGCCGCGGGACCCAGGACTTCCACGACAACTTCTCGCTGCCGCCGTCCTACTACGGTACGGTCGACGCCACCCCGCTGTGGATCACGCTGCTGCACGACTCCTGGCGCTGGGGGCTCGCCCCCGAACAGGTCGAACAGCTGCTGCCGCACGCCGAGTCCGCCCTCGCGTGGATACGCGACCATGGCGACGCCGACGGCGACGGCTTTCTGAAGTACATCGACCACACCGGACGTGGTCTGGCCAACCAGGGCTGGAAGGACTCCGGCGACTCCATCCGGCACCGCGACGGACGTCTCGCCACCTCTCCGATCGCGCTGTGCGAGGTCCAGGCGTACGCGTACGAGGCGGCCCGCGGCGGCGCCGCGCTGCTGCGCGCCTTCGGCCGGCCCGGTGCCGATGAGTGGGAGGAGTGGGCCGAGCGGCTCTCCGACCGGTTCCGCAGCCACTTCTGGGTGGAGGACGAGCGCGGCGCCTACCCCGCCGTCGCCCTCGACCGGGACAAGCGGCCGGTGGACTCGGTCACTTCGGGCTTCGGTCATCTGCTGGGCACGGGCCTGCTCAACCACGAGGAGAGCGCACTGCTGGCCGCCCGGCTCAGCGCGCCCGACCTCGACTCGGGCCATGGGCTGCGCACCCTGAGCAGCGACTCCGTGGGCTACAACCCGTATGGCTACCACATCGGTTCCATCTGGCCGCACGACACCGCGATCGCGGTGCAGGGGCTGACCAGGGCCGGGTTCCCGGACGCCGCGGCGGGGCTCGCCGCAGGGCTGCTGACCGCCTCCGCGGGCTTCGACGCCCGGCTGCCCGAGCTGTTCGCCGGCCATGGCTCGGCGACCGACTCGGTGCCCTCTCCCTATCCGGCGTCCTGTCGGCCGCAGGCATGGGCGGCCGCCTCGTCCGTCGCGGTCCTCCAGTCCGCGCTGGGGCTCTCGGCCGACGTCCCCGGCGGCACCCTGACCGTCGCGCCCACGTTCGCCGAGGCGTACCGGCCGCTGAAGGTGGAGGGTCTCGATGTCGCGGGCGGGCGTCTGGACATCACCGTGGCCGCCGACGGCACGGCGCACATCGAGGCGCCGGCGGGCCTGGAGGTGAAGAGGGAGTCCGTGACGCCCCGTTGAGGTCATGGGCGCGGTGTGAGGATGGGGCCCCGGCGAGACGGACTCACCCGTCTTGGGGTTCCTCCGCGGGGCTCGTCAAGGAAATCGGGCTACGCTCGGACGGGCTGGCGGGATGCCGGATCTGCTGTGGGACGACGTCGGGAACTTCTTCGACCCTGACCTGTATGCGTCCTGGATGCGCCGATGACGCCGTGCGCGGGCCTGGACGAGGCCCGTGCGCGGCATGCTCAGCTGACGGCTCCGGTACGGGCGTACTGGCCCGGGCTGATGCCCACGACCCGCTTGAAGTGCCGGGCGAGGTGGGACTGGTCGTAGAAGCCGACGGCGGTCGCCACCTCGCCCGGCGGCTGTCCGTCGAGCAGTAGGCGGCGGGCCAGGTCGACGCGGCGGGACGTCATGTACTGGTGCGGGGCGATCCCGAAGGCGCCGCTGAAGGCACGTACGAGATGCGCGGGGTGGGCGTGGACCAGGCGCGCGGCCTCTTTCAGGGCGATGCCTTCACGCAGCCGCTCGTCGAGGAGGTCACGCAGGCTCTGGGCGATGCCGCGGTCGGGCCCCGCACTGCCGAAGGCCGGCCCGGGGCGCAGGTGCTCACGCAGCCGCTCGCTGATGAGGGCCAGACGGCTCTCCGCCTCGAACCGGTCACCCCAGTTCCCGAGGGCTGTGTGCAGCTGTCCGACGCGTCTGCGCAGGACGGGATCGGTGAGGTCCGGGCCGTCCACCGCCGGTCCGATGAAGCGCTCGTCGAGCTGTGTCATGTCGAGGTAGAGCACACGCTTGCGAAAGCCGTGAGGGGTGGCAGGTGAGCCGTTGTGCGGGACCTGCGGCGGGAGCAGGCTCACGGTGTCGCTCGGGGTACCACGCTCGTAGCGGTCCAGGTCGTAGCGGACCGCGCCGTCGTCGACGATCAGCAAAGTCCAGGCATCGTGGACGTGCATGGGTACACGTGCTCGGTGAAATGGGCGTGGAAGACCTCAACGACACCCGCGACCGGCGGGCGCCACGCGGAGATCTCCTGCCGGGGCGTCACGCAAAGAACGTACAAGACGAAGAAGGCGCGCATCCGGGAGTCTCGAAGCATGAGAACCGAGGATGAGACCAGCGCCGGGGCCGGGGTCGAGACTGGTGCAGACTGTGAGAACGTGCCCGTCCGCTTCGACACCAAGATCGCCGTCCTGTTGCGCGACGACCTTGAGTCCTGGCAGCGGCTGAACGTGACCGCCTTTCTGGTCAGCGGGCTCGGCACGACGTCACCCGAGGTGATCGGCGAGCCGTACGCGGACGCCGACGACACCGCGTATCTGCCGATGTTCCGCCAGCCCGTGCTGGTCTTCGAGGGGACGAGGGAAACACTGACCGTCGCGCACGGTCGTGCGCTGTCCCGCTCGCTGCCGAGGGCCGTGTTCACGGCAGACCTGTTCAGCACGGGCAATGACCGGGACAACCGGGCGGCCGTACGGGCTGTGGCAAAGGGCGGGCTCGAACTTGTGGGGATGGCCGTCTACGGGCCGCGCAACGCGGTGGACAAGGTCTTCAAGGGCGCGCGAATGCACCCCTGAGCGACTTCACATCCCGCCGATTCCGATCATCGGTACTCGGGCGGCTGAGCGCCTTCCGAGAAGGGATGAACAGCCCTCCACGAGACGGCACGGCCGGCATGAGGATCACCGTGCGACGCTCTCGCGGCCAGAGCTCGAAGTCGCCCCGGCCTACCATTCCGGCACCGAAGCCGCCGACGCCCTGGCGCCACTGTGCGGCGCAATCGGCGAAGAACTCAAGCATGGGGCCTCGCCGCCCGCTGCTGCGCGCTGTCCGGCGACCACCGGGCCCTGCACGGCACCGTCCTTTGCCCGTTCCTGTCCGACTGCTGCTGTGAGGCATTACAGGACGCGCGCGGCCCGTGCGTACGCGGTGGCCTGCGACAGGCACGCCAGGAGCAGCAGAGGGAGAAGCGCCGGATACAGGACGGCCGGGGCGGTCGCTCCCGTGGCGAGGGCGGCGGTGGCGGCCAGCACGTCCTGGGACTCGGCAACGAGGTCGGGGGTGACCTGGGTGCCGCGGACGGCGATGTCGTAGGTGTTGTTGTAGCCGGGCTGGTTGCTCGCCGCGAGCTCGGCGCCGAGCTCGCGGCTTCGATCACCGTCAGCTCCGCCGCCCGGGCCGGCACCGGCCGCAACCGGCCGGTCAGCCACGTCACCACGAGCCCGAGCAGCGCGCGTGCACCGGCGGCCGCAGCGATGACCGCGAGCTGCGGAGCCGCGTCCCGCAGCCGGTCGGTGATGTCGCCGGGGGAGACCAGTGGGGTGATGGACCTGGTCACCGCGAGCAGCCCGAGTGCGGCCACCACCCCTGTGTCGGCCTGACGGACCAGCAGCCCGGCCGTCGCCGCCCGGTCCACCCGCCAGGCCAACTTCAGGGACCGGACCACCAACGCGGGCAGGCGCCGTGCCATTGCGCCGGTCGTCGACTGCGTGTCGGCCTGGAGCCGGGACTCGTCCCGGTACAGAAACTCCTCGCTCTGCGCCGTGCTCGCGGCCTCCTCCGTCGAGGCTTTTCCTGCCGATGTACTCGTATCCAGATGTTCGGGCGTGCCGGCCGAGGTCACAGTGGCCCCTATGCTGTCGCTCGCGTCTGGGTCATGAGGCTTAACGACCTCCTCAAGAACTCGAACACATGTGTTTCGGTCGGACTCCGAACCCCATGACACAGGGCCCGAACGAGCGTGCGGGATGCATCCACCCGTGCGCCGCGCGGAGTTGGCGCGATGCGGGTGTGGCCGAAACAGCCCTGCTCCTGCCCTACGGTCTCGATCAGCTTCGGATCGGCCAGGCTGTTCAGGACGGCACCGATGGACCAGGCGGCAGGTGATAGCCGCGTATCCCGCTTCCGGCAGTCCGGTGATGTCGTCGGAGAGACGTCGCCTTCCGTGCTGAGGAGGACCGGCTTCGGCTTGTGCGGTGCGCCCGTCAGGTACGACGTTGCTCCGCGCACACCTCTGGGTGGAGGACATCCGGGCTCAGGGCATCGGTGGGCACGGGGCTGTCGTTGTGCGGCTGGTGCATCGTGAGGGAGCGGTGCGGCACGGTTCTCTCCTCTTCGCGCGGTTGAAGGTGGCAGTCAGGGGAGACGGTCTGAGAGGCTCCGTAGATCATCGGTGTCGCAGACGGTGTATCCGGTCAGAGCGGGGGCGAGTTCGGGGCCGAGGTAGCCGCGGTCGATGCGGTACCCGGTGCCGGCCGGGCCCCCGGCGTCATCACCGGGGACTCCGCCCGGGTAGATCCCGGTCAGGGTGAGCAGGGCCAGGACGGTGAAGAGGTAATCGGTCACGTTGAGCCTCCATCGGTGGGCGCCGGGTTCCCGGTCAGCGGTGCGTTTTTTTTGCCAGGACATGCTGGACAGCAGCACGAGTTGGTCAACTTCCCTGCTACGTGTGGCGGTTGGCTCTAAAGTGGCGGGGTTTTCCGCTGGTGGGCGACTGCGCCGGTGGGGCGTCTTTTTGGTCTGGATCGTGGTGGCCGAGGGCACCACGGTGGTGGGGATGCGCACCAGTGGCTGTCCGGTTCCGCATCCCGTGAAGGGGGAGCATCAGTGGCGCATGGCCAGGATGGCAACGGGGACGGTGTTCTCGCGCGTCGGGAGGCGCAGGAGAGGAGGGACCGGCTGAAGGCCGAGTTCGGCAGCAGGCTCCGGACGCTGCTCGACCTGGCGGGTCTGAGCTCGCGTGAGTTCGCTCAGCGCTATCCCGCTTACAAGGACTCCGTGATCCGTTTCAAGTACCTCCCGGGCAAGAGCCTGCCTCCCTGGGATTTCCTCCATGACCTGCTCACCGAAGTCACCCGCCGTACCGATGACCCCGCCGGGCCGCAGCGCAGGACCGAGCTCTTCACCGCCTATCGGCAGGTCCTGGTGGACATCGGCGCCGATGTCCGGGGCAGCGACCAGAACTCTCTCCTGCTGCGCCTCCTGGACGGCGAGGAGGCGCTGCGCCGGCTCGGGGAGGAGCTGGCCGAGGTCCGTGCGCGGGAGAACCGGCTCCGCACGGACCAGGAGGAAGAGACGCGCCGCTCGGGGCGGCTGGCCCCGGGCGGTGACGACAGGAGGCACCAACTTGAAGAGGAGAGCCGGCTTCTGGCGGAACGCCGCGACGAGCTCGTTCACCGCCGCGGAGACCTGATCGCCGAACTGGACGGCTGTCGTGCGCGCCTGGCCGTACTCGAAGAAGCCGACGGGCCTGGCGACCTGGTCCCGGCGTCATCCGGGAGCGATGCCGGTCTGCACCGCACGACCACGCCTCCCATGCCGCCCGGTCCGCCCACGCTTTCCCCGGGGGCGGCCCCGAAGAAGTCCGGCCGCCGGCGCGCTGTTGTGCTGATCGGCGGTGCGGTGGCCGCCGTGCTGCTGGCCGGCGGGGGTGTCGCGGTCGGCCTCTGGGCGGCCGGCACACACGACACGACCGACCGGGCCGCCCCGCCGACGTCCGCCTCACCGACACCCCCCACACCCAGCCCCACCACCCCGGCACCTCCCAGCGAGACACCGAACACGGCGGCGCCGAGTACCACCGGTGCGCCATCGTCCCCGTCCCCACCTCCGAGCTCCGGTACTGGGTCGCTCGTCAAGGACCTGATGGCATTCGAGGACGACGGCTACCTCACCGGGCCCATGCGGGTGAACCTGCGCGAGTACCCCATCGCCCTGCATGCCCTCGCCTCCCCGGGCTGCGAGACCACCGCGACATGGCAGCTGGACCGCACCGACAAGTCACTGGTCACTCGTGTCGGCGTCTCCGACGACAGCCCCACCTCAGCCAGTGCCGATTTCACCATCCGAGTGGACAGCCGTACGCAATTCCAGCGCACCATGGGAGTGGGAGAGACCGCCGAGAAGGTGACCGTGAAACTCGACGGGGCGTACCGCGTCACCCTGACCATCAACAGCTGCAATGGGGGCGGCATCGGCGCGTGGCTCGACCCAGTCATCACCAAGTAGAGACACCCGCCTTCACCACCGCAGGCCCGTTCACGTGGACGGGCCTGCGGCGTACGGGGGACTAAGAAGCCGGCTGCGATGCAGCGGTTCGGTGTCAGTGGGGTGTTGGCAGTGATGGGCCATCAGTCACGCATGCTTGTGCTGTTCGGGTGGTGGGCGGGTGCGATCGCTGCTGACACGGAAGTGGTGTCCGGTTCGGTTCTGTTGTCATGGCGCGGTGCACCGCCGGGTTCCTCACTGTCATGGAAACGGTGCTTCTCGCAGGGACCCCCCGCCCGGCCGGGGCCGCCGTGTACGTCTCCGTCCGGCGCTGTCCGGCACCGGGACGACGTACAGCGATGAGGACCAGATGCAGGATGTCGACCCGGGCCGCGCCCCGAGGGCTGCAACGCCCGATTCCTGGGCGGGGGTTCTGCCTCTACAGGCCAGTACTGGGGCCGTCAGCAGCCGCAGTGCAACTCGTCATCTGGTCGGCGTTGCACCGGGGACGTGCTGGTGCGGCCGGCACCGGACCGTTCGGCGGTGTCCTCTGACACTGAACCCGGACCGATTGCCACTGAACCAGGCCCACCGCAGGGACCTTCGCCGAAGTGGTGGCCCGGCGCTCCGCCGGTTCTGACGGCGGTCTCCGGGAGAAGCTTCCCGCATGCGGTCGCTTACCGCGCAGGGCAGTTACCGTGCCGCGGCCGAGCTGGCCGGGTGCGACCACCACGCAGAACTGGTGGTCCGCTCGCAGGGCCGTATCCGCGCGGACGTAGTCCACAAGAGGATCGCCGCGATGGGCTTCGCCGGGATTGATGCCTACTCGGATCCGCGCAGTTGACGCGGCGGCGCCCCCCCGGCACAAAGGGGCTACCTCAAGAACGCTTCCACTTCACGGAAAGTACCGAAGAACCAGCACTACGAGGCCGTTGACACGGCGCGTGGCGTCGACGCGGTCGCGCGGTACCTCGCCGAGCGATGGGGCGTTGCGCGAATGCCGACGCCCGGCGCGGGAAGGCCGACGTCAGTCGCTCGCCACGGCCTGACGGTCCTTCAACGCACGCACCTTCGCGTTCTCGATGTGCTCCCGCATCCGGTCGGCGGCAACCTCGGCATCGCCCGCGGCCAGTGCGTCGTAGACGGCCGCGTGATCGCGCGCGGGCGACTCCGCGTCCGAGGAGCCGAGTTCGGTGAAGAGCCGGAAGCGCTGCACATGGCCGCTGAGCGAGCGGTACGCCGACTCCAGGAAGGGATTGGCCGACTGCTTGGCGATCAGGAAGTGAAAGCGTTCATCGGCCGACAGATAGGCGCGTACCGATGTAGAGCCGCCGGTGCCTGTCGCGCAGCGCCGCAACTCCTCGATGCTGTCGGCGACGTCCTGGAGGAACTCGGGTGTGGTCCGGCGGCCCGCCTCGTACGTGAGGGTCGGTTCCAGCACCAGCCGCGCGTCCATCAGCTTGATCAGCTCGGTTTCGCTGAAGAGCGGGGCCACACGGTAGCCCTTGAGTGCCTCGCGGCGTACCAGGCCGGTGTGTTCAAGCCGGGCGAGTGCCTCACGCAGAGGGGTCTGGCTGACGTTCAGCTCGCGGGAGAGCGCGCCGATGTTGAGCGGCCGACCCGGTGACCACAGTCCGTCCATGAACTGCCCGAGCAGCACTTCGTACATCTGATCGGCCAAAGGTTGCCGATCGGACGGTCGCCTAGCCATGCGAGTCTCCTTTGTCGCTCGATGGTAGCGCGGCCCTCTCCTTCTCGATCACCCGCACATCAACGCTATAGTCTTTTATCGAATCCTATACTATAGTCCGAACCTACTGGCCGTGCCGCCGCAGAACGCAGAGGACCCTTATGACACAGCCCCCCACGGAACGTGCGCTCCGTGTACTCGTGACGACGCCGTATCTGGAACCCGGTGGCGCGGTCGACCGAATCCTCCGGGATGCCGGCCTGGAGACGGTCTTCGCCCGGCGCGCCGACCGGGAGGCCGCCGGGACCACGCTGGCGGAGTGCGTCGCGGATGCGGTGGGCGTCGTCGCCGGCACCGACCCCTTCTCGGCCGAGGTCATCGAAGCGGCCCCCGGACTGAGGATCCTCAGCCGCTGCGGCGTCGGCTACGACAACATCGACGTCGTGGCGGCGACCCGGCGGGGAGTCGCGGTCACCATCACCCCGGGAACCAACCGCATATCCGTCGCCGAGCACGTCCTGGCCCTGATGCTGAACTGCGCCCGGCGCATCCCGCAGAACCTCACCGCCGTGCGCGGTGGCGGCTGGACGCAGGAGAGCGGTCGGGAACTGCACGGCACAACGCTCGGCGTCGTCGGCCTCGGCTCCATCGGCAAGACCGTCGCCCGCGCGGCACTCGCTCTCGGCATGCGGGTCGTCGCCCACGACCCCTGGCTGGACGAGGATTTCCTGAAGGAGACCGGCGTCGAAGCGCGGCCTCTCGATGACGTACTGGCGGCGGCTGACTTCCTCACCCTGCACATCTCCCTGGACGAGACCACCCGGCATCTGATCGACGCCGTCGCACTGCGCCGGATGAAGCCCGACGCGTATCTGATCAACACCGCCCGGGGCGGAGTCGTGGACGAGGACGCGCTCGCCGACGCGGTCGAGGCCGGCCGGCTGGCGGGCGCCGCGCTGGACGTCGTCGAGGACGAACCACTGCCCGCCGACAGCAGGCTGCGCGCGCTCGACAGCGTCATGGTGACCGCGCACATCGGCGCCGCCACGGTCGAGGCCCGTGCCAGGTCCGGTGCCATGGCCGCCCGCCAGGTGATCGAACTGCTCGCCGGCCGCACCCCGGATCACGTGGTCAATCCAGGCTGCGCGAGCGCCGTTGCCGGAGCACGCTGATGCGGGCGCCGAACGGACTGCGCTTCGACGCCAACCTCAAGTGGCTGTTCACGGAAGTCCCCTTCGAGGAACGGTTCGACGCCGCGGCAGCCTCCGGCTTCACCGCCGTCGAGTACGCCGACCCCTACCCGTACCCGGCCGCACGCCTGCGCCGGCGCCTCGACGACGCGGGACTGCACCAGGTACTGATCAACGCGCCAATGGGCGAGCCCGGTTCACCGGAGCGGGCGGGCGTGGCCTGTCTGCCCGGCCGCACCGACCGGTTCCGCACCGACCTGGAGCGCGGCCTTGACTACGCGGTCGAGCTGGGCAGCGAGTTCCTGCACGTGCTGGGCGGTGTACGGCCGTCCGGCGTCAGCCACGACCGCGCCTTCGCCACGTTCGTCACCAACCTGGCCTGGGCCGTCGAGCGGGCACGGGGCACGGGGGTCTGCCTGGTCCTGGAGGCACAGAACGGTCGTGATGCGCCCGGCTTCCTGCTGGACACCCAGGCGCGGGCCGCCGCGGCCGTGGAAGCGCTCGGCGGGAACGGGATCGGACTGCTCCTGGACCTCTACCACGTACAGGTCCAGGAGGGCAGCCTCGTCTCGACGCTGCGCGAGCAACTGCCCCGGGTCCGGCACATCCAAATCGCCGACCCGCCGGAACGAACGGAGCCGGGCAGCGGCGAGATCGCCTGGCCGCGGGTCTTCGGCACGCTGCTGGACGCCTCGTACCCGGGCTGGATCGGCTGCGAATACCGCCCCGCGAACGGCACGGTGAACGGTCTCTCCTGGCTCGCCGAGCACGCCGGAACAGCGGTGCCCCCGGCGGAGGGGGCCCGATGAGCGGGGGAACGGCGGACCGCGTCCGCACTCCGAGGATCGCACTGATCAGTGGCACTCCCACCGCCATCGCCCCAGCGGTCGCCGGACTGGCCGAGGAGTTCCCGTCGGCCGAGCCCTGGAACCTGCTGGACGACCGGCTGCTGGCCGACGCGCCGGAGGACGGCCCGCTGCCGCCCGCCCTCGTGGACCGGATGGGCCGGCTGATCGGCTACGCCCTGGCCGGCGGGGCCGACGGGGTGCTGCTGACCTGCTCGCTGTACGGCTCGGTCACCGAAGCGGTCGAGACACCGGTCCCGCTGCTGGCGCCCGATACCGCGGCTTTCGAGCGTGCGCTCACGCTCTCCTCGGGGAACGGCCGGGTGCTGGTGCTCGCCTCCTTCGAGGCCGCGATGCGGGACTCGGTAACTCGCTTCTCGGCCGCCGCCGCAGCGGCCGGCTCGGCGACGGAACCCGTCGGCGTGGTCGCGCCCGACGCCTTCGACGCGGCCCGCGAGGGCGATCTCTCCGCGCTCTCCGACGCGCTGCGGGACGCCTGCCTGCCGCACATCGCCGAAGCCGACGCTGTACTGCTCGCCCAGTACTCGCTGGCATCCGCCGCCGCGCCGCTCTCCACCACGCTGAACGTGCCCGTCGTCTCCGGTCCGCGGGCCGCGGCAGCCGCCCTGCGCTCCGCCCTCACCGGGAGAACTCTGTGACCCAGCATCTGCACAGTCACCACCCAGCGGATCGGACCCGCCGTACCGCCCCGCTCGGGGTCATCGCCGACGACTTCACCGGCGCGACGGACGTCGCTGCGGCGCTGCGCCGCGCCGGACTGCGGACCCTGTTGTTCTTCGGCGTGCCGGACCGTACGGGTGCGGGGACGGACGGGTCCGGCTCGGCTCGGCTGCCCGAGCACGAGGCACTGGTCGTCGCCTTGAAGAGCCGCATGGTGCTCGCGGCCGACGCGGTCGCTTCGTCGCTGGGCGCGCTGGAGTGGCTGCGCGAACAGGGCGCGGGGCAGATCTACTTCAAGTTCTGCTCGACCTTCGACTCGACCCCGCGCGGCAACATCGGCCCGGTCCTGGACGGGCTGGCCGAGGCGACGGGCGCCGATACCGTGCCGCTGACACCGAGTTCGCCGGAGCATCTGCGGACCCAGTACCAGGGCCATCTCTTCGTGGACGACGTCCTGCTCGGCGAGTCGCACATGCGCGACCACCCGGTGACCCCCATGACGGACTCGTATCTGCCCAGGCTGCTGCGGGCGCAGACCCGTGAGCAGGTGGCCCTCATCGGGCTCCGAACAGTGCGGGAGGGAGGGGAGGCGGTGCGCGTCGCGCTGGCGGGTGCCGGAGCGCGTGGCGCTCGCTATGTGCTGGCCGACGGCATCGACGAGAGCGATCTGCGCACGCTCGGCCGGGCCGCCCTCGGCTTCCCGCTCGTCGCGGGCGCTGCCGGACTGGCCGCTGGCCTGGCCCACGCGTATGCGGAGGAGCGCGCCGGTCACACGCCGGGCGCCGGGTGGGACGAGGCCGGTGACGAGCAGACTGCCGCGGACACCCGGAAGGCACTGGGCGGGCCCGCCGCCGTACTGAGCGGGAGCTGCTCCCGCCGCACCCTGGAACAGCTCGCGGCGCTCACTGACGCGGGCAGGCCCGGGTACTACCTGGATGCGGTGGCGGCACCGGATCCCATGGCGCTCGCCGATGCCGCTCTCGCCTGGTACGACACACTCCCCGCAGGTGGTGGCGCACCCGTCCTGTACTCCTCGGCTGCCCCCGAGAAGCTGCGTGAGGTGCAGCGGGTACTGGGCGTGGAGCGTTCGGCCGCCGTGCTGGAGAAGGCGACAGGGCTCGTCGCCGCCGGGCTGGCCGAGCGCGGGGTGGGCCGACTGGTCGCCGCCGGGGGCGAGACCTCGGGCGCCGTCGTCGCCGCGCTCGGGGTCACCGGCGCACACGTCGGCGCGGAGGCCGCGCGAGGGGTGCCATGGATCCATCCCCTGGGCGGCGGCTCCCCGGCGCTGCTGCTCAAGTCCGGCAACTTCGGCGGCCCCGGCCTGCTCCTCGAAGCCTCCGCGTCCCTCGCCGAGCGGGCGGATTCCACATGAGCGGGCGAGGCGATGACGCCGAGCGGGGCCGCCTCATCACCATCGCGCGGGCCATCGCCGCCCGTTCGCTGACGCACGGGAGCACGGGCAATGTCTCGGTGCGCGCGGGTGAGCACATCCTGGTGACGCCCACGGGGTCGCGTCTGGCCACCGTGCGTGCCGAGGAACTGTCGGTCATCGACGCCGACGGAGCCCATGTCTCCGGTCCCAAGCCCTCCAAGGAGGCGTTCCTGCACGCCGCGATGCTCCGCGCCAGGCCGGGCGCCGGCGCCGTGGTGCACACCCACTCCACGCACGCGGCGGCCGTCTCGTGCCTGGCCCGCATCGATCGAGAGGACATTCTGCCGCCGCTGACCGCCTACTACGCGATGCGCGTCGGAACCCTCCCGATGCTGCCGTACTTCGCCCCCGGCGACAGCCGGATGGCCGCCGCCGTCGAAGCGTCGGCCCGAGAGCACGCCGCGCTCCTCCTGAGCAACCACGGACCGGTCGCCGCCGCGGCCGACCTGGACCGGGCGCTGGAGATGGCCGAGGAGATCGAGGAGACGGCGAAGCTCTTCCTGCTGCTGCGCGGCGCGCGCATCCGTCCGCTGACGGAGGCCCAGCGCGGTGCGCTGCGCCCCGCCTCCCACTGACCCCCCTCCGAAACCCTGGGGAACCCGAACGGACACCGCGGGACGTTCTCCCCGGAGCCTCCGTTCCCCCACCCTGGTGAAAGGACAAAGATGTCCGCGGAAATACCGCACACGGTGTCGCTCTTCAGCGCTCTGGCGGTGAAAAAAGCCCTCGACGACGTCATTCTCACGACGTTCACCGAGAAGACCGGAACCGCCGTCGACACCGTCTACGACCCGACGAACGTGCTGTTGCGGAGGATCGAGGAAGGCGCCCGGCCGGAGGTCATGGTCGGAGTGACCGGCGCGTTCCCGGCATTGTGCGAGGCGGGGGTGATCGACCGGCCATCGGTGCGGAGCATCGCCCGGGTCGGGGTCGGCCTGGCCGTGCCGCCCGGCGCCGAGCCGCCCGCCATCGACACGGTCGACGCACTGGTCGACGCGCTTCGCTCGGCCCGTTCGGTCGCTTACTCCCGCACCGGGGCCAGCGGGGTCCACTTCGCCGCGCTGCTGGAGCGGCTCGGCATAGCGGACGAGGTGAACGCCCGGGCCACCGTCGTGGAGAAGGGCTTCACCGCGCTGGCCGTCGTCGACGGCAGGGCCGATCTGGCCGTACAGCAGATGAGTGAACTGCTTTTCGTACCTGAGGCCCGGGTGGTGGGGCCACTCCCGGACGGGGCCCAGCACTTCACCGAACTCTCGGCGGCGCTGGGCACCGCGGCCACCGAACGGGCCGGGGCCCGGGCGCTGCACGCCTTCCTCACCGGGAAGGAGGCGGGGGATGCGTACCGGAAAGCCGGACTGGAAGTGCTGCCACTGGACTGAGCCGTACGCGGCTGAAGGCATACCCTCCCTCCCCTGTCCCGCACAACGGGGGCGCGCCCGAGGGGGGCGATGCCGGTGAACGCGATACTCGCGCTGGTCGCCTTCATCGGGACCATCATCGTGTGGAACGTAGGGGTCAAGCGCAATATCGGCGAAGCCATGGCCATCGGCTTCCTGGTCAGCGCCGCGTTCGCCGGCACGGACGCGCCGCGCGTCGCCTGGGAGAGCCTCCTGGAGGGGCTGAAGTCGGAAATCACCTTCGCCGCCCTGGCCTTCGTCGTCGTCAGCGAACTGCTGACGAGAACGGGGCTCGTGCAACGGATGATCGACATCCTCAGCTCGATGCTCGGTCGCCGCGAGGGCGGCTCCGCCTACGCCGCGACGGTCTCGGCCGGTCTCTTCGGCGCCGTCGCGCACAACGGCGCGGCGATCGTGGCCACCATCGGGTCCATCACCATTCCCTGGATGAAGCGCTCCAGGGCAAGCGGTGAGACCGCGGCATTGATCCTCGCCGGAAACGCGGGCGTCGGTGCCACCTTCCCGTTCAGCGGTGCCTTCTTCATCCTGCTGGCGGCGCCGACCGTACTGCCGGTCCTCAAGGCGGAGGACGTGGTCGGCACGATCTTCGTTGTGGGCGCCTGGATGGTCGCGCTGCGGCTGGCCATCGCCTACGTCATCGTCAAACGGCGGGGCGTGGGCGCGATGGCGCCGGAGGACGTCCATCCGCTGCGTCGGTCCTTCGCGGCCGGCTGGACCTCGCTGATCGTCCTGGCCGCCATCGCGGTGCCGATCGTGCTGACGGCGTCGCCGACCAGCGATCTCATCGGCGACCGGCTGGGGGGATTGGACGTCTCCGACGCCGTGCCGCTGCTGGTCTGGCTGCCGGTGGTGATGCTGCTCGCGGGGCTGGTGGTCGAGCGGAGCTCGCTGCCGCGCGGCAGCGGGGAATGGCGGACCCTGCTGTCGGAGATCAGCCCCAAACTCGGGCTGATCGGCGTCACGATGATCTCGGCCTTCGCCGCCTCCAATGTGCTGAGCACCCTGGGGATCGGCGAACAGCTTGCCCCCTATCTGGAGCGCCTGGAGGGCGTGCCGCAGATCGTCGCGGCGCTTGTCGTCGGACTGATCGTGGTGATCGTCGCGGGCCCCCTCAACACGACCTCCACGCTCGCGGCCGTCGGGCCCGTCGCCTTCGCCGCACTGACGGCGGCCGATATTCCGCCGTACATCGCCTTCGCCGCCATCATCGTGTGGGCCTCGTCCGAGGGCTGCTCGCCACCGGGCGCCGCACCGTTGTACGTGGCCGCGGGCATCGCCTCCATCAATCCGGTGCGGATCTTCGTCCCGGTGACGCTCTACTACCTCGTGCCCTCCTACGTCATGGGCGTACTGATGGTGCTGGGCGCGATATGGATTCCCGGATGAGGAGTACGAAGATGTACACGATCTGCCTGAACGCCTCCCGTGTTCTCGTCGTGCTTTTCCTGATCGGCGGAATCACGGTGGTCCTGGGCCAGACGGTGGCCATCGCCGTCGGCTCCGCCGGGTTGATGACGAGCTTCGGCACCGACGTCGCCGAGGTCGTCTGTGTCCTGGCCGGTCTGGCGGGCATCTTCGCCTTCCTGCTGCTCTACACGGCGGAGGGGAAGGCGAAGGCGGGGGAGTGGGAGGAGTGATGCGGCACGGTGTGCCCGCTGTCCGACCGGAAGGGCGGGGCGGGCCGACAAGCCTGCGGCGTCCTGGTAGGTGACCGACAGGAACGCCGCCCACCCCTTCCCGTGGACCGCCTTGGTCGCCTGCCCTGTCGCCACCGCGCAGCTCGACGGATCGACGGTGATCGCGTCGGGTGGCTCACTGCCCTCGGACCGGAGACCAACGCGGTCCCGTCCAGTCGGCTGACCTCGTCCGGAGCGAGAGCAGGTCAGCCTGCACCGTTCCGGTGGCCACCTGCAGGACGAGGGTCGTTGAGTGGCGCGGCCAGACCCGCCATCCGAGGCCGGCCAACCCGAAACAGAGCACGATGACGAGGCAGAACAGCCACCGCCGCTTCGCCCGGGTCGCAAGGAGTGACGGGCGGGAGAGTGCCGCACGGCCCTGAGGAGACACCCGTGCTGACGGAATGTCCGGCGTGCTGCTCGGGCCCGGCCGGCCGTGAGTGGCGGTGGCAGCGGCGGCGCCGCCACTGCCCAGGTCCGCAGCCCCGGGCGGCTGGCGGTCTCTGAGTCATCGTTCATGTTCGGCTCCATGTGCGGGAACGTCAGTGGGACAGTGCGACGTGTGGTCTGTGGACAGTGCCGTCGAGGGCGCCTCCGGCGCGGTGCAGTGGGGCCGGCTCAGCCGGTCTGAGGCCGTCCGGACATCTCTTCCCGACCTCACAACTGCGTTTCCGTAGTGCGCAGTTCGCCGTTCTCGCCGCCACGCAAGGGCAGTGTGACTTCGTTCGCGTGACCGATCCGGTGGTCCGGGTTTCGAAGTGGGCGTGGGCAAAGGGGATGCGGCGCCTGCGGTGTGCCGTCCGGGGCGGCGCCACGCATGCCAGGCTGCTAACGACACGGGTCTGGTGCCGTGCGGGGCGACCGGTTTGAGGGCGGGCTTTCAGGTGGTCGGATGGGAGCCGGTGCCGACGCCTCCGTGGGTGGTCACCTCGCCGATGGCGAGCGTCACCAGGTCGGGACGGGAGTCGGCGACCGGCGCCGCGGCGAAGGCCGTTCCGGCGGGTGAGCTGTCCCGGTGGACCTTCGCGCCGACGAGTCCGTTGCCCTGGTCGTCGATGATGCGGTGGGCGTTGGGCAGGCCGACCAGGTTGCCCACGATGTCGCGGCCGACCGCGGTGAGGGTGCAGGTGCAGTAGCTCCGGTAGTCCTCCGGGCTCGGATTGCGCGGATCGTGCGCTCATTTCCTGTGAGAGTCGCGGGGCGGGCGTGGTGTCGGTCACGGCTCCGCCCGGATGCCGGGATCGGTGGACCGCTTCGCGCCGGGCCGCCCTTGTGTCGCCCCGTCGATCGTGAGGGCGGCACAAGGACGGGCGGGCTCAGGCGCAGGAGGTGAAGACCGGGTCGGTGTTCGCGATGTAGTAGGTCGCACCGCCGGCGGGGGAGTCGTCGAGGGGGACGGTGACGGTGTCATCGGCGGTCCAGGGCAGTCCGCGCGCGTCGAACGTCCAGGTGCCGGTCACCGTCGTGGCCAGCACGGACAGGGTCACCCAGCCGTACTGTGCGGCGGGGACGGGCACCGCGACCTGATTGTTGACGCTCTCCGAGCCGCTCCAGACATGGGACAACTGGTTTTCGAGCGTCGCGCTGACCTTCAACGCCAGGTTGGGGAGGTCGCCGGTGGTGAAGCCGGCCGACATCTTGGTCGAGACGGTGTTCTGCCAGCCGGCGGTCTTGGTCACCGCGAAGGTATGGGTGATGGGTCCGCTGGTGTTGTTGAGCCAGACCGACGACGCGCAGACCGTCGGCAGAGGAGCTGCAGGGGTTTCACTCCGCGCCGCCCAGGAGCAGGTGGACGTGTCCTTCTGGCACTGTTTGGCGGCGTACTCCACCGCCAGTTTCCGTGCTTCGGGCACGGTGGACCACTGCTGGTTGGTCCGGCCGTGGCAGCTGGACTGTCCCGTCCAGGCGTCGTCGTACTGGGCATCGGCGATGAGGTCGAGACACGCGTTGTTGTCCTCGTTGCGGATCATGAACGCGTTGGAGGCTCCCCGCAGCGGCTGGAAGTACCACTGCTGGCTCTCCTGGCCCTTGCAGGTCTGCTGGCGCAGGGCGGGCCAGCCGATGTCGATGCACTTGCCTGTCGTGTTGTTCACGATGCTGAAGGAGGAGTCGGACGAATCGACGTTCAGACGCCAGGACTGGTGATGCCCGGGTGCTGTGTTGGTGACGATGACAGCCCCGTCGGCGAGTGAGCCGTTCTGCACGTCGAGCACGCGGCCATTGCTGAGGGAGGTGAAGTCCAGGCACTGGAGCGGGGATCCGCAGTTCCCCGCGGCGCGGGCCCCGGCCGTTTCGGCCTGGGCCTCGGCCGTCTGGGGCGGGGACGCCGCGATGCCCAGGGCGATACAGAAGGTCACCAGGGCGGCGATCACGCGCAGACAGGGAGACGATCGCCTCAGGACTGAGTGGTAGGAGGAAGGAGAGCGCCCCCACGCGGAAGCGAACGCTGCCTTCAGGCGCGGAATGTGGTCCACGAGGGCCTGAACTGAGCCGCTCTGGCTGCTGTTCGCCGACGCGGGCTCCCCAGCCGGGGGCCACGCCCGTCAGGGCGCGGACGCGGCCGGGGCGAAATGCGCCTTCTGGTGCGGTCACCGACTGCGCCACTACCCTGAGCGCCGTGATCACAGCCGAGAAGAGGCCGCCGTCGGGACCGACCACTCCCACACCCCCCGGCCGGCCGCCCGGGCCCACCACACCTGACAAGAACCCGCCGATGCCACCCCGGCATCCCTGAGCCGGCATGCCTCTCGACCGCTGCCCCTGGGACCAGCTGCCCGACACGGTGCACCAGACCGTCGCCCGGCACGTGGGCGGCACATACAGCGCCGCCGACACCGTGGGGGGCGGGAACTCCGCCGTGGCCGTCGTGCTCACCACCGCCACCGGCTCCGTGTTCGTCAAGGGGATACGGGCCGACGACGGGCAGGCCGACGAACTCGCCCTCGAACACCGGGTCAACTCGTACCTGCCCGACCTCTGTCCGCGCGTCCTCTGGCAAACGGAAACAGCCGGGTGGGTGCTGCTGGCCTTCGACGCCGTCACCGGAGAGCACGCCGACTACGCCCCGGGCTCCGCGGACCTTGAGGCCGTCATCACCACGCTCACCGCACTCTCCGGCACCCCCGCCCCGCCCGTGGCACTGCTGAACGCCTGGGACCGCTGGGGCTACTACTGCGCCGACGACGACAAACCCCTGTTCGATGGCGACTCTCTGCTGCACACCGACCTCGCCGCCACCAACATCCTCATGAACGACGGCCGCGCACACGTCGTCGACTGGTCCTGGGCCGCCCGGGGACCCGCCTGGATCGACCCGGCACTGTGGGGCATCCGCCTCATCTCCGACGGCGGCCACACCCCTGCCGAGGCCACCCGTCGGGCCCGGGAGGTGCCCGCCTTCCATATGGCCAACCCCAGGGCCGTCGCCGCGCTCAGCCGCGCCGAGGCCGACCGCTGGGCCGCCCTCGATGCCGAGGGCACTCCCGGCATCGAGGGCGTCACCCGGGGAGCACGCCAATGGGCCGACCACTGGGCGCGGTAGTTCTGCGACTAGAGCCGATTGGTCTCCACACCGCGCTTGAGAGGTCACTTGACTGAGTAACCCTCGGAGTCGCGGCAAGGCCGTGCCTCCCACTGCGATGTCCTGCTTTACGCGGGGGCCGCGTCTTTGCCCGGCGTCTCGGTCGGGGGGTGCATCGTGTCTCATTTTTGGGTGTCAAGAAGTTCCACACCGAGTACGGCACTGGATCTGATACTGATCCGGCATACACGTGTGGACGAGCCGCATGCGGGCCGACACGGCTCCTACCATCCGGTCCAGAGGAGGTGGTTGACCGCTAGGGCCACGGCTGCCTGGGCGGCCAGCCAGCCACGTCGGCGCCATGCGGGCAGGAGTGCGGTAGCGGGGAGCAACCAGAGGATGAAGGGCTGCCAGATCCGTTCTGTCTCTGCCTTGCTCATCCCGGACAGGTCGGCGATCAGCAGCGCGAGGAGCGCCGCAGATACGAACAGGATCAGTTTCTGCGGCGCATTCGCTGTCCCGGTTCGCAGGGTTCGTACGGCTGGTGGGGCGCCCGCGACGACCCGGCGCAGGCCGGCGAGGGTGGCCGGTCCGACGGCGATCGCGGTGCAGGCGAGGTTGGCCCAGACCCAGTAGGAGTACGGCCGGAGTCCTCCCGCCCCCTGGTAGTAGCGTTCGACGAGCAGGTGGTAGGCGTCCCACCAGTTGAAGCCCGCCAGGGTGAAGGCGACCGGCACCACCAGGGCCCCCAGCGCGAAGACGGGGATCGGCCGGACGGTGCGGGCGAGTACGAGGACGGCGAGAAGCGGCAGGGCGATGAGTGTCAGGCCGTAGCTGAGGTAGCAGACCAGGCCGAACAGGAGGCCGGCGCTCAGCGCGGCTGTTGAGGGGTTGCGGACCGTGCGGGTCGCGGCCAGGGCCAGCAGAGTGATGGACCAGGCGGCGACGGCGGTGAAGTAGCCGTCGGCCGAGGTGCCGGCCCAGATCGCGACCGGTGCGAGGGCAAGGAACGGTGCGGCGCGGCGGGCTGTGCGCTCGTCGGCCAGGGTGCGGACAGCGATCAGCGCCGCTACCGCCGCACTGGCTCCGATCACGATGCACCAGATCCCGGCCCAGGCACCGCCGCCGAGGCCGATGCGGTCCAGCAGCACGAAGGTGAGGGTGGCGCCCGGCGGGTGTCCGGCGACGTGCGCGGGCCAGTTGCCCGGTGGTCCGATCAGGATGTGCTCGTTGAAGCCGCGCAGAGCGGCGCCGATGTCGTCGAAGCGGCCGATGACCCTCAGGTACTCGTTCTTGGTGGTGAGCCGTCCGGCGATCCCGCGTCCCCAGCCGTCGATCAGCGCGAGCGAGAGGATCCAGGCGAGGGACGCGGCGTACACGCTGAGGAGCAGCGTCCGCCAGCGGAGCCGGTCGGCGAGCACGGGGCCGTAGGCGACCACAGCCACGGCCACGGCGGGCGCGGCCGCCGTGCCGGGGCCGACGTGCGGATACCAGGTTGCCAACAGCGGTGGCCAGTGCACGTACAGGGTGTGGTCGGCACGCTCGATGGCCCAGCCCACCAGCGCGGCGACGGCGACCAGTATGACGCCCGCGCCGACGGCTGCCAGATCGCGGCGGTGCCCGGAGCTGTGCGGGGGCATCGGTTCGGTGATGTGTTCGGTGCGCTCCTCGGTCTTCACGCAGGCACCGTACGCACGACGGGGCGCCGTGGTGGGGTTGCGGCGGGCGCGTCATCGAACCGTCAGATTTCAGACCACCTGCAAGGGGGACAGGCCGGGGTGCCGGGCTTGTGCGTCCCGAGGGGTGACGTCACCGTTTCGTCAGGAGTCGCAACCCTCCCACTCCAGTACTCCAGGCATAGCGTCGGGGCATGGGCGACAGCCGTCGGAAAAGTCCGACCCTTCCCGCTTCCCTTTCCCGCTACTTCTCCGGACGTGCCACGACGATCCTCGACCGCCTGCCATCGGCACCGGGGTTCTGGCGAAGCCCGGTGCGTGGTGTGCGGTTCACCGCCGTGCTCGGACTCGTCCTGCTCGTCGGGATCACTCTGCTCTTCGTGACCGGCCTCTTGTCGTACGCCGCTTACAACCCGGACCTGAACCCGGTCAATGACAAGACGCCGGGCAAAGGACTGCTCGGCTTCTACCTCTTCGCCTGGCCGACCGGTCCGCACTGGCTGTACCGGCTGACTCAGGGTGTCCACGTCACCCTCGGCATCGTGCTCGTCCCCGTCCTGCTGGCGAAGCTCTGGTCGGTGGTGCCGAAGCTCTTCGCGCTGCCGCCCGCTCGGTCCCTCGGGCATGCGCTGGAGAGGCTCTCGCTGCTGCTCCTGGTGGGCGGGGCGCTGTTCGAGTTCATCACCGGGTTGCTCAACATCCAGCTGGAGTACCTCTTCCCCGGGTCGTTCTACCCGCTGCATTTCTACGGGGCGTGGGTGTTCTTCGCCGCGTTCCTCGCACATGTGGGTCTGCGGGCGCCTCAGGCCGTACGGGTCCTGAGATCGGGCGGGCTGAGCGGGACCGTTCAGGGTGACCCGCTGGAGACCCCCGCACCGGCCGCGCCCACGCTGTCCCGCCGCGGGGCGCTTGCCATGGTGGGTGCCGGTTCGCTGGTCCTGCTGATCACCTCGGCCGGTCGGAGCTTCGACGGGCCGTTGCGGCGTCTCGCGGTGCTCACCCCGCACGGCGGTGCCGAGCCCGGTTCCGGTCCCAACGGCTTCCAGATCAACAAGACCGCCGCCTCGGTCGGTGTGACCGCCGCCGAAACCGGGGAGGGCTGGTGGCTCACGGTCAGCGGGCCGGACGGGGACCTGCGGTTCACCCGGGAACAACTGCTGGCCATGGATCAGTACAGCGCGGCGCTGCCGATCGCGTGCGTCGAGGGCTGGTCGACCTCGGACCAGTGGTGGCGTGGTGTACGGCTGAGCGATCTCGCGGCGCTCGCCGGATACCCGGACCATCCGCCCGGGGTGCTGGTGGAGTCGGTTCAGCGCAGCGGGCCGTTCCGCCGGGCGGCGCTGCGCGACAACCAGGTGCGCGACCCGCGTTCGCTGCTGGCGATGCAGGTCAACGGCGAGGACCTGTCACCCGACCATGGATACCCGGCACGCATCATCGTCCCGGCCGCCCCCGGTGTACTCAACACCAAATGGGTGTCCCGGCTGACCTTCGGAGAGTTGTGAGCAGAGTGGACCCGCGCACCGTCATTCGGCGTTGGTACGGGGAGGGCCCGTTGCACCTCCTCCTGATGGTCGCTTCTTTCGCCCTGGCGGGCTACGCGGGTGTGCGGCTTCTGGCAGGAGACACCTTCGGTGTGATCCTGTGGTTCGTCGGAGCGGCCCTCGTGCACGACCTGGTGCTGGTTCCGGTGTACGCGTCGGTGGACCGGCTGCTCTGCCGGTCGATCGGCCGGCGTTCCGGTCTGGTCAACTTTGTCCGGGTGCCGGGATTCCTCTCCGTACTGCTGCTGCTCGTGTGGTTTCCGCTGATCACTCGGCAGGCGGACCATTACGAGCCGGCGAGCGGACTGTCACCTGATGTGTTCCTCGGGAACTGGCTGCTGGTCACTGCCGCACTGTTCACGGTGTCGGGGCTCTGGCTGGTGGTCAGGATGACCCGGCTGCGTCGCAGGGACACGAACGGGCGGCCGTCCGACTCCCACTGATCCACCGGATGCCATCCGAGAGGCTGCGCGTATCGGAGCAGTGCCGGAGTGCCGAGCCGCGCCCAGGAGAACTGCGGCGCCGATGCCGTCCCGGAGTGAGCGGTCCTCCCATCGTCCAGCCGCACTTCTGACCGCTCGTCGATGTCCTGGGGCGCGGTCTCGGCGATGAGCAGCCCGCCGGGGGCGACCAGGGCGGCTGTGCGGTGGAGGAGATGATGCGGGTCGCCGCCGATGCCGACGTTGCCGTCGATGAGAAGGACGGTGCCCCACCGTCCTTCGCCCGGGAGCGGTTCGAAGACGGAGCGGTGCAGCGCGGAACCGCCGAGCCGCAGCGTGCGGGCGACCGCCGCCTCGCTGACGTCGATGCCGAGCGCGCGGTGGCCGCGGGCCGTCAGCGCGGCGACCAGCCGCCCCGGGCCGCAGCCGATGTCCAGGACGGGGCCCTCGCAGCGGCGCAGTGCCGACAGGTCCGTGGCGTCGGCGTCGGCGCACCAGCGCTCGATGTCCAGCGGTAGAAGCCAGCCGTCCGTACGGCGGAGGAACAGCGGACCGCGCTCCTTGCGCAGGGCATTGGCGTACGGGTCGGTGGTCCACGAGATGGCGTCCCTGAGCGCCGGGCCGGTCAGCCCGGGTTCCGAAATCGTGCGGCTCATCGGATCGCCGCCCCAGTCAGCCGGGCCAGAGCGGCGGCGAACAGCCCGTGCGGCGCGATAGCGGCGACGTGCGCGGCGTCGGCCGCCGTGTCCACGTCCCGCAGCAGGGGAAGATCACGAACCGTCAGTCCGGCATCGGTCAGCCGACGCCGCTGTACGGCACCGGTCTCGGGCACGGACATAGGCACACCGCGCAGGAGTTCGGGATCCGGTTCGGCCAGGCCCAGCGCCCAGAATCCGCCGTCCTCCGCAGGGCCGAACCAGGCGTCGCAGCCATCCCACGCGAGGGGGGAGAGCGCAGGGGCCAGATCGGCCGCAGTGATCTGTGGGGTGTCCATGCCGATCAGGAGCGTCGGCCCCGAGAAGGCGCCGAACGCGGCGGCGAGCCGTTCGTCGAGACCTCCTGTGCCCTGCTCCATCACCTCGATACCGGGCGGCAGCCACGGTCCGGGCGCCCCGTCCAGGACGACCACGCGCCGCGCGGCGGGCAGCGCGCGAACGGTACGCAAGGTGTCGCCGAGCGCCGCCTCGGCCAGTCGCGCGGCCTCGCCGGGTGAGAAGGACGGAGTGAGCCGAGTCTTGACCCGGCCGGGAAGCGGCTCCTTGGCGATGACCAAGAGGGTCGTCGTCCCGGTCGAGGCCGGGCGGGCAACGCCGCGCTCGGGTGGCTTCATCGCGAGGCCCCCGCCCGGACCGGCGGCCCACTCAGCACGGCCCGCATGTCGCGTACCGCGTGCCAGGTGCCCAGCCACGTGCCGGTGACCTTCGACTTTCCCGTTCGCGCGAGGTAGGGGACGTCCGTCTCGGTGACTCGCAGGCCCGCGTCGGCCGCGCGCACCACCATCTGCAGTGGGTATCCACTGCGCCGATCGGTGAGATCCAGCGCCAGCAGATCGGCTCGTCGCGCGGCTCGCATCGGCCCGAGGTCATGCAGTCGCAGCCCCGTGCGGCGGCGCAGTATCCGGGCCAACGCCGCATTTCCCGCCCGCGCGTGCAGCGGCCAGGCGCCACGCTCCTCGGGGCGACGACGGCCGAGCAGCAAGTCGCTCTCACCGTCGGCGATCCGGCGGACGAAGCCGGGCAACAGCCCGGGATCCAGGGAGCCGTCACAGTCGCAGAAGCAGACGAACTCTGCCTCGGAGGCGAGAAGCCCGGCCTGGCAGGCCGAGCCGAAGCCGCGCCGCGGTTCATGCACCACGGTCGCACCGAGGGAGCGGGCCAGATCCGCCGAACCGTCGGTGGAGCCGTTGTCCACGACAATCGCACGCCAGCCACGAGGTACCGAGGCCAGCACCCCGGGCAGTGCGGCGGCTTCGTCCAGACAGGGCAGGACGATGTCGGCACGGAGGTCGGAAAAATCGGAGGAAGAAATCACGGGGCTCACCCTACGGAGCGAAAACCGACATTTCGGGTTCCGTATTCTTACGAAATATGGACGCCGCCAGACTGCGGCGCGGGACTGCCAGCGGTGCGCCGCTGCGGGTGCCAAGGTGGGTGACATGCAGACGACCCCGGACGCTCCGCACCCCTGCCCTGCCGACGGGGCGCCTCCGGCTCACCCTGAAATGCCGACCCGCCCGGTGCGTGGAGGCGACCGCACGGGCCTCAGTGCCCTGCCGTCCGGGAAGCCTCCGGCACAGGAGAGGGAGATGCCGGAGCCCGGGACGAACCCCGGTGCCCCCGCACGCGGCCACGTACTCGTCGTGGACGACGACCCCACTGTCGCGGAGGTGGTCACCCAATACCTGACCAGGGCCGGATACGACGTAGCACGAGCAGCGGACGGCCCGGCCGCGCTCGAACTGCACGCCGCGCGCCCACCTGACCTGGCCGTCCTGGACCTGATGCTGCCCGGGATGGACGGACTTGAGGTGTGCCGCCGCATGCGGGCGCACGGACCGGTGCCGGTCATCATGCTGACCGCGCGCGGCGACGAGGACGATCGCATCCTCGGTCTGGAGACAGGAGCGGACGACTACGTCACCAAGCCCTTCAGCCCCCGCGAACTCGTCCTGCGCGTCAACTCCGTGCTGCGCCGCGCCAAGGCGGACGCAACACTGCCCCGCCGCTCGGCAACGCTCGAAGGCGCAGGGCTCGTCCTCGACCCCGCGGCCAGACGCGCGACGCGGGAGGGCCGTGTACTGGCCCTCACCCTGAGGGAGTTCGACCTGCTCGCCTTTCTCCTGCACCATCCTGGACGGGTGTTCACCCGGGAGGAGCTGATGCGCGAGGTCTGGGGCTGGGACTTCGGCGACCTCTCGACGGTGACCGTCCATGTCCGCCGTCTGCGCGGAAAGGTGGAGGCCGACCCGGCCCGCCCGAACCTGATCCGCACGGTCTGGGGCGTCGGCTACCGCCTCGACCTTCCCACGGGCCCGGCGGCGGACGCCGCCACCATCGATTCCCGCTCCGGAACGCCGTCATGACCGACATCCTCCTCATCGCGCTCCTCGCCTTCCTGGGCGCTGCCGCGGCCGGACTGCTCGGCGCACTCGTGCTGCGGTTCTCCCGGCATCGTTCACTCGTCGTCTCGCTGACCGTCGTCGCCGCTGTGGCAGTGACCGCGATGCTCGCCGGAACACTGGCCGTCGCCCGGGCGATGTTCCTGTCACCGCACGACCTGACGGTCGTCACGACCGTCGTCGCCATGGCCGCCGTCGTCTCGCTCGTCACCGCGATGCTGCTCGGCCGCTGGGTGGCGGCGAGAAGCCGCGACCTGACCCTCGCCGCACGCTCCTTCGGCGACGGCGGCACCTTCGCCGCCCCCGGAGCCCCGGCCACCGCCGAACTCGACGCCCTCACCCGCGAACTGGCCTCCACCAGTGCCAAGCTCGACAGTTCACGAGAGCGGGAGCGCGCCCTGGAGACCTCGCGGCGCGAGCTCGTCGCCTGGATCTCGCACGACCTGCGCACCCCGCTCGCCGGTCTGCGCGCCATGGCCGAGGCGCTGGAGGACGGCATGGCCGTCGACTCGCGGCGCTACCTGGGGCAGATACGCACGGAAGTGGAGCGGATGAACGACATGGTCGGCGACCTCTTCGAACTCTCCCGCATCCACGCCGGCTCGCTCACCCTGAGCCCCACCCGGATCTCCGTCTACGACCTGGTGGGGGACGCGCTCGCCGGTGCGGACCCGTTGGCCCGCGAGCTCGGTGTGCGGCTGGTCGGCGACCGGATCCAGGCCGTTCCCGTCGAGGTGGACGCCAAGGAGATGAGCCGGGTCCTGGGCAATCTCCTGATCAACGCGATCCGCCGAACCCCTGCCGACGGCACCGTAGCGGTGGCCGCGCACCGATCGGAGGGCGGTGTGATCCTGTCGGTCACCGACGGCTGCGGTGGGATCCCGGAGGAGGATCTGCCCAGAGTCTTCGACACCGGCTGGCGCGGCAGCCATGCCCGCACGCCCCCGGCCGGCGCGGGCCTCGGGCTTGCCATCGTGCGAGGGATCGTCGAGGCGCACGCCGGCCGGGCAGAGGTCCGCAACGTCACCGGCGGCTGCTGCTTCGAGGTGACCCTGCCGTCGGCGTGAGTCTCAGGCGGGCAGTCCCTCGGTTGCCTCCCGCTGCGGTGCCGCGGCGAACTCCACCATCCCCTCGGCGAAGCCCACCCCCGGTTTCCAGCCCAGTTCCTCGCGCAGTCGCCGTGAGTCCGCCGTGACGTGGCGTACGTCCCCGAGCCGGTATTCACCGGTGACCACAGGCGCGGGGCCCCCGTGGGCGTCAGCCAGGGCGGCGGCCATCTCGCCGATGGTGTGCGGCTGTCCACTCCCGGTGTTGTACGTGGCGAAGCTGCCCGGACCGCGTCCCGCGACCGCATCCAGCGCCACGGCGTTCGCGGAGGCCACGTCCCGTACGTGGATGAAGTCCCGCCGCTGGCGGCCGTCCTCGAAAACGCGGGGCGACTCGCCCCGGGCCAGGGCCGAACGGAAGAAGGAGGCGACACCGGCGTACGGGGTGTCGCGCGGCATCCCGGGCCCGTACACGTTGTGGTAGCGCAGCGACACCGCGCTGCCACCCGTCGCCCGCGCCCAGGCCGCGGCAAGATGTTCCTGGGCGAGCTTGGTCGCCGCGTACACGTTGCGCGGGTCGGCCGGCGCGTCCTCCGCGACCAGCCCCGGCACCAGCTCGGCACCGCAGTCCGGACAGCACGGTTCGAACCGGCCCGCTGCCAGGTCGGCCTCCGCCCGTGGACCCGGCCGGACCCCGCCATGACGGGGGCAGGAGTAGCGTCCCTCCCCGTAGACCACCATCGATCCGGCGAGCACCAGACTCCGCATCCCGGCAGCGGCCATCGCGGCAAGCAGTACAGCCGTTCCCAGGTCGTTGCACCCCACGTACTGCGGGGCATCGGCGAAGTCCTTGCCCAGGCCGACCATCGCCGCCTGATGGCAGACCACATCGATGCCCAACAAGGCGCGGTCCACGGCCTCGCGGTCACGTACGTCCGCGATGATCATCTGCTCGCCGCCCTCAACGGCGGCCTGCCGGACCGCACTGCCGCCGTGCGCCGAGGGCAACAGAGCGTCGAGCACCACCGCCTCGTGCCCGGCACAAGTGAGAGCCCGGACGATTTCCGACCCGATGAACCCGGCTCCGCCGGTAACCAATACGCGCATACGCCCACGTTAGGCCGCCCGGAGCTGAGTCGAACGCCTCCGAGGCGGCATGTCACGAGACCGTAAGTGATTGCTTTCCATGTCAGTGATGGCAGAGGAGGACATGGAGCGGCAGGAACGTGAGCAGTGGCCGGGAGCCTGCGGAAAGACACGAGTTGTTTTCCCGTGTCCGGCCGGTTCGCGCAAGGAAGAGTTCGCTGATGTCGCCACAGAAGAATCCCGTCGGCACGCGTGTCGGCTGACACCTGATCCGAGTGTGCGCGGTGGGGTTCCCCCCAACGATCACTGCTCTGGTGCCTCCGGTTGCCGCCCGCGTAAGTGCCTGCGGCGAGCTCATGGCCGTACGGATCGGCAGGGAGCTCGCCGCAGAGGGAGAGACCGGTGGGGGAGCGGTCGAGGGGAGACCCGCACCCGCCTGGACACCGACCTGGTCGTGGAGGTCCTTGCCGGGGCGGGGCCGCCCCGGCACCTCACCGTTGCCCGGAGCCGATGACGAGCACCGTGGTGCGTTCTTCAGGGTCACCCACCACGCGGGGAAGGCGGGGCGCCTCTCCCGCGCGAGCCCAGCCCGTTTGATTCGGCCATCGAACGCGCGGCGGTGAGGGCTTCGAGATGGTGACCGGCGCCGGAGTTCCGGCGTCGGCCGGGGAATCCGCGCGGACTGGTCGCAGGGCCGGCCAGTCAGTTGGTCAGAGGTGCTTGTTGTAGAAGGGGATCAGGGCGGCGAGGGCTTGTTCGGTTGCTTCGGGCTTCCAGTACATGTCGTAGTGGGACTGGCCGGGCACGACGAGGATGTCCTTTTCCTCTGAGCGTGCCCGGTTGAAGAGCTCGAACCCGTCGCGATAGGCGCCGAACTCGCCCGCGATGCCGCCGACCACGATCTGGAGCGGCTGCGTGAGCAGTTGCTCGGCCAGGTGGTAGGCGTCCCAGCCGATGGCCGGACCCATGCGGGAGAACAGGGACTTGTTGACGCCGTTGGACTGCTGCCCCCGGTCGGTGCGGTAGTACTTGGTGGCCTCCAGGACGTCGAGGGCGGTGATGCCGAGTTCGGCGGCCTTTTCCGGGGAGTCGGGCAGGGCGACGTCGATGCGCGGTTCGGCGCCGCGAGCTTCGGCGGTGCGCTGTTTGGCGACGGCGTCGAGGGTGTTGATGGCCGCATCGGGGCTGAGGTCTCCTTCGCGCATCATGCGGCCGAAGTTGACGCCGGTGACCGTGCCCACGGCCTTGAAACGGCGTTCGGTCATCGCGGCGTTCACGGCGTAGCCGCCACCGCCGCAGATGCCGAGGACGCCGATGCGGTCCTCGTCGACGCAGTCGAGGGTGACGAGGTAGTCGGCGGCGCAGCGGAAGTCTTCCACGCGCAAGCCGGGGTCCTCGATCCAGCGGGGTTCGCCGCCGCTGGCGCCCTGGTGGGTGGCGTCGAAGGCGAGGACGACGTAGCCGGCTTCGGCGAGCTTGGCGCCGTAGACGTCGCCGGAGGTCTGTTCCTTGCAGCTGCCGATCGGGTGGGCGCTGACGATTGCCGCGTACCTCCGGTCCGGTTCGAAGCCGGGCGGGAGGTAGAGGTCGGCGGCGACATCCAGGCTCTTGTTCTTGAAGGTCACGGATTCCATGGAAAACACCTCGTCGTTGGGGGAAGGATGATCTGTGTGAGGGAAGGTCAGGGGATGAGGACGACGCGTCCTCGTAGTCCGGGCGCGGCGGCGCGGGCATAGGCGGTGGGAGCCTGGCCGAAGGTGTGCCGCCCGGCTGTACGCAGACGTATCTCGCCCTGGTCGACGTGCTGGGCCAGGGCGGTCAGGGTGCTCGCGTCGGGGTGGGCGTTGAGGAACCCGCTGTCGGAGCCGGGGAAGGTCTGCCCGACGGTGCTCAGGAAACGGCCGCCGGGACGGATCACGCGATGCCAGGCATCGTCGATGCGCGCGGTGGCGAGGACCTTGTCCACCCCCGGCGGACGGGCTGCCAGGACTTCGTCGATGGCGGCGTCCCCGCGGGCGGTGAAGTGTGCTCCGCGCCCGGTGACGAAAGCGGCGTCGGCGGGCGACGCGATACCCCGCACCTCGACGCCCCGGGCGGTGGCGAGGTCGATCGCGACCCCTCCGATCGCACCCGCCGCACCGATGACCAGCAACGATTCCCCAGCCTTGATGCCCAGCTGGGCCAGGACCTGCCAGGCCGTGGAGCCGTTGAGCGGCAACGTCGCGGCGTGCGCGGCATCGACCGCGCACGGCGCCCTGGCCGTCGCGGACGCATAGAGCACGACGTACTGTGCCTGGGTGCCGTGGCCGTTGGAGAACCAGTAGGTCCAGCCGATGACCACATCTCCCGGGCGAATATCGTCGACGCCCGCGCCGACAGCGTCCACGATGCCGGCCGCCTCCCAGCCCAGGGTCCGGTTCCACGGGCCGGACCGGGACGCGTCCACGTCGACGGGATTGATCCCCGACGCGGTGACCCGTACCAGGACCTGCCCGACATCAGGCTCAGGCCTGGCGACATCCACCACCGACACCGCTGTGACCGGGGAAGACGTCACTGCTTTCATGGCTTCTCCAAGGTCGGCGATTCCTCCGGGGTCACGCACACGGTCAGGGACTCGACCTGCCTGCGGGTCCGTCGCCGTGGAGAACCGCTGTTCGGTACCAGACCTCGGCGACTCCTTCATCCTCACCCTGCTCAGCGGTCCCGGCCAGGCCAGGCTTATTCCTGGTCACCCCGGTGCCGGGGCACAAACCTGCCCCCTCACACCCGCCCCCTACGAGGCACCATGGGAGGCATGAGCAGTACCAGTACCAGCCGCGGCAGGAACAACGACCTCGGTGAATTCCTCAAGGCCCGCAGAGCAGAGGTCACCCCCGAGCAGGCCGGCCTGCCCGCCGTCGGGCATCCCCGCCGGGTCAAGGGCCTGCGCCGTGAGGAGGTGGCACAGCTCGCCTCGCTCAGTGCCGAGTACTACACCCGCATCGAGCAGGGCCGGCTCCAGGGAGCGTCCGCCCCGGCTCTGGCCGCCATCGCCCGCGCCCTGCACCTGGACGCCGACCAGACCAGCTACCTCTACCAGCTCGCGAACAAGGCAGGCAGCGCCCGCCCCCGTAAGCACACACCGCAGCGTGTGGCCCCGCAGACCGGCCGACTGCTGGACAACCTCACCGACACTCCGGCCATGGTCCTGGGCCGGTATATGAGCGTTCTGGCCTGGAACCCGCTGGCCGCCGCGCTCTACACCGACTTCTCCGCCCTGCCCCCGGCCGAGCGGAACCTGATGCGGCTCACCTTCCTCGACCCAAGGGTCCGCGCCCTGTACGCCGACTGGGAGACCAGCGCCCGCCAGTGCGTGGCGTTCGTCCGCATGGAGGCGGCGCACGCCGCACAGGCTCGGGAGCTTCAGATCCTGGTCGGAGAGCTCTCCCTGCGGGATGAGGACTTCCGCCGCTGGTGGGCCTCACACGACGTCGCCCGCAAAACCATCGGCACCAAGCGCTACCACCACCCCGTCGTCGGCGACCTCACCCTCGACTGGCAGATCCTCACCTGCCCCCACGATCCGGACCAAGCCGTCATGCTCATGACCGCCCCGCCCGGCACCTCCTCCCACCAGGGGCTACGTCTCTTGGCCTCCTGGGCGGCCACCCCGGCAGACCCGGCGACGCTGCCACGGAAGACCGAAGCCGAGAGCACCGGAGATCCGGATTGACGCTCGAACCCGGCGGTGCCGCGTTTCGCCCAGCCAGCCAGCCGATTCTCATCCCGTTGAGCTGGTCATTGGCTGTCGCGGATGCTGCGGCCGGCTGCTCCGCGGTCAGGCCTGCGCGGGGCGCGGTGTTGGAGAGCCACACCCTCAGCCGGCCGGACCGGTATCCCGTCCAGCAGCTCCTCGTTCCAGGACCGGGGGAGGGCGGCGCCCGGCCACCATATGGTGCTCCCCGCGCGACGCGCGGGAGCCCCCGCCGGACACAGTGGTATCAACCTCAGCCGCCCACCGGCGGTGTACTTCCACCGCTCCAACTCAACGGAGTGTCGCGAGCTCGCCCGCGCCCCGGTCCCCGGAGCCGCCGTGCCCGACCCGCCCGTCCCCTGCAAGGCACGCACGCCTCGTGAACGTCACCGGCCTGGACGGTGTCCCGCGTCCGGCCGTCGTACAGGACCGCTCCGAGCACGGTCTCTACCGTCACTGAGGTCAGGGACTCGTTCGCACCTCGCAAGGGGCGGGAGGACGGCCACCGGCATCAGGCCCCAGTCCCGCAGGTCGGCGCTCCGGAAGGCAAGAGCGGCCGCCACCCGAACCGGGGCCGTGTGGCTACTTGTTGGGATCGTCGTCGATACCCAGCGGCTGCTCCGTCTGCTGCTGCGCCTTGTCGATCTGGTCGGCGTACTTGTTGCCGGTCTTCTCGTTGGCCTCCTGCTCAAGGTTGTCGGAGATGTCCTTCCCCTTGGCCTTGGCCTGGTCCCTGAACTTGTCGAAGATCCCCATGTGCCGCTCCTTGCTGTTGAGAGGCCGCGGAGCAAGCGTAGTGATGCCCGCGTGCCCGTCACCGCCCCGACCGTTCGAAGCCTGTTCAACGACGCTGGGCCGCACCCGCATCGCCCCGGAGCCCGAACTCACCCCTCAGGGCATCCGATGTCACCCGTCGGAGTCCACATGCCGGCCTGACCCGCTACCAGGTCCTGGACCTCCTCCAGGACCTGCTGAAGGGCTGGACCGGCACCTGCACCACCTGCAACCGCCCCCTGTCCCGCAACAGACCCAGACCCAGACCCACCACCTGACAAAGCCCTACTGGGGCCTGTCCGGCGGATCATGGCGTGGGCGAGATCCCCCACCTGGACTGTGGAGCCAGTCCACCAGGCCGGCGACGTGATCCACCGGACGCCTTAGGGTGAACGTGTGGACGTATCTGAGGTGTTGGGGGAGCAGGATGCGCTGCGAGCCGAAGCGGAGGGCGTATATCGGGAGCTCCGGCTGGACAAGCTGCTGGCCGATGTCGGCACTCCGACCGTCGTCGGGAGCGCGGCGCTGGGCCTGATGGTCCGTCGGGACCTGGATCTGGACGTGGTGTGCGAGCGTCTGGACGATGCGGCCGTGGCGGCCGTCGCCGCGGTCGGTGCTCGGCTCGCAACCCACCCGCACGTCCGCGTTGTGACCTTCCGCAATGACTGCGGAGCGTGGAACCGGGAGCCGGACGCCTACCCCGACGGCCTGTACCTCGGTGTGGAGTGCGTATCGTCCGAGGCCACCTGGAACATCGACATCTGGTTCCTCGACAAGCCCGAACGCCAGCCCTCGACCACCCACCTGACCACCCTGCGCCCACGTCTGACGGACGAGAGTCGCGCGGCCATCATCGAGATCAAGCGTACTTGGGCCGACCGCCCCGAGTACGGCACGACTGTCAAGAGCTTCGATGTCTACCGCGCGGTCCTCGATGACGGTGTCCGCGATCCCGCACGGTTTGAGAGCTGGGTCAGGCAATGGAAGAAGCCGCAGCCCTGAGCCCGGATCCACCGGGCAATGAGAGCGGCTATTGGGTGGGGCATAGAGAAACAGGTGCCCTCTGACCTGCGATGGTGGGGCTTCCTGCGGCTCCATCAGGCACCAGTTGAAAGAACACCTGCGAGATGCAGTCTTCCCATGCTCCTATGGCGGTCTTGTACGCGTTCGATGACCTGCCCCTGGTCACGTAGGGCGGGCTGGAATCGTTGGTCCACCTGGCCGAGCGGCGTGGACTGTCGGCCCGGGCCGGCGAGCGGCTGCGCCTTCCGGCCACCGCCTGCAGGACATGACCTTCCCTGCTGCGAAGGTCATGTCGTTGGGTCGCGGGGATGGCGGCGGCTGCGGACAGCAGCGCAGGACTGGACCGGTTACGGAACGGTGCGATGGACCGCCTCTTCGGGGGCGTTGCGAGCCCCTCGGCTCCAAGGACAGCCCGGCAGGCGCCGCGGCGTGAGCCGTGCGGTTCAGGATCACCCCCGCAAGGTGCTGTTGCCGCAGGGCAGCGAGATGGTCAGGACGGACAGAGCCTGGAGAAGGCTCCGGTACACCGGGGGCGAGGCGCCCGCTGAAGTGCCCCGCGCCCCGCCCGCGCACCAACCATCCCCATACGCGCCTGGGCCGGCCCCCGGGCTCCGGCGAGACTGCAAGGAGTCGCCGGCACCGGCCGGCCGGAGTCAGGGTGGTCATGGCACACGTTCCGACATTCGCGGACGCGGCAGGCGGATTCCCGGTCCTGGGGCACGCCGTAGGGCTGGTGCGGGACCCCTTGCGGTTCTTCACCTCGCTGCCCGGCCAGGCGGACCTCGTACGCATCAGAGCCGGCACCTGGCACGGATACGTGGTCTGCCACCCCGACCTCATGTCGAAGGTGCTGCTCGACGACCGCACGTTCGACAAGGGAGGCCCACTCTTCGACAAGGCCCAGGACTTCCTGGGCAACGGGCTGATTACCTGCCCGCACCGGGATCACCGTCGGCAACGCCGCCTCGTCCAGCCGGCCTTCCGCCGCGACCGGCTGCGCGGATACGGGGCCGCGATGAGCGCCCACATCCACTCGGTCACCGAGTCCTGGGAGGACGGCCAAACCATCGTCCCGAGCGCCGAGATGTACGACGTATCCATCGGCATCGGGGCCGATGCTCTCTTCGCCGTCAAGATGGGCACGTCCGCGGTCACCGATCTGCGCCGTTCCATCGGCATCCTGCTCGCCCAGGGATTCCGGCAGATCATCACCCCAGGGTCCCTGGTACGGATGCCCACCCCAGGTAATCGCCGCTACGCCCGGGCGAACGCCCGGCTGAGGGGGATCGTCCAAGGCATCATCGACGACTACCGGCACCAGGGCGTCGACCACGGGGACGTCCTGTCCATCCTCCTGAGGACAGGAGGAGAGGACGAGGCCGGGATTCTGACGGACGACGAGATCTACGACCAGGTCGTCAGCATCCTGGTGGCCGGCGTCGAGACAACCGCTGCCGCCACCGCGTGGGCATGCCTGCTGCTCGCCCGGCACCCGGACCTCCAGGACCGGGTGCACGCCGAGGCCCGAACGGTACTGGGCGGGCGCGCGGCTGACCGGGCGGACCTGCCCGGCCTGAAGCTGACCGGCCGCTTCATCACCGAGGTTCTGCGCCTCTACCCGCCCGCCTGGGCCCTTACGAGGACCGTTACCCGGGACACCGACCTCGCCGGTCACCGTGTTCCCGCCGGTGCCTCCCTGATCTACAGTCCCTACCTGCTCCACCATCGCGAGGATCTGTTCCCCAGCCCCGACCGGTTCGACCCGGACCGCTGGCTCGGCGACGACGCCCCCCAACGCCCGCGTACCGACTATGTGCCTTTCGGCGCGGGAGCGCGAAAGTGCGTCGGGAACGACTTTGCCTGGAGCGAGTCGGTTCTCGCACTGGCCACCGTCGCCGACCGCTGGCTACTGTCCGATCCCGCCCCTACGGTGCCGCTCCGGCCCGTGGTGCGCATGACCCTCACCCCGCCTCCGGCACCCCTTCGTGTCCACCGCCGCCCGGCTCCCGAACCGGATGCCGAGGACCAGCCGCCCGAGTAGGAGAAGGCCAGTCGGCCCGCGGACACTGTCCCGCCGGCCGACGCCGACCGACAAAGGCCTGTGCGCCGTGCTGGAGCGGTAGTTCGTGCCTGCGGACAACCGTCGCCTCCGGGTGCCGACAGCGTCCCGGATCCGTGCGGCTGCGAGTGGACAGACAACGCACAACTGTTTCTCGCGAAGAGGGAGTACTCATGACGGCTTTCGGAAGGGCGCTGGCCGCGGCAGGTATCGCCGCGGCCCTCTGTGCCGGGTTCCCGCTCAGTGCCCAGGGCGCCATGGGCACGTTCACCTACAAGACCTGCGGGAACGTGCGGACCCTGAGTAACCCCGCCGGTGGCCGGTGCTACGCCGTCGGCAACGCCAGTGGCGAGGTGAAGAACAGCGCCAACCGGGACGCCTCCCTCTACGCCGGACGTGCCTGCCACGGCGACATCGTCCGGACCGTCTCCGCCGACGACACCGAGGAAGTCGGCGCCTTCGCGTCCGTGCAGTTCGACAGCTGAACGGACACAGGGCGGTGCCCCGGTCAACTGCCCGGCCGGTGAAGGACTGTGTGGGTGTGGCTGTGGGCCCGGTCCGGGTGGTTGGCCGGGGCCCACAGCGTTCGGTCAGGCTACTTCCTGGTGCTGCGTCTTGTGGCGCTTTTGGTGCATTGGTCCAGGCGTCTGACGGTGCGAACGCGGCGTGTGGGTACCCGGGTTGCCGTAGGCCGGTGGTGGCCGGCGCGGACGTTTCCTCCCCCGCCCCCAGTGCCGGGCTGCGGGGGCAGAGCTCCCGTCGGTGCCTTCCCGCCGTCTCCGTGGCCGTTCCTGACAGGCCGTGGGCTTTGACGTCCGCTCCGTCAGACGGGGGCGGTGCCGGGAGGACTGGGTGCCTGTCTTCGGCTCTGGGCGTGGGGCAGCGGTTCCACGGCCGTCATCGGCGTGACTACCCCCGTCGCGGTGCCCGCGGGGGTCCCGGCGGGCACCGGCCCGGGGAGGCAGTCGGCTACTCCTCTGTTCTCCCCGGCTACGTCGCAGGTCCTCATCTCCCAGACGAGTTGCGGGAGCGGTCGCTTGTCCCTGGTGCCCGGAATGTTGATGAGACTTGGAAACGCCTGTCCGGCGTGTCGGCGTCGGCCGATGGCGGGCAGAGGTTGCCCTGCCTGTGATCGCTACGCGGGCGTCGTCCCTCGACGTCGCCCCGCAGTCGGTGGGGTGGCGGCTTCGTTCAGGGAGCGGTCGAGGAGTGTGTGCATGCGGGGGACGGGGAGGGACGGGTTGGCCGCAGCGCCCTCCGCGGTGCGGGGGTTCGCGAGGAGGCTCTCCAGAATTTCCGGCGTCAGGCTCGGGTTGGCGGCGGCCGCCCGGCACACTGACTCGTCGGGATCGTCCACCGGGGGTTCGGGCAGGGTGGGATCGGCTGCGGCCAGGGCGCGTACCTCGGGGTCCGGGTGGTCGATGAGGTGGGTCGTGCCCGTGCGGGGGAAAGCGGGCAGGGTCAGCAGGTGCGGACGGTGGGCCGCGCGGGTGACGAAGACGTCCAGGAGAAGGTGTGGCGGAGCCAGCGGGTGGAGACAGGCAAGCCGGATCCGTACCTCCTCGTCGTCGTCCTGGGCGAGTGTCCCGACGAGTGCTGCGGGCAGGCCGGGCCAGCTCGCCGCAACCTGGCGGAGCACCGGTTCCTCGGACGCCGCGCAAGCGGCGAACCAGTCGGGGGACGGGCCGGGGGACGGGTCGGTGATCGGGCAGGTGCAGTCTGGACCGTGCCCGATAACCCAGTTGATCGCGCGGTACTCGGCCCAGCTGCGGGGGAAGGGGTGGAGGCGTGCGCGCATCCGCACGTTCTCGTCCGGGTCCTCCCTCAGCTCCGCTACCAGGTCCGGTCCCAGGTCGGGCCGGGCGGCGACCGTCTCGCGGACCTTCGCCTCGGGGTGGTGGGAGAGCCGGGCGACGGTGTCGGCCGGGATGTGAGGGTTCCCGGTCAGGGGGTGCACCGTGCCGTCCGCGAAGCACTGCTCGACGAGCGTGGGGGACAGGGCGCACGTGCCGAGCACGAATCCCTTGCTGCGTGAACCGATGGACGGCAGCTTGGCCTCCACCCGTTCCGGGTCCAGCTCCCAGCTCCTGTCCTGCGCCGCTTCACGGACCGCGGGGTCTGGATCGTCGAGCAGCCCCGCCCGCTGTGCCGGGGTGAGCGACTGCCACCTCCAGGTGGCCCGTATCCGGAGTTCGGGGTGCTCGCGGCCGGCCATGGAGTGGTAGAAGGACAGCGGGATTTGCTGGGACGATTCGAGCTCCCCGATGATCTCGTTCTCGGTGAGCTTGCCGTCCTCGCCCCCGTCCTGGGCGGTCAGGAGGGTGACGAGGATGTCGTCCGGAAGCGGTCGGACCCATCGGGGACGGGGATAAGGGCTGCCGGCGAGCCGGGCACGGACGAGTCCCGACGGGTCCGTTGCCAAGGGGGCGAGTCGGGCGGGGTCGACGTGGCGGTTGCCGGCGAGCGCGCCTCGGATCCGCCAGGCCGGGTGGGCGAGGGCTGCGTCGATGACGGCGTCGGGCAGATCGCGGCCCTTGCACATCAGCAGGCCGACCTCACCGGCCGCGTGATCCAGCAGGCGTATCAGTACGTCGGAGGGCGCCGCCGGATTGAAGGCGATGCCGCGCAGCCACGGTTCATGGAGAGAGTCGGTCACCGAGTCATCCTGCCACCCTGTCCCTTGCCCGTCGTGCGTACGATGACTGCCCGCGACACGCAGCCAGGGGGGGGCGCACAACATCAGTGCGAGTCAAGCAATCGGGCGTTGCCGAAACTCGGCTACACCGTCTGCCTTGTCCACGGGGTCTTCTTGCCCTTGGGGGGCACATGCTGGGAACGGCTAGAGTTCGCCCGCCCGATCATGCGACTGTCTGATCTCTGGCTCGTTGTCCTGGGTATGGGGCGGAGTGACTTGACGGACTTGGCGAACTGCGGGAATCCGCTGATGGTGTGGAGGAGCGCGAAGAGCTCGGCCATCGCTGCCATGACGGGGGCGTGGTCTTCGGGGACGGCGCTTGTGCCGCCGAGGGCTCGGTATGTGTCGACCAGTGGGTCGGTGTCCTCACCGTTTCGGATCGCCTCGGCCACGCTGCGGAAAGCCCACCGCACGGTGTAGCCGTCCTCACGGACAGCGGCCAAATTGGCTGCTGCGTGCGAGTAGACATCCCCGAGCGGTACGAGGTTGTTGTCGTACCTGGAATTTGGGCGCTCTCGTCGCGGTAGTGCTCGCGGGTGCGCTCGCTTCATGCTGCGGGCCAGAATCTTGCAGTTGTATTCGAGATCCTGGAGTTCTGGGCCGGGGGCATGGGCGGCGCGTACGCAGACGAGCTGGTCGCGCAGCTCGGGATCGTCCTCGCTGTCCTCCTCATTTAGTTCGGTCAGCACGAGATTGCTATCGAAGAACACATCGCGGAGACCGTCCACCACGGCGGGAACGGCCAGGCACACGCTGACTGCGGTCAGCTGAACGCCATGACGCAGTCTGGCCATGAGGCGCTCAAGAGCCGCCAGGGCAAGGCGGTGTTCGTCCTCGACGGCCACCGTCTCTTCCATGAGCTCCCGCCTCATCAGGTGCTGTCCCCCTCCACTCGGCAGTGGCCGCAAATCGTCGCAGGACCAGCTGCCACGCGGCATGGGCGCTGCTACTCAGGTCGGGAAAAGCGCCGGCCGCGAGCAGGTAGCTTCTGCGGAGCCCCTGCACAGCCCTCGTGCCCGCGTCGGGCCGGCACGCCGACCTTGCGTTTCCCCGTGCTCGCTGAACCGATGGACCGAGAGTCACCGCACCTGGGAGCTTTCGTTTGGATCACTACGGGCGCGCCGGTGCTGGTGGTCCAGCCAACGCTGTCGCCGAGTGCCGAGAAGTTCCGAAGATTCACCCGGTGACCTACGACATCACGCTGGTCAGGGTGCAGCCTGGCTTGACGCTTCAGGAAACACTTGACAGCTTCAACGACGGGTTCGATCCTGACGCAGATCTGCCCCTGCTCCGACTTACCGATACGCAACGTGACGAGTGGGACCGGATTCTGGACCGGGTCTCGCGCGACATCGGAGCTGTCGATTCCGAGGAGTACCTGTACAGCCTCACCCTGGAGACAGTCGGTCCGCCGAGACGCGTACAGCTCGACTACTGCGGGGACACAGCCCACATCGAGATCGTCTACCGCCACTCGGGTCCAGCAGCGCTGGAAATGATGGAACTGGCCTACCGCATCGCTCACATCGCCGAGGACGAAAGCGGCCTGACCGGCCGCGACTTCGAGGTAGGCCAGCTCACCCGAACCGGAGACCCCGCCAAAGCCGCCGACCGGCTGAGCGGCATCTCCAATTGGGCATAAGGCGGCCTGCCGCCCCGGCTGCCCCGACGCAGACGATGGCCCCGTTGATCAGCAGGGACGGGGATGACCGCCCGAATTCCGCGTCTGCGCAGATGCTCCCGGATGGCGCGGGAAGAGTACGCCTTGTCAGCCAGGACCACATCAGGCCGAGTACGCGGCCGTCCCCGCGGGCGGGGAACACGCGGACGGGCCCATCACATAGGGAAACGGGGCGTCGCCGGCCTGCCCGGCGGTGAGGATGAAGGCCAGGAGCCTGCACCGGTCGTCGGACACGAGGTGGACCTTCGTGGTCGACCCGCCACGAGACCGGCCGATGGCGTGGTCGTGCGGTTTACCGACCGGGGCCCCCTTTTTACGCGCCCCCGGCCGCGTGCTGACGCGCGCGCACGACCATGGAGTCCACCGAGACCACCCGATTCAGGTCTTCATCTGCGTCAGCCTGAGCCGGCAACGCGGTGAAGCCCCGTCCCAAAGTGCCGTCGATTGCCCACATCCTCAAACGGTTGCAGACCCCATGCCAGTTGCCGTACTGCTCCGGCAGATGCACCCACTGCGATCCAGCCTGAAACTTCCACCCAATCGCATCGATCACCTCCCGGTCCGGTAGCAACGGCTCGATCCGCGCCCACTGCGCGTCGCTCAACGGCACAACCGAACCAACGATCAGATGATCCGAACGAGACGGCCTGGGCCAGGGTGGCCCGGTCCGGCCGTCCGGGTGTTGGTCGAAGGGCTCCACACCGGTACCGCGGCCGCGCGCCGGGTCTGGCCTGCCGACGCCTCACCGCAGCTCACGGACGCCGGCAGTGCTCCGCGCTGCTCGGTCCGGGAGTGCGACGGCCGATGCGGCGAGCGGTGTGCCTACGGGCCCCGGCGCGTCCCACCGGTGGATCACCGCTGACGACTCGGTCCGCGATTGAGGTCAGTACGTGCCGGCCTGACGGGCCGGCCGACGGGTGGGGCGGTCCGAGACCGGTGAAGCGATCGCACGATGGGCCTCGTCGTCCTGGCCGAGCCGCATCGCGGACCGCGTCGTAATCAACTGGTCGATCGCATCATCCCGGGGGAGGCTGTACCCCATGACGACAACCTTGATCACTGGGGCCAACAAGGGCCTCGGCCACGAGACCGCCCGCCGCCTCGTCGCCGCGGGGCACACTGTCTACCTGGGAGCGCGCGACATCGAGCGGGGCGCGGCGGCCGCGACCGAGCTCGGCGCCCGGTTCGTGCAACTCGATGTCACCGACGATGCGTCGGTCGCCGCCGCGGTGGCCACCATCGAGGCCGACGGCGGCCTGGACGTCTTGGTCAACAACGCCGGAATCGAGGTGCGGTCACCGGGAGGCGACATCATCGGTGCCGCGGAGCTGACCGCCGACGTGATGCGGGAGGTGTTCGAGACCAACGTCTTCGGCCTGGTCCGGGTGACCCATGCCTTCCTGCCACTGCTGGAGCGCTCCGCCGCCCCGGTCGTGGTCAATGTCAGCAGTAACACGGGCTCGCTGGCCCAGGCCGGCAAGGCGTACCCGGGGGCCGCCTACCCGGCCTCCAAGACCGCGGTCAACATGCTCACCGTGCAGTTCGCCAAGGCGTTCCCGCGGATGCGGATCAACGCCGTGGGGCCCGGCTACACCGCGACGGACCTGAACCGGCACGAGGGCACGCAGACCGTCGAGCAGGGCGCCGAGATCATCGTTCGGATGGCTCAACCGGGGACGGACGGCCCGACCGGTGGCTACTTCGACGCGGCGGGCCCTCTGCCCTGGTAGGCGACGAGGTTGACGACGGGTTCCGCGATGCCGCCCGACCAGGGCCCGTGACCAACGGCCGCACACGTTCTTCGAGTGCGACCAAGAAGTGAGTCCGTGCGGCCTTGCCTCATCCTGCCTTCTGCGACGTCCCGCTCGGCGAGCACTACGCCCGGCGGGAGATGCGACGGCGGCAGTCCTCGGATCGGATCCGTGTCGAGCACGCCAACGCCGAGTTACGGCAGTGGCGCCCGCTCCAGCGCTACACCGGCCGACGCGAGGACTACGCCGAGACCCATCGTGCGATCGCTCCACCGGTCTCGGAACGCTCTGCACGTCGGCCGACCCGCCCAACCCGAGCGCCGAACTGGTTCCCGCCTGGCAGGCTTCCTGCTGATCACCTACCGACCGTCCCGTCAGGCCGACACGTGCTGACCTCGATCGCGGACCGAGTCGTGACGATCGCCGTGCCGTCCGGGGCGGCAGAGTACGTCTCGGGGGGGGGGGGCTCTGTTCACGTCGCAGAGCAGCGTTTCGGCAGCAGCTCGTGAGGCAGCGCCCGCGCTGGACGTCCACGGCTTCGGGCGCAGCTCGGGCGAAGCTCGGGCGAAGCCGGCGCGTGGAACAACCTCGGCCTCGCCCTGGGCGAGACACGGAAAACCCTTACACTCCGCCAACGGGCCGGCGGCACCCACGGATCTGTTGGCGGGGGGATGCGGCCATTTCTTGGCGGGCGTCGACGGCGTCGTCGACGCCCGCCGCGGGAGGCGCTGCGCGAGGCCCGCCTCGCCCGCCTTACCGCTCAGCGCCCGGCCGTCGCCTGATGACCCCACAGTCCGGCCGTGGCGGTGCCCGGATCGCGTTCTTTGACCTCTGCGGCGAAGCGGCTGGAGAACAACCTGACCAGCGAGGCGGACATCCGCACCCTGGACCGCGATCTGGTCGGCATCTCCGTCGACCTCGACACCGCGACTCGATACCCGGCGGTACTACCGCCCCCAGCTGCTTCAGTACACCGACGATGTCGAGCTCGTACGGCTCGTGCAAGTCCTGTGGGTAGACGATCAGGGTCTGATCCCGACGACGAGCGGGCTTCGGCCCACTTCCCCGTCTCCAGCCGGACTTGGTGGTCGGTGCCGCGCCACCGACTTTGACGGATCGTTCGGCGGTCACACGACGATGCAGGTCATGGCCGCCCACAGCAGGGGAGAGTGCTCGATGCGGCCACCGGCGCGCCACTTGTCGAGTTGCTCGCGCTGCCAGCGTCCGAGCCGCTCCACGGGATCGTGGTCCTCGTGGGCGGTGTCGACGGCGATGATCGCCTCGGACAGCGGACGTACGGACTCGGGCAGGCCGGCCAGCCGATGGAACGCGAAGCTGGTCGGCAGCACCCAGCGGGTGGCGGTGACCAGCTCGGCACCGTTGTGGATCATCGCGGTCGCCAGGCCGAACGACTCGGCGAACCGGAGATCGCCGCCGCTCTCGCAGGCGATGAGGGCGACACGTGGTGGCGCCGGCCAGATCCGCGCACCCGGCTCCCCGTCGGCGCGCAGGGGAAGCGTGCCCAGCAGGAGGTCCTTGGCCGACAGCGGCCGGTGGGTGCGGACCGGCTCGGCCAGGCCGACGGTCCCCTGGTCGCAGCACAGATGGAGCGTGCCGTCCTCGCTCTGCCCGCCCTCGACCGGCGCGCCGCTCACGTGCCCGACGTACATGAGTCTGCGTGCCCCCCTGCGGAGTACGTCACTCAGCCAGTCCCGGTCCAGGTCGGTGCGGCGGAAGGCCTCAGCCGGGGTGGCGACGGACGGTACGACGGCGCCCGCGGCGAGACGGCTCCGGACGAACGACAGCAGTTCTGGATCCGAGCCGGGCGGTCCCAGGACCGAGCCGAGCGCGGAGTCGGCCCGGAAGCCGGGGACCCGGGGGTCGAGGACGAGCACGACTGCGCCGGCGTCGGCGTCGGCGTGCGCGGCGGTATCCACGTCCGGCTCAGGGCATGGGACGGGGGCCTGCCGCCGCAGCGACGCCGGCGCGGAGGTCACGACGTCCGCCAGATCGATGAGCCGGACGTCGCCGTCGACGGCGAGCAGTTCCCAAGGGACCTGGGCGACCCGGGGGGACGGCTGGATCCGCACCAGCGGACGGCCCGCGCGCGCCGACACCTGGCGTATCTGCGCCGTCAGTCCCTCCGGCCACAGCGCCTCGGCCAGCACCCGCGCGAGCCGGTGCTCGGTCCGGCGATCGGCCAGCGCTCCCGAGTCGAACGTGTGCCGCATCCCCTCCGTCCCTCCGCCCGGCCCCGGCAGCGCGGCGGCCAGCGCACCCACAGCCCGGTCGACTTCGTCACCGGGCCCGCGGCCGGTGCCGAACCCCCGGGCCCCTCCTGCCCACGTCCAGGTCATGAATAGGTCACCGGCGTCGGCCAATCGGATCTGGACCACCGGACGGCTCGTCAGGTCGTCGGTGACCCAGAAAGGCACCTCTTCCTCGTTCACGATCCGTCGGTGGTAGCGGAACTCGGCCGCCGCGATGTACTCCTGGAGCGCGACGCGGCCGGATTCCGACGACATCCGTACTTTCGGCGGCGGCGCGACACGCAGGCCGGCCGAGGCAGCGGCCTCCGCCGCCACACCTCCGAGTGTCATCGGGCCGTCGCCGTGCCCGTACGCCTTCATGGCCGCACTCGGGAAGGCCGAGACGGCGTCGGCGGGGGACCCTGAGGGTGAGGCGCGCGGCGCCGACCGCGGCGTACGGTCCAGTGCCAGGGAGGCGCCCGCGCAGCGGTGCTCCACCACCTCGAAGAGCAGTCCCTGATCCTGTCGGCGCTCGACGAGCCGGAAGACCAACCGCACGGCTTCGTCGGCCAGTTGAAGCCACTGACTGCGCGCATGGGCGGTGACGAAGTCGTAGCGCGCCGCCTCCAGGGTCAGCGCGGCGGGAAGGGCGAGGGAGAGCGCGGTATCGATGGACTCCCGCTCGCGGTCGCCGTGGTCCGTGCGGTTCAGGTTGTCCTCAAGGGTTCTCGCGAGCATGAGGTCGACCTGTGCGCACCGCTCGTACACCTCCCGCGCCTGATACACGTCGCGGGCCTCCTGGGCCAGCCGCTTCATCTCGGTGATGTCGCCCCGGTCATAGGCGTGCTGGGCGCCCAGCAGCATGGTGTCGGCGGCGGCGATCGAGGCGCCGAGCCGTTCGAACCGGGCCAGGCTCGCCGCCGTCAGATCGTCGGCGCGGGTGATGTCGCCGCGCCGGCCGGCGAGAAAGCCACGGGCCTGTTCACAGACCGCCAGATCGCCGAACCGCCGCTGCCGCTCGAAGAACCCGGACGCCTCGGCGTACAGGCGTTCCGCGAGATCGAGGTCACCCCGGTGCATCGCGACGTACGCCCGGTGGGTGAGCAGCACCTGCTGCTCACCGATGTCCCCCATCGCCCGGAAGCCGTCCTCCGCGCGGGCGAAACAGTCCTCGGCCGGATCGAAGCGTCCGGTCGAGACGCAGATCAGGCCGAGGGCGGTCAGCAGCCGCGGCAGGATCTCCACCGCGGTCGGCGGCACGGTGGACAGCAGCGCGGAGGCCAGCTCCTCGGCCGCACCCCACTCGCCCCGCTCGATCAGCAGATGCACCCGGTTCAGGCCGAGTTCGGCGGTGCGCAGCCCCTCGGGATCGTCGAACTCGGGCAGCTTGGCCGCCACCTCGTCAAGACATGCCAGTGCCTCGTCCAGGCGCCCGGTCCTGCGCAGCAGGTCGGCCCTGGCGATCAGCGTCTTCAGCAGGACTTCGCACCACAGTTGACGGCCGCGCGGCCCCATTGGCACCGAGGCGATGCCGTCGAGCAGGCCGCGGGAGCGTTCGACGGCATCCTGTGCCCCGGCCAGGTCCGTGGCGGTGAGCCGGACGCTCGCGATGTCCGACAGCAGGTGTGCTCGCAGGAACCGGCTGTCGGGCGAGTCCTCGACGGACTCGGCCTCGGTGAGCAACTCCTCGTAGACGGCGCACGCGGCCGTGTGGTCAGCCGCCAGCTGATGCCGCTCGGCCAGCGCGAAGCCGCTGTCGAAGGGCTCTCCGTACAGCAGCGTCACCGCTTTGTCCTCCTCGCCCTCGTACTCGTCGTCCTCGTCGGGCATCCGTCAGTAGTCCCCAGCGGTGGTGGCGGCGGCCGTCTCGGCCAGGAACGGGCCCGAGGGTGAGTCGTACGGCGCCCCGTCGTACGCCAGGGGCTGTGCCGCGGCGGTCAGTCGTCGCCGTACCAGCGTGCGGATCGCGTCCCGGTCGGCGCGGCCCTCGGCTGCACCGGACGTACCGGGGAGACCGGGTCCGGGGCCCGGGTCGAAGCCGGGCAGCAGGACACCGACCTCGATACGCGGCGGCACCGCCCCGGCCGGCAGGCCAAGGTCCAGGTCCGCACCGCCTGTCCACATGTCGTCCCGTCCGGCGAGGGGCACCCGGTTCGGGCGGCCACCGTCCACGTGGATCTCCGCGACGAGGGGCACACCGGCGGTGCGCGCCGCGATGTGCGCGACAGCCTCGACCTCGATCCGCCGCCGCGCGCCGAGTGCGCGAGCGGTCCAGGACACCGCGTTCTCGGCCGCGTCGACGAAGCCGGGCGGGTAGCGGCGCCAGTCGTTGGTGCCCGAGCCCCGGGCAATCACCCGGCCGCCTGCGGCGGGCGGTCCGCCCGCCGCGAGAGCGTAGCCGTCGTGCCGAGCGAGCGGCGCCCCGGAGCCGGCCGGTGTGCCCGGCGGACGGTGCCGGCCCAGGGCGGACCGGAGAAGCCGCAGCGCCGGCCCGTCCAGTCCGGCGCTGTCCGCCGCGTCGTCGATCAGCCGCAGGACACTCTCCAGATGGTGTGCCGTGTCCGCTCGCGGTGCCGCGCGCCACCACTGGATCAGCGGTTCGAGGGCGGTCCGGTGCTCCTCGATCAGTTCGGCCACGGAGTCATCGGGCTGATCGTCGTCGAACAGTTGCTGGCAACGGTGGGTGAGCGCGGCCAACTCCACGCCGAGCATGTCCGGTTCGAGCGCAGGTATCCCGTCCAGGTACGACGTCGGCCACCAGCGGGCCGCCCAGTGCCCGAGGCCGAGCCGGGCGGCGCTGCCCGCGAGGGCGGTCGAGTCCGCCGCCACCCGTATGCCGGCCGGCACACCCGGCGCACGGTCGTGGACGGCGGCGGCGACGCGCTCGCCGTAGAGCGCCCACAGCCACTGCTGGGCCCGTCCCGTGTCATGGACCTCCGCCGACGGCGGGCCTGGGTCGCCGAGGACGGGCCAGCTCAGAACGGCGCCCGCGACATCGAGAACCGCCCGGGTGAAGTCGGGGCCCGCGGCGACCACGTCGTCGTATCCGTCGTAGGCCCCGGCGTGGCGGAGGGCGGGACGGGCGGCGATCCGGATCGTGCCGTCCTCGGCCCCCGTGACATCGACGTCAATGTGGGCCCGCGCCATCACACGCTCCTCGACCCGGTCGCCCGCGCGGGTGCCGCCGACAGGGTGCGCAGCGCCGACCGGACTCTGGCACGGTGGTCCATCATCACCGAACGGGCGACCCCGTCGAGCACCGCCCAGGCCGACGCGAGGTCCTCCAGTGGTGCGTCGCGGACGTCCCGCCCGTGCAGCCGTACCCACAGCCGCCGCATGTAGGCGGCCCACGGGGTACGGAGGTCCTGGGCGAGGGCGTCCAGGACGCCGCCGTCCGGGTCGGGACGGGGAGAAACGGTCATCCTGCGGGCGCGCAGGACGGATGCCTCCCGTCGCCAGCGGCTGTTGACGGCCCGGTGCGCCGCCGTCCGCCCCGGCGCGTGCTCCCCGGTGCCCAGCGGATCGAGACCGACCGCGAGCCGGCCGCCGAGGACCACGGCGACGCGCAGGCTCTCGTCGTTCAGGCCGAGCGGAGCGCAACTGCGGGCGGCCTCCCGTCCGACGAGTTCCGGCACCGGCGGCAGCTCCTCCCGCCGGGCCGACGACTGCAGGACGACGAAGAGCCGCTCGAAGAGCGTGCGGTCCAGCGGCGCGGGAAGCGTGGCCGTCGACGCACCCCGGCCGACCTCCGGGCGTGGCGGCACCTGCCGCGTGGTCAGCCCCAGATGCGTCGGCAGGTCGTCGCGGCCCCAGGCACCGTCCGCGTGTTCCCACAGGGCCCTGCCGAACAGGTCTCCGTGTCCCGCCTCGACCATCGACGCGTACTCAGGCGCGTTACGTGTCCGGCCCGGCGCGCCACAGGCGTCCAGGACCGCGGCCGCGAGCGCGACCGCCGCGGACGGGTCGGCGGCCGGGGCCGGGGGGCGGCTCTCCCAGGCGGCGGTCAGCTCTCCGTCGAGCCGGGAGCGCCGGGCCGCGTCGGACAGATAGCTCTTCAGCGCCTCCACCGTGCGTCCGTCGGCCGTGTCCGCCACGTCCTCGACCACGGCCCTGGCCATAGCGTCCGCACCGGCCGAGGGCGCCCCGTGTTCGGTGGCCAGCTCGAAGCAGCGCTGGAAGTACAGATCCTGGGGATTGCCCGCCACGATGCTCAACGCCCGGCGGGTCCGCTTGAGCAGCGCGAACCACTGCGCCGTCGCCGCGAGGCGCGCACCGGACTCCCGGATCAATCCGTCGAGGCGCGCCGCCTGTGCCGGTCCGAGGAAATCCGCCGCGAGTTCGGGACGCAGCGCCGGTCTGACGATCAGTGGCAGCACGATCAGCTTGACCGTCCGGGTCAGCGGTGCCCCGCCCGGGCCACTCAGCGATTGTGTCGACGGCCCGAGACCACGCCAGGCGTGGTCGATGACCATGGCGCGCGGTCGGCGCGCGCCGGTCGGCTGGCTCGGGGGCGGCATGGGAGGAGAGTACGCCGACCGGAAACGGGCGGACGAACCTGGGATCGGTAGGCGTCCCCGGCCGCCTAGCGTCCATACCGTCAGCCAGGGGCGACAGCGAGGGGGAACCCATGACCGCAACGATCGTCCACGCGACCCGGCCGTCTTCGTGGCTCCGTACGACGAGGTCGGGGGGCCGGCCGACCGCCGGGCGCCCCCCCCACGCCTGACATCACCGGAAGGGAAGAACACCATGGGAATCTTCGGAAAGCGCAAGAGCCGCGAGGAGCGGGCCGCCGAGATCGCCGACGAGGTGGCCGGCGGCAAGGGTTTCTACGGCCGCGCCACGCGCGCCTTCCTCGGCGACGCGGACTTCGCCAGGGTCCAGCAGTCCATCGGCGCGCACCACTCCGCTCTGGACGTACAGCAGTTGCTCGCCGCGGGGGTGCCGACCATACCTGCCGTCGTCGTGTCGATCACCGACACCGGCAAGCTGGTCAACTTCGACCCGGTCGTCGACCTGGTGCTCCAGTTCTCCGGTACGGCCGATCGCATCACCCTCCAGACCATCGTCTCGAAGCTGGTGATCCCACGCGTCGGCGACCCGGTACTGTTGATCGCCGATCCCGCCCGGCCCGGTGGATACCTCTATGCCGGGAATGGCGTGACACCGTGAGCCCGGCACCGAGGTACGTAGTGTCAGCCGCCGGTTCCACAGGCTGACTTCCGCGGGTAAGGGCGGGGGATCGGATGAGCGTTGACGAATTGCTTGCGCTGTGGTGGGTGGTGCCCACGGGGCTGGCGCTGCTCGGGTACGTGCTTTCGCTGGCCGGGCTGACCCGCGCTCAGCGGGCGGATTGGGTGAAGGCACGGATCGTCGGGGTGGGACAGCCGGCGCACGGCGCCTCCAAGAGACCCGGGATACCGGTGACGGTCGCGTTCCAGGACCCTTCCACAGGGCGGGAGTTCATCCTGCCGAACGCCGGGAAGCACGGCGACGCGATCGAGGAAGCCTGGGTGGGCCGTGAGTTCGAGGTGCGCTACCCACCCGGTCGGCCGGACCGATTCCGCGTGGTACTGGACACCGCAGGTGAGAAGAACGGCCGCATCGGCCCGAACTGCACGGTCGTCCTGCTCCTCATCGGGCTGGCGATCCACGCGACCGTCATCCGGGGCTGGCCGGCGGCGCTGATCGGCTTCGGTGCCCTCGTCACCGCCTTCGCGGCGGCCAGCCCCGACATCCGCCTGGCCCGTGCCCGCGACGCCCTGCTGGCCTCGGCCGTCGCGGTTCCGGCGCGTGTCGTGGCCGTCACCAAGGACGTCTACACCGACGGGGAGGGCGACGAGATCGTCAACCACGCCCCTATCGTCACCTTCACCACTCTTGAGGGCACCCGAGTCACTGTCCTGTCCCGCGACGGCATCCCCGCCCCGGGCCTGTCCCTCGACCGCGACCTCACCCTCTACTACGCCCCCTCCGACCCGGCCGTCTACACGACCGACCTCGCGGCCGATCGACGTGGCAACGAGAGGTCCATCGGTGTGATCATCATCCTTCTGGTCGGCGGGGTCGCGGCGATGGTGACCGGCGCGGTCATGCTGTGACCCCCCTGCGTCTAGTCTGTCATCGGTAGGCGACCCGTCGATCAGCGAGACGCAGTGGCCAGGTCTTCCCGCGATGAGCGGCCCGCTGAGGCCGGTCCCGTCGCTGACCGGCCCGCTTCGACGGTTGTGCCGGTGAGCGCTGCGGGTTCGCCGAGGCGGGCGGCGGCCGTACGCCACGCTGCGGTCACCGCGGTGCGGGCGCGCGCCGTGCACATGGCGCGGTCGCCCGTCAGTTCCAGCGGTACGCCTACATGTACGTGCAGGCCCGGTCGGCGCAGCGGCGCTGTGGCCAGGCCGGCGAGTTGTTTCGCCATGCTGCCCGAGGTCACCCGGCGGGCGCCGGCCTGGCCCACGGGTACGACGGGGGCGCCGGTGCGCTCGGCGAGCCGGGCCAGGCCGCTGTGGAAGGCACCGGGGGCCGCCTCCGCGGAGTCCTTGCGGCGGGGCAGGCCGCCTTCGGCGTAGATGAGGATCAGCCGACCACGGTCGAGCGCGTGGGCCGCCAGGTCCAGCGCGGTCGCGGCTCGCCGGTCTCCGCGGAACACCGGGATGTGCCCTTCGCGAGCGAGGGTGCGGCCGAGCAACGGGACGCGCCACAGCCCCGCAGTCGCCATGACGACGGGCTCGACGCCGAGGCGGTACAGGGCGGCGAGGACGACGGCGGGGTCGGCGAGTGAGGTGTGGTTCACGGCGATGATGCTGCCCGGCGTGAGTTCGGTGCCGGAGTCGGTGGTGACCGACAGGCGGCCGACGCCCGGCGCCAGGATGTCGGCTATACGGCTGAGCATGTGTGGTCCCCGGTCTCGATGATGATGTTGCTCTTCATCGTCGGTGGCGGGCGCCGCCGGGGCGTGAGCCGTCGTACTCATCTTCCGGTCCGCGGTACCCGGTGTCGGTTGCGGGGCTGCCGACACCGGCCGCCCCGCAACCGACGGGCACAACCACGGACCAAGGACGACATCACCTCGGCACTGCTGACGAATCACCGGGGCGGCCGGTAGGGCGTCAGTACCGCCCGCCCAACCAGTCGTACCAGTCCGTCATGCCCTCTCCGGTGGTGGCCGAGACCTTCAGCACCTGTAGGTCCGGATTGATGGACCGGGCGTACTTCTCGCACTGGTCGCTGTCGAAGTCGACGTACGGGAGCAGGTCGATCTTGTTGATGATCACGAGATCCGCGACGGCGAACATATAGGGGTACTTGAGTGGCTTGTCCGTTCCTTCCGTGACCGAGATGATCACGGCCCGGCCCCCCTCCCCGAGGTCGAAGAGAGCGGGGCAGACCAGATTCCCCACGTTCTCGACCAGGATCAGCGACCCGGTCTCCGGTGCCAGGGCCGTGAGCGCGCCCCGAACCATCTCCGCGTCCAGGTGACATCCGGCACCGGTATTGACCTGCACGACGGCGCCGCCCGCGCCGCTGATCCGCTCGGCGTCGAGCATCGTCTCCTGGTCGCCCTCGATGACGGCGATCGGACGGCCGCGACCGTTCAGGTCCCTGATGGTGCGTTCGAGGAGGGTGGTCTTGCCGGCCCCGGGCGAGCTCATCATGTTCACCGCCACGATGCCCCGTTCAGCGAGCCAGGAGCGGTTTCGCGCGGCCAGGTCCTCGTTCTTGGCGAGTACCTTCTGTTCGAGGGTGATGGTCTCGCCCCCCTCGCCCCCCTCGCCCCCCTCGCCGCCTTGGGCCCCCTGGGCCGCCGCGCCGACGGACGGCGCGAGATCCCGCACAGTGCCGTGACCGTGATCCCGCCCGTGGCTGTCGTTGTGGCGGTGGCCGTCGTGCACCTGATCGCGGTGGTGGGGGTGCGGATGCGCGTGCGGCGAGGCGATTCGAGGCCCGCCGCCGCCCTCAACACTGCTGTCGGTGCAACCACAAGTACCGCACATGCCGTCAGCCCACTCTCATGGAAACGATCTGCAGCTCCCGCCCCGACGTGACGTCCACGTCGGAACTGCCGCACGGACAAAGCAATACAAGATCGATCAGGGTGAAGTCCTTCTCACACGCCCGGCAGTGCGCTCTTCCGGGCGGCTGATCGATCTCAAGGAGCGCGCCTTCCGCGACCGTGCCCACCGTCGTCAGGTCGAAGCAGAATCGCATCGAGTCGGGCACCACGGCGGTCAGTATTCCCACCCGGACCCTGACGGTGCGCACGGGCCTTCCGGCAGCGCGCTCACACACCGTGTCGACAACGCTCTGGGTAATTGATAATTCATGCACAGCTGTCCCGCTTTCCTGAATTCACTCACATGGGTGCAGTCGCCCGAGGGGGAAAGGATGGCCGCCCTGAATAACCTCGTGTTGACAGAACAGTCTGGCGGATTCTTGATGGTAGCAATGCGTGTGGCACCACACGCATGAGTATCGGGCGGTTTCAATCCCGGAAGGCAGCGGGCCATGCCGACAGAAGCAGCGATAAAAGCGGAGAACACCCTCATCCACGTGCTGTGGATCAACGCCGGACTGAGCTGTGACGGGGATTCGGTCGCCCTGACCGCCGCCACACAGCCCAGCATCGAGGAAATCGCGCTCGGAGCGCTGCCCGGCCTGCCACAGATCGCCGTGCACTGGCCGTTGATCGACTTCGAGTGCGGCCCCAACGGGGGCGCCGACGACTTCCTCGAGTGGTTCTTCAAGGCCGACCGCGGCGAGCTGGAACCGTTCGTCCTGGTCGTCGAGGGATCGATCCCCAACGAGAAACTGCACGACGAGGGCTACTGGTCGGGCTTCGGCAACGACCCGGCGACCGGGCAGCCCATGACCACCAGCGAGTGGCTCGACCGGCTGGCGCCCAAGGCCACCGCGATCGTCGCGGTCGGCACCTGCGCGACGTACGGCGGCATTCACGCCATGGCGGGCAACCCGACCGGCGCCATGGGCGTGCCGGACTACCTGGGCTGGGACTGGAAGTCCAAGGCCGGGATTCCGATCGTCTGCGTCCCCGGTTGCCCCATTCAGCCGGACAACCTGTCGGAGACGCTCACCTACCTGCTCTACATGGCCACCGATCAGGCCCCCATGATTCCCCTCGACGACGCGCTGCGTCCGGCCTGGCTGTTCGGCCGCACGGTGCACGAGGGCTGCGACCGGGCCGGCTACTACGAGCAGGGCGATTTCGCGACGGAGTACGGCTCGCCCAAGTGCATCGTCAAGCTGGGCTGCTGGGGTCCCACCGTGAAATGCAACGTTCCCAAGCGGGGATGGATGAACGGCATCGGCGGTTGCCCCAATGTCGGTGGAATCTGCATCGGCTGCACCATGCCCGGATTCCCCGACAAATTCATGCCGTTCATGGACGAGCCGCCGGGCGGGAAGCTCTCCACCAATGCCGTCGGACTGTACGGCTCGACAATGCGCCGACTTCGGCGCATGACCACGCACACCCTGGACCACGAGCCGAAGTGGCGTAAGCGCGGCAAGGAACTGACGACCGGCGCCACCCGCACCTGGTAACTCCCGACCCACGACTCACCTGGTACAGCACCGAGACGGAAGAAGAGGCGGCCCCATGACGGCGACCAGCCAGGGCAAGGACGAACTGGTGGAGATGGCGTGGGATCCCATCACCCGTATCGTCGGGAGTCTGGGCATCTACACAAAGATCGACTTCAAGCAGAAGATCGTTGCCGAGTGCCACAGCACCAGTTCGATCTTCCGCGGCTATTCGGTCTTCATGAAGGGCAAGGATCCACGCGACGCCCACTTCATCACCAGTCGGATCTGCGGAATCTGCGGCGACAACCACGCCACCTGTTCCTGCTACGCGCAGAACATGGCGTACGGCGTGAAGCCGCCGCACCTCGGTGAGTGGATCGTGAATCTCGGCGAGGCCGCCGAGTACATGTTCGACCACAATATCTTCCAGGAGAATCTGGTCGGGGTCGACTACTGCGAGAAGATGGTCGCCGAGACCAATCCCGGCGTACTCGAACAGGCGAATCGGACTCCTTCGCCGCACGCCGCGGATCACGGGTACAAGACCATCGGCGACATCATGCGCTCGCTGAACCCCTTCACCGGGGAGTTCTACCGTGAGGCACTCCAGGTCAGCCGCATGACCCGCGAGATGTTCTGCCTGATGGAGGGGCGGCATGTGCACCCCTCCACTCTCTACCCCGGCGGGGTGGGGACGGTGGCGACCATCCAGCTCATGACGGACTACATCACCCGGCTCCAGCGCTACGTGGAGTTCATGAAGAAGGTCGTGCCCATGCACGACGACCTCTTCGACTTCTTCTACGAGGCTCTTCCGGGATACGAGCAGGTGGGCAACCGCCGTATCCTTCTGGGCTGTTGGGGATCCTTCCAGGACCCGGAGCACTGCAACTTCGCGTACAAGGACATGACCGACTGGGGCCGGAAGATGTACGTGACCCCCGGTGTCGTCGTCGACGGAAAGCTGGTCACCACCGACCTGGTGAAGATCAACCTCGGCATCCGCATCCTGCTCGGCTCGTCGTACTACAACGACTGGGACGAACAGGAGATGTTCGTGACGCACGACCCGCTCGGCAACCCGGTCGACCGGCGGCACCCCTGGAACCAGCACACCAACCCGCAGCCGCAGAAGCGCGACCTGGGCGACAAGTACAGCTGGGTCATGTCGCCGCGCTGGTTCGACGGCAAGGACTACCTGGCGCTCGACACCGGCGGCGGTCCGCTCGCCCGGCTGTGGGTCACCGCGCTGGCGGGCCTGGTCGACATCGGATACATCCAGGCCACCGGAAAGAGCGTGAAGATCAACCTCCCCAAGACCGCGCTCAAGGGCCCCGTCGAGCTGGAGTGGCACATTCCGCGATGGAGCAACACCATCGAGCGCAACCGGGCGCGCACCTACTTCCAGGCGTACGCCGCGGCCTGCGCGCTGCACTTCGCCGAGAAGGCGCTGGTGGAGATCCGGGCCGGCCGGACCCGGACCTGGGAGAAGTTCGAAGTGCCGGAGGAGGGCGTCGGCTGCGGTTTCACCGAGGCCGTACGCGGTGTGCTGTCGCACCACATGGTGATCAGGGACGGCAAGATCGCCAATTACCATCCCTACCCACCGACCCCCTGGAACGCGAGCCCGCGCGACACCTACGGGACGCCCGGCCCCTACGAGGACGCGGTGCAGGGACAGCCGATCTTCGAGGAGAACGACCGGGAGAACTTCAAGGGCATCGACATCATGCGCACGGTGCGCAGTTTCGACCCCTGCCTGCCGTGCGGTGTGCACATGTATCTCGGCGAGGGCAAGAAACTGGAGCTGCTGCACTCGCCCACGCAGTCCGCGGGCAGTGAGTGACATGGCGGAGCAGCAGACGTACGAGCCGTCCTCCGACACCTGGCGTACGACCGGTGACCGCGTCGAGAGCCTGATCACCGCCAGCGCGACGGGTGGCGTCGTGGCACGCGAACGAAGCGAGGAACTGGTCCGGCTCGTCACCGACTTCTACGGTGCCGGACTTGAACGGCTGCTCGACCTCGTCCACGAGCACGGGGGACTGGGTGACCCGGTCCTGGCCGCCTTCGCCGCCGATGACCTGGTGGCCAGCCTGCTCCTGGTGCACGGACTGCACCCGTACAGCGTGGAGGCCCGGGTCGAGAGCGCGCTGGAGAGCGTACGGCCCTATCTCGGCTCGCACGGCGGCGATGTGGATCTGCTCGGTGTCACGAAGGAGGGGGCCGTGCGGCTGCGGCTGCTGGGCACGTGCGACGGCTGCCCTTCCTCCTCCGCCACACTCGCGCTCGCCGTGCGCGGCGCGGTCGAGGCCGCGGCGCCGGAGGTCACCACGATCGAGGTCGAGCCCGCGACCGGGACCGCCGAGGCATCGGGTCCGCTGGTGCCGGTGGACTCGCTGTTCTCCCGGCTGCACGAGGCGGGTCCGCCCGCAGAGGGCGCCGACGACACGAAAGCGGTCTGGCAGCCGGTGCCGTCCCTGGCCGCCCTGGAGTCCGGCGGTGTCGAGCGCACGAGCGCCGACGGGTTCCCCCTGGTGGCCTGCCGGATCGGCGCCGAGCTGTTCGCGTTCCGCGACCGGTGCGCCCGGTGCGAGCGGCCCCTGGAGGGCGCGACGCTGGCCCGGCGGCTCGGCGGCGGTTCGGGGGACGGGGTGCTGCGGTGCTCCTCCTGCCGCGCGCACTACGACGTCCGGCGGGCCGGCGCCTGCCTCGACGGGGACGCCGACGGGGCGCACCTGGACCCGTTGCCCCTGCTGGCGGACGGCGCCTCGGTCTCGGTCGCCGTGCCCTCCGCGCCCGCGGTCTCCACATGAGCGCGCCCATGGGCCGTTCCGGGTCCCCGGTCGCCGCGCTGCTCAGGGTCGGCCGCAACCGTCCCGAGCCGGTTACCGGCGAGCGCTGCGACATGTGCGCCGCGCCGGTCGGTGAGGAGCACCAGCATGTGGTGAATCTGGAGAGCCGCAGCCTGATGTGCTGTTGCCGGGCCTGCTACCTGCTGTTCACGGACGACGAGGCGCGGCTGCGCTATCGCTCGGTTCCCGACCGCTATCTGGCCTTCGAGGGGCTCCCGCTGGACGCGCGGGCGTGGGACGAACTGCAGATCCCGGTGGGTCTGGCCTTTCTGTTCCGCAACTCCGCCCAGGACCGTACCGTCGCGTTCTACCCCGGCCCGGCCGGGGCGACGGAGTCCGAACTGCCGCTCGACGCCTGGAACACCCTCGTGGAGGCCAGCCCCGAACTGTCGACGGTGCGCCCCGATGTCGAGGCCCTCCTGGTCCGCCGGACGGACGGGGGCGGACGTGAGGGCGTGACCTCGTGCCATCTGGTCCCGATCGACGCCTGTTACGAGCTGGTCGGCCGACTGCGCACGCTGTGGCGCGGCTTCGACGGCGGCCAGGAGGCGCACGCCGCGATGGACGCGTTCTTCGAGCAGGTCCAGGCCCGCAGCAGGCCCGTGAGCGCGGGCCGGACGGCTCCGCGGCCGACGCACGTGGAAGGTCCCTCATGACCCGGCCCGCGGAGCCCGGCCTGGAGTTCTCCGTACGCGAGATCGTCGCCGAGCCGTACACCGCGGCGCCGCAGCTCACCGCGCGGCTGCGGATCGAGGACGGCACGGGCGAGCGGATCCATGCGATCGTGCTGCGCTGCCAGGTCCGGATCGAACCGCAGCGCCGCCCCTACGACCAGGCCGAACAGGACGGACTCCGGGGGCTGTTCGGTGGGCGGGAGCGGTGGTCGGACACGCTGCGTCCGTTCCTGTGGATGCAGTGCAACACGACGGTGCAGGGATTCACCGGCTCCACGGAGGTCGACCTCGCGCTGCCCTGCACCTATGACTTCGACGTCGTCGGCTCCCGCTATCTGCACGCGCTCGGGAACGGGACGGTGCCGATCAGTCTGCTCTTCTCCGGCACCGTCTTCACCCGCCATGGGGGCGCTGCGGGCTTCGGCGTACGGCAGGTGCCCTGGGACTGCGAGGCGCGCTATCAGCTGCCGGTCGACGTGTGGCGGCAGCTGATCTCGTTCCACTTCCCCCATTCCGGCTGGATCAGGCTGGACCACGACGTCCTCGCAGGCTTCGCCGCCTTCCGGGAGCGGCGCGGGCTCATCAGCTGGGACGAGACGGTCCGTACGCTGCTGTCGGACACGGGCCATGGCGCCGACGCCGATGATCTCGACGAGGTGACCCGGTGAACCGGCCGACTCCGGTGGACCTCGACCATGTGCGCGAGATCGCCGACGCGGTGCTGTACGAGGGCTACTTGCTGTACCCGTATCGCGCCAGCTCCCACAAGAACCGGTCCCGCTGGCAGTTCGGCGTCCTCGGCCCGCCCTCCGCGGCTCCCGCGAGCTTCGCCGAGGAACCGGGCATGGCCATGCAATGCCTGCTCTCGGTTCCGGCCGAAGCGTCGGCCACGGCCGAGGTGACGGTGCGGCTGCGCTTCCTCCAGCACCAGGTGCGTCAGGTGCAGAGCCGCGACAAGGACGGCGGCCACACCGATGCCGGTGAACTCACCGTGGACGGCGTGGCGTTCCTGAGCTGGGACGAGGCGGTCGAGCGGGAGATCGACCTGGGGGCGGTCCCGGTGACCGGACCGATCGACCGGATCTGCGTGGTTCCCGGGGGTGAGGAGAGCGAGCGGCTGACGGACGCGTGCGGGGTGCCGGTCGGCCGGATCGTCCGGCGTCGCGAGCCTCTGACCGCCAGGATCCGTACCCGTACGACACGGGACGACGGATTCCTGCGGCTGTCGGTCTCGGTGGACAACGAGCATGCCGCGACCGCCGTCGACAAGGACTCCGCGATCCGTGCCTCGCTGATCGGCACACACTTGATCCTCCAGGCCCATGGAGCCGATTTCGTCTCCCTGCGGGAGCCCCCCGACGAGGCGGCTCCCGCCGCGGCCCGGTGCGAACAGCGCAGGTGTTGGCCGGTCCTGGCCGGGCCGAAGGGCTCCACGGACACGGTGATCGGCGCGCCGATCATTCTCTACGACTACCCGGAGATCGCCGAGCAGAGCGCGGGCGCCCTGTTCGACTCCACCGAGATCGACGAGATCCTGACGCTCCGGGTGATGACCATGACGGAACAGGAGAAGGCGGAGGCCAGGGCCACAGATCCGCGCGCCCGCGAGATCATCGACCGCTGCGACGCGATGGCGCCGGGAGAGCTCCAACAGCTCCACGGCCTTCTCCGGGACCCCCACGCTCCGGCCGTCTCCCGGGATGTGTCCGCAGCGGCGTCGGCAACACCCGGCGCGGCGGGGCGGGCGGGCGATCTGCGGGACGCCGAGCCCGTCGGCTTCGACACCGGGGGAGTCCCCTGGTGGGATCCGGCAGCCGATGCCGCTGTGTCGCCGGGGTCCGACGCCGTCGTGATCGACGGGGTCAGCGTTGCCAAGGGCAGTCTTGTGCGCGTGCATCCTGCCCGCCGTGCCGACGCGCAGGACCTGTTCTTCGCCGGTCAGGTGGCGCGGGTGACAGCTGTGCTCGGCGATGTCGACGGAGGCGTGCACGTGGCCCTCGTCCTCGTCGACGACCCGGCGGCCGACCTGCACGACTGGTACGGCCGCTACTTCTACTTCGCCCCCGACGAACTGGAACCGCTGCCCGTCCGCGACCTGCGACAGGGCGTCCCCGATCCATCGGAGTCCCGGAAGGAGAGCCCATCGTGAAAATCATCGGACTGGTCACCACGGGTGTGGCCGCCGCCCTCGCGGTGGTCGCCATCGCCGTCGGCGTGCGGTCGATCCCCGACATCCGCAGGTACGTCAGAATGCGCTCCATGTGAGTGCGCCGCGCGAGTGGGAAGAGAGCATCCGGTGACGTGCACGGCGCGCGGCCACGGCCCCGGCCTGCCGGGAGGCGTGCTCGTGGCGGGCATCGGCAACCTCTTCCTCGGCGACGACGGCTTCGGCCCGGAGGTCGTGCGCCGGCTCGCCGCCGACCTCGGAGAGACACTCCCCACCGGGGTCCGGATCGTCGATTACGGCATCCGGGGCATGCACCTCGCGTACGACCTGCTCGACGGCTATGACGCGTTGGTGCTGGTGGACGCCTATCCCGGCGGTGGGCCACCCGGTGAGCTGACCGTGCTGAAGGTCGGCCCGGACGACCTCGGAACAGGTGAATTCGACGCACATGGCATGAATCCTGTCGCAGTGCTGGCAAATCTGGATCAACTAGGCGGTACGCTTCCGCTCACTCACGTCGTGGGCTGCACGCCCGCCGACGTCGGAGAGGGCATCGGTCTCAGTGAGGCGGTCGCCGCGGCCGTCCCACGGGCGCAAGCGGCGGTGCGCACGCTGATCCGTCAGCTGTCCCCGACCGGAACCGCACCCTCCCGAGAAGCCGCCCCCCTGTCCGACCCGCCCCGGAGGTCCTGATCATGTGTCTCGGCATTCCGGGGCGTGTCGTGGAGGTCGTCGAGGGATACGCGGGCCAGCTCGCTCTCGTCGACGTGGAGGGCGCCCGGCGCCGTGTCAACGTCGGCATGCTCGACGCGCCCCCGGCCATCGGTGACTGGGTCCTGCTCCATATGGGCTTCGCGGTGGAAGTCATCGACGAGGCCAAGGCGGCGGCAGCGCTGGCGGGGCTGGAGATGATGGGCAGCGGCGCCCGGGAGGAGGGCGACGTACTTCCTCGACAGGGGCGCATCAGGCGCCGGTTCGAGGTGCGTGGCGTCGTGCAGGGGGTGGGCTTCCGTCCTTTCGTCTACGTCACCGCCGCCGAACTCGCCCTCGTCGGCTCGGTGGCCAACACCGGCGCCGGAGTGGTCGCCGAGGTGGAGGGTGACGCCGCCGCGGTCACGGAGTTCGGCCGACGACTACGGGCCGATCCGCCACCGCTCGCGGTCGTGGAATCCGTCACGGAGGCGGACCGGCCGCTCTCCGGCGGCGCCGAATTCACCATCGCGGACTCCAGCGTCGCCGACCGGGTCCGCACCCTGGTCTCGCCCGACACCGCGACCTGCCAGGACTGCCTGGCCGAACTGCGCGACCCGGGGGACCGTCGTCACCGCCACCCCTTCATCACCTGCACTCACTGCGGGCCGCGGTTCACGATCGTCACCGGCCTGCCCTACGACCGCGCGGCGACGACCATGGCGGCGTTCGCGATGTGCGAGGACTGCCGCACGGAGTACCGCGACCCGCGCGACCGTCGCTTCCACGCCCAGCCGATCGCCTGCCACGCCTGCGGTCCACGCCTCGAACTGATCCGGAAGGACGGCGGGGCACCCCTCCACCAGGAGGAAGCGCTGCGCGTCGCCCGGCAGTTGCTCGCCGAGGGACGGATCGTGGCGGTCAAGGGACTCGGCGGCTACCACCTCGCGTGCGACGCCCGCGACGAGGCCGCCGTCGAGCGGCTGCGGCGCCGCAAGCACCGGGGCGGCAAGCCCTTCGCCGTCATGGTCGCCGGCCTCGACGTCGCCGGAGAACTGGTGACCATGACCGAGGACGAGAAAACGCTGCTCACCGGCCCCAGAAAACCCATCGTGCTGCTCCCTCGCCGTACACCCGCCCCCGCCCCGGGCGTCGCGGACGCGGTGGCGCCCGGCAGCCCGGATCTCGGCGTGCTGCTCCCGTACACCCCCCTGCACGTTCTCCTCTTCGGCCTCGATGATGACGCCCCCGGCCCCGACGCCCTCGTGATGACCTCCGGCAACCGCTCCGGCGAGCCGATCGTCACGGACGACGAAAAGGCGCTGAGCGAACTCGCCCCGCTCGCCGACGCCTGGCTGCGGCACGACCGGACGATCCAGGTGCCGTGCGACGACTCGGTCAGCCGATTCGTCGCGGGTGGCGAACTGCCCGTACGCAGATCGCGCGGCTACGCACCGCTCCCACTCGCCCTGCCCTTCGAGGTGCCACCGCTGCTCGCCGCGGGCGCCGACCTGAAGAACACCTGCGCTCTGGGGGAGGGCGGCTACGCCTGGGTCAGCCAGCACATCGGCGACATGGACGACCTCTCCACGGTCGAGGCGCTGACCCGCACGGCGGACCACCTCGGGCTGCTGACCGGCGTCGAACCGGAACAGCTCGTGGCCGACCGCCACCCCGGCTACCGCACCGGTGCCTGGGCGCGCACGCACTCCAGGGGCCGGGCGGTGCGCACCGTGCAGCACCACCACGCGCACATCGCCTCCGTGATGGGCGAGCACGGGCTCGGCCCCGGTGAGCGAGTCATCGGATTCGCGTTCGACGGCACCGGCCACGGCACCGACGGCGCGGTGTGGGGTGGCGAAGTGCTGATCGCCGACTACAAGGCCTACCGACGTGCGGCGCACCTGGTGTACGTGCCCCTGGCCGGTGGCGACGCGAGCGTTTCGCGCCCGTACCGGATGGCACTGGCCCATCTGTACGCCGCGGGTGTCGACTGGGACAGGGAGCTGCCCGCGGTCGCGGCCTGCCCGGCCACCGAACGTGGGGTTCTGGCCCACCAGTTCGCGACGGGCTTCGGCTGTGTCCCGACGTCCAGTATGGGCCGGCTCTTCGACGCCGTGGCCTCGCTGGCGGGCGTACGGCACGAGGTGGCGTACGAGGCGGAGGCCGCCATCACGCTGGAGGGCCTGGCCAGAGCGGCGCCGCCGGAGCCCACCGGCAACGCCTATCTCTTCGGCACGCGCACCGCGCCGGTTGCCGGCGAGCCGGTCCTCGCCGACCCCGGTCCGGTGATCCGCGCGGTGGTCTCCGACGTACGGGCGGGCGTTCCGCCGGAGCTGATCGCCGCCCGCTTCCACACGGCCGTCGCCCTGCTCACCGCCTCTCTCGCCGAGGCATGCCGGAAGGAGACCGGGATCGGCACGGTGGCACTGGGCGGTGGGGTTTTCCAGAACGCCGTCCTGCTCGAAGCGACGCAACTTTCCTTGGAGAAAAGGGACTTCACCGTCCTCCGCCCCCGTCTACTGCCGCCCAACGACGGCGGCCTCGCCTTCGGGCAACTGCTCATCGCGGCGTCCGGCTGACACCCGCGACCGAATCCCACCCAAGACCCGCAGAGAAGAGAAGACACCATGTGTCTGGCAGTCCCGGGGCGTGTGCTCCATACCGCCGAGGTCGACGGCGTCCTGATGGCGGAGGTCGATTTCGGGGGCGTGCGCAAGGAGGTGTGCCTTCAGTACGTTCCCGACGCGGTGACCGGCGAATACGTCGTCGTTCACGTCGGCTTCGCCATTCAGCGGCTCGACGAGGCGTCGGCCCGGGAGACCCTGGCCAACTTCGAGAGGCTCGGACTCCTGGAGGAGGAGTTCGGTGACGGCTTCGCGTTGGCCGCCCAACGGCAGGACCCGACGGAAGGAGCCGACCGGTGAAGTACCTCGACGAGTTCAGCGACCCCCAGCTGGCCGAACGACTGCTCGACCAGATCCACGCGGCGACGATCCGGCCGGTGGCGATGATGGAGGTCTGCGGCGGCCAGACCCACTCGATCATCCGGCACGGCATCGATCAGCTGCTTCCCGAATGCGTCGAGATGATTCACGGGCCCGGCTGCCCCGTCTGCGTGACCCCCCTGGAGATCATCGACCGGGCGCTCGCCATCGCCGCGCGGCCCGGCGTCATCTTCTGCTCCTTCGGCGACATGCTGCGGGTGCCGGGCAGCAGCCAGGACCTGTTCTCCGTGAAGAGCGCGGGCGGTGACGTCCGCGTCGTGTACTCCCCGCTCGACGCACTGAAACTGGCCCGGGAGAACCCTGACAGGGAGGTTGTCTTCTTCGGCATCGGCTTCGAGACGACCGCCCCCGCCAACGCCATGACGGTCCATCAAGCACGGCGACTGGGCGTGCGCAACTTCTCCATGCTCGTCTCGCACGTCCTCGTTCCGCCCGCGATGGCGGCCATCATGGAGTCCCCCACCTGCCGGGTGCAGGCGTTCCTGGCCGCCGGACATGTGTGCAGCGTGATGGGTACCTCCCAGTACCCGCCGCTGGCCGAGCGGTACCGGGTCCCCATCGTCGTCACCGGATTCGAGCCGCTCGACATCCTCGAAGGCATTCGCAGGACGCTCCTCCAGATCGGAGAGGGCCGGCACGAAGTGGAGAACGCCTACCCCCGTGCCGTGCGGGACGAGGGAAACCTGCCCGCCATGGAGATGCTGCGGGATGTCTTCGACGTCACCGACCGGACGTGGCGCGGCATCGGGATGATCCCCAGCAGCGGCTGGCGACTGGCCGCGAAGTACGCCGACTTCGACGCCGAGCTCCGGTTCGACGTGGCAGCGATCCGTACGGCCGAGTCGTCGCTGTGCCGGTCGGGCGAGGTACTCCAGGGGCTGATCAAGCCGCACGAGTGCGCGGCGTTCGGCAAGGAGTGCACCCCGAGAAATCCCCTGGGCGCCACCATGGTGTCCTCCGAGGGCGCGTGTGCCGCGTACCACGCGTACCGCCGACTGGAATTGGTCGATGCGAAGTGACTGAGATGACGAAGCACGCACCCGCCCCGGCCCCGGCCGTCCCGGCCGTCGGTCTGGACTTCGAGAGCTGGGTCTGCCCGGTTCCGCTGCGGGAGACCCCGACGATCGTGATGGGGCACGGCGGCGGCGGGGCGATGTCCGCCGAGCTGGTCGAGCACCTGTTCCTCCCGGCGTACGGCTCCGCGGCCACACCCGAGCTGGGCGACTCCGCCGTGCTCGGCGTCGGCGACGGCACACGGCTCGCTTTCTCCACCGACTCGTTCGTGGTGAAGCCGATGTTCTTCCCCGGCGGGTCCATCGGCGACCTCGCGGTGAACGGAACGGTCAACGACCTGGCGATGTCGGGCGCCGTGCCGCTCTTCCTGTCCTGTGCCTTCATCCTCCAGGAGGGGACGGCACTGTCCGACCTCGGGCGGATCGCGCAGGACATGGGCGCGGCAGCGCGGGCGTCGGGGGTCCGGCTGGTCACCGGCGACACGAAGGTCGTCGACAGCGGCAGTGGGGACGGCGTCTTCGTCAACACCTCGGGGATCGGGGTGATCCCCGAGGGTGTTGACATCGGCCCCCGCCGCGCGCGGCCCGGGGACGTCGTACTCATCAGCGGCGACATCGGGGTGCACGGCATCGCGGTGATGAGCTGCCGGGAGGGCCTGGAGTTCGGTACGACGGTCGAGAGCGACACCGCGCCCCTGCACGGCCTCGTCGCCGCGATGCTCGCCACCGGGGCCGACGTGCACGTACTGCGCGACCCCACCCGCGGAGGTGTCGCGGCCTCGCTGAACGAGATCGCCTGCGCCTCGGAGGTCGGCGTCGAACTGATCGAGCGGGAGCTGCCCGTACCTGCCACCGTGCGCGACGCGTGCAGCCTGCTGGGACTCGACCCGCTCCAGGTGGCGAACGAGGGCAAACTGATCGCCATCGTGCCCGCCGAATCGGCCGAGCGGGTTCTGGCGGCCCTCACCTCGCACCCGCTGGGCCGCGGGGCCCGCCGGATCGGCACGTGCGTGCCAGACCATCCCGGCATGGTGGTGGCCAGGACCGGCCTCGGCGGTTCCCGGGTGGTCAGCCTCCCGGTCGGCGAACAGCTCCCGCGGATCTGCTGAATGAGCGAGCGCGGCGCGATCCTCTTCGCCCGATACGCCTATCCGCCCAACGAACTCGGCTACTGCGGCCCCGCCGACGCCTCGACCCTCCTCCGCCCCGAGGAGACCGCGGGCATCGAGCGTCACGCCCGCCGGTTCGAGGGGGCCTGGTGCTATCTCGAATTGCTCGCCGAGACAGCCGGTCTCTCCGACCCCCTCGACGAACGGGTGGTCGAGGCGTACTGGATCGGCAACGAACTCCTGGACCGGACCGACCCGGCCGCCCTGCTGGCCCGGCTGCGTGACCGCTTCCGGGGCCAGCGGGGCGGAACCTGGCACGACGCGTCCGACCGCGCCCGCGCCCACCACAGCTTCCAGGTCTTCGACGTGTACCCCTGGGCCCACCTGCTGCGCACCTCGGGCAATCCGACGGCTCTCTCCGTTCTCGACCGGTGCCGCATCCGCACGGGCGTGGTCCGCTCGGTCGACGGCGAATCCGCCACGGTCGAGTCCCGCCCCCTGGACTGGACAGGCACCCACCTGGCCCACGGGGCTGCCCGCGAGGAGTCCGTACGCTGGTCGACGGGCGGCCGGTCGCTGATCCCGGGAATCGCCTGCGGCGATGTGGTGGCGCTGCATTGGGACTGGGTGTGCGATGTCCTCACCGAACCACAGGCGGCACGCATCCGATCGACGGAGGCCCGCCAACTGGCGTCCCTGAACCGTGACCCGGTTTGACGGAGATCTCGGGTGTCGGTCGTGACCTGGGGTTGCCGGCCGAGGTGCTTCAGCCGTACGGACCGTACAGTCGCCGGCCGGGCGGTCAGGTGTGGCGGGCCGCCGGTGTGGTCCGGGTGGTGCGGACGGTGAGGTCCGCGCGCCGCAGTACGCCACGGGGGCCGTCACTGTCGATGACGCATCGAGGGAGGCCCGGAGTCCGGCGAGGTCGGCGGCGCCGATGGGGCCGGGCTCGATGGCGTGCGCGGTGGGGGATTCGCCCCGTACGACGGACCGGACAGCGGTGGTGGTGTCAGTCATGACGGCTGCTCGGTTACGGGTCAGGGCATGCCCCGAAGCCTCACACCGAGATCGCGGCGCAGAAGGCCTTGGAGTACCAGGGGGCTCGCAGGGCCGCGGCGCGTGCTCTCCGGCAGCTCAGGATCAAGAGCCACCGGGAGGAACCGGAGCGCGGCGACCCCGACCTGGAGGGCGTGCGAAAGGTGAGGCGCAAAAGATACGCCGGCTTCGTCGAAGGGTTGCCGACCAGCGGGACCGCCATCCGTGCAGGTCTGTACCGTGAGGCGAACGCGTCCTGTCACCCGCTGAGGTTCGCCAACGCATGTTTCTCCGACGGCAGTCACGGTCGTAGCGGCTGTGACTACCGGCCAATCGGGACCCGCGTGCTGCGGGCCACGGGACGTGCAGGCGCTTCGGGCAGGCCGGCACCCGCGATGCTCGTCCCACCCCTTTCAACGGCTGCATTTCCTGGCCGCCGCGGTGCCCAGGCGTGATGTGCCCGTTGGCAGCTGGTGAAACACCGTTTCCGCGCTTCGCCCATGACCTGCGGCATTGCTCCGGGCCGGGGCCGCGTGTTGTACGCCGGAGCCTCTGTCCCTCCCCGTGGAGGACGCACATGTTCACAAGCGTTCAACGCGTGCATGCCTCGGTCGTGCGGGCCCCGTTCCCGCTCCCATGAAGCGGGTGCTTAATGGTGACGTGCCCACCTGGGGGCGGCAATCAGCCAGCACCCCGCCGTCGGGATCCGTCCTGGCTACAGCTATTGCCCTCAGCGTGGGCATGCGGCTGGACGTCTCCGCCGATGGAGCCAGTTGTCGGCGGTGGAGTGGGTTCGTCGAGGGAGGTATGCGCATGGCTGATGTCATGGACCGTCGCGACGAGGTGGCCGGATTCGTCCGTCACCGCTGGGGGGACCTGCTGGCCGAGATCGGCAGGACCGTGGTCGACCGGGATGAGGCGAGGCTCCCACCGCCGAACGATCTGCTGGCTCTGGCGGGTTCCACCGGGCTGCTGTCGCTCTCGCTGCCGCGACACGTGGGCGGGGAGGACGCCGACGCCCTGACCTGGGGGATGGTGCTCGAACAGATCGGATATCTCTGTGCGGATTCCGCACTTCCGCTGATCATCAATCATCAGATCGATATCGCGAGGCTCGTGTGCGCGTCGGGCCGCGCCGACCTGATCGAGACGTATGCGGTTCCGCTTGCCCAGGGCCGGTCAGGTGCGGGTATCGCGTACACAGAGGATGCCGACGCCTTCTCGTTTCGCACCCTGCTGCGCCGTAGAGGTGACGACTACGTCCTGTCCGGACACAAGACCTATGTGACCGGCGCGCTGATCAGCGAAGTGTTCCTCACCTACGCGCTGGACGAGGCCGGGGACATGCAGGCATGTATGGTGCAGCGCGATGATCCCGGCGTCACAGTGACGGCCGCCGAGCCCGTTGCGATGCGGACGGCCGGCGCGGCCTCGATCGCCTTCGAAGACGTTCCGCTGCCGGCCGACCGCATACTCGTGGCGACCGACGGGCTGACGCACGCTCAAGGCTTCCTCAGTTACCAGCGGTTGTGGGCCGCGTGTGCGCCGCTGGGCCGAGCCCAGGCAGTCCTGGAGGACTGCGCGACACGGCTGGCCGCCATCGACCGCTACGGCGAACCTCTCGCCGGGCTGAAGAACGTTGAGGCATCCCTCGGGCGCATGTACGTGGCGGTCGAGACGGCTCGGGCCGTGCTCTATCACGCACTTGGGCGCGTCGCGGCCGGCCGTGCGGAGCAGGTATTCGATCCGGTGGTCGCGGCAGCCAAGTACTTCGCCGTGGAGCAGGTCCGGTTCGTGCTCGATCGGGCCCTGGCCCTGCTGGGTGGCCACGGCTTCTACGGGACTCCGGACCTGGGAAGGTACATGCGCGACTTCTCCGGACTCTCTCTGCTCGCGGGAACCCAGGACATCCTCGAAGTCAATCTGGGGGCGGGAGTGGCGGCACGCGCGGGCAGACCGCCCGCCGCCAAACCGCACTCAGCGCTGTAAGGACAGATCCAGAGTCCCGTCGCACTGCCCGAAGGGCCTCAGCCTGACGGCAGGGAGGCCCACGGCCGTGCAGATGGCGAGGAAGAGCGCGATCGGAACACCCACCCCGACCGCCGGCGGCAAGACGTCGCGGTGGCGCGCGGGTCCCGGACCCGGGCTTGCCCGCCGACGGTCCAAGAAGCAGTTGGCTCCACAGACCTCGGCTCGATCCGCGTGCCGGCCTCATGACACGAGAAGAACGGAGACGTCCATGACTTTCGAATTCAACGGAATGCTCTTTCGGGCAGCCGACCATCAGCGCACGGTGTCGATCACGGCCACCACACTGAGCGATGCGCTCAACGAGCTGACATCGAAATTCCCGGAACTGAAGAGACTCCTGCTGGACAACAGGGGACAACTGCGTCAAGCGCACCGCGTGTGCCTCAACAGTGAGATCGTCAATCGGCCCGACATCGACATGCCGCTGTCCGAGGACGACTGTATCGAGTTCTTCACCGCGATCGCCGGCGGGTGAGCCCGACTGGCGAACGCGGCGACGGGGGCACTATGAACCGTGCGGAACTGGAGGGCGCGCTCTGGGGAGCTCGCGCCCGTGACTGGGCCGACGTACAGGAGCCGACCATCCGGCCGGTCTGCCGCACCGTCCTCGGTGAACTGGGTGCCTGGCAGGGCAGGACGCTACTGGACATCGGCTGTGGCGCAGGCGACTTCGTGGGCATGGCCAGTTGCCTGGGCGCGAGGGGCAGCGGGCTGGATGCCTCCGTCGCACTGATCGAGATCGCCCGGAAGCGGAACCCCGCGGGCCTGTTCCGTGTCGGTGATATGCAGTACCTTCCGTTCCCCGACGACGCCTTCAACGTCGTGACCGCCTTCAACAGTCTCCACTTCGCCACCGACCCCGCAGCCACCGTCGCGGAGGCCATACGGGTCACCCACCCGGGCGGCAGCATCGTGATCGCGACGTGGGGTCCGCCCTCTGAATGCGATGCCATCACCTACTTGCTCGACCTCGGCTCACTGATGCCGCAAGGACCGCCAGACCGCCCACCCTCCCTCGACCCCACCGACCTTGACGCACCCGGAGCTCTCATGACCAGGGCAGGACTGACTCCGTCCGCGTGGCGCAAGGTGCACTGCCCCTGGGAATACCCCGATCTGGGCACCGCACTGCGCGGCCTCCTTTCGACCGGCCCGGCAGCACAGGCGATCAGTCACTCCGGACAGGGCCGAGTAGCCGAAGCCATCGCCGAATCGATCGCGCCCTACCGCTGTGGCGACGGCTCGTACTCCCTCAGCAACACCTGCTACTACCTCGTCGCGACCACAGACGGATAGAGAGCCCTCATCGCCTGAATGCTCAACCCACATGCCGGAGAAAGCGCCGAAACCGGTCGCAGCCGAAGCGAACGCGGTTTCCTGCTGGTCAAGTTCCGTGCTTTCGGTGTCCTTCCGGGGTGGGCCGACAGGCGTGACGAGGAGGTGGCAGGCAGGGACGACCGTGGTGGGTGACGGCGGACCGGCTGGTGAGTTCCGGCGGGTGCACTTCCGCCGGACAGGACGGGAGACGCTTCACACCGGGGCAGCCCCGGAAGGGCTTGATGCGGTGCGGGACCGGTTCAACCTGCCGCAACGCCGGCACAGTAGACGGTGTACGCACTCTTGGAGGGGCTTGATGTGGTGGGGGACCGGGTCAATGTCGCAGGACTTCCGGCTCGCTGCCGTGTTGAGGGCGTGATGAGCACACAATCCGTAACCGATGATACCGAAGCCGACCATGTGCGGCAGTCTCTGGACGGCGCCCACACTCCCGTCCTCCAGCGGCAGCTGTACCTTCTGTGGCAACAGGCCGACGCCACCCAGCTCAGGCTTCTCCTCAGCGAGGAGATGGCGAACGCACTGGTCTACATGCGACGGACCGGTCATGCGCGGTACGACGCACGCGCCCACGCCTGCACCACGGACCAGGAAAAGCAGCTGCTGGCCACCCGTATGACTGAGACAGTTCGCCGGACTGCTTTCGGAGCGGGCACTTCGGTGCGGGTGCTGGGCGAGCCCAACACCGGGATCATCACCCACGCCATCCTCGGGCACGACTACGACAGCCCGTACCCGGCAGTCTGGTACGTCGTTGCAGCACCGCTGCGCCGCCTGTGCCGCGCCCACGGTGCCGACGAGATCGAAGAAGCCTTCCCACAAGGCAACGGGACTCCCAGGATCAGACCGCAACAGCCAGGAGATGACGGCCGCAGACAGTGGGCAACTGGCCGCAGAGCAAAGCCGGCTCCTCGCAACGACGGTGTGACATGACTGGTCACCCACCCGCGGCACCCGCCACCGGAGGAGCGTGTACTTCAACGCTGACGGCATGTTCGGACTCACCCTGCGAGGAACGGTCGCCCCCCTGGCCGCAGATTCGGCCGGTGCGAGTACAGAGCGGCGTGGCGGGCATCAGTTCTGGACCCGCGACATGCGCGTACCCGCCGCGTGGTAGGAGCGGAAGGGGACATGGCTATGCCGCGTGGCGTTGCCAACGAGAAGCTCGCTGTTCTTCTTGAAGCCACATCCTGGAGTGCCGCGGATCTGGCCCGTGCGGTGAACGCGCTGGGGGAGGCTCGGGGGCTGCGGCTGCGCTACGACCGTACGTCCGTGGCGCACTGGCTCAGGGGCTCCCGGCCCCGTGGACCGGTGCCCGACCTGGTCGCCCAGGCGCTCAGCCTTCGGGCCGGCCGTTTGATCTCGGCCGAGGACGCCGGGCTCACCCATCCCGACCGCCTGCCGGGTTCCGGTCGTCTGCCGCCCGGTACCGGGCGGGAAGGCGGCGGCGGGCTTCCCGCGCTCATCGCGTTGTGCGGCCAGGACGCCGACCCGAATCAACGGGCGGCCCTCGTCGGCATCGCTTACTTGCTGGTTCCGCACAGTCCACCGGTATGGAGACCGGACCCGTCTCATCCGGGGCCGGGCGGGGAGCTCCACGCATCGGCGGACCAGGAGTTCCTGAATACCATGGTGGAGCTCTTCGCCGGCCTGGTCGGCGCTCATGGCGGTGCCTACATCCGCTCGGCACTGGCGGCCTACCTGGCGGACAACGCGGCCCGGCTGACGTCGGTTCCGGCAGGGGACAGCGTCAATCCCCACGTGCTGAACCACTGTGCCCGGCTGGTCCACCTGCTGGCCTTCATGACGGCCGACAGCGGGCATCACGGTCTGGCCGACCGGTACTACCGCCTTGCCCTGGAACTGGCCCGCGAGGCCGGGAACCGGCACTCCTACGCGATCACTCTGCGCGCCATGAGCGTCCAGGCCCTCAGCCTCGGCCATATTCATCAGGCACACTGCCTCGCCGACTCCGCTGTCGAGTGCGCGGGGCGAAACGATCCGGCAGTCCTGGCTTTCGTCCTCGCCCAGCGCGGCCACACGCATGCCGCACGGCACAACGGGAAAGATGCGACGGTCGACCTCGTGGACAGCGCGGACGCCCATGGCCGGGCAGACGGCCACGGTGGCGCGTTCACCGTCTACCCGGAGGCGGGCATCGAGTACAGACGCGCCCGGACGCTGCAAGCACTGCAACGTCCGGGCGAGGCTGTACTTGCCTTCCAGGCCTCAGTCCTGCATCGAGACCCGGGCCGGCACCGCCCCTACGCTCTCACCCAGGCCCGCCTCGCGGAGGCGCTGGTAGCCGACGGCCAGCTCGAAGCGGCCTGCACGCACTGGCACATCTTCCTCGACCACTACCCGCACGTCGTCGGCTCCAACGAGGTCGGCCGTGCGCTGGCCCGCATGCTCCAGCACATGCGCAGCTTCCCGCGGCAGCGCCAGGCAGTCGAGCTGATCGAGCGGGGCCGCGCTTCCTCAGCCCGGCTGCCACGGTACTGACCGACCGTCAGCCATGGCCGCCCTCGTCGCGGCAGCTGTCTGAACCGGACCGGTTTCCTGGCCATCGGAGATGTGCGAGTCGTCCGACGGAGCTGTTCCTGTCCGTACTGGGCATAAGGCAAAGGGATCGTCCATCCGCCACAACTACCGCGTGCGCCCGCAGGTGAGTCCGAAATGCCCTGGTGACGCGCATCCGTCCGGTCGCGGAATCGTTTCCCCACCCCAACGGCCGAATAGCAGACAAGCGTGTCCCCGGAGCCGGCGCGGCATTGAGCAGGTTCACACCCCACACGGAGGCCGGGGCTCCGGGCGAATAGCGGCCCGGCAGTGTTACGCGGTCGGCAGGGGGATATCACGCTCCGCCCTTGCCGGGAGCGCACCGTGCCCCCGGCACGGCCGGTCCCGTACACCGGGTTCGCTCAGAACGCGACCAAGGCGGCGTGGAGGACGAATCCGCCCTGGTTCATTGTCGCCAGGAACGACAAGGCCATCACCCCCGATGTGGAGCGCTTCGCGACCAAGCGCGCCAAGTCGCACACGATAGAGATCAACTCCTCGCACGTGGTCACCCGGCCGACGGTGACTCCGGCGCAACGGGCTGCCGCACTTGTCGCTGCGGCCAGTGGCCCGGCCTGCGGCCGAGAAACGGACCGTGTACTCCGAGGAGTGCTGGGAGCTTGATGGCTTCGGCCACGCCTGCTGCCGCCCCCCTCCTGCTCCGCGCGCAGCGACGCGAGCGGAGACCGCCGCCCCTTCCCGACCGCCCGCAACTGCGCCCAGTCGACCTCGGACCGGGTGTCCGGCAGGGGCAAGCACACGTGTCCGTGCGCGCGCAGCTCAGCGGTCCGGGTCTCTCAGGTCCCGTCCGTCGAAGGGGCGAACCGGAGCAGCAGCATTGCCGCGTCGTCGTCGAGCGGCCCCTGGACATGGGAGGCCAGTTGGTCCCGCAGTCCTGCAAGAGCGTCCGCGAGGTCCGGTTCGCCGAGCAGGTCTGTGTGGTCCGGCAGGGGGAAGAATTCACCTTCGGCGTTGCGTGCCTCGGTAGTGCCGTCGGTGTAGAAGAGCATCCGGTCCCCGGGCTCCAGCCGGAGCGCGAACCGACCCGGTCCGTCTTCGTGCAGCGCGGCAAGTCCTCCAGGCAGGCCCAGAGGCGGCCCGGGGACTTCCGGTTCCGCCGTCAGGACGGTGCCGCCGGCCCGGCGCACCAGAGGCGGCGGATGGCCGAAGCTCAGGAGTGTCACGTCCCCGCGCTCGGTGCAGTCGGCCAGCACCGCTGTGACGAACTCCTCGCCCTCTTCACGGCGCTCCAGCGCCTCCTCGATGTGTTCGGCCACCTCCTGGAGAGAGTCGTCGGCCGGTGCGGCCGCACGGAAGGCGGTCAGGACCGTGACGGCGGCCCCGACCGCTGTGAGGCCTTTGCCCTGGACGTCGCCCACGATGATGCGCAGGCCGCCGGGGTGGGGCAGCGCCTCGTAGAGGTCACCACCAATCCGGGCGCCGACGGTCGCGGAGATGTAGGAGACCGCGAGATCGAAATGCCCGCTGCGTCGGGGCACCGGTCTCAGGATCACGTTCTGGGCCGCGTCAGCGACTGTCTGGACGCCCACCAGCCGACGCTCGGCCTTCAGTCGGACGTCGCTGGCGTACGCGGCGGCCAGTGCGACGAGCGCGACCGCGCTCAGCGCCACCGCCCCGCGCTCCTCGGTGACCCCCTCGTCCGCCACGAAGGCCCCGATGCACACGACAAACGCCAGAACGCCCACGAGGAGTACGGAGCGAGGGCGGCCGGTGGCGGAGGCGAGCGCGGCCGGGGCTGCCAGCAACGACAGCAGAATGGCAGATCCCGCGAGGACGTCCACCACGATGACGAGAACGATCAGCGCATACGGCAGGACCATGACCACGCGCATCGCCGGACGACGGATGACACTCACAGCAGCCTCCGAACATCTCTCTCAAGTCTCTCAACGCACAAAACGTAATACAACGTCGCAAAAACATGTCCGAGATCGACGGGAAATGGGCCACTGGGAGACGCAGCAGTCACGACACGACCTTCCCCCGGCCTCCCGGGTCCGGGGATCCCGATGCGAAGTTCCCGGCACCGCCAGAACTCATCAGCGGCGTGTATCTCCAGAGGTCACCGCCTGGACGAGTTGCGGCCTGGCCGGGGAGTGGACGCGACCGGATGCCCCCGGCAGCGCTTCCTGACGCGAGTGTGACCTGGATGCCGATCCGAGGCCGACACTTCTGACGATGATGCGGATCATCGGTTGCCGGCGGGCATGACGTGTCCGGCATCATCGCCCTGCTGCCACCGTTACGCCCACTCCATGCCCAACTCGACGAGCCCCGCGTGCTGCTCGGAGGTGAGCCGGTCGCACCCGGAGCGCGGCGCCGCCGGGCTCGTCCAAGCGACCGTCGGCGCCGCTCGTGGCCCGCTCCCGGGCGACGGCGACAGCACCGCCGGACTCACAGGGGGCTGGAAGCCGCGATCGGGGCAGGCCGTCTACGCTTTGGTTGCCCGGTCGTATGCGGCCACCGCCCGCTTGAGGAACGCCGCCACGGTGGCCTGCTCCTGGGCTGTCATGGACTCGGCAATCTCGCCGATGCCCACGACAAGGGGCTCGACGTGTTCGAACGCGGTCTCCTCCCAGTGCTCCGCCGGTGTCACGAGCACCTTGCGCCGGTCGCTGGGATGCGGCTGCCGGCTCACGTGTCCGCCGTCCGCCAGGCGGTCGATGACCAGCGTCATCGCCGCCGTCGACGTGGTGAGTTCGCGTGCCAGTTCGCTCGGCGTCGCCGGACCGGCGCTGACGAGACGGTCCATCACCGCAAGTCCGGCGGGATCGACGTGCATCTGCCGGCCCAGGTACCGCTCGAACCGCTGCTGGCGGCGGGTCAGGTTCCGCAGCTGGTCGCGGATGGGGCCCTCCGCTGGGGCCGCGGGCTGGGGATCGGTGGGCTGGTTGGCAGTCATGGCGTGGAAGCTGCTCCTGGATAGCTTGGGGCGTTGGCAACCAATGATGCGTGAGATCTACAGACTGTAGGAGGGCAGGGCGAAGGTGTCGGCGGGCGGGACGAGGAAGCGGTTCAGCCGCCCTGCCAAGCGGTGCAGGGCAGCGGCCCGCAGGACCAGGTGGAGGGTGCGGATACCCGTCCGGGTACGTGGTACGGCGACGCGCGGTACGCCGGGCGGCAGGTCCTTGGCCCGCTCGGCGTAGGGGCGCAGGACCTCCTCGTAACGGGTGAACGCCTGCTCATGATGGGCATGGTGGGCGAGTTCGCCGGCCAGGGCGTACGCGCCGGTGAAGGCGAGGCTGGTGCCCATGCCGCTCAGGGGCGAGGGGCAGTACCCCGCGTCCCCGAGCACGGCGACGCGGCCGTGGGACCAGCGGGGCATGCGCACCTGGCTGACGCAGTCGAGGCAGAAGTCCGGCGCGGTGTCCATGGCCGCCAGGACGCGGGCCGTCTCCCAGCCGGCCTCGCGGAAGATGCGGTGCAGGAGCTGCTTCTGCGCTTCCGGCACCAACTTCTCGTGTTGCTCGTCCCCGTGAGGTCGGGAGAGGAAGGACAGTGAGGCGCGGGTGGTGCCGCGGTTGTCGGGGCGCAGGGTGACCACGCGTCCCTCCGGAGCGTTGTACCAACGTGCCCAGCGCCCGTCGCGGGGCTCACCGGGGATGGTGAAGTAGGCGGTCGTCAGGCCCATCTCGCGGGCCACGGTGCGTCCGGCGCCCCGCAGGTCCACAGTCTGCCCGCCCTCCCGTACGGCGGGGGCACGCTCGACCACCGTGGCCGCGAGGCCGTGGCGGTGCAGCCAGTAGGCCAAGGTCGGGCCGGCGATGCCCGCTCCCGCGACCAGGACATTCCGATGGGCCACAACGCTCCCTCGCTGCCTTCCTCATGTGCGCTCCACGCGTGCAGGTCCGGGGCCGCCGTTCTGGCGGCACCGGACCGGGGATCACACAGCGACGTCCCGCTTCGCACCGGAACCGGCAGAACCGCTGTCGGAAGCAGAGGGGGTGATGCCGTGCTGCTCCTCTTCGGGCCGGCCCTTCTTCGGCAGCAGGAAGGTGATGGCCAAGAACGCCGCCAGCAGACATGCCTGGACGATCAGCGCATGGTGGAAGCCGGCGGTGAAGTCACCGGTCTTTGCCTGTGCGAAGAACACCGAGCCGAAGATCGCCACACCGATGGAGCCGCCGATGGCCTGCACCGCGGACAGCACGCCGGAGGCGGAACCGATCTCGTCGTCATCGACCGCGGCGAGGATGAAGCTGAACAGGGCGGCGATCACCATGCCCGCTCCGATACCGGCCACCGCCACACCCGGGGCGATGTCCCAGATCGAGAACGAACCGGCGCTCAGACTGTCGAGCTCGAACCAGAGCAGCGCCGCACCGGCGAGCTGAATCAGTGGCCCGACCTGGAGGACCATGCGGCCGATCTTGTCGGCGAGGAACGCGCCGCTGACCGCGCCGCCGATCGCTGTACCCACCGCGAGAGGCAGGTTGCCCAGGCCCGCGTCCCCGGCGCTGAAGTGCTGGCCGATCTGCAGGAACAGCGTGAGCACGAGCTGCGTGCCGATCAGCCCGCCGAAGAACAGGGCGATACCGCCGAGCCCGACGGTGAAGGCGGGCTTGCGCAGCAGACCCGGGGTCACCAGGGGCTCACGGCCCGCCGCGGCGGTGCGGCGCTGCTGCAGCGCGAACAGGCTGAATCCGACGATTGAGGCGACCATGCACAGCCAGGTCCACAGTGGCCAGCCGTCCTCCTGCCCCTGGTTCAGCGGCAGTACCATCAACGCGCAGGACGCTACGACCAGGCCCGCGCCGACCATGTCGACGCGCACGGTGCGATCGCCCTGCTTCTTCGGGACGAACTTCGCCGCGATGGCCAAGGCCGCAAGCCCGATGGGCAGGTTGATCAGGAACACCGAGCGCCACCCGAGGCCGAAGAAGTCGCCCTCGATGAGGAAGCCGCCCAGAACCGGGCCGATGATGCCACCCAGGCCGAGCACGGGACCGAAGATCGCGAAGACCTTGGTGAGCTCGGGCCCGGAGAAGTTCTCGCGCAGCAAACCCAGGCCCTGCGGAAGCAGCATCGCCCCCGCAGTGCCCTGGAGCAGCCGGAAGGTGATCAGCGACTCGATGTTCGGAGACAACGCGCACAGCATCGAGCACAGCGTGAAGGCCGCCAGACCGGTCAGGAACATCCGGCGGCGCCCATAGCGGTCACCGAGCCGGCCGCCCAGGACCAGGCCGGCCCCCAGTGTGAGGGCATAGCCGCCGATCACCCACTGCAGACCGACGGAACTGGCACCGAGGGACTCCTCCAGCGCGGGACCTGCGACGTTGACGATCGACGCGTCCAGGAGATCCATGACCTCCGCAACGATCATCACCACCAGGATCAGCCATCGCCACCGGTACGGCTCGGTGGTCGGGTCGGCACCCATTTTACCTCTGTTCATTGATTACCAATATTCTTAGCAATATCGAGAGTAGCTAGTGCACCGCAGATGTCAACCGCACCCCGAGGCCGGGCCCCCACAGCTGACATGGAGCGGGGTGGAGCGCACCGGTGCCCCACGCGCCTGTCCATGGCGGACAGGGCAGCCTCGCGCTCGGCCAGGGCCGCACGATCCGGCCCGGATCTTCGGCGTCCGGGCCATCACCTGGGCAGGGCGCCGACGGCTGCCGGCCCGACCGCTTCGACATCATCTGAGCCGTGGTCCGCCTCGTCGTTGTGGCGGGCACCCGGTACTCGCCCGGCGACGACTCACTGGTCGAGCGGCTCAGAACCGGCGCGAGGAAGCGGGAACGGCCACACCCACGAGACGGGAACGTAGTCGTGGGCGCGCGACGCCTCGGATCCCGACAGGTCACAGTCTCCCGGTACGCCAAGGGACTTGGGACCTCACACTGACCTCTCTGGCCAATGGCTGCCGATCTGGTCGAAGACCGCGGTAACGACTTCTATGTCTTCGAAATGGAGAACATCACCCTGACACCCCCCTTCCCCGAACCGGGAAAGGGGCTGCGGTGGGAGATGAACGGCCGGCTCAAGGCGCAGGTCGATCTGGCCCAGGAGCAGTGCCAGATCCATGTGAAGCCGGGACTTGTGACAACGCACATCGAGGCGGGCGAGATCCGTCGGCCGGGGACGGGCAGGTCGTCCACGAAGGCGGCGATGCGGGGCGCGTCGTATCAGGCGCCCAGCGCGACCCCGATCGTGGCTAGTGGCTCGTCTCAGATCCTTGTCCGGGTATCTCTGTAGGCTGCCGACTTGCCGTGATCACCGTACGGCTTGCTGCTGTGGGGAGGGTTTGGCGGGTGGCGGAGAACGCCGTGCGGAACTCAGTGTCGCTGGGTGTGTTTCTGGCTGTGGCAGCTCACCCCGGGGTGCCGTTCAGGGTCGTCGAGCTGGCGGGTCGCGGTATCACCGCGGACGCGGCCGCGAGCCGTTGGGTGCTTGAGGTCGGGAAGTCTTCTCTGGACGGCTTCGCACTCGCCGACAAGTTGATCGACTTTGGCGAGCGGGAGGATCAGCTCGTCGGACTGTGGCAGGGATACGGAGCTGGCGAGGTCGGTGTGGTGGCCTTCGAGTCCCGGCTGGCGGAGATCGTGGCGGCCATGGAGACGTGGGCGCCGGTCCCGGAGGGGCCTGTGGAGGACTTCTCAGGCCGGCTTCGCCGGGTACTGGGTCCAGGCACGGATGGGTGACTCGGGTGCGAACGCCGTTTTCGGTTCGGTTCGGGCGTTGCGCCAGCGTATGTAGGCGGCGATGGCGGCGTTCTGCTCGCCGTGGCTGCGGTGGTCGGTGCCGTTGAGCGCGAAGTAGCGTAAGGCGGCAAACTCGGACTCGATCCAGTTCAGCCACGATCCGTAGGTCGGCAGGAAGACCAGTTCGACGTCGTTGGCCGTGGCCCAGGCCCGGACGTTCGGATGCTTGTGCGGGGAGAAGTTGTCGAGCACGATGTGCAGCTTCTCCCCGGGCCAGCGGGCACGCAGGGCCTTGAGCAGGGACAGGAACTCGCGCCAGCGTTTGCGGTGGCGGATGCGGTAGTACATCCGGCCGGTGGCCAGGTCGAGGGCGGCGAGCATGTGCATGACGCCGTCGTAGCGGTTGCAGGTGGCCCGGAGCCGGCGCGGTGAGCGGACTGGTCGCCATGCCTTGCCCTTGCGGGGGATCAGGTTCAGCGGCCCGAACTCGTCCACGCAGACGACCCGGCCATCGGGCGGTGGGGTGTCGTAGAGAGCCAGGACGTGGTGCATCTTGGTGATGAAGTCCGGGTCGTTCGAGGACTTCCAGGTCGTGGTGGTCTGCCAGGAGACCTTGCCCTCGCGCAGTATCCGGCGCAGGGTCTCGCGGCTGACGGCGGGGACGACCTGCTGTTTGACCAGGTGTTCGGCCAGTTTGGCCAGGCTCCAGGTGGAGAACGAGGTGATCTTCCAGTCGGCGGGGGACGTCCGGGCGATCAGACAGATGTGCTCGCGCACCTGGCTACCGATTGTCCTGGGGCGTCCCCCGCTCCATTTTGGGTCCAGCGCGTCGAACCCCCGCTCGTTGAACGCATGAATGACGTCACGCACATAGTCGGCGCTGACCTGCATCAACGACGTGATGTCAGGCACCGACTGGCCCTGGGCCGACATCATCACCACGATGGCTCGCCGAAGCCTCACAGGATCCTTCGTAGTCCGGCTGATCCGCTGCAGCCGCCGACCCTATACTCACTGGCCGGACGAACACTCCAGGACGACGCCCCACAGCCACCTCCACGATCACGGTCTGGAAGCAGCCTGCCGGGCAACGGACAACGAATCAATTAACCGGCCAAGGATCCGAGACGAGCCACTAGCACAGCTGATCGGCGTGGCTTTCTCGAAGCTGCCGCGAAGCGACGAGTATTTCTCTGTAGTCAGAGTGACGCTCTGTCAGGGTGGGCGAGGCGGGCCCGGGAACTTCACCATCTGGAGGGCGGCGAAGTCGGTGTGCTCTGGGTACGCCGGGGTCTTCTGCCACGGCCGGTGGGGGTGAGCAGGTCGGGATGGATGTCCTCGTCCTCCGCCGTCGGCGCGACGGCGGAGGACGGTGTGGGCACGTCGTCGGTGATGACCGAGGGCCGGCGCACTGCTAAGCGCTCGCGGGAAGCGCGAGATTATCGGCGCTGTCGCCCTTGATGGCACCGAGGCGTTCTGGGCGGCCCTGCACGGGCTGGCGACCCTGACCCGGGTCGCTTCTGGATCATTCGCGCCCCCGCAGGGGAGTCGCAGATCCATGACGCCATAAGTGGCACCGTGGCCGGGCTGTTTAGTCTCACGGACGTGGCCGGCCTTCGTCACGGGTAGCGACCGCGGCGAGGTGATCACCCTTGTGGGTGATGACGATGGAGGCTCTGACGGGCCAGGCTCAGATTCCGTGGCGTGTGTCGATGTCGTGACCAGAAGCTTCGCCTCTGTCTCTCGCTGTGTCCCGGTCGGCCGGTCTCACGTCCGTGGCACTTCCGGCCGGGCCGACGGCGCGGGGTGCCGGGCCGTGAGTGAGAACGGGGCGGCGCTGCGGTGGCTCCGGCGGCGCTCGTGGCTTTGGACTTCTTGAGAGGTGCCGGTCCCGGTGATGTGGCAACAGGGTGACTGGTGCCGGCCGCGCCGTGCACGCTGTATCTGCCTGCAGTCAGCCGGCTGCCAGCAGTGTCCGCAGCCGGGCGGTGTCGATGATGTGCGCGCGTGAGGGGAAGACCTTGTCGACCAGGATCCGGTGGGTTTCGGGGTCGCGGTCGGCGACGCAGTCGGACAGGACGTACATCTGGTAGTCGCGGTCTGCGGCGTCCATAAGTGTGGACAGGACGACCCCGCTGGTGCTGATGCCGGTGAGGATCAGGGTGTCGATGCCGCGGTCGGCCAGTTGGCCGTACAGGTCGGTGGTCGAGGCGGCGCCGAAGCGGACCTTGCGGACGACGATGTCCGCCTCACGAGGGAAGACGTCTTCGTGTATCTGTGTGGCGTCGTGCTCATGATGCATCGCCTTGGACGCCGCGAGTGAGCTGAAGGACTTGTTGCGGTCGGGGACGGCCGCCCAGTCGTCCTCTGTGAAGGCGACACGGACGTGGCCGATGGTGCCGCCGGCGGCGCGCACGTCTGCGATCGCGTTCCGGACCCGTGCGATGAGCGCGTCGGGTTCCGGGCTCAGAGGGGCGATGCCGTTCTGGAAGTCCATCGCCAGCAGGGCGGTCCGCTCGGGGACGAGTGCGGGGACGGCGGGAGCAGATGGTGTCATTGAAGAGTTCTCCTAGCAGGTTCAAGAGTGCGGCAGTGCCATGTGCGGCCGTCAGGCGGTGGCGTGGCGTTGCATCAGAGCGCGGTCGAGGAGGGTGAGCAGCAGGACCGCGAGGCCGGCCAGGACGAGGACGACGCCAAGGCTGTGCAGGCCGTGGTCGCTGGCTCCGTGACGGAAGGCGATGCCGCCGATCACCGATGAGGTGATGGTGCCGAGGTAGCCAAAGGTCCGGAACAGGCCCGAGGCGGTGCCGATCTGGTCGGCCGGCGCTGCGAGATAGAGCGCCGTCTGGTTGCCGACAGTGGTCGTGGCAGTGGTGACACCGAAGACCAGTGAGAGGAGGACGAGCGCGAGGACGGGGCTGTCGGAATCCAGGAACATGATGCCGATCGAGCCGAGCAGCATGCTCACCGCAGAGGCGATGACTGGTCCGCGCACCAGGTTGCGGCGGGCGAGCGGCCGGGACAGCAGCGCGGAGACGGCGCCCATCGGCAGCAGCATCAGCCCGGTCTGGACAGTGGACAGGCCGTAGGAGGCCTCCATCCACTGGGTGAGGCCGAACATCATCGAGTAGACGCCGAGCAGGGTGAGGGCTTGGCGCAGGTAGGTTCGGCTCAGGGCGCCGTTGGAGGACAGGGCGCGCAGGTCGAAGAAGGGCGCGGTCCGGCGCAGCTCCCACCACAGGGTGGGGATCGTGGCTGCGACGAAGACGGTGAGTGCGGCCCAGTTGATGCCCGGCAGGCTCATCAGGAAGACGACCAGGGAGGTCATCGAGGTAGCGAATCCGACGATGCCGGCCAGGTCGATCCGGCGGGCGATCGTGCGAAAGCCGCTGTCGGCACGATCGAGCGGCGGGTCCTTGGGCAACCGCAGTGCCATCGCCAGGGCGATGGCGGTGACCGGGATGTTGATGAGGAACGCCCAGCGCCAGCCTGCCGCGCCGACGAGCAGTCCGCCGATGGGCGGGCCGACGGCGGCGGTGGCCATGCCGGCGATGGCGAGGCCGCCCAGTACGCCGCCGGGCGGCTGGTCGAGTCCGGCCTGAGCGGCGCGGTGCCGCACCATGACCATGGCGCACGGAAACGCCGCGGAGGTGCCGAGGCCGATCAGGACGCGAGCGACGGTCAGCATCGCCAGGTTCTGGCCCAGGCTGCCGACCACACCGCCGAGCAGCACGAACACGATCCCGGCAAGGAAGACGCGGCGGGCGCCGAGGACCTCGGCGAGCTTGCCGGCGGTCGGCTGGGCGACGGCGCTTGCGAGGTAGAGGGACGAGACGAGGACGGCCGTGGCGCCCACGGCGACGTTCAGGTCAGTGGCGATCGGCACCAGCGCGGTGGCGATGATGGAGCTGTTGATCGGGTTGAGGCTGGAACCCACATAGAGCGGAGTGGTGAACGTCCATGCGAAGGGCTTGCGGCCGAGCTCACGCGGGGTGTGTTCGCCCTCGACAGCGGTCGTTCTCATATGGCGCCCTCGTCCAGGTCGGCATCGGCAAGCCGCTGGAGCAGCTCGATCGCCTTGTCCAGGTCCTTGCGCTCGTCCGCGGCGACGACGTGGTCGATGGCGCGCGTGAGGAAGGCAGCACGGCCCGAAAGCAGTTTGTCGATCAGCTCGGTCGCGGACGGGTCGGCGCTCATCAGCTTCTTGCGTCCGTCCTTCGGGTCGGGCTCGCTGTGGACCAGCCCGGCTGCCTTGAGCACGGCGAGGCTCTGGGCGATGGCCTGCCCGCTCACGTGCTCGACGGTCGAGAGCCGGGCCGCGGTGATCGGGCCCTCACGCGCGACGCTCGCCAGGACGCCGAGCTGGGTGGCGCTCAGCCCCGTCCTGTGCTGCCCCGACTCCACGCGCAGTCGTGCCCGCAGTCGTTTCATCGCGTCGTTCAGGTGCTCAGCGGCCGCGGTGGAGTCCTGCGGCCTGGGGTTCATAGCCATGCCTCCAGCATAAAACTCCACAAGCGGCTTGGTAAAGTTACTTGTGGAGTTTTATGCTGGAGGCCCACGGGGACCCGGTTCTCGCGATCGCGCCGCGAAGTACTCGAAGCCTGTGGCTTGGCGGGCCCGAGCCGGTCGGTACCGGCGGTGATCACCGGTCACGGCGCCCAGGCGCGTCCCCACCGTCGATGTCATCGTCGGTTGCTGGGTGCCCGGCCGCGGCCGTCTCGCCGGACTGTCCGGCGCCCTCCTCATGGGCCAGCGCAACGAGAACGGCACCCTGCGGTACGTCGGCAGCTTCGGCACCGGATGGAGCGACACGGAACGCACCGCCCTCGCCGGACTCCTCAAAGCCGCCTCGGTCGACACCTGCCCCTTCACCGAGACCCCACCGGCCACCGGGGCGCGATGGGTTTTGCCGCGCCTGGTCGGCGAAGTCCGTTACGCAACCCGCACCAGGGCCGGACGCCTGCGCCACCCCTCCTGGCGCCGCCTGCGCCCCGACCTCGCCCTCGACGACACCAACTGACAGTGGGCAGTGAGCGGTGGGTTCCTGCGGTGCCCCGGTTGCCCAAATCCCACTGCGGGGCGGGCTTGCCCGGGGCCCGGCTGGTATCAGGGGGCGTCGCCGTCCCGGTCCCACTGGTCCGGACCATCGGGGCGGGCTTCGTAGTCGGTGCGGCCGCCGGGCCCGTACCGGTCGTCGTTCGTGATCAGCACGGCCCCGGTCCTCCGCTCCTTGGGCGTCCAGGTCGTGACGTAGATGAGTATTCAGTCCAGGGCGCCGCCGACGACCTCGACGTACTCACGCCCGCGCTGAGCGTGAGGGGAGGGGAGGGGGCGTCGTGATCGGGAACGGTTCGTTCTGGCTCGCGTCCGAGAAGGTCCTGGCTGTGCCGTTCAGCGCTGTGGGCGAGGGCGAGTGCGACGCGTAGGACCGCCCAGGCGGCGAAGCAGCAGGAGTGCAACAGCGGCGGTCGCCAGTTCGCCGGCCGCCAGTCCCGTCCAGACGCCGCCGGTGCCCAGTCGGCCGAGGATCAAAAGCAGGGGGATCTTGATCAGGAGCAGGGTGCCGGTGGAGATGAGGTAGGCGGGCGCGGGGCGGCCCAGGGACTGGGCGTAGGCCGCCACCAGCGGGGCGATCCCCGCGACGGCCAGACCGAGGGCGATGACTCGCAGGGCCTGCCCGGCAGTGGCGATGGTGTCCGCGTCGCTCAGGAACCAGCCGGCGATAGGCCGGCCCAGGAAGGCGAGGACCGTGGCGGTGAGGAGCCCGTACAGCAGGGAGGCCGCCAGCGCGAGGTTGCGGGCCCGCAGGGCGCGGTCGGCCAGTCCGCGGCCGACGTTGTATCCGACGATGGGCTGCAGGCCCTGGCTGACTCCGGTGTGCGGCATCATCACGAAAGTCTGCAGGCGGACGCAGACGGCGTAGGCAGCGAGGGCGGTGGCAGATCCGGTGGCTGCGAGGGTGGCGTTGACAAGGACGGCCAGCAGAGTGACGCCCGTTCCGGCCAGGAACGACGGCAGGCCGATGCCCAGCAGCGCCCGCAGCGTTGCCCCGTGGGGCAGGAGCTCTTTGGGGCCGATGCGGTAGGGGCGGTCGCGCTGCCCGAAGAAGAACCACAGGCTCATCGCGGCGGAGACGGCCTGGCCGCCGACAGTGCCGAGCGCGGCGCCCTGCACACCCATGTCCAGTCCGAATATGAGCAAGGGGTCGAGCGTGATCTGCACGGCGACCGGCACCACCCACAGCAGGGTGGAGTAGCCCATCCGGCCCTCGGCGCGCACAAGGCTGGAGAAGCCGGTCGAGACCAAGGCCCCGGCCAGCAGCACCACGGCGTAGGGGCGTGCGCTCTCGCGCAGTTCGCCGTGCGCGCCGAGCAGGGAGAGCAGGGGGTCGAGGAAGGCCAGGCCGAGCGTGGTGGTGGCCGCGGCGCTGATCCAGAAGAGGGTCAGAGTGTTGCCCGCTGCGCGGGCGGCGGCCTGCCGGTCCCCGGCGCCCAGGGCGCGGGAGATGAGGGAGGCGCCGCCCGCGCCGACGGTGGTGGACACCGCGCCGAGCAACAGCAGCAGGGGGGCGACCAGGTTGACCGCGGCCATCGCGGTCTCGCCCACGCCGTAGCCGACGAACCAGGCGTTCGTCAGTGCGTAGATGCCGTACACGCCGACGGCGCCCGTGGTCTGGACGCAGGCGCGCCGCAGCAGGTGGCCCACCGGCTCGGTGCCGAGCCGGGTGGTGTGGTCGGGGGCAGTGGGCGTGGAGGTCACCGGCGGGTGCGGCCGAGAAGGGACATGGCCTCGTCGATCCGGAGGCGGGCCCAGTCGTACTGCTCGGTGTCGGTGTGTCCGCGGTACACGGTTTCGATCGCCATGATGAGCGCCAGGTAGAGGCAGTACAGGCGTCGGCGCACCTGCTGGGTCCCGGTCAACTCGCCGTGGCCGTAGCCGCGTATGAAGGGTGCCGCGTCGCCGAAGGCAGCCATCTGGCTTCCGGTGAACCCGGCTTCGATCAGCGGGTCGCCGTAGAAGGCGCGTTCATGGTCGATGATGCAGACGATCTTGCCGTCGCGGACCATGACGTTGCTGTCCCACAGATCCCACTCGACCAGTCGCGGCTCGGTCACCTCGTCGAGGCTGTCGGCGTGTTCGGCCACGGTCGCGCGGACGATGTCGTAGTCCCAGCCGAGGCCGACGCCCCGGCGTTCACCGTTGACGAGTACGTCCTCGACCATGCCCGTGAACACGCGCCTCCAGCTCGGGTCGCCCGGCCCGGCCAGCGGACCGAAGTTCTCGCCGCGAAGGAAGTTGATCTCACGGTTCAGCGTGCCGAGTTGTTCCATGTACGCCTCGCGCTCGGCGCGGGGGAGCGTGTCGAAGATGATGCCGAGGTTGTCGGCGTCGATGAACGGCATGAAGAAGTAGTCGGCGTCGCACAGTTCACGGCTCCGGTCCGCGAAGTCCACGGTGGGAACCGGAACGGACGTACGCGTGCGCAGAAGCTCCAGTGCGGCCAGCTCGATCGACATGGCACCGTTCTCGTAGGCCATCACCTCCACCTCCGACGGCGGGGCGATCTTCAGGACGACCTCGGCGCCGTCGCGCAGGCGGATGCGGTAGGCGACGTTGAACCATCCGTGTCCCAGCTCGCTGCTCCAGCCGTCGCCCGTCGGAACCCTGTCGGCACCGTAGGCATGCTCGATCATGAGGCGCAGGACGGCGGTCGACTGCCTGTTCTTGGTGATGCTCTCCACGTGCTGATCTCTCCTTGGCTGTGTGCTGGTGGCGTCGCGGACAGACGCTGCGCCCGTGTGCCGGCCCTTTCCGGGCGGCCCCGGCGCGGCTGCCGATCAGATACTTACCACTCGGTCGGAATTTACCGCTAGGGGGAGTGTACGTTCGTACTTTCTGGGGTTAGGGTCGTCCGTATGACCGTCGACATCGAGGCACTGCCCCTCCGCGCCGGGCGGCACGCACGGGCCGCGGTAGCCGTCCTGTTCTTCACGAACGGGGCGCTGTTCGCCAACTTGCTGCCGAGGTATCCGCAGATCAAGGAAGATCTGGCGATCAGTAACGGCGCCTACGGGCTGGCGGTCGCCGCGTTCCCGGCGGGGGCCATCACGGCCGGCCTCGCGGCAGGGGTGCTCATCCGCCGGGTGGGGTCGGCGCAGGTCGCGGTCGTCGGTACCCTGCTGACGGGTACGGGCATCCTGGCCGCCGGTCTTGCCCCGTCGGTGGCGCTGTTCGCGGCCGCCTTGTTCCTGGCCGGAGCCATGGACGCACTTACGGACGTCGCGCAGAACGCGCACGGTCTTCGTGTGCAACGGCTCTACGGGCGGTCCATTCTCAACTCCTTCCACGCGATCTGGTCCATCGGCGCTGTCACCGGCGGGCTGATGGCCGCCGGAGCAATGTCGCTGGGCCTGTCGCGCGGCGTACACCTCACGCTCTCGGCGATCGTCCTCGTTATCGCCGCCGTGGCCGCATGGCGCTTCTGCCTCCCCGGCCCGGACAACGAACCGGAAGAGACCAGCCCGGAACAGCGGGCCGCCGAGTGGGAAAACGGCACCTCGCACGTCGGGTACGTGCTGGCAGCCCTCGTCCTGATCGCCATAGCCGGCACTCTCGTCGAGGATGCGGGGAACTCCTGGGCCGCCCTGTACCTGACCGACGCCCTGCACACCTCCGCAGCACTCGCCGCCTGTGGCTTCATCGCTCTGGTGGGCGCCCAGTTCATCGGGCGCATCATCGGGGACCGCCTCGTCGACCGCTTCGGTCAGCGTGCTGTGGCCAGGGCCGGCGGCCTGATCACCGCGGTCGGCATGGGGCTGGCACTGGCGGTGCCGACGCTGTCCGGAACAATCCTCGGCTTCGCCCTGGCCGGATTCGGGGTGGCGACCCTGGTACCCGCGGCGATGCACGAAGCCGACGCTCTGCCCGGCCTCAAACCCGGATCAGGTCTGACGATCGTCTCCTGGCTCATGCGCCTGGGCTTCCTGCTGTCCCCACCGGTCGTCGGTTACGTCGCCGACGCGACCAGCCTGCGCACAGGTCTGCTGGTGATCCCCTTTGCCGGGCTGTTGGTGCTGCTGCTCGCCAAGGTCCTGCAAGACCGCCGCAGTTGAACTCAACAATCGCGAGCTCCTCGGGTACCGGCACGGTGTGTGCTTCGACGTCCGCGGTGCGCAGGTGCCGGACGTCCGAACCATGAAGCGGTGAACCGGGCTGCCCGCCGCGTACACGTTTACCCGCCGGGCGACGGCGGGTAAACGTACGCCCCCTTGGCGTCCTCGCCGTCACCCCTGGGCCTCTACCACACTGCTGGTCACCCTCTCTGCCGCCGCAGCCCCCGGGAAACCGATGGGCGCCGGTCCTCACACGCGCCCGTTACGCGCGCGGACTGGGCCCACCCGCAGGGAGGCACCCCGGACGGTGAGGATGCGCAGTCGTGCCCCACGCGGTCGGTGGGATACAACGGCTCGCATGACGGTCTTCCACTGCGCGAGGTGCGGCGCCGAACCCTGCTCCGCTCACACACCCGGGCCGCCCCGGAGAGCATGCTGTTCGGCACGATCCGCCTGGTGGAACGAGTGCCCTTCCGGCCTCGCATCTCTGGAGGCCACATGACATATCGCCGGCCGCGGGGCCTGGCGGAAGGGGGACCGTCCGCGGAGTCGGCGCACCGGCTGAAGCGGCGGTCGAGTACTTGACCCCTGGACGTGCTCAAGGCGGCCCCGGGCGAGCCCACGGGCGCTGGGCAGGCCCAGGGCAGCCTCCCGTGTGTACGAGCACGACGACAGGAGGTCCTGATGGAAGACCCCAGGCCTCAGCCTCGGACCGTGACGCATGGTGTTCCGGTGAGCGGGCTCCGCGGCCCGTGCGACTGCGACCTCGAACCCTGCGGATCGTCCGGTGGAAGCCCGGCTGCCCGGACACGGCGGTATCAACCTCAGCCGCCCACCTGTGATGTCCTTCCAGCGCGCCAACGGAGTAAAGATGATTCAGGGTCAGGCCAGGTGCCCTGGTAGAGAAGACCGACAGCCAGGCAGCCCGCCTGCGCAAAGGCTCACGTGGCGGACGACCACCCGGCTTCGACGAGAACCGGTACAAGAAACGCAACAACCTGACTGTCGCTATCCACTACGACAAGCGCCGTTATGCCTACCTCGGCACCGCGACTGCCGCAGCCCTCACCACCTGGCTCCGAACATGACCGACCGGACAAGTTCTAGGCGGCGGACTCCGCGTACGGAAGGAGCCCGACGGCTCCGGGTCCCAAATCGCACGACGAGGAGGACGACGACCTGTTCGGTCTGTGGATGTTCCGCGGCGGGGTCCTCGTGGAGGTGGGCATCCCCGGCACCCGGAGGGTGCACATCGCTACCCGCCGGGGGAAGCGAACCCCGGCTTCCTGGTCCGGACCGGCCGGGGCAGGGGAGAGGACCAGCACTCGCCAGAGCACGTACAAGACCCGCGGTCGTGCTGGTGACCCGGTCCAGACCGGGGCCGGACAGATGCTGAAGTCGCCGTTGCCGGTGCTGCCCGGGGCCGGACCGGTTTCATTCGCCTTCGGCCTCACAGCCCTGACCTTTGCCTGGCGCTTGTCGTTCGGTCAGCTCCAGGACACCCGACGATCAGCCGTCCCCGGGAACCAACCGGGTAACGACTTGGCCTCCGGCGCCGTAGGCCGGAGCAGATTCAGCGGGCGACCGCTTCGGTCGGACTGATGCGGTAGCTGTCCTCTTCCATCAGCGCGACGTGACGCCGAACTGAGGTTTCCCCGCTGCGCGGGAGTTGCTACGGAAGGAGTTTCGTCAGACTCGCCCAGTGCCGGAGGTCGCCGCAGGTTGCGGTTGTTGTCCGGCTGCGGTTGGCCAGGGTGTCGAAGGTGGTGCGTACCTGGTTGCCGAGGTAGGCAAACACGTGAGCAGCGTGTCCGGTCTGGTAGGTGAGCAGCCGGAAGGCGGCGAGGTCCCGTTCCTCGGCGTCGTCGTCCGCATGCGTGGGCGCCGCAGCCAGGAACTCGTAGTCGCGCTTGTTCATGACGGTTTGGGCGATGGTGTGCAGTGGGGTGGAGTGCAGCGCTTCGAGGGCGGGCGGGCGTCCGGCCGCTGCGGCGTCCAGGATGACGGTGTGCATGGTGAGGGCTGCGAAGGTCCCAAGCAACCGCTCTCCTTCGGGCACGCCCAGGCCGCGTTCGCGGAAGTCGTCATGGCGACGGTCCCGCCGCCAGGTTTCCTGGTCGATCAGGGGCAGCAGGCATTGGCTCAGGGCGCGGCACTCGCGCCAAACGGCATTGTCACGGGCGCTGTTCACGGCTAGTGAAGCCCTCCCGGGAGTGCCTGTGCCCGCCGCAGCCGGGCAGGGCGGACACAGATCCTGTCTCACTTCGTACTCACACGCAGGGCACGTAGAGGAGGGAGCTGTAGGCGGTCCCGGAGCCGTGGCTGCTGTTGGGGCAGAGGCACCCGCTCATGCCTGCTTTGGCACCGCACGTACGGGGCCCTCGGCTGCCATGGGTCGCGGCGGCCGAGGGCCCCGTACTCGAATCACGGCCCGGCGGTGGGCGGCGCCGGGGGAACCCCCCTGTCCGGCTCATTGTCGGGGGCTGCGACTGGTGGAAGTGCCCACTGCTCGGGGACGGCGTGATGTGCTGCTCTTCCGCCGAGCCGCGGGATCCCCGCCATAACACGGTCAGGAGGACGACGGCACACACAACGCCGATGACCAGCAGGACCGGTGGACGCTGCCGTGATCTGATCAGGCGCAGGCAGAACCAGCCGGCGCATGCCACCGCGAAGATGATGATCAACGGGGTGAGCCCACCACGCTTGTATGTGATCAACACTGTGTCGGGATGGGCGGTCAACAACAAGAGCGCCGCGTAGACAGCGCCGAGCGCCCACGATGATCCCGCATGCCCCTTCCAGCAGGCGCAGCGCGAGGCTATTGCTGTGCATGTCGCTCCTCCCCTCACGGCCCACCGCACATGGCCGTCAACCGGCCCGGTGGAAATCGCTTGGTTTCCCCAACGGGTCCGTCAGTCAGAAGGCCGACGAGACGTTCGGCTCAACCTCTGCCTTTTCGACCACTCTTACGTCCTGGTCCGTTTCTGTCGAGCGTTTCTCCCCGACATTGAACGATGGTGCAGACGGAGGTACACCCGGGGCGAGCTAGCCTCTTGTTCTCACTCTGAGTAAATCCACTCGACTGCACGCTTCCACCGATGACGCAGCGTGAAGTAAGGCTTCGGCGACAGGGGCCCTGCCCCCGAGGTCGAGGCGCCGGTCAGCCGATTCCGCCGCGCGCGTGCAGTCTGACAACGAGGGAGTCGAGCCCGAAGTTGATGAGGGAGCGGTTGGGCACCGGTGGCCGCAGCACCTCGACCCATTCGGCGGCCTCGGTGAGCGCTCCGAAGAGCGAGGCCAACTCCACCCGGGCCAAGGGTGCGCCGATGCAGTAGTGCGGTCCCCAGCCGAAGGCCACATGCCGATTCGGGGTGCGATCGAGCCGCAGCTGGTCGGGGTCCTCGAACTCCATCTCGTCCCTGTTGGCCGCCGGTGTCCAGACCACCACGCGGTCGCCTGCCCGGATGCGCTGTCCGGCGAGTTCGGTGTCCACCCTGGCCGTGCGCAGCACGTGCAGGCCAACCGAGGTCCAGCGCAGCAGCTCCTCGGTCCCGAGTTCCGGGTCGTATCCGTCCTCACGCATGGCCTGCCAGGCGTCCGGATGCCGGGTCAGCGCCAACATGGCCATGGTCGAGGTGTGACGTACCGTCTGTATGCCTCCGACCAGGATGTTGTCGCAGTTGAGCAGCGCCTCGTCCAGGGGCAGTGGACGGCCGTCCACCGTGTGGGTGACCAGTGAGCTGATGATGTCGTCCCGGGGGTCGCTCCGGCGGCGCAGGCCGAGAGCGAACAGGTAGGGCAGCAACTGCTGATGCCCCTCGGCGCGTTCCTCCGGTGTGTCGCCGAGGAACGCCCGGTCGCACATGCGCACCACCTGGTCCCGGTCCTCGTCCGGGACACCGAGCAGGTCGCACATGACGGTCAGCGGAACCGCCGTGCTGATGTCCCTGACGAAGTCGGTCTCCTCCGCTTCCAACGCGGCGCGCACCACCTGTCGGGTCAGGTCGGCCACGCGTTCCGTGAGCTCGGCCGCCTTCCGCTTGGAGAAGAAGGGCAGCACCAGGCCCCGCAGGTCGCGGTGGCGCGGGGGGTCGGTGAGGGCCATCATCTTCCCCGCACCGGCGGGGGCCCGATCGGTGCCGGTGCCCAGCAGCGACCCGCGCTCCGAGCTGAACCGGTTCGCGTCGCTCAGTACCTCATTGGCCAACGCGTGCGACAGCACGCACCACAGCGGCCCCTCCGCCTCCGACTCCAGTCGCCACAGCGGCGCCCGGCGGCGCAGCTCACGGAGGATGAGGTGGCTGTCCTCGCGGGCCCAGAAGGTGGGATCTGTCAGGTCGGGCGGCGCGGTCGTCGTGGCTACCGTGTTCATGCTGCTCCTTGGCCTGCTGGTATCGGTTGAGGTCTTCGGCCCGCCGTCGGCGAGTCGCTCACTGGTACAGGGGCGGCAGCAGCAGGTCCCGGACGATCGAGGCCACCTGCTGCACTGCTGTCTCGCCGGACTGGAGCACCAGGTGACCGGCCGACAGCACGTCGAGCCCGAAGCCGTCATCGGTGGAGCAGTGTTTCCACTCCTCCATCTCCCCTGCGGAGACGGCCTCGTCGTCGGCCCCGAGGATGGCTTTGACGGGGCAGGTCAGCGGCCCGGTGCCCGGGTCCCGGTAGGTGCGGGCGAGACCCATGTCCGCCAGCAGCACCTGGTGCACCATCTCCCGCAGCGCCGGATGGGTGACCACCGCGCCGGCGCGCTCGTCGTTGCGGAGCATGAAGTCCGCCAGTTCACGCACGTCGGCCTCGCCGCCGGATCCGGGTGGTTCCCGCCAGGTGCTCGGGGGCGCGAATCCGATGACGAAGCAGGCGGTCGGGGACAGGTGGGCGGCCAGCTTCCTGGCCACCTCGTAGCCGACCAGAGCGCCGATGCTCTGGCCGAGTACGGCGTACGGCCGGTCGAGGTGGGGCAGCACCGCCTCGCCGACCGCGCCGACCAGTTCGTCGAAGCTCTCCGGGTAGCGATCCCGGGCGCGCCCGCCGCGCGCGGGCATCCGTACCCCCCACAGCTCGATCTCCTCGGGCAGCAGCCGTCCGAGCGAGGCGAAGGCGGTGGCATCACCACCGGCGTGCGGGAAGCAGAGCAGCCGGACGGCGGCGTGCGGGCGGGGAGACGGCAGCCAGAACCAGTCTCCCTCGGTTCGGGGGGCCGTTCGGGAAGTGGACAAGGCGCCTCGCTCTCTTGTGGTGAGGTCCGTCGGGTCACCGTCACGTACGAGGGGCCGGGCGGCCCCGGTGGACGGATCATCGACCGGTGGCGTCGAGCGTTCAGTCGACCGGGGAGGCCGCGAGCCAGGAGGTGTCCTCGGTGACCCACTCCTTGCGGCGCAGCCCGGCCGCGTCCAGGTAGGTGTCCAGTGTGTTCTCGTCGAGGAACTGCACGATCTGCAGGTGCGTCCAACGCCGGCCCTGCCAGCGGTACTCCATCACCGCGCGCACCAGATCGGGGGTGAGCTGCTCCACCTCGAGCAGGGTGGCGGTGATGTCGTCCCACACCCGGGGTTCGCCGACACCGGTGAACCACTCGGGCAGGGCCCGTTCGATCAGTACGCTGCCGCCGGGGCGCACGTGGCGCCTGGCCGTGGCCATCATCTCGTAGCGCACCTCCGCGTCCGTGAGGTTGACCAGGCAGGAGCCGAGCACCACGGCGTCGAAGGTCCGTCCGAGGTCCAGTCCCGGGATCTCGGCGTGGACGGTTTCGGCTCCCTCGATCTTGGCCAGCATCTCGGTGCTGTGGTCGACCGCGACGACCTGGTGCCCCAGGGCGACGAGCGGGTGGGTGAGCCGTCCGGTGCCTGCTCCGAGTTCCAGTACCGAGGCTTGGCGGGGCAGAGCGCCGTCCACCACCTGCGGCGTTCGGCCGGCGCGCAGGATCGAGTAGAGCTCGACCGGGTCGCCCTCGGGGCTGAAAGCACCGGGTCCGGTGCCCTTCTGACGTGACATGGTCACTCCTTGGGTCGGGGTTTCGAAGGCCGTCAAGTGGTGTGTCCTGTTTGCTTGTCGCGGGGCGTGCGGTGGTACGGCTCCCTGTCGGGCGGTCGGTCGAGCGGGGACGGCGGTGCCTCGGCGTCCGGTTCCTGGGCGGATGACCGGCCGTGGGTGGACAGCAGAGCGATGCCGGCCGCCAGCAGGGTGACGAAGCAGACCAGCAGGAGAACGCGGTACGGAACGAACCCGATCAGTACGGCACCGAGCAGGATCGAGGCCGCCTGGGGCCCGAGCATGGACAGGTCGGCCGCGGTGGAGACGCGACCGATGAGCGGTCCCGGGGTGTGCCGTTGCCAGGCGGTGCTGTAGCCGATGGCGAGCCAGGTGGCTCCGACGCCGAAGAGGGCGAAGGCGCCGAGGACGACCACCAGGCCGGTCTGGGTCATGCCGAGGGCTCCGAAGGCCATGGCAGCCAGCCCGATCCCGGCGGTCCGGTGCTCACCGAGCCGTCGGACCAGCAGGGCCGCGGTGAGCCCGCCCCCGATGCTGCCGGCCCCCTGGAGGCTGGTCAGCACGGAGAAGAAGGACGGTGGGCGGTGCAGGCTTTCCTGGACCACCGCGAAGTCGGTGCTGTCGAAGAAGCCGAGCACACAGTAGGCCGCGGCGATGGCCGCCGTCATGACCGCGAGTGACGTGTGGGACCAGAGGTGCTGGAGCCCTGCACTGAGACGGCGCAGGGACAGCTCCTCCTTACCCGCCCCCTCGGCGGTGTCCCGCGTCCTGGGCAGGAGACGGAAGATCACCAGGGCCAGGAGGTACAGGCCGGCGACCAGGACAGCGAGGACCGGGCCGCCGGTGACCGCGTAGACGCCGACTCCGACCAGCGGGCTCACCACCCGCAGCGCGTCGCCGGCGGACCTGAGGTACGCGTTGGCGGCGGCCAGGTCCCGCGGTGGGATCAGGCTCTTGATGAGTCCCGCCTGGGACGCGCGGACGAAGATGGCGGCGACTCCGTAACCGGCGGCGACCACATGGACCAGCCACATCCGGTCCGCCGAGTGCACCAGCAGCAGGAGCATGACCAGGGCCGCGGTTCCGCCGCACGCGACCATCAGTACCGACCGCCGGTGGAAGCGGTCGACGAGGTGGCCGATGAACGGGCCGCAGACCACCGGCAGCGTGACGAAGAAGAAAACCAGCCCGGCGGCGGTGTTGCTGCCGGTCAGGTCCTTGGCCCACACACCGAGGGAGAGGAAGAGCGCGTTTCCGGCGAAGCTGGTGAGTACTTGGCCGAGAAAGAGCAGTCGGAAGGCCGGGTGGCGGAACATGACCTGCTCATCTCCTCCTGGGGGGATCAGACGGGGTAGGGCGTGGCGGGACGGGGCCCTTCCCACACGTTCTCGATGTGGTCGAGGCAACTGTCCCGGTCGCCCTGGAAGCCGGCCTTTCGCCAGCCAGCGGGCACCGCCCGGTGGGTGGACCACACCGAGTAGTGGCCGACGTCGTTGACCACCACGGTGTAGTGCTCCGGGGGTTGTGGATCACTCATGGGTGCCTCTCTCCGCCCCGCCACGTGGTGACGGAGCCATCCGGTACTTCGGCCATGCGCTGGATCGTCGCGAAGAAGTCGGCGACGTAATCGTGAAGTTGCTGGTCCGTCAGTGAGCTGTCCGCGCTGTCCACGATCAGCATCGACCGGTCGGAGGCCGGGTCCTGGACGAAGGCCACGTTCAGCGCGAAGTGATTGGGCTCCCGGCGCACCGTCGGCTCCACGCCGAGCCGCTGGTCCACGATGCGGGTCTGCGCGGACGAGAGGCTGCCCAGGGCGTGGAAGCGGTTGAAGGTGAAGCTGCAGTCCAGGGTGGGATCGGCCATATGCCGGGCGATTTCGCTGTACGGCATCCTGCGGTGCGGGGTGATCTCGCTCTCCTGCTGGTGTGCCTCCCGCACCAGGGAGGTCCAGGTCATCCCGTCGAGCAGTACGCGCAGCGGGACGGTGTTCAGGAAGACGCCGAGGGCTTCCGTCCCGGCCCCGTCCTCCAGCCTGCCGTTGACGGTCAGCCCGGTCACCACCTCGTGGGTACGGGCCAGTCGGGAGATCGCCGCTAGGTGTGCGGCCAGCACGACGCTCTTCGCACCGACCCCGTTGGCCGCGGCGATCGCCGGCACCCGAGCGGCCAGCGCGGTCGGGAGCGTACGCTCCAGCACGCCCGTGTCGGCCCCGCGTCCCTCGTCGTGCTTCACGGTGCCCAACCGGGTCGGTCGGACCCCGGACATGCGCCGTTGCCAGAACTCCTGGGACACCTCGGAGGCTTTGGCCGCGGCCTCCAGGGCGACGTACTCCCGGAAGAGGGAGGAGGGTGCCGGCGTAGGGGGGCTCATCGGATCGTCGCGCAGCGCCGCGTGCCGCTGAAGCAGTTCGGCGAAGAGCGAGGTGAAGCTCCAGCCGTCCAGGATCGCGTGGTGTTCGACCAGGGTGAGTTGGTACAGGTCCTCGGCCAGGCGCTGGACGTAGACCCGCAGCATGGGCGCGATGGTGAGGTCGAAGGGGACGGCCCACTCCCGCAGCGCCAGGTCCGTGACACGGGCCAGTTGCTCGGACTCGTCCAGGGCGCGCAGGTCTTCTACGACCAGGGGCACCGGCGCGTCCCGGTGGACCAATTGCATCGGCTCGCTGAAGGAGACCAGGTCGAAGCCGGTGCGCAGGACCGGGTGCCGGTGCACGGCCTCGGCGAGGGCCGAGACGAACGCCTTCTCGTCGAAGTCGCCGGACATCCGGTAGCTGTTGACGTTCTGATAGGGCCGACGCCCCGGGTCGGCCTCCATGTGGTAGACCATGGCGAGCTGCATGGAGGTCATGGGGTAGGCGTCGTCCAGGCCGTCGGGAAGGTAGCCGCGATCGCCCGCGGAGACCAGCACGAACGGCGCGCGGTCGCGGGTGTCGGCGGTATCGTCGGCGCGTCGCAGCCGGGATGCCAGTTCGGCCAGTACCGGGGTGGTGAAGAACGCCTCCAGGTCCAGCTCGTACCCGCGGTTGCGGAGTGTCCCGGCCACCTGGACGCTGCGGATGGAGTCGCCGCCGAGGGAGAAGAAGTTGTCCTCCCTGCCGACGTCCTCCAGACCGAGTACCTCCTGCCACGCCTCTGCGACCAGCCGCTCCGCGTCGGTTTCCGGTGCGGAGCGCTCGGTACCGCGCTCGGCCCGGGGCCCGGGCAGCGCCCGCATGTCCACCTTGCCGTTGGACGTGAGCGGCAGTTCGTCCAGCGACATGATGATGGACGGGATCAGGTGGGCGGCGAGCCGGGCGCCCAGGAAGGCGCGGACCTCCGCGGAGCCGGCCTCTCCCACCACGTACGCGACCAGATGAAGCGGCGTGTCCGGATCCTGGTGCGCGACCACCACGCAGTCCTGGACCCGCGGGTGCGCGAGGAGTGCGTGGCGGATCTCCCCGGGCTCGATCCGGAAGCCGCGGATCTTCACCTGGTCGTCGCCGCGGCCGTGGTATTCCAGGGTGCCGTCCTCCCGCCACCGCGCCAGGTCGCCGGAGCGGTACCACAAAGACCCGTCGTGGAGCACGGGCCCGGGGGCGAACCGCTGGGCGGTCAGTTCGGGATTGCCGACGTAGCCCTTGGCCACACCGGCCCCGCCCACCACCATCTCCCCGACCACACCGATCGGCACCGGCGCGCCGTGAGGATCGAGGACCGCGACCGAGAGGTGCGGCAGCGGGCGGCCGATGATGCTGTGATCGAAGGAGTGGGGGGAGTCGATCTCGTGTGCGGTCACGTGCACGGTGGTCTCGGTGATCCCGTACATGTTGCACAGGCGGGCCCCCGGAGCCTTGGCCCGATCGAACCAGTGGGCGACGTGGTGCGGCTGCAACGCCTCGCCGCCCAGCACGACCCACCGCAGGTCCACTGCCGGGGCAGGGAGTTCGGCCAGGGCGGAGGTGAGTTGCGCCAGCGCGGACGGGGTCTGGCTGAGGACGGTGACCCCTTCCCGTACCAGCAGTTCCGCGAACCGCCCGGGCGCTCTGGCGGTCGCGACCGGCACCACGACCAGCCGGCCTCCATGCAGCAGGGCTCCCCACATCTCCCACACGGAGAAGTCGAAGGCGTAGGAGTGGAACGCGGTCCATACGTCGTGCGGGCCGAGGGCGAACCTCGCGGACACCGCGTCGAAGAGGGCGGTCACGTTGCGGTGTGCCACCTCCACCCCCTTGGGTCGCCCCGTGGAGCCGGAGGTGAAGATCACGTACGCGGAGTCCTCGCCCGAACCGGCGAAAGCCGGGTTCCCGTCCGGCCACGCATCGGACCCCACCGCGTCGGCCACCTCCTCGTCGCGCAGCACCAGCCGGACCCGCGCGTCCCCGAGGACCATCTCCTGCCGTTGGGCCGGGTCGGCGGGGTTGACGGGCACGTAGGCCGCTCCGGCCTTGAGCACGGCGAGGATCGCCTCCACCTGGGCCGGGCCGCGCTCCAGCGACAGCCCGACCCGGTCTCCGCGCTCGACGCCGCGCGATTCGAGGTACCGGGCCAGCCGGTTCGCGCGGCCGTTCAACTCCGCGTAGGTGAGGTGTTCCAGGCCGTGGCTGACCGCGGTGCGCCCGGGGTGTTCGGCCGCCACGCGCTCGAACACCTCGTGCAGCCGGGCGCCGCGCGGAACCCGGGGCGCGGGCACCGGCTGGACCACCACGCGGTCCTCGTCGGTGAGCAGGTCGACGACGCCGACACCGGCCTCGGGGTCGGCCATGACCGCCTCCAGCAGCCGAACATAGCGCCGCGCCATGCGCACCACGGTCGACTCGTCGAAGAGGTCGGTGTTGTACTCGACTTCGATCCGGGCCCCGGTGTCCTCGTCGCAGACCGACCAGATCAGATCGAACTTGGCGGTGCCGGTGTCGGTGGACAGCGGGCTGCCGACCGCCCCGGCGAGACGTGGCCGGTCCACGCCCCGGCCGGTGTGGTGGCCGAAGACCACCTGCACCAGGGGGGAGTGGCCGGCCGGCCGGCCGGTGAGCACCCGCTCCACCACGGCTTCGAACGGCACGTCCTGGTGGTCGAAGTCCTCCAGCACGCCGTCACAGACGCGCTCCAGCAGTTGCCGGAAGGTCGGCTCCGCCCCGACGTCGATCCGCAGCGCCAGCATGTTCACGAAGTATCCGAGCAGGCCCTCAAGTTCCAGCCGGTCGCGGCCGGCCACCGGGGTGCCCAGCACCAGGTCGTCCTGGCCGGTGTGCCGGTGCAGGAGGGCGGCGAAGGCGGCCAGCAGCACCATGAAGCCGGTGGCGCCCTCCTGTTGAGCCAGCTCACCCGCCCGGCCCAGTAGACCGCCGGGCAGGGGCACGGTGGCTGTGGCGCCGCGGAAGGACTGGGTCGCGGGACGGAGGCGATCGGCGGGCAGCGCCAGCGACGTCGGCGCGTCGCCCAACCGTCCTTCCCAGTACTTCAGTTCGCGCTCGTAGGTGGCTCCGGTCATCCATTCCCGTTGCCAGCGGGCGTAGTCGGCGAAGTGCACCGGCAGAGGTTCCAGGGCCGGCGGCCGGCCCTGCTCCGCCGCGTCGTACAGCTCGGCCAGCTCATGTTCGAAGACGCCGGTGGACAGCTCGTCCCAGATGATGTGGTGGAAGACCACCGCCAGGTCCCACTGGTCCGGGCCCGTCTTGTGCAGGCAGCCGCGCAGGAGCGGCCCCTTCTCCAGGTCGAAGGGCCGGCGCACCACCTCGCGCAGGAGCTGCTCCGACCGCGACTCGGGGTCCGGCCCGTCGGTGAGGTCCTGCACGGTGAAGGGCACGTCGCCGTCCGGCCGGACCACTTGCCGCGGCTCTCCGAGGGCCGCCGAGAACACCGTGCGCAGGGCCTCGTGCCGCTGGACCACACCGCGCAGGGCGCGTTCCACGAGAGCCGGGTCGAGCCGGCCGCGCAGCCGCTGGATCCAGGGCAGGTTGTAGGTGGCCCTCCCCGGTGCCCGCCGGTCGAGGAACCACAGCGACCGCTGACCGGCCGACAGCGGCGCCGTCGTCTCGCCGGTACGGATGATGGGCTGCCAGGACTCGCTCATCTCACCTCACCTCGCTGTCGAGTTCGGTCACCGCGCGTACCCACTCGGCGTCGCCCAGCGGTGGCAGCGAGGCCACCGCCGAGGCCCGTCGATCCATCTCGTCGAGGGAGCCGGCGTTCGCTCGGACGGACCGTGCGAGTTGGGCGACGGTCCGGGACTTGAACATGGTGCGCAGGGGTACGTCGGTGTGCAGCGCCACCGCGATCCTGGCCCGCACGCGCAGGGTGTTGAGCGAGTGTGCCCCCGAGGTGAACAGGTCCTGGTCCCGGTGGAGGCCGGGCAGGGCGAGCACCATGGACCAGATGCGGTTCAGCACCTGCTCCACCGGTTCACCCCCCTCCGAACCGTCGGTCCCGGGCGGGGGCGTGCCGGACGGCAGCGGGTCCCCGGCGTCCCCGGCCCGCAGGGCGGACCGGGCCACTTTGCCGTTGCCGGTGAGCGGGACTTCGGACAGGCGACGGAAGTGCGTGGGAACCATGTGGTCCGGCAGCATCGATCCGGCCCGGGCCCGCAGTTCCGCGGCGTCGACCTCGCATCCGGCCGCCACCACCACGTACGCCTGCAGACGGTGGTCCTCGCCGTCGGGAACGAGAACGGCCACCGCCGCGGACACCGCCGGGTGGCCTTCCAGCATGGTCTCGATCTCACCCGGCTCGGCTCGCTGCCCGCGGATCTTCATCTGGTCGTCCAGTCGGCCCAGGTACTCCAACTCCCCGTCCTCGCGCCGGAGTGCGGCGTCGCCGGTGCGGTAGAGCCGGCTTCCGTCGTCGCTGAACGGGTCGGGTACGAACCGGTCCGCGGTGAGCCGTGGCTGGTTGAGGTAGCCGATCGCCACGGCGACACCGCCGATGTGCAGTTCTCCCCGGACGCCGGCCGGCACCGGTTCACCGGCGGGGTCGAGCACGTACAGCCGTACGCCGCTGATCGGCCGACCGATCGGAGTGGTGCGGGCCGTCCGTGGCAGTGGCCGGCACCGCCAGGCACTGACGTCGACCGCGGCCTCAGTAGGACCGTAGAGGTTGTGCAGCTCCCCGGGCATCCGGCTGAGGAAGTCGTTGACCAGACGCGGGGGCAGTTCTTCCCCGCTGCACATGGTCCGGCGCAGCGAGAGGCACTTCTCGACCCCTTCCTGAGCGAGGAATACGCGGAGCATGGAGGGCACGAAGTGCACGGTCGTCACCTGCTCGGCGACGATCAACTCCCGCAGATAGCCGGGGTCCCGGTGACCACCGGGACGGGCGAGGACCAGTCGCGCACCCGTCATCAGCGGCCAGAAGAACTCCCACACCGACACGTCGAAGCCGAAGGGCGTCTTCTGCAGCACCACGTCGTCCGCGCCGAGGGGGTACTGCCGCTGCATCCAGGCCAGCCGATTGTGGATGGAGCGGTGGGAGGTGGAGACAGCCTTGGGACGCCCGGTGGAGCCGGAGGTGAAGATCACGTACGCGGGATCCGCGGGGCCGGCGAGCGGCGCCAGGGGCCGGTCGGACTCCTCGGCCCACTGACCCGGGTCGTCGAGGTCCAGCACGGCGGCCTTCCCCGCGGGCAGCAGGGGGACGAATCGGTGCTGGGCGAGTACCACCGGGGCGGCCACGTCGCTGACCATGTGCTCCAGTCGCTCGCTCGGGTGGTCCGGGTCGAGCGGGAGGTAGGCCCCGCCGGACGCGACCACCGCGAGCAGCGCCACGACCAGGTCGAGGCCGCGCTCCGCCAGGACGCCCACCACGACCCCTGGCCCGACTCCGAGCGCGCGCAGCCGGCGGGCGAGGCGGTTGGCCGAGGCGGTCAGCTCAGCGTGGCCGAGGTGGACCCCGTCGACGCTCACGGCGGGCCGCTCCGGGTCACCGTCGGGACGGGAACGGATCAGGTCGTACAGGGTCTCTTCGATGTCCGGCGGCGCGTCGCCGCTCCGGTGGGCGGTGGATTTCCGCGCGCCGCCGATGAGGGTCGGGGCGCTCGACCGGTGCTCGGACGATGGGGCATCCATGGCCGTTCCTTTCGGTACCGCCTCGGACGGGGTGCGCGGTGCCCCCCATCCCCAGGTGCGGGTCGCGGTGTCCGGGTCGTTCACCGCGTCGCTCAGCAGGGCCTTCCACCCCTCGACCAGTTCCCGCACGGTCTCCTCGTCGAAGAGCCCGGTGTTGTACTCGACCACTCCGTGGAGGCTTCGCCCGTCGTCGGTGACCTGCCAGCCGACATCGAACTTCGCGGTCCCCGTGGGGACCAGCGCACGACGGGCGGTGAGCGGTCCTGCCCGCCATCCGTCACCGGCGTGCCGGTGCATCTCGAAGACGGCTTGGACCAGGGGGGCGTGCGAGGTGGGGCGCTGGCCCAGCACCCGGTCCACCACGGCCTCGAACGGCACGTCCTGGTGGCCGAAGTCGGCCAGCACGGCGGTGCGAACCCTGCGCAGCAGCTCCCGGAAGGTGGGCTCGCCGGAGAGGTCGACGCGCAGGGGGAGCAGGTTGACGAAGTTCCCGATCAGCCCTTCGAACTCGGGCTTGCTCCGGCCGGACACCGGGGTTCCGAGCACCATGTCTTCCTGGCCGCTGTACCGCAGCAGCGTGGCCGCGCAGGAAGTGAGCAGCACGAGGAAGGGGGTGGCGTTCTCCTGCCGGGCCAGCGCGCGGACTCGGGAACCGACGGTCGCCGGCAGCGCGAACCCGACGGTGGCGCCGTCGTAGGAGGGCTGCTCCGGACGGGGGCGGTCGGTGGGCAGACGCAGCAGAGCCGGCGCGTCGGCCAGACGGCGGGCCCAATGGTCGAGTCCGGCGCGGTGGGTCGCGCCTGCGGCACTTCGCGCTTGCCAGGCGACGAAGCCGTCGTACGTGGCGGTCAGCTGCGGAAGCACGGGGTCGCGCTGCTCCACGGCCGCGGTGTACGCCTCGGCGAGTTCGCGCTCGAAGACGGGCAGGGACAGCTCGTCCCAGACCAGGTGGTGGAAGACCACGAGCAGTACGGCCTGCTCCTCGCCGGTTCGTACCAGTACCGCTCGCAGCAGCGGGCCGTGCTCCAGGTCGAACGGGGCCCGGGCGGCGGCATGCAGGCAGGCGCGGACGGATTCCTCCTGGCCCGCCGGGTCCCGGGAGTCGCTCCCGGCCGGTGCGGGGAGCGCAGCCGCGGACGGCTCCACGAGGCGCAGGCCGGGCGCCAGGTCCGGGCGTATCACGCGCTGTGGCCGGCCGAGGTTCTCGATGAAGACAGAGCGCAGTACATCGTGCCTGCTCACGACGGTGCGCAGGGCTCCTTCGAGGGCGGCGTGGTCGACCGGACCACTGAGCCGGAACTCCCAGGGCACGTTGTAGGTGGCTGTGCCGGGCGCCCAGCGCTCCAGGAACCACAACGATCGTTGGCCGGCCGAGAGGCCGTCGTCCCTCGGCTCGCCGGAGGCGGTGTGGTGCGCACCGTCCTGGCCAGGCCCGGGCGGCTCCGCGGCGGACTCCGCTGCGGTGTCAGCCGTGATGTCGTCCAGGACGGCAGCCAGTTCGGCCAGTGTGCCGGCGGAGAAGACCGCCTGGGCCGACAGACCGGGACCGTACTCCGCGAGGAGTTCGGCGGCCAGCTGCAGCGCGGCCAGCGAGTCGCCCCCCAGAGCGAAGAAGTTGGCGTCCTTGCCGACCCGCGGTATGTCCAGCATCCTGCACCAGATCCCGGCCAGCGCCGCCTCTGTGGCGGACAGCTCCACCTCCGGCGCGGTCCCGGCGGCGTCCGGGCCGGATTCCCCGGGCTCGGGGAGGGCGGCCCGGTCCAGCTTGCCGTCGGTGGTGAGCGGTAGGGCCGGCAGCAGTACGACGGTGGGTACCATGTGCGGCGGGAGTAAGTGGCTCGCGTGGGCCACCAGTTCGGCGGCGGTGGTGTCGGGTGCCACGGTGTAGGCGACCAGAGAGGTGTGGCCACGGGGCGTGGACCGCCCCAGTACGGCGCAGTGGCGGACCGCGGGGTGGCGCTCCAGGACGAGACGCACCTCCGCCGGCTCCACTCGGAACCCTCTGATCTTCACCTGGTCGTCGGCGCGGCCGACGAAAACGAGGCTTCCGCCCTCGGTCTCCCGCACCAGGTCGCCCGTGCGGTACATCAGGGCGCCCGGGGAGTCCGCGTACGGATCGGGCACGAAGCGTTCGGCGGTCGTCGCCGGACGGGCCAGGTAGCCCCGGGCCAGTGGAACACCGCCGATGTACAGCTCGCCGACGCGTCCGCCGGGAACCGGATCCAACCGCTCGTCCAGCACATGCAGTCGGCGCCCACCGCAGGCGGTTCCGATGGGGATCTCCTCGCGCGTCGTCATGCCGGGCGGGACCCGGAACAGAGTCGAGGTGATGACGGATTCGGTGGGGCCGTAGGCGTTGAGCAACGGCACGTCCGGGAGGAGCCGCTGCCAGTTGGCCACGGCGGCGGCGGACATGCGTTCGCTGCCCGAGATCATCAGTCTCAGTCCTCGGCAGGCCGCGCTCTGACGGTCACTCATCGACAGGGCGAACGCGTTCCAGTAACCGGCCGGCAGGTTGGCGACCGTCACCGCATGGCGGTCGATGAGCTCGGCCAATTCACCGAAGGACAGCAGCCCGGGCCCGCGCGTCACCACCGTGGCACCGGCGAATAACGTTGTCAGAGCCTGCTCCAGCGCGACGTCCACGTGGGGGGCGGCGAACCACAGGACTCGGTCGTCCGGCTCCATTTCCAGCCGCTCGGCCATGTCGTCCAGGTGGGCGGCCAGGGCTGCGCGAGAGACGCACACGCCCTTGGGACGCCCGGTGGTCCCCGAGGTGTACAGAACGTACGCGGTGTTGGCGTCCGTGGGGTCGGTACCGGCCGTCGGTGGGTCGGCGCGGCCTTCCAGGACGGGTTCGGCGCCCGCATGAGGACCGTCGCGCAGTTCCACCTGGGCACCGCTGTCCGTCAGTACCTCCCGACGCCACTCGGCCGACGCCGTCGTGTCCAGTGGCAGGTAGACACCGCCCACGCTCAGGACGGCGAGCAGGGCCACCACGGTGTCGGCGCGTGCGGTCAGGGAGACGGCGACGACGGTCTCCGGGCCGACACCTCGCGCCAGCAGGCGTTCCGCCAGGCGGGCACGGCGGGCGTCGAGTTCGGAGTAGGTGACCGGGGAGCGCCCGTCGCACCGTACGGCCACAGCTCCTGGCGGCCGCTCGGTGAGGGGAATGCATAACCGTGCGGACATCTCGAATATCCCTACCGATCCAAGGGAGAGGGTGCACGATGTGCATCCCTCTCACAGTCGTACGTACACAATGGCCGCGAGACAGGGCATGCGCTGTTCAACTCGGAAAGGTGCAGACGGGTAGGAGGTGTGAATTCGTGGGGTGATGGGGGTTCGTGAGGCCCGGCGGGACGAGTCAACTCCGTGTCCTGGCGGACCGCCCTCTCGTCGCCGGGTGTGGGCCACCTCGGCGCCGGCCTGTATACGGACTGTGTCGATCCATCGACACAGCAGTCACTCTGGCTTGCTCAAATAACTCTGCACCGGCGGGCGATCATAATCAATAGCCCCATCTCGCGGGTGGCTGGATCCATGTCGTTTACTCGGCGCTCAACGGTCCGGCCTGCGACGTTGTGATGAAGGATCATCGCGCCCCCGTCCGGCGATGTCTCGATCGGAGCGCTTCCTTCAAGCCGGGACGGGTGGAGTGAGCAGTGTCTTCGTGTGTACAGGCGTGGTGATCGTTGTTCTGCCATCGGGCACGAAGAATTTCGGCTCGCACGAGATCCTCTGGAGCGTCGACCGCTACGCCGTCGTCCGCGACCGAGACCATCCGTACGGTGTGGCCGTGTTCGACGAAGCGCGGAATCTCCACTCCCTCGGCGCGTTCCAGGGGGCCTGCTGGAGTTTCCGGGAGCGTTGAGGGCTGCGCCGGTGAAGCCGCAGAGGCCGAGCCGGTGGAGGTACTTCGGTCGGTCACCCTTCGGGTAGGGGATGGGCCGGCGCGAGAACATCGGGGCGTCGCCCCTGGGTCGCGACGACGACCTTGACGACGTTGTGGTGCGGGACGGCGGCGATGTCAGCCAACTCGGTGTACGCGTTGACGGCGAGGTGTGTCCGGCGTCAGGTGTTCCACGGCCTCGGAGACTGCGTTGATGGCGCTCGGCTTCAAGCTCGGGGTCAACCCCGGCCTGGTGAAGCACGAGGCACGCAGACCACACGGTGGGGCGAGCGCGTACGGGAGCGGTACAACGCCCCCGAGCTCAACCTCGTCCGCTACATCAAGGACGGCACCGTCACGGACAAGGGCAGCGGGGAGTAGACAGGCGATGAGTACGTTCGGGACGGCCTCGACAGGGCGGTGCAGAAGGCGTTCACCCGCCCGGGCACCGAAGACGGCCGGCGCGCAGATGCGGTACCTGGTCAAGCAGCTCAAGAGCACCAAGTCCGTCGCCCAGATGCTGCGGATCTCCGAGCGCACCGTCGAGCGGTACGTGAAGGACCAGATCAAGAACCCCCAGGCCGACCTCGCCGCCCGGCTGGAGACCGAGGTCAAGAAGCGGTGCCAGCCGCAGATCCGGGCCAAGGCCGGAGAGAAGGCCGTGACGACCGGCGGCATCGGCATCGACGTCCATGCCCGCCTCGGCTACGCCGGAGCGCCGATGGACACGACGGACGAGGACCGCCTCCGGCAGCTGACCGTAGCCCTCCCGCCCCAGCACGCCGCCCGCCTCTTCGACGCCCAGCAGCAGGGCGCAGGCGAAGACCGGCCGCGCGAGCTCGCCGCCGACGCACTCCGGGAGGGGTACTTCCAGGACGGCGGCCGCCGCGCCGGCTCCCTGCGAGAGGTGGAGATCAACGATGTACTGCACCTGGAGTTCGACCTGTTGAGGCCGTACCCGAACAGCGAGCAAGCCCGGATGCGACTGAGCGCTTCAGTTGGCGAGTGAGCGTGTGAGCGTGTGAGTTGGCGACTGGAGCGGGCTGCGTCGATGGTTTGGGTGAGCTGGGTGGCGTAGGCGTCGAGCAGTGGCTTCAGCTGCTGCTGGAAGCGCATCCTGTCCGGCGGGCCACGGTCCGGCCGATCCCGCATGGGCCGACGGTACATATTCCTTGACGTGAATATTCTTCATCATGAATACTCGTGTCATGGACGCACTCCTCGCCGCACTGGCCGACCCGGCCCGGTGGCAGCTCGTGGAACTCTTGGCCGAGCGGCCCCGCCCGGTCGGTGTCCTCGCCCAGCTCGCCGATGCGCGCCAGCCGCAGACGACCAAGCACCTGCAAACCCTTGAGCGCGCCGGGGTCGTCACCGCCCAGCGCGCCGGGCAGCGCCGTATCTACGCGCTCCGGCCAGGCCCCCTGCGGGACTTGGCTGCTGCGCTCGGCCGTCTCGCCGACACCGCGGATCAGGCCGGTGGCCCGCGCGAGACCTACGATCGCTACGGGGCCAACCTCCACGCGGAGCGGCTCGCCGCGGAGGAGCCGGGTGGGCCGACGGGCGCTCGTTCAGGTTCCACCGGTCGCTGACGGGATGCCCTGAGCTGGTGTGGCGCCACCTGACCGAGGCCCCCCTGCTCGCCCGCTGGTGGACACCCGACGACCTCCGCGTCTCCGAACTCGTCTTCGAGGTACGAGAAGGCGGGCGGATCGTCCACGAGTACCGCGATGCCGAGGACGCCGAAGGCTCCGATCCGGTCGCCGGGCGCGAGGAGGGAGTCGTCGACGACGTACGCCCCGGTGAGCGCCTTGCCTACCGGCTCTCCCCGCGGCTTCCCGACGGCAACCTCGCTTTCACCGCCCACGTCGCCCTTGACCTGAGGCCCACCGGCACCGGCACAGAAACGGACCTCGACGTCCACTGGCGGATCACCGACACCGCAGTCGACTCCGCCGACTTCATCGCAGGTATCGAGATCGGCTTCGGCCAGAGCCTCGACAAGCTCGCGGCAGCCCTCGCCGCAGATCCCCACGGCACCGACAGCACCGACACAAGGAGTGCGAAATGAACGACTTGACCGGACGCAGGGTGACCGCGAACCTGAGCCTCACCCTCGACGGGCGGTACCACGGTCCTGGCGGACCCGGCGATTTCAGCATGTTCGCGCCGTACGTGACCTCCGAGGTCGCGCGGGACCAACTCACCCGCATCTGGGAGGGAGCGACGACGGCGCTGCTCGGCCGGATCAACGCCGAGGGATTCCTGAGCTACTGGCCGACGGTCGCCGCGGACGAGAACGCCGACCCGCGTGACCGCGGATACGCGAAGTGGCTGGTCGACACGGACAAGGTGGTCTTCTCGACCACTCTGACCGAAGTGCCGTGGGAACGCACCCGCGTGGTGAACGCCCCGGCCGCCGACGTCGTCGCCGAACTCAAGGCCACCGGCGAGGGCGACATCCTCGCCAATAGCAGCCCGAGCGTCATCAAGCCGCTCCTCTCCGCAGACCTGCTGGACCGGCTATACCTCATGATCTTCCCCGAGATCGCCGGCGGCGGGCAGCGGCTGTTCGACGACGGCCTGCTCAGCTCGAAGTGGAAGCTCACCCACCAGCAGACCGGCGACCTGGGCGAAATGGCCATGGTCTACGACCGAGTCCTGTGAGCCTGCCGATGAGCACACTCAACCGGCGAGGAGGTCTCGCTCGCACCACGGACTGAGCGCTTCACGTCGCGAGACTCGCCACGTGAAGCGCTCAGTCACACACGGCCACCGGCCAACGTGTCGTTCTCGGCACCACGGTGGTGACGGCCGACGGCGACTCCGTACATCTGTCAGATTCCTCCGGCACCACCGTCACAGTCGAGACCCGGCCCGCCGCAGACTCCTACTACACGCCGCGTGTCGTCATCGAGACGCTGATCGAGATGATCGACGTCTGCGACCCGGCCATGGAAATCACCGACCCGGCGCTGGGCACGGGAGGAATCCTCACTGCCGCACATCGCGAACTCCTCGCAGCGAAGCAATCGACGCTCTGGCCCGGCGCCTGGAACAGATGAGTCCATGACCGCGAACCGACCGCAGGACCGCACCCAACCCACCGTCCTCGTACTCCTTGTCGCAGTGGCCGCGCTCACCTTCGGCGGCCTCGCATACGTGACGTACCAACACCCCTCGTTTGCGCTGCTGACAGTCGCACCGAGCGGTATGGCGCTGTTCCTCGCCGTGGGCCTTACCCGGCGGTAGCTCTACCGAAGGGCGGGACCGAGCTGCCACTGGAGGAGATCGGCATCGCGCTGTTCCGGGCAGTACCTCAGAGGAGCACTGGTACTGCCATCAGCACAGGTAGACCTCCGAACCGCGCACCGTTTCGGGGGCGCCGGTTGCCGCGGGTGCCGGCAGGTCAGTCAGCGGCGTTCTCCCGTTCAGCTGTCAGGTCGGCCGCCATGAGGCGCAGGACGTCGTCGACGAGCTGCTGCGGGTGGGCGGACCTCAGGGGTGTGCTCAGGGTCTCCCAGGTGCGAACGACCGTGGATCCGTCGGACAGCTTTTGGCCGTCCGATTCTCTGGAGAGCTACCACTCCGAGTCGCCGCGGTGGAAGCTGCCCCGTGCCACCGAACCTGGATCGTTTGCCATCGAAGTTGGACCGGTGGCGGAACCGTTGGCCGGCGCAGAAGCGATCTCGCCCGGCTGAGCTGATCCGCCGACAGCCCTGACAGTCTGCCGCGGCGCTGTCAGTGGCCGGGGATACGGTGGCCGGGTGAACCAATCGAACGTGTCGCCCGGACCTGACGTACTGGGGGCGGTGTCGCCCCTTCTGGGTACCGACGAGGAGGTCGTCGCGTTCTTCGCCGGGGTCGCGGACCTCGATGCGACGAACCCGGCCGATCACGAGCTGGAGGACGGGATCCGGCTCGCCTCCGGGGCCAGGCTGGAGCAGTTCGCACGCGCTGGTTCCGGGGACGCGTACTGTTTCGTTGGCGAGGGCGGCGAGGAACGCCCGGTGGTGTACGTGAGCCTCGACGGCGAGGCTGGACCGATCGCACTCGGCCTGCCGGAGCTGGTGCGACTGTGCCTCGTGGCGCCGTGGTGGCGGGAGGCTCCCGGGCGGACGGCCGAAGAACTCCGGGCGGTCGCCGACGACTACCGGCAGGACCTGCCCGACCTCGACCAGCGACGCGACCGTGCGGCCCGAGCGCTCGGGCTCGACCCGGCCGGACTGCCGTCCGAGGACACGGTCCTGGCCCGGCTCGTGGAGCTCGCCCGGGGACCGGTGGCCGCGGCCTGTCTCGTCCTCGGGTACGAGGGTGATCCGCTCGCCCCACTCTTCGATACCGCGCCCGCCCACCCCTGACCGGCCCGGCCACCGAAGCCCGGGCGGTTGTGACTGATCGCGATAGATGACACCAGCGGAGCAGGCGCGATGCTCCCCTCCGGTCTCGATAGTTGGCACCGTTTGGTCATCGTTGTTGGCACCTGCTCGGGTTGGTCGGCCGACCTGTCACCGGCGTTGAGCTGTTCCTCCCAGCCGGGGACCTTGCTCAGCTCGATGCGACTGAGCGCCATGGCGTGGGCCGCCCGGCCAAGTAGGTGCTGAGATTCGGTGGCGTCGGCGATCAGCCGCCGTGGAGCCCCCACTCGTCGAGGCCGCCGTACACGTGGGCTTCAAGGCATCGCGGAGCGTCCATGCCGACGGCCTCGCCTCGGTAGAGGGCGATGAGCGAGTCCTTGCCCCGCCACCACGTGTCCGTCACGCCCTGTACTTCAGGCACCGGCTCGAAGCCGACGAGGTCCAATGACTCTACGGCCTTCCCCTTGATCCTTGTCACGGTCTTGGCCCAGCGACCGGCATGGGCGGCGAGCGCCAAGGACTCCACTCATCCGTCTGTGCTGGCATGCAGCGGTATCCAGCGGTAGGCATCGATCCCGAATGCACCGTCGGAGCCGATCATGAATCCGTAGGCCATGGACACCCGACAGCTTCCCGCCGGAAACGACCAGCTCTCAGCGGCCGAGCCCGCGGGACAGTCGGCGCCCAGGACGCGCGGACCGCCCTCGTAGAACGGGGCAGGCGGCAGCGCAAGACCGCCCCAACGGTCCTGGAAGGCCGAGGCACGGTCGATCTCCACGGCCGGGACCCCGTGCTCGATGCACCTCTCTCGGTGCTGCCCGAGGCCCTGTCGAGGAACACGAACGCCGTCCACCTCGACGAACCTTCTGGCCCAGTCGGTCAGGCCGGCGGGCGCGACCGGGATGGGCGATACGGGAGTGGCGGCCGTCATGGTGCTGGAGTCTAGTGGCGGGGGTTCGGTCGCGCTTTGGGTGTCAGTCGCGCGACCAGGTGTCATCTATCGCGACCAGTCACACTGAGACGCAGGCCTGGCAGATCACGCCAACTGAAGTGCTTAACCGCCTGGCTTTGTCGGCGAGTTACGAGAACGCCTGTAGCTCAGCCACGGGAACGCTCTCTTCCACTGAAGAGTGATGTTGCTGAGTTTCGAGAACGCTCCGTAGCTTGATTCGGGACCCTGGTTGTGCTCTGCACGACGAGGGGGGCCGGGTGCTGCCGAAGTCCAAGGTCGATCTGTACGCGGCGATCCGCCGTGATGCCAGGACTGGCATGTCGCTGCGGGCGCCCACGCGTAAGTACGGCGTCGGCTATGAGACCGTGCAGCGGGCTCTGGTGTCGGCATTGCCCGAGCCGCGGAAGAAGATGCGTCCGCGGGAGACGCGGCTGGACCCCTATAGGCCGGTGATCGACGCCATCCTCATGGCGGATCTGAACGCGCCGCGGAAGCAGCGGCAAACGGTCAAGCGGATCTACGTCCGGCTGATGACGAGCACGGCGCCGTCGAAAGCTCCTACCGAATGGTCCGCGGATACGTCGCTGTCCGCCGCGAGGAGGATCGTCTGCAGGCTGGCAAGGGAGTTGTGGACGCCTTCGTCCCGCAGACGCACACGCCCGGAGCCGAGGCCGAGGTCGACTTCGGGGACGTCACGGTGAAGCTGGCCGGCGAGCTGGTGACCTGCTACTTGTTCGCATTCCGGTTGTCGTACTCGGGCACGGCCGTCCACCGCATCTTCGCCTCGGCGGGCCAGGAGGCGTTCTTCGAGGGCCACGTCCACGCTCTCAACGTGCTGGGCGGAGGAGCCGATTGTGGCCATCCGGACAATGATCTCGGCGCCCTCCTCGACGCTCTGGGGCCCCCGGTCGTCGTTGAACCCGGTGGAGGTGTACCCGGGGCTGATGGCGTTGATGCGCGTGTTCGGGTAGGCGTCGGCGTACTGGACGGTGATCATGTTGACGGCGGTCTTGGAGGAGCGGTAGGCGACCATCGGGAAGGTTGATTCCAGGCTGGTGGGGTCACTGCAGCAGGCGATGGAGCCGCCGCTGCTGCTGACATTCACGATGACAGGGCTGCTGCCGGCCTCCAGGAGTGGCAAGAAGGCGTGGATGACGCGGACCAGGCCGAAGACGGTGGTGGTGTAGACGGTCTCCATGTCAGCGGCGGTGATCTCGGCAGGCGGATTCCAGGCGCCTGAGATGCCCGCGTTGTTGACCAGGACATCGAGTGATCCTGCTTCCTCACGGACCAGTTCCGCGGCCGCGTGTACTGAGTGCTCGTCGGTGACGTCGAGCTGTATGGCGCGGGCGCCGATCGGCAGGGCGGCCGCTGTCCGCGTTCCAGGTCGCGTGCCCCGAGGCAGACGGTGTGCCCGGCCCCGGCCTGGCGGCGGACGGTCTCCAGGCCGAGTCTGCGGGCGGCTCCGGTGATCAGTGTGGTGGTCCTGGGATGGTGGGAGGTTTCGGTGTCCCTGGGTGGGGCCGTCTTCTCCGTCTCCTTACGCCTACGGGTCTTCCCTCGTGCGGTCCAGCGCTCGGCCGGGTGGGCCCGCCCGCGGCTCTCCTTCGGGAGCGGGCGGGCCCAGCACGAATGTGTCCCGGATGGCGCAGGCCGCTGTGGATGATGTGGCCGGCGCCGCACGGCTCCCGGACGCCGCGGCCCCGGCGTGTGTCTCAGGTGCTGATCGTCTTGTACTCGAGGTACTGGGCGAGGCCTGCGGCACCGAATTCGCGGCCGATCCCGCTGGCCTTGTAGCCGCCGAAGGGGCCGTCGAAGCCGGAGGCTCCGTTGACGGAGAAGGCGCCTGTACGGATGCGGCGGGCGATGGCCATGCCGTGTTCGGTGTCGGAGGTCCACACGCCGCCGCTGAGCCCGAAATCGGAGTCGTTGGCGATACACACCGCATCGTCCTCGTCGTCGTAGGGGATGACGGCCAGTACGGGTCCGAAGATCTCCTCGCGTGCGATGCGCATGCTGTTGTCCACATCGGCGAACAGCGTGGGCCGCACGTAGTAGCCGCCCTCCAGGCCCTCGGGAACATCGGGGCCGCCCGTCACGAGGCGGGCCCCCTCCTTGATGCCGAGTTCGATGTAGGACCGTACCCGCTGCTGCTGGTCGGCCCGCACCATGGGACCGATGTAGGTCGCCAGGTCCGCCGGGTCTCCGACGGTGAGCCCCTCCATCATGGCTTTCAGCCCCGCAACGACCTCCTCGTAGCGGCTGCGTGGGGCCAGGATGCGGGTGTGGGCGATGCAGGCCTCCGCGTTGTTGGCCAGGGCGGTCGACTTGAGGCCCTCGACCGCTGCGGCGAGGTCCGCGTCCTGCAGGATGATCGCGGCGGACTTGCCGCCCAGCTCCAGGCTGACGCGCTTGAGCTGCTCACCGGCGACGGACGCGATGCGGCGGCCGACAGCAGTCGAGCCGGTGAAGGCGACCTTGTCGATATCTGCGTGGGAGACCAGGTACTCACTGGTCTCCCGGCCGGCGGGCAGGATGCTCAGAACACCCTCCGGCAGGCCCGCCTCGGTGAAAATCTCGCCCAGGACAAGTGCGTCCAGCGCGGTCTCGGGCGAGGCCTTGAGGATGACGGTGCAGCCCGCCAGGAGAGCCGGCACGATCTTCGCGAGAGCCGACTGGTGGGGGGCGTTCCAGGGGATGACCGCGGCGACCACGCCCACCGGCTCGCGACGCACCGTAGTACGGCCCGGAGCCGGGGAACGCAGCTGCTCCTCCCAGGCGAGGGACTCGGCCGCCCGCAGATAGGCGGCCGTCTGCTGGGAGATCCCGACGGTATGGAGCCAGCGCGTGAACCACAGCGGGGATCCGTTCTCCGACGTGACCAGGGCGGCCAGCTCAGCTCCCCGCGCGACGTGCAGTTCGTCGAAACGCTCGATCATGGCCCGGCGCTCGGCCGGGTCCATGAGGGGCCACGGCCCGTGGTCGAAGGCTTCCCGCGCCGCCGCCACCGCACGGTCGACGTCCGCGGGGGAGGCCTGCGGGGCTGCGCCCACCAGCCGCTGATCATGCGGGGAGCGGATCTCGAAGACATCGCGCCCCGCAGGCGCGGTCCAGCGTCCGCCGATGAAGAGCTTCTCGTACGAGGTCATCAGGGGCCCCTTCCATTAAGAGCCTGACGGTAAGAGCCCGGTGGGCTCTTACCGTCAACCATAACGGACCGGTGGTCCGTTACCAAGAGGCCAGTGGTCCGATACGCTTGGGAGGGGCAGCCGGAACAGGAGACGAAGCGCCATGAGCGACAGTGTGGACACAGCCTTCCAGCGCGCCAGACGCCCGGAGCAGCGCGAACACAGGCGGCAGGCGATCCTGGACGCCGCCACGGCACTGCTCGCCGAGATGCCCGCCGCCGAGATCAGCCTGCGTGAACTCGGCCGCCGGGTCGGACTCTCCAAATCCAACGTGATTCGCTACTTCGAGACCCGCGAGGCGGTCTTCCTCGAACTCCTCGATCGCTTCACCCAGGAGTGGCTCGACGCGCTCGATCAGGAACTGTCGGCCCCCCCGGTACGCGGCACCCCGCCCTCCGCCACCGACCAGGTCGCCACCACATGGGCACGCTCCCTGGCGCAGCGCCCGTTTCTGTGCGAGTTGTGGAGCATTCTGTCCGCGGTCCTGGAACGCAATGTCTCCGTCGATGCGATCCGGGCCTTCAAGCTGAAGGAAGTGCAGCACCGCACCAGGCTCGCCCGGATGATCAATGCGCGGATCCCGGAACTGGACAGCGAAAACGCCATGCGGCTGGCCACGACATCCATCATCTTCACCATGGGGCTGTGGCCCATCGCCAATCCTTCCCCAGCCGTCACCGAGGCAACCCGCGATCCCCGGCTGGCGGACTCGTGTATCGATTTCACCCAGACACTCCGAAGCGCCCTGAACACCACTATCACCGGGCTCCTGCACCGCCCCGGCAGCTGACGGCCGTGCCGGTCATATCGCGGACCATGCGACAAGGGAGCGGCCGAGCCGGGCGAAGTGGCCGGTCCTGATACGGCCAGGGGTGCGGGGAGGAAAGACGTCGTCGCTTGAGCTCGGCGATGGCGTGTTCCCCTTGACCCACCCGGCAGGCCACCTGGTGAGTCGCGTGCGCGGTCAGCAGGGCCGGGTTTGCCGTGGTCCGGAACGGGGACGTCGTCGGCGCACGAACTTGCGGCGGTGCTGCACGGACTCGGTCCTCACGCGTCGCGGCTCGCGCACGGTGCGCCGTGTGCATTCCCGGGCGCCGGCGCAGGGCAAGTCCCCGCACCAGGTGCGGGAACGGTACCCATCCCCGTGAGCAGTTGCACCCTGCTCAACAGCAGCCCACCGTGGAAGGGCCGAGGGAGTCCCGGGATACAGCACGGTCTCCGTCATGACCCAACAACGGCTCGGTTCATCGCCTGGGCCGTTGTAGCCGGGTGAGGTCGTTCTTGACTCTGTCGGGCTCGGCGTCGAGGGGCATATTGCTGGCGTCATCGACCCCGTCGAGAGCTCCTGGAACGTCCGGCTGGGCTTCGTCGAACAGGGTGGTGAAGTCGTCGGTCGCGATGCCGGGGCCGGAGTAGACCTCGAAGGTCTTGCCGATCGCTCCGTCGTCGACCAGCGCCGCCACCAACAGCGCACCGAGAGCGGTGCGGCTGATGTTGTCCTCGCCTCGGTCGCCCTGTTCGATACGCAGGTGGTCGCCGCCCTGTCCCTTGTCGAGCCATCCCGGGCGCACGATCGTGTACGGAGCGCCGCTGAGCCGGACGACGCGCTCCGACCTGCGCTTCCAATCCACGGCGTGGCCTCCTTCGTTGAAGCGGTGGCCACGCCGGGTGACGAAGATCGCCGTCATGAGGACGATCCGGGGACGGCGGCCTGCGAGCGCGTCCAGAATATTGACGACCCCGCCGTAGTCGACGCGCTCAACAGAATCAGGGCGGGAGTCGGCGTCGGAACCGTGGACGAAGACCACCGCATCGATGTCACTGACGGCCGCCGTGAGAGTGTCCGGCGCAGTGAGGTCGCCGACCACGATCTCAGCGTCGGGCAGCAGCCCCCGGGCACGGGTCGCGTCACGCACCAGGGCGACGGGTGTGAGGCCATGGGCTGTCAGTTCCGCGACGACATGCCGGCCGGTGCGGCCGGTGGCGCCGATCACGAGTACTCGGTCAATGGCAGGCACGCGGTTCCACTCCTCTTGTAGTGCGGAGACCTCTCACCGCAAGCGGATACGGAAGCTTGTGGTGGTGGAGCACGGCGGAGCTCAGCGGTATCGCCCCAACCGGGCTGCCCGGGACAGAGGCTTACCGGATTTTCTCCTGATCACACCACAAACCCCCATATGGGCCACTCTCGTCCCGCCGAAGCGGCTCAACGATCCATCCCCGCCGAGCGTCCCCGGCTCGTCGAGATCCGCGACAATCTCGTCGGCCGCATCGGCGAAGCCAAGCGCGTGGACTGGCTCGGGGAAGTCGAAGGCCTCGAAGCCAGCCTGGCCGGCGCCCGGGACAAGCTCGTTCAGATGGACGCCGCTGCCCTACGCACGTCTGCCGCGGTCGACCTCGGCATGCCCGCCTTCACCAAGATCGCCGGGTGTGTCAGCGCGACCTGTATGCGCGCTGGGTGCAGCGGGCGAAGATGCCGGGGCACTCCGCCCAGCAGTACCCGTACCCGATTGGCGTGCTCACCGCCGTGACTTCTTCCACGCGCGGCCGAGGCGTATGAACGTCGCGCAGTTCGCCCCCGTACGGCAGGTGGCGCACGCGAGGGTGTGCCCGAGATACGCGCGCTCCGGCGGCGGAAAGGCGGTCCTCTGCTGCGTCAACGCGATCATGGGGCTACCCTCCGTCCCGAGCACGCCAGGGCGTCCACACAATCGCGGGGGAACCAGGAGTACGCGGCACCGGTAGCCGGGACCACGCGCTGCTTGCCGAGGTCAACACTCAGGTCAGCGCCGAGCGGCGGACGATCCCACACGCAATGTCAACCGTGCTGCCGCTGTTCGGTCAGATCGTTGACCGCCGGGAGCAGTGTGGCCTCGACCACCTCGGGAGGCACCGCTGATGGCACTACAGGCGTCCTCACGGTCAGCTCCTCGGCGCGGTACCAATTGGTCCACTCGGCATCGTCCCGCCAGAGCGACAATTCGAGGACTTCGACAGGCCGGCGGTGGGTGACGGGCAGGGTCCCGGTCGCCTGGCTGCGGGATGGCGGCCGGCCGGTGAACGCCGAACGGTCGCGGTTCGGCAACTCACCTGCGCAGCCCGCTGTGTGGGCGTCGGGGCGGGCCGCAGGGTGATCAGAAGACGTAGGGGATGTCGTGTACGACGTCCTGGTGACGGATGCGCCAGGCGCCGTCGGTTCGGCGGAAGGCGAAGCGGTAGTACCCGGACTCGATGGGCTTGATGGTGCCCTGGGCGCCGAAGGTGCCGGCGGGCCAGCCGCCCTCGGGCTTCCTGGTTCCGACGACATCGAAGGTGATGAACTGGGTATCGATGCTCGCCTTGTCGCCATCGACGGAGACCAGATGGTCGTAGGTGGTGTGGTGGCTCCAGCCCAGGGGCGGGTGTGGCGCCATGGCCGTGGACATGGACGCTGCGATCTGCGCCCCTCCGGAGAGGGTTCCCAGCAACTCCGTCCCATCGGGCCCGCGGTGGTAGTGGACCTCGACGACTGCGTCGGCCTCGTAGAGCTTTGCCAGCGCGTCGCCGTCGCGCCGGTCCGCAGCCCGGGTGTATCGGGAAACGATCTCTCTGAGCTCGTTCTCGGTGCTCATGACTTTCTCCGGTTCTCGGTGGAGTGCCCGTCGGTGTCCGGGCTTGTGCGGCGGACGGGCGCCCGGTCGCTGGTGCTCCGCCGACGGGCACCTCGGGCACTCGCAATCTGCATGCGTGAAAAGTACATATCCTTCGACGGAAGTGCAACTGTAGGAGTTGCTAATATGAAGACGTCGGGAGCCACCCGGACGGCGGAAGAATGGGGTACGAGCATGCTGGACGTGAGGTTCTCCAGCGCGCTGAAGGTCATGCTCCTGCTGGGCCACGCCGAGGAAGAGGGCAGCCCCGTCCTCAGCTCGACCCAGCTCGCCAGGAGTTTGAACACGAACCCGAGCCTGGTGCGCAAACTGATGGTCCCGCTGGTGCATGACGCTCTCGTCACGTCCATCAAGGGCCGCAGCGGGGGTGTCCGCCTCGGCAGGTCCGCGGACCGGATCACGCTGGGAGAGATCTACCGCTCATCCATCGGAGACAAGCCGCTCTGGGCCCCCCGGCCGGAGGGGCCCCGGGAATGCCTGGTCACCAACCACTCCGCTGAGTACTTCGTCAGGCTCACCGACGAGACCGAGGCGGCCGTCCTCGGCGCATTGGAAGGCCGCACCCTCGCCGACAGCCTCGACGAGTTGCGCGCCATCGACCGGGCCGGCGCTACTCCCGCTTCGCAACGGCCGTTCCCCGCGCCCCGTCATTAGCTGGACCGGCGTGTCCCGTCAGGGGCACCTTCGATGTCGCCGAAGTGATGACCTTCGGTCACCCGGCGGAGGTCTTTACGTGGGTACTTGAAGAGGTCGGGGATGCTCTTCGCTCTTCAGTAAGTGAGTCGCCCCGCCGCTATAGTGGACTGACTGGTCCAGTTTGCGAGGTAGGTCGATGGATTCCGTGCTGACGCCGAAGGGGCAGGCCACCCGGGCGCGCATCATCGAGGGCGCCGCCCAGGTGCTGCGCGAGCGCGGTGTTGCCCTCGCGACGTTGGATGACGTACGAGCGCGGACGGGCACGAGCAAGAGCCAGTTGTTTCACTATTTTCCCGACGGCAAAGACCAACTGCTGCTGGCGGTGGCGCAGTACGAGGCGGACCGGGTCCTGGACGACCAGCAGCCCTATCTGGGCTGCCTGGATTCCTGGGAGACCTGGTGCCGGTGGCGGGACGCGGTCATCGAGCGCTACGAGGCGCAAGGCGACCAGTGCCCACTGGGGGCGCTGTTCCTGCAGGTCGGCCGGTCGAATCCCGGAGCCAGGGCGATAGTGGTCGAACTGATGCGCCAGTGGCAGCAGTACCTTGCCGCAGGGATCCGCGCGCTGCAGGATCGGGGTCTGGTCGGAGCCGGCCTCGATGTGGAGAAGGCCGCAGCCTCGCTGTTGGCGGGTATTCAGGGCGGCGTGTCAATCATGTTGTCCACGGGCCAGTCCACACATCTACGGGCCGCGCTCGACGTCGGGATCATGCGGCTCGGGTCCGGCCCGACGGGCGTCTGACGGCAACCGGCAGGCCGACGCCTCCCTTGAGTGCGGTCACGGGGGAATGCCACCTCGAAGTTCGCGTTCCCGTCGGGGCAGCGACGTCCCAGTACCGCTCGCCCTCCAGCAGCGGCGGGATCGGTACCTGCCCGGGTGGATGGGTGGATACCGAACAGGCTGTTGGCGTACTTGTGGCCGAGGTCGAGGCGGTCAAGGGTTTTCCCGGTGCTCCCCTCCGTCCCCTTCGGTCGCCGTCACGGCAGGAGCAGAAGCTTTCCGGTCGTGCCGCGCGATTCGATGTCGGCGTGCGCTCCGGCCGCGTCCATCAGCGGGTAGTGCGCTCCGATGCGTGCGGTGACCCGCCCGGTTCGGATCAGATCGAAGATCTCGCCGGTGTGCCTGACGAGCGCGTCACGGGTGCGCACGTGGTCGCCCACCGTCGGATAGAACATCAAGATGCTGTTGGGCATGTCCCTCGGATTGAGCAGCATGTCGCCCATCAGGACGCCGTAGTACGCGTGGACGCCGTGCGTGCGCAGCGCCAAGTGGGACGAGCGCAGCGTCGCCGGCCCCCCGCCGTCGTACACGACGTGCGCGCCCTCCCCGCCGGTCAGTTCCCTCACCTGCTGCTCAAAGCCGCCCCCGGTGGATACCAGGACATGGTCGGCCCCGGCCTCTTGTGCGACGGCGGCTTTTTCCTGGGAGACCAGGCCGATCACCGTGGCCCCGCGTGCCTTGATCATCTGGGTGAGCATCAGGCCGACGCCGCCCGCGGCCGCGTGCACGACGGCCACATCGCCGGGCTTGACTGCGTAGGTTGCCTTGGTGAGGTGACTGGCGGTCAGCCCCTGCATCATCACCGCTGCGGCCGTCTCGTCGTCCACGTCGTCCGGGACCTTGATCAGGGAGGCCGCCGGGATCGCGAGCTGTTCGGCGTAGCTGCCCTTGCGGTAGTACCACGTCACGCGGTCGCCCACGGTCAGGTCGCGCACTCCGTGGCCCAACGCCGTTACCCGGCCCATGCTTTCGACTCCCAGGACGGTGGGAAGCGACCAGGTGGGAAGCGGCCGGGTTCGTGCGCCTACGTCCATGAAGTTCACCCCGGCGGCGCACAGCCGGACGAGTGCCTGGCCGGGACCGGGTTCCGGGTCGGGGAACTCGGTCCCGGCCATGACCTCCGGGCCGCCGTACCCGCGTACGAATATCGCGTGCATGGGAACTCTCCTATCGCCTCACACTCCGCCGCGATCAGGTTGCGCGCGGGTCTGATGTGCTGAACGTTAGGTCGACAAAATGGACTAGCAAGTCCGGAAATGAGGGGTGGAGACATCGGGGCCGATAGCAGGTTCCGGCTACTCCAGTCCGCGCGTACCTGGCCGGCGCGTCGCACGCCTCACACGGTAGGGCGGCTGGTCGGCCTCGCTGTCGAAAGAGGCCCAACTTGTCCTGGAAGCACTGGATATGGGCCTGTTGCAGCGTGATCGCGAGGGCCACCCACCGGCGCCGGGCCACCTGCCTCATCACTCCGACGCGGGTTCTCAATACGCGTCGTTCCGCCTGGCCGAACGCCTGGACGCGGCCTAGCCGGTGCCGGGCCTGTACTGCGCCAGGGGGCCGCCACACCCTTTCTCGAAGGCGCTCATCGGTGTTGTGGACGGCTTCGCCGGTGCTGTCCGGGAGCGGTATTTCTGATCAGCGGGTGGTGGCCACACCGGGGCCTATCGGTTTGGTGTGCTGGTTGGTCTTTTGGTTGGGTGCTTCGGCCGGGGCGCAAGTATGGGTGGCGGTCTTGGCGTGGGGCATGATCTGCGGTTTTGTCAGATAGCGGGCCGGATGATCAGGTGGTGTCACTTGTGGTGACGATGCCATCCGGTGCGCACCACCCGGATCGGCGCACGGCCGACGATGCACCGCACTCTCGCGCGTCACCCGATGTTCTGTATCGCACGCGATGCGCACCACCCGGATCGTGCGCACAGGCCGCCCGGCGCCCCCTTGCCCAGGTCCGGCCGGTGCGCACCGGCCGCCCGGCCGACCCCTTGGATTCCCAGAACCGGCCATGGGTCGACGTGATTGCACTTCGACCCACCGCTATGTCGTTCCGAAACTCACGCTGACCAGCAACAGTCCACCCCGCTGAGTGGAGCCATCAGCAATTGTCCTCGTGGAACCAGTGCCCGCCCGACGCTGCAGTTGGGCCGCCTGGCTGCCCTCGCAACGACCAGGACGGCAGCTGGCGGCCGACCGAAGTTGATGCCGGTTCGGACTGCGGCTCTATGCGGTGTAGCCACCATCGACGATGAATTCCGAGCCGGTCACGAACGATGCGCCTGCGCTTGCGAGGAAGGCGATGACCGCCTGGGCTTCGACTTCTCCTTGCTCATGTCGGCCCCGCTCGATCGGGTTCCGGTGTGCTGTCCGGTTGCCGAGCTGTGGCTGCGCGCCGCGGCTGTGCGGGTGTCAGCAGCGCGGCGAGCCGGTGGGTGTCGGCGAGGTAGCGGTCGTAGGGGAAGCCGACCTGGAGGAGGGCGGTGCGGAGTTCCTCCTCCAGAGGTTTGCCCTCGGCCAGAAAGGTGTCCTGGCCCATCGGGGTGAGGGTGACCAGGCGTCGGCGCCGGTGGGCGGGGTCGACGGTGATCGTCACGTACCCCTGTGCCTCCAGTGGGCGCAGGGCGCGGCTGATGGCGGGGTCGGACACGGCCAGGGCCTCGGCGAGCCGGTGCTGGGTGGCGGGCTGGATCTCCTCAAGGGTGCCCAGCAGCCGCAGTTGGCTGTGGGAGAGGCGCCGGTCCGGGCCGGCGCGGCGCCGGGCCGCCTCGCCCATCAGCATGTCCACGCGGTACAGGAGCTCTGCCAGTCCTTCGTCCATGTCTCCACTCTATCGGACTATTGCGTCGTTAATATTAACCATGCAACACTCGGGTCATGGGCAACCTCCCGTACGCTGTTCAGACCACGTTTCCGCTCCTCTTCATGCTGGTGCCCGCTCTCGGGGCGGTGCTGAGCTGCCGCCGCCGCGGCCCGGGCCGGCCGGCGGCGGAGATCTGGCAGCGCTGGTGGGCCGTCGGGGCGCTCGGCGTCGGAAGCCTGTGGATCACGGTCTCGTTCCTGGCGGTCCCGAAGGTCATGGCCGACACCATCGGCTTCGCCCACTCGCCGTTCCAGTTCGAGATCGCCTTCGCCAACCTCGGCCTCGCCGTGCTGGGCTTCCGCGCCGCGTCCGCGTCGCCCCGTGAGCGCCTCACGAGCGGGCTGGCGGCCGCCGCGTTCCTCTGGGGAGCCGCGATCGGCCATGTCTACCAGTGGTTCGCCAACGGAGACCACGCCGCCGGAAACACGGGCGGCATCCTGGCCAACGACATCCTCATTCCGGCCGTCATGATCGCCCTGGCCGCCCGGGACATCCGCTCGACCAGGAGCGGCAGGTGACTGCTCTCGGCGGCAGGAACGAGCGCCGGCCGAGCGCCTCGCTTTGCAGTCAGCCTCCGGATGACGCCCGCGCCGGTGCGGAGGCGACTGAACGTACTCACTGAACGTGACGTGGCTGACTTCAGTCTCGGATACGTGACACCTCAGCATGCGGGCTTACCAGTCCCGAGGCCAGTGCCTAGCGGTTCTCCGGATGGTGCAGTTAAGGGTGAGGGTGAGACGCGTGGACACGGTCGAGGCCGCGGTCGTCGGGTTCACCGGACCGCGGGCCCGGCCCCGGCGCCGGCGCCTGGCCCTGGTCCCTGCCGGGGGAGCGGAGGTGCGACTGTCGGCCCGCCTCGTCGCGGGGCTGGCCGGACGGATCGGCCGGGAGCTCGCCGCGGCGGGCGAGGCCGGTGGGGAAGTGATCGAGGGGGAGACGTACACCGGCCTGGACACCGGCCTCGTGGTCGAGGTCCTCGCAGGGCCGGGCCGCCACGGCATTCTCACGGTCACGCGCATCCGCTGACGGACGCCGGCTGCGTGAACGGTAGCTGCTGGTCAGCGGGCGATGTTCCTGCGGCTATGATCAGCTGATCAGTCAGGGGGAGACGTGAGTTGGCTGCCGTGGGCAATCAGCAGCATGGGTGCGGTGTTCCTCGTCCTGGCTGCGGTCGGATACTGCACTAGGCCGGATGGCCCTGCCGACGTCGTCCGTATCCACCGCGTCTACCGCGTGCTGCTGCCGCTCGTGATGGGCTGGGTCTCCTTCGTGGGCTGGTTTCCCCAGGCCCTCGATGCCCCGTGGCTCGTGGCGGACATCTGCCGGCTGATCGCCCTGGCGCCAGCGATCATCTTCGTCGCTGCGCGACGCCGCACACGCTGACCGCCCAACTGCTCGTCCCCCGGGGATAGCGGGCTAGTGATCTGAGTCAGAGATTCGTCGTTGGTACACCTCGGCAACCGCAAGAGCTTTGGCGCGGCCCTGGGCTGACAAGACGGCGCTCGCCCGGTCCTCCAGTGTCCTGTGGCATCGAACTTTGATCGAATGCCATCGTAGATTGATTGGCATAGTCCCTGGTTATTGGGGCTTGTGTGCCATCTCCGCGCGCACGGCGGCGGGTCCCGCACAGCAGACACGCCTCACCGTCCAGGTTCGAAATGTTCGGCCTCGGCGTCATCCGCCACCGGCACTTCGAAACTGGCTGGCTCGGAGTCCCTCCCCCGAGCGGCTCCCGCACGTCAGGCACCGTGGCCTCGTGCGCGGCTGGCGCCACGGTGTCTACCGCGACGGCCCGTACATCGCCGCGTACGGCAAGGGCGGAGGCAAAGGCACCGTCGCCGAGATGCAGAGCGCCATGGACCACCTGGACCGGCGTCCACGAAGAGCTGACCGAGGCCATCCCGCCCGCCTTCACCGAGCACATCGGCCGCCAGTTCATCACCACTGGCAGGTGGGGCCGCCGCCAGGTCCCGGACTCGCAAGACCGGCTCGCCGCCCTGGCAGGCTCCGCGTCCGGTTCCGGCCGCGCAGCCTGCTCATCGTGTCGGACGTTCGTCAGCAGGTGACCGGAACGTCCAGGGTTACCGGGCTGGAGGGATGGCCGAGGGCGGATGAGGTGAACTCGGCGTGGACGGTCGAGCCGCAGGGGACGATGCCACCGACACCACGGACCCGGGTGGTCGCGGCTTGGAAACGGACCGGCTGCACCAGGTGGCCGAGGGAGGTGCCACCGACGGCGTTGCCGGTCAGGGTCGTGGTCAGGTTCTTGACCGGGAGCGTGGACCCCGGGCTGGGCGGGCCCGACAGGCCTATCTGGCCGTTCAACTGCACGCTGTTGCCGGTGACTTCGGCGCACACCTTGGTCGACAAGCCCACCCGGAGGGCGGACGGACCGCACGTCACGGTAGTGGCGGTGGTGGTGGGGGCGTGTACGGCTGTGGCCGGGGCCGCGCCGAATAAGGCCAGGCCCACGGCCGCGGTGGCGAGCAGAGCGATACGAGACATGAGGGTAGTTCTCTCTGTTCAGAGGCGTCGTTCACAGGCATCACTGATGCACTCAGGATGATGCAGTTGCAATGTGACATTGCACTGAACGTCAGTATGTGTGGAGGCGGCGTGAAGGGTCAAATCCCGTACCCTCAGGGGATCTTCGCGCCCTCATCCTCCCCTCGTCCCGCCGAGCTACGGGTACGGCTACACCGAGCACGCCGCTTCTGCGACGGGCATCCCGGAGATCGGGCCCACGCAGATGGGTGTTCCCGGGAAGGCCGTGCCGCCGTCGGCGACCGTCATGGTGCGGCCGACGGCGGGCTTCGCACCGGATTCCACCCACGCCGTGCAGTCGCTGTGGTTGTGGGCAGGGGCCGGCCGGCCGCGACGGCGAGCCGTGTCGAGTACGCGGAGTGGGCCCGCGCGAGGCGCTGTCGCGCTCACGCATTCGAATCACATGCGCGTAGGAGGCCGCGTCATACGGTAGAGCGAAGCTGATCGGGGCCGCGTTCCTGCGCGAGGCAGCCTCTCCGTCACGCGACTCCTTCGTCCAGAACGTCCGTATCCACTGGACGGTGATCTCCACGGCGTGCTCCCGCCGGATGGTCGAGGGGCTCAATCTATGCCCCCGCGAGATCACCGGACCTGTCCGGCCCTCAGCCTCGCATGAGACCCTTCAGCCGAACCTCCGACAGTGCTCCGCCGGGCCACACGGAGCTGGGGTGGCACTGCCGCGGTGGGGCTGCGGGCGCCCCGGACTACGGTTCCGGTGTGCGCAGGCCGAACGGCGAACGCTGCGGCAGTCGCGACGGGGAGTTCAAGAAAGGGCAGAAGAAACAGCGGAATCGACGCGGAGGCCTTCTGGATAGAGTGGCTGTCCGAGTCGATCATTCATATGCCCAGCTCGGAGGACCGGACATGGCGGAACGGGAAGAGCGGCAGCGGGTGACTGTGGTCACCGGCGGCAGCCGGGGCATCGGCGCCGCGATCTGTCTGCGGCTGGCGGCCGAGGGGCACGACGTCGCCGTCGGCTACCGGTCGGACGCCGAGGCGGCCGAGGGTGTGGCCGAAGGGGTGCGCGCGCTGGGCCGGGCGGCCGTCGCGGTCGCGGTCGACACCGCCGACGCGGCGGACGTGGACCGACTGTTCGATACCGCCGCCGCGCAGCTGGGCCCGGTCACCGGACTGGTGAACAACGCCGGGGTGAGCGGGCCGGTCGGACCGCTGGCCGGCGCCGACCCGGAGGGGATGCGGCAGGCTCTGGAGGTCAACATTCTGGGTTACCTGCTGTGCGCCCGCCGGGCCATCGGCGATATGACGGCGGGCGGGGCGATCGTGAACATCTCCTCCGCCGCCGCGACCCTCGGCAGCCCCGGCACCTACGTCCACTACGCGGCGGCGAAGGCCGCCGTGGACGCCATGACGGTCGGGCTGTCCAAGGAGGTGGCGGCCGACGGCATCCGGGTCAACGGCGTCGCCCCCGGCACGATCTGGACCGATTTCCACACCGACCCGCAGCGGCCCGCCAAGGTGGCGGCGATCATCCCCATGGGCCGCGCCGGACGGCCTGAGGAGATCGCCGGAGCGGTCGCCTGGCTGCTCTCGGACGATGCCTCCTACGCCACCGGCACGGTGATGAGGGTCGCCGGCGGGATGTGAGCACGGGCGGTTCCGCCGCCTCGGGGCAAGGCCGGCGCCATGGCGCCCGGCGGCGTCGAGACCGACTACAAGCAGCGGCACGCGGTCGAGTGCGGCATCAACCGACTCAAGTGCCACCGCGCGGTCGCCACCAGATACGAGTGTTCTGTGCACGGTATTTCGCCCCCTATTTGCGCGACAAGCGTGGCATTGGTGGACGTAATTCGCCTCGGGGCGAAGGAACCGGACGGAGGGACCCGGGCGGGCAAGATGGTCAGGCTTGGCTGCGGCGCCGCAGGCCCGGCAGCGGCAAGCCGGGGTATTGCGACAGCTTGCGGCTGCAGTGGCCCACTATGTGAGGCGTGCGCGGGGCTGTTCGTAGGTGAGGTGTTTGACCTGGCGGAGGATGAGGGCTGTTTCCACGGACTGCACGCCGTCGAGGGCCCCGACTTTGTCGCTCAGATAGGTGTACAGATCGTTGACGCCCGGGTGGAGGGTGGAGACAACGATACTGGCCGGGCCGGTGGTCGCGGCGGCGAAGCGGACTTCCGGGTGTGCTGCGAGCGCGCGGCCGACCTCGGCGAGCCTGGCCGGGGCCACGGTGAGCCAAAGCATTGCGTTGGCTTCCTGGCCCAGGGGTTCATGGTCGTGCTGGACGTCGAAGTAGAGCACGCCTGTTGCCCTCAGGTGCCCCAGGCGTCGCTTGACCACGGATTCCGACAGACCCGTCACGGCCTGGAGTTCGGTGAGCGTGGCTCGTCCGTCGCGCCGGAGCGGGGCGAGCAGCCGCTCATCGGCCGGGTCGAGCGATACGGGGCCAGCGGTCGGTTCGCCCGCTGGCGGCCGGAGGGCGGTCTCCTCCTCCGGGGTGAGAGCGCTGATCTTCGTGAGCCAGCCGAGGGCGCCGCCGTAGAAGGAGTGCAGCACGCAGTGGGCGCTGACCGAGGTGACGCGGGGGGTGCGTTGCATGCGGTCGAAGAGCAGCTCGTCGCGCTCCTGCCGGCTGCGCGGCTTCATCGCGCACATCACCTCGGTGCCACCGGAGATCAGAGCGACGTGTGCGGTGTCGGGTCTCTTGGCGAGCGCCTCGGCAAGTTGCTCGGCCACGTTCGGTGTGCAGCACAGCCGGATGATCCAGCTGCTGCGGCCGAGCCTGCTCTCGTCGGTGATTCCGAGGACGCGCAGCCCTGCCGTGCCGTGCAGGCGGCGAAACCGTCGGGCGATGGTCTGCTCGGAGACACCCAGCACCTGCGCGATACGGCTGAACGGCGCCCGCCCGTCGAGCTGCAGGGCCTGGAGCAGCTTCAGGTCGAGTGCGTCGGGTGTGCGGGGGTTCACCAGGATGTCTCCTGCCACAAGGGCGTAGGGGGATACGGACGAGGCTCATCGTCCGCGGCTTTGACCGCTGAGGCCCGGAACGCCGCCAGTGCGGTGTCCCGGGCCTCGCGGGGGGCCACCCGTTCCCAGGGCGGCAGCCGCGCCGAACCGCCCGCATCCCGCGGCGCAATCCGATCCGGCGAACTGTCACTGGCTGATGCGCTCCTGAGCGGCCGCCGCAGCAGCCGTGGGCGCCGCGTCGGACGCGGCGCCCACGGCCACGGTAACCGAGGTCTGCCGCGGGCGGCGCAGCAGGAGCGCGCTGATCATGGCTGCGAGCAGCATGAGTGCCGCCGAGACGATCAGGCAGAGATGGAGGCCGTCGAGGAAGGCCTCGGACAGGGCCCCGAGCGTCCTGCCTCTGATCGGTCCCAGGTCCATCCGGGCCACCGCGCCGAAGCCGCCCGCCTCCACGGCGGAGGCGATGCGCACGCCTGCCGCGCCACCGACGCCGGCGTCGGCGAGGTGGCCTGGCAGCGCGTCGACGGCCTTGGTGGTCAGGAGCGTGCCCAGAACAGCCGGGCCCAGCGCGCCGCCGACCTGCCGGAAGGCGTTGTTGCCGGCCGCCGCCATACCGGCCAGGTGATGCGGCACCGAAGCGACCGCGGTGGCCGTGACCGCGGTGAACGTCGTGCCGAGCCCCAGGCCGAGCAGGGCCAGGCGCCAGGCCAGCGAACCGAACGAGGTGACCGCGTCGATCGTGGTGAGACTCAGCAGCGCGGCCGCGGTGACCAGCAGTCCGCCGGTAATCAGGACACGGGCCGACACCTTCCGGGACAGTCGCCCGAACACCCCGCCCAGCGCAACGGGAACCAGCGTGACCATCAGCAGTCGCAGGCCCGCTTCAAGGGTGCTGAGGTGCTGCACCGTGCCGAAGTACAGGCTCAGTACGAAGAAGAAGCCGATCAGCCCGAGAAAGGTGATCATGATGACCACGGTCGTCGCGGTGAATGCCGGGCTGCGGAACAACGAGAGGTCGAGCATCGGGCTCTCACTGCGTCCCTCCACCAGGAGGAACGCCACCAAGCCGGCTGCCGCCACCGACAGAGCCACCATCACCCGGGCGTCTGTGAAGGAACCGGCTCCGCCTTCGATGACGCCGTACACGAGCGCGGTGACGGCGAGGGCGGCGGTGATCTGGCCGGGCCAGTCCAGGCGGCGAGAGCCGGGAGCGCGGGAGTCGCTCAGCAGCGGGACCGACAGGGCCATCACCAGGAGGGCCACCGGGACGGTCGGCAGGAAGATCCACCGCCAGGCGAAATGGTCCAGGATCAATCCGGCGATCAGCGGGCCGACCGCGAGTGCCGCCATCAGGGACGTCGCCCACAGGCCGATGAACTTCCCGCGTTCCTCCGGGTCTGGGACCGCGTGGCTGATCAGCGCCAGTGTCATCGGCAGCAGCGCGGCCGAACCCACGCCCGACAGCGCCTGCCCCACCCATACGCTCTGAACCGACTGTGCGGACAGCGACACGGCCGCCCCCAGCGCACAGAAGGCCAGGCCCGCCTGGAACACCCTTTTGCGGCCGTGGACATCGCCGAAGACCCCGGAGGCCAGGATCAGCGCGGCCACCGGCAGCACAAACGCCGAGGACACCCACGACAGCTCGGACGTCGACGCGTTCAGCGCCCGCTGGATGGCCGGCAGACTCACGGAGACCGTGGTCACCGGCAGATAGGCGACGAACACACCCACGCAGGCCATCACGAGTGTCATCACCCGCCGGTCCACCGGCGCGTTTGTTGTCGTGACGTTCAAGAAACTCTCCCTCACTGCGCCGGGCAATGCCGCCCGGCTCCGACTGCGACACCTTCCACCTCGCCTCGGATCAGGGCCAGCCACAGGGGCCGAGGGCTTGGAAGAGCGCCATCAACCCCTCAGATGCAGGGGATTTCCTCCACGACGGCTGCCCCCGCTGGGATCGGACGCTCTGCACCCTCCGCGGCGGACACCACGCTCTGTACCGCCGTAGGCTGGCATGCCGGTGCGGAACCGGATCAACCGGATCAGTTGTGTGGGCCGTTGAGGATCAGGCCCTTGCTGAAGTTGATCCCCGGGGGTGGACACCGGGTTTCACGGCGAGGGCGTTGTCATCATTTGAACCGACGCGGCCCATGCTGCGGCGGATGCCGTGCCGACGGCAGACCTCGGCGAAGGCGGCCGATCCAAATAGCGCGCCCCTGTCCGTGTGAAAGACGACGTCGCGGACCTGGCCGCCGCAGGCGGCCACGGCCATCTCGATCGCGTCGGTGACCAGCGAGGTGCGCATGTGATCCGCGATCGACCAGCCGATCACGCGCCTCGAGCAGATGTCGATGACCGTGGCGAGATACAGCCAGGTCGAGCTGACGGCGACGTACGGTTTCCGCCCCTGTCGCCCGCCTGGTGGACAACTACGGCCACGACGACGACGCGGACTTCGGCAGCGAGAACATCGTGGAGTCGTTCGTCGCCGAGGTCGTCGACCCGGAAGGCGAAAGCATCGATGTGCCGGGACCGGCCCTGGAGGCGGACCGGCATCAGCGGGTACTCGTGGTCGCCGTCGGCGGCACGGGCCGCAGCTGCGTCCAGGCGCCTGCGGCGGGGTGGTGGTTTGAGGCCGGTGATCGCCTATTACCTCTCGTGCAGAGGTAACCACGAGCCGCTGAGCCCTGTCGCCGGGCCCTTGGGCCGGTCCGGACGCCGCCGAGTCGCGGCTGGCCGACGGGGTTACGGTGGAGAGGAGGGCGATCGCGGGCGTCCGGCCGCACGGTCCGCGCTCCCGCCGTGTGGTGACGCGCCCGGATCAGCGGCACGCCGAGACGAGGAGGTGCGGTTGCGATGGATTCGGAACGTGCCGAGCGCATTGTGTCGGCGCTCCGTGAACGCAGGGTGATGGCCCACCTTGTCCAGGCGGGTGTCTATGAATTCGGTATCCGTGTGGTCCTCGATCAGGGCATCGAGGCGCTCTGGGACGTTGACGGAGCCGCTGGGCTCGACGCGGAGATCGTCGGTGAGGGGGTCCTGATCGGTTTCGTCCCGCATGTGCCCGGCTCCGAGAACTTCACCGAGTCGCAGTTGGTGGACAGCATCGCGAGAACCGACTACTCCCCGGAAGGGCTCCGCCCGCCGGCGGATGCTCCCCGTGTGCCGCCGGGTGGAGCGGATGGCCCGGACGCCCCTGCCCCGCCCCCCGTGGCCCCGCCGCCCCCGGTGGCCAGGTACCAGCGCCGCGCGCACTGGATCCGGCGGGGCCGGAAATAGCCCCGCCCGTTCGGCATGCGCCTGCCCGTCCCGCCCCCGGTGCCGTCCCGGACGGACACGCCCAATCAACTGACCAAGCGATCAAAGAGACACGCTCTAGCCGAAGCCCGAAAGGACGTCGGCTCGCTGGGCCATGCCCGGCAGCGTCTCGCTGTCGTGATGGACCGCAACTGCTCGTGGCGCACTGCCGCTGTTATGGCGCCGGTGCAGCCGCCGTGTCAGCCAGCTGCCCCAGGGCCGACACCAGAGCGCCGGCGCTCATCGACTGCGACGCAAGGTGGTCTCGTGCGGGGTGGATGTCCCCCTGTGAGGGCGAGGCACCGCGCAAGGCGTGCCGACCCCGGGCAACCGGGGCCGCGTGGCTGCCCGCACCGTCATCACGCCGGACAGTACGCGCGGCCACGCGGATCTCCGCTGCGCCAGGGAGCGGTGAGGCGGAGGCCACCTGCGGGTGGTGGAGCGATACTCATGGCGCCCGCTGCCGCATCCCTATGCCGGATAGGGCAGCAGGCCGGCGTCGATCTTCTCCCAGGCTGCCTTGAGCTCGGCCACCAGTTGCGGTTCGTGTGCTGACCGGTCGGCGCACTCCCGCTGGTCCTGCTCCACATCGTAGAGCGTGTCCTTGCCGTTCTTGTTCGGGAACCTGGAATTGGCCGCGCGGTGGTACTTCCACTTGCCGCGGCGCAAGGCCCGCTCCTCGCGGGTGCGCCAGAAGAGGTCCCGCTCGGGCCCCTTCTCGCCGCGCAACAGGTAACCGGTGAGGCTCACGCCGTCCAGCGGGGTGGCCGGGTCGAGGCGGGCCCCGGCAACGTCGAGGAAGGTAGCAGTCCAGTCCGGAGTGAACACGGGTACGTGACTGACTTGGCGGCCGTCGACGCGGGCGGGCCACCGCATGATGGTCGGCACCCGTATTCCGCCTTCGAGCAGCGCGTACTTGCCGCCGGTCAGCGGCCAGCTGTTCGAGTAACGCTCCCCGCCGTTGTCGCTGGAGAAGACGACAAGGGTGTCGCGTTCCTGCCCTGATCGTTTGAGGACTCGCATGATCTCGCCGACGGAACGGTCAAAGCCCTCGACCATCTCCCGGTACGTGTCCAGGGATCCGCCGTCCAGATGCGCGAGGGCGAGTTGGGCCTGTTCGAGCGGTAGTTCGAGGACGAGCTTCTCCAGCCGCTTGGCCTCCCCAGTGTCGCCCTCGGCGATCCAGGGCCAGTGTGCGGTGGTGAAGTTGAGGTTGAGCAGCCACGGCTTGTCGTGGTCGCGCTCGATGAACTCGCTCGCCCGCTCGGTGAGGACCCGTGTGTAGTAGCGCAAGTCCTTGTAGGGCGTCTCGCCTTCGTACAGGTCGTAGTTCCTGTCGCTGGTGAGCTTCGAGTAGTACTCCAGGGCGCCGCCGAAGTTCCCGAAGAACTCGTCCCAGCCCGACCTGGTGGGGGAGTAGTCCGGCAGGAAGCCGCAGTGCCACTTGCCGATCATCGCCGTCGTGTACCCGGCTCCGCCCAGGAGCGAGGCCAGTGTGGGATGGGTGGGTTCGAGACCGACGGTGGACTTCTCGATGATCGGCTCCTCCAACCCGGCCTCCGTGCGTCCCGGATAGCGGCCGGTGTAGAGGCTGAGCCGGGTGGGTGAGCAGGTCGAGGACCCCGCGTAGCCATCGGTGAACCGCACACCCTGCGCGGCGAGTCGATCGAGGTTCGGGGTCCTGATGTGCGGCGACCCGTAGCAGGCGAGATCGGCCCAACCGAGATCGTCGGCGAGTACGTAGAGCAGGTTCGGCCTCTTGGCCCTTCGGTCCGTGGCGGCCTGGAAAGACCGTTCCTCGGTGGCCCCAGAGGCGGCCGACGCCGCATGGGCCCCCGAGGCGGGCAGACCCGCCACCGCGGCGGCGGCCCCTGCTCCGACCGCGCCGCCGAACGCTCGGCGCGACAAGTTCTGTTCAGGCTTGGGCATGGTTCGCTCCTTATGCCGGGCGGGACGCGGGATCGGCGCTGCCCGGGAGGTAGGGAAGACAGGGCGAGAGCATGAAGCGGTGAGGCAGCTCGACGGGGCCGGCCATGTGCAGTGACCTCCGTCCGTTCCCGAGTAACTGCCGTTACCGGGTACCAGCTTGACCACGGCGACGATCGCGCATTCATTTTCGGAGGCCCCCCTCTGTGCGTTCTCTGGGAATCCTCGGCCTGCACGAGGGAGGAGAACGGGGCAATCCGGTCGCTTCCATGACAGCAGCGAGGCCGGATACCCAGGAAACCCCCAGGAACTCTCCGAAAGCTGCGAAGTCCGGTTGGGAGAGTGCAGCCACGCCGACGGACGACGGCACGGGCGAACATCACGTTCGCCCTCCCGAACGTGTGACGTTCGCCGGACCCCTGTGTACGGATGCCGCGCGAATGCCCCGTCAAGGCCGACCGCTCTGCGGTCTCCCGCAAGCCGATCCCCTCCCAGGAGCCACACGTGGCAGCCCTTCTCTGCAAACTCGGCCGGTTCGCTCACCGGCGTCGCTATCTCGTGGTCCTGCTGTGGATCTCACTGCTCACGCTGGGCGGTGCAGCCGCTGCCCAGGCCCCCGCCGCCGGGCCCACGTCCTTCGCCATGCCCGGCACCGAGTCCCAGCGGGCTTACGACCTGATCGACCGCCGGTTCGAAGGGCAGCGGGCCGACGGTGCCGCGGCACGGGTGGTCTTCAAGGCGCCGGAAGGCAGCAGAATCACTGACCCGGCCCTGCGCGACGTGGTCGCAGACACCGTCGACGAACTCGCTGCCGGACCCGAAGTGGCCCAGGTGGCCGATCCGTTCGAGGTCAAGGCGGTCAGCGCCGACGAGTCGGCCGCGTACGCCCAGGTGACCTACGAGGTCTCGGGCGCGGAACTCTCCGAACAGTCCCGCCGGGCCCTCAGCGACACGATGGCGAAAGCCTCCCGTTCGGGCATGACGGTCGAGGCCGGGGGCACCGCCCTCAAGGGAGAGCGGGGATCCCACGCGGCCGAGGTCATCGGACTCGGCGTCGCGGCCGTCGTCCTGCTGCTCACCCTGGGGTCGCTGCTCGCCGCCGGGCTGCCGCTGATCACCGCGCTCATGGGCGTGGGCATCGGCGTGTGCTCCATCACCGCCCTGGCATCGACGTTCGAACTGGACTCCACCACGTCGGTGCTGGCCATGATGCTGGGCCTGGCCGTGGGTATCGACTACGCCCTCTTCATCGTGTCGCGCTACCGCAGCGAGCTGGCCGACGGGCGGCTGCCGGAGGACGCGGCCGGGCGGGCGCTCGGTACGGCGGGCTCGACGGTGATCTTCGCCGGTCTGACCGTGGTGATCGCGCTCGCGGGCCTGGCCGTGGTCGACATCCCGCTGCTCACGAAGATGGGCGTCGCGGCGGCGGGCACCGTCGTCCTGGCCGTACTCGTCGCGCTGACCCTCGTCCCCGCGCTCCTGGGTGTGGCCGGCGGCCGCATCAAGGCACCGAGGACGCGGAACAAGCCGGAGGACCCCGAGTCCACGGACGGCTCCCGCACACGCCGGGCATCGAACGTGGGAGGCCGCTGGGCGTCGTTCGTGACCCGCCGGCCCGTGGCCGTGCTGGTGGCCGGTGCGTCCGTGCTGTGCATGCTGGCCGTCCCGGCGGCGTCCATGCAGCTGGGGCTGCCGGACGAGGGCTCCCAGCCGGTGACCAGCACGCAGCGCAAGGCGTACGACCTCATCTCGGAGAACTTCGGCCCCGGCTTCAACGGACCGCTCCTCGCGATCGCCGACACACAGGGAAGCGACGACCCGAAGCAGGCCGTGGGTGAACTCACCACCGTCATGAAGGACATCGACGGAGTCGCCACCGTCAGCCCGCCCCGCTTCAACAACGCCGGCGACACGGCCATGATCACCGTCATCCCCGCATCACGTCCCGGAAGCGCCGAGACGGAAGCCGTGGTCCACGCCATCCGGGATGCGGGCGGCGACGTCATGAACGACGGCGGCGGCCGGCTGATGGTGTCCGGAAGCACGGCGATGAACGTCGACGTGTCGCAGAAGCTGAACGACGCCCTCCTGCCCTACCTCGCCCTCGTCGTCGGACTCGCCTTCCTCCTGCTCATCCTGGTCTTCCGCTCCCTCGCCGTGCCGCTGAAGGCCGCCCTGGGATTCCTGCTTTCTGTCGCCGCCTCGCTGGGCGCCGTCGTCGCGGTCTTCCAGTGGGGCTGGCTCTCCTCGTTGCTGGGCGTCACCGACCCGGGGCCCGTGATGTCGATGATGCCGATCTTCATGGTCGGAATCGTCTTCGGCCTCGCCATGGACTACGAGGTGTTCCTGGTCACCCGCATCCGCGAGGCGTACGTCAACGGGCGGACCGCCCACGACGCGATCACCGCCGGATTCCGGCACAGCGCCCGCGTGGTGACGGCCGCGGCCCTGATCATGATGGCCGTGTTCGCCGGATTCATGGGTGCGGACGAGCAGATGGTCAAGACCATCGGTTTCGGCCTTGCCGTCGCGGTGTTCATCGACGCCTTCATTGTGCGGATGACCCTTGTTCCGGCCGTACTGGCGCTCATGGGCGACAAGGCGTGGTGGCTTCCCCGCCGGCTCGACTCCGTCCTTCCCCAGCTGGATGTCGAAGGGGACGGCCTGCGGGTCGAAGAGGAGCGCGAAGAGCTCGCCGCGCGTGTGCGCAGCACCCATTCCTGACGGTCGAATACGGAGAAGGAATCCCTATGTCCATCCTGTCGAAGAAGAACACCTCACGGAAATCCGTGCTGAAAGGCCCGGCAACGGTCACCCGTCACTTTCTGGAAGGGGCGGGTTCCCTGATCGTCGCCGTCACGGTGATGGCGCTTGTGGGCTACACGGCTCTGCGGAGTCTGCACGCCGAATCGATCGGCCCGCTGACTCAGCTGGTGCCACTGGTCCTCGCCATGGCGGTCGGCGGCTCGCTGACGCTGTCGTCGGCGGGTGGCACGCCGGCCGTGGGCGACGAAGCCGCTGGTGGTGGGCTGGGTGGACTCCTCGGAGGCACGGGAGGGGGCGGTGGCATGAGTCTGGAGGTGACAGGAGGCATGGACCTGATGCCGCTGTCGCTCACGCTCATCGGCTCCGTGGTGCTCGCCACGCTCTTCTACCGGCCGCTCGGGCGGCGGGCACGGCCGACCGGGCCCATGCTCGGCGTTCGCTTCGGAGGGGCGGCCCTCGCCGCGGTGACGCTGTTCGCCGCGGTCGCCTCCCAGGCATCCGGAAGGCTGCGGTTGCCGGAGTCGGTCACCTCGAAGATCGGCAAGGGGAAGGGAGGCAGTCGCACCGGGGGCCGTGGACTCAGCGATGTGATGAAGGACGTCGCCGTCGACGTGGATGCCGGAGCCGTCGCGGTCCAGGGAATCACCTGGGCGCTCGTCGTCCTGCTGATCGGCTGTGTCGTCGCCCGCCGTACCACCCTGCCCCGTGGTCTCGCGACGTCTTCCCATCGGCTCAAGTGGAACCCGGTGACCTCTGCGGTCGCCGACGTCTACCTGGCGCTGGCCCTCGTCCCGTTGCTGCTGTCCGCAGCCCTGGCCGCCGTGGCGCTGAGCGGTCGCGATCTGCCGGGCGCGGCCGGGAAGGCCATCGGGGGGCTGCTGCTCCTGACGCCCAATCTCCTGACGATCCTCCTCACCTCGGGTCAGGGCTTCGCCTGGCTGGGGACCATGGAGCGCCAACAGGGCAACGGCGGTCTCGGGGGCATGCTCACAGGCCAGGCCGCCGCGGCCCCGGAGTCGGCTCCCCGCGCCAAGAAAGTGATGGACATCGCCGTCGCGGGGATTCCCCTGTGGGCCGTCGGGCTGGCCCTGCTGATGTCCACGCTGCTCGTCTGCGGCTATGTGGCCACGGCCCGTACCCCCCGCCCCATCCCGCGTGAGGCCGCTAACGCACTTCTCGGTTTCCACCTGCAGATCGCGGTGCGCATCGGCGTCATCACGTCTGTGTGCACGGTCCTTGTGTCCTGGCTCACCACGGCTTCCGGTGGATTCGGCATCAGTATCATGGGCATGCAGATGGGGGGCGCCACGGCCGACCTGAGCGGGGACTGGCTTCTGGCCTGTCTCACCGGAGGTCTGCTCGGCGGCGCTGCAGGCTACGGTGGAAGCCATCTCCATCGCCTGCTGCGCATGCGGCGACCCGTCACGACTCCCATCGTGAAGCGCCGCCCCGGCCCCGGTCGGAGCCAGTCCGCGCCGGCGGAGCGCGCACGGCCCGCGGCTGCGGCCGAGAACTCGTGAACGCGCCATAAGGCGACCGACTGTCCAGGATGCCGACGATGACCACTCCCTTTCCGACGGCCAGCGGAAATCTGCTCGTCGTCGACGACGAGCAGACCGTCCGGGAACTGCTGCCGACCGCACTGCGCTACGCCGGTTTCACGGTGGACACGGCTGCCACCGGCGAACAGGCCCTGGAGAGGGCGGCACAGCACCCGCCGGACCTGGTTCTGCTGGACGTCATGCTCCCCGACATGGACGGCTTCGAAGTGATCCGACGCCTCCGTGAGCAGCCGAACGTGGCCATGACCGACCGGCTGGGCCCCATTCCCGTGGTCTTCCTCACCGCCCGCGAAGCGACACAGGACAAGGTCAACGGACTTCTGCTCGGGGGAGACGACTACGTAACCAAGCCGTTCGACCTCGAAGAGCTGATCGCCCGAATACAGGCGATTCTGCGCAGGACCATGGGAAACCCCTACTCGACCTTGAAGATGGCCGACCTCGAGCTCGACCCCGAGGGGCATCAGGTGACCAGGGGAGGCGTGCCCGTCCGCCTTTCGCCCACCGAATTCCGACTGCTGCACTTCCTTCTCTCGAACCCCGGCAGCACCGTGTCCAAGTCGCAGATCCTCGAACACGTCTGGCGATACGACTTCGGTGGCGATCCCAGCATTGTGGACAGCTACATCAGTTATCTACGGCGCAAGATCGAAAACGGCGGGCCGAAACTCATCCACACCGTCCACGGGATCGGATATGTGATGCGCGGCCCGCGCACGTGATGGTGCGCAGGGTGGCGTCGCGGATCCGGCGGGCGGTGAACCGGTACTCCCTGCGCGCGCGTCTGCTGTTCCTGGCCGCGACGCTGCTCGCCGTCGGTCTGGTGACCAACGCGTTCTTCGTGAGCAGTGCGCTGAGCGGGTACCTGATGGAGCAGGCTGACACCCGCCTCAAGGTCACCACGCAGATCTGTGCCCGGCTGCCCGTCGCCGCGCTGGAAGTCTCACAGGGCGCCGAGCGATTTCCCTCGCGGAGCCACTTCAGTAACCCTGTGGTCTTCTACGCGGACGATCAGGGCACGGTCCTCAACCGGATACCACTACCGGAGAAGCTTCCGCCGGGGGACGGGCCGGACCTGCCCGCCCTCGACGTGCACGCCGTCGACGCGCGGAAGGGCGATCCGTTCACCGTCGACTCCCGGAACGGGCCGGGGCGATGGAGGGTCATGGCCGTGCCCTACATCTTGGGCACCAGCGCCCCGGCCGATGTCGCCACCCAGCCGGACAACGTGATCGTGGCGGCGTCCCTCTCCCAGGTCGACGACACGGTGAGCGAGATCCGCACGATATCCGCCACCGTGGGCAGCGTCCTGCTCTGCCTCCTCACGTCGGCCGGCTGGCTGGCCCTGCGCTCGAGCCTGCGCCCGCTGACCCGTATTGAGGAGACCGCGGCGGCGATCGCTCACGGCGACTTCTCCCGCCGTGTGCCGACACTGGCCGGGTCGCGAACCGAAACGGGCCGACTCACCACGTCGCTCAATGGGATGCTCGTGCAGATCGAGACGGCCTTCCAGGCCAGGGAGGAGGCCGAGGCGCGAATGCGCCGCTTCGTTGCCGACGCCAGTCACGAGATGCGCACCCCCCTGGTCGGCATCAAGGGATATACGGACCTTTACCGTATGGGTGCACTGCCGACGCGCCGGAACGTTGACGAGACGATGGAACGCATCGCCCGGGAGTCCGAGCGCCTGGGCCGACTCGTCGAGGACATGCTGCTGCTCGCGAGGCTCGACGAGAGTGCGTACCTCGCCCGGCGGGGGGCCGCCGCGCCGGATCAGTACCCGCTGGAGCTCGCGCCCATGGACCTGCGCACTCTTGCGGTCGACGCCCTGCACGACATCCACGCCATGGATCCCACCCGGTCCGTCGCACTGACCGGCCCGAACGCCGGTAAGGCCACCTCGGCACCCGCCTTGGCGGACGAGGCGCGACTGCGGCAGGTGGTCAGCAACCTGGTCGGAAACGCGGTGAACCACACCCCGTCCGGCAGCGGCATCCGTGTCGGGGTCGGCTCGCTGGACGGTCACGCCGTGATCGAGATCGAGGACACGGGCCCCGGTCTGACGGCTGATGAGCAGGAGCGGGTCTTCGAACGCTTCTACCGTGCGGACAACTCGCGCAGCCGCACGGCGGGCGGGGGCTCAGGACTCGGCCTCGCCATCGTTCACGCACTCGTCAGCGCGCATGGAGGCCGCATCGAACTGCGGTCGGAGCCCGAGGAAGGGTGCTGCTTCCGCGTTCTGCTGCCCCGGCTGAGCATCGAGACGCATGAGACGTGAGAGGCCGTTGTGGTATCGCGAAGTTCGCCCGGGGATCGGGGGTTCCGTGTTGCGTGTCTTTCCCGGGGCCGAGGCCGGGACGGGGGCCACGGCCAGGTCTGAGGCCGGGACCGGGGCATGAAGGCAGGGCCTCCTGGTCCGACGGGAGCGCCGGTAGGGATTCGGCGCCAAAGCCGCAGCGCCGACCGGGCGTAGCCTCGCGCCCGGGTCAGCTCCAATCGGTCGGGTAGCCGGGAGCACGCAAGAGGCTCAGCAGTTCGTCGTCCGGTGATCAGGAGGCTTCCCGTATCCTGGTACAGGGCGAGTGCCGGGTCGCTGTTCGGTGTCGTGCGTGACCACTCGGCGCAGACCGCGGCCGAGATCCGTGCAGGTCACAATCTTTGTGGCGCCGCAGCTCACGACGTCCATACCTTGTGTACCGTTCCTGCGGGCCGATGCCCTGTCTGGGCTGCTGATGTGAGTGTGCAGTCGATCAACGGTACTCATACCCCTGACCAGCGCCACGCCATTCTGACCCGTTTCACCAACGCCGACCGGGGCGTGCTCACTAACGCGCAGGTCCTGGGCGAGGGTGTTGACCTGCCCGGCGTGGACGCGATCGTGTTCGCGGACCGTACCGCGAGTGTGCGCCGTATCGTCCAGGCCCTGGGCCGTGCCCTGCGTAAACCCCCCACCACCGACCATAAAACAGCGAGCCTGGTCATCCCCGCCTACACCCGGCCCGACGCCGACCCCACCGACCTCCTCTCCACCCCCTACGAAGCCCTGTGGCTGGTCACCGCGGCGCTCCGGCATCATGACCAGTCGATCGCCGCCCGCGCGCCGCGCGGGAACACCAGGCGCCGCCTGGCGACCGATACCCACCAGCTGCTCGCTCGCCGCTTCCGCTTCGACTTCACCCTCGACACCGACCGCATCGCCCAAGCGATGGACCTGATCGCCTGGCCCGCAGCCGGCGCCGCCCTGTCCGCGCCACGCCGGGCCGGCCTCGCAGCCGCCACCCGCTACCAGGCCGAGCACGGCCACCTGCATATCCCGACCTCCTACGAAGACGCCTACGGCTACCGCCTCGGCTCATTCATCGACGGACAGCGCACCGCCTACCACCAAGGCACGCTCACCGCCCAATGGATCACCGAACTCGAAGACCTGGGCATGACCTGGGACGCTCACGAAGCCGCCTGGCAGGGCCACATGGCCACCGCCGAAGCCTTCCACACCGCCCACGGCCACCTCGCGATCCCCACCACCGAACCAGGCGGCCAATTCCTCGCCGACCAACGCACCCTCGCCCGCAAGAACAACCTCGACCCCACACGCGAAACCCAACTCACAGCCCTCGACGCCCACTGGACGCTCCCTCACGGCCCGGACTGGCACCGCAAATACCACCTGCTGCGCCGCCACATCGAAGCCGGCCACGCCCCTGCCACCCTGCACCGGGACCTGGTGATCGAGGGCGTGAAGGCCGGCAGCTGGCTGCACCGTCAGTTCACCACCTGGACCCGGCTCGAGGACGGCCGGCGCACCCTCCTCACCCACCTCGGCCTGACCCCCGGTCAAGTCCCGTCTCCCGCACAGAGCGCGAGCGCCACGCCCAGGGCCCGGACCCGCCGTTCCTTCCACCAGACCGCCGAGCTCCTGCGCCTGTTCGTGGAGCGCCGGGGACGCCCGCCCCGTGCCCGGGAGTGGATGGAAGCCGACGGCGAGCGCGTCATGATCGGCCCATGGCTCTGCAAGGTGCGCACCAGGCGAAATCTCCACCAACTGTCCGAGGAGAAGAGCCAGTTGATGAGGGAGATCCTCAAGGACGATTGGATCACGGCAGACCATGAACCCTCCACAGAGGAGCCCGGCCAAGTCCCGGAGATCCCATAGTTTTTTGCTTCCATAGAGTGCACAGTTCAACCCGAAGCCGCCAAGGCAGAAACCCCGGACTCCCAGCGGCCGGAGACAGCCCCTTCACCCGGACGACATAAGCACCCCGAAAAACAAAACCCGACAGCAGCCCAACCACCCCACCCAACAGCCGCGTTGAGGAATCCGCGAAGCGGATTCCGTCAGCTCGGATCGCGGAGCGATCCGAGCTGACGGTCAACGGAGTTGACCGCCGGTCAACGGAGTTGACCACCCAGCCGCGCGGAGCGCGGCTGGGTTCCGTCGCGTAGCGACGGCGCGTCGTGTCTGCGGG